>NZ_FMTP01000018.1 GCF_900100155.1 Ancylobacter rudongensis
ACCGGCCGCCGCAGCCTCACCAAAGTGGGGTGCTTCAGAGGAGCGCCAAACCCGCCGTTGCGGTGGCGCCGCGTCGATGGGCGCTTTATAGGGGCCACCCGGTCCGCATGTCAACACCTATCAATTCAGAAAGATGACAGGCGTCCGAACCCGGCCGGTCGGCCTGCGGTTTGGCCCTAGCGCGTTGTTTTTATGAGTTTAAATTATCCACAGCCGCCGGACAATACCCGCTTTCCCCGGGTGCCAGGTCGCCATTGGCAGCAAAATTCCGGGCGATTTTTCCGGCGCCTTCGCGCCCCTCCAGGGCTCGGCCAGCGGGTCTTTTGCGCCTCTGGCGGGGTGCCCAACCCCCTGGAAGCCAACCCTCTCAGGGCTTTCCGCCACCTTTTGCAGCCGCCGTTTTCGAGCGCCGAAGCACCCCTCCGAGACGATGCCGCCTCTTTCGCGCCCTCCCCGGGCTACCGACGTGCGACGCCGACGCCAACCGCCGGCGCCATGGAGGCCTCCTTCGCCAGATGGCGGCGATCGGGCCGGTCGTTGCCGGACCACGAGCGGCCTCGCCTGCCGGATGCGCGGCCGCTCCCGGTGCTGTCAGCGCAGGGCTTCGGCGAGAAAGTCGACAAAGACGCGCACCCGGGCGGGCATGTTGGCGCCGCCGACGAAGACGGCATGGATCGGCTCGACATCCCCGGGATTGAACGCCTCCAGCAGCGGCACCAGCCGGCCGGCCGCCAGGTCGTCGACGACGCCGAAATTGCCCACACGGGCGATTCCAACCCCGGCTGCCGCAAGCTGACCCAGCGTCTCGCCATTATTGGCCTCGATGGTTCCGGTCACGGCCAGCGCGTAGTCCCGCCCGTCGCGGCGGAACGGCCATAACGGCTCGGCGCGGCGGAAATTGAAATTCAGGCAATTGTGGTGGAGCAGGTCTTCGGGCACCTCGGGCGTGCCATGCCGTAGGAGATATGAGGGCGAGGCCACGATGGAGCGCCCGGTTTCGCCGAGCCGCCGTGCCGTCAGCGCGCTGTCGGCCAGCGGCCCGAACCGTATCGCCACATCCGCCTGCCCCGCCGCGACGTCGACCACGGCGTCGGTCAGGCTGATATCGATGAGAATGTGCGGGTAGCGGCGGACGAAATCGCCGAGCAGGGGAACGATGCACAGGCGGCCATGCGAAAAGGCCGCACTGACCCGCAGCCTTCCGCGCGGGGCGCCCTGGTCGGCGATGACGCGCTCGGCCTCGTCGAGATCGGCGAGAATGCGCCGTGCAGCACCGAGATAGCTCAGCCCCTCCGCAGTGAGGGTCAGCGCCCGCGTGGTGCGGATCAGCAGCCGCACCCCGAGACGCGCCTCGATGCGATCGATGGTCCGGCTGACCGCCGAGGGGGTGAGGCCCAGCGCGCGGCCGGCGGCGGAGAAGCTGCCGGTGCGCGCAATGGCCGAGAACACCTCCAGCTCGCGCGCGCGATCTGTACCTTCGCTTCCCATCCTTGCGCTCAATTCAAAAATGCTTGGCTCGAAACAGCCCTACTGCGTCGGTTGGCGATCGTCCATCTGTGCAGGGAAATATCTTCTCACCTCTGGAGGCCATGGTGGAATACAGGCAGTTGGGATCTTCGGGACTTCGGGTTCCCGTTTTGAGTTTCGGTGCGGGGACGTTCGGCGGCGCCGGGCCGCTGTTTGGCGCCTGGGGCCAGAGCGACGCCACCGAGGCGCGGCGTCTGGTCGACATCTGCCTGGAGGCCGGGGTCAACCTGTTCGACACGGCGGACGTCTATTCCGACGGCGCCTCGGAGCGGGTGCTCGGCGAGGCCATCAAGGGGCGCCGCGACGCGTTGCTGATCTCCACCAAGACCGGACTGCCGACCGGCGACGGCCCCGGCGACTGGGGCGTCTCCCGCAGTCGGCTGATCCGGCAGGTGGAGGCCGCGCTGCGTCGGCTCGGCACGGATTATATCGACCTGTTGCAGCTGCACGCCTTCGACGCCTCGACACCGGCCGAGGAGCTGCTTGCCACGCTGGAAACCCTCGTCGCTTCCGGCAAGGTCCGCTACACCGGCGTTTCCAACTATCCCGGCTGGCAGCTGATGAAGGCGCTGGCGGCGGCGGATCGCGACGGGCGCCCGCGCTTCGTGGCGCATCAGGTCTATTACTCGCTGATCGGCCGCGCCTAGGAGGCCGACCTGATGCCGCTCGGGGCGGACCAGGGCGTCGGCGCGCTGGTGTGGAGCCCGCTGGGCTGGGGCCGGCTGACCGGCAGGATCCGCCGGGGCGCGCCGATCCCGCAGGGCAGCCGCCTGCACGAGACCGCCGCCTTCGCCCCGCCGGTCGAGGACGCGCATCTCTACCGCGTGGTCGATGCGCTGGAGGCCATCGCCGGGGAAACCGGCAAGACGGTGCCGCAGATCGCGATCAACTGGCTGCTGCAGCGCCCGACCGTCGCCTCCGTCATCATCGGCGCGCGCAATGAGGAGCAGCTTCGGCAAAACCTCGGTGCCGTCGGCTGGTCGCTCACGCCGGCGCAGAGGGCGGCGCTGGATGCCGCCAGCGATGTCCTGCCGCCCTATCCCCACACGCCCTATCGCCAGCAGGAAGGGTTCGCCCGCCTGAACCCGCCGCTGGTCTGAACCGGAAGCCTCGACATGAAACTGAATCCTCCGCTTCTGGCGCTGGCTGCCGGCGCCTTCGGCATCGGCGTGACCGAGTTCGCGCCCATGGGCCTGCTGCCGGTCATCGCCAGCGATCTCGGCGTCTCGATCCCGAGCGCCGGCCTGCTGATCAGCGCCTATGCCATCGGCGTCATGCTGGGCGCGCCGCTGATGACGCTCACCACCGGCCGGGTGCCGCGCCGCGCCCTGCTGATCGGCCTGATGGCGATCTTCACCCTCGGCAACCTGATAGCGGCGCTGTCGACCAGCTATGAGATGCTGCTGGCGGCGCGGCTGATCACCTCGCTCAACCATGGCGCCTTTTTCGGTGTCGGCTCCATCGTTGCGGCCAGCCTGGTGCCGGAGAACCGGCGCGCCGGGGCGGTGGCGGCGATGTTCATGGGCCTCACCATCGCCAACGTCGTCGGCGTGCCGCTGGCGACCTGGGCCGGCGACCTTGTCGGCTGGCGCGCGGCATTCTGGGGCATCGCGGTGCTCGGGATCATCGCGATGGCGGCGCTGCGCCTGACGCTGCCGAAGGTGGCGGCCGATGCCGGCGGGGACATGGCGTCGGAGCTGAAGGTGCTCGGCCGCGGGCCGGTGCTGCTGGCGCTCGCGCTGACCGTCATCAGCTCCACCGCGATGTTCACCGTCTTCACCTATATCGCGCCGATCCTGCAGCAGGAGACCGCGGCCTCCATCGGCTTCGTCACCTCGATGCTGGTGACCTATGGCGTTGGCCTCACGGTCGGCAACTGGCTGGGCGGACGGTTCGCCGACCGCTCGGTCGATCGCACGCTGATCGTCACTTTGGCCGCGCTGACGGTGCTGCTGATCGCGTTCGCGGCGCTGATGCCCTTGGCGGTGCCGACCGTGGTGGTGATCTTCCTGTGGGGCGTGGCGAGCTTCGCCCTCGTGCCGCCGCTGCAGATGCGGGTGATGGAAGCCGCCTCGGACGCGCCGAACCTCGCCTCGGCGGTGAATATCGGCGCCTTCAATCTCGGCAACGCGATCGGCGCCGCCCTTGGCGGTGCGGTGATTGCCGGCGGGTTGGGCTATCCTGCCGTGGCCCTGGCCGGTGCGGCGGCCTCGGCGTCCGGTCTTGCACTGGTGCTGCTGATTGTGCGGCGCCGCCGGCCTGTCATGGTCTGCGGCCTGCCCTGACCCGGGGATGAGCGATGTCATCGCCGCCCTTCCGGGCATCCGCAGTGACGTCTGCTTCGTGTTCATCGGCGATTGACGCCCGGGCGTGCGCCCGCCAGCCGGACATCGCCTCGCCCAAAGCCTGTCTCAACCCGGCAAAGACGCCGGGTTGAGACGCAACGCGGCCTGCATACGCTTCAGCGCGATCAGTTCCGGCTGCAGATTGATCGACAGGAAGGTGCGCAAAAGGCCTTTCAGCGGCTCCCTCGCCCCGCCCTCGATCGGCGCCAGTTCCTCAAGCACGCGCCAATGAGCGCGCTCGAGGTCGCGCAGGTGCAGGCGCGCGCCCACCCACGCATGCGCCGCGTCAGACGCGCCCCGTTTCGCGCCAGCCCTGTTCACCGGGCGCCATCGCCCACAGTTTGGAGGGGTACAGCGTCCGTAGCGTCCTCGGCCTGCGCATCGTCCCGCTCCTTGATGCGGAACCAGGCGACATACAGCGCCGGCAGGAACAACAGCGTCAGTACCGTGCCGACGATGATCCCACCCATCATCGCATAGGCCATCGGCCCCCAGAACACCTCGCGCGAGATCGGGATCAACGCGAGCGAGGCGGCTGCGGCGGTCAGCATGATCGGCCGCATCCGGTGTTCGGTCGCCTCCAGCACGGCGTGCCATTTGTCCTGTCCCTGCTCGATCAGGTGCTCGATCTGAACGACCAGGATGACGGAGTTGCGGATCAGGATGCCGATTAGCGCCAGCACGCCCAATATCGCAACGAAGCCCAGCGGCGCGCCGGAAGGAAGCAGCGCGGCGACCACGCCGATCAGGCCGAGCGGCGCCACGGCCACCACCAGGAACAGGCGCTGGAAGCTCTGGAGCTGGAACATCAGCAGCGTCGCCATGGTGATCAGCATGAACGGCGCGATGGCGAGGATCGGGCCCTGGCCCTTGGCGCTCTCCTCGACCGCACCACCGGTGACCACATGGTAGCCCGGGGGCAGCTTGGCGATGAAGGCGTCGATCTGCGGCTTGATCTGGTCGACTACGGTCGCCGGCTGGACCGATGTCACCAGGCCGGCCTTGACCGTGATGGTCGGGATGCGGTTGCGCCGCCACAGGATCGGCTGCTCCAGCTCGTAATGGAACGTCGCGATCGCCGCGAGCGGGAAGGACCGCCCGTTCTGGGTCGGGATCTGCAGGTTCTCCAGCGTCTCGATCGAGGCGCGCTCGGTGGAGCGGGCCCGGCTCACCACATCCACCAGGTAGATGGAATCGCGGATCTGGGTGGCGGTCGATCCACCGACGACACCGTTCATCACCGTCGCCACGTCCTGCGAGGTGACGCCCAGCTGGCGCGCCTTGTCCTGCAGGATATCGATCATCACCACCCGTCCCGGCTCGATCCAGTCATAGGTGACGCGATCGGTGTTTTCGTTGGCGCCGACAATGCCGGCGACCTCCTGGGCATAGGCCCGCACCTTCGCGACATCCGGTCCGCTGATCCGGTACTGGATCGGGCGCCCGACCGGCGGCCCGATGTCGAGCGGGTGGACGAACACGTCGGTGCCGACGAACTCTTTTTCGCCCAGCGCCTTGAGGCGCTTGATCACGCGTTCGCGCTGTTCGAGCCCCTTGGTCATGATGACGATCTGCCCGAAATTCGGGCTCGCCGGCTGCACGTCATAGGACAGCAGGAAACGCTGGGCGCCCTCGCCGACATAGGAGGACCAGAACGCGATGTCGTCGTCGCCTTTCAGCGCCGCCTCGAAGCGGTCCATCTGCGCCCGCGTCTCGGTGATCGAGGTGTTCTGCGGCGCCGTCCAGTCGACAATGACTTCCGGTCGGTCCGATGAGGGAAAGAACTGCTGCTGCACAAACCCCATGCCGACAATCGCGCCGGCGAAGAGCGCGAGGGTGGCGGCGATGGTCAGCCATTTGAAGCGCACGCAGCCATGCAGGACCCACCGGAACAGCCGGGTGAAGCGTCCCGCTTCCTCGTGATGCTTCTTCATGGATTTCGGCAGCAGGCTGACGCCGAGCAGCGGCGTGAACACCACGGCGACAATCCACGAGACGATCAGCGAGACCGCGATGACGACGAACAGGGTGAAGGTGAACTCGCCGGCGCTGCTGTTGTTCAGGCCGACGGGAATGAAGCTGGCGACCGTGACCAGCGTGCCGGTAAGCATGGGGAAGGCGGTGGAGGTGTAGACGTGGGTCGCCGCCTTCTCCAGCGTATCCCCGACTTCGAGCCGTGAGACCATCATCTCGACGGCGATCATGGCGTCGTCCACCAGCAGGCCGAGGGCGATGATGAGCGCGCCGAGCGAAATGCGCTGCAGCGAGATGCCGAGATATTCCATCACCACGAAGGTGATCGCCAGCACCAGCGGGATCGACAGGGCGACGACGAGGCCGGCGCGCATGCCGAGGCTGATGAAGGACACGACGAGGACGATCGCGACCGCCTCGCCCAGCGCCTTGGTGAATCCGCCGACCGCCTCCTCGACCACCTGTGGCTGGTCGGAGACCAGATGCACGCCGACGCCGACGGGCAGCTCGGCCTCGATCCGGCGCATCTCTTCGGACAGCGCCTCACCGAACTGCAGCAGGTTGGCGGCGGGCTTCATGCCGATGGCCAGGCCGATGGCTGGCTGTCCGTTGTAGCGAAACAGCGAGCTGGGCGGGTCGGCATAGCCGCGGGTGATGGTCGCCACGTCAGACAGGCGGAAGAAGCGGTTATTGATCCAGAGATTGACCTTGCTCAGGTCCTTCTCCGAGGCGAACTGCCCGTTGGTCCGCACCGAGATCCGCTCGCCAGCCGCCTCGACGGTGCCGGAGGGAGCGACGGCGTTCTGGGCGCTCAACGCATCGATGATGGTCTGCTGGGAAAGGCCGAGCGCCGCCATCTGCGCGGTGGAGAATTCGAGATAGACGATCTCGTCCTGCGCCCCGATCAGGTTGACCTTGCCGACATTCGGCACGGTTAGGATCTGCGCCCGCGCCGCCTCCGCATAGTCGCGCAGCTGGCGCTGGCTGAGGCCGTCGGAGGTGAAGGCGTAGATATTGCCGTAGACGTCGCCGAAATCATCGTTGAAGAACGGGCCCTGCACGCCCTCGGGCAGTTCGCCCTTGAGGTCTGTGAGGATGTTGCGCACCCGCAGCCAGGTGTCGTTGACCGCGCGCCCCTGCGTTGTGTCGCGCAGGTTGAGGAAGATCGTAGTCCGGCCCGGGGACGTCTGGCTCTTGGTGTAATCGAGGGTGGTGATCTCCTCGAGCTTGCGCTCGATCCGGTCGGTCACCTGCGTCGCGGTGTCCTCGATCGTCGCCCCCGGCCAGGTGGCGGTGATGAGCATCGTCTTGATGGTGAAGTTGGGATCTTCTTCACGACCGAGATTGAAATAGGCCATGGCGCCGGCAACCGACGCGATAAGCATGAAGTACCAGACCAGCGAGCGGTGGCGGAGCGCCCAATCCGACAGGTTGAAGCCGTTCATGGGACCATCTCCGGGTCGATCTTGATCTTCTGGTTGTCGGAAAGGCTGTTCACCCCGGCGGTCACGACCCGCGTCCCGGCCTCGACCCCTTGGGTGATCCGGACGGTCTCGCCGACCTCGTCCGCGACCTCCACGGGCCGGCGCGAGACGGTCATCGCCTGCTCGTCCACGACCCAGACAAAGGTGTGGTCATCGACCGTGAGCAGGGCCGAGCGCGGCAGCTCGATGGCGTTCCGCGTGATCTGCTGCGGCGACGCGACCACGGTCGTGCCGATGCGGAAGGTCGGCGGGGGCGCGTCGAGCGTGATGCGGATGCGCCGTGTCCGGGTGGCGGCGTCGGCCTGCGGCGCGATCTCGCGCACGCGTCCATCTGCATGGATGCCGGGTTCGACCTGCAGCGAGGTGGTGAACGGGTCACCCACCTTGATCGCCCGCGCCATCTCGTCGGGAACATCGACCATGGCCTCGCGGATATCGGCCTGCGCGACGGTGATGACGGTCTGGCCGGCATTCACCGTCTGCCCCACTTCGGCATTGGTGGCGGTGACGATGCCATCGGTCTCGGACAGGAGGCGGGTATAGGACAGCTGTTCCTGCGCCTTGTCGAGGGCGGCTTGGGCGCGGGTGACGGCGGCATTGGCACTCGCCAGCGACTCTTCCGCCGTATCGAGGTCGGACTGCGAGGCGACCTTGTGGGCGACGAGCACCTTCTTCCGGTCGCGGGTCGCGGTCGCATAGACGAGCTGGGCCTCGGCCTTGGCAAGCTCCGCCTCCAGCTGCCGCACGGCAAGGGTGAGCGTCGTCGGGTCGAGCGAGGCGAGAAGCTGTCCGGCCGTAACCGTCTGACCGACATCAACATCGCGCGAGACCACGCGGCCCAGCACGCGGAAGCCAAGATCGCGCGAAAAGCGCGGCTGGACCGTGCCGGTGAAGCGGATCGTCTCGGCGCCCTGCGGCGCCACCAGCATCGACAAGACGGGCCGGACGGGGGGCGCCGGGGCCGCCTCGTTCTCCGAGCAGCCACTGAGCGCAACGAGGGAGCCGATGCCGACAAGGGCGATGAGCGTGCGGCGAACCATCATGACGGCTCTCCCGATGTGATGGAGACAATTTGACCCGCGCGTAGGAACTGACCGCCATGGGTCACGACCAGCTCGCCTTCCTTCAGTCCGGCACTGACGAGGATTTCCCCCGTCTTGTAGCGTTCCACCGTGATGGCGCGTTGCGTCACGGCGTTGGTTTGGGGGTCGATGACCCAGACCGCGGGGCCGGCCTCACCGGCGGCAAGCGACGTCCAGGGCAGCACGACGACATCCTTGCCGGCCCACGACCCGCTGCCGAGCACGGCGGCGCCGAGGCCCATGGCGGCGGGCGGATCGATCAGCGACATCTTCACCCGCACGGTGCCGGTCGCGGTGTCGAAGGTCGGGGCAATCTCGCGCACGACGGCGGTCGCGACCACGCTCCTGTCGGAGAGCAGCCGGATTTCCACCCTGTCGCTCGGCGGCGCATCGGCGAGCAGGGCCTCATAGACATCGAACACCACGTCGCGGGCCCCGTCCTGCGCCAGCGTGAACACCGTTTGCGCCGCCGAGACCACCTGTCCCGTCTCGGCGTCGCGGGCGGTGATCACGCCATCGGCGTCTGCCTTCAGAACGGTCAGGGCGAGCTGTTCCTCGGCGGTGCCGACATCCGCCCGGGCCGATTCCACCGAGCTTTCGGCGCGGCGCAGCTGTTCCTCGGCCGCATCGTAGCTGCTGCGGGTGGTGAAGCCGCTCGCGATCAGCTGCTGCTGCCGTTTGAAGCTGCTCTGCGCCTGCGCCAGCGTCGCCTCGGCCGATTGCAGCGTCGCCTTGGCGGCCTGCACATCGGCGACCTGCTCCGGCGTCTCGATCGTCGCCAGGACGTCGCCGGCCTTCACATGGTCGCCGACATCCACCTTGCGTTCGGCGATACGGCCAGCGACGCGAAAGGAGAGCTTGCTCTCCACCCGCGCAGCGACCGTTCCACTCAGCGACACGGTGCGGGCGACCGGCTGGAACGCCGCCGGCTGAGCCTTGACCTTTTCCAGTGCCCGCGGTGCCGCCTCCTGCTCCGGTCCGCAGCCGGCAAGCGTGGCGAGCGCGAGGAGACCGATGACGAGAGCACCCGCCCGGTTCGGCCGCCGGCGCCTGGTAGGCTCGGCTATGCTTGAAAGACCCACGCGCATGAGGACCCGCCTTGGCTATACTGGTCAGTTCAGTTCAGTTTTACGCTTGACGCATATTGCCGGCGCGGTCAATGATGAACTGAACAGTCCAGTCCATTTTCTGCGCATGGGGGCCCGCCATGGTTCGCCACCCTTTGAAGATCGCCACGTCGGAGGCCGGTACAGTCCGCGGCGGTACGGATTCGGGGACAGCGCCGGGCGCCAAGACCCCCGCCCTGCCCGACCGGGAGAACCCCAAGGTGCGGCAGGTGCTGGAGGCGGCGCATGCGCTGTTTCTTGAGCTGCCCTATGATGCCGTCAGCACCGACGCGATCGCCAAGGCCGCCGGGATTTCGAAGACGACCCTCTATGTCTATTTTCCCAGCAAGGAGACTGTGTTCTCGGCCCTCGTTCGGGAGAATTGCGAACAGACGGCTCACGCCATCTGGAGTTCGGCGGCGGAATCGGACGACGTCGAAGAAGCGCTGCGGCTGATCGCCCGGAATTTCATGACCATGTTCGCGACGACGGACGCGCTGGCCTTCTATCGAACCATCATCGCCCAGGTACCAAGGTTTCCCGAGCTCGGACGTATTTTCTACGAATCGGGACCGAAAGTGATTCAGGACCGGATCGCGCTTTTCCTGCGCGATGCGAGCGCCAGGGGCGACCTCTCTGTCCCCGACCCAGAGCTTGCCGCCGCACAGTTCCTGCAGCTCATTTCGGTCGACATTCCCCTGACGGGCCTGCTTGGCCTCGAGACGCTGACGACGGACAGGGTAACGACCACGATCGAAAGCGGCCTTGCGGTCTTCCTGAAGGGCTATCGCCCGCCTGTGTCGCCCGGCTGAAGGCCTCGGCGGCCTCCACCACGGCACGCGGGCACCGAAGTTTGGCGACGATGGCAACGACGGTGCCGATTTTCTCCTCCCGACCAGGCGCCTGCCGCTCACCGTGTTCCGGTTGATCTGGCATCGGCTCGTGGCCAGAAGCTCTGCGGGCTGAAAACGACGCCAGCCTTAGACCATATTCGCGGGAAGCGGGTTCCGGTTCGCCTGAGGAGCAAAGGGGGACGTGAGCGGTCTCCACGCAGGGGCGATTCGCAGCTGCGATTCGCCCCTGTGGGGCCGGCATCGGCATGGCCGCGACGTTGACGGATGTTCCTGCGAGGCCCGATTCGGCGCGATGTCGGCTTGCGGCGGGCACGTTGAGTGCGAATCGCCTTGGTCGATCGCGGCATGGCGTCGGGTTTGTTCGGATCTACGCCTCCGGCCCTGCAGCCGCGGCGGCCGCGTGGGGTATGGCTTTTGCCATCGGGAGGCGCGCGTTTCGGGTCGCGCGCGGCGCGGTTGCGCGGCGGGCGGCCTCTGGCGGCCCTCGCCCGAGCGCCTTCGCG
>NZ_FMTP01000016.1 GCF_900100155.1 Ancylobacter rudongensis
CAGCACTTCCTTGACCATTTCCGGGTCGAGCGCCGAGGTCGGCTCGTCGAACAGCATGATCTTCGGCTTCATGCACAAGGCGCGGGCGATGGCGACGCGCTGCTGCTGGCCGCCGGAGAGCTGGCCGGGATATTTGTGCGCCTGCTCGGGGATCTTCACCTTGGTGAGGAAGTGCATCGCCAACTCGTCCGCTTCCCTCTTCGGCATCTTGCGGACCCAGATCGGCGCCAGCGTCAAATTCTCCAGAATGGTGAGGTGCGGGAACAGGTTGAAGTGCTGGAAGCACATGCCGACCTCGCGGCGGATCTCGTCGATGCGCTTGAGGTCGTTGGTCAGCTCGATGCCGTCGACGATGATGGTGCCCTGCTGGTGTTCCTCCAGCCGGTTGATGCAACGGATCATCGTCGACTTGCCCGAGCCCGATGGCCCGCAAATGACGATGCGCTCGCCGCGATGCACCTTCAGATTGATGTCCTTGAGCACATGGAAGTCGCCATACCATTTGTTGACGCCGACCAGTTCGATGGCAGGCCCCGCTGGCGCGGAGGCGGGAGCGACGGGCGCGAGGACGGCGGACGAGGCGAGGTTTGACATGGGGAAGCGTGTGCCTTTGCGGTTCGATCGGGGTTCTGGCGGCGGGCGCGAGGGCGCGCCCGGCACGGTCAGATCCGGATCCGTTTTTCCAGATGCCTGCCGCACAGCGAGATCGAGAAGCAGATGACGAAGTAGATGAACGCCACCGCGCCATAGGCGAGGAACGGCTCGAAGGTGGCGTTGGCGATGATCTGGCTGGCGCGGGTCAGTTCGACAAAGCCGACAATGGAGGCCAGCGAGGTGTTCTTGACGATCTGCACCATCAGCCCGACCGTCGGCGGCACCGACAGGCGCAGGGCCTGCGGCAGCACGATCAGCAGCATCTGCTGCCAGTGCTTGAGGCCGAGGCTGGAGGAGGCTTCCCACTGCCCCTTCGGCACGGCCAGGACGCAGCCATACCAGGTCTCGGTGAGATAGGCGCTGCTATAGACCGAGAGGCAGAGGCTGGCGGCGAATAGCGGCGTCGTCTGCACGCCCATCAGCGCCAGCCCGAAATAGACAAGGAAGAGCTGCATCAGCAGCGGCGTTCCCTGAAACAGCTGGACATAGAGGCGCACCGGGGTGCCGGCGACGCGCGGAAACGCAAAGCGCAGGCTCAGCAGCAGGAGGCTAACGGCAGCGCCCCCGGCAAACGCGATCAGCGAGAGATAGATCGTCCACGGCACGGCGGCGAGCAGGTTGCGGAAGACGTCCCAGGTCGTGAAATCGTTCATCGCTGACCCACCGTGGCAAATTCCCCGTAGACGAAGCGGCGGCCGACCCAGGTCAGCATTTCCCGGAACAGGACAGCGAGGCCGAGATAGATGACGGTGACGACGATATAGGCCTCGAAGTTCCGGAAGGTCCGGCTGGCGATCATGTTGGCTTCATAGGAAAGCTCCGCGACGGAGATCTGGCTGCACAGCGCCGAGGCCAGCAGGATGATCACCAGCTGGCTGGTCATGGCCGGCCAGACCCGCTGGAACGCCGGCGGAATAATGACCAGGAAGAACGCCTGCGCCGGCTTCAGGCCCAGGCTGCTGGCCGCCTCGAACTGGCCGGCAGGGGTCGCCTCAATGCCGGCGCGGATGATCTCGCAGGCATAGGCGGTGAGGTTGATCGTCAGGGCGACCAGCGCTGCCGTGATCGGATCCAGCCTCACGCCGAGGGCAGGCAGGCCGAAGAAGATGAAGAAGATCTGGCCGAGAAACGGCGTGTTGCGGAAGAACTCGACATAGCCGCGAATGAACCAGCGCACCGCTTTCGGTCCGCGCAGGCTGCCCCAGGCGCACAAGGTGCCGAGCGCGACGCCGAGAAAGGAGGAGACCAGCGTGAGCAGCACGGTCATGACCAGACCGTTCAGCAGGCTCGGCCAGCTGTGGAAGACATCGATGAACGAGGAGAGGTTCATTCGGCGGGCATCCGGGTCTGTGCGCCCGTCAGGGCGGCGTTCAGGAGGTCACGCACCGGAACCTCCGCATCCAGATCGTCGAGCGCCTGCAGCAGGCGCTGCGCCGCCGGCTTTCCGAGCGTCGGTTCCGCACAGCGCAGGAATTTCGCCCGCAGCTGCGCCGGGGGCAGCGGATTGACGGCGGTGCCCCGTGCGTGGGTCTGGTAGCCGGCGAAGGTGCGGCCATCCCGGAGGGAGAGTGCGACTGAGGCCCCTTCCGGCGCGTCCCGACGGCGCGTGGCGTCCCACATGGGACCGCTTACCATGCGCACGCGCGCCATCATCGCGCGCAGGGCGGGATCGGCGAGCACCTCGTCGCGCAGTTGCTCCACACCCGGCGCGCCAAAACACAGCGTCGCCGCAATCGCGAACTCCATGCTGAACTGCGCCTCGCGCGGGGTGGCCGGCGCAGCATAGGCCAGATTGGCGACGACAACCGGGGGGACATCGCACAGGACGCTCACCACCTCGTCCGCCGCAAGGCCTTCGCGCGCGATGATATCGGCCACCACGTCGACAGCGGCATGCGAGGACAGGCAGATCGGAAACTTCTTGATGTCGATGCCGGGCGTCTCCAGCCGCCATGACCGGCCGAGATCGGCGAAGGCGGCGCTGTCGAAGGCGCCATCGGTGTGGAGCGCGGCGAAGCCGTTGCGATGGGTGAAAGGCTCGTCCGGCCCGCTGGCGCCGCTGGCCGCCAGCAGCGCCGCTCTAAGCCCCGCCGCGCTGGCCTCGCCGGCCAGAAGCGCCTTGGCATCGGTGGCGAAGCAGCTCTTGCTGCCACCCGCGCCCGCCACGGCCAGCCCGATACAGGCGCGCATCTGCCGCGCATCGAGCCGCAGCAGGTGGCCGGCCGCGACGCCGGCGCCAATCGGGCCCAGCAGGCCGGTGGTCCACCATCCCTTGTCATAGAGGTCCTGGCCGGCGGCGGCACCGACCGCGTATTCGCATTCCGCGCCGATGGTGATCGCGGTCAGGAGTTCGGCCCCCGTGGCGCCGGTTTCCTGGGCGATGGCGATGGCGGCGGGGACGATGACGGCCGAGCCATGGACGAAGCCGGCATAGCAATTATCGTCGAAATCGAGCGCGTGGGCGGCGGTCGCGTTGCACGCGGCCGCGCCCATGGCCGCCAGCCGGGCCGGCGTGCCCCAGATTTCCGACCGGCCCGCCGCGACGTTCCGCGCCGCGAACTGGCGGGCCAGGCCCGCCACCGGCGTGCCGGCACCGGCGAGAGCGACGCCGACCGTATCGATCACGCACGCCTTGGCGACGTGGCGGATGCGATCGGGAATGTCGGCGGCGCGCACGGCTGAGCCCCACTCCGCCAGAAGCCGCGAGGGATTGCGGGGAGTGGGACTCATCGCCAACCGCCTGCACCAGGTGCCCTTCGCAACGGCTGTTACTCGGGCAGCTCGCCGGCGGGGGCACCGAGCCACTTCACCGACAGCCGGTCGATCTCGCCATTGGTCTTGGCCTCGCGGATGATGGCGTTGACCTTGTCCAGCAGCTTCTGCTGGCCCTTCACCACGCCGACATAGCAGGGGGAATTCGCCAGCACGATCTTCAGCTCCAGATCGAGATCGGGGTTGCGGCGCTTGATGGCGGCGGCGACGGGGGTGCCCGAGGCGAACATCTCCACCTGGCCGGACATGAACGCGGCGATGGTGCTGTTATTGTCCTCGAAGCGCTTTACCACCGCCTTCGGCGCGAGGTCCTCGAGTTCCTTGTCCTGCATCGAGCCGCGCGTGACCGAGATGGTCTTGTCGGAGAGGTCGGCATAGTCCTTGACCGGCGGCTCCTTCTTGCCGAACACGGCGTCGAAGAACGGCGAATAGGCGATGCTGAAGTCGATCACCTTGGCCCGCTCCTCGGTCTTTCCGAGCGAGGAGATGGTGAGGTCGGTCTTGCCCGACTGGAGATAGGCGACGCGGTTGGGCGCCGTCACCGGCACAAGCTCGACCTTCACGCCGAGCTTCTCGCCGATCAAATTGGCGACGTCGATGTCCATGCCGCGCGGCTGCATGTCGGCACCGACCGAGCCGAACGGGGGGTAGTCGGTCGGCACGGCGACGCGGATCGTCTTGCGGGCCATGATGTCGTCGAGCGCGTCGGCGACGGCCGGAACGGTGCCAAGCGTCGCCATGATGCCGATGGCGGCGGCGAACAGAATACGTGCGGTCATTGCCTACACCCTTGTTGCTGGAAGGTTGATGTTGTCGGACGGTTCCGCGGGGGCGCCGCGGAACCGTCATGGCAGGCCGGAGCCGCGTGTGAGCGGCACTCAGTCCGGAATAACGGCCGTCGCGTCCACTTCGACGAGATATTCGGTGCGGGCGAAGGCGGTGACGACGATGCCGGTCGAGACCGGGAAGACCCCCTTCAGCCAGCGGCCGACCACCCGATACACGTCCTCACGGTAGCGCGGATCGGAGATGTAGATGGTCAGCTTGCAGATGTGATCGAGCTGGCTGCCGCATTCCTTCAGCAGCATGTCGATGTTCTTCATGGCCTGCTCGGTCTGACCCGCGACATCACCGATGCACACGCATTCGGAGGTATCGAGATTCTGCCCGATCTGGCCACGCAGGTAGACGGTCGTTCCGCGAGCAATGACGGCCTGGCAGAGATCGTTGTCGATGCTCTGCTCGGGGTACGTCACCTTGGTATTGAACTTGCGGATTCGGGTGTGGGCCATCGTCGCATTCCTGATTGTGCTTGTGCGCGAGCTTCCGGAACAGCTTCGGAACCGAGCTCGTCAGGGAACTCTGCGCGGGTATTCTTATGAGCCCCGTGACCTTACGAACGACGTCACATAACGAAAAGCGATTTTTTTGCGACCTATGTTTCGTTTTTTGATATGTATCGCACATGATGAAGCTTGATTTCGACGAGCGCGATCTACGATCGCTGCGGGTGTTCTGCGCGGTGGCGGAGGCGGGCGGGTTTGCCGCGGCCGAGAAGAAACTCGCGATGTCGAAGCCCTCGATCAGCCGCCATGTACGCGAGGTGGAGGCGCGCCTCGGGGTCAGGCTGTGCGAGAGAGGGCGCAGCGGCTTCCGCCTGACGCCCGAGGGGGACGTGGCGCTCGACCTCGCCTCGGCCGCCTTCCAGGCGCTGGGGCGCATCCGCCCCGAGATCGACGCCGTGCACGGCATCTTGTCGGGGCGGCTGGCGATCGGGATCGGCGAGCACACGCTCACGCATCCCGCCTGCAAACTGCCCGAAGCCCTCACCGAGATGAGGCGGCTGGCCCCGGGGGTGGAGCCGCAAATTCTGGTGATGACCTTCAACGAACTGGCCCAGTCGTTAAATGAGGGCCGTGTCGACCTCGTCATCCGCGGCAAGTACACGGATGATCGCGACTTCTTTCATGTCCCGATCTATCGCGAGATCCACCGGGTCTACGTCGCCAACTTCGTCGACGCGTCAAAGATACCCAACCTGCCCCTGATCTATCGCCAGCACCCCTATGTGGAACATGCGATCCGGTCTGGGCGGTACCACCGCGGCCCGAACGCCGCCGGCCTCGATTCCGTCGCCGCCATGGTCGCGACCGGCTTCTACCAGGGCATGCTTCCCACCCATTACGGGGATCTGATCAAGACACGCTTCAACCTGAGTATCGAAGAGAGCAGCCCCGTCTACCAGCATGAGGGATGCGCGATCTTCTCGACCGCGCGCCCGATCAGCCAGCGCATCAAGGTGTTCCTGAACATATTGAAGCGCGTCCATTCCTATCGGTCCGAACGTTCGCCGGCCTGACGCCTCGCGCCCTTTCAGGCGGCGGGTGCATCGGCGGTGACGACAAGCTTGCGCTCCGCCAGACCGGAGAGAAACGCCAGCACGTCGCGCTGGATGTCATCGGGCGGGCCGTCATAGAGCTGCGCCAGCTCAGCGCAGAGCTGGCCGATCTCGACCGGCTGCTCCAGCCGGCTCCAGATCTCGGTGCCGGTCGCGTCGAGCTGGTAATAGGCGCCGTTCTCGACATTCATCATCACGATTTCGCCCTCCAGTTCGGCAGCCAGGCACTCCGGGGAACGGCAGATACGGGACTGAAGGGTCAGCATGCGGCGTCTACTCGGTGAACTACAGGGGCGCGGGGTGGGCGCGGGCGGGGCCGCGCACGGCCTGTTTCGCACAGCCGGCTTCCGAAGGCGAGCGGTGCGCGCTATAGGCCTGCGCGAGGCGTCGCCGCCTTGTCCTGACGCGCCACGCCTCCGTGCCGGGGCCGCGGGCCACTCGCCGGAGATGACGTTTTGCATCGCTACCGCCTGCATGGCCTGACGGTCGAATCGCCGCGCCCCTCCCCGCTGCTGATGCCCGAGCCGGAGGCGGGCCGGCCGGCCGATATCCGCATCCGGTTCGAGCCGTGGCCGGCGCCTGCCGGCGATCCGGTCCACACCGCGCACGCGCTCAGCGTCTACGCCGATGGCAGCGCGCTGTTCGAGCCGGCGCCCGGCCAGCGCTTCACGGCGGTGGGCGGGCACACGCTGTTTGCCGATCTTGCCGACGACCTGCCGGATTACGAACTGCACACATGGCTGTTCGGCCTGCCCATGGGCTGGCTGCTGCACCAGCGCGGGCTGGCGCCGCTGCATGCCTCGGTGGTGCGGGTCGGCGCGGTGGCAGTGGCGCTGGCCGGCCATAGCGGCGCGGGCAAGTCGACCCTGGCGCGGGCGATGATCGCGCGCGGCCACGGCCTGCTGACCGACGATTTGGCGGTGATCGATCCGCGCACGGGGATGGTGGCGCCGGGCGCGCCGGCGGTGCGGCTCTGGTCGGCCTCGACGCGCATCAGCGGGGACGCGACGCCGGACGAGCGGCGGATAAAGGCCGGCATCGACAAGTTCCATGTGCCGCTGCCGGCGGCCTTCCATGCCGAACCGGCGTCGCTGGCACTGGTGGTGACGATCGGCCTCGACCCCGACGTGAGGGATTTCAGCCTGGGCCGGCTGACGCCGCCGGAGGCCGCCGCCGTGCTGCAGCATTTTCTCTACCGGATCGAGGCGGCGCGCCGGATCGACAAGGGCCGCAGCGCCTTCGCCTGGTCGCTGGCGATGGCGCGCCTTGTGCCTGTCGTCACGCTTCGCCGCGCCGCCGACATCGCCGCCCTGCCGGAGATCTGCGCGGCGATCGAGCAACTGGCGGGTAAGGCGGCGCGGGAGCAGGCCTGAGCCGGCCGCCCGCAGACCCTTCCCGCAGCGTGCGGGCGGAGGGGGCCATCACCCAGGCGCGACCGCCGACACGGCGGCCCCAAACGCCCGCCGCGCGCGAGGCGCTCAGGAGACTAGCGAGCCGCCCTCATCCGAGCTGGCCGGCGCGATCTGGGTCCGGTCGCCGAGAGCAAGCGATCTGCATTCCGGTGCCCTCCAGGGCTGGCGCGCCGTGGTGCGGGTCGCGTTCATTGCGGCCGCCTGGGCCTCCTCGGAGTTGGAGGACAGCAACTCAGCGCATTCCATCATAGATCAACCATCTTCGCCGATTTCGTATTCTGGCGAATTTAGCTCAAGCGGCGCCCCGCGCCCAGCTGGTCTGAGCGCGACGCGATCAAATTTAAGCCGCCAAAGCGCCAGTCAGCTCAGTTCCGGCGGTCGGGTTCAGATTGGCCGATAGCCGCGTGCGCTGGAGAGAGCGACGCTGGCAACCGCTGGCGTTCTCGCAAGCCTGTTACGCCCGCCGCTGCCGGGTCAGCTTAAAATAGTACTGTCTGTCGTTCCGGGCCCGCCGGCCCGTGTGATCTCGTCCACCGAAACCGGGAGGACCAACGGCGCCTTCCAGCGCTTTCCTGCCGTGGGAAGGGGCTCGCTCATTCTGGCCGCCGGGGTCTGCTCGGCCTTAGGCGACGTCAGCTGATTGCGTTCCATTGTCGAAACTACCATGTTCGCCGGCTTCCTAATCCGACCAACATAGCTTACTCCACGGCATGCGCCTAGGGGCTTGCCCGCGAGGGGGCCGGCTTCGGCGCCGACCCTGCCGGTCCGCTCAGTTCCACGATACCGGGTCCAGAAGTGGCCGATAGGCGCGTGACGCTGGAGAGGTCGACGCCGGCGACCGCTGGCGCTCTACCAAGCCCGCTGCGCCGCCGCTGCCGGGTCAGCTTAAGATAGTACTGTCTGGCCCTCCGGGCGCGCCAGCCTGTGTGATCTCGTCCACCGAAACCGGGAAGACCGACGGCGCCGTCCAGGGCTGACGCGCTGTGGGAAGGGGCTCGCTCATTCTGGCAGCCTGGTTCTCCTCGGCCACCGAAGACGTCAACTCACTGCATTCCATTACCAGATATACCTTGCTGGCTGGCTTCCTGATTCAATAAGCCTAGCTCACTCTAAGGTAGGTGCCTAGCGGGTGATCTCGTCCACCGAATCCGGGAGCACCGACGCCGCCTTCCAGGACTTACTCGTGGGAAGGGGGCTCGTTCATTCCGGCCGCTTGGTTCTCCTCGGCCATCGAGGATGTCAACTCAGCGCGCTCCATCATAGATCGACCGTCTTCGCCGCTTTCCTAATCTGGCGAAAACAGCTCACCCCACCGCCCGCGCCAAGCCGGTGGGAGCGCGACGGGGTCGGATTTTGGCTCCCTCGGCGCCGGGGCCGGTTCAGCTCAAAAGGTGTCATGTGCTGATTGGATCAGGCCTCCAGCCGTCGCGTCAGCTGAGTCCACCAATGAGGTCATCGCTGCCTACGCCTCCCGATTGGGTAAGGTCGTCCACCCTGACCTGCAAAATCTCCGGCGTCCGCCAATGCTTGCGCAAAGCCGGGCGCCAGCCGCGCCGGCATTGTCGGTCATCGAAACGGCGGTCGCATCCTGGTCCGTCATCCTTCCCCTCGCCCTGATCCGCTCACATGTCGAGCGCGGCTCATGATATGGCAGGACGCCTTACCTGGATAGGCGAATGTCACCTGGGCGGGCCTATCCATTACCTCCCTCAACCATGCGGATGAAGCGCCCCACGGAGAGCCCGCGCAACAGGGCGAGGCGGTGGGAGATTTCGTGCTGCCGGGTCAGCATCCGCAGCTGGTCCGGCGGGGTGGCCGGGTCCGGCAGGGCCAGGGCGAGGGCGCGCAGGCGCGGCAGGTCGAGCGCGCGGGAGGCCAGCGGCGAGGATTCCAGCCGCGTGATCTCGGCCAGCAGGCCCTCGCGCGCCGCCACCACGCCCTCAAACCAGTCCGCCGCCTGATAGCCGCGCGTGCGCCGCGCCAGCTGCCCGGCCGGCATCAGCCCTTCCATGGCGTCGCGCAGCAGCGAGGAGACCCGGCCCTGATGGATGAAATGCTGCTCCGGCAGAGCGAGGCAGAAATCCACCAGCCGCCGGTCGGCCGTGGGGTCGCGCATATCCACCCCGTAGCGCGCCAGGCTCGCCTTCAGCACGGCGCCCTGGTCCACCCGGTTCAGCACGGCGATCCGCATCGCCTTGCCATCGGCCCAGGGGCGGTAGGTCACATCCCAGGCCCTCTCGCGGGCCATGGCGTCGAGATCGATGGCCTCGCGGAAATCAGCGGCCAGCGCGGTGTGGATGAAGGGGTCCGTCGACGAGAACGGAACCGCGCCCTGCCATTCCAGGATGAAGGGGGGCAGATAGGGGCCGAGCGCGGCCCGGAACGGTCCCTTGAAATTGGTGCCGTCGCGCCACATGCCGATGGTCACGCCGGCCAGAGCGAGCCAGCGCCCGCGCCGGAACAGCTGCGCCAGATGCGGCCGGCCGTCATAGGAAACGGTCATGTTGCCCATCGCGCCGGTGAGCATCACCCGGATGCGCCTGCGCGCCGCCTCCGCCTCGATCGCGTTGATCCAGACATTGTTGCACGGGTTCAGCACCGGCTGGTCCTGCGCCGGCAGGTGCTGCTCGACCCCTTGCAAGGGATCGACCGGGCCGGTGCGGATCACCCGATGGTCGATATTGGGAAAGCGCGCCGCAAGCGTGGCGGCGACGGGGGATTCGTCGGTCAGCCGGCCCTGATAGGCGGCGAAGGTGAAGCCCTCGCGCGGGGCGGCGGTGAAGGCGGTCAGGCGCTTGTCCTGCCGGGCGAGCTCGTCGGCGGCGAGGGCGGTGACGGAGCCGCTGTCGAAGCCGGCGCTGAGATGGCTGCCGATCCCCATGCCGGCGGGCACGCGCAGCCGGTCACGGACCGCCCGGGAATAGAGCCGCCGCAGCTCGCCGACCTGCTCGCGGTAATCGCCCGCCGGCAGCGAGGCCAGCTCCTCCGGCCGCCAGTAGCGGTGTAGCTGCCGCGTCTCCCCGCTGACGGTGAGGGTGTGGCCGGGCGGCACGCGGGAGAGGTCGCGGTAGAAGCTGCGGGTGCTGTGCGCCGGCAGCAGCGCCAGATAGGCGCCGATCTCTGCCTCGTCGAGCGTGTCCGACACATCGGGAACGGCGAACAGCCCCTTCGGCATCGAGGCGAAGGCGAAGAAGCCCGGGCCATGGGCGAAGTAGAGCGGCCGGCTGCCGAGAAAATCGCGTGCCAGCAGCAGGCGCCCGGCCTGCCGGTCCCACAGAGCAAAGGCGAAATCGCCCGCCAGCCGGTCGACGCAGCCCTCGCCCCAGCGCTGATAGGCGGCCAGGATCAGCCCGGCATCGCCCACCCGGTCCGGCCCGTCGGCGGGCAGGCCGAGGGCGTCGGCCAGCTCAGGGCCATTGTCGATGCGGGCATCGGCCACCAGCCAGAGCGCCCCGCCGGCGGCGGCCAGCGGCTGGCGGTCGAAGCTGTCCTCGGCGGTGACGCGCATCTGCTGCCAGACAAGCGCGAGGCCGTGCGCGCGCTCTTCCTGCAGCCCGCTGCGGTCGGGACCATAAGCGGCCAGCGTGGCCCCCATCCGCTCCGCCACCGGGCGCACGCCGCCCGCGCCATCGAAACGCCAAAGCCCGGCAATCGCCGTCATCTCGGTTATGTCTCCTGCTTCGGCCCGCGCCGGTCGCCTCGACCCGTACCAGCCTCCCTTGCCGGCGCAAAGGGGCAAACCGAGCGGTAGCGCGCCGCCTCCGACCGACCGGTCGCCGGACGGCCCACCGACCCGAAGCCCGCCCGGACGGCAGCGGCGAATCGGCGGGAAGAGAGACAAGCGCGCCCCGGGGGCTTGTGCGGAAAGCAGGCCTCGGCTATGGAGCCTGCGCTTCACGGCGCGGATGACCCCCGCGCCATGTGTGTGGAGAGGTGCCGGAGTGGTCGATCGGGACGGTCTCGAAAACCGTTGTGCGTGCAAGCGTACCGTGGGTTCGAATCCCACCCTCTCCGCCATTCCGATTACTCTCTATGGCCTGATAGCGCCGCTGATCACCGCACGCCACCGTGCGGTATAGCGAACCGCCGTTTACACGCTATTGTTCGACACTCGCGTCGCGAGAGCGCCAGTGCGGCAGATTTCGCCCCCCAAACCGGCCATTCGTCCTCGTTGCAGCGAGCCCCTGCCTCCGCCGCCAAGGAGTTGTCCCGCCGCCTTGCCTCACGCCTTCTTCGCCGGCGCCGTCCTAAGTTCATCGAGATAGTCCGCCCACACCTGCATCATGCGCACGCGCTCGTCCCAATATTCGGCGGCGTGGGTGTAGGCGCGGCGGATGGCGTTGGCGTCTTGATGCGCTAATTGAGCATCAACGCAGTCGAACGAGGTGATGGGAGCGGCGAAGTAGGCACCTCGGCAAAGACGCACAGCGAGCAAGCGGCCAGTGCCCTGCGGCGAACGGCTCAACGGCTCAGCAGCGGTGCACGCCGACATGCTCCCCACCGAACTGCACCTCACGCATGCCACGGGCACCGACCGCACGGTTGCTGCATAGCATGAGCCATGAGCCGTGAGCCGAAAGGCAACGTCCGCGAGCTTACCTCCGGCATTCTGGTTCGCGCTCTTGGACGCACGGCTCATCGCCGCGTGTCCGCCACTAGCTATTTGGCCGCTCGGATGGGTTGGGGGAAAGGGCCGATCGTTGCGGCCCGTCGGCCGGGCAGCTTAACGTGCCGTCGCTGCCACTTCTTGCCGCAAAGCAAAGGGCTTCAAAGGCTCTCATTAATGACCCGCGGCGCTGGCGACTTCAGAAGCGTTGCATTCAGTCGGAAGGAATGGGCGCCCCATGCGCGTTGGACGGTTCACAGCCCTGCTG
>NZ_FMTP01000015.1 GCF_900100155.1 Ancylobacter rudongensis
TCGTGCCGATCGCGATGGAAGAAAAGCTGCGCTTCGCTATCCGCGAAGGCGGCCGTACCGTCGGCGCCGGCGTCGTCGCCTCCATCATCGAGTGATGAACCAAGGCAGGGATGCGCTGGCCGCATCCCTTTCCGGTGCCGAAGTTTTTTCTGCTTCGACGCCGAACTGTTGAAACCGGGCAGCGCGCCCCTCGACGTGGACGCGCCGCCGGTTATAGTGCCTCGCGATTCGAGAGGCGGACCACCGGGGCATTGCCCCGTCCGCCTCTTCTAGGAGTGTAGCTCAACTGGTAGAGCACCGGTCTCCAAAACCGGGGGTTGGGGGTTCGAGCCCCTCCACTCCTGCCACTCTTCCCAAGGGGTGGCGGGCACGGCGGCAAAGGTTCTTTGACGCGAGGCGGCTTTGCGGGCTATACGCCCGCTTCGTGCATTTTTAGAGGGTCGTGCCGGAGCATCGCCGAAAGGTGGTGCGTGGCGGGACCCGCAGGCGGCGCGCCGCGATCAGCCGATACCGGCGCGGGCCGCATCAGAGGCGTTTCGAGACGAGCATGGCGAAGACGAACCCGGTCGAGTTCTTTCAGCAGGTCCGCGCGGAAGCCCGCAAGGTCACCTGGCCGACCCGTCGCGAGACGCTCATCACTACCGCGATGGTGTTCGTCATGGTGGTGCTGGCCTCGCTGTTCTTCCTGGTCGCCGACCAGATTCTGAGCTTCGTTGTCGCTCAGATCCTGCAAATCGGCCGTTGAGGAGAAACGCGATGCCGATGCGCTGGTACATCGTCCACGCCTATTCCAATTTCGAGAAGAAGGTCGCGGATTCCATCAAGGAACAGGCTGCGCAGCGCGGCCTCACCGATCTCTTCGAGCAGGTGCTGGTGCCGACCGAGAAGGTCGTCGAGGTGCGTCGTGGCCGCAAGGTCGACGCCGAGCGCAAGTTTTTCCCGGGCTATGTGCTGGTGAAGATGGACCTCACCGACGAGGCCTTCCACCTCATCAAGAACACGCCGAAAGTCACCGGCTTCCTCGGCGCCGACAACAAGCCGATGCCGATCGCCGAGAAGGAGGCCATGCGCATCCTTCAGCAGGTGCAGGAAGGCATAGAGCGGCCCAAGCCCTCGATCACCTTCGAGGTCGGCGAGACGGTCAAGGTATCGGACGGTCCCTTCGCCTCCTTCAACGGCATTGTCGAGGAAGTCGACGAGGGCCGCTCGCGCCTCAAGGTGGCGGTGTCGATCTTCGGTCGCGCCACCCCGGTGGAGCTGGAATTCGGTCAGGTCGAGAAGGTCTGACGCACCAGCGGTTCGCTTGCTTTCAAGGGCGCGGCTTCGGCGGCGCCCTTTTTCGTTGGCCGCCGCGTTAACGGGTTAACACCCTTGGGTCGGGCCGCCGTCCTATCCTCCCCGCAAGTCAGCCGCCGCACCCAGCGGACGGCGGCGCAACAGGGGAGGAGACAATGGCAGGCAAGCGCATCCTGATGATCGTCGGCGACTTCGTCGAGGACTATGAGACCATGGTGCCCTTCCAGGCGCTGCTGGCGGTCGGGCACACCGTGCATGCCGTCTGCCCGGACAAGAAGGCGGGCGACAGCGTGGCGACGGCGGTCCACGATTTCGAGGGGCAGCAGACCTATTCGGAAAAGCGCGGGCACAATTTCGCGCTGAACGCCACCTTCGCCGAGATCGACCCGGCCCGTTACGACGCGCTGGTGATTCCCGGCGGCCGCGCGCCGGAATATCTGCGTCTCAATGCCCGTACCATCGAGATCGTCCGCCACTTCTTCGAGGCCGACAAGCCGGTTGCCGCCATCTGCCACGGGGCTCAGCTGCTGGCCGGCGCACGGGTTTTGGAAGGACGCACCTGCTCGGCTTATCCCGCCTGCCGCGCCGAAGTGGAACTCGCCGGCGGCACCTATGCCGACATCGCCATTGATGCGGCCGTGACCGACGGCAACCTCGTGAGCGCCCCGGCCTGGCCGGCGCACCCGGCCTGGATCGGCCAATTTCTCACTGTGCTTGGCACTACCATCGCGCATGGCGAGGTGAACACGGGCACGCGCAAGGCGGCGTGAGCGGCTTCGCGACCGGGCGGAACGGGACTATGATGCGCGCGGCGGGGCGGCACGCTCCGCCGCCGAGGGAGGCGCACCATGTGCAAGCTTTTCATCGAGGCCGATCCGGCCCTGTGGCAGACGCGGCTGAAATCGTTGCGCCTAAGCGGCTTTTCCACCAGCGTGCGGCTGGAGAATCTCTATTGGCAGGTACTGGAGGAGATTGCCCAGCGTGACGGCATGAGCCTGCCGCAGCTCCTCGCCAAGCTGCATGAGGAATTGACCTTCGCCCATGGCGGGGTGGAGAACTTCGCCTCTTTCCTGCGGGTGTGCTGCGGCCGCTATCTCGCCCTCCAACTGGAGGGCGACGTGCCGCGGGACCTGCGCACGCCGATCCGCAGCCTCGACGCCGATGCCATTCTGGCGCGCGAAGCCCATCGCAGCCGGCGCGCCTTGTCCTCGGCAGCGTGAGGTCGCGGCGCGTGCAGGGACGGCGTTGCGTTTGCCGGCGCCTTCCTGTATGGCATGCGCTGCATCTTGGGTGAACGAATCCAGGAAGCGTTCATACGCGGGAGGCACGGCCGGTTCGCCAGCCAGCGTTTTAAACGTGCCGTTACCGCGACCCTCCATTTACGCCGCCCGCGATGAAGCCGTCGCGACGGCGTGCTTTGGCGTTTGCGACTGGCAGTCGCGCCGCCGAGGAGTTCGTCATGGCGAAGAAGATCACCGGCTACATCAAGTTGCAGGTGCCGGCCGGCTCGGCCAACCCCGCGCCGCCGATCGGCCCGGCGCTCGGTCAGCGCGGCCTCAACATCATGGAATTCTGCAAGGCGTTCAACGCCCAGACCGGCCAGCTCGAAAAGGGCATGCCGATCCCGGTGGTGATCACGGCCTATCAGGACCGCTCGTTCACCTTCGAACTGAAGACCCCGCCGGTCTCCTACTTCTTGAAGAAGGCCGCCGGCCTTGAGACCAAGAAGAAGCCCGGCTCCGGCCACAAGACGCCGGGCAAGGGCGGCTTCGTCGGCAAGATCTCGCAGGAACAGATGCGCGAGATCGCCGGCAAGAAGATGAAGGACCTCAACTGCGAGACCGTCGAAGCGGCGGTGCGCATGATCGAGGGCTCCGCCCGTTCCATGGGCCTCGAAGTGGTGGGTTGAGCTGATGGCCAAGATTTCCAAGCGTGTTCGCTCCGTCCGCGAGGGCATCGATCCGGTGAAGCTGTACGGCCTCGATGAGGCGCTGACGCTTCTCAAGGACCGGGCCAACGCCAAGTTCGACGAGACCATCGAAGTGGCGCTCAATCTCGGCGTCGATCCCCGTCATGCCGACCAGATGGTGCGCGGCGTGTGCAACCTGCCGAACGGCTCGGGTCGTACCGTGCGCGTCGCCGTGTTCGCGCGCGGCGCCAAGGCGGACGAAGCCAAGGCGGCCGGTGCCGACATCGTCGGCGCCGAGGATCTGCTGGAGACCATCCAGGGCGGCACGATCGAGTTCGATCGCTGCATCGCCACCCCGGACCTGATGCCGCTCGTCGGCCGTCTCGGCAAGGTGCTCGGCCCGCGCGGCCTGATGCCGAACCCGAAGGTCGGCACCGTCACCATGGACGTGAAGGGCGCGGTCGAGGCTGCCAAGGGCGGCGCGGTCGAGTTCCGCGTCGAGAAGGCCGGCATCATCCATGGCGGCATCGGCAAGGCTTCGTTCCCGGTTGACAAGCTGGCCGAGAACATCCGCGCCTTCGTCGACGCGGTGGTGAAGGCGAAGCCGACCGGCGCCAAGGGCACCTATGTCCAGCGCGTCGCCGTCTCCTCGACCATGGGCCCCGGCCTGAAGGTCGAGCCGGCGAGCGTTCTGGTTGCCGGCTGATCGTATTGTCGCTTTGTCGTCACGGGGCCGGTCGCGGTCCCGTGATTGCGACGGTGTGGATTTGTCAAGCCCTTGGTGCTATCAGGGGTGACAAATCCCAAGCGACTCACTATATGGGCGGTTTCGTTGCCGACGATGTTGGCCGCGTGCCGATGAAATTTCAGCTTTCGCCCGTGTAAAAACGGGCGGAGAGGCCGGCAGGGTTCGCCTTGCCGGCTTTACGTCCTGTCCGAGACTGCCGGTGCCCCTCGCCTGAGGTGGCTTAATCCCGATCGGGGCCAGCATAGACGGGGTACGACCGCAGGAAGGGTTCCGGGCAACCGGGTCCTGGATTTCGGCTCGAACCAGCGCCTTGGCCGGTTTTTCGGTCCCAGGGGACAGGATACCAACCGTCGCCGCTCCGCAAGGAGGGGCGGCAAGGCGCAAACCCGGCGGGGAAGGTCATCTTCCTCGCCACCGGAGAGCAAGTGAAGTGGATCGAGCACAAAAAGAAGAGCTCGTCACGACGCTGACCGATGTGTTTCAGAGCACCTCGGTCGTCGTAGTGGCCCACTATTCCGGCCTCACCGTCGCCCAGATGTCGGCCCTGCGCCGCCAGATGAAGGCGAATGGTGCGACCGTGAAGGTGGCGAAGAACCGCCTCGCCAAGATCGCTCTCGAAGGTTCGGACGTCGCACATGTCGCGGCCCTGCTGAAGGGTCCGACCATCATCGCTTATTCGAGCGATCCTGTTGCGGCCCCGAAGGTTGCCGTCGACTTCGCCAAGACGAACGACAAGTTCGTCATCCTCGGCGGAGCGTTCGGCACCACGGCCCTGAATGTGGATGGTGTGAAGGCTCTGGCCACCATGCCGTCCCTTGATGAACTGCGCGCGAAGCTGGTTGGCCTTATCCAGGCCCCGGCGACCAAGATCGCCCAGCTCAGCACCGCGCCGGCGGCGAAGCTCGCCCGCGTGTTTGCGGCCTATGCCAAAGAGAACGAAGCCGCGTGAGGCTTCCCGGTAATACTGGTTCGAACCGAAATCCAAGGACTTAAGTAAAATGGCTGATCTGTCGAAGCTCGTTGACGAGCTGTCCGCCCTGACCGTTCTCGAGGCTGCCGAGCTCGCGAAGCTCCTCGAAGAGAAGTGGGGCGTTTCCGCCGCTGCCGCCGTGGCGGTTGCTGCCGCTCCCGCCGGCGCCGCTGCCGCCCCGGTTGAAGAGCAGACCGAGTTCACTGTCATGCTGGCCTCGGCCGGCGACAAGAAGATCGAGGTCATCAAGGAAGTCCGCGCCATCACCGGCCTGGGCCTCAAGGAAGCCAAGGATCTCGTCGAAGCCGCGCCCAAGGCCATCAAGGAAGGCGTGACCAAGGACGAGGCCGAGAAGATCAAGGCCCAGGTCGAGAAGGCCGGCGCCAAGGTCGAGCTCAAGTGATCATCTGATCATTCGAGGCCGCCGGTTCGCCGGCGGCCTCTGCCTTCGGCAGTGCCGGGGGCGTGTTTTGAGGGAAGCCCGACGGCTTCCCAGACGATCCAGGGGCGGATCGTCTGGCGAGCCGTCGGTTACGGAACGGTCGGAGGGCAGGGCGCTGTGATGCCTCATCCTCGTCGGATTGTTTTGTGATCATAAGCCTCCACGGATGGCCACCCGGCCCTCCCGCCGGGATCGTGGATGGCGCTGACGGATACTCGGACGGAGCGAGGAGCGACATGGCGCAGACGTTCACCGGTCGTAAGCGGGTCCGCAAGTTTTTCGGCAAGATCCAGGAAGTGGCGGAGATGCCGAACCTCATCGAGGTTCAGAAGGCATCCTACGACCAGTTCCTGCAGATCGTTGAGCCGAAGGGCGGCCGCGCAGACGACGGCATTCAGGCGGTTTTCAAGTCGGTATTCCCGATTTCGGACTTTTCGGGCGCTGCGATGCTCGAATTCGTCCGTTACGAGTTCGAACCGCCGAAGTACGACGTTGACGAGTGCCGCCAGCGGGGCATGACCTTTGCCGCGCCGCTCAAGGTGACGCTGCGCCTCATCGTGTTCGATGTCGATCCCGATACCGGCTCCAAGTCCGTCAAGGACATCAAGGAGCAGGACGTCTATATGGGCGACATCCCGCTGATGACGATGAACGGCACGTTCATCGTCAACGGCACGGAGCGCGTCATCGTCTCGCAGATGCACCGCTCACCGGGCGTGTTCTTCGACCACGACAAGGGCAAGACGCACTCGTCGGGCAAGCTGCTTTTTGCCGCTCGCATCATCCCGTATCGCGGTTCCTGGCTCGACATCGAGTTCGACGCCAAGGACATCGTCTATGCGCGTATCGACCGCCGCCGCAAGATTCCGGTGACGAGCCTTCTCTTCGCCCTCGGCCTCGCCGGCGAGGAGATCCTCAACACCTTCTACGAGACCATCACCTTCGCCCGCACGAAGGATGGCTGGCGCATGCCGTTCGATCCCAAGCGGATGAAGGGCTACAAGGCGGTTTCCGATCTCGTCGACGCCGACACGGGCGAAGTCGTGATCGAGGCCGGCAAGAAGGTGACGGTCCGCCAGGCCCGCCAACTCGCCGAGAAGGGCCTCAAGGCGCTCAAGATCTCCGACGAGGAGATGCTCGGCCAGTATGTGGCCGAGGACATGGTCAATCCGACCACGGGCGAAATCTACGTCGAAGCCGGTGAGGAAGTCACCGACAAGATGCTGAAGCAGCTTGTCGAGCTTGGCTATGACGAGGTGCCGATCCTCGACATCGACCACGTCAATGTGGGCGCCTATATCCGCAACACGCTCAGCGTCGACAAGAACGTGACCCGCGAGGACGCGCTGTTCGACATCTACCGCGTGATGCGTCCCGGCGAGCCGCCGACGCTCGATTCCGCGCAGGCGATGTTCCATTCGCTGTTCTTCGATAGCGAGCGCTACGACCTCTCCGCGGTTGGCCGCGTGAAGATGAACATGCGCCTCGATCTCGACGCCGAGGACACGGTGCGCGTGCTGCGCCGCGAGGACATTCTCGCGGTCATCCAGACGCTGGTCCAGCTGCGCGACGGCAAGGGCGAGATCGACGACATCGATCATCTCGGCAACCGCCGCGTCCGCTCGGTCGGCGAGCTGATGGAGAACCAGTACCGCGTCGGCCTGCTGCGCATGGAGCGCGCCATCAAGGAGCGCATGTCGTCCGTCGACATCGATACCGTGATGCCGCAGGACCTGATCAACGCCAAGCCGGTGGCGGCGGCGGTGCGCGAGTTCTTCGGCTCGTCCCAGCTCTCGCAGTTCATGGACCAGACCAACCCGCTGTCGGAGATCACCCACAAGCGCCGTCTCTCGGCGCTTGGCCCGGGCGGTCTGACGCGCGAGCGCGCCGGCTTCGAGGTGCGCGACGTGCACCCGACGCATTATGGCCGCATCTGCCCGATCGAGACGCCGGAAGGCCCGAACATCGGCCTGATCAACTCTCTGGCGACCTTTGCCCGCGTGAACAAGTACGGCTTCATCGAGGCGCCCTATCGCCGCGTGAAGGACAGCCAGGTGCAGGACGAGGTGGTCTATCTCTCCGCCATGGAGGAGGGGAAGTACTACGTCGCGCAGGCCAACATTCCGCTCGATGCCGAAGGCCGCTTCACCGAGGACCTGATCGTCTGCCGTCATGCCGGCGATGTGCTCCTCGTCACGCCCGACCGTGTCGACTTCATGGACGTGTCGCCCAAGCAGCTCGTCTCGGTCGCCGCGGCGCTGATCCCGTTCCTTGAGAACGACGACGCCAACCGCGCGCTGATGGGTTCGAACATGCAGCGCCAGGCGGTGCCGCTGGTGCGTGCCGATGCTCCCTTCGTGGGCACGGGCATGGAATCGGTGGTGGCTCGCGACTCCGGTGCGGCCATCGGTGCGCGCCGTACCGGCGTGGTCGACCAGGTGGACGCGACCCGTATCGTCATCCGCGCGACGGAAGAGAATGATCCGTCGAAGTCGGGCGTCGACATTTACCGGCTGCAGAAGTTCCAGCGCTCCAACCAGTCGACCTGCATCAACCAGCGGCCGCTGGTGCGCGTGGGCGACCGGGTGCGCAAGGGCGACATCATTGCCGACGGTCCCTCGACCGATCTTGGCGATCTGGCGCTCGGCCGGAACATCCTCGTCGCCTTCATGCCGTGGAATGGCTACAACTTCGAAGATTCCATCCTGCTTTCGGAGAACATCTCCAAGGGTGACATCTTCTCCTCGATCCACATCGAGGAGTTCGAAGTGATGGCCCGTGACACCAAGCTGGGTCCGGAGGAAATCACGCGCGACATTCCGAACGTTTCGGAAGAGGCGCTGAAGAACCTCGACGAAGCCGGCATCGTCTATATCGGCGCCGAAGTTCAGGCGGGCGACATCCTCTGCGGCAAGATCACGCCGAAGGGCGAAAGCCCGATGACCCCGGAAGAGAAGCTGCTTCGCGCCATCTTCGGCGAGAAGGCAGCTGATGTGCGCGATACCTCGCTGCGCGTTCCCCCCGGTGTCACCGGCACGATCGTCGAAGTGCGCGTGTTCAACCGCCATGGCGTGGACAAGGACGAGCGCGCTCAGGCGATCGAGCGCGAGGAAATCGAGCGTCTCGCCAAGGACCGCGACGACGAGCAGGCGATCCTCGACCGCAACGTCTTCGGCCGTCTGGCCGAGATGCTGGACGGCAAGGTCGGCGTGGCTGGCCCGAAGGGCTTCAAGAAGGACACGCCGCTCACCCGTTCGGTGCTGACCGAGTACCCGCGCAGCCAGTGGTGGCAGTTCGCCATCGCCGACGACCATGTGATGAGCGAGCTGGAGGCGATCCGCAACCAGTACGACGAGTCGAAGAAGCGCCTTGAGCAGCGCTTCCTCGACAAGGTCGAGAAGCTGCAGCGTGGCGACGAAATGCCGCCCGGCGTGATGAAGATGGTCAAGGTCTTCATCGCCGTGAAGCGCAAGATCCAGCCGGGCGACAAGATGGCCGGCCGGCACGGCAACAAGGGCGTGGTCTCGCGCATCGTCCCGGTCGAGGACATGCCGTTCCTTGAGGACGGCACCCCGGTCGACATGGTGCTCAACCCGCTCGGCGTGCCGTCGCGCATGAATGTCGGGCAGATTCTCGAGACCCATCTGGGTTGGGCGTGCGCCGGCCTCGGCCGGGTGATTGACCGCGCCATCGAGGGCTACCGGCAGACGCACGATATCGGCCCGCTGAAGGACGCGTTCGGCAAGATCTACGGCAAGGACGAGACCATCGATTCGCTCGACGAGGACGGTCTGGTCGAGCTGGGATCGAACCTGCGCCGCGGCGTCCCGATCGCCACCCCCGTGTTCGACGGGGCCCGCGAGGCCGACATCGAGCACATGCTGGAGCTGGCGGGGCTCGACAAGTCGGCGCAGTCCACCCTGTTCGACGGTCGTACCGGCGAGCAGTTCGACCGTAAGGTGACGGTCGGCTACATCTACATGCTGAAGCTGCATCACCTTGTCGACGACAAGATCCATGCACGCTCGATCGGCCCGTACTCGCTCGTTACCCAGCAGCCGCTGGGCGGCAAGGCGCAGTTCGGCGGTCAGCGCTTCGGCGAGATGGAGGTGTGGGCGCTCGAAGCCTATGGCGCCGCCTACACGCTGCAAGAGATGCTGACCGTCAAGTCGGACGACGTCGCGGGCCGTACCAAGGTCTATGAGGCGATCGTGCGCGGCGACGACACCTTCGAGGCGGGTATCCCCGAGAGCTTCAACGTTCTCGTGAAGGAGATGCGTTCGCTCGGCCTTAACGTCGAGCTGATGAACTCCAAGACCCTCTCGCCCGTGGCCACGCCCGGCGAGAGCCTGCCAGCGGCCGAATGACCGACTGAGACATAGGGGCGGACGCGCAGGCGTGTCCGCCCCTTCGATCGCTCGACAGACCAGACTTTTCCGTGACCCCAACCAGCCGCGGCGGCGGAGGCGGGGTCCAGCCGAAGGAGACGGCGATGAATCAAGAGGTGATGAATCTCTTCAACCCGGCGGCGCCGGCGCCGACTTTCGATCAGATCAAGATCTCGATCGCGAGTCCGGAGAAGATCCTGTCGTGGTCCTTCGGTGAGATCAAGAAGCCGGAGACGATCAACTACCGCACGTTCAAGCCCGAGCGTGACGGCTTGTTCTGCGCGCGCATCTTTGGTCCGATCAAGGACTATGAGTGCCTGTGCGGCAAGTACAAGCGCATGAAGTACAAGGGCATTATCTGCGAGAAGTGCGGCGTGGAAGTCACGCTGTCGCGCGTGCGCCGCGAGCGCATGGGCCACATCGAGCTCGCCGCCCCAGTCGCGCACATTTGGTTCCTGAAGTCGCTGCCGAGCCGCATCGGCCTGCTGCTCGACATGACGCTCAAGGACCTCGAGCGCATCCTGTACTTCGAGTACTACTGCGTCATCGAGCCGGGCCTCACCCCGCTGAAGGAGCGTCAGCTCCTCTCGGAAGAGGACTATCTGCGCGCCCAGGAAGAATATGGCGATGACTCGTTCACGGCGCTGATCGGCGCCGAGGCGATCCGCGAGATTCTGCGCGGGATGGACCTCGAGAAGATCGCCGGCAACCTGCGCAAGGAGATCGCCGAGGCGACCACCGAGCTGAAGCCGAAGAAGCTCGCCAAGCGCCTGAAGATCGTCGAAGCCTTCCAGGAATCCGGCAACAAGCCGGAATGGATGATTCTGACGCATGTCCCGGTCATCCCGCCGGACCTGCGCCCGCTCGTCCCGCTGGACGGCGGCCGCTTCGCCACGTCCGACCTCAACGACCTCTACCGCCGCGTCATCAACCGCAACAACCGCCTCAAGCGGCTGATCGAGCTGAAGGCGCCGGACATCATCATCCGCAACGAGAAGCGCATGCTTCAGGAAGCGGTCGATGCGCTGTTCGACAACGGCCGTCGCGGCCGCGTCATCACGGGCGCCAACAAGCGCCCGCTGAAGTCGCTCGCCGACATGCTGAAGGGCAAGCAGGGCCGGTTCCGCCAGAACCTGCTCGGCAAGCGCGTCGACTATTCCGGCCGTTCGGTGATCGTCGTCGGCCCCGAGCTGAAGCTGCACCAGTGCGGCCTGCCGAAGAAGATGGCGCTGGAGCTGTTCAAGCCCTTCATCTATTCGCGTCTCGACGCGAAGGGCCTTTCCGCGACTGTGAAGCAGGCTAAGAAGCTCGTCGAGAAGGAGCGTCCCGAGGTGTGGGACATCCTCGACGAGGTCATCCGCGAGCATCCGGTGATGCTGAACCGCGCCCCGACGCTGCATCGCCTGGGCATCCAGGCGTTCGAGCCGGTTCTGATCGAAGGCAAGGCGATCCAGCTTCACCCGCTGGTCTGCTCGGCCTTCAACGCCGACTTCGACGGCGACCAGATGGCGGTGCACGTGCCGCTGTCCATCGAGGCGCAGCTTGAAGCGCGCGTGCTGATGATGTCGACCAACAACATCCTGCACCCGGCCAACGGCGCGCCGATCATCGTGCCGTCGCAGGATATCGTGCTCGGTCTCTATTATCTCACCATGATGAAGGAGAACGAGCCGGGTCAGGGCATGGCGTTCTCCAACATGGGCGAGATCGACCACGCGCTGGCGGTCAAGGCCATCACGCTGCACACCAAGGTACGCGGGCGCTATATCGGCGTCGACGAGGAGGGCAAGCCCCTCTCGAAGATCTACGAGACCACGCCTGGCCGCATGAAGCTCGGCGAACTGCTGCCGAAGAACGCCAAGACTCCCTTTGACGTCGTCAATAAGCTGATGACCAAGAAGGAGATCTCGAACATGATCGACACCGTCTACCGCCACTGCGGTCAGAAGGAGACGGTCATCTTCTGCGATCGCATCATGACGCTCGGCTTCTCCAACGCCTTCCGCGCCGGCATTTCGTTCGGCAAGGACGACATGGTGGTGCCCTCCAAGAAGTGGGACATGGTCGAAGAGACCCGTTCGCTCACCAAGGAGTACGAGCAGCAGTACAATGACGGCCTGATCACCCAGGGCGAAAAGTACAACAAGGTCGTCGATGCGTGGGGCAAGTGCTCCGCGCGCCTCGCCGACGAGATGATGGCCGAGATTTCGGCCGTGAAGAAGGACCCGGTGACGGGTCGCGAGAAGCAGATCAACTCGATCTACATGATGGCGCATTCCGGCGCGCGTGGTTCGCGCGAGCAGATGCGTCAGCTCGCCGCCATGCGCGGCCTGATGGCCAAGCCGTCGGGCGAGATCATCGAGACGCCGATCATCTCGAACTTCAAGGAAGGCCTCTCCGTGCTCGAGTACTTCAACTCGACCCACGGTGCCCGTAAGGGTCTGGCCGATACCGCGCTGAAGACCGCCAACTCGGGCTACCTGACCCGTCGTCTCGTCGACGTGGCCCAGGACAGCATCATCACCCTGCGCGACTGCGGCACCACCAATGGTATCGCGATGCGCGCCATAATCGACGCGGGCAACATCGTTGCCACGCTCGGCTCGCGCGTGCTTGGCCGTACGGCGGCCGAGGACGTGATTGAGGGCGCGACCGGCAATGTGATCGTGCCGGCGGGCCACATGATGGACGAGGCGGATGTCGAGCGCATCGCCAAGGCCGGCGTGCAGGAGATCAAGATCCGCTCCGTGCTGACCTGCGAGGCCAAGAACGGCGTTTGCGGCACCTGCTACGGACGCGATCTGGCCCGCGGCACGCCTGTCAACATGGGCGAGGCTGTCGGCGTCATCGCGGCGCAGTCGATCGGCGAGCCGGGTACCCAGCTCACCATGCGCACCTTCCACATCGGCGGCGCGGCGCAGCTCTCCGAACAGTCCTTCATCGAGGCCTCGTTCGAGGGCACGGTGAAGATCCGCAACCGCAACGTGGTGCGGAACTCGGAAGGCGAGCTGATCGCGATGAGCCGCAACCTTTCCGTCCTGATCATCGATCACGACGGCTCGGAGAAGGCGGCGCACCGCATCCAGTTCGGTGCCAAGCTGAAGGTGGACGACGGCGACGCCATCAAGCGTGGCCAGCGCATCGCCGAGTGGGACCCCTATACGCGCCCGATCCTCACCGAGGTCGAGGGTATCGTGGGCTATGAGGACCTGGTGGAAGGCGCCTCGCTCAGCGAGACGGTTGACGAGTCGACCGGCATCGCCAAGCGCGTCGTCACCGACTGGCGCACCGGCCGTGGCTCGGAACTGCGTCCGTCGCTGGTCGTCAAGGGCGCGGACGGTAAGGTGCTGAAGCTGCAGCGCGGCGGCGATGCCCGCTACACGCTGCCGGTGGAAGCGATTCTGTCGGCCGATCCCGGCTCCACCATCAAGGCCGGCGACGTGCTCGCCCGCGTGCCGATGGAGTCCGCGAAGACCCGTGACATCACGGGCGGTCTGCCGCGCGTGGCGGAACTGTTCGAGGCGCGTCGTCCGAAGGATGCGGCGATCATCGCCGAAATCTCAGGCACGATCCGCTTCGGCAAGGACTACAAGAACAAGCGCCGCGTGAGCATCGAGCCGCAGGATTCGACCGACGACACGGCCGAGTACCTGATCCCGAAGGGCAAGCACATCCATCTGCAGGATGGCGACCTCGTCGAGAAGGGCGACTTCATCGTCGACGGCAACCCGGCGCCGCACGACATCCTGGCGATCAAGGGCGTCGAGGAACTCGCCGCCTATCTCGTTAACGAGATTCAGGAGGTCTACCGGCTGCAGGGCGTGCTCATCAACGACAAGCACATCGAGGTGATCGTTCGCCAGATGCTGCAGAAGGTCGAGATCGACGACGCCGGCGAGAGTGACCTGCTCACCAACGAGCAGATCGACGCCTCGGAGCTGAACGAGATCAACGAGGTCCTGATCGCCGAGGGCAAGAAGCCCGCGTCCGGTCATCCCGTGCTGCTCGGCATCACCAAGGCGAGCCTGCAGACGCGCTCCTTCATCTCGGCCGCCTCCTTCCAGGAGACGACCCGGGTGCTCACCGAGGCGGCGGTCAACGGCAAGTCCGACGATCTCGCCGGCCTCAAGGAGAACGTCATCGTCGGCCGCCTTATTCCGGCCGGCACCGGCGCGCAGATGTCCAAGCTCCGCGTCACCGCGACCTCGCGCGACGAACTCATCGCCGCGCAGAACGAACAGGACGGCGTGGCTTCCAATGCCCCGCGTCTCGAAGGCCCCGCCGCGGCCGAGTGACGGGCGTCGCAGCTTCGTGAGATCGGAAAGGGCCGTCCCGCTGGGGCGGCCCTTTTTGCTTGCGCGAGGTAAAAAGCAAATCCAGCGATCGGCATTCGCCCGCCGGCAGCGCACTGCATGGTTAACGCGGCACACAGGCCCGCTGAGAGGCGAACGTCGCCGGGGCAGCACACCCGCCTCCTGCGCGCCGGATGCCGCTGTGCCAACCCGACCGGGATGGCGGCGATGTGGCGCGCGCCGGGAGCGCCGCGTCTTGCAGCTGTCTTGCAAACCAGCGATAGGGGAGTGTGCACCCCACGATGATCACTCCTTGCGAGCGGAGTGGTGGCCGGGATTCGCGAATCGACGGCGCGCGACTCGCTCGCCATTGAGGTTTGGCCCGGGCCCGCGAATCTGACCACCGAGGGGGGCTCGGCGCGGCTGAGTCGGTCTCCGCGGACCCGCATTCGGGGGAATCCAGCGTCCGCAAAGCCCCGCACGGCCCTGTGAGCGGCCATTTTGCGGTTAAGGGTTGACGTCAGGCGAGTCGGCGGGTAGAAGGCGCCTACTTTCACGGCAGGCGGTTGAAGTTACCGCGTTCGGACACCCTGTCTGGACACAGAACCTCAAGACGCTGCCGGGACGCTAGCACGACCAAATCCGGCGCATGATCGCGCATCTTGTGGCTTTCGAGTCATCGCGTGATCCTCTGAACGTACAGCGCCCTCGGCCAGGATCTGGCCGGCGGCGCTTCTTTCGTTCGCAGGCAGGCCGGTGTGCTGATTGTTCCGAATTGCCGAGAAGAAGAATGCGGTTGCGGCCGCGGAAATTGGGTTAGCGCGAGGGCATTCCTGTCCGTAGCGCAGCGAGACGAAGGCGAGACACGTGCCGACGATCAACCAGCTGATCCGCAAGCCGCGGGAAGCCCAGAAGGCCCGGAACAAGGTTCCGGCGCTACAGGCCAGCCCGCAGAAGCGTGGTGTTTGCACCCGCGTCTATACGACGACCCCGAAGAAGCCGAACTCGGCGCTTCGTAAGGTCGCCAAGGTTCGTTTGACCAATGGCTATGAAGTCATCGGTTACATCCCCGGCGAGGGGCACAACCTGCAGGAACACTCCGTGGTGATGATCCGCGGCGGCCGCGTCAAGGATCTTCCCGGCGTGCGCTATCACATCCTGCGCGGCGTGCTCGATACGCAGGGCGTCAAGAATCGTAAGCAGCGCCGGTCGAAGTACGGCGCCAAGCGGCCGAAGTGAGGATTGAGCGATGTCCCGTCGTCATCGTGCAGAGCGCCGCGAAGTCACCCCGGATCCCAAGTTCGGGAGCGAGGTGCTGAGCCGCTTCATGAACGCCGTCATGTATGACGGCAAGAAGTCGGTCGCCGAGCAGATCGTTTATGGCGCTCTCGACCTGGTCGAGAACCGCGCCAAGTCCGAGCCGCTGGGTGTTTTCACCCAGGCGCTCGACAATGTCAGCCCGGCCATCGAGGTGCGTTCCCGCCGTGTCGGCGGCGCCACCTATCAGGTGCCGGTTGAAGTGCGTCCCGAGCGCCGTCAGGCTCTCGCGATCCGCTGGCTGATCATTGCGGCTCGTGCCCGCAACGAGAAGACCATGGTCGAGCGTCTGTCGGGCGAACTGCTCGATGCCTCGAACAACCGCGGCACTGCCGTGAAGAAACGCGAAGACACGCACCGCATGGCGGAGGCCAACCGCGCCTTCTCTCACTACCGCTGGTGATGACGAGAGCCGGGACGAGGATCTGATATGTCGCGCATTCATGCTATCGAAGACTACCGTAACTTTGGCATCATGGCCCACATTGATGCCGGCAAGACCACCACGACCGAACGGATCCTCTATTACACCGGCAAGAGCCACAAGATCGGCGAAGTCCATGATGGCGCTGCCACGATGGACTGGATGACCCAGGAGCAGGAGCGCGGCATCACGATTACGTCGGCCGCGACGACCGCTTTCTGGCATGGCAAGCGCCTGAACATCATCGACACCCCCGGCCACGTCGACTTCACCATTGAAGTCGAGCGTTCGCTGCGTGTGCTCGATGGCGCTGTGTGCGTTCTTGACGGCAACCAGGGCGTCGAGCCCCAGACCGAGACCGTCTGGCGCCAGGCCGACAAGTACAACGTTCCGCGCATCGTGTTCGTCAACAAGATGGACAAGACCGGCGCCGACTTCTTCCGCTGCGTCGAGATGATTATCGACCGCGTGGACGGCAAGCCGGTCTGCTGCCAGCTGCCCATCGGTTCCGAGAACAACTTCAAGGGCATCATTGACCTCGTCCGCATGAAGGCGGTCGTGTGGGACAATGAAGAGCTCGGCGCGAAGTATCACGACGAAGAGATCCCGGCCGAGCTGCTCGACCAGGCCGTCGAATATCGCGGCAAGCTGCTCGAAGCGGCTGTCGAGCTCGATGACGACGTGCTGTCTGCCTATCTCGAAGGCGTCGAGCCTGATGAAGCCACCCTTAAGGGTCTGATCCGCAAGGCCGTCATCGGCCGCGTGTTCAACCCGGTGTTCTGCGGCTCGGCGTTCAAGAACAAGGGCGTGCAGCCCCTGCTCGACGCGGTGTGCGACTTCCTGCCGTCGCCGATCGATCGTGGCGCCATCAAGGGCATCGATTTCGACACCGAGGAAGAGACCGTCCGCAACCCGAGCGATTCCGACCCGCTGTCGGTCCTCGCGTTCAAGATCATGGACGATCCCTTCGTCGGCACCATCACCTTCTGCCGCGTCTATTCGGGCAAGCTCGAGGCCGGCATGGGTCTGCTGAACTCGACCCGCGACAAGAAGGAGCGTGTCGGTCGCATGCTTCTCATGCATGCGAACAACCGCGAAGACATCAAGGAAGCCTATGCCGGCGACATCGTCGCCCTGGCGGGCCTCAAGGAAGTGCGCACCGGCGATACGCTGTGCGACCCGGCCAAGCCGGTGATCCTGGAGAAGATGGAGTTCCCCGAGCCGGTCATCGAGATCGCGATCGAGCCGAAGTCCAAGGCCGACCAGGAGAAGCTGGGTCTGGCCCTGGCCAAGCTCGCGGCGGAGGATCCTTCCTTCCGCGTGTCGACCGATTTCGAGAGCGGCCAGACCATCCTCAAGGGCATGGGCGAACTGCACCTCGACATCAAGGTCGACATCCTGAAGCGCACCTACAAGGTGGATGCCAATATCGGCGCCCCCCAGGTCGCCTATCGTGAGACGATCACCCGCAAGACCGAGATCGACTACACCCACAAGAAGCAGACCGGTGGTACCGGCCAGTTCGCGCGGGTCAAGTTTGTGGTTGAGCCGAACGAAGTCGGCAAGGGCTTCGCCTTCGAGAGCAAGATCATCGGCGGTGCGGTGCCGAAGGAGTACATCCCCGGCGTCAACAAGGGTCTGGAAAGCGTGCTCGGTTCGGGCGTGCTGGCTGGCTTCCCGGTTGTGGACGTGAAGGTTGAACTCGTCGACGGCGCTTATCACGAAGTCGACTCGTCGGCCCTGGCCTTCGAAATCGCCTCCCGCGCGGCGTTCCGTGAAGCCCTGCAGAAGGGTGGCGCGGTGCTGCTGGAGCCGATCATGAAGGTCGAGGTCGTGACCCCGGAAGACTATACCGGCTCGGTCATTGGCGACCTCAACTCCCGTCGCGGCCAGATCCAGGGCCAGGACATGCGTGGCAATGCGAACGTCGTGAATGCGATGGTGCCGCTGGCCAACATGTTCGGCTACGTCAATACGCTCCGGTCCTTCTCGCAGGGCCGCGCTACCTTCACCATGCAGTTCGACCACTACGAGCAGGTGCCGTCGAACGTCGCTCAGGAGGTTCAGGCCAAGTACGCATGATGCGGCAGGCCTGAGTTTTTGAAGCGATTTCGTATCCACATCGATAAGACCGACGGAGAGCCCCGTGGCCAAAGAGAAGTTCAACCGTTCGAAGCCTCACTGCAACATCGGGACGATTGGCCATGTTGACCATGGCAAGACGTCTCTGACGGCTGCGATC
>NZ_FMTP01000014.1 GCF_900100155.1 Ancylobacter rudongensis
GTGTTGAGCGACAGCGGCCGGTAGAGCGCCGCCATCACCTCGCGGGCGCGCGGGTCGGCGGTGCCGACGACGATGCGGTCGGGGCGCTTGAAATCCTCGATCGCGGCGCCCTCGCGCAGGAATTCCGGGTTGGAGACGACGGCGATATCGGCGTCCGGCGCTTCCTCGCGGATGATCGCTTCGAGATCGGCGCCGGTGCCGACCGGCACGGTCGACTTGGTGACGACGACGGTGAAGCCCCTGGCGGCGCGGGCGATCTCGCGGGCGGCGGCGTGGACATAGCTGAGGTCGGCATGGCCATCGCCGCGCCGCGAGGGGGTGCCGACGGCGATGAACACCACCTCCGCCTCGGCCACCGCCTCGGTGAGGTCGGTGGTGAAGCGCAGCCTTCCCCCGGCGACGTTGCGGGCGACCAGATCGTCCAGGCCGGGCTCGAAGATCGGCATGATGCCGGCCTTCAGCCGCTCGATCTTGGAGAGGTCGGTGTCGACGCAGGTGACGTCATGGCCGAAATCGGAAAAGCAGGTGCCGGAAACCAGGCCGACATAGCCCGTACCGATCATCGCGACGCGCATGGGTCCTCTCACTCCGGTTCGGCGGGGCTCCTGCCGCCCGTCAGGAGCCCGCAGCCCTGAAGCTGCGCGGAGTGACGTTGGGCCGTGGCAAGGTTCAGAAGCCAGACGGAGGCCCCGGATCAGGATGCCTGCTTGGCAGACCCACCTGCCGTCCGCAACCAAAAATGGCCGGCCGATCCCGGCCAATGACCCTTGCCGTCGCGCCCGTCAGGAGGGTGCGGGTGTGACCGGCGCCGCGAAGGCGAGGCGCGCCTTGGTGCCATGGGGGGCGAGGCGGGTGATCTCCAGCCGCCCGCCATGCAGCGCGGCGATGCGGCGGACGATTTCCAGCCCGATGCCGAGCCCGCCGGCGCGGCGGTAATGGCCGGGCGGGTCGGTCGCCTCGCCCGGTACGGGATCGGGATCGAAGCCGCGCCCGTCGTCGATGACGCTGATGCCGGGCCCGTCATCGGTCCGCACCAGGATGGAAACGCCGGGGCCGGCATGGCGCAGCGCGTTCTCGATCAGGTTGCGCACCGCGTCCTTGATGAGGGAGGCGGTGCCGGGCACGCAGGGATTGTCCGTCTCCTCGAAGCCGATGCGGGCGCCGCGCGCATAGACGATCGGCGCCAGCGTGCCGACGATATCACGGCCGATCTCGTCCAGCGGCACCGGGGTGAAGCCGCTGCGGTCGGCGGCCTCAAGCCGCGCCAGCATCACCATCTGCTCGACGAAATGGGTGAGCTCGTCGAGTTCGCCCAGCGTGCGGCGCGCGGCGGGGTGGTCGATGCTCTCCAGCTCCAGCCGGATCACCGCCAGCGGGGTGCGGATCTCGTGGGCGATGGCTGACGTGAACAGCTTCTGCGCGTTCATCAGCTCGCGGGTGCGGGCATAGGAGCGGTTCACCGCGCCGGCCAGCTGGGCGATCTCGCGCGGCATGCCGGCCGCCTCCAGCCGGGCATCCGGGCTCAGCGGGTCGAGCCGCTCGGCCTGCCGGGCCGCCGCCGTCACCGGGCGCAGCGCGGCGCGGATGGACAGCAGCGTCGCCCCCAGCACGAAGATGAGGGTGAGGCTCATCGGCAGCACCATGTGGTCGAGCACCTCATGCGCCAGCACGCTCCAGATCGCGCCTTGCGGGTCGCCCGTGACCGCGATCTCGATGAAGGCGTCGCGATGGCCGATCTCCACCGTGCGCCCGCCGGCGAAGCTGAGCGGGTAGCCCGGCGCCATGATGCGCAGCCAGAACGACGGTGGGTTGAGATCGAGGGGCAGGAAATGCTGCGTGCAGGCGTCGTCGCAATGGGAGAACAGCACCACGCCCTGAGCGGTGCGCACGCGCGCGAGATAGCCCGATTCCGCCACGCCGTAGCGCGCGGCGATCTCGTGGGGCAGTTCATAGCCGAGGCGCCCGGCGCGCAGCGAAAGGCCCCGGGCCAGTTCCTCCGTCTCCTGTTCCAGCACCAGCCGCGCCATGTTGTCGGGGTCGCGGCCATATTCGGCCAGCACCGCGACCAGCTGCGCCAGCATGGCGATGGCGGCGAACAGCACGATGCGCAGCGCGACGATGCGCCCGAGCGGCGCCCGCCCGCCCGCGGCTTTGCTCACGGTTCGGTCTCGCGCAGGAGATAGCCGACGCCGCGCACCGTCTCGATGGCGGTTGCCGTGGCGAAGGGGGCGAGCCGCCGGCGCAGGCGCGAGACCACCACCTCGATGGCATTGGGGCTGATCTCGCCGTCGAACCCGGAGAGCTTTTCCTCCAGCCCCCGCTTGGGGGTGACGCGGCCGGCATTGCGCAGCAGGATTTCCAGCGCCGCCCGCTCGCGCGGGGCAAGGGCGATGACGTCGTCGCCGCAGCGCGCTTCCTGCGTCGCGGGATCGAAGCGCAGCGCCCCCGCCTCCAGCACCGGGTCGGCCGACACCGGCGCGCGGCGCAGCAGGGCCCGGGCGCGGGCGAGCAGTTCGCCATTGTTGAACGGCTTGGTGAGATAGTCGTCGGCACCGGCATCGAGGCCGGCGATGCGCTCGTCCACCGCCCCGCGCGCGGTCAGCACCAGCACGGGGGTGCCGTCGCGGTTGCGCCGCAGGGTGCGGACGATATCGAGCCCGTCGCCATCGGGCAGGCCGAGATCGAGCAGCACGAGGTCGTAGCCCGTGGTGGCCAGCGCTTCCTGCGCCTGCGCCACGTCGCCCACGGCATCGAGCCGCCAGCCGGCCGTGCGAATGGTCTCGCCCACCAGCTCGCGCAGGCGGGCGCTGTCTTCAACCAGCAGAAGCCGCATCGGTGCTCACCGCCTTTTCCACCCGGTCACCATGGACCACACCAGATTCTCGCGGTGGCGCCAGCTCTCGAACAGCGCCGCCGCCGCGTGCAGCAGCGCCAGCACGAGTATGGCATTGGCGAGCGTCTCGTGCAGGTCTTCCAGCCAGTCCTCGCCCCAGAAGGCGTCGAGCGTGCTCATCCAGCCGGTCAGGCACACGCCGGCCAGCAGCGCCATCAGCACCAGCATCATCGCCGCCCCGGCCGGATTATGGCCGAGCATGCGCGGCTCGCGGCCGTTGAGAAGCGCGGTGACATAGGCGGTGAGCCGCGCCGGCGTCGGCAGGAAGTCCCGGAAACGCGCATAACGGGTGCCGATGAAGCCCCAGACGACGCGGAGGACGAGAGCGCCGGCGACGACATAGCCGACGATCTCATGCGGCAGCTCGCCATCCTCCAGGATGAACAGGTTGAGCACGCAGCCCGTGACCACCGTCCAGTGAAACAGGCGCACGACCGGATCCCACACCCGGACGCGGGCGCCCGCGGCCGGCGGCGGACCGCCGCCGGCCTGGGTGACTGACGAGGTCATCAGTCGATCTCGGACTTCACCACGGCGCCGGTCACCGGGTTGAAGTAGACTTCGGCCTTCTTGTTGTCCTTGGTGTAGCCATAGATTTCGTAGCAGGAGCCGGAGACCTTGAAGGTCTTGATCTTCTGATAGCCCATCTCGGCCACCTTGGCCTTCATGGCGTCCTCGCTCATCCACTTGTCCTTGGCTTCCGCGGTGCAGGCCGGGCCGGCAAGGGCCGCGACGGGCGCGAGGACGGAGACGGCAATGAGGCCGGCAATGATCTTCTTCATGATGTGTTCCTGATCCGGGCGATCGCCTTCAGCGGCGAACGCCCGGAACCTAGCGGCGGCAGGCTGTCCGCCGCCTGTCAGGAGAGGCGCGACAGGCCTACTTGCCGCCCGCCCACACCCAGTCGCGGATTTCCGGCATGTCGAGGCCGTGGGCGCGGATATAGCGGGCGTGCTCGGTCAGCTTGTCGCGGATCGCCTGCCGGACATGGGTGTTGGTCTTCAGCTGCGGCACCCGGTCCAGCACGTCGGCGACGAGGTGGAAGCGGTCGAGCCGGTTGCGCACCACCATGTCGAACGGCGTGGTGGTGGAGCCTTCCTCGACATAGCCGCGTACATGCATGTTGTCGTGGTTGGTGCGGCGATAGGCGAGGCGGTGGATCAGCCAGGGATAGCCGTGATAGGCGAAGATGACCGGCTTGTCGGTGGTGAACAGCGCGTCGAATTCCGCGTCGGAAAGCCCGTGCGGGTGCTCGGATTTAGGCTGCAGCGTCATCAGGTCGACCACATTGACGACGCGCACCTTCAGCTCGGGGAAATAGCCGCGCAGCAATTCGGCGGCGGCCAGCGTCTCCAGCGTCGGCACGTCGCCGGCGCAGGCCAGCACCACGTCGGGGTCGGTGCCGGCGTCGGTCGAGGCCCATTCCCACATGCCGATGCCGGTGGCGCAGTGCTTGATGGCGCTGTCCATGTCGAGCCATTGCGGCGCGGGCTGCTTGCCGGCGACGATGACGTTCACCCGGTTCCATGAGCGCAGGCAGTGGTCGGTGACATAGAGCAGCGTGTTGGCATCCGGCGGCAGGTAGACGCGCACGATCTCCGCCTTCTTGTTCACCACATGGTCGATGAAGCCGGGGTCCTGGTGGCTGAAGCCATTATGGTCCTGGCGCCAGACATGCGAGGTGAGCAAATAGTTGAGCGACGCGATCGGCCGGCGCCACTCCACCTCCTTCGAGGATTTCAGCCATTTGGCGTGCTGGTTGAACATCGAATCGACGATGTGGATGAACGCCTCGTAGCAGGAGAACAGCCCATGCCGGCCGGTGAGGAGATAGCCCTCCAGCCAGCCCTGGCACATATGCTCGGACAGCATCTCCGTCACCCGCCCGTCGCGGGCGAGATGGTCGTCATAGGAGAGCGTTTCCGCCTCCCAGGCGCGGTTCGTCACCTCGAACAGCGCCTGCAGCCGGTTGGAGGCGGTCTCGTCGGGCCCGAAGACGCGGAAATTCTTCGAGGCCTCGTTCTCCTTCATCACGTCGCGCAGGAAGCAGCCCATGACATAGGTCGATTCCAGCTCGCGATCGCCGGGCCGGGCGACTTCCACCGCGTAGTCGGTGAAATCAGGCAGGCGCAGCGGCCGGCGCAGCGCCCCGCCATTGGCGTGCGGGTTGGCGCTCATCCGCTTCACCCCCTCCGGGGCGAGGGAGGCGATCTCGGGCTTGAGGCGCCCCTCTTCGTCGAACAGCTCCTCCGGCCGGTAGCTCTTCATCCAGTCTTCGAGCAGGGTCAGGTGCTCGGGCTTCGACATGTCGGAGAACGGCACCTGGTGCGAGCGCCAGAAGCCCTCCGCCTTCTTGCCGTCCACCGTCTTCGGCCCGGTCCAGCCCTTCGGCGAGCGCAGCACGATCATCGGCCAGCGCGGGCGGTCGGTCTCGCCGCGCGTGCGCGCCGCTTCCTGGATCGCCCGGATCTTGCCGAAGGCCTCGTCAAACGCGGCCGCCATCGCCTGGTGCATCGGCTCGGGGTCCTCGCCCTCGACGAAGATCGGGTCGTAGCCATAGCCCTGCATCAGCGCCGCCAGCTCCTCATGCGGGATGCGGGCGAGAATGGTCGGGTTGGCGATCTTGTAGCCGTTGAGGTGCAGGATCGGCAGCACCGCGCCGTCGCTGGCGGGGTTGAGGAACTTGTTGCCGTGCCAGGAGGTGGCCAGCGGGCCGGTCTCGGCCTCGCCATCGCCGACCACGCAGGCGACGATCAGTTCCGGGTTGTCCAGCACCGCGCCATAGGCGTGGGAGAGCGAATAGCCGAGCTCGCCGCCCTCATGGATCGAGCCGGGGGTCTCCGGCGCGGCGTGGCTGGGAATGCCGCCGGGAAAGGAAAACTGGCGGAACAGCCGGCACAGGCCGCCCTCGTCCAGCGAGATGTCCGGGTAGAGCTCGCTATAGGTGCCTTCCAGATAGGTCGAGGCCACCACGCCAGGCGCGCCATGGCCGGGCCCGGCCATGAACAGCACGTCGGCGCCGGTATCGCGGATCACGCGGTTGAGGTGGACATAGAGAAAGTTCAGCCCCGGCGTCGTGCCCCAATGGCCGAGCAGGCGCGGCTTCACATGGTCGAGGGTCAGCTTCTCGCGCAGCAGCGGATTGGCGAGCAGGTAGATCTGCCCGACCGAGAGATAGTTCGCCGCTCGCCACCAGGCGTGCATGCGCTCCACGAGATCAGAGCTGAGCGTGGTCGTCGCCGGTTGGGTCGCCATTGCGATGTCCTTTCCAGAACCGTTGCTGTGAAGTGAGATAGGGCGCTGAGGGCGTTAGGGCACCAGCACCGCCGCGCCCTGGAAACGCCCGGCGCGCAGGTCCGCCAGTGCTGTATTGGCGTCTTCGAGCCGGTAGGTCGTTGTGGTGGCGGTAATGCCCGCGCGCGGGGCGAGGGCGAGAAATTCGCGCGCATCCTCGCGGGTGAGGTTGGCGACCGACATCAGCTGCCGTTCCTCCCACAGGAGCGAATAGGGAAATTGCGGGATGTCGCTCATATGGATGCCGCCGCACACCACCCGCCCGCCCTTGCGCACCGCGCGCAGGGCCAGCGGCACCAGCGCGCCGACAGGGGCGAAGATCAGCGCGGCGTCCAGCGGTTCGGGCGGCGCCTCGCCCGAGCCGCCCGCCCAGCGCGCCCCGAGCGAGAGGGCCAGCTGCTGGGCGCCGGTATCGCCGGCGCGGGTGAAGGCATAGACCGCGCGCCCCTGCCAGCGGCAGAGCTGGGCGATGAGATGGGCGGCGGCGCCGAAGCCGTAAAGGCCGATCCGCGGCGCCTCGCCCGCCAGCTTCAGCGTGCGCCAGCCGATCAGCCCGGCGCACATCAGCGGGGCGGCAGCAACGGGATCGTCAAAGCCGTCGAGCGGGAAGCAATAGGCGGCATCGGCGACCACATGGCTGGCAAAGCCGCCATCGCGGGTGTAGCCGGTGAAGACGGGTGCGTCGCACAGGTTCTCGCGCTGGCTGGCGCAATAGGGGCAGTGGCCGCAGGTATGGCCGAGCCATGGCACGCCCACGCGGGCGCCGACAGGCGGCGCCTCGACGCCGGGACCGTGCGCGTCGACGATGCCGACGATCTCATGGCCGGGAATGATCGGCAGCGGGCCGGGCGGCAGGTCGCCGTCGACGACGTGCAGATCGGTGCGGCAGACCGCGCAGGCTTCCACCCGCACCCGGATCTCGCCGGGCCCCGGCACCGGCAAGGGGCGCTGCTCAAGGCGCAAAGCCTCGCCAGTGGCGTGGAGGACCATGGCCTTCATCGCGGAACCTCTGGGGGTGACGGAGGCCGCATCCAACAGGCTCATGGCCGTCCCTTCGTTGATCGCGGTCAATGCGTGGGTGCAAATGAGTTCTACTCATGCGCATCTGTTCACGGACAGCCTGGCGGATGGGTGGGGCGCGCCAGGCTCTCGATGATCGGGCACAATCCTACGGAGGCACGATGGCAGGTCAGCGACGGTCCCACGCATTCTTTCTCGTCCTCGCCTTGTCGGCCAGCCTGGCCCTCCCGGCCGGCGCGCAGACGGCTGCCGCCGGCGACTCGCCCGCCAGTCTGGCGGCCCGGCTGCAGGCGCTGATCGCCAAGTTCACCGGCAGTGGCCTGCCGGCTGGCATCGTCTCGACCAATGGGCGGATCGAGGCCGAGCAGGTGCTGGTCGCCGCCAAGCTCGCCGGCCGGGTGCTGGCGGTACTGGCCGAGGAGGGCCAGACGGTGGAAACCGGGCAGGTGGTGGCGCGCATGGACACCTCCGAGCTGGAGGCGCAGCTCGCCGGGGCGCAGGCGCAGGTGCGCCGGGCGGAGAAGGCGGTGGCCGAGGCGCAGGCCGCCATCGCCCAGCGCGAGAGCGAACGCACGCTGGCCGAGCAGGAGCATGAGCGCGCCTCCAAGCTCAAGGAGAGCGGCTTCGGCACCATCCAGTCGCTCGATCTGCGCCAGAGCCAGCTCAATGTCGCGGTGGCCGCGCTCAAGGCTGCGCAGGCCGGGCTCGACGAGGCGGAGGCCTCCACCGACGCGGCGCGGGCGGAAGTCGCGCGGGTGCAGTCGCAGATTGACGATTCGACCTTGCGGGCGCCCCGGCGCGGGCGGGTCGAATACAAGCTGGTGCAGGCCGGTGAGGTGGTCGCGGCCGGCGCGCCGATTCTCACGCTGCTGGACCTGTCCGACGTCTACATGACCGTGTTCGTGCCCGCCCGCGTCGCTGGCCGCCTCGCCATGGGCGACGAGGCGCGCATCATCCTCGATCCGGCGCCCGATTATGTGGTGCCCGCCAAGGTCAGCTTCGTCGCCACCGGCGCCCAGTTCACCCCGAAATCGGTGGAGACGGCGGACGAGCGCGAGAAGCTGATGTTCCGGGTCAAGCTGCGCATCGCCCCGGAACTGCTGCGCCAATATGAGGACCGGGTGAAGGCCGGCGTGCGCGGCCTTGCCTATGTCCGCACCGATCCGGCGACGGCCTGGCCCGACACGCTCGCGGTGAAGCTGCCGCAATGAGCGCGGCGCCGATGCAACCCGTCCTCGCGCTGTCCGGCGTCACCCACCGCTATGGCAAGACGCTGGCGCTTGACGGTGTCGATCTCGCCGTGCCTTCCGGCTGCATGGCCGGGCTGATCGGGCCGGACGGGGTGGGCAAGTCGACCCTGCTCGCGCTCGCCGCCGGCGTCACCCGCATCCAGCAGGGCCATGTCGCGGCGCTGGGCGGCGACATGGCGGATCGCGACTGGCGCCGGCAGGCCGGCGGGCGCATCGCCTATATGCCGCAGGGGCTGGGGCGCAATCTCTACCCGACGCTGTCCATCGCGGAGAATCTCGACTTCTTCGGCCGGCTGTTCGGGCAGGGCGCGGCGGAGCGGGCCGAGCGCATCGCCGAACTTCTGGCCGCCACCGGCCTTTCCCCCTTCGCCGCCCGCCCGGCCGGCAAATTGTCCGGCGGCATGAAGCAGAAGCTCGGCATCTGCGCCGCGCTGATCCACGATCCCGACCTCGTCATCCTCGACGAGCCGACCACCGGCATCGACCCGCTCTCGCGCCGGCAGTTCTGGGAACTGATGGCGCGGCTGCGCGAGCGCCGCCCGTCGATGAGTGTCATTGTGGCCACCGCCTATATGGAGGAGGCCGAGCGCTTCGACTGGCTGGCGGCGATGAATGCCGGGCGGGTGCTCGCCACCGGGACGCCGGCCGACATCCGCGCTCAGGCGGGCGAAGCGACGCTGGAGCGCGCCTTCGTCGCTCTGCTCCCGGAAGCCGAGCGGGCGCAGGACGGGCCGCTGCCGGACCTGCCCCGCGCGATCCATGACGGCGAGCCGGCGATCGAGGCCACCGGCCTCACCCGCCGCTTCGGCGATTTCGTCGCCGTCGACCATGTGAATTTCCGCATCGAGCGCGGCGAGATCTTCGGCTTTCTCGGCTCCAACGGCTCGGGCAAGTCGACGACGATGAAGATGCTCACCGGCCTGCTGCCCGCCAGCGAGGGCGAGGCGAAGCTGTTCGGGGCGGCGCTCGAAGGCGGCGACATGGCGACCCGCAAGCGCGTCGGCTACATGTCGCAGGCCTTCTCGCTCTATGCCGAACTCACCGTGCGGCAGAACCTCGTGCTGCACGCGCAACTGTTCGAGATCCCGGACGTCGCCGCGCGCGTCACTGAGATGGAGGCCCGCTTCGACCTCGCCGGGGTCGCCGATGTGCGGCCCGAGAGCCTGCCGCTCGGCATCCGCCAGCGGCTCCAGCTCGCCGTGGCGGTGATCCACAAGCCGGAAATCCTCATCCTCGACGAGCCGACTTCCGGCGTCGACCCGGTGGCGCGCGACGGCTTCTGGCGCACGCTGATCGAACTCTCACGGCAGGACGGGGTGACGATCTTCCTCTCCACCCATTTCATGAACGAGGCCGAGCGCTGCGACCGCATCTCGCTGATGCATGCCGGCAAGGTGCTGGCCATCGGCACGCCGGAGGCGCTGAAGCGCGAACGCGGCATGGAGACGCTGGAAGAGGTGTTCATCGCCGTTCTCGAAGAGGCCGGCATGGGCCGGGAGGAGGGGCGCGCCGAGCTGAAGCAGCGCCCCGCCACCCTCGCGCCGGTGAAGCGCTTCGACGCCGGCCGGCTCTGGGCCTACACCAGGCGCGAGGCGCTGGAGATCGTGCGCGACCCCGCCCGGCTCGCCTTCGCCCTCCTCGGCCCGATCCTGCTTCTCTTCACCTTCGGCTACGGCATCTCCTTCGATGTCGAGAACCTGCCCTATGCCGCCTTCGACCAGGACCGCAGCGCCCAGAGCCGGCAATTGCTGGAGAGCTTCGAGGGCTCGCGCTATTTCGAGACCCACGCGCCGATCGCCTCGATCGAGGAACTGGAGACGCGGCTGAAAAGCGGCGAGCTCAAGCTCGCCATCGAGATTCCCCCGAATTTCGGCCGTGACCTGCTGCGCGAGCGCCAGCCGGAAGTCGGCGTCTGGCTCGACGGCTCGATGCCGTTCCGCGCCGAGACCACGCGCGGCTATGTGCAGGGCATCGCCCAGAGCTACCTCACCGATGCCGAGCTGCGGACCACCGGCACGGCCAGCCCGCTCGCCGCTTTCACCATCGAGCCGCGCTACCGCTTCAATCAGGCGTTCAAGAGCGTGAACGCCATGGTGCCGAACGTCATCATGCTGATGCTGGTGCTGATCCCCGCCATCATGAGCGCGCTCGGAGTGGTGAAGGAGAAAGAGACCGGCTCCATCACCAATTTCCAGTCGACGCCGGTGACGCGGTTCGAATTCCTGCTCGGCAAGCAGTTGCCCTATGTCGCCATCGCCTTTGTCAGCTTCCTCACCATGGTGGTGGCGGCGCGGCTGGTGTTCGACGTGCCGGTGAAGGGCTCCTTCGCCACGCTGGCCTTCGGCTCGCTGGTCTATGTCTTCGCCACCACCGCCTTCGGCCTGCTGGTGTCGAGCTTCGTCAGCAGCCAGGTGGCGGCGATCTTTGCCACCGCCATCGTCGCCATCATCCCGGCGGTCAACTTCTCCGGCCTGCTGGTGCCGGTGTCCTCGCTGTCGGGCGGGGCGCGGCTGATGGGGCTGGCCTTCCCCTCGGCCTGGTACCAGCAGGTGAGCGTCGGCGCCTTCACCAAGGGGCTGGGCCTGCCCTCGCTCTGGCCGGATATCGCCATGGTGTTCGCGCTGGCGCTGGTGTTCATCGCCGGCGCCATGCTGGCGCTGCGCAAGCAGGGGGCCTGAGCATGCTCGACGGACTGCTCCCCCGCCTCGCCCGCATCTGGCGGCTCGGCATCAAGGAACTCTACAGCCTCAAGGCCGACCCGGTGCTGGCCGGGCTGATCCTCTACACCTTCACCATCGCGGTCTACACCGTCTCGGCCGGGGCCAAGTTCGAGGTGGAGAACGCGGCGGTGGCGGTGGTCGACGAGGACCAGAGCGCGCTCTCGCGCCGCCTGCGCGACGCGCTGCTGCAGCCCTTCTTCAAGCAGCCGGTGCCGATCAGCGCGCGCGAGGTCGACGCGGCGATGGATGCGGGGCGCTATGTCTTCGTGCTCAGCATCCCGCCGAAATTCGAGCACGACCTGATCGCCGGCCGCGACCCGGCCTTGCAGCTGGACATCGACGCGACCGCCATGTCGCAGGCGGGCAATGGCGCCGCCTATATCCAGAACATCATGACGCAGGAAGTGGCGGCGGCGATGGGCGGAAGCGCCGCCACGCCGGTGAACGTGGTGATCCGGCCGAAATTCAACCCGAACCTGGCCTCCGCCTGGTTCACCGCCGTGATGCAGGTCATCAACAACGTCACCATGCTCGCCGTCATCCTCTCCGGCGCCGCGCTGATCCGCGAGCGCGAGCACGGCACGATCGAGCATCTGCTTGTTATGCCGGTGACGCCGAACGAGATCATGCTGGCGAAGATCTGGGCCAACGGGCTTGTCATCGTGGTGGCGGCGACGCTGTCGCTGGTGGTGGTGGTGCAGTGGCTGCTCAATGTGCCGGTGCAGGGCTCGGTGGTGCTGTTTGTCGGCTCGATGCTGGTCTACCAGTTCTCGGTGACGGCGCTCGGCATATTGGTGGCGACGGTATCGACCTCGATGGCGCAGTTCGGCCTCATCGTCATGCCGATCCTGATCGTCATGAACCTGCTCTCGGGCTCGACCACGCCGATGGAGAGCATGCCCGTCTGGCTGCAGAACGTGATGCAGCTCTCGCCCTCCACCCATTTCGTCGCCCTCGCCCAGGCGGTGCTCTATCGCGGCGCCGGGCTGGCGGTGATCTGGCCGGACCTCTTGGCGCTCGCCGCCATCGGCGCCGCGTTTTTCGGGCTGGCGGCGCTGCGCTTCCGCAAGGCGCTGCAGGCGGCGGGGTAGGCGCTCACGGCATTTTCGAGGGCAGGGTGATCGTCTCGCCATCGAGGACGAACTGGCCGAAGCCTTGGTGGTGCAGCGTTCGTGGCGCCTGTCGCGCCGGGTCGGTCCACGCCTGCACCACTTCCAGCACGAAGAGATTATAGCTGTCCCGCAATGTCGTATCGACCACGCGGCATTCGAGATTGGCGAAGCACTCCTGCACCAGAGGCGCGGCGACCTGCGCCGCCGGCAGCGGGGTGAGGCCGATGCGGGCGAACTTGTCGCCGTCGCGGCCCGAGCAATTGCCGACCGCGACCACCTTTTCCGCCAGCTCAACGGCGGGAATCGCGATCACGCATTCCCCGCTCGCCGTCAGCGCCTGGAAGCTGAAATCGTTGGCGCTGACCACGCAGGCGATGAGCGGCGGGGTGAACTCCACCATCATGTGCCAGGACATGGTCATTACATTCGCCCGGCCCTGCCATGACGTGGTGAGCAGCACGACGGGGCCGGGCTCGATGAGCCGGTAGACCTGGTCGAGGGCAAGCGTCTGCATGGCCGGGCGCTCCTGGGGGCGGCGTGTGCAGGATAGCCCCGCCCGGCCGGCGCCGGCGTCCGTAATCGCCCTCGGGCGCCCTCTTGTGCGGCGCGGTAATTGGATTTCTAATGGCGCCGCCGGGCAACAAGGACGTTGCCCGCGCACCGGCAGGGATTGCCGACTGCCCCTCGCGGGGCCGTCCTTTCCTGCATGGGGACGGCCGCGCATTCCCAGCGGAGACCCCATGCCGAGCGCCACTTCCCCCGCCGCCTTCCCCTCCCGTGTCCCGGACCTTTCCGCCTACCGCATCGCCGTCGAGCCCTATTACCGGCCGGTGGGCGACGAGATCGCCGTGTTCGAGGCGGCGTGGCGCCACCGCCTGCCGGTGATGCTGAAAGGCCCGACCGGCTGCGGCAAGACCCGCTTTGTCGAGCACATGGCGTGGCGGCTGGGGCGCCCGCTGATCACGGTGGCGGCGCATGAGGACATGACCGCCGCCGATCTTGCCGGCCGCTTCCTGCTCAGCCCGGAAGGCACGGTGTGGCACGACGGGCCGCTGACCCAGGCGGTGCGCCATGGCGCGCTGTGCTATCTCGACGAGATCGTCGAGGCGCGGCAGGACACCACCGTCGTCATCCATCCGCTCACCGATGCGCGGCGCATCCTGCCGCTGGAAAAGCGCAACGAGCAGGTGGCGGCGCATGACGATTTCCAGCTCGTGATCTCCTACAACCCCGGCTACCAGAGCGCGGTGAAGGACCTGAAGGAGTCCACCAAGCAGCGCTTCATCGCCATCGCCTTCGACTATCCCGCCCCGGAACTGGAGGCGGAAATCGTGAGGCGCGAGGCCGGCGCCGACGCGGCGCTGGCCCGCATCCTCGTCGCCATCGCCGCCTGCTCGCGGAACCTGCGCGGGCAGGGGCTGGATGAGGGCGCCTCCACCCGCATGCTCATCCATGCCGGGCGGCTGGCGGCGGGCGGGGTGTCGCTGGAGGCGGCGGTCGAGGCGGCGATCGTGCTGCCGATCACCGACGATGCCGATGTCCGCCGGGCGCTCGGCGCGGCGATTGCCGCCTGCCTGCCATGAATGAGGTTTGCGACAGCGAGGCGCCCGTTCTCGACGCTCCCGCCCTTGCCCGCCTCGCCGGGCTGATGCGCGCGCGCGACACCCTCGCCGCCAGCTTCGAGGCGACGCGGCACCGGCTCGCCCGGCGCCATGGCGCGGCTTCACTCGAACCATGGGCGCAAGGCGTGCTGGCGCTGGTCGAGGTGAATGCCGGCGCCAGTGCGCTGCTGGCCTTCTGGCGCGCCAGCCTTGAACTGTCGGGCCGGCTCTCCCCCGCCGCGCTCGGCGAAACCGGGCTGGCGGCCGCCGCGCTCTGCCGCGAGGCCGGCGGGCAGGCCGCATGCGCCGCGCTCGACGGGTTTGTCGCCATCGCCCCGCGCCTTGCCGGGGAGGGCGAGCGGGCGGCGTTCTGGCGGGCGCTGCTCGCCCTGGCGCAGGCCGCGCCGGACTGCGTGGAGAGCGTCGCCACGCAGGCGCACCGTCTCGTCCTGCCGGGCCATGTCGCGGATTTCGAGGGCTTCATCGCCGCCGGGCTGAAGGCGGCGGGCCGCGACAGTGCCCGCCGGCGCGCCTTCTTCGCGCTGGAGGACACGCTGGCGCTGGCCCTGCTGGCCCGCATCGGCGCTGGCCCGGGCTTTGCCGAGCTGGAGAGCGAACTGAGCCGGGTGCTCGCCGCCCTGTGGGGCACAGCGCCACCGCTCCAGCCCTTGCCACCGGCGGCGTCGGAAGCGCCGCGCCGCGTCAACATCGCCGGCCCGGTGCTCCGGCTGCCGGAGGTGTTTCCCGGCGTGGAGGGGGAGGGCGCGCGCCATCTCTACCGCGCCGCCGCGCTGCATGCCGGGGCGCATCTGCATTTCGGCAATCCGCGTTTTCCGGTGCGCAAATTCCGGCCGGTGCAGATCGCGCTGGCTGGCCTCATTGAGGATGCGCGCATCGAGGCGCTGGCGATGGCCCGCTATCCCGGCCTGCGCCGGCTGTGGGGCCGCTATCACATCGCGACGCCCGACGATGGGCCGACGCTCGCCTGCCTGCTCGCCCGGCTGGCGCGCGGGCTGTTCGACCCTGGATATGCGGACCCCGACGCGCTGGTGGGAAAGGCGCAGGCGCTGTTCGCCGCTGCACGCGACCGCCTCGACGATCCCGCCATCAGCCTCGACATCGGCACGCGGCTGGCCAACGATATCGGCCAGCGGCGCCTGCGCTTCGACGCGCGCGGCCATGTCGTGGAACCGGCCTATCGCGATGACGGCCTCGGCCTGTGGGACTTTTCCGACATCGACCCTGAGGTCTCCGACGAGGTGCAGCTGCTGGTCGAGGCCGCCCGCATCGAGCGGCGCGAGGGCGAGGACGGCCCGCCCGACGTGGCGCCGTCCCGCGCCCCCGCCGGCCGCGCCCGCGAGAGGGCGGCGGGCGAGACCGTCCCCGTCATCGCCACCTATCCCGAATGGGACGCGCAGGCCGGCATCGAGCGGCCGGACTGGACCAGCGTGCGCGCGCTCGCGCCGGCGCCGGTCGACAGCCGTCCGCTGCAGCGGGCGCTGGAGCGGGCAGGGCCGGCGCGCGCCCGCATCGCCCGGCTGGTGAAAGCCGCGAAAATCGGCCGCGCCGTCCGGCTGAAGCGCCAGCCGGACGGGCACGAGCTCGACCTCGACGCCGTGATCGAGGCCGCGATCGCCCGTCGCGCCGGCGACGTGCCGAACCTGAATGTGTTCCGCTCCACCGCGCTCACGCAGCGCGACCTTGCCGTGCTGGTGCTGATCGACATGTCGCAGTCGACGCGGGCAAAGCTGGCGAGCGGGGCCAGCGTGCTCGATGTGGAAAAGCTCGCCGTGGCGATGCTGGGCGAGGCCCTGGCGGCGCTGGGCGATGCGTTCGCCCTGCTCGCCTTCGCCTCCAATGGCCGCGACGATGTCCGGCTGTGCGAAGTGAAGGGGTTTGCCGAACCCTATGACGCGGCGGCGCTGGCCCGCCTTGCCGGCCTCTCCTCCGGCCTGTCGACCCGGCTCGGCGCCGGGCTGCGCCATGCCGGGGCGGAGATCGCGCGCGTGCGCGCCTTCCGCAAGCTCATCCTCGTGCTCACCGATGGCGAGCCCTCCGACATCGACACGCCGGCACCGGACCTGCTGCAGGATGCGCGCCGGGTGGTGCTGCAATTGCGCGCGCAGGGCATCGACACGTCAGGCATCACGCTCGATCCCGCTGGCGTCGGCGCCGCGCCGGCCATTTTCGGCAAGGCCAATGCGATGCCGGTACGCCGCGTGGAGGACCTGCCGCTGCGGCTGTCGGAACTGTATTTCCGCCTGGCGCGGCGGTGAGCCTTGCCTCTTCCCTCTCCCCATTGGGGAGAGGTGGCCCGCGCAGCGGGTCGGTGAGGGGCCTTCCATCGCGCCGCGGTAGAAGACCCCTCACCCCGACCCTCTCCCCCAGGGGGAGAGGGAGCAGGAAGGCGCCCCTCACCGATGCGCGGTGTCGGGGTTGGGAATCCCCTCGATCGGGCATTCCTCGGTGCCGACGGTGGAACGGGTGAAGGATTCCACCATTTCCCGCGTGCCTTCCGGGTCGGCGATCCACTTGGCGTAGAAATCATAGGGGCAGGCGGCCACGCCCTTGTCGCCGTCGCCGGAATTGATCAGGCCGGTATAGCCGCGATGCACCAGCTTGAAGAGGTGGTTCTGCGACTGCATGTTCTTGCGCGCGTCGCGGATCAGCGAGGTGGAGAGGGCGGCGTACTGGATGCCATAGTCCTCCTCGCCGCATTCGCCCAAGGTGCGCCCGTCGAAGCCGACAATCGCCGAGTGGCCGAAATAGGAATAGACGCCGTCGAAGCCGGAGGCATTGGCCACCGCGACATAGACATTGTTGGCGAAGGCCATCGCCTTCGACATCAGCACCTGCTGTTCCTTGGCCGGGTACATGTAGCCCTGGCAGCGCACGATCAGTTCGGCGCCCTTCATCGCGCAGTCGCGCCAGATTTCCGGGTAATTGCCGTCGTCGCAGATGATGAGGGAGATCTTCATCCCCTTCGGGCCTTCCGAGACATAGGTGCAGTTGCCGGGATACCAGCCCTCGATCGGCACCCAGGGCATGATCTTGCGGTATTTCTGCACGATCTCACCCTTGTCGTTCATCAGGATGAGCGTGTTGTAGGGCGCCTTGTGCGGGTGTTCCTCGTGGCGCTCGCCGGTCAGCGAGAACACGCCCCACACCTTGGCCTTGCGGCAGGCCTCGGCGAAAATCTCGGTCTCGTCGCCGGGGATGGTCGAGGCGGTCTCGTACATCTCCTTGGAATCATACATGATTCCGTGGGTCGAATATTCCGGGAAGATCACCAGATCCATGCCCGGCAGGCCGATCTTCATGCCCACCACCATGTCGGCGATCTTGCGGGCGTTCTCCAGAACCTCGGCCTTGGTGTGCAGGCGCGGCATCTTGTAGTTCACCACCGCCACGCCGACGGTGTCTTTGCTGCTGGAAATGTCGCCGTGCAACATGAGAAGTCTCCTCGAAAAGGCGCGCGGCTTCGCCTCGCAGGCGGCCGGGGCCTTGCGGTGTCGGGAAGGGGATGGGGGCGGAACGGCGTTGTTCCCAACCGGATCGAGCGCGGTCGATCCAGGCCTTGATCAGGCACAAAAAAACCCGACAGGCTCTCGCGAACCTCCCGGGCAACGTTGCCAGCGCCGGCCAACAGCGTTGGTGGCCGACAGAGGATCGATCTTCCGGGGAAGTGCCCGGAAATCATCCATGGGCACTATCTAATCACCCTCGCGGCGCGACTTCAAGAGCCGGCCGGCGGGGCGGCCCGCATGTCGCGGCTGCGGGGCGACATCTGCAACAGTTCGGAGGCGTGGATGAGGGAAGCCGCCATGTCCTCCAGCGGCACGCGCTTGGCCATCGCCTGCCGGCGCAGGCTCTGATAGGCGTCCTCCTCGCTCAGGCCCAGGTTTTCCATCAGGATCGACTTCGCCCGCTGCACCGTCTGCAGCCCGGCGAGCTTGTGCTCCAGCCGGGCGACGCGCTTCTTCGCCTCCTCCCGCTCCAGCCAGAGCGTGCGGGCGATGGTGAGCTGGGTGAGCAGGCCGAAGGGGCGGATCGGCCGCTCCACCACCGCCACCGCGCCGGCTTCCAGCACGATCTGCAGCGTCGCCGGGTTCTCATAGCCGACAATGGCGATCAGCGTCGGGCGCCGGGCGGGGTCGGTTTTCAGCAGCCGCGCAATGTCGGCCCGCGCGTCCGGCTCGATGGCGAGCAGCACGACATCGGCGTCGGCCGGCCACTGCGCCGGCACCGGCCACACGGCCTCGACCGTGCAGCCGATGCGGCGCAAATGCTCGACAAGGCTCGGGCGCTCCTCGTCGGGCGGATGGATCACCGACACCCGAAGGCCGCGCAAATCCTTGAGCACCTGCATTGCCATCTCGCCGCCTCCCGTCATGACAGCGCGAACCGGCGGCCATCGGCCGGCCAGTCGTCGAGGTTCTGAACCACGCAATAGGGGTCCGGCTTCACCGCCGCCCCCGCGTCCCACATGACATGAAAGCGCCCATCCGCGCCGATCTCGGCGATGCGCGGGCGCAGCCAGGCATGGTGATTGCTGGGCTCGATCCGCACCCGCCCCTGCGGCGCCTCGAAGCTGGCCGCGCCGAGTTCGGCCAGCAGCGCCTCCGGCGCGTCGGTGCCGGTGCGCTCCAGCGCCTGCATGGCGAGGTGCATCTGGAAATAGGCCGCCTCCGCCGCCGCCGTCACCGGCCGGTGCACGCCGTTGCGCTTCTTGAAGGCGGCGACGAAGCGCCGCGCCGCCGGCGTGCCCAGCGTCTCGAAGAAAGGGGCGGCGGTGATGTGGCCGGCCGCCACCCCGCGCGGCATCAGCGCCACTTCCGCCTCGCTGGTGGTGAGGCTGGCGATCGGCAGGTGGCGGGAGGTGAAGCCGGCGGCGTGATGGGCCGCGTAGAGGCGGGCGGTGTCGGTGCCGACCACGGTGGAGAAGATCACGTCAGGCTCGGCCTCGCGCACCTTTTCCATCACCTCGGCGAAGGCGGCGTCGGGCGCGCCGAGCGGCACATAGACCTCGCCCAGCACCCGCCCGCGCGACTGCACCACGAAATCGCTCATGATCCGGTTGGATTCGTAGGGGTAGACGTAATCCGAGCCGATGAGAAAGAAGCGGTTGCCGTAATGGCGCAGCAGATAGGTGGCGAGCTGGATCGAGTTCTGGTTCGGCGCCGCGCCGGTGTAGACGCAGTGGCGCGAATATTCGAAGCCCTCATAAAGGGTGGGGTAGAACAGCAGCCCGTCCTGCGCCTCGACAATCGGGAGCACCGCCTTGCGGGTGGAGGACATGTAGCAGCCGAAGATGAGGCGCACGCCATCCTCGACCAGCAATGTCTCGGCAAGCCGGCGGAAGGCGCGCGGGTCGGAGGCGGGATCATAGGCCACCGCCTCGACACGCCGCCCGCGCACGCCGCCGGCGGCGTTGATCTCGTCAATGGCCAGCAGCGTGCCGCCGAGCTGCGAGGTCTCGACATCGGCCGTCACCCCGGTGGCGGAGAAAAGCAGCCCCACCCGCCAGGCGCCGTCCTCGTTGTCGCTCGCTGGGGAACCTGCCCGCATCGGCCGCCGCACTCCACCGGAACCTCGTCCGGCCCATGCGACCAGCCGAGGGCGCGCGGCGCAATACGGCGTTTGCCCCCTTTACGCGCCGAAATGGCCGCGCAATTCCTGCCGGACGCTGGCCAGGATCTGGTCGGAGAGCGCGGGGTCGCCGCTCGCCACGCCGCGCGCCAGGGTGAGGGCGCCGATCATGCAGGACAGCACCGCCATGGCCTGTTGCCGCCTAGCCTCGGGCGGGGCGTCGTCCATGTGGCGCTCCAGGGCGTCGACGAAGCGCCGCATGCCGTCGGCATAGCTCTTCTGCACATCGTCGGGCTGGCGCGCCACCTCGGCGCCAAGGGCGGCGAGGGCGCAGCCGGCGGCCGGGTTGTCGCGATGGGCGGGGGTCAGGTAGCGGTCGAGGATTTCGGTGAGCGAGGCCGATGCCAGCCAGGCCTGCACCCCCTCCGCGCAGGCCTCCTGGCAGGCTTCATCGGCAAGCTCCGCCTTGGAGCGGAAATGGCCATAGAAGGCGCCATGGGTCAGGCCGCTCGCCTGCATGATCTCCGCGACGCCGACATCGCGGAAGCCGCGCTGGCGAAACAGGCGGGAGGCGGAATCGAGGATCGACCGGCGATGCTCGGCGACCTTGGCTTTCGTGACCCGCAACGCGGCTCTCCTGCAGAGGGGGGTGGGCTGGGGCGGCCGTCACAGTGCGGCCTGGAATGCTTAAGACCACTAAAAGACAGGCGAGGAAACAAGAGCTTGCGCCGTTATGGACTGAAAGCGGCGACCTGTCGCGGCGTCAGCCCGGCGCGGGGCGGCGTCGCAGCCGGGCGCGCAGCGCGCGCAGCCCGGCCAGCACCGGCCGTTCCACCAGAACGAGGAACAGCGTCGCCAGAACAAGGGCAGCGAGGAAGGTTGCGGCGAACAGCCCGGCCAGCGCCGCCGGCTCCAGCGGGCCGAAGCGGGCGTAGAAGGCGCAGGCCGGCGCGACGATCAGCGGCACATGCACGAGATAGAGCGGGAAGGAGAGTTCGCCCAGACGCTGCAAGGGCGCGCTCTCGAACAGGCGCCGCACCGGCGGGGTGATGAGCAGCGCCGCCAGCACCATCACCGCGCCGATCTGCCGGGGGCCGTCGACTCCGAGCCAGGATTGCAGCAGGGGAATGAGGCCGCCCTCGGCGGAATGGCCGGGATAGGTGGCGCCGAGCACGAGGCCGAGCAGGCCGAGGAGCGCGCCGCCCGGCGCATGGTCGCGCAGGAGGTGTCGGAACTCATAGACCAGCGCCCCGCCGCAAAAGGCGGCGAGCGAAAACTGTCCCAGAACGGCAAGAACAAGAGCGCCCAGCGCCATGGCGGGCGGGCGCGCCCGGCCGGGCAGCAGCGCATAGGAACCATAGATCAGCACCGAGCCGAAGAACTCCGCCTGCATGGTCCAGAGCGGGTTGTTGAACCGCGTCGTGCCGGTGAGAAACACGCCGACGCCGCCTTCCCACAGCGCCTGATCGAAGGGCGGGATCGGCGGCTGATAGGTCCAGCGGAACCAGCGGCTACCGGTCATCGCCTGCACCTCGCGCGCCGCCTCGGGAAAGCCGTTCAGCCACGCCCAGGCCAGCGCCGAGGAGACGAGGGCGGGCAGGGCGAGCCTGAGATAGCGCAGGCCGATCAGCGCGGGCGCCTCGCGCGCGCTGATCGGCGCCGAGGCGGCGAGCACGAAGCCGGACAGCACGAAGAACACGGCGACGGCGAAATGCCCGTTCCACAGCACCGCCAGCGGCGTGTCCCACAGGCCGAAGCCGGTGCGGCCCCAATCGGTGAAGGGCGCCGGGGTGAAGGCGTAGAAGAAATGGAACGCCACCACCGAACAGGCGGCGACGCCGCGCAGTCCATCAAGGCAGAGCACCCTTTGGGACCTGGGGGCAGGTGCGGCGGGCGCGACGAAGGGCGGGCGCGGCGGCATGGGGGCGGTCCACAGTGACGGGGGCGGCGGCAGGGGGGCAAGGGAGCGCCACCATACCGCCGGAGCGCGCCGCGTGACGAGCCCCGCCGCATGTGTCAACGCCCGTTGCGCTCTATTCCATTCCAGGCTTTCCCGGTCGGGGCTTCCCACCGGCCGCCCGGGCCCCGTACAGCTCTCGCGGGGTCAGTCCTCCGGCGCCTCGCGGTCGCGCCAATGCTGCTCCGCGCCCTCCTGCGGCGCCAGCCAGGGCTCGCGGCGGATCGTCCAGAGCTCATAGCTTGGCACCAGCGCGCTCGGCGGCGCGTCCAGCGTGCCGAGCTTGACCTCGATCTCGTCCGAGCCGTCCTCCCAGCAGAACAGCTGCGCGCCGCAGCGCGGGCAGAAGCGCTCGCCCCCCGCCCGGACCTGCCAGCAGGACAATTCGCCGGACAGCGTGACGCGCGCGCGTGGCCAGATGGCGAAGAAGGAAAAGGCCGAGCCGGATTGCCTGCGGCAGGTGGCGCAATGGCACAGCCCGACCCGCAGCGGCGCGCCCTCGATCTGGTAGCGGACCTCTCCGCAGTTGCAGCCACCGGAAAGCATCATCGGGATCCCGCAGGGTTGGCCTCGTGTCGCCGCAGTCCGACAGATCAGCGCCGCGCGCGCAACAAAAAAGGCCCGGCGCGAGCCGGGCCTTTCCTGTGTCGGTGCGGCCGAGCCGCCGAAATCACTCCGCCGCCGGTTCCACCGGGTCGGAGCGCAGCACGGCGTCGCCCGCCTTCATCGCAGCGGCCCGCGGGCGCATGGAATCGCCCGCCTCTTCCGGGCGCGGGGTTCGATGGGCCATCGCCTTGTCGATGGTGACGAGGCGCAGCACATTGGTGGTGCCGGGGGTGGCGAAGGGCACGCCGGCGGTGATGGCGATCAGGTCGCCCTCGGTGGCGAAGCCGTGCTCCACCGTCACCTGCGTCGCCTTGGCCGCCATCTCGCCGAAGGTGTGGATCTCCTCCGGCGCGTGCACGACATGCACGCCATAGGACATGACGAGCCGGCGGGCGGTGGACAGCTGGCTGGCGATACCGATGATCGGGATGCGCGGGCGCTCGCGCGCCGCGTGCAGCGTGGTGGTGCCGGAAAGGGTGTAGGTGACGATCGCCGCCGCATTGGTCGACAGCGCTGCATGATAGGCGGCCTGCGTCACCGCGTCGGCGACCGAGTGGCCTTCCTCGGGGCGCTGGGATTCGATGATCGAGCGGTAGCCCGGATCACGCTCCACCTGCTTGATGATCTGGTCCATCATCGCCACGGCTTCCACCGGGTACTGGCCGGCGGCGCTTTCGGCCGAGAGCATCACCGCGTCGGCGCCGTCATAGACGGCGGTGGCGACGTCGGAGACTTCGGCGCGGGTCGGCACCGGAGCGCTGATCATCGATTCCAGCATCTGCGTCGCCACGATCACCGGCTTGCCGAGGCGGCGGGATTCGCGGATGACGCGCTTCTGCAGCGCCGGGATTTCCGGCAGCGACAGCTCGACGCCGAGATCGCCGCGCGCCACCATGATGCTGTCCGACAGCTCGGTGAGGCGGGTGAGGTGCTCGACCGCGAGCGGCTTTTCCAGCTTGAGGTTGATCTGGGCGCGGCCCTGGATCAGCTCCTTGGCTTCGAGCACGTCCTCGGGACGCTGCACGAAGGAGAGCGCGATCCACTCGACGCCGAGGTCGAGGGCGAAGAACAGGTCGGCGCGGTCCTTGTCGGTGAGCGCCGAGACCGGCAGCAGCACGTCGGGGACGTTAAAGCCCTTGTTGTTCGACAGCTTGTTGCCGGCGACCACTTCGGCGTCGATATAGCCGGCGCCCTTCTTCACCACCCGCACCCGCACCTTGCCGTCGTCGAGCAGCACGGTGGAGCCCTCATTGAGGGCTTCGAGGATTTCCGGATGGGGGATCGAGACGCGGGTCTCGTTGCCGGGCGTCGGGTCGGTGTCGAAGCGGATGGTCGAGCCGGCGGTCAGGTTGATGAAGCCGTTCTCGAACCGGCCGAGGCGCAGCTTGGGGCCCTGCAGGTCGGCGAGCACGCCGATCGGCCGCCGGACTTCCTTTTCGAGCGCCCGTACAGAGGCCAGAACGCGGCCATGGTTTTCCTGGGTGCCGTGGCTGAAATTCAGCCGGAACACATCGACCCCGGCCTCATAAAGCGCCTTGATCATTTCCGGGCTCGAAGAAGCCGGACCCAGCGTCGCCACGATCTTGGTCGCGCGTCCACGCCTGCTAACCATAATATCCTCCGTCGGTGGGCTCGCCGATGCGCGGCACCGGCGCGTCTCATATGGACCAAAAGTCTGGCCCTGTCTCCCGGATGTTATCTTGCACCGCAGCGTGTCCCTTTCGCGACGCCGAGGGCCGTACCGCTCATAAAAGCGTGACGCGAGGGCAGGCAGGGCAACCGCCCGGGCAGAGCGCGCGCTGGCGCGTGCGGCTGAAAAATCTTGCTGGCATGCGTAATTCTGTATACCACTATGCGTGTCACGCATGCGGCATCTGACCGAGCGCCGGTATCCCGTCATGGAATACGGCATGGCTGATGCATCGTCCGGTTGCCGGTTCCGGCAGCGGCAGGCAGGCGGGGCGCCCGTTTGGTCCGCAGCAGGATGCAGGTTTCGAGTTTTCAACATTCGCTGACCGCAACCACGGGTGACGCCACGCCATGACGCGAACGATCAAGAAGCTCCTCGTCGCAAACCGGTCCGAGATCGCGATCCGCGTCTTCCGCGCCGCGACCGAACTCGGCATCACCACGGTCGCGCTCTATGCGGAGGAGGACAAGCTCTCCCTGCATCGCTTCAAGGCCGACGAGGCCTATCTCGTCGGGCGCGGCCCGTTTCTGGCCAAGCCGCTCGGCCCGATCGACGCCTATCTCTCCATCGACGAGGTGATCCGCGTCGCCAAGGAGGCGAAGGTCGACGCCATTCATCCCGGCTATGGCTTCCTGTCCGAGAGTCCCGAATTCGCCGAGGCGTGTGCGGAAGCGGGAATCATCTTCATCGGCCCGACGCCGCAGACCATGCGCGACCTCGGCAACAAGGTGGCGGCGCGCAATCTCGCCATCTCGGTCGGCGTGCCTGTGATGCCGGCGACCGAGCCGCTGCCGGACGACCCGCAGGCGGTGCTGGCGGCGGCCCGCGCGGTCGGCTACCCCGTCATGCTCAAGGCGAGCTGGGGCGGCGGCGGGCGCGGCATGCGCCCGATCGACAGCGAGGACAAGCTGCTCGACGCCGTGATGACCGCCAAGCGCGAGGCCAAGGCGGCCTTCGGCAAGGATGAGGTCTATCTCGAAAAGCTGGTGCGCCGCGCCCGGCATGTCGAGGTGCAGATCCTCGGCGACACCCATGGCAATCTCGTCCATCTGTTCGAGCGCGACTGCTCGATCCAGCGCCGCAACCAGAAGGTGATCGAGCGCGCCCCGGCGCCTTATGTCGATGCGGCGACCCGCAAGGCCCTCACCGACGCCGCGCTCGCCATCGGCCGGGCCACCGACTATATCGGCGCCGGCACCGTCGAGTTCCTGATGGATGCCGATACCGGCGCCTTCTACTTCATCGAGGTCAATCCGCGCATCCAGGTCGAGCACACGGTGACGGAAGTCGTCACCGGCCTCGACCTGATCAAGGCGCAGATCAAGATCCTCGAAGGCGGCCATATCGGCGATGTCGGTGAGACCGGCATCCCGGCGCAGGACGAGATCCGCCTCAACGGCCACGCCCTGCAGTGCCGCATCACCACCGAGGACCCCGAGAACAATTTCATCCCGGACTATGGCCGCATCACCGCCTATCGCGGCGCCATGGGCTTCGGCATTCGCGTCGATGGCGGCACCGCCTATTCCGGCGCCGTGGTCACGCGCTTCTACGACCCGATGCTGGAGAAGGTGACGGCCTGGGCGCCGACCTCGGACGAGGTCATCGCCCGCATGCACCGGGCGCTGCGCGAATACCGCATTCGCGGCGTGGCGACCAATCTGCCGTTCCTTGAGAACGTGCTGACGCACGACGATTTCACCTCCTGCCGCTACACCACCCGCTTCATCGACACCACGCCGGAACTGTTCGACTTCGGCGGAAGGCGCGACCGTGCCACCAAGCTCTTGGCCTGGATCGCCGACGTCACCGTGAACGGCCACCCGGAAGTGAAGGGCCGCGCCCGCCCTTCCGCCACCGCCCGCATCCCCGAGCCGCCCGCCTTCCGCGCCGCGCCGGCCCCCGGCACGCGGCAACTGCTCGACCAGCTCGGCCCGAAGGGCTTCGCCGACTGGATGCTGGCGCAGGACCGCGTCCTCGTCACCGACACCACCATGCGCGACGCCCACCAGTCGCTGCTCGCCACCCGCATGCGTTCGCACGACATCGCCCGCGTCGCCGAGTCCTATGCGCGCGGCCTGCCCGGCCTGCTGTCGTTGGAATGCTGGGGCGGCGCGGCCTTCGACGTCTCCATGCGCTTCCTCTCGGAAGACCCGTGGGAAGGGCTGGCGAAGATCCGCGAACAGGTGCCCAACATCCTGACGCAGACGCTGGTGCGCGGCGCCAACGGGGTGGGCTACGCCAATTACCCCGACAACGTCGTCCGCTTCTTCATCCGCCAGGCGGCGGATGCCGGCATGGACATTTTCCGCGTCTTCGACTGCCTCAACTGGATCGAGAACATGCGCGTCTCGATCGACGAGGCGCTGAAGACCGGCAAGCTGGTCGAGGGCGCCATCTGCTATGCCGGCGACCTGCTCGACCCGGCGCGGTCGAAATACGACCTGAAATACTACGTCTCCATGGCCAGGGAGCTGGAGAAGACCGGCATCCATGTGCTGGGCCTCAAGGACATGGGCGGCCTGGTCAAGCCCGCCGCCGCCCGGGTGCTGTTCAAGGCGCTGAAGGAGGAGATCGGCCTCCCCATCCACTTCCACACCCATGACACGTCGGGCGTCGCGGCCGCCTCGGTGCTGGCGGCGGTGGAGGCGGGGGTCGATGCGGTCGACCTCGCCATGGACGCGATGAGCGGCATGACCTCGCAGCCGTGCCTGGGCTCCATCGTCGAGGCGCTGCGCGGCTCGCCCCGCGACACCGGGCTCGACCCGGAAGCCATCCGCCGCATCTCCTTCTATTGGGAGGGCGTGCGCGCCCAGTACGCCGCCTTCGAGAGCGACCTCAAGGGCCCGGCCTCGGAAGTCTATCTGCACGAAATGCCCGGCGGGCAGTTCACCAATCTGAAGGAGCAGGCCCGCTCCATGGGGCTGGAGAGCCGCTGGCACGAGGTGGCGCGCACCTATCGCGACGCCAATGACCTGTTCGGCGACATCATCAAGGTCACGCCCTCCTCCAAGGTGGTGGGCGACCTCGCTTTGATGATGGTGAGCCAGGGCCTGTCCGCCGCCGACGTGCTCGATCCCGCGCGCGATGTCGCCTTCCCGGCCTCGGCGGTGGCGATGCTGCATGGCGAATATGGCCAGCCGCTCGGCGGCTGGCCGCCGGCGCTGCAGAACAAGGCGCTGAAGGGCGAGGCGCCGATCACCGTGCGCTATGGCTCGCTGCTGGAGGATGCCGATCTCGACGCCGAACGGGCGGATGTGTCGGCCCTGCTCGGCCGCACCGCCAGCGACCGCGAGCTCGCCTCCTACCTGATGTACCCGAAGGTGTTTTCCGATTTCGCCCCGGTGCTGGCCCAGTTCGGCCCGGTCTCGGCGCTGCCGACCCCGGTGTTCTTCTACGGCATGAAGCCGGGCGATGAGACCACGATCGAGATCGAGCGCGGCAAGACGCTGATGGTGCGCCTCACCGCGCTCGGCGACACCCGCGATGACGGCCAGGTCGAAGTGTTCTTCGAGCTGAACGGCCAGCCGCGGATGATCCTGGCGGTCGATCGCGACGCGGTGCCGAAGGTCGCCGGCCGGCGCAAGGCGGAGGAGGGCAACCCCGCCCATGTCGCCGCGCCGATGCCGGGCACCATCTCCTCGCTCGCCGTGCAGGTCGGGCAGGCGGTGCAGGCCGGCGACGTGCTGCTCACCATCGAGGCGATGAAGATGGAAACGGCGATCCATGCCCCGCGCGCGGGCACGGTCGCGGAGATTCTGGTGGCGCCCGGCAACGCGATCGACGCCAAGGATCTGCTGGTCGTTCTCGACGGCTAGGTACGCAACAAACGGTCAACGACCTTCTTGGGAGGAAGGCAATCTTGGGAGGCAGGCAAAAATGCGATTGGCAATATTGAAGGAAGAGGCGGGCCTCGAGCCGCGCGTGGCGGGCAGTCCCGACACGGTAAAGCGCTATGTCGGCTTAGGGGCGACGGTTGTTGTGGCCTCGGGGGCGGGTGTGGCGTCGGGGGTTGGTGACGGGGAGTATGAGGGCGCGGGGGCGACTGTGGTGGCGGATAACGCCGCGGCGGTGGCGGGGGCGGATATCGTGCT
>NZ_FMTP01000013.1 GCF_900100155.1 Ancylobacter rudongensis
TCACTCGATGATGGAGGCGACGACGCCGGCGCCGACGGTACGGCCGCCTTCGCGGATAGCGAAGCGCAGCTTTTCTTCCATCGCGATCGGCACGATCAGCGCCACGTCAACCGTGATGTTGTCGCCCGGCATCACCATTTCCGTGCCTTCCGGCAGGGTCACGATGCCAGTCACGTCCGTCGTCCGGAAGTAGAACTGCGGACGGTAATTGGTGAAGAACGGCGTGTGACGGCCACCCTCTTCCTTCGTCAGGATGTAGGCTTCCGCCTTGAACTTCGTGTGCGGCTTCACCGAACCCGGCTTGCACACGACCTGGCCGCGCTCCACGTCCTCGCGCTTCGTGCCGCGAACCAGAATGCCGACATTGTCACCGGCCTGGCCCTGGTCGAGCAGCTTGCGGAACATTTCAACGCCGGTCACCGTCGTCTTGATGGTCGGACGGATGCCGACGATCTCGACTTCCTCGCCCACCTTGATGATGCCGCGCTCGACGCGACCCGTCACCACCGTGCCGCGACCCGAGATCGAGAACACGTCCTCGATCGGCATCAGGAACGGCAGGTCAACCGGACGCTCCGGCTGCGGGATGTAGGCGTCGACCGCCTTCATCAGCTCCAGAACCGCGTCATGGCCCAGCTTGGGGTCGCCATTCTGCAGCGCCACCAGCGCCGAGCCGCGGATGATCGGGATGTCGTCGCCCGGGAAGTCGTACTTCGACAGAAGCTCGCGCACTTCCAGCTCGACGAGTTCGAGGAGTTCCTCGTCGTCAACCTGGTCGCACTTGTTCAGGAACACCACCAGCGCCGGCACGCCGACCTGACGGGCGAGCAGGATGTGCTCGCGGGTCTGCGGCATCGGGCCGTCGGCGGCCGAAACCACCAGGATCGCGCCGTCCATCTGCGCCGCGCCGGTGATCATGTTCTTCACATAATCCGCGTGGCCGGGGCAGTCGACATGCGCGTAGTGGCGGTTCGTCGTCTCGTACTCGACATGCGCCGTCGAGATCGTGATGCCGCGCGCCTTCTCTTCCGGCGCCTTGTCGATCTGGTCGTACGCCGTGAACGTCGCGCCGCCCGTCTCCGCAAGAACCTTCGTGATCGCAGCCGTCAGAGACGTCTTGCCATGGTCAACATGGCCAATCGTCCCGATGTTGCAGTGAGGCTTCGAACGGTTGAACTTCTCTTTGGCCATATCTCGTTTCCTTCAGCGACATGCGGGCCGCGAAAAATCGGGCCGTGGGATAGGCGGTTTCCAGAGTTTCCGCAAGTGCCGCGTTGCGCGACCTCTGCACGGACGGGGATAACGCTCAGCCCTCGGGGGGGGCCGGCCGTCCTGCGAAGGGACCGCGCCGACGTCCTATATGGGGGCTGCGCGGAAAAATGGAGCGGGTGAAGGGAATCGAACCCTCGTCATCAGCTTGGAAGGCTGTTGCTCTACCATTGAGCTACACCCGCGAGGGTTGGCGCATTCTAGCGGAAGGCGACGTGGTGGGGGAGGTAGGACTCGAACCTACGAAGGCATAGCCAGCGGATTTACAGTCCGCCCCCTTTGCCGCTCGGGACACTCCCCCTCGCACGTCGGCCGATCTGCGGTGCGTCGAAATGCACCGGCCTGTCGACCCGACGGAAAAACCAGCGCGATGCGAGGCTCCCGTGCGGCCGGCTTTATGGTGAGGTGCCCCTGCCCTGTCAACCCCGCCCCGGCGATCCTCGCCACGGGCTGTGGATCACGCAGCTTTTCGGGCTGGCCTTATTGAGCGCCGACGCAGGGGACGTGAGCACAGAATCGCTGTCCCCTCCCCCTCCCGGCCGGGCCCAGGTCGCGTGGCATAGCGGCGCCGGTGGAGGCCCACATCCGCCGGCTCGCTTCTGGAGCGGAAGGTTAGCTGTTGGATTCTCACCCACCACCGAGCCCGGTCGACGGGAGCCCGATCGTCCACCACGCCACCCTCTCCGTCCGGCGCAAGCTGAGCAAGCGGACGAAATTGCCAAGTCGCGCGGGCCATGACAGAACGCGCGGATGAACGATCGTCCCAGCCGCCCGCCCGGCCGTCCCAAGCCCTCCGCCGGACGCCCCCGCCAGTCCCGCCCTCGTCCCGCCGGGCGCCCCTTCGGCGCGTGGCCGGACGATGTGGCGATTCTGTATGGCTGGCACTCGGTGGTCGAGGCGCTGCGCAATCCGCGCCGCAAGCTGCGCCGGCTGATGCTGACGGAAAATGCCGCGCGCCGGCTGGAAGAGGAGGCGATTCCGCACCGAATCGACCCCGAAATCGTTCGACCAGGCGAGATCGACCGGCTGCTCGATCCCGATGCCGTGCACCAGGGGATGCTCGCCGAATGCGATCCGCTCCCCTCCCTCAGCCTCGCCAAGGTGGCGGAATGCGATCTTCTTCTCGTGCTCGACCAGATCACAGATCCGCATAATGTGGGCGCCATCGTGCGCTCGGCGGCGGCGATGAAGGTCGGCGCGATCGTCACCACCGCGCGCCATAGTCCGGCCGCTACCGGCGTGCTGGCCAAGAGCGCCAGCGGCGGGCTGGAACATGTTCCGTTCTGCTTCGTCGGCAACCTCGCCCGGGCGCTGGACGAACTGAAGCAGAACGGCGTGCTGGTCGTTGGGCTCGACAGCGAAGGCGGAGCCGATCTGGTCGACGCCCGCCTCACCGCACCGACCGCATTGGTTCTGGGCGCGGAAGGCAAGGGACTGCGCCACCTCACCCGCCAGACCTGCGACACGCTGGCGCGCATCGATCTTCCCGGCGCCATCGTCAGCCTCAACGTATCGAACGCCGCCGTGCTGGCGCTCTACATCGCCCGGCGGGCCATCGGCAGCCCGGCCTGATCCGCCGTTTTACTTCAGCGTGAAGGTTTTTTCTGCCGCAGCGCAGCATCTGCGGCAGTTTACGACCAATTGCCAATCGTCAAACCGTCCCAGTTTCGCCACTCTCCGCTAAGGCATGCGACGGAATCAGAGAATTCCGCGCGCCAAGACACCGGGGAAAGGCGCCGCAAAGATAGTGGCGGGCCGCCTCCGGGAGGAGACAGCCCGAGCGCAAGGCGTTCCCCGCAGGGACTCCCAAAACTCGGCCATCACAACGGGCGGCTCTCGCGAGCTGGTCTTTTTGCGCGTGCGATTGACGTCGCACGTCTCTGCATTGGCGCGACCTAACTTTGGGGAAGGGAAACACATGAGCGTAACAACTGCGGGACCGGCCGGAAAGACCGTTCCTATGACCCGCGAGGAAAAGAAGGTCATCTTCGCCTCTTCGCTGGGCACCGTCTTCGAGTGGTACGATTTCTATCTGTACGGCTCGCTCTCGGCGATCATCGCCGCCCAGTTCTTCTCGGGTGTGAACCCGACAGCGGCCTTCATCTTCGCCCTTATGGCCTTCGCCGCCGGCTTCGCGGTGCGTCCGTTCGGCGCCCTCGTCTTCGGTCGGCTGGGCGATCTCGTCGGCCGCAAATACACCTTCCTCATCACCATCCTGCTGATGGGCGCCTCGACCTTCGTGGTCGGCATCCTGCCGAACTATGCCAGCTGGGGCATTGCCGCGCCGGTCATCCTGATCATTCTGCGCCTGTTCCAGGGCCTCGCCCTGGGCGGTGAGTATGGCGGCGCCGCCACCTATGTCGCCGAGCACGCGCCCGCTGGCCGCCGCGGCTTCTACACCTCGTGGATCCAGACCACGGCGACGCTCGGCCTGTTCCTGTCGCTGCTCGTCATTCTCGGCACCCGCACCTATCTCGGTGAGGCGGCCTTCGCCGACTGGGGCTGGCGCATTCCGTTCCTGGTGTCGATCATCCTGCTGGCGGTGTCGGTGTGGATCCGTCTGACGCTGAACGAATCGCCTGTCTTCAAGAAGATGAAGGAAGAGGGCAAGACCTCGAAGGCGCCGCTCACCGAGGCCTTCGGCCGCTGGGAGAACGCCAAGGTCGGCCTGATCGCCCTGTTCGGCGGCACTGCCGGCCAGGCCGTGGTCTGGTACACGGGCCAGTTCTACGCCCTGTTCTTCCTCACCCAGACGCTGAAGGTCGACGGCTGGACGGCGAACGTTCTCATCGCCATCTCGCTGCTGATCGGCACGCCGTTCTTCATCGTGTTCGGCTGGCTGTCCGACAAGATCGGCCGCAAGCCGATCATTCTCGGCGGCTGCCTGATCGCGGCGCTGACCTATTTTCCGATCTTCGCCGCTATCACCCACTACGCCAACCCGGCGCTTGAGCGGGCCCAGGCCACGTCTCCGGTCACCGTCGTCGCCGATCCGTCCGAGTGCTCGTTCCAGTTCAACCCGGTAGGCACGGCCAAGTTCGTGAGCTCGTGCGATATCGCCAAGTCGTTCCTCGCGCGCAATTCGGTCAACTATTCCAACGAAGCCGCACCTGCCGGCACGGTGGCGAGCATCAAGGTCGGCGAGACTGTGATTCCCTCGTTCAGCGGCGTCGGCCTCGACGCGGCGGCCATGAAGGCGCAGACCGACGCATTCACCGCCAGCATGACGCAGGCCATCCGCACCGCCGGCTACCCGGCGAAGGCGGACCCGGCGGAGATCAACACGCCCATGGTGGTCGCGCTTCTCACCGTCCTGGTGCTGTTCGTGACGATGGTGTACGGGCCGATCGCCGCCTGGCTGGTCGAACTGTTCCCGACCCGCATCCGCTACACCGCTATGTCGCTGCCCTACCATATCGGCAATGGCTGGTTCGGCGGTTTCCTGCCCACCACGGCCTTCGCCATGGTAGCGGCCACCGGCGACATTTATTACGGCCTCTGGTACCCGATCATCGTGGCGCTGGCGACCTTCGTCATCGGCCTCGTGCTGGCGCCGGAGACCAACAAGCGCGACCTCGAAAACTGGCACTGATGCGTGCCGAGGCTCCGTCCTGCGGGACGGAGCCTCCCAAGAGCAAAGGCCCCGTCGCCAGACGGGGCCTTTTTTCGTTCGTGCCCTCGCGCCGCGTGAGCCGCGACGCTCAGATCGCCGCGACGACGACGATTTCCACCTTGTAGTCCGGCGTCGCCAGCGCCGCCTCGACGGTGGCACGGGCGGGCGTATTACCGGCCGACACCCAAGTGTCCCACACGGCGTTCATTTCGGCGAAGGTAGAGATATCGGCGAGATAGATGGTGGCGGTCAGCAGCTTGGTCTTGTCGGTGCCGGCCTGGGCGAGCAGGGCGTCGATCTGGCCGAGCACGGCCTGCGTCTGCGCCGTCACGCTGTCGCCCTTGGCAACCTGACCGGCCAGATACACGACCGACCCGTGGATCACAGCCTCGCTCATGCGCGGGCCGACTTCGATTCTCGTGATGCTCATCTGCTGAAACTCTGGATTTGACGGAAAACGGGATGGCCAAAAGCAAAAGCCGGCCGGTGCACGAGGCACCGGCCGGCTTCCTATCACAGGAAAAATCGAGCGTCCTGCTCAGGGGGCGCTGGTGGGCACCGGACTGCCCATCGGGCCGACGGTGCCGATGGTGAAGATCTGCACACGGCGATTGATCGGGTCCTGCGGCTTGGAGGGCACCTGCAGCGCCTCCTGGCCAAGGCCGACGGCCTCCAGGCGATCCGGCGAGACGCCGAACACCACGACCAGCGCCTGAACGATGGCGTTGGCGCGCTCCTGGCTGAGCTTGAGATTGAAGGCGCGAGTGCCGGTCGTGTCGGTGTTGCCGACCACGATGAACTTGTAGTTCGCCAGGATCGGGTGGTGCATCGCGTCGGCGATGGAGCCGAGCGTCCGGTACGACTCCGGACGGATGATGTCCGAGCCGAGCGCGAACTGGATCTGCACAGTGATCTGGGCGAGCTTGTCGAGCCGCTTGGCGATCTCGGACTTGTCGAGCGTCAGCGGCAGGTTCTGGGTGACGGCGTCTTGCGCCATCTGGCGCAGAACCTGGGCGGTGAGCGACGGATCGAACATGGTGGCCTGCGACAGGCCCTGCATGATCTGGGCGTCGCTATCGGGCGTCTGCGCGGTCGCGGTGCCGGCGAGCGGCGCGGCGAGCGCGGCGGCGAGGGCGAGCCCGCCGACGAAACGGGTGATACGGGTCATGATCTGTCTCTTTTCCCTAGCGTTTCGCCGTTGCGTCACTGCCACCAGCCGGCATCGACCAGAATGGACTTGCAGGCCGGCCGGATCACCTTGCTGGCGTCCTGCAGGCAGGTCAGGATATTGGCATCGCCCGGCTGCACGCCGGCGCACGCCTGGCGGATATTGGCGTTGCACACGTTCCAGGCGTCACCCTGCGCTGCGATGCGCTTGGCGATCGAGGCGCGCGCGGCGGCGTAATCGTCGAAGCACTGCTGCGGCACCTGGTCCTGATGCGCCATCAGGCAGTTGCGAACCGCGCCGGTGCCGAGATTATCCTTGGCGCAGAACTTCTCGATGGAAGGACCGCAGCTCTTGGCGATCAGCGCCCCGGCTTCGGCATAGCTCATCGTCTGGGCCGACGCGCTGCCGGCCATGCCGGCCAGCAGCAGCGCCGCCAGTCCGACCAAAAATCGCTTCATAGTCCAGCCTCCCAAATGGCGTGCCCGCGGTGATCCTCACCCCGGGGGATTCGGCACGCGCCGTTGCGAACGACATCCCAAGGATTCGTCTCGCAGAAGGCAGCGCTCGGCGCAATGGCGTATTTTGCTCGGTTTGCGCGGCAAGCCCCGGTATTGGGGGGCTGAAAGCCTACAACACTGGCATACCAACTGAGCCGAAGCTTGGCGCCGCTGCCGCTACGACAATGGAGTGACAGCGCCGGAGTTAGCTTAGCCCCCTCGGTGGACTTGCGAATTTGTCGTTGCGCAACCTATTGCCTTGCCCGGCCTTGTCGCCCCGGCGAGGACCACGGACCCGATCCGGCCGTGACGGCGTCGGTTAGCGGCACGATCACGCCCGCGTCGGCGATCGCCCCCGAGAACAGCGAAACTCAGCCATGCCGCCTTGCTTCGGGCTCGCCGAGACACACTTCAATCCTCGGCGTCCGACTCACGAGCCTGTGCGGTGGGGGGATACTTGACAGCACCGCCATCCCGACGCACCCCAATGCCATCTCATGGGGGCCGACGATCTTGCGACACCTGATTTGCGCCTTGGCTGCGGTACTGTTCACGACGGGAGCGGCATTCGCCCAGTACCCACCCGCAACCTATCCGCCGCAGTCTCCCCCCGCTTATCCCCAGCCATACCCGCCGCCCTATCCGAACCCGGACCAGGCGGATGATGCCAAATGCCGGTCCTGGGGCCTGGTGCCGGGCACGCGCGCCTATTCCGACTGCCGGATGACGCTGGACCAGAATCGCCCCGCTCCGCCGCCGCCTTACCCTTACCCTAACCCGCCGCCCCCCTGGCGGCCGGGCCCTCCTCCCATTCCCAACGAGATTTCGGACCGGGACGCGGCCAATTATTGCGAGAAAGCGGCACGTACGGCACCGGCCTACCCGATCGTGAAGCTTGCCGCCAAGATCGTGACGCCCGGCCGCGAGAAGGTGGTGAAGCTCTCTTTCAACGTCATCAAGCCCGGGGCAAAGCCCGGCTTCTGGAACGTCGAATGCCGCTTCCGCGGCGGCAAGATGACGAGTTTCAGCGGGCCGCGTTAAGCGGTCCAGCGACGCAGCGCCGCGCGCCCGTCTTGACCGGGCGGCGGCCATCGGCGAAGAGAACCGTGTCGCGAACGGCGCAGGTGCCGGAGCGGAAAAGGTCCACGCCGTCCCGGCCCCGCCAGTGGGGCGGATCGGCGAGGTTTGGCTGGCCGGCGTAGCACAGCGGTAGTGCAGCGGTTTTGTAAACCGAAGGTCGGGGGTTCGATCCCCTCCGCCGGCACCAGTCCTCTCCCCTTTGGTCGGGCAGAATGGCGGCACATGCCGAGGCGCCCTTGCCGCCAAACCTGCCGGCATATCCCTGCCGACCTCACTCCTCGTCGGAATAGCGCTCCTCCTTCCAGGGGTCGGCGTGGTTATGGTAGCCGTTCTCTTCCCAGAAGCCGCGCTTGTCTGTGGCGACAAACTCGATCTTCTTGAGCCATTTTGCGCTCTTCCAGAAATAGAGATGCGGCACCACGAGCCGCGCCGGACCGCCATGTTCGATGGTGAGCGGCTTGTCCTCCCAGCTGTGGACGATAAGCGCGTCCTCTGCGGCGAAGTCCTCCAAGGCAAGATTGGTGACGTAGCCGTCATAGGAGTGCAGGAGCACGAACCGCGCCGACTCCCGAGGCATCACCAGATCCAGCAGGTCGCGCGTGGCGAGACCTTCCCAGCGATTGTCATAGCGCGACCAAGTGGTGACGCAGTGGATGTCGGTGGTTTCCTGCGTCTGCTTTTGCGCACGGAACGTCGCCCAGTCCCAGGAGACGGGGTGGTCCACCTCGCCGGTGACGTCGAGCCGCCAATGATCGAGCGAAATGCGCGGCTGCATGCCGAGGTCGAGCACCGGCCAGTCCCGCACGAGATGCTGACCGGGGGGAAGCCGCTGTTCTTCCGGGCGGGTCAGCCGGCCGGTGAGAAACTTGCCCTGTCGCGCCCAGTCACGCTTTGTGCGGGTGAGCTTGCTGTCGGCAGGCGGCTCGGGCGCGTGGCCGACGGGGGCATGCGGGTCGCTTGTATCCGTCATGATCCGGGTCTCCTTCGCTGGAGGAAGCCCGGATCATAGCATTGTCACGCGGCGGAGCCTTTCACTTCGGCAGGCCGCCGTCAGAGCGCTATCGGGGGCTCAACTGCCCCTGATCGACAGGTGCCGCGTCGGGCGCCGGGTGGGGGGTGCCCGTCATCGCCTGGCCGACCGCCGTGGGCCGACGCTTGCGCTGGAGCATGTTCAGCCCCTCGACCAGCGCCGAGAACGCCATGGCCGCGTAGATATAGCCCTTCGAGACATGGGCGCCGAAGCCTTCCGCGATAAGCGTGGTGCCGATCAGCAGCAGGAAGCCGAGCGCCAGCATCACGATGGACGGGTTGCGGTTGATGAAGTTCGCCAGCGGACCGGCAGCGAACAGCATGGTCATGACCGCGAAGACGACGGCGATCACCATGATCGGGATGTGCTCGGTCATGCCGACGGCGGTGATGATGCTGTCGACCGAGAAGACGAGATCAAGGATCAGGATCTGCACGATGGCCGCGCTGAAGCTCACCTGCAGAGTGCCGCCAAGCGAGGCCTCCTGCTCGTCATGCGGCGCCATGCTGTGGTGGATTTCTTTGGTCGCCTTCCACACCAGGAAGAGACCGCCGGCGATCAGGATGATGTCGCGCCACGAGAAAGGATGGCCGAACACCGAAAAGACCGGCTCGACCAGCGTCACGATGATGGCGATGGTGCTGAGCAGGCCAAGGCGCATCACCAGCGCCAGCCCGATGCCTATGCGGCGGGCGCGTGGACGGATGTCCTCGGGAAGCTTGTTGGTCAGGATCGAGATGAACAGAAGGTTGTCGATGCCGAGCACGACCTCCATCGCGATCAGTGTGATCAGCGCCGCCCAGGCCGCCGGGCTGGCGGCAAGTTCCATCAAATAGTCCACCGGATCACTCCCCAGAAATCGCCAAGAGACGGGTCGGCGCAGAAACGCCCGCGCAGCGCGCTAACGCACGATGACGCAATTTGGATCGTCGTGAAGGGGGTATCGCATTCATCTGAGACACAGTCCTGCCGGCGCGACGTCGGGAAGCGATCCGACATCACGCGAACGCCGGCGGCTCGCGTCAGAGGGGCCCGGATCAACGGGTGCGAAGAAACTAAGGCAGGCGCGTCGCAAAGCCATCCTTGTCGCACATGACAGATTGTCGCACCCCTGGAGGCTGCCCGGCCGATCTTGACGGCGCCTCGGTCTCTCCGGGCTGAACAAATCCGACAACTGGCTGTCGCCGCGCGACAGTGGCTTTCTCGCGCGGTTTTGCCGTGTCATCGTCACTTCATCGCCCCGAACTAGAGCGGACGCTGTTTCGCCCTCCGGGGGCAATGGGAGGTACTGATGACCCGCTTTTCCCGTCGTGACCTGATGAAGGCTGGCGCCTTCGCGCTGGCCGCGCCTGCCGTGCTGCGCGCCCACGACGCGCTCGCCACCTCCGGCTCGCTCAACGTCTATGCCTGGGGCGACTATTTCGACAAGAACACGCTGCTCGCCGACTTCACCAACGCCACCGGCGTGAAGGTGAACCTGTCGACCTACGGGTCCAACGAAGAGTGCGAGAACAAGCTGCGCGCCGCCGGCGGCAAGGGCTTCGACATCATTTTCCCGTCCGTCGACACCGGCCCGAACTACTACAAGGACAATCTGCTCCAGCCGATCGATGAAGCGAAGTTCAAGAGCTCGCTGATCATTCCGTCGATCTACCGCAACTCGCTCAAGCTCGGCGCTGCCTATCGCGGCAAGCGCTACCTTGTGCCGTTCGACTGGGGCACCGAGGGAATCACTTGGGATTCGACCAAGTTCCCGGGCAAGAAGTCCGGCGAAATTTCCTACGGCGACATGTGGCTGGCCGACCATCCGAAGCAGACGGCGATCCGCCAGAAGTCTGTCTTCAACGGCGTGGCGCTCTATCTTGATGCCACCGGCGAACTGAAGTCGGATCGCGGCATGGACCTGTACAAGTCCGAGGCCGATTCGCGGCGCGTCTTCGAGGGCGTGCTGAAGTACATCCTCGCCCATAAGGGCAATATCGGCGCCTACTGGAACAACGCCACCGAGGCGACCGCCGCCTTCACCGACGCCGGCTGCACCATCGGCCAGACCTGGGACACCACTGGCATCCTGCTCCACCGCAACACCGACAAGAAGTGGAGCTACGGCATGCCTAAGGAAGGCGGCCTTGCCTGGACCGACACGCTCGGCATCCCTGCCGGCGCCGAGAATGTCGACCAGGCCTATGCCTTCGCCAACTTCATCTACCAGCCCGAAGTCGGCGCCCGCTTCGCCAACACCACCGGCTACAACAGCTGCGCCGCCGGCGCCCAGCAGTTCCTCTCCGAGGAGGCCCGGGCGGCCTTCGATGCGGCGTACCCGGCCGGCACGATCGACAACCTGTTCTGGTGGCCGATGCAGACCGATTTCTATGCCAAGCTGCGCGGCGAGTATGTCGAGAAGCTGACCAACAGCTGATACCGCCCGCCCATTGCGACGAAACACATCCCCGGGCCTGTCCCGGGGATGCTTGCTACTCTCGTTGATGCTCCCAAGCATGTGGACGGCCGGACAATTCCGGCAAGGATGGACCACCTCATGGCTGATGGAACTCCCATGCGCGGCAAGGACGTGCGGCTCGACCAGGTCTCGATCCGCTTCGGCGATTCCACCGCCGTGCAGCCGACCGACCTTTCCATCCAGGCCGGCGAGTTCTTCTCCATCCTTGGACCCTCCGGCTGCGGCAAGACCACGCTGCTGCGCACCATTTCCGGCTTCATCGAGCCGACGGCCGGCCGGGTGCTGATCGGCGGCGAGGACATGGCCGGCAAGGGCCCCAATGAGCGGCCCACCGCGCTGATCTTCCAGAATCTCGCGCTTTTCCCGCTGATGAGCGTGGCCGAGAACGTCGCCTTCGGCCTGGAGGCGCGCGGCATGCGCAAGGTGGAGCGGCTGAAGCGGGCGCAGGAGCTGCTCGAACTGGTCGCGCTCAGTGGCTATGGCGACAAGAAGCCGGCGGACCTCTCCGGTGGCCAGCGCCAGCGCGTCGCCATCGCCCGGGCACTCGCTGTCGAGCCTGCCGTGCTGCTGCTGGACGAGCCGCTCTCGGCGCTCGATCTCAAGCTGCGCCAGCATATGCGCTCAGAACTGCGCGCCATCCAGAAGCGCGTGGGAATCACCTTCATTTACATCACCCACGACCAGGGCGAGGCGCTTGCCATGTCCGACCGCGTGGCGGTGATGAGCCGGGGCAAGCTGGAGCAGGTGGCGGATGCCGATACGCTCTATGCCGAGCCGGCCACCCCCTTCGTCGCCACCTTCGTCGGCGAGCAGAACGTGCTGCGCGGCACCGTGTCGAGCCTCGCCGATACGGTCGCTACGGTCGACACGCCGATCGGTCGGATCGAGGGACGGGTGAAGGGCCCGATCCGGCTGGGCGAGGAGGCTCTGCTGATGGTTCGCCCCGAGCGCATCGTGCTCGGCCCCGGCGGCGCCAACACGGTCGCCGCCCGCCTCGCCGCGCGCAACCTCGAAGGTCCTTCCGTACATCTTCACTGCGCCGCAGCGGGGCAAACGCTCACCGTCACCGTGCCGAACGGCCCCTCGGTGCGCGAACTGCCGGAGGAACTGACCCTGTCCTTCGGCATTGACGACGCGCTGGTCTACCCCCTCGGAGCGCTAGCCCATGGGTAGCCTCGCCCGCGCCTATGGCCGCCCCCTCGCCTCGGTGATTGCCGGCATCGCGGTGGCGTGGGTCCTCGTACTGATCCTGGTGCCGCTCGGGGCGATGGTCGAGCAGTCGCTGTGGTGGCGTGACTCGAAGGGCGACGCCTCGCTGAGCATCGACCGGCTCTATAACGATATCTCGCTGATTGAGCTCGACCTCGAGACCGAAACCGATCCGGCCAAACAGGCCGCGTTCGACCAGAGCCTCGTGGAGAAGCGGGCGGAGATCGCCACGCTGGAGGCGCAGGAGACGAACCCGCCGAAGACCTACGGCCTGGCCAATTTCACCCGCATGAGCGGGCTGCACTTCTACATCTTCGTGCGCACGATTTTTTACGCCCTGCTGGTGACGGCGTTGGCGCTGGTCGTCTGCTATCCGGTCGCCTATGTGGTGGCGCTGGCGAGCGGGCCACGCAAGGCGATCATCCTGATGGTCGCCCTCATCGTCCCCTACGCGATCAACGAATTGCTGCGGGTCTATGCCTGGCTGATGATCCTCGACTATCGCGGCGTCATCAATGGCGTGCTGCAATGGATGGGTTTCATCGATCTCGACGCCCGCGAGTGGATCCCCTTCCTGGAGAACCCCTCCGCCGTCTTTCTGGCGATGATCTATACCTATGTGCTGTTCATGGTGTTCCCGATGGTGAACACGCTGGAGACGCTGGACCGCAACCAGATCGAGGCCGCCCGCGACCTCGGCGCTTCCACCTTCCGCATCCATCGCCGCGTCATCATCCCGCACGCCAAGCCGGGCATCGCGGTGGGCTGCATCATGACCTTCATGCTCTCCGCCGGCTCCTATTCGGTGCCGGCGATCATGACGCGCGGCCAGGGCGGCGACTGGTTCAGCCAGCTCGTCTACCGGCAGTTCTATGAGAGCAACAACTGGAACATGGGCTCGGCCTACGCGGTCTCGCTCCTCGTGGTCTGCACCGCCTTCATCCTGCTGATGATGCGCCTGTTCGGCGTCGGGCTGAGGGACATCGCCAAATGAGCACCGCCACCGAGAGCGCCGGCGCGCGGCTGGTGCTCAACATCTACATCGGCCTGTTCGTTCTCTACCTCTTCCTGCCCCTGGCGGTGATGTCGGCGGCGGCATTCAATGCGTTCGACTACCCCTCGGTCACGCAATGGCAGGGTTTTACCCTTAAGTGGTTCGTTGCCCTGGCCCATGACCAGCGGCTGCTTCAGGGGCTGGTGAACTCGGTCCTGGTGGCGCTTGGTGTGATCGCCGTCTCAATCCCCGCCGGCCTGTCGGGCGCGCTGATCCTCACGCGCCTGGGCCAGCGCTCCGGCACAATGCTCTATTCCGTGCTGGTCTCGCCGGTGCTGACACCGGGGATCATCCTCGGCATTTCAAGCTTGATCTTCTGGCGGGAATTCGGCGTGCCGGGCGGGCTGTTCGTCGCCGTCATGGCGCAGTCGAGCTTCATCGCCTCCTACGCCATGCTGCTCTTCCTCGCCCGGCTGCAGCGCCAGGACCGCACGCTGGAAGAGGCTGCGCTCGACCTCGGCGCCAGCCATCTGCTGGTGTTCCGCCGCATCACCCTGCCCTTTCTGGCGCCGACCTGCTTTACCGCCGCCGTCGTCGCATTCCTGCAATCGTTCGAGAACTACAACACCACGGTGTTCGCCATCGGAGGCGAGTGGACTCTTGTCACCGAGATCGCCTCGCGGCTGCGCTTCGGGCTCTCGCCGGTGATCAACGTCGTGGGAGTGATCTTCGTGGCGCTGACCCTTGTCGCCGCCATCACCTATGTCGTGCTGAAGAAAAAGCTGAAGGCATAAGGCTTCAAGAGCTTCGACATACCTATGAACTGTTGGCCAGAACCAGGACCCGTTCGCGCGGGACCTCCGATGTCGCGCACGCTGCGAACAACAACCTTTGGGGTTAGTTCATGCGCGCCGGCACCCTTGCTGCCTTTTGCCTTCTTCTATGCATGTCGACGCTCACGCCGGCTCTTGCGGGCAGTACCACCCTTTCCGGCAACGTGACGACCGAGCGCGTTCCGGATGATTTCAGCGACACCAAAGGCACCGACTGGGGCCTCGGCATCGCCCACACCTTCGACAACCACTTCATCCTTGCCGCTAATGGCAAGTATTACGACACGGCGCGAACCACCGACTACAAGGTCAATGTCGACGCGTCGGTCGGCTACACGCACAATTTCGGCGCCTTCGCCCTGACAGGAATGGCCGGCATCGGCCAGCACTTCATCGAGTCGGACAATCTAAGCAACTTCCCCTACTACTTCTTCTCCGTGGCGGCCGACATTCCGATCACCAAGCAGTTTACCTGGACTGCGTTCAAGGTGCGCTATCGTAACGCCTTTGACACTGCCAACGACTACAACACGCCTGAAGTCGCCACCGGCATCAGCTATTGGGCGACCGACCATACCGCCATCACGCTCTTCATCGAACGCGACTGGACCGATGGCGAGCCGGCCTATAACGGCATCGAGCTCGGCTTCAAGCACAAGTTCTGAGCCGGCTAGCCTCACCCGAACGTGATGCACGCGGTCGTGACCGCGGCACCTGGCATCACTAGCGTGCGGCGACGAACCCGATGGGTCGCCCACTCACGACGGAGCCTGCGATGACGATCATGTCCCGCCGCCATGCGCTTGCCGGTGCCGCCAGCCTGGCCGCGCTTCCCGCTGCATTGCCGCTGTTGGCGACCGGCACGTCGCCGGCCGTCGCCCAGGCGGGTGCGGGGCAGCAAGTACCCGGCCTCTACCGCTATCTGGTCGGCAGCGCCGAATTGACGGCCGTCAATGACGGCATGCGCACCTTCCCGTTGCCCGACGGCTTCGTGCGCAACGCCTCGCGCGACGAAATCAATGCGGCGCTCGACCTCGCCTTCCTGCCCAAGGACACGTTGTCGATCCCGTTCAACCCGCTGCTGATCAATAATGGCGGCAAGCTGACACTGATCGATACCGGCAACGGGCCGCAATCGGGCAATGCGCCGGTTGGGCGGCTCCAGGCCAATCTTGCCTGGGCGGGGGTCAAGCCGGCGGACATCGAGACGGTGGTCATCTCGCATTTCCATGGCGACCACATTAACGGCCTGCGCGCGGCCGATGGCGGGCTCGCCTTCCCCAATGCCGAGATTCTCGTCCCCGAGGCCGAATGGGCGTTCTGGATGGATGAAGGGGAGATGAGCCGAGCGCCGGAAGGCCAGAAGGCCGCTTTCCAGAATGTGCGGCGGGTGTTCAAGGATATCGACAGCAAGGTGAACCGCTATGGCTGGGACAAGGAGATCGCTCCCGGCCTGACCACCGTCGACGCTTCCGGCCATACGCCCGGCCACACGGCGTTCATCTTTGCCTCCGGCAATGACCGGCTTTTCATCCAGTCTGACACCACCAACACGCCGATCCTGTTTGCGCCGAACCCGGATTGGCAGGTGCAGTACGACATGGACGGCGCGAAGGCGGCGCAGACGCGGCGACGCATCTACGACATGGTGGCGGCGGAGCGTCTCCAATTGACGGGCTACCACTACCCGTTCCCGGCGACCGGCTTCATCCGCAAGGAAGGCGACGGCTACGCCGTGGTGCCGGCCCTCTGGCGCCCTGTTCTCTGACCGGCCAGCGCCGCGCCCCATCGGCGGCGCGGCGTCCGGCTTGGGCATATGGGTTGGCAAAACCGGCAGCGCGGGGCTATGTCTCGCGCAATCGTTTCCGTGAGCCGAGGCCCCGCCCATGTCCGAACCTCTTCCCGACCGCCTGTCGAGCGATCCGAGCAGCCCGTTTCACAATGCGGAGCTGCTGGAGCGTGGCGTCGGCATCCGCTTCAAGGGCGCGGAGAAAACCAATGTCGAGGAGTACTGCGTCAGCGAGGGCTGGATCCGCGTCTCGGTCGGCAAGGCGAAAGACCGCGCCGGCAACCCGATGACGGTTAAGCTGGTCGGGCCGGTCGAGCCCTATCTGCGCGACCCCGCAGACTGAGCGGCACGCTCGCGCCAGCTCTGCGCCTTTTCACCCCGAACCGGGCTGTCCGCATGAACGAAGTCGCCCGCCCCGCCGGTTCGAGCAGCAACGAGGTCGACGCGGCACCAGCCTTTGGCCGCATCGCCTTCGTCGCCAGCGAAGCGCCGGACGCCCTCCAGGCCCAGGCGCGACTAGTCGCGCGCTACGGCACGGTGGCTCCGGAAGACGCCGACGTCATCATCGCCCTCGGCGGTGACGGCTTCATGCTGCAGACCCTGCACCGCTTCCGCGACAGCGGGACGCCGATCTACGGCATGAATCGCGGGTCGGTCGGCTTTCTCATGAACAGCTTTCGCGAGGAGGACCTGCCGGCGCGCATCGCCGCCTCGCAGCGCGTGGTCATTCACCCACTGATGATGGAAGCAACCGACATCAAGGGACGCCAGCACCGCGCCTGGGCCATCAACGAGGTTTCCCTCATCCGCCAGTCCTACCAGGCGGCGAAGCTGCGCATCGCCATCGATGGCAAGGTGCGGATGGAGGAACTGATCTGCGACGGCGTGCTGGTGGCGACCCCGGCCGGTTCGACGGCCTACAACCTGTCCGCCCAGGGTCCGATCCTGCCGATCGGCACGCCGCTCCTCGCCGTCACGCCGATCTCCGCCTTCCGGCCGCGCCGTTGGCGTGGTGCGCTGGTGCCTGACAGGGCCCGCGTCGACATTGCCGTGATGGAGTTCGAAAAGCGGCCGGTGAATGCCACGGCCGATCATTTCGAGGTGCGCGACGTGGTGGCCGTGCGGGCCCGGCTCGATCCGAACTCGTCAATGACCATGCTGGTCGACCGCGACCATTCGATCGAGGAGCGCATTCTGGCCGAGCAGTTCGGCTAAAGAGGCGTTCACGCCGCGAGCGTCTGCCTGTCGGATCGCTCGCGCGCCTCGCCCTGCCAGCGGTGCAGCATACCGACGATGCGGTTGCCCTGCGCGCTCTCGCCCGCCGCCTCATAGGCCGCGAGCACCTCATCGAGAATGCGCAGGCGAAGCCCTGGCTCGCCGTCCAGATCATCCAGATAAGATTCCGACTGGACGACACCCAAGGCAGTGCGAAAGGCGATGAAGGCCCCAGCCGGCAATCCAAGCCGCTCATAGAGAACGCGGAACGCCTCGCCGGAGCGGTCGGCGGCCAGGGCCGCGACATGGTCAACGGGGATCCCGGAGAGCACCGACACCGCTTCAAGGAAAAGCCGCATCTGACCCGACAGCAGCGAGCGCAGCACCAGCGCCGAGGTCAGTTCGCCCCGCGCTTGCAAGCCCTGAACCAGGGCGCGGGTCTGGGTGAATTGGGGGGGCGAAGCCAGCGTCACCGTGGCCTGGTCGCTGGCTTCGCGCGCCAGACGCGCCGCCTCGGCCGGCGAGAGCCATTGGCGTTCCTCGACATAGGCCGAGAGCGCGCCGGCCACGACGCGGATCAGCGCCTGATGCGCCGCGGCCGGAAGATCGGGACGGCTCAGCACCGCCTCGCGCAGTTCCGGCACGCCGCCGAAGCGCGACACGATCTGGCCGAGCGCGAAGCCGGGCACGTCCGCCGTGCGATTTCTCACCAGTTCCAGCAAGACTCCGACATCCGCCACCTCTGCCAGCAGCGCCGTCACGGGCGCCGGAAGTCCGTCCCGCCGGGCGATGGCCGCCTGCCTGCCAGTATCGCCGCCGGTACACAGGGCGATGAGTTCGCGCACATTCAGCACCGCCGAATGTTCGAGCACCAACGCACCAGCCGCACCCGGAAGCCGCGCCAACTGAAGAACGACATCGACGGGCACCAGCGGGTGGCGACAGAGGGCGGAAGCCAGCTGCAACTGCACGAGGGGCGAAGGGTCGGCCACCAGCCCCGGCAGAGCCTCGTCAATTTCCGCGCGCTCGGCCGCCCCCAGTTCGGGCCGCACATAGGCGCGGGCGAGAGCGGCGACCGCCTTGGCCCGCGCATCCTCTGGAGCGGTCCGCGCCCAATCCAGAAACTGCCGCACGATCATTGCGCACTCCCGGCCCGGTTCAACACGAGGACGATGATGCCCGCCGGCCGCTTAAGAAACCGTTGACCATATGAGGCACGCAGAAAGTTGCGGTCAGTCGCCGCTGCCGTCCTGCGTATCGAGCGCGTCCGGCGTCACCTGCTCGCCGACGCGCACCTCGACCGAGCCATTCTCGCCAGACTCGACATTGAAGACCTTGGAATAGGTCTTGCCCTCGAAGCGCGCGACCGCCGTGTATTCGCCTTCCGCCAGCACGAAAGTGGGCTCGGCATTGATCGATTCCTTCACGCTGTCGCCGCCGGGTGTACCGATCGACCACTGCGTCTCCAGGAGCGGCTCGCCGCCCGCCATCTTCACCAGCCGCAACGTGACCTCGCCGGCACGATGGTGCAGCGTCGCGTCCGTCACTTTTCCCGGCGCTACGGCAAGGTCGGCCTGGATCACCGCATTGCCGTCGCCATAGGTGGAAACGACGTAATAATCGCCGGCCGGCAGGATGATGAGATCACCCGGAGTCGCACCACGATAATAAGGACGGCTCGACGCCCTGCCCTGCAGGAAGCTTCCCTCGAAGAGATCATACGTGACCTTCTCGGCCGGCAGCGGCTTGTCGGCGACATCGCTGTGCAGCGTTACGGCGCCAGCGGGAACGACAAGTTGCTCGCGCCGCGATTCCTCCCCAACCACGATCCGCCGCGCCACGCTGGCGAGGCCATAGGCCACATGCACCACATAGCCGCCGGGCGAGAGGAAGAACACCGGCGCCGGATCGGCCGCTTCCGCCACCAGCGGATAGGCGCCGGAGGCTTCCGGCCGGTCGGCGAAGACGCGCCAGATCAGGCCGCGCGGGATCAGCCCCTCCTTCTCGCCGAAACGGGCGCTCATCCCGATCGCCACTTTTCCCGCCGGTGGCTGCGGCAGGATGGTGTGCGGATCGTCGCCCTCGGCCCGCCCGGTCGCGGGAATGCGGGCGGCCGGCCCGGCGCTGCCGGAAGGCGGGGCATCCAGCGGCGCGCCGACAAAAGGCAGCGCGCGCGAAGGCTGGATCTGCGACGGATTGAACGGCGAGGGCGCAAGCGTCGGGGCCGGCGAGTGGAAGGGAGAGAGTTGCGCCACGCGCGCCGGCGGCGCGAAACCCGCCTCCTCCGCCATGGCACCTGCCGGAAGGGCCAGCGTCAGCAAAGCCACGATCGCCGCGCAGCGGCGGGCGCTCTTGGTTTCGGCGCCGCCGCGTGCGAGGGCCTGCCGAACGCTGAGCCCGAACCGGCGAAGAGAAGGGTGAGAAAGCTGAAACATCACTGCCGTTGGTGCCTTCAAACAGAGGCAAATTCAAGTCACCTCCGGGCACAGCACTGACCTTCACGCGGCGGCTTGCGGGAGGATAGCGGCGGTGCTTGCTCGCCTGGGCAACTCTCGGGAGGCGCTTCGAGGTCGCGGCATCCCGGCCGCGAGCTAAACGAGCCACCCTTCGCGATGAACACTTCATCTCCACGTGCGCGCGCGACCCGACGACCACGGCCCGCCGGGCACAGACAACGCTGGAGCGGTTTGATCTCCGCATGCGCGCGCCTCGGGGGCATGGCGAATCCGCGGCAAAGCCGAGAGTCTCATCAAGGCCGCCTTGTGCGATTGCGTCGGTGCTGCGCCCTAGGCTTCTTCCCGCCCGAGCAACGACGCATAAAGATGGATTGAGGGCGGACACGTCCCCGCCCCGAAGCCGCCGATAACGGCCCCAATCGACGGTAGGGTTGAACAACCGTCTCGGGCTCGTCATCCATAGGCATCCTACAGGCGGGCCGCCCTCCTGCCGCCCCATCCTTACCAGTGGAACCAACCGATGACCCTTGCCGGATCTGCCCTCGATCTCCTGCGGACACGCAAGAGCCCGAAGCTATTCGACCTCACCTCTCCCGGGCCGACGGATGCCGAGCTTGATTCGATGCTGGCCATCGCCTCGCGGGTTCCCGATCACGGCAAACTCGCTCCCTGGCGCTTCATCCTCTTCCAGGGCGACGCCCGCGACCGGGCGGGCGATGCCATCGCCGCTGTTTTTCTCACCGACAATCCCGAAGCCGAACCCGAGCGCGTCGCGATTGAACGTGGCCGCCTCACCCGCGCTCCGCTGGTGATCGCGGTCGTCTCCAAGACCGCCCCCCATGCCAAGATTCCGGAGTGGGAGCAGACGCTTTCCGGTGCCGCAGCCTGCACCCTGCTGCTACTCGCGGCCCACGCACAGGGCTATGCGGCAACCTGGCTCACCGAATGGTACGCCTATGATGGCCGGGCTCGCGCGGCGCTGGGCCTCTCGGAGAGCGAGCGCATCATCGGCTTCGTGCATATCGGCACCCTGGCCCGCCCGCAGGACGACCGCCCCCGGCCGGCGCTCGCCGACCTCATCACCCGGTACTGATCCATGTTCTATGAAACCGCCCGCAAGAATCACGGCCTGCCGCACAATCCACTCAAGGCGATCATCGCGCCGCGCCCCATCGGATGGATTTCCACTTTGTCGGCGGAGGGGGTCGCCAACCTCGCCCCCTACTCCTTCTTCAACATGGTGAGCGAAAGCCCCGACATCGTCATGTTCTCCAGCGCCGGCTTGAAGGATACCGTCCGCAACGTGATGGCGACGGGCGAGTTCGTCTGCAACCTGGCGACACGCGAGCTCATGGAGGCGGTCAATCTCACCTCCAAGGCCATTCCCCCGGGCGAGAGCGAGTTCGACCTCGCCGAACTAGAGCGGGCGCCGTCCCGATTGGTGAAGCCCCCCCGCGTCGCGGCCTCCCCCTGCGCACTCGAGTGTGTCTGGATAGACACAATCGACGTCGCCGACCGCCATGGCAAAACGACCGGCCGTCATGTCACTTTCGGGGAAATCGTTGGCGTCCACATCGACGAACGCTTCATCGAGGACGGACTTGTGCGCACGGACAGGTTGCACACCCTCGCCCGCGATGGCTATTTCGATTATTCATGGGTGGATGCGGTTAGCGCGCTCCCACGCCCGCGCTGACCTTCATCTCACCGTGCCGGCCACTCCGCGCCGGCACGCGACGGCGGGACGATGGCGCGCGTTAGCAGGCCACGGCTTGCAGATAGCCGGTCTCGGCGTAGTCGAGCATGATCCGGTCACGCGTCATCAACCTGTAGCCCTGGTCCCGCGCCGTCGCGATCAACACCCGGTCGACCGGATCAAGCGGCGGCACGCCCGGCAGGAATGACGAGGCAATCAAGGTCTCCGGAGTCATCGCCGCCACGCTCATGCCTGGCAGGCCCACCAGCGCCGAGAACCATTTGCCCGGCTCCATGGCGAGGCGCACCCGCCCCTGCTCGACCAGCCTGCCGATTTCCCAGGCCGACATGGGTGAGATGGAAATCGGCGCCCCGCGCAGGCGCGCCTCGATCAGCGTACCCCGGGCCTCATCGGAGATCGGCGCGCCCTGCGCCACCCATAGCGCCGCGCAGGTATCAAGGAGAAGTGGCATGCCCATGTCAGTTCTCCTCCGGCCATCCACTGCCCAGCTGTGGATTAAATTCCTCAGCCGACACGGGCTGAGCATCGCTGTGGCGTGAAGGCCACACATCCTGCGACGGCACCGCCGCGCCGCGCGACGTCTCGAGCTCACCCCCGTCATAGAGGTAGATAGGGGCAGTGCTGGGCAAAGTGAGATCAGTCCCGGGCTCGATATGCACCGTGCCCTTCAAGCCGCCGAACAAACCGGCGAGGGGCGATCCTGTCGAGGCCGGCGCCACCCTAGTCGCTCCGCCTGGCAACACCTTCGGCTGATGCCGACTGAACACCAGCTTGCGTCCAACCATGTCGACTTCCTCGGAACGGAAGCCGGCCGCGAGCCATGCCTTGGTCATGACACTGTTGGTTGGATTGTTGCTCCACCAGGCGCGGTGATTGAATGCCGATTGTGGAAGCTGCGCTCCAACAATCCTCTCTATGTCCTCAAACGACATAGAAATTCTCGGTTGCGTCCGGCTGGAAAGAAACGTTGTCAAGGCGCTGTATTTCGACATAGGAAGCCCTCGAACTCATTGGCAGGGCATAGGATACATATGTCAGTGTAAATTTTCAGTGCCCAAAAGGTGGCCGCAAACGCCAGGCGGCGGATCCGAACGACCCTGACACCGCACCCGGCACGAAGCTGCTCGCGCTGCGCGATCCGACTCGGAGCGCGTCTCGGCCTAGGTACTTCTCATAACCACAGATAGGTTGACTTAATTACACGCCGTCCAGACAGCCGCCTACCAACCTCACTCTTTGCGTCAGCTATCTGGCATAACCTGTTTTTAAGTCTAAGCATCCTCGGCGCATTGATCGCTGACGGCTAGCGCGGCAATCAACTCATCTCAGACACCTACTGACATTTAGTACCTTGTACTGCATCGTCTCTGCAACTGAATGCATCCCGGTGCCTTTTTCGACCGAAAAGGCACTGCTCCCGGGACCCCGCTATCCGAGCGCAAGAGCCACTCCATGTGGGCACCTCAGCTGTGGAAGCGCAGAAACTAACTCTACGGCTAACGGCTCGCCCGGATTCTGGCACCCGATCAGGCGATCACTTGGCAGTTCAGCCGGCCGCTCAATGCCCTCTCGGACATACACAAACACTGACTGTTGAATTGTTGAGTGTCGATAACATATTTGGATAAATTGATATCTTCGGTCTTTGATTTAACCTATTGATCTTACGTTATATTTTGAATCGCATTGACTTCAATTCGCCTGTCAATTTAAAGACCGAACGGCGCAATCTGGGTGGCCCCTACATTCGATACCTAAGCCAGTGCAAAGTACATAGCCCGGCGGATTCGCGGACAAAAGGAAGTGACATTCACAACAGATGCCTCGTGCGCCCCGAATCGCAGCACCCCGATCCAAGCCCGTCATGGTGTATCCGCTAGGATCGTGGCAAGGACTTGTTTACCAAGATTGCATTAAGATTCTGCGAACGAGTCACAAGGGGTTGCACCATGTTCGAACTTCGTCGTCGCGCCCTTCTTGGGCTCTGTGTGGCCAGCGCGGCGGCCGCCCTGGGGGGATGCAAGCGCACCACCTCCGCCAGCACGCCGCCCCTCGGAACCAGCAGCGTCTCCGCCTATGCCGCCACCGGCCGGTACGGCCCGGTGGCAGATAAGTTTCCTATCGCGGCTGTCGACGTCTCACAGATCGACCCGATCTATCTCCGCCGCGAGGTGGCCTATGCGTCGAGCTATCCGCCCGGCACCATCGTCATCGATCCGGGGGCGCACTTCCTTTATCTCGTCCAGCCAGGCGGGACGGCGATCCGCTATGGCGTCGGTGTCGGTAAGGAAGGCTTTGGCTGGTCGGGCGCCGCCACGATCAATTCGAAGCAGGAGTGGCCGGACTGGTACCCGCCGAAGGAGATGATCCAGCGCCGCCCCGACATTCAGGCCCAGCTCACGCGCCTGCAGAGCGGCGAGGGCGTTGCGGGCGGGTTGTCCAACCCCCTGGGGGCCCGGGCGCTGTACCTCTGGCAGAACGGCCGCGACACGCTTTACCGCATTCACGGCACGCTGGAGCCCGACACGATCGGGACGAACGTGTCCTCAGGGTGCATTCGAATGATCAATCAGGACGCCATTGACCTCTATGGCCGGGTCGGGGTCGGCACCAAAGTCGTCGTTCTCGGCTCCAGTGCAGGGGCGTGACCTTCGGCGACTGCCGCCAGCACAACCCTTACGGGCATCTACACGAGGCCAGGCATCCTGATCGTCACTCTCAGAACCATCTGTTGCATTTTAGTTACGCCACAAACGTGACATCGAAATGGAGGGCTTACGGTGAGTGGCAGAATTATCACTATCGCTCAGCAGAAGGGTGGGTCCGGTAAAACGACGCTAGCGGCCCACCTTGCTGTTGCGCTCTCGCAACAGTCGGTCTTCGGGTCGCTGGCGCGCGTTGCCCTGCTCGACTGCGATCCCCAGGGGAGCCTTGGTGAGTGGTTCGAGGCGCGCGAGGCCAGTCTTGGCGAGGATGCGACCGGCCTGTCCTTCCGGACGGCCTCCGGATGGGGTGCGCGACGCGAGGCGCGCAGCCTGGTGCGCGATTACAATTTCGTCGTGATCGACACCCCGCCGAAATCCGACGTCGAATCGCGCCCGGCCATCGAAGTGGCGGATCTTGTCGTCGTACCCGTGCAGCCAACCCCGATCGACCTGTGGGCCACACGACCGACGCTGGAGATGATCGCCAAGGAAGGCACATCGTGTCTGCTGGTGATCAACCGGGCGCAATCGCGCGCGGCCCTCACCCACGACATGGGCGCCGCGATCGAGGCGCTCGGGCACCCCGCCGCCCGCACGCGGCTCGGCAACCGCGTAGGCTTCGCCGCCAGCATGGGGCGGGGACTCACAGTGCTTGAAGCTGAGCCCGGCTCAAAAGGCGCCGCCGAGATCGAGGCGCTGGCCACCGAGCTTCGGGACTACCTCGCCAACTAAGTAGCGGGACTATCTCACCAGCTAGTCTGCGCGTCGACGCCTCTCGGGCGCCCGCTGCCTGCCGACGGCGTTTTCTGAAGGCGGGGTCTGATACGACGCCACCCAGCGCAGGCGGCCGGACGCTGCCGGCGCGCGTCGCGCATGTCCTCACTGCAGTTTTTGTCCGCGACACAGCGCAACGAGTGGCGCGCGGCATCGATCAGCCAAGCCACATGCCGCACAGGATGCACCAAGATGCGCGGCTGCCGGGTGGATGCGGCCGCCGCTGCTGCTGCGTCCCCGCCCGGAACACGACCTATCACGGTAGCGCGGAACTTTGTGCCCGCTGCGCCGTAAAGGGGTGCAGAGCTCGGTGAAGCGTCATAGGGAGGGGAAGACGTGGCGCGAGGTAAGAGGCAGTTGAAGGTACCAGACGCCAGCGGCGCAGCGCCAAGCCCTTGGCCGTCGCCAGATTTCTGTCGTCCAGCAGCGCTGAAATTTGCATTCTTCCGCCTGCAAGGTTGACGTCCCGCGGTTTCGCACGGCAATCAGGAGCAGGCTCACCTATGGAAAGCTGGCGTTCATTGTCGCCGGGCTAGTTTCGCGGTCCGAAAGGAATGTTGCCACGGTCAGGCGACAGTCCGGCCATTGATGCAGGAGTAGACGGTTTGGCGGGTGGAAGACGGAAAGGGCATCTTTGGCTTGCGCTCGCGTTCTGCGTGGCTCTTGCCCTGCCTGCCCTCCCCGTGCCGGCCTCCGCCCAGCTTTTCGGCGGCAACAATGACGAGGCGGCCGAGGATGGCGCGAATGGCGGGTTCTTCGGCCCACTGATCAATCTGTTCAGCCCCCGACCGATCTCATCCGGCCCCCCGGCCCCGGACGCCACGCCTTACACCGTGACACTCGACGTGACCGGCGGCGACAGCACCCTGAAGGACCGGATCGAGGCCGCCTCGAACCTCGAACGGTTGAGCGAGCGCCCGCCGTCCGGCGCCGCCGGCCTGGTGCGCCGGGCGCTGGCGGATCGGCGGGACATCAACGCCGCGCTCTACGGCGCCGGCTATTATGGTGGCATCATCCGCATCCGCATCGCCGGAAGCCCGCCGGATGCCCCCGATGTGTTCCAACGTGTGGAAGCCGCACGGGCGCGCGGGCCCGTGCCGGTGCAGGTCGCGGTACAGGCCGGCCCACAGTTCCAGTTCGGACGCGTCGAATTGCTCGATGCCGCAACCCGCCGCCTGCTGGCCGACGCCCCGGCCCTGTCGCGGCTACGGCTGGTGCCTGGAGAGGCCGCCCTGGCGACGTCCATCGTCCGCGCCGAAGGCATGATCGTCGATCATTGGCGGCGGATGGCCCATCCCTTCGCCCGGATCGAGAGCAAGGAAGTCGTGGCCGACCATGCCTCGCACATGGTGGATGTCACGTTTCTCGTCTCCCCGGGTCCGATCGCCACGTTCGGCCGCTTCAACGTCGTTGGCGCCGATTTCCTCACCCCCGGCTTCATCGAGGAGCGCATCGAGATCGCGCCGGGCACGCCGTATTCGCCCGAGGTGCTGGACCGGATGCGCCGCCGCCTGCTGGAATATGAGGCGATCGCCAGCGTGCGCGTGCGCGAGGCCGACCGGCTGGAGGCCGATGGCAGCCTGCCGGTGACAATCGAAGTGTCGCCCCGCAAGCCGCGCTATATCGGCGTCAGCGCCACCTATTCGTCGACCGATGGGTCGGCGATCAATGCCTATTGGGGCCATCGCAACCTGTTTGGTGGCGGTGAGACTCTGCGGCTCGATGCCCAGGTCTCGTGGTTCGGCGAGAAGTCGGAGGCGGTGCCCACGGCCGACCCGTTCGGCTACAAGCTCGCCGCCGCCTTCGTGAAGCCCGGCATCTATACGGCGCAGGACGACCTTGTTGCCAATGCGGCGGTGCTGCGAGAAGTTACCAACGCCTATGTGCGCGAGGCGGTGACGCTGCTGGTCGGCGTTCGGCACCGCTACAGCGACGACCTGACCCTGCAGGTGAGCCTCGACCTCGAACAGTCGCAGGTTGAGGACAGCACCGGCACCAATGATTACGGCATTGTCGGCGTGCCATTCGAGCTGACCTATGACAACACCGACAGCAAGCTCGATCCCTCGCGCGGCTGGCGCGCAACGGCGACAGTCGAACCCTTTGCCTATCTCGGCGATGCCGGGGCCGGTCCCACCCTGTTCAAGGGATCCGTCTCGACCTACCACGCCTTCGATGAGCGCAAGCGCTTCATCCTGGCTGGTCGTGTGGCCGCCGGCAGCATCATCGGCGCGGGCCTTTATGACGTGCCGCCGCAGCGGCGCTTCTATGTCGGCGGCGGCGGCTCGCTGCGCGGCTATGAGTACCAGTCGGCCAGCCCTCGCAACGAGGAAGGCATCATCATTGGCGGGCGCAGCTTCGTCGAGGCCTCGCTGGAAGCCCGCCTTCGTGTCACCGACACCATCGGCATTGTGCCGTTCTTCGACATGGGCTCGGCCTTCGCCTCCGAATGGCCGGACTTCGACGGCATGAAATATTCGGCGGGCGTGGGCCTGCGCTACTACACGGCGATCGGCCCGCTGCGGGTCGACTTCGCCTTCCCGCTCAATCCGGGGCCGGAGGACGGTGATTTCGGCGTCTATGTCAGTCTGGGGCAGGCCTTCTGATGACACGCGCGCTCAGAATACTCGCCATCACGCTGCTCTCGTTGCTGGGGCTGCTGGTCATCGCCTTCGGCGCGCTGCAGACACCGCCGGGCAAAGCGCTGCTCGCCCGCGTCGCCTCGTCGCTTGCCTCTTCTCCCGGCCTCACCGTCTCCCTTCGCGGGTTGGGCGGCTTCGTGCCCTTCGACATCAGCGTCGAGAGCATCGAGATCTCTGACGCGGAAGGCCCGTTCACCCGCATTGAGAATGCGCGGCTCGACTGGCGGCCGCTCGCTCTGCTCGCGGGGCGGGTGGATGTGACCACCCTTACTGCGGCGCGCGTCAGCCTCGAGCGCCGGCCGGTACTTCCACCCTCGCCGCCGTCCCAGACCGAGGGGACGTCCTTCGCCCTGCCGGTCCGGCTCGAAACGCTCGCCATTCCCGACATTGTGCTCGCCGAGCCGGTGCTGGGTCATGCGGCGCGGCTCTCGCTGAACGGTTCAGCCAACCTCGCCTCTCTGGCGCAGGGCATGTCGATGACCTTCGCGCTGGAGCGCCTCGACGCGCCCGGCACGCTAACGGGATCCGTCGGCTATGCCCCGGAAACCGGGCGTCTCGATCTCGACATCGCCGCGCGCGAGCCGGCCGGTGGGTTGATGGCGCGCGCCGCCGGCTTTGATGGGCTGCCGGAGATTGCCGCCGCGCTGAAGGGCGCCGGCCCGCTCGATGCCTGGGATGGGCATCTGCGCATCACCGTCGGCGATCTCGCCGAAGCCAGTGGCGCGGCGGGCATTCGCGCCGTCGCGGACGGGCACAGGGTGAACTTCGCCATTGACGCCGATATCGCCTCTATTTTGCCGGCAAACGTTTCGCCGTTGTTCGAAGGGCGAAGTGAGCTAGCCGGCTCGGCAACCGTCGATCCGGCGCGGAAACTAGTCATAGAGACGCTCACCGCACGCGCTGCCGGCTTCCGCGCCACGGTAAGCGGCACGCTCGACGCCGCCGAGACGGCCGACCTCACCTTCGATGCCCAGCTGGGCGACGCCGCACGCTTTACCACCCTTGCTCCGGGCGTCGGCTGGCAGAGCCTCGGCCTTGCCGGAACGCTAAAGGGGGCGTTGCGCGCGCCTGCAATCGAGGCACGGGTCACGGCGACTGAGCTTACCGGCCTCGACTACCGCGCCGGCGGCCTCTCCGCCACGCTGCGCACCCTGCCCGCTGTGCCCGGGCTTCTGGCTTTTTCAGTGGAGGGCACGGCAGACGCCTTAACCGCCGTGGATCCGCAAGTGGCGGCAGCACTCGGCACACAGGGGCGCTTCTCGGCAGCCGGCACGGTGCCCACAGGCGGCGACGCCGTGCTGGAAGCGGCGTCGGTCGAGTTGTCCGCGATCACGGCGCGTTTTGCCGGGCGGGCGGATGGGCGCGCCATTGACGGCGACCTTGGCGTCAGCCGGCTGAACCTCGCCGCCTTCTCGCCGCTCGCCGGCCGCCCCCTTGCGGGCACGGCAACGCTCGACGCACGGTTCTCCGCCTCGACGGACCTGACGCGCGCCAGCGCCGTGGTCGAGGGCCGCGCGCAGGGACTTGAGACGGGCATCGCCCGCCTCGATGCTCTTGTCGGCCAGAGCCTCAGCATCAATGGCACGCTCGCCCGGGACGGCGCCAATGCGCTCTCGGTAGATAGCCTCAAGATCGAGACGGACGGCATCTCGGCCACCGTCGATGGTCGCCTCGCCACCGATGTAGCCGACCTCACCGCTAAGCTCGCCCTCGACGATCTCGCGCGGATCGACCCGCGCCTTGCCGGCGCGCTCCAGGCCGATGCCGCCTTTTCCGGAACGCTCGACGCCCTCGGCGTCAAGGCGACGCTGCATGTGCCCGACGGCATGGCGGAGGGACGGCCGCTGCGCGATGTGACGCTCGACATCTCCGCAACGGATATCACCAACGAAGTGGCCGGAACGTTTTCGCTCTCCGGCGACATTGGCGGAAAGCCGGCGCGAGGCTCTGCCGCTCTGGCAACGCAGCCGGACGGAAGCCGCCGCCTGTCAGACCTCGATCTCGCCATCGGCTCGGTCACGGCGCGCGGCGACCTGACCCTGACCCCCGACGGCCTCGCGAACGGACGGCTCAATCTTGCTGCCGGCGACATCGCCGACATCGCCGCGCTCGCCCTCACCGAAATGGCAGGCGCCCTGAACGCGGATGTCACGCTCAGCGTCGCCGAGGGCCAGCAGAACGCGGATGTGCGCGCCAGCGCAGAGCGGCTCCGCGCCTTCGGACAGAGCGTAGGCTCAGCCAGCATCAATGGTAGCGTGCGCGATCTGCGCGGCGTGCCGCTGCTCGATGGCACCGCCGATCTGCGGGCCGTAGATCTTTCCGGCGTGACCGTGGAGACCGCCACTCTTCGCGCCAATGGCACCGCCACCGGCACCGATCTCACGCTGGAGGCCCTCGCCCAGGGCACCACTCTGCGCGCCGCCGGCCGGCTGGAGCCGATGGCGGACGGCGCGCGGCTGCGGCTCGATCGGCTCACTGCAGCGCGGCCCGGCCTCAACGCGGCATTGAGCGCGCCGGCGACCTTCACCCTCACGGGCGGCACGGTTGCCATCGACCGGCTGGCGCTGACCGCCGGCGGCGGCGCCGCCACCGTGTCCGGCACGGCCGGCGAACGGCTCGATCTCGCCGTCGACCTGCGGGCCCTCCCGTTGGCGCTGGTCAATCTCGTCGCGCCAGAGGCGAACCTCTCGGGCACACTGGCGGGAACGGCGCGCCTTGGCGGCACCGCTTCCGCGCCCACCGGCCCCTTTGATCTTCGCATCACCCGCCTGAGCCGTCCGGACCTCGCCAGTTCCGGCGCCGGGCCTTTCGATATCGCCGCCTCGGGCACGCTGGGCAATGGGCGGGCGCAGCTGCGCGCCACCATCACCGGGCAGAATCTGCAAGGCCTCACCCTGAACGGCTCGGTGCCGCTCGGCGCCGGCGAACTCGATCTTGCCCTGCGTGGCGCCATCAACCTCGCCATCGCCAATCCCATGCTTGCCGCCACGGGCGCGCGCGTAGCCGGCATCGCGAATGTCGACGCCACGCTGCGCGGCACCCTCGCCGCCCCGCGTGCCGGTGGCACGGTAAGGCTCAGTGGCGGCCGCTTCGACGATTCCGTCAACGGCGTGGCGCTCGGCAATATCGAGGCGGTGCTCACCGGCACCGATCGCTCGGTCACGCTCACCAGTTTCCGCGCCACCACCACCAATGGCGGCAGCATCAGCGGGCGCGGCACTGTCGCGCTTGATCCCTCCGCCGGCTACCCCGGCCGGATCGACCTCGATCTGGTCAATGCGGCACTGGTGAACAGCGATCTCATGCGTTTGGTGGCGGAAGGTCGCCTCGGCATCGAAGGTGCGTTCCTGAATGGACCTCGTCTGACCGGCCGGCTGGTGCTGCGCGCGCTGGACATCAACGTTCCGGACCGCTTCCCGGGCGGCGTTCAGGACCTGAATGTCCGCCACGTGAATGCGAGCGCGGAGTTCAAGCGCAAGAGCCCCACCGTACAGCGCCAGCAGGGGCCGGCGGCGCCGACCCGCAACGGTATCGCGCTCGATCTGGTGCTCTCGGCGCCAAGCAACAATGTGTTCGTGCGCGGCCTTGGCATCGAGGCGCAGCTCGGCGGCGAGCTGAAGCTCAGCGGCACGACGCGGGCGCCGGTGACGCTGGGCGCGTTCCAGCTGCGGCGCGGCTCTTTCGATTTCGGCGGACGTCGCCTGACCTTCACCCGCGGCAACATCACCTTCACCGGCACCACCGACCCGGAACTCGACTTCATCGCCGAAACGACCAGCACCGACATCACCGCCCGGGTGCTGGTTTCGGGCCCGGCCTCCCGCCCGGTGGTCAGCTTCTCCTCCACGCCGACCCTGCCGCAGGACGAGGTCATCTCCCGGCTGCTGTTCGGCCGCTCCGCCGGTTCGCTCAATGGCGGCCAGGCGCTGCAGCTCGCACAGGCCGCCGCACAGTTCTCCGGCGGCGCCGGAGTGCTGGAAAACGTACGCCGCTCGCTCGGCGTCGACAGCCTCGAACTGGGCACGGACGCGGAGGGCACCGGTGGTCAGGTGGGCATTGGCCGCCGGTTGAACGACAATATCTATCTCGGCGTGCGCCAAGGCACGTCGGCGGGATCGAGCCGCGTCACGGTCGATGTGGATGTGACCAAGAACATCCGGCTTCAGGGCGCGACGGGCGCCAACGGCGCCGCGGAGGTCGGCATCGGCGCCCAGTGGGATTACTGAGGCGGCTAAGGTTCAGTTGAAAACCGCGTTGTCAGGCGATGCTGGGCCCACCTCGACGCCGCGACGGGTCGGCCATGCTACCGCGCGTCCCGCGACAATGAGGTTCTGTTTCCCGAGCCCGGATACGGTGACGCAGCCGCCCCTCCGCCCTCTCCTCAGAGACCGGGCAACGGCCAGCTGATGGCGTTCGGGCGGACACTGAGACCCGAAGTGATCGTTTGGGTCGGGTGATGCGTAATAAAGCGATCTCCTCAGGATTAGCCGCATGCGCCCACCGTCCGACCGCCCCGCCCTCGTCTGGTTTCGTGACGATCTGCGCCTCGATGACAATCCGGCGCTCGACGCGGCGAAGGCGACGGGGCGGCCGCTGGTTCTCGTTTTCCTGCTTGACGAGCAGAGCGAAGGGATCCGCCCGCTCGGCGGCGCGGTGCGCTGGTGGCTCGGCCGCTCGCTGGCGGCGCTGGCGGCGGCGATCGAAGCGAAGGGCGGCGAGTTGGTCCTGCGCCGTGGCCGGGCGATCGACTGCATCCCCGATCTCGCGCGGGACATTGGCGCGCAGGCCGTTTACTGGAACCGCCGCTACAGCGCCCCCGAGATCGCCGTCGACAAGGCGGTGAAGTTGGCGCTCACGACAGGCGGAATTGCCGTGGAGAGCTTCGGTGGAAACCTCCTCCACGAGCCATGGACCGTCGAAACGCAGTCGGGAGGCGCGTTCCGCGTATTCACGCCCTTCTATCGGCGGGCCGTGACGCAGGCCATCCGAGTGCCTTCGCGCGCCGCCTCGCAGTGGAGGTTCGGCCACCCGCCAGACGGCGAGCGGCGTGAGGAATGGGCACTGGAGCCGACCGCACCTGATTGGGCGGGCGGGCTACGGCAAGCCTGGACGCCGGGCGAGGATGGTGCGCTGACGGCGCTCGCCGCCTTCATCGATGGCGGGCTCGACGGCTATGCCGACCAACGCGACCGTCCGGACCTGCCTTCGACGTCGCGCCTTTCGCCACATCTGCGCTTTGGCGAAATCTCCCCGCACCGGGCGCTCGCCGCCGTGCGGCACGCCGAAGCTGACGGCAGCGCGGCCCCGCGCGACGTGGGCAAGTTCGTCAGCGAGGTCTATTGGCGCGAGTTCAGCTATAACCTGCTGTTCCACTTCCCCGACATTGGGCACGCCAATTTCAACGATCGCTTCGACGCCTTTGAGTGGGCCAGCGACGGGGCGCTGGTGCGGGCCTGGCGGCGCGGCCTGACCGGCTATCCCCTCGTCGATGCCGGCATGCGGCAACTCTGGCAGACCGGCTGGATGCACAACCGCGTGCGCATGGTGGCGGCGTCCTTCCTCATCAAGCATTGTCTCACCGACTGGCGGCGGGGCGAGGAATGGTTCTGGGACACGCTGGTCGATGCCGATCCCGCGAACAACCCGGCGAGCTGGCAATGGGTCGCCGGCTCGGGCGCCGACGCCGCCCCCTATTTCCGCGTCTTCAATCCGGTTGCGCAGGGCGAGAAGTTCGATCCCGACGGTCATTATGTCAGGCAGTTCGTGCCGGAACTGGCCGCGCTGCCCTCCAGCATCCTCCACAAGCCCTGGGAGGCGGCGCCCGCCGTGCTGCGGCAGGCCGGCGTGGTCCTCGGCGAAACCTATCCGCGTCCGGTCGTCGATCATGCATGGGCCCGCCAGCGGGCTCTCGACCGATTTCAGCGCATTCGCGCCGAATAGCACGGCCATGCCGGTTGCCGAGGCGGAGCGGGATCACTAATTTCGTGGCCCCCGGCACACGGCAACAGAAATCAGGTCCATGGATATCCGCAACGGTCTCGTCGAGGCGATCGGCAACACGCCGCTCATCAAGCTCCAGCGCGCCTCGCAGGCCACCGGCTGTACGATCCTCGGCAAGGCGGAGTTCCTCAACCCCGGCCAGTCGGTGAAGGACCGCGCCGCCCTGTTCATCATCCAGGACGCGGTGGCACGCGGCGCGCTGCGTCCCGGCGGCGTCATTGTCGAGGGCACGGCCGGCAATACTGGCATCGGCCTCGCTCTGGTCGGCAATGCGCTGGGCTTCCGCTCGGTGATCGTCATTCCCGAGACGCAAAGCCAGGAAAAGAAGGACATGCTTCGCCTCGCCGGCGCCACGCTGGTGGAGGTGCCGGCCGTCGCCTACGCCAACCCGAACAACTACGTGAAAGTGTCCGGGCGGCTGGCTGAGGCACTGGCGGCGAACGAGCCGAACGGCGCGGTCTGGGCCAACCAGTTCGACAATGTCGCCAACCGCCTCGCCCATATCGAGACCACGGGTCCGGAAATCTGGGCGCAGACCAATGGCAAGGTCGACGGCTTCGTCTGCGCCGTCGGCACCGGCGGTACGCTGGCCGGCACCGGCATCGCCCTCAAGGCGCGCAACCCGGCGATCCGGATCGGCCTTGCCGACCCCATGGGCGCGGCGCTCTACAGCTATTACACCACGGGCGAACTGAAATCCGAGGGCTCCTCCATCACCGAGGGCATCGGCCAGGGGCGGATCACCGCCAACCTGGAAGGCGCCCCCATCGACTGCGCCTATCAGATCGGCGACGCCGAAGCGGTTGAGATCGTGTTCGACCTGCTCGAGCATGAGGGCCTGTGCCTGGGCGGTTCGTCCGGCATCAATGTTGCCGGCGCGATCCGGCTGGCGAAGGAACTCGGGCCCGGCCATACCATCGTCACCATATTGTGTGACTTCGGCACCCGGTATCAGTCGAAGCTCTTCAACCCCGCCTTCCTGCGCGAGAAGGGCCTGCCCGTGCCGGGTTGGCTTGAGCGCAGCGTCGACGTGCCCAACGTGCTGGTGTGATGACAACCCTCCTTCTGTTCCGCGACGACGCCTATTGTCAGGAAACATCCGCCGTGGTGACGGCGGTGACGCCCGAAGGCGGGATCGTCGTCGACCGGACGGTGTTCTATGCCAATGGCGGCGGCCAGCCGGGCGATCGCGGCACGCTGACAAGGGCCGATGGCTGCGAGATCACCATCGAAACGGCGATCTACAGCCCGTCCAAGCTCGACGTCATCCATGTTCCGGTGACCGGCTGTGAGCTGCCTGAGCCGGGAGAAGCCGTCACGCTGCGGCTCGATTGGTCCACCCGTCACAAGCGGATGCGGATGCACACCGCTCTCCACCTGCTCTCTGTTGCCCTGCCCTTTCCCGTCACCGGGGGATCGATCGGCGAGGAGGAGAGTCGCCTCGACTTCGACATTCCCGAAGGCGGGCTAGACAAGGACACGGTCACCGCGAAGCTCGCCGAGATGATCGCGACCGGCGCCAGCGTGCGCGAGCGATGGATTTCCGATGAGGAACTGCTCGCCAATCCCGGTCTGGTCAAGACCATGGCGGTTAAGCCGCCCATGGGGACCGGCAAGGTTCGCCTGGTCGAGATCGAGGGGCTTGATCTCCAGCCCTGCGGCGGCACTCATGTGCGCAGCCTCGACGAAATCGGCGCCGTGCAGGTGACGAAGATCGAGAAGAAGGGCCAGCAGAACCGCCGCGTGCGGCTGGCCTGGGCCTGATGCCCGCGCGGCACCTGGAGTGCGCCATGACGGATACCGCCTTGCCTGCCAACCCCTACCTTGTCTCGACCGACTGGCTCGCCGCCCATCTCGGCGCCCCGAACCTGGTCATCGTCGATGGCTCGTGGCATATGCCGGCGACCGGCCGGAAGGGGCGTGAGGAATATCTCAAGGCCCACATTCCCGGCGCGGTGTTCTTCGACATCGACGCGATGTCCGACATTTCGAGCCCGCTGCCGCACATGCTGCCCAGCGAGACGCTGTTCCGGGCGGCGATGGAGTCGCTCGGCATCGGCCGGCAGATGAAGATCGTGGTCTACGACACCCAGGGCCTGTTCTCAGCCCCGCGCGTCTGGTGGACGCTGCGCGCCTTCGGGGCCGTGGACGTCGCCATTCTCGATGGCGGTTTTCCGAAATGGCTCGCCGAGGGTCGGCCGACCGAGGCCGGCGAGGCGCCCTATCTCCCCGCCCGGTTCGACGCGACACTCGACCGCGACTGGGTGGCCTCGATCGACGAGGTCGCCACTCACCTCGCCGATCGGCGCGCCCAGGTTCTGGACGCGCGCGCGGGCGAACGTTTCCGCGGTGAGGCGCCGGAGCCGCGCGCCGGCGTCCGCCCCGGCCATATTCCCGGGTCGCGCAACCTGCCGGTTTCCCAGGTGGTTAAGAATGGCCATCTCGCGGACCCGGAAACGATCCGCAAGGCGGTCGAGGCGGCCGGCATCGACCTGTCGAAGCCGGTCATCACCAGCTGCGGCTCCGGCGTCACCGCCGCCATTCTCTGGCTGGCACTGGAAAGCCTCGGCGCTCCGCCCACCGCGCTCTATGACGGCTCCTGGAGCGAATGGGGCGCCTCCGACAGGCCGGTGGCGACCGGACCGGCCGACTGACACGTGCCAACCGACACAAAAAATGGCCGGGCCGCCTGCGCGGTCCGGCCATTTTTGTTCGCGGAACCCCGCCTAGTGCAGGATCTGGCTGAGGAACAGCCGTGTGCGCTCGTGCTGCGGGTTGGAGAAGAAGGCTTCCGGCTCGTTCATCTCGATGATCTGCCCGGCATCCATGAAGATGACCCGGTTGGCGACCTGGCGGGCGAAGCCCATCTCGTGGGTCACGCA
>NZ_FMTP01000012.1 GCF_900100155.1 Ancylobacter rudongensis
TCCGGCGACGGCGGCTGGTTCTCGTCCGGCGACGACCGGATCGTTCTGGCGGCGAGCGAAGGCGGCGAGATTTCCGGCGACGATATCGACGGCAACAGCGGCGACGACGTGATCGCGCTGGTGGCTTCGGAAGGCGGCGACATCCGTGTCGACGACGTCGATGGCGGCTGGGGCGACGACACCATCATCCTGGCGGCGACCGACCGGCGCAGCGACATCCGCGCCGATGATGTTGACGGCGGCTCGGGCGACGACCGGATTGCCCTCTACGCCGACGGTGGTGATATCCGCATCGACGACATCGACGGTGGCTCGGGGGATGACGACATCATCATCGCCGCCACGGATGCGGAGGGGAGCTGGATCTCCCTCGACAATATCCGCGGCGGCAGCGGCGACGATCTGGTCGTGCTGTCGGGTCTCGACAACATGAACTCCAATTTCTTCATCGGTGGGGAAATTGACGGCGGTCGCGGCTTCGACACGCTCAGCGTCACCAATGGCAGCACGCTGTCGCTTGATGATGTCGAGCGCTTCCAGCAGCTCGGCGTCTCCGAGGGATCCTATCTCGAACTCACCCAGCGCTGGGTGAACTTCAACGGCAACAGTGGTATCGACGGGCTGGTGGCGGTCGACGCGACCTCCTATCTCCGCCTCTCGGACATCAATGCCGATCTCGACACTGGCACCTTCGTTCTCGAGGCCTCGCAGGACGGCGAACTGGGCTATCGTTCCATCTACACCGGTGCCGATGCTGGGTGGCTGGACCAGACCGGCGGCGTGCTGGATGTCTCCGGTACCACCGCCACCGGCCTCGCCTACACCCAGGTCGAGCTGTCCGACACCGAAGGCAGCGAGCCCGACCCGCTTCTGCCGGACGCGACCTTCATCAACCAGGGCACCATCGCCCTGCACAGCGGCCTCACGGTGGACGGCCAGTCTATCGACGTAGCGGGCGATCGCCTGACCATCAATGGTGACTATGTCGGCGGCGGCAACCTGCTGATCGATACCTACCTAGGCGCCTCGGACAGCCCGACCGACGTTCTGGTCATCAACGGCAATGTCGCCGCCGAGAGCACCACGACGATCTACGTGAACAACACCAATCCCGGCGAAGGCATCTACACCGGCACGGGTCTGGGCCAAGGCATCAAGGTGGTTGATGTCTCCGAAAGCGGCGTCTCGCCGGATGATGCGTTCCAGCTGGCGCGCAACACGGTCAGCGGCGAGCGCGAGGTCATGGCAGGCGCGTTCTCCTACCGCCTGTACCAGGACCCTGACAATGAGATGACCTTCAGCCGGTCCAGCGAGGACACGGGCGCCGGCGACTGGTACCTGCGCGCGGGCTACACCGCCCAGGCCACCGGCTATGCGTCGGCGCCTTCCGCCATGCAGCGCCACTTCTATGCCGGCCTCGACACGCTGCATAAGCGGCTTGGAGAGGTGCGCCAGCAGGACCAGCTTGAAGGCCGCAACGCCGATCTGGCCCAGGCTTCCGTGGAAAAGGCTCCTGCTTACCAGCCGGTGCCGGCGCCGAAGTTCCAGATGTGGGGCCGCGGCGGTGGTGCGGATCTCTCCTACGATGTCAGCGGCGGGTGGGACTTCTCGCAGCAGACCTGGGGCCTGCAGGCCGGCGGCGACTACACCTTCGACTATAATGACTGGCGCATCACCGCCGGCGCCTTCGGTGGCTATGGCTGGTCGGACGTCGACGTGGGCGGCGACTGGACGTCCTGGGGCGGCAGCTCCAGCATGGACATCAATGGCTGGAACGCGGGTATCTACGCCTCGATCCGCCAGGTTGGCCTGGTTCCCGGTGCCGGCTTCTACACTGACCTCGTCGGCAAGGTTGACGTGCTCGATCTCGACATCGCCTCCAGCAGCAACGTGACGGCGAACACCGACGCGACCGTCTGGGGTGGTTCGATCGAGATGGGCTACGGCTTCGAGCTGTCGAACGGGTGGGTGATCCAGCCGCAGGCCCAGCTTGCCTATGCCAGCGCCAGCCAGGATTCCTACTACGACTCGATCGGCACCTACATCTCGCCGGGCGACGCGGAATCCCTCATCGGCCGCCTGGGCCTGCAGGTCCAGTCGACCTTCGTCATGGAAACCGGCCAGACGATCACGCCCTATGCGATCTTCAACGTGAACTCTGAGTTCCTGGGCGACAACAAGACCAATGTTGCGGGCACCGTGCTCACCAGCGACATTAACGGCACCTGGTTCAATGCCGGCCTCGGCTTCACCGCCGATCTCAATGGCAGCGTGGCCCTGTTCGGCACCGGCGAATACAATTTCGGCGATGTCCAGGGTTGGGCGGGCCAGGGCGGCGTCAAGTTCCGCTGGTAAGTCCTGTCGGCTGGCGCGCGGCCCCGGCTGCGTGCCAACGAGTTAAGCCTGGGCCGGCCCTCGTGGCCGGCCCTTTGCTTTTTATAGAAGGCAATCGGGGGCAGGCGCGCCCGCGCAGCCAGCCGCGCCTCTGCCGCAGCGGCGAGGGGGCGGCCGGCATCCGTGCCGCTTCAGGCCGGCGAGCGGGCCTTGCTGCGCGCCCTGTGTCTCTCGGCACTGCCCCTCGCCATGTGCCCCGCGCAATGGCACAACAGACCCGTGATTCTCACCCCGCGGCGTCGATCGGCGGCGCAGAGCCGCTGTCGACGGGCCCGGGATATCCGCCGGAGGACATCATGACCACTTTCGCCAAACGGACCGCCGGACTGCTGCTGGTGCCCTGCCTTCTGGCCGGCATTCCCGCCGCCCTGGCACAGACGGCGCCGGCCAACGGCAAGCCGCCGGTCCGCACCGAAACCACCACCTATGACAATTGGGTCGTGACCTGCCGCGCGAGCGTCGAGAAGAGCGCCAAGAAGACCTGCGTCGCCACCATGAAGGTGACGGAGGCCAAGTCCAAGAAGACCGTCCTGCTCTGGCAGGTCGGCCAGGACAAGGCCGGGACGCCGACCTATCTGGTCCGCACCCCGCTCGGCGTACGGCTGAAGGATGGCGTGCAGATCACCATCGGCAAGGGCAAGCCGCGCAAGATCGACTACGCCTCCTGCAGCCGCGGCGGCTGCGAGGCCATCGGCCCGTTCGAGGACGCCTTCGGCAAGGAACTGCTCACCGCCAAGGAAGTGGTGGCGAGCTTCGTCCTCTCCAATGGCCAGACCGTGAACGTCACCCTGCCGATCACCGGCATCGCCCAGGCGCTGCCGGCGCTGAAGGGCTGAACCGGCCTCCGGCCGGCCGCGAATCGGTACGAGGGGGCGCGGGGGGCAGAAGAGGCCCCCCCCCTTGTCGCCGCGGTGACACGGGCGGCGCGCCCTTGCCCTGCGGGCCTTTGCGGCGCCGCCAGCCCCGCCTCCCGCGCCGGGCTGCCATGAAGTCGATTGCGCCAGCGCTCGCGAATGTTACATTTCGCCCGAGATGTTGAACAATGCGAGCCTGGGCCGCCTTTCTGCGCGGCCGGGTCGACGGCTTCGGCCGGGGAAACTGAAATGGTCGACGAGACCCAGATGTGGGCCGGGGAGCGGGTGACGGAAACGTCGGCCCGCGACGAGCGGCCCCCGGCGCGTGCGCGCCATCGCCAGGGCGGTGGGCCGGCCTGTGGCGGCGCGCCCTCCGGTGCGGCGGGGCGCGACCCGCGATCGAATGCGCGCCCGCGCAACAATGACCCCTGCTATGCCGCGCTGGACCTAGGCACCAATAATTGCCGGCTCCTCGTCGCTCGCCCGACCGGCAGCGGCTTTCGCGTCGTCGACGCCTTCTCGCGCATCGTCCGGCTGGGCGAGGGACTGATCGGCTCCGGCCGGCTGGGCGAGGCGGCGATGGACCGCGCGGTCGAGGCGCTGAAGGTCTGTGCCTCCAAGATCGAATCGCGCCATATCGTCGATCGTCGGCTGATCGCCACCGAGGCCTGCCGCACGGCGGTCAATGGCGAGGCGTTCATCGACCGCGTCGCCCGCGAGACCGGGCTGGAACTGGAGATCGTCGACCGCGAGACCGAGGCCCGGCTGGCGGCGTCCGGCTGCACGCCGCTGGTCGATCCCACCTCGGACGGGGCGGTGCTGTTCGACATTGGCGGCGGCTCAACCGAAGTGGTCTGGCTCGACCGGGTGGAGACGCACGATGGCGGCCCGCCGGCGGCGGTGATCCGCGCCTGGGTGTCGGTGCCGCTCGGCGTGGTCACGGTGGCCGAGCGCCATGGTGGCGTGAAGGTGACGCGCGACGATTTCGAGGCGATGGTCAACGAGTTCACCCCCCACCTCGCCGGCTTCGTGTCCGCGGTGGGGCCGCATAATTGCGGCCGGCTGCACCTGCTCGGCACCTCGGGCACCGTGACGACGATTGCCGGCGTGCATCTCGACCTGCCGCGCTATGATCGCTCGCAGGTTGATGGTACCTGGCTCGGTGCCGAGCAGGTGCGGGTGGTGGTCGACCGGCTGCTCGCCATGCCGTTCGCCGAGCGCGCCGCCAATCCCTGTATCGGCGTCGAGCGCGCCGATCTGGTACTGGCCGGCTGTGCAATATTGGAATCGGTGCGCCGGGCTTTTCCCTGCGACCGTCTGCGCGTCGCCGATCGCGGCCTGCGGGAAGGAATTTTGGTGGAATTGATGCGTGCCGACGGTGTGTGGCGTCAGAGGGCTGGAGCCCCGACGTGATCGACAAGCCCCAGCCCGGCAAGGGCGGCGAGGCGCGGCCGCTCAAGGTGCGGCTCAAAAAGGCCCGCTCGCTCAGTTCCTCCTCGCAGAAATGGCTGCAGCGCCAGCTTAACGACCCCTATGTCGCGCGTGCCAAGCGCGAAGGTTGGCGCTCGCGTGCCGCCTTCAAGCTCATTGAGATCGATGACCGGCTGAAGATTCTGCGCCCCGGCCTGCGCGTGGTCGATCTCGGCGCCGCCCCCGGCGGCTGGAGCCAGGTGGCGGCAAAGCGGATGAAGATGGAGGAGGGCCGGGGGCACATCGTCGCCATCGACCTTCTGGAGATCGACCCGATCACCGGCGTCGACTTCGCCCAGATGGACTTCCTCACCGACGAGGCGCCGGCGCGGCTCAAGGAGATGCTCGGCGGCGACGCCGACCTTGTCATGTCGGACATGGCGGCCAACACCACAGGGCACCGGGCGACCGATCATCTGCGGATCGTCGGGCTGGTGGAACTGGCGATCGACTTCGCCCGCCAGGTGCTGGCCCCGGGCGGGGCGTTCATCGCCAAGGTGTTCCAGGGCGGTACGGAAAACACGCTCCTCGCCGAGCTGAAGCGCGACTTCACCGCCGTGCGCCACATCAAGCCGCAGGCGAGCCGGGCGGATTCGTCCGAGCTCTATGTGGTGGCGACGGGGTTCAGGGGCCGACAAGCGGCGACCGATCCGGCGTCCGCCGTCGATTAGCCCGCGCTGCCCATCTCGCCAGCGGGCGCGGGGACCTGCGCCGGCTTCACCCGGCGCCGCGCGAGTTCGGCGCCGGCATCGGCCGGTAGGCGCAGGAAGAAGAACACCGAACACACCGCGATTCCCGCCACCACCAGGAAGGCGACGCTGAAATCGCCGAGCGCGATGGTGCCATCGCCGCGCCAGCCGCGCATGAGGTCGAGCACCAGCGCCGCCACCGCGACGCCGGTGGAAATCGACACCTGCTGCGCCACGCTGGCGAAGCTGGTGGCCCGACTCATCGCCTCGGAGGGGATGTCGGCATAGGAAAGCGCGTTGGTGCTGGTGAATTGCAGCGAGCGGAAGAAGCCGCCGAGCAGCAGCGCGCCGATCAGCAGCAGATAGGGCATGTCCGGCCGGAACAGCGCGCCGACCGCGATGAACGCCGCCGCGATGACGCAGTTCACCACCAGCACCCGACGGAAGCCGAAGGTTCTGATGATGGGGGCGGCGGTGAATTTCATCGTCATCGCCCCTGCGGCCGAGGCGAAGGTGATCATGCCTGAGGCGAAGGGGCTCAGGCCGAAGCCGAGCTGCAGCAGTAGCGGCAGCAGGAAGGGCAGGGCGCCGATGCCGACCCGGAACAGCGAGGCGCCGACCACGCCTGCGAAGAAGGTGGGAATCTTCAGCAGCGCGAGATCGAGGATCGGCTTTATCGTTCGCCGCGCATGGCGGACATAGAACCCCATCGACACCGCGCCAACGCCGATGACGGCGAAGGCGATCGAGGGGGCCACCGCATGCTGGCCCAGCAGCGCGAAGCCGAAGACGAGGCCCGCGAGCCCGAGGCCGGAGAGCATCATGCCCTTGATGTCGAAGGGCGGCACGTTCGGTTCGCGAATGTCGGGAATGAAGCGGCTGACCAGCACGAAGCCCAGCAGGCCGATCGGCAGGTTGAGGAAGAAGATGTAGCGCCAGTCGAAATAGGTGGTGATGAAGCCGCCGAGCGGCGGGCCGATTACCGGCCCCAGCAGCGCCGGAATGGTGAGCCAGGCCAGCGCCGAGACGAGTTCCTCCTTCGGTACGGTGCGTAGGATGACGAGGCGCCCCACCGGCACCATCATCGCCCCGCCCATGCCCTGCAGGATGCGGTAGGCGACGAAGTCCGGCAGCGCCTGGGCAAGGCCGCAGAGCAGCGAGCCGGCGCTGAAGATGACGATGGCGGCGCGGAACACCGTTCGCGAGCCGAATCGGTCGGCGAACCAGCCACTCGCCGGAATGAAAACAGCGAGGCTCAGCAGGTAGGAGGTCAGCGCCAGCTTCAGCGCGATCGGGTCCTCGTTGAGGTCGGCCGCAATGGCGGGCAGGGAGGTGGCGATCACCGTTGAATCGAGCTGCTCCATGAACAGCGCGCAGGCGACGATGAGCGGGACGAGACGTTCGGAGCGCACGGGCCGGTCCGGATTCGCGGGGCGGGGGAGAGACAGGCGGGTTCCGGCTATAACGCTGGCGCCGCCATCCGGCGATCGATATCGCACGCACAAATCTGTCATCACCGGCGGGTTACGCAGGGGCCGTGCGGCGCGCAGCGGCAATGCGCCAGACACAGAGATAGATGCCTAGGAAAGCGTGACGGGCCATGGTATGAGCCCTCGCCAACTCGAAGCGAGCGGGCGTTCTCTGCCAAGCCTTCCCGCTTCGTCCATCCATTCATCGGGCGGGTACGGAGCCATGCTCCCCTTGCCCCCAATCGGGAGTTGGCGATGTCGGTCTATGACGGCCTCGCGCGGGAAGCGCTTACCTTCGACGACGTGCTGCTGAAGCCCGGCCTGTCCGATGTCATGCCCGGTGAAGTCGACATCCGCTCGCGGGTGACGCGCACCATCTCGCTCAACATCCCTATTCTTTCCTCGGCCATGGATACCGTCACCGAATGGCGCCTCGCCATCGCGATGGCGCAGGCCGGCGGCCTCGGCGTGATCCACCGCAACCTCGATCCCGAGGTGCAGGCCGAGCATGTGCGCCTCGTCAAGAAGTTCGAGAGCGGCATGGTGGTGAACCCCGTCACTATCCATCCCGACCAGCCGCTGGCCGACGCGCTGGCGCTGATGAAGAACCACGGCATTTCAGGCATCCCGGTGGTCGAGCGCGGCCCGAACGGGCGCTCTGGCAAGCTGGCCGGCATCCTCACCAATCGTGACGTGCGCTTCGCCACCAATCCGGCGCAGCCGATCTCCGAGCTGATGACCAAGGAGCGGCTGATCACGGTGCGCGAGGGCGTCGACCAGGCCGAAGCCAAGCGCCTGCTGCACACCCACCGGATCGAGAAGCTGCTGGTGGTGGACGATGCAGGCCGCTGCGTCGGCCTGATCACCGTCAAGGACATGGAAAAGGCCGTCACCAACCCCAACGCCGCCAAGGATGAGCAGGGCCGCCTGCGCGTCGGTGCCGCCACCACGGTCGGCGAAGACGGCTATCGTCGCGCCGAGCTGCTGATCGAGGCCGGCGTCGATCTCGTCGTGGTCGACACCGCGCATGGCCATTCGCGCAAGGTTCTCGACCAGGTGAGCCGCATCAAGACGCTGTCCAACAGCGTGCAGATCCTCGCCGGCAACGTCGCCACCGCCGAGGGCACGCAGGCGCTGATCGATGCCGGCGCGGACGCGATCAAGGTCGGTATCGGCCCGGGCTCGATCTGCACCACCCGCATCGTCGCCGGCGTCGGCGTGCCGCAGCTCACCGCCATCCTCGACGCGGTGGAAGCGGCGCGGAAGAGCAACGTGCCCGTCATCGCCGATGGCGGCATCAAGTTCTCGGGCGATCTGGCCAAGGCGCTGGCCGCCGGCGCCGACTGCGCCATGATCGGTTCGCTGCTGGCCGGCACGGATGAGAGCCCGGGCGAGGTCTACCTCTACCAGGGCCGCTCCTATAAATCCTATCGCGGCATGGGCTCGGTGGGTGCCATGGCGCGTGGCTCGGCCGACCGCTATTTCCAAGCCGAGGTGAAGGACACGCTGAAGCTCGTGCCGGAAGGCATTGAGGGGCAGGTGGCCTATAAGGGCCCGGTCGGCGGCGTGCTGCACCAGCTCGCCGGCGGCCTGCGCGCCGCCATGGGCTATGTCGGCGGCGCCACGTTGCAGGATTTCCGCGAGAAGGCGAAGTTCGTGCGCATTTCCGGCGCCTCGCTGCGCGAGAGCCATGTCCACGACGTGACCATCACCCGGGAAAGCCCGAACTACCCCGGCGCTGTCTGAGCGCCGGGTTTCGCGCAACCGATGAGGGAGGGCTGATCCATGTACGTCACTGCCACTCTGCTGCCCGTGTTCGTGCAGGTCGCCCTCACTTTTGTCGTGCTGTTCCGGCTTGGGGCGGTGCGTCTCGCCGCCATCCGCGCGGGCGGTCTCGTCCGCGAGGAGGTGGTGCTTGATGACAGAGGCTGGCCGCCGAAGGTGCGGCAGGCCAGCAACTGCTTCCGCAACCAGTTCGAACTGCCGGTGCTGTTCTATGCGCTGGTCATTCTGGCGCTGGCGACGCGCCAGACGAGCGACTTTTTCCATGTGCTGGCGTGGCTGTTCGTGCTCAGCCGCATCGTCCACGCCTTCGTCTATGTGACCAGCAACCATATTGGCTGGCGCTTCGGCGCCTTCGCCTTCGGCGCGCTGGTGCTGCTCGCGATGTGGGTCATGTTCGCGCTGGCGATCCTGCTGGCGCCGGCCCTGCCGTGACGCCCTTTTTGATACTGGAGTTCAAATGACGCCGGCTGCCAGGCTATCCGCCGCTATCGAGGTGATCGGCACGATCCTCGCCGAACGCCGCCCGGCCGCCGACGTGCTGAAAGACTGGGGCCGCAGCCACCGCTTTGCCGGATCGGGCGATCGCGCGGCGCTGGCCTCGCTGGTCTATGACACGCTGCGCCGGCGCGCCTCCGCCGCCTGGGTCATGGGCGAGCGGATGGGGGAAGAGAGCCCGCGCGGGCTGGTTCTCGGCATGCTTAAGGTCGCCCGCGGACTCGACGCAAGCGCTATCGCGGCGCTGTGCGACGGCTCCCGTTTTGCCCCGCCGCCGCTGAGCGAGGCCGAGCACGCAAGCCTGGCGGAGGCCTCGCTCGACGACGCTCCGGCGCATGTGCGCGGCGACTACCCTGAATGGCTCGACGCGCCGCTCGCCGCCGTGTTCGGCGAAGCCCGCGCCGAGGAAGGCGCGGCGCTGGCCGAGCGCGCGCCGCTCGACCTCCGGGTTAATTCGCTGAAGGGCGATGTCGACAAGGCGGGCGAGTTGATCGCGCACCTGTCGCCCGCTCCCGGCCGCTGGTCGCCGCTGGCTTTGCGCATCGCGCTGGAAGCCGACGGCAAGGCGCCGCCGCTGACCTCCGAGCCCGCCTATCTCAAGGGGCTGGTGGAAATTCAGGACGAGGGCTCGCAGATCGCCGCCATCCTCGCCGCGCCGCCGCGCGGCGGGCAGGTGCTAGATCTGTGTGCCGGCGGCGGCGGCAAGACGCTGGAACTGGCCGCGCTGATGGACGGCGCCGGCCAGCTCTACGCCTATGACGACGATCTGCGCCGCCTCGCGCCCATCCACGAGCGGGTGCAACGTGCCGGCGCCCACAATGTCCAGGTCCGCTCGCCGCGCGGCAAGGCCGACGTGCTGGAAGACCTTGAGGACCGCATGGACCTCGTGCTGGTCGATGCCCCCTGCACCGGCACCGGCACCTGGCGCCGCAACCCCGACGCCAAATGGCGGATGCGCCCCGGCGCGCTCGCCGAGCGGATGAAGGAGCAGGCGTCGATCCTCGACAATGCCGCGCGCTATGTGAAGACCGGCGGGCGTCTTGCCTATGTCACCTGCTCGCTGCTCGACGAGGAGAATGTCGGCCAGGTGCGCGGCTTCCTCGACCGCCACCCCGCCTTCCGTCTCGTGCCGCCGGCCGAGATGGTGCTGGCGCTGGGCGAGCGCGGCATGACGCTACGCGCCGCCGCGCTGGAGCGGCCCGAGGGGCTGCTGCTGACGCCGCGCCGCACCGGCACTGATGGCTTCTTCATCAGCCTGATGGTGCGCGGTGAGCAAGCCGGATAAATGAACGCAACAGAGACCGCCCGCGCCGCCGAAAGCCACAAGACAGAGCCCGCCAGATAGAGCCCGTCATGACCCAGTTTGAACCGACCGCCGCCACCGCCGAGCACGACACCATCCTCATCATCGATTTCGGCTCGCAGGTCACCCAGCTCATCGCCCGCCGCGTGCGCGAGGAGGGGGTCTATTCCGAGATCGTGCCGTTCCAGAGCGCGGCCGAGGCGGTGCGGCGGCTCAATCCGGTCGGCATCATCTTCTCCGGCGGCCCGGCCTCGGTGATGGACGCAGGCAGCCCGCGCGCGCCGCAGGAGGCGTTCGAGCTTGGTGTGCCGATCTTCGCCATCTGCTACGGCCAGCAGACCTGCGCGCTGCAGCTCGGCGGCGAGGTGGAAGGCGGCCATGCCGCCGAATTCGGCCGCGCCGAGGTGACGGTGCACAAGCCGAGCGCGCTCTATGACGGCGTGTGGGAAGTCGGCCAGCGCTATCCCGTCTGGATGAGCCATGGCGACCGCGTGACCCGCCTGCCGGAAGGTTTCGAGGTGGTGGCCACCTCCGAGAACGCGCCCTTCGCCATCGCGGTGGACGAGGCACGCCGCATCTACACCACCATGTTCCACCCGGAAGTGGTGCATACTCCCCATGGCGCGGCGCTGATCCGCAATTTCGTCCGCAAGATCGCCGGCGCGCGCGGCGACTGGGGGATGAAGGCCTATCGCGAGGAATCCATCCGCCGCATCCGCGAGCAGGTGGGCGAGGGGCGTGTGATCTGCGGCCTCTCCGGCGGCGTCGATTCCTCGGTGGCGGCGGTGCTGATCCATGAGGCGATCGGCGACCAGCTGACCTGCGTGTTCGTCGACCACGGCCTGCTGCGCCTGGGTGAGGCCGAGCGGGTCGTCACCCTGTTCCGCGACGCCTACAACATCCCGCTGGTGCATGTGGACGCCTCCGAGATGTTCCTCGGCGCGCTGGAAGGCGTCACCGACCCCGAGGTGAAGCGCAAGACCATCGGCAAGCTGTTCATCGAGGTGTTCGAGGACGAGGCGAAGAAGGTCGGCGGCGCGGCCTTCCTGGCCCAGGGCACGCTCTATCCCGACGTGATCGAAAGCGTCAGCTTCACCGGCGGCCCCTCGGTGACGATCAAGAGCCACCACAATGTTGGCGGCCTGCCCGAGCGGATGAACATGAAGCTCGTCGAGCCGCTGCGTGAGCTTTTCAAGGACGAGGTGCGCGCGCTTGGCCGTGAGCTCGGCCTGCCGGAAGTCTTCGTCGGCCGCCACCCCTTCCCCGGGCCGGGCCTCGCCATTCGCTGCCCCGGCGAGATCAGCCGCGAGAAGCTCGACATTCTGCGCCTCGCCGACGAAATCTACCTCGAAGAGATTCGCCGCCACGGCCTCTATGACGAGATCTGGCAGGCCTTCGCCGTCATCCTGCCGGTGAAGACGGTGGGCGTGATGGGCGATTTCCGCACCTATGACTACGTGGTCGGCCTGCGCGCCGTGACCTCGGTGGACGGCATGACGGCGGATTTCTACCCGTTCGACATGGCCTTCCTCGGCCGCGTGGCGACGCGCATCGTCAACGAGGTCAAGGGCGTCAACCGCGTGGTCTACGACGTGACCTCGAAGCCTCCCGGGACCATCGAGTGGGAATGATTTTCGCCTATCCGGGCGTATCCAAAACTACGCTAGAGCACGATCTAACTCGCTGATAAAAATAAATAATTCGCTCGGCATCTATCGGCGCCATGGCCGTTTCGCCGCCGATTGCCGTCGATTGTTCGACCGCCTCAACAGATTCGTTGCTCACGGTGGGCTCGACATTCGACGCGCCCCGATCGGCGGTGCGCAACGGTTCGGGCAACCAGCCGGTATCGGCGAGCAGCGTCTGCGCTTCCGCTGCCATGTCGCCCTTCTTCAGATGCTCGATCCGATCGGCGGCGCGCTGCCCTTTCGCCTGGGAAACCGCCTGAAGAATGCGAGCCTTCGTCACCCTGCCGAGGAAGTTGTCCACGGTCGGCTTCCACCCGGCCGCCGCCATGTCGAGGTCGACCGTCTGGGCCAGCCGGTCGGCATGGGCGGCAGCACGGGGCCGCCGGTTCCAGGGCTCATACACGGCGTTCACCGAGAGGCTGACGATGTGGGCGAACAAGCCCGCCTGGCTGTCGCCGTCCCATTCCCGCAGCGCGTCCCAGAGATCGGCCGATTCCTTGGGAAGCGCCTTCGACCAGCTTTCGTGGCGCACGCGGATCGCCTCAGCCGATGCGCTGTCGTTTAGCCCCGGCGCCTGCGTCCCGAAGCTGACACTCTTCAAATCGAGGTCGAGGCAGCTATCCGAGCCGTAGTGGTAGAAGGTCTTCAGCGTCAGAACGTGCAGGGCAGCGACGAAGGCAACGTCCGGCCGCTCGCCCAGCGCGTGGCGCAGGCCAAGCGTCCGGTGCGAGGTCAGCTCGGTCATCAGGCGGTCGGATATGGGCGAGAGACCCTCATCCTCCTCCGGCTCGGCGTCGGGCTCCGCCGTCATGACGGCTTCGTCGCCCTCGTAGCCAGCGGCCATAGCGCGTTCATCGTCGCCGTCCGCGTCCGGCTCGGACGCAGGCTCGGCCGGCAATTCGTCTTCCGGTCGGACGTAGCCCCGCTCGACGCGAAGCTGACCGTCGGCGCCGATGCTGACGAAAGCGCCGGCGCGAGCGATCTCGGCGGCGTCGAACACCACGGGACGGTTGTCGAAACCCTCGATCAGCGTCTCCAGCTCCGACAGGCGCTCATCCACTTCATCCGGAAGCTCGTCGGCGTCCTGATATTCGTCCGAAAGGCGGTCCAACTCGGACTGAAGCGCGTTGCGGCTTGCCTCCTCCTCGGCGGTCAGCGCGACGGCCTCGCCACGAAGCTGGCGCATACCGAAGGCATGGCCGTAGGCGAAGTCCGGCGCGACTTCGATCCACTTCCAGCCTTCGGCGGCGACCACCTCGGCGTCCGCCTCCAGCTTGTCGGCGGTCATCTGGTCCACGAGCGGAACATCCTGCAGCCAGCCGCCATCGTCGCCTTGGAACAGGTCGCGCAGGACCGTGCCACCGGCCGCGATGTAGGCGTCGAGACCGATGAACTGCGCCCGCTTGTCGGAGGCGCGGACCGCGCCCTCAGTCAGCATCCGGCGGATGACGTAGGGTTGCCTGTCGTAGGAAGCCTTCAGGCGCTCGAAGACCTGCTCTTGGCGCTCGTGGTCGCCGGAGACGGTGAAGGCCATGAGCTGGTCGAGCGTCATGCCGTCCTCGGCATAGACGTCGAGCAGCGCCGGCGAGACCGACGCCAGCTTCAGGCGCTGCTTCACCACGTTGACCGAGACGAAGAAGGCGGCGGCGATATCTTCCTCGGACTGCCCCTTCTCGCGCAGCGCCAGGAAGGCCCGGAACTGGTCGAGAGGGTGCAACGGCGCGCGCTGGACATTCTCGGCGAGCGAGTCCTCCTCGGCGATGCCGCTGTCGCGGACGATGCACGGCACCGGCGAGGTCTTGGCGAGACGCTTCTGCTTCACGAGTAGCTCTAGCGCCCGGTAGCGCCGGCCTCCGGCCGGGATCTCGAACATGCCGGTCGGGGCGCCGGTCTGGTCGGTGACCGCGCGCACGCTGAGGCCCTGCAACAGGCCGCGGCGGGCGATATCGTCGGCCAGCTCCTCGATGGAGACGCCGGCCTTCACCCGCCGGACGTTCGACTGAGAGAGCAAGAGCTTGTTGAAGGGAATGTCGCGCGAGGGCGAGAGGGTGATCTTCTGAACAGTGGTAGCCATCGGGATGTACTCCGCGACGAGCGCCGAAAGCCTCTCTCTCGGCATCAACTCGTCACGAAGCGCAGCGCCGCGGGACCGACGATCAGGAAAGAGGGAACGGCACGGAGCCGGAGACTCGTAAAGCCGTGTCTCCGGCTTTCTGTGGGTCAGGCTGCCCGATCGAGAAGCTTCTTGGCCCGCGCCTCGAGAACGAGCCGCGCGTCCTGTTGGGTCTTGTCGCGGGCGACCGCGGTGATGCCCTGCACGAAATCGAACACGCTTTCGGGCTTACGGCCTTCTTCGGCCAGCACTGTCTCGATGATCTTTGCCGTCTCGGTCTTCGAGAAGCCGCGCTTGCGCAGGAAGTCGCTGCGATCTTCGTCGGTGCGGGCCACAATCTTTTCCCGCGCCGCCCTGATGCCGTTGACGAAGGGCATCGGCGAAGAATTGGCGAAGCGAGTCAGCGCCGGTGCCGCCTCATGCGCGAAGCGCGAGGCGGCGTATTTCGAGTGGCGGATGGTGATCTCCTCGAAATCCTCGACGCCCCACAAGTTCCGGTTCTGGCAAACGGCACGAAGATAAAAGCTGGCCATGCCGAGCGTCTTGGCGCCCACTTCGGAATTCCAGCAATAGAAGCCGCGGAAGTAGAGGTCGGGCGAGCCATCGGGCAGCCGACCGGCTTCAATCGGGTTCAGGTCGTCGACCAGGAAGAGGAAGACGTCGCGATCGGAGGCATAGAGCGTGGTCGTGTCCTGGGTGATGTCGACGCGCGGATTGTAGATGCCGGTCGACCAGTCGAGGACGCCCGGCACCTTCCAGCGGGTGTCGCCGGTGCCATTGCCGGCAATGCGCTGCACGGCCGCGACCAACTCGTGGTCGAAGATGCGGCCGTAGTCGGGCCCGGTAACGGCGCGCAGCTCAACGCGGCCATCTTCGATCTCGAGCGTCTTCACCTGCTCGGCGCGATGAGAAGTCAGGCCGTACTGCAGATTGATGCCGGCCAGCGGCGCCGGAAGCTGGCGCAAATAGGCCGCCGGCGCTCCGACCAGGCCGGCGAGCTGGCCGAAGCTCCAATGGGTGGGCTCGATCGGCGCATCCGACCCGGGCAGTATAAGCGCCAGGCGCTCGGCATCGTCGCGGCTGGCGTCTACCCGGATCGCCGCACTCTCGACGGTTCGGGTACGGCTCCGTTCGGTCCGGCCACGAACGGCGGCATAGAGGTCCGACAGGGACAGGTAACGCTCGTCCGCCGGCCGCGAGAACCATTCTGACGATACCCGGCCGATCCGCTGGCCGCGGCTCACATCCACTTTGTAGCCGTCAGCGCGATCGAGAGCGGCGTCCAGAATCTCCACATGGGTCATGGCTAGTCTCCATGACGGGCGCCGGAGGCCTCTCCTCCAACCCTCAACCCGTCACGGAGAACCCGTCCACACTCTCACTCTCAGGGGCGTTGCGGGGTCTCCCCGCAGAAGGGGTCGGCAGAGACCGATGGGCTCGGCCACAGGGGAAGACTTTCCCCTTTCAATCGGTGCCAACCCCATTCGTAAAATGGGGTGCTCTCCGCACAAGGCCGCAGTCACGCGTATTGCAGAGTGTCAGAAATCCGCGCATATTTCTGACAGGGGGATGGCCATGCAACGCTTGACCGAACAGATTCTTTCGCACGCGAAGGGGCTGCCTGAAGGTACGCCGCTCGCAGCCAAGAGCTTGCTCCATCTCGGAAGCCGGGCGGCGGTGGATCAGGCTCTGTCGCGCCTTGCCGAGCGGAGGCAACTGCTTCGGGCTGGACGGGGTGTGTACCTGCTGCCCGTTACTAGCCGGTTTGGTACGAGGGCTCCGTCAGTGGAGCAGGCAGTAGAGGCAATCGCTGCTCAGCGCGGTGAGGTCATCGTCTCGAGCGGCGCGGCTGCTGCTAACCGTCTTGGACTTACCGCACAGGTGCCGGCCCGGTCGGTCTATCTGACATCGGGGCGCTCCAGGAAGATGAGACTTGGAAAGCAGATCGTCGAGCTTCGCCACGCGCCACGATGGCAACTCACCCTGGCTCAGCGGCCCGTGGGCGAGGCGATACGAGCCCTGGCGTGGTTAGGACCGGATGGGGCAGAGGCAGCTCTCCAAACCCTGAAGCGGAAGCTTGCACCCACTGCATTCAACGAGTTGGTCGCAGCGGCGCCGCAGCTCCCGACATGGCTGGCGCGAAGTGTCGGAAAGGTCGCGCATGGCTGATGCTTTCCAACTCGCCTGGATCGAGTTCACGGATGTCGTGCCTTTCGGCAATAAGTTGACCGTCCCGCCGCTGTCCTGGTTCCGGAGCTAAGGCATTGCGACAGGCGGCGAAACGATCCCGAACAAGACGCGCACCGGCGATCGAACCTGCGCTTGGCTGGACCTATCTCTCGCGTGAAGCGCTCGCTCGCGCGAAGGCGCAGATGGACGAAGAGTCCATGGGCGTGCGCGACGAGATTGGCTTCCTGACGATACACCAGCGATACGCCGACCACTTCTTTCCCGGTACCTCGGTCCTGCATACCCGCGCGCGTTACGCGTTGTTCGTACCCTGGTTGTTCGAGGATCTCGCGGGTATAATCGGACCGGCTGCGCAGCGCGCCTTGCGTGAACGCGAGAGACTGCTCGCAGGACGGCTGAAAGCCAAGGGCGAAGCCCAGGTGATCGGCGGCCGCGTCTTTCCAAACCCCTCAAGTCAACCGCCGTCCACCGTCTATTGGAACGCGCTTGCGGTTTGGGGGATCTTGCGTCCGCGACTGGACGGTCGGACGATTTCTCGTGGACAGGCGCATCGTTTACTGAAGACCGTCGGCTCGCCCAGCGACGACGATGGTCAGCCTCTCCTGAGCTTCGAGCCGCCTTTTGTGCGACTTCCCGATCGTCCGAAGAATTGGCAGAGCGGACATATCTCGCTTCGTCTGAAGGAGGCGGAGGCCGGGTTCCTGCGTGAGCGCCTAGCGCAGTTGCGCGGCAATGGCGGCCGTGAACTGTCGCTGCTGGCAAGGCTTGTCAGGACCGAGGCAGCGGCTCCTGCAGAGATGTGGGCCGACGAAACATACGCCGTCGCCAGCGCAGATCATGGCCCGCTCATCCGCGCGCGGCAGGCAGCTAGTCTCGCGGGCATCGGCCGCGCCGTCTACGACGCGTTGCTGGAGCGGATTGTCGAGATCGACGACAAGCGGCAAATCTCGGCCCGTCACCGCGAGCATCTCGGGGTTATCCTCGCGGAGCAGGGTCCGATCGCAGCCGGGCTCGATGTAGCGGCGCTCGAAGCGGACATTGGGTCTCTGCCGGCGAAATTGCGTGCTGTGGTGACGGCGACGAGGGACTGGATTGCTGCGGGATCGGGGAATCCTGTCGCGCTTTCTGACGTCTATACCGCAGCCGAGGCGCGCAAGGGACCGCGCGCACGGCTTGCGCCGACCCCCAATGGGCGGGCGCGGCGACTCGAGTGGTCGAGCGATGAACATGGCTTGGCCGGCCCCCTCCATTACCGGTGGCAGCAGGTCAGTACGCTTCTCGACGATCTGGCTGATCCCGAATGAGCGGCGCGATCGACAGTTGGCCAGCTCTTTCGTTTCTGGAAGGCCTGCGTCCCGGTCCTGACGAGAATGTCGAATTGGCGTTGCTGGCGTCTTATTCGGCAGACCTTGGATCCATCGGCGCGGCCTTGCTAGCCCTCGCCGGCAAGGACAATGAGGCGGGGCGAGGGAGCCCCTCCGATTTCGCCGATGCCGTTGAACGCCTGCGCGGCAAGGTGCGGATCATCATCCAGCGCGGTCGGCTTGCGAAGATGCGGCGAACGCCGCGGATCGCGGCGGTGCTGGACCAATTCGTGCGGGAAGTCGATTTCGACGAAGCGACCCATAGCTGGCATCCCAAGGCAGCGCTGATACGGACGCGGAGCGAAAGCGGCGAGACCGGCTGGCGGCTCTGGATCGGAAGCCGAAATCTCACCGAGTGCGTCAACCGCGACATCGGGCTTCTGCTGGTGTCAGGGGAGAATGGCGGAGGCCCCATCTCCGGGGCAGGCGATCTGGCACGCGCGTTAGCTGAGCGTGCCGAGCTGAAGGGCGTCCGGCCTGCTTCCCTCGCGACTGCGGTTACGAAGATCCCGTGGCGAGCGCCCGCCGGCGTGCGCGTCGAGCGAATTCGCTGGTCTACGGGGACAGGAGGCCTGCAAGCTCCAGCTCCACCGGCAGGGGCCGATGAAATCGTCGTCGTTAGCCCGTTCATCGACAAGAATTTCTTGGCCGGACAAGTGTCGAAGGGGCCGAAGCCCGCCCGTCGCGTGCTGCTAACGACCATGCGCGAGATCGAGCGGGTCGGCCCGTCGCTCTCCTCGTTCGACGATTTGTTGGCGCTGGATGCGCCGGATTATCCCATCGGCGACCCGGAGCCGGAGCAGGCGAACACCGGATCGGCATCTGACGCAGACACTGCGGATGACGAGGAGGCAGAGATCGGCCGAGGCCTCCATGCCAAATTGCTGTTCGTGCGCGCGGGACGAAAGCGGACCCTATGGCTCGGAAGCGCGAACGCCACCATGCGGGCGTGGACGGGCCGCAACGCGGAGGTCATCGCCGAGTTGCAGATTACCGAGGCTCTGGAGAAAGGTCTGAAGGCGTTGCTCGACTCGGCGCGGATTGTCGAGGCGCCGGATACCGAATATCAGCCGGACGCCGCGGCGCTGGAAGAAGAAGCGCTCGAGCGAGCTCGGGCGCAGGTCGCAGCGCGGTGGGCGAGCACGCTCAGCATCGACGGGGATGAAATCCGTCTCGTCCATGGTTCCGATCTCTATCCCGATGGACCGCATCCCGAGGAAGCCGACATCCTGCTCGAAGTCGGTGCCTTGCACGGCGAACTCAAAGCATGGCCGCGGCGACAGACGACGGTGGCGCTTGGGTCGACGCTTCCTGCCGAACGGAGCGAATTCGTGCGCTTGCGTGTCAGCCGCGGTGCGAAGGGGCTTTCCTGGCTGCAGCGCGCCCCTGCCGACCCGCCTTTCGGCGAAGAGCGCGATCGTGCGGCCTTCGTGCGATTTCTGGGAGCGAGGGGCTTTCTTCTCTGGCTGGCAGGACTGTTGGCTGACGACGGCCGCGATGGGGAGGATGACTGGACGATCGAGAAGCAACAGGATCGTGCAGCCCCCGGTGCAAATCCAGCGCTTGACCCCGCACTGCCGACGCTGGAGGAGATGCTCGCGGCCTGGTCGCGCGATCAGAACAAGTTTCGCGAAATCGAACGCCGCGTTTCAGAATACCTGCCGGCGGTGCTGGAACAGGCCGGCCAGGAAGACCCGCAAACCGCTGCGATGCTGCGGCGCTTCGAGGAGCTTTGGGGCAAGCTGCGGGTCGGCCTCGGCGAAGAGCGGAGGGGGAAGCGTCGGTGAGCGTCCCCAAGCCGTTCCAGACAGCGGCCGTCGATGCCGCGCTATCCGCCTTTGCGAATCAAGGCGGGCGCCGACGCTTTCTCGTGGCCGATGAAGTCGGTCTGGGAAAGACCATCGTGGCGAAGGAAGTCGCGCGCCGTATGTCGGAAGACGGTGAGCGGCCTCTCGTTATCTATTACGTCGCCAACGGCCATGCGGTCTCCCATCAGAACAAGGGGCGCGTCGTCAGCTTCCTAGACGAGCCGGAACGTAAGGCGGCCGTTGCGACGCCGGATCGCCTTTCCCTCATCGCCGTCTCGAAGCGGCCCGACAAGCCGGTTCTGATCTATGCTCTGACGCCGGCAACGTCCTTCCCCGGCGCGCGTGCTCGTCTGACCGGCGGAAGAAAAGAGGAGCGGGCATTTCTCAAGGTGCTGCTCGACCGGGCTTACCCGGCGTTCGCTCGCGATCTCGATCCGGCCATAATGCGCCTGAGCGTTGGCGATTCCTGGGATTGGCTGGTCGAGGATGCCGAGAGGAAATTCGCCGCGGCGCCACCGCATCTGACACGGCGTTTTCGCGAGGCGCTGGCGGCTGAATTTGGAGAGCCCGTGCGCGAAAGGCTCGAGCAAGCTCTGTATGGTGACGAGGAGCGGAAGATAAAGCCGCTCAAACCGACCACCTTCGTCGGTCATCTTCGTCGGGCACTGGCGCTGGCGACCCTACGTCATCAGGCGCCCGATTTGGTCATTCTGGATGAGTTTCAGCGTTACAGGCAGCTATTGGACGAGAAGGACGCCGACCCGCTCCTCAAGGCCCTGCTGGAGCCGCACGGGTCAGTTGCTCGGCCAGCGATCCTGCTGCTCAGCGCGACACCCTACCGGCTGCTCAGTACCCGATGGGAGGAAGCCCAGGGCGCACTCGCGCACGCCGAGTTGCTGGAGTTGATCGAGTTTCTCGCCGGCTCCGATGTCCGTGACCGCGCAAAGTCTCTGTTTTCTGATTTCGGCGACAAGTTGCGGGACATCGCGGTGCATGCGGAGGCGACCGATCCCCGCCTGGAGATCGAGATCAACGAGGCTGCCGGACTCAGAGATGCTCTTCGCGCACTGCTGACACCGGTCATGTCCAGGACAGAGCGGGACAGCGTCGCCTCGGGCGATCCGTTGGCTGGAACGCAATTCCTTGCGGCGGAGCCGATAGCTGAAGACTTCCAAATCTATCGGCATCTGGCGGATAGCTTTCCTGAAGACGTGCGATACGAAGCGCTGCCCTATTGGTCGTCCGTCCCACTCCCGGCCCAATCCCTGGGGCCTCGGTACGCGGCTTGGAAGCTCGCAACCATCAAGGCCGCGCCGAAGCTAACGAAGATGACACGGGAGCGCCGCAACAAGCTGGATGCGCCAGCGAGGTGGCCTGACGCCAAACTCAGGGCGCTCAGCGCCGCAGCGCCGGCGAAACTTCTATCCCTGCCGTGGGTAGCGCCATCCCTACCATGGTGGCCGCTTGCCGGCGGCTGGAAGGGTAAAGTCGCCGACCCGAAGCTGCTGATGTTCAGCCGGTTTCGGGCGACTCCGCCGAGCGTGGCGGCGCTCCTGAGTTTCGGCGTCGAAGCGTCATGCCTTCCCCAGCAACGCGGTGGCTACGAGAAAGCCTATCGGCGGCGTCGCTTCAAACTGGCGGCCGTTCCCGGACCGGTCATGGCCGCCTTTCATCCGTCTCCATGGCTCATCCGGCATACGGATCCGCTCGCGAAGGCGGGAGAGACGGTCGGTGCTATCCGCAAGCAGGTGAGGCGGCAGATTCTCGCGGCGCTTCCCAAGGGGATCATCGGGAAGGACACGGTGAAGGCCCGTCGACGGCACCGATCCATCGGCCGGACCTTAGCCGCGATAGAGCGGGCGGCCGGGCTGTCGGAACAATCTGCCGCCGCTTGGAACGGCGCCGTCGGTGAAGATCGCGGCGCCCGGTCCGCTGTCCTTAAATGGCGACAGACGCCGACGATCGAGCGCCTCTCGCCAGCCGAACTCGACGATCTCGTCGACTATGCCATCGGCGCGCCGGGCGTGGTGCTCGGTCGGGCGCTATTGCGCCATGACCCGACAATCCTTGATCCGGCGCGCTATGGTGAACTCGTACAATTGAGCTGGCAGGGCTTGCGCGCGTATCTCGACAATCCGGTGATCCTGTCGTCCCTGCCGGGCAAGAACGCGGTCGATCAGGTGATGGGCGCCGTCGTCGATGGCGGTTTCGAAAGTGTCCTCGACGAGCATTTCTGGCTTCGCGCGCAGAATCTTCCAGAGGGCGCAGCGGGCCTCGCCAAGGATTTGCAATCTTCGCTCGGCCTGCGGGCGGGTAATTTTAGCTTTCACAGTGTTGGCGGGCCAGCACACAAGATACCGGTACGGTCCCATGTCGCTGTTCCGTTCGGCGACGCCGAGGCGGAACCGGCCGGCAAGGTGAATGGGGCACTCGCGTCATCCGCGCCAGCGCGGCCGGACGAAGTTCGCCGAAGCTTCAACACGCCGTTCTGGCCGCACGTGCTGGCAACGACCTCGGTGGGGCAGGAAGGTCTGGATTTTCATCCCTGGTGTTCGCATGTCGTCCATTGGGATTTGTCCTCCAACCCGCTCGACCTTGAGCAGCGCGAAGGTCGCGTTCAGCGCTATGCCGGGCTGGCGGTGAGGCGGCGACTTTCGAATATGTTGGGCGAAGAAGCTCTTGGACACGCGGTTGTGTCGGGCGGCTCTGCTTGGCATCACCTGCAGCGCCAGGCGGAGAAGCTGGTTGATGTGAGCGGCCTTCGACCTTGGTGGGTGCTTGAGAACGCTGAGATCAGCCGCCACGTCTTCGAACGTCCATTTGGCCGGGACATGAGCCGCTTCGCCCAACTTCGCGAGCAGCGCATGATCTACCGACTGGCGTTGGGCCAGCCCAACCAGGAGGACTTCATCGAGATTCTTGCGCGCGGCGGCGAGGCGACCCGCATACTGCTGAGCCCGCTTGTGCTGGATCTCTCCGCTATGGGGCTACGTCAGGCGCCCGAACCGGCCACCACAGATTGTCGCGGTGCCTCACGGTTCCCCCTTCCCTTGGAGGAAGGGGGATGATACAAATCCTCGGATAATAGATGCCACACTCCGAGCCTACATATCATGCCCGAAACCGCGTCCCAGCGCCACATTGCTCACTCCGTGCTGAAAGCGCGCGGTATTGCGCGTCTTGCCGAGCTGCGGACCGCGGGAGTGACCGCGGCAACTATGAGCCGCATGGAGCGGGATGGCGAGGTGCTCCGACTTGCGCGAGGGCTTTACCAACTCCCTGATGCGCCGCTCGACGCGCATCACAGTCTAGCCGAGGCAGCGAAACGGGTGCCTAAGGGTGTGGTCTGTCTCGTCTCGGCCCTCGCGTTCCATCAACTTACCGATCAGCTCCCAAGGCAGGTGTGGATCGCCATCGGCCAAAAGGATTGGGCTCCCAAGGGTGATGGGGCGCCAGTTCGGCTCGTGCGCTTCACGGATCGCCTCCTTACGGAAGGTGTCGAATCCCACACCGTCGAAGGGGTGCCCGTAAAGATTTTTGGGGTCGCCAAGACGGTCGCCGACTGCTTCCGGTATCGCAACAAGATAGGCCTGTCGGTGGCGATCGAGGGCCTCCAGGAGGCGCTGCGTCAACGCAAGACAACCCCTGGCGAAATCGTCAGGCAAGCCGATCGAGGAGCGATCGCGACGGTCATTCGACCCTATCTCGAGGCGCTGACCGCCAATGGCTAAGGAGATCAAGAATATCGGCGCCTCGGTGCGCGCCCGCCTCCTGCAGGTCGCCAAGGCAAGCGGTCAGAGCTTTGATCTTGTCCTGACGCGCTTTGCGCTCGAACGACTCCTCTTCCGGCTCAGCCAATCACCGCATGCGGACCGCTTCGTTCTGAAAGGCGCGATGCTGATGATGAGTTGGTTTGAGGATCCATATCGCGGCACGCGTGACCTCGATCTGTTGGGGTTTGGCGACCCTGAACCAGAGGCGATGCTCGCGACATTTCGAGGCATCCTGGCGCTCAACGATGATGATGGTGTGGAATTTGACGTCGATGCTCTTCGCGTCGATCGCATTCGCGAAGAGCTCGAATATGGCGGGCTGAGGCTGCGGACAACCGCCTCGATTAGCGGCGCCAGGATCAATCTGACGATCGACATCGGCTTCGGTGATGCGATGGAACCCGGTGCGGAGATGCTCGACTATCCCTCCATGTTGGCGTTTCCCGCACCGCGTCTGCGTGCCTACGCGCGCGAAACTGTTATTGCTGAGAAGTTTCAGGCGATGGTCGCGCTCGGACGCGCGAACAGTCGCATGAAGGATTTCTACGACATCTGGATCCTCAGCAAGTCGTTCGATTTCGCCGGCGACAGGCTCGCCCGCGCGATCGCTGCAACGTTTGCCCGGCGCGAGACAGCGGTTCCTGTCGATTTGCCCGATGCACTAACGCCGGCTTTCGCCAACGATGAACAAAAACAGCGACAGTGGAACGCCTTTGTCAGGGATGTTTCCGCTAATCCGGGAAGCTTGGAAGATGTCGTGAACAGCTTGGCTGATTTTCTGATGCCGCACGCTATACAAGCGTGAGCTTCAAATAATAATGGTTCAAAGTTGTAATTCGGATATCTCTTTTGGAGATGACTGAAGAGGGGGCGTCGTGGATATATTCGATCTCGATCAGGCGTTGATAGAGCGATACGAATCGTTCGCGCGCTCCTTTTCGGAGATTCATGCGCCGGAAATCCGTGCTCAGGTTGATGCTGCATATAACGAGCAGCGTTTTTGGCCGGAGCCGCTCATTACCATCAATCCGCATTTCGAGGCCGGTCATTCTGTCGAACAGCTTGTCGCTCAAGGCGTGTTGGATCCGGCCCTCAGCAAGATATTCGCCAGCGGTTCGGATCGGGCGCCGATCAAGCTTCACCGCCACCAGGAGCGTGCTGTCGCGAAAGCGCGCAATGGTGAGAGTTTCATCGTCACAACCGGTACGGGGTCCGGAAAATCGCTCTGCTTCTTCCTGCCGATCGTCGATGCAGTCGTGCGCGCACGGCGCGCAGGCGAGGCGCAGCGGACGCGCGCGATCATCATTTATCCCATGAACGCATTGGCCAACAGCCAACTTGAGGAGCTCGAAAAGTTCATCGGTGGCTCAGGGGTGGAAGAGGAGTTACGCCCGACCTTTGGTCGCTACACCGGCCAGGAGAGTGATGCGGATCGACAAGCCATCGCCAAGGCCAAACCCGACATTTTGCTCACGAACTTCATGATGCTCGAATTGCTCATGACGCGTCAGGACGAGCTCGATCGTGCCGTCATCGCCAATGCGCACGGCTTGGATTTCCTGGTCCTGGACGAACTGCACACATATCGCGGCCGCCAGGGCGCGGACGTCGCGATGCTGGTGCGTCGCGTCAAAGACCGCCTCGTCAAAGAGGGCAAGCTGCTTTGCATCGGTACGTCAGCGACGATGTCGAGCGCGCAGGATGAGATCGAGCGAGCAAGTGCCGTTGCTCGTGTCGGCAAGCTCATTTTTGGCGAAGAACTGAGTTCAGCCTCGATCATTGACGAGAACCTCGCGCGGGCCACGGACCCCAACATCAAGAGCACCAGCCTCGGAGCATCCCTCGTGGATGCAATCCGAGCGCCTATCCCGGCTACGCTCACGGATAAGGAGCTGTACGGCAATCCGCTCGCCTGCTGGATCGAGACTGAGATTGGACTGTCTGAAGGCGAAAAATTGCGGCGTCGCCCGCCTATGACGTTGAGCGACGCGACTGCCAAACTAGCGGCTCAGACAAAGATCCTCCCTGAGGAATGCAGGAGCGCTCTTGCCGGAATGCTGTCTTTGATGGGGCGTCGCGAAGATCTTCGCGGCGGCATCAGCGATCGTGCATTTCTGGCGTTTAAGCTTCATCGCTTTATTTCCGGCGCGGGGCATGCCTACGCAACGATCGAACCTGCCACCGGCCGGCGCGTCGTTTTGGAAGGGCAGGTCTTCCACCCCTCCGATCCGAATGCGCGCCTATATCCGGTCTTCTTTTGCCGGGAATGTGGCCAAGAACACCATAGCGTGCGCATTGAGAATGCGCTCGATGGTATCCGGGTTCTTGCGCGGGCCATCGACGAGCCGGCGAGTGAAGACCCAGAACCAGACGGTTCGCGAACCGGCTTCCTAATTCCCGCGGTCAATGCCGACTTTCAGTTCGGCGGCGCTGTCGCTGACTATCCGGACGATTGGCAGGAAACCACGCCGGCAGGCCAGGAACGCCTTAAAGGAGGACATCGCGGCAAGCACGAGGGGCAACTCCTCTTTGTGAAGCCCGATGGGTCGCTCGGCGACGATGGGGTGCCAGCATGGTTCTTCGGCGGCAAATATCGCTTCTGCCCCCATTGCCGCCATCAGCCGCCTCAACAGGCACGCGACATCAACAAGCTGGCGGGTCTGTCGGCTGAAGGCCGTAGTTCAGCGACGACGCTCATCGTCTCGACCATCCTGGCGTGGATGGAGGCCGACGGCACGCTTGAGGAAAGCACACGCAAACTCCTGGGCTTCACAGACAATCGCCAGGATGCGGCCCTGCAGGCAGGGCATTTCAATGACTTCATTTTCGTCTGCTTGCTCCGTGGCGGCATCTTACGTGCCGTGCGGGACGCGGGTCAGAAGGGCTTGGCGGACGTTCGGTTCGGGGAGGCTGTTCGCAAGGCGCTTGGTTTCGATCTGGAGGAATCTGAGCGGCTCTCCGATTGGATGGCCGATCCGCGCGTAAAGGGATTCCACAACCGGCAGGCGGCCGAGGAAGTGCTAACCTCGATCCTGGCACATCGCGTATGGGCGGATCTTCGGAAGGGTTGGCGTTTCACAAACCCCAATCTCGAAGAAGCCGGCCTCGTCGAGGTGCGGTTTCCCGGACTGGGTGAGCTGGCGGGCGACGACGAAGAGTTCGCTGGTAATCCACGGCTGGCGGCGAGCACACCCCAATTGCGGGCCAGACTCTTCACGCTGCTCTTCGACTATATGCGTCGCGGCCTTGCGATTGCCACCGAAGCGTTGGATCGCCAGCGGATATTGCAGGTCGCCGAGACGTCCAGAAATCACCTGCGCGATCCCTGGCTGATCGATCAAAACGAAGAACAGGAACTGCGGCAGGCCGGATTCCTAATGATTGATCCGCCGAGCAAAGCGGAGATTAGCGCTGCGGAAGATGTACTGATCGTGCGGGCCGGCTGGCGGACGGCGTTGGGTAAGAGCCTGCGCAGTAAGGATCTGTGGGGCGAGCCGCTGCCCGTTAAAGAATATGACGATGTTATCGCCACACTCCTGCGTGCTGCCGAAAATCACCAGGTCGTCCGGCGGGTAGTTACGGGTGGAGACGCTCCTGCGTGGCGTCTGTCATCGACTGCCTTGCGCCTATTTCCGGCAACCAAGAGGGCCGACGGCAAACGCGAAAATCCCTTCTTCCGTACGCTCTATGAAGACGTTGCGGGGATGCTGGGGCAGGAGGGCAACTTGCCCTTCGCCTTCGAGGCTCGGGAGCACACCGCCCAGGTCGATCAGAAAGTTCGTGCTTGGCGGGAAGATCGGTTTCGGTTCGGGAAGTCAGATATCGAAAGGATCGCCCAGAACCGCGACGAAATGCGCCAGGAAGGCGAACCCGCCAGTTTTCTTCCGGCGCTGTTCTGTTCACCGACGATGGAGCTCGGCGTCGATATCAGCGCGCTGAACGCTGTTTTTCTCAGGAATGCGCCGCCAACCCCGGCAAATTACGTGCAGCGAGCCGGCCGTGCCGGCCGCAGTGGTCAAGCAGCGCTTGTCGTCACCTATTGTGCTGCGCAGTCCCCCCATGACCAATATTATTTCAACAACAGGCAAGGGCTTGTTGCGGGCGTCGTAAAGCCACCAGCCCTCGATCTTGCCAATCGCGATCTGCTGCGGAGCCATCTCCATGCCGAATGGCTGGCGGCGGCCGTGGTGCCGCTGAAGCCGTCCATCCCTGAAAACTTGAACATGGCAACACCGGAGATGCCGATCTCCGATCCAATCCAAGCGGTGTTCGAAAAGCTTGCCGCAAGCGGAGCCGCAAAGCCCACGATGCGGCGCCTTCTTGATCAGACTGTCAGCGCGGTAGAGTTGGCCGACGCGCCGTGGCTGGCCGATATTGACGCCTTCGTCGATGAAACCAACCGGGAAGCCGCGCAGAATTTCGCAAGCAGCTTCAGTCGGTGGCGTGAGCTCTACCGAAGCGCACGCCGTGAGCAGGATGAGGCGCATCAAATCCAGCAGAAGACGTCCTTCAAACCGGGCGAACGCAAAGAGGCTGCGCGCCGTCATTTCCGGGCGACTGAAGAACTCGACATGCTTGAGCGCGGACAGGCTTCGAACGGGTCCGATTTTTACACTTATCGATATCTGGCGACCGAAGGATTTCTACCGGGATACAACTTCCCGCGTCTCCCGCTCTATGCTTTCATTCCTGCGACCAAACGTGCGGCCGTCCTGCAGAGGCCGCGTTTTCTCGCCATTTCCGAGTTCGGTCCCAACAGTCTGATTTATCACGAGGGGCGCGCCTACCGGGTTGTCCGTGCGAAGCTGCCGGCGCACGGTCGCCTCGACGATGGCAAACTGGCAACCACCAGCCTCATCCTGTGCGGCGAATGTGGAGCGGCTCACACTGATGACAAGCTCGAGCGATGTCACGCGTGCGGGGCGTCGTTGGCCGGGGTGGATCGGCTCGACAATGTCTATCGGATCGACAATGTCGAAACCGCGCCGTCGTCTCGCATCACGGCGAATGATGAGGACCGGCAAAGGCGCGGTTTTGAGATCCAGACCGTTTTCCAGTGGCAATTCGAAAAAGGCGTTCCCGATATCCGCACGCTCACCTTGCGTTCGGAAGCAGGGCCGTTGTTGCTTCTCGATTATGGCGCGCGCGCGAAGCTATCGCGCGTCAACAAGGGGCTTCGCCGTCGGAAGTCAAAGTCGATAAACGGGTTCTGCATCGATCCGACGTCAGGCCGGTGGGTAAAGGATACGCTCAACGGCGGGGATGATGATGACATGGACGTCACGATCCCGAAGTCGCAGCGGATCGTGCCGATCGTCGAGGACCATAAGAACGCGCTTCTGGTACGGCCGCTTGCAAATTTTGACGAGCGGCAGATGGCAACCCTGCAGCATGCTCTTCTGCGGGGCATCCAGATTGTCGCCGAGCTTGAAGAAGGCGAACTCTTGGGCGAGCCGTTGCCTGCGCGCGAGGACCGCAAAGCGATCCTGCTTTACGAGGCGACGGAGGGGGGAGCAGGTGTTCTGAACCGCCTTGTCTCCGATCCGCGCCGAACGGCGGAGATCGCCCATCAGGCCCTAGATCTCATGCACTATGATTTCGCGCCGGACAGCGGCGGCCTCAAGGAGCGGACGGATGCTTGCGTCGCCGGCTGTTACCGCTGCCTGCTTTCATACTTCAACCAGCCCGATCATAATCTGATCGATCGTCGCGACGCGGAGGTCACGGCTTTTCTCTGTCAGCTTGCGGAGCCTAAGGTCCTGCCCGCTGGACAGGTAGAGGCCGCAAGCGGCTGGCTTAGTGCGATAGGCCGTTGGGGATTGCCAGCACCATCCCCGCGCAAGGTCGACGGCACTTTATACGAGCTTTATTGGCCAAGCTTTCAGGTGCTCGCGGTGTCAGGTCGTGTACCGGACAGGCTTGCCACGGCATGCGCCGATTTGGGGGTGGATGTCGTCGAGCTTCCGGAAGTGCCTGGCGAAGCCGCGCCGAGGGAATTGGTTGAGTTGTTGGGGGCGGCGTAGTGGAAGCGGTCAAATTTTCACCGGGAGATCTTGTCGAGGCGCGGGGACGCGAGTGGGTCGTCCTTCCGTCCCCGGATGACGACATCCTCAATGTGCGGCCCTTGTCGGGCTCGGAGGCCGATGCGCAACGAATTGCGCTAGCGCTTGAAGTCAATCCCGTCAGGCCTGCGCGATTTGCACCACCAACACCCGAGCGGCGAGACACCCAGGACGGTGCGCGGTTGCTGGCGGATGCGCTGCGTCTGTCGCTTCGCCGAGGCGCCGGCCCGTTCCGGAGCGCTGCGCATCTCGGCGTGGAGCCGCGCGCCTATCAGCTTGTGCCGCTGATGATGGCTTTGAAGCTGCCGGTGGTGCGGTTGCTGATCGCCGACGATGTGGGGATCGGCAAGACGATCGAGGCGGGATTGATCGTTCGCGAGATGCTCGACCGTGGCCTGATCGACCGCTTCTCCGTGCTGTGTCCGCCCCATCTCGTCGAGCAATGGGTGAGTGAGCTTGCAGAAAAGTTCGACATTGACGCCGTGGCCGTGACCTCGGCCAGGGCGCGCAGCCTAGAGCGTGGTCTTCCAGCGGCTCAAAGCCTATTTGAAGCCTATCCGCACACTGTCGTCAGCCTCGACTATATCAAGGCTGACAACCGCCGCGACGAATTTGCCCGGGCGTGCCCGTCCCTGGTGATCGTTGATGAAGCGCATGCGTGTATCGGCGGAGATCGCGGCAGACATCAGCGTTTCGAGCTTCTCGAACGCCTCGCCTCCGATGAGGAACGCCACATGCTGCTGCTGACGGCAACGCCGCACAGTGGTGATGAAGCGGCGTTCGATCGTCTGCTGGGACTCATTAGCCTGGACTTCGCGGGAGGTCCCCAAGGCGATGAGAATGCGCGCATGCGATACGCACGCCGCCTCGCTCAACATTATGTCCAGCGGCGCCGACCCGATATCACGGAGTCCGGTTGGCACGAGGAACGGACTTTCCCTGTTCACCAGGTGAAGGATGAGCCTTTCACTCTCAGCGGCGAGTTCGGCGCCTTCCATGATCGCGTTTTGGATTATTGTCTCGCTGTTACGCAGCGCGCCGGTTCTGACCAGCGCAGCCGACGGCTCGCTTTTTGGGGGACGCTCGCGCTCATGCGATGTGTCGGCTCCTCGCCGGCGGCGGCGATCAACGCGCTGCGCAATCGGTTGTCCGGTGTGGTCGACGAAGAGGCGATGCAGCCCGTCGTCTTCGATGAAGACGAAGGCCTGCTCGACCAGGGTGATGTGGAGCCCGGTACCGCCAGCGACAATGCCGAAGAGCGCGGCGAACTTACCGAATTGATAGCGATTGCTGAATCCCTTGATCGCCGTCGCGGCGAGGATCCCAAGGTGGCACGGCTACTGAAGGTTCTAAAAGGGCTGCTTCCGGAAGGAGCCAAACCGGTCATCTTCTGCCGGTTCATCGCAACGGCGGAGGCGCTAGGCGAAGAGATCAAGCGTGCTTGGCCAAAGACCGACGTGGCGGTCGTGACAGGGCGTCTCCCGCCTGAAGAGCGGCGAACTCGCGTCGACCAGCTTGAAGACTCCGAGAGCCGAGTCCTCGTCGCGACGGACTGCCTGTCCGAGGGCATCAATCTGCAAGCGCTGTTCGATGCCGTCGTTCACTACGATTTAAGCTGGAATCCGACCCGTCACCAGCAGCGCGAGGGGCGCGTCGACCGATTTGGCCAGCGCTCGCCTGTGGTCCGCTCGGTGACGATCTTCGGCGACAACAGCGCGATTGATGGCGCAGTCTTGCAGGTCATCCTGCGAAAAGCGGACGCTATTCGGAAGGCGACGGGCATTTCGGTGCCGATGCCCGAAGACAGCGAAGGCGTGACCTCCGCGCTCATGCAAGCACTTATGCTTCGCGCTGGCGGACACCGAGAGCAGTTGGCTTTCGATTTCGGCCTTTCAAGCGAGCGCCTCGACGGCAAATGGCGCGACGCCGAGGAAAACGCGAAAGCAAGTCGCGCGCGCTACGCGCAAGGCGCGCTGAAACCCGACGACGTGCTTCCGGAGTGGAGGCAGATGCGGGCGCTAAACGGGGGGCCGACGGAAGTTGCGCGCTTTACGGAACGCGCTTTGAAGCGCGCGGGCGCACCATTGGAGAAAGCCGGTCAACATCATCTGGTGCATCTGGATGCGATGCCTGACGCCATTAAGGAACGCTTGGAAGCGCGTGGTCTGCGGGGGACGCGAAGGGTTGGCTTTGAGGATGATCCGGCGCCGGGTGTGACGCACCTCGGGCGGGTCCACCCCCTGGTTGCAAGTTTGGCAGAAAGCTTGGCGGAGGGTGCGCTAGATCCGGAAGGGGCAGCATTTCGTCCCCTTGGCCGGTGCGGCGCCTGGCGAACCCGCGCCGTCACCCAGATGACAACACTGATGCTGTTGCGCCTTCGTTTCAAGCTCATCACCAGCGGTCGCACAAACCGCCTGCTGCTGGCCGAGGAAGCGACGGGGATCGCGTTCGGCGGATTGGCTGCGGCGCCGATTCTCGAAGGACCTTCTGCCATTGAGCTTCTCGAGGCGGAGGCGACCGGAAATCTTGATGAACTCGCCGCCGTGCGTCAGCTCCAGAGAGCTCACGAACGACTGGTGAGCTACCAACCGGCGATAGAGGCCTTCGCAGCCGAACGCGGAGCGGCGCTTTCGGCCGACCATCTTCGGCTGACGGAAGCCGCGCGCGGCGGGGCGACGGTCGAGGTCGTTCCTGTTTTGCCAGCGGACGTCATAGGTCTCTATGTTCTCCTTCCGGAGGGCGAGTGATGGCCCGTCATCTCAAGCGCGCTGCCAATATCGGGCTCACTGCCGTCTCGATCGAGGGAGGATTGATCTCTCCCGATCAGGTTGCGGTGATCGCCTCCACCGCTCCCGACCAGAAAGCGGCCGCGGAATACGGCTGCCCCAAAGGGACGAACCTGCGAGACGAGATCACGCGCTATTTCAGGATCGGCCAAGCGCATTGGCAGGCATATGCCAGATTAGCAGCGCCGACCGAGGTTCAGACTGGCGCCTTTGTTAAGAGCCTGCTCGAGGAGGCGTTCGGGTTTGAAGGCCTGCACGGCCCAAATCTGCACCAGCAAGATGGTCACACTTATCGTATCACCCTTGAGGCAAAGGGCGGCAGGGTGCCCGTCGTCGTGGCCGCACCTTTGTCTGAAGCAGATGCGTTCACTAAATCGCTTCCGAACCTTGGCGACGATCATGGTGGCACGATCCCGAGGCGTTCGCCGAGCGTGTTACTTCAGGACTGGCTAAACGCGAACGCCGAATTCTTATGGGGTCTAGTCTTTGCCGGCGACCGCCTCCGCCTCATGCGGGACAACGCCAGCTTCACCCGCCCAACCTACATCGAAGCGGATTTGGGGGCGATATTCCGGGACGAGATGTTCGCAGACTTCACTGCGACGTGGCTGCTGATCCATGCGACCCGTTTCGGCGGGGAAAATGCTGCGGCGGCCGATTGCGCGTTGGAGCGCTGGCGCGAGGCTGGATTACGAGCCGGAACGGCGGCGCGCCATCGACTTGGCAAGAGCGTCAAGGAAGCATTGCTGGCGCTTGGCCAAGGGTTCCTGGATGCGAACCCTGACCTTCGGGTGAAGCTCGATGAAAATCATACCAGCATGAATGCCTGGTTTGAGCAGCTCCTACGCATTGTCTATCGGTTGATCTTCTTGGCGGTCGCGGAGGATCGTGAGCTTCTACATGGACCGGACGCGTCGGAGGCAGCTCGTGATCTCTATGCATCCGCTTACGGCTTCAGCCATATGCGAGATCGGTCGGCTCGACGTTCCTCGCACGATCACCATCATGATGCCTGGGAGGCGGCGAAGATCGTCTTCCGAGGGCTGGAGCACGGCGAGAAGCTACTCGGATTGCCAGCGCTAGGTGGGCTTTTCACGCGCGGTGAGACTCCCGATCTGGACGAAGCGAAGCTGCCGAACCGCGCATTCCTGCGGGCTATCTTCCACCTGAGCTGGCTCATCGAAGATGGGCGGCGCGTGCGGGTTAATTGGCGGGACATGGCGACGGAAGAGCTTGGCTCCGTCTACGAAGGTTTGCTTGAGCTTGTTCCTATTCGGGAGGACCATGGACGACGCTTCGGCTTTGCCGAGGCCGATGAAGCGAAGGGCAATGCACGCAAGACTTCCGGCAGTTACTACACGCCGGACAGTCTCGTGCAGACGCTGCTCGACTCCACGCTCGAACCTGTGCTCATGCAGGCGGAAGCGGAGGGAGGGGCCGAGGCGATCCTTAGGCTATCGGTGATCGATCCAGCATGCGGCTCGGGTCATTTCCTGCTTGGCGCCGCGCGCCGGATGGCGGCACGAGTGGCGCAATTGCGCGACAGCGAGGCTCCCGATTACCCGGCGGCGATGCGCGATGTCGTCCGCCATTCGATCTATGGCGTCGACCGCAATCCGATGGCGGTTGAACTCGCAAAGGTCGCGCTTTGGATTGAGGCGCTGGAGCCAGGAAAGCCACTTACCTTTCTCGACAACCATATCCGCTGCGGCGACAGCTTAATAGGTGTTTTCAGCATCGAGGCGTTGCGAGACGGCATTCCCGATGAAGCTTACGAGCCCTTGGCGGGAGACGACAAGGAGCTGTCGAAGGTCTATCTTCGGCGCAATAAGGAACAGCGCGAGGGCAAAGGCTCAACGGGCTTCCTCGCCGGCCTTAAACCACCGGCGGCGCTTATCGACGCAGCGCGCACGCTGGCGGAGATGCCCGAGAATACACTAGCCGAGATTGCTGCCAAAGAGAGGGCCTTCAACCAACTTCACAAAGGGCCGGGCTGGTTCAATCTGAAACTGGCCTGCGATGCTTATGTGGCTGCGTTCTTCCAGCCTAAGACCGGTGCTGCGCCAGGGCCAGCCAACATAGCGACAACGATGCCCGAAACTGATCACATGTGGGCGGCAGCGCGGGGCGACGCACTCCCGGGCCCGCTCGTAGGGACGATCGACAGGACGGCAAGCGGAGTGAGTGCATTCCATTGGCCGCTTGAATTCCCCGCCATCATGGCACGCGGCGGTTTTGATGTCGTGGTGGGCAATCCTCCATGGGAAAGGATCAAGCTGCAGGAGCAGGAGTTCTTCGCAGCGCGGGATCCCGAGATTGCCACGGCGCCGAACAAAGCAGCGCGCTCAGTGCTCATAAAGGCGCTGAAACAGGCCGAAGCCGGCACTGCTCGGGCAGATCTCGCCGCCGAGTTTGAGTTCGCAAGTCGTGCGGCGGAGGCTGCCAGCGTCTTTGTGCGGAAGAGCGGTCGGTTCCCACTCAGCGGCATGGGCGACGTGAACACCTATGCATTGTTTGCGGAACATTTTGCTCGTCTGGTCCGAGCGCGGGGACGGGCCGGCGTCATCGTTCCGACAGGGATTGCGACCGATAGTTCGACGAGTGCCTTTTTCGGCAATCTCGTCGCGAACAATCAACTCGCGACGCTGTTGAGCTTTGACGAGATCAGGAGGTGGTTTCCAACCACGGACGATCGAAAGTCTTTCTCTCTGCTGAGTATCGGCGAATCTAACCGCGGAGTCCGTGCGTCGTTTGAGATCGGACAACTCGACCATTTGGCCGACGAGCGAAGGCAGATCGAACTCACACCTGAAGATTTCGAGTTGTTCAATCCAAACACGCTCACCGCGCCACTTTTCCGCACAAGGGGCGACCGCGATCTGACCCGCAAGCTTTACCGGGCAGCGCCGGTGCTGATCCGCGACCGGCCCGGTCATCCGGATGGCGATTTGAATCCTTGGGGCGTCACCTTTCAAACGCTGTTCCACATGTCGAACGACAGTGGGTACTTCCGCACAGCCGCTCAGCTTACCGGGGAGAACTTCCGACGTGACAGGACGGATTGGTGCCATGCCGACGGGCGGCGCTATGTTCCGCTCCTAGAAGCGAAGATGATTCATCATTTCGATCACCGCTTCGGCTCGTATGCCGGTCTTTCCGAGCGGCCGGGCGACGGTTCACTGCCCTCGACGCCGGATGCGATCAAGGCCGATTCGAGCTATGAGGCGGAACCTTGGTACTGGGTGCCGCTCGCCGAGACGGAACTGCGGGCAGCTCGCGTACCCGCTCGGCTTAAGCAATACTTCCGGAAAGACAACGCCGAGGGCTGCCTGAAGGTGCTGGCGCAATGGGTGCTCGGCACACTCGACTCAAGCGATCTCCAAGCAAGCAATTTGGCCCGCTCCGCTGACCGGGCACGGTCGCATTTGCGCGACGTGCTGGGTCCCCGTTCCCTTGAGCGCGGCATCGTCGGTGGCACATTTGCGACTTGGCTCAATAAGAACGCTGATGGCGCGCGCGAGATGGGCCGCGAGACGCCATTATCGGAAGACGATATCGCTTTCATCAAGGCGCAGGGCGCAGACCCGCTTGCGCTCACGGCCGCTCTTATTAATCGTAAACAACCGCGTTGGCTGATGGGCTGGAGAGATATCTGTCGCTCCACAGACGAACGGACTGTGATTGCGTCCGTCTTTCCCAAGGTGGGAGCGGGCGACAAAATCTTGATGATGCATCATACGCGCGGCGTTGAGACTGCGGTCCCGCTTCTGGCGAATTTGATCTCCTTGCCACTCGATTTCGCTGCACGACAGAAAGCTGGCGGTACGTCCTTTAAATATTACTACATGAAGCAGCTGCCTGTTCTGAGCCCACACCAATTCACCCGCGAGGATCATTCTTTTATCGCATCGCGCGTGCTCGAACTCACATATACCTCGCACTCAATGCGCCTTTGGGCAGAAGACCTTGGCCATTCGGGGCCGCCGTTCGCCTTTGATTTGCTGCGCCGCGCGGCTTTGCGTGCCGACCTCGATGCGCTGTTTGCTATCAAGTACGGACTTACGCGGGATGAGCTTCGCTATGTGCTCGATCCAGCCGACACCAGTGGGGCGGAATATCCCTCGGAAACCTTCCGCGTTCTCAAGCGCAACGAAGAGACTGGCTTGGGCGAGTTTCGCACGCGCCGCCTTGTGCTCGAAGCCTATGATCGATTGTCGGGATCGCACGTAGCAAGCCAACCAATTGAGCTCCACTCTATCCGGCCAACGTCGCTCGATGTCACTCTGCCAGATGATGTATGGGCTCGGACTCAACAATCCAACGCTGGAGATACGGGGGCCATCTTGGCTGCGGTTCTCAAGGCGATGGATGGGCCGAGGTCGATCCGAAACGTTCGTCTCGCTGCTGCATTCATCATGGAGCCGCGTCTGCTTGTTCCGCTCCTGCCTCCCGCCAAAGCGGCTGAGTGGCGTCGCCTGATAGGGGTGGAGTCCGATCCTCTTGCCAGCAATGTCGCGACATTCGTCGCGAGGAACAACACAGCGTGGGGCGCCGCTCTGCGAAACCACCGCGGCAATGGACGGCTGGTTGAGGATCTCCAGCGCGGGACATGGGCATCTGGTCCCGGTTTGGAGGCCATCGATACTTCCGGATGGCCTGACGGTCGCGCAAGCTTCGTGTTCGGTGCTCTGGAGAACATCAACTTAGACGCGGCGGTGGATTCGCTGCCCGCTGACATACAGCAGTGGGTGATCAATGCCGCAGCAGCCTGACCTTCTCGACCCGCAGCTTCTGACGGTAAGCCCAGCTGAAGGGTTCGAAGGGCCGCGGCTTTGGGTTCGACGACTTGTCATATGGAAGGAGCCTGGTGGGGAGAAGGTGCGGGACATCGAGCTTCGCCCCGGCCTGAACATCGTCTGGTCACCGGATGGAGCAGATGATGCCGCCCTGGCGGGTCAAACAAATGCCGTCGGGCATGGTAGCGGCAAAACGCTTTTCTGCCGGCTTATCCGCTATTGCCTTGGCGAGGATCGCTTCGCCACCGAGCCCCAACGTGATCGGATCGGCACCGCATTCTTGAATGGCATCGTGGGTGCCGAGATCATACTAGACGGAATCTGCTGGGCGATCGTTCGCCCACTTGGCGTGCGTCGGCGACATATGGCTGTACCGGGCGGAAATCTCGATGAGATCGCCGCTGGCGAGGGCGCTTCAACGGGAATGGAGCCGTTCGTCGAGGCGATCGATCAGCAAATCATCACCCCCGCGCTTGCCCAATTGGTTCGCCCGCAAGCAAACGGGCCTATATGGCCGATCGCGCTCGCCTGGCTGACCCGGGACCAAGAGTGTCGATTTGACGATGTCCTTGACTGGCGATCGCCGACCTCGGACTCCGATTCACCGATGCCCGCGAGCGGACAGGAGAAGGGACCAAGGCTTGAAGCGCTCCGTTCGTTTCTGATGGCGATCACGCCTGAGGAACAGGCCACGCGTGGTGAAGTGAATAGCCTCAGCGAGGAACGCCGAGTCCTGGATCAAGAGATTGGCCATCGCCGGTGGGAAATCGAACGCACGCAAACACGGCTCGTTACGGGTCTCGGCCTTGAGGGGCAGTCGCTTCCAGAGATGCCATTGCTGATCGACCTCATGCGCAGGTCCGCCAGCACGCGCTTGGCGTCGGCAAGCAAGATTCCGACTGGCGGCGACGCTGAACTCGCCGCAGCACGCGAGCAACGAGAGGCCGCGAGAAATGAATGGGCGCGCCTAGAAGGCGAACGTATCCGTATCGGGGCGCTAATCCCCGCTGAAGAACGCACATTGGCGATGATACGCGGGGAATTGTCGGGGCTTTCCTATTCGAAAGTCGAAGCCGAAAGCCCGATCTGCCCGATATGCGAAGTCCCCATCGACCGCGCTCTGGCAGAAGGCTGCAAGCTCTCGCACAAAATTCCGGATGCCGACGCCTGTCGGCAGCGTTGGTATCAACAACAAGCTGATCACGACTCCCAAGCGAAGCGAGTTGAGGATCTGCGGCAAGAGCAGACGAAGCTCTTGCCCCAGATTGCTCTGGCCAAGCAGCACTTCGATCGATCCGTCGATCACGTCACGAACATCGAGAAGACCCGGGATGCCCGAGAGTCCACTTGGTACACCGCCCGCAGGCTGCAAGACGATGTTGAGCGCCTTGCAGAACTCCTCGAAACGCAGGAGGCGGGTATCAAGCGCCTGCGCGAATTGGGCACAAAACTAGAGACTGAGAGAGAGCGGCTGGGCACCTTTCGTGACAAACAGGCCCGGGTTTTCGGACGCTTGAGCGAGAAGTTCGACCCGATCGTCCGACGGTTGGTCGGCCACGACGCAAAGGGCCGGATCACCCTTAGCGGGAACGGGCTTGATCTGTCGGTAGACATGGGCGGCGACCGCAGGACGGCCGCGATCGACTCTCTCAAGGTTCTGGCTTTCGACCTCGCTGCGATGTGCGTGAGCATCGAAGGAGCGACCCGTGTGCCGCCATTTCTGCTTCACGACAGCCCGCGTGAGGCCGATCTTGGCTTGTCAATTTATGGACGGCTTTTCGATATCGTTCAGGATTTGGAGCGCGTCGGCGGAAAGCCACTGTTTCAGTACATCGTAACAACAACCACGGCACCTCCGACCGAGTTCAGGGAACGTCGCTACCTGCAGCTAAAATTGCATGGCGATCCGCCCGTGCAGCGCTTGCTCAGGGTTGACCTATGAGCGGCACCGAAGAGCGTCTTCTGGCTTATCCCTTCGTCCTTCTTTCTGAGCTGCGCGATGCCGCGAACGAGCATGGATACCGTATTGGTCCTGAAGAGGCTGGTGGATGGATCTTCTTCCGGTCGGCCAGTGCGCCGGGGGAGATCGGACTGGCCGCCGCAGACGGCACCGGTCCATTCTTTCTGTCTCTGATGCTTCCGGGAGTGGCGCGGGCGCTGGACGCCCAACCCGCGGCACCTTGCGCCAAAGGTCATGCAGGGGCCTTCATGTTTGCAACGCGTGATGAGTTGCATGCCGGGGTCCAAGCTGTGTACCGCCTGTCAGTTAGCTTGCCCAACTTTCCCCTTGAGAAGTACGAAAACGCTGTCGCGGGGGTCGGCGAGACTGAAGGCGAACGCGCGCAAAAATTCAGGATCGGGCAGAACATCTTTCGCGATGCCTTGATGGAATACTGGAGCGGAACCTGTCCGTTGAGCGGAATTTCCAGTCCCGAGCTGCTGAGAGCCTCGCACATGATCCCATGGTCCGATTGCACGACCGACGCACAGCGCCTCGACGTGCATAACGGACTTCTGCTGTCCGCTCTGTGGGACGCTGCATTCGATGCGGGGCTAGTGACATTCGACGACGATGGCGCGATTTTAACCTCTCCTCAGTTGGAGGTCGCCGCGCATCAAGCGTTGGGTTTAGGAAAGACGCTACGGTTGGCACTACGGGACGAGCATCGGCCCTATCTAGTCTATCACCGTAACCACGTTTGGATGCAGAGATAGGCAAGGGAAGCCGGAGCGCTCGCGATACGTCCGGTCGCGGCCTAATGGCGCTGCGTGACGAAGCGTGATATGGCTCTAGTGACGGTACTTCTTGAGGTGCGCAGAATGGCGCAGTGGAGCGCCGCGTCATTAGTCATCGGGCGATTGATGTCGATAGATGGCGAAGTCGCAAGATTTTTTTCCCGACGATTTTTCCTTTAAAATCAACACCGTAAGATTTTGACGGCCCATGGGTCGGCTTCCGGTGTCGAAGACAAGAAAAAAGCCAGATATATCAACAACATATCTGGGTTCAGAATGACGTTGCCCCTCCTGTCTAATCCAGATTGAAGTTCGTTCTGGCCCATTTAGAGGACCAGGACATGAGGCGCAGCCGCTTCACGGAAGAGCAGATCATCGGCATCCTGAAGGAGCACGAGGCTGGGGTGCCGGTCTCGGACCTGTGCCGGAAGCACGGGGTCAGTGACGCCAGCATCTACAAGTGGAAGGCCCGTTTCGGCGGGATGGATGTGTCGGAGGCCAAACGGCTGCGGGCGCTCGAGGATGAGAACGCCAAGCTGAAGCGCATGCTCGCCGACGCCATGTTGGACAACGTCGCGCTGAAGGATCTGCTGGGAAAGAAGTGGTG
>NZ_FMTP01000001.1 GCF_900100155.1 Ancylobacter rudongensis
AACGGCTTCATCGAAAGCTTCAACGGCCGATTGCGGGACGAGCTGTTGAACGAGACGCTGTTCTCCAGCCTGCCCCAGGCCAGAGCCGCTCTCGCCAAGTGGCAGCTCGACTACAACACGGCCCGGCCGCACTCCAAGCTCGGATGGCAGACGCCAACGGCCTTCGCCTCAACGTTCCACCCGCGGCGGGATCAGACGATCCTCACCATCAACGGCTCCGCGTCTGCCCCCGCCGCTCCGCACGCCCGACAGGGCAAATCCAACCGTCAGAACGAACTGAAAGCTGGATAGAAGTTGGGGGCAACGTCAAGTTTTCCTGACGATCTGCACGAAGGCGAATTTGCTCGTCCGATCAATAGCGACATAAAGATACCGCTTACCCTCGGCAGTATGCACTTGGGGTAGTCGTCGAGCGGCAGCAACGTATGCTGGCGGAAGGCGATGATTAGGGCCTCTTCCTCGACCGACAGAACCGTCGATGTCGGCTCCCTCGGGCCGGCCGGCGGATCAGCGACCGAGGCCCGCTTCTTCCACTTGGCAACGGTCTTTTGATTGACCCGTTACGCTTCTCCAACGTCCTGAGGCGTTCTTCCATTAAAGCCCGCGATCAAACACCTGATCATTGCCGCCCCAGATACGCGTGGCAAGAATATCGGCGACACGTTTGTGCCCGTCCCCCGAAAGGTGCCCCGCTGCATCCAGGAAATACATTCGATCGGACGGCAACGCGCCCGAGAGATTGATGAACTCTGGCAGGTCGAGCTTGTTCATTTCCTCTTGATATCGGCTGTATATAGGTCTCATCCTGGTAAGGTTTGCCTTGAATTTCGGGTCGTTCAAGAGGTTGTCGACATTGACGTCCGCGTCATAGGGCGTCGGGAGATAGACGACATGAAAAGGGGTTCCCTGCTTACGTCCGAACGCAACCGCGCTCTCTATACTCATGATCGAATGACGCACGGCCAGATCAAGGCTTTCATTCGACGAACAGGGTGCAGCCGCATTGTTCGAAAACGTCTCCACAAACAACTCAGCCAGAAAAGGAAGCATGCGTTTTTTTGACGTTGCCGCAGGGTTGAGCATGCAGTCGTGGTATAATTGATAACCGGCACCAGCTATGATAACAAAATCCGGCTTCGCTTTCTTCTTTTGCAAATCATACCAACGTAGAACGCTGTCGGCGACAGGTTGCGCGACGCCGGCATAATTCTCGACGCGGACGTTCTTTAGGCGTTTCTCGAGATGGGCCGCAACTGTCTGGTTGTCGGCGACTCCAAAGCCGAATGCCGTCGATGATCCGAGCAGAAAGCCAACGGAGCTCGCCTTTTCCGGCGTGAGTTGTCCGTTGGAGCGCATGCCATCGGGCTCCACATTGGTGGCCACCGATTGATACGCGTTGACAATCCCGCGTATTCCCGGTTCGTCATAGGATGTAATTTTCGGTAATGGCCGCAGGATATCCTGAGTCGATCCTGGTTCGACTTCTTCAGAATTGAAAGCTAAGGATATCTTGTTGCCGATGTAGTTTTTAGAGATGATTAATAAAGGGTATGAAATATCCAAGAATCCATTGATCAGGCATATAACGATAAAAATCTGAAATAGACGGACCGAGGTTGAGCGGATCCTTGATGTGGTCGTCGGCTCAGGCGAACGATCACTCATATCAGTCCATCTCATGACGCGAAATATAGTCGGTGGCGAGCGAGGGGTCCTGATCGGCCTTCAGCATCACGGCGTTGCCGACCACCAGCCGGTCCATGCCGGTGGCCATGAAGCACTGGAACGCCTCGGCCGGGGTGCAGACAATCGGTTCATTCCGGACATTGAAGCTTGTGTTGATCAGCATCGGGCATCCGGTCCGTCCCTCGAATGCCTTGATGAGGGCGTGATAGCGGGGGCTGTGCTCGGCGTGAACGGTCTGCAGCCGGGCGGAAAAGTCGGTATGCGTCACCGCCGGGATGGTGGAGCGAAGGAGATGTTGATCCTTCAGCCCGTGCTGCACTGCCGCTTGCTCCGGCGATATCCTGCGGTGCTTCTCCGCCACCGTCGTCACGGTCATCATGTAAGGCGAATCCGGCGTGGTCATGTCGAACCAGTCAGCCGCCGCTTCCGCCAGAACCGAGGGGGCGAAGGGCCGGAAGCTCTCGCGGAACTTGATCTTGAGATTGAGGGTCTTTTGCATCTCCGGGGCGCGGGGGTCGCCTAGGATGGAGCGTTGACCGAGCGCCCGCGGGCCGAACTCCATGCGGCCCTGGAACCAGCCGACAACCTCGCCCGCCGCCAGCGCGGCGGCGGTCTCATCGAACAGCCTCTCGTCCGGCACGAGGGTGAACGCGGCGCCGGCGGCCGCAAGCGCGGCGTCGATCGCGCCGGGCGAGAAGTCCGGGCCCAACGCGCTGGCGTGCATGGCGTCCGGCCGGCGCGGCTGGCGCGGCGCCTTCGCGTGCAGATGATACGCGGCCAGCGCCGCGCCCAGTGCCCCACCGGCATCGCCGGAGGCGGGCTGCACCCAGATGTTCTCGAACGCGCCTTCAGCGGCGATCTTGCCATTGGCCACGCAGTTGAGCGCCACGCCGCCTGCAAGGCAGAGGTTCCTTTGCCCGGTTTCCCGCGCCAGCGCCCGCGTCAGGCGCAGCATGATATCCTCCGTCACCTGCTGGATCGAGGCGGCGATGTCCGCATGAAAATCCTCGAGCGGGCTCTCCGGTACGCGCGGCGGGCGGCCGAACAGGGCATGGAACCGGGCATTGGTCATGCTGAGCCCGGTGCAGTAATTGAAGTAGCGCTGGTCCAGCCTGAAGCTGCCATCCTCCTTCACGTCGACCAGATGCGTGCGGATCAGCTCGGCAAAGCGTGGTTCACCATAGGGGGCGAGGCCCATCAGCTTGTATTCGCCCGAGTTGACGCGGAAACCGGCATAGGTGGTGAAGGCGGAGTAGAGCAGCCCCAGCGAGTGAGGGAAGGCGAGGTCTCGGATGATCTTCAGATCGGCGCCGCGACCGATCGCGACCGACGTGGTCGCCCATTCGCCTACCCCGTCCATGGTCAACACCACAGCCTCCTCGAAGGGCGAGGGGTAGAAGGCGGATGCCGCGTGGCTGAGATGGTGCTCGGAGAACAGCAGCGCGTCCGGCGCGAAGCGGCCGGGGGCGAGGTCGTTCAGTTCCTTCATCAGCAGCGAGCGCTGGAACAGCTTCTCCTTGGCCCATATCGGCAGGCCGGCGCGGAAAGTGGCGAAGCCTCTCGGCGCGAAGCTGAGATAGGTCTCCAGTATGCGCTCGAACTTGAGCAGCGGCTTGTCATAGAACACGACATGGTCGATGGCCCCACCCGCCGCCGCCTCAAGGCAGAAGCGGGCTGCGGCGCGGGGAAAATCCGCGTCCTGCTTCTTGCGGGTGAAGCGCTCTTCCTGTGCGGCGGCCACAACCACGCCGTCGCGGATCAGGGCGGCGGCACTGTCGTGATAATAGGCGGAGAGTCCAAGAATCTGCATGGGGGGCTTCGGTCAGAAGGGGCGGGTGAAGTCCGTCTCGGCGGGCTCGCGCTCCGTCCAATAGGTGCTCATCTTGCGGTCGAAACCCTGGGAGATCGTGTTGCGCCCGCACAGGCGCAGCAGCGCGGCTCCGGGCGTGAAGAAGAAGTAGTAGAGCAGGAACAGCGCGACAAAGCTCGTCACGGCATGCATGGCCTTGCCGAACCGGGTCCAGAGCCGGTTGGGAACCGCCAGCACGCGCGGCGCGGCGATGGCGATCACGGCGAGAAGCAGGGCGGCAAGAACCAGCGGTACATGAGGTGCCTCGCCGCGCCACAGCGGCAGAAAGGCGAAAAAGCTGAGGATGCCGCACCAGGCGAAACCGAAAATCCTGTCGCTCACGTCGCCTCTCTCGCCAATGTGCATGCCCAGCGTCGGGCGCGGTGGGGCCTAACCCTGGCCGGGTGGCGCAAATGCGGCTCCAGCCGTCGACCCCGAGCGATGGAGGACCTTTTAAAGGGTAACAAAATCTGAGTATACACCCAAGCTTGCGGGGTCGAGATGTTCGGCGGGGGTGGTATGACGTTTTTCAACGATCTGTTCGGGTTTCTCTTCAGCAAGAGATCCCGGCTTGTGCTCATTCCGTTTCTGGCGGTGATCCTGCTGTTCGCCGCCGTGTTCGTCGTGCTGGCCAACTCCGCCTGGTCGCCTTTCGTGTACGCGGTCTTCTGACCGTGACAGCGCGAAAGCCTCCGCTGGTCCGCTTTCTGTCCGCAGCCGGGCTGGTTCTGTGCGGCCTCTTGCTGGCCTGTGTCGCCGGCGAGGTTTTGGTGCGTGTCGCCACGGCCTCGCAACAGAATTATCTGATCGAGATGTGGCGCTACGCCACGCTGCTCAAGCGACAGAGTGCCGACCCGGCCATCGGCCACGAGCACGTTCCCGGCGCCTCCGCCTCGTTGCAAGGGGTCGACGTGTCGATCAACTCGCTCGGCATGCGTGGACCCGAGCCGGATCTGGCGACGCCCGGCAAGCAGAAGGTTGTCATCATCGGCGATTCCAACGCCATGGGTTGGGGCGTGTCGGAAGCAGACACCCTGCGCGGGCAGCTGGCCGCCGATCTCGGCCCTTCGGCCGAGGTCATGACCACCGGCGTCGGCAACATGAACATGACGCAGATCGTCGCCAACTGGCTCCGCTACAGCGGGACGGTCCGTCCTCAGACTGTCATTCTGCTCGCAACGGTGCGGGCCCCCGCGGTTCAGGAGGGCGAGGGGGCGGGCTGGCTGGTCCGTCACAGCCAGCTTTACGCGCTGCTTGTTTCATTCGTGCAGATCGCGATGCAGAACACTCCTGGCAAGGAGGCGCTTGTGGACCATTACAAGACGCTCTGGTCGGGCGGGCGGGGTTTCGTGGCGATGGAGGCGGCGCTAGACCGGCTGAAGGCCAACCAGGCGACGGAGGGCTACCGCGTCATCGTCATGCTGGTGCCTGAGCCGCACAGCTACCAGCCCTATCTGTTCGGCTTCACCAGCGATGTCATGCGGAGCGAGGCCGAGAAGCGCGGCTGGACCTTCATTGATCCGCTGCCCGAGCTGGCGCAGAGGCCGGCCGAGAGCTACTGGGTGACCAATAGCGATGTGCATTTCAACGCTGACGCTTTCCATATCATGGCGGAGCTCCTGAAGCCCTATCTGGCAGCCCCGCGCGAGTAGCCATACATGCTGTTCCAGCTGCCGTCGTTTCTTCTGTTCTTCCTGATTTTCTGTGCCCTTTTCGCCTTTTGCCCCGCCCGCTTTCGGCTCAGCTTCGTCACTGTCGCCAGTCTGATTTTCTATGCTTGGTGGTATCCGCCCGCCGTGCTGCTTCTGATTGCGTTGATCGTCGGCTGTTGGCTGATGCTGCGTCTGGTCTGGCACGACCGGCGCTGGCTGGTGCTGTGCGTGGTCGTGGCGCTGATCCCGCTCGCCCTCTACAAATACGCGGACTTCCTCTTTGCGACCGTCGAGAACCTGACCGGCATTCCCACGCCGCGCCTCGGCTGGGCGCTGCCGCTCGGCATCTCCTTCGTCACCTTCACCATCATCAGCTACGTGGTGGACACCGCCCGCCAGCCGGAGGAGAAGCCGCCGGCCTTCTGGCCGACGGCGGTTTATCTCACCTTCTTCCCCCATCTCATCGCCGGGCCGATCCTGCGGGCGCGCCATATCCTGCCTCAGCTGCCGCAGCTGAGGATCGCGCGCGCCGACCTGATGCCGAACCTCGCCCTGTTCACGGTGGGGATTCTGAAGAAGGTGCTGGTGGCCGATCCCGTCGGCGCTTATGTCGACAAGGCCTATGCCGCGCATGCCACCCTGTCGGGTTGGGAGGCGGTGGCGGCGATCTTCGGCTTCACCATCCAGATCTACTGCGACTTCAGCGCCTATTCCGACATGGCGATCGCGCTGGCCGGCATGCTTGGCATCGCCTTTCCGGAGAATTTCCATTCGCCTTATGCGTCCACGTCGCTGACCGAAATCTGGCGGCGCTGGCACATGACGCTGAGCTTCTGGCTGCGCGACTATGTGTTCAAGCCGCTGCACAGCCGCTTGCACAAATACGCCCGCCACCTCTCGCTCGTGCTCACCATGGTGCTGTCCGGCCTCTGGCACGGGGCGGCGTGGACCTTTGTGTTCTGGGGGCTGGCGCAAGGGCTGGTCATGATGGCCGAGACGGTCACTGGCTATGGCCGCTTCGCCGCCAAGGCGGTCGGCTGGAAGCGGGGGCTCTGCATCGGCCTCACCTTCCTGGTGTGGACCTATCTGACGGTGTTCTTCCGCTCGCCGTCGATGTCGGTCGCCTACGACATCGGTGTCGCCAGTTTCGGGCGCGGCGGCTGGGACCGTTGGCCGGAAGCGGCCACCGTGCCGGTTCTGCTTGGCCTCGGTCTGCTGCTGCTGCACCCGCTCGACCAGATCGACAAGATACGCTCGTCGGCGGCGCGGGTGCCGGTGGCGCTTGCCGCGCCGGTGCTGCTCATGCTGTGCCTGGGCTGCGCGGTTATCGCCTCGATGCAGCCGACAAATTTCTACTACTTCGATTTCTGAGAGACAGTTTGAGAACAGGTTGAAGCAGCCGGCTGTGCGTGATTCACGTTCGAATCTGGACCTGAGAGAGCCGTGGCCGGATGACTGGATTTGAGCGGCGAGCCAAGCGCTACCCGACCGATTTGACGGACGAGGAGTGGCGGGTCATCCAGCCTTTCCTGCCATCAGTTCCGAAACGCGGACGCAAGCCGACAACCGATCTGCGCGAGGTGCTCGACGCATTGCGCCACCTTGCCCGGACGGGTGGCGGCTGGTGGATGTTGCCGAACGACTTTCCGCCCTAGCGGACGGCATATTGGTGGTTCCACCGCTTCGCGCGCCGCTTGCTGTTCCGCACGATCCACGGCGTCAGGCTGAGGCTCCACCGCGCGTGCGAAGGGCGCGAGCAGGGCCCGTCCGGTAGCGCTGGTTCGCGATGACGGGCAGCGCCTCGACGTCTGCGAGGCCATGATCGATGTGGCCCTCGGTAGCCGCATGTTGTGCCGGATCGTCCACCTCCTCCTCACGGGGAGGGGGCGCTCGCACCGTTGACGCGCCTGGACCTGCGCGTTTGGTTCTGTCGCCAAGATCAGGCCCCACGACGCCCGACGACCAAGCGATGTGCCGTGCCATCCAGCGGCACGCGAAACACGCCATCGACGCGCTCGATTGGTACGCCGTCGAGCCGCGCGGCGACGTTCGTACGGTCGTCCTCCGCCGGTCCGACCACAATGTCGTAGGGCGTGCCCGCAATCGTCACCCGCGCCTCGAATCCCGACCAATCCTCGGGAATGCATGGCGACACGGTGAGGTTCACGCCTTCCTTCCGGATTCCGAGAATGCCCTCGATGCCGGCGCGGTACATCCAGGCGGCCGAGCCGGTGTACCAGGTCCAGCCGCCGCGCCCGGCATGGGGCGCGACGGAGTAGACGTCCGCCGCCAGTACATAGGGCTCGACCTTGTAGGTGGCGACCTGCCCCGGTGAGGTGCCGTGGTTTATGGGATTGAGCAGCGCGAACAGGTCGTGCGCCTTCGTGCCGTCGCCGAGCTTGGCGAAGGCGAGGATCGCCCACATGGCGGCATGGCTGTACTGCCCGCCATTCTCCCGCAGGCCCGGCGGGTAGCCCTTGATGTAGCCGGGGTCGCGCGGTGTGTCGTTGAAGGGCGGCGTGAACAGCAGAGCGATGCCCTCTTCGCGGCGCACCAGATGCTGCTCCAGCGAGGCCATGGCCTGCATGGCGCGCACCGCATCGGCAGCGCCCGACAGCACCGCCCAGGATTGGGCGATGGAATCGATGCGGCACTCGTCGCTGCCGCTGGTGCCGAGCCACGAGCCATCATCATAGGTGGCGCGGCGGTACCATGCGCCGTCCCAAGCCTTGCGCTCGATCGCCTCGCGCACGGAGGCTGCATGCGCGCGCCAGCGCGCGGTGCGGACGGGATCGCGCGCCTCGGCGAGCGGCGCGAACATCTCGACCGTGCGGATGAACAGCCAGCCCAGCCACACGCTCTCGCCCTTGCCGCCCTCCCCAACCCGGTTCATGCCGTCGTTCCAGTCGCCGGTGCCGATCAGTGGCAGGCCGTTGGCACCGGTGAGTTCCACGCATTGGTCAAGCCCGCGCGCGCAATGCTCGAACAGCGAGGCGCTCTCATGCGATTGCATCGGCTGGAAGAATGCGTCGTGCTCCCCGGCTCGCAATGGCGGTCCCTCCAGGAACGCCACGTGTTCGTCCAGAACCGGCGCGTCGCCCGCCGCGGCGATATAGGTGGCGGCGGCATAGGCCAGCCAGACCCGGTCGTCGGAAATGCGTGTACGCACACCCTGGCCGGAATGCGGCAGCCACCAATGCTGCACGTCGCCCTCGACGAACTGCCGGGCGGCGGCGCGCAGCAGATGGCGGCGGGTCTCCTCCGGCTGCGCGAAACTCAGTGCCATGCCGTCCTGCAACTGGTCGCGGAAGCCATAGGCCCCGCTCGCCTGATAGAAGGCCGAGCGTCCGCGGATCCGGCAGGCGATGGTCTGGTACAGCAGCCAGCCATTCAGCATGATGTCGGTGGCGCGGTCCGGCGTCTTGACCTGCACCGCGCCAAGCAACCGATCCCAATGGTCGGTGACGGTCTTCAGCACGGCGTCAAGATTGGTCGCGCGGTAGCGGGCGATCAGCACGCGCGCCTCGTCCGCTGTGCGGCATTGGCCGAGCGTTGCGACGATTTCCACAGTTTGTCCGGGTTGCAGCACAACGGTGCTCTGAAGCGCCGAGCAGGGATCCAGCCCGGCGCCGGTCTTGCCGGAGAGCGGCACCTTGCCCATCAGCGCGGCAGGCGCCGAGAGCTCTCCATTCCGGCCGAGAAACTCGGTGCGGTCGGCGGTCCAGGCGGTCTGCATGCCGCCGAGATCGGCAAAGGCCACACGCCCATGGCTGATCGCGCTCCACGCGTTTCGAGCAAACATTGCGCCGGTGGCGACATCCATCTCGGTGGCGATAAACGGTGCCGACGCGCCGCGCATGGTGCCGAGCACCCATTCGACATAGGCCGTCACCGTGAGGCGGCGCACCCGGTCGGAGGTGTTGGTCAGCTTCAGGCGCGCGATCTTGATCGGGTCGGCCAGCGGCACATACTGCAACAGGTCCAGCGCGACGCCGTTGACCTCGTGCGAAAAGCTGGAATAGCCGAAGCCATGGCGGGCGATGTAGCTGCCGCCGTCGCGAATGGGCAGCGCGGTCGGACTCCAGACATCGCCGGTCGCCTCGTCGCGCACATAGATGGCCTCGCCGATAGGGTCGCCGACCGGGTCATTCGACCATTGCGTCAGCTGATTTTCGCGGCTGTTCTCCGCCCATGTATAGCCGCTGCCGTCCGCCGAGACCTGGAAGCCGAAACCGCTGCCGGCGATCACGTTGATCCACGGCGCCGGCGTCGTCTGCTCGCCGCTGAGCTGGACGACATATTCGCGGCCGTTCTTGTCGAAGCCGCCCAGCCCGTTGAAGAACTCCAGCGATAGCTCGGCCGGTGCCGCCATCGGCGCCGGAGTGCGGCGGCGGGGGGTGACCGCCGGGCGCGTCGCGAAAGCCGGAATATAGGTCAGCTGGTTGGCGATCGAGCCACGACGCGCCGAGAGCACGACGCGGGCGACCGATTGCAGCAGCCCGCGCCCTTCCAGGCTCATCAGGTCGGTGCGCAGCACATGAACCGTACCCTGCCCCTGCTCGTCTCCAAAGCGTGGGCGCGACTGGCTGGAGCGCACGGCGGTCTCGATGGCGATCTGCAAATCCTGCACATAGGACGACGCGTGCTCGTTGAGGATTACCAGATCGACCGCCAGCCGCTTCATGCTCCAATATTCGTGGGCGCGCAGCAGTTGGCGCACTTGCGCCATGTCCTCGAGATCGTCGATGCGCAGCAGCACGATCGGCAAATCGCCGGATATCGCATGCTGCCACAGCGACGACTGCGGCCCGGCGCCGCGCACGATGATGTCAGAGGGCACGCGGAACCGGGAATCGGCGTAGATGATCGGCGCGGCAAGCCGCTGGAAGTCGGCGGCTTCCTCGGCTTTCACGTCGAGATGGCGCAGTTGCACCTGCGCCTGCGTCCACGCCAGCGTCTTCGCCCGCTCGAAGGCGTTGCGGTCATGATGCTTGTCGACGAGGTTGAGCAGCTCCTCGCGCGAGGAGGCCGCCAGCGTCCAGAAGGCCACGCGCACGGTGCGGCCGGCGGGCACCTTCACGCGGTGGCGCAGCGCAAACACCGGGTCGAGCACGGTGCCGACCGTGTTGGATAGCGGCGCCCCCTCGCGGATGACCGCCGCTTCGCCCGGCTCGCGGTTGCGGCCGAGAAAGCGGGCGCGATCGGTCTCATATTGCGGCGGATCCAGCATCTCGCCCTCGATGACGGCGAAATGCGCGGCCCAGATTTCTGCCTCATGCGGCGAGCGCCGCCGGCGGGTGGCGATCAGCGCGCCGAATTCCGGGCGGTGCTCGGTCTCGACGAACATCTTGGCAAAGGCCGGGTGCGCATTGTCGGTCGCCGGCGTCGCCAGCACCAGCTCGGCATAGGAGGTGAGCTCGATCTCGCGCGCCCTCCGGCCGGTATTGGTCAGCGAGACACGCCGCACCTCGCCATCATCCTCGCCGGAGACCAGCAGATCCATCGTGGTGGTGAGCGAAGGGCTTCGGTGGATGAACTCAGCGCGGTCCTCGGAGAACACCACCTCGTCATGCTCGGCGGCAACGCCGAAGGGCTGGGCGCCGGCCGACCAGAGATCGCCGCTCTGGCTGTCGCGCAGGAAGATGTGCGAGCCTTGCGCGTCGCGCGTCGCATCCTCGCGCCAGCGGGTTACGGCGATGTCGCGCCAGCGGCTGAAGCCGGTGCCGGCGGTCGTCACCATCACCACATAGCGGCCATTGGAGAGCAGATGCGTCACCGGCGCGCCGCCCGATGGCGGCTTGAGCGAGCGCACGTTCGGCGTCTCATTGGCCTCACCCCTGGCGGAGGCCTTCACCTCTTCGGCGCGGGGATAGGCGACGATCACGTTGCGCGGCATGCGCTCCTGCAACAGCAATTCGCTGGCCTGGATAATCGGCTCGCGGTGGAAGCGCGCGCGCATCGTTCCACCGTGGAGCACATTGGCGATGGCGACGATCGTCATGCCCTGGTGATGGGCCATGAAGTTGCGGACGATGGCGACGCTGGCATCGTCCGGCCGGCGGGCCGGCGTGAAGTCCAGCGCCTCGTAGAAGCCGTAGCGTCCGTTGGCCCCCATATCGGCGAGCCGGTCGAAATTCGCCCGCGCCCCTGAGGGGTCGATCATGGCCGCCAGCCCCGTGGCATAAGGCGCGATCACCAGATTGTCCGACAGGCCACGCTTCAGGCCGAGGCCCGGCACGCCGAAATTCGAGTACTGGTAGGTGAATTCGAGATCGCGTGCGTTATAGGCGGATTCCGAGATACCCCAAGGCACGCCGAGCCCGTGCGCATAGCTCTGCTGGCGCGCCACCACCAATCGGTTGGTCTGTTCCAGCAGGCTGCCGGTCGGCGCGCGCATCACCAGCGAGGGCATCAGGTACTCGAACATCGAGCCGGACCAGGACACGAGCGCGGAACCGCTGCCGAGCGGCGTCGCGGTGCGTCCGAGCCGGAACCAGTGCCTTGTCGGTGCATCGCCCTTGGCGATGGCGAACAGGCTGGCAAGCCGGGCCTCAGAGGCCAGCAGGTCGTAGCAACTCGGGTCGAGGCAGTTTTCGGGAACGCTGTAGCCGATGGAAAGCAGCTTGCGATCGGGATCGAGCAGGAAGGCGAAATCCATTGCCAGCGCCATGTCGCGCGCGGTTTGGGCGATGGTGCGCAGGCGGTTCCGCAGGGTGCGGGGCGCATCCGCGAGATAAAGCCGATCGCGCTCGTGCTCGGCCACTGCCACGCGCAGGCGCTCGGTCCAGAACACAAGATCAGGCACGCCGCTCTCGTCGGCGGTCGGCGCCAGGTCGGCAGCCAGACGCGACGCCTTCTCGGAGAGCCGTATCAGTGCCGGCGTCGAGGCCTCCAGCCCCTGTCCGCCGTGCAGCAGCTCGGTGATCTCGCCGAACAGGCCGTCCAGCTGGCCGGCGCGCTCGTCGGCCGCTATCACTGGCGTCGTGCCCAGCGCTTTGTGTGCCAGCGCGATGGCATCCGCCATGCCGGCTTCGGCCTCATGCGAGAGAGGTGCGGCGATCCACTCCTCGCAGGCGACGGCGACGACGAGAAGATGGCCGGCGAGATTGCCGCTGTCGACCGAGGAGACATAGGCCGGCTCCAGCACCCGCAGGTCGCGCGTGCCGTACCAGTTGAAGAAATGACCCCTGAAGCGCGCCAGGCGCTGCATGGTCGAGAGCGTCGCCTCCAGGCGCTCGACCGTCTCCATCGTCCCGGCCCAACCGAAGTCGCGCGCCGCTACCGAGGACATGAGGTACAGCCCGATATTGGTCGGCGACGTGCGGTGAGCGACCACTGGCTTGGGGTCCTCCTGGAAATTGTCCGGCGGCAGCATGGTCTCGGCCGGGGTGACGAACGTCTCGAAAAAGCGCCAGGTGCGGCGGGCGATCAGCCGAAGAGCGCGGGCATCAATGGGTGAGACCGCCAGCGTCCTGGCGATGGGCGGCGAACGGCTCGCCCAGAAGGCCAGCGCGGGCGCGGCCAGCCACAGCGCGGCGAAGGGGAGGATGACCGGCCACGACGCCGGCGCCCAGGCGAGAGCGCCAAGCGTCATTGCCAGCCCGAGCGCGGTACCGCCCTGCATCCCGCGATAGAAGCCCATGAGATCGAGGCGCGGCTGCGCGCCCGCTACCGCCGCCGTGGTCCATTCCAGCAGGTGCTTATGGCTGACGAACAGCCGGAAGAGCGTGCGTACCACCGCATCTCCAAGGCGCCAGCTTTGATCGGGGAGAAAAGTGAAGGTGAACACGGTCTGCAGCAGCGCGATCCGCAGATCGTCCACCAGCGCCGTCACATGGCTGAGCAGCCGGATTCCGACCCCGCGCGGCAGGATGGAGAACAGCGCCGGCAGAAAGGCGGGGATCGCGATCGCCGCGATGAGCGCGAGCACGGCATGAACATTCCACGGCGCCGGCGCCAGCCAGCTCACGCCCAGCGCCGCCAAGGTGAACGGCGCCACCAGCGAGCGGCGCAGATTGTCCAGCATCTTCCAGCGGCCGAGCGCCGGCACCGCATGCGCGCCGGAACGAAGGCCAAACACCCAGGGCAGCAACTGCCAGTCGCCGCGGGTCCAGCGGTGCTTGCGCTTGGCGATCACGTCGTAGCGGGAGGGAAAGTCCTCCACCACCTCGACATCCGACGCCAGACCCGCGCGGGCATAGATGCCCTCGAACAGATCGTGGCTCAGCAGCGCGTTTTCCTTGATGCGCCCGGCGAGCGAGGCCTCGAACGCGTCGACATCATAAATGCCCTTGCCGGTGTAGGAGCCCTCGCCGAACATGTCCTGATAGACGTCCGACACGGCCGCCGCATAGGGGTCCATGCCGCCGGGGCCGGAATAGACGCGCTGGTAGAGCGAGCCGTCACGCCCGATCGGCAGCGAGGCCGTCACGCGCGGCTGCAGAATCGCGTAACCGCCTGTGACGCGCTGCTCGGCGACGCTGAACAGCGGCCGGTTAAGCGGGTGGGCCATCTTGCCGACCAGCCGCACCGCCGCATCGCGCGGCAGGCGGGTGTCGGCGTCGAGCGTGATGACGTAGCGCACGTCGGCCGGGGCCTGTGGCGGCTGGCCGTTGAGGGCGATGAAGCTCGTATCGGTGGCGCCGCGCAGCAGCCGGTTCAACTCATGCAGTTTGCCGCGCTTGCGCTCCCATCCCATCCATTTGCCTTCGCCCTGGTTCCAGATGCGGTGGCGGTGCAGCAGCATGAAGCGGGGCCCCGACAGTGCCGGCCCGTAGCGGCGATTAAGCTGCGCGATCGCCGCCGTGGCGGTGGCAAGCAGGGCCTCGTCGCCCGGAACCGTTTCCTGGTCGGCATCCATGCCGTCCGACAGCAGCGCGAAGGCGAGATCGCCGCTGGAGCCGGTGAGATAGTGGACCTCCAACCGTTCGATCTGCTCAAGCAGATCGGCTTCGCTGGTGAGGAGCGTCGGCACGACCACCAGCGTGCGCAAGGAGGTCGGAACCCCGGCCGCGAGTTCAAGCCCCGGCAAGGGCGAGGCACCGAACGAACGCGCCACACCCCGGTTGACCAGAGCGCTGGCCGCATCCGACGCCGGCAAGAAGGCCAGCAGTGCCAGCAGCAGCCAACCGGCGGGGGCCCCGGAAACGCCGAGCCAGAGGCCGGCGATGAGAAGTAGGGCCAGCGTGGTGAGCAGCACCGCCACCGCGTAGCCATGCACACCGAACGGCGCGTTCAGCCGGGCAATCCACAGCTGTGCCGGGGGGCGAAAGCCGATGCTCCTTTCCAGCGCGACGCGACCTTCAGCGATCAGGTGATAGCCGGGATCGCAGGCGCTCGGCGCCGCGCCGGTTGCACGGGCTTCGGCCCGGGCCCGACCCGCGCTAAGGGCACGGTGCGCAACGTCCAATTCGCTGACATGGGAGCCGCGCGCGAGTTGCTCGATGGCGCTGCGGTAGAGATTGCGGGTGGCGAAATCCATCTCGTCGAAGCCGCTGGCGCCTCTCAGCGTTTTGTCGACCAGGCTGACGCTCTCAAACCACTCCGCCCAATCGATGTCGGAGATCGAGCGCATGCTGGTGATGACATTGCGCACCGTGACATTCGACGCCCCCTGCCTCTGCTGGGCGTGCTGGACCACCTCGTCGATCGAGGAACCCTGCAATCTCAAACGCTCATCGAGCCATCCGAGCGCCGGGGTCGTGCGCGGGTCCTGGTCGCGCAAACGCTTGGCGAGTTGCGCCGCGAACAGTTCCGACAATGGCTCGCACGAGCGGGCCACGATATCGCGGTCGTGCGCGAAGCCGGCAAATCCGGACTCCAGCACCCGGTTGGCCAGCGCGTCGGCCTGCGCCCGCGCCTCACGGCCGACCATGATTTGGTCGGTCAGCCGGCGCAGGTTCTCGATCAGCACGATCCGCAGCGTGATCGCCACCGCCCAGAGCTCGCCGATCGAGAGCGGCTCGACGGTTTGATAGGAGGCAACAAAGCGCCTCAGAGTGTTTGGATCGACGTGGCTGTCAGTGTGAGCGACAAACGCCCAGGCGAGGCCGAAGACACGGGGGTAGCCGGCGAACGGGCCTGCGGCGAGCTTGGGCAGCTGGCGGTAATAGCCCGGCGGCAGGTCGTCCCGGATCTCGCGGATCTGCTCCTCGACGAGGTGATAATTGTCCAGCAGCCACTCGGCTGCCGGCACGACCCCGTTTCCCTCCTCCAGTTCGGCCGCGCTGGCGCGATAGGCGGCCAGCAGCACCTTGGCGTTATCGTTCAGGCGGCTTTGCAAGGAGACGACGATCGGCGGCCGCGGCGAGACCGTTTGAGCAACCGCAAGGCTTTCGGCATGCTGTTCCAGCCGCTCGACGCCGAACAACTCCTCCCGGACAGGCGCAGTGTCGCTCCAGGGTGCGCACGGACGGCGGTCAAGGACCGCGCGGAGTTTTGCCAGCATGATCGCCTTTCGGCCCGGCATCGCGCCAGGGAGAACGGGGCGGAACGGGACCATGTCTTTAAGCCGGAGCCTCGGGTGAGGTTCCGGTTAGGCGAGTGAGGGGCGGTGTGATTGTCGCGGCGCCACGTTACAGCATTTCGCCGGGTCGTGGCGAAGTCATCGCCGTCGGCTTCGCCGCATCCGATATCCGCCTCGGGAATGGCGGGAGGCACTTGCCCCCTGGTCGAATTGGGCGAACACGGATCGCCAAAGCTCTGGCCCCTGTCGACGGCCGTGGAGACACCGGGCCGGCAGGAATGGCCTCCTCGGGCGCGGCGTCGCGGCCGCTCAGCTTTGGTCTCATCCGTCCGCAGGCACGCGGGGGCCGGCCATGAGGCAATCCACGAGATGGCCTGCAGCGTCGGTGCCCGGCGTTCCAAGGTCCGCCATGACGCTCATATGGTCGGTGCCGGCGAGCGTGCGTTGACAAACGCGGCTGTCGGCGGCGATCGCCAGATGCGAGCCGAAGGCGTTCATCTGCTGGTGAAACGGCGCCGTTTCCAGCTCCCCGACCAACAGCCGGATATCTGCACCGGCCGTGTAGGTCCGGGCCAGCGGGCTGAAGGCGCGGATCTCCTCGTCGGTGAGGTCGATCAGATCCCGCAGGAACGAGTGCTTCAGCGGTGCGAGATCGTAGATGCCGCTGATCAGAACGGCACCGGCGACCGAACCCGCCGGGGCGCTCGCGTCGAGCAGCAGGGCGCCGAGTTGGGCACCGGCGGAATGGCCGCTGATGGTGAGCCGTGAAGCATCGCCGCCATAGGCGCCGATATGCGCTGCTATCCAGTCCCGGGCCTGACGGATCTGCGCGACGAGCGTCGCCATCCGCACGGAAGGCATCAGGGCGTAATCGACAATCACCGCGATCGCCCCCGCCCGCGTCACTGTCTCGGCGACGAAGGAGAAGTCCTCCTTGGCGAACATCCGCCAATAGCCGCCATGAATGAACATGTGCACGGCGCCGGTCGCCAGATGCGGCGGCGGCAGGAACAGATCGAGCCTCTCCGCCGGGGAGGGGCCATAGGCGATATCCGGGTGCATCGGCAGCCGTGCCCGCGTCACGGCGCTGCGCGCCGCATAGTCGGCCACATGACGGTCGAAATCCGGCACGACGTCGCGGGTTCGAAAGGGATCGGCCATGGCGGCGCATTTTCACTTTCAGGAGGAGGCGGCGAGACCAGGCGTGCCGGGCCATTCTGGCGGCGGCCGTGGCCTTGGGTCGCCCAGCTGTGCACGGGCGGTCGGCATCGGGACGTGACGTCGCGGCCGGAACCGGCGAGCGCGCCGCGACGGGCGCGGGGCCGGCGACGGGACATGATCGGCTCCACTCCACCGGTCAGGGCGCCGTGCCCCCTCGCGCGGCGCAAGGGGCTGGACTCGGCCGAATAGACCTTCGTGCGCCACCCGGGTCGCCGAGACGTCAGCCAAAAGCCCCTCCCATGTTTCTGGTATAATGTATTCTTGCTGATCTATTCGCCTAGATAAAATCGTATATGATATCGTATTGAGTGGTGGAGAGGATCGTGCTAGCTGTTGATCTCTGTCAAGGGGCAACGCATGCGCAGTTCGAAACCTCACGCTACTTCCCGCTACCTCGCCGGAGACGGGGGATCGACGCCGGCGGTGCATCGCGGTGCCGGTCTGGCCGATGAAGTCTATGAGGCGATCTTCGCGCGTCTTATGGCGCTGAAGATTCCGCCCGGCGCCCGCATCACCGTTGATAATCTGGTGCGCGAGCTGGACGTGTCGCAGACGCCGATCCGGGAGGCGCTGGGACGGCTTGAGGGCGAGGGCCTCGTCGTCAAGACGCATCTGGTCGGTTACAGCGCCGCGCCGCAGATCACCCGCGCCCGCTTCGAGGAGCTCTACGATCTGCGCCTGCTGCTGGAGCCGGAAATGGCGGGCCGCGCCGCGTCATCCATAACCGAGCCGGCGCTCCAGGCGCTGACGGCTGCCGCCGGCGTCAATCTGCGCGGCGGCGGCAAGGATGAGCGCGCGCGCTACCCGCAATTCGCCCGCCAGGATGCCATCTTCCATGACATGATCCTTGAGATCGGCGGCAACGGCCTGGTGCGGGAAACGCTGGCGCACCAGCACACTCATTTTCACATCTTCCGCCTGATGTTCCATGCGCTCGTGACCGAGGAGGCGCTTGACGAGCATGAGGCCCTCCTCGCGGCCTTCGCCGCCCGCGATGTCGACGCCGCACGTCATGCGATGCGCGCCCATCTCGAGCGCTCGCGCGACCGCCTGTCGCCGGCCTTCGACCAATGAACGCCGCTCAAGCCCATGTCCCCGCGCCCGACGGCGGGCCGGTGCTTCGGGCCGAGCGGCTCGGCAAGGCATTCGGCGGCGTCACGGTGCTCTCGGAGGTGACGCTGGACATCCGGCCCGGCGAGATCCACGCCATCATCGGCGAGAACGGCGCCGGCAAGTCCACGCTCATGCGCCTGCTCTCCGGCTATCTCCAGCCGAGCGATGGCGAACTGCTGATGGATGGCGCGCCGATCCGCTTCCACACGCCCTCGCACGCGCAGTCGGTCGGCATCGCGCTGGTGCACCAGGAGATCCTGCTCGCAGAGGCGCTGACCGTCGCTGAGAACATCTTCATCGGCCGCGAGATCGCCCGCTTCGGCCGGCTCGACGAGCGCGCCATGCGCGAGGCCGCCGCCGCGCAGCTCGCCGCCATCGGCTGCAGCGTGTCGCCGCGCGCGCGGGTCGGCGACCTCTCCATCGCCAATCGGCAGCTGGTGCAGATCGCCAAGGCGCTGCTCGGCACCCACCGCGTGGTGATTTTCGACGAGCCGACGGCCGTGCTGACCCATGAAGAGGTCGACCCGCTGCTCGACATCATTCGCGCGCTGAAGCAGCGCGGCGTCGCCATTCTCTATATCAGCCACCGGCTGGACGAGGTGGAGCGGCTGGCCGACCGCGTCACCGTTCTGCGCGACGGCCGCATGGTCGGCACCTATGAGGCCGAGGGCCTCACCCCTCAGCGGATGGCCAGCCTGATGGTCGGGCGCGAATTCGCCAGTCTCTATCCGCCCAAGCTTGAACCGGAACTGGGCGAGCCTGCGCTCGAGATCGCCCACGCCCATGTGCCGGGCTTCGTCAACGACGTGTCGCTCACCCTGCGCAAGGGCGAGATTCTCGGCCTTGCCGGCATGATCGGCGCCGGGCGGACCGAACTTTTCGAAGGGTTGCTCGGCCTGCGGCCGGCCAGCTTCGGCGAGGTGCGCCTGCACGGCCGGCCGGTGCATTTCCGCTCCCCGGCCGAGGCCGCGCGGGCAGGGCTCGGCTATCTCACCGAGGACCGCAAGGGCAAGGGCCTGCTGCTCGGCGAGCGCCTCGCGCCAAATCTGACTCTGGCGGCGCTGGACCGGGTGCACCCCTTTGCCCGGCTCGACCTGGCGGGCGAGGCGCAGCAGCTCGACCGGGCCGTGCGCAGCTACGACATCCGCCTGCGCAGCCGCGACGCCCGCGCCGGCCAGCTCTCCGGCGGCAACCAGCAGAAGCTGCTGCTCGCCAAGGTGATGCTGAACGATCCCACTGTCCTCGTCATCGACGAGCCCACGCGCGGCATCGACATCGCCAATAAGAGCCAGATCTACGCCTTCATCCAGTCGCTGGTGCGGGAGGGGCGCTCCTGCATCGTCATCTCCTCGGAGATGCAGGAACTGATCGGCCTGTGCGACCGCATCCTGGTTATGCGCTCCGGCCGGATCAACGGGGAACTCTCCGGCGACGCCATGTCGGAGAGCAATGTCGCGCTTTACGCCACCAGCAGCGTGGCGCGTGAACGCGCCTTAGAGGAAAACGCCCATGGCTGATGTCGCCGCCGCGCCCCCGCGCGCCCAGCATAACTGGTCCATCGGCTGGGGCGATGCCGGCCCCTTCCTGGCGCTCGCCGCGCTGGTGGCGATCGGCTACCTCATCAATCCCGATTTCCTGTCGGCCAACAACATCGCCAACGTCGTTACCCGCAGCGCCTTCATCGCCATCATCGCGATCGGCGCGACCTTCGTAATCTCGTCCGGCGGGCTCGATTTGTCGGTCGGCTCGATGGCGGCCTTCATCACCGGGGTGATGATCCTTTTCATGAACACGGTGGCGCCGAGCGTCGGTACGGCGGCGATTCCGCTCGGCATGGCGGTGGCGCTTGTCACCGGCATCGCCTGCGGCCTGCTCAACGGCACCATTGTCACGGTCGGGCGCATCGAGCCTTTCATCGCCACGCTCGGCACGATGGGCATTTTCCGCGCCCTCATCACCTACATGACCGATGGTGGCACGGTGGCGATCGACCGCAGCCTGCGCGATGCCTATCGCCCGGTCTATTTTGGCGACGTGCTTGGTGTGCCGATCCCGATCCTCGTCTCGCTCGCCGTCGCGCTGGTCGCCGCCTATGTGCTCTACCGCACGCGCTATGGACGGCGCTGCGTGGCGGTGGGCGCCAATGAGGACGTGGCGCGCTATTCCGGCATCTCGGTCACCCGCATCCGCATCACCGCCTATGTGATCCAGGGCGCCTGCGTGGCCATCGCCGCCATCTGCTACGTGCCCCGGCTCGGCGCAGCGACGCCGACCACCGGCCTGCTGTGGGAACTTCAGGTGATCACCGCCGTGGTCATCGGCGGCACCGCGCTACGCGGCGGGCGCGGGCGCGTCTGGGGCACGGTGGCCGGCGCGGTGATCCTCGAATTCATCGCCAACCTGATGGTCCTTTCCGATTTCGTCTCCGAGTACCTCGTCGCCGCGGTTCAGGGCGTCATCATCATCATCGCCATGCTGATCCAGCGGATGTCGAAGAGGTAGCGGACTGAGAACCGGGGCGCGCGAGGCAGCCGCGACGCGCCGGGCAGCAATCAAGACTGCCGCACCTGGTGGAGGAAACACATGCTCAGGAATGCTCTCATTGCCGCTGGGGTGACGGCCGCGCTGCTGGCGACCGGCCCGGCTTCAGCCGCCGAGAAGAAGGTCATCGCCGTCTCCATTCCCGCCGCCGACCATGGCTGGACCGCCGGCGTGGTCTACCACGCCAATGCCGCCGCCAAGGAGATCAACAAGGCCTTCCCCGGCATCGAGGTGATCGTGAAGACCTCGCCCTCGGCCAGCGCGCAGGTGAGCGCCATCGAGGACATGTCGGCCACGCGCAAGATGGACGCGCTGGTGATCCTGCCGCACAGCTCCGAGGAGCTGACCACCCCGGTCAAGACCATCAAGGAGAAGGGGACCTTCATCACCGTGGTCGACCGCGGCCTGAACGACCCGCACATCCAGGACCTCTATGTCGCCGGCGACAATATCGCCGTCGGCTTCAACACCGCGAAGTTCCTCGTCGAGAAGATGGGCGGCAAGGGCAATCTCGTCGTGCTGCGCGGCATCCCGACCGTCATTGATGACGAGCGCATCAAGGGCTTCCAGGACGGGATCAAGGGTTCCGACCTGAAGATCCTCGATATCCAGTACGCCAACTGGAACAGCGACGAAGCCTTCAAGCTGATGCAGGACTATCTCGCCAAATACCCGCAGATCGACGCGGTGTGGGCCAATGACGACGACATGCTGCTCGGCGTGCTGGAAGCGATCAAGCAGTCCGGCCGCAAGGACATCAAGTTCGCGCTCGGCGGCAACGGCATGAAGGAGATCATCGAGAAGGTGAAGGCGGGCGACGCCATGACCCCGGTCGAGACGCCCTATCCGCCCTCGATGATCAAGACCGCGATCTATCTCACGGCCGCGCATTTCGCCGGCCACGCCCCGGTGCGTGGCGCGCTCAAGCTCGATGCGCCGCTGATCACCAAGGACAATGCCGAGGAATACTACTTCCCCGACTCGCCGTTCTGACCCTTACCCCATCGGCCGGGCGGGCAAGGACCTTGCCCGGCCCCTCACAATGAGCGGAGGTACTCATCATGCCGGGCAAGAAAATCCTGATGCTGACGGGCGAATTCACTGAGGAATACGAGATCTTCGTGTTCCAGCAGGGCATGGAAGCGGTCGGCCACACCGTTCACGTCGTCTGCCCCGACAAGAAGGCCGGCGACAAGATCCAGACCTCGCTGCACGATTTCGAGGGGCACCAGACCTATATCGAGCGCTATGGCCACCTCGCCGACATCAACAAGACCTTCTCCGAAGTAAAGCTCGACGAGTATGACGCCGTCTACTGCGCCGGTGGGCGCGGGCCGGAATATATCCGCACCGACAAGCGCATCCAGGCGATGGTCCGGCACTTCCACGAGACCGGCAAGCCGATCTTCACCATCTGCCACGGCGCGCAGATCCTGATGGCGGTGGACGGGGTGCTGACCGGCAAGCGGGTTGGGGCGCTCGGCGCCTGCGAGCCGGAAGTGAGGCTGGCGGGCGGCATTTATGTCGACCTCTCGCCCACGGAGGCGCTGGTCGACGGCAATATGGTCTCCGCCAAGGGCTGGACGGCGCTGGCCGCCTTCATGCGCGAATGCCTGAAGGTGCTCGGCACTGAAATCCGCCATTCCGACAACGTGCCGGCGGTCGCGACGCGGGCGGCGTAGCGTCCGCGAACCCCGGGCGCTCGGGAAGGCGCCCGGGGTTCGCTCGATCTGTCGCCTTCCATATCGTTGAACGTGAGCCGATGAAGCGCCTTTGACGTCCCGGCCCGTGTCGCGGGGCGCGGCTCTTGCGGCAGCGGCGGCTTTGAATCGCGGCACCCCGCGCCGGGCGGGATGTTTCAACCCGCCGTGTCGCGCGGCTTACGCCGAAGGCGGGCCGAAGACCTCCCGCAGGCTCGCGGCAATGTCGGGCACCACCTGCGCCAGCACGACCGCGCCTTTTTCCGCCGAGGACGATTTGGCGGAGGACAGAACGCCGGTGGGCGGGATCGGGCGGGTGTCGAAGGGATACACGTCGTAAGGCGGGAAGACGGCGGCGGGATCGTCGGGGATGCTGTCCTGCCGGACCAGGTCGGGCCGCACATGCAGCATGATCGAGGTTTCCATGACCGCGGCGTGTTCGAGTTCCCAGCTGGGAAACCCGTCGGGAAACAGCACCGCCTCGGTCGCCTTGTTAATGAAATCCCAATAGCCGAGCTTGACGATCTTCACGTCGGTGCGGCCCAGCATCGCCTGGTCGCGCAGCGCGAGGTCGGCCGCTTCGACCAGGAACCAGGCATTTTCCATATGCCCGTCGAACAGCACGATCTTGCGCGCGCCATGGCGGACCAGCTCGTTGACGATGTTGCGCACCAGAGCGATGAACACGCTGGCGTCTAAGCTCAGCGTGCCGGGGAAATGGTTGCCGCCGCCGGATTTCGGCTGCGACTTGTAGCCATAGCTCACCGCCGGGGCGACCATGCCGCCGACCTCAGCCGCCACCGCCTCCGCGACGCTGACGGGCAGGATCACATCGGTCAGCAGCGGCAGGTGTGGGCCGTGCTGCTCGACCGAGCCGGTGGGCAGGAAGACGATGGGGTTCTCCTTCACCCGGTCGGCGAATTCGTACCAGGTCATGTCGGCGATACGGACGGTGGGGGTGCTCATCGCGGGGGCTCCGTCGGGGGTCATGCCGGCCACATGTCGCTGGTGCCGACCAGACGGTGAATGCCGAGGTCGACCTGGTTGCAGCGGCGGTGGATGGCGTCGAAAGCCGGGGCGAAGGCGCGGTTCGCCGCCTCGACGCCGGAATGGTAGTCATTAAAGGCGGGCATCAGCGAGCGCAGCTCGGCCAGCAGCGCCTTCTCGTCGATCTTGGTCAGCTGGCCGTTCTCGACCACGATCTCGCCATTGACCATCACCTTCTCGATCGACGAGCCGTTCTCGCTGTAGACGAGGTGGTTGAGGATGTCGTGGCGCGGGGTGAAGCACACCGTGTCGAGGTTGATGACCAGCAGGTCCGCCTTCTTGCCCGCTTCCAGCGAGCCGGTCTCATGGCCGATCAGCGCGCTCCTGGCGCCCGCCAATGTGCAGGCGTGCAGCACTTCGGCGGAGCTGAGCCACTGGGTGTAGTCGGGCGTCGTCACCTTGTGGATCAGGCCGCAGGCATGCATCACGTCGAACATGCGCGGCGTGTCGTTGGTGGAAATGCCGTCCGAGCCGAGCGCGACATTGACCCCGGCGCTGAGCAGCTGGCGCACCGGCGCGACGCCAGCGCCGAGCTTCTGGTTGGAGATGGTGTTGTGCACCACCGACACGCCGGCCTCGCCCATCAGGCCGATGTCGTCCTCGCTCACCCAGATCGAATGGGCGATGGTGGTGCCTGCGTGCATCAGGCCGAGATCGGCCATGTAGCGCATCAGCGACTTGCCATACATCGCCGGGCCGGTGACGCCCTGCACCTTGGTCTCGACGATATGGGTGTGGAACGGCACCTGCCATTCCAGCGCCAGCGCGTTCACCGCCTGCATCAGCTCCGGCGTGCAGCGCTGCGGCGCGGAGGGGGCGAGCATGAAGCGGATGCGGCCCGAGCGGCCATGGAACTGGGCATAGGCCTCCTTGGCGAAGGCGAGGTACTCGTCGGTCGTCGGCGGGGTGAGCTTGGCCACTTCCGCCTGCAGCTCGGCCGAGACATGCTCGCGGGAGAACGGGATGGAATCGAGGAAGTCGCGGTCCATCACATGGCCGGAGACGGTGGCGCGGATGCCCGCATCGTCATAGGCCGACACCGCCGCGCCGAGTTGGGCGAGCGACTGGCGCGGCGCCTCGAAAATATCGTCGGTCAGGCAGGTGACGCCGGTTTTCAGCGACTCGATCGCCACCACCATGCTGCGCAGATAGATCATGCGCTCGCTCAGCGCCTTGGCACCAAGGATCGGGTAGGCGTAGAGCATCCACAGTTCGAGCGGCAGGTTGTCGTAGCGGCTCTTGAACAGCGCCTCGCCCGAATGAAGATGCGCGTTGACGAGGCCCGGCATCACCAGCTTGCCGCTGCCGTCGACGACCGTGGCGCCTTCCGGCACGGGCAGGTCGGCGCCAATGGCCTTGATCCGGTCGCCCTCGACATGGACATCGCCGAGGAAAGGGGTGCTGCCATTCGGGCCGCCCATGGCGAGCACGGTGGCGCCGCGGATGAAGGTCGACATCGCATTCACTCCATAAATCAGGCAGGCAGAAAGAAGCCCTGGCTTGGCGACCAGCGGGCGACGACCGGCTGGCCGACGGCCAGCGGGGTGTTTTCCATCTCGTGCAGCGAGCGCTGGGCGCGCAGTTCGCCGCCGCCCTCGGTCTCCAGGAAGACGGTGACGGTCGAGCCGACGAACTCCACCGTGACGACGCGGGCCGCCACCTCATTGCCGCTGCCGGTGCTTTCTGCGGCCAGTTCGATCCGGTCGGCCGGCACCACCAGCGTGGCGGCGGCGCCGGTGACGATGCCGGCCTCGGTGGGGGCGGGCGCATGAACCGTGCCCACCGGGCCGACGAGGGCGATCGAGCCGTCCGCCTCGACGCACGCCGTGCCGGTGAAGATGTTGTTGCCGCCGACGAATTCGGCGACAAAACGATTGGCGGCGCGGCGGTGGATCTCGCGCGGCGCGCCGATCTGCTGGATGCGCCCCTCATTCATGATCACCACCCGGTCGGCCATGGCGAAGGCCTCGGAATGGCTGTGGGTGACGCAGATGAAGGTGATGCCGAGTTCGCGATGCAGCCGCACGAGTTCGGACTGCATTCGCACCCGCAAATGCGGGTCGAGCGCGCTGAGCGGCTCGTCCAGCAGCAGCATTTCCGGCTCCAGCGCCAGCGCCCGGGCGAGCGCGACCCGCTGGCGCTGGCCACCGGAAAGCTGGTCGACGCCGCGCTCGGCAAGGCCGGCGATGCCGAGCCGTTCCATCCACTCATCCGCCTTCTTGCGGCGCTCAGTGGCGGGCAGCCGGCGCTGCTTGAGCCCGAACTCGACGTTCTTGCGCACGGAGAGGAAGGGGAACAGCGCGTAGCTCTGCCACACCAGCGGCGCGTCGCGCTCCCAGGGGGCGTCCTCGTTGAGGCGGCGGCCCCAGAGCCGGATTTCCCCTGAGGTCGGCTGGTCGAGGCCGGCGATCATCCGCAGCGTCGTGGTCTTGCCGCAGCCGGAGGGGCCCATCAGCGCGATGAACTCGCCCTTGTCGATGGTGAAGGAGACATCGGCCACGGCGGCGTGGTTGCCATATTGCTTGGCGACACGGTCGATCTCGATCATGGGGGCGGCCATGCGCGTCATCCTTTCTTTCGGGCGGCGCGGCCGGACATGCGTCCGAGCAGCATCTGGGCAAGCACGATGAGGGTGATGCTGACGCCGAACACGATGGCGCCGATGGCGTTGATGCGCGGGCTGACCTGCCCCTGCAGCATGGCGAGCACCCGCACCGGCAGCGTCTCGTTCACCCCCGAGACGAACCAGGCGATCATGAACTCGTCGAAGGAGACAGCGGCGGTGAGGAAGATCGCGGCGAGGATCGCGGGAGCGCAGAACGGCACGATAACGCCGAACATGGTGGCCCAGGGCGAGGCGCCGAGATTCCACGCCGCGCGCTCGATATCGGGGTCGAGATCGGCGAGCCGCATCCGCACCAGCGCCATGGCGAAGGGCGTGCTCAGCACGACATGGCCGACAATGATGCCCGGAAGGGTCCCCGACAGCCCGACCCGGCCCTCGAAGGTGAGCAGCGCCACGCCGAGAATGACCACCGGCACGGTCGGCGGCAGGGCGGCGAGGGCGAGATAGACCGACTTGCCGAGGAAGCGGTAGCGGTAATCGACATAGGCGGCGGAGAAGCCGAGGAAGGTGGCGATGACGCAGGTGACGCCGGCCACAATGAGGCTGTTGATCAGCCCGCGCTGGATGGTCGCGTCGGCGAAGATCGCCTCGTACCATTGCAGGCTGAAACCGCCCCAGGGCAGGCTGGGAAAGCGGTCGGCATTGAAGGAGAACACGATGGTCGAGACGATGGGCGCGAAGATGAAGGCGAACACCACGCCCGTATAAGCGAGGAGAAGAAGGCGGCGGAGCGCGGCCATGCTCATGGCCTCTCCTTCCGCCGGCCATAGGCGAGGCCGATCATGACCAGCATCACCACCATCAGCGTCACGATCATCATCACCGCGACCACCGAGGCGCGCGGCCAGTTATTGCCGGATTTCACCTGGTCGGCGATGAGGATGCTGAGCGTGGGGGGCCGGGAGCCGCCGAGATAGGTCGGCGCCACATAGTCGCCGAAGGCCAGCACGAAGGCGAAGGTGCCGGCGACGATCAGGCCGATGCGGGCCGAGGGAATGATCACCGTCCCGATGGTGCGAAAGCGGCCGCAGCCGAGATTATGCGCCGCCTCGATCAGCGTGCGCGGCACATTGGCGAGCGCGAAGGTCTGCAGCAGCACCACCAGCGGCAAAGTGAGCACGAGATAGCCCACCACCGTGCCGGTCGGCGTGTTCAGCACCTGCAGCGGCCCGAGCCCGAGCGGCGCGAGGACGGTGTTGATGATGCCCTGCGGGCTGAAGAAGATCTGGGTGGAATAGATCCGGACGGGGTAGCTGGTGAAGAACGGTACCACCAGCATGAAGATCATGAAGCGCCGGGTCGCCGGGCTGACCTTGTAGGCCAGCGTATAGGCGGCCGGAAACGCCGCCACGCTGGCAATCACCGCCGTCAGGGCGGAGAGCCAGAAGGTGTAGACATAGGCGTTGCGGAAGAAGCCGGCGTTGAGGATGAAGGTCCAGTTGGCCAGCGTCGCGTCGGGCGTCAGGCGGAAACTCTTCACCGACCAGAAGGTCATGGCGACGAGGAAGCCGAGCGGCACCAGGAAGAACGCGGCCTGCCACAGCGCCGGCGGCGCCCCCCAGAACATGGCGAAGCGGGCCGCTGTCGCGCGCCGCGACGTGGCCGTGAAGGGGGCGGTTCCGGTGTCCGGCGTGGGCAAGGGTTCGCTCATGAAGGCTTCGGGAGGCGTGCAGGAAGAGGGGGCAGGCGGCGCATGGCCGCCTGCCGCGCGCATGGGCTACATCGACTTGAATTCGGACCAGACGTCGTTCCACTGCTCGATGCTCTGCTGCACCGGCGTCTTGCGGATGTAGATCTTGCCGTCCTTGTACTCGTCCATGACGTTGCGGGCGTCGAAGGTGTGGCGCAGCGCCTTCGCCTCGGCCTGATGGTCCTTGTTCAGCAGCTCCCAGCCCTTCTTGTTGGGGATGGAGGCCCAGTAGGCCGGCATGATCGAGGAGCGCACCTGGCCTTCCGGCGAGGACATGTACTGGATGAAGGCCTTGGCGAGGTCCTTCTTGGTCGAGGACGAGACGATGGACATCGACTCGGTCCACTGGATGCCGCCCTCGTCCGGCACGGTGGCCGAAACAGGCACGCCGCTCTTCTGCAGCAGCAGCACCACCCAGTCGCCGACGCCGGGAATGGCGGCGGCGGTGCCGTTGGTCAGCATCGAGAACTGGTCGGCCATTGAATAGAAGCCGGCGGTCTGCGGCTTCAGCGAGAACAGCGTCTCCTTCAGCTTGCCGAAGGCGGCGTCGGAAATGTCGAAGGGCGGCTTGTTGCCGTCATAGAGGCTGAGGCAGCCCATGGTCGGCAGGTACCAGTCGAAGAAGCCGAGCTTGCCCTTGATCTTGGGGTCCCACAGCGCCTTGTAGGACTTCACGTCGGCTTCCGAGAGCACGTCGGTGCGGTAGGCGATGCCGAGATAGCCGAAGCGGATCAGCACGGAATAGAGATCCTCGCCGACCCAGTGCGGCTCGAACTTCTGGAACTCCGGCCAGTAATCGGCGAGTGGGTAGTCGGCCGGGTTCATCTTGTCGATGAAGCCGCCCTCTTTTAGCATGTGGATATATTCGGCATCGGCCAGCACCACGTCGAAGGAGCCGGGAGGCGACTGGTTCATCAGCGCCAGCATCGGCTCGCCGCCGACATATTCCTTGGCGACGACCTTGACGCCATACTTGTCCTCGAAAGGCTTCACCACCGCCGGGTCGGCATGGCCGGGCCAGGAGAGCAGGTTCAGCACCTTGTCCTGGGCATAGGCCGGCTCGGGGGCGGTGGCGGTCACGCCGAGCGCGGCGGCGCCGGCGAGCACGCTGGCGCCCTGGAGCAGCCGGCGGCGGTTCATCGGGTGCAGCAGCGCCCGGAAATCGGTGATCGGGCCGTCGAACTCGTTCATGTCGTCGTCTCCATCGGGAAGGTCGTTTTGATTGGGCCGGCACTCACTGGAACGAACTGAAGCCCGGCGAGGCCGCCCATTCGTCGAGGACCTCGCGCGCCTCGGTGGGGAGCAGGCGTTCGGCGGTGAGGGTGCGTTCGTGCAGGTCGCTGCGGACCATGTTGGTCAGCGGTTCCAGCTTGAAGCCGATATCCGCGCAGTCCTTCAGCGTATTGGCGTAATAGAGCCGGCTGATCTTCGCCCAGAACATCGAGGCGACGCACATCTCGCAGGGCTCGCAGGTGGTGTAGAGATCGCAGCCGCTGAGGTCCCAGCTCTTCAGGTTCCGGCCGGCGTCGCGGATTGCCTCGACCTCGCCATGCGAGGTGGCGTCGTGATTGTTGACGACATTGTTCACGCCTTCGCCGACGATCACCCCGTCCTTGACGATGACGCAGCCGAACGGCGCCGATCCGTCCGCCCGCATCTTGTCGCGGCTGATCTCGATGGCACGGCGCATGAAGGTCTCGTGAGTGCTCATGATAGGGCCTCGCTGGACGGGAAGGGGCGGCGGAAGGCGGGAGGGACGAGGTCGACGGGGTCGCGCACGCGCTCGATGCCGGATGCCACGCGCACCACATCGGCCTCGCCGAGCGCGCGGCCGACGATCTGCAGCCCAACCGGCATGCCGTCGCTCGCCAGGCCGGCGCAGACCGAGGCGGCCGGCTGGCCGGTCAGGTTGAACGGGTAGGTGTAGAACACCCAGCTGACGAGGTTGCGGTCGGACAGATGCGCCGGCATGTCGACCCCGGCATCGAGCGACGTCACCGGCAGCACCGGCGAGACCAGCGCGTCATAGCGCTCGAAGAACCGGCGCATCTCCTCCCGCAGCGCGTAGCGGTCGAACACCGTGTCGTAATAGGCGCGCATCTCCTGCGCCAGCGCCGCCGCCAGCACGGCGGCGACGGCCGGGTCGAGCAGGTCGCGCTGCGTCTCCAGCACGCCGCGCAGCCGCGTGCCGACGCCGGCATAGAATTCGGCGATCCAGAGATCGGCCGGGTCGGTCGCGAACACGGTGTCGACCTGTTCGACGATCGCGCCGAGCTCTTCCAGCCGGCGTACGACCGGCTCGATGACGCGCAGCACCTCCGCGTCGGGCCGGGCATAGCCGAGGGTCGGGCTCCAGGCGATGCGCAGCCCGGCGAGGTCGGCCCCGACGGCGCCGAGCACGTCCGGCACCGGGCCGGCAACGCTGGCCGGGTCGCGCGCGTCATAGCCCGCGATCGCCGCGAACAGCAGCGCGGCATCGGCGATATCGCGGGCGATCGGGCCGACATGGGCCAGCGTCGGCGTCGCCGAGGTCGGCCACACCGGAACGCGGCCGAACTGGCCCTTGATCCCGGCAAGGCCGGTGAAGGCGCAGGGAATGCGGATCGAGCCGCCGCCATCGGTGCCGAGGGCGAAGGGGGTGATGCCGGCGGCGACGGAGGCCGCCGCGCCGGCGCTTGAGCCGCCGGGCGTCTTGTCGAGATTCCAGGGGTTGCGGGTGATACCGGTCAGCGGGCTGTCGCCGACCGGCTTGCAGCCGAACTCGCTGGTCGTGGTCTTGCCGATGAGGATGGCGCCGGCCGCCCTGGCGCGGTCCACCGCCGGCGCGTCGACCTCTGCGACAATGTCGGCCCTGGCGCGCGAGCCGGAGGCGTAGCGCTGGTCCTTTACCGCCATCAGATCCTTGGCGGAGAAGGGCAGGCCGTGCAGCGGACCCAGCGGCTCGCCGCGCATGACGGCCTCTTCCGCCCCCCGCGCATCGGCCATCGCCTCGTCTTCCATGATGAGGAAGAACGCGTTCAGCGTCCCCTGCGTCGCCGTCGCCGCGTCGAGCGCATGGCGCGTCAGCTCCACCGGCGAGACCTGGCGGCTCGCAATGAGGCTGCGCAACTCATGGGCGCTCGGCAGGTTGTGGGCGGGCACGGGGCCTCCGCGGGCGGCTTGCGGGATCAGTTGAGGATGGCGAAGGCGCGCACCGGCGAGCCGGACCCGCCCTTGAACTTCAGCGGCGCGCCGAAGAACTGGAACTCGCCCTTGCCGATGAGCGCCTCAAGGTTCACCAGCCACTCCCAGTGGCTGATGCCGAGGTCGCGGCACAGGCGATGCTGGGCGAACAGGTTGTCGGAAGGCTTGTCGGTCGAGGGGCCCTCGACGCCATGCATTTTCGAGCCGCGCGCATGGAGCCAGCGCGTGGCTTCCACCGTCAGCAGCGGGTTCTTCCACACGGAATCGAGGCCGGGATAGGTGCGCTGGTGAAAGCCGGTGCACAGCAGCACGATGTGCCCGTCCACCTTCACGCCGGCCTGCGCCTCGGCCTGCTCCATGTCGGCGACGGTGATGTCGCCGAGATCGGGAATGTGGCGCAGGTCGAAGCACACCGCCTTGCCCATGAACATCTCGAGCGGCATCTCGTCGACCGGAATGCCCTCGGGGTTCACATGGCGGAAGGCATCCACATGGGTGCCGACATGGTCGAGCATGGCGATGAAGTTGGTCTGGAACGTCATCGCGTCGCCGGGCACGCCGAGGCCGAGCGACCGGGTGTTCTCATGGCTCATATGCGTGGTGATCACCGGCCGCTGGAACAGCTTGTGAGCCGGCATATTGTCCTCGATCAGCAGGCTCAGATCGACAACACGGGACATGGGCGCTCCTTAGAAGCTGCGGAGGTGCCCGCGCGCAGCCGAGCGTCTCCGTCGCCGCCACAGGCTGGCAGCGCCGGGATCGTGCGGACGGCATTGGCATATCTCCCGAAGCCACGGGTTGCGGGGGGCTCTGCGTGGCTCGACGATGCGGAGGCTAGAGACAAGCAGCCGGCATCGGCAAAGACGATTTTCCGATCACATATATAGGTTGAGCCTATGGTTTTTATTTATAGGCAGCAATGATCAATCGGCGATTTACGTAACACCTTGTTCGAAAATGAGTATTGGAAAATTGCTGCCCATAGATTATGCAAATGATGATTTGTTAGTCAGTTTGACAATTGGGCAATGGCGCGCAGAGTTGCCGCGTGAGCCGGGGTGATCCATGGATCTTCGTCAGCTGAAATACTTTGTGCAGATCACGGAAAGCGGCAATTTCTCACGCGCTGCCGAAATGCTGCGGATCGCTCAACCCTCGTTGAGCCAGCAGGTGAAGAACCTTGAAGAGGAACTGGGCGTCGACCTGCTTCTGCGTCACGCGCGCGGCGTGACCCCGACCGATATGGGCCAGCAGCTCTACGACCATGCCCGCCGCATCCTGGAAGAGGTCGAGCGGGTCAAGGATGTGGTGCGCTCGCAATCGGTCACTCCGTCCGGCCGGGTCGCGATCGGGCTGCCGACCTCGGCCTGCCGTGGCCTCTCCATCCCGTTGATCACCGCCATGGCCGAGCGCCAGCCCAACATCACCCTGCGGGTGGTGGAGGCGATGACCGGCTATCTCGACGAATTCCTGCAGATGGGCCGGCTCGACGTCGCCCTGCTCTATGACCGCCGCGCCTTCGAGACCGTCGCCTGGACCGAAATGATGGTCGAGGAGTTGATGCTCTTCGTGCCGCCGGGCCATCCGCTGGCCGCCAGCGGCGGGGTGACGCTGCGCGGGGTGTTCGAGCACCCCATCGTTCTGCCGGGCGCGCCCAACGTGCTGCGCACCGTCATCGAGCAGTTCGCCGCCCGCCACGATATCAAGCCGGTGGCGATGGATTGCGACAGCCTGCCCGCCATCGCCCAGCTGGTGCAGCAGGGCCGGGCGCTGGCGGTGATGCCGCATTTCGCCTTCATCGACGAGATGCGGCGCGGCGAGATGATCGCCGTGCCGATCCTTGACCCCACGCCTTCCTGGCGCCTGTCGGTGGTGGTGTCGCCGCGCACCATGAACCCGCGGGGCAGCGACGCGGTAGCGAAGGTGCTGGCCGATGTCATCGCCGGCATGGTCGAGGCCGGCACCTGGCGCGCCCGGCTGCGCCCCGACAAGAGCCGGGGCGAGGCGGGGCGGGCCGTGGCGCGATGAGCCGGCGGCGCCGTCAGTCGCTGTCGGTCCCGGCCGCCCGAGCGGGGCGCGGCGCGTCCATGCGTGACAACTGGTCCCAGACCGTGGCTTCGACGGGCGTGGCCTGATTGGCCAGTCGCACGGCCGTGACGTCGAGATCGCAATAGGGCAGGCTGGCCGAGAGATCGGCGAGATCGCCGGCCTCGATCCGCGCGCGGGCCAGCGTCGCCGGCACCCAGGCCACGCCGATGCCGTTCGCCGCCAGTTCCAGCGCCGCGAGCGTAAGCTCGGTCTCCACCTTAGGCACCATGTGGCTTGCCCCCTGTATGGCCGGCAGCACGATCCGGTCCATGACCTCGCCGAGGAAGACCTCGGACGGGTAGGCGATGAACGGCACTTCGCCATGGGCGAACTGCCGGTTGAGACGTGCGCCATAGGCGCGGGCGAAAACCGGGATCAGCCGGTCGCGGCCGATGATGGTCGTCTCGATGTAGTTGGCGGCGATCGGGTGCTCCTCGCCGATCCGCCGGTACACCACGGCGATGTCGGCCTGCCGCGACAGCAGGAAGGCGAAGCACTCATCGAGATTGGCCGATTTCAGCTTCAGGAAAATATCGGCGTTTTCCGATTGGATCGTGTCGATGAAGCGCGGCGCCCAGGAGGCGGTCAGGGCATGCTGGCTGGCGAGGACCAGGCGGTTGCCGGCGGTGCGGTCGCCCCGGCGTAGATCGTCCGTCAGCTGGCGCAGCGTGCGCGCAAGCCGGGCGATCTGGTCGCGCTGCTCGGCGGTGGTCGGGCGCAGCTGAACCGGCTTGCGCGAGCGGTCGAACAGCGCCACCCCGACATGGTCCTCGATATGCTGCACCCGGCGCGAGAAGGCCGACTGCGTCAGCCGCCGCCGCTCGGCCGCTTCGCTGAAGGAGCCTGTCTCCGCAACCGCGAGAATATCCTCCAGCCATTCCAGTCGCATCCGAACCTCCCAACATGCACAATATGCATCTTAAGTGAATAATTTCGCATTTGAAGTGCCGAAGACGATCTGCAAACATCGATATACGCAAGTTGAGGATTGTTTCATGCACTTCGCCCGCTTCCCCCGCATCCGTCTCGCGCATCTGCCCACACCGCTGGAGCGGCTCGATCGGTTGAGCCAGGAACTGGGAGGGCCGGAGATCTGGATCAAGCGCGACGACTGCACCGGGCTTTCCACCGGCGGCAACAAGACCCGCAAGCTGGAATTCCTCATGGCCGAGGCCGTGGCGCAGGGCGCCGACATGGTGATGACGCAGGGCGCGACCCAGTCCAACCACGCCCGCCAGACCGCTGCCTTCGCCGCCAAGCTCGGCCTCGCCTGCCACCTGCTGCTGGAGGACCGGACGGGCTCCAATGATCGCAACTACAAGACCAATGGCAATGTCCTGCTCGACCATCTGCACGGGGCGACGACCGAGACCCGCGCCGGCGGCGTCGACATGAACGCCGAGATGGAAGCCGTTGCCGAGCGTCTGCGGGCCGAGGGGCGCAAGGTCTATACGATCCCCGGCGGCGGCTCGAACCCCACCGGCGCGCTCGGCTATGCCAATTGCGCGCTGGAGCTGATCAATCAGGCCAATGAGATCGGCCTTGCCATCGACCATATCGTCACCGCCACCGGCAGCGCCGGCACGCAGGCGGGGCTGATCGTCGGCCTCAAGGCAATCAATGCCCAGGTGCCACTACTCGGTATCGGTGTACGCGCGCCCAAGCAGAAGCAGGAGGAGAACGTCTTCGCCCTCGCCGAGCGCACCGCGCAGAAGCTGGGCTGCCCCGGCGTGGTGCTGCGCGAGGATGTGGTGGCCGACAGCAACTATGTCGGCCGCGGCTACGGCATTCCCGGCCTGGACACGCTGGAGGCCATCCGAATGTTCGCGGAACTGGAGGGGATTCTTCTCGATCCGGTATATTCGGGCAAGGGTGCGGCTGGTCTCATCGACTATGTCCGCAAGGGCATTTTCAGGAAGGGCGAGCGCATCGTCTTCCTGCACACCGGCGGCTCGGCGGCGCTGTTCGGCTATGACGCCTATTTCGCCGACGACCAGCCCGCGCACGCCACGGCCTGACCCATGCGCGCGCCCCGCTTCACCGGCAGTTTCACCCAGCAGCTGCCACTCCCGGAGGACGCCATTGCTGCCGCCGAGGCCGTGATGCGTTCCGGCCGGCTGCACCGCTACAATGTTGCGCCCGGCGAGGTGGCGGAGACGGCGCGGCTGGAGGAGGAATTCGCCCGGTGGCAGGGCGCGCGCTACTGTCTCGCCCTGGCCTCCGGTGGGCAGGCGATGCAGATCGCGCTGCGCGCGGCAGGGGTCAAGCCGGGGGACCGCGTGCTCACCAATGCGTTCACCCTCGCCCCCGTGCCGGGAGCGATTGCCGGCGTCGGCGCCGTGCCGGTTCTGGTGGAGACGACGGACGATCTCGTCATCGATCTCGACGATCTCGCCGCCAAGGCCACGGCCTCGGGCGCGACTGTGCTGCTGCTGTCGCATATGCGCGGGCATATCGGCGCTATGGACAAGCTCTCTGCGCTGGCCGGCGAACACGGCCTGCGCGTCATCGAGGACTGCGCCCACACGATGGGCGCCCGCTGGAACGGGCGAAAATCGGGCACCTTCGGCCTTGCCGCCTGCTTCAGCACCCAGACCTACAAGCACCTGAACTCCGGCGAGGGCGGGCTGCTGACCACCGACGATGCCGATCTGATGGCGCGGGCGGTGATCCTGTCCGGCTCGTACATGCTCTATGAGCGGCACGGCGCGGCGCCGCCGGCCGAGGCGTTCGAGCAGGTACGGCTCGACACCCCCAACATGTCGGCGCGGATGGACAATCTGCGCGCCGCCCTGCTGCGGCCGCAGCTGGCGCGGATCGAGGACAGCCTCGCCGGCTGGAACGCGCGCCATGACCATCTCGCCGCGCGTCTCGCCGTGCATCCGGCGGTGCGGATGCCTTCGCGGCCGCCGCAGGAAAGCTATGTCGGCTCCTCGATCCAGTTCCGCGTGCCGGCGCTCTCGGCCGGGCACTGCACGGCCCTTGTCGCGGCGGCGGCCGAACGGGGAGTGGAGCTGAAATGGTTCGGCGCGGCCGAGCCGGTCGGCTTCACCTCGGCGCATACGTCGTGGCGTTACATCGCCCGGCACGACCTGCCGCAGACCGAGCGCGTGCTGGCCACGCTGTTCGACATGCGTATCCCGCTCACCTTCACGCTGGAGGATTGCGACCTCATCGCCAGCCATATTCTCGGCGCGCTGGATGAGACGCTGGCGGAGGACGCACGCTGATGCCGCGCCGGGTCGGTATATTGGGCGGCATGGGGCCGCAGGCGACGGTGCTGTTGATGAGCAAGGTCATCGCGGCGGTGCCGGCGGCGGATGACCGCGACCATGTTCCGCTGCTGGTCGACCAGAACCCGCAAGTGCCCTCGCGCATCGCCCGGCTGATCGAGGGCACCGGCGAGGACCCCGCGCCGGTGCTGGTCGCCATGGCGCGGCGGCTGGAGGCGGCGGGCGCCGAGGCACTGGCCATGCCCTGCAACACCGCCCACCATTTTGCCCCGGCGATCGCGGCGGCGGTGGGCGTTCCCTTTCTCGACATGACGGCGCTCTCGGTCGCCCATGCCGCGCGCCTCGCCGGCCCCGGCGGGCGCATCGGCGTGCTGGCCTCGCCCGCGCTGCGCCGCATCGGCCTGTTCGACGGCAAGCTCGCCCGGGCGGGGCTGACGGCGGTCTATCCCGAGGACGAGGACGCGCTGCTCGGCGCCATCCGCCGCATCAAGGCTTTGGGCGCCGATGCCGTCGCCCGCGACAGCTTCCACCGCGCTTCCCTGCAGTTGCTGGAAGCGGGCGTCACCACCCAGATGATCGCCTGCACCGAATTCTCGCTCATTGCCGACAGTGCCGCCGAGGGCGCCCGCGCCTTCGACACGCTGGATGTTCTGGTGAGCGCCATCGTCGATTTCGCGCTCGCGCGGGACGCTTGAATTCACGGGCCCACAGAAGGCCCGGCAACCACGACCGACCTGACAGAGGAGTTAAGGGACATGAGCAAGACCATGCGAGGCCTGATGGCGGGTGCTGTCGCCCTCGTCCTTTCCGCCGGCTCCGCCTATGCGGAGAAGATCGTCATCGGCCATTTCGGCAATCCCACGCCGATGCAGGTGGCGCGCGCCGAGGGCCTGTTCGAGAAGGCCACCGGCTGGGAGATCGAATGGCGCAAATTCGCCTCCGGCGCCGAGATCATCGCCGCCATGGCCTCGGGCGACGTCAAGGTGTCGGAGCTCGGCTCCTCGCCGATGACCATCGCGATGAGCCAGGGCGTCGACATCCAGATGTTCATGCTCGCCATCGTCATCGGCCAGGCCGAGAGCCTGATCGCGCGCGACGGCTCGGGCATCACCAGCGTCGCCGACCTCAAGGGCAAGCGGGTGGCGGTGCCGATCGGCTCCACCGCGCATTTCTCGCTGATGGGCGCGCTGCAGCATGAGAAGGTGCCGGTGAGCGAGGTCACCATCATGGGCATGCCGCCGGACCAGATCGCCGCCGCCTGGGAACAGGGCGCCATCGACGCCGCCTTCATCTGGGAGCCCGCCCAGAGCCGCATCATCAAGACCGGCAAGCGCATTCTCGGCGCCGACACCACCGCCAGCTGGGGCTTCCCGACCTTTGACGGTTGGGTGGTCGACAAGGAGTTCGCCGCCAAGAACCTCAAGCAGATGGCCGCCTTCGCCAAGGTCGCCGACGAGGCCAACGCCGCCTATCTCGCCAACCCGGCCGCCTGGACCGCGACCAGCCCGCAGGTGCTCACCATCGCCAAGATGACCGGCGCCTCGCCCGACGAAATTCCGGACTCGATGAAGGGCTACACCTTCGTGCCGCTGGTCGAGCAGCTCAGCGACAAATGGCTCGGCAGCGCCCCGGCGACGCTCAAGTCCACCGCCGAGTTCCTCAAGAGCGCCGGCCGCATCGAGAAGGTGGCGGAGAGCTACGCCCCGTTCGTGAACACCTCCATCGCCAAGGCCGCCACGGCCAAGTAAGGCCCGGATCTTGACGCCGGGCTGGCGGTGAAACGCCGGCCCGGCGATTTGGAGGACATGCAATGGTGCTCATCGTCGACGACGTGTCCGTCGTCTATCCGGCCGCCAATGGCCGACCGCCGGTCGAGGCGCTGCGCAAGATCGACCTGACGATGGACCGCAACGATTTCGTTGTCGCCCTCGGCGCGTCGGGCTGTGGCAAGTCGACCCTTCTCAACCTGCTGGCCGGATTTCTCTCGCCCAGTTCCGGCTCCATCCGGCTCGACGGCCATGCCGTCACCGGGCCGGGCGCCGACCGTTCGGTGGTGTTCCAGAAGCACGCGCTGATGCCGTGGCTCAGTGTGCGCGACAATGTGGCGTTCGGGCTGCAGATGCAGGACGTGCCGCTGCGCGAGCGCCGCGCCACGGCCGAGAAGTACATCGCCCTGCTAGGGCTGGACGGCTTCCAGAACTCGCCGGTTTACCAGCTGTCCGGCGGGATGCAGCAGCGTGTGGGTATCGCACGGGCACTCACCTGCGACCCCCGTCTTCTGTTGATGGACGAGCCGCTGGGGGCGCTCGACGCGCTCACCCGCGAGAAGGCGCAGCAGCTGATCCTGCGGGTGTGGAACAGCACCGGCAAGGCGGTGTTCTTCATCACCCATGATGTGGAAGAGGCGCTGTTCATGGGCACGCGGCTCATCGTCATGTCGCCGCGCCCGGGACGCATCGCCCATCGCTTCGACCTGCCGTTCTCCCGGCGCTTCCTGGATGGGGCGTCCGCGCGCGAGGTCAAGGCCTCCCCCGAATTCATCGCCCTGCGCGAAGAGGTGCTGGGCATCATCTTCGCCGACGAGGAAGCCGCCGCATGAGCCCCGTCGATCACATCAGCCCGGTCGAACCGAAGCCGCGCCCGCGGCTGTCGTCCCGGCTGGCCGCGCTGGCCCGGGGCCGCTCGGTCAAGCCCGGCCAGGCCTATGGCGTGCCGGGCGATGGCGACACGCTCTGGCTGTCGCTGCTCTCGATCGGCGTGCTGCTCTTCGTCTGGTGGCTCGTCACCGAGATGGGCTGGATCAAGCCGCTGTTCCTGCCCTCGCCGGGCGCGGTGGTGCAGAAGTTCCTGGACGTCGCCCGCGACGGCTTCACCAACACGCCGTTCTGGCAGCACATCGCGATTTCCGCCGCGCGGGTGTTCGGCGCCTTCCTGCTCGCCTGTGTCATCGGCATCCCGCTCGGCCTCGCCATGGGCATGAGCCCGGCCATGCGCGGCATTCTCGATCCGCCGATCGAGTTCTACCGGCCGATCCCGCCGCTGGCCTATCTGCCGCTGATGATCATCTGGTTCGGCATCGGCGAATTGTCCAAGGTGCTGCTCATCTTCCTCAGCGTCTTCGCCCCGGTGGCGCTGGGCGCGCGGGCGGGGGTGAAATCGGCGGCGATCGAGCAGATCCACGCCGCCTATTCCTTCGGCGCTTCGCGCTGGAAGGTGCTGCGCTACGTCATCCTGCCGGCCTCGCTGCCGGAGATCCTCACCGCGATGCGGATCGGCATCGGCTTCGGCTGGACCACGCTGGTAGCGGCCGAGATGATCGCGGCGACCGAAGGGCTCGGCTACATGGTGCTGTCCGCCAGTCAGTTCCTGCAGACCTCCACCGTCATCATGGGCATCGTCGTCATCGCGGCGATCGCCTATCTCTTCGACATGCTGATGCGCCTGATCGAACGCCGGATTGTGCCCTGGAAGGGCAAGATGTGAGCCCTGCCATGACCGTGACCTATCTCAAGAAAGCCACCCGCACCGCCCATTCCGACGAGGGCGACGTGCGCGACGCCGTCGCCGCCATGCTCGCCGCCATCGACGCGGAAGGCGAGGCCGCCGTGCGCCGCTTCTCCCGGGAGTTCGACAAATGGGAGGGCGAGATCGTCCTCTCGGACGCCGCGCGGCAGGCGGCTATCGCCCGTGTGCCTGACAAGACCAAGGACGACATACGCTTCGCCCATGCCAATATCGCCCGGTTTGCGGAGGCGCAGAAGGCGACGGTGCTGGATTGCAGCATCGAGGTGATCCCCGGCCTGATGGCGGGGCAGAAGCAGATCCCGGTCGAGGCGGCCGGCTGCTATGTCCCCGGCGGGCGCTATTCTCATATCGCCAGCGCGATCATGACCATCACCACGGCGCGGGTGGCCGGCGTGCGACATGTCGTTGCCTGTTCGCCGCCCCGGCCGGGGTTTGGCATTCCCCCCGAGATCGTCTTCGCCATGGATCTGTGCGGGGCGGATGTGATCCTCAATCTCGGCGGCGTGCAGGGCGTGGCGGCGATGGCCAACGGGCTGTTCGGCCTGCCGAAGGCGGACGTGCTCGCCGGACCCGGCAACCAGTATGTCGCCGAGGCCAAGCGCATTCTCTATGGCCGCGTCGGCATCGACATGTTCGCCGGGCCGACCGACAGCATGATCCTCGCCGATGAAAGCGCCGATGCCGAGTTCATCGCCAATGACCTGATCGGCCAGGCCGAGCACGGCTATAATTCGCCGGTCTGGCTGGCGACGACCTCGGCGGCCCTTGCCGAGGCGGTGATGGCGCGCGTGCCTGATCTGATCGAGGCGCTGCCGGAGCCGAACCGCTCCAGCGCCCGCGCCGCCTGGGCCGACTATGCCGAGGTGATCCTGTGCGGCGATGCCGAGGAGATGGCCGGCGTCGCCGACACCTACGCTCCCGAGCACCTGCATGTGCAGGCGGCCGATCTCGACTGGTGGCTGGGGCGGCTCCAAGCTTATGGCTCGCTGTTCCTCGGAGAGGAGACGACGGTGGCCTTCGGCGACAAGACGTCGGGCCCCAACCATGTGCTGCCGACCTCGGGCGCGGCGCGCTACACCGGCGGGCTGTCGGTGCACAAATTCATGAAGACGGTGACGTGGCAGCGCGCCACCCGCGCGGCGGCGCGCGACCTTGGCGTGGTCACCGCCCGCATCTCGCGCAAGGAAGGCATGGAAGGCCATGCCCGCAGCGCCGATGTGCGTCTCGCCCGCTTCTTTCCGGGCGAGACCTTCGATCTCGCGCCGGCGGAGGACTGAGGCTTGCCCCTCGCCAGGAGGCGGTGAACGTCCTCGCGCACAACGGCGCGGGGACGGCCATTCTCCGTCGCTGATGGTCGATCGCGCTGGGCACGGCACGAGCGACAGCAGCGTGTCGTTTCGCCCATGGCCAGATCCGCGCGGCTGCGGCAAGGTCGCCGCCACCTGCGTTGAGAGGGGAGCGGCGGAATGGGCGTGTTGCGCGTGATCCTCGGGGACCAGTTGTCGTCGCAGTTGGAGATCGTGGCTGGCGCCGACAAGGGCCGTGACGTGTTCCTGCTGGCCGAGGTGATGAGCGAGGCCAGCTATGTCCGCCATCACGTCAAGAAGATCGCCTTCCTGTTCTCCGCCATGCGCCATTATGGCGACGCGCTGAAAAGCGCCGGCTACACGGTGCGCTATGTCGCGCTCGACGAGGCGGGTAACAGCCAGAGCCTTGAGGGTGAAATCCTCCGCGCGGTGGCGGCGCTCGCGCCCAGCCGCGTCGCCGTCACCGAGCCGGGGGAGTGGCGGCTGCGCGAGGGCTTCGAGGCGCTGCGGCTGGCGCTTCCCGTTCCGCTCGACATCCTGCCCGACACGCGGTTCCTCTGCTCACACGCCGCCTTTGCCACCTTCGCCGAGGGCCGGCGCGACCTGCGGATGGAGTTCTTTTACCGCGAGATGCGCCGGCGGCACGCCATACTGATCGAGCCCGACGGCACGCCGTCCGGCGGGCGCTGGAACTACGATACGGAGAACCGCAAGCCGCCCAAGGCCGGGCTGCAATTTTCGCCGCGCCTCAGCTTCCGCAAGGACGCCACCACTCTCGCGGTGCTCGATCTGGTGCGCCGGCGGTTTCCGCAGGGCTATGGCCGGCTGGAGCCGTTTCATTTCGCGGTGACGCGGCGCCAGGCCCTGCGTGAGCTCGACCATTTCATCGCTCATATCCTGCCCGGCTTCGGCGACTATCAGGACGCGATGGTGCGGGGCGAGCCCTATCTCAGCCATTCGCTGCTGGCGGCCTATCTCAATGCCGGGCTGCTCTACCCCTTGGAGATCTGCCGCAAGGCGGAAGCCGCCTATCGCGACGGGCGGGCGCCGCTGAACGCGGCCGAGGGCTTCATCCGGCAGATTCTGGGCTGGCGCGAATATGTACGCGGCGTCTACTGGCGCTTCATGCCCGGCTATCTCGAGCGCAACGCGCTTGACGCCACCGAGCCGCTGCCCTGGTTCTACTGGAGCGGTGAGACCCGCATGGCCTGCCTGCGCGAAGCGCTCGCCCATACCTATGACCACGCCTATTCGCACCACATCCAGCGGCTCATGATCACAGGCAATTTCGCGCTGCTGGCCGGCATCGAGCCGAAGGCGGTGCATGAATGGTATCTCGCCGTCTATGCCGATGCCTATGAGTGGGTGGAAGCGCCCAACACGCTCGGCATGGCGCTGCACGCCGATGGCGGGCTGCTGGCGTCGAAGCCCTACGCGGCCAGCGGCAATTACATCAAGCGCATGAGCAATTACTGCGCGGGCTGCGCCTACGACCCCACGGTGTCGGTCGGCGACCGCGCCTGCCCGTTCAACGCGCTCTACTGGGATTTTCTGGCGCGCCACCGCGACCGCTTCAGCCGCAATGCCCGCATGCCCTATGTCTATGCCAATTGGGACAAGATGGGTGGCGAGAAGCAGGCGGCTCTGCGCGCTCAGGCGCAGGCACACCTTCTCGCCATGCGCGAGGGGCTGTTGTGAGCGGCAAGCGCGTGGCGAAGGCGAACCTGCCGACCAGGACCTGCACCGTCTGCCAGCGCCCGTTCACCTGGCGCAAGAAATGGAGCCGGGTCTGGGACGAGGTGCTCTATTGCTCGGACGCCTGCCGTCGCCGCCGCCAGCCGAAAAGCCAGCCCATTACCGAGCCGCGCGGACGGGAATGAAGGTCAGAGCGCCGATGGCCGGTCAGCAACTCGTCGCCACCAGCACCGGCGCCATCGTGTAAAGCGTGGCGACCAGGCCGATCCACAGGCCGAGCCGGGGAATGCCGGCCTCTGGCCCGAGCGCCGTGCTCACCCGCGCGAGCAGCACGAGGCAGAGCAGGATCGCGGCGAGGGAGGGCAGGGCGATGGCCACGCGCTGCAGGCTGACCGGGCCGAGGCTCAGCGCCGGCCAGCCCAGTTCGCAGCCCAGCCCGTGCAGGCCGTAGGCGACGGAGAAGGCGGCCGCCCACGCCGTCGGCCCGGCAATCAACCAGGCGAGCCAGACCATGCCCCCGACGCGCCTCATGCCCCCGCCTCCTGCGCCCACAGCGCCGCCATCGCCAGGGCCGCCGCCGCCAGCGTGTAGCGCTGCCACAGTCCCCAATTGCGCAGCGCGCCGGGGCTGGCGGGCGTGAGTTCGCCCCGGCGTGCCTGGTCGAGCGCGAAGGCGCTGAACAGGGTGGCGATGGCGATGTGCAGGCCGACATAGGCGACAAGGGCGGCGCGCACCGCGTCGCCGGCATGGCGGGTGGGAGCGGGAAGCCAGAAGGCCAGCGCGGCGAGGCCGGCAAGCGCCAGCAGATTGACGATCACCGCGCCGATGAGCACTGCCCCGGCGGGCCGGGCGGCCTCGACCCGGGCCAGCGCCCAGCGCGCGCCGAGCGCCCCTGCCGCGAGGAGCGCCACCACGGCGGCGGCGGCCAGCAGCACCGTTCCGTCCGCGTGCCATACCGGCCGGGGCGGGCCGGGCGAGACCAGCGAGATAAACGCCAGGCCGAACAGCAGCGAGGCCAGGAACGTTCCATTGGCGAAGAGGAGCCCGGTCAGCCCGCTCTGCGTCAGGGTGGCGCCACCCTCGGGGTGGACCGGCAGAAACTGGCCGGGCGCGATCTCTACCGGCGCCGCGTCGACGGCGGCAACGGCCCGCCGCGCCCAGGCCCAGATCAGGCCGACCACGGGTATCAGCGCCACCGGCGCCACCGCGTAGAAGCCGGCCAGCATCAGCAGCACGAAGGCACAGATGGCGAGCGCCAGCACCAGCGGCAAAGCGGTGTTGAACGGCAGCAGCGCCACATGCTGGGGCCGCGCCGCGCCGACCGAGGTGACGAGGATTTCGCGCCGTCCGCGCGGGGCGCCGGGCAAAAAGCCCTCGCCGCGCGCCAGCTTCAGCATGGCGCCGGCGGCGCCGGCCTGCTGCAGCTCCACGCCGGGCAGGGACGCGAAATTGTAGTTCGGCGGCGGCAGCGCCATCGCCCAGTCCAGCGAGGGCGCCTGCCACGGGTCGCGCACGCTGCGCTTGCCGAACCCCGCCTGCAGGATCAGGTCGATGGCGAACAGGGCGAAGCCGATGGTCATGACGAAGCCGAAGAAGGAGGAGGAGAGGTTGAGGCCCATCCATTCGGGATTGTCGGCATAGGTCGGGATGCGGCGCGGCATGCCCATCAGGCCAGTGAGGTGCATGAGGAAGAACGTGCCGTGGAAGCCGATCAGGATCAGCCAGAACGCCGCTTCGCCCAGCCCCTTGATGCGCCGTCGTCCGCTCATCAAGGGCATCCACCAGGCGACGCCGGCCAGCATCGGGAAGACGAAGCCGCCGATCAGCACATAATGCAGATGCGCGGTGACGAAGGCGGTGTCGTGCGCCTGCCAGTTGAACGGCACCACCGCCAGCATCACCCCGGTCAGCCCGCCCATCACGAAGGTGAAGAAGAAGCCGAGAATATACAGCATTGGCAGCTTCAGCTCGGGTCGGCCGCGCCACATCGTGCCGATCCAGGCGAAAATCTGCACGGCGGTCGGCACCGCCACCAGCATCGAGGCGGCCGAGAAGAAAGCCAGCGCCAGATGCGGGATGCCGACCGTGAACATGTGGTGCACCCAAAGCCCGAAGCTCAGGAACACCATGCCGAGGATCGCCGCGACGATGGCGCCATAGCCGACGATCTTCGTGCGGCACAGCACCGGAATGACGGTGGAGAGCACGCCCGCCGCCGGCAGGAAGATGATGTAGACCTCCGGATGGCCGAACAACCAGAACAGATGCTGCCACAGCAGCGGATCGCCGCCGCGCTCGGGGTCGAAGAACGGCCAGCCGAAGGCGCGCTCCATCTCCAGCAGCACCGAGCCGAGGATGAGCGGGGGAAAGCCGGCCAGCATCATCGCCGCCGTGCCGAGGATGTACCAGGCGAAGAGCGGCATCTGCGTCAGCGTCATCCCCGGCGCCCGCAGGCGCAGGATCGAGACCATCAGTTCGATCGCCGCCGCCAGCGCCGAAATCTCGACAAAGGTCACGCCCAGCAGCCAGACATCGGCATTGATGCCGGGCGAATAGGTTTTCCCCGACAGCGGCGTGTACATGAACCAGCCATCCGCCGGCGCGACCCCGGCCAGAAGTGCGGTGATCAGGATGCTGCCGCCGAGCAGGTAGCACCAGTAGCCCAGTGCCGAGAGCCGGGGAAACGCCAGGTCGCGCGTGCCCAGCATCTTCGGCAGCAGGTACATCGCCAGCCCTTCCAGCATGGGAATGGCGAACAGGAACATCATGATGCTGCCATGCATCGTGAAGATCTGGTTGTAGAGCGCGGTGTCGAGAAAGGCGCTGTTCGGTGTCGCCAGCTGCGCCCGGATCAGCATCGACAGAAGGCCGCCAATGCCGAAGAAGACGAAGGCGGTGGCCATGAAACGCAGGCCGAGCGTGGTGTGGCTGACGCTGGTGACCTGTCCCCACAGGCCGGGGCCGTTGCGCCAGACCCGGTCCAGCTCCCGGTGCAGGGGAAGCGCCCGGCGCGGCGGATTGGCGGGGATTGCCGTCATGTCGGGCGGGCTCATGGGCGCGAGCCCTCCATGGTGGGCAGCGGTGGCCAGGCGGCGGGGTCATGCGCGATCACCTCGAAGCGCATGGAAGCGTGTTCAAGCCCGCAAAATTCGGCGCAGAGCCCCTCATAGGTGCCGGGCCGGGAAGCTTCGATGCGCAGCCGGTTCTGGCGGCCGGGGATGGCGTCCATCTTGCCGCCCAGCTGCGGCACCCAGAAGGAATGGATCACGTCGGACGAGGTGATGAGCACGTCTACCGGCTGGCCGGCCGGTATGTGCAGCACGCCCTCGCTCTCGGTCGGGCCCGTCGCGCCGGGATGGGTGAAGGTCCAGGACCATTGCCTGGCATGGGCGTGCACTTCCAGCGCCGGCCCGTGCGGCAGGATGCGCTCGCCGACCCACAGCGCGCCGGCGAGGGTCACGGTGAGCACCGCCAGCGAGAACCACACGCCCATCCCGAAGACCCAGCGCCCTTCCGCCACCTCGCGCGGCCGGCCGAAGCCGAGGGCGACCAGCACGAACACCATCAGCGCCAGCAGCGCCGCCCCGGCCAGTAGCGCCCACCACAGCCAGGCGATGTCCTGCGCAATGGGTCCCGACGGCGTCAGGGTGGAGAGCGGACCCGTGCATCCCGCCAGAACAAGGGGAACCGTAGCCAGGGCTGCGCACTTCACCCGGGAGACCGACCGCCACGCGAAGGGAACCCGATGGACACGCGCCCCGATCTGTTCGATCCGCTGGAAGAGCGGCGTGCCTTGCAGGACACGGAATCGAAGATCGCCATTTCCGGCCACCCGCTGCACGCCATGCTGGTCGCTTTCCCCATCGCGCTGGCCTTCAGCACGCTGGGTGCCGATCTCCTCTACATGTGGACCGGCGCCAGCTTCTGGTCGCATGTGGCTGCCTATGCGGTGTTCGGCGCCTTCGCCATGGGGGTGCTGGCGGCGATCACCGGCACGGCCGAACTGCTTCTGGTGCGCGGCATCCGCAACCGCTCCTCGAGTTGGACGCATTTCATCCTGGCGGTGATGCTGCTCTCGCTCATCGGCACCAACTGGATCATCCGCATCGGCGACCCCGATGGCGCGGTGCTGCCGGTCGGGCTGGCCTTGTCGCTGGTCATGGCGGGCATGACCGCGCTGACCGGGTGGCATGGCGGAAAACTCGTCTTCGATTATCAAATCGGCACCAAGGCGGCAGGGAGCGAACGGTCCTGAGGCGTGGTCAGGGCCTGCGGCAGCGCATCGATCAGCGGCTGCAGGTCCGGCTTGGCAAGGACGAGGTAGAGCACCGCGCCCATGCAGAGCAGGCTGGCCGGCAAGGCGAGCAGCGCGTGCGGCATCTGGTAGGTGCCGCGCCCTTCGGACGCCTCCACCGTCAGGTGGCCGAGCCAGGCATGGGCCAGCACCATGCCCACCACCGCGACCAGCTTGGCCACCAGCCAGGGCTGGGTGAGCCCGACGGCGAAGATCAGCCCCGTGCCGGCCGCGATGGCGATGATGGCGGCGGGGGTGACGATGCGCGTATAGGCGGCGTGCATCAGCAGCCGGAACTCCGAGAAGCCAGCCTGCGTGCGCACTTCCTCGCGTCGTCCATAGACCTGCAGCACGATCGGCATCGCCACCAGCCCGGCGCACCACAGGCTGAGCGCGGCGATGTGCACGGCCTTGAGCAGCGCGATCATGTCAGGCTCGCCTCGCGCCAGCCGCGCCGCAGCAGCAGCGCCCCGAGCAGCGCGAGCGGCAGCATGCCCGGCACCCACATCACCAGTCCGGCCAGTTGCTGGTCGGCCAGCGCGGCGAGTCCATAGGCCTCGGTGACGCCGAGATGCTGGAGGTAGAGAAGGCGCGGCGAGAAGGTGAGGATGGCGGCGATCAGCCCCATCTGCCCGGCGAGGGCCAGCACCATGCCGACCGAGGCAAGGCGCTCCGCCGGCCGCTCGGCGTGGAACACCTGCGACCAGAACGCGAAGGCCGAGCCGAGCAGCCCCGCCTGCATCAGCCAGTAGATCGCATGGCTGTTCCAGGCCAGCGTATAGGCGGCGGGCAGGTGCCACAGCCACAGGAACACCGAGAGACCGACAAAGCCGCCGGTGCGCGCGAAGGGCAGGCGGTGCGGCCAGGCCAACGCCAGCGCCGGCGCGGCGACCAGCACGAGCACGAGATGATGCAGCCCGCGCGCGGCGAACAGCGCCACGGTCAGCGCGCAGAGCGGCGAGACGAAGGCGAGGAACAGAGCCGCGCTGGCCAGCAGGGCCGGACCGCGCGGGATGTCGCGGCGGAAGGCGGCCAGCGCCAGCGGCGCCGCGCACAAGGCGAGCGGCAGCGGCGCGAGGTTCCACGCCGTCAGCAGGCTCTCGGGGGGAGGGCCGCAATAGGGGAGGATCGGATCCAGCTGCGGCCTCCTTTCAGGCATTCATCGGTCGCGGCCGCCGCGCGGCGTCCGGCGCCGGACGCGGCCTTGCCGACAAGCCCTCCGCCGCCGGCGAGGCAGCCGCGGGAGGCCCGGCCGGCGGCGCGGTAGCGGGCGACGTAATCGAGGGGTAACGCGCTGCCGGGGATCGGGTTCCTGCAATAGCCGCCGGCTCGTGACGGCTAGCATGGCTCAGTCCGGGCGCACCCGGATCGGCACCGACTTGGCGGCCGGCGTCTTGCTGCCCTCGGCATAGTGCCAGAGCGGGATCAGCGCGTTGCATTCGGGGAAATAGGCGGCGCAGGTGCCGGGTGGCAGGTCGTAGTCGATCACCTGGAAGCCGCCCATGGCGCGGTGAATGCCGTCATCGACCGCCGTCACCAGCCGTGCCCTGCCGTCCTCGGTCAGGCCGAGCCGGATCCGGTCGTCGCGGTTCATCATCACGATGAGGCGCGAACCGTGGATGCCCCGCAGACGGTCGGCATCGCCATAGACCGTGGTGTTGAACTGGTCGTTGGAGCGTAGCGTGATCAGCCGCAGCACATCGGCGTCCAAATCGTCGTCGAAGCTCGCCGACAGCGCCTTTGGCAGCTTGAAATTGGCCTTGCCGTTCTCGGTTTCCCATCGGCGCTCGCGCGCCGGCACCGGGCGGGGAAAGCCGCCGGGCGTGTCGAGCCGGGCGTTGAAATCGCGGAAATCGTCGGGGAAGCTGGCTTCGATGGCGTCGCGCACCGTTGCATAATCCTCCACCCAGCGCTCCCACGGCACCAGCGGGTTCGGCGGCAGGGTTGCCTTGGCGATCTCGGCGACGATGCGCGGCTCCGACAGCAGCGTCTCCGCCGCCGGCTGGAACTTGCCGCGCGAGGCGTGGATGCAGGTGGTTGAATCCTCGATGGTCACGATCTGCGGACCGGTCGCCTGCTCGTCGATCTCCGAACGCACGAGGGTCGGCAGCAGATAGGTTTCATTCGCCGTGACCAGATGGGTGCGGTTGAGCTTGGTGGCGATCTGCACCGAGAGGTCGATCTCGCGCCACTTCTCCTCCATCAGCTCCCGCTCGGGGATCGCCCGCACGAAATTGCCGCCGAGGCCGATGAAGGCGCGGATCTTCCCCGCGATCACCGCCTCGCACACTTCCACCGTGTTCAGCCCGTCCTCGCGCGGCGGCTCGAAGCCGAACTGTTCGGCGAGGCGGTCCAGCGGCACCAGCTCGGCCTTTTCGGCGATGCCGACCGTGCGCTGGCCCTGCACGTTGGAATGGCCGCGCACCGGGCAGATGCCGGCGCCGGGCTTGCCGATATGCCCGCCCATCAGCAAGAGGTTGATCAGCGTCTGGATGGCGTCGACGCCCAGGCGATGCTGGGTCAGGCCCATGCCATAGATGGCGATCACCGCCCGGGCCCGCGAGAAGGTGAGGGCGGCCGCTTCCAGTTCGGCCTGGGCAAGCCCGGCATTGCGCTCGATCTCCTCCCAGGACGTTTCCCGGACGTGGACCTCGAAGGCGGGAAAACCGTCCGTATGCTCGGCGATGAAGGCGTGGTCCAGCACCCGCTCGCGGCCCGTCGCCTGCGCCTCGTCATCCAGCGCCAGCAGCGCCTTGGCCATGCCGATCATGGCGGCGATGTCGCCGCCGGCGCGCGGCTGGTAATATTGGGTGGCGATCCGGGTCGGCTCATTGGTCAGCATCTGGCCCGGCCGCTGCGGATTGACGAATTCATCCCACCCCTTCTCGCGCAGCGGATTGAACACGACGATCGGCACGTCGCGCTCGCGCGCCACCTGCAGCGGGTGCAGCAGTCGCGGCGCATTGGTCCCGACATTCTGGCCGAAGGAGAAGATGCAGTCGGTGTGCTCGAAATCCTCCAGCAGAACCGTGCCCACCGGGGTGCCAATGCTCGGCGGCAAGGCCACGGACGTGGTCTCGTGGCACATGTTGGAACTGTCCGGCAGGTTGTTGGTGCCGTAGAGCCGGGCGAGCAGCTGGTACATGTAGGAGGTTTCCAGCGACGCCCGCCCCGAGGCGTAGAACACCGCCTCGTCAGGCGCGTAGCCGCGCAGCTTCTGCCCGATGGCGTCGAAGGCTTCCTCCCATGTCACCTCGACATAGTGGTCGCTGCCGGCGTCATAGCGCATCGGATGGGTGAGGCGGCCTTCCTTCTCCAGCTCGTAATCCGACCAGCCGAGCAGCTCGGAAACCGTGTGGCGGGCGAAGAAGTCGGGCGTCGTGCGCTTGGAGGTGACGTCCCAGAAGGTGGCCTTGGCGCCGTTTTCGCAGAATTCCGCCGCGTGTGGCTCGGCCGGCTTGGCCCAGGCGCAGCTGGTGCACATGTAGCCGCCGGTCTTGTTGTGGTCCGTCACCAGGGCGGCGAGGGCGGAGACGGCGTGCTGTTCGGTCGAGTGTTTGAGAAGAGACTTTGCCGACCCCCAGCCGCCGACGGGTTGATCATAGTTTTCGTGCCGGGCGCGCTCGGTCATCTCGGTCTCCTTGGCTGTGAGACGCTAATGACCCGGTCGCCGCTTCGGTTCCGGCGCGTGATGCATTGGCCGACACATCGCGTGACGGCGGCGCGACTAAGCTATGCCGTGCCATGCATTTAACAGCGCCTTCACCGGGCGCCGGTTTGGGCCGGGCCCCGATTTCTCGATAAATTTGCCCCTCGACGGTCGCTTCCGCTGCGGAAGTGGGTTAGCCTTTTGTCGGGTGTCAACGTCGCGCTCGGCGACCGAGACAGGTTTTTGCGCAGGTCGGGCCGCCGCGCGGGAGCCGCGCCTATGCCACGACACCCCCTTTCCCATCTGCGGCGCAGCTGCGCCTTTCCCGCGGGTTTCGACGCGACGTGTGAACGCGCGCGCCAGGACGATCCGGCATAGAGCCTGCCCTGCGGGGCCGAGCAGCTGGCGGCTGAGCCTGGTCTCCGTCACGTCTATCCAGGTATTATTTTATGTATAAACGTTCGAAGTGAAAGTAATAGAAAGAACATAAAGTGAACATATAAATATAGAATCTAAGTAACACTCACGATTGCGTGAACTATTCGATTCTGTAGTTCGTGCCTTAGGTCGAATGGATTAGTTATAAGGTATGCCACGCCCCGAGAAGGCGTGCGCCAAGGAGAACAACACCTGCCACACCTGATGTTCGGCTCGGCAAGCCGAGGAGAGGAAACGCCACATGAATATCGTTACTGACGCGGAAAACGCGCAGACCGGGGCCACGCCGCACGCGCCAAAGACCATTCGCCTTGAGGCGCCGGGCCTCGGCGCGGCCAGCACCTGGCGCAATATGGGCCCCGGCATCGCCGCGGCGATGACCGGCATCGGTGCCAGCCACATCATGCACGCCCCCACCGCCGGCGCCCAATATGGCTATGCCCTGCTCTGGGTCATTCCCTTCGCCTATATCCTGAAATACTGCGCCTTCGAGTTCTCCCACCGCTACACGCTGGTGAAGGGCGAATCCGTCATGGATGCCTATCACCGCATCGGGCAGGGCCGGGGCAACTGGCCGCTCTGGTACCTGATGTTCCAGGGGGTGGCGAACACGTTCGGCATTGCCGGGCGCACGCTGGGCTGCGCCGCCATGATCTGGGCCGCCTTTCCCTTCCTGTCGCTGGAACTCTGGTCGGTCGTCATTCTCCTCGTCACCGTCGGCATTCTCTGGCTGGGCAAATATGCCGCCGTGGAAGCGGTGGTGAAGCTGCTCATCATCGTCTTCGCTCTCTCGTGCTTCATCGCCTTCGTCCTGCAGGCGCCGCCGCCGGGCGAGTACCTGTCCCGGCTGCTGCCGACCCTGCCGCCGATCGGCGCGGCGCTGCTGTTCGGCGCCATGTGGGGCTATTTCCCGACGACGCTCGAAGTGGCGCCGATGCAGTCCAACTGGGCGGTCGACAAGAAGTCCGGCATGGTGAAGGTGCACGACCTTCGCCGCCAGGGCTACGAGGTGGAGCTGGCGCCGAACTACCTGCGCAACTACTTCATCCTGTTCAAGCGCGACATGAACATCAGCTACATCATTTCCGGCATTACCGGCGCGATCTTCCTGATCGTCGGTGCCGCCGTCCTCCATCCGATCGGGCTGGTGCCGGCGAGCCGTGAAATGGGGCTGACCATCGCCCGCATCTACACCGACACCTTCGGCGCGTGGATCTTCCCGGTCATCATCTCAGGCGGTGTCGCGGCGCTGTTCTCCACCGTCTTCACCTATTATGACGGGCAGGCGCGGTTGATCGAGGAATCGGCGGTGCGGCTGCACGCCTCGCTTGATACGCCGGAGCGCCGCAAGCTGATCTATCGCGGCTTCCAGGTCTTCCTCACCGCGGCCGGCATCGGCATCGTCTACGGCCTGCCCAACCCGATCTTCGTGGTGCAGATCGCCTCCTTCGTGGCGCTGCTGTTCTCGCCGGTGCTGTTCTGGCTCAGCATCCAATCGGTGAAGCGCAACTTCAAGACGCCCGAAGAGCTCGAATTCATGCCCTCGAAGCTCATGTTCGCCTGGGCGTGGGTGGGCACGATAGGGCTGGCGCTGATCAGCGCCTACGTCATCTGGTTCGAGTGGCTCTGAATTCCTCTCCCTAGGGCCTGAGACACTCGCGACTGCCCCGCCTTCCAGCAAGGCGGGGCCTTTTTTGGCGACACCACCCGATGCGCCTCAAACGGCGTGACAAGAGCCGCCCGATCCATTAGAAAAGCCGCAGGGTGCTTCTTCTCTTCGCAGTAGAGGCAGGTTTTGCGTCGGTCGGGCCGCCACGCAGGAGCTGCCTTGCATGAGATCATCTGACGTCCATTTTCCGTCTTCTCGCTCTATTAGGTCGCATCGCGACATGCCCGCGAGCGTTCGGCCCATTGCGTTTTGCCTGAGCTTTGCCCCGCTCGCATCGGCCAGCCACTAGTCTTATCGAAACTGCGGCGGAACAGGATTGTCACGATTGTCTCCGAAAGATTGTGATTTCAAGGGTTTGGCCGGGGTGTGCGGCCGCCATCCGCGCCGCGCCCGTGGCCTTCGGCCCGCCATGCGTCCGCCGCAGGGGGCGCGCGGCGCGTCCGTCGCCCCGGCGCGGCACGGGCAGCGCATGGATGGGTTGGCAATCTGCGGGATGGCCGTCTGATGGTGCTCTGGCTCATTCCCCTGCTGCCGCTGATCGGTGCCATTCTGCCCGCGCTCCTCATCCGCTCGGGCCGCGATGTCTGCGCCAGCGCGACCGGCTTCGTGTCGCTGGCGGCGCTCGGCCTGCTGCTGTCGCAGGCGCCGGCGGTGTTCGCCGGCGAGGTGGTGCGCGTCAGCCTGCCCTGGGTGCCGCAGATCCAGCTCTCCTTCTCCTTCATGCTGGACGGACTGGGTTTCTTCTTCGCGGCGATGATCCTCATCATCGGCCTGCTGGTCATTCTCTACGCCCGGTTCTATCTCGACCGCGCCGACCCGATGGGGCGCTTCTACGCCTATCTCCTGCTGTTCCAGGGGGCGATGCTGGGCGTGGTGCTGTCCAACAACGTCATCCTCCTGCTGGTGTTCTGGGAACTCACCAGCCTCACCTCCTTCCTGCTGATCGGCTTCTGGCGCCATCTCGCCGAGGCGCGGCAGGGCGCGCGCATGGCCCTCATCGTCACCGGCGGCGGCGGGCTCGCTTTGATCGGCGGGCTGCTGCTGCTGGGCAATATCGCCGGCAGCTATGAGATCTCCGAGATCCTGGCGCGCGGCGACCTGATCAAGGCCTCGCCGCTCTATCTGCCGGCGCTGGTGCTGATTCTGCTCGGCGCCTTCACCAAGAGCGCGCAGTTCCCGTTCCATTTCTGGCTGCCGCATGCGATGGCGGCGCCGACCCCGGTCTCGGCCTATCTGCATTCGGCCACCATGGTGAAGGCGGGCATCTTCCTGCTGGCGCGGCTGTGGCCGGCGCTGGCCGGCACCGAGGCGTGGTTCCTCATCGTGGCGCCGGTCGGGCTCGCGACCATGGTCATCGGCGCGTGGATCGCCAATTTCCGCACTGATCTGAAGAGCCTGCTGGCCTTTTCCACCGTGAGCCATCTCGGCCTCATCACCATGCTGCTCGGCCTCGGCACCAAGATGGCGGCGGTGGCGGCGGTGTTCCACATTCTCAACCACGCCACCTTCAAGGCGGCGCTGTTCCTCAGTGCCGGCATTGTCGACCACGAGGCCGGCACGCGCGATGTGCGCCGGCTCGGCGGCCTCGCCGGGCTGATGCCGATCACCGCGACGCTGGCGATGCTGGCCACCGCCTCGATGGCGGGCGTGCCGCTGTTCAACGGCTTCCTGTCGAAGGAAATGATGCTGGAGGAGGCCGCCCACACCTCCTATGCCGGCATCACCTGGCTGTTCCCGGTGCTGGCGACCGTCGGCGCGCTGCTCTCGGTCGCCTATTGCGCGCGCTTTGCCATCCGCACCTTTCTCGGCCCGGTCCGGCACGATTATCCCCATCACCCGCACGATCCGCCGGTGGGCATGTGGCTGCCCGTCGCCTTGCTCATCGTGCCGGTGATCGCCATCGGCCTGTTTCCCGGCGCGGTGGCGGGCGCTCTGGTGGCGCTCACCGCCGGCGCGGTCATCGGCGGGCCGCTGCCCGATTACTATCTCGCGCTCTGGCACGGGCTGACGCCGGCGCTGGTCATGAGCGTCCTCGCCTTTGCCGGCGGCGCCGTGTTCTTCCTGACGCAGGCGCGGGTGGACGCGCTGCGGCGGCACTTCCCGCGGCCCGAGGCGCGCGACATGTTCGAGGCCGCCTCCAACGCCGTGGTACTCGCCGCCCGCCGCCTTACCGCGTGGGTGCATGACGGTTCGCTCGCCTTCTATCTCAGGGTGATCCTCGCCGTGCTGATCGCCGCCGGCATCTTTGCCATGGCGAGCGCGCCGCATGCGGCCGGGACGCGGGCGATGCTCCCGGTCACGCTGCCGGCCCTGGTCGCCTGGCTGGCGCTGGTGGTGGCGTGCCTCGCCACGATGATGCGCCACAGCGACCGGTTGCTGGCGCTGATCCTGACCAGCGTGGTCGGGTTGATCGTGGCGTTGGGCTTCGTGCAGTTCTCGGCGCCCGACCTGGCGCTGACCCAGGTCTCGGTCGATGTCGTCACCACCATATTGATGCTGCTGGCGCTCAATCTTCTGCCCAAGACCAGCCCCCGGGAATTCAGCCTGCCGGCGCGCTGGCGCGACGGCGCGCTCGCCGGCATTGGCGGGCTAGGCATTGGCGGGCTCGCCTATGCGGTGATGACGCGCGACGGCACCTCGATCGCCGACTATTTCCTCGCGCAGTCGAAGCCGGGCGGGGGCGGGACCAATGTGGTCAACGTCATCCTGGTCGACTTCCGCGGCTATGACACCTTTGCCGAGATCATCGTGCTCGGCATTGCGGCGGTGGCGATCTTCGCCCTGCTCGATCCCAAGCTGCCGGCCGGGGCGCTGCGGCGGGTGCGGGCGCTGCAGCCGAAGGTGGAATCGGGCGACGTCCATCCGCCGATGCTGGTCGTGGCGGCGCGCGCCATGCTGCCGCTGGCGCTGGCGGTGGGGGTGTTCATCTTCCTGCGCGGGCACAACCAGCCGGGCGGCGGCTTCATCGCCGGCCTCGTGGTGGCGATCGCGCTGATGCTGCAATATATCGCCTCCGGCTATCGCTGGGTGGCCGATCGCAAGCGGCTGGATTCCCAGGCGATGATCGGCGCCGGAATCGGCATTGCCGGGCTCACCGGCATCGCCGCCTGGGCGTTCGGTCTGCCCTTCCTCACCAGCAATTTCGGCTATTTCACTTTGCCGGTGGTCGGCACCTTCGAGCTGGCCTCGGCGCTGCTGTTCGACCTCGGCGTCTTCCTCACCGTGGTGGGGGTGATGGTGCTCTCGCTGGCGCAGCTCTCGCGCGTCGGCCAGCATGTGGACCCGCTGCCGACGCCGGAACAGCCGATGGACCTGCCGCTCGCGGCCCCGCCCCCGTACCACCAGCCGAGGGAGGCCTGAGCCATGGAGATCCTCGTCGCCAGCGCCATCGGCCTGATGACCGCGACCGGCCTGTTCCTGATCCTGCAGGGGCGCAGCTTCCCGGTCATTGTCGGCCTGACTTTCCTCTCCTACGCGGTCAACGCCTTCCTGTTCGCCATGGGCCGGCTCACCGTCGACCTACCGCCGATCATCACGCCGGGAGCGGCCTATACCGACCCGCTGCCGCAGGCGCTGGTGCTCACCGCCATCGTCATCTCCTTCGGCATGACGGCGCTGATCGTGGTGCTGGGGCTGCGTGGCTTCCTGGAGACCGGCTCGGACCGCACCGATCTCAGCCTCGCCGACGCGGCCGAGGAACATGTTCCCGCGCCGGAAGGCGAGGATGCCGGCCGCGAGCGCGGTGGGGCGGCACGGGCATGAACAACTGGATCATCATGCCGGCGGTGCTGCCGGCCTTCACCGCGGCCTTCCTGCTGCTGACGCTGCGGCACCGGCTGGTTGCCCAGCGCATCGTCTCCATCGTCGCCACCGCGCTCGGCCTGCTGGTGGCCGTCGGCCTCGCGGTGCAGGCCTCCGACGGGGTGCCGCAGGCCTATCGGCTGGGCGACTGGCCGGCGCCCTTCGGCATCGTGCTGGTGCTCGACCGGCTGTCGGCGACCCTGCTGGTGCTGACCGGCGTTCTGGCCCTGTGCGTCGTGCTCTACGCTGCCGCCGGCTGGGACCGGCGCGGGCAGCATTTCCACACCCTGCTGCAGTTCCAGCTGCTCGGCATCAACGGCGCCTTCCTCACCGGCGACGTGTTCAACCTGTTCGTGTTCTTCGAGGTCATGCTGATCGCCTCCTATGGGCTGATGCTGCATGGCGGCGGCGCGGCGCGGCTGAAGGCGGGCTTCCACTATGTCGCCATCAACCTCATCGCCTCGGCGCTGTTCCTCATCGGCGTCGGGCTGATCTATGCCGTCACCGGCACGCTCAACATGGCCGATCTCGCCATGAAGGTGCCGGAGGTCGCGCCGGCCGATCAGGGCCTGTTGAAGGCCGGCGCGCTGCTGCTGTTCCTGGTGTTCGCCACCAAGGCGGCGCTGGTGCCGCTGCACTGGTGGCTGCCGGCGACCTATGCCGCCACCTCGGCCCCGGCCGCCGCCATCTTCATGATCATGACCAAGGTCGGCGCCTACGCCATCCTGCGCGTCTATGGGCTGGTGTTCGGCGCGGAGGCCGGCGCACTGGCGCTGGTCGCCGCGCCCTTCGTCCTGCCGGCGGCGGTGGCGACGCTGCTGCTCGGCACGGTCGGCGTGGTCGGCAGCCGCAGCCTGCGCAGCCTGTCCGCCTTCGCCATCGTCGCCTCGATGGGCACGCTGCTGATCGCGCTGGGGCTGTTCGACCAAGCCGGCGTCTCCGCCGCGCTTTATTACATCGTCCATTCCTCGCTCGCCGGGGCGGCGCTTTTCCTGCTCGCCGGGCTGGTGCTGGAAGGGCGCGGCACCATGGGGGATCGCCTGCTGCCGGGGCCCGCCATGCGCGGCGAGGTGCTGGTCGGCGGGCTGTTCCTGCTCTGCGCGGTGGCGATGGTCGGCCTGCCGCCGCTGTCGGGCTTCCTCGGCAAGGTGATGATCCTGGAGGCGGTGCGGTCCTCGGCCAGCTGGCCGTGGCTCTGGGCGCTCATCCTCGGCACCAGCCTCGCCCTGACGCTCGGCTTCGTGCGGGCCGGCGCCGTACTGTTCTGGGCCAGCGGGCCGGCGGGCGAGGGGCCGCGCCGGCGGCTCGCCCCCCTGCCGCTGACCGCCATCGTTCTTCTTCTCGCCCTCACCGGCGCCTGGACGGGGGCCGCCGGCCCGGCCATGGTCTGGATGGAGGGCACCGCCCGGCAGGCGCTCGACCGCGCGGCCTATGTCGAGGCGGTGCTGGGCCCGACGAACCACCGTTCCGCCGGGCGTGGGGAGTGAGACGATGATAGCGCGGCTCCTTCCTCATCCGGTCCTGTCGGTCGTCATCGCCGTGGTCTGGTCGCTGCTGCTGAACGAGATCAGCGCTGGCGGCGTCCTTCTCGGCGTGGCGCTGGGCCTGCTCATCCCCTGGTACACCGCCCGTTTCTGGCCGGACCGGGTGCGGCTCAAAGCGCCGCTCACCATCGCCGAATATGTCCTCATCGTGCTGTGGGACATCGTGGTCTCGAACGTGCAGGTGGCCTGGCTCATCCTGTTCCGGCGCGGGGAGAGCCTGCACTCGCGCTATGTCACCGTGCCGCTCGACCTGAAGACGCCGGAGGCGATCGTGGTCTTCGCCGGCACCATCACCATGACCCCCGGCACGGTGAGCGCCGATATCAGCGCCGATGGCCGCGCGCTGCTGGTGCATTGCCTGGAGGCCTCGGACCCGGACGAGGTCGTCGCCACCGTCAAGAGCCGGTATGAGCGCCGGCTGAAGAGGATCTTCGAATGATCGCCACCGCCGCGATGATCGCCGTGGGCGCCGTCGGCCTGTCGCTGGTGCTGACGCTCTATCGGCTGCTCAAGGGGCCGCACGCTCCCGACCGCGTCCTGGCGCTGGACACGCTGGCGATCAACGCCATCGCCCTCATCGTCCTGTTCGGCGTCCTCTTCGCTACCACCATGTATTTCGAGGTGGCGCTGCTGTTCGCCATGGTCGGCTTCGTCACGACGGTGGCGTTCTGCAAATTCCTGTTGCGCGGCAATGTGATCGAGTGAGGCGGTGATGGCATTCGTGGTGGAACTGATCATCAGCGCGCTCCTCGTCATCGGCGCGTTCTTCCTTCTGGTCGGCTCGCTCGGTCTGGCGAAGCTGCCGGACACGATGCGCCGTCTGCACGGGCCGACCAAGGCGACGACGCTGGGCATTGGCAGCCTGCTCATCGCCTCCATGCTGTATTTCTTCACCCAGCACGGCCAGCTCTCCATCCATGAGCTGCTGATCACGCTGTTCCTGTTCCTCACCGCGCCGATCAGCGCCAACATGATCGCCAAGGCGCACATCCTGCGCAGCGCGCGCGAGCGCGAGGCGATCACCCCGGCCGGCGCCGACACCGGCTGGGCGACGCTTCAGCCGCCCGGCCCGGCCAAGGGGCACTGAGAACGGCGCCGCCCGGGCCCGGGGGCTCAGCCGGCTTTTCCCTCCGTTTCGAGGCGGGAGCGAAGGTCAGCATTCTCCGCTTCCAGCTGCGCCAGGCGGTCACGCAGCGGCCGAATGGCCTCCGTGATCTCCGCCTCGGTGAAGCGCGGGGTGATGTGCTGCGGGCAGTTCCAGTCGAAGGCGTCGAGCCGCAGCCGGAACAGCCGCTCCGGCCGGGCGCGGTAGCCCTGCGGGCTCACCTTTTCCGTCAGCTCAGGCACGGCGTCGAGCGCGAGCATCTCGGCATGGGCGTAGATCTTGAGCCGGGTGCGGCGGGGATAGTCCATCAGGAACAGGCAGGCCCGGCCATTGGCGGCAAAATTGCCGGTGCTGATGTACTGGCGGTTGCCGCTGTAATCGGCAAAGGCGAGCGTGCGCTCGTCGATGACGTTGAGAAAGCCGGCCGGCCCGCCCCGGTGCTGGACATAGGGCCAGCCGGTCTCGGACACGCTGGCGATGTAGAAGCTGTCGCGCGCGGCGATGAACAGCTCCTCGCTGCGGGTGAAGCGGTCGGAGGCGCGCTCGCCCCGGAAATCCACCCAGAGATGGTCGACGCCCATCTGCTCCTGCGCCGCGCGGACGCTGGGGGTGATCGCGATGTCGAGGAAGCCGTAGGACATGGGGACCCTCTCCGCCCATTTGAGCCGGGCGCGCAGGAGGGTGGGCGGGCCGAGGCCGCCCCGCAAGGGTGCCGGCTAGATTTATCCGCCGCGTCGCGTGGCTGTGACCGGCCATCCCGGCGCGCGCCCCGCACCGGATAACCCTTCCCGCAGGCTGGCGGGCGGGCCGGGTTGAGTTGTACCCTGCAGGAGATTCGAGGACCCCCTATGGCAATGACCCCCACGAGACGCACCATCGGCTCCGCCCGCGATGTCGCCGAAGCGGCGTTCAAGAGCGCCACCGCCAAGACCGCGCCCAAACTGCCGGAGGCCGCGCCGGCGGCGAAATCCCCGGCCCTGCCGAACGCGAAGGAACTGGTGTCGCTGCGGCTCGACCGGGAGGTGCTGGAGCATTTCCAGAAGGACGGCCCCGGCTGGCAGGAGCGCGTCAACGCCGCCCTGCGCAAGGCGGCAGGGCTTTAAGCCTCCCGCCGGCGCCGCGCGCAGGCCCCCGCTGGACCTCGCCTCAGGAGGGGTCCCGGACGATGACCGGCGGGGCGTTGCACGGCAAGGTGACGCAACTCGGATTGGGGTTGAGCTGACGGGCGGCCGGGGTCGGCTGCGCTGCGGGCTGGTAGGTCTTCGGCGGCTGGCCAGCCTGCTTCGGAGTGGGAGTCGTCGCGCCCGGATTGCGCAAGCCGGGATTGCCCGAATATTGCGCCGTGACGACGCTTGCACTGGCGCAGAGCGCCAGCGCGGTGAGGATGGCCGTGACGGGAAGACGGTTGTTCATGGCATGTCCTTGCACGGTACCCGCTGACTAATCAAGCGCGCCGGCCACCCGGGTCAAGGGCCGGGATAAAGGGGCCGTCGTCAAGGGCCCGCCGTCACCGCCCGTGGCGGATGCGCGCCCCGCGCGGGCCGGCTTTCCCGGCCGCGTTCCGCTTGCCTCATCGGCCTACCTTCCCGCTCCCTGAGCCTGCCCCATCGTCCGCTCCCGGCGTGGCGAGGCTACGGAACTGTTCTGCCTAAATGGCGTTCACTCTTCACATTTTGTGATCAGAGGGCCATCAAATGAAGCACGTTCTGCCCATTCTTGCTGCGGTTGCGATCGCTGTTCCCGCCTGGGCCCAGACCCCGCCGGCCGCTCAGGATCCCGCCACCCCCGCTGTGACCACCGAGAGCGCGGCCCAGCCGGCAATGCCCGCCAAGGGCGCCAACAGCTTCACCGAGGCGCAGGCCAAGGAGCGCATCGAGGCGCGTGGCTTTTCCAATGTGACCGGCCTCGCCAAGGACGCCGATGGCGTCTGGCGCGGCAAGGCCATGAAGGCCGGCGCCCCGCATGACGTCGCGCTCGACTATCAGGGCAACGTCTTTCCGAACTGAATGTAACCAGGATCCCCGACAGGATCCGCTGGGAGGACCCCATCATGGCGACCGTTTCCGGACTTTTCGACAATTATGACGACGCCCTCACGGCCGTGAACAAGCTTCAGGCGCTGGGCATCGACCGCGCCCAGATCAGCCTCGTCGCCAACAATGCCGACGACTGGTATGGCCGCGACACCACGGCCACGCGGACCGAGACCCGCACCGAGGCGCATGACGAGAGCCATGCGGGCGAGGGCGCGGCGACCGGCGCCGGCATCGGTGCCGTGCTCGGCGGCGCCGGCGGCCTGCTCACCGGCCTTGGCCTGATGGCCATTCCCGGCGTCGGCCCGGTGGTGGCGGCCGGCTGGCTGGTGGCGACCGGGGCGGGCCTGGTCGCCGGTGCGGCGGCCGGTGGCGCCGTCGGTGGCATGGTCGGCGCGATGACCTCCGAGGGCGTGCCCGAGGAGCGGGCGCATGTCTATGCCGAGGGCGTGCGCCGCGGCGGCACCGTCGTCTCCGCCCGCGTTCCCGACGAGCATGAGGCTGAGGCCCAGGCCATTCTCGACGACGAGGCCGCGGTCGACGTCACGGCGCGCGAGCGCCTGTATCGCGACGAGGGCTGGACCCGCTTCGACCCCGAGGCGCCGGCCTATACCGCGCCGGAAGTCCAGAAGGAGCGCGCCCGCTATCGCGCGTGACGCTCGCTTCACCGATCAGGATGCCGGGCTCGAAAGGGCCCGGCATTTTCTTTTGCGCGGTTGCTGCAAGGCCAAATCTGCATCCGATTTAGGCAGGCTTAATTCTAAAGCAGACAACCAAGCTTCGCCTCTTGGCGATACTCCCCCCGGGTGTCGCGCCCTTAACCTGCCCTGCGTGTCGATGGAAGTCGGCGCGCGGATCAGGACAAAGGTGCGTAAATGACGGCGAATCCCTTCCATCTCGCCTGGTTTCTCCAGGGCTCCAGCATCCAGGCCTGGGGCGAGCCGTGGACCGGCAATATCGGCCAGGACTGGATGGGTGCCGATCTCTTCGTCGACCTCGTGCGCTCGATGGAGCGGGCCTGCTTCGACTATCTCCTGATCGAGGATTCGATCTATGTCGGCGAGAACTGGCAGAATTCGCGCGACATCTTCCTGAAGGGCGGCATCTGCATTCCCCGGCAGGAGCCGAGCGTTGTCGCCACCCTGCTGGCCGCCTCCACCCGCAAGCTCGGCATCGTGCCGACCCTCTCCACCTTCGCCTACCACCCCTACCTGACCGCCCGCATCGTCTCATCGCTCGACCAGATTTCCGGCGGACGGGCCGGCTGGAACATGGTGACCGGCTCCTCCGATTTCTCCGCCCAGAATTTCGGCATGGACAAGCTGCCCGAGCACGACCAGCGCTATGTCATGGCGGAGGAATATATCGACATCGTCAAGGCGCTGTGGGGCTCGTGGGAGCCGGGCGCCATCATCAACGACCTTGAGAACGGCGTGCTGATCGACCCGGCCAAGGTCCACACCATCGACTATAAGGGCGCCCATTACGCCTCGCGCGGGCCGCTCAATTCCGGGCCCTGCCCGCAGGGGCTGCCTGTCATCGCGCAGGCCGGCGGCTCGAAGAGCGGCCGCAAGATCGCCGCCACCCATGCCGACACCATCGTCGCCGCGCCGAACGGCGTCGCCGCGATGAAGCAGTACCGCGACGATGTGCGCGCCCAGATGGCCGGGATGGGGCGCAACCCCGACGACTGCAAGATCCTGTTCCTGCTCTCGCCCATCGTCGCCGAGACCGAGGACCAGGCGAAATGGGCGGCCGAGCAGCGCCGGGTCTCCGCCGCGCAGAATCTCGACGCGCGCATGGCCCGCTTCGGCTGGAGCACCAATCTCGACCTCTCCAGCCTCGACCTCGACACGCCGGTGAGCCAGCTCAGCCTGACCACCAATGGCCACCAGTCCTCGCTCTCGCAATTCCTCACCCGCGCCGGCGACAAGCCGCTGCGCGAGGCGATGATCGACCATGTCAGCTGCGGCTATTGCGTCGATGTCGTCGGCACGCCGGACAGCGTCGCCAGCCAGATGGACGAGATCATGCAGGAGATCGGCGGCGACGGCTTCCTCATCGCGCTGTCGGATGTCTCGCGCCGCTCCGTCTCCACCATCACCGACGGGCTGGTGCCGGTGCTGCAGCGCCGCGGCCTGACCCGCCGCGCCTATGAGCATCAGCATCTGCGCGACACGCTGACCGAGTTCTGACCCCCCAGCACCGAACCCTCGCCCCTCACCAGGACACGACGCCGATGATCACATGCCTGCCGCATCATCCTCTCCGCCGGGTCCGCCGGGCCGGTGCCTTCGCCCTCGGCGTGCTCATCGCCAGCGCCGGCCTGTCGGCCGCCTCCGCCGAAAAGCTCAAGCTGGGCAATGAGGGCGTCTACCCCCCGTTCTCCATGGTCGAGGCCTCGGGCACGCTCACCGGCATGGAGCCGGAGCTGGCGCGCGAAATGTGCAAGCGCATCGGCGCCAACTGCGAGATCGTGGTCATGGACTTCAAGGCCCTGATCCCGTCCATGCTGCAGGGCAAGTTCGACGGCATCGTCACCCAGATCTCGCCGACCCCCGAGCGGGTGGAGAAGGCCCTCTTCGCCACGCCGATCGTCTATAATCCGGCGACCTTCATCGTGAAGAAGGACAGCAACTACACGCTCACCAAGGAAGGCGTCACCGGCAAGGGCCTGCGCATCGCCCTGCAGCGCGGCGCCTCGATGGTGCCCTACATCCACAAGCACTTCGGCAAGGACACCTTCGTCGAGGTCTATTACGACAATCCCGACCAGATGAAGCTCGACCTGCTCGCGGGCCGGCTCGACCTCGTCTTCGATTCCAAGATCAACTGGACGCTGGAGCTGATCGCCAAGCCTGAGGGCAAGGACTACATGCTCGCCGGCGGCGACCACTGGCTGGGCGACCCCGCCATTCCCGAGGCCGAGCGCGGCTATAGCTGGATCTTCCCGAAGAAGAGCGAAGCGCTGGTCGCGCGCGTCAACACCGCGCTGGCCGAGATGATCAAGGACTGCACCTACACCACCATCCGCAAGAAATACGTGCCGGTGGCCACGCTCGCGGCGGAAGCCCCTTGCGACAAGTGACCTGACCCGCGCGCCCACCGGAGAACGGCGGATGACGAACCTCTCCCTTGCCGATTTGGCAGGCTATCTGCGCCAGCTCGGCGAGGGAGCGCTCATCACGCTGGAGCTGTTCCTCGCCAGCTTCACCCTGGCCTTCGTGCTTGGCGTGCTGATCGGCGTCGCGACGCTCTCGCGCAACAGGATCATCCGCGCCGCCTGGCGGGTTTACGCCTCGATCTTCATGGGCGTGCCCTCGCTGCTGGTGATCTTCCTGATCTTCTATGGCGGCAGCGCCATGCTGGCGGCGGTGCTGGGCGAGTTCGGCGCCCGGATCGACATTTCCCCCTTCGGCGCCGGCGTCGCGGCGCTCGGCATCGTCTATGCCGCCTATGTCGCCGAGCTGGTGCGCGGGGCGATCGAGAACCTGCCCAAAGGCCAGTTCGAGGGCGCCCGCGCGCTCGCCATTCCCCCCTTCATCATGTGGGGGCGGGTGATCCTGCCGCAGGTGATGCGGCTCGCGCTCCCCGGCCTCGTCAATGTGTGGAGCTTCATGCTGAAGGAGACGCCGCTGGTCTCGCTCGCCGGGCTGCAGGATCTGGTGGCAGCCGCCAAGATCGCGGCGGGCGCGACCAAGGAACCCTTCATCTTCTTCATTGCCACCGCGCTGGTGTTCATCGCCTTCAGTGCTGCCAGCCTCTGGCTGGCCAACCGGCTGGAGACCCGGCTCGACCGTGGCCAGCGCCGCGCCCCTGTCCGCTCTCCCGCGCGGGCCGAGGCATGAACGCGCTGCCGATCGATCCCGCCCTTGCCTGGGAGAGCCTGCCGGCGCTGTTTGACGGGCTGGGGGTAACGGTGTTCCTCACCGTGCTGCCGCTCCTCATCGGGCTGGCGCTGGCCTTTCCGATCTGCTTCGCCCGCATGTCGCCCCGGCGGGCTTTGGCGCTGCCGGCGGAGATCTTCGTCGTGTTCTTTCGCGGCGCGCCGCTGCTGATCCTGCTCTATCTCGTCTATTACGGCCTCGGCCAGATCGAGGCGCTGCGCAATGGCCCGTTCTGGATCGTGTTCGGCTCGCCTTTCGGCTGCGCCATCGTCGCGCTCAGTCTCAACCATGCCGCCTATATGGTCGAGGTGCTGCGCGGCAGCCTGCTCGCCGTGCCGCACGGCATTGTCGAGGCCAGCGAGGCGCTCGGCATCACAAGGCGCAATATCTTCCTCTGGGTTCGGATGCCGCTCGCTTTGCGCTACGGGCTGAAGGCCTACCAGAATGAGGTGGTGAGCTTCGTCAAGGGCACCGCCATCGTCTCGGTGGTGACGATCACCGACCTGATGGCGGTGGCCAATTCGATTTTCGAGCAGACCTATGACCCGTTCACGCCCATTCTCTGCGCCGCCGCCTTCTACTGGGCTTTCGTCAACCTGATCCGCGTCGGCTTCACCTTCTGGGGTCGCTGGCTCGGCCGTCACACCGCCGAGGACGCTCCGGTCGCGCTTCCCGGCCGGCAGGGGCTGGGCGGTCTGGCCGGCCGGGTGAAGGTGACGCCATGAGCGCCCGCGCGCACGCTCCCGACCTCGCACCCGAGCCCGCCATTCTCCTCGAACAGGTGGTGAAGCGCTACGGCGCCCATCGCGCGCTGGCCGGTGTCGACCTCCAGGTCCGGCGCGGCGAAAGGCTCGTCATCTGCGGCCCCTCCGGCTCGGGCAAGTCGACCCTCATCCGCTGCATCAACGCGCTGGAGCGGCACGATGCCGGCCGGATCGTGGTCAACGGCATCGCGCTGACCAATGATGAAGGCACGGTGCAGGACATCCGCCAGGAAGTCGGCATGGTGTTCCAGCACTTCAACCTGTTCCCGCACCTCACCGCGCTGGAAAACTGCATGCTCGCCCCGCGGCTCAACCGCGGCCTGTCGAAGGCGCAGGCGGAAAAGCTCGCCATGGCGCATCTGGAGCGGGTGCATCTGGCCGATCAGGCCCGCAAATACCCCGCGAGGCTGTCCGGCGGCCAGCAGCAGCGCGTCGCCATTGCCCGCGCCCTGTGCATGGAGCCGCGCATCCTCCTGTTCGACGAGCCGACCTCGGCGCTCGACCCGGAAATGGTGAAGGAGGTGCTGGGGGTGATCGAGGAACTCGCCGCCAGCGGCGTCACCATGATCTGCGTCACCCATGAAATGGGCTTCGCCCGCCGGGTGGCGGATCGCTGCGTGTTCATGGACCGGGGCGAGATCGTCGAGGAGGGCGACGCGGCCGGCTTCTTCGAGGCGCCCGAAAGCGAACGCCTGCGCCACTTCCTCGCGCAGATCCTGCGCTGATCGGTACGTCATCCCGGCCGAACGCGGAGGCGGCGAGCCGGGATCCTCCTCAGGCAGACGCACGCGATCCCGGATAGGACCTGCCGTCCTTCCGGGATGACGCTGGTGGAAGAGTGGTCAGCCCGCCCTCAGAACTCCCGCAGCAGCTGCCGCAGCGTGGCGCCCTCGGTGTAGCGGGTACGGGCGAGGCCCCGGCGCTGCAGGGCCGGCACCAGCCCCTCGCAGATATCGGTGATGTACTGTCGGCTGATATTGGCGGTGAACGGGCGGGTGATGAGGAAGCCGTCGCCGCCCACTTCCGCCATCACCTCGCCCATGCGCTCGGCCACCTGGTCGGGCGTGCCGATCAGCCCGTCGAGCCCGCGCGAGAGCTGGTCGGCGCAGAGCTGGCGCAGCGTCTTGCCCGAGCCGGTCTGCTGGAAGGCGTCGAGCGAGCCCTGTTCGCCATTGGTGGTGAGGTGGGGCAGGGGGGCGTCGAGGTCGAATGTGGAGAAATCGATATCGGTGATGGCGGCGATCAGCGCCAGCGCCTTCTCGCAATAGTCCGGCGCCTCGATGATGCGCGCGGCCTTCGCCTTCGCCTCTTCCTCGGTCTCGCCGAGAATGGGGGCGACGACGAACAGCACCTTGATCTCGTCCGGGTCGCGCCCGCCGGCTTCGGCCCGTGCCCGCACGTCGTCGCGATAGGCCTTCAGCCCGGCGACGCCCATGGAAGGGGCGATGATGCTGTCGGCGGTCATCGCCGCGAATTGCCGCCCGCGCGGCGAGCCGCCGGCCTGCACGAAGGCGGGGCGCTGCTGCGGCGAGGGCACGCAGTTCAGCGGTCCTCGGCTCTTGAAATACTTGCCCTCGAAATGGATCGGCCGGACCTTGGAGGCGTCGGCATAGGTGCCGGTGGCCCGGTCGCGCACCACGGCATCGGCGTCCCAGCTGCCCCAGAGCTGCTTGCACAGCTCCACATACTCGTCCGCCATGTCGTAGCGCTCCTGGCGCGGCGGCAGCTTGTCCATGCCGAAATTCTCGGCAGCGAGGTCCTCGCCCGAGGTGACGATGTTCCAGCCGAAGCGGCCCTTGCAGAGGCTGTCCAGCGTCGAGCACAGCCGCGCCAGCATGAAGGGCGGGTAGGCCATGGTGGAGAAGGTCGCCACCACGCCGAGATTTTTGGTGTTGGCGCCGATCAGCGCCGCCATCGGCGAGGGGTCGGCCTTCGGCCCCATGATGTTGTGCTTGAGATAGACCTCGTTGGTGCCGCCATAGGCCTCGGAGATCATCAGCGTGTCTTCCAGCATGATGTAGTCGAAGCAAGCGCGCTCCATAGCCTGCGCCATGTCGATGTAGAATTTGCCGTCCCACGGATCGCCGCCGCCGCCGGTGAAGGGCCGCGTCCACTCGTCGACCGCGAAATTGGTGAACCACCCGAGGTGTAGCGGTCGTGGACTCATGACACTGCCTCATCTGCCTGCTCAACACGAGGTGGCAGCCTAGGCCGGGGCGCCGCGCCGCCACCATTGCGAAAAGCCCAAGCGATGTTCCGCTCAGCGGCGGCTCAACATTGGGCAGAGGACGTCCGGGTGGGCAAACACTGTGCAAACGGCCCCGCCGGCAAGCGGCGCGCCCGGCCGCCGCGCGCTGGAAGTTCAGCAACGGCGCGCCGCCGCAGCTGCGGCGCACAAATTGCTATGTGCGCTGCACCGGGGGGAAAGGGGCATCATCGACACGGAGCGAGGCCTAGCCATGTCGCACATCAGCCAGATCTACGATATCGACCTGAAGCTGCTGCGCTGCTTCTGCACCATCGTCGAGGAGAGGAGCTTCACCGCCGCGCAGGCGGCACTCAACCTCTCGCAATCCACCCTCAGCGAGAACCTGAAATCACTGGAGATCCGCCTCGGCACGCGGCTGTGCCGGCGCGGGCCGAAGGGCTTCAAGCTCTTCCGCGAGGGCGAGGTGGTCTACAAGGCGGCGAAGGAACTGTTCGCCTCGGTGGAGGCCTTCAAGCAGAAGGCCTCGAACATCAACCAGAACACCGTCTACGAACTCTCGATCGGCATTCAGGACGGCATTGTCGAGAACCCGTCGGCGCGCCTGCATGACGCCATTCGCCGCTTCTCCGACTATTACCCCAATGTCCGCTTCCGCATGGAGGTCATGCTCGGCTTCCAACTGGCCGGGCGGGTGGCCGACGGCATGCTGCATGTCGGCATCGGGCTGGTGAACGAGCATTACGCCCAACTGAGCTATGAGCACCTGTTCGACGAGCAGGGCTTCATGTGCTGCGGCCACCGGCATCCGCTCTTCGCCATTCCGGAGGAGGAGCTGACGCTGGAGGACATCGAATCCGCCGCCTATTGCAGCCGCGGGCACCTCGAATACTACCATCCCGAGCGCGCCCGCCGCCCCGACACCTGCGGCGACATCGGCCTCGGCATCCAGTCGCAGCTGGCGCTGATCCTGTCGGGGCGCAATATCGGCTATGTGCTCGACCACACGGCGCAGCCGCTCATCGCCAGCGGCGCACTGCGGGCGCTGCGGCCAGACCGGGTGCGGATCGTCAACCCGATCACCGCAATGATGGGTCCCGCCGCCGCCGACTTCAAGCTGGCCCGCCAGTTCGTCGACTGCCTGATCGACGTGCATATGGAACTCGGGCAGAGCCGCCTGCTGCCCCGGCCGGACTATGTCACCAGCTGCGGCACGGTGGTGGACCGGGACGGGGTGTTTCGCGTGCTTTCCACCGCCAAGGCGCCGGCCTTTGCCGGTGCGTGAAGGCGCCGGGCGCGCCGTCAGCCCGTCGCGGCCGACGCCGCCGCGCGGGCGATGCGCCGGCTAAACGTGCGGTTGCATCCTCTCCGCGACATTTTTGCCCGTGTGCGCCGGCGGCGGCTGCCGGCCCCCTGAAATAGCTGAACCTTTCCGGAAGCTTGGTCGTTCGGCCGAGACGGCAGGCGCGCGCGGCGGCGCGAAAAAACACTGATTGCAATCATTGACGATGCAACCTGTAGGTGTCAGGCTGCTGCTCGACTGTTGCAGAGGCTGGGGCCGTGCATGGCGAAATTTGTCATTGATGCCAAGAGCCGAAACGGGCTCTTGAAGTATAAAAGGCCCAACATTGCCGCGCCGGCTGCGCCCGTTCCGTTCGCGCACTGGTCGAACTACCAGTTCGAGGACAGGCATCTTCCGTCACCGGATGCGAAACATGGCTATGTCCCGGTCGAGGAGCCATTGTTCAATGCATCGATCGATTTCAAGGATTTAAAACAGGAGAGGGTCGGCGATTGCTACCTTCTCTCGGCGATCAATGCGCTGATACGCACGCGTCATCCCTCGTTCTTCCTCGCAATGATGGGAAGCACCAGGACGCATGTGCATGTGCGTTTCTTCGCGCCGCGCGGGGCGGGCTTCACGCCGGTGATCGTCAGCGTTCAGCGGACAATATTGAAGGAGATCCGAGGCAGCGGTCATGCCGACATGCAGGGGCATGGTGCGATCTGGCCGTATTTCATCGAGAAGGCCTATGCGTTCTTCCGCGTCTATTACCTCCAGTATCTGCTGAATCAGGACCTGATCCCGCTGCCGGTGCGTCCGGCGCCGCTGCCGGCGCCGCCGCCCTGGCCCTTTCCGCACGCGGTGCAGCCCGTCCCACCCGCGCGCCTGAATGCGCGCTATGCCGTCGACTATAAGGAGGCGCTGGAGGGCGGGTTTTCCGACCTCGCCTATACGCATCTTTGCGGCCGGCCGATGCAAGAAATTTCGGAGCGTTTTGACTTCGTCGACGCGCATGGTGTCGACAAAACGATTGATCAACGTGTTTATCGGGCACAATTACTGCGCTTTGTACTTGACGAGACACTGCCAAGTCCCTTTGCCGAAGCCTGGGACGTTACGCTGGGCCGGTTCCTCGCCCCGTTGCATCGCACGCTTGCGAATTTGACCACGCCATTGGTCGGACCCGCGCTGCCGCCTAACGCGGACATGATCCTGCAGGGCGCGATCCAGCAGCATATATTGCAGACGCGCGCCAATAACCGGCGAGCCATATCGCGTCTGGTGTCGATGCTTGAAAGCAACATTGATCTGATCCGAGAGACGCGGACAAGCGATATACGTCGTATTACGTCGACGATAATACGAAACAATATCGATCTTAGTCTGAATGGTATGGCAAATATCGATTTCGGCGATCTGATAGATCGCTATGTGGCAGTATCATTTCCAGGTAAGCGGGGTACGGGTGAGTACACGGATTATCAGCAGCGGATATTCGATCGTATCACCGCCGTTTGCGGCCCGAATGTTGGCAATAGGGCTGCATTCGCTTCAACGCGAAATATATTTAAGATAAATAATTACTACATAATAAGGAAGGCGATCGAAGGAATGCATAAAGGTCTCGCCTCCGGACATGATTATGAGGTGTCGGGCGTCGACACCATGAATATAAAAAGAAATGGAGCAGAGGCGAGGTTAAAATTCGTATTGATCCGCAATCCATGGCGCGACTACGTCAGAAGCTACAAGTTCAATATGAACGAGCCGGGTAATATCAACCCGACACGGTCGCTTTCCGGTGTCGAGGTGGCGAAGGTGGACGACCTCTCCGAAGACCCCCTGACAAAGCTGCGCAACCAGGCGAAGGGGCTGGCGGACGACGTCAGGAAAATGCAGGCGGAGCTTTCCAGAAGCGCCCGGACGAGCGCCGCATTCCCCGTCGAACTGTCCGACATCACCAAGTTCTTCGATCTTCTTGACGTTGAGGCGTGAGGTTTTCTGTCGCCGACCTCTCAGGCCGCGACGTTCTCAGTAAAGGGCAAGCAAGATGGCCGGGGGAAAAGAGGGGAAGGGCGCGCCGGTGCTTGTCCCCGTGTCCAAGGTCGATCCGGAGCAGTTCGAAACGCTGGCGCTGAAGGATCATGGCTGCGCCCAGCTGGAGCTGTGGCTGGCCGCGCTTGCCGAGGGCGGCGCCACGGTCTCGGCGCGCCAGTTCGAACTGCCGGTCTTCGCGGAAAGCGGCGCCCGCACGCTGGCGACGCGCCTCTTCGTTTCCTCCGCCGAGCGCCGCGACGTCTGGCGCCCGGGCGATGCCTATGCCGACCTCAAGCCGGCAAAGGCCATCATCGACAAGGCGCTGGGCCTGCGCGCGGCGCAGCTTTGCTATTCCTCCTATGATTTCGGCGCCATCCACGCTGCCGGCGGCAAGGTGAGTTCCGAAGATCTCGCCCTCGTCACCGGCACGGCTCGCGAACTCCAGCCGGACTGGCCGCACGATCTGGCGCCGCTGCGCGGCGGCATCAATTTCACCGGCGAGGCGACCCTGCTGCCGGAGATCGACCCGGCGCTGCGCACGCGCTTCGGCCTCGACGGCAGCGTGCGTGTCGCCGGCAATGTCGGCAAGCTCCCGCAGGGGGAAAAGCTCCCGCAGGGGGAAAAGCTCCCGCAGGGCTACCGGATCGAGGCCAGCGCCGCTTTGTCCGTCGCCCCGCTGCAACTGCTGGGCGGGCGCCTCACCATCGCGCTGCTCCGGGCCAGCGTCGGGGCGGAAGGCGTTGGCGTGGAAGGAGAGGGCGCGGACGGCGCGACCACGCCCTTCACGCTGGCGCTGCACGGCGCCCTCGCGCTCGACCAGCAGAAGCTGGCGACCTCGATTGACGTAAATGCCCGCAGCCGGCAGCTCACGCTCATTGCCGATGCGCCCGACCCGATCAAGGCCGGCGCGCTGATCAAGAGCCTCGTTCCCGAGCTGAGCGACAAGCTCAGCGATGCTCTCGGCACCATGGACAAGGTGGTTCCCGGCCTGCAACGGCTGGAAGTGGCCACGCCGCTGGACGGGTTGGAAGGCGCGCGGCTCGCACTCTGGCTGGGCTACAGCGAAGCCTTCCCCCTGCTCGATCTCATCCGCATCACCCCCAGCCTGTACATCACCAGCACCTATAGTGGCGGGGCCTTCACCTTCGAGGCCGAGCTGACCGGCCGGGGCGAGATCGGCAGCGGGCCGCAGGCGCTTACCTTCGAGACGACACTGTCCCTGCCCGAGGGTGCCTTCCGTGCCACGCTGGTCGAGGGCAGCAAGGTCGTCCTGCCAGCGGACATCGCCGGCAAGATCGACAAGGTGGAAGGGCGCGAAAGCCTGCGGCTGATCGACCTGGCGATCAGCGCGAACACGACGACGAAGGATTATTCGTTCTCGGTCATCACCATCGGCTTTCTCCAATACCGGATCGGCAAGGGTTCGCTGCTGATCGGCGATGTGCGCTTTGAAATCGACAAGAGCGCGGGCGGGAGCGTCACCGCCCTGCTGGAGGGCACGCTGGTCGTCGGCGATGTCGAGGCCGAGGTCTCGATCAACATCGACAACGGCCTGAAGGGCAAGGTGACGATCCCCCGCCTGCCGCTCGGCGCCATCGCCGCCGATCTGCTGCAGATCGAGGCCCCAGAGGAACTGGCGGCGGCGGAAATCAAGGACTTCGAGGTCGCGCTCACGCTCGGCAAGGAGACGGAGTTCGCCTTCAAGGCGGAATCGGACTCGGAATTCACCCTTGCCGGGCTGAAGGCGAAGCTGGCCAAACTTGACGTCAGCTATGCCGGGAAACTGACATTCGAGGCCGAAGGCCAGCTGCGCTTCGACACCACCGAGGTGGAGCTGAAGCTCGACTATGCCGAGGGAAGCTGGAACATCTCGGTCAACGCCCGGACCAGCTTCGATCTCGGCAGGGCGCTGCGGCCGCTGGCGGCGGAAATCGGCTTCGAGCCGCCCTTCCAGGACGGCAGCCTCACCGTCACCCGCATTGACGGCGCCCTGCGGCTGGGCACCGAGGGCACCCGCATCGCGCTCAGTTTCGGGTTCAAGACCAAGGACGGCGATTTCCGCCTGACCCTGGTGGCGGCGCGCCGGTCGTCCGGAGAGAAGGACGGCTGGGACTACAGCCTCACCATGGGGCCGGCGACGATCGACTTCCGCAGCCTGCCGGTCATAGGCGGGGCGATCGGCACGGCCGCCGATGCCGTCGCCAAAAGCCGGGACAAGGGCGGGGGCGAGGGCGCCGGCAAGACGGCGGTGGGCCTCGACGCGCTGCGGCTCGGGGTGCTGTCCACGCTGGCGGAAGACGACATCGCCGCGCTGTTCAAGAGCCTGCCGGAAAAGGCGTTCCCACCGCCGACCGAGCCGGCGGGCAAGCTCTCGCTGACCGGCACGCTGCGGCTGCTCGATTACGATAAGCCGATCCTCTATCCGCAGCCGAAAGAGAAAGCGCCGGACAGGGAGGCCGGTGAAGCTGACGGCAAGGCCACCAAGGCCGGAAAGGGCGAGGCGCCCGCCAAGATCGAAACGCCTGCCAAGATCGAAACGCCAGCAAAGGGCGCGGCGGGCGAGAAGGCGCCCACTGCCGCCGCGCCGGAAGACAAGCCGGCGGACGATCTGAACTGGCTGACGATCCAGCGCGATTGCGGCCCGCTGCACCTGGCTAAGCTGGGCTACGGCGTGCGCAAACTCGGCGCCAGCTGGGAGGTTTCCGCCGCGCTGGCGGGCAGGATCAATCTGTCCGGGGTGCAGCTGGAACTGATGGATGCCGGCGTCAGCGTCAGCCTTGACGCGCTCTCCGCGCCGCGCGGCCGGCTGAAGGGCATGAGCCTCAGCTTCAAGCGCGGCTCGGTGTCGGTCGAGGGCGGCTTCCTGCAGATGTCCGAGACGGCCTATGGCGGCCAGCTCAGCATCCAGCTTCCCAAAATGTCGATCGGCGCGGTCGGCCTCTATGGCACCTACAAGACCGGCCCCGCATCCAGCGCCACCTCGCTGTTCCTCTATGGCACGCTGAGCTTCACCGGCGGTGCCGGCATCAAGCTCGGCGCGGTCACGCTGACCGGCCTGGCGCTCGGCTTCGGCTATAACCGCCGGGTGGTGGTGCCCGGCATCGGCGCGGTGGCGGATTTCCCGCTGGTGGCGCTGGCGATGAAGGAGGCCGGGGCCGACGCGGACAAGCCCTCGGCAGGCGATATGCTCGCCGCGCTGGAAACGCACCTGCCCTTCGACGAAGGCCAGATGTTCGCCGCCCTCGGGCTGCGCTTGACCATTGCCGAGTCGATCGACGCCTTCGCGCTGGCCATCGCCCAGTTCGGCAAGGATGTGGAGTTCTCGCTGCTGGGGCTCGCCCGCTTCGAGAAGGCGGTGGGCGACCAGAAATTCTGCCGGGTCGAACTGGCGATCAAGATGACCCTGCGCCCGGACGAGGGCGTGTTCCTGCTGCAGGCCGAGCTGACCGCCAATTCCTGGGTGCTCGACCCGTCCTGCCGGCTCACCGGCGGCTTCGCGCTGGGCGTGTGGTTCGCCGGCGCGCGCAAGGGCGATTTCGTGCTCACCATCGGCGGCTATCACCGCGCGTTCAAGCCGCCGGCGCATTACCCCACCGTGCCGCGTCTCGGCCTTAACTGGGCGGTGACGAACGAACTGACCCTCACGGGCGAGCTCTATTGCGCGCTCACGCCGTCGCATCTCATGGCGGGCGGGCGTTTCGAGGCGTCCTTCATCCATAGCCGCATCAAGGCGTGGTTCGTGGCCGCCGTCGATTTTCTCATGCGCTGGGCGCCGCTGGAATATGCCTTGGACGCCGGCATCTCGATCCGGATCGAGGCCGACCTGTCGCTGTTCTCGATCAATCTCAGCCTCGACGTCCAGCTCAGCCTGTGGGGCCCGCCCTTTGCCGGACGGGTGAGGGTCAATCTCTCGGTACTGTCCTTCGAGATCGCCTTTGGCGGCACCAAGGCCGCGAGTGCGATCCGCAGCTGGGCGCAGTTCGGCGCGCTGTTCCTCGACAAGGCCAGCCCGCATTGGCCGGCAATACCCACCATCGGCACGCCGGTGGAGGCCCCGGCGCTTTGCGGCGCGGCGCTGGTCGGCGGGCGGCTGTCGCAGCCGGGCGACCGGCAGCCGGGCGGGCCGTGGCTGGTGCGCGGCGACGAGCTGGTGCTCTCGGTGGCGTCGGTCCTGCCGGCCACCACGCTTGCCTTCGGCACGGTGACGGGCGCGGTGCCGGCAAAAGGCCGCAGCGGCCGCTCCCTCGCGCTGGCCGCGCCGCTGGCGCTGGCGGCGACGGCGGGCCGCCATGCCGCCGAAAGCGCCGCCTTCGGCATCGTCCCGCTGGCGATCACCACGGCGCAGAGCACGCTCACCATTGCCATCGTCCAGGATCGTGCCGGTGGCGTCACCGTGCCGGTCGATCTGGCCGGCTGGGAGAGCGAGCCTGAGCGCCAGGGCATGCCGGCCGCCCTGTGGGACCGCGAGCCTCCGGGCACCACCCCCGCCGCCAGGATGACCGGCGCCTATCTCACCGGCCTCGCACGCCTGCGTCCGCCGGCCGGCCAGCGCCGCGGCGCGGGGACGGTGGTGGAGATCGCCCGCCACCGCGTCCGCGACCTGGTCTTCCGCGACGCCTCCGCCCGCGACCCGGCCGTGCGGGCGCCCGCCGTTCCCCACGCCCCGCATGACGCGGCGGCGCCGCGTCCAGAGCCGTCCGATCTCGCCAAGACGCTGGAAGAACTTGGATTTCCCATTGCGTTCGGCGCCGGCACCCGTGGCGGGGAGGCGCCGGCACGCGCCTTCCACGCCCCGCCAATGAGCCGAAGCTGGAGCGAAGGAGCCTGACCATGCCGAATGCCGGCTCCCCGCCCGACGCACTCAAGGTCGGCCTCTACGATGCCTACCTCCCGGCCCTCACCGCCGGCAGCCACCGCGTGCTGGTGCAGCAGTCGCTGACCTATCCCGACCCGGACGGGACGGCGAAGGCGCACCATTATTACCGCGACGAGGCCTTCCTCGTGCGCGGGCCGCGCGTCTTCCTCGACGAGAACGACATCCATGCCCGCTACCCCTCGGCCGGGGCGATGGGCGATTTCGAGCGCCATGTCCCCTCGATCGTCCTGCGCAAGCGCGCCTTGCCCTGGGAGCGGGAGCTGGCGCTGGGCGGAACGGCACGCCTGCCGTGGATGGCGCTTTTCCTGCTCACCGAGGCCGAGTTCCAGGCGCAGGGCGGCGAGGCGGCGGTGCAGCTGGTCGCGCCCGAGGCGCTGGTCGCGGCCGGCCGCCGCAGCGCCGACGGCGCGGTGCTGCTGCCCAGGCTCGACCCGGAGCCGGACAATGACGCCGGCACTCAGCGCGTCAGCGTGCTCGACCTGGAGCGCGATCTCGCCCGCGCCCTGTGCCCGTCGGCGGCCGACCTGCCGCTGCTGGCGCATATGCGCCAGGTCGAGATGGGCGACAAGCCGCGCGCGGCGATGCACGGGGCCGGCGAATTCCCTGTCATATGCGCCCGCCGGGTTGCCGCGCCCGGCGCCAATCTCGCCTTTCTGGTGTCGCTGGAGGGCTGGGAGGAACTGGTCGAGGGCACGCTGCCGGAAGGGCCGGGCCGTCTGCGGCTGGTGGTTCTGGCGCGCTGGCGCTTCACCCATGATCCCGCCTTTCCGCACAGCTTTTCCGGACTTGCCCGACGCCTCGCCGCCGACACGCTGCGCACGCACAGCCCGCCCGGCACGCCGGAAACGCTGGCCCGCCCGCTTGCCTGTGGCCACACGCCGATGCCCTGCCGAAGGGGCGAGGGCGCGGCGCGGCTGGCCTGGTATCGCGGGCCCTTCGCCCCGGCGCCGGTGGCGCCGCTGCCGGTGGATGAGTTCGCCCATGCCGACGCCGCGCTGATCGTCTCGCCCGAGGACGACGCGCTCACCCTGTCCTATGCCGCCGCCTGGCAGCTGGGGCGGCTGATGGCGCTGGCCTCGCCGAGCTTCCTCGCCGCCACAAGGGCCTTCATCACCGAGGATGCCGGCCCACGCGAAGTGGCGTTCCGGCTCGACATCTTCATGCGCAACCACCTGCTGGCGATCCGGCGGGAATGGGGCGCGCCCGCCCCGTCTCCCGCCGCCGACACCGAGCCGCCCGACGGCTTCCACGCCGCCCTGAAGATGATCGACTGGCTCAAGGGCCTGATGCTGCTGGACGGCGTGCCCTTCCCCTATCTGGTGGCGGGCGAGGCGCTGCTTCCCGTCTCCAGCCTGCGATTCTTCCATCTCGACGCCAACTGGCTGCTGGCGCTGGCCAATGGCGCGCTCAGCCTCAGCGGCAGCGCCACCCGCGCGGCTACCCGCGCCGGCCCACCCATGCGCCGCCTGCTGTCGCGGATCCTGGAGCGCTGCGCGGCGGGCCCGGCGGCCGAACTTGATCCGAAGGGCGAGCTGCTCGACCGGCCGCGCACCGGCTTCCTGCTGCGCTCGACCCTGGTGGCGGACTGGCCGGGGCTGGAGACGGTCGTCACCTCGGCGCCGGAGAGCGCCCGTCCGCTGCGGCTGGAGCGGCTGGCGCCGGATGTGCTGCTGGGCATCGCCGAGGGCCAGATCGTCCGGCTGACGCTCAAGGAGCCGCCCGAGGGGCTGGCCTTCCGCCTGCCGGAGCCGCGCGCCGACGTGCCGGAGCCGGATGCGCGCGGCCTGTTCAGCCCGCTGGCGCGGCTGCGGGCGGAGAGCGCGAACGGCCTCGCCCGCCTCACCCCCGCCGAGGCGTCCGCGCCGCCGCCCGACCCGCTTTCCGCCGCCGCCTTTGCCGCCGGCTGCCTGAGCAGCGGCAGCATCCAGGACGTTGTTTGGGAGATCGCCCGGTGAGCGCTGCCGAAACGGCCGCGAAGGCGGCCACCCCGCTGCTGGTGCCGATCCAGCTCGACGCGCTGGTGATCGAGGCCGATGCCGGCCCGGGCGGCGAGCTGCTGCTGGCGCGCCACACCGCCGAACGTGGCGCCTCGCTGCGCTGGAAGGCGACGCGCGCCAATTATGTCTCCGGCCTGCGTACCCTTGTCGATCCCAAGCTCACGCCCTTTCTCGGCGCGGTGCCAGAGGCGGGGGGGCGGCTGGCGCTGCGCGAGAGCGAGCGTCCCAAGGCCGCCGATCGCGGGGTCTATCTGCGCTGGCTCGTCCCCGCCGGCCTGCGAAAATCGCTGGCCGAGAACAGCCTGAACTTTCCCGCCTTGCCGGACCAGTGGCTGATTATGCGCCTCGTGCGGCGCGCGGCCTCCCGCCGCGAGGTCGAGCTCAAGGCCTGGGTGATCGACGGCTCGGCCTATCCCGGCGACGCCACCTCGGCCAGCCTGCCGGTGGCGCGACCCGGCAAGAGCGCCGCCGCGCCGCCGGAACTGGCGGCGACGCCGGTCGGGGTCGCCCGAACGATGGAAGCGTATGATGCCGCGCAACTGGCGCAGATGGCGCACACCACGCTCACCGCGCTCGGCACACCTTGGACCGGCTCGCCCACCTTCTCCACCTCGCTGGCGGAGAACCGCAATATCCTGTCCTGGCACGACGGGCTGGCCGATCTGCGCGACGGGCAGGGCAGGCTGGCGCTGGCCGCCGTCAGCTATGCGGTGGTCGGATGGTATCTCAACACCGGCGCCGACCCGCTGGCGGCCCTGCCGCAGATACTGAAGGATGCGGCGGGCCGCCCGGCCGATCGCGCCGCCGTGCTGGCGCATCTGGGCTGGACCGCGCCGCCCGGCCTGCCGGAGGCGGCGGGGCCCTGCCTGTTCCATGGCGCGCTCGCCCATATCAATTTCTGGGATGGCGAGCGCTATCGCGGGCCGCTGCTCGGCCACCCGCAATCGCCGCCCGCCCATGGCGGACTGGCACCGCCGGAGGCGCGGCTGGAGGTGGGGCTCGGCAGCTCGGCGCCGGCGGCGCTGGCCGCGCTGGTGTCGGACCAGTGGTGGACGGATGAGTTCGAGCCGAAGGATCGGCCGAAATGGGCGGTGCTGGAGGGGCATCTGCTGGGCGCGGCCGATCCCGCCGGGCTCGATCCCGGCACCCGCCGGCGGCTCGACCATCCGCTCGGCTTCACCTCGCTGGAGGCGGGGGTGCTGCACGCCCTGGTGCAGGGCGCCGACGCGGCGGACAAGGGCCCGGCGCCGACCGCCGCGCAGAGTCAGGAACTGGCCCGGCTCAACGGCCGGCAATCGGCGCTGAACGACGAGGTGCGCGGGCTGGTCGCGCGGGCGAACGCGCTGCGCATGGCCTGGCGCGAGCGCATTGTCGCGGTACGCACCGGCACGCTGCGCCTGAGCGCGCAGCCGGACCCGCTGGCCGGGCTGCAGGCCGAGCTCGACGCCTTCGCCCGGGCGGTGGAAGCGGCAACGGCCACCGCCGCCGCTGTTGCCGCCGAGCTGGCCGCCCTCACGGCCGGCCTGCCCAAGGGGTGGAGCCTGCAGGCCGCGCCGGAGCCCCCGTTCTGGGTGGCCGCCGATCCGGTGGTGATGCTGGCCGGGCTGCCCGGCGGCAGCCGGGGCGCGCTGCCGGAAAAACTGCCCTGCCGCACGCCCGCAAGCCTCGTCGCCAACGCGCCCATTGTTGCCGAGCGCGCCGCCTTTCCCACCGAGGCCCTGTCCGCGCTGGCGGCAACCCTCGCCGCCAAGGGGCTGCCCCTGGCCGGCACCCTCGCTGGCGTGCTGCGCGAGGCGGCGCTGATGGAGCAGGCGGTCGCTTCCACGGCCTTTGCCGACGCCGCGCCCTTTGCCGGGCAGATCGAATGGGAGCGGTGGAAGAACGCGCTGCAGGCGCGCTTCCGCTCGGGTGCGGGGGATGGGTCGCTCACCCTGGCCGGCGCCGATGGCAGCGCGGTCCTCCCCGAGGCGCTGGTCGCGGTCTGGGGCCAGCAGCCCTGGTCGCCGCTCTATATCGACTGGAACGTCAGCTGGCACGCCAGCCCGGCCGGGCTGAAGGACTGGACCTTCCCCACCGGCCAGCGCGCGCTGCACTACGACTACCGGCAGCCGGACGGGGTGCCGGCGGCCGGAGGTGAGGCGCCGGTGGCGGTGAAGGGCCGCAGCCTGATGGCGCCGATGGATGGCGGCTTCCTGACCACCGCGCTCAACGCCGCGATCGCCGAGTCTGCTCTGAACAATGGCGATTTCGCCACGCTGACCCGCGCGCCGCTGGTCGGCCAGACATTGGCGGGGCTGGGGGCGAGCCTGCGCCGCCTCAACGCCCAGGCGCTGACGCCCCGGCCCGATGCGGCGCTGCCCTGGCTCACCCCGGCGACGGACGAGCGGCTGCAGGCCGGGACCACCGCGCTGGCGCGGCTCGCTGCCGGCCTGCGCATCGCCATGCCCGCGCCGCTGCCGCCGCTCGCTCCCGCGCCGGGCGAGACGCCCCCGCTTGAGGCCGGCTGGTTCCGCCTCGACCATCTCTGGGTCGTCGATGATTTTGGCCAATGGGCCGAGCCGGTTGCCCGGCCCGGCACACGGGTGCAGCCGCATCCGCGCTCGCGCCTGCGGCCCGGCGCGGCGGTGGACGACACCCAATGCGGCCCCTTCGCCCGGCCGCCCCGCCTGAATGAGGGCGCGCGGCTCGATGTTTCCTTCGTCGGGCCGCAGGCGCCGATCCGCGGCTGGGTCTATCTCAACCGGCTGGACCATGCGCTGGTTGTCTGCGCCGGCGATGGACGGTTGCTGGGCGAGCTGGCGCTGCGGCCCGCCGGGCCGGGCGGGGCTGGGCGCGTCGTCTGGCACAGCCTGGCCGAGGCGGCCCCCGTCGCCGTCACCGGCCTAGGCGATCCGGTGCTCGCCCATCTGGTGGCGTGGCTGGCGGACCCGGCCGAGGGCGCCGACCGGCTGGCGCGGATGCTGGCGATGGTGGCGGAGGCGCTCCCCGGCATCCGGGCGCGCGAAGCCGCCCCCGAGCAGATGCTGATCGGCCGGCCGCTGGCGGTCGTCGTCGCTCAGGCGCGGCTGCAGTCCTTTCGCGGCGCGCCGGGGGAGGCCGCCCGCGCGCTCGCCCTGCCGCTGCGGCTCGGCAACCGGCAGGACCCGCAGGACGGCCTGGTCGGCCACGCGCAGGGGCTGACCTTTGCCGCCTTCGCCGGGCTCGACGGGGCGCCCGCGCCGCGCGCGGGCTTCGCCACGGCGAGCGAGCTGGTGCTGCTCATGGACCCGACAGCCTCGGTGGAAGTCGCCTGCGGCGTGCTGCCGGCGCGGGCGGTGAGCCTGCCCGCCGACGAGGTGCGGGCGGCGCTGGCCCGGCTGGAGATCGGCTTCGGCGTCGGGCCGGTGCTGTTTCACGGCGCGCTGCCGGTCCTGCCGCCGCCGGCCAGCACCGGCGGGACGTGGGAACTGCGCGCGGCCGATGGCGCCGTCGCGGCGGTGGCGGCGCTCGGCATCGAGCCGCGCTTCGACGGGGCGCCGCCTTCGGCGGGCGAGGGCTGGTTGATCCTGCGCCGGCCCGAGCCGTCGGCGACGACCGTGCCACAGGCCTGAAACAGGGGATCGGGATGACATATCGCACGAGGTTCTCCACCCTGCTGGCCGCCGCCCTTCTGGCGGTCCTTCCCGGCCTTGGCGGTGCGCCCGCCACCGCCCAGAGCCCGGCGCAACTCCCGCCGCCGCTGATCGAGGCGCGCGTGGTGCCCGGAAGTCCTGCGACGCTGCAACTGGTCGTGCCGCCCCAGCTGGGGGCCGACGGCCCGCCGGGCCCGCGCGTGGTGCAGATCCTGCTCGATCGCGACAGCCTCGCCGACGACCTCATCCGCGACCCGTCCGACGACCTCTGGCAGGATATCGGCTCGGTCAAGGCGGTGCTGCGCGACCCGGTGGGCGACCCGCCCTGGTTCCTGATGCGCAGCGACGCCGCCGATCCGAAGAAAGTCCGCATCGGCATCGCCAACTACGATCTCAACCAGAGCGACGCCGGGCCGCTGAGCCCGGTCGGCTCGGCCCTGCGCATCTTCCTGCCGCTGCGCGCGGGCGACAAGGACCTGACGCTGGAGGTCAGCGCCGGCGCCAGCATCGACACGCTGTCCGCGCCCATTCCGCTGGAGGCGCCGGCGCAGCCGTCTCCCGTGGTCGATCCCGAGGCCAAGGTCGCGTTCGGCGTCGATGTCGCCGCGCCGAACGCGCTGGCGATCGGCACCCCCGTCACCCTGAGCTGGAGCATCGCCGACTGCGTCCAGGCGACGCTGAGCGGCCCGATCGATGTGCGCCAGCCGGTGCTGGCCCTCAAGCCCTCCAATGGTGTGTGTGCGGGCTCGAAGAAGGTGCTGGCGCTGGGGAGCGCCACCTATCAGCTGACCGCCGAGCTGTCCGGCGGACCCGACAGCCCCGCCAGCGTCGTCGTGACCCGGACGGTGGGGCTCGATGTCGTGCGCTTCGAGAATCTGGCCAATCTGACCCTCACGCCGCCCTCGGTGCTGCCCGGCGGCCGGGTGCGGGCGCGCTGGTACATCAGCGAACTGCCGGCCGACGATCGGCGCGAGGCGGTCCTGTCCTGGACCGATGCCGATGGCAACCGGCGCCTGCAGCGCCTGCGGGCCTCGGCGAGCCAGACCACCTCGGGCGAGATGAGCTTCGCCGTGCCGCTCCGGCCGGGCGAAGCCGACACCGCCGTGCGGCTGCACTATGGCGAGGAAACCATCGAGCGCTCCTTCGCGGTCGAGCGCTGGCAGGTCGCCGGGCGTTCCTCGCTCGAGACCGGGCGGTTGCACGGCATGGCCTTCGCCGGCGGCCGGCTGGTGCTGTGCAGCGAGAAGGGCCTGTTTTTGTCCGATGTCGGTGCCGGCGGTGGCATCGGACCGGGCGGCATCGGCAAGGTCAACGACCCGTTCCCGGATTTTGCGCGCGTTCCGATTGCCATTGGCGAGCGCCCGGCGGCGGGCGGGCCCGGTGCCACCGCCGGCCGGCCCTCGATCGAGCAGGCCCCGTGCCTGGCGGTGCGCGCCATCGACGCCGAGCGGGTGGCGGCGCTGGTCCAGATCGAGAAGCCGGCCGCCGGCAGCCCCGGCTATGCCGAGCTGACGCTGCTGTCGCCGGCCAAGCAGCTGGCAAGCTATCCGGTGACCCTGGCCGATGGCCCGGTCGACCCCGGCGCCGCGCAACTGCGGGACTATCAGATCGGCATGCTGCGCGGGCGGATCATGGTGCAGGTGCAGATCGGCCCGCGCGACCGCACCACCGATCTCAATCCCCGTTCCTCCATCAAGGCCTTCTCGATCGGCGAGGGCGACATCCGCGCCAGCACTGCCGGCTGGCGGGCCGAGCCCGCGCTCGCCACCGACGAGCTGAGCCCGCGCTATGGCTGGTACCTGGCGGACGGCTTCGGCGCCGACAATGCGGCGCTGTTCCTGGTGAACGCGATCACCGGCGCGACCGCGCGCTACGAGGCGAGCACCGCCAGCATCCAGGGGCTGGACGAGGCCCGGGCCAGCGGCTCCCCGGTCCGGCTGGCGGCGGCGCGCGAGGCGGTGGAGATCGATTTCCCCACATCGGCCCGCCCTCTGGGCAAGGTTCAGGCCGGCGCGCTGGCGGACGGGCCGCTGCTCAATGTCGGTGGCGTGCTGGTCGCGTTCGGGGCAGGGGCGGCCTACAACCCGCAGACCAATGAGTGGCAGCCGGGCTCCTTCGGCGAGGCCGGCGGCAAGGGCAGCGTCGCCGCCTATCGCGGCGACAACGAGCCGCGCCTGTGGCTGATGAAGGCCAATGGCGAAAGGCTCAGCCTGCCGGTGGAAAGCCCGCGCCTGTTCGTCGCCGATTATTTCGAGAACGGGCGTGCCGCCAGCCTTCCCTATCTGGTGCTCGGCGCCAGGGTGACGGTCCGCAGCCGCGAGGCGCTGAAATGGCGGACCGACCGGCGCACCCGGCTGGTCGACAAGGCCGCGGGCCAGGAGACGGTGGAGTGCACCGCGAAGGGCGTCACCCGCTCCGTTCCGATGGTGGTGAGCACCTACGAGCTGCTCTACCCCGATCGCGGCTTCGATCTCATCGGGGTGTCCGCCGACGGCAGGACCAGCGTTTCCAAGGCGCACAAGGGCAAGGGCAGCTGGGATGTCACCGTCAGCTCCGACCCCTGCGTCACGGTTCGGGTCGAGCCGGTCGCGGTGCCGAGCCGGTGAGCCCTTCACAGCAGCCCGCCCCTCGGCAGTCCCAAGGCAAGGAACAGGACGATGAGCGAAGACACCGTGACGCCGCGATGGACGCTGACCCGGGTCAGCCAGATCGACGGCGAGAATCTGAGCCTGACCCTCGACGGCGACAGCGCCCCGAAGGTGGAGATCACGCCTGAAGGCAAGGCCACTTTCAACACCTCGCTGACGGTGGTCGGCGCCGTGATCATGGAATCGGCGGCGACGGCCCGGGCCGGCCTCACCGTGGACAACAAGCTGACGGTGAACGGCTCGGCCACGGCCACCGGCACGCTCGCGGCGGATCAGGGCCTCACCGGCCTGGGCGCGGTGCCGGTCGGCGCCATCCTCCTGTGGTCGGGCGACCCGGCTAAGCTGCCGGCCGGCTGGCTTCTGTGCAATGGCGGCGGCTGGCTGGCCAATGGCGACCCGGTCCCGGACCTGCGCGGCAGCTTCATCGTCGGCCATGATCCGCGCAGCGATGACTACAAGCTCGTCCACAATCGCGGCGGCGCCGCCACCCGCGTCCTGAAGGCCGCCAACCTGCCGAAGGAAGAACTGCTGAACCTGAAGCAGTTCATCGCCGCGCGACCAATCATCGACGGCGACACCTATGGGCTGTCGCGCAGTGTCGGGCGGGACGTGGAGGTCGGCTCGAAGGGCATGAGCGAACCCTTCGACATCCGCCCGCCCTGGTATGCGCTGGCCTACATCATCTATGCCGGGCATGGCGCCGTCGTTCCCGCCGATCCCAACATGCGGGCGGTCCTGCGCAATGGTGAAACGCTCAAACGGGGCGAGGGCGTGGTCTCTCCATCCGCGCGCTACACCCTGCTGTTCGAGGCGACGGGAAAGCTGGTGCTTCTCGACAATCTGGACCCGCTCAAGCCCCGGCGGCTCTGGGTGGCGCAGCAAAATGGCAGCGACAGCGTTGGCGACACCGCCATCCAGCAGGCTGACAGCAATTTCGTTATGTACACCGCCAGCGGCGCGGTCGCCTTCGCGTCGGACACCTACAAAAAGGGCGGCATCCTGCTCCGCGTGACGGACGACGGCAAAGTCAGAATCGACGGCGCCGACGGCAAGCCCGTCTGGTCGAAGCCCTGAAACGATCCCATCCCGCGATCATCCCAACAGGAGCGGCCCCATGAACGACCAGACCGTGACGCCGAATTGGACCCTGACCCGGGTGAGCCAGGTCGACGGCCGCAACCTAAACCTCACCTGCGAGGGCAAGAGCGAGCCGGCGCTGGAGATCACCACCGAGGGCAAGACCACGCTCAACACCCCGCTCACCGTGAACGGGCCGCTCGCCGTCACCCAGGCCGTGACCGCGACCGGCGGCGTGAGCGTGGGCGGTGCCCTGAAAGTCGGCGGCGGCCTTGCTGTTACCGGCGCGATCGAGGCGGCGGGTGGGATTGCCGGCCCGGGGACGCTGCCGAAGGGGGCGGTCATCATGTGGTCGGGCGACCCGAAGGATGTCCCCGCCGGCTGGGCCCTGTGCGACGGTAGCAACGGTACTCTGGACATGCGGGCGAGGTTCCCCGTCGGGGCGGATGGCGGCTCGTTCGGTCTTGGCAAGCCGGGCGGAAGCGCCAGCCACAATCATGCCATCGTGCATAACATCGAGCTCAAGGCCACGCGGTTGGCGGATGGCAAACTCTTCGAGGTCCTTTCCCCGGGCATCCTTGAGATCAGATGTGTCACGGACCATGCCTCCAACCTGCCGCCCTATAGGTCGCTGCATTTCCTCATGAAGCTGTAGAGGGCCCGCGCGGGCGGCCGGCGGTGCCGAAGGCGAGCCGGCGCGGCTTTACAGCGACCGGATCGAGACGATAGAAACCGCTCGCATGCGGCGCGGGGGCGGATGTCCCGCATCCCGCAGCGATTGGGCGGGAATGAGCGGAACGTCAGGGCACGCCGTGCGCGAAGCCGACCCAGCCTTTGCGCTGCTGCTGCGGCTGTGCGCGCGGGCGGCGCGGCATGGGGCGCCGGACTCTGCGGCGACAGCAGGCCGTGTCGATTGGGAGGCGTTCCTCCGCCTGGTCGAGCGGCACCGCGTGGCCGGCCTCGTCCATCTGGCGCTGGGGCGCGTAGGTGGAGACGCCGCGGATGCGGTTCCAGAGCCGGTGCGCCAGTCCATCGCCCAGAAGGCGGGAGGGCTGGTCCGACACAACCTCGCCATGGTGGCCGCCACCGTACGCCTGCAGAAGATGTTCGACGCCGCCGGCATCGAGGTGGTCTTCTTCAAGGGCGCGCTGGTCGGCCAGCGGGCCTATGGCTCGATAGGTGTCAAGCACGGCAAGGACATCGATTTCCTGGTGCGGCCGGACGATCTGGCGGCGACGTTCGGCCTTCTCGCCGGCGAGGGCTACCGGCCGGTCTTTCCCAAGGCCCCGTTGACCCCGGCCAAGATCGACGCGCTGCGCGCCTTCCAGATGGAGGCGGTCATGGCCGATCCGGCGCGCGGGGTGCAGCTGGAGCCGCATTGGCGTCTCACCGAAAACCGCCGTCTGTTGCCGCTCGGGCCGCTTCTGGCGGCCGCGGACAAGCGCGAGAGCCTGGGCGGCGTGCCGATCCGGGGCTTCCATCCCGATGACGAGTTCGCCTATCTCTGCGTCCACGGCGCTCGCAGCGGCTGGTTCCGGCTGAAATGGCTGGCGGACTTGCACGCGCTGCTGGCGGGGCGGCCGGAAGAGGAGCGGCTGCGCCTCTATCGCCACGCCGAGACAAGGGGCGCCGGGCCCGCCGCCCTTCTGGCCTTCGGCCTGTGCCGCGATTTGTTCGCGCTGCCGGTGCCGGCGGCGCTGGCAGGTCCGGTCGAGGCGCCGCTGCAGCGGGCGATGCGCCGCCTTGGCGTCACCGCCCTGCATGATGAAGACCCGCAATTCTCCATCCGCCGGGTGGTGGTGCTGCCGATGCTGCACGCCCTGGCCTGCGGTCCCCGCCATGTGATGGCGGAGATCCTGCGCTGGTCGGTCAACTGCCAGGACGCGCTGGACGTGCCGCTGCCGCGCGCGCTGTATTTTCTGTACCCGCTGCTGCGGGGGCCGCTCTGGCTCTGGCGGCTGCTGGGGGGCAAGGGCCGGCTGGGCCGCAGGGTGGCCCGCCCGTGAAGAGGCTTCCCGTCGACACGGCGCTGCTCGCCGCCTTCCTCCGGGCCCTGGCGCATTCCGCCCGCGGCCGGGGCGCGCTCAGCATCGCGGTCATCGTCGCCGGGGCGCTGGTGGAGAGCGTCGGGCTGGTGCTGCTCATTCCGGTGCTGCAGGTGCTGACCGAGCGCGAGGGCGTCGTGCCGGCCTGGTTCGCCGGCTGGAATCCCGACCACCTGCTGCTGTTCCTGCTCGGCTCCTTCCTGCTGGCGATGACCCTGCGCGGGTTCATCCTTTATGCGCGCGACCGGCTGTTGTGGCGGGTGGAGGATGATTTCGTCGACGCCCAGCGCGAGCGCCTGATGCGCGGGCTGGCCTCGGCGCGCTGGGCCTCGCTGGCCTCGCTGCGCCATGCCGAGGTGCAGAACGTGCTGTCCTCGGAAATGGTCCGGCTGGCGATGGCGGTCCGCTTCTTCGTGCAGATCGCGGTCGGCGCCCTGCTGGTGCTGGTGCAGGGCGGGCTGGCGGTCTACATGGCGCCGGCGCTGGCCGGCACGCTATTGGTCGCGGTCGCGCTCGCCGCCATCGCCTTTTCCGGCCTGGAGCGGGCCGGGGCGCTGGGGCATGATTTCGCCCGCGCCGGCCTCAACCAGATGCAGGTGATCGGCAATCTCCTGTCGGGTCTCAAGGCCGCGCTGGCGCAGAACCTGCAGCAGCGCTTCGTGCGCGAGTTCCGCCAGACGCTGCACGAGGCGCGGGAGAACCGCCGCCGCTTCACGGAACGCCAGGCCCGCACCCGGCTGGTCTTCGCCATCGGCTCGGCCGCCTGCGCCTGCGTGGTGGTGGCGGGCGGCGCGCTGGTGCTGCAGGTGCCGACGCCGGTGCTGATCCTGCTGGTGCTGATCTTCGCCCGGCTCGCCGGCCCGGTCGCCAGCCTGCAACAGGCGTTGCAGCAATTCGCCTATAGCCTTCCCGCCTACGCCGCCGTCGCCGCGCTGGATGCGCAGATGGAGCAGGCCGGCGCCGCTATCCCGGGCGTGCCGCAGCCGATCGCGCCGGGCCCGATCGAGCTGCGGGCGGTGCGCCTGCTTCATGGCGCGGGCGCCGGGGTCGCCGGCGTCGATCTCGTCATCGCCCCCGGCGAGCGGATCGCGATCAGCGGCGCGTCGGGGTCGGGCAAGACAACGCTGCTCGACGTGCTGGCGGGGCTGATGGTGCCGGACGCCGGCGGGGTTCTGGTTGGGGGCGTCGCGCTCGACGCCGTCGCCACCCCGGCCTGGCGCGAGCACGTCGCCTATGTGGTGCAGGAACCCTATCTGTTCCGCGACAGCGTGCGCGCCAATGTGGCCGGCGACACGCCCTGCGACGACGACGCCATCTGGACGGCGCTGGAACAGGTGGGTGCGCACGCGCTGGTGCGGCGGCTGGAGCGCGGGCTCGACACCGTCATCGGCGAGCGCGGCGCCATCCTGTCGGGGGGCGAGCGCCAGCGCCTCGCCCTTGCCCGTGCCCTGCTGCGGCGCCCGCGCCTGTTGATGCTCGACGAGGCCACCAACGCCCTCGATCTCCCCTCGGAACGGCGGCTGCTGCAACAGCTGGCCGCGCTCGACGCCCGCCCGGCGCTGGTGATGGTCACGCATCGGCGGGAGAATCTGGACCTGTTCGACCGGATTCTGGAGCTGCGCGAGGGCCGGCTGCACCCGGTATCCTAGCCGGGGAGGGTAGCCGGCTTCGATGTTGCGATGCAGCATCGGCATCGCTACGGTAAGGGCGCCCGGTTCCGAAAGGTGCGCCAATGCCCTCCAAGGTCCTGCCTCCCGCCGCCCCTCCTGCGTCCTCCGCCGCGAAGACGCCTCGGCGCGGGCCCCGCAAAGGCGCCGGAGCCTCGCCGGTTGCGGCTCCCTTGCCCGGGGGGGCGTCCGCGCCCGCGCGGTCCGGGCCGGTTCCAATTGATCTCGCTTTGCAGGGCGGCGGCTCGCATGGCGCCTTCACCTGGGGTGTGCTCGACCGGCTGCTGGAAGAGGATTGGCTACGGATCGAGGGGATTTCCGGCACCTCCGCCGGGGCGATGAACGCCGCCGTTCTGGCCGATGGCTTTGCCGCCGGCGGGCGTGCGGGGGCGCGCGCCGCGCTTGATGCCTATTGGGGGCATGTCGCCGAGGCGGCACGCTTCAGCCCGTTCCAGCGCGGCCCGCTCGACGTGCTGCTCGGGCGCTGGACGCTCGACCATTCGCCGCTCTTCGTCACCATGGACCTGATGTCGCGGCTCTATTCGCCCTATGACCTCAATCCGGGCGGCGCCAATCCGCTGCGCGCCATTCTGGAGAAGGCGATCGACTTCGAGCGGCTGCGCGCCTCGCCGGTCAAGCTGTTCATCACCGCCACCAATGTGCGCACCGGGCGCGGCCGGGTGTTCCGCAATGCCGAGATCACGCCCGAAGTGCTGATGGCCTCGGCCTGCCTGCCGACGCTGTTCCAGGCGGTGGAGGTCGACGGCGAAAGCTATTGGGATGGCGGCTATTCCGGCAACCCGACGATGACGCCTTTGGTGCGCGAGCTGGAATCCGACGACACGATCCTGATCCCGATCAACCCGGTGGAGCGCCCCGGCACGCCCCGCACCGCCTCGGAAATCCTCAACCGGCTCAACGAAGTCTCGTTCAACGCGGTGCTGCTGAAGGAATTGCGGATGATCGCCCTGCTGCGGCAGGTGGCCGATCCCGGCAATTGCGAGGGCGCGCAATGGGCGCGGATGCGCATCCATCTGGTGCGCAACTCGATCATGGACACGCTCGGCTATTCCTCGAAGCTCAATGCCGAATGGGAGTTCCTCTCCATGCTGCGGGACGAGGGCCGCAAGGCCGCCGACGCCTTCCTTGCAGTCGATGCCGGCAATATCGGCAAGCGTTCCTCGGTCGATCTCGACGTGCTGCTCGAAGGGGTGTGAGCCATGGGCCTCATTGGCATCCTGCTCGGCCTTGGCCTGCTGGTCGGGTTCGCCTATCGCGGCTGGAGCGTGCTGCTGCTGGCGCCGCTGGCGGCGCTGCTCGCCGCCCTGCTGTCCGGCGAGCCGCTGCTGGCCAGCTGGACCCAGACCTTCATGGGCAGCGCGGCGAGCTTTGTCGGCCAGTTCTTTCCGCTGTTCCTGCTCGGCGCGCTGTTCGGCAAGCTGATGGAGGACAGTGGCTCGGTCGCCGCCATTGCCGATTTCATGACTGAGACGCTGGGGGCGCCGCGCGCCATCCTCGCCGTGGTGCTGGCCGGGGCCATCGTCACCTATGGCGGCGTCAGCCTGTTCGTGGCGCTGTTCGTGCTGGCGCCGATGGCGCAGGCGCTGTTCCGCGCCGCCGACATTCCGCGCCGGCTGATGGCGCCGGCGATCGCGCTCGGCACCTTCACCTTCACCATGATGGCGCTGCCCGGCACGCCGGCGATCCAGAACGCCATTCCGATGCCGTTCTTCGGCACCACGCCTTTCGCCGCGCCGGGGCTCGGCATCATCGCCTCCGCCATCATGCTCGGCTTCGGCCTGTGGTGGCTCGCCCGCGCCGAGGCGGCCGCGCGCCGGGCCGGGGAGGGGTTCGGCGATGGCACCGCGACGGTCAACGCCGCTCTCGACGATCCGGTGCTGCGCGAGCGGGCGACCACGGCGCGCGAATTCGACCCGGCCGAGATCGCCCATGGCCACCAGAGCGAGGCGCGCCCCTCCATCGTGCTGGCGGCGCTGCCGCTGGGGCTGGTGATCCTGGTGAATCTGCTGATGTCCTTCCTCGTGCTGCCGCGCCTCGATTTCGGCTTTCTGGCCGAGCCGCGCTGGGGCGGGGTGCCTTTGTCGGCGGTCAGCGGCGTGTGGTCGGTGGCGGTGGCGCTGATCGTGGCGATCGTTGCGACGCTCGTCATCAACTGGCGCCGCCTGCCAAAACTGCGCGAGACCATGGATGCCGGCGCCAACGCCTCGGTGCTGCCGATCTTCTCGGTGGCGAGCCTTGTCGGCTTCGGCGCGGTGGTGGCGGCGCTGCCGGCCTTCGCGCTGGTGCGCGACTGGGTGCTTTCCATTGATGGCGGGCCGCTGGTGTCGCTGGCGGTGGCGGTCAATATCCTGGCCGCGCTCACCGGCTCCGCCTCGGGCGGGCTCACCATCGCGCTCGACGCGCTCGGGCCGGTCTTCCTGGAGCGGGCCGGGGCGCTGGGCATCGAGCCGGCGCTGCTCCACCGGGTGGCGGTCATGAGCGCGGGCACGCTGGACAGCCTACCGCACAGCGGCGCGGTGGTGACGCTGCTCGCCGTCTGCGGGGTGACGCCGCGCCAGAGCTATCTCGACATCGTCATGGTTGCTATCGTCGGTGCCCTGGTGGCGCTGGTGGCGGTCATCGGGCTCGGCTCGGTGCTGGGGAGTTTCTGAAGGCTGCGGGCCCCGGGACGGGGTTCACGGCCGTGGCGATGACGGAGTGACGATGTCGGCGATTGAGATTTCGGGCCTTTTGACCTTCACCATCGCCATCGTCGTCTTCTTCGTCGGCTCCGGCATCAACAGCGCGATTGCCCCGCTGCGCCAGTTCAACATTCCAGAGGCCGTCACCGGCGGCCTGCTGGCGGCGCTGGCGACGCTCATCGCCTACCGCTTCTTCGATGCTGCCATCGTGTTCGATCTCGGCGCGCGCGACCTGCTGCTGCTCTATTTCTTTACCGGCATCGGCCTCAATGCCCGGCTGGACGACCTGCTGGCCGGCGGGCGGCCGCTGGTGATCCTGCTCGGGCTAACGGTGATCTATCTGGCCATCCAGAATGTGATCGCCATCGGTGCCGTCAGCCTGCTCGACCTGCCGGAGGGGCTCGCCGTCTTCCTCGGCTCGGCCTCGCTGATCGGTGGGCACGGCACCACCATCGCCTGGGCGCCGCTGATCGCGGAGCGTTTCGGCGTCGCCAACGCGCTGGAGGTCGGCATCGCCGTGGCGACGCTCGGTCTGGTGCTGGCGAGCCTCGCCGGTGGGCCGATCGCCCGCTACCTCATCACCCGCCACCATCTGAAGAGCGGGCCGGGGCAGGAGGCCGTGGTCGGCCTGCCCAAGGCGGTCAATGAGCGCACCGACGACGACATCAGCCATGTCAGCCTGCTGCGCACCGTTCTGGTGCTCAATGTCGCCATCCTCATCGCCTTCGGCCTGGAGGAGGCGGTGGAGTGGACGGGTCTCAAGCTGCCGATGTTCGTGGTCTGCCTGCTGGTCGGCATCGTGCTCACCAACACGGTGCCACGCCTGCTGCCGCGCCTGCACTGGCCCACCCGCACCCGGGCGCTGGCGCTGGTGTCCGATCTCGCGCTGAACGTCTTCCTCGCGATGTCGCTGATGAGCATGCAGCTGTGGAGCATTGGCGGGCTGGGGCTGGCGCTGGTGGTGGTGCTCGCGGTGCAGACGGTGGCGGCGGTGGCCTATATCGTCTTCGTGGTGTTCCCGGCGATGGGGCGCGACTACCAGGCGGCGGTGATCTCGGCCGGCTTCACCGGCATCAGCCTGGGGGCGACGCCGACCGCCATCGCCAACATGACCGCCGTCACCAAGACGCACGGCCCCTCGCCGCGCGCCTTCATCATCCTGCCGCTGGTGTCGGCCTTCTTCATCGACATCATCAACGCCGCCGCTATCGGCTTCCTGGCGCGCTAATCGGCGCCGGGGTCCTCGACCGTCTCGCTGACCGTCTGGCCGAAGCGCTCGACCTGGCCCTGATAGGTGCGCCGGGTCGCCGGGTCGACGACGGCGAGCGGCGCGCTGAGGGCGAGGCCGGCGGCGCTGCCGACCGTCTGCCCGACGCCCATCGCCCCCGCCGCGATGCGGTCGCCGAGGCTGACCTCGGAATCGGTCACGGTCTGGCCGTTCACCAGCCGCTGGCCGATCAGTTGCACCACCTCGGGCGAGGAGGCGAAGCGGCCATGGTTGAGCGCGTCGCCGCTGCGCATGGCGGTGAGGTCGATCACCACGATGCCTGACTTCTCCAGCTCGCCATAGAAATGCTTGGTGTCGATCAGCCCCAGCCGGTCCACCCCGCCGGCGATCCGGCGCGAGACCTGCAGCGCCCGGTCGTCCTGCGAGACGAACAGGGTGAACCGCGCCTGCGGCCCGTTCAGCGCCCGCCATTGCGAGGCGAACACGTCGACATCGACATCGGGCGAGGCGAGGATGACGTTGCGGATCTTGGCCGGCAGCTTGCCGTGGCGGATCGCCATCTGCCGCAGGCTCTCCATCGCCAGCCACGCCCCCATGGAGTGGGCCATGATGGTCACGTCCTCCACCCGCGGGTCGCTGGTGACCTGCCAGACCGTGTCCTCGAAGGCGTCGCGCGAGACGATGGTGCTCTCGCGGTCGAACAGATAGTCGAACACCCGGGCACGCGAGGGCCAGGTGAACAGCACCGGCGCCACGTCCGACCCCGAATCATGGACGATCTGGGCGAAGCGGTAGACCGCATCTTCGAAGCGGTTGTTGAAGCCGTGCACGAAGATCAGCACCCGCCGGCTCTTCGGCAGATGGCTGTCGAGCCAGCTTCTCGCCGCCTTCACATTCGGCAGCGGCTCGACGGCGAGGGTGGCGAAGTCGGTTTCCGGGTTGGGCGGCAGGCTGCGCGGCCACTGCACCTCGCCGATCTGCCGCCGGCTGTCGGGCGGGATCGAAACGGTGAAGGCGTCGAGCGACACGCCCGGGCCGCGCTCGCCGGTGTAGAGAATGCCGGAGTCCGTGGAGGCCTCGCGGGTGGTGGCGACGAGAAGGTCGACCTTGGTCGTGTCCGGCACGGCGGCCTCGACAGGCGTGAGCACGCCCACCGGCCGGTTCGAACATCCCGCGCACAGGGCGAGGGCCAACGCAACAACGACCAGACGCATTCCGCCTCCGTAAGACCCCCGCCCCGGTGAGAGCGCCAGCATTAGCGCGCCACTGCGGCAAAGGCGAGTCGCCCGCCTCTCGCCCCGCCCCGCGCACAGGAGGTTTGCGCCGGGGTGAGTTACGTAATGTCATCTGCCTCTGTAAGCTCGGCGGTAGGATCGGGCCGGCAGCGCGCATCCTGGCGGCGGAAAGGCGCCGTTCGGGCAGGGCGCGCCGCAGGGGCAGGCAGGGGAGTGAGCGGCGATGAGGACGACCAGGCCATGGAGGGCGGCCCTCGCGCTCGCGGCAAGCCTCGCTCTCGCCGGTTGCGGCGAGGAGCCGGAGGCGCAGGCCCCGGCACCCCGGCCGGTGCGGGTCGTCACCGTTGAGAAGGGCGTCGGCGGGCAGGTTGCCTCCTTCACCGGCGATGTGCAGGCGCAGGACGAGGCCGCGCTGGCCTTCCGCGTCTCCGGCCGGATGATCGAGCGCAGCGCCAATGTCGGCGATCAGGTCAAGGCCGGGCAGGTCGTCGCCCGGCTCGACCCGCAAAACGCGCTGAACGCCCTGCGCTCGGCGCAGGCGGCGCTGGCGGCGGCGGAAAGCCAGCTCGTCACCGCCGCCAACACCTTCGAGCGGCAGGAGCGGCTGCTCGGCAATGGCTTCACCACCCAGGCCAGTCACGACGCCGCCCGCACCGCGCTGCAGGCGGCGCAGTCGGGGGTGGACGATGCCGAGGCGCAGCTGAAGACCGCGCAGGACAATGTCAGCCACACCGACCTTGTCGCCGATGCCGCCGGCACGGTGACGGCGCGCGGCGCCGAGCCGGGCGAGGTGGTGCAGGCCGGGCAGATGATCCTGCAGCTGGCCCGGCAGGGCGGGCGCGACGCGGTGTTCGACGTGCCGGCGAACGTGCTGCGCGCGGCGCCGGCCGATCCGGTCATCACCGTCACCCTGAGCGACGATCCCAGCGTCACGGCCATTGGGCGGGTGCGCGAGGTGGCGCCGCAGGCGGACCCGGTGACGCGCACCTTCCGGGTCCGGGTCGGCCTGGACAATCCGCCGGCGGCGATGCGCCTCGGCTCCACCGTCATCGGCCGGGTGGAGCTCGGCAGCGACGCGGCGATCGAGATCCCCGCCTCGGCGCTCACCGCCGTCAATGAGCGACCGGCCGTGTGGGTGTATGACCCCGCCAGCCAGACGGTGGCGCTCCGCAATATCGAGCTGCGCCGCTTCTCGCAGGCCTCCGTCGCGGTCGAGACTGGGCTCAGCCCGGGCGAGATCGTGGTGACGGCCGGTGTGCAGGCGCTGCATCCCGGCCAGAAGGTGCGCCTGCTCGGGGCGGGGTCGTGATGCGGTTCAACCTGTCGGAATGGGCGGTCCGCGAACGGTCGCTGGTGCTGTTTTTCATGCTGGCCGTGGTGGTCGCCGGCCTGTTCGCCTATACCCGCCTCGGCCGGGCGGAAGACCCGTCCTTCATCATCAAGACCATGGTGGTGCAGGCAGCGTGGCCTGGCGCCAGCATTGAGGACACGCTGCAGCAGGTCACCGAGCGGCTGGAGCGCACGCTGCAGGAAACGCCGCATCTCGACTTCATCCGCAGCTATACCCGCCCCGGCGTCACCACCATCTTCGTCGCCCTGAAGGGCAGCACCCCCGGCGCCGAGGTGCCCGATGTCTGGTATCAGGTGCGCAAGAGCATCGGCGACATGGCTCATACCCTGCCGCGCGGGGTGGTCGGCCCGGGCTTCAATGACGAGTTCGGCGACACGTTCGGCCTGATCTACGGCTTTACCGCCGATGGCTTCACCCATCGCGAGCTGCGCGATTATGTCGAGCAGGCCCGTTCCAAGCTGCTGCATGTGCCTGACGTCGCCAAGATCGAGCTTCTGGGCGAGCAGGATGAGCAGATCTTCGTCGAGTTCTCGGTGCGTGAACTTGCCAATCTCGGCATCAACCGTTCCGCGCTGGTGGCGGCGCTGCGGGCCCAGAATGTGGTGCAGCCTTCCGGCACCATCCAGACCGGCGACGAGGCGCTGGTGATCGACGTCTCCGGCGCCTTCGGCTCCGAGCAGGACGTGGCCAACATCAATTTCGCCGTGAACGGGCGCATGCTGCGCCTCGCCGACATCGCCACCGTGCGGCGCGGCTATGTCGATCCGCCGCGCCCGCTGTTCCGCACCAATGGCGAGCCCGCCATCGGCCTCGCCATCTCGATGCGCGAGGGTGGGGACATTCTCCAGCTTGGCCGCAACATCGACACGGCGATGGCGGCGATCACGGCGGAGCTTCCCGTCGGCATCGAGCCGCATCTGGTCGCCGACCAGGCGGTGACGGTGGCCGAGGCGATTTCCGAGTTCATGGCCTCGCTCTGGCAGGCCATCCTCATCATCCTCGTGGTGAGCTTCATCGCGCTCGGCGTACGCGCCGGCCTGATGGTAGCGCTGACCATTCCGCTGACCCTCGCCGGCGTGTTCGCGCTGATGTGGCTGCTCGACATCGACATGCAGCGCATCTCGCTCGGCGCGCTCATCATCGCGCTGGCGCTGATGGTGGACGATGCGATGACCACCACCGACGCCACGCTCGGCCGGCTTGCCGCCGGCGAGAAGAAGGAGGTGGCGGCGGTCTACGCCTTCAAGACCTACGCCTTCGCCATGCTGGCCGGCACGCTGGTGACGATCGCCGGCTTCGTGCCGGTGGGCTTCGCCGCCTCGTCGGCGGGCGAATACACCTTCTCGCTGTTCGCGGTGGTGACGATGGCGCTGCTGGTGTCGTGGCTGGTGGCGGTGCTGTTCGCCCCGCTGATCGGCCTCGTGATCCTGAAAGCGCCGAAGAATGCCGGTGGTGAACCGGGCCGGGTGATGCGGCTCTATCGCTCCCTCCTCTCCGTCGCGCTGGGCGCGCCCTGGGTGACGGTCGCGGTCACGCTCGCCCTGTTCGTCGCCGCGGTGCTGGCGCTGCCGCTGATTCCGCGCCAGTTCTTTCCCGCGTCCGACCGGCCGGAACTGCTGGTGGACCTGCAATTGCCGCAGAACGCCTCGATCTTTGCCACCGAGCGCGCCATGGCGCGGCTCGACGACGCCCTGAGGGACGACCCCGATGTCGAGCGCTGGAGCGGCTATGTCGGGCGCGGAGCGATCCGCTTCTACCTGCCGCTCAATGCCCAGCTGCCCAATGCCTTTTTCGGCCAGGCGGTGGTGGTGGCGAAGGACGTGCCGGCGCGCGAGCGGCTGGAGGCCAAGCTCGACACGCTGCTCGCGAACGATTTTCCCAATGTGGTCAGCCGCGTCTCGCCGCTGGAACTGGGGCCGCCGGTGGGCTGGCCGATCCAGTACCGGGTGGTGGGGCCGGAACTCGGCCCGGTGCGCGACATCGCCTTCAGGCTGGCCGAGGTGATCGCCGCCGACCCGCTGACGCGCACGGTGAATTATGACTGGATCGAGCCGGCGCGCGAGATCCGCATCCGGGTCGACCAGGACCAGGCGCGCCTCCTCGGTCTCTCCACCGAGGCGATCGGCTCGGTGCTGAACACGGTCGTGACGGGCGCGCCGGTGACGCAGCTGCGCGACGACATTTATCTGATCGACGTGGTGCTGCGCGCCACCGACGAGCAGCGCGTCTCGCTCGACACGCTGCGCACGCTGGAAGTGCCGCTGCCGGGCGGGCGCACCGTGCCGCTGAGCCAGTTCGCCAGCTTCGACTATGAGCAGACCTATCCGCTGGTGTGGCGCCGCGACCGGCTGCCGGCGCTCACCGTGCAGTCGGACATCGCGCCGGGCGAATTGCCCGAGACGGTGGTGGACCAGCTGGCGCCGAAGATCGAGGCGCTGGCGCAGACCCTGCCGGCTGGCTACCGCATCGAGACCGGCGGCACGGTGGAGGAGAGCGCGAACTCGCTGGCTTCGGTCATGGCGGTGGTGCCGGTCATGATCCTCATCATGCTCACCGTCCTCATGCTCCAGCTGAAGCGCTTCTCACTGGCCTCACTGGTCATAAGTGTCGCTCCACTCGGTCTGATTGGTGTTGTGATCGCACTGCTGGTGTCCAGCCGCCCGCTCGGCTTCGTCGCCATTCTCGGCGTGCTGGCGCTGATCGGGATGATCATAAAAAACGCTGTGATTCTAATAGGTCAGATCGAATCCGAGCGGGCCGGCGGCAAGAGCGCGCGCCAGGCGGTGATCGACGCCTCCTGCGCCCGCTTCACCCCGATCGTGCTGACGGCGCTGTCCACCGTCCTCGGAATGATCCCGATCGCACCCACGGTCTTCTGGGGCCCCATGGCCACCGCCATAATGGGCGGCCTGCTGGTGGCGACGCTACTCACCCTGGTGTTCCTGCCGGCACTCTATCTGGCGACGGTGGGACAGGAGCGGCCGGCAGGCCCGTGACCGGCCGTGCTTAGGGCGCTGGTGAGGCCGGGGCCGGCTGGATCCGGTCATTCATGTAGGAAAAGAACGGGTTGGACGACATCCGCACTAGTGCGTCGAGGCTGACGATCAGTGCGCCGCGTTCGCCGCGCACCGCCATGGCTCCGAGCTCTAGCCCGAAATTCTCGTCCGGGTCTGGATGTGAGCCATAAAGCGCATCTTCCGGCGGGAAGGGCAGGGCGACATGGGAAAGCGAATAGACGTCGTTCGGATAGGCGAGCCCCAGCGGACGTACCGTCTCCTGCATGCTGCCGGCGGGGATCGAGCGCTCTACCACTTGGTCGCTTCCGGCATCTTCATTGGTGATGATCACGGTGCGGAAGTCACGCGGCAGAGGAGGCAGCAGGCGCAGCAAAGCGGAATAGGAGGTCGCGCGTAGAAGCGGGCCGAGCTTGGTGTTACGGTTGATGTCGAACAGCACGAGTTCGCTGCCGTTTGCCGGCAGCTGGCGATAAAGGGCGTCGACAATCGCGCGGGTCGACACGGTGAAGTCCATCACTGATTGGAAGGTCAGGACCGGTGCCAGCTCCTCTAGGCGGCCGGCGCGCGCCTGGGTGGTGATGGAGGCCTGCAGCGCCCGCGTCAACCTGTGCGACTGCACGGCGCCGTTTACCGGGAAACTATTGTATTTGAACGGGTTGAATTCCGGCACCAGGCCCAGCCACGCTGCCTTGTCGAAGGCCGGGAGCCAGGCTGGCAGTGCTGCCAGCCCGGCAAAGCGGGCGAAGCGGGTGATGCCGATCATCGGCGAGATGAGCACCAGCCGGTCGGGGCGGACGAGCGCTTTGTCGCTGAGAGCGTCGAGCGCGTATTTCAGCGCCAGCGCCCCACCATTGGAAAAGCCGACGATCTCCAGCTTCTTGCCCGGGGCGCGGGCGGCCGCCTCGCGCACGGCAAGGCGGGTGGCGGCCAGCCAGTCCTCCCATTCGACATCGGTCAGTCCGGCCGGCACCGTGCCATGGCCGGGCAGGCGCGGGGCGACGACGAGAAACCCGTTCGCGAGGTAGCGGCCGGCGACATGGCGCAGGCTGTAGGGGGAGTCCGTGAGCCCGTGCAGCAGCACGACGACGCCGGCCGGCTCGCCCGACGGTGCCAGCTCATAAGAACGGTTCCAGTCACGGGTGAGGTGGGGCGGGTAGACGACACTGCCAGCAAAATACCGGTTGGAGGGGACGCGATCCTCCTCCGGCAACTGCTGGACCACCTCACGGGTGACGTCGGCGAATAGCTTGTCCTCGTGGGCGAGATAGCCTCGCCAGTCGGCCGCGTCGAGCTCCGAGACGCTCATCTCTTCCGGTACGAAGGTATGCCAGGGTTCCAGCGGCGGGCCGCTCTGCGCGAACCAGACGCGCGAGCCGAGGAAGGCGACAAAGAGCACCAGTGCCAGCACCGCCAGCCATTTGAGGGCCCTGCGCAGCGTCACGAAAAGAGCGGTCATGGTCAGGTGGCGGGCTCCTTACGGCCGGACAACAGGCGGGCGATCCAGCGCGTGCCCTCGCCCTCTTCGCAGAAAGTGAGGGCCGCGATAACCAGCGGCACGCCGATGAAGGCGCCGGACAAACCCCAGATGAAAGCCCAGAAGAACACGGCGAACAGCACGAGGAAAGGCGAGATCGCCAGCGCCTTGCCGGCCACGCGCGGCTCGATATAGCTGCCGCTGAAGAACTGGATGACGTTCATGGCGAGGAACACCACCACCGCCGTCTCCCACGAGCCGAACTGCGCCAGCGCAAAGAAGGTGGGCAGCAGCGTCGCCACCAGCGGGCCGATGAAGGGAATATAGTTCAGCGCGAAGGCGATGACGCCGAAGGCGAGCGCCAGATCGAGCCCGATGGCGGCGGAAACGCCCCAGACGAAGACGCCGGTCAGTACGCTCATCACCGTGCGTACCATCATGTAGGTGCGGAACTTCGCCGCCGTCGCCGCGCTCGCCCGCACTAGTCGCTGACCGGTCGCGCCGGCCTCGGCGATCAGCTTGGCGCGCACAATCTCGACCTCCAACAGGCCGAGCATGACGAAGATCAGCGTCACCACGCCGAAGCCGAGCATGCCGTTGAGCCGTCCGGCTAGGCCCTGGAAGGCGCCGATGAGCCAGCCGGAGTTGAAGGTGTCGGCCAGCATGCCGGCCGAATAGAGGCCCATTTCCTCCAGCTGCGCCGCAGTCTCGCTGTAAATCGCCTGGAATCGCCCGGCATTGGTGATCAGCCAGCGCCCCGCCTGGCTGAAGCCCCAGATGGTGACATAGCCGAGCAGCGCCAGGGCGAGGACGGTAAGCGCGAGCGTCGCCATCATCGCAAGCAGCGCCGGCAGCCGATGCTGCAGTCGAATCTGCAGCGGCCAGACGAGGGCGATGATGAACAGGGCGAAGGCAACCGGCGCCACCACCGACCGTGCGAGATAGACCGCCCCGACCGCGAGAATGAACGCGCAAATGCCAAGAGGGAGACGGAGCGCGCTGGAGCTCATGGGGACTTTCGCGGGGCCGGGCGGAAGGGTTAGCGTGGGATAACACGCCACGGCTTCCCGGCAAATCGCGCCGGTGCTAGGGCGCCGGCACAACGGCCACACCGCAGCAGCTTTTGCCGCCGGCGCCGCCGCCTCGGCGGCAGCGGGTTAATTTGCGTGAGACGATGGTCTATCTTGCCGCGATTGGCAGGGGCAGCGATTGGGGCGCCCCAGCCGCAACGATAAAAGCCGGCCAGAACGAGGGGAAATGCGATGGGAGGGCTGCTCGCCTTCAGCCGCGTCATCGACGGATTGAACGAGAGATTCGGTCGTATCGCGGATTACTGCGTGCTGTTCGCCTGTCTCGTCAGCGCCGGAAACGCGACGGTGCGCTATCTGTTCAGCTACAGCACCAATGGCCTTCTGGAAGTCCAGTGGTACCTGTTCGGGGCCGTCGTGCTACTCGGTGCACCCTATACGCTGAAACGCAACGAGCATGTGCGGGTCGATCTCGTCTATATGTCGGTGTCGCCCCGCGCCCGGCTGTGGATCGACACACTGGGCTTCACGCTCATCCTCATTCCCGCCGGCCTCTATCTCACCTGGCTCAGCTTTCCGTTCTTCTGGCAGTCTTTCCTCTCCGACGAGGTGTCGCAGAACGCCGGCGGGCTGATCCTCTGGCCGGCCAAGCTGCTGCTGCCGCTCGGCTTTGCGCTGCTCACCGTGCAGGGGTTGTCCGAGCTCATCAAGCGCATCGCTGCGCTGTCCGGTATCCTCGAGATCGCGACTGACTACGAGAAGCCGCTCCAGTAGGGGCGCCGCGCCGACCGGACCTCCCCCTGACCGCCTGCCCCTTTCCCGACGCGCGAGCCCTGCATGTTCTCCTATGGCGTGATGCCCCCGCTGATGTTCGCCGGCATGATCTGTTTCATGCTTGCCGGCTTTCCCGTCGCGTTCTCGCTCATCGCGGTGGGCCTGTTCTTCGGCACACTCGGCATATTGACCGACCATTTCACCTTCAGCTTCCTGCAGGCGCTGCCCTTCCGGTTCTACGGCATCATCTCCAACGATCTGCTGCTCGCCATCCCCTTCTTCACCTTTATGGGCGCAGTACTGGAGCGCTGTGGCCTCGCCGAGGACCTGCTGGAGGGTACCGGCAAGCTGTTCGGCAAGGTGCCGGGCGGGCTTGCCTATGCGGTGATCGTCGTCGGCGCCATCCTCGGCGCCATTACCGGCACGGTGGCAGCGTCGGTCATCGCCATGGGGGTGATCTCGCTGCCGGTGATGATCCGCTACGGCTATAATGAGCGGCTGGCGACGGGTGTGATCGCGGCATCGGGGACCATCACTCAACTCATACCGCCTTCACTGGTCCTTATCGTCCTGGCCGAACAACTCGGCCGCCCGGTGGGCGAGATGTATTTGGGCGCTATCGGCCCCTCGCTGCTGCAGGTGCTGATCTTCATTACCTATGTATTCGTGCTCTCGCTCATCAAGCCCCAGCACATGCCGCCGCTGCCGCCCGAGGCGCGCGGGGAAGGCGGCTGGCCGCTGATCCGGCAGGTGCTTTGGGGCATGGTGCCCTCCATTGTGCTGATCCTGCTGGTGCTGGGCACGCTGGCAATGGGTCTCGCCACCCCGACCGAGGCGGGTGCGATGGGGGCCGTCGGCGCGATCGCGCTCGCGGCACTGCATGGCCGCCTGACCTGGACGCATCTGCGTCAGGCCATGGCCTCGACCGCCCGCCTCACCGCGATGGTGGTGTTCATCCTCATCGGCGCCACCGTGTTCAGCCTGGTCTTTCAGGGCATGGACGGGGCGTTGTGGATCGAGCATTTGCTGTCGCAGCTGCCTGGCGGGCGAGCCGGATTCCTCATCTTTGTCAACGTGTTCATCTTCTTCATCGCCTTCTTCCTCGATTTTTTCGAGATCGCCTTCATCATCGTGCCGCTGCTGGTGCCGGTGGCGATGAAGCTCGATATCAATCTCGTCTGGTTCGGCGTGCTGCTGTGCGTGAACATGCAGACTGCGTTCATGCACCCGCCCTTCGGCTTCGCGCTGTTCTACCTGCGTGGAATTGCGCCGAAGTCGATCCGCACCTCGCAGATCTATTGGGGCGCAATTCCCTGGCTGCTGATGCAGTTGGTTCTCGTCGTCGTGGTGATCCTGTGGCCGGAAGCGGTGACCTACTGGATCAGTGCGGGTCCGACGGTGGATCCTTCCACCATCGAGCTGAACATTCCCCAGTTCGACGCGCCGCCGCTCGACATGGCGCCGCCTCAGTTCTGAGGTCAGGCGCGGAGGGCGGCTTGCCGGCCGCCGCGCAGGGTCGCGACGCCGGCAAGCACGAAAAGCAGCAGGACGACGCCCTGCGCGATGGCGAAGGGCGGTTCCGACTGGGTGGGGGCGAGGGCGTGCAGCACCGGCACCTTGGCGAAGGCCTGGGCGAGGGCGACGAAGACGAGCAGCCATTGGCTGACGACGATCCCTACCGCGTAAGCCGTGTTCCAGCGTCCGGTCCGGCGGAAATGATAGCGGGCCGGCACAGTGACGGCGAGCACGACGAGCGCGACCATGCCAACGATATGCGAGGGCAGTATACCGTTAAACGGAAAGCCGAAGCCGGTGGCGCTGGTGGCGAATGCGAGGGCGAGGAAGGCCGCCGTCCACCCGCCCCGATCACGCCCTGCGATGAGGCCGGCCAGCACGACGAAGCCAGCGGCAATGGCGATGAAGCTCAGCCAAGTGTGGAATCCGGTCCACGTGGTCGGATCGAACATGCAGGTGCTCCCCCGTAGCGCTCCGCTCGACGCGGCGGGCGGCATCGGTACGGCATTCGCTGGCAGAATTGATGATAATCATCATTTTAATTGAAGTCACTGCCAAGCGTTGGGACAGCTGGATTTGCGGCATAGGCGCGGCGAAAGTCGTCCGGCTGTGTCTTTCGGCCTATAGGCCCAGCTACCGCTGCGCGCTAAGGCGAACATTGAAGACTCTCGCCGCCCTCTCTGCCGCCGCCCTTCGGCGCTCCCGCCGCAATGGATAGCCTATGTCCGCCCCTCTCTCCACGCCGGGACATCCGATTCCGGGAAATCCGCATCCCGGTATGGGATTCCGCGAATTCGTGCTGTTCATCGCTGGCCTCATGGCGACAAATGCCATCGCCATCGATTCCATGCTGCCGGCGTTGCCGGAGATTGGTGAGTCGCTTGGCATCGACACGGCGAATCACACGCAGCTCGTTGTCACGGCGTATCTGCTAGGCTTTGGCGGTGCCCAGCTCATCTATGGCACGCTGGCCGACCGTTTCGGCCGTCGCACGATCCTTCTATTTGGCCTCGCCGTCTACACAGCGGCCTCGATCGGCGCCATCTTTGCCGGCACGCTGGAGGTGATGCTGGCGGCGCGCGTGGCGCAGGGCATCGGCGCAGCGGCGACGCGGATTCTCGCTATCACCATTGTGCGCGATTGTTATTCCGGCTCTCACATGGCGCGGGTGATGTCGCTCGCCTTCCTTGTCTTCCTGTCAGTGCCCATCGTGGCCCCGTCCATCGGGCAGGCGATCATGCTGGTGGCGCCATGGAGGGGCATTTTCCTGATGCTGTGTGCGCTCGGGGCCGTGCTGTTCGTGTGGACGCTGGGCCGCCTGCCGGAAACACTTCACCCGGAAGATCGTTCGCCGATTTCCTTCGCTGGCATTTGCCATGCGTTCGGCCTCATCGTCCGCAGCCGTGTGACAGTGGGCTACATGCTGGCGATCACCATGGTGATGGGAGGTCTTTTCGGGTTCATCAACTCGGCGCAGCAGGTGTTCGCCGACGCCTTTGATGCGGAGGAACTGTTCACCCTGATCTTCGCGCTGATCGCAGTGTTTATGGCGGCTTCGTCGCTGCTCAATGCGCGCGTCGTCGAGAAACTGGGCATGCGGCGTGTCTCGCATGTCGCGCTCTGCGGCTACCTCGCCGTTACGCTGGTCCACGCCGGCATCGTTCTCGGCGATGTCGAAAACATCTGGACGTTCTCGATCCTGCAGGGCGCGATGATGTTCTTCTTCGGCCTCATGGTGTCGAATTTCAATTCCATGGCGATGGAGCCGGTCGGCCATGTCGCGGGCACGGCCTCCTCGGTGCTTGGCTTCGTGAGCACGGTGGGGGGTGCGCTCGCGGGCTTCGTGCTGGGGCAGAATTTCGACGGGACCACGCTGCCACTGACCCTGGGCTTCGCCGGCCTCGCCGGGGCGGCTCTTTGCTGCGTGGCCTTCGCCGAAAGCGGGCGTCTGTTCCGCGCTGATATACGGGTCTCCGATACGGCGACCTGACGGGAGGGGCTTCCGCCGCCGATCGCCGAGTTCGATGAAGCCTCAGGTAGGCGAGCCCCCCAGACTTGGCGCGGCGGGTGCGGCCATCGCTTGGCGCCCGCCCGCCTTTGAGTCAGCGGCCAGCAACCCGGCTGCGCGCGATTGGGCAAAGTCGAGAATGATCGCGCCGAGTTCCGGCTCGTCGACCAGCAGGGCGGCGTCCTCGGCGGAAATCCAAGTCTGCGCCCGTTCGTGACGCTCGGGCCAATCGGCCAGCTGGCGCCGGACGGCAAGCGGATAGACCGCCACCTTGACCAGCGCAAAATGGCTTTCCAGCCGTTTCCAGTAGAGATACTGGCCAAGCCTTTTGCGGCCGATATCGCCAATAACCCCGGCCTCCTGGCGGGCCTCGATCTGCGCCGACTTCCAGTCCTTGCGGTTCTTCATCGGCCACCCCTTCGGGATGATCACCCGCTGGGTTTCTCGTGAGGTCATTACGAGCACCTCGACGCCGCCATCCACCACGCGGTACGGCAGTGCCGCCACCTGGCTGAGGGGGCGGCCGTCGGTGGCTCGACGTTTGATTTGCTTCGGCTTGGCCATGATTGCCAAATGTAGGGCATCGCGTAGGAATAGCGACGCCTCGCACGGTGTTTTTCACCTTTTGGGACCTCGCATGACCATCGAGCTGACGCTTCTCGCCTGGACGCTGGTCCTCGCCCTCGTTCAGGTGCTGCTTCCTGCGATGTGGCGCAACCGGGAAACCGGGATCGACTATAATACGGGGCCGCGCGACGAGCCGGGTCCGCCGGTGGGAATCGTCACCGGCCGGCTCCAGCGGGCGCAGGCTAACCTGTTCGAAACGCTTCCGGTGTTTGCCGCCGTGGTTCTCATCGCCCATATCGCCGGCCGGGAAGGCGCGCTTACCCTGTGGGGGGCGGGGCTCTATCTGGCTGCCCGGATCGTCTATGTGCCGCTCTACGCCATGGGCGTGCCCTATCTGCGCTCGCTAGCCTGGTCCGTCTCGCTTCTGGGTCTTGTACTGATCCTCTTCGCTGTGCTGGCGCCAGCGTGAGACGAGGCGCGGATATGGCGGTCGATTTTTCCTCCTTCGATTTCCTCGTCGTCCCCGGTCGCGAGAACGCGCCAGCGGAGCACTGGCAGTCGCACTGGCTTGGGGCCTTCCCCAATTCGAGCCGGTTGATCCAGTCCGATTGGAGCCGACCCGAGGTCGGCGCCTGGACCGCGCGGCTTGATGCGGCGGTCGAGGCCGCACCGCGCCGGGTGGTGCTGGTCGCTCATTCAGTCGGCGTTGCGACGGTGCTGCGGTGGACGGCGGCACAGCCGGGCCGGGCGCGCGCAAAGGTGGCGGCCGCCTTCCTGGCGGCGCCGACCAATGTCGACGATCCCGATTCTTCCTTCGACCTGGTCCGTAATTTCGGTCCGATGCCGCTCTTGCCCCTGCCGTATCCGGCGCTCGTTCTGTCCTCCCGGGACGATCCGCGAGTGACGCCGGCGCAAGCGGGCGCATTCGCGCAGGCATGGGGCGCCGATATGGCCGATGTCGGCGAACTCGGCCATATCGGTTCCGCCGCGCGGCTTGGCCTCTGGCCGGCGGGCCTTGTGCTGCTTGGTAGCCTGCTGGCGCGGCTTTAGGGGGCGACTGCCCGACCCGTCAGTGCTGGGCGAGGATGGCGGCGATGGCCTGCGCGACGGATTTGGTCACGCGCTTGCGGTAGCGCCGGTGGACGAGCTGGCCGTTGTGAAAGACGTCTTGCTCGACATAGAGATTAGTGCCGTCCCAGCGCAGGACGTTGTCGGACTCGACGGTCTCGATGACGCCGATCCCCGGAATGAGATGTCCTTCCGGCGCGGTAGTGGTCATGGGCTTTCTCCTGCGTTGGCGGCACGCTCTGCGGCGGCCTGAGGGAATGATAGCCGAGCACGAGACGAAAGCCATCGGGGGCTTTGCGGGGATTACGAGGGAGGGGGCGGGCTGCCCGAACCGTTGCTGCCGGCGCTCTCGACCTTGCCTCGGCGTTGCAGCAGCAACACGACGATCCAGCACAGGAGCGCCCACGCGCTGCCCGCGCACCAGCCGGCGAGGACGTCCGTCGGCCAGTGGACGCCGAGATAAACGCGGCTGAATCCGACCAACAGGGTGAGGCCAACCGCGACGGTAAGGGCATAGGCCTTGAGCCGCGCTTTTCGCTCCGTGCGGACGATGAGGACGCCGAGGGTGAGGAAGGTCACGGCCGAGCCCATGGCGTGCCCGCTCGGAAAGCTCAACGTGCTGACGTCTACAAGATGGGCAACGAGGTCCGGCCGGGGGCGTTCGAAACCAAGCTTCAGCGCATAGCTCAGCAGGCCGCCGCCGGACGTCGCCACCAGCACGAACAGGGCAGCGGCACGTTTGCCGTCCATGGCGAGGAAGCCGGCGACGATGAGGGTGATGAGGGTCAGCACGGTGGTGCCGCCGAGAGCCGTCACATCGCGCATGATGATCTCCAGCCAGGGCGGGCCGAGAGGATCGGCAGGATCGCCAGGCGCGCGGAAGGCCAGCAGTACTGCTTCGTCGAAGGCATGGGTTTCACCCTCAGCCACCTCGTCGGCAATGAGAGCGAAGGCCAGAAGCCCCAGAGCCGCGCCGAGCAACGCCAGTAGCACTGCAAGCTCGGGTAGGGGGGGCGCAAGCCGGCGCAGGCGAAGCGGCAGGCGCTGGATGAGACTCTTTGGGGAAAGGCTGCTTGGAAGTCTGGACGACATCGTTCACCGGCATTGAGAAGGCGGAACCGGGCAGCACCGGCGGAAGGTGGAACCGATCAGGGCCCTGCGGTGTTCCCCTGCTACATTCGCAAGGAGGTATTCATGCTTAAGGGTGGCGCTCTCTGGATGCTCGGTATTCCGCTGCCGATCATTCTTATTCTGTGGTTCCTGGGTTATCTCTGAGGGGCGCGCAGGCGACCCGCGATCCTTGCGGGAAGCCGACGCGACGATCATGCATCGCGATACTGAGCGCTGTGCGCAAAATGTGAGATATATTCGGCGATCATGAATATTGTCGGGAGCCACAATAGTGCGCTAGTGGCGCTGTCGATCCTGATCGCCGTCGCGGCGTCCTACACTGCGCTTGACCTCGCGGGACGCATGACGCGCGCGGGTGCCGCGCGGCTTGTGTGGCTTGCGGCATCGGCCCTTGTGCTGGGTGGTGGCATATGGGCCATGCACTTTATCGCCATGCTGGCCCTTCATCTCGGCATGGACGTTTCTTACGGGATCGGGTTGACGCTGGCCTCGCTGCTTCTGGCGGTGCTTGCCACAGCGGTGGCGCTGATTGGCGCCAGCCGACCGGGTGTGGGCTTCGAAGGGATTCTGCTGAGCGGAATCTTCATGGGGCTGGGAATTGTCGGCATGCACTATACCGGCATGGCGGCGATGCGGATGCCTGGATCCATGACGTTCGACATGATCTATGTCGGCGCCGCCATTGTCCCCGCCATTTCCGCCTCGATTGTGGCCATCTGGCTGGCCTTTCGGAATCACTCCGTCTACCAGCGCGCCGGTGCAGCCTTGGCTCTCGGCTTTGGGATTGCCGGGATGCACTACGTCGCCATGATGGGGGTGACGTTTACCGGCCATGGCGACGCCCATGACGCCGTCCAGGCTGCCGATGCCGCCTTGGCGGACGGCATTGGCAGTGCTTCGCTGGTCGCTGTGGTGACGGCTGCGACGTTCGCCATCTTCATCGCTCTTCTGCTGGCTGCGGCCTATGATCGCCGCGTCGCGATGCTTGCCGATCGTGAGGCCGGCATGTGGCGCGAGAGCGAAGAGCGCTACCGCAAACTCTATCGTCGCACACCCTTGCCGCTGCATTCGCTCGGGCCCGATGGCCGCATCGCGCAGGTGAGTGACCGCTGGCTCAGCCTACTCGGTTACGCGCGCGAGGAAGTGATTGGGCGGCCGCTGACCGACTTCATGGCCGCCGACTCGGCGCGGCGCCGGACCGAAGAGCACTGGCCGCGCCTGCTCGACACCGGCGAATTGCGTGAAGCGGAATACAAGCTTATCGCCAAGAATGGTCGCGTGCTCGACTGCCTGCTCTCCGCCGTCGCGGAGCGGGACGTCGAGGGCAATCTCCAGAATACGCTGTGCGGCCTCGTTGATGTCACTGAGCGCCGCGCCACCGAGGACGCCCTGCGTCAGGCTCAGAAGCTGGAGGCAGTCGGGCAGCTCACCGGCGGCATCGCCCATGATTTCAACAATCTCCTCGCCGTTGTCCTTGGCAATCTTGAGCTTGCCGCCAAGCGCGCGCCGGACGATGCGCGGCTGCGATCGCTGCTTGGCAATGCGATGCAGGCCGCCCAGCGCGGCGCCGCGTTGACCCAGCGCATGCTGGCCTTCGCCCGCCGGCAGGACCTGAAGCCTGCCGCGGTCGATGTCCCCGAGCTGGTGCTTGGCATGGCCGAGATGATGCGCCGCTCGATCGGCCCAAGTGTCCGCATTGAAACACGTTTTCCGCTCGGGTTGCCGCTGGCACGGGTGGACGCCAACCAGCTTGAACTCGCCCTGTTGAATCTCGCGGTGAATGCGCGGGACGCCATGCCGGAGGGCGGTGTGATCACCATCGCCGCGCGCGATGATTTGATTCCCGCCCCGGCGCCGGGCGAGGTGCCGGAACCCGGAGGATTGAAACCGGGCCATTATTTCTGCCTGTCGATCGCCGATAGCGGCAGCGGCATGGATGCGGAGACGCTGGCACGCGCCGCCGAACCGTTCTTCACCACCAAGGGGGTGGGCAAGGGTACGGGCCTCGGCCTCGCGATGGTGCACGGCCTTGCCGCGCAGTCGGACGGAAGGCTCGTGCTGGCGAGCACGCCCGGACACGGCACGACGGCAACGATCTATCTGCCCGTGGCGCAGGTGGCGCGGGCGGCCTCTGCCGTCACGCTTGACGAGGACGAGGGTGTGCCGGATGGCGAGGACGGGGCGCGGCGCGTTTTGGTGGTCGATGACGATCCGCTGGTGCTGTCGGCTACGGGCGCCATGCTGGAGGATCTTGGCTGCGCGGTGACGGAAGCGTCGTCCGCGCGCGAAGCATTGGATCTGCTGGAATCGGGCGTGGCGTTCGACGTGGTGCTGACCGATCAGGCCATGCCCGGGATGACCGGCGTGCAGATGGCGGCGGTGATCGACCAGCGCTGGCCAGGGCTGCCGCTCATCCTCGGCACCGGCTATGCCGAGTTGCCCGCCGACGCCAAGGCCGGAATGCCGCGCCTTGGAAAACCCTTTAGCCGCGAGGCTTTACGCCGTGCCATCGTGATGGCGACGCGCAAGACGCCCGACAATGTGGTGCCGCTGCCGCGCCGCGTCTGAGTCTCCGCCCCAGCCTCGGCGAGCGGCGGAATGTTGAACGCGCGACGGTGACATTCGCCGGCTGAGTGATTATATCCGGAGCGTCCGGGGGAGCCTCGTCAGGAGGCTGAGAGGCCATCGGCGCGTTCTGCGCGGCATGGCGACCCTTTGAACCTGATCCAGTTGACACTGGCGGAGGGAGGGAGTGCATGGCTTCCACGCAGACTGAATCCACTGAAAATACAACGCCTTGGCAGGGCGCCAACGCCATGCGCGTGCGGGTCATTGGCGCCGGCGTCGCCGGGTTGACCTGCGCCCACGCCTTTGCCGCGCGTGGTGCCCAAGTCACTGTAATCGAACGTAAATCCGGTTCCGGACAGGGCTGCTCCTGGTATGCCGGCGGCATGCTGGCGCCGTGGTGCGAGCGCGAAAGCGCGGAACCGATCATCGCCGAACTGGGCCATGAATCGCTCGCCTATTGGCGCGCGGCGGTGCCCGACGTGCCCAATGAGGGCTCGCTGGTGCTGGCGCCGCCGCGCGATCTGCCTGATCTCAAACGGTTTTCTCGCCGCACCGAGGCGTTTGAATGGGTCGACGGCGCGCGGATCGGCGAACTCGAACCGGATCTCGACGGGCGTTTCGACCAGGGGCTGTTCTTCCCCACCGAGGCGCATCTTGAGCCGCGCAAGGCGCTTGCGGCCCTCACCCAAAAGCTGGTCGAGGAGTATCAGGTTGCCTTCCGCTTCGCGGCCGATGGGTTCGATGAGGTGGACGATCAGAGCGGTGAGACCGAACAGGCCGATTTCGTCGTCGACTGCCGTGGGCTCGCGGCGCGCGACGCGCTCGCCGACCTGCGCGGCGTGAAGGGCGAGATGCTGGTGCTCTATTCCACCGAGATCGCGCTCAAGCGCCCGGTCCGCCTGCTGCACCCGCGCATCCCGGTCTACATCGTGCCGCGCGGCGACGGGCATTTCATGATCGGCGCCACCTCGATCGAGAATGACGAGCGCGGCCGCGTCACCGGGCGGTCGATGCTGGAGCTGCTGGGCGCGGCCTATGCGCTGCACCCCGCCTTTGGCGAGGCGGAGATCGTCGAGATCGGGGCAGATGTGCGCCCGGCCTTTCCCGACAATCTGCCGCGCCTGCGCCGGCGCGGTACCACGCTCTATGTGAACGGTCTCTACCGGCATGGATTCCTGGCCGCGCCGGCGTTGGCGCGGCGGGCGGCGGAGGTCGCGTTTGACGGGGCCTATTTCCCGGAGGTGATGGATGAAGATCATCGTCAATGGTGAGCCGGCCGATACCGCCGCCGCCACGCTGGCCAGCCTGCTGGCCGAACTCGAACTCGCCGACGCCATCGTGGCGACGGCGCTGAATGGCGACATGGTCCGTGCTGCCCGGCGCGAGGCGACCCCTCTCGCCGAGGGCGACCGGGTGGAAATTCTCGCCCCGATGCAGGGCGGATGAGAGGGAGGTCCTCATGGATGCGATGACCCATAAGGCGACGACGGCGGCGGCCGATCCGGTGACGTTCTATGGCACCGAGGTGACCTCGCGCCTGCTGCTGGGCACGGCGCAATACCCATCGCCGGCGATCCTCGCTGAGGCGATCCGCGCCAGCGGCACCGAGATCGTCACCGTCTCGCTGCGGCGGGAATCGGGGGCGGCGAAGGCGGGCCAGAGTTTCTGGCAGCTGATCCGCGACCTCGGGGTGAAGGTGCTGCCCAACACCGCCGGCTGCCGGACGGTGAAGGAAGCCGTGACCACGGCGGAGATGGCGCGAGAGTTGTTCGGCACGCCTTGGGTGAAGCTGGAGGTGATTGGCGAGGACGACACGCTGCAGCCGGACGTTTTCGGGCTGGTCGAGGCGGCGCGGATCCTCTCGCGCGACGGCTTCCAGGTGTTTCCCTACACCACCGAGGATTTGGTGGTGGCGGAAAAGCTGGTGTCCGCCGGCTGCGAGGTGCTGATGCCGTGGGGGGCGCCGATCGGCTCGGGGCGCGGTCTCAACAACCCCTATGGCCTGCGTTCGATGCGGGCGCATTTCCCCGGCATTCCGCTTGTGGTGGATGCGGGCGTCGGCCTGCCTTCGCATGCGGCGGCAGCGATGGAGCTGGGCTATGACGCGGTGCTCTTGAACACGGCGGTGGCGAAGGCGGGCGACCCCGTCCGCATGGCCCGCGCCTTCGCCGCCGCCATCGCCGCCGGGCGCGAGGCGGTGATCGCCGATCCGATGGAGGTGCGCGACATGGCGGCACCTTCGACCCCTGTCATGGGCCGGGCCCTTTTCGGTTCCTGACCTCTCAGCGAGTGCAGCATGAAGCTCGATCCGTTCTATCTCATCGTCGACCGCGCCTCCTGGCTGCCGCGCCTGCTGCCGCAGGGGGTGAAGCTGGTGCAGCTGCGCGCCAAGGACATGGACGAGGCCGAGCTGCGCCGGGAGATCGCCACGGCGCGCGATGTCTGCGCCCGCTTCGGCGCCCAGCTGATCATCAATGATTACTGGAAGCTGGCGATCGAGCTCGGCTGCGATTTCGTCCATCTCGGCCAGGAGGACCTTGCCGAGGCCGACGTGCCGGCGATGCGGCGGGCCGGGCTCAAGCTCGGCATCAGCACCCATGACGAGGCCGAGCTGGAAGCCGCGCTGCTGGCCGGGCCCGACTACGTCGCGCTCGGCCCGGTCTACCCCACCATACTCAAGAAGATGCGCTGGGCACCGCAGGGGCTGGAGCGGGTCAGCCAGTGGAAGGCGCGGATCGGCGACCTGCCGCTGGTCGGCATTGGCGGCCTCACCATCGAGCGCGCGCCGGGCGTGCGGCAGGCCGGGGCGGACAGCCTCGCCGTCGTCACCGATGTGCTGCTGAACGACAACCCCGAGGCCCGCGCCCGCGAATGGGTGCTGGCGACGCGGTAGGGACTTCCTCGCTTTTACCGCCCCTCATCCCCGGGCTTGACCCGGGGACCCAGACTTGTTCGCGGGCGCATCGGGCCGCTGGGTGCCCGGGTCAAGCCCGGGCATGAGGGGGCCTACTCGGGCGGCGCTGCCCCGCCAAAGGGGGACCTGCCTGTCCTCCTTGCGCCCGTGGTTCCGCCCTCATCCCCGGGCCTTGACCCGGGGACCCAGCTTTTCCGTGGGCGCATTGGGCCGCTGGGTGCCCGGGTCAAGCCCGGGCATGAGGGTTCTGGGTAGGGCGCGGCCTCAGCCGGCGGCGCGGCGCTGGCGCAGCAGGGCGGCGAGCTTGGCCATGTCAGGCGGCGGCTCGCGCTCGATGCGGCTGTACTCGCTGCCGTCCGGCGTGCGGCGGAACAGGCCAAATTCCACCATCTCGCGGCGCAGCAGGGCGTAGTCGCCGAACAGGTGCTCGGCGTTCAGCAGCTCGTTCATCCGACGCTCGTTGAACACCTCGCCGCTCGGCAGGCGCGACCACAGCAGCCACAGGCAGAGGATCTGCTGGTTGCGCTTCTTCGGCCAGCGCACCAGCCGGCCCTGCGGATCGAACAGGCGCAGCGCCTTCTCGCAGCGCGTGTGGTCCGCCGGTGCCGGCGGTTCGGCCGGGGCGGCCGACAGCCGGCCGCGCGCCTGCGCATCCGCCCGCAAATGCTGGAAGTTGCGGTAGCCGGCGCCGCGCGCCAGCAGGTTCAGCAGCTCGACATGGCCTGGCGGGCGGTCGAGCGCGGCGATGCCCTGATGCAGGGTGCGGGCGAGCGCCGAAATATCCGGCGCCTCAAAGGCCAGAGTGAGTCTGGACATGACCTATCCTCGTTGGTGCCCTTTCGCGAGGAAATGTCGGGGTTGCCGTCTTGCGACCGGGCACAAGGACAAGTGCAGGGTGCGAAAATCGAGCAGGTTTAGCTCCCCTTGCGGGGCGGCAACGCCTCGGTGAACTGCAGACCGTGGCGCAGAAATAAGCGAGGCGGGGCGCGATGTCCAGCGCCCCCTCGTTGTCGTCGAAGGGCCCTCATCCCCGGGCGTGACCCGGGGATCCAGACTTCGCGACGGTCCCGCGCCGGGCCGCTGGGTGCCCGGGTCGAGCCCGGGCATGAGGATTGGAGCGGCGCCGGGCTTTACTCCGCCGCTGCGCTGATACCGCCGGCGAAAGCGCGCTCCATCTCGCGGCGCAGGCGCACAGCCGGGCTGTCCTTCACCTCGACATCGGCCCAGCCGACGATTTCGCCCTCGGCAATGTCGCGGGTGAGCGTCACATGATGGGCGAGGCCGATCGGCAGGCCGCCTCGTGCCAGCGAGGTGGCGGCGGGGAAGAGCTTGCCCCAGACGGTGAAGCCGCCCTCGCCATCCAGCGTCTCGCCGGCCTTTAGCGGCCGCTTGGCCACGGCTACAACGTCGGCGTTGAAGGTTTCCGTCACCCCCGTCGGCTCATGGCGCAACGCCGCCGAGGCGACGCTGACGCCGAGTTCCAGCCCGATCAAATGATAGGGCCGGTAGAGCGCGGTGGTGCGGCCGGAGGCATCCGTCACCACGCCATATTCCTTGAAGCAGCGGCGGGCATAGTCGCCGCGGGGGCTGGGATCGGCCTCGAACACGACATAGACGCCCCAGCGCAGATCGCGGAACACCGGGCGGCCGTCGCGCTCCAGCGAGGAGACGGTTTCCACCGTGCCGGAATGCTCCAGAAGGCCGCCCTGTTCGCGCGGGCGGAGAATGGTGGCGAGGTCGTCGACGCCGCAGGGCGGGAACAGCAGGCCGTCGGACGGCGCCTTCAGCCCGGCCGCATTGGCGATGGCGGCCATCTCGATCGAGGATTTGGTGCCGTCGGCGAAGGAGTTGAACATCTGCGCGTTCATGCCGCCCTGCGCCGCCTGCTCGGGCGTCAGGCCATACAGGTCCCAGATCGTGTCCGGGGTCGAGCGGTGGAAGCTTGGCAGGTATTTCGTGCCCTTGCCGGCGCAGACGACATTGAAGCCGCAGGTCCGGGCCCAGTCGACCATCTCGCACACCAGCGCCGGCTGGTCGCCATAGGCCATGGAATAGACGACGCCGGCCTTGCGGGCGCGCTCGGCCAGCAGCGGGCCGACCAGCACATCGGCCTCCACCGTGACCATGACGATGTGGCGGCCGTGCTCGATCGCCAGCAGCGCATGGGCGGCGCCGGCGGCGGGGCTGCCGGTGACTTCCACCACCACGTCGAGCCCGTCGGCGGCGATCAGCGCCGCCGCGTCGTCGGTCAGCATGGTGCGGCCGGTGCCCAGCGCCTCGGTGAAGGAGGAAGCGACGACGGCGTCCGCGTCCCAGCCGGTGGCTTCGAGCGCGGCGCGGGCGCGCGGGACCGACAGATCGGCGATGCCGAGCAGATGCAGGCCGGGCGTGGTGCGCAGCTGCGACAGGAACATGGAGCCGAACTTGCCGGCGCCGATGAGGCCGACGCGGACGGGGCGGCCGGCATCGGCGCGGGCCTTGAGCAGGCGGGCGAGATTCATCAGGCGTTTCCTTCCCAGGAGTGCGGCCGGGCTTGGCGCCCGGTCTGGTTCTTCGCCGGCCGGCCGGGGCCGGCGGCGCGATGTCAGCCGGCGACGACCCGGCCCTGGGGGCGGGTTTCGTCCGCCGCCAGCGTTTCGGCGGCGGTGTGGGCGGCGGTGTGGGCGGCTTGGAGGTCGAGAATGCGGTCGGCCAGTGTCGGCGGGGCGCCGGGAACGCGGGAATGGCCGGCGAGCAGCGCCTCGATCGGCGAGCCGGGGCCCTCCAGCCGGGCGGTGAGGTGGGCGACCCCGGCGGCGATGTCGCTGATATGCTCACGCAGCATCGCGGTGTCGACCGTGCCATCAGGTGCCGCCTCGGCCGAGGGCGGCGCGGCGGCGGCGAGCGCGGTGAGCCGCTCGATCCGCTCCTGCAGCGCGGCGCGTTCCTCCTGCGCCCGGGCGAGGGCGTCCTGCACCGTGGCCAGCTCTTGCTGCATCGTTTGGTTCCGACGCTGTTCGGTTGCGAGGCTTTCGCCGGTGGTGCGCACCGTCTCGCGCTCGCGCGCCAGATGGGCGTTGGCGGCGGCGAGCTGGCGGTCGAGTTCGCCGATGCGGTCCTTGAGCGTGTCGCGCAGCGTGGTCAGTGCCACATGCTCGATCTTCAGCTCGTCTTCCCGCGTGCTGGTGTCCTCGAAGGCGTCGCGGGTGCGGGCAAGCTCGGTGCGCGCCTGCAACAGGGCGGCGCGGGCTTCCTCAAGGTGGCGGGTGGTGGTTTCAAGCTCGCCGCGCAGATGGTCGCGATGGGTGGCGACGCTGGCATGCTCGGTCTGCAGCGCGTCGAGCTCGGTCGCGAGCCGCTCGATGGTTTCCTGCCGGCTGCGCAGCGCCTCGGCCTGGCGGACGATCTCGCCCTGTTGCGCGGCGGTGCGGACCTGCTGGCGCTCCACCTCCATCTCCAGCCGGCGGATGCCGACGGCGAACAGGGCGCGCTGCTCGTCCTTGTCGGCCTGCACCTCGGCGATGGAGACGGGGATGGCGCCCTCGATCCGCTTACGGGTGAGCCGCACCGCCCGCCGCCACACCGCCGGCAGCGTGAGCAGCGCCAGCAGGGTCGCGGTCAGGAAGCCGATGGCGGAATACATGATCGCTTCGATCATGCGGCGTTCTCACCTCAGAGGATGGCGGGGGTCCGGGAAAGGGGGACGACCAGCCGGGGAGCCAACAGGTTACAGATACCAAAACGGCCGGGCTAGAGCCCTTATCCATCAGGTGAAATGACCTGATGGATAAGGACGTGCTCATCAATCAACACGCTGGAGCCTTTTCCCGTCGCGAAAATCCGTCAGCTCAAGTGGAAAAGGCTCCAGCCCGCCGCACGGCAATCGGTGGGGCGGTTCAGAAGGGGTTCCACGTCGCGGCGGGGGTGAACTTGAGATAGCCGATATTGGCGCCGAGGCGCACGCCGACGCCCGAGCGGATCGGCACGACGACGATATTGTCCGAGGCCAGCGCCGTCATGCCGAAGCCGGCGACAAAATAGGCCGAGCCGGAAATGCCGCCGAAACGCCGGAAGATGTCGTTGATGCCGTTGAGGTTGTAAACCAGAATCATGGTGCGGGCGCCGTCGCCGCCGAAGTCCCAGCCGAGCGAGGGGCCCTGCCAGTAGACCTTCAGGTCGCCGGCATTGCGGGTGTAGAGCGTGCCATCGCCGTAGCGCAGGCCGCCGACAAAGGCGCCGGAGCCTTCCTGGCCGAGAATATAACCATTGGGCTGGCCCCACTGGTTGACCGCCTTCTCGATCGACAAAGCAAGGCCGCGCGAGACCTCGCCAAAGAAGCCGTGGCCCTGCTGCACCAGCTCGTCGCTGGAATAGGTGTTGGCCTGCTGCGCCTGTGCCTGCGCGGGCGCGGCGATCAGGGGCAGGGCGAAGAGAAGGGCGACGCAGGCAAAAAGGGCGCGCAAGGTCGGCATTGGCGGTCTCGCGTTTGATCTCAACAAGCGGGGAGCCGCCCGTGACGGGCCCGATCAAGGACCCGGGCAACCAACACCCCGACGCTATCAATAGCATGGAGTGCGACCAGAGAAAGGCGCCGGGCGTCCAAAAGGGCCGAAGCGGGGGCAGGTGTGGCCCGGCGGCCGGCTCTCACCCGGCGGCGCCGCGGGCGATGAAACCGTGGACGCGGTAGTCTGCCTCGGTACGGGCATAGGGCAGGGGGCTGCCATCGGGCCGGCACACGCTGCCGCCGGCGGCCCGCACCACCGCATGGCCGGCGGCGACATCCCATTCGCACACCGTGCCGAAGCGCGGGTAGAGGTCGGCCCGGCCTTCCGCCACCAGGCCGAACTTCAACGCCGAGCCGCAGCTGATCGATTCGGCGACGTCGAGACCGGCGAGAAAAGCTGATGTCTCGGGGTCGAGATGCGAGCGGCTGGCGACCGCGACGATGCCGTTGCGCGGCACTGGCCGGCAGCGAATCGGGGTCCAGGAGCCGGGAGCGGCGTCGCGCCCGCCGAGGAAGGCAAAGCCCCCCTGCGCCGTGGTGGCGCCAGCATAGAGCTTGTTCACCGCCGGGGCGAGCACGATGCCGAAGCTCGGCACGCCGGCTTCCACCAGGCCGATATTCACCGTGAACTCGCCGCTGGCGCCGATGAATTCGCGGGTGCCGTCGAGCGGGTCGACGAGCAGGAAGGTGTCGGCCGACGCGCCCAGCGCTTCGCCCTGGCCCTGCGCCACCGCTTCCTCGGCGATGACGGGCACGCCCGGCAGCAGGCGCGCCAGTTCGGCGCGCAGCAATTCCTCCGAGGCGAGATCGGCTGCCGTCACCGGGCTCTCGTCGCTCTTGCGCGCAACCGTCAGTCCCTCGGCGCGGATGCGCAGGATGACCTCGCCGGCCTTCAGCGCCGCACCGGCAAGGGCGGACAAAAGGCTGAGATGGTGCGGCAGGGACGTCACGGGGGAAGACATTGCGCGAGGGACTCCGGCTTGGGAATGGAGGGAGAAACGGTTGGCCTCAATGGGAGCGCGGTGTATCACACCCGCATCGTCGGCCGCAGGGGCCGGCTGCATTTTCGGGCGGCCGATTCGCCGCACACTCTCTGCAAAGGGACGCGATGACGACCGCCATCGACCTCGACAAGCTCGACCTCGCCGCCCTCCTGTGCTCGCGCGTCTGCCACGACGTGATCAGCCCGGTCGGCGCCATCGTCAACGGGCTCGAAGTGCTGGAGGACGAGGACGACCCGGCGATGAAGAGCTTCGCGCTCGACCTCATCGCCAAGAGCGCCCGCCAGGCCTCCGCCCGGCTGCAATTCGCCCGCCTCGCCTTCGGCGCCGCCGGTTCGGCCGGGGCGCAGATCGACACCGGCGATGCCGAGAAGGTGGCGCGCGGCTTCATCGAAGACGACCGCACCAGCCTGACCTGGCAGCTGCCGCGCGTGCTGGCGCCGAAGAACAAGGTGAAGCTGCTGCTGAACCTGCTCGTGGTCGCCACCTCCACCATTCCGCGCGGCGGGCGCCTCAGTGTGGAAGAAAACGGCACCGGCGAGGAGGGCGGTTTCCGCCTTTCCACCCAGGGCAGCCATTCCCGCATTCCCCCGCACCTGGTCGCACTGCTGGCCGGGGAGGCGCAGGAGGGCGGCTCGCTCGACGCCCACGCCATCCAGCCGCACTATACCGGGCTGCTGGCGCGGGCGACGGGCTATGGCATCAGCCTCGCCCATGAGGGCGACGCGGTGACGATCCTGGTCGCGCGCGGCTGATCGGCCGGGGCAGGCGCCCGCCGCCTGCGAGCAGGGGGCTTTGCGGGGGAACGTCCGGGGAGCTTACGGAAGGTTCAGACGACATTAACGGTATCGGTGGAAACTGACGCTCGCAGGCCGAAAGGTCGGTGTGTCGTGTCCCGTAGTGCCGGTCGCCCATGTTCCCCGTCGATTCCCTGCCTGCCGCCCCGCGCGGCCCCGTCTCCCGCGAAGCTGCCCGCATCGCTGCGAGCCTGCGCGCGCCCTCGCCACGCCCCGAACCGGCCCGCGCCGAACCGTCGCGGATCGAGCGGACCCGCGCGGCGGCGCCGCGCGTCGACATTCTGGCCTTTGCGCTGGGCAAGCTGCGCCTCGCCTTTGCCGCCGCCCAGGTGATGGATTCGATGACGGTGAGCGGCGCGCGCTGGGCGCGGCTGCTGGCCATGGCCGACACCGGGACGCTGGCCGCGAGCGGCCTGCCGCTGATCGAGCTCGCCGCCCGCATGGGCCTCGCCACACCACGCGGCACCACCGGTACGCTGCTGCTCATCGGCAGCGGCGGCAAGGTGCGCGCCGCCGTGCTGGTGGAGGGCGAGCTGCAGCGCCAGGAGGCGGTGGTGGAAGCCCTGCCGCCGAGCTGGCGCGAGCGTTTCGGGCCCGGCGCCCACATGCTGGACGGCGTGGCGCTGCTTTCCGACGGCGCGCGGGTGGCGATGGTCGACCTGCCGCTCGGCGTGGCGATGAAGCGCCCCGCCGCGCCGGCGTCGGAGGCCGACACCGCGCATCTGCTGGTGCGGGCCGGCCGGACGCAGATGGAGGCGGTGCGCGTCGCCTCGCTGCAGAGCGTGACGGCGCTGGAGAAGGTTCCCGGAATCGCGCTGCTTCCCACCCCCGGCCGCCCGGCGCGGCGCATGCTGCTGGCCTTTGGCGGCGAGGGCGAGGCCGTCGTCGTCGACGAGATTGTCGGGCTGGCGCCGCAGGGGCGGATCGAGCGGGTGGGCGGCCTGCGCTTTCTCGCCACCGCGACCGGGCGCTACCGGCTGCTTGAGCCGGCGGGCACGCAGGCGCCGCGCCCCGCCCCGTCGCGGGTGCTGGTGACGGCGCCGGAAGGGGAGGCCCGTAGCGCCTTGCGCGACCTCGTCCGCGCCATGGGGCATGAGGTGCGGCTGGCCGACGACCCGCGCGCGGCCCGGCTGATGGGTGGGCGCTTCGACATCATCCTGTTCGATCTCGACGCCTATGGCGATGTGCGCGAGGCCGGCATCGCCGCCAGCGATCCGGGCCGGCGCATCGGCCTTGCGGCGGGCGCGCTGCCGGCGCCGCCCGGCTTCGACGCCGTGGTGAAGGCGGGCGACGAGGTGGCGCTGGTGCTGGCGCTGCTGGCGCCGGCGCCGCGCTGAGCGGCGGGCGGCATCGCCCGGCCATCACGGCTGCGCCATCCGTGCTTTACCCGCTGTACCGCTGCGCAGCGGCTTGGTAGCGTGCCAACGACGCTGCCGCTCCCGGGTCGGGACCGGAAGGGCGCCTCCGGGATGGGTCGATGCGCCTTCTGTCCGTTTTTCGCCTGATGCTGGCGCTGGTCGCGCTGGGCGCCGCGCTGGCGGGCCCGGCGGCAGCGACGCGGGCGATGGCGGCGCCGGCCATGGCCTCGCCCGGCATGCCCTGCCATGAGGCGGCCCTCAGTGAGGTTCCGCCCACGCTCCACCTGATGAGGGCGGCCCGGCCGGCGGTGGCGGAATCGGCGACATCGCCCGCTGCCCCGCATCTGTGCTGCGTGCTCAGTCCTCTCGTGATGACGCCGCAGGTCGCGCCGGCGCTGGTGCTGCCGGAGGCGGAACGCACCGCGCTGGCCCTGCCGGAGGGGCGGCCGCTGGCCGGCCTCACCCTGGCGACGCCGGTGCCGCCGCCGCGCCTCGTCTGATCGTCCCATGCGCGCGGCCGCCCGGCCGCATCGTCACGATCAGAGGATTTCAACATGAACCGTATCATTCGCGCGGCGCTTCTGGCCGCCGGCCTTTCGCTGTCGCCCGTGCTTGCCTTCGCCCAGGACGCCTCCATGCCGCATGGCGCCATGCCGATGGACCACAGCGCGCATATGGGAGGGGCCGCCACTGCCTCGACGGAAGCGTTCGAGGCCGCCAATGCCCGCATGCATCAGGACATGGCCATTCCCTTCACCGGCAATGCCGATATCGACTTCGCCCGCGGCATGATCCCCCATCATGAAGGGGCGATCGCCATGGCGCGGATCGAGCTCGAACACGGCAAGGACCCGGAATTGCGGGCGTTGGCGCAGGAGATCATCAAGGCGCAGGAGGGCGAGATCGCCTTCCTCAAAGCCTGGCTGGCCAAGAACGCGAAGTAGCCCAGCGCGCTGTCACCAACGTCATCCCGGACGGCCGGAACGGCCGCTCCGGGATGATGGCGGGCGAGGGGGCTCGCCACACCGCCCTCCCGCCAAACAAAAACCCCGCCTTGCGGCGGGGCTTTCAGTCGGGGAGGATCGGTGATCGCGGAAAGTCAGGCGGACAGGCGGTCCGACTCGTTGCCGGCGTCGCGCAGCACATAGCCGCGGCCCCAGACGGTCTCGATGAAATTGTGGCCCTGCGAGGCGTTGGCGAGCTTCTTGCGCAGCTTGCAGATGAAGACGTCGATGATCTTCAGCTCCGGCTCGTCCATGCCGCCATAGAGATGGTTGAGGAACATCTCCTTGGTCAGGGTGGTGCCCTTGCGCAGCGAGAGGAGCTCCAGCATCTGGTACTCCTTGCCGGTCAGATGCACCCGGTTGCCGGCGACCTCGACCGTCTTGGTGTCGAGATTGACCACCAGATCGCCGGTGGTGATGACCGACTGGGCATGGCCCTTGGAGCGGCGCACGATGGCGTGGATGCGGGCGACCAGCTCGTCCTTGTGGAACGGCTTGGTGAGATAATCGTCGGCGCCGAAGCCGAGGCCCTTCACCTTGTCCTCGATGCCGGCGAGGCCGGAGAGGATCAGGATCGGCGTCTTCACCTTGGCGACGCGCAGCCCCTTGAGGACGTCATAGCCCGACATGTCGGGCAGATTGAGGTCCAGCAGGATGATGTCGTAGTCGTAGAGTTTGCCGAGATCGACGCCCTCTTCACCGAGATCGGTCGTGTAGACGTTGAAGTTCTCGGACTTGAGCATCAACTCGATGCTCTGCGCGGTCGCGCGGTCGTCCTCGATGAGCAAGACGCGCATGCCAATCCCCTTCCCTCGCCATGGCCCCGGGGGGTTCAGCGCTCAACCGGACTCTTCCAAGCCGAGCGTGACCCCACCCCGCGCCCGGCTCGACACACACCGATTCGTTACTTCGTGAGACAAGGGGTAACAAAAACCGATTCCCGAGCACAAGCGGGGACACGAAATATCTTCGAGTGTTCCCGCAAGAGTTTGTTCGAAAATCGGAATTTCTCATCCCGATCGCTGAAGTCGAATCTTAACAAGCGTGTCTAAGTGAGTCTCTCGACTCCGCTTTCGCGGGTGCCGCGACCCCACCGGACGACATCGCGATCATTAACGAGCCCGGTAAACAAATCGTTTCGATCCGGAACCCCTGAGGCGCTTTCCCCGGCGCCCGCTACCTTTTCCGCAAAAAGAGTAAGGAACCGGCAACATCTGTTGGCGAAAATGCCCTTGCCGCGGCGTGATGGCGGCTCGTGACGACCGCCTTGTCGCGCCCCGAACGGGGAAGCGGGCGGACGACGGAACGGAGTAAGCCGACCATGAAGTCGCTCGACACCCTCATCCGCCTCAAGCGGTTCCAGGCGGAAGAAAAGCGCCGCCATCTGGCGCAGATCGAGACCATGATTGCGGAGTTCGACCGCATGGCGCGCGATCTCGAACGCGAGATCGAGGCCGAGGAGCAGCGCTCGGGCATCACCGACACCCAGCATTTCGCCTATTCGACCTATGCCCGCGCCGCCGCGACCCGTCGCGACAACATGCGTCGCTCCGCCGACGAGCTGAAGGGCCAGCTCAGCGAGGCGCGCCTCGCCCATGACGAGGCGCTGGACGAGCTGAAGAAGATGGAGGCGCTCGGCGAGCGCGAGCGGGTCGAGGCGCCCGTCGAAATGGCACCCCGCAACATTGCCGGCCGGGCCCGGGCCGTGCTCGGCGCCTGAGAGCGCTCAGCCGGCCTCGATGACAGGTACATGCGGCGCCGCCTCGCGCGCCAGCACCCCGGCGAGGCGGGGATCGTCGACGATCTCCACCGCGCTCGCATAGGGCCGGAATCCCGCCTTGATGTAGAAAATCAGCGCGCCCTGCTTGTCATGGGTGCAGGTGTGGACATGCACCCGCCGGGGCTGGCGCTCCCAGGCGCGGGCCAGCGCCCGGTTCATCATGAAGCGGCCGGCGCCGCTGCCCACCATGTCGGGCACGAGCCCGACAAAGGCGAGTTCGATCTCGCCCGGCACGCGGCCATCGAGCTCGATATAGCCGGCCTCCACGCCATTCTTGCGCAGCACCAGCACCTCCACCTCGGGGGAGTGAAGGATCGCGGCCAGTTCCGCGTCGCTCATGCGCAGCCGCGAGAACCACAGCCAGTCCTCGCCGACGCGACGGAACAGCGCGCGGTACCAGGCGACATCCGGGGCGGTCATCCGTTCCAGCGTCAGGCCCTCGCTGGCCCGCTCCGGCAGAGGCGGGGGCGGGGCGGTCATCTCAAGCATCGTCACTATCCCCGCGATCTTGCCGAGCGGCAGGGGCGTGTAGCCATTAAGATTGAGGATGAGCGGCGCGGCGGGATCGGTCATGGCGGGAACTTCCGGTGAGGTCGCCCCTTCTAGCCTCATCGGCGCACCTTCCGCCATGGGGCGGATGCCGGTGCGCGGCGCGTTGCGGGGTTCACAGCGGCGAATTTTCGGATATCTTGCGGATAATTCCATTTAGTACATCTAAAGAGAGTGAATTCATGACGGTCGCCGTCACCATCGACCAGGTCGGCAAGAGCTTCGGCAGCGGCGCGCCGGCGCTTTCCAACGTCTCGCTCGATGTGAAGCCCAGCGAACTGGTGGCGCTGCTCGGTCCTTCCGGCTCGGGCAAGACCACGCTGCTGCGCATCGTTGCCGGGCTGGAGCAGCCGAGCCATGGCCGGGTGCTGTTCGACGGGCATGACGCGCTCTCGGTGCCGGTGCGCCGGCGCGGCATTGGCTTCGTGTTCCAGAACTACGCCCTGTTCCGCCACATGACGGTGGCGGAGAATGTCGCCTTCGGCCTGCGCTCGCGCCCGCGCGCCGAGCGGCCGTCGGAAGCCGATATCCGCTCGCGCGTGGCGGACCTTCTCGCGCTGGTGCAGCTGGAATCCTATGGCGGGCGTTTCCCGGCGCAGCTTTCCGGCGGCCAGCGCCAGCGCGTGGCGCTGGCCCGCGCGCTGGCGATCGAGCCCAAGGTGCTGCTGCTGGACGAGCCCTTCGGCGCGCTCGACGCGCTGGTGCGCAAGGAACTGCGCCGCTGGCTGCGCGAGCTGCATGACCGCACCGGCCACACCACGCTGTTCGTCACCCATGACCAGGAAGAGGCGCTGGAACTCGCCGACCGGGTGGTGGTGATGGGCAAGGGCAAGATCGAGCAGGTCGGCACGCCGGATGATGTGTATGACCGGCCGGAAACCGCCGCGGTGTTCGGCTTCATGGGCGAATCGAGCCGGATCGAGGTCGAGGTGAAGGGCGGCGTGGCGCTTGCCGGCGCCACCGCCATCGCCGCGGCGACGCAGTCCGTGCCGGATGGGCCGGGCCTGCTCTATGTGCGCCCGCATGATGTGACGCTGGGCCTGCCCGGCACGGCGGGGCTGAAGGGGCAGGTGCGCGCCTTCCGCCGCCACGGCGCCATCCGCCGGGTGGAGATCGCGGTGGGCAGCGCCGTGCTGGAGGCCGATATCGCCCCGACGGTGCGGGTGCCGATCGGCGAGAAGGTGGCGGTACGGCTCGACCGCGCCCGCCTGTTCGCCTCCGAGGGGCCGGGCGTCGATACCAAGGCCCCGCCGGCGCAGCAGCCGGGCGACTACGCGATCTGAGGGGCGTCTGCCCTGACGCCCTCATCCCCGGGCTTGACCCGGGGATCCAGGCTTGCGACGGCCGCTCGGCCCGATGCCCGGGGGCGTCCTTCCGGGCCACGGGGTGCCCGGGTCAAGCTCGGGCATGAGGGCCGCGCGGCGTGCGCTCAGCGCCGCTCCAGCTTCCAGACGTCCTCGACCACCGGCCCGACGCCGCGCAGCCCGCCCTTGAGCGGGTGCTTTTCCAGCAGTGTCGGGTGGTAGGCCGCGCCGTAGAGGCGGCGCACCTCGTGCTCGTGGACGGCAAAGGGCGGGCCGACGGTGAGGCTCTGGTCGTAGTCGAAGGTGATCAGCAGCTGCCGGGCATGGTGCGTGAGATGCACGAGATGGGCGGCGTAGCGCGCGCGCATCGCCTCGGGCAGGGCGACCAGCGCGGCGCGGTCATAGATGGCGGCGACCGGCCCCAGCACCTCGTGCGTGAGGTCGAAGATGTCGCCGACGAAGACGGTGATCCCTTCCGCCGCGAAGCGTTCCAGCGGGCCGATCTCGGTGATCTCGGGCGTGACGCCGAGTTCGGTGAACAGCTGCTCGACGGCGAGGCGGCTCAGCTCCGCGCCGGCCACCTCAAAGCCGTGCGCCAGCAGCCAGTGCAGATCGTGGCTCTTTCCGCAAAGCGGCACGAACACCCGCGCGCCCGGCGCGAGGCCGAGCGCCTGAAAATGGCGGACCAGCAGCGGATTGGCCGCGCCTTCGTGAAAGGCGATCTCGTTCGCTTCCCACTTCTTGTGCCAGAAATCGGGGTCCATGGCGGTGCCTTCCTGTTGCGCGGGCGGCATCATAGGCGCCGCCGGACTGGAGGCCATCTATTTCACTCGCGTGTCCGGCGGATGAAGGCACCGAAGGCGCGCGGGCCGTCGGCCACCGGGATCGTTTCCACCACCTTCAGCGTCGCGGTGTCGATGATCTCCAGCGTGTTGGCTTCCCAGCAGGCGACGTACACGAAGGCCCCGTCGCGGCTGGCGGCGATGCCCTCGGGGTAATCGCCGACCGGGATGGCGGCGAGCACCTCAAGCGTCGTGGTGTCGAACACGGTGACGGTCGAATCATACTGGTCGGTGACGAAGGCGCGGCCCCCGGCCAGCGCCACCGCATAGGGCCGCGCGCCGACCTTGACGGTGGCCACCACCTTGCGCGCCGCGAGGTCGATGATGCTCACATCATTGGAGGCGACATTGGCGGTGTAGGCGCGTGCGCCTGCCGCATCGAGGGTGACGCCGAAGGGGCGGGCGCCGACCGGGATCGAGGCGAGGCGGGTGAGGGTCTTGGTGTCGATCAGGCTCACCGCGTCGGAATCACGGTCGGCGGAGACCAGCAGCGCGCCGTCCGGCGTCACCGCGAGACCGGAGGGGGATTGGCCGACCGCGACCTCGCCGGAAACCGTGCCGGTCGCCGCGTCCACCGCCTTGATGCGGTGCTGGTACCAGTCAGCGACATAGGCCGGGCTGCCGGAGGGGTGGACGGCAACGCCGAGCGGACCGCCGCCGAGATCGACCCGGTGGGTCACGCTGCGGGTGGCGGCGTCGAGAATGGTCAGCGCCTTGCCGTCCGGCGAAGTGACGAAGGCGCGGGCGCCGTCCACGCTCACCGCGATGCCGGCCGGCTTGCCTGAGATGGGCAGGGTGGCCACCACCTTGCGGGTGGCGAGGTCGACGATGGAGAGCCTTTCCGCCGGCTGCGAGGTGACGAAGGCTTCATCCGCAAGGGCGGGCGAGGCGAGGAGGAGGGCGAGGAGGGCCAGTGCCCCGATCACCGTCATCCCGGACGACCGAAGGTCGATCCGGGATCGCAGGGAGGCGGCGCGCGATCCCGGCGCGCGCGGTCGCGCGGCCGGCTCGCGCGGGGGCGCGGCTGGGATGACGCCGGGAGGGAAGGGCGGCTCATCGGGCCGCCGAGGCCCCTCACCCCAACCCTCTCCCCGACGGGGAGAGGGAGAAGGGCACCTCGTCATCGACACCGATATCGCCCTAGGGCTCAGCTGCCGCCCTCGATCTGCTTCTTCATGTTTTCCAGCCCGGCCTTGTAGAGGCCGGTGACGGCGTTGACGGCGGCCTCGTCGTTCAGCTCCGGCGGCGGGTCATTGTTGGGGTAGCCGCGATAGAAGGCGCCGCGCCACTCGACCTCGGACTTCTTGCCCTCGTCGGCCGGGGTGACGATGAGCCAGGACGAGTAATTCGTCACCGGCAGCACCGCGACGTCGACCTTGTCGATGCGGTACATCAGGGTCATCTTTTCCGGCTCGAACTTGGCGACCTCTTCCTCGACGGTGGCGCCGTTCTTCAGGGTGAGGGTGCGCTTGGCGCCGGGGGCGTTGCCGCCGGTGCCCTCGGTCTTGGCGACCACCGGGATCCAGCTGCCATCCTGGAAATTGGAGACCACGGCCCACACCTTCTCCGGCGGGGCGTTGATCTCGATCTTCTCGGAAATCTTCTGACGGGTCGGGCCGTGCGCCGCCGCGGGGGGCAGCGTGGCGAGCAGGGAGGTGGCGGCCAGCGCCGCAGTCAACAGGTGAATCTTCATCGTTTCCATCCCGGAAAAGGGTTCATTCCGGACTTTTGCGTCCGTTGACCCGCAGTCTAGGGAGGGATTCGGCGTTCGTGAACTCTCTTGCGTGTGGAAAAGTCCCCGGGCCGAATTCTTTTCGGCGGTCAGGAGAATTCTTTGAGAATCTTAAGAAAGGCGGCGCCGAAGGCTTCCAGCTTGGCGGCGCCGACGCCCTTGACCCCGGCCAGCTCGGTGCGGGTGCGCGGATGCTCCACCGCCATCTCCTCCAGCGTCTTGTCGGCGAAGACGACATAGGCCGGCACATTGCGCTCGGCCGCCAGTTCGCGCCGCAGCGCCTTGAGCTTGCCGAGCAGCGCCGTCTCCGCCGGGGCGAGCTCCGCGCCGCTGTCGGAGCGGGCGAAGCGCTCGCGCGAGCGCTTGACCGGCGCGCGCAGGGTGAAGGCGCGGGTGCCGCCGAGCACGGCGAGGCCGATCTCGGTGAGGGTGAGGGCGCCGAAGCGCGTGGGGTCGGCGTGCAGCGCCCCGGTGGCGACAAGCTGGCGCAGCAGCGCGCGCCACTCGGTCGCCGGCTTGTCGCCCCCGGCGCCGAAATCGGCGAGCTTGTCATGGCCGCGCCCGCAGATCTGGTCGGTGCGCTGGCCGGTGACGACGCTGGCGAGATAGGCGGCGCCGAAGCGCTCGCCGGTGGCGCGCACGAGACGCAGCACCAGCTGGGCCTCGGCGCTGGCGTCGACCACCTTGGGCGGGTCGCGGCAGACATCGCAGGCGCCGCACGCCTTGGCGCGCTCGCCGAAATAGCCGAGCAGTACGGCGCGCCGGCAGGTGACGGCCTCGCAGAAGCCGACCATGGCGTCGAGCCGGCGGGCCTCCACCATCTTGCGTTCGGGCGGCGAGGGTTCCTCGTCGAGGAAGCGGCGGCGGGTGGCGATATCGCCGGCGGAATAGAGCAGCAGCGCCTCCGCCGGCTGGCCGTCGCGGCCGGCGCGGCCGATCTCCTGATAATAGGATTCCAGCGTGCCCGGCGCGTCGGCATGCAGCACATAGCGCACATCCGACTTGTCGATGCCCATGCCGAAGGCGACGGTGGCGACCATCACCACCCCGTCCTCGGCCAGAAAGGTTTCCTGATTGGCGGCGCGCGCCTCCGCGCTCATGCCGGCATGGTAGGGCAGGGCGCGGATGCCGGAAGCGGACAGCCGCTCGGCGGTCTCGTCCACCTTCTTGCGCGAGATGCGGTAGATGATGCCGGCCATGCCGGGGCGGGCGCGGACATAGCTCTCGATCTGCCGCGCCGGGTCCTTCTTGTCCTCGACGGCGATGAAGATGTTCGGCCGGTCGAAGCCGGAAACGAAGACGCGGGCCTGCCCGCCGAACAGCCGCTCGACAATGTCGTCGCGGGTGGCGCGGTCGGCGGTGGCGGTCATCGCCACCAGCGGCAGGCCGGGGAAGATCTCGCGTAGCCGGCCGAGGCCGAGATATTCGTTGCGGAAGGAATGGCCCCATTGCGAGATGCAGTGCGCCTCGTCCACCGCCACCAGACCCAGCGAGAAACGCGACAGCGCCGCCAGCATGCGCTCGGTGAGCAGCCGCTCGGGGGCGAGATAGAGCAGGCGCACCTCGCCCGCCGCCACCCGCCGCCAGATCGCGACATTGTCCTCGCGGGATTTTCCCGAATGGATGGCCTCGGCGGCGACGCCCTGCAGCTTCAGCGCGTTCACCTGGTCGTCCATCAGCGCGATCAGCGGCGAGACGACGATGGAGAGCCCGCCCTTCACCAGAGCCGGCAGCTGGTAGCACAGCGACTTGCCGGCGCCGGTCGGCATGACCGCCAGCGTCGGCACCCCGGCGAGGATGGAATCGACCACCTCCTGCTGGCCGGGGCGGAAACGGTCGAAGCCGAACACCTCGGCCAGTCGCGCCCGCTTCGCCTCCTCGATGTGAGGCGGCAGGATGCCGTGCGATGAGGTGACGGGAATGTTCATTCCGCGCGTGTTCGTCCGGTTAGGCGGGCATGGCGGCGCCGCGGGTCTTGATAGCGCTGGCGCGGGCGGAAATGGTGGTGCCGCACGGCCGGTGGATTCGTCTATCCCGGAAGCGGTGGCGAGAGAATCACGACCGAGAGAATCACTTCCGATGAGCCTCGAACTTACTCTTGGTTTAACCCTGGCGGCGCTGCTGTTCGAGGCCGCGTTTGGCTATCCCTCGTTTTTGCTCGCCCGGATCGGGCATCCGGTGATGTGGATCGGCCGGCTGATCGGCGCTCTCGACCGCCATGTCAACCGCGACGCCGCCGCCCCGCGCGAGAGGCGGCTCGCCGGGGTGGGGGCGCTGGTGGTGATCGTCGCCGCGAGCGGCGGGGCCGGGCTGCTGGTGCAGGGCCTGGCGATGAAGCTGCCGCTTGGCCTCGTGCTGGCGGCGCTGGCCGGCTCCAGCCTGCTCGCCCAGCGCAGCCTCTACCAGTTCGTCGGCGCGGTGGCGGACGGGCTGGAGACGAGCCTGGAGGAGGGGCGGCGGGCGGTGTCCCACATTGTCGGGCGCGACCCGGACAAGCTGGACGAGGCCGGGGTGGCGCGGGCGGCGATCGAGAGCCTGGCCGAGAACTATTCCGACGGGGTGGTGGCGCCGGCACTGTGGATGGCGATCGGCGGGCTGCCGGGGGCGGCGATCTACAAGGGGGTGAATACCGCCGACAGCATGATCGGCCATCGCGATGCGCGGCACCTCTATTTCGGCTGGGCGTCGGCGCGATTCGACGACCTGATCAACCTGCCGGCCTCGCGGCTTTCCGGCGTGCTGATCGTGGTGGGGGCGCTGTTCGTCCCGGGAGCTTCGCCGCGCCGGGCGTGGCAGGCGATGATGCGTGACGCCTCCCGCCACCGCTCGCCCAATGCCGGCTGGCCGGAGGCGGCGATGGCCGGGGCGCTCTGCATCGCCATCGCCGGGCCGCGCCATTATGGCGGTACGCTCTCGGTCGACGGGCTGATGGGCGAGGGCGGGCGCTATGACTGCACCCCCAATGACATCCGCCGCGCGCTCGCCCTCTACCGCGCGGCGGATGCGGTGATGGTGGCGCTGGTGGCGGGGCTGGCGCTGGTGGCGTGGGGGTGGTGAGCCACCCACGCCCTCATCCGCGGGCGTGACCCGCGGACCCAGCCTCTGCCGTGAATGCGATGCTGCGTGGCCTGAGGGCCGCGCCGCTGGGGGCCCGGGTCAAGCCCGGGCATGAGGGACGTTCGCCGCGATCTCCAGCAGCCGGTCGAGGTCGATGTGCCGTTCCAGATGCGCGGCCAGCGCGTCGAGCGTCGCTTCCACCCCGGCCTCATAGTCGAGCCCGCTCGGCGGCGCGCCGAGGGTGCTGAGCCAGTGCGCGCGCTGGCGGTCATCAGTGAACAGGCCATGGGCATAGGTGCCCATCACCCGTCCGTCCGGGGAGACCGCCCCTTCCGGCCCGGCGCCGTCGAGTTGCGCGAAGGGCCGGGCGCGGCCGGGGCCGTCCGTCACGCCCATATGCATCTCGTAGCCGGAAAACGGCACGCCTTGCGCCGTGCCGGTGACGGCGACCAGCCGCTTCTCGCCCGAGAGCACGGTGTCGACCTCCAACAGGCCGAGGCCGGCCACGCTGCCGGGCGGGCCTTCCACCCCTTCCGGGTCGGACAATGTGCGCCCCAGCATCTGGTAGCCGCCGCACAGGCCGAGCACCCGCCCGCCGCGCCTGATATGGGCGAAGAGGTCGATGTCCCAGCCCTCGCGCCTGAGATCGGCGAGGTCGGCCATGGTGGATTTCGAGCCCGGCAGCAGGATGAGCGCGGCATCGGCGGGCAGCGGCGTGCCGGGGCGCACGCGCACCACCTCGACGCCGGGCTCGGCCTCCAGCGGGTCGAGATCGTCGAAATTGGCGATGCGCGGCAGCAGCGGCACGGCGATCTTCACCCGCGCACCGGGCTTCGCCGGCGTCGGGGCGTCGAGCGCCAGCGCGTCCTCCGCCGGCAGGCGGCGGGCGTCGGTGAAGAACGGGATCAGCCCGAGCGCTTCCCAGCCGGTGCGGACGGCGATCTCTTCCATGCCGGCGGCGAAGAGAGTGGGGTCACCGCGAAAGCGGTTGACCAGGAAGCCGCGGATCATCGTCGCGTCGTCCTCTGGCAGCACGGCTTTCGTGCCGACGAGGCTGGCGATGACGCCGCCGCGGTCGATGTCGCCGATGAGGATGACAGGGACATTCGCCGCGCGGGCAAATCCCATATTGGCGATGTCGTTGGCGCGCAGATTGATCTCGGAGGCCGAGCCGGCGCCTTCCACCAGCACGAGATCGGCCTCGGCCTGCAGCCGGCCATAGCTGTCCAGCACGGCGGCCATCAATGCGGGCTTGAGCGTCTGGTAGTCCGCCGCCTTGGCCGTGCCCTGCGCCCGGCCCTGCACGATGACCTGCGAGCCGATGTCGCTCTGCGGTTTCAGCAGCACCGGGTTCATGTGGACGGACGGCGCCACGCGGGCGGCGCGGGCCTGCAGCGCCTGCGCGCGGCCGATCTCGCCGCCATCGGCGGTAACGGCGGCGTTGTTCGACATGTTCTGCGGCTTGAACGGGCGCACCTTCAGCCCGCGCCGGGTGAAGGCGCGGGCGAGGCCGGCGACGATCAGCGACTTGCCGACATCCGAGCCGGTGCCCTGGAACATGAGGGCGAGGGAGGCGCGAGAGGGAGGGCTCATGCCCCCTCTCCCCGGCGGGGAGAGGGGTGGGGTGAGGGGGCTGGAGGGCGGTCTGCCGGGAGACCCCTCACCGACCCGCTGCGCGGGCCACCTCTCCCCAATGGGGAGAGGGCAGGGCGGCCCGCATAAGACTGTTCAAAGAGGCGGCCGTTCAGCCGCGCCGTGTTTCGAGAAAGTCGACGCGGCGTTCCAGATTGGCCTCGCGCACCATGCCGGGGATCAGGAACAGATCGATGATCTGCCCGATGCCGAGCAGGCCGACCGTCAGCAGCCACAGCGCGCCGGTCCAGTAGCGGCCGGCATAGAAGCGATGAATGCCGCAGATTCCGATCAGGCCGAAGCACCAGAACAGGTACGCGACAGGGGTGGAACGCATCGAAGCGTTTCTCCATCAAAGGGTCACGCCGCAACACTCGGCGTCGTTGATTACATAGGAATGTCGCTGCGAGAATGCGAGATCGCCGGCCCCAATTCTTCGCAGGTCGCTGTGACGGCCACATCAGAACTCGATGCCCTTCTGCGCCTTCACCCCGGCTTTGAAGTGGTGTTTGACGAGGCCCATTTCGGTGACGAGATCGGCGGCCTCGATCAGCTCCGCCTTGGCGTTGCGGCCGGTGACGACGATGTGCAGCCCTTCGCGGCGGGCGGTGAGCGCCGCCACCACCTCGGCCAGCGGGAGGTAGTCGTAGCGCAGGGCGATGTTCAGCTCGTCGAGGATGAGCAGGCCGATGGCGGGATCGTCCATCATCTCCCGCACCTTGTCCCAGGCGCGGCGGGCGGCGGCGATGTCGCGGGCGAGGTCCTGCGTCTCCCAGGTGAAGCCCTCGCCCATCGAGTGCCATTCCACGCGCGGGCCAAAACTCTCCAATGCGCTGCGCTCGCCCGATTCCCACGCGCCCTTGATGAACTGCACCACGCCGACCTTGGCCCCGTCCGGCTGGCCGAGCGTGCGCAGAGCGAGGCCGAAGGCGGCGGTCGACTTGCCCTTGCCGGGGCCGGTGTGGACGATGAGCAGGCCCTTCTCGACGGATTTTTCCGCCACTTCCGCGTCCTGCACCGCCTTGCGCTTTTCCATCTTGGCGCGGTGGCGGGCGGCGTCTTCGGGGGAGATGTCGCTCATCATTTCACCTTCATTGGCAGGCCGGCGACCATGAAGAGCACGCTGTCGGCGCGGGCGGCCACCCCCTGGTTGAGCCGGCCCTGCGCGTCGCGGAAGCGGCGGGCCAGCGCGTTGTCGGGCACGATGCCGAGCCCGACCTCGTTCGACACCACGACCACCGGCCCGCCATGGCTGGCGAGCGCCTCCACCAGCGCGGCGCACTCAATGGCGAGATCAGCCTCGGCCAGCATCCGGTTGGACAGCCAGAGGGTCAGGCAATCCACCAGCACCGGCCGGCCGGACGGCAGCGCTTTCAGCGTTGCGGCAAGGTCGTGCGGGGCGTCGAGCGTCTGCCAGCCCGCGCCGCGCCGGGCGCGGTGCAAGGCGATGCGCTCGGCCATCTCGTCGTCCCAGGCCTGCGCGGTGGCGATGTAGCTCCAGGGCGGCGGAAAGCCGGCGACAAGACCCTCGGCATAAGCGCTCTTGCCGGAACGGGCGCCGCCGAGGACGAGGGTCAGCGTCACGGGACGAGGGCCGGGGCGCGGGCCGGGGCAAAGCGAGGCGTCATCGTCGTCGGCTCCTGTCGTCGGCTGCGGGCGAGCGGCGGACTATAGCCGGGGCGCACCGCCGGGCAACCGGCGCCGTCCGGTTTGACTTTGCCGGCCAAGCCTCCTTAAGTGGCCGCGACCGTCGGTTTCCTCCCGCCAGGGAGGGACGAAGAGGGAATGCGGTGCGGGGCATGTTCAGGGCCCCAATTCCGCGGCTGCCCCCGCAACTGTGAGCGGCGAGCCTCAGCCGGAAGCCACTGGAGACCTCTCCGGGAAGGCGGCGACGAGGCAGCGACCCGCGAGCCAGGAGACCTGCCGGTGGTCCGGTCGTGCGTGCCGGCGGGGTGCCCGGCAGACAGGCAGAGCCGCGTTCGCGCGGCTTCGCGCGGAAGCTCCTTTCCGCGACCGACGCATCCCGCGAATCCGTTGCTCGTGGAGATGCCCTATGTCCGTCGTCGATTCCCATCCCGCCGCGCTCGACCGTGTGCCCTGCACCATCGTCACCGGCTTTCTCGGCTCGGGGAAAACGACGCTGATCCGCCATGTGCTGGAGAATGCGCGTGGCAAAAGGCTGGCGGTGATCGTCAACGAGTTCGGCGATGTCGGCATCGACGGCGAGATATTGAAGGGCTGCGGCGTCGACACCTGCCCGGAGGAGAACATCGTCGAGCTGGCCAATGGCTGCATCTGCTGCACCGTGGCGGATGATTTCGTGCCGGCGCTCGACGCCATCCTCGCCCTGGTGCCGAAGGTCGACCACATCCTAATCGAGACCTCCGGCCTCGCTTTGCCCAAGCCCCTGGTGCAGGCCTTCCACTGGCCGGCGATCAAGAGCCGGGTGACGGTGGACGGCGTGGTGGCGGTGGTGGATGGCGAGGCGCTGGCCTCCGGCCGTGTCGCCCATGACCATGACGCGCTCGCCGCCCAGCGCGCGGCCGATGACAGCCTCGACCATGACGACCCGATCGAGGAAGTGTTCGACGACCAGATCGCCTGCGCCGACCTCGTCCTCCTCACCAAGGCCGACCTGATCGACGCCGCTGGCCAGGCCAAGGCCCGCGCCGCGCTCGACGCCGAGCTGCCCAAGGGCGTGCGGGTGGTGAGCGTGACCGACGGGCGGATCGACCCGGCAATCCTGATGGGTCTCGGCATCGGCACCGAGAACGACATCGAGAACCGCAAGACGCATCACGATGACGAGCTCGACCACGACCATGACGATTTCGACAGCTTCGTCGTCGAGGTGCCTGAAATCACCGACCCGGCCGAATTCGCGGCGCGGGTGGCGCGGGCGGCGGACGAGGCCGACGTGCTGCGGGTGAAGGGGTTTTTGCCCGTCGCCGGCAAGAAGATGCGGCTTCTGGTGCAGGCGGTGGGCCCGCGCGTGGCGCATCATTTCGACCGGCCCTGGGGCGCGGGCGCGCGCACCGGCCGCCTCGTCGCCATCGGCCTGAAGGGGCTCGACCGGGCCAAGGTGGAGGCGATCCTCGCCGGAGAGAGCGTGGCGGCGTGAGCCTCCCGTCATCCCGGACGGCCGCGAGGCCGATCCGGGATCGCCGGCCGGCATGAACGGCAACCGATCCCGGCGCGGCGCTGCGCTTCGGCCGGGATGACGATTTCAGGAGAGCCGCCACCCCATGCATATCCTCACCACCACCTCCTCCAGCCTCGACGATCTGGTCGAGCCGGTCGATCTCGGCCAGACGCCGGGCGAGATGGTGGTGGTGTCCTTCGCCGACAGCGACCTCGGCGCGCTCGCCGCCGCCATGGCGCAGGCGCCGCAGGGAGGGGCCGGGCTGCCGAGCCTGCGGCTGGCCAATCTGCGCGACCTCCGGCATCCGATGTCGGTCGATCTCTGGATCGACAAAGTGGCGATCCATGCCCGCATCGTGGTGGTGCGGCTGCTCGGCGGGCTCGACTGGTGGCGCTATGGCGTCGACCGGCTCAGCGCCGAGGCGCGCGCGCGCGGCTTCGCGCTGGCGGTGCTGCCGGGCGAGGACCGCGACGACCCGCGCCTTGCCGAGGCCTCGACCCTTGACGAGGCCGAGCTGGCCGCGCTGCTCGGCTATTTCCGCGCCGGCGGGCCGGGCAACATGGCCGCGCTGCTGCGGCTGCTCGCTGGCCATGCGGGGCGGGCGATGGCGGCTCCCCCGCCGGCGCCGCAGAACCTGCCGCTGGCCGGGTTTTATGAGGGGAGCGTGGCGTCGGCACATCTTGCCGATATTCCGTCGCGCGTTTCCCGCTCTCGCCCCCTCAGGACCGGGCTTGACCCGGCCACCCAGGGGCCGCGCCTCGCGACCTCGGAAACGCTGGGTCCCCGGGTCAAGCCCGGGGATGAGGGCCTCTCACTTCTGGAGGCTGCCCGCCCCGCCATCCCGATCATCTTCTACCGCTCCATGGCGTTGGCGGGGGATACCGCGCCGGTCGACGCGCTCTGCGCCGCGCTCGTCGCGCGCGGGCTCGATCCCCGGCCGATCTTCGTCGCCAGCCTGAAGGAGCCGGTCTCCATCGCCTTCCTGCGCGATGCGCTGGCGGGCATGGACCCGGCCGCGATCCTGACGCTGACCGCCTTCGCCGCCGCCGATCCCGGCGCCGACACCGTGCTGGACGCGCCTGACGTGCCGGTGCTGCAGGCGATCCTCGCCACCACCAAGCGCGCGGCGTGGGTGGAAGGCGCGCGCGGGCTGACCAGCGCGGATCTCGCCATGCATGTGGTGCTGCCGGAACTCGACGGGCGGGTGCTGGCCGGCGCGCTCTCCTTCAAGGCGCCGCAGGAGATGCCGGCCGTGCCCGGCTTCGCCGCGCTGGTGAACGCGCCGGTGCCCGACCGGGTGGCGCAGGTGGCCGACCGCGTCGCGGCGCTGGTCCGGCTGCGGGCGACCCCGCCCGCGCAGCGCCGCGTCACCGTGCTGATGCCGGACTATGCCGGCGCCCCCGGCCGCACCGGCTGGGCGGTGGGGCTCGACGTGCCCGCGAGCGTGCTCGCGCTGCTCGTGGATTTGGAAGCCGCCGGCTACGGGGTGGCGGACGTGCCGGGCGACGAGAAGGCGCTGGTGGAGAGGGTGCGCCAAGAGCGCCGTCATCCTGAGGTGCCGCCGCAGGCGGCCTCGAAGGATGGTCGTGAGGGACACTCCACCGGCATCCTTCGAGGCTCGCTTACGCTCGCACCTCAGGATGACGCGGTTCTCTCCCTCTCCGCCTACCGCGCCCACCTCGCCACCCTGCCGCCCGAGGCGGCGGCCGCTGTCGCGGCGGCGTGGGGCCCGCCCGAAGACGACCCCGACCTGATCGACGGCGCCTTCCGCTTCCGCGCCGCCCGCTTCGGCAACGTCATCGTGGCGCTGGCGCCGGAGCGGGGCGATGCGGCGGACCGGCGGGCGCAGTATCACGACCCGGCGCTGCCGCCACGCCATGGGCTGCTGGCCTTCGGCCTGTGGCTGCAGCAGAACGCCGACGCGCTCGTGCATATGGGCGCGCATGGCACTCTGGAATGGCTGCCGGGCAAGCATGTGGCGCTGACCCGCGGCTGTTTCCCCGAACTGGTGCTGGGCGCGCTCCCCGTCATCTATCCCTTCATCGTCTCCAATCCCGGCGAGGCGGCGCAGGCGAAGCGGCGGATCGCGGCGGTGACGCTCGGCCATCTGCCGCCGCCGACACAGGAGGCCGGCCTCGCCGGCGACGCCGCCGCGCTGGAGCGGCTGGTCGATGAGTACGCGCAGGCCGACGGGCTCGACGGGCGCCGCCGCGCGCGTCTCGCCCGGTTGATCGTGGAAGAGGCGACCCGCACCGGCCTTGCCCGCGACGCCGGGCTCGACGCGGATGCCGACCCGGAGGAGGCGCTCAAGCAGATCGACGCCTTTCTCTGCGACATCAAGGAGATGCGGCTGAAGGACGGCTTCCATGTCTATGGCCGGGGGCTGTGCGGGGAGGCCGAGCGCGACGGGCTGCTGGCGGCGCTGGACGCCCGCCGCGTGCCCGCCGGGCCGGCCGGCGCGCCGGGACGCGGGCGCTCAGACGTGATGCCGACCGGGCGGAACCTGTTCACCAGCGATCCCCGCGCCCTGCCGACCGCCACCGCGATGGATCTCGGCCGGCTGGCGGCCGACGAGATCGTGCGCGCCTATGCGCAGGCGCATGGCGACTGGCCGCGTTCCCTCGTGCTCGACCTCTGGGGCAGCGCCACGCTGCGCACCGGCGGCGAGGAGATCGCGCAGGGGCTGGCGCTGATCGGCGCCCGGCCGGTGTGGGACCCGGGCTCGGGCCGCGTCACCGGCATCGAGGTGCTGCCGCCGGCCGTGCTGGGGCGCCCGCGCGTCGATGTCACCTTCCGCATTTCCGGCCTGTTCCGCGACCTGTTCCCGGCGCAGATCGCGCTCATCGACGCCGCGCTGCGGGCGGTGGCGCGGCGCGAGGAGAGCAACGAGGAAAACCCGCTGCGCGCGGCGGGCGAGGGGGCGGCGCGGATTTTCGGCACCGCGCCGGGGGCCTATGGCGCCGGGCTGGAACGCCGCGCCGACGGAATGGAGCGGGAGGCGTTGGGCGCCGCCTATCTCGCCAGCGCCTCGCATGCCTATGGCGGGGCGGAGGGCACGGCCCGCCCGGCGGGCGACTTTGCCGCGCGGGTGGCGGCGGCGGATCTGCTGGTGCACGGCGCCGACGATCCCGGCCGCGACCTCTTGGAAGGCGATGCCGATCTCGCCTTCATCGGCGGCTTCGCGGCGGCGGCGGAACGGCTCGGCCGTACGCCGGACCTCGTGGTGCTGGACACCTCCGATCCCGCCCGGCCGCAGGCCCGCCCTTTGGCGGCGGCGCTGGCGCGGATCGTGCGGGGGCGGGTGAACCCGCGCTACCTGCAAGGACTCACCCGCCACGGCCCGCGCGGGGCGGCGGAGATGGCGGAAACGGTGGACCGGCTGATCGGCTTCGCCGAGGCGACGCGCGCGGTGCCGGGCCACCTGATCGACGCGCTGCACGCCGCCTATGTCGGCGATGCCGGCGTGCGGGACTTTCTGATGGAGGCCTCGCCCGAGGCGGCGCGCTTCGTCGCGGCGCGGTTCGAGGGCGCGCGCGACAAGGGGCTCTGGCACCCCCGCCGCAACGATGTCGGGTCCGATCTCGCCACGCTCGCCGGGGAGGCGGCGGAATGAGCGCGATTCCAACCATGCGCCGGGGCGCCTGCCCGAGCCTGCCGGAACCGATGCAAACCGGCGACGGGCTGCTGGCGCGGCTGCAGCCGCTGGCGCCGCTCAACCTCGACCAGCTCGCCGGGCTGGCGCTTCTCGCGGCCGATCGCGGCAACGGAATCCTTGAGGTGACGGCGCGCGGCAAGCTGCAGCTGCGCGGGCTGACGCCGGCCACCGCGCCGGGCCTTGCCGAGGCGGTGGCGGCGCTCGGCATCGCGGTGCCGCAGGGCTTTCCGGTGGAGGTGAGCGCGCTGGCGGGGCAGGACCCTTCGGCGCGCTTCGACCCGCGCCCGCTGGCGCGGTCGATTTCTGACGGCGCCGCGCCTCTCGTGCCGCACCTTGCGCCAAAAACCTCGGTCGTTGTCGATGGCGGCGGGCGGCTCCGGCTCGGCGGGCTGAAGGCGGATATCGCGGTGAGCGCCGGGGAAGGGGGGCTTTCCCTCGCGCTGGCCGGCGTGCCGCTCGGCGCGGTTGAAGCGGAGCGCGCGGCGGCGGTGGTCATCGCGCTGCTGCAGCGGCTGGCGGCACGGGGCATGTCGGCGCGGATGACGGAAGTGGCGGCGGCGGAGGGGATCGCGCCCCTGCGCGCCGAATTCGGCCTCGCCCCGCCGGTCCCGGTGGGCGATGCGGGCGTCGACCCGGTGGGGCTGCATCCGCTGACCGATGGCGGCGTCGCCCTCGGCCTCGGGCTTGAATTCGGGCAGGTGCGGGCGGCGGTGCTGGCGAAACTGATGGACGCCGCGCGTCGGGCGGGCGGGACCGAGGTCGAGCCCGCCGCCGGGCGGGCGCTGATGCTGATCGGGCTCGCGCCTGAGGCGGCGGAAACCCTGCGCGCGATGGCGGCGGGGCTCGGTTTCCTCACCGACGCCAACGATCCGCGCCGGCGCGTCTTTGCCTGCGCCGGGCGCCCCGCCTGCGCCTCGGCGCGGCTCGACACCCACGCGCTGGCGGCGACGCTGGTGCCGCTGCTCGACGGGCGCGATCTCCACATTTCCGGCTGTCCGAAGGGCTGCGCCCACCCCGCAAAGGCGGCGCTGACCATCGTGGGGCTGGACGAAGGGGCGGGTCTCGTGGTCGAAGGCACGCCGCGCGATGTGCCCGCCCGCATCGTGCCCGTCGCGCAGCTGCGCGAGACATTGCAGAAGGATCTGGCCTGAGTGTCCACCCCGTTCGATTATGAGCGCGACGGCAATGCGATCTATGAGCGCTCCTTCGCCATCATCCGCGAGGAGGCCGAACTCGGCCGCTTCACGCCTGACGAGGCGGATGTGGCGGTGCGGATGATCCATGCCTGCGGGCTGGTGGAGGCCGCCTTCGCCATCGATTTCGCGCCCGATCTGGTGCGGGCCGCCCGCAACGCGTTGAAGGCCGGCGCGCCGATCCTGTGCGACGCGCAGATGGTGGCGCATGGCGTCACCCGCGCCCGGCTGCCGGCGAACAATGAGGTGATCTGCACCCTGCGCGAGCCTGACGTGCCCGAACTCGCCGAGCGGCTCGGCACCACCCGCTCGGCCGCCGCGCTGGAACTGTGGCGCGACCATATGGACGGCGCTGTCATCGCCATCGGCAACGCGCCCACCGCGCTGTTCCGCCTCTTGGAAATGCTCGATGCCGGGGCGCCGAAGCCGGCGGCGATTCTGGGTATCCCCGTCGGCTTTGTCGGCGCGGCGGAATCGAAGGACGCGCTGGCGCTGGGCGATCACGGCGTGCCCTGGCTGGTGGTGCGCGGCCGGCTCGGGGGCAGCGCCATGACGGCGGCGGCGGTGAACGCGCTGGCGAGGCCGGGCCTATGAGCGAGACCGCGCAGGGGCGGCTGATCGGCGTCGGCGTCGGGCCGGGCGACCCGGAGCTGATGACGCTGAAGGCGGTGCGGGCGCTGGGCGAGGCCGATGTCGTCGCCTATTTCGCCAAGCTCGGCAATGGCAGCCATGCCCGCGCCATCGCCCACGCCCATTTCCGACCCGGGGCGGAGGAACTGCCGCTCGGCTACCCCGTGACGACGGAGATGCCGAAGGACGAGGCGCCCTATCGCACGGCGATCACTGGCTTCTATGAGGACGCCGCGCAGGCGGTGGCGGCGCATCTGGCGGCCGGGCGCACCGTGGCGGTGCTGTCGGAAGGCGACCCGCTGTTCTACGGCTCCTACATGCATCTGCATGTGCGGCTGGCGCATCGCTTTCCCACCGAGGTCATTGCCGGCGTCACCGGCATGTCCGGCTGCTGGTCGCAGGCGGGAACGCCGATCGCGCAGGGCGATGATGTGCTGAGCGTGCTGCCGGGCACCCTCAACGAGGCGGAACTCGCGCGCCGGCTGCAGGGCACCGATGCGGCCGTCATCATGAAGGTGGGGCGCAATTTGCCGAAGATCCGCCGCGCGCTCGCGGTTGCCGGACGGCTGGAGCGGGCGCTCTATGTCGAGCGCGGCACGATGAGTGGCAGCCTGTGCGAAAAGCTGGAGACGCGGGGCGATGCGCCCGCGCCCTATTTCGCCATCGTGCTGGTGCCGGGCTGGGAGACGCGCTGATGGCCAAGGGCAAACTGTTCATCGTCGGCCTCGGGCCGGGCGAGGCGCGCTATCTCATCCCCGAGGCGAGCGCGGCGCTGGCACAAGCCGAAGCGCTGTATGGCTACGAGCCCTATCTCGCCCGCGTGCCGGTGCGCGAGGGGCAGACGCGCAATCCTTCCGACAATCGCGAGGAACTGACCCGCGCCGGCGCGGCGCTGGCGCATGCCGCTGGCGGCGCCACGGTGGCGATGGTGTCGGGCGGCGATCCCGGCGTGTTTGCCATGGCGGCGGCGGTGATCGAGGCGATCGAGGCCGGCCCGAGCGAGTGGCGGGCGCTCGATCTCGTCATCGTGCCGGGAATCACCGCCATGCTGGCGGTGGCGGCCAAATGCGGCGCGCCGCTGGGGCATGATTTCTGCGCCATCTCGCTCTCGGACAATCTGAAGCCCTGGGAGGTGATCGAGAAGCGGCTGCGGCTCGCCGCGCAGGCCGGCTTTGCGATGGCCTTCTACAACCCGGTGTCGAAAGCCCGCCCGCACCAGCTCGACACCGCCTTCGACATTCTGCGCGCCGAGCTGCCGGCCAGCGTGCCTGTGATCTTCGGCCGTGCGGTGGGGCGGCCAGACGAACGCATGCGGGTGGTGCCGCTGGCGAATGCGCGCGGCCATATGGCCGATATGGCGACCTGCATCATCGTCGGTTCGCCGGAGACGCGGCTGGTGGAGCGGCCCGGCCTGCCGGCGCTGGTCTACACCCCGCGCCGCGCCGGGGAGGAGTGATGAGGGAGGCGCTCCAGCCACTCCAGCACCCCGTCCACGCTGTCGACCGTCTCGACCTCGGGCCGTGCCGGCCGGGCGACCATGATTACCTCGATGCCGAGCGCGCGGGCGGCCGCGATCTTGCCATAGGTCGCTTCCCCGCCGCTGTTCTTGGACAGGATGGCGTCGATGCGGTGGGCGGTGAGCAAAGCGTGCTCGTCGGCCTCCGCGAAGGGGCCGCGTGCCTCGATATAGCGGGCCTGCGGCACGGCGAGCGGCGGCTCCACCGGATCGATGCTGCGCACGAGACAGGCGTGCTGGGGGGCGGCTTCCAGCGCCCGCACCTCGTTGCGGCCGAGCGCGACCAGCACACGGCGCGGGGCGGGGCCGAGCTTTTCCACCGCCTCGGGAATGGTGGCGGCCTCCCGCCAGATATCGCCGGGCTGGCGCTGCCATTCGCGGCGTTGCAAAGCGAGGAGCGGCACGCCGGCACGGCGGGCGGCCTCATGCGCGTGGTGCGACATGGTGGCGGCGAAGGGGTGGGTGGCGTCGACCAGCGCGTCGATGCGTTCCGCCCGCAAATGGGCTTCGAGGCCGTCGACGCCGCCGAAGCCGCCCGAGCGGGTGGGGGCGGACTGGGGCAGCGGGTTGCGCGTGCGCCCGGCAAGCGACAGGCTGACCGCGAAGGTTCCGCGCGCCTGCAACGCCGCCGCGAGTTCGCGGGCCTCGGCGGTGCCGCCGAGGATGAGCAGGCGCGGGGCGCCGGTTTCCCGGATCGAGGGGGGTGCGTCCATGCCCGGCAGTGAAACCATCGCCTGCGCCGCGTCAACTGCCGAACCCGCCCTCATCGACGGCGGCCGCTGGCTCACACTTGTCGGCATTGGCGAGGATGGGCTGGACGGCCTCTCGCCCGCCGCGCGGGCGGCGGTGGAGGCGGCTTCGGTCGTGTTCGGCGGGGCGCGGCATCTGGCGCTCGCCGGCGCGGCGGTGAAGGGCGAGGCGCGGGCCTGGCCGAGCCCGTTCGCGCGCGGCATTGACGAGGTGCTGGCGTCGCGCGGGCGGCGCGTCTGCGTGCTGGCCTCGGGCGATCCGTTCCTGCACGGCGTCGGCGCCACGCTGGCGCGGCATGTGCCGGCCGATGAGATGCGCGCCTTTCCCGCGCCGTCCGCCTTCAGCCTCGCCGCCGCCCGGCTCGGCTGGCCGCTGGCGGACGTGACCTGTCTCACCGTGCATGGCCGTTCGCTCGATCTGGTGCGGGCGCATCTGCATCCCGGCCGGCGGCTGCTGGTGCTGACCTCGGACGGCGCCGGGCCGGGCGAGATCGCGCGCCTGCTGGCGGAAAGCGGCTTTGGCGGTTCAAGTCTCACCGTGCTGGAGGCGCTGGGCGGCCCGCGCGAGCGGCTGCGCCGCGCCGTGGCCGAAGGCTTCGCGCTTGCGGATATCGATCCGCTGAACCTGCTCGCCATCGAGGTGGCGGCGGGGGAGGGCGCGCGTATCGTGCCGCTGACGCCGGGGCTGCCGGACGATCTGTTCGAGCATGACGGGCAATTGACCAAGCGCGAGATCCGCGCGGTGACGCTTGCCGCCCTCGCGCCCCGCCGGGGCGAGCTTTTGTGGGACATCGGCGCCGGGGCGGGGTCGATCGGCATTGAATGGATGCTGGCCGATCCCTCGCTCACCGCCATCGGCATCGAAGAACGCCCGGAGCGGGCGGCGCGGGCGCGGCGCAATGCGGCGGCGCTCGGCGTGCCGGGGCTGGAGATCATCGAGGGGAAAGCGCCCGAGGCGCTGGCGGGGCTTGCGGCGCCGGACGCGATCTTTGTCGGCGGCGGGGCGGGCGAGCCCGGCGTGCTGGAGGCGGCGCTGGCCGCGCTCAGGCCCGGCGGCCGGCTGGTCGCCAATGCGGTGACGCTGGAGACCGAGGCGCTGCTGATCGCCCGCCATGCCGCGCTGGGCGGCGACCTGCTGCGCCTTTCCGTCGCCCGGGCGGTGCCGGTGGGCGGGCTCACCGGCTGGCGGCCGGCCATGCCGGTGACGCAATGGAGCTGGACCAAGCCGGGGGAGGTCTCATGATCGTCGCCGGCATTGGCAGCCGACGCGGCGTCACCTCGGAGGAGGTGTGCGCGGCCATGCGCGGGGCGATGGAGCGCCACGGCGTCAAGCTGTGCGACATCTCGCTGATGGCGACGCCGGCGGCGAAGGGCAGCGAGGCCGGCATCATCAAGGCGGCGCTCGATCTCGGCCTGCTGCTTGTCATGGTGCCGCAGCGCCAGCTGGAGGCGGCGGGCACGCGGGCGATGACGCATTCCGAGCGCGTGGTGGCGCTGATGGGCGTGCCTTCGGTCGCCGAAGCCTCGGCCCTCGCCGTGGCCGGGCGGCGTTCGGCGCTGATCGGCCCGCGCTTCGTGTTAGGACCCGTGACCTGCGCCTTCGCGCGGGAAGCGGAGAAGGAGGCGCAGACATCGTGACCGTGCATTTCATCGGCGCCGGGCCGGGCGCGGCGGACCTGATGACGCTGCGCGGGCGCGACCTCATCGCCCGCTGCGAGGTCTGCCTCTATGCCGGTTCAATCGTGCCGCCCGACGTGCTCGGCTGGTGCCCGCAAGGCGCGCGGATCGTCGACACGGCCCCGCTCTCGCTCGACGAGATCGAGGCGGAATTCGTCGCGGCGCAGGCGGCGGGGCACGATGTGGCGCGGCTGCACTCGGGCGACCTCTCCATTTATTCGGCGGTGGCCGAGCAAGTCCGGCGGTTGGAAAAGCACGGGATTTCCCACACGCTCACCCCCGGCGTGCCGGCCTTCGCCGCCGCCAGCGCGGTGCTGGGGCGCGAACTCACCGTGCCCGGTCTGGCGCAGAGCCTCGTCATCACCCGCGTCTCCGGTCGCGCCTCGGCGATGCCGGCGGGCGAGACGCTGGCCGCCTTCGGCGCGACCGGGGCGACGCTGGCCATCCATCTCGCCATCCATGCGCTGGAGCAGGTGGTGGCGGAACTGGCGCCGCTCTATGGCAGGGACTGCCCGGTGGCGGTCGTGGTGGAGGCGAGCCGGCCGACCGAGCGGGTGATGTCTGGCACGCTTGATGACATCGTTGCGAAAGTGGCGAGGGAGCCGGTGGAGCGCACCGCGCTCATCCTGGTGGGCCGGGCGCTGGCGCCGGAGAATTTTCGCGAGAGCGCGCTCTATGACGCCGCCTATCAGCGCCGCTTCCGGGGGCGGGAATGAGGGCGGGCTTGTCTTTCCCTCTCCCCGTCGGGGAGAGGTGGCCCGCGCAGCGGGCCGGTGAGGGGAAGCCGGGTAGCCGCGCTCAACAACCCCTCACCCCGACCCTCTCCCCGTCGCGGAGAGGGGGCAGCCGCGACCTCGCCGGAGCCGCCACATGACCGCCCGCGCCGTCATCATCGCCGCGCCGCGCTCGGGCTCGGGCAAGACCACGGTGACGCTCGGGGTCGCGGCGGCGCTGCGGGCGCGCGGCGTGCGGGTGCGGGCGACCAAGTCCGGCCCGGACTATATCGACCCCGCCTTCCACGCCGCCGCCACCGGCCTGCCGGGGCTGAACCTCGACAGCTTCGCCATGCCGCCCGCCCTCATCGACGCGCTGGCGGCGGAGGCGGGGACGGGGGCGGAGATCGTGCTCATCGAGGCGTCGATGGGCCTGTTCGACGGCATCGAGGGCGAACCGGGGCGCAGCGGCGCGGCGGCCGACCTTGCCGCCCGGCTCGGCCTGCCAGTCGTGCTGGTGGTCGATATTTCGGGCCAGTCGCAATCGGCCGCCGCCGTGGTGCGGGGATTCGCCACCCACGACCCGCGCGTGCGCGTCGCCGGGGTCATCCTCAACCAGGTCGCCAGCGAGCGGCATCGCCTGCAGGCGAGTGCCGCCATCGCGGCGCTGGGCATCCAGATATTGGGCAGCCTGCCGCGCGATGGGGCGGTGCGCCTGCCCGAGCGGCATCTCGGCCTGGTGCAGGCGGGCGAGCACCCCGCGTTGGCCGAACAACTCGCGGCGCTGGCGGAACGGGCGGAAGCGCATATCGACCTCGACGCGCTGTGCGCGCTGGGGGCGCCGCTGCCCGCGTCCGGCCCGGCACCGGTGGCGCTGGCGCCGCCCGGCCAGCGGATCGCGCTGGCGCAGGACGTGGCCTTTTCCTTCGCCTATGAGCACCTTGTCGCCGGCTGGCGGCGGGCCGGGGCGGAGATCCTGCCGTTCTCGCCGCTCGCCGATGACGCGCCCGATCCGGCGGCGGATGCCTGCTGGCTGCCCGGCGGCTATCCCGAACTGCACGGGGAAAGGCTGGCGCAAGCCTCCCGCTTTCTCGATGGGGTGCGCCATTTCGCCCGGACGCGGCCGGTGCATGGCGAATGCGGGGGCTTCATGGTGCTGGGCCAGTCGATCGCCGATGCGCAGGGCCGCGAGCACGCCATGCTCGGCCTGCTCGGCCATGCCACCAGCTTTGCCAAGCGCCGGCTCAATCTCGGCTACCGGCGGGCGGTGACGCTGGACGCCTCGCCGCTGGGCCCGGCGGGGACAGGGCTGCGCGGCCACGAGTTCCATTATGCCAGCGTCACACAAGCGGGCGACGATGCGCCGCTGGTCGCGCTGAGCGATGGTCAGGGTAAGGAGATGGGGAATGCGGGGGCTCGCCGGGGGTGGGTCTCGGGAACCTTCTTCCACGTCATCGCCACGGACGGCCAGCCAAGCGGAGCAGAGCCATGAATGCCTTTCGCCGACTTCTGGTGTTTCTCGCCGGCCTGATGGGCGCGGCCGGGGTGGCGGCGGCGGCGGGGGGGGCGCATCTGACCGCCGAGCCGAATTTGACCACGGCGGCGACCTTCCTCATGCTGGGGGCGAGCGCCGTGGTGGGGGGCTGCGCGCTGGCGGTGGTGCGCGGGCCGGGCTGGTCCTTCGCCAGCGTCGGGGCCGGCATCATCGCGCTGGGCACGGTGCTGTTCAGCGGGGCGCTGGCGCTGCGGGCGCTCTGGGACATCGTGATATTTCCTATGGCCGCGCCCATTGGCGGGACTATGCTCATCCTCGGATGGCTGGTGCTCGCCCTGGCCGCCCTGGAACGGGAACCCCGCGCCGGTTGAGTTGGCCAAAAGGTTGCATCCGGCACAGGTGAGATCAGGCGGCGCTTCCGCCCCACAGGGGGAAGGCAAGCCGCAACGGGAGCACAAGCTGCACATGTCAGTCGAGGTTGAAGAGAAGATGCTGGACACGCCGGAGAACTCCGCCCGCCCGATTTCCGCGCAGGGCGACGAGGTCGCCAAGTTCCGTGCGGCGGTAATCTCGAAGCTCACCTATGCGGTGGGCAAGAACCCGGCCGCCGCGAGCGATCGCGACTGGTTCCTCGCCACCGCCTTCGCCACCCGCGACCGCATCGTCGACCGCTGGATCACCTCCACCCGCCAGACCTATTCGGAAGGGCGCAAGCGGGTTTACTACCTCTCCCTGGAGTTCCTCATCGGCCGGCTGCTGTTCGACGCGCTGACCAATATCGAGATGCTGGAGACCGCGCGCTCGGCGCTGGGCGATCTCGGCGTCGATCTCGACCGGCTGCGGCAGGTGGAGCCGGACGCGGCGCTGGGCAATGGCGGCCTGGGCCGGCTCGCGGCCTGCTTCATGGACAGCATGGCGACGCTCTCCATCGCCGCCTATGGCTACGGCATCCGCTACGAGAACGGCCTGTTCCGCCAGATGATCAAGAATGGCTGGCAGCAGGAATATCCCGAGGACTGGCTGTCCTTCGGCAACCCCTGGGAATTCGAGCGGCCCGAGGTCTATTACGACATCGGCTTCGGCGGTTCGGTCGAGGCGATCGCCATGGGCGGCGAGCGCAAGAAGCAGGTCTGGCATCCGGCCGAGACGGTGGAGGCGGTCGCCTATGACACGCCGATCGTCGGCTGGCGCGGGCGGCATGTGAACACGCTGCGCCTGTGGTCGGCCCGCGCGGCCGACCCGATCCGGCTCGACGCCTTCAACCAGGGCGACCATGTCGGCGCGCTGGTCAACCAGGTGAAGGCCGAGGCGATCTCCAAGGTGCTCTACCCCTCCGACGCCACGCCGGCGGGGCAGGAGCTGCGGCTGCGGCAGGAATATTTCTTCACCGCCGCCTCGCTGCACGATTTGATCCGCCGCCATGTCGACAGCTTCGGCGATGTGCGCTCGCTGCCGGACAAGGTGGCGATCCAGCTTAACGACACCCACCCCGCCATCGCCGTCGCCGAGCTGATGCGGGTGCTGGTCGACGAGAACGACATCGAGTGGGACGAGGCGTTCGACATCACGGTGCGGACCATCTCCTACACCAACCACACGCTGCTGCCGGAGGCGCTGGAGACCTGGCCGGTGCCGCTGATGGAGCGGGTGCTGCCGCGCCACATGCAGATCATCTACCAGCTCAACGCCAAGCATCTGGAGCGGGTGCGCACCGAATTCCCCGGCGACGACGCGCTGCTGGGCTCGGTGTCGCTGATCCAGGAAGACCATGGAAGGCGGGTGCGGATGGGCAATCTCGCCTTTCTCGGCTCGCACTCGATCAACGGCGTCGCGGCGCTGCACAGCGACCTGATGACCACCACGGTGTTCAAGGATTTCTACCGCCTGTTCCCCGAGCGGATGAACAACAAGACCAACGGCATCACCTTCCGCCGCTGGCTCTACCAGGCCAATCCGGGCCTCACCAACCTGCTGGTCGAGGTCTGCGGGCCGGGCGTGCTGGACGACTATTCCCAGCTCACCAAGCTGGAAGCCCTGGCGGGAGATTCCGCGCTGCAGGACCGCTTCATGGCGGTGCGGCGTCAGAACAAGGTGGCGCTGGCCCGGCTCATCCGCGACCGGCTCGACATCAAGGTCAATCCCGGCGCGCTGTTCGACGTGCAGATCAAGCGCATCCACGAATACAAGCGCCAGCTGCTGAACGTGCTGGAGACCATCGCGCTCTATGACGCGATGCGCGCCAACCCGGCGAAGAACTGGGCGCCGCGGGTGAAAATCTTCTCCGGCAAGGCGGCGGCGAGCTACCAGATGGCCAAGCTCATCATCAAGCTGGCCAACGACGTGGCGAAGGTGGTGAATGACGACCCCACGGTGCGCGACCTGCTGAAGGTGGTGTTCCTGCCCAACTACAATGTCAGCCTCGCCGAAATGGTGATCCCGGCGGCGGACCTGTCGGAGCAGATCTCCACCGCCGGCATGGAAGCCTCCGGCACCGGCAACATGAAGATGGCGCTCAATGGCGCGCTCACCATCGGCACGCTCGACGGCGCCAATGTCGAGATCAAGCAGCATGTCGGCGACGACAACATCTTCATCTTCGGCCTGACCGCCGAGGAGGTTGAGCTGCGCCGCGCCGCCGGCGTCGACGAGGCCGGCTCGATCCGCAACTCGCATCATCTTGGCGAGGTGCTGGATGCGGTCGGCTCGGGCGTGTTTTCGCCGGACGAGCCGGACCGCTTCAAGCCGCTGGTCGACGCGCTGCGCTACCACGACTACTTCCTGGTCACGACCGATTTCGACGCCTATTGGGACGCCCAGCGCCAGGTTGATGCGCGCTGGAACAACCGGCCGGCGTGGTGGACGTCGAGCCTCATCAACACCGCCAATATGGGCTGGTTCTCCTCCGACCGGACCATTTCCGAATACGCCAAGGACATCTGGAACGTCCCGGTGCGGACGGTCCGCTGACCTGCCGCGCCGCCGGCCTCACCGCCGGCGGCGCGCCTGCGCCTTGCCGCAGCGCCGGGCGACCTGCGGGGGGCCTCGCTCTCCCGCGGGTCTGCCTATCGCCGGCCCCCCGCCGGTAGCGCGGCGTTTACCTGATGCCGCGTTATGTGGCTGCGACGTGTGGACTTTGTGTTGGCGGTAGAGGAACCTTCACTGCGCACGGGGCTTGTCCCCGGTGTTTCGGCTCAGGAAGGGTTCGCAGTGATGCATCCGTGGCAGGCGCCCGAACGGGAGGTCGACGCTCTCGTCGCAGGCCGCCATCACGATCCGTTTTCCCTGCTGGGGCCGCACGAGTCGCCGCAAGGTCTGGTCCTGCGCGCCTTCGTCCCGCATGCGCGGACGCTGGAAGCGATCGAACCGGATGGGGCGGCCATTGCCGTGCTGGAGCTCCGGCACGGCGCCGGCTTCTTCGAGGGGCTGGTCCCCGGCCGCCCGGCCTGGGCGCGCTACCGCCTGCGCGCCCGCAACGAGGGCGGGGAATGGCTTCTCGACGATCCCTATTCCTTCCCGCCCGTACTCGGCCCGCTCGACGACCACCTGCTGGTCGAGGGCACCCATCGCACCCTCTATGAGCGGCTTGGCGCCCATCCCGATTCCCACGAGGGGATCGACGGCGTGCGCTTCGCCGTCTGGGCGCCGAATGCGGCGCGGGTCTCGGTGGTGGGCGATTTCAACCAGTGGGACGGGCGCCGCCACCAGATGCGCAAGCGCGTCGACAGCGGGCTGTGGGAGATTTTCGCCCCCGGCGTCGGCGAGGGCACGATCTACAAATACGAGATCGTTTCCGCCGATGGGCGGCTGCTGCCGCTGAAGGCCGACCCGTTCGGCTTCGCCGGCGAGTTCCGCCCCGCCACCGGCTCGATCGTGGCGCGCACCGACACGTTCGAGTGGAGCGATGCCGACCACATCGCCTCCCGTGCCGAGGGCGAGGCGCGCCGCAAGCCGATGAGCACCTATGAGGTGCATCTGGGCTCGTGGCGGCGCGGCGAGGAAAACCGCTTTCTCACCTATGACGAGCTGGCCGACCAGCTGATCCCCTATGTGCAGTGGATGGGCTTCACCCATATCGAGCTGCTGCCGATTTCCGAACACCCGCTGGACGCGTCCTGGGGCTACCAGCCGATCGGCCTGTTTGCCCCGACCAGCCGCTTCGGCGACCCGGCCGGCTTTGCCCGCTTTGTCGACAAGGCGCATCAGGCGGGGCTGTCGGTGATCCTCGACTGGGTGCCGGCGCATTTCCCCACCGACATTCACGGCCTGTCGCATTTCGACGGCGGCCCGCTCTACGAGCATTCCGACCCGCAGCGCGGCTTCCACCCGGACTGGAATACGGCGATCTACGACTTCGGCCGGCGGGAAGTCGCCAATATGCTGATCGCCAACGCGCTGTACTGGCTCGACCGCTTCCATGTCGACGGGCTGCGCGTCGATGCGGTGGCCTCGATGCTTTATCTCGATTATTCGCGCAAGCACGGGGAATGGTCGCCCAACCCCGATGGCTCGAACGACAACAAGGACGCGGTGTCGTTTTTGCGCCGGGCCAACGAGATCATCTATGCCGAGCATCCCGGCACGGTGGTCATTGCCGAGGAATCGACCTCCTGGGCCGGCGTCTCGCAGCCGGTGTTCGCCGGCGGGCTGGGCTTCGGCTTCAAATGGAACATGGGCTGGATGCACGACACGCTCGACTATCTGTCGACCGAGCCGATCTACCGCCCCTGGCACCACGACAAGGTGACGTTCGGCGTCACCTACGCCTTCTCGGAGAATTTCGTGCTGCCGCTCTCGCATGACGAGGTGGTGCACGGGAAGGGCACCATCCTCACCCGCATGCCGGGCGACGACTGGCAGAAATTCGCCAATATGCGTGCCGGCTACGGGATGATGTGGGCCAATTCCGGCAAGAAGCTGCTGTTCATGGGCCAGGAATTCGCCCAGCGCCGGGAATGGAGCGAGGAGCGCTCGCTCGACTGGCACCTGGTCGGCATGGGCCCGCACCATCGCGGCATGCAGCTGCTCGTGCGCGACCTCAACCTCGTCTATCGCGAGGAGCCGGCCCTGCACGCCCGCGACTGCGAGCCGGAGGGCTTCAGCTGGATCGTGGTGGATGACCGCCAGCAATCGGTCTTTGCCTGGGCCCGCTATGGCGAGGCCGACGACGCGCCCATCGTGATGGTGGCGAACCTCACCCCGGTGCCGCGCTCCGACTACCGCGTTGGCCTGCCGCGCGCCGGCCGCTGGCGCGAAATCCTGAACACCGATGCCGCGCTCTATGGCGGCTCGGGCATGGGCAATCTCGGCGAGGTGACGGCGGTGGACGAGCCGGCGCACGGATTGCCGGCCAGCGCCGCGCTGGTGCTGCCGCCGCTCGCCACGCTCTATTTCAAATGGGAACCGGAAAGCCGCGCCGACACGGCCGACCTACCCAAGCCGAACCTGAACTGAGGGAGATGACGCCACATGGCACGGCCGACGATGCAGAATGCCCCACTGGCCCGCTCCGCGATGGCCTATGTTCTCGCTGGCGGCCGTGGCAGCCGCCTGATGGAACTGACCGACCGGCGCGCCAAGCCGGCTGTCTATTTCGGCGGCAAGTCGCGGATCATCGACTTCACGCTCTCCAATGCCATCAATTCCGGCATTCGCCGCATCGGCGTCGCCACCCAGTACCAGGCGCACAGCCTGATCCGGCACATGCAGCGCGGCTGGAACTTCCTGCGCCACGAGCGCAATGAGAGCTTCGATGTGCTGCCGGCGAGCCAGCGCGTCTCGGAAACCATGTGGTATCTGGGGACGGCGGACGCGGTGTATCAGAACCTCGATATCATCGAGGCCTATGACACCCGCCACATCATCATCCTGGCCGGCGACCACGTCTACAAGCAGGACTACGAGATCATGCTCCAGCAGCATGTCGACACCGGCGCCGACGTGACGGTGGGCTGCCTGGAAGTGGCGCGGGAGGAGGCGAGCGCCTTCGGCGTCATGCATGTCGACGAGAAGGACCGCATCATCTCCTTCCTGGAAAAGCCGAAGGACCCGCCCGCCATGCCCGGCCGGCCGGACAAGGCGCTGGCCTCGATGGGCATCTATGTCTTCGAGACCAAGTTCCTGATCGACCAGCTCCGCCGCGATGCCGCCGACCCGCTGTCGACGCATGATTTCGGCAAGGACATCATTCCCTACATCGTCAAGAACGGCACCGCCTCGGCGCATCATTTCTCGCGCTCATGCGTACGTTCCGACCAGGAGACCGCCCCCTATTGGCGCGATGTCGGCACGGTGGACGCCTATTGGGAGGCCAATATCGACCTCACCGGCGTCGTCCCCGAGCTCGACCTCTACGACCGCGACTGGCCGATCTGGACCTATGCCGAGATCACCCCGCCGGCCAAGTTCGTGCATGATGATGAGGGCCGGCGCGGACAGGCGATCTCCTCGCTGGTGTCGGGCGGCTGCATCATCTCCGGCTCGTCGCTGCGCCGGGCGCTGCTGTTCACCGGGGTGCGGATCAATTCCTACGGCTCGATCGAGAATGGTGTCATCCTGCCCTATGTCGAGATCGGCCGCTCGGCGCGGCTGAAGAATGTGGTGATCGATTCGCATGTCCGCATTCCCGAAGGGCTGGTCATCGGCGAGGACCCGGAACTGGACGCCAAGCGCTTCCGGCGGACGGAAAAGGGCATCTGCCTCATCACCCAGACCATGATCGACAAGCTGGCGCTGTAAGGCGCCGGCGATCGGCGTCACGTCACTCAACGTCAAGATTCGGGATCGGGCGTGTCATCGTTCAAGGTTCTCTCCGTCGTTTCGGAAGTCTTTCCGCTGGTGAAGACCGGCGGCCTCGCCGATGTGGCCGGCGCCCTGCCGGCCGCGCTGGGGCGCCATGGCGTGGAGACGCGCACGCTCATTCCCGGCTATCCCACCGTGATGGCGGCGCTCGGCCACCGCGAGACGGTGCACCGCTTCGACGACCTGTTCGGCGGGCCGGCGACGCTGCTGGACGGCAAGGCCGGCGGGCTCGACCTGTTCGTGATCGACGCGCCCCATCTCTATGACCGGCCCGGGGGACCCTATATGGGCCCCGACGGACTGGACTGGGCCGACAATGCGCGGCGCTTCGCGGCGCTGGGGGCGGTGGCCTCCGGCGTCGGGCTCGGGCTGGTGCCGGGCTTCGTGCCCGACATCGTGCACGCCCATGACTGGCAGGCGGGCCTCGCCCCGGCCTATCTCTACTATGCCGGCACCAGGCGGCCGGGCACGGTGATGACGATCCACAACATCGCCTTTCAGGGGCAGTTCCCGGCCCATGACTTCCCTATGCTCGGCCTGCCGCCGCACGCCTTCGGCCTGCACGGGGTCGAGTATTACGGCATGGTCGGCTACCTCAAGGCCGGGCTGCAGCTCGCCGACCGCCTCACCACCGTCTCCCCCGGCTATGCCGGCGAAATCCTGCTTCCCGATGCCGGCATGGGGCTCGATGGTCTGCTGAACGCCCGTAGCCATCTGCTCACCGGTATCCTCAACGGGCTTGACGAGGCGGGCTGGAACCCGGCCACCGACACGCTGATCGCCAAGCCGTTCGACGCGAAGTCGCTGAAGACGCGCGTCGCCAACAAGGTGGCGCTGAAAGAGGCATTCGGGCTCGATGCCGATCCCGAGGCACTGCTGTTCGGCGTGGTCAGCCGGCTGTCCTGGCAGAAGGGGCTGGACCTGCTGGCCGACAGCCTCGACACGCTGCTGGGCCTTGGCGCGCAGCTGGTGCTGCTCGGGGCGGGCGATGCGGATCTGGCCGGGCGTTTCGCCGGGGCGGCGCATGTCCATCCCGGCCGCATCGGCGTGCAGCTCGGCTATGACGAGGGCGTCGCACACCGCATCCAGGCCGGGGCGGACATGCTGATCGTGCCCTCGCGCTTCGAGCCCTGCGGCCTTACCCAGCTCTCGGCGCTGCGCTATGGCGCGCTGCCGCTGGTGGCGCGGGTCGGCGGCCTCGCCGACACGGTGATCGACGTCAACGAGATGGCGCGCTCGGCCGGCGTCGGCACCGGCATCCAGTTCTCGCCCGTCACCACGCCGGCGCTGCAGATGGCGCTGAAGCGCGCCGCCGGCCTGTGGCGCGACCAGGCGCTGTGGCAGAAGCTGCAGCGCAACGCTATGGCGACGGACGTTTCCTGGGAACGCGCCGCGCGCCAGTACGACACGCTGTTCCGCACCCTGGCGGCGGAGCGCGCCGCGTGAGCGACTTCGCCGTCTCGACCGGAAGCCCGGAGCCGCTCGGCGTTACGGCGGATGCGCGCGGCGTCAATGTCGCGGTGTTCTCCGCCCATGCCACCCGCATCGAGTTCTGCCTGTTCGACCCGGCGGGCGACAAGGAAATCGCCCGCCTCGCGCTGCCCGCCCGCACCGGCGACGTGTTCCACGCCCATATATCCGGGGTACCGGCCGGCGCGCGCTACGGGCTGCGGGCGGCGGGGCCGTGGGCACCGCAGGAGGGGCATCGCTTCAACCCCGCCAAGCTGCTGGTCGACCCCTATGCCAGCCGGCTCGACCGGCCGTTCACGCTCGATGCGGCGCTGTTCGACGCCCGCGCCAATGGGGCGGCGCGCGACGAGACCGACAGCGCCTTCGCCCTGCCGAAGGCGATCGTGATGCCGGCGGAAGCCTCGCCTATGACGGCAGCCCGCCCGCCCTTCCGCTGGGACGCGCAGGTGCTCTACGAGCTGCATGTGCGTGGCTTCACCATGCGCCATCAGGACATTCCGGCCGGCATGCGCGGCACGTTTGCGGCGCTGGCGCAGCCCGCCGCGCTCGACCATCTGGTGCGCCTCGGCGTCACCACGGTCGAATTGATGCCCGCCATGGCGTGGATCGACGAGCGGCACCTGCCGCCGCTCGGGCTGACCAATTACTGGGGCTACAACCCGGTCCTGTTCGGCGCCCCGGATCCGCGCCTGGCGCCGGGCGGCTTCGACGAGATTGCCCGCACCATCGCCGCGCTGCACGAGGCGGGGATTGCCGTCGTGCTCGACGTGGTGCTGAACCATTCCGGCGAGAGCGACGCGCTCGGCCCGACGCTGAGCCTGCGCGGGCTCGACAACGCGACCTATTACCGCCACGCCGCCGACGATCCCTCCCGCCTCGTCAACGATGCCGGCACCGGCAACACGCTGGCGCTGGAGCGGGCGCCGGTGCTGCGCCTCGCCATGGACGCGCTGCGCCGCTGGGCCGCCTGCGGGCTGGACGGTTTCCGCTTCGACCTCGCCGCCACGCTGGGCCGGCGGCCGGAAGGCTTCGACCCGGAGGCGCCGTTCCTCGCCGCCATGCAGCAGGACCCGGCGCTGCGCGAGCTCGCTTTGATCGCCGAGCCCTGGGATATCGGCCCGGGCGGCTATCAGGTCGGGCGCTTTCCGCCCGGCTGGGGCGAGTGGAACGACCGTTTCCGCGACACCGCCCGGCATTTCTGGCGCGGCGATGGCGGCGTGGTGGGCGAGCTGGCGACGCGGCTGGCGGGCTCCTCCGACATCTTCGCCGGGCGCAACCGCCCGCTCTCGCGCGGCATCAATTTCGTCACCGCCCATGACGGCTTCACCCTGGCCGACCTCGTCGCCTTTGCGGGCAAGCACAACGAGGCCAATGGCGAGCACAACCGCGACGGCACCGATAATAATGTGAGCTGGAACCACAGCGTCGAGGGCTGGACCGACGATCCCGCCATCAACGCCGCCCGGCGCGGCGATGTGCGGGCGCTGCTGGCGACGCTGCTGGTGGCGCGCGGCACGCCGATGCTGACCATGGGCGACGAGTGCGGCCGCTCGCAGGCCGGCAACAACAACGCCTATGCGCAAGACAACGAACTCACCTGGCTCGACTGGTCGAAGACCGATGCGGAACTCGCCGCCTTCACCGCGCGGCTGGTGAAGCTGCGGCTCGCCCATCGCGCCCTGCGCGGGCAGGCGCCGCTGACCGGGCGTCCGCCCGATGGCAGCGGCCTCGCCGATGTCGACTGGCGCGATCCGGCTGGCGGCACGGTGCGCTGGAATGACGGCGCCACCCGCGCGCTGGTGGTGGTGTTCTACGCGCCGGAAGCCGACGGCGAGGCGGCCGATCGTGTCGCGGTGGCGCTCAACGCCTCCGACGCCGCGCAGGCGGTGGTTCTGCCGGAACCGCGCGACGGCTTCGTCTGGCGGGTGGCGGCCGATACGGCGCAGCCCGACCGGGAGACGGGTGACACGCTGGACGAGACATTCGAGGTGGCGCCGCGCGCGGTGCTGATCCTCACCGAGGAGGCGCTGGCGACGGCGCCGCGCCGTGCCGCCGCGCCCGATCAGCTGGAGAAGCTCTCTGCCGCCGCCGGCATTGACGCCCAGTGGTTCGCCGCCGACGGCAAGGCGCAGCAGGTGGGCGACGACACCAAGCGCGCGCTGCTCGCCGCGCTCGGCCTGCCGGCTGGCACCCATGGCGAGGTGAATGACAGCCTTGCCCGGCTGTCCGCCCAGCATTTCGACCGCGACATTCCCTTTGCCGCCGTGCTGCGGCAGGGAACGGCGCCGCTGCTGACGCTGGCGGGCGAGGCGGCGCAGGCCTCGCGCCGGCTCGACCTCACGCTGTTTCTGGAGGACGGGCAGGAGATCGACCTCCCGGTGCGGCCGGAGGACGGCACGCGCCGAAGCGTCGAGCGGCCGGACGGCCGGCAGGCGGTGCTGCGCGCGCTCGCCCTGCCGGAATTGCCGCCCGGGCGGCATGTGCTGCGGCTCGGCAAGGATGAATGCCGGCTCACCGTTGCCCCGCCGGCCTGCTACCTGCCGCCCGGCCTCGACGGCGGCGGCCGGCTGTTCGGCATCGGCACCCATCTCTACACGCTGCGGCGGGGCGAGGCGGACCAGGGCATCGGCGATTTCACCGCGCTGGGCGAGCTTGGGGTGCGGGCGGCGCAGGCCGGCGCGCGTACGGTCGGCCTCAACCCGCTGCATGCGCTGTTCCCTGACGAGCGCGAGCGGGCGAGCCCCTATTCGCCCTCCGACCGGCGTTTTCTCGACCCGATCTATATCGACGTCGCCGCGCTCGGCGCCGATTTCGCGGGCTTTGCCGGCGTCAGCGCGGCGCAGGCGGTGGATTATCCGGGCGTCTGGGCGGCCAAGCAGGCAGCGCTCAAGGTCGCTTTCGCCGCCTTCGAGCGGGCGCCCGACGCCGATTTCGACCGTTTCGTCGCCGAGGGCGACGCGGCGCTGGCGCGCTTCGCGCTGTTCCAGGCCATTGCCGGCGCCTATCCCGGCACACACTGGCGCGACTGGCCGGACGGGTTGAACGAGGCCGGCAGCGCGGCGGTCGAGGCCTTCGGCCGCGCCCATGGCGAGGCGTTCCGCTTCGCGCTGTGGCAGCAATGGGTCGCCGACCGGCAATTGGCCGGCGCAGCGGAGCGGGCACGGGCGGCGGGCCTCTCGCTCGGCCTCTACCGCGACCTCGCCGTCGGCACCGCGCCTGACGGAGCGGAAGCCTGGTCGGAAGCCGATATGCTGATGCCGGGCGTCACCATTGGCGCACCGCCGGACCCGCTGGGGCCGGAGGGGCAGAACTGGAGCCTGCCGCCCTTCGACCCGCTGGCGCTGCAGCGCGACGGCTATCACCGCTATGCCGGGCTGGTGCGGGCCAATATGCGCCATGCCGGGGCGCTGCGGATCGACCATGTGATGGGGCTGCGGCGGCTGTTCCTCATTCCCGAGGGCGCGCGCGGGTCGGAGGGCGCCTATCTCGCCATGCCGTTCGAGGCGCTGGCGGCGCAGGTGGCGCTGGAAAGCGCGCGGGCGCAGTGCCTCGTCGTCGGCGAGGATCTCGGCACCGTGCCGTTCGGCATGCGCGACCAGCTCAATGACGAGCGCATGCTCTCCTATCGTGTGCTGTGGTTCGAACAGAAGGCCGGGGTGTTCACGCCGCCGCAGGACTATCCGGCGCTGGCGGCCGCCTGCGTCTCCACCCATGACCTGCCGACGCTGGCCGGCTGGTGGGAGGGGATGGACCTGAAAGAGCGCCACGCGCTCGGGCTCGTCGACGCGGACGCCTATGCGGCGGGGCTGCTGGAGCGCGCCACCGAGCGCGAGCAGCTGTGCGAGGCGCTGCTGCAGGAAGAGCTGATCACCGCGCTGCCGGCGGCGGAGGCGCCGCTGGACGACGCGCTGCTGGCGGCGATCCACGCCTTCGTCTCGCGCACCCATGCCGGGCTGGCGCTGGCGCAGCTGGACGATCTCGCCGGCGAGACGGTGGCGGCGAACCTGCCCGGCACCGACCGGGAGCGGCCGAACTGGCGGCGCCGGCTGTCGCTGCCGCTCGATGCGGTGATGGACAGCCCGCGCGCCAAGGCCGCGCTCGCCGCCATGGCGGGCGAGCGCGGCGGGGAGCCGTAAGGCTTACGGCGTGGCGGGGGCCGGCGCGGGATCGGCCGGTGCCGGGGTGACGGGCGCGGGCTCGGCCGGGGTGCTTGGCTGAACGGCGGGATCGTTGGCCGGGGGCATCGTCACTTCGGGCGCCGGCGGCGGCGGGGTGATGGGATCGGCCGCCGGGGGAACCGTCGGGCTCGCGGCGGGTGGCGTCGGGTTTTCCGTCGGCTGGGTGGTCATCCGTCCCGAATACTGTACGGCGGCATAGGCAGCGATCACGAGAACGATCGCGGCCACGATCAGCATCATATTGCGGCTCATTGAAGCGCGTCTCCGGCTGGTGGTCCGGCGGCAGCGCCGAACGTCCGACACTGCGCGCCCGGCCCACGAGGCATGGCTCCACGGGGTGCCCGCAGGCGGGTCCGTTGCGGGAAAATCCACAGGCGAGCAGCGGCCCGGGCGCAACAAAGCGGCGCCTCCCGTGGATTTACCATTGTCGCAACGTCGCGATTAGACGAAAGTTCCTGCTCCATTCCGCCGCAGGGCGGGACGCCGACAAACCGAGCCGCGCCCACGCGGCCGCCATGTCCGTCGCCACGACGGTCCTAAGGGAGGGGAACACCATGCCGCACGCCGACTTCGACGTCGTGACCCTGTCGCCTTCCACCGTGCGGGTGATGCACCGCGTCGCCCACCATATCTACGAATTCGCCCTGATCGAGGATGGCAGCGGCCGCCGCGTGGTCCGTCGCGGGCCGCAGATCACCTGCGGGCGCGGCGGCGATGTTCCGGCGCTCGATCTGTTGACCGCCGCCGAGCAGGTGGCGGCCGCCACCGCCCGCCACACCGGCATGATCGACTGACACGGCGCGGCGCCAGGACGCCGCCCTTCCGACGCCCTTCCTTCTCTGACGCTGCCGCGCGGAGCCATGGCGCGCGCTCGCGCGCATTGGCGCTGGAATCCCGCATCCAATCATGTATATGAAGGAATACATGTATATGCGTGGATATAGGTTCAGGGAGACCCTCATGCTGTCCCGTCGCTCGTTTGTCCGCCCGTTCGCGGTGGCGCTCGCCCTTGCCGGGCTTCTCGGTGGCCCCTTCGCTTCCGGCGCGGTACAGGCGCAGCCGGCGCTGACCGTCTTCGCCGCCGCCAGCCTGACCAACGCCTTCCAGGACATCGGCAAGCTCTACAAGGCGAAGACCGGCCAGGAAGTGGCCTTCTCCTTCGCCGCCTCCTCGGCGCTGGCCAAGCAGCTGGAAGCCGGCGCGCCGGCAGCGATCTTCGCCTCGGCCGACAACAAGTGGATGGACTACACCGAGGCCAAGGACCTGACGCTGAAGGCGACCCGGGTCACGCCGATCGGCAACAGCCTCGTGCTGATCATGCCGGCGGACACGGCGACGCCGGTGACGTTCGACGCCTCCTTCGACTGGCTGGCCTTCCTCGGCACGGATGGGCGCATCGCCACCGGCCTCACCGACAGCGTGCCGGCCGGCATCTATGCCAAGGCGGCGCTGACCAGCCTCGGCGCCTGGGACAAGGTGCAGCCCCGCATTGTCGGCGCGGAAAGCGTGCGCGCGGCGCTGGCGCTGGTGGAGCGCGGCGAGGCGCGTGCCGGCATCGTCTATTCCACCGACGCGGCAATCGCGAAGAACGTGAAGGTGGTCGCCACCTTCCCGGCCGGCAGCCACCCGCCGGTGGAATACCCGTTCGAGATCGTCAAGGGCCAGGACAACCCGGCGACGCGGGCCTTCTTCGACTTCCTGACCGGGCCGGAAGCGAAGGTGGTGTACGCCAAGTACGGCTTCGTGGTGAAGTGAGGCGTCGCCTCGGAATGATGCGGTGGCAGACGGGCTGCGTGCTTCGAGGCCGGCCTTCCGGCCGGCACCTCAGCATGACGCCGCGTCGGGACTTGGAACCCCGTCATCCTGAGGTGCTCGCGCAGCGAGCCTCGAAGGATATTCGATAAAGGCCCGGAAGCATGCTCACCCCCGAGGAATGGACCGCCGTCGCGCTCAGCCTGCGGGTGGCATTCTGGGCGACGTTCTGGAGCCTGCCGGTGGCGGTGCTCACCGCCTTCGTGCTGGCGCGGTCGCGGTTTGCCGGAAAAAGCCTGCTCGACGGGCTGGTCTATCTGCCGCTGGTGCTGCCCAAGGTGGTGGTGGGCTATCTGCTGCTGCTCACGCTCGGCGGGCGCGGGCTGATCGGCCAGTATCTCGACGCCTGGTTCGGCATCAAGCTGATCTTCACCACGGCAGGGGCGACGGTGGCGGCGGCGGTGGTGAGCTTTCCGCTCACCGTCAACGCCATCCGCCTGGCGCTGGAGGCGGTAGACCGGGGGCTGGAGACGGCGGCACGCACGCTCGGCGCGTCACGGCTCGACGTGTTCTTCTCGGTGACGCTGCCGCTGATGCTGCCGGGCATTCTCTCCGGCGCGCTGCTTGCCATCGCCTCGGCGCTGGGCGAGTTCGGCGCCACCATCACCTTCGTCTCCAATGTCGAGGGCCAGACCCGCACCATCCCGCTCGCCATCTACAGCGCCACCCATATGCCCGATGGCGACGCCATGGCGCTGCGGCTGACGCTGGTCTCGGTAGTGCTGGCGCTCGGCTCGCTGCTGCTGGCCAGCCTCTGCGACCGGCGTATCCGCGTGATGATCGGGCGGGCGTGATCATGATTGAGGTCGAGTTCCGCTTGGCGCGGCCCGGCGGCTTCACGCTGGAATGCGGCTTCGCCGTGCCCGCGCGCGGCGTCACCGCGCTGTTCGGCCGCTCGGGAGCGGGCAAGACCACCATCATCCAGGCGGTGGCCGGCGTGGTGCGGCCCGATGCCGGGCGCATCGTGGTGGATGGCGAGGTGTTCTTCGATTCCGCCCGCGGCATCGACGTGCCGATCGAGGCGCGGCGGGTCGGCTATGTGTTCCAGGATTCGCGGCTGTTTCCGCACCTCAAGGTCGAGGGCAATCTGCGCTATGGCGAGCGGCGCAGCCGGGCGGCGGAGCGGCGCATCGGCTTCGACGCGGTGGTGGACCTGCTCGGCATCGGCCCTCTGCTCGCCCGTCGGCCGCACACGCTGTCGGGCGGCGAGCGCCAGCGCGTCGCCATCGGCCGGGCGCTGCTGGCGCAGCCGCGCCTGCTCTTGATGGACGAGCCGCTGGCGGCGCTGGATGGCGCGCGCAAGGCGGAAATCCTGCCCTATCTGGAGCGGCTGCGCGACACGATGGGCCTGCCCATTCTCTATGTCAGCCATGCCCTCGACGAGGTGCTGCGCCTCGCCGATACGCTGGTGGCGCTGCGCGAGGGGCGGCAGGTGGCGGCCGGGCCGTTGGCGCAGGTGATGTCGCGGCCGGACATGCTGCCGGTGCTCGGGCGCTTTGACCTCGGCACGCTGCTCGACTGCGAGGTGGTCCGGCACGATGCCGCCTATGGGCTGTCCACCCTTGCGTTCTCGGGCGGGGAACTGCGGGTGCCGCAGGTCGAGCGCGCCGTCGGCGGCAAGGTGCGGGCACGGGTGCGGGCGCGCGATGTTGCTATCGCTTTGGCCAAGCCCGAGGGCGTCTCGGTCTCCAACCTGCTGCCGGCGGTGGTGGAAGAGGTGCGGGCGCAGGAAGGCCCCTATGCCGACATCGCCCTGCGGGTCGGCGAGACCCAGCTCGCCGCCATGGTGACGCGCGAGAGCGTCGAGCGTCTGGGGCTGCGGCCCGGGCTCCCGGTCTGGGCGATGGTGAAGTCAGTGGCGGTGGAGGGAAGCCGCCCGGAATTCCTCGATGCCGGTCTCTAACCACTCATCTGGCGCAATGTCCCGTCGCGAAAGTGCGGCAACTTTCTTCTTTACGCGAACCGGAATCCACGCCGCTCGAAAATGCTCTACGGCGCCTCAATGATCGGCGCCACGCCCGGCCCGACCGCCTGCTCATCGCGGACGAAGCCGATCGCGGCGAGCACGACCAGCGCCAGCACCAGCGCCACCAGAATCAGCCGCACCGGCGTCGAGCGCCGCCCGACCACGCCGATGGCGATCAGCAGCAGAAGAATGAGGATGACGAGGATGATGGTCTGCATGGGGCCCCTTGATACGGTGGCGGAAATCGCCGTGACAGAGTGATCCGATCCACAGGGCGGGGCAACCCCGGCTGTCCGGTGCCGCCGCGCGCGGCAGGCTGACCCTTTTCAACCCCTGGCCGTGCTGCGGCGCCCTGCACGTCGTTGCCCGGCCTGTCCGATGGTGCCAGACTTGGTCGGGCCGCCGGCATTGCTTCTGGATTTGATTGATGACTCCGCGAATTTCCATCGTCATGGCCACGTATAATGGCGCGACGTTTCTGGAAGAGCAGCTTTGCAGCCTTGAGCGGCAGAGCCTGGCGCCCTTCGAGCTTGTCATCAGCGACGACGATTCGTCCGACGGCACGGACGAGATTCTCGCGCGTTTCGCCAGTCGGGCGGCGTTTCCCGTCCGCATCAGCAAGAACAGGCCGGGCCTGGGCTTCCGCGACAATTTCCTGCGTGCGGCGGAGCGGGCGAGCGGGGACTGGATCGCCTTCTGCGACCAGGACGATGTCTGGCGCGCGGACAAGCTCGCCCGCTGCGCGGAGCATATGGCGCAGCCGGAGGTGACGCAGATTGCCCATCAGGCCCGTCTCATTGGGCAGGATGGGGCCTTTCTCGGCCTGTTCGACCAGGGCATCGTCTCGTCGGGCCTGCGGCCGCCGCTCTTCTACGATGTCTGGGGCACCTTTTGGGGGTTCTCGCTGGTGGTGCGGCGCACGGTGCTGGGCGTGGCGCCGGCCGATCGGCGCTTCGTCGACTATATCGACCCGCGCTTTCCTATCGCGCATGATCGCTGGGCGTTCTTTCTTGCCCAGACGCTGGGCCATACCGTCGAGCTCGCCGAGCCGCTCGTCGACTACCGCCAGCATGCGGCAAACCTGTTCGGTGCGGGGCGGGGCCGGCCGCCGGCGCCGGCCGAGACGCGACAGGCCGTGATCGCGAAGCATGCGGGCTATATCGCCGCCACGCGGCGCATGGTCGAGATCGTCCAGGGCCTGCCGCGATCGGCCGAGGCGGCGTTTCCCGCCTTCAACCGGCAGCGGGCGGAGGCGGTGTATCGCCATGCGCTGCGCCAGGTGGAGGCGAGAGGCCGGATCTATGACGGCCCGGCGATGGCATCCGCCGCGCGGTGCCTTCGCGCGCTGATCTCCGGCCACTATCGGAACGCGCAGAACGATACCACCCGCTGGCGGTCTTTCGCCAAGGACATGGCCTTGAGCTTGCGGCCCTGAGCTTACGGCCCTGAGAGGGGCTGTCGACCGGCCCGCCGCGCCCTCAGCCCGGTTCGGCCGCCGCCTCCAGCGGCGCCAGCGCGGCGCGCAGCTCGTCGACGGCGGCGCGGCTGGCGGCGGTGCTGCTGCGCTCGACGTCGCGATAAAGCGCGATCAGCCTTTCGCCGAACGGGGTGAGGTCGGTGCCGTGGCCGCGCCGGCCGGGATGGGTTTCCACCACCGGCTGGCGGAAGCAGCGTCCGATCTCGTCCACCAGCAGCCAGGCGCGGCGATAGCTCATGCCGAGCCGGCGCGCGGCCGAGAGGATGGAGCGCTCGGTGCGGATGGTCTCCAGAAGCTCGATCATCCCCGGCCCGAGGTGGCGGCCATCGCCGAAATAGACGCGGATGAACAGCCCGTCGCGCGGGCGGGGCGTGGTGTCCCCGTCCGTCTTGTCTGCGGTCGAGTCCGTCTGCGTGTGCCGTGCCATGCGCGCCTCTTGCCCCACACGCAATGTTAAGGGAAGAGGCGCGCGGCTGGAACCCGCTCAGGCTACGCGCCTCAGGCGGTGCGCAGCTTCGGGCGGCGACGGGCGAAGGCAAGGTCCAGCAGCACCATCACCACCAGCGAGGCCCCGACCAGCGGGAAGATCACCCCGACCACCGCCATGATGGCGATCAGGCCCCACATCACCCCCGCGCTGGTGGGGGCGGGCGGAACGCCGAGCGAGCCAGCCGGACGGCGCTTCCACCACATCACCCCGGCGGAGACCGCCATCAGGATGATGGCGAGGCACACCACCAGCAGGAACAGCTGGTTGGCCAGCCCGAATTCCTGGCCCATGTGGAAGTTGATGCCCCATTCCATCGCCTTCGCCGCCGGGCCGTAATCGGCATAGGAGAAGTCGATCAGCGGCGTGCCGGTGTACTGGTCGAGATGGACGACGCGCTGCTTGGACAGGTCGTCGGGATAGACGGTGGCGGAATAGACGCCGGTCGGCCCGCCCGGCAGGCTGAGCGTATAGCCGGGTGACACGCCGAGCTTGTCGACGATACCCGCCGCCTTGTCGACGCCGATGGGCGTGCCGGCGGCCGGGGTCGATTCCGGCATCTTCGCCTGTTCAAGCGACCAGGTCGTCGGGCCGTTGGCGTGGGCGAGGTGCTCGTCCGACATCGGCACGTTCACATAGAGGCCTGCGGGGTAGCCGTAATTGGAGCTGTTGGCCCACTCATTGACCTTGTTGCCCCACACCAGCGACCACGGCATGCCCGACAGCGACATGAAGGCGATGACGACGCCGGCAAAGGCGCCGGTGACGGCGTGCAGGTCACGCCAGAAGACGCGCTTGCGCGGGGTGCCGCGCACGCTCACCACGCCGCCCATCTGCTTGCGCGGCCACCAGAGATAGAAGCCGGTGGCGACCAGCAGGATCGACCAGCCGCCGACGATCTCGATGATGCCATTGGTGATGGTGCCGAACTCCGCCAGGCTGTGCACCCGGCGCATCCACCACATGATCGTCCCGCGATCCGGCAGTTCGCCCAGCACCCGGGAATCATAGGGGTCGACATAGACCGAGCGGCGCGCGCCCTCCGCGGTCTTGATCACCACCTCGGCCGAGGCGGTGGCATCGACCGGGGAGATGATCTTCAGCGCCGTGCCGGGGCGGGATGCGAGCGCGGCGCCGATCCAGGCGCTGGGCGCCTCGGCCGGGGTGGCGCGGGCATCGACCACTTTCAGCTGGTGGTGCCAGGCATTGTCGATCTCCTCGCGGAAGAGATAGAGCCCGCCCGTCACCGAGAGCAGGATGAGGAACGGCAGTACCAGCAGGCCGGCATAGAAATGCCAGCGCCAGACGGCGCGGTAGAGATTGGCCGAGCGCTCTTCGGCGTCGCGGCCCGGAATGTCGGACACAATTGTGGTGCTCATCGGAGAGAGTTCCGGAAAATGAGGGCGACAGCACGCGCCGAGCCCCGGCCGTCATGCGGGACGGCCGGCCTCAAGGCGCGCGGCGGGCGAACCGTCGATGGGGATCAGTTGGCGGGAGCGCTGTGGTCGTGGCTGCTGTGACCGGAGGCTTCCGAGCCCTTCGGTCCGCCCATGCCCTCGATCTTGAAGGAGACGTCGATCTTGCCGGCCTTGGCGAAGGTGAGCGTGCCCTTGAAGCTCTCGCCTTCCTTCAGCGGTTGCTTGAGGTCCATCAGCATCAGGTGGAAGCCGCCCGGAGCCAGCTTGGCCTCGCCATCGGCGGGGATCTCCAGCCCGTCGGGCAGCATCCGCATGGTCATGACGCCGTCCTTGACCGACATCTCGTGGATCTCGACATGGCCGGCGACCTCGGCGGTGACGGAGACGAGGCGGTCGGCCTCCTTGCCCTCGTTCTCGATCGTCATGTAGCCGCCGCCGACCTTGGCGCCGGCCGGCGTCATGCGCGCCCAGGGGTGCTCGATCTCAAGCTTGCCGATCTTGTACTCATGGGCGAAGGCCGGCTGCATGGCGAGCAGGCCAAGAGCGGCGGCAAGGATGGCGAAGCCGACGCGGTCTTCGGTGTGGCGAAGGGCGCGGCGCAGGATGGTGCGGAGCGTGGGGTAAAGCATGGGTGGTCTCCCTCAAGGCCGGCGCGGCGCGGATGCGGGCCTGCGGCCGGTGTTTCGACTGACATTCTGCGGAAGGCGGCAGGCGTCAGGCGCGGGGAGGGGCCCTGATATGGCCGGGCGAGCGCTCGGGCGCGCGGGCGAGGCGGGCCGCGCGCGGCGGCAGAAGGCGGGCTTCAAGAGGGCCTGCCGGCAGGACGACAGCCGCCGCCACGGGTGGCGGCAGCGCGGCGGCCGGGGCGGCCTGGCAGCCGGTGAGGCAGCAGTCCGGCGTATGGCGCGCCGGCTCGCCCGGAGCGGCGGGGTCGCCATGGCTGGTAAGACAGAGCGTCTGGCCGAAGGCGTCGACGGTGAAGCTGCCGGCCGCATGGGCGCCGCTGGCCAGCCCGCCGAAAAGGGCCTGCAGCACCAGCACATAGGCGACCGCAAACACCAGCGCCAGCCGGCGCAGAGGGGCGCCGGACGCGTGTGTTTCCTTGGTCATCGCAGTGGTGGCGGACAAAGCATGCTCCCTCGCCTGCGTCATATCACAGCCGGGGAGGGGCCGGAACAGCGGCACGCCGCCGCTGCCCGGCCTGTGGTTTCATGCCGCGCGATCAGTCGGTGGCGGCACCCGGGCCGGCCAGTGCGCCGGGCGGGCTCTTGCCGAGGATGATCATGCCGAGCACCTCGTCCTTGGTGACATCGGAGGTGCGGGCGGTGCCGACCAGCTTGCCGTTCTTCATCACGCTCACCCGGTCGGCGAGGTCGAACACGTCGTGAATGTCGTGGCTGATGAGGAAGATGGCGATGCCCTCGGCCTTGAGCTGCTTGATCAGCTCGGCCACCTGCGCCGTCTCCTGCGGGCCGAGCGCGGCGGTGGGCTCGTCCATGATCAGGATCTTGGCGTTGAAGTGGATGGCGCGGGCGATCGCCACCGACTGGCGCTGGCCGCCGGAGAGGCCGCGCACCGGCTCCTTGAACTTGCGGAAGTTCGGGTTGAGCCGGCCCATCACCTCGCGCGTCGCCGCTTCCATCGCCACGTCGTCGAGCGTGCCCCACGGGGTCATCAGCTCGCGGCCGAGGAACAGATTGGCGGCGGCGTCGACATTGTCGGCCAGCGCCAGGGTTTGATAGATCGTCTCGATACCGTAGCGCTTGGCGTCGCGCGGGTTGGCGATGTCGGCCTTCTCGCCCTTGATGCGGATCTCGCCTGCATCCGGCCGGTAGGCGCCGGCGAGGATCTTGATCAGCGTCGACTTACCAGCGCCATTATGGCCGAGCAGGCCGACCACCTCGCCGGGATAAAGATCGACCGAGACGTCGTCGACGGCGCGGATGCCGCCGAAGGAGATGCAGATATCGCGCATCTCCACCATCGGCGTGCCGCTGACACGGGAGGCGCCGGGGGCGAGGGGGGATGTGGCGGCGTTCATGGGCGCGCTCCTCACTTGATCCGCTTGCGGTAGACCGTGTCGATCCACACGGCGAAGACGAGGACGATGCCGACCACGATGTTCTGGTAGGGCGTGTCGACGCGCATCAGCACCATGCCCGACTGCAGGCTCTGCATGACCAGCGCGCCGAGCATGGCGCCGGCGATGGTACCGGAGCCGCCGGCGAGCGAGGTGCCGCCGATGACCGCCGCGGCGATCACATAAAGCTCGTCGAGCGTGCCCTGCGCATTGGTCGCCGAGTTGAGCCGGGCGGTGGAAATGGCGGCGCCGATGGCGGCGAGCGCCCCCATCAGCGCGAACACCGCCAGGGTGACGCGCTTGGTGTTGATGCCGGCGAGGTCGGCGGCTTCCGGGTTGCCGCCAATGGCGAAGACGTAGCGGCCGAAGCGGGTGCGGTTGGTCACGAAGGTCATGACGATGCCGACCGCCAGCGCCACCAGCACCGGAATGGCGAAGCCGAAGCTGATCGAAATCCCTTCCGGCGGCACGGTGAGGCCGGCGGCCTCGGCATAGCGGCGGGCCAGCACGGGCGGCAGGGTATAGGCGTTGACCACAAGCGTGGCGGCGATCACCGCCAGGCAGCCGGTGATGACGATGACGAATTCGGCCCAGACCGGCTTCTGCGGGAAATGGAAGCGCTGGCGCTGCCGGCGCGCCTGCACCGCAGCGGCGGCGATGGCGAGGCAGGCGATGACGGCGATCACCCAGCTCCACATCTCGCCGACGGAGCCATTGGCGCCGCCGCCGAGCAGCTTGAAATTGTCGTCGACGAGCGGGATCGTCTTGCCTTCGGCCACCGCCCAGGCGGCACCGCGCCAGACCAGCAGGCCACCCAGCGTGACGATGAAGGCGGGCACCCCGAGATAGGCGATGACGAAGCCGTGCAGCGCGCCGATGGCGGCCCCGGCGCAGATGCCGGCGGCGAGGGTGAGGACGATCACCGCCGGGTGGTTGAAGCCGAAGGTCGGCAACAGGGTGCCGACCTGGAACACCGCCATGATCATGCCGGTGACGCCGAGGATGGAGCCGACCGACAGGTCGATGTGGCGCATCACGATCACCAGCACCATGCCGGTGGACATGACGGCGATGGACGAACTCTGGACCGACAGGTTCCAGAGGTTGCGGGCGGTGAGGAAGGTGCCGCCGGCGAGGATGTCGAACACCACCCAGATGACGGCGAGCGCGCCGAGCATGCCGAGGAAGCGGACATCGATCTCAAGCGCACCGATGAAGCTGGTGGGCGCCGAGGCGGGGGCGGAGCCGGGCCGGGAAGCCGGGCTGCCGGGCGGCGGCGCTGCCGGGATCGGCGTGCTGGTGGTGGTGGTGTCGGTCATGAGCGTCCTCTCCCCGCCGCGCGCGTGACTGGGCGCGGTGTCGCGTGGGCAGGCGGCGGGGTTTCCCCCGCCGCGCAATGGCTACCGCGTCTGTCGCAGGCCGATCAATCGCAGGCCTTCACCGTGCCGGGCTTCACGCCCTGGCAGACGGTGGCCTTCGGCACCCAGCCGGCCTCGATGATCACGTCGAGATTGTCCTTGGTGATCGGCACCGGGGTGAGGAAGGTCGAGTTCATCGGCACCTTCTTCGGGCCGTCGGTGAAGGTGGTCGTGCCCTTGACGGCCTTGGGCTCGGTGCCCTTGGCGAGTTCGAGGGCGATCTCGGCGGCGCGCTTGCCGAGCTCGCGCGAATCCTTCCACACCGACACGGTCTGGGTGCCGAGCGCGATGCGGTTCAGCGCCGCGAAGTCGGCATCCTGGCCAGAAACCGGCACCGAGCCGGCAAGGCCCTGGGCGGAGAGGGCGGCGATGGCGCCGCCGGCGGTGCCGTCATTGGAGGCGACGACGGCGTCGACCTTATTGTTGTTGGCGGTCAGGAACTGCTCGGCGTTGCGCTGGGCGTTGGCCGGCAGCCAGCCATCGGAATAGGCCTCGCCGACATTCTTGATGTCGCCCTTGTCCATGGCGGCCTTGAGCGCTTCCATCTGACCGGAGAACAGGAAGTCGGCATTGGGATCGGCGGCCGAGCCCTTGATGAAGATGTAGTTGCCTTTCGGCTTCACCTTCATCACCTCGGCGGCCTGGATGCGGCCGACCTCCTTGTTGTCGAAGGTGATGTAGTAGGCATAGGGGTTCTCGATCAGCCGGTCATAGCCGACCACCGGGATGCCCTCGTTCTGCGCCTTGGTGATGGCCGGGGCGATGGCGTCGGAATCCTGCGCCAGGATGATGAGCGAGGTGGCGCCCTGGGCGATCAGCGCCTCGACGTCGGAGAGCTGCTTGGAGGCCGAGGACTGGGCGTCGGCGGAGATGTACTTGGCGCCGGCGGCTTCGAGCGCCCTCTTGATCGCGGCCTCGTCGGTCTTCCAGCGCTCTTCCTGGAAGTTCGACCAGCTCACGCCGACCACCGGCTGCTGGGCGTGGGCGGCGCCCACAGCCATCATCGTGCCGAGGGCCACGGCGGAAATCGTCAGTTTAAGCGTCATGCTTTCCTCCCAAAGGGGTGCAACAGGTGGGTGCCGGAGGTTGGGCGCGCACTCCCGAAGGGGCGCGCAGGCCTCGGCTCTTTTTCTGACGTCCGGACCTCAATCGAGGCCCGAGCGTCGTCATATTGGCCGGCCTTGGACGGGCCGGCGGTAGGAATTAACCTCGCCCCAGCGGAGCGGCGGAGGTCAAGGTAACAAATCGTGAGCGCGCCCGCTCCTCGCTCTTTGGTCTAAAGCGGCGCTCCACAGCCTGAGTTGCGTACCTCAGATTTTGAGGGCAACATGGCGTCATGTCCAGAGGTGTTTCGCGCATAACCCTGCAAGACGTCGCCCGCGAGGCCGGCGTTTCGCTGGCCACCGCCGACCGCGTGCTCAACGGCCGTGCCGGCGTACGGGGCGTGACGGCCGAGCGGGTGAAGCAGGCGGTGTCCCGCCTCGGCTACCGCCCGAATCTGGCCGCCGCCCGGCTGGCGCGCGGGGAAACCTACCGTTTCTGCTTCGTGCTGCCGGCTGGCGCCAATGTGTTCATGCGGATGCTCGGCGAGCAGGTGGCGAACACGGCGAGCTGGCTTGCCGCCAATAACGCCTATATCGACACGCTGCGCGTCGACGTATTCGCCCCCGAGACCCTGGCCACGGCGCTTGAGGGGCTGATGGGCCATTATGACGGTGTGGCCGTCGTGGCGCTCGACCATCCGCGCGTGCGGGCGGCGATCGACGATCTCGCCGCCTCGGGCGTGGCGGTGGTGACGCTGGTGTCGGACGTGCCGTCCTCGCACCGGCTGCATTATGTCGGCATCGACAACATCGCTGCCGGCCGCACCGCCGCGACCCTGCTCGGGCGCTTCGCCGGCGGACGGCGCGGCTCGATCGGCCTCATCGTCGGCACACCGGCACTGCGCGACCATGCCGAGCGGCAATTCGGCTTCACCCAGGTGATGGCCGGCGAATATGCGGCGCTGAAGGTGCTGCCGGTGCGCGAGAGCCTCGACGAGGACGAGCGCAACGAGGCCATCGTCTCGCAGATGCTGCGCGACGTGCCGGACCTCGTCGGCCTCTACAATGTCGGCGCCGGCAATCGCGGCATCGCCGCGGCGGTCTCGGCCGCCAACCGCGCCGGCGACCTCATCTTCATCGGCCACGACCTCACCGACGACACGCGCCGCTTCCTGCTGCGCGGGGTGATGGACGCGGTGATCAACCAGGATGCCGGGCACCAGTCGCGCTCGGCCGCCCGGGTGCTGCTGGCCCATTGCGCCGGCGAGCCGCTGATGAACGAACAGGAACGTATCCGCATCGACATCTTCCTGCGGGACAACCTGCCGTGACGTTTTCTCTCCGTTATGCCGAAAGGGTGTGAGGCATGTATCTCGGCCTCGATATTGGAACCTCCGCGATCAAGGCGGTGCTGGTCGACGACGCGCAGAGCGTCATCGCGACGGCGGAGACCCCGCTGGCGATCTCCCGCCCGCAGCCCGGCTTCAGCGAGCAGAGCCCCGAGGACTGGTGGCAGGCGACGCTCGCCAGCATCGACACGCTGAAGGCCGAGCAGCCCAAGGCGCTCGCCGCCGTGCGCGGCATCGGCCTTTCCGGCCAGATGCACGGCGCGGTGCTGCTCGACGCCTTCGGCAAGGTGCTGCGCCCGGCGATTCTGTGGAATGACGGGCGCTCCTCCGCCGAATGCCGCGAGCTGGAGGAGCGTTTTCCGGCGCTGCACCAGGTCGCCGGCAACCTCGCCTTTCCCGGCTTCACCGCCCCCAAGCTGATGTGGGTGCGCAAGCACGAGCCGGACCTGTTCGCCCGCATGGCCAAGGTGCTGCTGCCCAAGGCCTATGTCGGCTTCCGCCTCACCGGCGAGATGGTCGAGGAGATGTCGGACGCCTCAGGCACGCTCTGGCTCGATGTCGGCCGGCGCGACTGGTCAGACGAGGCGCTGGCGGCGACCGGCATGTCGCGCGAGCACATGCCGCGCCTGGTCGAGGGCAGCGCGGCGGCCGGGCGGATCAAGCCGGAACTGGCGGCGCGCTGGGGCATGGAGAACCCGCCCGTGCTGGCCGGCGGGGCGGGCGACAATGCCGCCGGCGCCATCGGGCTCGGGGCGATCGGGGCCAATGACGCCTTCGTCTCGCTCGGCACCTCGGGCGTCCTCTGGGCGACGACGGACCGCTATGCGCCCAACCCGCAATCGAGCGTGCACGCTTTCTGCCACGCCATTCCCGCCACCTGGCACCAGATGGGGGTGATCCTGTCGGCCGCCTCGGCGCTGGGATGGTGGGCGAATGTGGCGAAGGAGGCGCCGGGCGACCTGCTGGCGCCGCTGGGCGATGCGCCCAAGGCGCCCTCGCGCGCCACCTTCCTGCCCTATCTCTCCGGCGAGCGCACGCCGCACAACGACACCGCGATCCGCGCCGCCTTTGTCGGCATGGACCATGACACCGGCCGGGACGAGCTGACCCAGGCGGTGCTGGAAGGCGTGTCCTTCGCCTTCAAGGATTGCCTCGACGCACTCTCCGCCGCCGGCACACGGCTGACCCAGGCGGACGTGATCGGCGGCGGCTCGCGCTCGCGCTTCTGGATCGCGGTGCTGGCCAGCGTGCTGGGCATTCCACTCAACCGCGTCGAGGATGGCGAGCGGGGCGGGGCCTTCGGCGCCGCGCGGCTCGCCCGCATGGCGGCCACCGGCGAAAGCCCGGCCGAGATCTGCCTGCCGCCGCGCCGCCTGGAGACCATCGAACCCGACCCCGTTCTTCAACAGGCCTATGCGGAACGCCACGCGCTCTACAAGGCGCTGTACCCCGCGCTCAAGGGAGTGACCTCATGACCGCCCGCTTCTTTCCCTCGATCGAGAAGCTGACTTACGCCGGCCCCGAGAGCCGCAATCCGCTGGCCTTCCACTGGTACGACAAGGACCGGGTGGTGCTGGGCAAGCGGATGGAGGACCATCTGCGCTTCGCCGTCGCCTATTGGCACAGCTTCACCTGGCCGGGCGGCGACCCCTTCGGCGGCGAAACCTTCCTGCGCCCGTGGATGCACGGCACGGACGAGCTGGCGCTCGCGCGCGCCAAGGCGGATGTGGCGTTCGAGCTGTTCGACATTCTCGACGTGCCGTTCTTCGCTTTCCATGACCGCGACATCGCCCCCGAGGGCAAGACGCTGGCGGAATCCAATGCCAATGTCCGCGCCATCGCCGACATCTTCGCCAAGAAGATGGAGACCTCGAAGACCAAGCTGCTCTGGGGCACGGCCAACCTGTTCTCCAACCGGCGCTTCATGTCGGGCGCGGCGACCAATCCGGACCCGGATGTGTTCGCCTACTCCGCCGCGCAGGTGAAGAACGTGCTGGAAGTGACGCACGAGCTGGGCGGCGAGAACTATGTGCTGTGGGGCGGCCGCGAGGGCTATGAGACGCTGCTCAATACCGACCTGAAGCGCGAACTCGACCAGATGGGCCGTTTCCTCAATCTCGTGGTCGAGCACAAGCACAAGATCGGCTTCAAGGGCACGATCCTGATCGAGCCGAAGCCGCAGGAGCCGACCAAGCACCAGTATGATTTCGACGTCTCCACCGTCTACGGCCTGCTGTGCCGCGCCGGGCTGGAGAAGGAGGTGAAGGTCAATATCGAGGCCAACCACGCCACGCTGGCCGGCCACAGCTTCGAGCACGAGATTGCCATGGCGGCGGCGCTCGGCATTTTCGGTTCCATCGACATGAACAAGGGCGACGCCCAGTCCGGCTGGGACACCGACCAGTTCCCGACCAATGTCGAGGACACGGCGCTGGCGATGTACGAAATCCTCCGCGCCGGCGGCTACACCACCGGCGGCACCAATTTCGACGCCAAGGTGCGGCGCCAGTCGATCGAGCCGGAAGACCTCGTCATCGCTCACGCGGCCGCCATGGATGTGTGCGCCCGCGCCCTGCTGATCGCCGCCGACATGATCGAGGATGGCGCGCTGCAGAAGGCGGTCGATGAGCGCTATGCCGGCTGGGAGGCGCCTGCGAACAAGGCGATGCTCGCGGCCGACAGCTCGCTGGAGGCTATCGCCGCCCGCGTGGAGGCGGAAGGCCTCGACCCGCAGCCGCGCTCGGGCCGGCAGGAGCGGCTGGAGGCACTGGTGGGAAGCTACCTGCGCTGAGTGCCTCGGGCGCATGCAACGCGATCTGCGCCGGTGACGGCCGGCGCAGATTTCATCACACTGTGATTGACTTGAGGTCATTTCCCCCGTTCGATCCCCGTTCAGGGAGCGACCCGTGACTCGGCGGCCCGCCTTGCGCGCGCCACGCCTTCAGAGGGGAAACGACACGATGCCTTTCGGTACGATGAAAGCAGGCTTGCTCGGCGCAGCGCTGGCGATGGCGCTCGCGCTGCCGCTGGCCGGCGCCCAGGCCCAGATGCGCCCGGCGGCGGGCATGGGCAACCAGATCGTCGATGTGCCGGAGAAGCCCGGCTATGTGCCGTCGGCGGACGAGGAACAGCTGGACCCGGCCTTCCGCCGGCAGCCGGTCTATTTCCGCACCAACGAGCCGCCGGGTACCATCATCGTCCACACCAATGAGCGCTTCCTCTACCTCGTGCTCGGCGACAATCGGGCGCTGCGCTACGGCATCGGGGTCGGGCGCGACGGCTTCCAGTGGGCCGGGCTGCAGAAGGTCAGCCGCAAGGCGGAATGGCCGGACTGGACGCCGCCGCCGGAAATGATCCAGCGCCAGCCCTATCTGCCGCGCTTCATGGCCGGCGGGCCGGGCAACCCGATGGGCGCCGCCGCGCTCTATCTCGGCTCCACCGTCTACCGCATCCACGGCACCAACATGCCGAACACGATCGGTATGGCGATCTCGTCCGGCTGCTTCCGCCTGGTCAATTCCGACGTGCAGGATCTCTATAATCGTGTCCCGGTGGGGACGAAGGTGGTCATCCGGCAGGCGCCGGAACTGTGAGCGCCGCACGTCTGGCCGCTCGCCTTTTGATCGGATCTGGGGGAAAGATGAACAGGATCGCAACCGCGCTGGCCGCCGCCGGTGTACTTCTGACGGCCGGCGTCGCACAGGCGAACACGCTTGCCGACGTGAAGGCGCGCGGCACGCTGAAATGCGGCGTTAGCCAGGGCCTCGCCGGCTTCTCGGCCAAGGACGACAAGGGGCAGTGGGCCGGATTCGACGTCGATTTCTGCAAGGCGGTGGCGGCGGCGATCTTCGACGATGCGTCGAAGGTCGAGTATGTGCCGCTCTCGGCCGAGGCCCGCTTCCCGGCGCTGCAGAAGGGCGAGGTGGACCTGCTCTCGCGCAACTCGACCTGGACCATGCAGCGCGAGGCCGATCTCGGCCTGCTGTTCGCCGCCGTCTCCTATTATGACGGCCAGGGCTTCATGGTGCCCGCGGCCAAGAACGTGATGGGCGCGCTGGAACTGGGCGGCTCCAAGGTCTGCACCCAGGCCGGCACGACGAGCATCGATAACGTTCAGGACTACTTCAAGCAGAACAAGATGGAGCTGGAACTGATCCAGCTGCCGACCGTCGACGATGTCGTCAAGGCCTATGCCGACGGCACGTGCGACGTGCTGACCACCGACGTGTCGCAGCTCTATGCCCTGCGGCTCAAGCTCGCCAAGCCGGCGGACTATGTCGTGCTGCCCGACGTGATCTCCAAGGAGCCGCTCGGCCCGGTGGTGCGGCAGGGCGACGACAACTGGCTCAACATCGTCAAGTGGAGCTTCTACGCGCTGCTGAATGCCGAGGAACTCGGCATCAGCACCGCGACGCTCGACGAGGCGGCAAAGTCGGAAAAGCCTGATGTGAAGCGCTTCGCCGGGTCGGACGGCGCCTATGGCGAGAAGCTGGGCCTGACCCCGGACTGGGCAATGCGCATCGTCGGAAGCGTCGGCAATTACGGCGAGGTGTTCGAGCGCAATATCGGCGCGCAGTCGCCGCTCGGCATTCCGCGCGGCATCAACCAGCTGTGGAGCGCCGGCGGCATCCAGTACGCGCCGCCGATCCGCTGAGGCCGGCACGTTCCAGACGCCATCCCGGAGCGGCCGTCACGCCGTATCCGGGATTGCGGACTGATCGGACAGCGATCCCGGCGCTTCGGCCGGGATGACGACCTTTGACCCAGCTACTCCCCCCGCCACTGCGCCGGGCGCTTGGCGAGGAAGGACTCGACGCCTTCGCGGAAATCGGCGCTGCCATAGATCTCGCGCACCAGATCGGCATCGGGGGCCTGCGGGTCATGGGCGAGGCGCGACAGCATCTGCTTGGTGACGCGCAAAGTGAGCGGCGCATTGCCGGCGATCCGCCCGCACAAATCCTCCAGCGCCGCGTCGATCGCGTCCGGCGCATGGATCGCGACATAATCCCGGGGCATTTCCTCAGCGGTCGGCATCTCGGCGGCGAGCAGCATGCGGCGCACCAGGCTGATCCCGAGGGTGGCAACGAGGCGCTGCAGGTTCGAGGCGGAGAGGCAATTGCCCAGCGTGCGGGCGATCGGCACGCCGAAGCGCGCGCCCGGTGTGGCAAGCCGGAAGTCGCAGGCATTGGCGATCGCCATGCCGCCACCCGCCGCCCAGCCCTCGACCACGGCGATGGTCGGCACCGGCACCTGCTCCAGCAGGCTCACATACTGGTCGACCTTTTCCTCATAGGCGATGCCGTCCGCGCCGGAGGCAAAGGCGCGGAACTGCTCGATATCGGTGCCGGCGACAAAGGCCCGGTCGCCGGCGCCGCGCAGCACGGCGACGCGGATGGTCGGGTCGGCGGCGATGGCCGCGCAGGCCTGCGCCATCTCCTCATACATCCGCCAGGTCATGGCGTTGCGGGCAATGGGGCGATCGAAGACGAGGCGCGCCACCGCGCCCTCGCGCGTGAAGTGGACGCGGCCTTCACTCGGCGCGGCGGTGGTTTCGACAGGGGCGGCGAGGCTCATGGCGCAAAGGCTCCGCGGGCGGCCAGCGCCGCCACGGCGGCAGCGTCGAGGCCGATCTCGCTCAGTACCTCGTCCGTATGCTGGCCGAGCAGGGGAGGATGGCGGGTCACCTGTTGCGGCGTGCCGGTGAGCTTCACCGCAAAGCCGATATTGGACACCTTGCCTTCATGCGGATGGTCGATCTCCATCCGCATCTGCCGGTGCCGCCCATGCTCGCTCTCGAAGGCTTCGGGGTAGGTGTACATGGTGCCGGCGGGAATGCCGACGGCGAGCAGGGTTTCCACCCACTCGTCGGAGGTGCGGGTGACGAAGGTCCTTTCCAGCTCGGCGATCAGTTCCACGCGATTGTCCAACCGGTCGGGGATGGTGGCGAAGCGCGGATCGGCGGCCAGATCCGGCCGCTCCAGCGTCTCGCACAACTGCAGCCATAGCTTCTGGCTGGTGGCGCCCATGACGAAATAGCCGTCCTGCGATTTCACCGCCTGATAGGGCGCGGTCATGCGGTTGGCGGTGCCGAGCGGGATCGGCTCGGTGCCACGACCCCAATACTCCGAGATGTCCCACACCGAGAAGGCGAGCGCCGCCTCGAACAACGAGGCGTCGATATACTGGCCCTCGCCGGTGTTCTTGGCGCCGATATAGGCGCCGAGCACGGCATAGGTGGCGAACAGGCCGCAACCGATATCGGCCACGGGCACGCCGGCCTTGACGGGTGGGCCGCCGGGATGGCCGGTGACACTCATGACGCCGGACATGGCCTGCGCCATCAGGTCGAACCCCGGCCGGCCGGCCCAGGGCCCGGTCTGACCGAAGCCGGAGATGGAGGCGTAGACGAGGCGGGGATTGTACTTGGCCACCGTCTCATAATCGCATTTCAGCTTCTTCATCACGCCCGGCCGGTAGTTCTCGACCAGGATATCGGCGGTCTTCACAAGCTCGTAAAAGGCTTCGCGGCCGGCCTCGCTCTTCAGGTTGAGGACGACGGAGCGCTTGTTACGGTTCATGTTGAGGAAGCCCATCGAGTCGGGCCCCTTCATCTTGAAGCCCATGGCGCCACGCGTCTGGTCGCCGGTCCCGGGCGGCTCGATCTTGATCACGTCGGCGCCGAGATCGCCGAGCAGCATGCAGCTATAGGGGCCGGCCATCACCTGGCTGACATCGAGCACCCGCACGCCGGCGAGCGGCAGCGGGCGGACGCGGGGGGCTTGCGTCGCGGTTGAGGTGTCGCCGATCGGCTCTCGAATGTCGCTCATCGGTTTTCCTTTCTGCGAGCCACGCCCGCATTAGCAATCAATAATTACAGATCTGCCGCCTGGCGGGCGCGTCGGAAGGCGAGCGATCAGGAATCGCGGAGAGCGGCCAGGCGTCCGGCGCGCGGAGAGGGGGGCTTGTCGGCGTCGGCGCGCTCTTCCGCTTCACGGCGCTTGGCCGCCTGGCTGCGCTCGATGAAGGCGCGGGCAATGCCGGCGGTGGTGCCGGTGACATGCCGCTCCATCAGCGCGCCGAGTCGCGGGGCGTCGCGCGCCTCCAGCGCCTCGATCATCGCCTTGTGCTCCTCCACCGCCGCCGCCCAGTGGTAGCGGCTCTTGCGCACGACGAAGCGGCAGGCATGGATGCGGGTGAGGATCTGCTGGTAATAGGCCGACAGCGTCGCATTGCCGGCGATGGCGAAGAAGGCCTCGTGGATCAGCCGGTTATGGCGTAGATACTCCACCTCCTCATCTTTCTCGAAATGCCCCATCATCGCGTCGTGCAGGGTCCGCACGCGGGCGATGTCGGCATCGGAGGCGCGGGCGCAGGCGAGCATGCCGGCAAGGCGCTCCAGCGACGCCATGATCGGGAAAAGCTCGTCGATCTGCTCCTCGGTGATGCGGGCGACGATGGCGCCGCGATGCGGCAGGATCTGCAGCACGCCCTCGGCCGCCAGCACCTTCAGCGCCTCGCGGATCGGCGTGCGCGACACGCCGAAGCGCTCGCAGAGCTGTTCTTCCGGCACCTTGTCGCCCGGCTGCAACTCGCCCTGCAGGATCATCTCGCGCAGCGGCGCCACCAGCGATTCATGCAGGGAATGGCGGACGATCGTGGAGGCGGGCATGCGATGGTCCTCAGGCGGGTCGGTGCCCCCACCCGTGTTCTCGACGTTGAGAGCCGGGCGCGCGGGCCCGGTATGGGGCTCCGAGCCCGAACGAGCCGTGGATGCCGTTTTCTACCGCATTCCGACGATTTCATCAATAATTACGGATGCAGCGCGTCGCCGCCATGGCGGGAAGCGGGCTCAGCGCGGCCGCTGCGCCGGTGCTGGTGCCGCCTCCGGGGCGCCGCCGCGCCGGTCGAACGCAGCCTGGGCCTCAGCGATGTAGGCGAGATTGGCCTGCGCCCACTGCCCGAGCGCCATGACCGGCTCGCGCAGCGAATGACCCAGCGGCGTCAGCTCGTAATCCACGCGGGGCGGGATGCTGGGATAGACCGTGCGCGAGACCAGCCCGTCGCGCTCCAGCCCGCGCAAGGTGAGGGTGAGCATGCGCTGGGAAATGCCGTCCACCATCCGCTTCATCTCGTTGAAGCGGCGCGGACCGCCAGCCAGCAGCATAACGATGAGCACGCTCCATTTGTCGCCGATGCGCGCCAGCACGCGGCTGACGGCGAGGCAACCTTCGGTGTGGAAAGGGGGATGTTCCTCAGTCACGTGCCTGTGCCTCAGGTTCAGCGATGTGCGTTCTTGCGCAGGATACGAACAGGCACGTAATTAGTCCAGGTTACAAAACGTAACCTGAAACTGACGGTCGCCCTCATGTCCAGCACGACGCTTCTGCACCTCGATTCCTCCATCCTCGGCGATCATTCGGTGAGCCGGCAGGTCAGCGCCGCCATCGTGGCGCGGCTGACGGCGACCGATCCCACGCTGCGTGTGGTCTATCGCGATCTCGCCGCCGACCCGCTGCCGCACGCCACGCCCGCTTCCATGCCGGCCGACCACCCGCTGTCCGGTGGCAAGGGCGATGCGGCGAGCCAGCAGGCGCTCGACGATTTCCTCGCCGCCGATATCGTAGTGGTGGGCGCGCCGATGTATAATTTCTCGGTTCCCACCCAGTTGCGCGCCTGGATCGACCGCATTCTGGTCCCCGGCAAGACTTTCGCCTATGGCGCCGGCGGCGCGGTCGAGGGGCTGGCCAAGGGCAAGCGGGTGATCGTGGCGCTGGCGCGCGGCGGCAGCTATGCCGATCCGTCTTTCGCCGCCGTGGCCGAACACGCCGAGACCTATCTGCGCTGGGTGTTCGGCTTCATCGGGGTCGAGCCCGAATTCATCATCGCCGAGGGCATCGCCGCCGGCCGGCGCGAGGCGGCGCTCGAAGGCGCGCTGAAGAGCGCGGCCGAACTGAAAGCGGCGTGAGGGGGCACTGAGCGTCGCTCGTTCAGGCGTCATCCCGGCCGAAGGCGCAGCCGCAGGGCCGGGAAGCGCACCCACATGAAAACGATCCCGGATCGGCCTCCGGCCGTCCGGGATGACGCGGTGCGGCGACAGGTCTATTCGGCCGCGCGGGCGAGGTCTTCGAGCGATTCATGCACCATCGCCGCCTTGTGGCGGAGATGAAGCTTGAGGATGGCGCCGAGGCGGGCGCCGTCGCGGGCGCGGAGCGCGGCCATCATCTCCTCATGGTCCTCCACCGCCTCGCGCCAGCGGTCGCTGGACTTCTGGGCGACGAAGCGCACCGCGTGGATGCGGACCATCAGCGTCTGGTAGAGCTGGGTCAGGGCGGTGTTGCCGGCCATGTCGAAGAAGGCTTCGTGGATGCGCCGGTTGAGCCTGAGATAGGCGGCGGGGTCGCTGGCGCGGTAGTGCACCAGCATCTGGTCATGCAGTGCCTGCACGGCGGCGATATCGGATTCGGAGGCGCGGGCGCAGGCGGCCTCGCCGGCCAGCGCTTCCATCGCCCCCATGATCGGGAAAAGCTCGTCCACCTCGTCCGGCGAGACCCGGGCGACGCTGGCGCCGCGATTGGGCGAGAGAATCACCAGCCCCTCATTGGCCAGCACCTTCAGCGCCTCGCGCAGCGGCGTGCGGGAGACACCGAAGCGCTGGCACAGCGCCTGCTCGGAAATCTTGTCACCGGCCTTCAGGTCGCCGCGCATCAGCATGTCGCGCAGCTGGGCCGCCAGCTCGTCATGCAGGCTGCGCCGGGGAATGATGGCCGTATCCGACGTCGCCATAAGGCGCATCTCCAGGTCGCCGCGCGTGGCGGCGCGGCAGGCGGTATCTCCACCCCCCTTAAATCGCTCCAGCCGGCGGATTTCGCAAGTCGACGAACTTCGCATGCCGGCTGGAGCGTGTTGCCTTACGCGGCGGCGCTCAGCGTGTCGCGGGCGCAGTCGGCGAGGTAGTCCATCGCCGCCTGTGCGCCACCCTTCTTGTGCGGCACGCCGGCGACCGACAGGCCCATCTCGACGCCCGAGAGCGCACCGAGCATGGTCAGGTCGTTGGTGTCGCCGAGATGGCCGATGCGGAACACCCGGCCGGACAGCTTGGTGAGGCCGGTGCCGAGCGACATGTCGAAATGGTTCAGCGTCTTCTCGCGGAAGGAGTCGGCGTCGTGGCCCTCGGGCATCAGCACGGCGGTCAGCGAGGACGAATAGTATTTCGGGTCGCGGCAGAGCACTTCCAGCCCCCAGGCGCGCACGGCGCGGCGGGTGGCTTCGGCATGGCGGTCATGGCGGGCGAAGACGTTGTCCAGCCCTTCCTCATGCAGCATGTCGATGGCCTCGGCGAGGCCGTAGAGCAGGTTGGTGCCGGGGGTGTAGGGGAAATAGCCCTTGGCGTTGTGCGGCAGCTGCTCCTCCCACGACCAGAACAGCTTGGGCATCGAGGACTTGCGCGCCGCCGCCAGCGCCTTGTCGGAAATGGCGTTGAAGGAGAGGCCCGGCGGCAGCATCAGGCCCTTCTGCGAGCCTGATACGGTGACATCGACGCCCCATTCGTCATGGCGGAAGTCGATCGAGGCCAGCGAGGAGATGGTATCGACCAGCAGCAGCGCCGGATGGCCGGCATTGTCGATCGCCTTGCGAACCTCGGGGATGAGCGAGATGCAGCCGGTCGAGGTCTCGTTGTGAACGACGCAGACCGCCTTGATCTCGTGGGCCTTGTCCTCGCGCAGCCGCGCCTCGATGGCGTCGGCATCGGCGCCGATGCGCCAGTCGGAGGCGATGAACTCCGGGTGCAGGCCGAGCTTGATCGCCATGTTCTTCCATAGCGTGGCGAAATGGCCGGTCTCGAACATCAGCACCTTGTCGCCGGGCGAGAGCACGTTGGCGAGGGCGGCTTCCCAGGCGCCGGTGCCGGAGGCGGGGTAGATGATGACCGGGTTGTCGGTCTTGAAGATGGTCTTCATGCCGTCCAGCACGCGCTTGCCGAGCTTCTGGAACTCGGGTCCGCGATGGTCGATGGTCGGCATGTCCATCGCGCGCAGGATGCGGTCGGGCACCGGGGTCGGCCCCGGAATCTGCAGGAAATGACGACCCGCGACCCGGGCGGCATTGCTGGACATTGGTCTTCTCCCTTGGTCGGCGCTGTTGGCGGCGCCTCTTCACGGATGCGAGCGGGTAGCAGGCGATGGCCCGCTTCGGCGTCCCATCTTGCATAAATGAATTATGAATGCAAAATGCGTTTAAGTCCATCGCGGCGCGACGGCGCTGGAGAGACGGGCGTGAGGGAGTGAGCACATCATGGCGGCACGGCTGACGCCCGGACTGGAGCGACGTCTGAAGGCGGAAGTTTCGGGAGACGTGTGGTTCGACCGTTTCAATCGCGGGCGCTATGCCACCGACGCCTCATTTTACCAGATCATGCCGCTGGGTGTCGTGGTGCCGCGCACGACGGAGGAGGCCGAGCGCGCCATTGCGCTCGCCCGCGCCGAGGGCATCCCCGTCACCCCGCGCGGCGGCGGCACCTCGCAATGCGGCCAGACGATCAATGATTCGCTCGTCATCGACGGGTCCAAGCACCTCAACCGCATTCTCGAACTCGATGTGGCGAACCGGCGCTGCGTGGTCGAGCCGGGCATTGTGCTCGACGACCTCAATCGGGCGCTGAAGAAGCACGGGCTGTGGTTTCCGGTTGATGTCTCCACCGCCTCGCGCGCCACCATCGGCGGCATGGCCGGCAACAATAGCTGCGGCGGCCGCTCGCTGCGCTACGGCACCATGCGCGACAATGTGCTCTCGATCGACGCCATGCTGGCGGACGGCGCCAAGGCGCATTTCGGTGCCATCGACCATAATCTCTCGACCCTGCCGCCGGATTCGCCGCTGGCCCCGCTGGCCCGCGACCTGTTCGATCTCGGCGCCCGCGAGGCGGACGAGGTGGCGGCGCGCTTCCCCGCCGTGCAGCGGCGCGTCGGCGGCTATAATCTCGACGCGCTGGTTCCGAATGCGCGGGGCAGCAACCTCGCTCATATCCTGGTCGGCTCCGAGGGCACGCTCGCCTATTCCACCCGGATCGAGCTGAAGCTCTGGCCGCTGATCGGAAAGAAGGTGATCGGCGCCTGCCATTTCGGCAGCTTCTACCAGGCGATGGACGCTGCCCAGCATCTGGTGAAGCTCAAGCCGATCGCGGTCGAGCTGGTGGATTCCACCCTGCTGGCACTGGCCGGCGAGATCCCGATGTTCCAGGCGACGTTGAAGCAGTTCGTGCGCGGCACGCCCGACGCCATCCTTCTGGTCGAGTTTGCCGAGGACGAGGCGGAGAATGAGCGCCGGCTGAAGCTGCTGGAAGACACGATGGGCGCTCTCGGCTTCGGCTGGGACCGCGAGGGCGCCCGCTGGGGCGGCGTGGTGAGCGTGCGCGAGGCCGGGCTGCAGGCGGCCATCGCCGATGTGCGCACCTCCGGCCTCAACATCATGATGTCGATGAAACAGGCGGGAAAGCCGGTCTCCTTCGTCGAGGACTGCGCCGTGCCGCTGCCGCATCTCGCCGACTACACGGCGCGGCTGACGGAGGTTTTCGAGCGCAACGGCACCAAGGGCACCTGGTACGCCCACGCCTCCGAGGGCTGCCTGCATGTGCGCCCGGTGCTGAACCTGCGGCTGGAGAAGGACGTGAAGGCGATGCGCGCCATCGCCGAGGAAGCCTTCGCCATGGTGCGCGAGTACAAGGGCTCGCATTCCGGCGAGCATGGCGACGGCATCGTGCGCTCGGAATTCCACGAAACCATGTTCGGTAGCCGGCTGGTCCACGCCTTCGAGGAGGTGAAGGACCGCTTCGACCCGAACGGGCTCTACAACCCCGGCAAGATCGTCCGGGCGCCGAAATTCGACGATCGGAGCCTGTTCCGCTACGCCCCGGACTACAAGGTGGCGCCGATCACGGCGGCGCTCGACTGGTCCGGCTATTCCGGCGAGGGCGGCGGCCTGCAGGGCGCCATCGAGATGTGCAACAACAATGGCGCCTGCCGCAAGGCGGTGGGCGGTGTGATGTGCCCGAGCTACCGCGTCACCCGCAATGAGCGCGATGTGACGCGCGGGCGCGCCAACACGCTGCGCCTCGCCCTTTCCGGCCGGCTCGGCCCCGACGCGCTCGCCTCCGACGAGATGATGGAGACGCTGAAGCTCTGCGTCTCCTGCAAGGGCTGCCGGCGCGAATGCCCGACCGGCGTCGACATGGCCAAGATGAAGATCGAGGCGCTGGCGGCGCGGGCGAAGGCGAAGGGCATCACCCTGCACCAGCGCCTGGTCGCCTATCTCCCCCATTATGCCGGCCTCGCCTCGCGCGTGCCGTGGCTGCTGAACCTGCGCGACAGGCTGCCGGGCGCGGCGAAGTTCTCGGAAGTTCTCGCCCAGTTCAGTGCCCGCCGCTCGCTGCCGCGCTGGCGGGCGGACGCGTTCCGCGAGGACGCGGTGGCGTTCGGGCCGGAGGGCGGTCGCGAGGTGGTGCTGTTCGCCGACACCTTCAACCGCTGGTTCGAAAAAGAGAACATCGTCGCCGCGCTGGAGGTGCTGACCGCTGCCGGCTACCGCGTGCACATCCCGCGCCCGGTGGACGGCAAGAAGCGTGCGCTATGTTGCGGGCGCACGTTCCTCTCCGCCGGGCTGGTCGACGAGGCCAAGGCCGAGGCGCGGCGGGTGCTGGAGACTTACGCTCCGTTCGTGGCGCGCGGCGTGCCGGTGGTGGGGCTGGAGCCGAGCTGCCTGCTGGCTTTCCGCGACGAGTTGCCCTCGCTGCTGCCGGGGGAGGGAGCGCAGACGCTTTCCGCCCATGCGCTGCTGATCGAGGAATTCATCGCCCGCGAGATCGACGCCGGCCGGTTCGACCTGCCGCTGGCCCCGCTGGCCGAGAAGGCGCTGCTGCACGGCCATTGCCACCAGAAGAGCTTCGGCGCCATGGGCGCGGTGGAGAAGGCGCTGCGGCTGGTGCCGGGGCTGCAGGTGGAGACGGTGGAGTCGAGCTGCTGCGGCATGGCGGGTGCCTTCGGCTATCACAGCGAGACCATCGATACCTCGCTCGCCATGGCCGAGCTGTCGCTGCTGCCGGCAGTGCGCACGGCGGAGGCGGGAACGCTCATCGTCGCCGACGGCACCTCCTGCCGCCACCAGATCCATGACGGCGCCGCGCGCGAGGCCGTGCATGTGGTCGCCGTGCTGGCGCAAAGCCTTGCGGCGGCACGGGCGGGAGCGCCAGCGCGCCAGCTGCAGGCGGCAGAGTAGAGCCACACGCCAGACTGCCTGTTTTGCCAAGGCCCCCGCACTCGTCGTGCGGGGGGCCTTTTGCGTTGCGGCTGGCTTCCGCCGCCCGGCAGGCAAAGAAAAACCTCCCCGGTGGGTACCGGGGAGGCTTGGGTATCCGGCGTAATCGGCCGTCAGTTGGTCGGCATGGCGCCGATCGTGGGGTCGCCATAGAACCACTGCGTCGGCGCCAGGGCGAACCAGGGCACATAGGTGCAGATCATCAGCACCACGAGCAGCACGAACAGGAAGCCGAGATTGGCCTTGGTGGTCTGCCAGATGTCCGATTTGGCGATCGAGCAGGCGGCGATGAGCACCGAGGCGACCGGCGGCGTCTGCTGGCCAATGGCGAGGTTCAGCGTCAGCACAAGGCCGAAATGCACCGGGTCGATGCCGACCTGCTGGATCAGCGGCAGGACGATGGGGACGGTGAGGATGATCGCCGCCGCCGAGTGCAGGAACATGCCGAGGATGAGGAACAGGACGTTCAGCAGCAGCAGCACGAGGTAGGGGTTGGTGGTGAAGTCGGCGATCGAGCTCGCCAGCGCCTGCGGCACCCGGCTCTCGGTGAGGAACACGCCGACCAGCGCCGAGGAGGCGACCAGCAGCATCACCACCGCCGTCTGCAGCGCACCGTCGACGAGAGCGCGGTACAGCGCCGCGAGGCTCAGCTCGCGATAGACCACGATGGCGATGAACAGCGCGGCGCACACCGCGACCGCCGCGCCCTCGGTGGCGGTGACGAAGCCACCGAAGATGCCGCCGAGGATGATGACCGGCAGCATCAGTGCCCACAGGGCTTCGCGGAACGCCGTCACCAGCCGGCTCCAGGCGAAGCGCTGCTCGACGGGGAAGTCGTTCTTCACCGCGTAGTACCAGCTCGCCAGCGCGAGGCCGGCGCCGCCGAGCAGGCCGGGCAGCAGGCCGGAGATGAACATCTTCACCACCGACACCTGCGCCATGACCGCGTAGAGGATCATCGGGATGGAGGGCGGCAGGATGATCGCCAGACTGGCCGACGAGGACGAGATGGCGGCGGCGAACTCCTTGCTGTAGCCCCGGCTCTTCATCGCCGGGATCAGCAGCGAGCCGAGCGCGGCCACGCCGGCCACGGCCGAGCCGGAAATCTCGGCGAAGAACATCGACGAGCCGATCGTCACCATGGCGAGGCCGCCACGGATGAAGCCCAGCATCGCCGAGGCGAGGTTGATCAGCCGCCGCGAGATCGACGACGAGTTCATGATGCCGCCCGCCAGGATGAACAGCGGGATGGCGAGAAGCGGGAAGTTGGTGGCGCCCTCGAACATGACCAGCGCCACATTTGGCAGCATGTCGCCGCCCTGCGTCGCCCAGATGGCGATGACCGCCACCATGCCGAGCGCCACGGCGATCGGCACGTTCAGCAAGACCATGCCGAACAGGCCGAGGAACATCAGACCCATTGTGCTGCTCATCGGGACGTGCCTCCGCCTGCCGGGGTCTCTTGAATGGTTTCGAGCGCTTCCTTCAGCTCGTGATCCTCGAAGCCGGAACCGCGCGCGGCGGCCAGTACCTCGGGAAAGCGCATCAATTCGGCGATGATGAACAGCACCGCGGTGATCGGGATCACCGACTGGGTGACGACCAGCGACACGTTCGGTAGCGAGACCAGCGTGCTGCCCTGGAGGATGTCGAGCACCTCAAGGCCGGTGACGGTGAGGATGACGAAGAAGACCAGCACGATGATCTCCGCCAGGATGGTGCTGGCGACCCGCAGCGACGGCGGAAAGGCGTTGACGATGCCAGGAAAGCCGATATGGGCGCCGCGCAGGGCGGCCAGGGCGCTCCCGTAATAGGTGAGCCAGCACAGGCCGATCGAGGCGACCTCGTCGTACCAGACCAGCGACAGGCCGGCGGCCCGGAACACGAAGCCGAGCACGATGATGACGGTGAGGGCCGCCATCAGCACTGCGGCGATAATTTCCAAGATCCGGTCGTAGGATCTTCTGAGTGCGAGCATGTGCCTGTTCCACGGGCGCGGGGGCTCGGCCGCGCGTTCTGTAAGGAGCGGGGGGAGGGTCGTGCGGCGTTCCGGCCGGCGCGCCATCTGGCCGCCGGCCGGACGTGGGCTCAGGAGCCCTTGCCGAGGGCGAGGGAGTCGTCGACCAGCTTCTGGCCGCCCGGCACTTCCTTCGCGAACTCCTCATAGACGGGCTTGGACGCTTCGATGAAGGCGGCCTTGTCGACCTCGTTCACCTGCATGCCGGCTTCCTTGAGCTTGCCGAGAAGCTCGTCGTCGAGCTTGCCCGCGATTTCAAGCGCGACCGGCTGCATCTCGACAGCGGTCTCGGCGAGCGTCTTCTGCACGTCCGGCGGCAGCTTGGACCAGCTGCGCCCGGCGGTGACATAGGCCGGCGTGTAGACGTGGCCGGTCATCGAGAGGTACTTCTGCACTTCCTGGAAGCGCGAGGGGTAGATCTGGGCCAGCGGGTTCTCCTGGCCGTCCATCACCCCGGTCTGCAGCGCGACGAACACTTCCGACAGCGCCATCGGGCTCGGCGTGGCGCCATAGGCCTGGAACATCCGCACCCGCCACACGCCCTGCGGCACGCGCAGCTTGATGCCCTTGAGGTCCTCGGGCTTATTCACCGGTCGGGTGTTGTTGGTGACGTGGCGGATGCCGTTCTCCCACACGCCGATGATCTCGTAGCCCTTTTCCTTGGCGATCGGGACCAGCACGGGGGTGATGACGGCATCGCGGATCTTGGCCGCGTGGTCGCGGTCCTTCACCAGATAGGGCATCTCGAACACGCCGAATTCCGGCGCGACCGTCGTCATCACGGTCGAGGGGAGGGCGAGGTCGACGGTGCCGAGCTTCAGCTTCTTCAGCAGTTCGGTGTCGCCACCGAGCTGGCTGGAGCCATAGACGGTGACATGGGCCTTGTCGCCAAGCTTGGCATTGGCGCGCTTGGCGAATTCCTGCGAGGTCTGGTCGAACAGCGAACCAGGCTCGCCCACATGGCCCAGCTTGATCTCGATAGGCGCGGCCGCCGCGCTGGCGGCAAGCAAGAGTGTGCCGGCAATCGCCGACACGATTCGCGTGATGCGGATCATGGCATGCTCCTTTGGGTTTCCTCGTGCCCGGTTTTCCGGTGCTTTTCTCTCGCGCGGCCTGACCGGGGACCGACGCCGGACGGGCGTCGGTGGTCCTCGGCAAAACCGAACTATGAATTATGAATGCAAAAATTGGCCGCGATGGCAAGGCGAGACTTGACGCTTCCGCCGCGAAAGGCACAGTCGGGGCCCGAAAAACACGCCCAATGCAGGGGAAACGCATGCCCGATCTCAGCCTCATTGCCGCCCAGACCATCCTGTCCACCGCGCTCGGCCATTGCCGGGCCGGCAATTTCAAGCCGATGGCGGTGGTCGTGCTCGATGCGAGGGGCGCGGTGAAGGTGTCGGCGGCAGAGGACGGCACCAGCCTGAAGCGCTTTGAGGTCGCCCATGGCAAGGCCTATGGCGCGCTCTCGCTCGGCATGGGTTCGCGCTCCATTTTCAAGCGGGCGAAGGAGCAGGCCTTCTTCGTCGCCGCCGTCAGCCATCTCGCCGGCGGGGCGCTGGTGCCGGTGCCGGGCGGCGTGCTGATCCGCGATGGAGCGGGCGAGGTGATCGGCGCGGTCGGCATTTCAGGCGATACGTCGGAGAACGACGAGGCGGCGGCAAGCGCCGGCATCGCGGCGGCGGGCTTTGTCGCCGATCCCGGCGCCGACTGACACGTCGACGGGACGTCCATACCGGCCGGGGAAGGCGCGCGGGAACTCCGCGCGCCTTCGTGCGTTAGGAGGGTCGAGGGCCTTTGCCGCGGCCATTCTGAACGCTTGTTCAGAAATCTGTCTGATTTCAGCAGGTTTCGTTCAGCGAGCATTCATCGGCAGACCGTTATTACATCAGCAACGGTCAATATAACGGAGGAATGCTACGATGAAAAAGCTCTCTATTGCCATTGCTGCCGCTGCGATGGTGTTCACATCTACCGTCGCGCCGGTGATGGCGTTGCCAATCGTGCCGCAGGCCGTGGCGCCGCTCGCCGCATCCAACGCGGTCGCCGAGGTGGAAAACGTCCAGTACCGCCCGAGCAACCGCCGCGCCTACCGGCAGGGCTATCGCCAGGGGAACCGCCAAGGCTATCGTCAGGGCGCGCGCCGTGGCTATTGGCGCCACGGCGGCAACCATTACTACAATGGCTACCGCGGCTATAATTATTACCGCCCGGGCTACCGCCAGTATAATGGCTGGTACTTCCCCGCCGGTGCTTTTGCCGCGGGTGCGATCATCGGCGGCGCTCTTGGTGCCATCGCCAATCAGCCCTCGCAGTCCTATTCCGGCGGCAGCAGTCACGTGCAATGGTGCGCCAACCGCTATCGGTCCTACCGGGCCTCGGACAACACGTTCCAGCCCTATAACGGCCCGCGTCAGCAGTGCGTCTCGCCGTGAGCCAACCGCGCAAACGGTAAAGGAAAGCCCGGCTCGCGCCGGGCTTTTTCTTTGCGTCAAACTTTTTCGGTAATTCGAGATTGTTGTGGTAGCGGGAGAGGGACTTGAACCCCCGACCCCAGGATTATGATTCCCGTGCTCTAACCAGCTGAGCTACCCCGCCACAACAAACCGACCCACCCATCGGGTGACGGCCGACCTGCGAAGTGGCGCGATATAAGGAAGCGGCCCGGACGGTGTCAAGGCGGGAAAGCGCGTTGCCCCCGACGGCTTCATCCAGAACCTTCACCAATGGGCCGGCGCGGGCCGGCCTTCCAGCACTTCGCCAAGGCGACGGCGTGTGGCCGGGGTGGTGTCCGGCGGCAGGGCGGAGGGGGCAAAGAAGCCGATTTCGGCGATCTCGCGATTCGGCACCCGGACCTCACCCCGCGCGAAATGGGTGACGACATAGACCGCGACATGGTCGCGCGCCCCCAGATTGCGGTTCAGCAGCAGGCCATGGAAGCGCGGCGGTGCCGTCGGGGTGACGGCGGTTTCCTCCGCCAGCTCGCGCAGAAGGGCGGCCTCGGCCGTCTCGCCGGCATCGACCGCGCCGCCCGGCAGGTGCCAGCCCGGCACATAGGTGTGGCGCAGCAGCAGCACGGCACCGTCAGCGTCGATCACCACGGCGCGCACGCCAAGCGTGACGCTGCGCGTCCAGCGACCCCACAGGTGGACGAGGCGCACCAGAAACCGCCGCGAGGCCGGCATGGGTGCGGGCGGCGGACCCGGAGGACTGGCGAAAGTGTGACCGCCAGCGCTTTCCTTTCCCCTCTCCTGACTGATAAGGAAACCCCCGTGTTTGTCCTTGCCCATGTCACCGACGCTCATCTGGGACCGCTGCCGCGCGCTCGCTTCGCCGAGCTGGCCGGAAAGCGGGCGCTTGGCGTGCTCAACTGGCGGCGCGGCCGCCAGCACCGCTTTTCCATTGCCACGATCGACCTGCTGGTCGACGACATCAAGGCGATGGCGCCCGATCATATCGCGGTGACGGGTGACCTGGTGAATGTCGGCCTCGCGGCGGAATTCGCCACCGGGCTGAATTTCCTCAAATCGCTCGGCGAGGGGCCGGATGTGACGGTAGTGCCGGGCAATCACGATGCCTATGTGCGCTCCACCGCCCATCATTCGCTGCTCAACTGGGGCGACTATATGCGCGGCGACGGCGTCAATGGCGACGTGACCGATGAGAGCGCCTTTCCCTTCGTGCGACGGCGCGGCGATGTGGCGCTGATCGGTGTTTCCAGCGCCATTCCCACCCATCCCTTCATGGCCACCGGCAAGGTCGGGCGGGCGCAGCGCGAGCGGCTGGGCGCGGTGCTGGACGGGCTTGGCGAGGAAGGACTGTTTCGCGTGGTGATGATCCATCATCCCCCGGCGGGCCTGCGCGCCGGCCACAAGCGGCTGATCGACGAGGTGGCGGTGCGCGACGTTCTCGCCCGCCATGGCGCCGAGTTGGTCATCTGCGGCCATGACCATGTGCCGATGGTCGAGATGATTCCCGGGCCGAATTCCGGGCTGATCCCCGTCGTCGAGGCGCCGTCCTTCGCCGCCGGGCCGGAAGACCGGCATTGGCCGGGCGGCTACCACCTCTACCGCATCGAGCGGGTTGGCGAGGCGGGTTTCCCCTGGCGCTGCACCATGGAAGCGCGCGGCTTCCAGCGCGGCGAGACCTTGGTGGCGGCGCGCAGCACGCGCGTGCTCACCGAAGCCATAAGCGGTCGGTGACTTCAGGGTAGAAAATCGCGAGCGCCGCCATGGCGAGCGCCCCGAGGACCAGCCCGAGCAGGAAAGGCAGGGTGCCGCCACGCCGGGCTTCTGCCGCAGCGGGCGCTGCGGCGGCGGGGTGATGGGGCGCGGGATGCGGCACGGCGGCTTCGATCTCCGGCGGCGCGCCGACGCTCACCATCGCCTGTTCGCGGGCGATCAGCCGGCGGGCGATGTAACGCGTCACCGCATCGACAATGTCGTTCGGGTTGGTGCTCTCGGCCAGCACATGGCGGCCGGAGCGGGTGTCCTGCAGGAAGCGATAGGTGCGCCGGTCGCGGGCCAGCGTCACATGCGCCACCATGTCGATGAACAGGCGCGGAATTTCCCCGGGCATCAGGCCGCGGTCGAAAAGATCGACATGCTCCAGCGGCACCTGGGCGAACACCGGGTCGAGCAGTTCGTTCAGCATGGACAGGCGGGCGAGGGTAGCGTCGCGCAGTTCGACGATGACGCCGGAGCGCTCCGCCGCTTCCATGCGGGCGGCGCGGATCGCCTCGCGCAGCGACAGGCCGGGCGTCTCGCCACGCAGGCGCTCGTCGTCCATCGCCCAAAATCCTCGTTTGCTGTCGAGCCATCATGGCGCCATCGGGTTAATGGGCCGTTGGCGACGGCACGGGCTGCGCGATCGCCCACAAGTGATTATGAAGCGCAGGGGGCGCGCCCAACAGCGGCACCGGGGCATCGGGGACGGCATGTCGAGCGATTACGCGATACCGGCGGGCGTGGTGGCGCTGGAGGACTACGAAGCACTGGCACAGGCACGGCTGAGCCCGCAGGCCTTCGCCTATTTTTCCGGCGGGGCAGGGGATGAGGCGACGCTGGGCTGGAACCGCGCGGCGTTCGAGAAGGTCCGGCTCGTCCCGCGCGTGCTGGGGGATTTCGCGGGCGGCGGCACCGGGTTGACCCTGTTCGGCCACTCCTTCGCCCATCCCATCCTTGTCGCGCCCACCGCCCATCACGGCCTTGCCGTACCGGAAGCGGAGATCGCCACCGTGGTCGGGGCGGGCGGGGCGAAGGCCGGCATGGTGGCGAGCACCGAATCGGACGTGACGCTGGAGGAGATCGCCCGCGCGGCGCGCACGCCGCTGTGGTTCCAGCTCTATATCCAGCATGATCGTGGCTTCACCGCCGATCTGGTGCGCCGGGTCGAGGAGGCCGGCTATGGCGCGCTGGTGGTGACGGTGGACGCCCCCGTGCACAGCCTGCGCAACCGCGAGCAGCGCGCGGGATATGTCGGGCCGAAGCTCTCCGAGCACGCCAATCTGCGTGGCCTGTACACGCGCCATGTTGCCGAGGCGGCTTTGGGCGAAAGCCTTATGTTCCGTGGCTTTCTTGATGTCGCTGCGCGCTGGGAGGACATTGCCTGGCTGCGGGCGCGTACCCGGCTGCCGATCCTGCTCAAGGGCATTATGACGGGCGAGGATGCGGAGATCGCGCTGGCGCACGGCGTCGACGGGCTGATCGTCTCCAACCATGGCGGGCGTGTGCTCGATACCGTGCCGGCCAGCCTTGACGCCTTGCCCGGCGTCGTGCGGCAGGTGGCCGGGCGGGTGCCGGTGCTGATGGATGGCGGGGTCCGGCGCGGCACCGACGTGCTGAAGGCGCTGGCCTTTGGGGCGAGTGCCGTTCTGGTCGGGCGGCCCTGTCTTTATGGGCTCGCGGTGGCCGGCCCGGCCGGCGTCGCCCATGTGCTGCACCTTCTCCGGTGCGAGTTCGAGGTGGCGATGGTGCTCACCGGCTGCCGGACCCTTGCCGATATCGGCCCGCAGGTGATCTGGCCGACCGATCGGCCGGGCGGTCAGTAGAGCGTGGCGCGGTAGCGCTCCAGCATCTCCGCCTGCGTCTCGGCGCTGGCCATGCCGAGCTGGTCGCGCATCATCTCGCCCATGCTGGGCAGGCGGTCGCGGGGCAGGAAGCTGTCCGGATTCCAGGCGCCGGAACGCATGAACGCCTTGGCGCAGTGCAGATAGACCTCCTCCACCGCGATACGCAGCACCGTCGTCGGCGCCTTGCCATTGACGATGAAACGCGCCAGCAGGTCCGCATCGTCGCGGATCTCGGCGCGGCCATTCACCCGCAGCGTCTCGTCGACGCCGGGAATGAGAAAGAGCAGCCCCACTGCCGGGTTGGCGATCAGATTGGTGAGCGTGTCCAGCCGGTTATTGCCCGGCCGGTCCGGCAGCAGCAGGGTGGACGGGTCCTCGACGAGGACGAAGCCTGGCGCGTCGCCGCGCGGGGTGACGTCGGCGCGCCCGTCCGCGCCCATCGAGGACAGCATGACCAGGGGCGAGAAGCCGATGAAGGCATGCGCATGCGGGTCGATGGCCGGCAGCACCTTGCGGCGGCTGCGCTCGCGCGTCTCGCCATAGAGTGCGCGCAGATCCTCCAGGGTGGTGAGAGCGGCCATGGTCTGTCCTTTCAGTTCTTCACCACAAGCTGCACCCGGTCGGCGCAGAAGCGGGCGCGCGAATACTGGATCGGGCGCCGCTGCGGGTCGCCATTGATGGCATCCAGTACCATGACCGTGCGCCCGGCGGGGAGGGCGAGCAGGCGGCGATCCTCCTCATCGGCGGGGCGGGCGGTGATGCGGGTTTCCAGCCGGCGATAGTCGCCGAGGCCCAGCGTTTCCAGCGCCCGCGTCACCGATCCGGTGGCGGCGACCAGCAAATCGAGGTCACGGCAGCGACCGGCCTCATACCAGTGCGAGGCGACGGTGATTGGCACGCCGTCGGCCTCGCGGATCATGTCGATCCGCAGCACCTCGGCGCCGGGCGGCAGGCCCAGCGCCTGGGCGATCTCGGTGGAAGCGGGCTCGGTGCACGAGCCGAGCAGCCGCCCGCTCGGCGCGCGGCCTTCGCGCGTGACGATCTCGGAGAAGCGCGTGCGCGGGCCGATGGGATAGCGGATCGGCGGTTCCTTGACGAAGGTGCCGCGTCCCGGCGTCGCCTCGATCAGGCGGCGCTCGGTGAGGGAGGCCAGCGCCCGGCGCAACGTGTGGCGGTTGACGCCGAAGCGTTCGGCCAGCTCGTTTTCCGTCGGCAGGCGCGCGCCGGGGACCAGCCGGCCCTCGGTGATGTCGGCCTCGATCCGCTCGGCGATCTGTTTCCACAGCGAGACGCCGGTGCCGCGCGCCACATCCTCGGCCGGGGAGGGGGGCGATGTCACGGCGCTGTCGTTGGTCGGGTTCATCTTCTCACCGCGGTGCAAAAACTGCGCTTGCCTATTTGTATAGATGAATATACAAATCCGCCGAAATGTAAACGGCCTATGTGGCCCGTGAGCGCGGATTTCCAGATGCAGTCTTCCCCAGCAGAGTCCAGCGATGCCAACGCCTGGCGCGCCGCACGGCAGGGCGTGATGGCGGTGATGGCGCGGGCGGAATCGACCGAGCTCGACGCCATCCTGGCGCGTCTCGGCCCGCTACCCGCCGCCTCGAACCTCAAGCCGCCGGAAGTCGGGCTGGTGATGCTGCGTGGGCGGACCGGCGGGGATGGCGCCCCGTTCAATCTCGGCGAGGCGACGGTTGCCCGAGCGGCGGTGCGGCTGGAGGGCGGTGCGGCCGGCTTCGCCTACCGTCTCGGCCGCGATCTGAAAGCGGCGCGAGCCGCCGCCATCCTCGACGCTCTGTGGCAGGACGAGGCCCGGCGCGCGGCGGTGGAGGAGGCGCTGGCGGCGGTGCGGGCGCGGCTGGCCGATGAGGCCGCGACGGTTCGTGCCGAGACGGCGGCGACCAAGGTCGACTTCTTCACCCTCGTGCGCGGGGAGGACTGAGATGTCCGTCACGACTGCTGACACCAGCCTAACCTCTTGCCTTGCCAACGGTTTCACTGATCCCGTGATGGATGGGCAGGCCAGTTTCCGCGCCGCCATGTGGGCGCTCTCCCGCCCCGGCCGGGTCGAGCCGATCGTGGCCAATCTCACCCCGCCGGCACCGCTCAACCCGGAGGCGGCGGCGCTGGTTCTGGCGCTGTGCGACTATGAGACCCCGCTCTGGCTGGACCCGGCGCTGGCGCGGGTGCCGGAGGTCGCGGCCTTCCTGCGCTTCCATACCGGGGCGCCGATTGTCGAGAACGCCGCCGAGGCACGCTTCGCGCTGATCGCCGAACCCTTTGATATGCCAGACTTTTCCGACTTCGCGCAGGGTTCGCCCGAGTTCCCGGACGCCTCCGCCACGCTGATCCTGCAGGTGGAATCCTTCACCGGCGGGCTGGTGCTGGAGGGGCCGGGCGTCAAGGGGCGCGCGGCTTTCGGTGCCGCGCCGCTGCCGGCGGATTTCATCGCCCGCATGGCGGCAAATCACGCGCTGTTCCCGCTCGGGGTCGACCTGCTGCTGGCCGGGCCGGGCGGGGTCGCCGGCCTGCCGCGTTCCGTCACCGTGAAGGAGGGTTGAGCGATGTATGTGGCGGCAAAAGGCGGCGAAAAGGCCATCCGCAACGCCCACGCGCTTCTCGCCAAGCGTCGGAGGGGAAAGAAGAATTTGCCCGCGATCAGCCTCGCCCAGATCGCCCAGCAATTGACGCTGGCGGTCGATCGGGTGATGGCGGAGGGGTCGCTTTATGACGTGGAACTGGCGGCGCTGGCGGTGAAGCAGGCGCGCGGCGACCTGATCGAGGCGATTTTCCTCATCCGCGCCTTCCGCACCACCCTGCCGCGCTTCGGTTACGCGCAAGCCCTTGATACATCTGAGATGCTGGTGCGCCGGCGGGTCTCCGCGACCTATAAGGACCTGCCGGGCGGCCAGCTGCTGGGGCCGACCTTCGACTATACCCACCGGCTTCTGGATACCTCTCTCGGGCTGGCCGATGAGGCCGATGAGGTGGACGATCAGGCCGGTGAGGCCAAACAGGCCGATGACGCCGCCGCCCCCGTTTCCATGCCGCGCGTCACCGACCTGCTCGGGCAGGAGGGGCTGATCGAAGGCGCCCCCACTGATGATGGCAGCGAGCCGTTCGACATCACCCGCGCGCCGGTCTCCTTTCCGGTCGACCGCTCGACCCGGCTGCAGACGCTGGCGCGGGGCGATGAGGGCTATCTGCTGGCGCTCGGCTATTCCACCCAGCGCGGCTATGGCCGCTCGCACCCCTTTGTCGGCGAGATCCGCTTCGGCGATGTCGAGGTGATCTTCGAGGCGCCGGAACTCGGCTTCGAGGTCTCGCTCGGCACGGTGCAGGTGACGGAGTGCCAGAGCGTCAACCAGTTCAAGGGCTCGGCGACCACAGCGCCGCAATTCACCCGCGGCTATGGCCTCGTCTTCGGCCAGTGCGAGCGCAAGGCGCTCTCCATGGCGCTGGTCGAGCGGGCGCTGCGCTGGGAGGAACTGGGCGAGGAGCCTGGGGCCCCGGCGCAGGACGAGGAATTCGTGCTCTCCCATTGCGACAATGTGCAGGCGACCGGCTTCGTCGAGCACCTGAAGCTGCCGCACTACGTGGATTTCCAGGCCGAGCTCGATCTCGTGCGCCGCATGCGGGCCGAGCATGAGGAAAGCCGCCGCGCGGCTGACATGAAGGAGGCGGCGGAATGAACGCCCACGCTGTCGGGGGCATGCCCGAGATCACGTATAATTTCGCCTATCTCGACGAGCAGACCAAGCGGATGATCCGCCGGGCGATCCTCAAGGCGATCGCCGTGCCGGGCTATCAGGTGCCCTTCGCCGCCCGCGAAATGCCGATGCCCTATGGCTGGGGCACGGGCGGCGTGCAGGTGACGGCCGCCGTGCTCGGCCCGAAGGATGTGCTGAAGGTCATCGACCAGGGCGCCGACGACACCACCAATGCGGTGGCCATTCGCGGCTTCTTCGAGAAGACCGCCCGCGTCGCCACCACCACCTCGGCGGTCGAGGCCACCGTCATCCAGACCCGCCACCGCATTCCCGAGACGCCGCTCGCCGAGCACCAGATCCTCGTCTACCAGGTGCCGATCCCCGAGCCGCTGCGCTTCCTGGAGCCGCGCGAGACCGAGACGCGGCAGCTGCACGCGCTGGCGGAATACGGGCTCATGCATGTGAAGCTGTATGAGGACATCGCCCGCCACGGCCATATCGCCACCACCTATGCCTACCCGGTTGAGGTGGCGGGGCGCTATGTGATGGACCCCTCGCCGATTCCGAAATTCGACAACCCCAAGCTCGATGATTGCCCGGCGCTGCAGCTGTTCGGCGCCGGGCGCGAAAAGCGCATCTACGCCATTCCGCCCTATACAAAGGTGCGCTCGCTCGATTTCGAGGACCACCCGTTCAAGGTGCAGCGCTTCGCCAAGCCCTGCGCGCTGTGCGCGGCGACCGGTGTCTATCTCGACGAGGTGATCCTCGACGACAAGGGCGGGCGGATGTTCGTGTGCTCGGACACCGACTATTGCAACGGGCGGCAGGAAGCCGGCCATCGCGGCGAGATGTCCGGCGCGTCCCCCTCACCCCAACCCTCTCCCCCGCGGGGAGAGGGAGCAGACGGCGCGCTTAACCTCTCCCCGCCGGGGAGAGGTCGGCCCGAAGGGCCGGGTGAGGGGACTTCGGGCGTGCCCACCACGCCCTCGTCAGCGGGCGATCCCGGATCGGCGGGTGCCGCGCCGTCCGGGATGACGGGCCAGGGGAGCCACCAGCCATGACCGAACAGCCGCTCCTCATCGCCGAGGGTCTTTCCAAGAATTACGGCACCCGGCTCGGCTGCCGCGACGTGTCGCTGGAGGTCTATCCCGGCGAGGTGCTCGCCGTGGTCGGGGAATCCGGCTCGGGCAAGTCGACTTTGCTCGGCCTGCTCTCCACCGAGCTGGAGCCGAGCGCCGGCCGCGTCTCCTACCGCCTGCGCGACGGGCGCGTGGCCGACCTCGCCAGCCTCGGCGCGGCGGAAAAGCGGCTCTTGATGCGCACCGATTGGGGCTTCGTGCGGCAGAACCCGGCCGACGGGCTGCGCATGGCGGTTTCGGCCGGCGGCAATGTCGGCGAGCGGCTGATGGCGGTGGGCTGGCGCCACTATGGCAATATTCGCGGCGAGGCGCTGGACTGGCTGGCCAAGGTGGAAATCGCCGGCGACCGGATCGACGACGACCCGCGCGCCTTTTCCGGCGGCATGCGCCAGCGGCTGCAGATCGCCCGCAACCTCGTGACCCGGCCGCGCCTCGTCTTCATGGACGAGCCGACCGGCGGGCTCGATGTCTCGGTGCAGGCGCGCCTGCTCGACCTCATTCGCGGGCTGGTGGCCGAGCTGGGGCTGGCGGTGATCATCGTCACCCATGACCTCGCGGTGGCCCGGCTGCTGTCGCACCGCATGGTGGTGATGCGGCACGGGCGGGTGATCGAGACCGGCATCACCGACCAGGTGCTGGACGACCCGCGCGAGCCCTACACGCAGCTGCTCGTCTCCTCGGTTCTGGCGGCGTGAGGGAGAGGACATGAGCACACCTCCCGTTCCCCGGCCAAGCGAAGCGCCGGCAAAGCCGGTGCGCAGCGCGAGCCGGGGCCCAGCCTCCCGTGCCGTCGCGCGGCGCTGGGTGATGCCGCCGAGGCAGCCTTCGCCTGCTGCGCAGGCGTTTATCGCTGGGTCCCGGCGCGGCGCTCCGGCTGCGCCGTCGCTGGGCCGGGACACGGCCGCGCATTCAACCCCGTTGTCGCTTCCGATTTGCTGGAAGAGCTGCTCATGAACACCCCCATCCTTTCCGTCTCTGGCGTGTCCAAGACCTTCATCCTGCACCTGCGCGAAGGGGCGCGGCTGCCTGTGGTGAACGGCGCCGGCTTCGACCTCTACGCCGGCGAATGCGTGGCGCTCGGCGGGCCCTCGGGCGCGGGCAAAAGCTCGCTGTTGAAGATGGTCTACGGCAATTACCGCGTCGACGAAGGCACGATCCGGGTGCGGGACGGCGAGGAGATGGTCGACGTCGCCTCCACCTCGCCGCGCCGGCTGATCAAGCTGCGCGACACCGCCATGGGCTATGTCAGCCAGTTCCTGCGGGTGATCCCCCGCGTCGGCGCCCGCGACGTGGTAGCCGAGCCGCTGATCCATGACGGCGTGCCGCCAGAGGAAGCGGTGGCGCGGGCCGGCGCCCTGCTCGCCCGGCTGAACCTGCCGGAGCGGCTGTGGAACCTGCCGCCCGCCACCTTCTCGGGCGGCGAGCAGCAGCGGGTGAACATCGCGCGTGGGCTGATCGCCCATCGCCCGCTGCTGTTGATGGACGAGCCGACCGCCTCGCTCGACGCCGCCAACCGCAACGTGGTGGTGGAGCTGATCGCCGAGAAGAAGCGGGCCGGCGTCGCCATTCTCGGCATCTTCCACGATGCCGAGGTGCGCGAGGCCGCCTGCGACCGGGTGATCGATGTGACCGAGTTCGGCAGGGTCGCGGCGTGAGCTGCGGCAGAGTGAGGGAATGATGAGCGAGACCGTCTACGCCAATGCGCGGCTGGTGCTGGAGGAGGTGGTGATCGAGGGCCACCTCGTCGTGCGCGACGGCCTGATCGCGGAGATCGGCACCGGGGCGGCGCCGCGCGCGGCGCTCGACATGGGCGGCGACTATGTGCTGCCGGGCTTTGTCGAGCTGCACACCGACCATGTCGAGGGCCATCTCTATCCGCGCCCGCGCGTCACCTGGAACGCCTTCGCCGCCGTGACCGCCTATGACGCGCAGATCGCCGCCTCCGGCATCACCACCGTGTTCGATTCGCTGCGGGTCTGGCCCGACAAGCGGGCGGTGGGCATGGATGGCGACGCGCCGCTGCTCGCCGCCACGGTGCGCGAGGCGGGGGCGGCCGGCGTGCTGCGGGCGGAACATTTCGTGCATCTGCGCTGCGAAGTGACGGCCGATGGCGTGGTGGAGGAAGCGGCCGCGCTGATGGAGAGCGAAGGGGTGCGGCTGATCTCGCTGATGGACCACACGCCCGGGCAGCGCCAGTTCATGACCGAGGCGCAGTTCCGCAGCTACTATAAGAAGAAGAGCGGCATGAGCGATGCCGATCTCGACATCATCGTCGCCGACCGGCAGGACGCGCATGCCCGCTTCGCCCGGCCCAACCGCGCCCGGCTGGTGGAAATGGCGCGCGGGCAGGGCATCGTGCTGGCGAGCCATGACGACGCCACCGACGAACATGTGGCGGAGGCGATCGGGGATGGCGTCGCCATCGCCGAGTTCCCCACCACCGACGGCGCGGCCGACGGCTCGCACAAAGCCGGCATCCGCGTGCTGATGGGGGCGCCGAACATCGTGCGCGGCGGCTCGCACACCGGCAATGTCGCCGCCGAGAGCCTGGCGCGGCGCGGCGTGCTCGATATCCTCTCCTCCGACTATGTGCCGGGCAGCCTGCTGCTGGCCGCCTTCGACCTGCCGAACCGTGTGCCGGCCATCACCCTGCCGCAGGCGGTGGCGATGGTCAGCGCCAATCCGGCGGCGGCGGCGGGGCTCACCGATCGCGGCCGGCTGGCGCCGGGGCTGCGCGCCGATTTCATCCGCGTCTCGGCGGCCGGGGCCGGCCCGGCGGCGCGGGCGGTGTGGCGGCAGGGGGAGCGGATCTCGTGAGCGAGCAAGCGATAGCGGCGGCGGGCGTGGACGGAAAGCTCGGCCCCGGCCTGCTGGTGCTGGTGGTCGGCCCCTCCGGCGCCGGCAAGGACACGCTGCTCGCCTATGCCCGCGACAAGCTGGCCGGGCGCGCCGACATACGCTTCGCCCGCCGCCGCATCACCCGGCCCACCGACGCCACCGAGGACCATGTGAGCGTGGACGCCGCCGCCTTTACCGAGGCGCTGGCGCAGGGCCGCTTTCCGCTGCACTGGCAGGCCAATGGGCTGAGCTACGCTTTGGGCGAGGAAGTGGCGCAGGATATTTCGGCCGGCCGCATCGTCGTCGCCAATGGCTCGCGCGCGGCGGTGGCGGAAGCGCGGGCGCGCTTTGCCCGGGTGAAGCTGGTGCATGTCACCGCCCCGACCGAGCTGCTGGCGGCCCGCATCGCCGCCCGCGGCCGCGAGAGCGCCGGGGACGTGCTGGCCCGGCTGAAGCGCGAGCCGCCGCTCGACGCCCCGCCGGACCTCACCGTGCTGAATGTCGGCGCGGTGGAGACCGCCGGTGAAACGCTGGCGGGGTTTTTGGGCGGGCTGTAGCGCGCAGGCCGGGGGCGCTCACGGGTCTAGACGTCGGGGGTGAGCACCGTCGGCAGCGGATTTGCGCGCTTGCCCTTGCGGTGGCGGCGCTTGAACTTGCTCTGATATTCGCGCCGCTGTTTCGTGACCTCGTACAGGACGATGCCGGAACTCGTTCCCAGGTTCAGGCTCTCGATCATGCCGAACATCGGAACGGAGACGCACATCTCGCTGCGCTCGACGGCCAGATCGCTGATGCCGGTCGCTTCACTGCCGAACCAGACGGCGAGTTTCGTGTGCGCCGTGTAGTCGCCCTCGTGGAGGAAAAGGCTCGTCTTTCCCTTCACGTGCGGCGAGGTCACGATCGAGACGAAGCCCTTCTTTTCCAGATGGTCGAAGCACTCCTCCGTGCTGTCGAAGCGCTTGACGAAGGTCCACTTCACCGCCGAGACAGACGTGCTGGATATCGAGCGACGTTCCCGCAGTTCCTGCCAATCGTCCGGCAGCGACCGGCGCGGGTCGACGACATAGACCTTCTCGACGCCCAGCGCGTTCACGTTCCGGATGACGGTTCCGATGTTCTTTACATCGGATGGATTCTCCAGAACGGCGATCAGATTCTTGCAACGAAACGGCTTGATGTCCTCGGCGCGCTTGCGGACCGATTTCCTCGACGAGGCTTTCTCTTCCATGGCGACCCTGACGGCTTGGTGACCAGCTCCCATCTCGCTCCCCCATACACCAGGAGACGCGAGCCGATAGGAGGGGCCATCGTTCCACCTGCAGGAAGGAACCGCAAACGCGATTGAAGCCTTGGCGTCGTTTGGGTGGTCGGCGCGCCACTCCAAGCATGCCGTAAGAGGTGTGGGAGCGGCGGCTTCGGGTGAAATCCCGTGCCGTCGCCCCGCTACTGCCGGTATTGCTGGATGCGCGTGGTGCGCAGGCCGGCGAGGCCGTGGCGTTCAATCGACGCCTGCCAGGAAAGAAATTCCTCTGTCGTCAATGTATAACGGCTGCAGGCTTCCTCAAGGCTGAGGAGCCCGCCACGAACGGCGGCAACCACTTCCGCCTTGCGGCGAATGACCCAGCGCCGGGTGTTCGGCGGGGGCAGATCTGCAATGGTCAGCGGACTTCCGTCCGGCCCGATTACATACTTCACCCTCGGGCGATAGGGTTCTGTCATGTTTCACTCACTCAATACACACGACCAATGCCGTAAGCATAGCGCTGGAGATTTAAATATTCTCCTAAGCGAATCACGTGTCGGTGAGAGCTAAGTGTTTGCTGCTTCGTTAATATTTGCGAAGGACTTTGTTTACGTTTAATGCCGCAACGGCAATGGTGCCGGGGCACGCGCGGGAGGAAAGTGTTACCACGCGCGGCGGGCCCTGCCGGGCAGGGTTCATGAAATCGCCGCGGTGGCCTATATAGGGAAGACATCGCGTCGTTTTTTTGCGCCGCGCCCGTCCTCACGCCGTTTCGCAAGCCCCGCCCATGATCCGTCTCGACGACACTGACCCCCCCCCCAGCCAGACGCGCGTCGTGGTCGCGATGTCGGGCGGCGTGGATTCCTCGGTCGTCGCCGCGCTCTACGCGCAGGCCGGCTATGATGTGGTGGGCGTGACGCTGCAACTCTACGACCATGGCGAGGCGATGCACCACCGCCCCGGCGCCTGCTGCGCCGGCCAGGACATTTATGACGCCCGCACCGTGGCCGAGAAGCTCGGCATTCCCCATTACGTGCTCGATTATGAAAGCCGCTTCCGCCACGCGGTGATCGAGCGCTTCGCCGACGCCTATGCCGCCGGCGAGACGCCCATTCCCTGCGTCGACTGCAACCGCACAGTGAAGTTCCGCGACCTCCTGGAGACCGCCCGCGACCTCGGCGCCGATATTCTCGCCACCGGCCATTATGTCGCCAGCCGCGCGATGGAGAGCGGCCGGCGCGGGCTGTTCCGCCCGCTCGACGAGAGCCGGGACCAGAGCTATTTCCTCTACGCCACCACCCAGGCGCAGATCGACATGCTGCGCTTTCCGCTGGGCGAGACCACCAAGCCGGAGGTGCGGGCGCTGGCCGAGAGCTTCGGGCTGAAGGTGGCGGACAAGCCGGACAGCCAGGACATCTGCTTCGTGCCCAATGGCCACTACACCGCCATTGTCGAGAAGCTGCGCCCCGAGGCGGCCGAGCCGGGCGAGATCGTGCATCTCGACGGGCGGGTGCTGGGCCGCCATGCCGGGGTGATGCGTTTCACCATCGGCCAGCGCAAGGGGCTGGGCATCGCCGCCGCCGAACCGCTCTATGTCGTCGGCATCAATGCGGCGCAGCGGCGGGTGGTGGTTGGCCCCCGCTCGGCGCTCGGCGTCTCCGCCATCCGCATCGACGAGGTGAACTGGCTCGGCGAGGAATCTTTGGAGGATGCCGCCGCCCGCGAGCGCGAGCTCTATGTGAAGGTGCGCTCGGCCCGCGCCCCGGTGCCGGGCCATCTCGCCCCGGCCGAGGGCGGCGGGGTCGAGGTGCGGCTGCACGGCATCGAGGAAGGCGTGGCGCCGGGGCAGGCCTGCGTGTTCTACGCCGATGGCGAAGCGGGCACGCGCATGCTCGGCGGTGGGGTGATCCGCCGTTCGGCGGCGCCGTTCACCGCTTTGACACCTAACGTGGAGATGATGGCACGTTCGGCGTGAGTCGGCGTTACGCAAGAGCCCTTTCCGATCCGGTGACATCACCGGATCGATAAGAAAGTGCGCGAAGATCAGTCAGCTGGAGCCTTTCGCATGGCGAAAAGGCTCGTGGGAACGGGCGCCGGCCCGGCATTGTGCAAGGGGAGCTGCATGAAGACCGATCTCGATCACGCCACGGTTCAAGAGGCTTACGCCGGCTGGGCCCCGATCTACGACATCGTGTTCGGCGCCGTGTTCGAGCCCGGCCGCAAGGCGGCACTGCAGGCGGCGGAGCGGATCGGCGGGCGCATCCTCGATTTCGGCGTCGGCACCGGCTTCGCGCTGCCGGCCTATCGGCGCACCAATCGCCTGGTCGGGGTCGACATTTCCGAGCCGATGCTGCGCAAGGCGCATGAGAAGGTGGCAAAGGAAAACCTCACCCATGTCGAGGGCCTGTGCCTGATGGACGGTGCCCATATGGGCTTCGCCGACAATTCCTTCGACGTGGTGATGGCGCAGTTCGTCATCACCGTGGTGCCGCACCCGGAAGAAACGCTGGACGAAATGGCCCGCGTGCTGAAACCCGGCGGCGAGATCATCCTGGTCAACCATCTCGGCGCCGAGGACGGCCCGCGCGCGGTGTTCGAGCGCTGGTTCGCCCGCCGCGCCCGCAAGCTGGGCTGGCGCCCGGAATTCCAGTTCGCCCGGCTGCACAATTGGGCGGTGCGCAATGGCACGGTGGATTTGCCGGTCAAGCGCGACGTGGCGCTCGGCATGTACACCATGGTGCGCTTCCGCAAGCGCAGCGAGGCGGAGATCGCCGCCGCCAGCGAAAGCGTCGCGCTGGCCGGCTGAGGTGGTATTGCGCGGGGGGGGGCGTTATCGCCGAGGCTGGCCGCGCCCCGTCACCCCGAGCTTTCCGCAGATCATGGCTTTCCTGTCCCGCCTTGTCACCCGCGCCAGCCTTTCCCTCCTCCTGCTCGCGCCCGCCCTGCCGGCGCGGGCGCAGCAAGGCGGCGCCGTCGCCGTGACGGGCGGGGTCAGCTACGAATATCTTGAGACCTGGGATGTCGACCGGCTCAACGCCGTGCTGACCACGCAGATCCCGGACTTCGCCAAGATCACCGTCGCCTATACGCCGGCGCGCAACGGTGCGAGGCTCTACCGCGTCACCTATCCCAGCGTCATTCCCGAGCGCGGCAACCGGCCGACCGTGACCACCGGCCTGCTGGCGGTGCCCGACCTGCCCGGCACATCGTTCCCGATGGTCTCCTATCAGCACGGCACGGTGTACGGGAAACAGGAGGTGCCCTCCTTCATCGCCCAGTCGCCGGAGACGGCGCTGATGGTGGCCCAGTTCGCCGGGCAGGGCTATATCGTCGTCGGCGCTGATTATTTCGGGCTTGGCCTGTCCACCGAGCCGGAAGGCTACATGGTGAAGGCCAGCCAGCAGCAGGCCACCGCCGACCTGCTGGCGGCGAGCCGCAGCGTGCTGGAGGCGATGAAGCTCTCCAGCCCGAAACTGTTCCTCGCCGGCTGGTCGCAGGGCGGCTTCGTCACCATGGCGCTGCTGGAGAAGCTGGAGGCGGACGGCATCGCGGTGAATGCCGCCGCCACCGCCAGCGCGCCGGTCGATGTCTATGTGGCGCTGAGCGGCTTTCTCGACTTTCCCCGCCCGCTGGACGCGACCTGGGTGATGTCGCTGTTCATCCTCTCGGCGTTTTCCTACGAGAACTACTACGGCCTGCCCGGGCTGGCGCGGGCGCTGATCGCCGACGAGTATTACGAGGTGACGCGCAAGGCCTATGCGCGGGAGGAGTTCAATGTCGCCGACATTCCGACCGACATCACCAAGCTGATCCGCCCCGCCTATTTCGACCCGCAATACTTCGCCAATTCGGCCTATGGCCGGATCGCGCTGGCCACCAATGCCTATCGCTGGGTGATCAAGACGCCGGTGCGCAACTATTATGGCGAGACCGACGAGGTGATCAGCACCGGCCTCGGCCAGCTGGCGCAGACCTATCAGCGGGCGATGGGCGCCGGCAACATGCAGGTGGAGGCGATCTCCACCGGCAAGACCACCCATCGCGGCACCTTCGCCACCGCCGTGCCGCAGTGGAAGGCGTGGTTCGACGGCAAGTGAGGGGGGCTCCCTCACTCCCACCACACTTCCGGCCCCACCGGGACGATGCCGGTCGGGTTGATGGTGGTGTGGCTCTCGTAATAGTGCCGCTTGATGTGGGTGAGGTTGACCGTCGCCTTCACCCCCGGCAAAGCGTAGAACGCCTTCACATAGCGCGACAGGTTCGGGTAGTCGAAGATCCGGCGGATGTTGCACTTGAAGTGGCCGACATAGACCGGGTCGAAGCGGATCAGTGTGGTGAACAGGCGGATATCGGCCTCGGTCAGCGCCTCGCCCAGCAGCCAGTCGCGGCCCTCCAGCCGGGCCTCCAGCGCGTCCAGCTCGGTGAACAGGGCGGTGACCGCCTCCTCATAGGCGTCCTGCGCGGTGGCAAAGCCGGCCTTGTAGACGCCGTTGTTCACCGCGTCATAGACGCGGGCGTTCAACGCATCGATCTCGCCGGCGAGGGCGGGCGGGTAGTAGTCGTGCCGGTCCTCGGTGAAGGCGGCGAAGGCGGAATTGAGCATGCGGATGATTTCCGCCGACTCGTTGCTGACAATGGTGCCGCGCGTCTTGTCCCACAGCACCGGCACGGTGACGCGGCCGGAAAAAGCGGGGTCGGCGGCGAGATAGACCTCATAGAGCCGCTGCTTGCCGAGCACGGAATCGGTGGTGGCGCCCTCGCTGCGGTGCGCGGCATGGTCGGCGAAGACCCAGCCTTCCCCGCCCATGAACGGGTCGACCACCGAGACGGAGATCACCTCTTCCAGACCTTTGAGCGCCCGCATGATCAGGGTGCGGTGGGCCCAGGGGCAGGCGAGCGAGACATAGAGGTGATAGCGCCCCGCTTCCGCCGGAAAGCCGCCCTCGCCGGAAGGGCCGGGGGCGCCGTCAGCGGTGATCCAGTTGCGGAAGCGCGTCACGGTGCGCTCGAAGCGCCCGCCCGTGCTCTTGGTGTCGTACCATTTGTCGACCCATTTTCCCTCGACCAGCAGTCCCATGCGCGCTCTCCCTGTGTTTCCCTGACAATAGGGCGCGGGGCTGATGAGGCCAGTTTTCCCGTTTGCACGCCGGGCAGGGCGCTCTTGCGCAGATGCCGTCAGCCGATCCGCTTGACATAGAGCAGGGTCGCGGTGAGGCCGCCATGCGGCTTCAGCGCGTAGTCGGGCAGGCGGCCGGCGGGCAGGAAACCGTGCTTTTCATAAAGGCCGGCGGCGCCGTCCTCTTCCGCCGTGTCGAGCACCAAGAGGGTGCGCCCTCGCGCCACCGCCTGCCGCTCCACTTCCAAGAGCAGCGCGCGGGCAAGGCCCCGGCCGCGAAAGGCGGGGCGGGTCATCATCTTGGCGATCTCGGCCCGGTGCGGCTGGTTCTCCGGCAAGGCGAGCTGAAGCGTCACCGTGCTGGCGAGCACGCCGTCGACAAAGGCGCCGAGCACGAGCCGCTCGCCCCGTGCCGCCGCGTCCAGGCTGGCGTGGGCGAAAGCGCGGGCCTTGTCAGGCGCCACCGGGTGCATGAAGCCGACCGAGCCGCCGCCGGCCACCGTCTCGATCAGCAGGCTGGCGAGGGCGTCGATGCTGGCGGGATCGGGGGCGAGGGGGCGGATTTCGGGCGCGGGCATGATGGCGGTGAGGCTAATCCATCCGGCGCCGGCCCGGCAACGCTCGACCTCGCGCGCCGTCCGTGCTATCGGGCGCGTCCGATCGAGGAAAGCCCGATGTTCCGGTTGCCGGCCCAGCGACGACGAGACGAGCGAGCCCGCCGCGCCAGCATGCGCGCGTGCCTGCCCGTTGCTGCCCGCTGAGAGCCGTGATGCGCGGTGGCTCGGTGCGGCGGTGTGCCGACCCTGAGCGCCGAGAGCCCCGATGACCGAACTGTCCATTTCCCTGCTGCCCGAGACGCCCGCCGACGATGCCGCCATCGAGCGGCTGATCGCCCGCACCTTCGGCCCCGGCCGCTATGCCCGCAGCGCCTTCCGGCTGCGCGAGAACAACCCGCACCGGCACGACCTGTCCTTCACCGCCTCTATCGGCACCATGCTGGTCGGCTCGGTGCGGCTGACACCGATCGTTATCGGCGACTTGCCGGCGCTGCTGCTCGGCCCGCTCACCGTCGAGCCGCCCTTCCGCTCGCACGGCATCGGCCGGCGGCTGGTGGAGCGGGCGCTGGAGGCGGCGAGGGCGGGGCTGGCGGAAGCGGGCGCGGCCCGGCTGGTGCTGCTGGTGGGCGACGAACCCTATTATGGCCGCATGGGCTTCCAGCGCGTGCCGCGCGGGCAGGTAAGCCTGCCCGGCCCGGTGGACCCCGCCCGCGTGCTGGTGTGCCCGCTCGATGCCACGCCGATGGACGAGGTGCGCGGGCCGGTGCGGAAGGCGTTCGCCCCGGTCGCGGTTCAGGAAAGCGCGTAGCGCAGCCGCACCATGCCGTTGGTGTAGCGCTCGGTGTCTTCAAGCTGCAGCCGCCGGGCCGGCGTTGCGCCCGGCGGGAATAGCGGAATGCCGCCGCCGAGCAGCACGGGAATCACGAACAGGTCCAGCCGGTCGAAGGCGCCAGCGGCGATGAAGGTCGCCTGCAGCCCGCCGCCGCCCACCACCCAGGCCGCGCCCTCGCTGTCGCTGCCGCCACGCACATGGTCGATGAGCGCCGGCACGCCTGCCGTCCAGGCGGCGACGCCGGCGGGGGCGTCGTCGAGCGGGCGCGAGGTGACGATCAGGCCGCGCCGTCCGGCATAGGGCCAGCCGCCCGGCATGGCGGCGACGGCCTCATAGGTCGCGCGGCCCATCACCACCGTGCCGATCTCGGCAATGAAGGCGCCATAGCCGGAATCGACATCATCGAACGGGGTGAGCCAGTCGAGGCCGCCGTCGCTGTCGGCGATGTAGCCGTCGAGGCTGGCGGCGATGAAGCCATAGATGCGGGTCATGGGGCGCTCCGAGTCGTTGGCGCACGAACATGACCGGTCGCGGGCGCGGGGGCCAGCCCCGGGGCGCCGTTGATCGAGAGGGGGCGCTTGGTGCGGGGCTTACCGCCCCTCGCGGGCCCAGGCGGCGGCGACGCCGGCGAGCAGGATCAGCAGGCCGGAGAGGCCGGCGAAGAGCGGGAACAGGCCGAGCCCGCGCACGACAGACACCTCGCGCATGGCCAGGCCCATCCAGTCCTCGCCGGCGAAGCGCTCGCCCGAGCGCACGGCGACGACGCGCGGCACAAGGCCGGCGAGGTCCGCCATGCGCCAGACGCCGCCGCCGGTCGCCTCAAGCGTGGGGCGCAGCGCCTGCGTCGTTGAGGTCACCTCGGCGAATTCGCGCGGGTTGAGCGGGCCGACATTGACCAGCGCGGTGTGGGTGCCGTCGGTGGCGCGCCACAGGCCGAGCATGTCGGCCGGGAAGGTGACGCGGAACAGGCCCGGTGCGGCGGGTTCCAGCGTGACGCGGCGCGTGGCGCCTGTCGGGGTGGTGATGGTGACCAGCGGGGCGCTGTCGCCCATGGTCTGGCGCTCGACCATGAGATCGCCGCCCTGGGCGACCATGCGCAGGCGCTCCTCCTCCAGGTCCGGTTCCTTCATCAGCCAGTGCGAGAGACGGCGCAGCAAATCGATATGCGGGCCGCCGCCCTCATAGCCGCGCGCCCACAGCCAGAAATGATCGGACAGCAGCAAGGCGACGCGGCCTTCGCCGACGCGATCGAGCAGCACCACGGGCTTGCCGTTCGGGCCGTCCATCACGCTGGTGCCGCGCGCGCCATCGGTATCGACCAGGCGGAAGAAGCGCGACCAGGCCGGCGGGTCGCTCTCCGAGCCCGGCAGGGCGCGGGTGACGGGGTGGCGCTGGCCGGCTTGCGTGAGCTGGGGGCGGTAGGGCGTCTGCGTCATCTGCCCGGTCGGCCCGGCCGGCAGGATGGAATCGAGCGGGGTGTAATAGACCGAGCCGTCGGAGACATAGTCGGTGCCGGCGGAAACCAGCAGCGCGCCGCCCTCTTCGACATAGCGGACGATGTTGTCGAAATAGATCATCGGCAGCACGCCCTGCTGGGCGTAGCGGTCGAAGATGATGAGGTCGAAATCCTTGATCTTCTGCTGGAACAGCTCGCGCGTCGGGAAGGCGATCAGCGACAGCTCATTGATCGGCGTGCCGTCCTGCTTTTCCGGCGGGCGCAGGATGGTGAAGTGGACGAGATCGACATTAGCATCTGATTTCAACAGGTTGCGCCAGGTGCGCTCGCCCACATGCGGCTCGCCCGACACCAGCAGCACCCGCAGCTTGTCTCGCACCCCGTCAATGGAGACGGCGGCGCGGTTGTTGACGGCGGTCAGCTCGCCCTCAAGCCCGGCGGCCTCGATCTCGATGATGTTGGCCCCCGCATGGGTGATCTCGACATCCACCTCGGCCGGCTGGCCCGATGTGACGATGGGCCGGGCCACCACTTCGCCGTCGCGGCGCACCGTGACGGACACGCGCGCGCCCGATGGGGCGCCCTCGTCCTCGACCCGGTAGCCGATGGTCTGGTTCTGGCCGACAATGCCGAAGCGCGGCGTGGAGGTGAGCGCCACGCGGCGGTCGCGCTCGCCTTCATGGCCGGAGATGATGGCGTGCACCGGGGCGCGGAAGCCGAGCGCGGCGATGGTCGCGGGAATGTCGTGCACCCGGCCGTCGGTGAGGAAGATGGCGCCGGCCACCCGCTCGGGCGGCACATCGGCGAGGCCGGCGGAGAGGGCGGTGAACAGGCGGGTGCCGTCCACCTCGCCGGCGCCGCCGCCGGCGTCGATGAAGCGGATCTCGGCGCCCTGCTCCTTCAGCCGGGCGAGGCGGGTGTCGAGCTCGGCGCGGGCGGCCTGGGTCATCTGGGTGCGCTCGCCGAATTCCTGGCTGGCGCTCTGGTCGACGACGACGGCGACCACCGTGGAGAGCGGCTCGCGCTCCTCGCGGGTCAGCGAGGGGTTGGCGAGCGCCAGCACGGCCAGCGCGATCGCCAGCGCCCGCAGCAGCGAGCCACGGGTGCGCGAGACGATCACCAAAAGCGCCACCGCGCCGGCCAGCACGGCGGCGGCGATCAGCCATGGCAGCGGGATCAGCGGATCGAAGGCGAGGCCGAGATTCATGCGGGGCGTCCCTCGGCGCGGGTGTTACCCCCTCTCCCCGCAGGGGAGAGGGAGGCGGGACGGGTGACCTGAGAACAACTCATTGCCCCAGCCTTTCCAGCAGCGCCGGCACATGCACCTGGTCGGCCTTGTAGTTGCCGGTGAGCACATACATGACGAGGTTGGCGCCGGCGCGGAAGGCGAGTTCGCGCTGGCGCGGGCCGCCATCGGAGACGGGGAGCATGGGCTGGCCGAAATCGTCCAGCGCCCAGGCGCCGGCAAGGTCGTTCGAGGTGATGACCACGGGCGACACCCCGTCGCCGGCGCGGGCGGGGCGTTCCTCCGCCTCGTCGGCGGCCGGCAGCGCCTCCACCCAGGTGGTGCCGCCGGTGAAGCGGCCGGGGAAGTCGCGCAGCAGGAAGAACGCCTTGGTCAGCACATGGTCGCGCGGCACCGGCTCCAGCTCGGGAATGTCGAGGCCGGAGAGGATGGCGCGCAGCGTGTCATTGGCCGGCGAGCCGGCGCCATTGGAGCCGGGCAGGGTGGTTTCGGCGTCGCGCGTGTCGAAGATGACGGTGCCGCCCTGCTTCATGAAGGCGTCGACCCGCGCCAGCGTCTGCGGGCTCGGGCGCTCCGTGCCGGGCACGATCGGCCAGTAGAGCAGCGGGAAGAAGGACAGTTCGTCGGTGGCGAGGTCGACCCCCATCGGCTCGCCCGCCTCCAGCGCCGTGCGCTCGCCGAGAAAATCGGTCAGCCCCTTCAGCCCGGCGCGGCTGATGGCGTCGGTCTCGGCGTCGCCGGTCACGACATAGGCGAGGCGGGTGGAATTGGTCGCCTGCAGCGCGAAGTCGATCTCGCTTTGCGTCATCGGCTTTTCAGGCGCGGCCGCGGCCGGTGCCTGGGCCTTCTGGGCGAGAGGTTGAGTCAGCCGCTGCGGCTGCGCCTGCGCCCCCGGCGGCAGCAGGCTGGCAAGCCCGAGCGCCAGCACCAGGGCAGCCGCCCCGCCCGTGGCGCCCTTTGCCGCCCGGCGGGCGGTGAGGCGGGAGACGCCGCCGGCGAGCAGGAACACGATCATGGCGTCGACCAGAAGCAGGGCCAGCAGCGCCACCAGCAGCGGCGCGCGCAGATCGCGCGGCGTCGCGTCGCGATAGGGCTCCAGCCGGCCAAGCGATGTGAGGTCGAGCGCTACCAGCCGGTCGCGCGGCAGCAGGGCGTTGACCGCCACCAGCCCGTCCGGCGGGCCGTAGAAGCCGGGCGGATGGTCGGCAACGGCGCGGCCGCGATAGCCGACGGGGATCGCCTTGGCGGTCGGCATGGTCGGGCGGAAGGCGCCGAAGCCGTCGAGCAGGCGGGTCGGAGCCAGCGTCTCGCCGTTCAGCACCGGCCCGCCAGTGGCGTCCACCGCCGCCTCGCTGGCGGTGGAGCCGCCGAGCGCCACCACCCGGCGCAGCATCTCGACGAAGGCGCCCGAGATCGGCAGGTTCGACCAGGAGGTGTCGGCGGTGACATGGAACAGCGCCAGCGTGCCGGCGCCGCGCCGCTCGCCGGTGACGAGCGGCGTGCCGTCGGACAAGGTGGCCCAGGTGCGGGCGGCGAGCAGGCCGTCCGGCTCGGCCAGCACCTGCCGGTTCACCGTGATGTCATCGGGCACCGGCACGTCGCGGAACGGGCCGTCGGCGGAGAAGCCGCCGAGCGACTGCGGCTGTTCCCAGGACAGCGAGCCGCCGAGCACCCGGCCGCCGCGCCGCAGCGTGACCGGCACCAGCTCGTCCGAGCCATTGGCGAGGCGCGGGCCGGCAAAGCGGATGAGCACGCCGCCGCCCTCGACCCAGCGGGCAAGGCGGGCCTGCGTCTCCGGCGGCAGCGTGCCGACATCGGAGAGGATGATGACCGGCAGCTTCTGCTCGATGAAGCGGTCCACCGCCTCGGCGGTGGAAGCGCCTTCGGCGGCGCGGATATCGGCGAAGGGGGCGAGCGCCCGGGTGAGATAATAGGACGGCGCGAGCAAAGGCTGGCGCTGGTCGGCGGCGACGCCGGAGACGACGCCCACCGCGCGGCGGCGCCAGCGCTTGTCGAGCAGCTGTACCGCGCCAGCGGAGGCCTCGTCGGCAATGTCGAGCCGGGCGACCTCATTGCGGATTTCCACCGGCAGGTCGAAGCGGGCCGCGCTTTCCTTGGCGCCGGGCTCGAAGGCGAAGGGGGCTTCTCCCAGCGGCAGGCCGCGCATGTCGAAGGCGCGCACCACGCCGGCGCGCGGCACGCTCTGGCGGTCGGCGCGCAGCACCGTGACGGTGAGCGCATCCACCGCATTGTCGGCGCCGGCCAGCGCCAGCGGCTCATTCACCCCGTCGACCAGCGTGGTGAGCGGGCGATCGCCTGTTATGGCCAGCAGGTCGGCGGGGGCGGCGCCGGGGCCATCCAGCGCCACGCCGTCGGAGAGATAGATCACGCTCGCCTGCGGGGCGCCGGCCAGCGCCTTGGCGAGGCTGGCGAAGGCGGGGGTGCGGTCCGGCACGAATGGCACGGGATTGAGGGTGCGCAGGCGCTCGCGCGCCTCGTTCGGCGCCATCACGCGCGGCTCCAGCGGCGGCTCGCCGGTGGGAATGAGGATGATTCCGCGCCCTTCGAGATCGGCATCGGCGACCACGCCCTCGGCGCTGGCGCGGCGGGCGGCCCAGCCGGCGGCGGCCGGCCAGCCGGAATCGATCAGCAGCGCCACCGGGCCTGACGAGGCCGGGCCGGCGACGGGCGGATTCCAGATCGGCCCGGCGGCGGCGACGATGATGATGGCCGCCAGCAGCAGCCGCAGCACGGTGAGCCACCACGGCGTGCGGGCCGGGGTCTCCTCCTTCGGCGGAATGTCCAGCAGGAGCCGCATCGGCGCGAAGGCGATCTTGCGCGGGCGCGGCGGCACCAGCCGCAGCAGGAACCACAGCAGCGGCAGGGCGGCGAGCGCGGTCAGCAGCAGCGGGGTGGCGAAAGCGAGGGGCAGCCCGAACAGGTTCATGCCGCGTGTCCCGTCTGGTCGGCGCCGTCGCCGGCCGTGCCCTCGCGCGGCGGCACGGCGCCATGGCCCCCGCTCATGCGCGCATGCAGCGCCAGCAGCACTTCGCTGGCCGGGCGGTCGGTGCGGTGGACGAGGAAGCTCCAGGTGCGGCGCTCGGCCTCGCGGCGGATGGCCTCGCGATGGGTGGCGACGCGGGCGACATAGTCGGCCCGCACCGTCTCGGCCCGGCCGATGGTGAGCGTAGCGCCGCTTTCCGGCTCGCGGAACTCGACCCGGCCGGAATAGGGGAAGGTCTCTTCCGCCGGATCGCAGACCTGCACCACATGGCCATGGGCGCCCGACGAGGCGAGGCCGGCGAGGCTCGCCACCACCTCGCGCGTCGGGCTCCACAGATCGCCCAGCAGCACCACCTCGGCCAGCGGCGAGGGGGCGAAGGCGGGCGGCAGGCTCTGCGGCAGGCTCGCGGCGTGGATCAGCGATTCCGCCATCTTCTCGACGATGCGGCGCGAGGCGGACGGGTTCATGACGCCGGGAATGCCGACCCGCTCGCCGCCGCGCACCAGCAGCTCGGCCAAGGCGAAGGCGAGCACCAGCGCCCGGTCGCGCTTGGTTTCCCACACCAGAGGCGAGGCGAAGACCATGGAGGCGGAGAGGTCCGGCCAGATCCACACCGTGTGGGCGGCCTCCCATTCGCGTTCGCGCACATACAGATGATCGTCGCGGGCGGAGCGGCGCCAGTCGACGCGGCTTGAGGGCTCGCCATCATTGAAGCGGCGGTACTGCCAGAAGTTTTCGCCGGTGCCGGCGCGGCGGCGCCCGTGCAGGCCGTGATAGACGCTGGCCGCGATGCGGCGCGCCTCCAGCACCAGCCGGGGCATGGCGGCGATGAGGCCGGCGGCATCCTGCGCGGCGCTTCGCACGGCGGTATCGGCCTCGAACTCCACCCGGTCAGGTCTCCGTCACGCGGTAAGCGGCGTATGCCGCGGGCAATGGTCTGCGGCTCGCGCCGCGGTTAAACAGGTTCAGCCGATCCGCTTGGCCAGCTTGGCGATCACACCAGGCACCGTCTCGCCATCGGCGCGGGCGGCGAAGGTGAGCGCCATGCGGTGCTTGAGGACCGGCTCGGCCAGCGCCACCACATCGTCGATCGAGGGGGCGTAGCGCCCGTCCAGCAGCGCCCGGGCGCGCACCGCCAGCATCAGCGATTGCGAGGCGCGCGGGCCGGGGCCCCAGGAGATGAACTTGGAGAGGTCGCCCGCCTCCGACCCCGGACGGGCCGAGCGGACGAGGGTGAGGATGGCCTCGACCACGGATTCGCCCACGGGCAGGCGGCGCACCAGCCGCTGGGCGGCGGCGAGCTCTTCCGCCGTCATCACCGCGCGCGGCTTGGTCTCTTCCGCGCTGGTGGTGTCGAACAGGATTTTCCGTTCCGAATCGCGGTCGGGATAATCGACGTCGATCTCCATCAGGAAACGGTCGAGCTGGGCTTCGGGCAGCGGATAGGTGCCCTCCTGCTCCAGCGGGTTCTGCGTCGCCAGCACATGGAACGGCTTGGGCAGATCATGGCGCACGCCGGCCACGGTGACATGGCCTTCCTGCATGGATTGCAGCAGTGCCGACTGGGTGCGGGGCGAGGCGCGGTTGATCTCGTCCGCCATCAAGAGCTGGGCGAAGACCGGGCCGGGAATGAAGCGGAAGGAGCGGCGCCCGCCGGCACTTTCCTCCAGCACCTCGGCGCCGAGAATGTCCGAGGGCATGAGGTCCGGGGTGAACTGCACGCGGCGGGCGTCGAGCCCCAGCACCACGCCGAGCGTTTCCACCAGCTTGGTCTTGGCGAGGCCCGGCACGCCGACGAGAAGCCCGTGGCCGCCGGAGAGCAGGGTGATGAGCGTGCGCTCCACCACCGCCTCCTGGCCGAAGATGACGGCGCCGATGCCGGCCCGGGCGGCGCGGACATTGGCGGCGGTGGATTCCGCCGTGCGGATGATCATGTCATCGAGGGATTCGAAATTCTCGCCGGTGGCGGACGTCATGCCGTTCTCCTGCAATCCCAAATCCCGCGCTCCACACCGCCCTGCCGGGCGTGCCGCGAGACGTTCTGTCTTTCTCGCCCACCGGCATTGTGCGTTGCAACAATACGATTGCAATGCACCATCCGCAAATCCGCTGGTCGGGACTCGCGTGCCGGCATGGGCTTCCGAAGGACTGAGCTTACGCTATCTTGCAACCGCGTCGACTATCGGGCGGGGGATCACGACTGCGCGATTGCGCCTGTGTGACACGGATTGATTCATGAATTCAGCGGCTTCCGGCCGATTTGACGAATTGGTGCGAGCGGTGGAAGGCGGGCCGCAGAAGGCCCTGCCGCCGCTGGAGCGGTGGAATCCGCCCGATTGTGGCGACATCGACATCGTGATCGACCGCGAAGGGGTGTGGCACCATGAGGGCCGGCCGATCCTCCGGCCGGCGCTGGTGCGCCTGTTCGCCTCCGTCTTGAGGCGCGAGGGGAGCCGCCATGTGCTGGTGACGCCGGTGGAAAAGCTCGGCATCACGGTGGAGGACGCGCCCTTTCTCGCCGTCGAGATGGCGGCGGAGCCGGGTGATGGCGAGCCGCGCCTCGTTTTCCGCACCAATCTGGACGATCTCGTGCCCTGCGACCGCGACCATAAGCTGCGGGTCGACCTACGGGCGGATGGCGAGCCGCGACCCTATCTGTATGTGCGTCGCGGCCTGTGGGCGCGGCTGACCCGCGCCGTCTTTCTCGATCTCGCCGAGCGGGCCGAGGAACGCGTGGTCGACGGGCGGCCGGTGTTCGGGGTCGCCTCGGGCGGGGCGTTCTTCGCGCTGGGACCGGCCGAGGCGGTAGAGGAGGATGGATGAACGCTGTGCCTGCCAACATGCTGACGTTGCCGGAGGCCACGGACGCGGCGCCGCTCGATCTCGGTGATTTCCTCGCCCGTGCCCGCAGCCGTCTTCTCGCTGTGCCGGATCTCGATGGCGACCCGGTGCGCGGCGACCATGAGCTGACGCCGGAATTTCGCGCCCTGGTCGAGGCCCGGCCGGTGCGCGGGGCGGCGGTGCTGGTGCCGATCATCGCCCGCGAGCGGCCGACCGTGCTGCTGACGATGCGCTCGGCGCATCTGTCCAGCCATGCGGCGCAGATCGCCTTTCCCGGCGGCAAGATCGACCCCCAGGATGACGGCCCGCTGGGGGCGGCGCTGCGCGAGGCGCGCGAGGAGGTGGGGCTGGCGCCCGGCCTTGTCGCCCCGCTCGGCTATCTCGACGCCTATCTCGCCCGCACCGGCTACCGCATCGTTCCGGTGGTCGGGCTGGTGCAGCCCGATTTCGGCCTGACGCTCAATCCGGACGAGGTGGACGAGGCCTTTGAGGTGCCGCTCGATTTCCTGATGAATGACGGCAACCACCAGCGCGAGAGCCGCGAATGGCTCGGCATGGTGCGGACCTTCCACGCCATGACCTATGAGAAGCGCCGCATCTGGGGCATCACCGCCGGTATTTTGCGTAGCCTCTATGAGAGGATCTACGTCTGATGGCCCGCATCCTCGCCCAGCTGGCGCTGTTCATCCTGCCCTTCCTCGCCTTCGCGCTCTATCTGCGCTACGGCCGCAAGGTCGATTCCTGGCTGTCCGGCTGGTCGCTGCGGGCGATGATCGTCTGCTCGCTCATCGCCGTGCTGCTGGTGGCGGGCAGCCTCATCGCCCTCGAATTCTCCTCGCGCGGGCCGACCACCGGCCGCTATGTGCCGCCGACCTGGAAGGACGGGGTGATGGTGCCGGGGCATATCGAATGAACCCGCAAACGAACCCGCTGGTGGAGGGCCGCCCCGGCCTTGCCCGCGTGCTGGCCGCGCTTGACGGGGAGGGCGAGGAGGCGCGCATCGTCGGCGGCGCGGTGCGCGACTGGCTGACCGGGCGCGGGCTGCGTTCCGATATCGACATCGCCACCACAGCCTTGCCGGATGAGGTGGAGCGCCGGTCGCGAATGGCCGGGCTGAAGACCGTACCCACCGGCATCGAGCACGGCACGGTGACGGTGATCGCCGACGGCGAGCCCTATGAAGTCACCACGCTGCGCGAGGATGTGGAAACCGACGGGCGCCGCGCCCGCGTCGTGTTCGGCCGCAGCTGGGCGCATGACGCGCGTCGGCGCGACTTCACCATGAACGCGCTCTACCTCACCCGGTCCGGCGAGCTGGTCGACCTCGTCGACGGCGCGGCGGACGCGAAGGCGGGGTGCGTGCGCTTCATCGGCGATGCCGATACCCGCATCCGCGAGGATTACTTACGCATCCTGCGGCTGTTCCGGTTTCACGCCGCCTTCGGGCGGGGCCCGCTCGACCCGCCGGCACTGGCCGCCGCCATCCGCAACCGCGACGGGCTGGACCGGCTCTCGCGCGAGCGGGTGCGGGCCGAATTGATGAAGCTGCTCATGGCCCCACGCGCTGGCGAGACGCTGGCGCAGATGCAGGATGCCGGGCTGCTGACGCCGGTGCTCGGACGGGAAGGGGAGGTCGCCCCCTGCGCCCGCCTCGCCGAGGTGGAAGCCGCGCTGGGCCTTCCCCCGGACGCGGTGCGCCGGCTCGGCGCCCTCGCCGTGCGCGCGCCGGCCGATGCCGAGGCGTTGCGCGTGGGGCTGCGGCTTTCCAATGCCGAGGGAGCGCGGCTCATCGCGCTCGCCGGTCCGGCGCCGACGCCGGCTATGTGCGAGAAGGGGCAGAAGGCGTTCCTCTACCGCATGGGCCGCGAGCCGTTCCAGGACCGGGCGCTGATCGCCTTCGCCCGCGGCGGCGCGCCGCTCGACGATGAAGGCTGGCGGGCGCTGGCCCTGCTGGCGGCGGAGTGGCCGATCCCGGTGTTTCCGCTGAAGGCGAGCGACTTTCTCGCACGCGGCCTCACCCCCGGCCCGGCGCTCGGCGCGGCGCTGAAGCGGGCAGAGGAAGCGTGGATCGAGGCCGGCTTCCCGCTGGAGGCGGCGGCGCTGGCGGGGATTGTGGACGGGGCGGTGGGGTGAACGCCGTTCGCGTTAGAATCTGGGTCCCCGGGTCAAGCCCGGGGATGAGGGGGGTGGGGGGTGAGGATAACCCTGCCTCCCTCATCCCCGGGCTTGACCCGGGCACCCAGAGACGGCTCCGCCGGTTGCTACCTCAACTCGATACGCTGACGAAAAGGCTGGGTCCCCGGGTCAAGCCCGGGGATGAGGGGGTGTCTGTGTGGGAAGGGCGTCCGGGATGAGGGCACCCCTCACGGCCACTTCACCATCGGCGGCATGGAGGAGAGGATCGAATCCACATTGCCGCCGGTCTTCAGGCCGAACAGCGTGCCGCGGTCATAGAGCAGGTTGAACTCGACATAGCGGCCGCGGCGGATGAGCTGTTCCTCGCGCTCGGCCTCGTTCCACGGCGTCGCCATATTGGAGCGCACGAGGCGGGGATAGACGTCGAGAAAGGCGAGGCCGACCGCCTTGGTGAAGTGGAAATCGGCGTTCCAGTCGCCGGACTCCAGCCAGTCGTAGAAGATGCCGCCAATGCCGCGCATCTCCTTGCGGTGCGGCAGGTAGAAATACTCGTCGCACCACTGCTTGTAGCGGGGATAGTCGATATGCGGCCGGCCCTCGCAGGCGCCGCGCATCGCCGCGTGGAAGGCCACCGAATCCGGGTCCTCCTGCGTGCGGCGGGCGTCGAGCACCGGGGTCAAATCCGCCCCGCCGCCGAACCACGCCTTGGTGGTGACGACGAAGCGGGTGTTCATGTGCACCGCCGGCACATGCGGGTTCGCCATATGGGCGATGAGCGAGATGCCGGTGGCGAGGAAGCGCGGGTCTTCCTCGGCACCGGGAATCTGCTTGCGGAATTCCGGGGCGAATTCGCCATGGACGGTCGAGCAGTGCACGCCGACCTTCTCGAACAGCCGGCCGCGCATGATCGACATGACACCGCCGCCGCCCGGCGCGCCGGAATGGTCGGTGCGCTGCCACGGCGTGCGTTCGAACCGGCCGGGGGCGCCGGGATAGAGCGAATCGGGCGCCTCGTCTTCCAGCTTCTCGAAGGCAGCGCAGATGCGGTCGCGCAGCTCCTCGAACCAGGCGCGGGCGGCGGCCTTGCGGGCCTCGATATCGGCGGCGGTCTCGGCGGTCATGACGGCTCTTCCTGCGGATGGGCGCAGGCCCGCTTCTAGCCTCTCGCGCCGCGCCCCGGAAGGGCGGGCTACACCATCGTGCCCGACACGGCGCCGATGGCGGCGGTCGCGGCCATGGCGAGCGCGCCCCAGAAGGTGACGCGCAGCGCCGCCTTGACCGGATCGGCGCCGCCGGCCTTCGCCCCCGCCACGCCGAGAAGGGCGAGGAAGGCCAGCGCGGCGCCCGACACCGTCAGCGGCAGGCCGGACAGCGGCACGAGCAGCGCCGTGGCCAGCGGCAGCGCCGCGCCGGCGGCAAAGCTGGCGGCGGAGGCGAGCGCGGCCTGCACCGGGCGGGCGGCGGTGATCTCGTTCATGCCCAGCTCGTCGCGGGCATGGGCCTCCAGCGCGTCCTTCGCCATCAGTTGGTGCGCCACCTGGCGGGCGAGCGCCGGATCGAGCCCGCGCCCGACATAGATCTGCGCCAGTTCCTCCTCCTCGCCGGCGGGGTCGGCGGCGAGCTCGGCGGTCTCGCGGGCGAGGTCGGCGCGCTCGGTGTCGGATTGCGAGGAGACCGAGACATATTCGCCCGCCGCCATCGACATGGCGCCGGCCACCAGCCCGGCAATGCCGGCGAGCAGCACGGCGTCGCGCTCGGCATTGGCGGCGGCGACGCCAACGATGAGGCTGGCGGTGGACAGGATGCCGTCATTGGCGCCGAGCACGGCGGCGCGCAGCCAGCCGGCGCGGTCGACATAATGGTTTTCGTCATGGCGTGAGCGCATGGTGGTCTCCCCGGTCAAGGCGCGGGACACTGCGCTGGAACCGTTACAATCTAATGATACCGCCGCGCGGCGTGCGGGCCACAGCGTAGTTCCACGCAGCAGGCGACACAAAGGTGCCGTATCGGCGGCGCAGAAGGCAGGGCATGTTCGCGCGCATCTTTGCCTTCTTCGAGAAATTCGTCGATCCGTTCCATCCGGCGCCCATCGGGCAGCCGCCGGAGGGGCTGATCGCGTTCTACTGGCACTTCGTGCGCCAGACCGGCTGGGTCTATGTCGCGGCGCTGGCGGCCGCCTTCCTTGTCGCCGTCATCGAGGTCTCGCTGTTCCGCTATATCGGCCAGATCGTCGATCTGGTGCAGGCCTCCCGCCCGGAGACGATCTTCCAGGACCATGGCGGGCTGCTGCTGTGGATGGCCTTCGTGGTGGTGGTGGCGCGGCCCTGCGCCAACCTGCTGCACGATCTGCTGGTGCGCCAGTCGATCACCGCCAAGGTCGGGCCGATGATCCGCTGGCAGTCCTATCGCTGGGTGATCCGCCAGAGCGTCGGCTTCTTCAACAATGACTTCGCCGGGCGCATCGCCACCCGCGTTTTGCAGGCCGGTCCCGCCGTGCGCGGCTCGGTGGTCGAGGTGATCGACGCGCTCTGGTATGCCGGCATCTATGCGGTGAGCGCGGTGCTGCTCTTCGCCGAGGCCGACTGGCGGCTCGCCATGCCGATGGTGGGGTGGATCGCCTTCTATGTGCTCGCGCTTGTGGTGTTCGTGCCGAAGATCCGCCACCTCTCCAAGCGCACCGCCGAGAGCAATTCGGCGCTGACCGGCCGCGTGGTGGACAGTTACACCAACATCCTCACCGTGAAGCTGTTCGCCCATTCCGACCGCGAGGACCGCTATGTCCGCGCGGCGCTGGCGCGCAACATCGACGACAACAGCCGCCAGCAGCGGCACATTTCGCGCATGGCCTTCACGGTGAGCGTGCTGAACAGCCTGATGCTCGGCGGCATTGGCGGGCTCGGCATCTGGCTGTGGTCGGTCGGGGCGATCAATCTCGGCGCCATCGCGCTCTCCACCGGCCTGTCGATCCGCATCGTCAACATGTCCGGCTGGATCATGTGGGTGGTTACCGGCGTGTTCGAGAATGTCGGCACGGTGCAGGAGGCCATCACCACCCTGTCGCGCCCGCGCGAGGTGGCGGACGCGCCCGCCGCCCCGGCGCTGGACGTGCGCGCCGGCGAGATCCGCTTCGAGCGCGTGTCATTCCACTATGGCAAGGGCGGGGGCGTGATCGACGACCTCTCGCTCACCATCCGCCCGGGCGAGCGGGTGGGGCTGGTCGGCCCCTCCGGCGCCGGCAAGTCGACGCTGATGAGCCTCCTGCTGCGCTTCTACGACCCGGAATCCGGGCGTGTGCTGATCGACGGGCAGGATGTGCGCGGTGTGACGCAGGATTCGCTGCACGCGCAGATCGGCGTGGTGACGCAGGACACCTCGCTCATGCACCGCTCCGTGCGCGACAACATCGCCTATGGCCGGCCGGACGCCAGCGAGGAGGACATCCGCATGGCGGCCCGGCGCGCCCATACCGACGGCTTCATCGACACGCTGTCCGACCCGCAGGGGCGGGTGGGGCTCGACGCCCATGTCGGCGAGCGCGGGGTGAAGCTCTCCGGCGGCCAGCGCCAGCGCATCGCCATCGCCCGGGTGCTGTTGAAGGACGCGCCGATCCTCATTCTTGATGAAGCGACCTCGGCGCTCGATTCGGAGGTGGAGGCGGCGATCCAGGCCAATCTCGACGAGCTGATGACCGGCAAGACGGTGATCGCCATCGCCCACCGCCTCTCCACCATCGCCCGCATGGACCGGCTGGTAGTGATGGAGCACGGGCGCATCGTCGAGACCGGCACCCATGCCGAGCTGGTGGCCAAGGGCGGCCTCTATGCCCGGCTCTGGCACCGCCAGTCCGGCGGCTTCATCGACGCGGACGAGGTCGACGCGGCGGCGGAGTGAGGCGGGCGCTCTACTCGCCGGCCTCGTCCGGCGCGGCGATGGACAGGATTTCGAGACTGCGGGGTCCGAGCTGCACCACGTCGCCGACGGCTTTGCCCATCAGGGCGATGGCGACGGGGGAGCCATGCGACAGCGTCGCCTGCGAGGGGTCGGCCTCGTCCTCGCCGACAATGCGGTAGGTCTGGACGCGGCCATCGTCACGCTCGAACCGGACGATGTGGCCGAACGCGACGACGTCGTGTGACGAGGGCGGCGGCGACACCCGCGCCGTCTCGACGCGCTGGGAGTAGTAGCGCAGGTCGCGGAGCGGCACCGCCGACTGCCGCCGCCTTTCATTGACATCCTCCAGCGCATTCGCGACCGCCAGCGCCTGTTGGGCAGCGGCCAGTTCCCGCTGCAGCCTCTCCAGGCCGGCCTCGGTCACAAGATTGAGCCGGCCGGAAATCGGACGTGCCGGCAGAATCGTTTCCGACGCGGCCTCGGCACTTTCTTCCTTCGCAAACGCTACGCTCACTTCTCCGAAGCTCCTGTCAGGCCGGTCCACATATCTGGCTCACAGCTACCACTGCGAAGTGTCGGCGGGCTACAGCCGGCGCGCGGCGGAAGGATGTGCCCTAGGGCAAGCCCAAGGGTGACGGGAGGGAGAGGTCTCCCGCCGGCGTGAGAATCAGGCCGCTTCTCGCGGCACGATGTCCGCGAGGTCCGGCCGTTCCGCCAGCGTCGTGGCGAGGTCGCACGCCGTCTGCAGGTTCATCCAGAATTCCGGGCCGGTGCCGAAATAGCGCCCGAGCCGCAGGGCGGTGTCGGCCGTTACCGGCACCTCCTCGCGCACAAGCCGCTCGATCCGGGTGCGCGGCACATGCAGCGCCTTGGCCAGGCTGTAGGGCTTGAGCCCCAGCGGCACGAGAAATTCCTCGCGCAGGATTTCCCCGGGATGGATGGGCGGAGTGGGACCGATCATCGCGCGCTCCTCAATGATAGTCGGTGATCTCGACATCGGCTGCATTGCCCTCCCGCCACAGGAAGCAGATGCGGAACTGGTCATTGATGCGGATGGAGTACTGCCCGGCGCGATCGCCCTTCAGCACTTCGAGCCGATTTGCCGGCGGCATGCGTAGCGCCTCCAGCGTCACGGCGGCGTTGATCATGGCGAGCCTTCGTTGCGCCGCCCGCACAAGGTCGGCCGGAAAACCCTTGCCGATACGACCGCTCCACACCGCTTCCGTCCTCTTGTCCTTGAAGCTGACGATCATGGCGCGGACGACGATGTGAATTTACCGCGTAACGTATCTCATCATGATACGTCGCGCAAGCCTTGGCGGCGTCAGCCCCCCAATCCCCCCGTCTGCCGCAGCGCCTCGCCGAGAATCATCGCCCCGGCCAGCGCCACGTTGAGCGAGCGGGCGCCTGCCACCAGCGGGATGGCGATTCGCGCCCCGGCGGCGGCGTGGACCGGCTCCGGCACCCCGGCGCTCTCGCGGCCAAGCAGCAGCACATCGTCGGGTGCGAAGGCGAAATCGGTGTAGGCGACCGCGCCGCGCGTGGTGCACAGCACCAGCTGCCGGCGCTCGGCCGCGCGCCACGCCTCGAAGGCGTCGAAGCTGGCGTGGCGGGTGATCGCGGCGCGGTCGAGATAGTCCATTCCCGCCCGCCGGAAGCCGGCATCGCCCACCGGAAAGCCCGCCGGCTCGATGATGTGCAGCGACAGACCGAAGCAGGCGCTGGTGCGCGCCAGCGTACCGGCATTCTGGGCGATGTCGGGCTGGTAGAGCGCCAGAGCCAGCGTCATGCGGTGTCCTTCCTCGATCGGCGGCGCGCGGCGCGCGGCCGCTTCCCTAGCGCAATCCCGCGTCTCGGGGGAATGGTGCGGCCCGCAGAGACGCCGCCCGTTGGGGGCAGGACGGGTTGCCGCACTGCCTTCATCTGGACAAGGGACGGCCCGGATGCAATTAGAGGCAATCGAAGGTAGGGTCGACCGCGTGCCACGCGGACGCCTGCCCGTTTCGCGCGAGCGCTCGACGCCCCCGGAACGGTCTGGCTCTGGCAGCGGTGACGGGTTCGAGGGGAAAGGAAACCATCGTGGCAGCAACTGAGACGGCGGGTACCACGCGCCGCGACTTTCTCTACATCGCCACCGGCGCCATGGGCGCGGTCGGCGCCGCCGCACTCGTGTGGCCCTTCGTCTCCCAGCTCCAGCCGGACGCCTCGGTTCTCGCGCTGTCCACCACCGAGGTCGACCTGACGTCGATCGCCGAGGGCCAGATGGTCACGGTGAAGTGGCGCGGCAAGCCGGTCTTCGTGTGGAACCGCACGGAGAAGGACATTGCCGAGGCGAAGGAAGTGCAGCTTTCCGCGCTGCTCGACCCGATCGCCCGCAACGCCAACCTGGCGGCGGACGCCCCGGCGACCGACGAGAACCGGGCCGGCGAAGGACATGAGAAGTGGCTGGTCGTCATCGGCATCTGCACCCATCTAGGCTGCGTGCCGATCGGCCATTCGGGCGAATATGATGGCTGGTTCTGCCCCTGCCATGGTTCGGAATACGACACCGCCGGGCGGGTCCGTCGCGGGCCGGCGCCGACCAACCTCGACATTCCGCCCTATCAGTTCGTGTCCGACACGAAGATCTCCATCGGCTGAGCCGGCGTTCAGGGATATTCACAGATGAGCGGACATTCCACGTTCGAGCCGAAGCACCCGGCGCTCAAGTGGTTCGAGAGCCGGCTGCCGCTGGTCGGCCTGATCCATTCCTCCTTCGTCGCCTATCCGACGCCGCGCAACCTGAACTACTGGTGGACCTTCGGCGGCATCCTGTCGCTGATGCTGGTCTGCCAGATCGTTTCGGGCGTGGTGCTGGTGATGCACTACACGCCGCACATCACGCTGGCGTTCGATTCGGTCGAGCACATCATGCGCGATGTCAGCTATGGCTGGCTGATCCGCTACATCCACTCGAACGGCGCCTCGATGTTCTTCATCGCGGTGTACATCCACATGTTCCGCGGCCTCTATTACGGGTCCTACAAGGCCCCGCGCGAGGTGCTGTGGATCCTGGGCTGCATCATCTACCTGCTGATGATGGCCACCGCCTTCATGGGCTACGTGCTGCCGTGGGGCCAGATGAGCTTCTGGGGCGCCACCGTCATCACCAACCTGTTCTCGGCCTTCCCGGTCGTCGGCCCGACCATCGTGGAATGGCTGTGGGGCGGCTTCTCGGTCGATAACGCGACGCTCAACCGCTTCTTCTCGCTGCACTATCTGCTGCCCTTCATGATCGCGGGCGTCGTCGTCCTGCATGTCTGGGCGCTGCATGTGGTCGGCCAGAACAACCCGACCGGCGTCGAGCCGAAGAGCCCGAAGGACACCGTTCCGTTCACGCCCTACGCGACCATCAAGGACGGGTTCGGCATGGTGTGCTTCCTGATCTTCTTCGCGTGGTTCCTGTTCTACATCCCGAACTATCTCGGCCACGCCGACAACTACATCCCGGCCAACCCGCTGGTGACGCCGGCGCACATCGTGCCCGAATGGTACTACCTGCCGTTCTACGCCATGCTGCGCGCGGTGCCGGACAAGCTGGGCGGCGTGCTGACCATGTTCGGCGCCATCATCGTGCTGTTCTTCGTGCCGTGGCTGGATACGTCGAAGGTGCGCTCGGGCGTCTACCGTCCGCTGTTCAAGCAGTTCTTCTGGATCTGGGTGGCGGTGTGCATCGGTCTCGGCTGGCTCGGCGCCAAGCCGGCGGAAGGCGGCTATGTCATCGCCGGCCGCATTCTGACGATCTACTACTTCGCCCATTTCCTGATCATCCTTCCGCTGCTCGGCCTGTTCGAGAAGCCGAAGGCGGTCCCGGCCTCGATCACCGAGGCGGTGCTGGGCAAGAACAGGGGCGCGGCACCGGCCTCGGCGGGCGTCTCGGCGCCACAGACCAAGGGTTGAGCGGATCATCATGAGCACCACCATGTCCTTCCGTTCCAGCCTTCTCCGTCCGCTCGCCGTCGCCGCGCTGGCGTTCGGCCTTGCCGCCCCGGCGCTCGCCGCCGAGGGCGCGCCGAAGCCCCCCCGCGAGGAGTGGAGCTTCGCCGGCCCGTTCGGCACGTTCGACCAGGCGCAGGTTCAGCGCGGCTTCCAGGTGTTCAAGGAAGTGTGCGCCTCCTGCCACGCCGCCCACCTGTTCTCGTTCCGCAACCTCGCCCAGCCCGGCGGCCCCTCCTTCAGCGAGGCGCAGGCCAAGGCGGTGGCGGAGGGCTACCAGGTGCAGGACGGGCCGAACGATGCGGGCGACATGTTCGACCGCCCCGGCCGGCTGTCCGACCGCTGGCCCTCGCCGTTCCCGAACGAGCAGGCGGCGCGCGCCTCCAATGGCGGCGCCTATCCGCCCGACTTCTCGACGCTCGCCAAGGCGCGCACCTATGAGGTCGGCTTCCCCGGCTTCCTGATCGACATCTTCACCCAGTACCAGGAGAATGGCGTGGACTATATCCACGCCCTGCTGGTGGGCTATGAGGAGCCGCCGGAAGGCTTCGCCCTGCCGGAAGGCGCGCACTACAACAAGTACTTCCCCGGCCACGCCATCAAGATGCCGCAGCCGCTCTCGGACGGGCAGGTGACGTACACGGACGGCACGCCCGAGACGCTCGACCAGTACTCGCGCGACGTGACCGCGTTCATGATGTGGATGGCCGAGCCGCATCTCGAAGCGCGCAAGCGCCTCGGCTTCCAGGTGATGATCTTCCTCATCATCTTTGCCGGCCTGCTCTACTTCACCAAGAAGAAGGTGTGGAAGAGCGTCGGCCACTGAGCCGCCGCTTCTCCCTCCGGCATGAATAAGCGAAGGGCCCCTGACGGGGCCCTTTTGCGTTTGGGGCGGCCGTCGGGGCAGCGCGCCCTCATCCCCGGGCTTGACCCGGGGACCCAGGGGTTGCGCCGTCACCGCCATTCATCGCCGGAGGCGCACCCTGCGGCGGCGGAGGACAGGCTGGGTGCCCGGGTCGCCCCCGGGCATGAGGGAGGCGTGTTGGGGGGCAGCGCAAGCGCGGGCATGAGGGAAGGGCATCGTTCGCACCGCGATCCCGGCCTTTCGACTTCGCTTCCGGCCGGAATGACGGCTGGGTCAATGCCGCTCGCTCACGCCTCCAGCCTCTCGACAAAGACGCAGTTGGTGAACTCCAGTACCAGTTCCCCGGCGGGGTCGGTGGCGGTCTCGCGGGTGAAGACGAGGCCCCATTCCGGCCGGCTGGCGCTCGGCTTCTTCGCCGTGACCTCGCTGATGAAGGCCAGCGTGTCGCCGGGGCGGACCGGGCGCAGCCATTTAAGGTTCTTGAAGCCGGGCGAGGGGCCGAGGCGCGGGACTTTCCGCCCCTCCCGGCGCAACGCCTCGTGCTGGCGGGCGCAGGCCTGCGCCCGCAGCCGGGCCGAAATCACCACCGCCTGCCAGCCTGAGGCGACCAGCCCGCCGAAATGGGTGCGCGCGCCCGCCGCCGCGTCGAGATGAAAGGGCTGCGGGTCGAAGGCGCGGGCGAAGGCGATGATCTCGCCTTCGGTGAAGCTGTACGAGCCGAGCCGCGTGCGCGTGCCGATTTCGATATCCTCGAAGAACAGCATGATTCCCTCACGCCGGCCGGAAGCCGGGATTGCGCCGGCCGAACAGGATGGTGCCGACAAGGTCGGCCATGACCTCGCCGGCGGCGTTGAGCAACTCGAAGCGGAACGTGACCAGCCCCATCTCCGGCCGGCTTTTCGAGGAGCGGGTCTCCAGCACCTGTCGCCGCAGGCTCAGCACCGTGCCGGGATGAACCGGCTTGAGGAACCGCACCTCCTCAAGGCCGGGCGAGCCGAGGCAATCGCTACGGACGAGGAAGCCATCGGCGGCGAGGCGCATGAAGATGCAGCACAGATGCCAGCCGGAGGCGGAAAGCCCGCCCAGCCGCGTCGCCTCGGCGGCGGAATCGTCGAGATGGATCGGCAGGGGATCATAGTCGCGGGCGAAGGCGACGATTTCCTCGCGCCCCACCACGTAGCTGCCGCAGGTCGCCACCTGGCCTTCGTGGAAGTCTTCCCAAAACAGCATCACACCCCCGTCAGGCGCGCGCTCCCGCTGCGCGCCTCTTCCGGGTCCGATCACAGGCGACGATGCCCGCGAGGTCAAGGGCGGCGTTTGACGGGCGAAAACGGCGGGGGTCGCGCACGATGGGGCGGCAGCTGCCGCTCACAGCTCCATCAGCACGACCGCGATCGGGTCGCCGCCAATGCCGTGAGAGAAATTGCCGGTGCCGACCCTGCGGAAGCCGTGGCGGCGGTAGAATCCCTCGGCATTGACCGTGGCCTCAACCTTGATCGGGCCGGCGTGCCCCCGGCGGGCCCTGTCGATGCCGATCTCCAGCAGCCGCGCGCCCAGGCCCGCGCCGGCGGCCTCCGGCACGAGGAACAGCCGCGTCACCTCGCCGGGCTCGGCGTCGACGAAGCCGACGATGAGGCCCTCGCATTCGGCGACGGTCACACCGCCCTTGGCGATCAGCCCCTCATAGGTGGCGGGGGTGCGGGCACCCATCCAGCCCTCGATCTGCGCCGGGGAATAGGCGCCCTTGGCGAGGCCGGCGACCGAGAGCCGCGTGACCTCGAACAGCTGGGCGCCCTCACCAGCGCGGGCGGGCCGCAGCACGAAACCATCGGCGCCGCTCACGTCAGGCTCCGTCCGGTTTGGCTCAGGTGTTGAAGCGGAAATGCAGGACGTCGCCATCGGCGACGACATATTCCTTGCCTTCCAGCCGCAGCCGGCCGGCATCGCGGGCGCCGGCCTCGCCATTGCCCTTGACGTAATCGTCGAAGGCGATGGTCTCGGAGCGGATGAAGCCCTTCTCGAAGTCCGAATGAATGACGCCGGCCGCGCCGGGGGCCTTGGTGCCCGCGGTGATGGTCCAGGCGCGGGCTTCCTTCGGGCCGACGGTGAAATAGGTGACGAGCTTCAACAGCTCGTAGCCGGTGCGGATGATGCGGTTGAGGCCGGGCTCCTCAAGGTCGATCGCTTCGAGATAGTCCTTCTGCTCGTCGGCCGGCAGCACGGCGATCTCGCTCTCGATCTTGGCGGAGACGACCACCGCCTTGGCGCCTTCCTTCTTCGCCAGCGCGAACACCTCGGCGGAGAGGGCATTGCCGTTCTTTGCCGAGGCTTCCTCGACATTGCAGACATAGAGCACCGGCTTGGAGGAGAGCAGGCCGAGCATGCGGAAGGCCTTTTCCTCCTCCGGCTTCACCTCGACCAGGCGCGCCGGCTTGCCCTCGCGCAGCAGCACCAGGGCGCGGTTCATCAGGTCGAGCAGTTCCTTGGCGTCCTTGTCGCCACCCTTGGCCTTCTTCTCCAGCGCGCCGGCGCGCTTCTCCAGGCTTTCGAGATCGGCCAGCATCAGCTCGGTCTCGATGGTCTCGATGTCGGAGATCGGCGCCAGCTTGCCCTCGACATGGGTGACGTCGGAATCCTCGAAGCAGCGCACCACATGGGCGATGGCGTCGCATTCGCGGATATTGGCGAGGAACTGGTTGCCGAGCCCCTCGCCCTTGGAGGCGCCGCGCACCAGGCCGGCAATGTCGACGAAGGTGAGGCGGGTGGGGATGATCTGCTGCGAGCCGGCGATCTTCGCCAGCGTCTCCAGCCGCGGATCAGGCACCGCCACATCGCCGACATTCGGCTCGATGGTGCAGAACGGGTAGTTCGCCGCCTGCGCCGCCGCCGTCTGCGTCAGCGCGTTGAAGAGGGTCGACTTGCCGACGTTGGGCAGGCCGACAATGCCGCATTTGAAGCCCATGATGCGATGCTCGGTCGAGAGGAACGGTTGCCGCCGTGGTTAGGCAGAATGGCGGGCGAGTGCAAGTGATGGCGCGCTGTCCGCGGGTCAGCCCGGCTTCTTGCCGGGCTTGTCAGGCGGCCCGAAGCCGCGCGCTTCGAGAAACAGGTGCATCCGGTTCTGGAACTCGTCCAGCCGGTGGGTGGCGAGCAAGCCGGCGAGATCGGCGCAGCCTTCGCACACCGCCTCCACCCAGTCGCGCTCGGCCTTGGCGAAGTCGCTCAGCACATAATGATGCACCAGCGCCTTGTCGCCGGGATGGCCGATGCCGAGGCGGATGCGGGCATAGTCATTGCCGCAATGGGCGGTGATGGAGCGCAGGCCATTATGCCCGGCATTGCCGCCGCCGACCTTGTAGCGGATCTTGGCCGGGGGCAGGTCGAGCTCGTCATGGAAGGCGAACACGTCGCGCAGCTCGATCTTGTAGAAACGCTGGGCTTCCGCCACCGCGCGGCCGCTCTCGTTCATGAAGGTCTCGGGCAGCAGCGCGAGCACCTTCTGGCCCTCGATCTCGCCCTCGCACGCCGCGCCCTGGAAGCGCCGGCGCCACGGCGTGAAACGGTGCCGGCGGGCGATGGCATCCACCGCCATGAAGCCGATATTGTGCCGGTTGCCGGCATATTTCGAGCCGGGATTGCCGAGCCCGGTGAACAGCAGCACCGCGTGCCTCCATTGCGCCGAAAGCGCGCCGACGCCGGCGCTGAAACGGCGAGAGCCGGAAGCGGGCTTCCGGCTCTCGATTCACGGATCGTCCGGGCGAGAGGCCCGATCGCTATCAGGCCTTGGCGGCGTCGGCAGCGGCGGCCGCAGCCTCGTCTTCCTCGGCTTCCTTGAGGCCCGACGGGGCCGCAATGGTGGCGAGCGTGTCGTCGCCATGGCCGGCCCAGGTCACGCCTTCCGGCAGCTTGATCGCCGAGAGGTGGATGGAATCGCCGAAGGCGTAGTCGGCGATGTCGACCTCGATAGCGGTCGGGATGGCGTCGGCCGGAACGTTCAGCGCCACGGTGTGGCTGACGATGTTGAGCGTGCCGCCTTCCTTGATCGCCGGCGCGGTGTCGGCGTTGAGGAAGTGCACCGGCACGTCGACGGCGAGGGTGGCGCCAACGGCCACGCGCAGGAAGTCGATGTGCAGCGGGAAGTCCTTGACCACGTCGAGCTGGTAGTCGCGCGGGATCACCCGGTGCTTCTGGCCGTCAACCTCGACGTTGAACAGCGTGGTCAGGAAGTGACCGGCATAGATGATCTTGTTGATCTCGACATGGTCGAGGGTGATGCCGACGGGGGCCTTGCCGTCGCCGTAGATCACGGCGGGTACGCGACCGGCGCGGCGTTCAGCACGAGCGGCCCCCTTGCCGACCTTCGTGCGGGCCTGCGCCTTCAGTTCCTTGATGGCGGTCATGGTTGTCCTCAATGGTTGCAAACGGACAAGGCCGCTCGCGCGGCCCGTTCCTTCAGGCGTGGTAGGTTTGAGTCCACGGCGCGCCTCCAGGGGTGCGGAAAGGCCGGGACCGGGCGCGCTCATAGCAGCAAAAGCCTTGGCGGGCAATGTTTGCCCGCTCGTCCGGGCTCAGAACTTGCCGAGCACGCCCGCCTTGACGATGCCGCTGGCCTCGGAGCCCGGGCTCTGCGAGCGCTGCACCGAGATGAATCGCTCGGCGCTGCCGACCGGAGCGCGCAGCTCGACCCCGGTGGTCACGCTCTGGCTCTTGTCGACCTCGACGCTGGCGCCAAGCTTCTCCGGCCCGAGGCCGAGCGGGGCGAGCGGCACCGAATAGGTGCTGCCGACCGCCATGCTGTCATAGACCGTGGCCGAGCCGGGGCTGGCGGAGGCACCGACCGCGCCCGCGCTGTAGACGGTGAGGTGGTCCTGCTCCAGCCCGACGCGCCCCTTGATCTCGCCCGAGCCGCTGGTGGCGGTGGTGGACAGCGCGCCGGAGGCCGGGGCGGTGGCGCTGGCGCTGGAGGAGATGGACACCATCGCCGCGCCTTGGCGCAGCTCCATCCGGGTCGGCAGGGTAGCGCGTGCCCGCTCGACCGGCGCCGTGCGCGGCTGGATCTGCTGATAGGGCTTGGGCGGCTCCGGCGCGGGCTCTTCCGGCGCGCCGCCGAGGCCAAGCTCGATCGTTTCCCACAGCGAGGGCATGGTCGCCGTTGCCTTTTCAGGATCGAACGGCTCCAGCGGCGCGTCCGTCGCCATCGATGCCTCGGCGGGGGCGGGCGCCGCCCCCTCGGCCTCGCCCGCCTCCGCCGCCCGCTGAGCGGCCTCGTAGGGCGAGTCCTCGTCGAGGGGGGTGATGAGGATGACGCCGTGCCACGGGTCCGGCAGGCCCGGCTTCGTCACCGTGCCGATGGACTGCGCCTGCACCGGTGCGACCGGCGCCGCGCCGGCGATCAGCACGGCAACGCCGGCGAGCGGCGCGGCGAAGCGACTGCGCAAGGGGCGCGGCAAAGGAGAGCGCAGCATGACGACGTCCGGATCGTTGAGCGAGCGGACAGGCTGGAGCCAAACTGTGGAACGATGATGGCGCAGCGCACAATTTCGCCGTCGCGCCTTTGTTTGCAACGCTTTCCGCAGCGAATTGCCGCCGCGTGCCGACGCTCAGTCGAACAGGCTGGAGACGCTTTCCTCATGCGCCGTGCGGCCGATGGCCTCGGCGAGCAGGCTGGCGATGGAGACCACGCGGATGTTGCGCGCCACCCGCACCGCCTCGGTCGGCTGGATCGAATCGGTGATCACCAGTTCCTTGAGGTTCGAGGCGGTGACGCGCGAAACCGCGCCGCCCGAGAGCACGCCATGGGTGATATAGGCGTGAACCTCCGTCGCGCCGCGCGCCAGCAGCGCGTCGGCGGCGTTCACCAGCGTGCCGCCGGAATCGATGATGTCGTCGACCAGGATGCAGCGCTTGCCCTCGACATCGCCGATGACGTTCATCACCTCGCTCTCGCCGGGGCGCTCGCGGCGCTTGTCGACGATGGCGAGCTGGGCGTCGATGCGCTTGGCCAGCGCGCGGGCGCGGACCACGCCGCCGACATCCGGCGAAACGACGGTGATGTCGGAAAGATCAAAACGCGACTTGATGTCCGCCACCATGACCGGGGCCGAGAACAGATTGTCGGTCGGGATGTCGAAGAAGCCCTGGATCTGGCCGGCATGCAGGTCGACGGTGAGCACGCGGTCGGCGCCGGCATGGGTGATGAGATTGGCGACCAGCTTGGCGGAGATCGGCGTGCGGCCGGAGGAGCGGCGGTCCTGTCGGGCATAGCCGAAATAGGGCAGAACGGCGGTGATGCGGCGGGCGGAGGAGCGGCGCAGCGCATCGGTGATGATGAGCAGCTCCATCAGATGGTCATTGGTCGGGAAGGAGGTGGACTGGAGGACGAAGACGTCCTTGCCGCGCACATTCTCCTGGATCTCGACAAAGATTTCCATGTCGGCGAAGCGCCGCACAACGGCCTTGGTCAGGGGCGTGCGAAGATAGGCCCCGATCGCCTCTGCCAGCGGACGGTTTGCGTTGCCGGCGACGATTTTGATCGAACCGTTATTGTCGGACATTCCGGCGCGCTCCCAGCCGTCACTCTTCCGCCGGCCGTCTTACGGCCGTCGCGCAGCCCTGATAGGCGGGCCGGCCCGGCCTGTAAAGCTTCCAAAGGCCCGCAGGGCCGGCTTGTCCCTATGCACGGCTGCATAGGTGCGATGCCGGTCAGGGATGGGCGGCGAAGGTGAGGGCGCGCGAGGGCTCGTCGGCCTGCGCCGCTACCGTAACGGCATCCGCCGGTATGTCGTCCGGCATCGCCTCGGCGACGGCGGGGCCATCGCCGGGCACCACGGGCGGCGCGTCCGCCGGGTCGAGCTCCGGGGTCGTCGCGGTGGCCGCGCCGGAAGACGGGGTGCCGCCGGACAGGCGGGTGGAAATCTCATCGAGGCTCTGGGTGGCGATGCGCTGCACCGTGGCGTCGTCGAGCTTTTCCCAGACATCCTTGCCGGGGCCGAGCTTCTCGCGGCCGGCGACGCGCAGCACGCGGTCGCTGTCGGCGTCGAACACGTCCCACACCCAGTCGACCTCGCCCTTGCCGTTGGCGACGCTGGCGGCGAGATAGCCGCGCACGCGATAGGCGGCCGGCGATTCGCGCGAGACGATGGGAATCTGCTTGGCCTTCGCCTGTTCGGAAAGGTCCGCCACCAGCCGGTCGAACACCGGCGCGGGCGCGCCGTCGATCGATTCAAACGCGATCGTCTTGCTGCCGGAAGAGATCGCATTCGCCGCTACCGGCTTGTTGCCGCCACCATTGGTCTGGCAGGCGCCGAGGGCGAGGGCGGCAAGCAGAACCGCGGTCGTCGTAAGGCGTCGGCCCAGAGGGCGAAGGCGATCGATCATGAACCATCCCCGAGAGCCGGTCGCGCCGCGTATCCCTGCCGAAGCAGGTTCGCGGCTGTCGCCAGCGGACGGGGAATGGTTAAGACTAATTAACGATCAGGTCCAGAGGGGCGGGCGTTAAGCCCTCGTTACCGTTAACGCCAACAAGATAGGTGCGGCCCAGGCACATCGCCGTGCCGGTGTCGCTGTCCATCAGGATCATGTGCGCGAAAAGCACCATGCCGGCCTCCAGCACCCATGGATTTTCCGCGTAGAACATCGGCGGGTCCATCCAGGAGGGGGTGAATTTGGCGCCGAGCGAATAGCCGCAGGCCGCCAACCGGTGCTTTTCCAGCCCGTGGCCGTCCATCACATGAGCATGGGCGGCGAACACATCGCCGGCGGTCTTGCCCGGCACCATGGCGTGCACGCAGGCTTCCAGCGCCTGCTTCGCCGCCGCGAACAGCTCCAGGTGCCGGTCGCGCGGCGGCCCGATGACGACGGTCTCCATCATCGCCGCATGGTAGTGCCGGTAGGCGCCGGCCCATTCCAGCGTGAGCTGGTCTTCCTCATCCAGCACCCGCCGCCCGCTCTTGTAGCGGCAGAGCAGCGCATCGGCGCCCGAGCCGATGATGAACTCATTGGCGGGATAGTCGCCGCCGCCCTTGAAGATGGCGCCCTGCATGGCGCCGAGCACCTCGCCCTCGTCGACGCCGGGCGCGATGGTTGCGAGCGCCGCCTCGCGCGCCGCCAACGCCAGCTTGCCGGCCTGGCGGACATACAGAATTTCCGCCGCCGACTTCACCGCCCGCAGCCGGTCCACCAGCCGCGAGGCGTCGATAAGCGTGGCATGCCCCTCAAAGGCGGCGTCGAGCTTTTTGCCATTGGCGGCGGTGAGGCCGTAGCTCTCATATTCGACGCCGATGCGCCCGCCCGTGCCGCCGAGTTCCGCCACCATGTCGCGCAGCTGCTGCTGCGGCGTGGCGTCGGCGCGGTCGGTCCAGACGCGGATGTCCTCGATCAGCGAGGTGTGCTGCGCCTGCCGCAGATCCGCCGAGCGGGTGAGCAGAGCGAGCCGCCCATCGGCGCCGAGCCACAGCGCCTGGAAGAAGCAGAAGCCGAACGTGTCATAGCCCGTGAGCCAGTACATGGACTCCTGCTGGAACATCAGCAGCCCGTCGAGCCGCTGCTCCGCCATCACGTCCAGCAGGCGCTGGCGGCGGCGCTCGAATTCCGGTCCGGTGAAGTGCAGGGTCATGGCAGGCTCACACCAGGGTGATGGCGGCGATCAGCCGGCCGTAATCGGGCTCATTGCGATGGGTGGCGCGGCGATAGGAAAAGAAGCGCGCCTCGTCGGCATAGGTGTCGAGGCCGAGATCGTCGATGGTGCCGACGCCAAGCGCCGTGAGCCGGGCGGCGATGTAGCCGGGCAGGTCGAACAGCGCATGGCCCGGCCGGGCCGAGGGAATGAGGAAGCGCGCATTCGCGTCATCGAGGCCGGTGAGCGTCTCGATGAAATCCGGCCCGACCTCATAGCTCGGCTGCCGGATCAGCGGGCCGATGGCGGCGACGATGTTCTCCCGCCGGGCGCCAAGCTCTTCCATGCGGGCGAGCGTGGCGTCGAGCACGCCGCCGACCGCACCCTTCCAGCCGGCATGGGCGGCACCGACGACGCGGGCGATCGGGTCGGCGAACAGCACCGGGCCGCAATCGGCGATGGTGACGGCGGCGGCGATGCCTGCCGTGGCGGTGGCCACCGCATCCGCCTTCGGCCGTTCGTCCCACGGCCGGTCGACGATGACGCAATCGGGCGAATGCACCTGCCAGGCGGTGAGCAGATGCCCGGACGGCACGGCGAGCGCCGCCTCCATGCGGGCGCGGTTTTCCGCGACATGGGCGGGCTCGTCGCGCGAGCCGGTGCCGCCATTCAGCCCGGCATAGAGCCCCTGCGACACCCCGCCCTCGCGGGTGAAGAAGGCGTGGCGGATGCCCGGCAGGGCGCTCAAGGCGGCGGATTCGACCTTCATGCGGGGATGTCCTTGAATGCCTCGCCGGGGGCGAATCCGGCCACCATATCGAGCGCGGGATGCACCAGCGCCAGCGCCTTGAAGAGCGTGCCCATCTGGCCTTCGTCCGACCCGGCGAGGCGCAGACGCGCCGCCTCCACCATCTCCCGGTCGGCCTCGCTGGCGGCGCGCTTCAGCCGGAAGGCGCGATCATCCAGACCAAGCCGCTGCAGCAGCTCGCCCTGGCCGACGGGTCCGAAGACACGCGCGCCGGCCGTCGATGCGGCGCGGGCGAGGGCGTCAAAATCGACATGGGCGGTGAGATCGGCGTGCCCGGGATGGGCCAGCACATCGTCAAAGGCGTGCCGGTAGAGCGCCTGCAGCGTGTCGCCGAAACCGCCGGCATGGCCGTAATCGACCAGCAAGGCCGCGCCGCCGGTGGTGGCGAGCCGGGCGCCGAGTTTGGCGGCGACGGACAGGCCGAGCGGGCAGATTTCCAGCACCGCGCCGAGCGGGGCGGCGGCGAGGCGGGCCTCGCCACGGGGATCGAGCCGGGCGCCGGGGCGCAGGCCGAAAGCGAGCTTGCCCTCCGGGTCGAGGCCGACCATGCGCTCGGCGAGGCCGTCCGGCGTGCGGACGAACTGGCGGATCGGCAGCGCGTCGATGAATTCGTTGGCAAGCAGGACCAGAGGGCCGGGCGGGAGCTCGTCAAGGCTGCCGACCCATTCGACGGGGTGGCTGCCAAGGGTCTGCGCCTGGATCTGCCGCAGGCGCGGCGAGGCTTCCACCAGCACCACGCGGGCCGCTTCGAGGAAGCCGGGCACGCGGGCGGTGGCGCGCAGCATGTCGGCCATCATCGTGCCGCGCCCGGGGCCGAGCTCGGCAAGGACGAAGGGCGCGGGCGAGCCGAGCCGCAGCCAGGTTTCCGCCGCCCACAGGCCGAGCAGTTCGCCGAACATCTGGCTGATTTCCGGCGCGGTGATGAAGTCGCCTGATGTGCCGAAGGGCTCGCGCGTGGTGTAGTAGCCGAGCGTGGGGTGGAACAGGCACTGCTCCATATAGTCGGCGACGGTGATCGGCCCGGTGAGGGCGATCTGCCGGCTGAGATGTTCCGCCAGCGGGGTCATGGGGCGCTCGCGCTCAGCGCCGGGCGGCGGCGGGCGCGCCAGACCAGCCAGCTTCCCAGCGCCAGCATCGGCAGCGAGAGCAGCATGCCCATGGTCAGCCAGCCGCCGAGGAGATAGCCGATCTGCGGGTCCGGCTCGCGGAAGAACTCGACGAAGATGCGGGCGCAGCCATAGAGGAACACGAACATCCCCGCGACCGTGCCCGGCCGGGCCAGCGCCCCGGCCCGGATGGCGATCTGCAGTAGGATGAAGATCGCCAGCCCTTCCAGCCCGGCCTCATAGAGCTGGCTGGGATGGCGCGGCTCCGGCCCGCCATGGGGGAAGACGAAGGCCCACGCCACGTCCGTCGGGCGGCCCCACAATTCGCCGTTCACGAAATTGGCCAGCCGGCCGAGGAACAGGCCGACCGGCACCACGCTGGCGGCGATGTCGAGCATCGAGACGAAGGGTAGGCTTCGCCGCCGGCAGAACAGGTACATGGCGAGGATGGAGCCGAGGAAGCCGCCATGGAAGGCCATGCCGCCATGCCAGAGGGTGAAGGCCTCCCACGGGTTCGCGGCATAGAAGGGCAGGTTGTAGAACAGCACATAGCCGATGCGCCCGCCGAGGATGACGCCGACCGCGATCCACACCACCGCGTCGTCGAACTCCTCCGGCTTGATCGGGGCGTGGCCGCCCCACAGCGCCGGGCTCGAACAGAGCCGCTTGGCCATCCACCAGCCGAACAGCAGCCCGCCGATATAGGCGAGCGCGTACCAGCGTATGGCGAAGGGGCCGAGCTCGATCAGCACCGGGTCGATGTTCGGGAAGGGCAGGGCGAAGAGCGGCGGGGCGAGCATGAGCATCCAATATCTCGGCGGAAGGCGGGCGGACGCGGGTGCGGTGCAGGCGACGAGCGACCGTTCCGCTTTGCCCCCGTTGCGTGACGGGATCAAGGCGCCTTATGCCGGCGGCGGGGACGTCCGGGCCGGTTGCCCTTGCGATCACCGCCCCCGCGCCCCATTGTTTCTGCAAAGGCACGGCATAGTACCGGCCTCACCCGGGAGATGACCATGACCCAGACCACCGGCCGAATCTTCGACGATTTTGCCAAGCTGATGAACGACGCGGCCGGCGTCGCCACCGGCGTGCGCCGCGAGGCGGAAGGCGTGATGCGCGCCCAGGCCGAGCGCATTCTTCGCGAACTCGACGTCGTCACCCGCGAGGAATTCGAGACGGTGAAGGAACTTGCCGCCGCCGCCCGCGAGGAAAACGAGCGCCTTAGCGCCCGTCTCGCCGCGCTTGAGGCGACGATCGATCCGCCCGATTCGCTCGGCTGAGTCTTTTTCGCACAAGCTTTCGCGCGCAACGCTTGTGGACGTTTCGCCTTGGTGCTTGCCGCGCCGGGGCGAATCCCCCGACAAGTCAATTGTGCCAATTTTCGCCATGGTCCGTTTTTCTACGGACCATGGTACAACGGTCGTAGCGAGGTACGGATTCAGCGCGATATAGTTGGGACGACGGCGATTCGTTTTATTCTTGAACGGCTTGTCGGGAACCGTCGCGTTGCGTGCGTTCGACCCCCTCCGCGTCCACCCTCGCGAGGTCGAGCATGACCTATACTAGTGACTTCGAGACCGACACCAGTCTGAACCCACTCGACCTGGTCGAGCGCATGGCCGCGCTCAACGAATGGGCGTTCGAGCGCTCGGCCGAGGACGAGATCACCATCTCTCTGGAAGGGCGCTGGACGGACTGCCATGTCTCGTTCCAGTGGATGGACGAGGTCGAGGCGCTGCACATCGCCTGCGCCTTCGACCTGAAGGTGCCGGAGAAGCGCAAGACCGAAGTGCTGCGCCTGCTCTCGCTCATCAATGAACAGATGTGGGTGGGCCATTTCGACCTGTGGTCGAAGGAGGGCGTCATCATGTTCCGCCACGCGCTCCTGCTGGCCGGGGCGGAAGCCACCGACCGCCAGTGCGAGGTGCTGATGGAGTGCGCCATCGAGGCGGTGGAGCGCTATTTCCCCGCCTTCCAGTTCGTCGTCTGGGCCGGCAAGACCGCCCGCGAGGCGATGGACGCCACCCTGTTCGAGACCGTCGGCGAGGCCTGAGCGCGTCGCCGGCGTACGCTTCTCGCCGTGCCATTGCCAAAGACGCGTGCGAGCGGCACTAAGGCCCTGTGACGGCGCGCGGTGTCGCGCGGGCAGGGGAGTTCGATCATGGCCACACTTTCCGACATTCCCGGCCGGGTGCTGCTTGTCGGCGCCGGCAAGATGGGCGGCGCCATGCTGGAAGGCTGGCTCGATCTCGGGCTCGATCCGGCGCTGGCGGCGGTGATCGATCCCGGCCCGCCGCCGGAAATCGCCGCCCTCATCGAGGCGCGCGGCGTGGCGCTGAACCCGCTCAATGGCGGCCCGCCCGCGGTGATGCTGCTGGCGGTGAAGCCGCAGGTCGCCCCGGACGTTCTTGCCCGGGTGGCGCCGCTGGCCGATGCCGGCACGTTGATCGTCTCGGTCATGGCGGGGCGCACGCTCGGCTTCCTCGAATCGTTCTTTCCGGCGGGCGCCGCCGTGGTGCGCTCCATTCCCAACACGCCGGCGGCGATCGGCCGCGGCGTGACGGTGGCGGTGCCGAATGGGGCCGTCACGCCGGACCAGATGAACATTGCCGACGCGCTGCTGCGCGCCACAGGCGGGGTCGAATGGGTGGCGGACGAGGCGCTGATCGACGTCGCCACCGCCGTTTCCGGCTCCGGGCCGGCCTATGTGTTCCTGCTGGCCGAGGCGCTGGCGGCGGCGGGCGTCGAGGCCGGGCTGCCGGCGGACATGGCCGACCGGCTGGCGCGGGCGACCGTGGCGGGGGCGGGCGAACTGATGGTGCGTACCGGCATCGACCCGGCGCAGCTGCGGCGCAACGTCACCTCGCCCAACGGCACCACGGCGGCGGCGCTTGCCGTGCTGATGGACCAGGAGAAGGGCTTCGGCCCGCTGCTGGCGGAGGCGGTGGCGGCGGCGGCACGGCGTTCGCGCGAACTCGCTGGCTGACGTTCCCGCTTTCGTGCGGCAACAGTGCGTGTGAGGGCGCGCCGGGGTCTTCTCCTTGGCCAGGGCACGCCTTACATAGAGGTGAGGCAACGTTCAGGACAGGAGGTCTTCATGGCACGCTCCCCGGGAACGAAAGCGACCGCCGACAAACCGAGCGAGACGCGCGCCCTCGCCCTCGACAGCTTCATGCGGCTGCTGGCGCGGATGCCGTTCGAGCGCATCAGCCTCGGCGCGGTGGCGGACGAGGCGAAGATTCCCCTCGCCGAACTGCGCGCCTGCTTCGGCTCCACCTTCGACATGCTGGCCGGCTTCATGCGCGAGGTCGATGCCAAGGTGCTCGCCCCCGCCAGCGACGACATGGCGGACGAGCCGGCCCGCGACCGGGTGTTCGACGTGCTGATGCGCCGGCTCGACGTGCTGGCGCCGCATAAGGCGGCGCTGCGCTCGCTGATGGATTCGGCCCGCCGCAACCCGTTCTTCGGGCTGGCGCTGAACAAGCTCTCCGTTCGCTCGCAGCAATGGATGCTGGCGGCGGCGAGGATCGACACTGCCGGCCTCAAGGGCGCGGTGCGGGCGCAGGGGCTGGCGCTGGTGTTCGCCCGGGTGATGCAGACCTTCCTCACCGATGACGACCCGGCGCTGGCCCGCACCATGGCGGCGCTGGACCGCGAGCTGGCGCGCGGCGAGCGGGCGCTCGGCCTGATCGAGGGCGCGGTGTGCCTGGCCACCGGACGACGCGGGCGTGGCGGCAAGCCGCCCGTTACCGAACCGGAAGCGGGACCGGCGCCGGAGGCCCCGGCGGCCGCTTGACACAGGCCGGGCCTCGCCTTCAGTAGCCCGGTCCGAGGACGGGCTATGCACCCTCCGTCATGTCCAGCCCCGAGGAGCCACCATGAGGAGTTCGCCGTGAGTCTTGCCCCGCTCGAACAGATCACCTTCGCCGATTTCCTGAAGGTGGACATCCGCGTCGGCACCATCATCCAGGCCGAGCCCTTCCCCGAGGCGCGCAAGCCGGCGCTCAAGCTGGTGATCGATTTCGGCCCGCATATCGGCTGCAAGAAATCCTCGGCGCAGATCACCGTGCATTACGCCGCCGAGGACCTGATCGGCCGGCAGGTGGCGGCGGTGGTGAACTTTCCGCCGCGCCAGATCGGTCCGATCATGTCCGAGGTGCTGACGCTCGGCTTCCCCGACGAGGATGGCGCCGTGGTGCTGTTCAAGCCCGACCGGGAAGTCCCGAACGGCGCGCGGCTGTTCTAGGTCCGCATCGTTCAGACCGGAATCCGGATCGCCGCGCGCAGGCCGCCCAGCGCGCTTTCGCCGAGGATGACGTCGCCGCCATGGGCACGGGCGGCGTCGCGGGCGATGGTGAGGCCGAGGCCGGAGCCGCCGGCATCCTGGTTGCGCGCCTCGTCCAGCCGGAAAAACGGGCGAAAGACATCCTCGCGCAGCTCGGGCGCGATGCCGGGCCCGTCATCATCGACCGCGATGGTGAGCCAGCGCTCGTCGCGCGTGCCCGATATCTCGATGCGGGAGGCGTGCCGGCCGGCATTGCCGACCAGATTGGCGAGGCAGCGGCGAAAGGCATCGACCCGCACCATCACCATCGGGTCGCCGCTGTAGCTGGCGCTGACCTTGGCGCCCTGGCGCTCGGCATTGACCCGCGCCTCCTCGATCAGCCGCGCCATGTCGGCCATCGCCGGCGCCTCGGCGACATCCTCGCGGGCGAAGGCGAGATAGGCTTCCAGCATGCTCTGGAGATCGTCGACATCCTTGCGCAGCGCCTCGGTGTCGGCACTGTCGCCCAGCAGCGCCAGTTCCAGCTTGAAGCGGGTGAGGATGGTCCGCATGTCGTGGCTGACGCCGGCGAGCATGGTGGTGCGCTGCTCGATCTGCCGCTCGATGCGCCGCTTCATCTCCAGGAAGGCCAGCGCCGCGCCGCGCACCTCGCGCGCGCCGCGCGGACGGAAGCCGGCGACGTCGCGCCCCTTGCCGAAGGCGATGGCGGCATCGGCCAGCGCCTCGATCGGCTTGATCTGGTTGCGCAGGAACAGGATGGCGACCGCCATCAGCACCAGCGCGGTGCCCACCATCCAAAGAAGGAAGATGTGCGAGTTGGAGAGATAGGCCTGGCTGCGGCGGGCGAACACCCGCAGCACCATGTCGTCCATCTGCACCCGCACCTCGATCAGGTTCGAATTGCCCACCGTGTCGGTCCAGAACGGCCGGTGCAGCCGCTTGGCCAGTTCGCCGGTGAAGGCGGAATCGAGGGTGGAGAAGAACGGCTTGGGGCCGGGCGGGGGCAGGCGCTCGCCGGGCAGGAAATCCACCGTCAGGCCCATGGTGATCTGGGCGATGCGCTTGATCCGCTCCTGGTCCTCCACGGTGGGAAAGGCGACGGCGAGCTGGGTGACGGCGGTGATGTCCTGCGACACCGCGGCCGAGAGCCGGCGCGTCACCGTGTTGTAGTGGCGCTCCATGAAGACGAAGGCGAGCACCGATTGCAGGATCACCACCGGAGTGACGATGATGATCAGCGACCGGGCGAACAGCCCCTTCGGCATGATGCGGTTGAACCACGCGCCGAAGCGGGCATTGTTCTCGCGCATGCGGCGCTGGGTCAGGCGAAGGCGGGCGCGGGCGGCGCCGACGACGCTGGTGTCGAGCGCGCTCAAGGAGCGACGACCAGCCGGTAGCCGACGCCGCGCACCGTCTGCACATAGGCGGGATTGGCCGGGTCGCGCTCGATCTTGCGGCGCAACCGGTTCACCTGCACGTCCACCGCGCGGTCGCCGGCGGCGACGCCGGGGGCGACGAGGTCCTGGCGCGGCACGGTCTGGCCCGGCGCCTCGCCCAGCACCCGCAGCATGTCGCGCTCGCGGTCGGTGAGACGCACCATCTCGCCCTCGCGGGTGAGTTCGCCGCGCGCCAGATGGAAGCTGAACGGGCCGAAGCGCACCGTCTCGATCGCCTGCGCCGGCGGGGTGGCCGAGCGCTTGATGATGTTGCCGATCCGCAGCAGCAATTCGCGCGGCTCGAACGGCTTGGCGAGGTAGTCGTCGGCGCCGATCTCCAGCCCCTCGATGCGGTCGCCCGGCTCGGAGCGGGCGGTGAGCATGAGGATCGGCACGGAAGAGGTTTCCCGCACACCCCGAGCGAGGTCGAAGCCGGTTTCGCCCGGCATCATCACGTCGAGGATCAGCAGGTCGAAGGTCAGGCCGGCGAGGCGGGCGCGGGCATCGGCGCCCGATTCCGCCGTGGTGACGCGGTAGCCGTGCTCGCTGAGAAAGCGCGAGAGCAGGTCGCGGATGCGCCGGTCATCGTCGACGATGAGCAGGTGGAAGGCGTCGTCGGCAGGCATGGTGCGGGCTTCCCTTGCCGCCGCGACCGGGCTGTGGCGGGCGTCGAGCATGGAGGTCCTCCGTCAGCCGGCCGGCCGGCTGCGGGTGGCGCTGCGCGCCTCCACGGCCTGGTCGGCGCGGGCGATCAGCTTCTCGGTCGCGCTGCGATCTTCCGGGTCGATCATGGCGACAAGAAAGCGGCGCACGAGATCGCGCGACTCGCCGCCGCTCTCCTCCAGCGCGCGGCGCAGGCGGCGCGACTGGATGGCGACGAATTCCTGGGTCAGCGCCTCGCCCTTCGGGGTGAGGTAGAGCAGGCGCTGGCGGCGGTCGGAGGCGCCGGCGCGGCTGTCGATGAAGCCCTGGTCCACCAGTTCCCGCAGCACCCGGCCCAGGCTCTGCTTGGTGATGCGCAGAATGTCCAACAGGTCGGTGACGCGCATGCCGGGATGGCGATTGACGAAATGCAGCACCCGGTGATGCGCCCGGCCGAAGCCGAAGCCGTGCAGGATCTCGTCGGGATCGCTGACGAAATTGCGATAGGCGAAGAACAGAAGCTCGATCAGGTCGAGCATCGGTTCGCCTTCGGGGGCGGGGGACAGGCGCGGGGAGGCCCCCGGCTCGCTCTTGCCGGTGCGCGCTGTCAGCGAGACATTTATGTCAGCCATGTTGACTTTTTTCGTTATGATCGTTACCCAGATGTCCCGTTCAACGAAAGGATCGTTCGGCTAGCCGCCCGATCCGGCTCGGAACAGGATAGAGTCGCGCTCGCTCTACCGAGCCGCGACGATAACGGGACTTCGGCCGCGAGGCAAAGCGTTGCGCTCTCGCCTGACAGGCCGTAGCCACCATGCCGAAGGAACAGAAGGGCTCCGGCGCCTCCCATGGCGCGCTGGCGCCCCGGTTGGGAGACTTACCATGGCGAGCGAACCTTTCGACAAACGCAGCGGCTGGATCTGGTATGACGGCGCCTTCGTGCCCTGGCAGGACGCGCAGGTCCATGTACTGACCCACGGGCTGCACTATGGCAGCTGCGTCTTCGAGGGCGAGCGCGCCTATGGCGGCGAGATCTTCAAGCTGGACGAGCACACCGCGCGGCTGAAGCACAGCGCCGAACTGCTCGACTTCGAGATCCCCTATGGCACGGACGAGATCAACGCCGCCTGCCGCGAGCTGCTGGTGCGGCAGAAGCTGAACGACGCCTATCTGCGTCCCGTCGCCTGGCGCGGCTCGGACATGATGGGCGTCTCGGCCCAGCACAACCAGATCCACCTCGCGATCGCGGCGTGGGAATGGCCGAGCTATTTCGATCCCGCCCAGCGGCTGAAGGGCATCCGCATCGGCATGGCGAAGTACCGCCGTCCCGACCCGATGACCGCGCCCTCGACCTCGAAGGCGGCCGGGCTCTACATGATCTGCACCATCTCCAAGCACGCCGCCGAGCGCGAGGGCTTCGCCGACGCGCTGATGCTGGACTGGCGCGGCCGTGTCGCCGAATGCACCGGCGCCAATGTGTTCTTCGCCAAGGACGGCGTGATCCACACGCCTGAAGCCGACGCCTTCCTCAATGGCATCACCCGCCAGACGGTGATCGCGCTCGCCAAGCGGCGCGGCATCGAGGTGATGGAGCGGGCGATCATGCCGGAGGAACTGCCGAGCTTCGACGAGTGCTTCATCACCGGCACCGCCGCCGAGGTGACGCCGGTCGCCGAGATCGCCGGCCAGCACTTCCAGCCCGGCCCGGTCACCAAGACGCTGCTGGAGGACTACATGTCCGAAGTGCAGCCGAAGAAGGCGGCGGCGTAAGGTTCCAAATTTAAAATCTAAAGGGCCGCTTTAGGGCGGCCTTTTTTGTTGAGATGCTATATCCCGTCGCTAATAATATATCGAACACAGTCATTCTGATGATCTAAGCTCACGAGGCTATAGTGACCAAGATCAATCATGAGAGTGAGCTTTTACGCCTGCGGGACAGTCGAATGCGATCTGGTCAGGCCAGGATCGATCCCGTTGTCAAAACGGATTTGCCGTCGCTGTCATTCGCCGATACCCCTAAGCGCCGGAGATCGTATGAGGCTTACGTTGTGCGCTATGGGACGGCAGTTCGTGACGGACATGAATATCCATGGCCGCCGAGTTGGCTTCTCGATATTATCGCTCCTGATGGTCTGATATCAGAAAAGCGTGTTCTAGCTTGGATATCGGGCCGACCTGAGTTTCAGAACGCAGTTCGACGATTTGCGAAGAAAAGCCGCTGATTGTTGATCTTCGGTGGGCTTGGGAAATAGACTTATTCAGTTCCAGCGTTCCGCCGCGTCGTCGTCTTCGTCCTTGGCGGCGACCCAGGACGAGCCCTCGTCGCGCTCCTCCATCTTCCAGAACGGCGCGCTGGTCTTCAGCCAGTCCATAAGGAATTCGGCCGCCTCGAAGGCGGCGGCGCGGTGGGCGGAGGCGGTGACGACGAGCACGATGTTGTCGCCCGGCACCATGCGGCCATAGCGGTGGATGACCGTGGCACCGATGAGCGGCCAGCGGGCGCGGGCCTGCTCGATCAGCCGGCCGATCTCCTCTTCCGCCATGCCGGGATAATGCTCCAGCGTCAGGGCGATGAGCGGCGCGCCGCCGGGGGCGTCCTGGGCGCGGCACAGGCCGGCGAAGGTGACGAGCGCGCCGATATCGGTGCGCCCGCGCGCCAGGGCGGCGGCCTCGGCGGCGGCGTCGAAATCCTGCGCCTGTATGCGGACGGTGAACATCTCCGCCCTCCCGGTTCAGCCGCCCGTCATGGGCGGGAAGAAGGCAATCTCGCGCGCGCCGCCGAGCGGCGTGTCCGGCTTGGCGTGCCGCCGGTCGAGCGCCGCCCGCACGATACGCGGATTCTCGAAGGCATGGGCATAGCCCTCGCCGCGCGCGCCGAGAAAGGCGGCAAGCTCGGCGACGGTGGCGACGCCCTGCGGCAGGTCGATCTCCTCCGCCTCAAGGCCAATGCGCTCGCGCACCCAGGCGAAATACAGCACCTTCACGCGTCATCCCCGATCAGATGGCGGGCGCCGGCGCGGAAATAGTCCCAGCCGGTATAGAGCGTCAGCAGCGCCGCGATCCACAACAGGCCGATGCCGAACAGCGTGATGCCGGGCACCAGAAGATCCGCCGCCGGCCCGGCCAGGAGCACGCCGACGGCGACCAGCTGGGCAGTGGTCTTCCATTTGGCGAGACGGGTGACGGGGACGCTGACCCGCAATTCGGCGAGAAACTCGCGCAGGCCGGAGACGAGAATCTCGCGGCACAGGATCACCACCGCCGCCCAGAGCGACCAGCCGCGAATGGTGCCATCCGATGCCAGCATCAGCAGCGAGGCGGAAACCAGCAGCTTGTCGGCGATGGGGTCCAGCATGCGGCCGATGGCCGATTGCTGCTGCCAGGCTCGGGCGAGGTAGCCGTCGAAGAAATCGGTGACGGCGGCGACGACATAGATGACCACCGCCACCCAGCGCAGCCAGACGCCGCCTTCCAATATGTCGGACCAGAACAGGCACGCCGCCACCAGTGGCACCGCCACGCAGCGGCCATAGGTGAGGAGATTGGGCAAAGAAAAGGCGTGACCGCGTTTCACCTTGGCCGGCTCCCGTACCGTCTGCGGGTTTGATGCAACATCGACCATAGTGCGCCGGCTCCCTCACAGGCAGGTAAACACGCGAGCCGGCTACGTCAATTGCGTCGCGGCCATTGCTTCGCCTGCCGTGGCGCTTTCACGATGCGGCAGGGCTGTGGCCATCGCATGACGGCGATGGCCGGACGGACTGTTCATGTCGCTTTCGCGTGAAAGAAGTCATAAACCGCCCGCGCCATCGCCGCGTTCACCCCCGGCACGCCTTCAAGATCGGCGAGCGAGGCGCGTTCGATCGCCTTCAGAGTCCCAAAATGGTGCAGCAGCGCCCGTTTACGAGTGGGGCCGATGCCGGGAATTTCCTGCAGGCCGGCCTGGGTGATGTCCTTCTTGCGGCGGGCACGGTGCGAGCCGATGGCGAAGCGGTGCGCCTCGTCACGCAGGCGCTGCACGAAATACAGCACCGGGTCGCGCGGCTCCAGCCGGAACGGCTCGCGGCCATCGGCATAGAAGGTCTCGCGGCCGGCGTCGCGGTCCGGGCCCTTGGCGACGCCGACCATCGGCACATCGGTGACGCCGAGCCCGGCCAGGGTTTCGCGCGCCGCCTTCAGCTGGCCGGGGCCGCCATCGATCAGCAGCAGGTCCGGCCAGGCCGACGAGGCGGCGGAGGCTTCCTCGACCTCTCCCGGTGGGGGCGGGGGCACCTCTTCTCCCTCGGGGAGAGGCGACGCGCCCGCCCGCGGATTCTCCTTCAGCAGGCGGGCGAAGCGGCGGGTCAGCACCTCGCGCATCATGCCGTAATCGTCGCCGGGGGTGAGTTCGGTCGAGCGGATGTTGAACTTGCGGTACTGGCTCTTGGCGAAGCCCTCCGGCCCGGCGACGATCATGCCGCCCACCGCATTGCTGCCCATGATGTGGCTGTTGTCATAGACCTCGATGCGCCGGGGCGGCGCCTTGAGGGCGAAGGCGCGGGCGAGTTCCTCCAGCAGCCGGGCCTGGCTGGCGCTCTCGGCCAGCTTGCGGCCCAGCGCCTCGCGGGCGTTCTGCAGCGCGTGCTCGACCAGCTCGCGCTTCTCGCCGCGCTTGGGGGCCGCGACCTCGACCCGATGGCCGGCGCGGGTGGACAGCGCTTCCTCCAGCAGCTCGCGCTCGGCGATGTCGTGGCTGAGCAGCACGAGGCGCGGGCAGGGCTTGTCCTCGTAGAACTGGGCCAAGAACGATTCCAGCACCTCGCCGATCTCCAGCGTCCGGTCGGCGCGGGGATAGAGCGCATGGTTGCCCCAGTTCTGGCCGGTGCGGAAGAAGAAGACCTGCACGCAGGTCGCCCCGCCCTCCTGGTGGATGGCGAAGACGTCCGCCTCCTCGACCGAGCGCGGGTTGATGCCCTGGGTGCCCTGCACGGCGGACAGCGCGGCGAGGCGGTCGCGCAGGGCGGCCGCGCGCTCGAATTCCAGCTCGTGCGAGGCGATTTCCATCTCGCGCGCCAGCTGTTCCTTCACCGCCTTGCTGCGGCCGGAGAGGAAGTCGCGCGCCTCCATCACATACTCGGCGTAGTCGGTGTGGCTGACCTCGCCGGTGCAGGGGCCGGCGCAGCGCTTGATCTGGAACAGCAGGCAGGGGCGGGTGCGGGCCTCGTAGAAGCTGTCGGAGCAGGAGCGCACCAGGAACGCCTTCTGCAGCGCGTTGATGGTGCGGTTCACCGCCCAGACCGAGGCGAAGGGGCCGTAATAATCGCCCGGCCGGTTGCGGGCGCCGCGATGCTTGGTGATCTGCGGCGACACATGATCCTTGGTGATGAGGATATAGGGAAACGACTTGTCGTCGCGCAGCAGCACGTTGAAGCGCGGGCGCAGCTGCTTGATGAAGTTGGCCTCCAGCAGCAGCGCCTCGGTCTCGGTGCCGGTGGAGACGAATTCCATCTCCATGGTGGCCGCCACCATCCGCATGATGCGGGCGGTCAGCCCTGTGGGGCGGGTATAGGCGACGATGCGGCGCTTGATGCTCTTGGCCTTGCCGACATAGAGCACCGCGCCGTCCGCACCGATCATGCGGTAGACGCCCGGCCCGTTCGGCGCGTGCTTGAGGGCGCGCGCAATCGCGGCGCGGCCCATGGCGACGGAACCCGGCGCGGGCTCGGCCTCCTCGGCAAGGTCGGCAATGAGGGCCTCGTCCTGGTCCAGCTCGGCGATGTCGGCATCGTCGGCGTCGAGGTCGGGCATGTCGCGGGTCGGTCGGGCGGTCATGCCCCCTAGATACGTATTTGCGGCCATCGCGAACAGGGGGCGGCGCATCTTCCCCGCGCCTGTTCCCGCCATGGCACAGGGCTACGAAAATGCATCGGGCCGCTGGCGGCCATGCGCGGGCGGCCGGTGTCAGCGGCGGGAAAAGGGTCTAAGGGAGCGGACCATGTCCCGTTCCGGCGATGCCATCTCCCATCCGCCCTTTCCCGTGGCCGGCTACGCCTTCGGCGCCGCCGGGGCGACGCTGTTCGCGTCCAAGGGCATCATCATCAAGCTCGCCTATGCCGAGGGCATCGACGCCGAAACGCTGCTGGCGCTGCGCATGGCGTTCTCGCTGCCGTTCTATCTCGCGGTCGGCGCCTTCGCGCTGTTCCGGCTGCGCGGCATGGGCGAGCCTTTGCCCACCGGCAAGCTGGTGGTGCAGTCCATGCTGGTGGGGGCGCTCGGCTACTGGCTGGCCAGCTATCTCGATTTCGCCGGGCTGCAATACACCTCCGCCTCGTTCAGCCGGCTGATCCTCTTCACCTATCCGATCTATGTCGCGTTGTTCGGCGCGCTGCTGTTCGCCCAGCCGATCCGGCCGAGGGCGATGCTGGCCTTCGCGGTCGCCTATGGCGGGCTGGCGCTGATTTTCCTGCAGAATGTCAGCGTCATGGGTTCGGACGTGGTGAAGGGTTCGGTGCTGGTGACGCTGGCAGCGATTTCCTTCGCGCTCTACCAGCTGTGCGCCCGCTCGCTGCTGCAGCGGGTCGGTTCGGCGCTGTTCACCTGCATCGCCATGATCTCGGCCTCGATCATGGCGATCGGCCAGTTCGCGGTGATGCGGCCGGTCGAGGCGCTGATGGTGTCGCCGCATGGGCTGATGCTGGCGGTCAGCGTGGCGATCGGCGCCACCGTGCTGCCGACCTTTCTGATGAACGCGGCGCTCAAGCGCATTTCGGCGCAGGCCAATTCGATGATCAGCACGGTGAGCCCGGTCGCTACCATGGTGCTGGCCGTGCTGTTTCTCGGCGAGAGCGCCACCCCGGCCGAGCTTGCCGGCGCGGTACTTGTGATGACCAGCATCGGCTGGTTCACCCTGAGCGACGCCCGCAAGCACTGAGCGCCGGCCCTGTTGATCAGTCGTCTTCCACGTCCGGCGTGCGCCAGGCGAGGTGCTGGCCGCCATCGACCGCGATAATCTGCCCGGTGACGCTGGAGGCGCGGGCGAGATAGGCAACAGCGTCGGCGATCTCCTCCGGGCTCGGGCCGCGCCCGAGCAGAACCGAGGCGGACTGGCGGGCGAAGGCGTCGCCATCCTGCCGTCCATTGGCCAGCGTCGGGCCCGGGCCGACGCCATTGACCCGCACCCGCGGCGCCAGCGCCTGCGCCAGCATCCGTGTGGCCGACCACAGCGCTTCCTTGCTCACGCTGTAGGAGAAATAGGCCGGGGTCGGCTTCAGCACGCGCTGGTCGATGAGGTTGACGATCGCCCCCGGCGCGCCATCGGGCAGCTGGGCGGCGAAGGCGCGGGCGAGTTGCACCGGCGCCCGCAGATTGACCGCCATGTGCCGCTCCCACAGGCCGAGGTCGAGCGCCTCGACGCTGTCGGGATGGAATTCCGAGGCGTTGTTGACCAGCAGGGTGAGCGGCCCCAGCGCCGCCGCCGCGGCAGGAACGACGCCGTCCACCGCCCCGGCCTCGGCGAGCTCGGCGACGATGATCGCCGCGCGTCCTCCCGCGCCCCGGATCGCCGCGGCGGTCTCCTCCGCCGCAGGGCCGGGCCGGCGCACATGCAGGGCGATGTCGTAGCCCTCACGGGCAAGGCGCAGGCTGATGGCGCGGCCGATCCGCACCGCGCCGCCGGTGACGAGGGCGACGGGGCGGGCGTGGAACGTGGCGGGGGTGGGCGACGAGGGGGGAAGGGTCATCAGGTTTCAGGCGCTGCGTTGGAGGGCGGCGGGCAAGGGACGGCTCGCCGCCCCCAGAAGACAATACGCCGTGCGACGGTGCGCGGATGACGATGACCGGCCTTGATCGGGTAATTTCGTGTGGGTAGGTACGGTCGCCTCTTACCGACCTATGGGCAGCCAGGCAATTGCGCGTGCTGCGCCGCCTGCGTTCGGCTGGCAGTTCCGGATCTACAATCGGTATTCAAGTATACATGAAGTATACGTTTCATTAAGTATGATATAGCCTTTTGGTTGGCGTCACTATTTCGGCCGCACCTTTGTGGAATCGTCGGACTTATCTCAGCGGCGGCGAGGATTGTTCGCCGGCTGGCAGGCTGAACCAAGATCCAGGAGACGATCATGAACAACAGCATCCGCGCCGGTCTCGGGCTTATGGCCCTAATGGCCGTTCCCGCCGCTGCGGCGGATATGTCCTACCCGGCGCCGGCGGGGGTCGCCTATGATCCGGCGCCGGTCTTCACCTGGAACGGCTTCTATCTTGGCGCCAATGCCGGCTATGGCTGGGGCACGGCGGACGCCTCGCCGGATATTGACGGTTTCCTCGGCGGCCTGCAGGCCGGCTATAACTGGCAGGGCAGCGGCCCGCTGGTGCTCGGCGTCGAAACAGACATCCAGTATGCCGATTTGTCGAGTTCGGTCTTCACCCTCGACTATTTCGGCACGGTGCGGGCGCGCATCGGCTACGCCTTCGACCAGTTCCTGGTCTATGGCACCGGCGGTTTCGCCTATGGCGGCGGCAGCTATGAGCTGCTGGGCCTATCCAATGACCGCAACCATTTCGGCTGGACGATCGGCGCCGGCGCCGAATACGCGATTGGCGGCAATTGGAGCGTCAAGGGCGAGTATCTCTATGTCGACCTCGGCGAGGAGACCTATGCGAGCTATTTCGGCCCGCGCGATGTCGGCATGAGCGCCAATGTGCTGCGCGCGGGCGTGAACTACCGATTCTGATCGGTGTGCGGGGTGGCGTTGCGCCAAAACAGGCGCGCCACCCCCTGCCTGCGGGCGATCCGCTCCTCGGATTTGTGACATCGAAAACACACCCGCCGATCATCCGACGGCGATAATGGCGAAATTGTTGCGCCGCTCGCGGTTCTGTGAATGAGCCTTTAGCTGTCAGAGCCCTTGCGGCAGAACGATTTGCGGGTTGTTGACGCCTGCCGGGCGCTCTAAGTGGGCGGCAAATGCGGCGGGGCTGCCCCAATCCAGCCCTTGGCCTGCCCATCTGGGCTTCTAATTCACACTCCGAGACGCAGCCTCAACGGTTTCGCAAGCCTTTCCTGGCGCCACGCCCCCCGGCTCCAGGTTGTTTCGGAGAGTACCTATGAAGAACATCCTCTGCTCGGGCGTCGCCGCGGTCGCCCTTCTCGCCGCTGCCCCCGCCTTCGCGGCCGACCTGCCGCAGCAGCAGTCCTACCCGACCAAGGCCGCGCCGATGTATGTCGAGCCGGTGTTCACCTGGACCGGCTTCTATATCGGCGCCAATGCCGGCTATGCCTGGGGCCAGGGCGAGGGCGGCGCGGGCGTTGTCAATCTCGACCCGTCGGGCTTCCTCGGCGGCGGCCAGATCGGCGTCAACTACCAGTTCGACAACAACATCGTGCTGGGCGCCGAAGCCGACTTCCAGGGCTCGGACATCAAGGACACCTATGCCGGTTATGAGTCCAAGATGGACTATTTCGGCACGGTCCGCGCCCGCCTCGGCTATGCCTTCGGCAATGTGCTGCCCTACGTGACCGGCGGTCTCGCCTGGGGCCACACCGAGGTCAACGACAACGTGTTCGGTCTGTCCTCGGACAAGACCCAGGTGGGCTGGACGGTCGGCGGCGGCGTGGAATACGCCCTCACCAACAACTGGACCATCAAGGGCGAGTATCTCTACATGGATCTCGGCGAGGACTATTACGACAGCATCGGCTACAAGACCGGCCTGACGGCCAACATTGTCCGCGCTGGCGTGAACTACAAGTTCTGACGCGGGCCTGACAGTCCCTCGACGACAAAGGCCCCGGATCGACGATCCGGGGCCTTTTTGCGTTAGTGGAGAACCTGACGCGGGTCAGACCTGCGGGGTGGTTGCCTCGAAAGCAGGCACACGCTCGCAAAAGGCATCAAGCCAGGCGACCAGCGCCGGGTGGCCGGGGCGCCAGGCGCCGGCAAAGCGCAAATCGAGATAGCCGAGCGCGCAGGCCACCGCGATCTCGCCGACATGGGCGGCGCCGCTGACCGGCAGCGGCTGCGGCGGCGCGGCTTCCAAGGCCGCCAGCCCGCGTGCCACCTTGCCCGCCTGATGGTCGAGCCAGCGGTCGCTGTGGGTCTCGGGATCGCGGAAGCGGCTCTCATACATCTGCAGCAGCGCGGCGTCGGCAATGCCGTCGCCGAGCGCGAGCATCGTCAGGGCCGCGATGCGGTCCTCGCCGCCGGTCGGGATCAGCACGCCGCCACCGGCCGTCATGTCGAGATACTCGATGATGACGCGGGAATCATAGATCGCCGGCCCATCCTCGCGCAGCAGCACGGGAATCTTGCCGAGGGGGTTCTGCTCCCGCAGCGAATCGGTGGGGTCGGTAGTGTCGGCCGGCAGGACATCGAGATGGATGTCGCACAGAATGGCGCCGATCTTGACCTTACGCCCGAAGGGGGACAGCGGGGAGGAACGAAGCTTCATCGGGGTTCGACACCTGTTGGGGGCCAGCCGCCCCCGTGCCGGATGCCCGGCGGCGCCTGCGCCCGGCCGCGGCGGAGCCGCAGCTTCGGCCGGCAGGCTTATCAGTCGGCCGGCTGCAGGTCGATCGCCTTCGGGCCCTTGCCGCGCTTGTCCGGCTCGATCTCGAAGCTCACGCGCTGCCCCTCCATCAGCGTGCCCAGCCCGGACCGGGTGACGGCCGAGACATGCACGAACACATCGCGTCCGCCATCGTCCGGCCGGATGAAGCCATAGCCCTTGTCCGTGTTGAAGAATTTGACGGTGCCCATCGTCGCCATGCGCCTGCTCCTGACCTCGGATGGCCGCATCCATCCGCCGCTCAACTCTGCCCGCGCAGGGTGAAGCAAGACCGATGCCGATTGATGACGGCAGGGGAGGCAGTGTGCGGCGCGATCAGCGTTCCGGCGTCAGCCAGCCGAGGCGCACGCGCCCGGTGCCATCGGTGGCGAGCACCGGGGCGAGGGCGCCGAGCACGGTGCGCAGTTCTTCGGCGAGGGTGAAGGGCGGGTTGACCACGATCAGGCCGCAGCCGGTCATCGTGTCCGCCTGCCGCACGCTGCGCAGGTCGAACTGGATGTTCAGCGTCTTCGGGATTCCCGCCCGCTCGATCTCGCGCCGGAAGGCATCGACCGCGCGCACATCCTTGATCGGGTACCAGAGCAGATAGATCCCCCCCGACCAGCGCCGATGTGCCTCGGCGAGGCCTTGGGCGAGGCGGTGGAACTCGCCCGGTTCCTCGAAGGGCGGGTCCACCAGCACCACGCCGCGCCGCTCCTTGGGCGGCACATAGGCGTTGAGCGCCTGCCAGCCATCGGTCGCCAGCACCTTGGCGCGGACATCGCGGCCGATCGACTCTTCCAGCGCCGCCCGCACGCCGGGCTCGGTCTCGCACAGCAACAGGCGGTCCTGGGCGCGGATGAGCGCCTGGGCGATAAGCGGCGAGCCGGGATAGCGGGCGAGTTCCGCCGCCAGCGTCGCATCGTCCGCCCCTGGCGGGTTCACCGCCCGCACGGCGTCGAGCCAGGGGGCGAGCAGGTCCGCCACTGCAGGGGTGAAGCGGGCGCGCAGCACGGCGCCGATGCCGCCCTCCCACTCGCCGGTGCGGCGGGCCTCGTCGCCCGTGAGGTCATAAAGCCCGGCGCCGGCATGGGTGTCGATGACGCGATAGGCGGCATCCTTGCGTCCGAGATAGGCAAGGATGCGCGCCAGCACGACATGCTTGACGACATCGGCGAAATTGCCGGCATGGAAGGCGTGGCGGTAGTTCATCGGGTCCTCTAATTCGCGCCTGCGCCCGCGCTCTCGCGCAGCGGCGGCATTACCACGCGGCTTGCCCGGCAGGCGCGGCGGTTCACTTCCTCGCAGGGGGTGAAGTCGAGCGCGCGACTGAGGCAGATGCGGATTTCGGTGAGCCGGCGGCCATCGCAGGCGACGGCGATTCCATCAGGCGCCAGCCCCGGATTGGCGGCGAGGAAGGCGGCTTCGACCTCGTCGGGCGACACCATGCGATAATCATCGAGCCGGCGAAACGCCTTCGGGATCGTCACCCGCTCAAAGGCGCGGCGCACGGTGGCGAAATAGGCGGCGGAATCGGCGCCGTCGCAGGTGCCGTGCTTGCGCCACTGGTGCAGCACCAGCCGGCGGCTCGGCATGATGTCGAGCATGGAGCGCAGCACTGGCTCGGGGACGAAGGGGGCGGGAGCGACGCAGTTTTCCGGCCAGCCGCGCTGATATTGCGGCCACAGCCCGTGCACGACGAAGGCGAAGGGGCGGGCGCCCGCGCACTGCGCCGGCTCGGCCCGTTTACCCATCGCCTCGCAATAGGAGGGCGACCAGGAAAGAGCGAGCACATAATGGTCGAAACGCCCCGGCTCGCCCTTCTGCTGGGCGAGCGCCAGTGCCGGCCAGAGCAGCAGCGCGGCAAGGGCCAGCCCCGCCGCCCGCGCCAAAGTCACGGACGGGCCATGCGGCAATTCGGGGCGTAGGTCCAGGAACGGTCGAAGCCCTCGACGCAGAAATCGACGCCCCAGGAGGCGCCGAGGAAGCCGCCATCCTCGATGATCGAATACCAGACGGTGTGGTAGCGCGGGATGCCGGGCGCCTTGCCGACCGCCTTGCCCACCGGCGCGCCGGTCATGTGGCCGCCATAAGGGCTGCTGTCATAGGCGCCGCTGCCATAGGCGCCCTCGGTCTGGAAGCTGGGCGTGCCCTCGATGCCGGAGACGATGACCTCGGCGCGGCAATAGCGGCGCGGAATGTTTTCCTCGCCCCAGGGCCGGAAGGCGACCTCGCGGACATGGTCGATGCGGTCGATGGTGAGCTTCGAGTTCCAGAAGCGTGATTCGGTGGTGGCGAAATCCCGCTGGATCTTCGACAGGGCACCGGGCGTGTCGCAGGCCGGCACGTTGCCGCTGTAATTGGGCCCCGACAGCCAGAAGTTCTTCTCGAAGAAATTGGCCGCCTGCGCGCTGCCGAGCGAGCCGGCCAGCATGCCGATGGCGGCGAGGCCGGTGGCGGCCCGCGCCATGGCCCGCTTCGCCCGCCCTGTCGCGCCCTTCATTTCGGCCAGCATCGCACGTCTCCTACATTATCTGCGGCGAAGATGCGTCGCGTCCGCCGCGCGGTCAATGACGGCAAGGCCACACCCGGCCGGATTCCGGCACCGTTGTCAGATGAGGCGGATGACATAGTGCTTGCGGGTGGTCTCGACGACTTCCCACACGCCCTTGAAGCCCGGCCGCAGGGCGAAGGTGTCGCCCGCCTTCACCGTCACCGGCGCCTCGCCGTCCTCGTGCAGGATCGAGACGCCTTCGAGGATGGAGCAGAACTCCCACTCCTCATAATCCACCCGCCAGGCGCCGGGGGAGGATTCCCAGATGCCGGCGAACAGAGCGCCGTCGGGCAGCGTCTCGGCGTTCCAGGTGAGATGGCGGGGATTGCCGGCGACGAGGCGCTCGGCGAGGGGCGCGGTTCCCTCCGGTTCGCCAAGCGTGGCCGGGTCGAAGGAAAGCAGGAACGACATGTGAAACCTCGCGGGCGGCATTAAGGGTGGGAGCCGCCCGGCTGAGGGCCGGAAACAAGAGCGGCGCGGCCATCCTGAGGGATGTGCCGCGCCGTCTCAAGCTGCTTCGATACCCCCCAGCATCGAAGCAAAAGGTCATTCCGCCGGTGCCGGCTGCGGCCCGTCCGCGCGCGCCGCGGCGGGCGATTCCTCCAGCGCGGCGTATTTCGCGCAGGCAAAGAGGAAGCCGGCCACCAGAAGGTAAGCAAATGCTACCGTCGGTGTCACGCCAAATCCGACGCTTTCCCCGTGCATGAAGCCGAAAAAGGTGAGCACGGCGCCGGCGAGGGCGAAGGCGGCGGCGTTGACGAATTGCCGTTCGACCACGAACACGCCGATGGCGCCGAGCACCAGCCCGACCAGAATCGCGCCGCCGCCCATCACTTCGAGCCCGTGATAGAGCACGCCGACCGTGCCCAGCTTCTCCAGCCCCAGCGCGGCGGCGGAGGTGCCGGCGACACCGAGCGAATTGTCGATCAGCAGCTTGGCCCAGGCGGCAAGGTGCGGGGTGAGCGCCAGCACCACGGCCGGGGCATGCTTGGAGGGCGTGGTCTGGAACGCCTGCGCCCCGATCAGCATGCCGATATAGAGCAGGATCGGCGAGATGGCGACGACCGGGATCAGCGCCAGCAGCAGCGCGATGATGCCGAACCAGGACAGGATGATGACCATGAGCCCGGTGGCGGCGGAATAGCCGATGCGCCCGCCCATCGATTTCCAGCCGGGGTGGCCGATATAGACGGCGTTGATGAAGGGGTTGCCCATCAGGCAGCCGATCAGGCTGACCACACCATCGGCGGTGAGGACCCGGGTGGTGGGGTAATGGTCGCCCGCCGCCTCGGCGCTCTCCACATTGTCCATCGCCTCGACCAGATCGTAGATGCCGAAGGGAATGGCGGTGACGAGGATGATGCCGAGATAATCGAAGCCATGGAACACATGGTCGAAGGCCGGCAGCGGCACCGAGAAGCCGAAATTGGCGAAGGCGGCGCCGACATTGTCGAGGCTCATGCCGCCATAGTTCAGCCCGAACAGGTTCGAGCCCCAGGCGATGGCCATGCCGACCGCGATGGCGATGAGGCCGGCGGGGATGCCGCGCGGGTATTTCACCCCGCCGAACCAGCTCACCATGATGATGGCGAAGCAGGTGAGGCCGATGACCGGGGTGGCGAAGATCTCGAAGGCCGGGCGCATGGCGATGAAGGCGATGGACACGCCCGCCAGCGTGCCGAGCAGCGCCGCCCGGGGGGTGATCCTGCGGATGTAAGGCGCGACGAAGCCGCCGATCATCAGGATGAAGCTCTGGAAGAACACCCAGACCAGCCCCGCTTCCCAGCCCTGGATCGGGTCGCCGGTGGCGGCGCCGATCGGCAGCATGATGACGAAGGTGACGACGAACATGTGCGGCACCGAGATGCCCGAGGGCAGGGCGCAGACATCGTCGCGGCCCGTCTTCTTCGCCAGCTGGTAGCCGAGCCAGGCGTAATAGACGGTGGAGAGGAACATCATCAGCCCCACCGCCGGCAGGATGCGGCCGAAGACGATGTCGGGCGGCGTTTTCAGCACGAATTGCAGCAGGCCGGTCAGCACCAGCATGTTGACCAGGATATTGGTGCCGAAGCCGAACAGGGCGTTCCAGTCGCCACGCGTCCACAGGGTCGGGCGCATGCCGGTGCGGGCGGGTGAGATCGGGGTCATTTCAGTCGCGGACATGCTCGGTATCCCTCGAAGGACGAATGACGGGACGCGGTGAAAGACGGCGCCGGGCGCCGGACGCGGCAGGCGGGTTCAGGCGGCGCTGGCGGAGGCTGAGCCGGTGATGCTCGTGTCGCCGAGCGCGGAGAGAAGGGCGGCGGAATCGGACACCCAGCCGAAAATCCCGCCCTGCGCCTTGATCATCTCCAGGCCGACGCGATGGAATTCGGGGATGTAGGAGGCGCAGCAATCGGCCAGCGCCACGCAGCGATAGCCGCGATCATTGCCCTCGCGGATGGTGGTGTGGACGCAGACCTCGGTGGTGACGCCGGCGACCAGCAGCGTGTCGATGCCCCGGTTCTTCAGCATCAGTTCGAGGTCGGTCTGGTAGAAGGCGCCCTTGCCGGGCTTGTCGAGCACCGGCTCGCCGGGGGCGGGGGCGAGTTCGGCGATGATGTCGTGCCCCGGCTCGCCGCGAATAAGGATGCGGCCCATCGGGCCGGCGCAGCCGATGCGCGCCGTCGGGGAACCGCGCTCGACCTTGGCCGGCGGTGCGTCCATCATGTCCGGGCGGTGGCCCTCGCGGGTGTGGATGACCATGAGGCCGGCGGCGCGGGCGGCGGCCAGCACGGCCTTGCACGGCCCGACCGCCGCCTGGAGACGCGAAACGTCATTGCCCAGCGTCTCGCCGAAGCCGCCCGGCTCAAGGAAATCGCGCTGCATGTCGATAATGACGAGCGCGGCGCGGGCCGGGTGGAAGGCGAGGGGCGCGGGCTCGGCGGCGAGCAGGGGGGCGGGCAGCGTAGCGGGCATGGGCATCCACCATCTGGAGCGGGTCGCGTGGCCGGACCCGGCTGATATGCATACAATGGTGTATGCATCAGCTGTGCCAATGCCCTAAATTTAAGCATAATTGAGCTAACGCGCTGATCTGGAGGGATAAACGGCGCAGGGCGTGTCCGCGCCGTTGCGGCGTGCCTGCCTATCCGATCGTCAGCTGATGCCCTTACTGGCACCGTCCCGGCGCGCACGGCCGCCGGCGGCACAAGCGGCGCGGACGGCCTTTGCGCCGACCGAATCTGACCCCATATTGCCGCCATGGCCAAAGCAGCACGTCCCGGCGGGTTCTCCGAGCGCTCCCAGCGCGCTTTCGAGCCCGCGCAATCCGCCACGCTCGATCCCGCCCTCGCCGAGAAGCTCGGCGTGGCGCCGACCTCGGGCGCCTCCGCCACCGTCGCCGCGCTGTCGGCGCTGATCGAGGGCGGCCGCCCGGAAGTCGACGGCCAGCTCTGGGCGCCGCATCGGCCGGCGCGGCCGGAAAAGTCGGAAGGCGGCGTCCGCTTCGTGCTGAAGTCGGACTACACGCCCAATGGCGACCAGCCCGAGGCGATCAAGGAACTGGTGGCGGCGGCCAATGAGGGCGAGCGCGACCAGGTGCTGCTCGGCGTCACCGGCTCGGGCAAGACCTTCACCATGGCCAATGTCATCGAGCGGGTGCAGCGCCCGGCGCTGATCCTGGCGCCGAACAAGACGCTGGCGGCGCAGCTCTATGGCGAGTTCAAGAGCTTCTTCCCCGACAATGCGGTGGAGTATTTCGTCTCCTATTACGACTACTACCAGCCCGAGGCCTATGTGCCGCGCACCGACACCTTCATCGAGAAGGAATCGTCGATCAACGAGCAGATCGACCGCATGCGCCACTCGGCCACGCGCTCGCTGCTGGAGCGCGACGACGTCATCATCGTCGCCTCGGTGTCCTGCATCTACGGTATCGGCTCGGTCGAGACCTATGCCTCGATGACCTTCAAGATCGAGGTGGGCGAGCGCATCGACCAGCGGCAGATGCTCGCCGACCTCGTGGCGCTGCAGTACAAGCGCACCCAGGGCGATTTCGGCCGCGGCACCTTCCGGGTGCGCGGCGACGTTATCGAGATCTTCCCGGCGCATTACGAGGACCGGGCCTGGCGCGTCTCGCTGTTCGGCGACGAGGTGGAGAGCATCCAGGAATTCGACCCGCTGACCGGGCAGAAGTCGCAGGACCTGAAATTCGTCAAGCTCTACGCCAATTCGCACTATGTGACGCCGCGCCCGACGCTGATCCAGGCGATCCAGGGCATCAAAGCCGAGCTGAAGCACCGTCTCGACGAACTGCACGCCATGGGCCGCCTGCTGGAGGCGCAGCGGCTGGAACAGCGCTGCACCTTCGATATCGAGATGATGGAGGCGACGGGAAGCTGCGCCGGCATCGAGAATTATTCGCGCTGGCTTACCGGGCGGCTCCCCGGCGAGCCGCCGCCGACGCTGTTTGAATACATCCCCGACAATGCGCTGATCTTCTGCGACGAGAGCCATGTCACCGTGCCGCAGATCGGCGCGATGTATCGCGGCGACTTCCGCCGCAAGGCGACGCTGGCGGAATATGGCTTCCGCCTGCCGAGCTGCATGGACAACCGGCCGCTGCGCTTCGAGGAATGGGAGGCGATGCGCCCGCAGACGGTGCATGTCTCCGCCACACCCGGCAAATGGGAGATGGAGCGCACCGGCGGCGTGTTCGTGGAACAGGTGATCCGCCCCACCGGCCTCGTCGACCCCGAGGTGGAGGTGCGTCCGGCCCGCACCCAGGTCGACGATCTGCTCGGCGAGGTGCGCGCCACCGCGGCCAAGGGCTATCGCACCCTTGTGACGGTGCTGACCAAGCGCATGGCCGAGGACCTGACGGAATATCTGCACGAGAACGGCATCCGCGTGCGCTACATGCATTCGGACATCGACACGATCGAGCGCATCGAAATCCTGCGCGACCTGCGCCTCGGCGCCTTCGACGTGCTGATCGGCATCAACCTGCTGCGCGAGGGGCTCGATATCCCGGAATGCGGGCTGGTGGCGATTCTCGATGCCGACAAGGAAGGCTTCCTGCGCTCGGAGACCTCGCTGATCCAGACCATCGGCCGCGCCGCGCGCAATGTCGACGGGCGGGTGGTGCTCTACGCCGACACCATCACCGGCTCGATGGAGCGGGCGATGGCCGAGACCGAGCGCCGCCGCACCAAGCAGGTGGCGTGGAATGTCGAGCACGGCATCACCCCGGAGAGCGTGAAAAAGGCGATCGGCGACATTCTCAACAGCGTCTATGAGCGCGACCATGTGACGGTGGATGCCGGGCTGGCCGAGGGCGCGAGCACCTATGGCAACAACCTCGCCACCGTGATCGCCGACCTCGAAAAGCGCATGCGCAAGGCGGCGGCCGATCTCGACTTCGAGCAGGCGGCAAGGCTGCGCGACGAGATCAAGCGGCTACAGGCAACCGAGCTGATGCTGTCGGACGATCCGCTGGCGCGGCAGGACAGCGTCGACGACCGCACCGGCGGCTATCGTGGCGAGCGCAAATATGGCCGCTCCGCCAACATGCCGGAGAAGAAGCAGAAGGGTGGCGGCCGGGCCGGCACCGGGCGCTCGTCTCCGGGCCATGTTTCTTCCGGCGCGGAAGCGCGGGCGGACGAGGCGCAGGCGAGCTATGAGCCGGGCGAGCCGTCCATGTTCGCGCCGCACGCGGCCTCCCGCATCGTCAAGCCCTCGCTCGACGATATGGGCCCCGGCACCGACCGGGTGGAACCGCTGCGGGTGGAAGACTGGGTGCGCCCGGAGCGGCCGGACCCGATGACCAAGGGCCATCGCAAGGGCGGAAGGCGGTCGCCGAAGCGCTGAGGGCGAACACTCAGAACCGCTTCTTCAGCCAGATGCAGGAATGCCCGGGCGGGTAATCCTCGATCTGGCCGAAGCGCTGGTAGCCGTGCCTCTCGTAGAAGTCCGGCGCCTGGAAGCTGTAGGTTTCGAGATGGGCACCGATGCAGCCGCGTGCGCGGGCTTCTGCCTCGGCGGCGCTCAGCAAGGCGCTGCCGACGCCGCTGCCTCGGGCTTCGGGCGACACCCATAGCCAGTCTATGTGCAGCCAGCCGAAATAGGTGCGTGCCTTCAGCCCCGCTTTCGCCGCGCCTTCGTCGTCGCGGGCGATGACCCACAGTTCCGAGGCCTGCAGCGGGCCGGCCTTCGCCTCGTTGAAGATGTCGAGGCCCTGGTCGATCAGGTCGCGCACCTGCGCGCCCGGGTCGCTTTCAATGGTGATCTTCAAAGTCGCTCCTCACGGACGCGGGCCGGGTTGCACCTGATGCAGGGGATGGTCTTCCCCGCCTTTCGTGCCAAGAATACCCCGCACCGCCAATGGGCAGGGGGACCACATGACCTTCACGCAGGCGATTTCCAGCGTTCTCGGCAAATACGCCACCTTTTCCGGCCGCGCGCCGCGCTCGGAATATTGGTGGTTCGTCGTGTTCTCGATCTTGGCGAGCATCGCGGCCGGCGTCATCGACACCGCCCTTTTCGGCGCGTTCTCGCTGCTCACCTTCGGCGAAATCGATGCCTTCACGCCGATCAGCACGCTGGTCGGCCTGGGGCTGCTGATCCCCTCGATCGCCGTCGGGGTGCGGCGCTTCCACGACATGGATTATGCCGGCTGGTGGCTGCTGCTGATTATCACCGGCATCGGCGCCCTCGTCGTGTTCTTCTGGTTCATGGTGCGGGGCACGCACGGGCCGAACCGCTTCGGCCCCGACCCGCTGGACGTCTGACGCGCACGAAAAAGGGCGGCCCGAGGCCGCCCTTTGATTGTTGGAAGAGGGAGTCGCGCTCAGCCCTGCTGGATGGCGCTTAGCTTCCACGCGCCGCGCGGCGGGCGGACGAAGGTCCAGAACTCCACCGCCTGCTCCAGCCGGTCCGGGTCGCCCTGAACGACGCGGCCGGTGGCCTTGTCGAGGGTGACGTCCTTCAGCTCGTAGCGCATGGCGACGGTGGCGTATTCGGTGTCGCCTTCCGACCAGGCTTCCGACAGGTCGCCCTGCAGCAGCTTCACATCGGTGATGCGGTTCTCCAGCCCGTCGCGGGCCATCTCATCCAGTTCCTCGGCCATATAGCCGGACATCTCAGGGGTGAGCAGGGCGGCGAGGGCGGGCTTGTCGCCGCGGCCATAGGCGGACTGCACCTCGGTCAGCGTGCGCTCGAAAGTGTCGAAGTCCGAACCCTCCAGCTTGATCGGCTTGCCGCGCGGGGCGGTGCCGAAGCCGGCGCGGGGGGCCGCTGCACCGGCAGCGGTGCCCATGGAGCCGCCACCCTGGGGAGCGGAACCCGCACCGTTCAGCGCGTCACGGTTGAGTGAGTCGGGACGGGCGCCGCCGGCATAGGAAGGCTGATTGCGCGAGCGCATCCAGCCCATGACCAGCCGCACGACGATGAAGATGAGGCCGATCTGCAGCAGCAGGCCGAGAATGCCGGAGAGGCTGCCGAGGCCGGAGAAGAAGCCCGAACCCATCAACAGGCCGAAGATGCCGGCGCCGAGCAGGCCGCCCATCAGCCCACCCATGAAGCCGCCGCGCATGAAGCCACCGGGCTGCGCGCCGGCCGCGCGGGCCGGGGAGGCGGCCTGGGTCTGCGGGGCAGCCGAGCGCTGCAGCGGCTGGGCGGTGGGGGCGGTCGGCGTGGGGGCAGGGGTCGACCAGCTGCGCGTGCCGCGGCTGCCGAAGCTGCCGCTGCGGCCGGCACGGGCCTCGGCGAAGTCGACGGCCACCAGAACGCCGGCGGCAACGAACAGGGCGCCAATCACGAGACGCAGGGCGACGGGACGTAGACGCAGAGAACGCAAAGGCTTGGCCTCTCTAGGACGGTTTTCGGGCGACAGGTGCCGCAACGTCATCCATATGGGAAGAGCGAGCCCGGAATCCAGCCCCTTGCGCGTCAGCCAGGGCGTGAGGGCGTGCCGACCGGGGGGCGGGCCGGCACGAAACGGCGCTTTGCGCGCGGCACACAATCCCGTGAGGCCGGGCATGCAGCCGTGACGGATTCACCGCGTGCGCTGCTGCATCGGCAGGTTGCGGAACGGCGCGCACGCTGGCGCGGCGTCGCTCCGGCTGCAGACGCTTCGGCGTCAGAAGCCGAGCTGCGATTCGATGGCGGCGATGGAGCCGACCGGGGCGTTTACAGGCTTCTTCTCGCGCGCGTCGGCGGGACGCAGCGGCGAGAGGGCGCCAGTATAGGCGGTCTTGGGCTGGGAGCCGGCGAGGGGGGCCTGAACCTCATTGCGGTTCATGACGGGGGGCATCTCAAATTCCTTCCTGATACGCGTACGCTGACTTTGACCAACGGCCTTGCGGCCACCTTGTTCATTCACACGGCCTTCCGGCCGGCTTTTCGAAAAGGCACCGCCCGAGAGCGACGCCGTTCATGCTCACTTTTCTACAGTCTCAACCCTGAAGCTTTCCTGAGCATGGTGTTCATGCTGGCGGTGGATTCGTTCACAATCGCGGCGGCTCTGCGGCAATTCATGAGAAACTCGGCCGCTGTGGCGCGGCGGCCTCACCTTTTCCGCGCCGGGGCGGCGGGCGGTATGTCAATGCCCTGAAAGGCTTCGCGGCGTGCCCTCATACCTTCGTCGGCCGGGGATAAGAGCGCCCGCATGGGTGTCATCGACGGCATGCTAATTGCTAAGTTGGTCTACGCCTTAAGGAGTATCGCCATGTCCGTTGCCCTCACCATCGCCCTCTCCGATGCCGAACCCGAAGCCGATGGCGAACTCGACCTGTCGCTGCGCGAGGACATCCGCATGCTCGGCCGGGTGCTGGGCGACACGCTGCGCGACCAGGAGGGCGAGGCGATCTACGAGCTGGTGGAGCATATCCGCCGCGTCTCCACCCGCTTCCACCGCGAGGAGGACGAGGGCGCCCGGCACGAGCTGGAGGCGATCCTGAGCGAACTCGGGCCGGACCAGACCATCTCCATCGTCCGCGCCTTCTCCTATTTCTCGCATCTCGCCAACATCGCCGAGGACCAGAACGTCATTCGCCGCATGCGCGCGGCCGCCTCGAATGGTCGCTCGGCCGGCCCGGCGACGGTGGCGCGGGCGCTGGAGCGAGCCAGCGAGGCGGGCATTTCCACCGCCGATCTGCGCGCCTTCTTCACCACGGCTCTGGCGAGCCCGGTGCTGACCGCGCACCCCACCGAGGTGCGCCGCCGCTCCACCCTGACCCATGAAATGAAGGTGGCGGAACTGCTCGCCGACCGCGCCCGCCGCGATCCCACCCCCGAGGAACAGGAACTGGCGACCGCCGAGCTGCGCCGCCGGGTGCTGATGCTGTGGCAGACCAACCTGCTGCGTCGCACCAAACTGACCGTGCTGGACGAGGTGGCGAACGGCCTCGCCTATTACGACTACACCTTCCTACGCCAGCTGCCCTCGCTCTACGCAGCGCTGGAGGACCGGCTGGCCGCGATGGAGGGGCTGGAAGGCGAGGCGCCGGAAGTCGCCTCCTTCGTGCGCATGGGCAGCTGGATCGGCGGCGACCGCGACGGCAATCCCTTCGTCACCGCCGAGGTGACGCGCGAGACGATGCGCATGCAGAGCGCGCAGGCGGTGCGCTTCTATCTGGAAGAGCTGGACAGCCTCGGCGCCGAGCTGTCGATCAGCACCATCCGGGTGAGCGTGTCGAGCGACCTGCTGGCGCTGGTGGACGCCTCGCCCGACCTCTCGCCGCACCGGCGGGGCGAGCCCTACCGCCTCGCCGTCACTTGCATCGCGGCGCGCCTGCGCGCCACCGCCTTCCGGCTGGAGATTGCCGACCTGCTGGGCATCACCCAGGTGCCGCCCGCTCGCCCCTATGCGTCCGCCGCCGAGCTGCGCGCCGATCTCGATATCATCGACGCCTCGCTCAAGGCGCATAAGTCAGGCGTCATCGCCGGCGGCAAGCTGCGGGCGCTGCGGCGGGCGGTGGATGCGTTCGGCTTCCACCTCGCCGTGCTCGACTCGCGGCAGAATTCCGACGTGCATGAGCGCTGCGTGGCCGAACTGTTCGAGATCGCCGCGCCCGGCACCAACTACAAGGCCCTCCCGGAGGGCACCCGCGTCGCGCTGCTGCTGCGCGAGCTGACCACGGCGCGCCCGCTCACCTCGCCCTTCGCCGCCTATTCCGACGAGACGGTGGGCGAACTCGCCATGCTGCGCACCTGCGCCCGCATCCACCAGATCTACGGCCCCGAGGCGATCCAGACCTGCATCATCTCCAAGGCCGAGAGCGTCTCCGACATGCTGGAGCTGGCGCTGCTGCTGAAGGAGGTGGGGCTGGTCGACCCCGCCGGCGCGGCGGCGGTGAACATCGTGCCGCTGTTCGAAACCATCGGCGACCTGCGCAACGCCGCCAAGGTGATGGAGCAGATGTTCCGCCTGCCGGAATACCGCAAGCTGGTCGACAGCCGCGGCGGCGTGCAGGAGGTGATGCTCGGCTATTCCGACAGCAACAAGGATGGCGGCTTCCTCACCTCCGGGTGGGAACTCTACAAGGCCGAGATCGAGCTGATTGAGGTGTTCAAGCGCCATGGCGTGCGGCTGCGGCTGTTCCACGGGCGCGGCGGCTCGGTCGGGCGCGGCGGCGGGCCGAGCTATGACGCCATTCTCGCCCAGCCGGGCGGGGCGGTGCAGGGGCAGATCCGCATCACCGAGCAGGGCGAGATCATCTCGTCGAAGTACTCCAACCCGGCGGTGGGGCGCGGCAATCTGGAAATCCTCGCCGCCGCGACGCTGGAGGCGACGCTGCTCTCCGGCGACGCCATGGCGCCGCGCGAGGAATATCTTACCGTGATGGAGGCGCTGTCCGATGCGGCCTTCGCCGCCTATCGGGCGCTGGTCTACGAGACCCCGCGCTTCGAGGACTATTTCTGGGAATCCACCGTCATCAACGAGATCGCGACGCTGAACATCGGCTCGCGCCCGGCCTCGCGCAAGAAGACGCGGCGGATCGAGGATCTGCGCGCCATTCCCTGGGTGTTCTCCTGGGCGCAGTGCCGGCTGATGCTGCCGGGCTGGTATGGCTTCGGCACGGCGGTGCGGGCCTGGCTCGACACCCATCCCGACGGCCTGAAGCTGCTGCAGGAAATGTACCGGGAATGGCCGTTCTTCCGCACCCAGCTCTCCAACATGGACATGGTGCTCTCCAAGAGCTCCATCGCCATCGCCTCGCGCTACGCCGCGCTGGTGGAGGATGCGGAACTGCGCGAGAGCATTTTCGGCCGCATCCGCGCCGAGCACCATGATTCGATCGAGGCGCTGCTGGCGATTTCCGAGCAGCCCACCCTGCTCGGCAGCAACCCGCTGCTCGACCGCTCGATCCGCGCCCGCTTCCCCTATATCGACCCGCTGAACCATGTTCAGGTGGGGCTGCTGCGGAAGTACCGTGCCAGCGACACCGACGAGAAGGTGCTGCAGGGCATCCAGCTCACCATTAACGGCATTTCCGCCGGCCTGCGGAACTCGGGGTAAGTCATCATGGCGTTCGCCTGCACCATACCGGCCGTTGCCACCCAGCTGGCCGATGACGCGCGCGTGCGCATCACCCGCTGGGATTTCGCGCCGGGCGCCACCACCGGCTGGCACGAGCACGCGATGGACTATGCCATCGTCTTCGTCACCGATGGGGTGATGGAGATCGAGGTCGACGGCACGGTGACGCAAATCGCGATGGCGGCCGGCGCGGCCTATTCGCGCCCCGCCGGCATCCGCCACGATGTGCGCAATGCCGGCGCCGCGCCGATGAGCTTCGTCGAGGTGGAGATGAAGTAGGGGCGGCGCGGCCGGGGAGCGGCGGCGGGGTTTATGGCGGCCCGCCTTCGTCTATGCTGGCGAAACGGCTCCCACCCTCACTCCGATACGCCATGTACACGCCCCCCGCCTTCCGTGAAGACGACCCCGCCACCCTGCGCCAGATCATCCGCGCGGCTCGGCTGGCGACGCTCGTGACCGCCACCGCCGAGGGGCTGATGGCGACGCCGCTGCCGCTGTTCCTGGAGGAGGGCGAGGGCGACCACGGGGTGCTCTATGGTCATGTCGCCAAGGCTAATGGCCAGTGGAGGACGGCGCCGATTGGCGAGGCGCTGGTGCTGTTCGCCGGCGCCGATGCCTATATCACGCCGAGCTGGTACGCGGCCAAGGCCGAGCACGGCAAGGTGGTGCCGACCTGGAACTATGAGGCGGTGCACGCCTATGGCACGGCCGAGTTCTTCGACGACCCCGCCCGCCTGCTCGACGCGGTGACGCGGCTCACCGGGCTCTATGAAGCGCCGCGCGCCGCGCCCTGGGCGGTGAGCGATGCGCCCGAGGCGTTTGTCGCGGCGCAGCTGCGGGGCATTGTCGGCGTCCGGCTGCCGATTTCCCGCATCGAGGGCAAGCGCAAGATGAGCCAGAACCGCTCGGAAGCCGACCGCGCCGGCGTGGCGGCCGGGCTGGCGGAAAGCGGGCGCGCGAGCGACCGGCAGGTCGCCGCGATGATCCCTACCCGGCGGGAGTGAACCCGGTGCCGTCGGCGGGTCAGTTCCCCGCGATCGGCGGCACGGCGTCGGGCGGCAGGTTCGGCGGCACGCGGGCGAGGCGGAAGGCGGCCTTGATGAGGGCGGCATTATCAGGCGCCTCGCTGCCATCGGGCAGATGCTTGCCGTCCTCCAGCCCGATGCGCCCGTCCAGCCCGCGCATCAGCGCGTCCTGGTAGAGCGGCCAGACGCCGGCATCTAGCCCGTGTTGCAGCACCGGGACATCGAGGCTGGCGCGGGCGAGCACCTTGCGGATGGCGGCGGCGATCTGGAGCCCTTCCTCGACATCCTGCTCGTTGATCTCGATCAGGATGCGCAGGCACTGCTTGGCCTCGGGCAGGGTGACGAAGCGCTCGGCATCCGCCACCGACCACAGGCCCGCCTCGACGCCGATACCACGCGACAAAGCGAGGGCGATCACCTCTGGCGCGTCGTCCTCGATCAAATTGACCGAGACATAGTCCGGCAGCACCTGCCACGCCTTCATCGCGGTGAGGCGCCCCGGACCGCCGGGGGCGATGCCGGCATGGGTCGACAGGCCGATGGGCACGTCGGGCAGCTTGGCCCGGATGGCCTCGATCGCGGCGGCGACATGGGCGGCCTCCAGCGTCTCGGCGCCGGAGGGATCGCGCGGGTGCAGATGCAGTTCGCTCGCCCCGGCGGCGATGACCGCCGCCGCATCCGCCGCCAGACGCGCGGGCGTGAGAGGGGTGTAGGCATGGAAGGCGCTGTCGCGCGATCCGTTGAGGCAGGCTTGCAGCATTGCGGTCTCCCTTTTCCTTGCCCCCTTCAACCCGCCAGAAAGCCCTTTCGTTTCAGGCGTTGTACGGAGCGCTCCAGCGCCTGCAGGAATTCCGAGCGATCGCGGGGCGAAAACGGGCGGGGGCCACGGGTGATCTCGCCAGCTTCGCGCAGATCCGCCATCAAATTGCGGGTCGCCAGCTGCATGCCGATGGAGGCGGCAGTGAAGGGCTTTCCGGTGGGGCCAATGGCCTCCGCCCCCTTAGCCACCACTCGCGCAGCCAGCGGCACGTCGGCGGTGATGACGAGATCGCCCTCTTCCACCCGCTCGACGATCCAGTCATCGGCGACATCCGGTCCGGCGGCGACCACGACGCGCTCGACCTCGGCCTCGCGTGGCACCGCGATCCAGGAATTGGCGACGAGAAACACCTTGAGCCGATGGCGGGCGGCGACGCGATAGGTCTCGTCCTTCACCGGGCAGGCATCGGCGTCGATATAGATGAGGATCGGCTTCGGCAAAGTAATCCTGGAGGTAATGGGCTGGTGCACAAGAAAGAAGGGCTGCCCGTGAGGACAGCCCTTCCCATGTCAGACCGCGGTCCGGTCCGGTAACTGCCTAGGAGGGCAGTGCGATGGTTCGCATCACGCGGAACGGGCCTCGCAAGAGGCAAGCGTCCAGGTCACGGATACCGACGACCGCGGATCAAGACGATCAGACACTGGATCACCTCCTTTCGATTGTTGAAGACAACTGAAGCTTAGACCGATTCGTCGAAAGGTCACGCGCTTGTTGCGGTGCAATGGCGAAATCCGCTGTTCACTTGGCGTTACGGCGCGCAATCTTGAGTGCGCGTGCACAGGAAAGGGACGAGATGAGGCGAGGCGGCTGGTGGTTCGCGCTGGTGCTGGCGGCAACGCCGCTGCAGGCCCAGCAAGTCTCCGACAGCCACGCGCCGGAAGCGGCGAGCGCGGCGTCGAACACCTTGGCGCAAGGCCAGAAGTCCGCCACCGGTCGGGACTGGATGGTGACGGCGGCCAATCCCCTGGCGGCGGAAGCGGGCGCGGCGATGCTGCGCGCGGGCGGCAACGCCGTCGACGCTCTGGTCACGGTGCAACTCGTGCTCGGGCTGGTGGAGCCGCAATCCTCCGGCCTCGGCGGTGGGGCGTTCCTGGTCTATTGGGACGCCGCCGCTGGCGCGCTCACCACCTTTGACGGGCGCGAGACGGCGCCGCGCGCGGCGACGCCGACCCTGTTCCTGAACGGGGAGGGCGAGCCGCTCTCCTTCATGGACGCGGTGATCGGCGGGCGCTCGGTAGGCACGCCCGGCACGCCGGCGCTGCTGGAAACGGTGCACACGCGCTATGGAAGGCTGGGCTGGGACGCGCTGTTCGCCCCGGCGCTGGAGCTGGCGGAGAACGGCTTTGCCGTCTCGCCCCGGCTGGCCGGGCTGATCGCCGGCGACGTGGCCACGCTGGCACGCGACCCGGCGGCGCGGGCCTATTTTCTCGATGCCGGCGGCGCGCCGCTGGCGGAAGGCGCCGTGCTGAAGAACCCGGCCTATGCCGCTACGCTAAAGGCACTGCGCGCGGACGGCGCGGCGGCGTTCTATGAGGGGGCGCTGGCGCGGGCGATGGTCGATTCGGTGCGCGGTTCGGCCAATCCGGGCGGGCTCTCGCTGGAGGATCTGCGCGACTACCAGGTGAAGGAACGGGCGCCGGTCTGCGGTGCCTATCGCGGCCTCACTGTCTGCGGCATGGGGCCGCCCAGTTCCGGGGCGCTCACTCTGGGGCAGATTCTCGGCCTGCTGGAGCCCTATGACCTGAAAGCGCTCGGCCCCACCTCGCCGGAGGCGTGGCGACTGATCGCCGATGCCTCGCGCCTCGCCTTCGCCGACCGCGAGCGCTACATCGCCGATACCGATTTCGTGCCTGCGCCGACAAAGGGGCTGCTGGCGCCCGACTATCTCGCGGCGCGGGCGAAGCTGCTGGCGGGCGACGATGCGCTGCCCGAGGTGGCGGCGGGTACACCCAAATGGGATCACGCGGGCTTGGCGCCCACGCGGGCGGATGGCGCGGCGCTGGAGCTGCCCTCCACCACCCAGATCACCATTGTCGATGCGCAAGGCAATGTGGTTTCCATGACCTCCACCATCGAGGCCGGCTTCGGGTCGCGGCTGATGGTGGGCGGCTTCCTGCTCAATAACGAGCTGACCGATTTCTCCTTCCGCTCGCACCGCGACGGTGTGCCGGTGGCCAATCGGGTGGAGCCGGGCAAGCGCCCGCGCTCCTCGATGGCGCCGACCATCGTGCTGAAGCAGGGCCGCCCGGTGCTGGCGCTCGGCTCGCCCGGGGGCAGCCAGATCATCGGCTATGTCGCCAAGACGCTGATCGCCCATCTTGACTGGGGAATGAGCCTGTCCGACGCCATCGCCGCGCCGAATGTGCTGGCGCGCTTCAATGCGGTGGAGATCGAGGCGGGAACGTCGGCGGAAGCGCTGGCGCCGGGGCTGAGCAAACTCGGCTTCACCGTGAAGACCGGGTCGATGACCTCGGGCGTGCAGGCGGTGGCGATCACGCCGGGCGGTCTCATCGGCGCCGCCGATCCGCGCCGCGAGGGCGTGGCGATCGGGAAGTGAGGGCGCGCCCGGACGACATCCTTCGAGGCTCGCTCCGCTCGCACCTCAGGATGACGGCGTGTGGGGCGAAGGCAGCAGGAGACTTGCCGCTTCGCATGACTTTCCACCCTCATGGCCGGGCTTGACCCGGCCACCCAGCTGGGACATCGCACGCGGACGAAAGACTGGGTCCCCCGGTCAAGCCCGGGGATGAGGGCGCGCACGGCCTCAGTGGCTGATCATCCACGGCCGGGCGGAGGGGAAGCTCTTGGCGCCGCTGGCGGCGGTGGCGGTCTTGGATTTCTTGGTCCGGCTCTTCATGCCGCCGGCGCAGCAGGAGCAGCTCGACGGGTGCTTCTTCGCCGCATATTCGCCCGTGGTCATCGGCGCGTGGCTGGCGCGCTCATTGGTGGCGTGGGCCTGGAGGCTGTCGCGCGACATGCCGGAAAAATGCGGCGCGGTGAGCATCACGCGCGGGGCCATGGCGCCGCAATCGGGGCAGGGCTGGGGCGCCTGGTACTCGCTCATCGGCCGTATGGCGGTGAAATCGCCGCAGCTTTCGCATTCATATTCATAGACGGGCATGAGCGTGTCCTTCACTCGGCGTGGCGTGCGGGCGGGCCTTTGCTGCGGCCTTGTGTGCCCCTTGGGCGTTTCCTCGAAGGCAAGGGCGATGCCAGGCATTGCCCCGGAATTCTGGGAAGGGCGGGGCGACGCATTGCGTCGCCCCGCATGCACCGGACTAAGAGGGGGTCAAAGGTCCGGTGAAAGCGGCATGTCGATCGAGCCGTCGATGAACTTGGTCGGCCCGGCGGCGGTCGGGTTGATGTCGAAGTCGAAGATCTCGGTCGGCAGCCACAGCGTGGCGCAGGCGTTCGGGATATCGACCACGCCCGAGATATGGCCCTGCACCGGCGCGGTGCCGAGGATCGAATAGGCCTGGGCGCCGGAATAGCCGAACTTCTTCAGGTACTCGATGGCGTTGAGGCAGGCCTGGCGATAGGCGATGTGCACGTCGAGATAGTGCTGGCCGCCATGCTCATCGACCGAGATGCCCTCGAAGATCAGGTAGTCCTTGTAGTTCGGCGTCACCGGCGAGGGCTTGAAGATCGGGTTCCTGATCCCGTACTTGGCCATGCCGCCCTTCAGCACCTCGACCTTGAGGTGCACCCAGCCGGCCATTTCGATGGCGCCGCAGAAGGTGATCTCGCCGTCGCCCTGCGAGAAGTGCAGGTCGCCCATGGAGAGGCCGCCGCCTTCGACATAGACCGGGAAATAGATCTTGGAGCCGCGCGACAGGTCCTTGATGTCGCAATTGCCGCCATGCTCGCGCGGGGGAACGGTGCGCGCGCCGGTGGCGGCCGCCGCGTCCCGCGCGTCGCCGGTCAGCCGGCCCATATGGGCGGTGGCGGCGAAGGGCGGCACGGCGAGGGCGGGCACGCGGGTCGGGTTGGTGTCGATCAGCGCCTGCTCGCGGGTGTTCCAGGTCTCCAGCAGCTTCGGGTCGGGCAGGCAGCCGATCAGGCCGGGATGGATCAGCCCGGCGAAGTTCACGCCCGGAACGTGGCGCGAGGAGGTGTACATGCCCTTGAAGTCCCAGATCGACTTCTGGGCCAGCGGGAAATGGTCGGTCAGGAAGCCGCCGCCATTCTTCTTCGAGAAGAAGCCGTTGAAGCCCCACTGGCTGTCGGGCATGGCGCCGATGTCGAGCAGGTCGACGACCAGCAGGTCGCCGGGCTCGGCGCCCTTGACGCCGATGGGGCCGGACAGGAAGTGCACGATCGACAGGTCGATGTCGCGCACATCGTCGGCGGAATCATTGTTCTTGATGAAGCCGCCGGTCCAGTCATAGGTCTCGACGATGAAGTCGTCGCCCGGCTTCACCCACGCCACCATCGGAATGTCCGGGTGCCAGCGGTTGTGAACCATGTCGTTGTCATAGGCCGACTGGTTCAGGTCGACTTTGATAAGCGTCTCGGTCATGCGTCTCTCTCCCCGGGTACTAGCTGGAAACTTGGACAGGCTGGGCACGGCGGTCTGGCGGGGGCTCAGACCGAAAGGAATTTGGCGACCTTGGCCTCGTCGATGTCGGCGCGCTTGTCCTCGTGGACGATCTCGCCGTTCTCGATGACCAGCACCCGGTCGGCGATGTCGAGGGCGAAGGACAGCACCTGCTCGGACACCACGATCGACAGGCCGCGCTCGTCGCGGATGCGCTTCAGCGTCCGCGCCATCTCGCGAATGATGGAGGGCTGGATGCCCTCGGTCGGCTCGTCGAGCAGCAGCACCTTCGGTGCGGTGGCGAGCGCGCGGGCGATGGCGAGCTGCTGCTGCTGGCCGCCGGAAAGGTTGCCGCCCCGCCGGCCCTTCATCTCCAGAAGGACGGGGAACAGCTCGTAGATGTCGGGCGGCACCTTGCTCTCGCCGCGCGGGATGAGGCCGGTCTCGATGTTCTCCTGCACCGTCATGGTGGAGAAGATCATCCGGCCCTGCGGCACATAGGCGACGCCGTTCTTGACCCGCTCATAGCTCTTGAACTTGGTGATGTCGGTGGCGCCGACGCTCACCGTGCCGCTCTTGGTCGGCACGATGCCCATGAGCGACTTCATGAGCGTGGTCTTGCCCATGCCGTTGCGGCCCATGATGGCGATGATCTCGTTCGGCGCCACCTTGAAGTCGAGGCCGTGCAGAACCTCGCTCTCGCCATAGGAGACGTGCAGCCTGGATACGTTCAGCATGATCCGCCCCTCAATGGCCGAGATAGACTTCGATGACCTTCGGGTCCGCCTGGACCTTGGCCATCGAACCTTCCGAGAGAATCTTGCCCTGGTGCAGCACCGTCACCTTGTGGGCGATGTCCTCGACGAACTTCATGTCGTGCTCGATCACGATCACCGAGCGGTTCTTGATGATGGTGTTGAGCAGTTCGGCGGTCTTCTTGCGCTCGGAGACGCTCATCCCCGCCACCGGCTCGTCGAGCATCAGCAGTTCCGGGTCCTGGATCAGCAGCATGCCGATCTCCAGCCACTGCTTCTGGCCGTGCGAGAGATATTCGGCGCGCTGGTCGAGCTGGTCGGCGAGAAAGATGGTCTCTGCGATCTCCTGCACCCGCTCCTTCACCGCCCGGTCGCGCCGGAAGGTCAGCGCTCCGGGCACCGAGCGGCCCTTGGGGTAGGAGATTTCCAGGTTCTCGAAGACGGTCAGGTCCTCGTAGATCGAAGGGTTCTGGAACTTGCGCCCCACCCCGGCGCGCACGATCTCGTGCTCCTTCATCTTGGTGAGCTCGCGGTCCTTGAACCGGATCGAGCCGGTGGTCGCCCGGGTGCGGCCGCAGATGAGGTCGAGCACCGTGGTCTTGCCGGCGCCGTTGGGGCCGATGATGACCCGGATCTCGTTCTCGTCGACATAGAAGGACAGGTCGTTGACCGCCTTGAAGCCGTCGAAGGAGACGGTGAGGCCTTCCACCGCAAGGACGAAATCCTTGTTCATGGTGTCGGTGATGACAGCGGTGTTCATGGCGCGCGCTCCTATTCGGCGGCGGCGGGGGCGGCCGTCCCGGAGGGCGGCGCGGCGGGCGGAGTCGCGGGAGGGCTGGCCCGGCGCTTGGCCGCGCCGCCGAAGAGCGGGCCCAGATGCGGGGCGATGTAGCTCTGCCAGAGGCCGGCAATGCCGTTCGGGAAGATCAGCACTACGGCGATGAACAGGCCGCCGAGGCCGAACAGCCACAGTTCCGGGAAGCTCTCGGAGAAAGAGGTCTTGGCCCAGTTCACCAGCAGCGTGCCGTAGATGGCGCCGAGAATGGACAGGCGCCCGCCGACGGCGGCGTAGATCACCATCTCGATCGAGGGCACGATGCCGACGAAGGAGGGCGACATGAAGCCCACCTGCAGGGTGAACATCGCCCCGCCAATGGCCGAGAGCGAGGCGGCGAGGCAGAACACGAACACCTTGAAATTGGCGACGTCATAGCCGGAGAAGCGGACCCGGTCCTCCTTGTCGCGCATGGCGACGAGGATGCGGCCGAGCTTCGAGGACTTCACGAAATAGGCGATCAGGATGCAGGCGATGAGCAGGCCGACGCAGACGAAATAGAGGATGGTCTTGGCGCTGTCGGTGCGGATGTCCCAGCCGTTCAGCGTGCGCAGGTCGGTGATGCCGTTGATGCCGCCGGTATAGCCCTGCTGGCCGATGATCAGGATGGTCATGATCGCGGCGAGCGCCTGGGTGATGATGGCGAAGTACACGCCGCCCACCCGCCGCTTGAACATGGCGAAGCCGACGATGAAGGCGAACAGCGCCGGCACCATGATCACCGCGATGAGGGTGAGGGTGAGGCTGTTGAAAGGCTGCCACATATAGGGCAGCGCGGTGATCTGGTTCCAGTCCATGAAGTCCGGGATGCCCGGCGTGGTCTGGATCTTGGTGGCCTCGACGCTGGAGGCTTCCAGCTTGAGGAACATCGCCATGCAGTAGCCGCCGAGGCCGAAGAACACGCCCTGGCCGAGGGAGAGAATGCCGGCATAGCCCCAGCACAGCACCAGGCCGAGTGCCACGAAGGCATAGGTGAGGTACTTGCCGACGAACTGCAGGCGGAAATTGTCCAGCGTCAGCGGCAGGACGACGATCAGCAGGAAGGCAAGGACGGCGATCCCGATCATGTCCTGCGGGCGCAGGAAGAAGGTGCGGTCGGACTTAAGCATGTGCGCCTCCTCAGCGACGGACCTTGATGACGAACAGGCCCTGCGGCCGCAGCATCAGGATGATGACCACGCCGAGCAGCGTGAGGACCTTGGCCATCGAGCCGGAGAGGAAGAACTCCATGGTCGACTGGGCCTGCGAGATGGTGAAGGCGGAGGCGATGGTGCCGAGCAGGCTCTGCGCGCCGCCGAAGACGACGACCAGGAAGGTGTCGACGATGTAGAGCTGGCCGGAGGTGGGGCCGGTCGAGCCGATCATGGTGAAGGCGGAGCCGGCGATGCCGGCAATGCCGCAGCCGAGGCCGAAGGTGTAGCGGTCGACCTTCTCGGTATCGATGCCGACCGCGCCGGCCATGACGCGGTTCTGCACGACGGCACGCACCTGCTTGCCCCAGGCCGACTTGTACATCAGCAGGGCGACGGCCACGGTGATGGCGATGGTCAGGGCCATGACGAACAGGCCGTTGATCTGCACTTCCACCATGTCGGTGACGGGAAGCGAGCCCATCATCCAGTTCGGCAGCTCGACGCCGACCTCGCGGGGGCCGAAGACCGAGCGATAGACCTGCTGGAGGATGAGGCTGAGGCCCCAGGTGGCGAGCAGCGTGTCGAGCGGGCGTTTGTAGAGCCGGCGGATCATCAGCCATTCCACCGCCATGCCGAGCGCCCCGGCGGCGAAGAAGGCCAGTATCATCGCCAGAAAGAAATAGGCGCCGAACAGGCTGGGAAGGTAGTTCAGGAAGAACTGCGAAGTGAAATAGGTGACATAGGCGCCGAGGATCATGAACTCGCCATGCGCCATGTTGATGACGCCCATCTGGCCGAAGATGATGGCGAGGCCGAGGGCCATGAGGACGAAAACCGAGAACAGGATGAGGCCTGCGAAGCCCTGCATTACGAAAATCGAGCCAAGCTCGGCCAGCGAATAGTCAGCGAACATTCAAGGTTCCCCCGGCGTGCGCGCAGGTGCGCGGTCTCGCGTCAACGGCAAAGAGCCCCGGAGAGGGCGCGTGGCCCTCTCCGGGTGGGAGTGTCAGGCGATCACTGGTAGCCCTTCGGGAACGGATCGGGCTCGATCAGGTCCGGGGTCTCGTAGACCACCTTGAACTGGCCATCGGGCAGAGCGAGGCCGATGCGGGCCTTCGACCACAAATGGTGGTTCTCGTGGATCTTGACGTAGCCTTCCGGCGCCTTGTTGAACTCGATGCCGGCCGAGGCGGCGGCAATCTTGTCGATGTCGAAGGAACCGGCCTTCTCGACGGTCATTTTCCACAGCCACGGGCCGAGATAGGCGGCCTGGGTGACGTCGCCGATCACGGTCTTCTCGCCCCACATCTTCTTGAAGGCGGCGACGAATTCCTTGTTGTTCGGGTTGTCGAGCGACTGGAAGTACTTCATCGAGCTGTAGGCGCCGGCGATGTTCTCGCCGCCGATGCCGTCGATCTCGTCCTCGGTGACGGAGATGGTCAGCAGGGTCTGCTTGTTGAGGTCGATGCCGGCCGCCTTGAGCTGCTTGTAGAAGGCGACGTTGGAACCGCCGACGACAGCGGCATAGATCACGTCGGGCTTCTTCAGCTTGATCTTGTTGATGACGGAGTTGAACTGGGTGTGGCCGAGCGGGAAATATTCCTCGCCGACGACCGACGAATCCTTCAGGTGCCCTTCAATGTGCTTGCGGGCGATCTTCATCGAGGTGCGCGGCCAGATATAGTCCGAGCCGATGAGGTAGAAGGTCTTGCCGTTCTTGGTCTTGGCGACCCAGTCGAGGCCGGCGAGGATCTGCTGGGTGGCTTCCTGGCCGGTGTAGATGACGTTCTTGGACTGCTCCAGGCCTTCATAGAAGGTGGGGTAGTAGAGCATGCCGTTATACTGCTCGACCACCGGCAGCACCGCCTTGCGGGAAGCCGAGGTCCAGCAGCCCATGATCGCCGCGACCTTGTCGTTGACCAGCAGCTTCTTGGCCTTCTCGGCGAAGGTCGGCCAGTCGGAGGCGCCGTCTTCCTGGATGAACTTGATCTTGCGGCCGAGCACGCCGCCCATGGCATTGATCTGCTCGATCGCCAGCTTCTCGGCCTGCACCGAGCCGGTCTCGGAAATGGCCATGGTGCCGGTGACGGAGTGCAGGATGCCGACGGTGACTTCCGTGTCGGTAACGGCGAGACCGGTGGTGTTCACCGCCGACGTGGCGGGCGCCTGGGCCATGGCGGGCGTCGAAAAAAGGCCGCTGGACGCAAGAAGAGGCACCGCCGGGAGCGCCGCAATTCCCATCAAGAGCTTGCGCCGCGTCGTTGAAAACTTGTTCGATTGATCGTTTTGCGAAGACATACGATTCCCCTCCACGGGTTTGACGTGGCCTCAACAAGCTTCTCATGTGCTTGCATTGGCTGGATCGTGGCGGCCGATGTCGCGATGCAGCAATACGTCGATTGACGTATAGGGGAACCGTCTCCGTTCCCGCACAGTGGGGCTGAAGATGGGAAAGCGTGCCCCGTGCCGAAGGTTTTCGTGCGCGGTGCGGTCTATTTTTCGCGCGCGTGCGAGAACAAAGTGTCAGGCGATAAGAATAATAGTTCGATATCGAGCCTTATTATTGAGCACCCGAAGGGTATTTTTTCATCTTGTGGTATCCTGGTCCATTTTGGTGCGCGGAAAGACCTTGCTGTTGCGGGTCTAGCGGGAGTGGAATGATTTGTGCTTTGTCGCTCCGGGGCGGTGTTCGTAGGCGGCCGGGACGGATGTGGTGCAAGAAACACGACATGCCCTGGGGAGGGTGAGCGCGGAAGAATGTCTGGCGTTGGCACGGCGAGGCAAAACCCCATGGCGGCGGAGCAGAAGATCGTTCGCGTTCGGCGCCGCTATAATCAGTGGGTCGTCAACGAGACGCTTGAGGATTATGCGCTCCGCTTCACCGCCAAGAGCGCGCGCCGCTGGTCGGCGCTGCGGGTCGCCAACACCGCGCTCGGCGCCGTGTCGTTCCTCGCGCTGGAAGCGATCGGCGGGGCGATCACGCTTGCCTATGGCTTCCCCAATGCGGTGGCGGCGATCCTGGTGGTCTGCGTCGTCATCTTCGCCGCCGGCCTGCCGATCAGCTATTACGCTGCGAAGTTCGGCGTCGATATCGACCTGCTGACGCGCGGCGCCGGCTTCGGCTATATCGGCTCGACACTCACCTCGCTGATCTACGCCTCCTTCACCTATCTGTTCTTCGCCATCGAGGCGGCGATCATGGCGCTGGCGCTGGAGATGTGCTTCGGCGTGCCGCTGATGGTGGGCTATTTCATCAGCGCGCTGGTGGTGATCCCGCTGGTCACGCACGGCATCACCTTCATCAGCCGATTCCAGCTCTGGACCCAGCCGGTCTGGCTGGTGCTGAACATCATTCCCTTCATCTTCATCTTCACGCTCTACGACGCGCCGCTGGCCGGCTGGACCTCCTACACCGGCCGTTTCGGCGCCCCGGATGGCTCGTTCGACCTGGTGCTGTTCGGCACCGCGACCACGGTGGTGTTCGCGCTGATCGCGCAGATCGGCGAGCAGGTGGACTTTCTCCGCTTCCTGCCGCGCCGGGCGCCCGGCCGCACCGAGACCCGGCGCAACGTGCTGTGGTGGGTGGCGCTGCTGAGCGCGGGGCCGGGCTGGATCATCCCCGGCGGCATCAAGATGCTGGCCGGCTCGTTCCTCGCCTATTTCGCCCTCACCCAGGGCATCCCCTTCCTGCACGCCGCCGAGCCGACCCAGATGTACCTGGTGGCGTTCAGGACGGTGTTCTCGCCGGAGATGGCGCTGGCCTTCACGGGGCTCTTCGTCATTCTGGCGCAGCTCAAGATCAATGTGACCAACGCCTATGCCGGCTCGATCGCCTGGTCGAACTTCTTCTCCCGCCTGACCCACAGCCATCCCGGCCGGGTGGTGTGGCTGGTGTTCAACGTCACCATCGCGCTGATGCTGATGGCGCTCGGCATCTACAAGGTGCTGGAGCAGATCCTCGGCCTCTATTCCATCGTCGCGGTGGCCTGGGTGGCGGCGCTGGTGGCCGATCTCGTGGTCAACAAGCCGATGGGCTGGAGCCCGCCGGGCATCGAGTTCAAGCGGGCGCATCTCTATGACATCAATCCTGTCGGCGTTGGCGCGCTGCTGGCCGGCACGCTGATCGGCGTCATCGCCTTTGCCGGCTTCTTCGGCTCGACGCTGAAGGTGTTCGCGCCGTTCCTGGCGCTGGTGGTCTCCTTCCTCGCGGCGGCCGGCATCGCCTATGCCACCGGCGGGCGCTACTACATCGCGCGGCGCACGGCGAAGAACTGGGAAGCGCGCCATACGCTCAAATGCTGCATTTGCGAGCACAAGTTCGAGCCGGAGGACATGGCGCACTGCCCGGTCTATGCCGGGCCGATCTGCTCGCTGTGCTGCTCGCTGGATGCGCGCTGCAATGACCGCTGCAAGGAGGATGCGCGCTTTCCCGAGCAAATTCTGGGCGCGCTGCGTGCCACCCTGCCGGGCTGGATGGTTGCGCAGCTCAATTCCCGGCTCGGCCATTATATCGGCGTCATGGCGCTGCTGGCGATCGTCATTGGCGGCATATTGGGCGTCATCTATTTCCAGTCGACCTTCGCTCCGCCCGACCAGACCGAGACGGTCGGCAATGTGCTGTTCACGCTCTATTTCATCCTGCTGATCATCGCCGGCGTCGCCGCCTGGCTGTTCGTGCTGGCACAGGAGAGCCGGCGCGTGGCGCAGGAGGAGAGCAACCGCCAGACCGCGCTACTGATGCGCGAGATCGAGGCGCATAAGCGCACCGACGCCAAGCTGCAGAAGGCCAAGGAAGCCGCCGAGGCCGCCAACCTCGCCAAGAGCCGCTATGTCGTCGGCATCAGCCACGAACTGCGCACCCCGCTCAACGCGATCCTCGGCTATGCCCAGCTGCTGGAGCGCGATGTCGCCATTCCCCCGCACCGGCGCGACGCCATCCGCGTGGTGCGCCGCTCGGCCGAGCATCTGTCCGGCCTGATCGACGGGCTGCTCGACATTTCGAAGATCGAGGCCGGCCGGCTCTATCTCACCCGCGACGAGGTGCGGATCGGCGAGTTCCTCGACCAGCTGGTCGATATGTTCCGGCTGCAGGCCACCGCCAAGGGGATCGATTTCGTCTATGTCCGGCCCGATCGGCTGCCCGGAACCGTGTTCACCGACGAGAAGCGGTTGCGGCAGATCCTCATCAACCTGCTGTCCAACGCCATCAAGTTCACCGAGCGCGGCCGGGTGGCGCTACGCGTTTCCTATCGCAACCAGGTGGCGGAGTTCGAGATCGAGGACAGCGGCATCGGCATTCCCGCCGCCGACCACAAGCGCATCTTCGAGCCGTTCGAGCGCGGGGAGCGGGCCGGCACCTATTCCACCGCCGGCATCGGCCTCGGCCTGACCATCACCAAGCTGCTCACCGAGATCATGGGCGGGGAAATCTCGCTGAAATCGGTGCCAGGGGAGGGCAGCGTCTTCCGCGTCAAGATGATGCTGTCGGAAGTGACCAATCCCTCGCGCCTCGGCCCGATCCAGCACCGGCACATCGCCGGCTATACCGGCCCGCGCCGCACCGTGCTGGTGGCCGATGACGATGTCGCCCATCGCGACCTGATGCACGAATTGCTGGTGCCGCTCGGCTTCACCGTGCTCGCCGCCGCGGACGGCGTGCAGGCGCTCGACATGGTGCGCGAATGGGAGCCGGACATGCTGCTGCTCGACATCGCCATGCCCGGCCTCAATGGCTGGGAGGTGGTGCGCCAGCTTCGCGACGAGGGCTTCGGGCGGCTGCGCATCATCATGATCTCCGCCAATGCCGGGGAGATTCTCGGCGACGGCCTCGCCCAGAATGACGACCATCTGGTCAAGCCGGTGCATCTGCGCACGCTGCTGGAGAAGATGGCGGCGCTGCTCGACCTCGAATGGGTGGGCGACGGCGAACTCGCCGCCCTTGCCGCCGGCGAGGCGAGCAAGCCCGGCGACTTGCGGGCGCCGGCCGGCGTGCATCTCGACGACCTGATGAAGCTGGGGGAGATCGGCTATGTGCGCGGCATCCAGGCCAAGCTTAAGGAAATCGAAGGCGCCTCGCCCGACAACCGTGCCTTCGTCGCCCATATGCGCGACCTGATGGATACGTTCGACCTCAAACAATACATGGCCGTGCTGGAGGCGTTGCGCAGCAATGATGCATAGCGTGGAACGCCGAGACATCGTCCTGGTGGTGGACGATTCGCCGGAGACGCTCAGTCTCCTCACCGACGCGCTGGAAGCGGCCGGCGCCACCGTGCTGGTGGCGACCGAGGGCGCCAACGCGCTGGCGCTGGTCGAGCGCATCACCCCCGACGTCGTGCTGATGGACGCGGTGATGCCGGGGATGGACGGCTTCGAGACTTGCCGCCGGCTCAAGCGCAACAAATCGGTGGCGCATGTGCCCGTCATCTTCATGACCGGGCTGTCCGAGACCGAGCAGATCGTGAAGGGGCTGGAGGCGGGCGGGGTCGACTATGTGACCAAGCCGATCTCGCCGGACGAGCTGATCGCCCGCATCCGCGTCCATCTGGCCAATGCCCGCCAGACCCACAGTGCCCGCGCCGCGCTGGACGCCGCCGGGCGCTATCTGCTCTCGGCCAACCGGGCGGGCCGGGTGCTGTGGAGTACGCCGCAGGCCACCGCCTTGCTGACCGCCATCAGCATCTCGCCGGCCGGCGACAGCTTCACACTGCCGGAGACCGTGCGGCGCTGGCTGGAGGGCCGCAAGGCCGAGGGCGCCGCCGTCGAGCCGGAGGCGATCGAGGTGGTGATCGAGGGCTCGGCGCGTCGGCTGAAGCTGTCCTATGTCGGGCAGATCGGCCCGGAGGAGCTGCTGCTGCGCATCGTCGAGGATTCCGGCATTCCGCCCGAGCAGGTGCTGAAGACCAAGCTGGGCCTCACCTTGCGCGAATCCGAGGTGCTGGTCTGGCTGGCGCGCGGCAAGGCCAATCGCGACATTGGCGAGATTCTCGGGCTGTCGCCGCGCACGGTGAACAAGCACCTGGAGCAGATCTACGCCAAGATCGGGGTCGAGAACCGGGCGGCGGCCACAGCTCTCGCCGTCACCGCGCTGACGCCGCGCTAAATCGCCCGCCGCGACATCTCAGTCGGCCGCACCGAAGGCGAGGGGGGCAAGGCGCTCCAGTTCGTCGTCGGTGAACAGCCGCGAGCGGGTGAGGAAGCGCTGGTCGCGTCCATTCTCCAGGCTGAACATGCCGCCGCGCCCGGGCACCACATCGATGATGAGCTGGGTATGCTGCCAGTACTCGAACTGCGACGGGCTCATATAGAACGGCGCGCCGCCGATCTCGCCCATGCGCACGTCGCGATCGCCGACAATGTAGTCGCCCTGTGCGTAGCACATGGGGGACGACCCATCGCAGCAGCCGCCGGACTGGTGGAACAGCAGCTTGCCGTGTTCGGCCGTGAGCGTGGCGATAAGGGTCAGCGCCGCCTCGGTGGCGAGGACGCGAGGGATGGATTCGGTCGCCGGCGGTGCCGGTGCGGCTGTCAGCGTGTCCATGGAAACTCCCGTGAAAGCTCCCTCTCCCCATCGGGGAGAGGGCTGGGGTGAGGGGCGTTTGGGCTACCCCTCACCGACCCGCTTCGCGGGCCACCCCTCCCCGATGGGGAGAGGAAAGCTCATGCCGGCTCGCTCAGAAGAAGCCGAGCTTCTTCGGGCTGTAGCTGACCAGCATGTTCTTGGTCTGCTGGTAGTGGTCGAGCATCATCTTGTGGTTCTCGCGACCGATGCCGGACTGCTTGTAGCCGCCGAACGCCGCGTGGGCGGGATAGGCGTGGTAGCAGTTCGTCCACACCCGGCCGGCCTGGATGGCGCGGCCGAAGCGGTAGGCGCGGTTGCCGTCGCGGGTCCACACGCCGGCGCCGAGGCCGTAGAGCGTGTCGTTGGCGATGTGGAGCGCTTCCGCATCGTCGGTGAAGGTGGTCACGGAGACGACAGGGCCGAAGATCTCCTCCTGGAAGATCCGCATCTTGTTGTGGCCCTTGAACACGGTCGGCTTGACGTAATAGCCGCCCGCGAGGTCGCCGCCGAGATCGTTGCGCTCGCCGCCGATCAGAACCTCGGCGCCTTCCTGCTTGCCGATGTCGATATAGGACAGGATCTTTTCCAGCTGCTCGGACGAGGCCTGGGCGCCGATCATGGTCGCCGGGTCGAGCGGCGAGCCCTGGACGATGGCCGCCACCCGCTTCAGCGCCTTCTCCATGAAGCGGTCATAGATGCTTTCCTGGATCAGCGCGCGGCTCGGGCAGGTGCAGACCTCGCCCTGGTTGAGCGCGAACATGACGAAGCCCTCGACCGCCTTGTCGAAGAAATCGTCGTCCTCGGCCACCACGTCGGCGAAGAAGATGTTCGGCGACTTACCGCCCAGCTCCAGCGTGACCGGGATGAGGTTCTGGCTGGCATACTGCATGATCAGCCGGCCTGTCGTCGTCTCGCCGGTGAAGGCGATCTTGGCGATGCGGCTGGAGCTGGCGAGCGGCTTGCCGGCCTCAAGGCCGAAGCCGTTGACGATGTTCAGCACGCCCGGAGGCAGCAGGTCGGCGATCAGTTCGGCTAGCACCAGGATGGAGGCCGGGGTCTGTTCGGCCGGCTTCAGCACCACGCAGTTGCCTGCCGCCAGCGCGGGGGCCAGCTTCCACACCGCCATCAGGATCGGGAAGTTCCACGGGATGATCTGCCCGACGACGCCGAGCGGCTCGTGGAAATGATAGGCGATGGTGTCGTGGTCGATCTCGCTGATGCCGCCTTCCTGGGCGCGGACGGCGCCAGCGAAATAGCGGAAATGGTCAATGGCCAGCGGCATGTCGGCCGCGGTGGTCTCGCGGATCGGCTTGCCGTTGTCCCACGTCTCGGCGAGCGCGAGGAGGTCGAGATTTTCCTCCATGCGGTCGGCGATCTTGTTGAGGATGATCGCGCGCTCGGCGGCCGAGGTCTTGCCCCAGGCATCCTTGGCGGCATGGGCGGCGTCGAGTGCCGTCTCGATATCGTCCGCGTCGGAGCGGGCGATCTCGCAGATCTTGCCGCCGGTGACGGGCGAGGTGTTGTCGAAATAACGGCCGGCGACCGGCTCGACGAACTTACCGCCGATGAAGTTGCCGTAGCGGGCCTTGAAGGGCGACTGCTTGGTGATGGCGATTTCTGGCTTGTTCATTGGATCCTCCCAGACTGGGACACTCAATATTGCAGCGGCCGTGCCAGACGCGTTCCGCAGTGCAAAAAATCGTTGTTGCGGCACGGCAAAGGATTGGAATTGCTCGGATCGGCGATGTACTCGCGTAGGGTTGAGGATGATACCGATGGACGCGGGCTGAAAACTTGGTGCAGACTGTCGGAAAGAACAACAAGACCTGCGACATGTGTGGCATTTTGCAACGCTCCGGGAGGATCGCATGCGCCAAGAGGCCTCGCCGCGCGCCGTTCTGGCCGCGCGCAAGCAGTTCTTCCAGCTCGGCCTCCAGGACCGGCCGCTGGCGGCGCTGGTTCCCGAGCCAATCCTGCGCTCATGGAAGCGCTGCGCCGAGCGCGGGCTCGACAGCGCCGCCCTGCCGCGTCTCGAACCGCTGACCGCCCATGAGCTCAGCGCCATTGCCGAGCGCCACGAGCGCCTGCGCCGGCTGTGCCGGCCGGAAATCGAAAGCCTGTATGCCGACGCGATGCAGACCGGCTGCGTGGTCATCCTCACCGATGCCGAGGGGCTGATCCTCGACGCGCTGGGCCATGCCGATTTCGCCGCGCGGGCGGCGCAGGTGGCGCTGCGGCCCGGCGTGCTGTGGGGCGAGGCCTCCACCGGCACCAATGCGGTAGGAACGGCGCTGGTCGAGGGCCGGCCGATCTGCGTCCATGGCGGCGAGCACTATTATGACCCGCATGGCATTTTGAGCTGCTCGGCGGCGCCGATCCTCGACCCCTATGGCCAGACGGTGGGTGCGCTCGACATGTCGGGCCCGGCGGCGGTGGACCATCGCCATGCGCTCGGGCTGGTGCGGCTGGCGGTGGAGCAGATCGAGCACCGCTTCTTCGACGAGGGTTTTGCCGGCCGCCGGGTGTTGCGGCTGCAGGCCGACCGGGCGCTGCTCGGCACCTCGCGCGAGGGCGTGCTGGTGTTCGAGGACGAGCGGCTGGTGGCGGCCAACCGGGCCGGGCTCGGGCTGGTCGGCGCCGACTGGTCGGCGCTCGGGGACAAGCGGGCCGGCGATCTGCTGGAGCGGCTGCCCGGCGGCACGGATGGCGAGACGCAGGCGCTGCGCGGGCGCGGCGGCGGGCCGCTTTATGGCCGCTTCGAGGGCTCGGGCGCGCGGCCTCACGCCACGCCGAAGCCGCGCCCGGCACGTCGCGAGGAAGGCCCGCTGCTCGGCGCCGAGGAGCGGGCGGCGCTGGCACGGGCGGTGCGGATGGTCGGCGCCGATGTGCCGGTGCTGATCCGCGGCGAGACCGGCACCGGCAAGGAACTGGCGGCGCGCGAGATCCACCGGCTGAGCGCGCGCGGCGGCGGGGCCTTCGTGGCGGTGAACTGCGCCGCCATCCCCGAGACGCTGATCGAATCCGAGCTGTTCGGCTATGAGGACGGCGCCTTCACTGGCGCCCGCCGGCAGGGGCGGCGCGGCCTGCTGCGCGAGGCCGATGGCGGCGTGCTGTTTCTCGACGAGATCGGCGACATGCCGCTGGCGCTGCAGTCGCGGCTGCTGCGGGTGCTGCAGGAGCGCGAGGTCGCCCCGCTCGGCGGCGGCCGGCCGGTGAAGGTGGATTTCGCCCTGCTCTGCGCCACCCATCGCGATTTGCGCCTGCTGGTGGAGGCCGGCAGCTTCCGGCAGGACCTGTATTTCCGCATCGCCCATTACACGGTCGAGCTGCCGCCGCTGCGCCGCCTGCCGGACCGTGCGGAGATCGTGCGGGCGCTGTGGGCACGCCTAGTCGAGGATGAGCGGCTGACGCTCTCGGACGCCTGCGAGTCGCGGCTTGCCGCCTATGACTGGCCGGGCAATTTCCGCCAGCTGGCCGGCACGCTGCGCGCCCTGGCGGCGCTGGCCGACCCGTTCCGTCCCGTGGGTGAGGACATGCTGCCGCCGGAGATTCTGGCGGCGCCGGCGCCGGCCCCGGTGGGCACGCTCGACGCGCTCACTGTCGAGGCGATGCGGCAGGCGGTGGAGGCCTGCGGCGGCAATGTCTCGCAGGCGGCCCGGCGGCTCGGCGTCAACCGCTCGACGCTTTATCGGCGGCTGTTCCACGCCTGAGCCGATACCAAGGGAACTCGCAACGATCCGGCCCGTTACCTCCTGACATATCCATGGAGGCCGCCCGATGGTTCTTGATCCCCGCAAGCTCGACCAGAACCCCGTCGTCGTCGATCCCGCCAATGTCGACGCCGTGCTCGAAGACCGGACCACGGCGGTGTCCGACCCGATGAAGCCGCCGCTGGGCGAGGTCGACAACGACAATCACCCGACCGATGGCGAGCCCGCTGCCCGCGACGGCGGACGCTTCGCACCTGACACCGTGAAGACGGTCGACGGTTCGCTCGACGGCACGCCGAAGAAGCCGGACGACCCGCGCCGCTGACGCGGGTGGGCCAGCGCTCACAGCTCGGTCGGCGGCGGGTCCTTCTTGGGCGCGGCGTCGTTGCCTTCCACCCGGTCGCGATAGAGCGAGGCGCTGGCCAGCAGCATCAGCGTGACCGGGGTGGTGATGGTGACGAACAGGCCGATCAGCACCTCATGCACCAGCGGCCGGCCCTGCAGCACCGAGAAGCAGATCATCGAGGCAACGAGAATAAGTCCGGTGCCCAGCGTGGCGCCGAGTGAGGGGGCGTGCAGCCGGGCATAGAAATCCGGCAGCCGCCACAGGCCGATCGAGCCGAGCAGAGTCACCAGCGCGCCGGCCACCAGGAAGAACGAAACGAGGATGGCCGCCCAGAGCGGCAGGTCGGGGGCGCTCATTCGATCACCTCGCCGCGCATCAGGAACTTCGCCAGCGCCACCGTGCCGACGAAGCCGAGCAGGCCGATGACCAGCGCCGCCTCGAAATAGAGCGTGGCGCCGCTGCGTATGCCCAGCGTGACGAGCAGCAGCATGGCGTTCACATAGAAGGTGTCGAGGCCGATGATGCGGTCCTGCGCGCGGGGACCGCGCATGAAGCGCAGCACCGCGCAGGCCATGGCGAGCGTGAGCAGCACCTGCGCCAGGGTGATCGACCAGCCGAGGATGGCGACGCTCATTCAAAGATCTCCATCAGCAGGCTCTCATAGCGCTCCTTGATGGTCCGCACCCAGTACCTGTCGTCCACGAGGTCGAGCACATGCAGCATCAGCACGCGCCGCGAGGGGTCGTAGCGCACCCATTGCGTGCCGGGCGTGCAGGTGAGGATGATGGCCAGAACGGCGAGCCCATAGGGGCTGGTGAGGTCGAGCCGCAGGCTCATGAAGCCGGAATGGGTGCGCCGGTCCTCACTGCCAAGGATGATGCTGCCGACCGCGAGGTTGGAGCGGAACACGTCGACGAAGACCCGCCCGGCCAGGCGCGCCACCGCGCCGGGACGGCGCAGCCGGGCCGCCGGCGGGTCCAGCGCCACCATCGCCCAGCAGCCGCCGAAAGCGACGACCGACCCGAGCAGGATCTGCCCCGCCGACAGGCTCTGGGTCATCAGCAGCCACATGCCGAGAAGCGCCAGGAACAGCAGCGGGTAGGGCAGAACGCGCCTGAGCCGGCTCATGGCGGACCTCCCGCAGGGCCGTGCCCGCTGGCGCGCGGATCGCTCGCGACATGGCCGGCAGGCCGGTCGCCGAGCACATCGCGGGCATATTCGCTCGGCCAGTAGAGGATCTGGGCGGTCGCCTCCATGTAGCGCATGACCGGACCGCCCGCGAAGGTCATCGCCGCGCACAGGAACAGCAGCGCCCCGACCGGGATCGCCTCAATGGCGCGCACCCGCGGAATATCCGTCTCCGCCGGCACCCAGAGGGTACGGATGCCGTTGCGGGTCATGGCGATGAGGGTGGCAAGGCCCGACAGCATCAGCAGCGCGACGAAGGACCAGTGGGCGAGGGGGATGTCGCCGGCCTCGTTCAGCAGCGCCGACAGCATGGCGAATTTGGCGATGAAGCCGGAGAGCGGCGGCAGGCCGGCGAGCAGCGCCGTGGAGGCCAGGAAGGCGCCGCCGAGCACGGCAATAGTGGCGGGAATGGCGACGCCCACCTCCTCGTCCTCGTCCTCGATGTCCTCCTCCGGGTCGCCGAAGATTTCCAGCGTGACGGCGAGCACGTCGGCGCCGGCCGCCTGGCCGCGCTCGATCAGTTCGACCAGCAGGAAATAGGCGCTGATCGCCAGGGTGGAGGTGACAAGATAATAGAGCGCGCCTGATATCACCGCGCTGTTGCCGGTGCCGATGGCGGCGAGCAGTGTGCCGGAGGAGATCAGCACCGAATAGCCGCCCAGACGCTGCATCGATTGCGAGGCCAGCACGCCGAGCCCGCCGAACAGGATGGTGGCCATGCCGCCATAATACAGCCAGAGCGCGCCGAACTCCTCCGAGGCGCCCGCCTCGTCGCCGAAGCACAGCAGGAACAGCCGCAGGATCACATAGATGCCGACCTTGGTCATGATTGCGAACATGGCCGCGATCGGCGCGCAGGCGGCGGCATAGGTGGTCGGCAGCCAGAAGCTGAGCGGCCACATGCCGGCCTTCACCAGGAAGGCGATGCCGAGCACCGCCGCGCCCGCCTCCATCAGCGTGCGCGACTCCGGCGCCAGGGTCGGCACGATCCGGCTGAGATCGGCCATGTTGAGCGTGCCGGTGACGCCATAGATCACCGCCACGCCGATGAGGAACAGCGAGGAGGCAACGAGGTTGATCGGGATGTAGTGCAGCCCGGCCCGCACCCGCGCGGTGCCCGAGCCGTGCAGCACCAGCCCGTAGGAGGCGGCGAGCAGGATCTCGAAGAACACGAACAGGTTGAACAGGTCGCCGGTGAGGAAGGCGCCGTTGAGGCCGGTCAGCAGCAGCAGGAACAGCGTGTAGAAGCGCGGTCCCGCCTTGTGCCAGCGCGCCATGGCGAAGAGCAGCGTGGCGCAGCCCAGCACGGAGGTGAGCAGCAGCATCAGCGCCGCCAGCCGGTCCACCACCAGCACGATGCCGAAGGGCGGCGGCCAGTTGCCCAAGGGGTAGACGATCATGGTCGACCAGCGGTCGCCATTGGGTAGGCCGACCAGCACCACCAGCGTCACCGCGATGGCCAGCAGCGCGAAGACGGTGGCCAGGCTGAGCGACATCTTCAGCAGGCGGCGGCGCTCGTCGAACAGCAGCATGAAAGCGCCGACGGCCAGCGGCAGCAGGACCGGCAGAATGGCGAGATGGTCGAGAACCGGGGTCATCGGTCCGGCTCCCGTCCGTCGACATGGTCGGTGCCGGTGCGCCCGCGTGCCGCCAGCAGCACCACCAGGAACAGTGCCGTCATGGCGAAGCCGATGACGATGGCGGTCAGCACCAGCGCCTGCGGGATCGGGTCGGCGATGGCCGTGGAATCGCCGACGCCGCCGGGCGCCAGGATGGGCGGCGCATCGACGCGCAAGCCGCCGCCGGCCATGGCGAAGATGAACAGGTTCACCGCGTAGGAGAGCAAGGCGAGGCCGATGATGACCTGGTAGGTGCGCGGGCGCAGCAGCAGCCACACGCCCGAGGCGGTGAACAGGCCGATGCCGATGGAGAGGACGATTTCCATCAGTCGCTCCCCTCATTGGCCTGCGCGGCGCGCGAGCTGCGCAGCGACTGGTGGGCGAGGGCGATCAGGATCAGCACCGTGGCGCCGACCACCAGCGCGAACACGCCGAGATCGAACAGCAGCGCCGAGGCCGCCGGCATCTTGCCGATGAGCGGAAGCTCCACATACTGGAAATGCGAGGTGAGGAAGGGATAGCCGAACCACCAGGAGCCGACGCCGGTGGCGCAGGAGGTGAGCAGGCCCAGCCCCATCCAGCGCAGCGGCAGCACCCGCAGATGGTCTTCCACCCAGCGCGCCCCGCTCGCCATGTACTGCACCACGAAGGCGATGGAGAGGGTGATGCCGGCGGCGAAGCCCCCGCCGGGCAGATCATGGCCGCGCATGAACAGATAGACCGCCATGACCGCGATCACCGGGAACAGCCAGTGCATGATGAGGCGCGGGATCAGCATGTAGTCGGCCACCGTGTCGCCGGGGGAGCGGTCGGGCGAGGCCTCGTCATAGGCGTTCTGGATGCGCTGCTGCTCCGGGGTGCGGATGCTCTCCGGCGCGGGACGGAAGCGGCGCAGCAGGGCGAAGACGGTGAGCGCGGCCAGGCACAGCACGACGATCTCGCCCATCGTGTCGAAGCCGCGGAAATCGACCAGGATGACGTTGATGATATTAGTGCCGCCGCCTTCCGAATAGGCGCGCTCGACGAAGAAGCGCGAGACGCTTGAAGTCAGCGGGCGGGTCATCAGGCAATAGGCCAGGAACGCCATCACCCCGCCGAGCGCGCAGGCGATGGTGATATCGACATAGCGGCGCAGCAGCACCTTCAGCGGCGGGCGCGTGGGATAGACGTCCTCGATGCGCTTGGGCAGCCAGCGCAGGCCGAGCAGCAGCAGCACCGTGGTCACGATCTCCACCAGCAGCTGGGTGACGGCGAGGTCCGGGGCCGAGAGCCAGACGAAGGTGAGGCAGGTGACGAGCCCCGCCCCGCCCACCAGCACGAGGGCGGCGAAACGGTGATATTTGGCCTGGTAGGCGGCGCCGAGCGCGCAGGCCCCGCCGATCAGCCACAGCAGGGCGAAGGCGGGCGGCAGCGGCGTGCCGGGCATGTCGCCCGTGCCGACGGCGCCATTGGCGAGGAAGGGCGCCAGCGCCGCCACCACGGCGAGGCAGATGACGATCCGCATCTGCGGCTGCAGGCGCCGCGTGCCGAGCGCCGATTCGGCGGCCCGCGCCCATTGCCAGGACAGGGTGGCCAGCACCTTCTCGAAAATGCGCTGGCCCTTGAAGTCACGCAGGATCGGCGGGCCCTCGATGCCGCTTTCGAGGTAGCGCCGCAGGCCGAGATACAGCACCACGCCGCCGGCCATGGCGATCAGGCTCATCATCAGCGGCAGGTTGAAGCCGTGCCAGAGCGCCAAGCTGTAATAAGGCGGGGTGGCATCCAGCAGGCCCTTGACGGCGGTAGCGAGCGCCGGGCCGACCGTCAGGCTCGGCACGATGCCGATGAGCAGGCAGATCAGCACCAGCAGCTCGATCGGAAAGCGCATCCAGTGCGCCGGCTCGTGCGGGCGGTGCGGCAGGTCGACGGGCGGGGGGCCGAAGAATACGCCGAGGATGAAGCGCAGCGAATAGGTGACGCTGAACACGCCGGCGAGCGTCGCCCAATAGGGCAGGCTGTCGTCGAGCAGCGAGCCGGTATGGTCGGCCACCGCCTCGGCGAAGAACATCTCCTTGGAAATGAAGCCGTTGAGCAGCGGCACCCCGGCCATGGCGGCGGCGGCGACCATGGCGAGCGTGGCGGTGAACGGCATGTAGCGGTAGAGCCCGCTCAGCTTGCGCAGGTCGCGGGTGCCGGTCTCATGGTCGATGATGCCGGCCGCCATGAACAGCGACGCCTTGAAGATGGCGTGGTTCAGCGTGTGGAAGATCGCCGCCACCGCCGCCAGCGGGCTGCCGAGGCCGAGAAGGAGGGTGATCAGGCCGAGATGACTGATGGTGGAATAGGCGAGCAGCCCTTTCAGGTCCTGCTGGAAGATGGCGATGAAGGCGCCGAGCAGCAGCGTCACCAGCCCGGCCGGCACCACCATGTAGAACCAGGCATCGGTGCCGGACATGACCGGCCACAGCCGCATCAGCAGGAAGATGCCCGCTTTCACCATGGTGGCGGAGTGGAGATAGGCCGACACCGGGGTCGGCGCCGCCATGGCGTGCGGCAGCCAGAAATGGAACGGGAACTGCGCGCTCTTGGTGAAGGCGCCGAGCAGGATCAGCACCAGCGCCGGCACGTAGAGATCGCTCTGGACGATAAGGTCGCGCGATTCCAGCACCTGGTCGATGTCGTAGCTGCCGACGATGCGCCCGACCAGCAGCACCCCGACCAGCAGGCACAGCCCGCCGGTGCCGGTGACGGTGAGCGCCATGCGGGCGCCGTCACGCGCGCTGGCGCTGTGGTGCCAGTAGCCGATCAGCAGGAAGGAGAACAGGCTGGTTAGCTCCCAGAAGAACACCAGCTGGATCAGGTTGCCCGACAGCACGATGCCGATCATCGAGCCCATGAAGGCGAGCAGGAAGGAGAAGAAGCGCGGCACCGGGTCTTCGCGCGACATGTAGTAGCGGGCATAGAGCACGACGAGCGCGCCGATGCCGAAGATCATCATCGCGAAAAGCCAGGCGAGGCCGTCGAGCCGCAGGCTGAAATCGAGCCCCAGCATGGGCAGCCAGGACAGCCAGAACTGCACCGGCGCCCCTTCCGCCACCGTGGCGTAGAGCCCGATGGTGATCGCCATCCCCGCCACCGCCACGCTGCCCGCCAGAACCGCCGCCGCATTGCGCGCATGGGTCGGCAGGAACCCCGCAGCGAGGCTGCCCAGGAACGGCAGGGCCAGCGCGACGAGGAGGAGCGTGTCATGCGGCATAGGTAGCGGGAGCCTCCCTGCGGGCGGTTAATCCTCAGCGTCTTGCGAGATGTCGCCCATTATGGTTGATTTGGTCGTCTTCACGCAAGGCAGAAACGATGGAACTGGCGCCCGAACAATGCCGCGCGGCACGTGGGCTTCTCGACTGGACGCAGGAGCATCTGGCCGAGCGCGCCGGCGTTTCCCGTAGCACCGTGCGCGATTTCGAGCGGCACCGCCATGTGCTTCATCGCGGCACCGAAACCCTGCTGGTCAACACGCTGCAGGAAGCCGGGGTGATGCTGCTGCCGCCCGGCGAGCACGGGCCGGGGGTGCGGATTCGTTGAGGGGCTGGCCAGACCCCGCGTCGTCCAGCATGAAGCCTCGCTCCTCCTTGCCCGCGCAGTCTTCCCTCAGGACCGGGCTTGACCCGGCCAGCCAGGCTTTCGCACGCCGCGCCGGCAGCTCGGCTGGGTCCCCGGGTCAAGCCCGGGGATGAGGGAGGGGGCGGGGGCGCGGGAAAGCAGCCCTACTTCCACATCGCCCGCATGCGCGCGCCGATATCGACCGCCGCGCGCGGTTCGCTTGGCCGGCCGGCCGCGTCCGCCGTCGCCGGCGGCCAGCTGGCCATGGCGAAGCGGCCGAGGATGGTGGGCGGGATGAAGCGGGTGCGGGCGGCATAGACATGGCGGTCGCCGCGCGCGGCCTGGCCATGGGTGAAGAAGCGCTGCGGCAGCATCAGATGCAGGCTGTCCTTCGCCCGGGTCATGGCGACATAGAGCAGGCGCCGCTCCTCCTCGATCTCCTCGCGCGTGCCGGTGCCGAGATCGCTTGGGATACAGCCATCCACCGCGTTGAGCACGAACACCGATTTCCATTCCTGCCCCTTGGCCGAATGGATGGTGGAGAGGATGAGATAATCCTCGTCGCGGTGCGGCGGCCCGGCCTCGGCGCTGGTGGCGTCCGGCGGGTCGAGCGTCAGCTCGGTGAGGAAGCGGGCGCGGGAGGGGTAGCTCGCGGCGATCTGGGCGAGTTGCACCAGATCGGCCTGCCGGCTGCCGGCATCCTCGTGCAGGCGCTCCAGCAGCGGCTCGTACCAGGCGCGCACGAGGTCGAGCTCGCCCGGCCAGCCCGCGCTGTTCGCCTTCAGCTCGCGCGCCATGGCGAGGAAGGCGGGCCATTCCTGCTCGGCGCGGGCCGGGGGCGTCACCGCCTCCAGCGCCGGCAGCAGCGTGCCGGCGGCATCGACCGAGTCGAGAATGCGCCCGGCGGTGGCCGGGCCGAGGCCCGAGAGCAGGCGCAGCACGCGGAAGCCGGCGACGCGGTCGCGCGGGTTCTCGACGAAGCGCAGCACGCCCAGCACGTCCTTCACATGGGCGGAATCGAGAAATTTAAGCCCGCCGAACTTCACGAACGGAATGTTGCGGCGGGTGAGCTCCACCTCCAGCGGGCCGCTGTGATGGGCGGCGCGGAACAGCACCGCCTGCTGCTTGAGGGCGATGCCGTCCTCACGGTTTTCCAGCACGCGGGTGGCGATGAAATTCGCCTGGTCGATCTCGTCGCGCACGCTCACCAGCACCGGCCGCTCGCCTGTGGCGCGCTCGGACCAGAGATTCTTGGCGTAGCGCTCGCTGGCGAAATCGATCACCGCATTGGCGGCGGCGAGGATGGGCTGGGTCGAGCGGTAATTCTGCTCCAGCATGATGGTGTCGGCGCGGGGCGTGAAGTGGCCGGGGAAGTCGAGAATGTTGCGCACCGTGGCGGCGCGGAAGGAATAGATCGACTGCGCGTCGTCGCCGACCACGGTGAGGCCGCGCCCGTCCGGCTTCAGCCCCAGCAGGATCGAGGACTGGAGCCTGTTGGTGTCCTGATACTCGTCGATCAGCACATGGTCGAAGCGGCCTGACACCTCGCCGGCCAAAGCGGGCTCGCCCATCATCTGCGCCCAATAGAGCAGCAGATCGTCGTAATCGAGCACGTTCTGGCGCTGCTTGGCCTCGACATAGGCGGAGAAGATCGCCTTCAGCTCTCCGCTCCACCCGGCGCACCAGGGGAAGGCGCGGCCGATCACCTCTTCCAGCTTCTGCTCGGCATTCACCGCGCGGGAATAGATGGCGAGCAGGGTGCCCTTGGTGGGGAAGCGCTTCTCCGTCTTTGAGAAGCCCAGCTCATGGCGGATGAGATTGATGAGGTCGGCGCTGTCCTCGCGGTCATGGATGGTGAAGGTCGGGTCGAGGCCGATCTCAAGCGCATGGTCGCGCAGCAGGCGGGCGCCGATGCCGTGAAAGGTGCCGGCCCAGGTGAGCCCTTCGGTCAGCGCCCGTGCGTCAGGCCCCAGCACCTTGGCGGCGATGCGCTCGACCCGGCGCGCCATCTCCGCCGCCGCCCGGCGCGAGAAGGTGAGCAGCAGGATGCGGCGCGGATCGGCGCGGTTGACGATGAGATGGGCGACGCGGTGGGCGAGGGTGTCGGTCTTGCCCGAGCCCGCGCCGGCAATGACCAGGAGCGGCCCGCCGACCACCTCGCCAGTGCCGGTGATGCCATGTTCAACCGCCCGCCGCTGCTGCGGGTTGAGCCGGTCGAGATAGGCGGCGGGAAGCATGGGCGCACGAATCTCCGGGGAGGGAATCTCCCGCCCAGAGAGCACGTTTCGCGTTTTGTTCGCAATCGCGCCTCTTATCGCCGCGCGGTTGGCCGGCGCCTCGCAGCCGCTTATCCGCGAACGAAAAGGGCCGCCCCGGGGAGAGGGCGGCCTTTCCAGTAAAGCGAGGTTGGCGTGCGATCAGCAGGGGGTCTGCTTGCTGGTGCAGTCGCGGTTCGACTTGGTGTCGTCCGGCTGGTCAGCATTGGCCGGCGCGGTGCCGCCCGCAGTCGTGCCCATGGTGCCGGTGGTGGTGTTGCGACCCTCAGAGGAGTCCATCCCCGAGCCCGCAGCGGGGTTCATCTCGCCGGCCGGGGTGGAGCGGCTGTCGGTGGTGCCGGAATTGCCGGTGGCGGAGCCGCCCGTATTGGCGCCCGCGCTCGACGACGTGCCGTCCGAGCCGGAGCTCTGGGCGAAAGCCGGGGCGCTGAGAGCAAGCATCGCCGCGAGAACGGCCGCAGAAGTCGTCTTAACGTTGATCATAGGATATCCTCCGGTTTGTGTGAGGAATAATCCTGAAGATTACGTATGGTTCCAAATATTTGAAGCTTTGTTGCGGCCCTAATTTGCTACCTCTTGGCTGCAATATGGTAGTTTCTGCCCATTCTACTGGCCGGATGTTACCGAAGTTGCATGAATATATTACCGCGAGAGGCGCCATGCGCGCGCCTCTCGCGTCGCAGGCAGGATGTTTCCATGCCTGAAGCCCACGCCGGGCAGCCTCCCGCGTCGGCGGATCGGGCCAGGCGTGTTCGCTCATTGCGCTGGAGCGTGCCCCGAAGGCGCGCCGGCCGCTGTCAGTTGTCGAACATCTCGTCGGCGGCGGTAATGAGGCCGATGCTGGGATTTGCGGCGCAGTATTCGCCGAGCTTGCCGGCATTCTCGACGAATTTGTCGGTGTCGATAACAGGCGGCGCGTCGACATCCTTGTAATAGGCGTCGAGCCAGGCCAGCGTCAGCATGATCTCGGTCTTGTCGCTCTCCAGGAACTGCGCGCAGGTCGTGGTGGAGAGGTCAATCTTGTCCGCCAAAGCGGCGTGGGGCAGGCAAGCGGCGGCAGCGCCGGCAAGGGCGAAGGCGAGAACGAGCTTTCTCATGGATCAACCTGCGGGGGTGAGCGGTGGCACGGCCAAAGCTACCATGCCACCACGCGGCGCGCCACGTGGCCGCCGCCGTCTCAGCCGCGCTTGCGCACGAATTCGGTGCGCAGGACCAGGCCCTTGATGCCCTCGAAACGGCAGTCGATCTCGTCCGGGTTGTCGGTGAGGCGGATGGTCTTGATCACCGTGCCCTGCTTCAGCGTCTGGCCGGCGCCCTTCACCTTCAGGTCCTTGATCAGCACGACGGAATCGCCGTCGGCCAGCACGGTGCCGGAAGCATCGCGCACCTCCACCGCGGCGGTGGTGGCCGCCTTTATTTCCGAGGCCGGGCGCCATTCGCCGGTGGCTTCATCATAGACATAGGCGTCGTCTTCGTCGGCCATCAGGGCCTCCATGGGTCGTCTTGAGGATCGAAGCGAAGAAGGCGGAGCCTGCGGCCCCGCCTCCCATTCGCTTGTGGCGGATGGCCGGCGCCTGGCGCGGCCATCGGGTCGTTGCCCGCTCAGGGGATCTGCCGCACCGCACCCTTGGCGGCGCTGGTGGCCAGCGCGGCATAGGCCTTGAGCGCGGTGGTGACGTTGCGCTTGCGCGGTTCGGCCGGCACCCAGCCCTTGGCCTGCTGCTCCTCGCGGCGAGCGGCGAGTTCGGCCTCGTCCACCGCGAGGTGGATGCGCCGGTTGGGGATGTCGATCTCGATCACATCGCCCTCGCGCACCAGCCCGATCGTGCCGCCTTCCGCCGCTTCCGGCGAGACATGGCCGATCGACAGGCCCGAGGAACCACCGGAGAAGCGGCCATCGGTGATGAGCGCGCACTCCTTGCCGAGGCCCTTCGACTTCAGATAGCTGGTCGGGTAGAGCATTTCCTGCATGCCCGGCCCGCCGCGCGGGCCCTCATAACGGATGAGCACGATCTGGCCCGGCTTCACCCGGTTGCCGAGAATGCCGGAGACCGCGTCGTCCTGGCTCTCGAACACCCGGGCGGTGCCGGTGAATTTCAGGATGCTCTCGTCGACGCCGGCGGTCTTCACGATGCAGCCATCCTCGGCGAGGTTGCCGTAGAGCACGGCGAGGCCGCCATCGCGGGAGAAGGCGTGCGCGGAATCGCGGATGACGCCGCTCTCGCGGTCGAGATCGACCTCGTCATAGCGGGCGGCCTGGCTGAAGGCGACCTGGGTCGGCACCCCGCCCGGCGCGGCGCGGAAGAATTCGTGCACCGCTTCGCTGGCATTGCGCTTCACGTCCCAGTGCTCCAGCGCGGCGCCGAGCGAGGTGGCGTGGATGGAGCCGACGGAGGTGTCGAGCAGGCCGGCGCGGTCGAGTTCGCCGAGAATGCCCATGATGCCGCCGGCGCGGTGGACGTCTTCCACATGCACATCAGGTACCGCCGGGGCGACCTTGCACAGCACCGGCACGCGGCGCGAGAGCCGGTCGATATCGGCCATGGTGAAGGGCACCTCGCCCTCATGGGCGGCGGCGAGCAGGTGCAGCACGGTGTTGGTGGAACCGCCCATGGCGATGTCGAGCGTCATCGCGTTCTCGAAGGCGGCGAAGCTCGCCACCGAGCGCGGCAGGATGCTGGCATCGTCCTGCTCGTAATAGCGGCGGGCGAGATCGACGATGGTGTGGCCCGCCTCGACGAACAGCCGCTTGCGGTCGGCGTGCGTCGCCAGCGTCGAGCCGTTGCCCGGGAGGGCGAGGCCGAGCGCCTCGGTGAGGCAGTTCATCGAATTGGCGGTGAACATGCCCGAGCAGGAGCCGCAGGTCGGGCAGGCCGAGCGCTCGATCACCGCCACGTCTTCTTCCGAGACGCGGTCGTCGGCGGCGGCGACCATCGCATCGACCAAGTCGAGCGCCTTGGTCTTGCCATTCAGCACCACCTTGCCGGCCTCCATCGGGCCGCCGGAAACGAAGACGGTGGGGATGTTGAGGCGCAGCGACGCCATCAGCATGCCAGGGGTGATCTTGTCGCAATTGGAGATGCAGACCATGGCGTCGGCGCAATGGGCGTTGACCATGTACTCCACGCTGTCGGCGATCAATTCGCGCGAGGGCAGCGAATAGAGCATGCCGTCATGGCCCATGGCGATGCCGTCATCGACGGCGATGGTGTTGAATTCCTTGGCGACGCCGCCCGCCGCCTCGATCTCGCGCGCCACCAGCTGGCCGAGGTCCTTCAGATGGACATGGCCGGGCACGAACTGGGTGAAGGAATTGACCACGGCGATGATCGGCTTGCCGAAATCGCCGTCCTTCATGCCGGTGGCGCGCCACAGGCCGCGCGCGCCGGCCATGTTGCGCCCATGGGTGGTGGTGCGGGAACGATAGGCGGGCATGGAATTCCTCCAAACTCTTTGCCGCGCTTATGCCCCCCGTCGGCGTATCGCGCAACCGTTTAGGCGGCGCCGGAGCGGAGCGGGTCTCAGCGCCAGCGGAAGCGCCGCTCGCGGCAAAGCTGGCCGACAAGGCATTGGGGCGTGTCGCGGGTGGCGATCCAGGCCGGCTTGGAACGCTTGGAGGTGCAATAGCCGGCATCAGTGACGAAGCGGTCATAGAGGTTGGGCCCGGTACCGATGACCACCGCCCCCTCGCGCTGCACGAGCGCCTGCGCCTGCGCGCAGCTCATGCCGAGCGAGTTCGGCCGCGCCTGCGCGGAGGCGGGCAGGGACAGGCCGAAAAAGGCGGCAAGAGCCGCCGCCAGCCAGGCGGAGGTGCAGGCGGCGGGATTCGCGGCAGGAAACGCAGCAGGAAGCGCTGGCAGAAAGCCGGAGGTGAAGGAGGGGGCATGCATCATCGGGCCTCGTCGTTTCTGTCTCCATCGGCGGAGCGTCGCCCTCGAAATGACGTCGGGGTGCCCAACGTCAAGGGCGGGCGTAGCCGGAGCCGATCACACCAGCGCGCGTTGCCGCTGCCTCAAGGCCCATGCGACCGAGCGGCGTCCGGCGGTTCCGGATGAGAGTTTGAAAAGACTGGTGGGCCCGGTAGGCCGACCCGTCGCAAGAAGTGACAATGGCTTAGGTTCGGTCGGGACAAAAGAAGAACATAGGGTTTCCGGTAGCGATACAACCTGCCGCGTCCCACTTTCGCGAGCTCCGACACGGCCCTGCGGCACGGTTTATGACGGGCGGGAACGGCTGGGCTCTCTCGAGAGCGTCGCCTGCAGCTTCCGTGCCCTGGACGCCGAGGGTGAGGCGCTCGGCACCTTCCCCTCATTGAGAGCTGCCATGACCGCCGTGGGGCGGGGCCGATGAGCGCAGTTGCGGTCGTCGAGACCTTCCGCGTCGCCATTAGTCAGGCGAGCGGGGGCGCCGAGCTGGATCGCCTGACAGCGGCGATCTGGCGGCAGAATCTGGCGGGCGCCTTGTCGGATGACGATGCCAACGGGCTAGCCATGCTCGCCAGCGCCAAGCGCAAGCCAGTTGACGAACCGCGCCGGGCGTCAGTCCCCGTCGATCTGAGCCGGTTCAAGCCGCGCCGGCGCCAGACCTCGCCAGACCGGGAGGCGTCCAAGAGGCGGCGCCGTGGTCTCGCCCGATCCGCGCCCATGCCGGCGGCGCTGGCAAGCCTGTTCACCGAAAGCGAGAGCGCGGCGCTCGCCATCGTCGCCGGCGAGGTGAAGCACCATGGCGCGTGTGAGCTGCCGATCGACAAGCTCGCGGCGCTCGCCGGGGTGTGCCGGACTTCGGCACAGAATGCGCTGCACGAGGCCCGCCGGCTCGGGATCATCAAGATCACCCATCGACCGCAACGCGGCCGCAAGCATCTGCCGAACCGCGTCGAGATCGTCTCGCCGGAGTGGCGGACGTGGCTGAAGCGTGGGCCGACGGCTCACCGGCCGATAGGGTCCAAAACGATCTCACAAGGCAAAAATCTGAACCCCACGAAGAGCACAGAGAAGACTGAAAGAGCTCTCTTCAGTTTTGGAGCACAAGCGGCGCTGTCGCCAGATACCTTGTCTCGCCATAAGTGTGTCGATGTCGCTGACCTGCGAGGTGATGACATCAGCGGCGTGAGATAAACTGATAGAAGTAGGTGTCTGTTCGATCGAGCACGCTGAGCGCATAGAATCATCTATGCGATATCAGACCCTCATCAGCGCCTCGGCTCGCCCGACCGCTTCGCCGCATGCCCAGCTGGCGAACTGCGCCGTGTTCGGCCTGCCGGACGAGGCATGGGTGTTTGTCGAGGCCGATACGCTGGCTTGGAAGCAATGGCGCCGCTTCTGCCTCCGGGAGATCGGCCGCGCGCCGGCCGCCGCCTTTGTCTTTGCTTCTCCTCCTGGTCGGACGCCGGGCCGCTATCGCGGTCGTAGCCTGCCGATGCTTCGCCCTCCCGGCGAGAGCGCGCTGGATCGCATGCGGATCGCCAGCGGCGAGCGCGATGACGACGAGGTGGCGACGTGACCGGGGGGTGGTCGGCGACTTTGCCGTAGGGGCGCGGGACCGCCTGGGGTGGAACGCGCGTGATGCGGGCTAAATAGGGTTTTTCACTATTTATCAATTGGTTAGTAGAGGTCGGAAGTGCTTCAGCGGGTCGCGGGATGGTTCAGGGAACGCAAGAGCATGGCGGCTCCGGATTCGGAGCTTCAGGCGATGTTCGGCGCGCTGCCCTCCGGCCTGTCTGTTGGAGCGGCTCAGGCCTTGACCGTGCCGGCCGTACAGTCGGCGATCCGGCTGATCTCGGAAGCGGCGGCCTGCCTCGACCTGAAGGTCATGCGCCGCGTCGGCGATGCCGAGGTTGAGGCGCCGGATCATCCCGTTGCACGGCTGCTTGCCGATCGACCGAACGACTGGACCAGCGCTTTCGACATCGTCCGCGACATGATCGGCGCCGCACTCGTCAGCGACAAGGGGTCGCTTGCTCTGGCGAACAAGGTCGACGGGCGCGTGATCGAGCTGGTGCGCTATGAGCCGGCGCACTTCACGGTCGACTATTCCGGCGATGGCCGGCTGGAGCCGAGCTTCCGCATCAACAATGTGCCGGTGTCGGCGGACGACGTGGTGCACCTGCGCTCGCCCTTCGCGCGCTGTCCGCTGTCGCTGGCGGCCGATGCGATCGGCGTGGCCAAGGTGATGGAGCAACACGCCGGCCGGCTGTTCAAGGATGGGGCCCGGCCGTCCGGCGTGATCTCATTCAAGGGAAAGCTCACCCCGGAGGGTGCGCGGCGGGCCAAGGACGGCTGGAATGCGGCGCACGGCCCCGGCAAATCGGGCGGCACTGCCGTTCTGGATGACGACGCCAAATACACCCAGCTCACCCTCGCCAGCACGGATGCCCAGTTCCTCGAGCTGCGCAAATTCCAGATTATCGAGGTCGCCCGCGCCTTCCGCGTGCCGCCGAGCATGCTCTACGAATTGGACCGCGCCACTTGGTCCAACTCCGAGCAGATGGGCAAGGAGTTCCTGACCTACTCGCTGGAGCCCTGGTTGCGGGCGCTCGAGGGCGCATTGCGCCGGGCGCTGTTCACGCCGGAAGAGCGGCACGAGTACCGCATGGCCTTCGATCGTGACGACCTTACCCGCGCCAGCCTGACCGAGCGCGCCACGGCCATTTCCTCGCTGATCTCGGCGCGGGTTCTCAACTCCAATGAGGGCCGCGACTGGCTCGACCTGCCGCCACGCGCCGGCGGCGAGGAATACGCCAATCCCAACGTCACCGTGACCACCCGCACCACCGGGCCGGCGCGCCGCGAGGAAGACTGATGGAACGCGCCTTCATCGAGACCAAGGTGCTCGCCGACGATAGCGGCCTGATCTCCGGCCTGGCGTGGAAGTTCGGCGCACCCGATCGCATCGGCGACTGGATCGAGCCGGGCGCCTTCAAGGGGCTGAAGCTGCCGCTGCCGATGCTGTTCGGTCACGACCTCAATGATCCCGTCGGCGCCTGGGACCGCATCGAGGAGAAGGCGGACGGGCTGCACGTCTCCGGCCGGCTGCTGGTCGATGAGGTGGCCCGCGCCCGCGAGGTCCGCGCGCTGGTGAAGGCCGGCGCCGTGCGCGGCCTGTCCATCGGCTTCGTCACCAAGAAGGCCACGGCCCGCACCGGCGGCGGGCGCACCATCAAGGCGCTTGAGCTGTTCGAGGTGTCGCTGGTGAGCGCGCCCATGCACCCCGGCGCGAAGGTCACTTCGGCCAAGTCCGCAGCGGGCGCTCTCGCCCTCGCCGACATCATCCGCCGCGCTGATGCGGCCATTCGAGGAAGCTGACGATGAAGCATACCTATCTGCATGCGCTGGCGCCCGGCGCGGTCGTCCTGAAGGGTGAGAACGACGATCCGAATGAGATCGTCACCAAGGCGATCGGCGATCTCACCAAGACCGTCACCGATGGCCAGAAGTCGCTCGGCGACCGCATCACGGCGCTGGAGGGCAAGGGCGCCAAGCCGGACAACAAGAAGGACGATCCGGCGGCGAAGCTCAATGAGCGGCTCGACAAGATCGAGGCGAAGATGAACCGGCCGGGCGGCACCGAGACCAAGGGCGAGCCGAGCGTCGAGCAGAAGGCCTTCGGCGCCTATATGCGCCATGGCGATCGCGCCCCCGATGCCGAGCTGAAGGTGCTCACCGTCTCCAGCGACACGCAGGGCGGCTATCTCGCGCCGACCGAGATGTCGGCGGAGTTCATCCGCGACCTGGTGGAGTTCTCGCCGATCCGCACCCTCGCCACCGTCCGCACGACGGTTGCACCGGCGGTCAGCTATCCCAAACGCACCGGCATCACCAACGCCAAGTGGAAGGGCGAGACGCAGGCGCAGGAGGGCAGCGAACCGGCCTTCGGTCAGGTTGAGATCCCGATCCGCGAGGTGAACACCTATGTCGACGTGAGCAACCAGCTGCTCGCCGACAGCGGCGGCGTCGCTGAGGCGGAGGTGCGGCTCGCCCTCGCGGAAGACTTCGGCCAGAAGGAAGGCCTCGCCTTCGTCTCCGGCAATGGCGTGCTCCAGCCGGAAGGGCTGCTGACAGCCGCCGGCATTCCCGAGATTCTCAACGGGCACGCGACGCTCCTTTCCGCCGACCAGCTCATCGCCCTCATGCACGCTGTGCCGCAGGCCTACCGCGTTCGCGGTTCCTGGCTGATGAACGGCGGCACCCTCGCCAAGCTGCGCACCATGAAGGACGGTCAGGGCAATTATCTCTGGCAGCCGAGCTATCAGGAGGGTCAACCGGAGCGGCTCCTCGGCCGGCCGGTGGTGGAAGCGGTCGACATGCCTGATGTGGCGGCGAACGCCTATCCCGTCCTGTTCGGCGACTTCGCGACGGCTTACCGGATCGTCGACCGCCTGGCGCTCTCGATCCTCGTCAATCCGTACCTCCGCGCCACCGAAGGCATCACCCGCATTCACGCCACCCGCCGCACCGGCGCCGGCGTCGTGCAGGCCCGCGCGCTCCGCAAGCTCAAGATGGCGGCCTGACGGTCGCCATTCCCCTTCACGCGCTCACCGGAGGGCTTTCCATGCGCGACATCATCAGCAACATCGCCGTCGTCGAGGCCGTCCCGCCGGCCGCCTATGGAGCGGACAACACTCCATCGGCGATCGACATCAAGGGCTTCGACGCCGCCATGCTGGCGATCCACGTCGGTATCGGCGGCATCAGCTTCAACGGCACGAACAAGATCGAGTTCAAGCTGACGCACTCGGATGACGATGCGACCTATACCGCCGTCACGATCGACGACGTGCAGGGGCTCGCCAGCGTCGGCGCCGGCGGCATCGTCAAGGCACTGGTCGCCGCCCACGCCGCGCCCTCGATCACCCGCGTCGGCTATGTCGGAAACAAGCGGTTCCTGAAGCTGCTGGCGGACTTCTCCGGCACGCACGGCACCGCCACGCCGCTCTCGGCCACCGTCATCAAGGGCCACGCGCGCGAGCGTCCCGTGGCCTGACCCGTTCGGGCGCCTCCCTCTGAGGGCATGTAGCGGCCTGCCCAACAACGGAAACCCCGCCTCTCCGGCGCCCCCCTGCCAAACGGGGTTGATGGGAGGCAAGGCGGGGAAGGTCGCGAGCACCAGCCTGCACCCCATAGCAGGCCAAGGGCTCACCGGCGGGCGCAGCGTGAGGCTGCGCCCGCCTTTCATTCGCGAGGAAATGCCATGCTGACCGTCACCGCGCCTGCGACGACCCGCGATCTCGCCACCCTTGCAGCGGTGAAAGCCGAGCTCGAGATGGCGCTCGACAGCCAGCATGACGGCTATCTCAATGGCCTCATCACCCAGATGAGCCGCGCGATCGAGAGCTGGTGCGGGCGCAGCCTAGTGCGCGAGGGCGTCCGCGAGACGATCCACCTGACGGCGCCCGCCGAGGCGCTGGTCCTGACGCGCTTCCCCGTCTCGGAAATCGTCTCCGTCACCACGGAGGCGAACACCCTGGCGCCCTCGCTTTATGAGGCCGATGCCGGCCCCGGCACGCTCTACCGCCTCACCACCTCCGGCGCCCGGTCCATCTGGTCGCCGGGCCGCGTCTTGGTGGACTACACCGCCGGCTTCCTCCCGGCGGGTGAGGCGCGCGATCTTCCGCCCGATATCGAGCGCGCGGCCATTCTCGCGGTGCGGAATGCCTTCCTGACGCGCGGCCGCGACCAGACGGTGCGCAGCGACGACGTCGAGGGCATCGGCTCCTTCTCCTATGGCATGACCTCGGCGCTTCCCGCTGATGTCACCGAGCTCCTGGCGCCGTATCGGCTGCCGGGCTTCGCGTGAGGGCGCCATGCCGATCCGGGCACCACGCATCTGCGGCTGCGGCCATCGCATCGCCTCGGGCGAGCACTGCCCCTGCCAACGCAAGCGCAAGGCTGAACAGGACCAGCGTCGACCGCCGGCGCGGGAGCGCGGCTATGACAGCAAGTGGGACCGCGAGCGCGCGGCCTTCCTGAAGCTGCATCCGCGTTGCGCCCGGCCGGGCTGCGGCGCGCCGGCCTGCGTCGTCGACCACATCATCCCGCACAAGGGCGATCAGCGCCTGTTCTGGTCGCGCTCCAACTGGCAGCCGCTCTGCACCTCCTGCCATAGCCGGTGGAAGCAGGCACAGGAGAAGCGCGCCCAGAATCGGGGTGAGCAACGGACGGCGCCCCCGTCATGGGAGAGGTGATCGCCATGCGTGGCGCCAAGCCCCAACATATCGTTCCGGCTTCCTCGCCGGTGCGCGGCCCGCTGGATCCGCCGGACTGGCTGTCCGAGGATGCCCGCGCGGAGTGGGAGCGCGTGGCGCCGATCCTGATCGAGGAACGCCGAACCCTCACCATGACCGACGTCGCCACCCTGGCGAATTATTGCGTCGCGGTCGGCCGGGCGGCGGAAGCTGAGCGGGTGATCTCCAGCGAGGGCATGATCTACCACAGCAAGACCGGGCCGAAGAAACACCCGGCCGTGGCGATCTCCTCCGATGCCCAGACGCAGGCGCGCCTGCTCGCCGGCGAGCTCGGTCTTACCCCTGTCAGCCGATCTCGGCCGGCCGCCCGTGGCGCGGCAGATGACGGACAGGATGACCTCTTTGGAATGGGTGATTGACCATGGCACGCTCGACCTATCCCGAATGGATCTTCGACGGCAGCGAGATTGCCGACCCCATGGGGCGAGGCGAGCGCGCGGTGCGCTGGCTCCGGATGCTGAAGCACCCCAAGAGCAGCTTGCCCGGCCGGCCGTTCCAGCTCGATCCCTGGCAGGAACGGATCGTGCGCCGCATCTATGGCCCTCGCCATGAAGACGGCACGCGCATCGTCAAGACCGTGGTGCTGCTGCTCCCGAGAGGAAACCGGAAAACCGCGCTCGCCGCCGCTCTCGCCCTGCTGCACACGATCGGGCCGGAGCGGGTACCGGGCGGCGAGGTGATCTCGGCGGCTGCTGACCGCAAGCAGGCGAGGCTCGCCTTTGCGGAGGCGCTCGGTATCGTCCGCACCGTGCCGGCGGCGGCTTCAAACACCCGCGTCGTCGACTATCGCAACCGCCTGACCTTCCCGCGTGACGGATCGTTCTATGAGGCGATCTCGGCAGATGCCGGCACCCAGCACGGGCGCACGCCGGCCTTTGTGCTCGCCGACGAGCTGCACGCCTGGCCCAAGCGCGAGCTATGGGACGTGCTGCGCTCCGGCTTGGTGAAGCAGAAGGGTTCTCTTCTCGTCGTCGCCACCACGGCCGGCCGGGGGCAGGAAAACGTTGCGTGGGACATTGTGGATGATGCCCGCCGCGTCGCGCGGGGCGAGGTCGACGATCCCTCGATCCTGCCGATCCTGTTCGAGGCGGACCGCGATTGCGATTGGACGGACGAAGCCGTGTGGCACCGTGTGAACCCCGGCCTCGCCTATGGCTATCCCGACCTTGAAGGCCTTCGCCAACTCGCCCGCGAGGGACAGCGCCGGATCGGCGACCGCGAGGCCTTCCGCCAGCTCAACCTCAATATCTGGCTCGATCACTCCGCCGATCCGTTCGTCGACATGGACGTCTATGACGAGGGCGCGGGTTCGGTCTTCCTCGAGGCCCTCGAGCTGGCGCCTTGCTGGCTTGGCGTCGATCTCTCCAGCAATCACGACCTCACGGCTGTCATCGCCGCGTGGCGCGACGAGGCCGGCGGCTACATCGTCCACCCGTGGTTCTTCTGTCCCGAGGAGAACCTGCGCGCCCGTGCCGAACGTGACGGCGTGCCTTACCCAACCTGGGCGGAGCAGGGCTTCATCATCCCGACACCCGGCAACGTGGTCGACTTCCGCACTGTCGAAGACACGATCCGCGATCTTTGCTCGCGCTACGCCGTGCAGGAGATCGCCTTCGATCCGCACCTCGCCCGCAACACCCTCAACAACCTGCTCGAGGATGGCCTGCCGGCCGTCGAGATGCGGCAGGGCTGGGTGACGATGGCCCCGGCGGTGAAGGAGCTGGAGCGCGCCATTGTCGGGCGCCAGCTCACCCATGGCGGGCACCCCGTCCTGCGCTGGTGCTTCGACAACATCGCCGTCCACACCGACAGCGCCGGCAACCGCATGTTCCACAAGGGCAAGAGCCGGGACCGGATCGACGGCGCCGTCGCCTGCGCCATGGCAGTCGCCCGCGCGAGCGCCGAGGGCGGGGCGAGCATCTACGAGAGCGACGAGTGGTCGCCGGAGATGATGGTTCTTTGATACCGGCACACGAACGTAGTCTCGCCCGTATCACTGTATTGACTTATTCCGGCCGATCCCGTCGTAATCGCCCTGCCTTTGATTTCTACAGTAGAGCGCAGATTACCTGCCTCGGCATAAAAATGACACTCGCAGTGAGCGCGCCGTGGCAGCAAGTTTGAATTCGAGCATCCAGCGGAACCGGCATGAGTGACGTAGCGGGGGACAACGCAAAGGAACAAGCAGGTCGCCTTTGCGAAGAAAAAGGTTGGTCTCTCGGTGAATTGCTTGGTCAAGGCGGCAGCGCTGCGGTTTTCAAGGTAGATATGGCGGAGGGTGAAGCCGCTCTCAAAGTGTTTTTCCCCCGTTTCATTCAAGGCGGGCAGGGTGTGGTCACGCGTAAGCGCCTAGAAATTGTGAAGGAGCGGCTGACCCACCACTCTTGTCCTACTCTCGTCAAAATTTATGCCGTTGACGAGTTTGAGGGCGCTCCATTTATGTTGATGGAACAAGTAGCCGGATCCATGTTAACCGATGTTCTTCGTTTGGTGCCAGCGCCATCTGTCGCGGAGATAGTCCGACAGGTCGCTGAGGCTGCAAAATATCTAGAAGATATTGGCTTAACTCACCGTGATATAAAATCAGACAATATTATCATAGATAAGCAATTTACGAAGGCTACTCTAGTTGACGTCGGTGTAGCGAGGATAATCGATGACCCTGTCGGATCAGGCACTGATGACGACGGTAAGTTGCCGTTCGTAGCTACAGCTAGATATAGCTCGCCGGAGTACATGTTTCGACTTATACCGGCTGGTCCAGAGCTATGGAGAGCATTAAATTTCTATCAGCTTGGAGGACTCATCCACGACCTGATTTCTGGAGAGCCGCTTTTCGAAGATGTTGTCCGTCAGGCCACAAACAACCGTTATCTTATAGCATATGCGGTGGCGACTAGTATGCCTCATGTCGGTGCGCGGGTGGGTGTTCCAGACTACATTGTTAATTTGGCGCAGCGGTGTCTCCAAAAAGATCCGACGCAGCGGTTGGCCAGTGTTAGTTGGGAAGATTTCTTAGGTCGGGACCGCCAGCGAGAAAACGAGGCATTTCTAGGCATCTGCGGAGATAAGAGTTACAGTGTCGCTGTTCGAAAATTAGACGTGGCGGAGCTCGGTCGCGCGATTGAGTCGAGTATAGACAATAAATTGATCGGAAAGATGCTGAGTTGTAGGCATTCATGTACCGTGATGCACAGCTCGCATGCACATATAAAGATATGGTGGAGTCCGCCAGCAGCACCTTGCGGCAGTGAAATCGAGGTCTTAATTGATTTGAGCGAAGTTGATGGAGGTATTCGGATCGAGGTAAGTTCTAAAATTGAACGTTTAGAAAAATGTTTGTCCGTTCCGGCCGTAATCATCGCGTCTGACTCACCTGATATTGCAATTGGCGCTGCTAATCAGTCTTACGATCTATTCTTGGAATCATCCGCGAAAATAATTCGTCCTACGGGCAACAGCACAACGGGAGATGGAAATTGAGTCTCCTATGGCGTCGTAGGCGTGATCTTCATCAAGACCAAATTAATGCGATTGAAGGCCTGCCCTCATCCGGAAAATATTTACTCCTGGGCCCTCCAGGCTCAGGAAAGACGAGCATACTCCTTCATCGTGGGCAGTTTCTCCGGCTGCCGCCCCACCAGCTCGCCAACGTAATTTTGGTGACTTTCTCGCGAACTCTGCGTGAATTCATCTCATTAAGTGGCGATGATCGCTTCCCATCAGAACTAATACATACACAAAGATCGCTCGTTGACATGCTTTTCCAATCGTATGGCGAGCATCCACCGACCGTTGATGGAGATCTCTTGGAGCAAAATCGCGCGCGAGCTGAAGCCGCAAACGAATTGCTTGCATTGAGAGGTCGAAAAATAATGTACGACGCAGTGCTGATCGACGAAATTCAAGATTTATGCGAAGCGGAGCTGAAGCTACTAACCTCCATCTCAGACCGGGTTATGCTCGTTGGAGATATTCGACAGCAGGTTTACCGCTCATCTGATGTCATGGCTGCAGCAGCTGGACTTTGCGATAGAACAATTGAACTAAGGCATCATTTTAGGATCAGCCAGGATATTTGTTTAGTGGCTGATCGGATAATTAGAAATAGTGATTTCTCATTGGCTGAATATGCGCACTATGTTGGACCGACGCCGACGAGACCTAGTGTAATTGGACCCCTGTCTCCAGAGGCGCAAGTTTCCGCTGTGGCCGAAGCGTTAGATTTGCAGCTCGACACCTACAATGATCCGTCCGATCTGCTGGGTGTGGTCGTTGGACGGACAGAAGAATGTGACGACATTCTTGAGAGATTTCGGGCTATACCGAAGCTCCGAAACCGCTGTGGCGTATTCCATTCCGGCGTCGTCAATCGCCAGTTCGGCCAAGATTGCAGAATCTGCATAACTACAGTTCAGTCCTGTAAGGGACTGGAATTTCGAGCGCTTCACTGGCCGTTCGCGGACGCGACCCCATATCTCACACGCCAGAAAGCGTATACGGTCGTGACGCGCGCGAAGAGTTCACTGACACTCTATAGGCACGGCGCTTTGCCAGCAATTTTATCTGGGGCCATTCCACCAACCCCTCAGAGGCTCTTCGAGGACGATGACTGAACTGAATTTCGCGCTGGTTGAACGAGACACTTTAGCGGACGCGCTCCGTGGAGACCGGTCGGCCGTAGGTAGCGCGTGGCATTCGCTCCAGATGCTGCCGCGGCTTGGTAATCGGCAGATGGTAGTAATCTGGTTGGACCAGTCCATTCAGCCGAGTGCGATCGTTATAGAAGACAGCGCCAGAGAGGAGCTCTTCTCTTGGCTTGCGACTTTTCACGGCGACCTGACGCCCATATCCAGCTGGTGTCAGGTTCTGTCGCCCGATGAGATTGTACGCCCGTCACCCGAAGGAGGGCTCGTTCCCAACCTTTTTGGCTTTGAGGCCGCCTGGGCCAGCGCAACGTTGGCTGAAGCTATGAGCCTGTCTGGTCGCTCATACGACAGCCTATCTTTGAATGTTCTGCTAGCGACCGAAACGTTCGCAATAGGCCGCGCCGCGGGTCTCTACGGCGCTAGGTCGGTTTCTATCGTGGGTGAAAGGCTAGACCGAGTACGTCGCCAACTGCGGCCAACTTCTGAAGGCCGAGATCCTGCGGGTGGCCTTGTCCGCGAGGTGCTTCTGGGATTAATGCCCGATGCACCTAGAGTGACCTCTGCCAACGCGCGGATGCTGCGCGATATCTGCGGGCGGTTTTTGGGAGATCGGCTTCCAGAGGAAGGCAGGTTCCTGACGTCCGATGATCTGGGTGAGTTGCTCTCTATGGTGCCGGTGCTCCACCCGCTTACCGACCTAGAGGCGATGTCCGCTGAGGAAAGGGTTCGGTTTTTGCGGTACCTTCGAAGCCGCATTCCGCCGCTGACGACACCCGAGTGGCCATTGTTCGCATTTGGCGCGGGATACGTCATTAGTAGGATCGGAAGTGCCGAGCGTGATCTCCGTCTGGCCGACGCCTTTGATGCTGGTAGGTCGTCCGTTCTGTCTTGGGCAATGGTCGCGGGTAGTCTCGGGGCTAGGACCTTCTGGACAGATGCTTTCGGCGGGCTCGGTCGATTCGTTGCTCGTGAGCTCATTCGCCCCCATTATCTCTTAGACCCGCCCACATGTGACATTAGCTATGACGAGGTGCGACTTTTCGATGAGAAAAGTTCGCGCATGAGGCTTCGTTCGGCGAACCGCAACGCTCTCGCGGTGTCTATGCTGCCCGGCGTCACAATGCATTTCGGAGTGGGAGATCTTGACCGGTCAATGTCCCGCTCGCCCGATATAGCTCAGGACGCGCACCAGGGTTTGTCGGGTGTACCCTATGTGCCTGACGAGCAACTTGAAGCCCTAGCGGCGCGGCTCGCACCTCATCTGAGACACCTCTTTGAGGTCAACCAGAAGACTACGTCAAAAAACCGAAAGGCTGGCAGCTCACTTCGATTGCCGTTTCAAGACAAGTGACGGAGTGATCTTGAAAGGCAATATACTCCGATACCGAGCGGCAGGTCCATAGCATCTGCTAAGAGTGAATTAAGAGGCGTGAATTGGGCGAGCTTCTCGCAACAACCTGCATGTGTACTTAGATTGCAATGACGGCGCATGCTTGGCCTAGTGCATTCATGTGAATTCGGAGCGAATCGATATGCGTAGTCCGGACGTCAACTTATCTTGATCGTCTTGCCGGAATTCTTCAGCCATATCACTTACCGCATCGACGGCTTTTACGAGACCCATGTTGCCCAACGCCCAGATGGCCAAGCCTCGTCGATTCCCATCTTCTTTGGCTGCGCGGCGTACGAGTTGAATAGCGTCGCCCGGTTCGATGTCCCGCCCGAGTAGGGCACAAAGGTAGAGGTAGCTCGCCGGATGCGTGGATCTCAGGTGGTCCCATTCGGCGGCTTCCAATCGGCCAAGTCTTGTCGCCGCACGGCTGACGATCCAGCCTTGGTCGGTCCCACGCACTAATTCAGGCATGATCTCGGCCAGCAGCTCCGTTCCCGCCTTGTAGGCAAGCGCCTTCGCCGCGCGCCAATCCCTGTTTTCTCGCCAGTATGACAAGATGGCGCGAGCGTCGAACATCATCTCGTCATCCGACATAGCTTTGAGCCACCGCGCCGCCGCGGATGCGGTGCCTATGTCGATCCAGCGGTCGAGCGCCGCACGCCGATCATCGGGGAGGAATGTGGCATAGAGAGCCGAGAGCAGCGTATCCAAGCTCGTTCGCGATAACCGATCTAGCGGTTTAAGCGCTAGCAGCCGAGACGCAAGAAATGCCAGTTGGTCCGGCGCGGCAGTGGTTCGCGCTAGGCGTACAAGACGGTTACGCAGCGCGCCGCGAAGTACGGCTGGCCCGGCTAGAAACGTGGCTGAGGCTTCAACAAGATCATTGAAACGCAGGCAAGCAACGTAAGCATGGAGAACGGCCCTGGAGACGTCCTCTGGGCCTTCCTGCCGATTGGACGCGGCCAAAAGTCGAGCATTCATCTCATCCGTCGAGTACCCGACAGCAGCGGCCATTCAGCCCTCATCCTTCATTCGGGACGTTGAGTTCGGCGACCACGGTTCCGTCGTCGAAGGACGCGTCTTTCTCAACCGCACCCCGGGCCCTTCGCCATTCTCGGCTACGAAGATGACGCCGGCCTCCTCCAAAACGCGCCTCACCGCAGCTGCGTTCGGTGCGGTCATTGAGGTCGTTCCGTCTTCGGCCTCGGCCCGACGAACGGTGGCTACGCCAACACCCGAGGCCTTCGCCACATCTTCGGCGCGCCAGCGAATAAGTGCCCTAGCGGCACGTATCTGTGCACCCGTGATCGCGGACATATCGTTTGATATCCTATTGATCGATCCTTGATCTAGTGATAGTTCTCATATCACAAGATCACTGAGCAACCAACAGGAGCACGCGCATGGGCACCCATGTTCGCGAACGAGAGAGCCTTGTCCCTGAATATGTGTGGATCGAGCGCCGGCGGCTTCGCCAACGCGCCGAGCGCACGATCGAGGAGCTTATTGAACTGCTCGACGAACTCGACGGGGAATCGGACCTAGAGGACAACGGCGACGACGGTCCGATCGACGATGACGAGGGCGAGGAGGATCCGGCCGAAATCGGGATCGGCGATCTTGACGGCTTGCTCGAGCAATACCCCGGCGGCTGGAATGGGGGCGCGATATGATCGAACGTCGCTCGATTCTCCTCGCTGCCGCCAAGGCGCTGGTGTTTGGCCCGGCCGCTGCTGCGACGGTGCCCGTGGCTATTGAGGCAACCAGCGCTCTCGGCAGCTCAAAACACACCCCGCCGGACGCTGTCGACGCTTTAGTGTCCGCGTTCATGCGCTGCGCGGAAACCAACGGCGTTACGATTCGGCTGGATTATGGGCGGGCGAGGTTGGGGCGAGTCGGCGTCGGTTTGATCGAGCCGGACGATGATCCTCGTGGCACCAAGTTCGAGCGCGTATGCGCTGCCTGGTCGATGTTGCGATCTGTTCCGGGAGGGCGTGAGGGCTTAATCGCGGCGTGCGAAGCCAAAATTAGCGGTGACCCAATTCGTCAGAAGGGTGCCGTGCTTGAGGGGCATAGTCTGTGGATGGTGTAAAATCGCTCTATGTGCGTTTTTTGCACAATGTTGCCCGGTGGCGGTTTCTGTGATTTAGTCGCAATCACGGAGGACGACATGGCAAAGCTGCCGGCCTTGGTTGACGCTCTCGCAAAACACGATCCGCGCGGTCTCTCAACCGTGAAGAACTATGCCCGCATCGTCCGCGAAGCTGGGCTACTTCCCACGACTAAACGCGGGAACGGGGCTTCCGATATGGGCGAGGGTGAGGTTGCCAAGCTGCTCCTCGGCTTGGCGGAAGTCGCGAATGTACGCAAGGCGCCGCGCGCTATCGAAGTGCTGTCTGGCGCTCTTGTCGTTGCCCCGATGTCCGGCGCTGTCGATCCTGCCAATCATCTGGAGGGCTTCGACCTGGCTGATCGAATGGAGAGTCTCGGCGAATTTCTACAGTGCCTGGTCGGGGGCGTCAGGGATCACGGAATTGTCCTTCCATCCAAGGATGGTAGCCGCAATCATGTCCTATCCGGCATGCGGCTGAAGGCGCCTGACGATTGGGGTGGGGACGCTTACATCACTTTCAATCGGACCTTAGCCGGGGAGTTCACCCTGCATTTTCACGGACCGACGCCAGAAGCCTACGAGTTCTTTCGAACCAGGCCCGCTGCCGACCTTGGAGAGCGCTGCCGGGAGCGTGCCGATGGGGCGCCGGTGCCGGGCATTTCGTTTGAAGTCGAGATCGGCGTCAGCGCAATCGCAAGCCTCGCGGGCTGTCTGGCCACCAAACGGCGCATTGCTCCTCGGCGCCCCAAGCTGCTCGAGGAAAAGCAATGACCGCCGGCATTCAAAGCGAGTGGATTCGGGGCAGCAAGGCCATTGCGCACGAACTCGGCGTGTCGCTGGCGACATTCTTTCGCATGAGGAAGTCAAGGAAAGACCTGCCGCTGCGCAAAGGGTGCGCCGGCGGCAAGACTTCCCCGCTGGAAATCACCCGCGAGGATCTCGAAGCTTTTGTGCGCGGATGGAAAGGGTAGGGGGCATGACAACGCGCTCACTCAGGGAACAGACCTTGCCCCGCTTCGCGCTTCGGCGCGAGGAAGCGGCGGCGAGCCTGAGTGTGTCGGCTTCCACCTTCGACAAGTGGGTGGGCGACGGGCGCATGCCGAAGGGCCGCAAGGTCGACGGCCTGATGCTGTGGGATACCGAGCAGGTTCGCGAGCACTGGCTTGCGCTGCGGGACGGGGTGATGACGCACAATCCGCTCGACGAAATGGTGCTGTGATGGCGCCGGTGAAGCTCCGCTACTTGGTGCAGGACATCGACAAGCGGAGCAATGTGCGCTGGTACGTACGCGTGCCCGGCCGCAAGAAGGTGCGGCTTCGGGCGAAGCTGAACGAAGACGGCACCCTGTCGGATGCATTCATGGCGGCTTACTCCCGTGCCGTTCGCGGCGTCGAGGAGGAGCAGGGCCGCCCCAAGCTGCAGCGGGTGGCCGAGGGCAGCTTTCGGCACGCCCTTACCCGGTATTATGCCTCGCCGCTGTTCAAGGGGCATGAGGCGGCGACGCAGCGCGACAAGCGCAGCGTGCTCGACCGCTATGCCGTGAAAGCCGGCCCGCTGCCGCTGGCTGCATTCCGGCGCGAGGACATTGAAAAGAGCCGAGACAAGCGCAGCGAACGCCCGGGCGCGGCGGACAAGCTGGTGAAGTATCTTAAGGCCTTCTTCGCCTGGTGCGAGCGCGAAAGGTTGATTGCGGCGAACCCGGCGACGGGTGTGAAGAAGATAAACACATCGTCCGAGGGCTTCCATGCCTGGACGCCTGACGAGGTGCGCCAGTTCGAAAAGGCGCATCCGATCGGCTCTCAGGCCCGCCTGGCACTGGCGCTGCTCCTGCACACGGGCGGCCGGCGCGGCGATATCTACGCGCTCGGCCCGCAGCACATCGTCGGCGGCTATTTCTCGTTCGTGCAGGAGAAGAACCGCCGTCGCCGCGCGGTGCGGATCGATATCCCGGTGCGGGCGGAGCTTCAAGCGGTCATCGCGGCAACGCCGACAGGCGACCGGTCCTTCATCGTCTCGGCGCACGGCCGGCCCTACACCAAGGAGAGCTTCGGCAACCGCTTTCGCGACTGGTGCAATGAGGCCGGCCTGCCGCATTGCTCGGCACACGGCGTGCGGAAAGCGGCAGCGACGATTCTCGCCGAGAGCGGCGCGACGGCTTCCGAGCTGTGCGCCGTGTTCGGCTGGTCGAAGCTCGAAACCGCCGAAATCTATGTGCGGAAGGCACAACGCAAGCTGATGGCGAGCAACGCTTTCGCCCGGCTGGACGCGCAGACGGCCCGAAAGAGTGTCCCACTTTCGGCTGCCAAAATCATTGATGGGACAAAGCGGACGAAAAGCAATGAAAAATCAAAGCCAGTCGGCGGATTTGGTGGGCCCGGTAGGACTCGAACCTACAACCAGACCGTTATGAGCGGTCGGCTCTAACCATTGAGCTACAGGCCCGGCCGGTGGCGCTGTGCGGCGCGGCGGGCGGGGGAAACTAGCAAAGGGATGCGCTCGCGCCAACCGTATCGCGGCGGCCGTCCACCTTGGCGTGCGGGGAGGACCGATCCGGCGAGCCGGCCGGGTGCCCGGGTCGGGCGACCTCGGGGCGATGGCAGCCGCGCAGTGCCCTGCGCGGTTGCCCCGCGCAGGGCACTGCGCGGCTGCCGCGACGCGGCCAATGTGGGACGGTCCTGTATGATTGTCGTCGCGCGGCGGGGCCCGGTCGCCGTTGCCGCCGCAATCCCGCCGCCTTCGCGCGGTGCTCTGGCGTGCCGCACCGTCAGTGCGTCCGCAGGGACATGCCGGCCGACCGACGCCTGTCCCCGCCGTTTCAGGGAAGTGAAAGACATGAAGCTCATCCGCGCCACCGCCTGCGCCGCTTTTCTCGGTGCCGCCGGGCTGTTTGCCAGCCTGTCGCCGCTCGCCGCGCAGGATCTCGCCCCCACCGCCCGGCGGGCGACGCTTTCCGTCTCCGGTGAAGGCCTGGCCAGCGCGGTGCCCGACATGGCGACGCTGACCTCCGGCGTGGTGAGCGAGGGCAAGACGGCGCGCGAGGCGCTCGACGCCAATTCCGCCGCGGTGGCGACGATGATCGCGGCGATCAAGGCGGCCGGGGTGGAGGGGCGCGATGTCTCCACCTCAGGCTTCTCGGTGCAGCCGCAATATGCGCCGCAGAAGAAGGAGGGCGACCCGCTGCGCATCGCCTCCTATCAGGTGACGAATGCCGTCACCGTGCGGCTGCGCGATCTCGGTAAGCTGGGCGATCTGCTCGATCAGCTCGTCACCAATGGCGCCAACCAGATCAGCGGCATCGCCTTCGACATCGCCGATCCCGCCAAGCTGGAAGACGCTGCCCGGGCCGAGGCGGTGAAGGAAGCGCGCCACCAGGCCGAGGTGATCGCCCAGGCCGCCGGGGTGCGGCTGGTGCGGGTGGTGTCGATCGCCAGCGACGGCGGCCCGCAGCCGATGCCGCGCCTGATGATGGCGGCCCGCGCCGAGAAGATGGATTCGGTGCCGGTGGAAGCCGGCGAGACGCAGGTCCGCGCCGGTGTCACCGTGGTCTACGAGATCGAGCCGCTCTGAGGCGGAAGGCGGGCTCGCGGGCGCCGGGCGGGCCGGGGCTCAGGGCCGGGCCGTCTCGGGCGTGGCGCCGGCGGTCTCGGCCGTTGCCTCCGTCCGGGTCGCCGGCCCGCCGTCGGCGGTGGGCGGGATCAGCAGCTTGAGCCCGCGCGGCACGATTTCATAGGTGAGCGGCATGTCCTCGCGGCCGAGCTCGCCATCGGTCGAAACCCAGGCGCGGGCGCGGTTGGCCCGGCGCAGCACGATGTCCCGGCCGGTCAGGCTGATGATGCCGGGATTGTCGCGCCAATTGTCCGTCACCATGTCGGCCCCGGCCCTCAGCAAAGCCAGCCCGCCGCGATCCTCGGCGACGGTGAGTTCGAGCACGCCCTCGTCGAGCCGGCTGCGGCGCCAGCCCGGGCCGGTGAAGCGGTTGACCGACAGCAGGGCGGCGAAGGCCTGGAAATGGTGCGGCGTGCCGTCCACCGTCACGTCGAGGTCGAAGCGGCCGCTGCGGCGCAGCGCATAGACGGCGGCGATCGCCACGGCGAGAAAGCGCCAGAGCTTCCAGCGCCGCGCGGTTTCGCGGGCGCGCGCCATCTGGCTGAAGAAGCCCATGCCGGAAATGGTGTGGAAGCGCCGCCCGTTCAGCGTCGCCACGTCGATCTCCGCCACTTTCGCCGCGCTGAGGGCGAGCAGCGCCGCGTCGAGCTCGCGCGGCATGCCGATATCGGTGGCCAGCAGATTGAGCGTGCCGAGCGGCAGGATGCCGAGCGTCTTGTCCGAGCCCTCGAGGCTCTGCACCGCCAGGCTCACGCTGCCGTCGCCGCCGCCGACGATGACGGTGTCATGCTCGCCGGTGCCGGAGGCGCGGATGGCCTGCACCAGCGCCTTGCCGCGCAGCAGGCGCACCTCGACGGTTCGCCCGCCGCCGTCCAGCCTGTCGGCGATGTGCCGGCGCACCTCCTCGGCGTCACGGTCCAGCAGCGTGCCGGCATTAGCGTTCAGGAGGACAAGGAGCTGGGCCATGGGGGAACCGGATTGGGAAAGGCAGAAGATACTCCCCTGCAATCGCGGCGGTGCAAAGACGTTCCGTTAACGGAAGCACGAAGTTTGCGCATCTGCGCAGGTCAGTCCCGCCTCGCGCGCCGAAAGGCCGCCCCGCTTGGCGCCGGGACGGCCTCGCGCATGGTTATGTCGGCTCAGCCGCCGACGAGATCGCGGCAGAGAGCGACGATGCCGGCATCATAGGCGCGCGGCTCGGACAGAACGCCGGTGCAGCGGGTTTTCTTGGCCGCCATGTCGGAACTGCCGGCGCCCGACCCCGCGCCCGTGCCGCCGGCCGAGGGATCCCCGGGACCACCAGGACCACCAGGACCACCAGGACCACCAGGACCCCCAGGACCACCGGGTCCGCCGGGATTTCCGCCGCCACCGCCGCCAATGCCGATGCCGATGCCGACGGCCGCAGCGTTCTCGCCGCCGACATCGACATCGGCCGCGGCGCGCACGCCACGCGGACCGCCCAGCGTGGTGCGGCTCTCCACATCCACCGCCTGAGCCCCGCCGATGGTGCCGCTGGTGTTGCTGTTCAGGCCGCGCGGGCCAAGCGCGCTTACCCGCGCATCGACGCCGACCGGGCGGGTGCGGGAGGAGCCGACCGCGACATCGGCATGGACGCCGCGCCGGCCGAGAACGCTGGCGTCTACATCGGCGATGTTGCCGCTGTTGCTGCGGCCAAAGCCGAGGGGACGCTGGCCAGGCTTCAGCAGTTCGATCTGCAGGCCGACGACATTGGCGGCCACCGGCGCCCGCCCGGTCGCGGAGGTGGTCGCGTCGCCACGGGTGGGCCGGCCGGCGACCTCGCCGACGCCGCCGAGCCCGCCACCGACGGCCGAGCCGAGCCCGTCCGTGGCGCGGGAAACGCCGCTCCCCACCCCCGACACCGCCCCGCCGACGCCGCTCACCGTGCCGCCAACCGCGCCACCTAATCCGCTTCCGCCGGCACTGGCGCTGGCGGCGTCGCCCGCCCGGCTGACGCCCGCCCCGACACCGGACAAGGCGCCGCCGGCGGCGCGTCCCGCGCCGGAAACGGCGCCGCCGACCGAGCGGCCAAGCCCGGAGGCGGCCCGGCCGACCGAGCCGCCGAGGCCGCCGCTTTTCCCACTGCTCCGGCTCGCGCTTGCACCGCTGGAGCCGCTGCTCTTGCCGCTGCTCTTGCCGCTTCCGGACGAGGACCCGCCATCGCCGCCCCGGTTGCCACCGCCAAGACCGCCCAGCCGGGCGTCGGCGGGGGCCGTCGCCATCACCAGGCAGGCGGCGAGAAAGCCGGTGCTGATGAGGGCCAGTCCATGTCTCGTGGCGTCGCTTCTTGCCGTATCGTTTCGCCTCATGACGCTCTCCCTGTTGAGGACAGTGGCGTCATGGCTTTCCGCCCGGCGCCGACAGAACAAGGCGCGACTTCCGGCGATGGTTGCAGGCGGAGCCGTGGTCTAAGCTTGTAATGTATGAAGAATAATTGGAATGACCGTCGTAGCGGTAGCGAAATGCCTTTGCGCGGTTGCGGGGTAAGTTTGGCCGCGCGCCTATAACTTAACTGTGATCTGCCCGCGACGTGACGCTGGGCGACCTAAAAGCCGCCTGAGGCGGGAGATCACGGCGTGCGCTCCCTTCCGCGCGGGCGAGAAGCCGGTGGGGAAGGGGGCGCTCGCGACGCCACCATAAGCCGCCGGTCTCGCCTCCGCCTCGCGGGCGCGCCGGAAGGCGTGGGCCGCGCCCTCCGGGTCCGGCGTGCCGCCGAGCCCTTCCGCCCGCGCGCCGCCGAGCGCGCGCAGATCGGCGGGCGCCCCGCTCTGCGCGGCGCGCTCCAACGCCCGTAGAGCGAGGCGGCGCAGGGCCGGATCGAGGGCTTCCCGCAGGGCGGCCGCGACATGGCGGCAGAAGGCGGGCACGCCGCTCTCGATGCAGCGGGCGAACCAGGGTTCGGCAAGGTCGAGCCGGCCGCTGCGCTCCAGAAGGAGGCGGGCATAGTCGAACTGGCCGCGATAATCCCCGCCCTCGGCGCCCCGGCGATACCAGCGCAGCGCCGCTGCCGGTCGGGCCGGGCGTTCCCAGCCGAGTTCGAGCGAGCGGCCGATCATGGTGGCCGATTTCGCGGCGGCGTCCGTTTCGCCGCCACGGGCGGCGCGGACATACCAGTGCAGCGCCTGCATCCGGTCGGCGGCGAGGCCCCTTCCGTCGAGCAGCAGCGTGGCGAGATTGAACTGCGCCCAGCCATGGCCGCGCTCGGCGGCCTGCCGGTACAGCGCGGCGGCGCGGGCGGGGTCGACGGGCACGCCCCAGCCGAGCTCATGGCAGCGCCCGACCATGTTGATCCCGTCAGCGCTGCCGGCGGCGGCGGCGAGCTGGAACCAGCGCAGCCCGGCTGCCGGGTCCCGCGCAACGCCGTGGCCGTCCACCAGCATCTGCCCCCAGGCGATCTGGGCGTTGACGATCCCGGCCAGCGCCGCCGCTTCCACCCAGCGGGCGGCGGCGGCGGGGTTCTCACTGATGCGCGCGCGCAACAGTTCGGGGCCGATTTGTGTCAACTCTGTGAAGGAAATCCAGCCGTGCCCCATCCCGCCCTGCCGCTTTGCGCGCCGCCGCGGTGTCGCGTCCGGGCGCCGTCAGCGCTTAATATCCTTATGGCGCCTAATCTCAAGGCCAATCATCGGCAGGTTTCGGCTATCTCTTTCAGTTTTTAATAATTAAAAACAATAGTTTTGAATCACTATACTCTCTCTATGTTGGAATACGTAAAAAACATAGCGTTTGAAGACGTTAAGATTCGTGGATATTAGGCAAAACGAAGACACATTAGGGGCTGCCATTTAATGAAGACGTTGAGATCGCTGCGCGATACTTCTCACAATACCGCCTGGACGGCTGGCCTTGCGGTGACGCTGTCGACGCTGCCGCTGTTCTCCGCGCAGGCGCAGCAAGCCGCCGCCCCCGCCCCGGAGGAGGAGCTGCCGACCGTCACCGTCGAGGGCGAGAACTCGCCGGACAACACGCTTGAGGGCACGACCGGCATTTCGCGCCTGCCCGGCCGGATCCAGGACATTCCCCAGGTCGTGCAGGTGATCAACCAGCAGACCATGCAGCAGCAGGGTGTCACCACGCTGGAGCAGGCGCTGCGCAACGTGCCCGGCGTCACCGTCGGCATCGGCGAGGGCGGCGGTGGCATGAATGGCGACCAGTTCCGCATCCGCGGCTTCCAGTCCAAGGGCGATGTCTACATTAACGGCCTGCGCGACTTCGGCGTCTATGTCCGCGACAGCTTCGCCTATGAGAGCGTCGAGGTGCTCAAGGGCCCGTCTTCCGAGAGCTTCGGTGCCGGCACCACGGGCGGCGTCATCAACTCGACGCTGAAGCAGGCCCACATCGGCGACAAGTATGATTTCGAGGGCCAGTTCGGCACCGGGCCGCTCTATCGCGGCGTGTTCGACATCAACAAGCAGCTCAGCGACACGTCCGCCTTCCGCATCGTCGGCATGGTGAACGAGCAGGACGTGGCCGACCGCGACCATGTCGAATCCAACCGCTACGGGCTGATGGCCGATCTCGGCTTCGGCCTGGGCACCGACCAGACCCTGCACCTCAACTATCTCTACCAGAACGGCTCGCGCACCCCCGATTACGGCGTGCCGATCGTGACGCCGGGCTACAGCGACGTCGCCCGCTTCGGAAGTATCGGCAAGCCGGTGACGGAATGGGGCGTGCCGCGCACCAATTTCTACGGCAAGGTGACGGACCACGACGACACCGAAGCCAACATGTTCACCGCCAACTACAAGCGCGAGGTGAATGACTGGCTGACCATCACCAATGATTCCCGCGTCGGCTACTACACCCGCGACTTCGCCACCTCGGTGCCGGGCTGCAGCGCGACCACGTCAGGCATGAGCGGCGAGGCGGGCTATGAGGCCAGCTGCACCGGCCAGTTCTTCGACGGCGGCAATCCGGCGATCAGCTTCGGTGGCGGCAATCCCGGCTTCGACCAGACCAGCTGGTCGGGCCAGAACGTCACCACCGCCATCGCCACGTTCAACACCGGCTTCCTGCGCCACGAAGTGGTGGCCGGCCTCGACATGTACTTCGTCAATGACGAGCGCACGCTGATCTCGGTGAACGGGTCGAAGGGCACCTCGACGATCTGGAATCCGGTCTACGCCAACACGACCGGCTATTTCCTCTACCCGAACCCGCTCGGCAACAATGGCCAGCGTGAATCGACGGTGACCGATTTCGGCGCGTTCGTCAGCGACCGCATCTGGCTCACCGACCAGCTCTCGATCCTGGGCGGCATCCGCTACGACAGCTATTCGGCCGATTACAGCGTCTGGTGCGTCGATCCCAACGGCACCAGCACGACCTGCAAGAACAGCAAAGGCGAATGGGTGAACGCCCAGAGCACCACCCAGTTCTCCAGCCCCAAGGCCAGCATCATCTGGGAGCCGAGCGCCAACCAGACCTACTACGCCTCCTGGGCACGCTCCTACTCGCCGCAGGGCATGTTCCCGACCAACGACATCACCGTGGTCAACCCGACGCAGAACAACCTTCAGCCGGAAGAGAACGAGACCTACGAGATCGGCTTCAAGGTCTCGACCCCCGACGGGCGCCTCGGCTTCACCGGCTCGCTGTTCCGGGTCGACAAGAGCAACGCCTACTATGTCGATCCCATCACCCTGGACACGGTGGAGACCGGCGAGAACCAGCGAGTGCAGGGCGTCGAGCTGAGCGTCACCGGCAATATCACCCGCGCCTGGGTGATCCAGGCCGGCTATGCCTATTATAACAGCGAGATCCAGACCTCGACCACTGCCGACTATGTCGGCAACGAGGTGCCGTTCGTCTCGGAGAACAACTTCACCCTGTGGACCACCTATGAGCTGACCAAGGATGTGCTGACCCAGATCCCGGGCAAGCTTCTGGTCGGCGGCGGCATCACCTATGCCAGCGAGTACTACACCAACAGCGCCAACACCGCGATCATCCCGCAGACCTTCTCGCTCGATGCGCTGGTGTCCTATGAATACGAGAATTACCGGATCGCGCTGAACGCCTACAACCTGACCGACGAGCTGAACTACGCCGCCGGCTGGGGCAACCGCGCCGTGCCGTCGGCCGGGCGGACCTTCACCCTGACCGTCGGGGCGACCTTCTGACCCCGCGCTCCTGACCTGACCGTCTCACCTCGGGGGGAAGCCGCGCGCCGGCTTCCCCCTCTTTTCGTTGAACGGACCAATCGATGCTGATCCAGATCCCCGACATCCTCACCCCGGACGAAGTCGCCCATTGCCGGCGCGTGCTGGAGGCCTCGCCATGGGTCGACGGGCGCGTCACCGCCGGCCAGCAGGCGGCGCTGGGCAAGCTCAACCTGCAGATCCCGGTGGAGTCGAAAGAGGCGCAGGAACTGGGCGACATCGTGCTCAGGGCGCTGGGGCGCAACCCGATGTTCAATTCCGCTGTCATGCCGCTGCGCGTGCTGCCGCCCATGTTCAACCGCTACGATGTGGGCATGAAGTTCGGCGCCCATGTCGATGGCTCGATCCGCGCCATTCCCGGCACCGGCATGCGGATGCGGGCGGATGTCTCCACCACGATCTTCCTCACCGAGCCGGACGAATATGATGGCGGCGAGCTGGTCATCGAGGACACCTATGGCACCCATGAGGTGAAGCTGCCGGCGGGCCATGCGGTGGTCTATCCCGCCTCCAGCCTGCACAGCGTCAACGAGATCACCCGCGGCCGCCGCTGGGGCTCGTTCTTCTGGTCGCAGTCGATGATCAAGGACCAGGAGCGGCGCACCATGCTCTATGACCTCGACCGCGCCATCATGGGCACGCGGACCCGGCTGCCGGACGACGACCCCTCGGTGCTGTCGCTGGCCAATGTCTATCACAATTTGCTGCGCCACTGGGCCGAACTCTAGGCGCGCGGCGACACCCCCGGCGCCAGTCGATTGACAGGAACCGGCCGGCGTGAGAACCGCGCCCGGCGGCATGGCGCCGCGCGAGGCGGATGCGATGGTCGGTTCCTCCCTTTCCACCGAACTGATCGGCGGCGTCGCGGCGCTGCTCACCACGCTGTGCTGGCTGCCGCAGGCGCTGAAGATCCTGCGCACGCGCGAGACCCGCGACCTCTCGCTCCTCGCCTATCTGGCCTTCGCGGCCGGTGTCGCGCTCTGGCTGGTTTATGGCGTGCTGATCGGCTCGATTCCGGTCATCATGGCCAATGCCGTGACCCTCGTCCTGCTGGCCGGCATCCTGTCGCTCAAGCTACGCTATGGCTGAGCGGGGGAGGGGCGTTCTTCACCTCAATCGACGGAACCGCGCATGTTCGGCTTCATCCCCCCGGCGTTGACGCCGATCCTGCTTCTCGTTGCCTCCAACATCTTCATGACCTTCGCCTGGTACGGGCACCTCAAACACAAATCGAGCCCGCTCCTTCTCGCCATTGTGGTGAGCTGGGGCATCGCCTTCTTCGAGTACTGCCTCGCCGTGCCGGCCAACCGCTATGGCTCCGCCACCTATTCGACGGTGGAGCTGAAGACCATACAGGAGGTCATCACCCTGGTGGTGTTCGCCGGCTTCTCGGTGCTCTGGCTGAAGGAGCCGTTCCACTGGAACCACCTGATCGGCTTCGCCTTCATCGCGCTCGGCGCGTTCTTCATCTTCCAGAAGTGGTCATGACCCTTAATCGGCCGGCGCGAGGCGCAGCAGGCGGCCATTCGAGGGGTCGTCGGTCAGCAGCCACAGCGCGCCGTCCGGGCCCTGGCGCACATCGCGGATGCGCTCACCGAGATCGGCGAGGAGGATTTCCTCCTCGGCGACGACCGTGCGCGCGGGGTCCAGCTTCAGGCGCACCAGCCGGGTGCCGGCGAGGCCGCCGGTGAACAGGTCGCCCTTCCATTGCGGCATCAGCGTGCCGGTGTAGAACGCCAGGCCCGACGGTGCGAAGGAGGGGTCCCAGTACTTCACCGGCTGTTCCATACCGGCCTTTTCCGTGCCTTCGCCGATCTTGGCGCCGGAATAGTCGCGGCCATAGGTGATGACCGGCCAGCCATAATTCTTGCCCGCTTCCGGCCGGTTCAGCTCGTCGCCGCCGCGCGCGCCATGCTCGATGGTCCACAAACGCCCGGTGGCCGGATCGAGCGTCGCGCCCTGCACATTGCGGTGGCCAATGCTCCAGATTTCCGGCCGGGCGCCGTTGCGGTCGCGGAAGGGATTATCGGCCGGCACGCTGCCATCGGGAGCGATGCGGATCACCTTGCCGATATGATTGGTGAGGTTCTGCGCCTGGTCGCGCAGCGAGGCGCGGTCGCCCAGCGTGACGAACAATGTGCCGTCGCGGGCGAAGACGAGCCGCGAGCCGAAATGATTGCCGCCGCTGGCTGCCGGCGACTGGCGGAAGATCACCTCGACATTGTCCAGCCGGGCATCGCCGTTCTGCTCCACCAGCCGGCCCCGCGCCACCGAGGTGCCGGCGGCGCCTTCGCGCGGCTCGGCATAGGTAAGAAAGATGAGCCGGCTATCGGCAAAGTCAGGCGCCAGCGCCACATCGAGCAGCCCGCCCTGTCCGCGCGCCAGCACGGGGGGAACGCCGGCCACCGGCGCCGAAACGGTGCCGCTCCGGCTGACGATCCGCAACTGGCCGGGCCGCTCGGTCACGAGCATCCGGCCATCGGGCAGGAAGGCGAGGCCCCAGGGGCTGCGCAGTCCTGTGGCGACGGTCTCGACGCTCAGCGGGCCGATGGAGGAGGGCGTCTCGACCGGCTCGCCGGGCGCCGACTGCGCGGCGGCGGGGGCGGCCGGGAGACCTGCCGCGAGCAGGAGGGCCATCAGCCAGGCCGCAGGGCGGGCGAGCGGACGGGGCGGGGCGGGCAGATGGCGGCTCACGGCGGCGCTCCGAGATTCGGTTGCGAGCCGTATGGTTAGACGACCCGGTCCGGCACGCCAACCGCCGCCGCTTGCACGATGCCGTTAGGGAAGAGGGCGCTGCGGAAAAGCGCTGCGGCGCCGGCAGATTCGCGGCGCTCAGTCGCGGCGCTGGCGGCTGCCGCGCGGCTCGCTGGCGCTCAGCGCGCCTGACGTCTGCAGGGTGCTGCGCAGCATGAAGGTAGTGAGTCCGCACAGGCCGACAAAGGCCGCCAGCAGAACGGCGCCGATGGCGAGGCGTTCTTCAGAGGCCGCACCGTGGACAACCTCAAAGGCCGAGGCCCGCTGCAGGCCGAACAGGCACAGCACGGCGACGATGGCGACGGTCAGCGACAGCACGACGCCCGCTTCCATCGCGGCGCGGCGCAGCCGCCGGCCGGCGGTGTGGCGGGTTGCAAGAACATCGCCAGCGCGGGGCGCGGCGACAAATGTCCGGTTCGGCATGGTCTTGTCCGGCATGGCGAAACCCCTTCGGTCCGTCCGGGATGGTGCCCCTTTGGATGACGGTAACTTGGGAGGGGAAGGCGGCTCCGCGTGGACGCCACTTTGCGCAACCCGGTGCCATTTCGAGGCCATTTCGCGGCAACGGGTTAAGGCGCGTTAACCAAGGTTAAGGCGCGGCAGCCCTGGGCTCAGGCGCTGTCGGCTCGAGGCGCGGCGTCCTCGGGGCGCCAGTCCATGCCGACATGGCCGGGCTGCGCCGCCACCCGCTCCAGCCAGGCCCGCACGGCCGGGAAGGTGGCGAGATCGAAATCACCCTCCTGCGCCACATGGGTGTGGGCGTAGAGGGCGAGGTCGGCGATGCTCAGCGTGCCGTCGACCACGAAGGGCCGGCGCGCCAGATGCCGCTCCATCACGCCGAGCGCGGCATAGCCTTCCTCCATCCAGCGATCGATGTCGTGGGTGCGCAGATCGCGCCCGCCGCGCACCAGCTTGAGCCAGAAACGCGCCAGGCCGATGGAGGAATCGACGCTGTGCTGCTCGAAGAACATCCAGCGCAGCGTCTCCGCCCGGCCCAGCGGATCGTTGGGCAGCAGGGGGGTGCCGTCGGCGAGATAGAACAGGATGGCGTTGGATTCGGGCAGATAGCGCCCGCCCGGCAGTTCCAGCAGCGGCACCCGGCCTTCCGGGTTCTTCATCAGGAAATCCGGGGTGCGGTTCTCCCCGCGCAGCAGGTCGACATCGAGAAGCTGGAAGGGAAGGCCGAGCCGGGCGAGCAGCAGCCGCACCTTGTAGGAGTTGCCGGAGCTTTGCATGGCATAGATCTTGAGCATGCAACAAACTCCGGCAGAACGGTCTGGATCGCGGCCGCGTCAGGAAAACGCGGCCTCGTGCCGCCCGCAGGTAGGGAATCGCTTGCCGGGGCGCAAGGGCTCGACTAGTTGTCGCGCGCAAAACCCTCAAGGGAGAAACCGGCCATGAGCCTGATATCCGCCGCCCTGAAGCGCATCAATCCCTCCCAGACCATCGCCATTTCCAACAAGGCGCGGGAGCTGAAAGCGGCGGGGCGTGACGTGATCGCGCTCGCGGCCGGTGAGCCCGACTTCGAGACGCCGGACAACATCAAGGAAGCCGCGATCAAGGCGATCCGCGACGGCCAGACCCGCTACACTGCGGTAGACGGCATTCCCGAGCTGAAGGCGGCCATCGTTGCCAAGTTCAAGCGCGAGAACGGCCTCACCTACAAGCCGAGCCAGGTCACGGTCGGCACCGGCGGCAAGCAGGTGCTGTTCAACGCACTGGTCGCCACCGTCGATGCCGGCGACGAGGTCATCATCCCGGCGCCGTATTGGGTCAGCTATCCCGATATCGTGCAGTTCTGCGGCGGCACGCCGGTGCCGGTGGAGACGAAGCTTGAGGACAATTTCAAGCTGAAGCCGGAGATGCTGGAAGCGGCGATCACGCCCAAGACCAAGTGGCTGATCTTCAACTCGCCGTCCAACCCGACCGGCTCGGCCTATTCGCGCGACGAGATGAAGGCGCTCACCGACGTGCTGGTGAAGCACCCTCATGTCTGGATTCTGACCGACGACATGTATGAGCACCTGGTCTATGACGACTTCGAGTTCGTCACCCCGGCGCAGGTCGAGCCCGCGCTCTATGACCGCACGCTGACCATGAACGGCGTCTCCAAGGCCTATTGCATGACCGGCTGGCGCATCGGCTACGCCGCCGGGCCGGAGGCGCTGATCAAGGCCATCGGCACGCTGCAGTCGCAGTCGACCTCCAACCCCAACTCCATCGCCCAGTGGGCGGCGGTCGAGGCGTTGAACGGGCCGCAGGACTTCATCGTCGCCAACAACAAGGTGTTCAAGGAGCGCCGCGACCTCGTGGTCTCGATGCTCAACCAGGCTTCGGGCCTCACCTGCCCGAAGCCGGAAGGCGCGTTCTATGTGTACCCGTCCTGCGCCGGACTGATCGGCAAGACGACGCCGGCCGGCAAGGTTATCGACAATGACGAGACCTTCGCCTCTGAGCTTCTCGAGGCCGAGGGTGTCGCGGTGGTGCATGGCTCGGCCTTCGGCCTCGGCCCGGCCTTCCGCATCTCCTACGCCACCTCGACCAAGGACCTGGAAGAGGCGTGCCTGCGAATCCAGCGCTTCTGCGGCTCGCTCCGCTGAGGTAGAATGATATTGACCGGCCGGGAGACGCGCCCCGGCCGGCAAGCGCCACAAGGCGGGGGCGCCGGTTCCCGTGAGCCGGCCGCGCGTCGTCATCAGGAGATTTGAATGTTCCGTTCCGTTCTGTCGCGCGGGCTGCTCGCCTCCGCGCTTGTCGCCGGCGCCGCCACGCTCGCCGTGGCACCCGCCTCGGCCCAGACCAAGCGGGTTGAAGTCGGCTCGCTCGCCTGCGCCGGCTCCAAGTCGGTGAGCTTCATCATCGGCTCCAAGCGCACGCTCGACTGCACCTTCACCACCGCCCGCGGCAAGAAGTTCGCCTATGAGGGCTCGATCCGTCGCTGGGGTCTCGATCTCGGCGTCACCGGCCGCAACGTCCTGCTGTGGACCGTGCTGGCCCCCTCCAAGGGCGTGCGCTCGAGCGATCTCGACGGCACCTATGTCGGCGTGTCCGGCAGCGTCGCGCTTGGCGTCGGCGTGGCTGGCAACGTGCTGGTCGGCGGTTCCAACAAGACCATCGCCCTGCAGCCGCTCAGCGTCGAAGGCCAGACGGGCGTGAATGTCGCCCTCGGCGTCGGCGATCTGCGCCTCGTCTCCAAGTGAGCTGACGGGCGTGAGCTGACGGCGTCCGCGCGCCCATGCGTGTAGCGAAAGCCCGGCGGCACCCCGCCGGGCTTTTTTGCTTTTGCACGAGAAGTTGAAACGGCGGGTGAAATAAACGGCCCCGTCCGGGCGTACTCTCCTTGCCATCCATGAGGAGCCTGCCATGCCGATACGCCGTCGCCGGTCCTGGGAACTGCCCGAGAGCGCGGTCACACCCGAAGCCACCTATCTCTCCCGCCGCAATCTGCTCGGCGCCGGTGTGGGCCTGCTGGGCGTCGCCGGCTTGTCCGCCGCGCTCTCCCCCTTCGCCGATGCCGCACCCGCGGTGGGCGACCCGGCCAATGACCCGACCAAGGATCTCTATCCCGCGAAGAAGAACCCCGCCTTCACGGCGGGCGACCGGCCGATCACGCCGGAGGAGATTTCCGGCAACTACAATAATTTCTACGAGTTCGGCTCCGAGCGCTCCGCCTACCAGATCGCCGATGTGGCGGCGCGCATGCCGCGCCGTCCGTGGACGGTGAAGATCGACGGGCTGGTCGAGCAGCCGCGCGAGGTCGGCATCGACGACCTCATCCGCGCCATGTCGCTGGAAGAGCGCATCTACCGTCACCGCTGCGTCGAGGCGTGGTCGATGACGGTGCCGTGGACCGGCTTCCCGGTGAAGGACCTTGTCGCCTATGCCAAGCCGCTCTCGGGCGCCAAATATGTACGCTTCGAGACCTTCATGAATCCGGAGGTTGCCCTCGGCCAGCGGCGCTTCATCTACCCCTGGCCCTATATCGATGGGCTCAGCATGGCCGAGGCGAACAACGACCTCGCCTTCCTCGTGACCGGCATCTACGGCAAGCCGGCGCCCAACCAGTTCGGCGCGCCGCTGCGCCTGGCCGTGCCGTGGAAGTACGGCTTCAAGTCGGTGAAGTCGATCGTCCGCATTTCCTTCGTGGCGGAGCGGCCGGTGGGGCTGTGGGAGCAGGTGCAGGGCCGGGAATACGGCTTCTGGGCCAATGTGAACCCTGAGGTGCCGCATGCCCGCTGGAGCCAGGCGACCGAGCGCGACATCGGCACCGGCGAGCGGCGACCGACGCTGATCTATAACGGCTATGGCGAGGAGGTGGCCGGTCTCTACAAGGGCCTCGCGGGCGAGAAGCTGTTCATGTAAGGCGTGCGGCGCGCCGTCCACGGCACGGAAAAAAGGCCGGGTCCCAAAAGGGCCCGGCCTTAAGTTTTCGCTGCCGAGGCAGCGAACCTTCCAGAGGGGAACAGCCGAAACGCGAGGCGCCTCGGTGTCTGATGTCCATATGCTCACATCGCGGGCACTCTGCAATAATGTATGCCTGCATAGCAGGCATGCGTAATTGCATCGGGCGTTTCGCATGCTTGTCATGCCTGCGAATTGGGCGCTTAGATTACCTCCGCGTCGTCGCGCGTGCATGGTGAAGTCGAGGGAAACGCGCGTCATCGCTGCGATGCTGCGCCAGCGCAGCCCCAATGGAGGACACGTCATGCCCGCCCTTAGCGCCGCCACCCGCCGCCGTGTCCCTGTTCTGCTCGCGGTCCTGATCGCGCTGGCGCCCGCCGGAGCGGCGCGTGCGGCCGAGCCGGCCCGGGTCGCCGTGGCCGATATCGGCTTCACCGATTCGTCCGGCGAGGCGCGCGACCAGCGCAGCCAGCATGAGGCGCGGCGGCTGGCGCTCTCCAGCGAGGTGCGGACGGATATTGGCCGCGAGGGGGCGTTGCAGAGCCTTGCTCTGTCCTGCGACGGCGCCTGCCGGCTGGATGCGGAAGGGGTCGAGGCGCTGCGCCAGCGGGCGCAGGCGGAAGACGCGGGCTTCCTGCTGGTGGGCAGCGTGCACAAGATGAGCACGCTGGTGCTGTCGATGCGGGTGGCGGTGCTCGATGCCGCGACCGGCAAGCTGGTGTTCGAGCGGCTCCTCAGCTTTCGCGGCGACAATGACGAGGGCTGGCGCCATGCCGGCGCCTATGTCGCCCGCGAGGTGGCCGAGCAGCTGCCGCCTCGCTGAGCCCCGCTCAGAAGCTCCAGCGCTGGGCCTTGGCGACGAGGAAGTCGCGGAACACCTGGATGCGCGCCACGGAGCGCATTTCCTGCGGGTAGACGAAATAGGCTTCCAGCGTCGGCGTGGTGCGCTCGGGGAAAAGCTGCACCAGCGTGGCGGAATCCTCCAGCAGATAGTCGGGCACGATGCCGATGCCGACGCCGCGCTCCACCGCGCGCTTGAGGCCGAGCACATTGTTGACCGACAGCGAGGGCACCCGGCCTTCCTGGTCGTCCTCCAGCCCGGCGCGCTCCAGCCAGTTCAGCCCCTGGAAATAGGAGGGGATCGGCCCGCCGAGCAGAATGATGCGGTGCTTGTCCTTGTCGAGCTCGTCGAGCGAGCGCGGATGGCCGTTGCGCTTGAGATATTCGGCCGAGGCGAAGGCGTGGAAATGCACCGTGAACAGCTTGCGCTGGATCAGGTCCGGCTGCACCGGCTGGCGCAGGCGGATGGCGACATCCGCCTCGCGCATGGCGAGGTCGAGCTCGTCATCGGTGAGGATGAGGGTGATGCGGATGTCGGGATAGAGTTCGAGGAACTCGCCGATCCGCGCGGTCAGCCAATGCGTGCCGAGGCCCATGGTGGTGGTGACGCGCAACTCGCCATTCGGCTTCTCGCGCGAATCCGTCAGCTTGGCCCGCGCCGCTTCCAGCTTCATGAACACTTCATGCGCGGTGCGGTAGAGTAGGTCGCCCTGCTCGGTCAGGATCAGCCCGCGCGCATGGCGGTGGAACAGCGGGATGTTGAGTTCCTGCTCCAGCGCCGACACCTGCCGGCTGACCGCCGATTGCGACAGTCCGAGCGCCTCGCCCGCATGGGTGAAGGATCCCGCCTCCGCCGCGACGTGGAACACTTTCAGCTTGTCCCAGTCCATGTCGCGGGCGCGATTGGCCTTGTTATCCATTCGGCGAGGGCCCTCGTTCATTCGGCGGCTTGCGCGAGCGGCTCGCGCACCGCGAGAAAGCGCTCGACTTCGAGCGCCGCCATGCAACCCATGCCGGCGGCCGTGACCGCCTGGCGGAAAATATCGTCGGCGACATCACCGGCGGCGAACACGCCTTCCACCGAGGTCTGGGTGGAATGCGGCGCCGTCCAGACATAGCCGCTGGGCTTGAGCTTGAGCTGGCCCTGGACCAGATCGGTCGCCGGGGCGTGGCCGATGGCGATGAACACGCCATCCGCCGGGCGCTCGGAAAGCGCGCCGGTGACGACGTCCTTCAGCACCACGCCCGTCACCTTGGGCGGCTCATGCTGGCCCTTCACCTCGTCGAGCGCGGCGTTCCACACCACCTCCACCTTGGGATGGGCGAACAGGCGCTCCTGTAGGATTTTCTCGGCGCGGAAGCTGTCGCGCCGGTGCACGACCGTGACCTTGGAGGCGAAATTGGTGAGGAACAGCGCCTCCTCGACCGCGGTGTTGCCGCCGCCGATCACCATGACCTCCTTGCCGCGGTAGAAGAAGCCGTCGCAGGTGGCGCAGGCGGAAACGCCGTGGCCGCGATAGGCCTGCTCGGAGTCGAGGTCGAGCCAGCGCGCCTGGGCGCCGGTGGCGAGGATGATGGTCTCGGCGAGCCACACCGTGCCGGAATCGGTCTCGGCGCGGAACGGACGGGAGGAAAGGTCGAGCCGCGTCACCATGTCGTTGACGATGCGGGTGCCCATCTTTTCCGCCTGCGCCTGCATCTGCTCCATCAGCCACGGGCCCTGGATCGGATCGGCGAAGCCGGGATAGTTCTCGACATCGGTGGTGATGGTCAGCTGCCCGCCGGGCTGGATGCCTTGGATCAGCACCGGCTCCAGCATGGCCCGCGCGGCATAGACGGCGGCGGTATAGCCGGCCGGGCCCGAGCCGATGATGAGGACCTTGACGTGGTTGGCCGGGCTGGCGGAGGGGGCCGACATGGCAGGCTCACTGTGTTGTGGCGAACGATTCGCTGGACGGGTCGATCAGGTGGACGATCAGGCTTGGAGACTCTCCCGGGGCCGGCGCCTGCGCGCGCTGCAAAGGCCGCCCCTGCAGCCATGCGAAAATGTAGGGGCTGACCTGGGCAACCGCAAGGCAGGGGCCTTCTATCCATTAGTTTTCCAGAAGGAAGATTGCGCGAGGCTCGCGCGCAAGATAATTGCTCTCGCGGCCGCCGCACTCCTCGCGCCGCCGCAGGCGCGCCGCCCCGGCCGCCGGAAACGGAGACCCCGCTTGGTTCGCCGCATCGACGCGATCGACTGGAACATTCTGCGCGAGCTGCAGGGCGATGGCCGCATCACCAATGTGGAGCTGTCGCAGCGTGTCGGTATTTCCGCCCCGCCCTGCCTGCGCCGCGTGCGCGCGCTGGAAGAGGAAGGGATCATCAAGGGCTACCGGGCGCTTCTCGACGAGAAGAAGCTCGGCTTCGACCTAATGGCCTTCGCCATGGTGCACCTGATCAGCCAGGCCGAGGGCGACCTTTCCGCCTTCGCCGCGCAGGTGGAGCGCTGGCCGCTGGTGCGCGCCTGCTGGATGCTCTCGGGCGAGACCGACTTCATCCTGCTCTGCGTCGCCCCGGACCTGCGGACCTTCCAGAACTTCGTGCTGGAACTGACCGGCGCGCCCAATGTGCGCAATGTGAAGACCGCGCTGACCCTCCAGCAGTCCAAGGATGCGGCGGTGGTGCCGATGGAAGGGGAAACCCGGTGATCGTCGCCACCGCGACCGACACCGCCTATGTCGAGCTGACCGGGGTGATGCTCGCCTCGCTCGCCGACAAGGCCGGCGGCAGCTTCGACCAGGTCTGCGTGTTCTGCGACCGGGTCTCGGAAGAGGACAAGGCGCGGCTCGCCGCCGCCTATGGCCTCGGCAATATCGACTTTGTCGACATGAGCGACGACATGGTCCGCCACTTCGCCGCGCGGCCGGTCAACCACCACCTCTCGCGCACGGCCTATGCCCGCATCCTCATGCCGCTGAGCCTGTCGCAGGCAACGGGGCGGCTGCTCTACATCGATTGCGACACGCTGGTGAATGCCTCGCTGGCCCCGCTGGCCACCCTGCCGATGCAGGGCTTCGCGCTGGCGGCGGTGGACGACATCGCCCATCAGGTGCCCGAGCGCCATGCCAAGCGCAACCGCGACATCGGCCTGCCGGATGCCATGCGCTATTTCAACAGCGGCGTGCTGCTGATCGACCTGGAGACCTGGCGCGCGCAGCGGCTGACCGAGCGGACGCTCGATTTCATCGCCTCGCGGCCGAGCCTGCCGATGATGGACCAGGACGCGCTCAACGGCGCCCTGCAAGGCGAGTGGCTGCCGCTCGACGAGAGCTGGAACCTGCACCGCCGGCTGGAGAAGGGCGTCTACACCGACGATCCCGCGATCTGGCAGCAGGCCCGCATCATCCACTTCATCGGCCAGGTGAAGCCCAACTACACCGACTGCAACCACCCCGCGCGCGACCTTTTCCTTGCCTATCGCGCGCGCACGCCCTTCGCCAATGTGCCGCTGAAGACGCGGCTCGGCCGCAAGGTGGAGAAGCGGGCGCGCAAGCTGCGGCGGTTCTTCGGCAAGCTCAAGCGACGCCTTTTCGGAGCCTAGGAATGGCACACAGCCTTGTCGACGAATATGCGAAGCTGCATGCGCGGCACCGCTACGGCGCCACGGCGCGCCACGCGCTGGCCGACATGCTGCCGCACATCCTGGCGCTGAAGCCGGCCTCGCTGATCGATTTCGGCTGCGGCCAGAGCAATCTCGCCTTCCTCATCGCCGCCAAGGCCGGGATCCCCGAGATCCACCGCTACGATCCGGCCATCCCCGCCATTTCCACCCTGCCGAACAAGCGGGTGGAACTGGCGGTGAATGTCGACGTGATGGAGCACATTCCGGACGAGGAGATCGACGCGGTGCTGGCCTCCATCGCCGCCGCAGCCGCGCAGGCGCTGTTCGTCATCGACATCGGCCCGGCGAAGATGCTGCTCTCCGACGGGCGCAACGCCCATGTCTCGCAGCATGGCGCGGACTGGTGGCTGGCGCGGCTGAAGCCGCATTTCCCCACCATCCGCGAAATGCCGATCCACCGCCGCGCCCGCGTCGCCTTCAAGACCTGGGATGGCGAGGTGAGGGGGCTCACCGGTCTTGCGGTGCGGGCGCGCGAGCGCATCATCTACCGCACCCAGAAGCTGACCCGCTCGGCGCATCGCAAGCTGTTCGGGGCGACGCCGCGCGGAGCCGCCCGGTGAAACTGCTGGTCCTGCGCGACAAGAAGCCGGGCCATTTCAACCAGGCGGAGGGCGTCGCGCTGGCGGTAGGCCGTCTCGCCGCCACCGAGGTGGCGCGGCTCGATATCCGCCCGACCTGGTTCGCCCATGACGATGTGCGCAAGATTGTCATGCGCCGCTATGGCCGCGACGCGCGCTATTGGCTGAAGGCGATGTACGCCATCGCGGCGGAGAGCCTCGACACGCCTGATGTCATCATCGGCTCGGGGCGGCCGACCATCGCGGCGGGCATCCTGCTCAGCCGGTTCTTCGGCGGCGTGCCCTTTCTCTATTCCGGCGGCATCGGCGGCTATGACACGCGCGAGGTGAGCCTGATGATCGTCGCCTCGCCGCGCGCGGCCGGCAATCCGCGCTCGGCCTGGGCACCGATCCCCTCCATCGTCGATCCCGCTGACTACCCGGCGCCGCGCCGCCTCTCGACGCCTGCCGATCTGCGCGGGGCCGAGATCGCGCTGCTGGTCGGCGGCACCGCCTATCGCAAGGAATGGCCGGCGAACGAATGGGACGCGCTGGTCGCGCTCATTCGCGCGGTGGCGAAGGAGCATGGCGTGCGCTGGCGGGTGACGACCTCGCGCCGCACGCCGGACGCGGTCGGAGCGCGCCTCGCGCAGCTGGCGGGCGAGGGGGTGCTGGCCGAGTTCATCGACTACCGCAATGCCGGGCCGGGCTCGGTGCGGGCGCTGTTCGGCGCCGATGCGGTGGTGGTGACGGAAGATTCGATGAGCATGCTGGTCGAGGGGCTGACGGCCAAGCGTCCCGTCATCGGCCTGCGCTCGGCCAAGGTGCATGATGGCTATGCCAGCGAGGCGATCTCCGCCTGGGCGGCGAAGAGCTGGGCCGCGCCCTCCTTCGCGCCGAGCCTCGCCATCCTGCCGCTGGGCACGGTGACGGCGGCGCAGTTTTCGCGCACGCTGGTCACGCTGGAGCCGCCGACGCTGGATGTGCGCGGCGAGATCGCCCGCCTCGTCGCCCCGGTGCTGGGGCTTGAAGCGCCAGCGATCTAGGCCGCCGCCCAGACCTGCTCGTACACCGCGTTGATCTTCTCGGCCTCGGTCGCGATCGAATGGCTGTCGACGGCATGGCGCCGCGCCGCGTCGGCCATGCTTGCGCGGGCGGCCTCGTCCCGCTGCACGAAGGCCGTCACCGCCGCCGCCATCGCCGCGACGTCGCCGGGCGGGATGATGGCGCCGGTGGTCCCCTCCACCACCAGTTCCTCGAAGGCGCCGACCTTCGTCGCCACCACCGGCACGGCGCAGGCCATCGCTTCCAGCGGGGTGACGCCGAAGCCTTCCCAGCGCTGGGGAGCGACATAGAGGTCGAGCGCGCGGTACCACAGCGCGATGTCGGAGGTCGCGACCTCGCCGGGGAAGAGGATGCGGTCGGCAAGGCCGGCCTTCTCCACCTTGGCGCGCTGGTCGGCGAAGAAGGCGGTGTGCGCGCCGGTGGCCCGCCCCAGCACCACGGCGCCCCAGCCAGGATGGTCGGGAAGCACGCGGATCAGCGCATCCACGAACACGTCGGTGCCCTTCTGGGCGCGGATGCGGCCGAAGCAGCCGATCATATGCAGGTCGTCCGGCAGGCCCACCGCGCGCCGCGCCGCCGCCTTGTCGGGCGCCGGGGCGAAGCTGTCCATGTCGATGCCGTGATGGATGACGGTGGAGGGGCGCTGCAGATAGCCCGCGGTCTTCTCCGACGTCGCGATCACCGCGTCCATGCGGGAGATGAGGAAGCGGCTCCAGCGGGTGTGCCAGCGCTGCGAGGCAGAAGTGAAGACGAGGCTGAGCTTCATCCGCAGCACATCGCGCAGCACCACGCCGGCGAGCATCTCGACATTGCGGCGGGCATGCCAGATGCGGGTGGGGCGGCGGGCCGGCCGGCGCCAGAAATGTCGAAGCTGCGCCACGCTGATGCGCGGCACGCTGTCCGCCAGGCCGGGCCCGAAGGCGGCGATACCGAGGGTGCGCGCCTGAAAGGGCAGGACGCGCTCCAGCGTCGAGGTGACACCGGAGAGGCGGCGCTTGAAATTCGGCGCCACGACTTCGAGCCGTGCCGGATCGATCGCCGCCTTCTCCGTCATGTCGGGTCTGCGTCCGTCGTCAGGCGAAGCGGACGGCGGCGATCTCGTAGGAGCGGGCGCCCTTGGGCGTCACCACTTCCACCGACGTGCCGAGCTTCTTGCCGATCAGCGCGCGCGCCATGGGCGAGGAGATCGAGATCCGCCCCGCCTTGGCGTCGGCTTCCATGTCGCCGACGATCTGCCAGACGCGCTCTTCCTCAGTGTCCTCGTCGATCAGCTTGACCGTGGCGCCGAACATCACGGTGTCGCCGGTCAGCTTGGCGACGTCGATGATCTCGGCGCGGGACAATTTGTCCTCAAGCTCGGCGATGCGGCCCTCGTTCAGCGCCTGCTGTTCCTTGGCGGCGTGGTACTCGGCATTCTCCGACAGGTCGCCATGGGCGCGCGCTTCCGAGATCGCCTCGATGATGCGCGGACGCTCGACCTGCTGGCGGCGCTTGAGTTCTTCTTCCAGCGCGGCGTGGCCGCCGGCGGTCATCGGAATCTTTTCCATTGGTCTGTTCTTGACCTCCCAAAAGCAAACGAAGCCCCCGCGGGCGGTCGATCAGGCCCATGAGCCACGATCGAACCACCCGCGCGGGCTTAGACGTTGTCCGGCACCTAACGCCGCGAGGCGCCGTCAGGTTCGGCCGGTCTAGAAATAGTCCTGCAGGGCCCGCACTTCCAGGTCGCCGCCGATATAGGCCTTGATCCCGCGCGCCGCTGCAATCGCTCCAGACAGCGTGGTGTAGTACGGCACTTTATGCAAGAGGGCGGAGCGGCGCAGCGAACGCGAGTCCGCGAGCGCCTGGGCGCCCTCGGTGGTGTTGAAGACGAGCTGGACCTCGCCATTCTTGATCGCGTCGACAATGTGCGGGCGGCCTTCCAGCACCTTGTTGATCTTGGCGCTGGGCACGCCGTTCTCCACCAGGAAGCGCTGGGTGCCCGAGGTGGCGATCACCTTGAAGCCGAGCGAGACAAGAAGCCGCGCCGCGTCGAGGATGCGGGACTTGTCGCCGTCGCGCACCGAGATGAACACCGTGCCCGAGGTCGGCACCTTGGTGCCGCCGCCGAGCTGGCTCTTGGCGAAGGCGACGGCGAAGGACTTGTCGAGACCCATCACCTCGCCGGTGGAGCGCATCTCCGGGCCGAGCACCGTGTCGACGCCGGGGAAGCGGGCGAAGGGGAACACCGCCTCCTTCACCGCCACATGGTCGCCGGCAAAGGGCTTCAGGTTGAACGAGGCCAGCGCCTCGCCGGCCATGATGCGGGCGGCGATCTTGGCGATCGGCTGGCCCACCACCTTGGCGACGAAGGGCACGGTGCGGGAGGCGCGCGGATTGACCTCCAGCACGAAGATCTTGCCGTCCTTGATCGCGTACTGGACGTTCATCAGACCGCCGACGCCGAGCGCCAGCGCCATCTTGCGGGTCTGCGCCTCCAGCTCGGCGATCATTTCCGGCGACAGCGAGTAGGGCGGCAGCGAGCAGGCCGAGTCGCCGGAATGGATGCCGGCTTCCTCGATATGCTCCATGATGCCGCAGACGAAGGTGTCGGTGCCGTCGGCGAGGCAGTCGACGTCGACCTCGATGGCGTCCGAGAGATAGCGGTCGAACAGCAGCGGGTTCTTGCCCAGCAGCGTGTTGATCTGCCCGGTCTTGTCGTTGGGGTAGCGGGCCTTGATGTCGTTCGGCACCAGCCCCGGCAGCGTCTCCAGCAGGTAGTCGCCGAGCTGGCTCTCCTCATGGATGATCTGCATCGCCCGCCCGCCCAGCACATAGGAGGGGCGCACGACGAGGGGGTAGCCGAGCTCGGCCGTCACCAGTCGGGCCTGCTCCACCGAATAGGCGATGCCGTTGGCCGGCTGGCGCAGCTTCAGTTTGTCGAGCAGGCTCTTGAAGCGGTCGCGGTCCTCGGCGAGGTCGATCGCGTCCGGCGAGGTGCCCAGAATTGGGATGTCCGCTTCTTCCAGCGCGCGGGCGAGCTTCAGCGGGGTCTGGCCGCCGAACTGCACGATGACACCGTGCAGCGTGCCATTGGAGCGCTCGCGCTCCAGAATCTCGATCACGTCCTCGGCGGTCAGCGGCTCGAAATAGAGCCGGTCGGAGGTGTCGTAGTCGGTCGACACGGTCTCCGGGTTGCAGTTGACCATGATGGTTTCATAACCGGCATCCTTCAGCGCGAAGGCGGCGTGGCAGCAGCAATAGTCGAACTCAATGCCCTGGCCGATGCGGTTGGGGCCGCCGCCGAGGATGACCACCTTCTTGGCGTCGGTCGGGCGCGATTCGTCGGCCGGGACGCCGGCGAAGGGCATCTCGTAGGACGAGTACATATAGGCGGTGGGGGCGGCGAACTCGGCGGCGCAGGTGTCGATGCGCTTGTAAACCGGGCGCACGTCCAGCGCGCGGCGGCGGGCGGACACTTCTGCCTCGGAGAGCCGGGCGAGGCCGGCGAGGCGCGAATCGGAGAAGCCCATCGCCTTCAGGCGCCGGAAGGCGCCCGCCGTCGTCGGCAGGCCATGGGCGCGCACCTTGGCCTCGGTGTCGACGATCTCGCGGATCTGTTCGAGGAACCACGGGTCGATCTTGCAGCCGGCATGGATGGCCTCGTCGTCGAGGCCGAGGCGCATCGCCTGCGCCACCTTGAGCAGCCGGTCCGGCGTCGGGGTGCCGAGCGCGGCGCGCACGGCGTTCTTGTCGTCGCCGAGGCCCAGCCCCTCGATCTCGATCTCGTCGAGGCCGGTAAGGCCGGTCTCCAGCGAGCGCAGCGCCTTCTGCAGCGATTCCTGGAAGGTGCGGCCAATGGCCATCGCCTCGCCGACCGACTTCATCGAAGTGGTCAGCGTCGGCTCGGCGCCGGGGAACTTCTCGAAGGCGAAGCGCGGAATCTTGGTGACGACATAGTCGATGGTCGGCTCGAACGAGGCCGGGGTGGCGCCGCCGGTAATGTCGTTGGCGATCTCGTCCAGCGTGTAGCCGACCGCCAAGCGCGCCGCGACCTTGGCGATGGGGAAGCCCGTCGCCTTGGAGGCCAGCGCCGAGGAGCGCGAGACGCGCGGGTTCATCTCGATGACGATCATCCGGCCCGTTTCCGGGTCGATCGCGAACTGGACGTTGGAACCGCCGGTCTCGACGCCGATCTCGCGCAGCACGGCGAGCGAGGCGTCGCGCATGCGCTGATATTCCTTGTCGGTCAGCGTCAGCGCCGGGGCGACGGTGATGGAATCGCCGGTATGGACGCCCATCGGGTCGATGTTCTCGATCGAGCAGACGATGATGCAGTTGTCCGCCTTGTCGCGGACGACCTCCATCTCATACTCCTTCCAGCCCAGCACGCTCTCTTCCACCAGCACTTCATTGGTGGGGGAGGCGTCGATGCCGCGCTCGATGATCTCGATATATTCAGACTTGTTGTAGGCGATGCCGCCGCCGAGCCCGCCCATGGTGAAGCTCGGGCGGATGATGGCCGGCAGGCCGACCTCTTCAAGCGCTTCCAGCGCCTGCGGCAGGGTCTTGATCTGGCGCGAGCGCGGCGTGTCGAGGCCGATCTTGGTCATCGCGTCGCGGAACAGCTCGCGGTCCTCAGCCTTGTCGATCGCCTCGGCGGTGGCGCCGATCATCTCGACGTCGAATTCGTCCAGCACGCCCATCTTGCGCAGCGACAGCGCGCAGTTGAGCGCGGTCTGGCCGCCCATGGTCGGCAGCAGGGCGAAGCCGCCGGGGATCGCGTGGCGTTCCTTGGCGATGATCTTGGCGACGATTTCCGGGGTGATCGGCTCGATATAGGTGGCGTCGGCCAGGTCCGGGTCGGTCATGATCGTCGCCGGATTGGAATTGACCAGCACGACCCGATAGCCCTCGGCCTTCAGCGTCTTGCACGCCTGGGTGCCGGAGTAATCGAACTCGCAGGCCTGCCCGATGACGATCGGGCCGGCGCCGATGATGAGGATGGTGGAGATATCTGTGCGTTTCGGCATCGGATCCCGTGCGGCTCGCGCATTGGTCCGGGCGCACAAAAAAGGACGCGCTGTGCGACGCGTCCTTGGGCGGACCCGGATTGAACTTTCTGGGCGAGGTCACGCCCCGCAATTGGGGGCTTCCCTTAACGCAGATTCCCTCGGCAGGGAAGGGCAGGCGCACCGCTAAGCCCTGCACAAGACGCGGGGCGCACATGAATTCCACAGGCGCGGCCGTCCCGTCTTCCGCTACCGCACCGCTCGGGCCGCCTGCGCCAGCGCTTTCGCTGCCGCCAGATCGGCCACCAGCGCGGCATAGGCCTCGCGCCGGGCGGTTTCGTCCGGCAGGCGCAGCAGGTAGGACGGGTGGAAGGTGACATAGCCGTCATGGGCCCCCAGCCGGCGGGGGCCGCGCGTGCGCGAGACCGCAAGCGCCTCGCCGGTGAGGGCCAGCGCCGCCGTGCCGCCGAGCGCGACGACGAGGCGGGGCCGGACGAAAGAGAGTTCCGTCTCCAGCCACCAGCGATAGTGCTTCACCTCGCCGCCGGTCGGCTTCTGGTGCAGCCGGCGCTTGCCGCGCTGGACGAATTTGAAGTGCTTCACCGCATTGGTGAGGTAGACCGCCTCGCGCGCCAACCCGGCCTCGGCCATCGCGGTCATCAGGAGCTGGCCGGCCGGCCCGACAAAGGGGCGGCCCTCGACATCCTCCTGGTCGCCCGGCTGCTCGCCCACCAGCGCAAGATCGGGCTCAAGCGGGCCCTCGCCGAGCACGGCACGGGTGCCGCCGGAAACGAAGGCGGGCGTGGCGGAGATCAGGGTGTTGAGCGCGGCCAGGCTGGCGGGGGCCTGATGCGCCATCGCCGCCACGGCGCGGGCCGGGTCGCGCTTGCGCGGCGCACGTGCCTCGCGGGCCAGCATGTCGGCGACCCGCGCCGGGGCGCTCTCCAGCAGCACCGGAATCAGCCGCGCCTCCGGCAGGTTCGGCCAGTATTTCCTGGGCATCTCGGTGCGCATCATCGTCGGATTGGCGCGGGCCGGGTTGAAGGCGCTGGCGTAATAGGTGAGCCAGCCCGCCTCGAATCCGTCGCCCTCCGGCAAGCGCGGGCGGCTGGCCGGCGGGCCGAAGGCGAGGTGTTCCCCGTTCCGCCCCACCGTGCCGACCGGGGTCAGGATCGCCCAGTCCATGGCCGGGAAGCGGGTGCGGAAGAACGGCGCCACCGCCTCCAGGATGAAGTGCTCGGGCTCGAACCAGGCGACGAAACGCTCGCGGCCGCTCGCCGCGCCCAGCGCCTTGAAGCGCACGAAGGCATGCATCTTGTGAATGTCGCGGCGCACCGCCTTCGCCATCAGGCCGAGCCGGTGCACCAGCGGGTCCGCCGGGTTGTCGGCCAATTGCCGCTCGCCCCGGAGAACCCGCCAGATCAGCGTGTAGAGAAGATCGAACCGCGCGGGATCGCGGTGGCAGAGCACGAGATCGACCAGCCCGGCGACCGCGCGCGGCAGGGACAGGGCAGGGGCCTGTGACGCCGCGGCGGGCGCGGCAGGGGTGTCGAACAGGCCGGCCGCCTCCAGTGCGCCTCCCGGCGCCCGCATGCGCCAGACGACGCGCTCGGGCGGGTCCTGCGCCGCCACGCTTTCGCGCACCGCGCGGCGAAAGCCGGCGTGGTCCGCGCCAAAGGCCAGCGCCACCAGGCGAGGCGCGCCCGCAGCCAGCTGCGCCGCCGGCGCGCTCACGCGAACAGCTCCAGCTGGCGGGCCGGCGGGGTGAGCCGCACGCGCAAATCGGCCCGGTCGGTCAGCTTGAGCGGGTGATGGTCGGCGGTGATGAGGAAGGCGCGGGCCCGCTTCACCCCGGTGCTGAGCCGGGCGATGTCGTCCAGCGTCAGCCGTGTTTGCCGCCGCGCCCGCAGCAGCCGATCGACCGCCCGCACACCAAGCCCCGGCACGCGCAGCAGCAGCTCGCGGTCGGCGACGTTCACATCCACCGGAAACTGCTCGCGGTGCTTGAGGGCCCAGGCAAGCTTGGGGTCGATGTCGAGGTCGAGCATGCCGCCCTCGCCGCCGGCGGTGATGTCCGACACCGAGAAGCCGTAGAAGCGCAGCAGCCAGTCGGCCTGGTAGAGCCGGTTTTCGCGGCGCAGCGGCGCGGGCTTGACGGGCAGCACCCGGCTTGCCTCCGGGATCGGGCTGAAGGCGGAGTAATAGACGCGCTTCAGCCCGTAGCCGCCATAGAGCGTGGCGCTGGCATCGAGCACCGCCGCGTCGGTCGTGCTGTCGGCGCCGACAATCATCTGCGTGCTCTGGCCGGCGGGGGCGAAGCGGCGCTTTTCCTCCCGCGCCTCGGCGATTCGCTCCTTAAGCTGGCCCATCGTCGCCTTGATGCCGGGGGCGTCCTTCTCGGGCGCGAGCTGCTGCAGGCTGATGTCGGAGGCGAGTTCGACATTGACCGAGAGCCGGTCTGCCCACAGCCCTGCCTGCTCGACCAGCCACGGGCTGGCCTCGGGAATGGCCTTAAGGTGGATATAGCCGGCGAAGCCGTGATCCTGCCGCAGCGCGCGGGCCACGCGCATCATTTGCTCCATCGTGTAGTCGGGCGAGCGGATGATGCCGGAGGAGAGGAACAGGCCCTCAATGTAGTTGCGCTTGTAGAAGCCGAGGGTGATCGCCACCACCTCGTCCACCGAGAGCCGCGCCCGTTGCACGTTCGAGGAGCGCCGGTTGATGCAGTAGGCGCAGTCGAACAGGCAGTAATTGGTCAGCAGTATTTTGAGCAGCGACACGCAGCGCCCGTCCGGCGTGTAGGAATGGCAGATGCCCATGCCTGTGGTCGAGCCGATGCCGTCCTTCTTCGCCGCGCGCCCGCCGGCGCCGGAAGAGGCGCAAGACGCATCATATTTGGCGGCGTCGGCCAGGATGCCGAGCTTGGTCTTCAGTGCATCATCCACGTCGGAAACCCTCCGACGTTCACGTTATGTTCCTTTATTGGCGGGATCAACCCGGCGGCGGTACCGCCTCGGGAATTTCCCGAGGCGGTATGAAGGCTCAGGCCGCCTTGTTCTTCGCGATCAACTCGACGAAGCGGTCGAACAGATAGTGGCTGTCCTGCGGGCCGGGGCTGGCCTCGGGGTGGTACTGCACCGAGAACACCGGCTTGTCGGTCAGGGCGATGCCGGCATTGGAGCCGTCGAACAGCGAGACATGGGTCTCGGTGGCGGTGGCCGGCAGGCTATCGCGGTCGACCGCGAAGCCGTGATTCATCGAGGTAATCTCGACCTTGCCTGTCGTGTTGTCCTTCACCGGATGGTTCGCGCCATGGTGGCCCTGGTGCATCTTCACCGTGCGCCCGCCGACCGCGAGGCCGATCATCTGGTGGCCGAGGCAGATGCCGAAGGTCGGCACGCCGCGGGCGATGATCTCGCGAATCACCGGCACGGCATATTCGCCCGTCGCCGCCGGGTCGCCGGGGCCGTTGGAGAGGAACACGCCGTCCGGCTGCAGCGCCATGATCTCTTCCGCCGAGGTGGTGGCGGGCACCACCGTCACCTGGCAGCCGGCGCGGGCCAGCAGGCGCAGAATGTTGCGCTTGATGCCGTAGTCGACGGCGACGACATGGTGGGCGGGGGCGGTCTGCCGGCCATAGCCGTCCGGCCAGCTCCAGGTGGTCTCGTCCCAGGTGAAGCGCTGGGCAGAGGTGACCATCGGCACCAGGTCCATGCCCTCAAGCCCGGGCCACGCGGCCGCTTCCGCCTTCAGCGCCGGCAGGTCGAACTGGCCGTTGGCGGCATGGGCGATCACCGCGTTCGGCATGCCGCCGTCGCGGATGAGGGCGGTCAGGGCGCGGGTGTCGATGCCGGAGATGGCGATGATGCCGCGCGCCTTCAGCCAGGCATCGAAATGCCGGGTGGCGCGGTAGTTCGAGGGGTCGGTGATGGCGGAATGCAGCACCACGCCGCGCACGCCGGAGGCGCCGGCCATCGAGATGGTCTCGACGTCTTCCTCATTGGTGCCGACATTGCCGATATGGGGGAAGGTGAAGGTGATGATCTGCCCGGCATAGGACGGATCGGTCAGCACTTCCTGATAGCCGGTCATGGCGGTGTTGAAGCACACTTCGCCGACCGCATGGCCGGTGGCGCCGAGGCCGAAGCCTTCAAGCACGGTGCCGTCGGCAAGAACGAGGATGGCGGTCGGGAGCGGCTCGGCCCACACGTCGTCGCCGGAGTGCTGTTCAGCGCTACCGTTCATTGATCTTGTTCCCTGTCATCTCGTGCCCTAATTAGTCCGTTGCCGCGCCGGATGCCAGCCTTGCCGCTGCGTATCTGGGCTTCGATTTGCGGATGGCTGCGCCAAAACTGGCGCCGGCCGGCCCGGGCGAGCGCGGCGACCCCCGGAAGCGCGGGGCGATATCCATTGGAGCGCGAGTGGCGTGCGTCCCGGCTTTTCGGGGATTTTGCGCGCCCTCTCGCGTATTGCAGGAAGGCTTGAGCCGTGTTGCGCGACGAGATCAATCAATCGCTGAAAGACGCCATGAAGGCGCAGGACAAGCTGCGCCTCGGCACGCTGCGGCTCGTCAATGCCGCGATCAAGGATCGCGACATCGAGGCGCGCGGCCATGGCAAGGACCCGCTCTCCGACGACGACCTGCTCGGGCTGCTGACCAAGATGATCAAGCAGCGCGAGGAATCGGCCAAGGTCTATGAGGAAGCCGGCCGCGCCGATCTCGCCACCCAGGAGCGGGAGGAAATCGTCGTCATCCAGTCCTTCCTGCCCGCCCAGATGAGCGAAGCCGAGGCGCAGGCCGCCATCGCCGCCGTCATCGCCGAGATCAATGCCCATGGCCTCAAGGATATGGGGCGCACCATGGCGGCGCTGAAGGAGCGGCACACCGGGGTGATGGATTTCGGCAAGGCCAGCGGCACGGTCAAGGCCCTGCTCACCGCCTGAGCGGCGACGCCGGCCGAACACCCCCCCTTAAGCGCGTAACCCCGCCATGTCGCCAGCTTCCGAACCGCACCCGCCCGGTGCCACGCTCACCTGGGCGGGCTGCTGGCGCGGGGCGCGGGCAATTCTCCCCGTCCTGCCGCCCGTCTTTATGTTCGGCATCGCCTTCGGCATCGCCGCGCGCGGCGTCGGGCTGGAAGGCTGGATCGCGGTGCTGATGAGCATGGCCGTCTTCGCTGGCGCGGCGCAGTTCGCCGTGCTGGACCTGTGGACGAGCCCGGTGCCGTGGCTGCCGCTGCTGGTGGCGACCTTCGCCATCAATGCACGGCATATCCTGCTGGGCGCCTCGCTGCGGGCGCTGTGCCGGGGGCTGGCGCCGTGGAAGGTCTATGGCGCGATGGCGCTGCTCAGCGATCTCAACTGGGCCGCCCTGATCGCCGCCGAGCGCAAGGGCGAGCGCGACCTCGGCTATCTCGTCGGTGGCGGCGCCCTGATGTGGACGACTTGGGTGTCGGCGACCATCATCGGCGCGGTGGCCGGCGGGCTCACCCTGGACGATGTGAAGACCTATGCGCTCGACCTCGTGCTCGTCACCTTCTTCGCCGTCACGCTGGTGGGGCTGCGGCGCGGGCGCGTCGACGACCTGCCCTGGCTGGTGGCTGGCGCTGCCGCGATGGGCGCGGTGTGGTTCCTGCCGCCGAACTGGCACGTCATGGTCGGCGGGCTCGCGGGCGGCCTCGCCGGCCTCATCCGCGACGAGCTGAAGCGCCCATGAGTACGACACAGGCCCTGCTCGTCGTTCTCGCCATGGCCCTCGTCACCTATGCGACGCGGGCGGGCGGCATTTTTCTGGTCGGCTTCGTGCCGATGTCGGCCCGCACCGAGAATTTCCTGCGCTATCTCGCCGGGGCGGTGCTGGTGGCGCTTGTCGTGCCGGCGACGGTGCGCGGCGGGCCGGAGGGCTATGTCGCGGTCGGCGTCGCCATCCTCGCCCGGCTGGTGCTGCGCAAGGCGCTGCCGGCCATCGCGCTCGGCATCCTCGCCGCCGCGCTGTGGCGCGCCTATATGGGAGCAAGCTGAGGCTGGGGCGCCTGAGCGGCGTCGGCCGGGAGTGGCCCCGGCCGTTTCCTGGCGCCCGCCTTATTCCGGCAGACGTTGTTCGTATTCGTCACGGTAGCGGGCGACGAGCGGCCAGAAGGCCGGGCGCTCGACCTGTTCCAGCTCGGCCTCCAGCAGGGCGAGATGGGAGTGCCAGCCGCCAGCGACGCCGAGCAGGGTGCTGCGGGTGGCAAGGCGTCGGTGGGTGACGGTCAGCAGCACCCGCTCGCCGCGCGGGGCGAGCTCGAACGTGACATCCGATTCGGACGGCGACCCGGCTTCCCAGCTGAAACGCAGCAGGCGGTTGCGCTCGCAGGCGATCATCACGCCCTTGTTGTGAATCTCGCCGGAATGGCAGGCGAAGCGCTCGGGCGGCGGCTCGTCGCCGCCCAGTTCGCCATTGCGGAAGATGAGATCGACCGTGCCACCGGGCGCCAGATGCATCGGTCCGTCGGCGAGCCACAGCCGGCGCTTCTCCGGCTCGGTGAGATAAGCCCAGACCCGCTCGATCGGGCCGGGAAGAAGGCGCTCGAAGCGCAGCGTGTCGGCAGCTTGACGGGTGGCATAGCCATTCGCGGCGTGCGTGTTCATGCGTCGTCTCCTTTGGGTTCGGATGGAGTCACAATGTCGGGTTCGGGCTGGCGCAGCAGGGCGTCGAGAGCATCGAGCCGCTCAGTCCAGAAGCGTTCGTAGAAGCTCAGCCATTCATGCGCCTCGGCAAGGCGCCCGGGCTGGAGTCGGCACAGATGCTGCCGGCCCCTGATGTCGCGCGCTACCAGCCCGGCGGCTTCCAGCGCCTTGATGTGCTTGGAGGCGCCGGCCAGCGACATGGCGAAGGGCTCGGCGAGTTCGCTCACCGTGCGTTCCCCGCAGGCAAGGCTTTGCAGCATGGCCCGCCGGGTCGGATCGGCGAGGGCGTGGAAGACGTGATCGAGCCGGCTGTCGGCGATGTGCAGATGTTCAACCATAAGGTTTAATATCTGCGCGTCGAGCCTGATTGTCAACCGAATGGTTTAGTGTTGTCGGACTTTTCCGCGGTGAATTGTGGGGATTGCGGGATCAGCGCCGCGCCGCCACCTCACAAGCAAGACGCTCGCGAACGGCCTGCCTCTTGCCTGCTAGAAGGTGCGTTTCGACCGAAGGACCGATTCCTCCCATGCGCTTTCCGCCCTCGTTCCTCGACGAGATACGCGCCCGCCTCCCGGTGTCGGAGGTGGTGAGCAAGCGCGTGCCGTTGAAGAAGCAGGGCCGGGAATGGCGCGGCCTGTCGCCGTTCAACCCGGAGAAGACCCCGTCCTTCTATGTCAACGACCAGAAGGGCTTCTATCACTGCTTCTCCTCCGGCAAGCATGGCGACCAGTTCGACTTCCTGATGGAAGTCGAGGGCCTGCCTTTTCCGGAGGCGGTGGAGCGGCTGGCCTCCATGGCCGGCCTCGCCATGCCGGTGCAGTCGCGCGAGGAAGAAAAGCGCGAGAGCCGGCGCAAGACGCTGCACGAGGTGATGGAACTCGCCGCGCAGTATTTCGAGGCGACGCTGCAGGGCCGCGCCGGCGCCAAGGGGCGCGGCTATCTCGCCGATCGCGGCCTCGGCCCCTCGGTGCAGGCCCGCTTCCGCCTCGGCTACGCCCCGCCGGACCGATTCGCGCTGAAGGAAGCGCTGGGCGGGCGCGGCGTGCCGATCGAGGACATGGTCGAGGCCGGGCTGCTGATTTCAGCCGAGGACATCGCCATTCCCTATGACCGCTTCCGCGACCGGGTGATCTTCCCGATCACCGATCTGCGCGGGCGGGTCGTCGCCTTTGGCGGGCGGGCGCTGGAAAAGGACGTGCCGGCGAAGTATCTCAACTCGCCGGAGACGCCGCTCTTCCACAAGGGCGCGCTGCTCTACAACGCCTTCAACGCCCGCACGGCGGCCCATAATGGCGCCGCCGTCATCGCGGCGGAGGGCTATGTCGACGTCATCGCCCTGGTCGAGGCCGGCTTTGCCGGGGCGGTCGCCCCGCTCGGCACGGCGCTGACCGAGGAGCAACTGGCGCTTCTGTGGAAGATGGCGCCCGAGCCGGTGCTGCTGTTCGACGGCGACAAGGCCGGCCGTCGCGCCGCCTGGCGGGCGATGGATCTCGCGCTGCCGCACCTCAAGCCCGGGGTGAGCCTGTCCTTCGGCCTGCTCCCCGAAGGGCAGGACCCGGACGATTTGGTGCGGGCCGGCGGCCGCGAGGCGGTGGACGCGGTGCTGGCGCAGGCCCGCCCGCTGGCGGATGTGCTGTGGGCCCGCGAAATCGAGACCGCGAGCGTCGACACGCCCGAGCGCCGGGCGGCGCTGGAGGCGCGGATCGGCGAGATCGTCAAGGTGATCGGCGACGAGACGGTGCGCAAGCACTACCGCGCCGAGCTGATGGACCGCTTCCGCCGCCTGTTCGCCCCCGCCTCCGGGCAGGGGGAGGGCTGGCGCCGCTCGGCCAATGACTATTCCGGCTATTCCGGGCGTGCCGGCGCAAAGGGCGGGCGGCGGCCCGGCACCGGGCGCCCGCTGGCGGGGCGCGGGGCGAGCGAGACCATGCGCCGCTCGTCGCTGGTGCGCGGCGCGGCGGCCGACATGCCGCGCAACGAGGCGCTGCTGCTGTTCGCCCTGATCAACCATCCCTGGTTGATCGACCAGTGCGCCGAGGAATTGTCTGACCTGCATTTGCAGCACCGCGAACTGGCCGATCTGCGCCGGGTACTGCTCGACGCCCATATGGAGGGCGAGACCGAGGCGCCGGAGACGCTGGCGGCGCGGCTGGAGGGGCAGGGGCTGGCGCCGCTGGTCGACCGGCTCAGCCGCCTGGCGGTGGCGCGGCACGACTGGCCGGCCTTCTCGGATGCCGGCCGGGTCGATGTCGAGCTGTGGTGGAACCAGCGTCTGGTCTTGCACCGGCGTGGGCACGCCCTATCTAAGGACCTGAAAGAAGCCGAGAAACGGCTGGCCGAAGAACCCACCGAGATGAACTGGGCGCGGTTTCTCGACGTACAAAGGCAGCTCGCGGCACTTGACGGAACCGAAGCTTTGGTAGAGGGGTTCGGCGCTGCGTCGGGTCGCCCGGCGCGGTCGATGTAAGGTCCCATCGGGCTGCACGCCCGCGCGTCTTCAGCCGCGTGGTGCGCGTGGCCCTGTTTGCGTCTCGCGCCGGGCACTGTGCGGGACGCCGGGTTGAACGATCGAAGGGTGGTTCCGCAAGGGCCGCCATCGCACGCCGGGACGCAGGTCGCTGGCGCTTGAGGAGCACACACGCATGGCGAAGCAGGCAGCGGAAGCGACGGAAGCCCCCGAGAAGGAAGGCGACACCCCGGACAGCCCGTTGCTGGACCTTTCGGACGCTGGCGTCCGGAAGATGATCAAGCTCGCCAAGAAGCGCGGTTACGTGACTTATGACGAGCTGAACGAGGTTCTCCCTTCCGAACAGAACACCTCGGACCAGATCGAGGACATCTACGCGATGCTCAACGAGATGGGCATCAATGTCGTCGAGGCCGAGGAGGCCGAGGCCGAGGCGGAGGGCGAGGAAGCCGCGCCCGAGGCGGCCGAGGAAGAGGAAGAGACCAGCGGCGAGCTGGCCGAGACCGGCTCGCGCACGGTCATCCGTTCCGAGACCAAGTCCGAGCCGGGCGAGCGCACCGACGACCCCGTCCGCATGTATCTGCGCGAGATGGGCTCGGTCGAACTGCTGTCGCGCGAGGGCGAAATCGCCATCGCCAAGCGGATCGAAGCCGGCCGCGAGGCGATGATCGCCGGCCTGTGCGAGAGCCCGCTGACCTTCCAGGCCATCATCATCTGGCGCGATGAGCTGGTGGAGGGCAAGGTGCTCCTCCGCGACATCATCGACCTTGAGGCCACCTATGCCGGCCCCGAGGCGAAGAATGGCCCGATCGTCGAGGGCGGCGGCACGCTCGCCCCCGAGGCCGAGGAAGAGCGCGAGCCGACCATTGGCGAGACCATTGCCGGCGACGATGACGACGACATGGAAAATTCCCTGTCGCTGGCGGCGATGGAAGCCGAGATCAAGCCGAAGGTGCTGGAAACCTTCGACCGCATCGCCGACGCCTACAAGAAGCTGCGCCGCCTGCAGGACCAGAACGTCGAGTCCAAGCTGAAGAACGAGAGCCTCTCGCCCTCGCAAGACCGCAAATACAAGAGCCTGAAGGACGCGCTGATCGTCGACGTGAAGTCGCTGTCGCTGAACCAGGCGCGCATCGACAACCTCGTCGAGCAGCTCTACGACATCAACAAGCGCCTCGTCTCGCTCGAAGGCCGGCTGATGCGCCTGGCCGAAAGCTTCGGCGTCTCGCGCGAGGACTTCCTGCGCCAGTACCAGGGCTCCGAGCTCGACCCGAAATGGGTTGCCCGGGTGAAGAACCTGACCTCGCGCGGCTGGAAGGGCTTTGTCGGGCAGGAGCTTGACGGCATCAAGGACCTGCGCTCGGAAATCCACGCTTTGGCCACCGAGACAGGGCTGGAGATCCAGGAATTCCGCAAGATCGTCCAGATGGTGCAGAAGGGCGAGAAGGAAGCCCGCCAAGCCAAGAAGGAAATGGTGGAGGCCAATCTGCGCCTCGTCATCTCCATCGCCAAGAAGTACACCAATCGCGGCCTGCAGTTCCTCGACCTCATTCAGGAAGGCAATATCGGCCTGATGAAGGCGGTCGACAAGTTCGAGTACCGCCGCGGCTACAAGTTCTCGACCTATGCCACCTGGTGGATCCGGCAGGCGATCACCCGTTCGATCGCCGACCAGGCCCGCACCATCCGCATTCCGGTGCACATGATCGAGACGATCAACAAGATCGTCCGCACCTCGCGCCAGATGCTGCACGAGATCGGCCGCGAGCCGACCCCGGAAGAGCTGGCGGAAAAGCTGGGCATGCCGCTGGAGAAGGTGCGCAAGGTCCTTAAGATCGCCAAGGAGCCGATCTCGCTGGAGACGCCGATCGGCGACGAGGAAGACAGCCATCTCGGCGACTTCATCGAGGACAAGAACGCCATCCTGCCGATCGACGCGGCGATCCAGAGCAATCTGCGCGAGACGACCACCCGCGTGCTGGCCTCGCTCACCCCGCGCGAGGAGCGCGTGCTGCGCATGCGCTTCGGCATTGGCATGAACACCGACCACACGCTGGAAGAGGTCGGCCAGCAGTTCTCGGTGACGCGCGAGCGTATCCGCCAGATCGAAGCCAAGGCGCTGCGCAAGCTCAAGCACCCCTCGCGCTCGCGCAAGCTGCGCAGCTTCCTCGACAATTGAGGCTAGCGGTCGGGGCTCTCCCCGCTGCGGAACGGCGCGCCTCGGCGCGCCGTTTTCATTTGGAGTCGAGCTGCAGCGACGCACCATCTAAGATGGTATGATTCTAATTGATACAACTATGGCATGTGTTACGCTTCCGGCGTTTTCTCACGCGGGGGCGCGCAAATGTCACATCATGGTTGGGTCGAGGTCACGCGGCCGGACACTCTGGCGCCGGAGGGACTCAAGTCTCCCTTTGGCCGCCTGTTTCCGGCCGAGGATCATCAGTACGACAGTCTCGCGGTTTCGCTGCTGGCTGGTCCCGGTGGCCCGTTGTCGGAGCGAGCGATGCCGGCAAGTCGGCAGCTCGTCCCGGGCGAGCAGGGCGCCTGCACCGACGACTTCGACAAACTGATCGAGGCCGTCGGTCATGCCGTGGAGGCGGTGTCCGAGGAGTGCCGCGCGCAGCTCCTGCCCGTCCGTATCGAGGTGCGGGAGGCCGTCACCGCCAAACCGTCCAATCCGGCCGGCTTCACCTTCCTCGGGCAGTTCATCGACCACGACCTGACGGAATTCCGGGTCATTGGCGAGGGCTATAAGATCATCCCGCAGAACCCGACCATCGGTCAGAGACAGCTCGTTCTCGAAGATGTCCGGCATCCCGAGCGCGACCTTCCCACCACCACCAATGGAAGGTCCGGGAAGCTCGATCTCGATTCCGTCTACGGTCTGCTCGGCACGCCGCAGCTCAACCTGTTCAGCGATGAAGGCCTCTTCCTGCACAACGTCCAGACGGATGCGGCAGGCAATGCCCTCCCGCCCGATCTGCAACGCGGCGACGCACATCGCAACAAGCGCTTGATCGCCGATCCGCGCAATGACGAGAACAAGCTGATCACCCAGGTGCATCTGCTCTTCGAGCGCCTGCACAACAAGATCCATGGCGATACGATCGCCGCGTTTCGGCAAAATCAGAACCAGGCGCGCCCGCAAGTGGAGCGGGACCAGGAGGTGCGGGAGAGCTTCGGTCCGACTTCCAGCAACTTCGAGGCGACGAAGAAGCGTGTGCAGTCGATATACCGGCGCATCGTCGCGTTCGATTATCTGCCCCGCATCGTCCAGCGCAGCCATCTCGACGAGGTGCTCGCGCAATTCGCCGATTCAAGGAAAAAGACCTTTTTCGAGGAGATGAACGCGCGCAATGACGATCTGCTCAAAAGGCGCAACCTGGGCGGGCTGACCGTCGAGGCGGTTGCCATTCCCGTCGAGTTCTCCCATGCCGTGTTCCGGCTCGGCCACAGCCAGCTCAGGAACCAGTATCTGCTTCATGCCGGCTTCGGTTCGCGGCTTTTCAACACCGCCACCGACTCGCACGATCTGCGGGGCGACAAGCCGCTCTATGTGCCGGCCACCGCGACGGCCCCGGAACTCGTGTTCCATGTCGACTGGACCCTGTTCTTCAAGGCTGGCGCCAATGACCCCCAGCATGGCGAACCGATCGACGGCCGCCTGCCGGAGGCGATCTTCCGCCTGCCGCCGCCGGCCATCGGCGAGCCGCCGCAGTCGCTCGCCGAGCGGAACATCCGCCGCGGCGTGGATTTCGGCCTGCCCTCCGGCCAGTCGGTCGCCAGCCAGCTCGCCGCGCGCTACAAAGGCGTCGCGCCCACGAGCGCCGAGGCGCTCTTTCCGACGGCCCTGTATGGGCGGTTCGTAGAGGTGCTCGAGCGCGAGCCGCGCCTGCGCTGGGACACGCCGCTGTGGTACTACATGCTGATGGAGGCGGCCGCCTATACCGATACGCCCCAACTCGGTCCGGTGGGTGGCTACGTCGTCGCCGAGACGATACTGGGCGCCCTTCTGGAGGGCGAGACAGCCGAAACCGACCTATCGCTACGCCCCGGCGCCATCGCCGCTGAGGCCCGCAGGCTCAGGGCGGATTGGCACGCGCTCAATGTCGATTGGGACGAGACGGCGTCCGACAAGCGGCGCTGGGACCAGCCGCTGGCAACGCCGGACGCGATCATCTCGATGGGCCAACTCATCGCGTTCGTCGGGGCCTGAAGCATTGTCGAGCGGGCAAGGTTCCAGCTTGCGTCAAGCAATTGCGTAAGACAGGGCCTGAAGCACTTCCGCTGAACGGGGTTCACCGGAAGTGCGCAGCCGGCGCTCACTCGCCGGGGATCGGGTGGTTCTTGCGGCGTACCATCTTGGTGGTCGCCTCGACATAGGCCAGCGTGGCGGCGAAGCCGCTGAAGGCGATCACGGTGGCGGCGACGAAGAAGAGGGTCTCGGTCGGCATGGCATCCTCCTGGTGATTTTCCAGGAGGCTAGCGACCGAGGGGGCGAGGTGCCTTGCGGTAAGTCAATGCGCCGCGCGCGGCAGAGAACGTCGGGGCGTGATCGCGCTACGACACCGCCTGGTCGACCAGCATGGCGAAGCCGATCAGCAGCAGGAAGCCAAGGAAGAACAGGCCGAACAGCACCAGTGAAATCTTGCGGGCCAGGCCCGACACGCGGGTCAGGCCGACGGCGCCGGCGATCATCGAGATCACCAGGAAGATCACGGCGAATTTGAGCATGCGGACATTCCCGTGATGGGGCAGGTGGCGGGTGCGGTATCAACGCACGGGCGCCGTGTCGGTTCCCAACTCACGCCCCGTCGGAGCGCCCATCCTGTGACGTCGGCACCTCGTCGTCGGGTGCCGGGCGTTCCGGCGCGGGTGCGGGCGTGGGTACGGGCTTGGCGGCGGCTGGGCGCGCCGGGGTGGGCGAGGCGGCGCGGCGCCAGCGCCGCAGCCGGCCGAGCGGCGCCTCCGGGCGCTCCTTTTCCGGCCGGGGCACGGTGCCGGTCGCGGCCGAGGCGATCGGCTCGCTCTTGCTGTCGACCTGCCGTCCCTTCTCCCGCAGCAGGATGCGCCAGAGCACGAACAGCAGCAGCAGCCCATAGGCGCCGGCGGTGAAGAAGAACAGCGCGCCCGGGCCATAGACCTGCATGCCGAACGCCGCCAGTGCCGGGCCGACCACCGAGCCAAGGCCGTAGAGCAGCAGCAGCCCTGCCGCCGTCTCCACCGCCTCGGAAGGGGCGGTGCGGTCATAGGCATGGGCGGCGGCCAGCGAATAGGCCGGCAGCGAGAGCGCGCCATAGACCATGCCCAGCAGGCTGAGGCCGAGGAGGCCGAAGGGCAGCGCGCCCAGCGCCAGTCCCGCCAGCAGCGCGCCCACCAGCAGCGCGGCGAGGATGCGGCGGCGGTCCATGCGGTCGGAGAGATAGCCGATCGGCCATTGGGCCAGCGCGCCCGCCACCACTACGGCGCTCATGAAGGTCGCAGCGCCGTCGGAGGTCATGCCGCGGCCGATGCCGAAGATCGGCCCCAGCGACCAGAGCGAGCCATTGGTGAGGCCGATGGCGAAGCAGCCGACCATCGCCACCGGCGCGGCCTTGAACAGGCGCGGCAGGCGGATGCGGGCGGTCTCGATCGGCGCCGGCTGGGTGCTGGAGCCGATCGCCACCGGCAGCACCGCCAGCGAGAACAGGATGGCGGCGATGGCGAAAAGGTCGAAAGCGCGCACGGGGTAGAGGGTGATCATCATCTGGCCGGCGGTGAGCGCGGCATAGTCGACGATGACATAGGCGCTCATGACGAAGCCGCGCGTCTGGTTGGTGGCGCGGTCGTTCAGCCAGCTCTCGATCACCAGATAGAGCCCGGCGAAGCAGAAGCCGGTGACGGTGCGCAGCGCAAACCAGGTGAAGGGCTCGATGAACAGAGGATGCGCCATCATCGCCGCCACCACGCCCGAGGTGAGGGCGGCGAAGGCGCGGATATGGCCGGTGCGGCGCACCAGATGCGGCACGGCGAGGCAGCCGACGACGAAGCCGAGATAATAGCTCGACCCCAATATGCCGAGATTGATGGCGCTGAAGCCCTCAAAGGCGCCGCGCAGAGGCAGCAGGGTGTTCTGCAGGCCGCTCCCCGTTACCAGAAAGAACACGCCGAGCAGGAGCGCGGCGACAGGGCCGAGAGTCTGGGCCATGATGGGAACCGGATGATGGGGGTGGCGGGTGCGCGGAATCGTTGATCCGCAAGGTCCCGTTAGACCTGATCTTTGGCGAAGTCGAGACGGGGATTGGTATGGTCGAGGGTTCGGTGCGGTTGAAATCGGAATTTCTGGAGGTCGAAATCTCGCCCCAGGGTGCGGAGATGGTGGCTTTGCGGGACCGGCACGGGCATGACCTGCTGTGGAACGGCGACCCGGCCTTCTGGACCGGACGGGCGCCGCTGCTCTTCCCCATTGTCGGGCGCCTGCCGAACGACCAGCTGCTGCATGAGGGGCAGGTCTATTGCATGGCGCAGCACGGCTTCGCCCGCCGCCGCGCCTTCACGCTGGAGGAGGCGAGCGAGCAGGTGGTGCGGCTGGCGCTTCACGATGATGAGGAGACGCGCAAGCAATACCCGTTCGCCTTCTCGCTCACCGTTACCTACAGGCTTGCCGAGGCGACGCTGACCATCGAGGCCGAGGTGGCCAATACTGGCGAGGGGGAACTGCCGGCGAGCTTCGGCTTCCACCCGGCCTTCCGCTGGCCGCTGCCCTATGGCGGCACGCGCGACGACCACCGGCTGGTGTTCGAGAAGGCGGAAGCGGAAGCCATCCACCGCCCGGTGGGCGGGCTGCTCTCCACCGCCACCGAGCCGAACCCGGCGGTGGACGCGATCCTCGAGCCGACCGACGCCTTGTTCGAGCGCGACGCGCTGATCTTCCTCGACCTGCGCTCGCACCATGTGCGCTTTGGCGTGCCGGGCGAACCGGGGCTGGAAGTGGCCTTCCCCGACATGCCGCATCTCGGCCTCTGGTCGAAGCCCGGCGCGCCGTTCCTGTGCATCGAGCCCTGGGCCGGCTATGCCTCGCCCGAGGACGGGCCGGCCGAATTCATCGACAAGCCGGGCCTGTCGCTGCTGGCGCCGGGGGCCACCAAGCGCTTCGCCATGGCGATCCGCTGGCTGCCCGATGTCGGCCGGCTGATCGGCCCGCATGAGGTGGAGGGGTAGCGATGCGCGGCGCGCCGATGCGGGGAGGAGCGGGCCGGAAGACCGTCTCGATGCTCGACCTGTTGCGGGGGGAGAACCTCCTTGGCATCAGCGTCGATGACAGCCGTGAGAAAGTATTAGCTGAACTTGGAGAGCCGAGTATGCAAGATATCTATCTCGCATCTGGCGGCATTTTTTATCGATACCATGATGTTGAAATGGCATTTTATGATGATAATGATAAGTTATGTTACGTTGTATTTTATGGAAAGGGGCAAAGAGGAAAGTTTCGCCTTCCATGGTTTATTAAGGATAAGGATAGAATTAGGAGGGATATAACCTATGAAAATATGACCCGTCTTCTTGAGAAAAACAATATCTGGTATGCGCTCAGAGCGAGCGTTGGTGGCTATAAGCACCTTGACGTCAAAAACGGAGAGATGTCATTCTACGATGCGTGCGATAATGGAAATTTTATTTTACATGCATTATATTTTAATCGAATATAACATGAGCTGAAATAGTTTAGATTTTTTCTGTCGATTTGGAATGCGTGGCTTTAGTGGCGTAAGCTACGAGTCGCTTTGGTGGCGGCGTCGTGAGGCACGCGAAACACTCAATTTCCGGATAGGCCCTGCCGAGTTCACGGAGAAGCCGGGCCTGTCGCTGCTGGCGCCGGGCGCCACCAAGCGCTTCGCCATGGCGATCCGCTGGCTGCCGGATGTCGGCCGGCTGATCGGCGCGCATGAGGCGCAGGGATAGGCGTGAAGGCGCGACAAGCCTGACGCCTGTCGGCGAACTTCCATCGGTGTCATCCCGGAAGGACCGCAGGTCCTCTCCGGGATCGCACGGAAACGGGCGGGCGATCCCGGCTCTCCGCCTCCGGCTGTGGCCGGGATGACGGCGTGCAAGGGAGACAAGACAGGCTCTCACTGCGGCCGGGCATTGCCCCAGGTGTCGCCGGCAGGCCCGAACTGGTCGGTGACATTGGTCAGCTCGTCGATGAAGCGCTGGCACCAGTGGTGGATGGTGTTGGTCTCCACATTGTCCATATTGGTGCGCCAGCGCTGCTGGCGCTCCTCTAGCGGCATGGTCAGCGCCCGGTCCATCGCCGCCGCCATGCCCTCGATATCGTAGGGGTTGACCAGCAGCGAGCCCTTCAGCTCGTCGGCCGCGCCGGCAAAGCGGGAGAGCACCAGCACGCCGGGGTCTTCCGGGTCCTGCGCCGCGACATATTCCTTGGCGACGAGGTTCATGCCGTCGCGCAGCGGCGTCACCACGCCGACCCGCGAGCGCCGGTAGATGGCGGCGAGCGTCGCGCGCTGGAACGGGCGGTTGAGGTAGCGCAGCGGCACCCAGTCGAATTCGGCGAACTCGCCATTGATCGCGCCCCCCAGCTCCTCCAGCTCGCGGCGCAGCGCCTGATACTCCGACACTTCGCTGCGGGAGAGCGGGGCGACCTGCATCATCGTCACCTTGGAGCGGTGCTCGGGGAAGCTGCGCAGCAATTCGCCGAAGGCGGCGAACTTGCCGGGCAGGCCCTTGGAATAGTCCAGCCGGTCCACGCCCACGGCGAGCGTGCGGCCGGCGAGGCTCTCATTGAGGCGCCGCTCCTCGTCCTTGCCGACGGATTTCTTCGCATCGCTGACGAAGGCCTCGGCATCGATGCCGATCGGGTAGGCGGCGACGCGGAAGCGCCGGTCCTTGAGGCCGACCGTGCCGCCCGGGGCGATCCAGCCGTGGATCTCGGAGGAGATGTAGGTCAGCAGCGCCCGCACGTCGTTTTCGGTCTGCAGGCCGACAAGGTCGTAATGCGAGAGGTCGTCCACCAGCGCCGCATGCGAGGGCAGGCTGAGATAGACCTCGGGGGTCGGCCAGGGAATGTGGTGAAAATAGCCGATCCGCCCCTCGAAGCCGAGCTTGCGCAGCTCCTTCGCCAGCGGCATGAAGTGGTAGTCATGCACCCAGACGATGTCGTCGGGCTTCAGCAGCGGCAGCAGCGCGCGGGCGAAATGCTCGTTCACCCGGCGGTAGCCTTCCCAGTCGGCGCGGCGGAAGGTCAGCAGGCCGAGCCGGTAATGGCACAGCGGCCACAGCGTGCCATTGGCGTAGCCGGCATAATGGGCGCGCTGGTCTTCCGGGTCGAGGTTAAGCAGGGCATAGGTGACGCGGCCGGAACGGAAGACCTTAGGCGCCTCCGGCGGGTTGACCTCGGTCTCGCCGCTCCAGCCGAACCAGAGCCCGCCGCGCTGGCTGAGAGCCTCGCGCAGGGCAACCGCCAGGCCGCCCGCCTTGGCGGCGCGCTCCTTCGGCGACGCCACCCGGTTCGAGACGATTACGAGCCGCGCCAAAAGGCTTCCTCCCATGTCTTCGACAGACGCATGGCCGTGTCGATCAGGCCGACCATGGAATAGGTCTGTGGAATGTTGCCCCACAGCTCCAGGGTCTGGTTGTCGATGTCTTCCGACAAAAGCCCGGCCGGGTTGCGCCGGGCGAGCAGGCTGGTGAACATCTCGCGCGCTTCGTCGCGGCGGCCGATCAGGTCGAGCGCACCAGCGTACCAGAACGAGCAGATGGTGAAAGACGTTTCGGGCAGGCCGAAATCGTCCTCGCCGGCATAGCGCATGAGATAGCCGTTGCGCTTGAGCTCGCGGCCAATGGTCTCCACCGTGGCGACATAGCGCGGATCGTCCGGCCGAACGAAGCCCAGTTCCGCCAGCAGCAGCAGGCTGGCGTCGAGCTGGCCGTCGTCCTCCGCGTCGACGAAGGAGCCGCGCGTCTCGTCCCAGGCGAAGGACAGGATGCGGGCGCGGATCTCGTTGGCGTGGTGCGTCCAGTACTCGGCACGCTCGGGCAGATCGAGCACCCGGGCGATGCGCGCCAGCCGGTCGCAGGCGGCCCAGCTCATGACAGCCGAGAAGGTGTGCACCCGGCGCTTGCCGCGCAGCTCCCACAGGCCGGCATCGGGCTCGAAGGCGAATTCCACCGCCCGCGCGCCGACCCCTTCCAGCAGTTCGAACAGCGCCTTGTCGCCGCGCTTGGGCAGGCGTTCGTCGAAGAACATCTGCGCCGCCGCCAGCACGACATGGCCATAGCCGTCATTCTGCACCTGCTCGCCGGCCTGGTTGCCGACCCGCACCGGCCCCATGCCCTGGAAGCCGGACAGCGCCGGGGCGAAGCGCTCCCCCAGCGGGGTGCCCGGCACGATCGAATAGACCGGCGCCAGCCGGCCCGAGGGCTCGGAGGCGATCACCGTGGTGAGGTAGCGGATATAGTCTTCCATGGTGCGGGTGGCGCCGAGCATGTTCAGCGCCCGCACGGTGAAATAGGAATCGCGCAGCCAGCAGTGGCGGTAGTCCCAGTTCCGGATCGAGTGCGGCGCTTCGGGAATCGAGGTGGTGAGCGCGGCGACGATGCCGCCGGTCTCCTCGAAGGCGCAGAGCTTGAGCGAGATCGCGGCGCGGATCACCGCGTCCTGCCATTCATAGGGAATGGAGAGGTAGCGCACCCATTCGTGCCAGTACTCGCGGGTCTTCTCCTCGAAGCCGCGCGTGGTGTCGGCGATGCTGGCGGGGAAGGGCTCGTCCGGCCCCAGCACCAGCGTCGCCGGCTTGCTGAGCACGAAGGGGCGCTCCTCCATCACATAGACGATGGGCAGGTCGGTGGTGGCCCGCAGGGTCACGTCGTCGCCGGAGAAGCGCATGTGGTTGGAGCCGCGCACCGGCGCCGGGCGCTGTTCGCCCCAGTTGAAATGCGGGCGCAGGCGCAGCGTCACCCGGCACATGCCGGTGATCGGCTCGATGCGGCGCACCAGCATGGCGGGGCGGTAGATACGGTCATAGAGCTTGAAGCGCGGGGCGAAGTCGATGATCCGCAGCTTGGCGCCCTGGTCGTTCTCCAGGATGGTCTCGATGATGGCGCTGTTGGTCTGGTAGCGGCGCGTCGCCTTGACCTGCCCCTCCAGGACCACATCGAAGAAGCCGGCTTCGGGCTCGGTGCCGCCGAGCAGCGAGGAGAATACCGGATCGCCGTCAATGCGGGGCCAGCAGCACCAGGCGATCCGCCCGTTGCGGTCGATCAGCGCGGCGATGGTGCCGTTGCCGATGGCGGCCAGGTCGAGATTGGTGCTCACGAATCCACGCGCTCCAGTGCCTTGGGAAGGTCGGTCAGCCAGCGGCGGACCTCGCTCGGCGAGGCCAGCCTGAAATCGGCCTGATCGGTCGGGCGGGGCCCGACGGCGAGGGCGAGGCCGCCGGCGGCGCGGACCGCGCGGAAGCCGTCCTCATCGGTCACGTCGTCGCCCAGAAACACCGGGCGGCGGCCAGTGAACAGCGCCGAGTTCATCAGCTCCGCCACCGCCGTGCCCTTGTTGCGGCCGGCCTGACGGACCTCGATCACATATTTGCCCTTGAGAAACTCGACCCCGCCGTCAATGCCCATGCCGAGCTGGATCACCCTGTCCATGATCGCCTCGCCGAACTGCGGGACGGCGCGGAAATGAACGGCCAGCGACAGCGGCTTGTGTTCGACATAGACCCCGGGCCAGGTCGACAGAACCTCGTCGAGCGCCTGTTCCAGCGGCTTGCGCCATCGTGGCAGCGGTATCGGCACCGAAGGCGCGTCAGGGGCGAGGCGCACCTCCGCCCCGTGCTGGCCGGAGGCGGCGAGTCGGGTGGGGGCGAAGCGGCGGTCCATCCAGTCGATCGTCCGGCCCGAGACCAGCGCCACCGCCCCGTCGAGCGCCAGCTGAAGCTGCGCCAGCAGGTCGGGCAGGTCGGTGGGAATGTCCACGCCCTCGGGATGGTCGGCGTGATCGATCAGGGTGCCGTCAATATCGAGGAAGAGGGCCCAATCAGGGCGGGGGAGCAGGGAGAGGGGTTCGGTTGGTGCTGTCGCCATGCTGTCGGTATACCCGCCCGGTTCCGGCTTCTTGAGGTAAGAAGATAGTGAATTGCAGTCGGCGTGTGTGCCGGCAGCTGTCAACGCCCCAGATCCGGAGGCGTTCCAATACCTCGCGAGAAAAAGCCGGTCGGAATGCCGCGGGCGGGGCGGACGGCGCCGTTCCGGCCCGCCGGAACCATAAGACATGCGGGTCTTCGCGCGACGGCCTTGCCGCTCAACGGTGCGCGGTTTACATAGCGCGCAACCCACCCCGTATGACGCCGCGGCAGCGCGGCCCCTTCTCGGCTCGCCCGCACGCGCAGGATTTGGACATGGCTTCGTATCAATACATCTACCACATGCACGGCATGACCAAGGCCTATCCGGGCGGCAAGAAGGTGCTCGACAATGTGCACCTCTCCTTCTACCCCGACGCCAAGATCGGCATTCTCGGCCCCAACGGCTCGGGTAAGTCCACCCTGCTGAAGATCATGGCCGGCATGGACAAGGACTATTCCGGCGAGGCCTGGGTCGCGGAAGGCGCGCGCGTCGGCTACCTGCCGCAGGAGCCGCTGCTCGACCCGACGCTGTCGGTGCGTGAGAACGTGATGCTCGGCGTTGCCAAGCAGAAGGGCATTCTCGACCGCTACAACGAGCTGGCGATGAACTACTCCGAGGAGACGGCGGACGAGATGACCGCCCTCCAGGACGAGATCGAAGGCCAGGGCCTGTGGGATCTCGACAGCAAGGTCGACCAGGCGATGGACGCGCTCGGCTGCCCCGAGGAGGGCGCCGATGTGGCCAAGCTCTCCGGCGGTGAGCGTCGCCGCGTCGCGCTGTGCCAGCTGCTGCTCTCGCAGCCCGAGCTGCTGCTGCTGGACGAACCGACCAACCATCTCGACGCCGAGACCACCAACTGGCTCGAAGGCCATCTGCGCTCCTATCCCGGCGCGATCCTGATCGTCACCCATGACCGCTACTTCCTCGACAATGTGACCGGCTGGATTCTCGAACTCGATCGCGGCCGCGGCATTCCCTATGAGGGCAACTATTCCTCGTGGCTGTCGCAGAAGGCCAAGCGCATGGCGCAGGAAAACCGCGAGGACGAGGCCCGCCAGCGCGCGATCGCGTCCGAGGCGGAGTGGATGGGGGCGTCCCCGAAGGCCCGTCAGGCCAAGAACAAGGCGCGTATCCAGCGCTATGAGGAACTGGTGCAGCGGGCCTCCGAGAAGGGCCCGACCACCGCGCAGATCGTCATTCCGGTGTCGGAGCGGCTCGGCAACAACGTCATCGAGTTCAACGGCCTCACCAAGTCGTTCGGCGACAAGCTGCTGATCGACGACCTCTCCTTCAAGCTGCCGCCGGGCGGCATTGTCGGCGTCATCGGCCCGAACGGCGCCGGCAAGACCACGCTGTTCCGGATGATCAACGGGCTGGAGACGCCCGATGCCGGCACCATCACCGTCGGCGACAGCGTGCAGCTCGGCTATGTCGACCAGAACCGCGACGCGCTGAACGACAAGAAGACCGTGTGGGAGGAAATCTCCGGCGGCAACGAGGTGCTCTATCTCGGCAAGCGCGAGATCAATTCGCGCGCCTATTGCGGCGCCTTCAACTTCAAGGGCGGCGACCAGCAGAAGAAGGTCGGCATGCTCTCGGGCGGTGAGCGCAACCGCGTGCATCTGGCCCGTATCCTCCAGCAGGGCGCCAACGTCCTGCTGCTGGACGAACCGACCAACGATCTCGACGTCGAGACGCTGCGCGCGCTGGAAGAGGCGCTGGAAGACTTCGCCGGCTGCGCGGTCATCATCTCGCATGACCGCTTCTTCCTCGACCGCATCGCCACCCACATGCTCGCCTTCGAGGGCGATGGCCATGTCGAGTGGTTCGAGGGCAACTTCCACGACTATGAGGAAGACAAGAAGCGCCGCCTCGGCGTCGAGGAGATTATCCCGCACCGGATGAAGCACAAGAAGCTGACGCGCTGAGCGGGATGACGGCTTCGGGGGAGGGGCCTGCCTTCCCTCATCCCCGGGCTTGCCCCGGGGACCCAGCCCGACCGCGTGGCGGCGGGCGCACGCATGGATCCCCGGGTCGAGCCCGGGGATGAGGTGGAGAGGTTCGCCTGCCGTGAGGGTGGGCGGTCAAAGGGGAGGCACGCGATGGCCGAAGACTGGAACCCCGCCCTCTATCTGAAGTTCGAGGATGAGCGCACCCGGCCGCCGCGCGATCTGCTGGCGCGGGTGCCGCTGGAGCGGCCGCGCCGCATCGTCGACCTCGGCTGCGGGCCGGGCAATTCGACCGAGCTGCTGGTCGAGCGCTGGCCGCAGGCGGACGTGATCGGCGTCGACAATTCCCCCGCTATGATCGAGCAGGCCCGCGCCCGCCTGCCGGGCGCGCGCTTCGAACTGGCGGACCTCGCGTCCTGGACACCGCCCGAGGGCACCGATCTCCTGTTCGCCAATGCGGTTTTCCAATGGGTGCCGGACCATCTCGACGTGCTGGCGCGGCTCGTCGCGGCGCTGCCGGCGGGCGGCGTGCTGGCGGTGCAGATGCCTGATAATGTGAACGAGCCCTCGCATCTTCTGATGGAAGAGGCCGCCGCCGCCGGCCCCTGGGCGGACCGCGTGGCCGGCGTGGCGCGTGACGTGCTTCCCGGCGTCGGCGCCTATTACGACCGGCTGGCGCCGCTCGCCCGCCATGTCGACATCTGGCACACGCTCTACAACCACCCGCTGGACGGGGCCGGCGCCATCGCCGAGTGGTTCCGCTCCACAGGCTTGCGCAGCTATCTCGCGCCGCTTGATGAGGCCGAGCGCGCCGCCTTCCTCACCGACTACACCGCGCGGCTGGAGCAGGCCTATCCGGCGCGGGTCGACGGCAAGGTTCTGCTGCGCTTTCCCCGGCTGTTCATAGTGGCGGCGCGCTGAGCCGGCACCGGGCCTGCTGTCGCGCCCGTGGGGCGCCGTCGAAGCCTTTCCGACGACCCCAGGTTCACCGAAAAAGCTCCAGCTCGTTGTCTCGTCGCGAGAGGCGCTAGCCCCAAAAGGCCTTCATCTCCGCCGCATCGGCCCGCCCGCGTTCCTCGCCATTGGCGATGCAGGGCGCAATCCACTTTGGGTTCATGATGCTGTCGACATGGGAGACGCCCGGCAGCAGCCCGACCACCTTCAGAACCACGTCGGTTCCCTGCGTCTTGAGGTCGGCAACCTCCTGCTGGAGCGTGTTGGGCAGGCCGGAGGTCCTCAGCCCGACCTTCGAGGCGTCGGAACTGCCGTCGGTCAGCGAGATCACCAGCGCCCTCTTTACGCCCGCCACCACGTCGCAATGCGTGCTGGTCTGGCAGATGCCGCCATCCATGCACAGGCGGTCCTGCAGCCAGGTCGGTCCCATGGAGCCCGGCAGCGAGGAACTCGCGGCACAGGCGTGGTTCACCTCGATTCCCGATGTGTGGGAAACAATGAGGCGCTCACCCGTGTAGCAGTCAATGGCCGTGGTGTAGAGCTTGGGCGAGGGCCACGTCTCTTGGCCTATCAGCTTCTTCACGGCGGTGTAATAGCTGTCCGGACCGGCGGCATTGCGTGCTGCCAGCGCCGCACGACCGATCGCCTGGATGGTGGCCGGATCGGCCTTTGAGGCGGCGGTGGCCATGTGCCGGGCGCGAAGCTGGCTGACATTGGGTTCCATGGTCGGGATCAACTCGGCAAAAAGATCCGGGTATTTTCCGAGAAACGCCATTTCGTCGCCGAACTGGTCCAGATGCCCCGCGGTCAGCACGGCGCCAAGGAGAGAGCCAGCCGAGGTTCCCACCACGATGTCGGCGGTGGCGAGATCGACCCCTCCCGCACGCAGCGCGCGGATATAGCCGGCCATCCAAGAGACGAGATAGGCACCACCGCCGCCGAGCACGAGGCCACGTTCCTTGCCGGTGCCAAGGCGTGGCGTATAGGGAATGGGATGGGCGAGTCCGTCATTCCACGCGTCCGTGTCCGGTTTGGCAGGTGTTGTGGTGTCGGGAGTTCCAATGTCGCCGGAAGATTTGGCCCGAGCACTGGTCATGGGATTGAAAAGAGCGCCAGTGGCGCTCGCGATCAGAAGATCACGACGCTTGAACATCAATGCAGTAGGCCCCCCACCTCGTTGCGATGCCTTCAACCGCGATGGTCTATTCCAAGTAGAACACTACCGTCGCGGGGTATCAACCCGCATGACCCGCTTTTTCCGTGCAATGTCCATCGTCGCCCGTCGGCAGACTCCGGCCCGGCATCCCGCCACGGTTCACAGCCGGGCGCGATCCGGGTTATCTCAGGAGCATGATGATCCGATCGCTCCGCCTGTCGCTTCTCGCCGCCGCCCTTTCACTTCTCCTCCCCGCCGGCCCGGCTTTCGCCGATGCCGGCTTTGACCGCTGGCTGGCGGCGCAATGGCCGGCGGCGCAGGCCATGGGCATCTCCCGCGCCACTTTCGAGCGCGAGACGGCCGGGCTGGAGCCCGACTTCTCGCTGCCGGACCTCGCTCTGTCCGGCAAGCCGAAGGCGCCGGACCGGCAGGCGGAATTCGTGCAGACCCCGGCCGCCTATGTCTCCGACAAGGCGATCGCCACCTATGCCGCGCGCGGGCGGAAGCTGGCGGCGCAGTACCGCACGCAGTTAGCCGCGCTTGAACGCCAGTTCGGCGTGCCGGGGCCGATCCTGCTGGCGATCTGGGCGCGCGAGACCTCCTATGGCGGCGCCAAGCTCAGCCATGACGCGCTGCGCGTGCTGGCGACGCAGGCCTATGTCGGCCGCCGCAAGGAGGAGTTCCGCGCCGAGTTTCTCGCCGCGCTGAAGATCCTCGACGAAGGCCATGTCACCCGCGCCGGGATGAAGAGCTCCTGGGCCGGGGCGATGGGGCTGACCCAGTTCCTGCCCACCGGCTATCTCGCCTATGGCGTCGATCTCGATGGCGACGGCACCGCCAATATCTGGAGCGATGTGCCCGAGGCGCTGGCCGCCACCGCCAGCCTCTTGAAGGAGAAGGGCTGGCAGAGCGGCAAGCGCTGGGCCTATGAGATCACCGTGCCGCAAGGCTTCGACTGCACGCTGGCGGAGCCGGAGGTGCAGCTGCCGATCGGCGAATGGCTGAAGCGCGGCGTGAAGATCGCCGACGGGCGCCGCGTGCCGCCCTCCGCCCTCAAGGACGAAGCCTCGATCATCATGCCGGCCGGGCCCTATGGGCCGACCTTCCTCACCCCGGCCAACTACTTCGTGCTCAAGAGCTATAATTTCGCCGATCTCTATGTGCTCTATGTCGGCCATCTCGCTGACCGCATCGAGGACGACCGGCCCTTCGCCCATGACTGGGAGCAGATCGCGCTGGTGAAGACGCGCGATCTTGAATTCATGCAGAAGGTGCTGACGCGCGAGGGCTTCTATGCCGACAAGGTCGACGGCAAGGCCGGCATGAAGACCCGCGCCGCGCTCGGCGCCTACCAGAAGGCCAACGGCCTCGCCGTGGATTGCTGGCCGGACGCCGCCGTGCTGGCCCATATGAAGAAGGGCGGCTGAGGCGCGGCGACCGATCCCGGATACGGCCGATGGCCGTTCCGGGATGACGACGCGGCTTCAGCGCGGCATGCGGTTGATGACGCGCAGATCGGCATTGACCGCGAGATCGACGGCGGAGAGCCAGAACACCTCGCCCTCGCTGTCCTCGGTGTCGAGCCAGAGGAAGGGCAGGTGGGCGTATTCGGCTTCCAGTATCTCCTTGCCGGTGCCGATCTCGCAGATCATGCCGCCGCCGGGCGACAGATGGTCCGGGGCGGCGGCGAGGATGCGGCGCACAATGTCGAGCCCGTCCGGCCCGCCGTCAAAGGCGAGGCTCGGCTCGTGGCGGTATTCCGCCGGCAGCGCCGCCATCGCCTCTTCATCGACATAGGGCGGGTTGGTGATGATGAGGTCATAGACCTCGCCCGCCAGCGGGCCGAACAGATCGCCCTGCAAAAGCCGCACGCGCCCGGCCAGCTCATGCTCGGCGACGTTCTCGGCCGCGAGGGCGAGGGCGTCGGGCGAAAGGTCGACGCCGTCCACCTGCGCATTGGGGAAGGTCATGGCGGCGAGGATGGCGAGGCAGCCCGAGCCCGTACACAGGTCCAGCACCCGCCCGACCATCTCCGGCTGCGGCACCAGCGAGAAATCGCCGCCGGTGAACAGCTCGCCCGCCATCAGTTCGCCGATGAAGGAGCGAGGCACGATCGCACGCGGGTCGGAGCGGAACGGCACGCCGCCAATATAGGTCTTGCCCAGCAGATAGGCGGCCGGCTGGCGGGTGGTGCAGCGCCGGTCGATCAGGTCGGCCAGACGCGCGCGCTCCTCGGCGGTCAGCCGGGCATCGAGCCAGGGCGAGAGGTCGTCCACCGGCAGGTGCAGCCCTTCCAGCACCATGAAGGCGGCCTCATCGAGCGCTTCGCTGGTGCCATGGCCGAAGGCGAGCCGGGCTTGGTTGAAGCGGCTGACGCCATAGCGCACGAAATCCCTGACCGTCTTCAGATCGTCCGTTGCCGCCATCGTGCCTCTCCTTGTTTGGCGCAAGGGTCAGCACGGCAGGGCGGGGAATGCAAGCCGGGCCTCCCCAACAGGACGCGCCCTCGCGGCGTGACAGGTCCCCTCCGGGGCTTGTCATCGCGGCGTGACAGGTTCCCCTGGGGACTTGTCATCGCCCTGTGACGGGACGATAGGAAGGGGACATTCTCGCACGGGGATATTTCATGGCCGAGGCGCCGGACGACGAAATCACGCTTGTCATCGACCGCTCGGTCGCCGTCGTGCTGTTCGAGTTCCTCTCGCGCACGGTGGACGATGCCGATGGCGAGGCGATGGCCGAGTTCATCGAGGACGAGGCGGAAATCCCCGCTCTGTGGGCGCTGCTCGCCGGGCTGGAAAGCGTGCTGACCGAGCCGATGGCGGAGGACTATGAGCGCCGCGTGCTCAAGGCCCGCGACGCGGTGATGAAGCGCTTCGGCGGGGCGTTTTCCGGCAAGGGCGACGACTGAGCCGGCCGCTGCGGGCGATGCCTGACCGCTTCGCTCAGGGCGCCGCGCTCGCCGGCACCGCCATCGCCGCAGGTCTGGCGGCGGGTGCCGCTACCGTGCTGGCGGCGACAGGCTTGGCCGGTCCGCCGACATCGGCGGCGCGCTGCTGCGATTCGATGTTGGCGACGAGGGCGCGGCCGAGATCGCGCGCGAAGCAGTTATAGCCCCAGTCATTCATGTGGAACTGGTCCTTCCAGAGGAAGGATTCGAAGCCCATCGACGCCCTTTCATGCCAGTCGCGCATCAGCGCGAAGCGCGGATAGACCGCGACGCCTTCCTCCGCCGCCACCTTGGCGATCAGGTTGACCATCGGCCCGCTATCGGCGTCGGCCAGCACGCGCGGGGCGTATTGCGGGTCGACCAGCACCAGGTCGGCGCCGATCGCCTTCACCCGGGCGATGGCCTCGTGCAGCAGCGCGTCGGCGGCGGCGAGGCCGCCCTCGCGGAACAGGGCGTTCACCCCGGACTGCCAGATCACCAGCGTCGGCTTCAGCGCCGCGACATCGGTGTCGAAGCGCGCCAGCATTTCCGGCGCGTCCTGGCCGTTGATGCCGCGATTGACGACGGTGATATCGGCGGCGGGAAAGCGCTCGCGCAGCATCGCCTGCAGCCGGCTGGGATAGGCGGCGTCGGGGACGCTGGCCCCCGCTCCGGCGGTGGAGGAGGAGCCGATGGCGACGATCACCACCTTCTCGCCGGCGCGCAGCTTTGCCGCGGTGCGGGCGAGCGGCGCGTTCAGTCTGGCGAGCGTCTTCGCGGTCGGGCAGCCGGCCGGGATCACCGTCTGCGCGGCCGCCGGCAGCGCGGGGGCGGCGAGGAGGGCGGATAAAGCGAGGGGGGCGAGAAGGCGCAGGTGCATCTAGCGGGAACCGAGCGTTCTGAGGTCAACGCCATCGACGATCATGCCGACCAGCAGGCGGCCGATGCAGCTGTGCACATCGTCGAACAGCGAGGGGGAGGGGCGGGCGGTGTCGAAGTCGAAAATGCCCTCGTCTTCCCAGAACCGCATGATCGCGTAGCGGTCGAAGAACGGCACTCCGCCGAGGCGGGCGGCCCAGCGCAGGGCGTTGGTATAGGCGCCGATATCGAAGGCGAAGGCGGTGCGCGGGCTGTATTGCGGGCTGACCAGAATGACATCGGCGCCGGCATCGTGGGCATAGCCGATGCCGGTATCGACCGAGTCGGAGAAAATGGAGGTCTCGGCGCCCAGAATGGCGTCGAAGGTGCCGGTCTGCCAGATCATCAGCGCCGGCTTCGTCTCCGCCAGCATCGCCGGCAGATCGTCGAGCAGCGCCTCGGCGGTGGCGCGCGGCTGGCTGCGGGTCGTCACCACGACGCCGCCCTCGGGGTAACGGGCGCGCAGCCTCTCCTCGATATAGCTGGGGAAGCTGCGCAGCGCGACCGTCTTGCCGCCCTCGGTGCCGGCCATGGCGGGCCGCTTGGGCGTGGTGGCGCTGTTCACCACCAGGATGGTGGTCGGCTCCTTCTTTTCCAGCGAACGCGCTAGCCGCGGCAGCGGAAAGCCCGCCCGGGTGAGGGCGGAGGGCGCCGCGCACACCTTGCCCGTCTCGGCCGCGACGCCGGAGGCGCCGCCCAAGGCAAGGACGCTTGCGAAGACACTACCCAAAATCCAGCGTTTCACGTTGAACCGCGCTAGCCAGCCCTCTTGCGCGCAGCCCTGTCGCGCTCGGCGCGAGCATACCACGACAGCAATGCCGAGAGACCTACCATTAAGGCGATGCCGGACACGCTCATCGTCAACTGCATGAGCACCGTGCCGGAGACCTCGTTCAGCACGAAATGTGCGGCAAAAGAAAGGAAGACGCCGAAACAGAACACTTCAAGTGAGTGCTGGCCGCACATGATGAGCGGTTTCAGTATCTCCCAGCGCAGAAAGGCGGCATGCACCGGTATCAGCCTGACGATCACCACCGCCAGCGCCAGAAAGTGCAGGAAGCGCAGCACGGAAAGGTCGGTCTTGCTGATGGGATAGATGATGTCGCCGATTGCCGGCGGTACGAAGCCTTCCATCGGCGGCCAGTACCAGCTCGTCACCACCGCCAGCGAGAGCGCGAGATAGAGCACGGACAGGGCCAGCACCACCCGCGAATGCACCAGCCCGGCCAGCCGGTCGCTGCCGCCCAGCCCGCACCAGCCGCCGAACACGAACATCAGCTGCCAGGCGAAGGGATTGAAGAACCACATCCGGTCGTCGGGATAGCCCGGCAGGTTGAAGCCGAGGAACTGCACCGCCAGCCACAGCAGGAAGGAGGCGCCGAGCGTCGCATCGGCCCAGCGCTTCAGCGCCCACAGGATCGGCGGAAAGGTCGCCAGCAGCACGATGTAGAGCGGCAGCACGTCCATATTGGCCGGGCGGAACTTCAGCAGCAGCGCCTGCACCAGCGCCACGTCGGGCTCGGCGAGGAACTGCAGCGCCCCCATCTCCTCGGCATAGAGCGGGTTCTCGAAGCTGCCGACGACATAGGAAATCTCGGCGAGATAGATAACGAACAGGAAGATGAAGGCGACATAGAGCTGCCAGGCCCGGCGCAGGATGCGGGCCGAGGTGACGAGCACGCCGCTGGAATCGAGCTGGCGGCCATAGACCATGGCGGCGGTGTAGCCGGAGATGAAGACGAAGATCTCGGTGGCGTCGGAAAAGCCGAAATTGCGGTTGGTGATCCAGTTGCCGACATTGTTGGGCACATGGTTCAGGAAGATGAACCACAGCGCCAACCCGCGGAACAGGTCGAGCCGCAGATCGCGCCCGGAGGCGGCGGGTGGGGCCGGCCTTTCGGCCGGCTCCACGGGAGTGTCCGCCGTCGCGGCGTGGGGCGCAGGCACCGGCAAGCGGCTATTTCTTCAGGCCGAAGCCGAGGAACAGCACGGCGATGCCGTTGAACACCAGGTCGATGCCGAGCAGCAGGCCGAGCACCCACAGGCCGCTGACCGGCCAGCCGGCGATGATCTCGATGCCGAGCAGGACGGCGATGGCGGCGGAGAAGGCGATCCAGCCCCAGCCATCGGCCGGGCGCAGCTGGAAGGCGGCAACCAGGCGAAAGACGCCGCCGATGATCAGCGACACGCCGAGGAACAGGGTGAGGAACTCGGCCGCCACCATCGGCACGAAGATGCAGACGAGGCCGGCGGCGAGAAACAGCACGCCGTCGAGCAGCCAGAAGGCGAAGGCGCCCCAGGTCTTGACCTGGAAGGCATGGATGATCTGGGCGCCGCCGGAGATGGCCATCATCACGCCGATATAGAGCACCGACACCACGGTGCTGAGCACGAGATTGCCGAGCGCGATGGCGCCGGCCATGACCATCAGCAGCCCGAGGGCGACGAACCACCCCCATTTGGCGCGCAGTTCGGAAAGATGACCGGCGACCATGCCGCCCGGTGTCGGCGAGAGGGAGCCCGTTTGCGAAGCCATGTGGTTGATCCTCATTCTTGCCCGCCACGCCGGCAGCGCGGTAACGACGTCCCGCCTCCGGAGTTCCAGCGACTCGTCCTGAACGAGCGCCCTATCGTATAGACAGGGGGCGCCGAGCTGTAGTCATGGAATAACCCGATGTCGAACCCCGACCGGACGCCGCGATGACGCGCGCGCCCCGCACTCGCCCCGATCACCCCCCGCTCGACCTGTTCGGCGCGCCGGCGGCGGTGCCGGGCCGTCGCCTGACCGGGTACTTGGCGCAGACGCTGCTCGCCGACGGGCCGGGCTTTGCCACCCACGCGGCGGAGCAACTCGTCGTCACGCTGGAAGGCATCCTGGGCGATCGCCATGCCGGGTTCAGCCGTGCCGCGGATTCGCGCGTGCCGTGGTACCCGCGCGGCACGCCGCTGCGCAACACGCGGCAGATTTCGCTCGTCGCCACGGACGAGCTGGCCGAGATCGCCCGCCGTCTTGGCCTGACGCAGATCGCGCCGGAGTGGATCGGCGCCAATCTTGTGATCGAGGGCGTGCCGCGCCTCACCGGCCTGCCGCCGGGCACAAGGCTGCATTTCGAGGGCGGGGCTGCGCTGGTGGTGGAAGGGGAGAACGCGCCCTGCCGCCATGCGGGGGCGGCGATCGCCGCGCAGACCGGGCAGGGCGGCGCCGAACTCGGCTTCGCCAAGGTAGCCAAAGGTCTGCGCGGGCTGGTCGCCTGGGTCGAGCGGGCCGGCACGCTCAGCAGCGGCAGCAAGGTCGAGCTGCGCGTGCCGGCGCAGCGCCTGTGGACCGCCTGAACGCGAAAGGCCGGATCGCGGGGCGATCCGGCCTTTCGGGTGTCTCACGCCGGGCACGGCCGGCGGGTCCGGTCAGCGGACGGCGAAGCCGGTATCGGCGGCCGGCATGGCGGCGGTGGGCGGCATGCCGTCGGCGCCAGCGGTGGCGGGCGGGTTGCCCGGCAGCACCACGACCTTGGTGCCGACCTTCACCTTGTCGAACAGGGATTCCACATCCTCGTTGAGCATGCGGATGCAGCCCGACGACATGAACTGGCCGATGGTGGAGGGCTGGTTGGTGCCATGGATGCGGTAGATGGTGCCGCCGAGATAGAGCGCGCGCGCGCCCATCGGGTTGCCCGGGCCGCCGGCCATGAAGCGCGGCAGGTAGGGCTGGCGCTCGATCATTTCCGCCGGCGGACGCCAATCCGGCCATTCCGCCTTGCGGCTGATCTTTTCCGAGCCGGCCCAGGTGAAGCCTTCGCGGCCGACGCCGATCCCGTAGCGCTCGGCCTTGCCGCCGGGCAGCACGTAATAGAGGTAGGTGTTCGGCGTATCGATGACGATGGTGCCCGGGGCTTCCTTCGTCACATAGTCGACCACCTGATGCTTGAGATGGGGCGGAAGCTCCTTGGGCGGGCCTTCCTCCGGCTGGTCCTCGGGCGGCAGCATCGCGACGCTGGAGCCGTTGGCGCCATAGGTGTTGGCGCCGCTGCCCTGCACGGGGGCGGGCGGCTGGCCATAGGCGGCGGGCTGGCCGTAGTTCGGCTGGGAAGAGCTGGGCTGCTGCGCCGGCTGCGGCGCGGCGGCCTGGCTGCCATAAGGCGAGGCCATGCCGGCGGGCGGCTGGCCGGAATAGGCGCCCGGGGGGTAGCCGGTGGGCTGACGCGAGGGGTCGGCATAGGGGGCGTTGGCGACCGCGGGCACGCCCGGGGCCGGCGCCGCATAGGGGTCGCGCACGCCGGGCGGGGGCGCGCCATAGGCGGCCTGCGGCTGGCCATAGGCACCCTGCGGCTGCTGGTAGGTCTGGGCCGGCGCGCCATTGGCCGGGGCCCCATAGGGGTCATAGGCCGCCGGCACCTCGACATTCTCGATCGCGCGGCTTCCCGCCGCGTCATAGGCCGAGCCGCCCTGCGCGGCCGGGTCCTGGCCCTCGACGGGATAATACTGGGCTGCGGCGGTGCCGACCGATGCCAGTACCGAGAAGGCGACAGCGGGAACGAAACCGAGGCGAACGAGCATCATCAAGCCTTAAAACGAATCTGGAAGGCGCGGGACTGCGCCAATTGTTTCTGCCGAGGGGAATGACGCAGGATCAAGGCAGGTTCAAGACCATAAGCCCTCACGAAATAGAGCGTTCCGGCCTGCCATGCGCAAGGCGCGGGGCTGATGCAGCCGGGCCACACCTCAATCGGCGGTGGACGGCGCTTCCTCCCGGTCGCGGTGCCAGCCGACGATGGCCTCGGGATGGCAGTCGGTGGAAGCGAAATAGGGCTTGATGTCGAGCAGCGGCGTGCCGTCGAGGCAGTCGACGCCGATCACCGTCAGCCGCCCGTCCTCGATGCCAAGAAGCCGCACCGCGCTCATGGCAATGGGGTTGGGCCGCGCCGGGCTGCGCAGCGCGAAAGTGCCGCGCCCCTTGCCGTAGCGGCGGGGTGTCTGCACCACGAGGTTTCGCGGCGCCTTGTCCATGAAATAAAGCAGCCAGAGATGGGTTGTGCCTTCAAGTCCCGCCAGCGCCGGCTGGAAGGCGGGGTCGATCTCGACCGTGCAGACCGCCTGCGCGGCGTGAGCCTCATGGGCGTTCTTCGGGCAGTCCGAGCGGTGAGTCCATGGCGTGCGGATGCGGCCGATGAAGTACAGCCCGGCATCGGGCGCCGCCGGCAAGTCGACCGTCACCTCGCCCGGCCGGACGCCGAAATCACCGCCCGCAGCGGTTTCCTCGCCTGCACCCGCAGCGGGCGCAGGACCGCCGTCCCCATCAACCCCGTGCATGGAACGCGGCAACCTCTTGCATCTGGGGAAAATAAGACATAAACATATCTTTATATCTCTCTCGGAGGTCTCGTGACCGTCTCCCCGCTCAGCTTTCCCCTGCTTCTCGACGGCCTCAAGGCGGCCGGGGAGGACACGCGCCTGCGCCTGCTGGCGCTGATCGGCGAGGGCGAGCTGACCGTGTCCGAGCTTACCGAGATTCTGGGCCAGTCGCAGCCGCGAATCTCGCGCCATCTCAAGCTGCTGGCGGAGGCCGGGCTGGTCGAGCGTTTTCGCGAGGCCAGCTGGGTGTTCTATCGCCGCGCCGTCGAGACCCCCGGCGGCGCGCTGACCGACGCGCTGCTGGCGCTGATGGCGCCCGACGACCCCATCCTGCTGCGGGACCGCGAGCGGCTGGAGGCGGTGCGCGCCGCCCGCGCCGCCCATGCCCAGGCCTATTTCCGCGCCCATGCCCATGAATGGGACGCCATCCGCCGGCTGCACGCGCCGGAGGAACAGGTGGAAGCGGCGATCCATGCCGCCTTGTCCGGCGGCCGCATCGGCAGCCTGCTCGATCTCGGCACTGGCACCGGCCGTATTCTGGAGCTGTTCGCCGGCGAGATGGAACGCGGCGTCGGCATCGACCTCTCCGCCGAGATGCTGGCGGTGGCGCGGGCCAATCTCGACCGCGCCGGGGTGCGCAATGCCACTGTGCGGCAGGGCGACATCTACAATCTCGCTTTGCCGCGCGATTCCTTCGACGTGGTCATCGTCCACCAGGTGCTGCACTTCCTGGAGGACGGCCCGCGCGCCATCAAGGAGGCGTCGCGGGTGCTGCGCCCCGGCGGGCGGATGCTGGTGGTCGATTTCGACCCGCATGACCTCGAATTCCTGCGCGAGCAGCACGCCCATCGCCGGCTCGGCTTCGCGCCCGAAATCATGGAAAGCTGGCTCGCCCAGGCCGGCCTCGTGCCACAGTCCCATCGCCTGCTCGCCCCCAAGGACCCGGGAAAGTCCGGGGAGGGCCGGCTCACCGTTTCGCTCTGGCTGGCCCGCGACCCGCGTGTCGCGCTGGCCGATGCCCCACAAAAGCAGGAGGTCGCCTGATGTCGTCGGATGTCGAGCGCCGCAGCCGCCGCGCTGGCGGGCGGCCCATTTCGGTTTCGTTCGAGTTCTTTCCGCCGAAGACGCCTGAGATGGAGGCCACGCTGTGGAACTCCATCACCCGTCTGGCGCCGCTGGCACCGAAATTCGTCTCGGTGACCTATGGCGCCGGCGGCTCCACCCGCGAGCGCACCCACACCACGGTGGAGCGCATCGTCAAGGAGACGCGGCTGGCGCCGGCGGCGCATCTCACCTGCGTTTCCGCCACCAAAGGCGAGGTCGACGAGGTGGTGCGCGGCTATTGGGACGCCGGGGTCCGGCACATCGTCGCCCTGCGCGGCGACCCGCCGGGCGGCGTCGGCCAGACCTATGAGCCGCATGGCGAGGGCTACCGCACCACGGCCGATCTGGTGGCGGGCATCCGCCGCAGCGCTAATTTCGAGGTGTCGGTCTCGGCCTATCCCGAGAAGCACCCGGAAAGCCCGAGCTTCGACACCGATCTCGACATTCTCGCCGCCAAGGTGGATGCCGGGGCGACGCGCGCCATCACCCAGTGTTTCTTCGACAACGACCTGTATTTCGCCTTTCTCGACAAGGCGCGGGCGCGCGGCATCGACGTGCCGATCGTGCCGGGCATCCTGCCGGTCTCGAACTTCAAGCAGGCGAAGAACTTCTCGGAGAAGACCGGCACCTATATGCCGGAGTGGCTGGCCGCCCGCTTCGAGGGCCTGGACAACGACCCCGAGACCCGCAAGCTGATCGCCGCCGCGGTGGCGGCCGAGCAGGTGTTCGACCTGGTGGATCGCGGCGTCACCGAGTTCCACTTCTACACGCTCAACCGCGCCGATCTCGTCTACGCCATCTGCCACCTGCTCGGCATACGCCCGCCGCAGGAGACGGGAGCGGGCGACGGCAAGGGACAGGCGGCGGCGTGAGAAATTCGCGGTGGGATGCCCTATAGTAGGGGCATCCCACGGAGACGGTCGATGAGCGAGCCGGACACCTTCATCCTGACGCTACTGCGCGAGATCCGCGCGGAGATTGCGAATACAAAAACGGAAGTCGCGGAAAGCCGCAAAGAGACCCGTGCGGGCTTCGAGACTGTCAATAAGAAGATCGAAAGCCTCAAGCAGGCCATGCATGGTGAATCCGTGCTCGGCCGTTATGCCTCCGCCGAGTTTGACGACCGCATCGAGGCCATCGAGAAGCGTCTCGACAAGCTCGAAAAAGGTCACTGACCTGTAACGCGACGGGGTGATGGCGCCGGACCGATGGGTTCGCGCTGCTGCCCCTCACCCCACCCCTCTCCCCGACGGGGAGAGGGAGTAGAAAGTGCTCTGTCATGGCCAACGCCCCGACCTTGCCCGCCGACACCCTCGACGCCCTGCATGAGGCAGCGCGCGAGCGCATCCTCGTGCTCGACGGCGCCATGGGCACGATGATCCAGCAGCTGAAGCTGGACGAGGCCGGCTATCGCGGCGAGCGGTTCACCGACTGGCCGCAGGACGTGAAGGGCAATAACGACCTGCTCAACCTCACCGCCCCCGAGGCGGTGCGCGACATTCACCTCGCCTATTTCATGGCCGGGGCGGATATCGTCGAGACCAACACCTTTTCCGGCACCACCATCGCCATGGCCGATTACGGCATGGAGAGTCTGGTGCATGAGATCAATTTCGAAGGCGCCCGCCTCGCCAAGGAGGCCGCGCGCCTGGCGCAGGAGCAGGACGGCCGCCGCCGCTTCGTCGCCGGCGCCATCGGGCCGACCAACCGCACCGCCTCGATCTCGCCGGATGTGAACGATCCCGGTTTCCGCGCCACCTCCTTCGACGAGCTGGCCACCGCCTATGGCGAACAGGCGGCGTCGCTGCTGGATGGCGGGGCGGACCTGCTGCTGATCGAGACCATTTTCGACACGCTGAACGCCAAGGCGGCGGTGTTCGCCATCGAGCGGCTGTTCCAGGAACGCGGCATCCGCGTGCCGGTTATGATCTCCGGCACCATCACTGACCTCTCCGGCCGCACCCTCTCCGGCCAGACCCCGGCGGCCTTCTGGAACTCGCTGCGCCATGCCCAGCCCTTCTCCATCGGGCTCAACTGCGCGCTCGGCGCCAAGGAGATGCGCGCCCATATCGACGAGCTGTCGCGCCTCGCCGATACGCTGGTCTGCGCTTATCCCAATGCCGGCCTGCCGAACGAGTTCGGCCTCTATGACGAGAGCCCGGCGGCGATGGCCAAGCTGGTCGGCGAGTTCGCCGCCTCGGGCCTCGTCAACATCGTCGGCGGCTGCTGCGGCACCACGCCGGACCATATCCGCGCCATTGCCGAGGCGGTGGCCCCGCACGCGCCGCGCGTCATCCCCGAGATCGAGCCGATGCTGCGGCTGTCGGGGCTGGAGCCGTTCGAGCTCACCCCGATCATTCCCTTCGTCAATGTCGGCGAGCGTACCAATGTCACCGGCTCGGCCCGCTTCCGCAAGCTGATCACCAATGGCGATTACACCGCCGCGCTGGCGGTGGCGCGCGACCAGGTGGAGAACGGCGCCCAGGTCATCGACATCAACATGGATGAGGGCCTGCTCGATTCCGAGAAGGCGATGGTGACGTTCCTCAACCTGCTCGCCGCCGAGCCGGACATCGCCCGCGTGCCGGTGATGGTCGACAGTTCCAAATGGAGCGTCATCGAGGCCGGTCTGAAGTGCATTCAGGGCAAGGGCATCGTCAATTCGATCTCGATGAAGGAAGGCGAGGAGGCGTTCCGCCACCATGCCCGCCTTGTGCGCGCCTATGGCGCCGCCGTGGTGGTGATGGCCTTCGACGAGCAGGGCCAGGCCGACACGTTTGAGCGCAAGGTGGAAATCTGCTCGCGCGCCTACCGCATCCTCGTCGACGAGGTCGGTTTTCCGCCCGAGGACATCATCTTCGACCCCAACATCTTCGCGGTGGCGACCGGCATCGAGGAACATGCCGGCTATGGCGTCGCCTTTATCGAGGCGGTCCGCGCCATCCGCCAGCAGCTGCCGCACGCCCATATTTCCGGCGGCGTGTCGAACCTCAGCTTCTCGTTCCGCGGCAATGAGCAGGTGCGCGAGGCGATGCACGCCGTGTTCCTGTACCACGCCATCTCGGCGGGCATGGACATGGGCATCGTCAATGCCGGCCAGCTCGCGCCCTATTCCGAGATCGAGCCGGAACTGCGCGACGCCTGCGAGGACGTGGTGCTCAACCGCCGCGACGACGCCACCGAGCGGCTGCTGGCGCTGGCCGAGCGCTTCAAGGGCGGCGGGCGCGAGAAGAAGGAAGCCGACCTCACCTGGCGCACCTGGCCGGTGGAGAAGCGCATCGCCCATGCGCTGATCAACGGTATCACCGAATTCGTCGAGGTGGACACGGAGGAGGCGCGCCTTGCCGTCGCCCGGCCGCTGCACGTCATCGAGGGGCCGCTGATGGCCGGCATGAACGTCGTCGGCGACCTGTTCGGTGCCGGCAAGATGTTCCTGCCGCAGGTGGTGAAGTCGGCCCGGGTGATGAAGCAGGCGGTCGCCTATCTCATGCCCTTCATGGAGCAGGAGAAGCTGGATACCGGCTCGACCGAGGATTCCTCCGCCGGCAAGGTGCTGATGGCGACCGTGAAGGGCGACGTGCACGACATCGGCAAGAACATCGTCGGCGTCGTGCTCCAGTGCAATAATTACGAGGTGATCGACCTCGGCGTCATGGTGCCGGCGGCGAAGATCCTGGAGGCGGCGCGCGAACACAAGGTCGACGTGATCGGCCTGTCCGGCCTCATCACCCCCTCGCTGGACGAGATGGTGCATGTCGCCGCCGAGATGGAGCGCGAAGGTTTCACCGTGCCGCTGCTGATCGGCGGGGCGACGACCTCGCGCGTCCATACGGCGGTGAAGATCGCCCCGCAATATGTGCGCGGGCAGGCGGTCTATGTCACCGATGCCAGCCGCGCGGTGGGTGTGGTTTCCAACCTGCTCAACGACACCACCAACGCCGACTATGTCGCCAGCCTGCGCGCCGAATACGCCAAGGTCGCCGACGCCCACGCCAAGTCCGACCGCAACAAGGTGCGGGTGAAGCTGGCGGATGCGCGCGCCAACCGGCTGGCGCTGGACTTCGCCAGCTATACCGCGCCGGTGCCGACCTTCCTCGGCACCCGCGTGTTCGACGAGTACGACCTTGGCGAACTGGTGCCCTATATCGACTGGACGCCGTTCTTCCAGTCCTGGGAACTCACCGGCCAGTACCCGGCGATCCTCGATGACGCGAAGGTCGGCATCGCCGCCCGCGCGCTCTATGACGACGCCCGCAAGATGCTGGACAAGATCGTCTCGGAAAAATGGCTGACCGCCCGCGCGGTGGTCGGCTTCTGGCCGGCCGGCGCGGTGGGCGACGACATCTTGCTGTTCGAGGATGACAGCCGGGCGCGCGAACTCGCCACGCTGCACACGCTGCGCCAGCAGATGGCCAAGCGCGAGGGGCGCACCAATCTGGCGCTGGCCGATTTCATCGCCCCGACCTCGACCGGCGTGCCCGATTACATCGGCGGCTTCTGCGTCTCCACCGGCTTTGGCGAGCCCGAGCGGGCGGAGGCGTTCAAGGCCGCGCATGACGACTATTCCGCGATTCTTCTCAAGGCCTTGGCCGACCGTCTTGCCGAAGCGTTCGCAGAACGCATGCACCAGCGCGTACGCAAGGAATTCTGGGCTTATGCGCCGGATGAAGAACTTCAGAATGAGAATCTGATTCAGGAAGCCTATCGTGGCATCCGCCCGGCGCCGGGCTATCCGGCGCAGCCAGACCACACGGAAAAGGCGATTCTTTTCAAGCTGCTCGACGCCACGGCTAAGATCGGAGTCGAGTTGACCGAGAGCTTCGCCATGTGGCCGGGCGCGGCGGTGTCGGGGCTGTATTTCGCCCATCCCGAGGCGTCCTATTTCGGCGTCGGCCGCATCGAGCGCGACCAGGTCGAGGACTATGCCGCGCGCAAGGGCATGAGCGTGGCCGAGGCCGAGCGCTGGCTCGCGCCGGTGCTCAACTACAACCCGGCGGGAGCCGCCGCGCTGGCGGCCGAGTGACGCTGATGAGCGCGATGGACGACGACACCCGCCGGGTGCTGCTGTGGGCGCTGGTCGCCTTCGCCATCTGGGTGGCGCTCGCTTATGTGATGCTGCCGCGGCTGTGGACGCATCACGAGCACCAGCCCGGCATCAAGCGCATGCCGATGGTGACGCAGACCAAGCAGGGCATTCCCGGCGACCCGATCAATGTCGGGCTGGTCGGCACCGAGCAGGACATCCTGCAGGCGATGAACGCCGCCGGTTGGGTGCCGGCCAATCCGGTCACGCTGAAGTCGAGCCTCGCCATCATCGGCTCGGTGCTGCTGCGCCGGCCCGACCCGCAGGCGCCGGTGAGCCCGCTCTATTATGACGGGCGGGTGGAAGACCTCGCCTTCGAGAAGGAGATCGGCCGCAGCGCCGACAAGCGCGACCATGTCCGCTTCTGGAAGGTGCTGGACAGCGGCAAGGATGGCGGGCCGGTCTGGCTCGGCTCGGCCACCTATGACCGGGGCGTCGGTCTCAGCCACTATACCGGCGCCGTCACCCATCACATCGGTCCCAATGTCGATGCGGTGCGCGACCTGCTGATCGACGATCTCAAGACCGCCGGCATGGTGCGGGCGGTGTATCAGGTGACGGGCCTCGGCCCCACCCTGTTCGGGCGCAATGGCGGCGGCGATCGCTACTACACCGATGGCGAGGTGGACTTCGCCAAGCTGGTGGCCAATGGCGTCAAGAACCCCGATCCGCCCACCATCATCGCGTCGCCGCCCGCCGTGGGGGTGAAGAACGCCGTCTGGAGCGCGGCCGCCTCGCTGCTCGGGGTGGAGTGAGGCAACGCCGCGTTCACGCGAAAAAGCCCCAGACGTTTCCGTCCGGGGCCTTCCGCGGCATTCAGAGGCGTGGCGATCAGAACTTGTAGTTCACGCCGGCCTTGAGGGTCTGCATCGACATGTCGATCTTGGTGTTGGCGGCGCCGTCCCAGTTGATGTCGCCGAGGTCGACATAGAGATATTCGGCCTTGACGCTCCAATTGTCGGTCACGGCGTATTCGAGACCGCCGCCCAGCGTCCAGCCCCACAGCGTCTCGCTGCGCGAGGCGCCGCCGAACCCGTCGAGGGTGCCGTCGGTGTAGGACGTCCAGCTCTCGCTGACCTTCACATTGCCCCAGGCCAGACCGCCGGTGACATATGGGAGGAAGCGGTCCATCGAGTAGCCGATGCGGGCGCGCACGGTGCCGAAGGACTCGATCTTGGTGTCGATCGTGCCGAGATCCTGGAACGTCGGGTCGCCGAGATCGACGGCCGTGTAGTTCAGGCGGTCTTCCATGGCGCCGAAGTTGAAGTCGGCTTCCGCGCCGAGAACGACGTTGTTCTCCAGCTGGTAGTTATAGCCGATCTGCGCGCCGCCGAACCAGCCGGTCGGGTCGGAACCGCCGGAAGCCGCCGCGGAATCATAGCCGCTGTAGTAATAGGCGAGGTAGTTGTTCCACGGCGCCGAGCCATCGCCCCAGGCATAGCCGACATTGCCGCCGATATAGACGCCGGTCCAGGAGAAGACCGGCACATAGGCGATCGGCGCCGCCTTGACTGGATAGGCCATGTCGGCCGCGAAGGCAGGAACCGCCAGGGCCGCAGCCGCGACGGTGCCGAGAAGAAGAGACTTGATACGCATGAGTACGCCCCCGAGGGAAAATGTGAGGAGGCCAACCTAGCCCGGCGTACTTAAGAAACCCTCTTCCTGCGTGCTTAACAAAGCGTTTTCCGCGACATGAGCGGCGTCAACTATTCGTCAGCGGCCAGAGGCTTCCTGCGCGGCGGGCGCGTCACGCGGCGCAGATCGCCCGCTCCAGGAACCGCCCGATCTGCATCAGTTCGCGGTCGCGGCCGAAGCGGCCGACGAGCTGCACGCCCAGGGGCAGTCCCGTTGCGCCGGTGAGGCCGGTGATGTTCAGGCAGGGGCTGCCGGTCAGCGTCCACAGGCGGTTGAACGCGGGCGAGCCGGTGCTGGAATGGCCTTCCGGTGCCTCGCCCGCCACCGAGAAGGTGAGCAGCGCGTCATAGTCGGTGTAGAGATCGGCGAGCGCGTGACGGCCGCGCCGGGCGGTGCGCCGCGCGGCGTCGTACCGTTCCGGGGTGAGGGCGGCGGCGCCTTCCAGATAGGTCGCCAGCGTCGTCGACAGGGCGGCGCGGTGGCGGTCCCATTCATCGGCGAAGGCGAGGCTCGCCTCATAGCCCTGCACCACGCCATGCGCCTCGTCGGCCGCCTCGACGGCCTCCGGCAGATCGAGCGTCGTGACGCTCGCCCCGGCCTTTTCGGCGGCGCGGGCGGCGGCATCGAGCGCGGCCTGGGCGTCCGTGGCGGCGAGGTGCGCCCGCGCCGTCTTCACCACCGCGATGCGCGGGGCGGGCATGTCGTCGGTGAGCGCAAAGTCGCGCCCGGTCAGCGCCCCGGCGGCGAAGGCGACGTCCGCCACATGGGCGCCGAACAGGCCGATCGTGTCGAGCGACCAGGAAAACGGCTTCAGCCCCAGCACGGGGAGCAGCTTGAACGAGGGCTTGTAGCCGGTGACGCCGCAGAAGGCGGCGGGGCGGATGATCGAGCCGCCGGTCTGGGTGCCGAGCGTGACCGGCAGCATGCCGGCCGCCACCGCCGCCGCCGAGCCGGCGGAGGAGCCGCCCGGCGTATGGGTGAGGCGGCGCGGGTTGCGGGTGACGCTTGGCTGCATGAAGGCGAATTCGGTCGTCACCAGCTTGCCGGCGATGATCCCGCCGGCGCGCGCCGCCATTCGCACGATGGCCGCGTCGGTGGTCGGGCGATAGCCGGCAAAAAGCTTCGAGCCGCGCTCGGTGGGGAAGTCCACCGTGTCGAGAATGTCCTTCACCCCGACCGGCAGGCCGGCGAGCGGCGTGGCGGCAAGGCCGGGCCGGGCCGCGTCCGCGAGCAGCCCCGGCAGATCGAGGCTGGCAAAGGCCCGCACCTCGTCCTCATGGGCGCGGATCGCCTCGGCGCAGCGTTCGGCGACATCGACCGGGGAGAGGCGTCCGGCATGGACGGCCTGGGCGAGGGCAGCGGCGGAAAGCATCTCTGTCATGGCCTAAAGCCTCTCGCATGAGCAAGGTTGCGGGACAAGGGGGCGGCGCGGCCGGCACGTATCGATTTCGCTTATGGCCGCCGCGCGGAATTTCGTTTGAGCGCTTGCGTTCGGGGCGCTAAGCGCGGATCGTCTGCAAACGTCGGGGCGCATACGCATGAATATTCTGTCGATCCAGTCCTGGGTGGCCTATGGGCATGTGGGGAACGCCTCCGCGATGTTCCCCATGCAGCGCTTGGGCCATGAGGTGTGGGGCCTGCACACGGTGCAGTTCTCCAACCACACCGGCTATGGCGCCTGGCGCGGCGAGGTGTTCGGCGCCGAGCTGATCCGCGAGCTGGTCGGGGGGCTGGAGGACCGCAATGTCCTGCCGCGCTGCGATGGCGTGCTGTCGGGCTATATGGGCGCGGCCGAGATCGGCGACGCCATTCTCGACACGGTCGGCCGGGTGAAGGCCGCCAATGCCGAGGCGCATTATTGCTGCGACCCGGTGATCGGCGATGTCGGGCGCGGCGTGTTCGTGCGGCCGGGCATTCCCGAATTCATGCGCGAGCGCGCCGTGCCGGCCGCCGATCTCATCACCCCCAACCAGTTCGAGCTGGACTATCTCTCCGGGCGCTCCTCCTCGACGCTGGCCGGGGCGGCGGCGGCCTGCGACGCGGTGCACGCCACCGGGCCGCGCGTCATCATGGTCACCAGCCTGCACACCGAGGACACGCCGGACGATTCGATCGATCTGATGGCCTCCGGGCCGGACGGGCGGTTCCGGCTGCGCACGCCCAAGCTCGACATTTCGGTGAACGGGGCGGGCGATGCCATCGCGGCGCTGTTCTTCGTGCACTGGAAAGCCACCCATTCCACCGCCGAGGCGCTCTCCAAGGCGGCGTCCTCCGCCTATGGCCTGCTGGCCCGGACGGCGGCGGCGGGATCGCGCGAGATCCTCACCGTCGCCGCGCAGGATGAATTCGTCACCCCGTCCCGCCTGTTCACGCCGGAGAAGATCTGACCCCATGGCCCGCCGCTTCGTTGTGCTCGACGTCTTCACCGACCGGACGCTCTCCGGCAACCCGCTGGCCGTCGTGCTCGATACGGAGGGGCTCGACGGCAACCACATGCAGGCGATAACCCGCGAGTTCAATCTCTCCGAGACGGTGTTCGTACTGCCGCCGCAGGAAGAGGAAAACCGCGCCCGGCTGCGCATCTTCACCACCAGCCACGAACTGCCCTTTGCCGGCCACCCGACGGTGGGCGCGGCGGTGCTGCTGGCGCTGCGCGAGGGGGTGACCACAACCGACGATTTCGTGCTGGAGGAAAATGTCGGGCCGGTTGCCTGCCATGTCTCGATCAAGGGGGAGCGTTCCGGCAGCGCCACCTTCACCGTGCCCCGCATTCCGGAAATCCTCGACGACGCGCCGATGAGCCGGGAAGCCTGCGCCCAGGCGCTCGGCCTCGACACCGCCGATATCGGCTTCGACGGCTACGGGCCGGTGATCGCCTCGGCCGGCGTGCCCTTTGTCTGCGTGCCGCTGGCCTCGCGCTCGGCGCTGGCCCGCATCAGCCCCAGCGCGGCGCGGCTGATCTCCACCTTCGGCGGCGGCGCCGATTCCGTCTATGTGTTCTGCCGCGACGAGGATGGCGAGGGCGATTTCCGCGCCCGCATGTTCGCCGCCAATATGGGCATCGACGAGGACCCGGCGACCGGCTCGGCCGCCGCCTCGCTGGCCGCGGTACTGCTGGCCGGCGAGCAGCCGGGCGAGGGCTTCCACGCCTATGACATCCTGCAGGGCGTCGAGATGGGGCGGCCCAGCCTGGTGCGTCTCGGCCTGCAGGTGGAGGGTGGCGCGCTCACCGCCGTCACCATTGGCGGCGGCGCGGTCATCGTTTCCGAAGGCGTGCTGTATGTCTGATCCGCTGGCCGGGCGCGCGGCGGGCCGGTGAGCATGGTGCCGGGCGACGGGCTGACGCTGGTGGTGCTCGACCAGATCGAGGCGCGGCTGGCACCCGCCCCGCTGGCGCTCTCAGCCGAGGAGCGTGGGGCGATCGACGCCTATTTCGCCGCCCGGCAGGCGGCGAATCCGGATTTGTGGAACGGCCGCGTGCTGCTTCTCGGCGCGCATCGCTTCGAGGAGCGCCGGCTGGTCGCGCAGTATGGCGAGGCCGACTATGCCGCGCTGCTGTGGCTGCTGGCGGGCGAGCGCGCGCACCCGTTTCTGCGCGCCTCCTTCGCCATGGGAGCGCTGCGCGGCGCCGATGGCGGCTTCGTGATGATCCGCATGGCGCAATGGACCGCCAATGCCGGCCGCATCTATTTCGCCGCCGGCACGCCCGACCTGTCCGACATCGCCCCGGACGGCAGCGTCGATCTCGAAGGCAGCGTGCGGCGCGAACTGGCCGAGGAGACCGGCCTCACCGACGACGACATCACCCTCGCGCCCGGCTGGACGGCGCTGCACGATGCGCGCCGGGTGGCGCTGCTGCGCGAGGTGCGCGCGGGCGAGGAGGCGGAGGCGCTCGCCGCCCGCATCCGCCGCTTCGGCGCGGGCGAGCACCGGCCGGAATTCGACGAGGTGCGGGTGGTGCGCGGCCCGCAGGACCTTGCCGAGGGCATGTCGCCCCTCATCCGCCGCTATCTCGCCCATGCTTGGGAACAGGACTGGGGACAGGGTAGAATGACGCCGTGACTTTTCGGACCAGTCAGTTCGAAAATGGCATGACACTCGCATAAGCGGGGGCAATCGCGGCGCTGCGCTTGGGTGGGCCGCCAGTGCTTTTTCGGGGAGAACAGGAAATGCTGCGCAAGTCGTCTGGGAGCCTGCCGCTTTTTTCATCAGGCGTGCTCGATCGGCGGCAGTTGCTGGCCCTCGGCGCGGGCGCTCTCGCCCTCACCGTGGCCGGCCGCGAGGCCTTCGCCGCCGGCAAGGCCAAGCCGATCAAGGTGGCCGCCATCTATACCGTGCCGGTGGAGCAGCAATGGGTCTCGCGCATCCACAAGGCGCTGAAGGCCGCCGAGGCGCGCGGCGACATCACCTACAAATTCTCCGAGAACGTCGCCAACACCGATTATGAGCGGGTGATGCGCCAGTACTCGGAAGAGGGGGCGGACCTGGTGGTGGGCGAAGTGTTCGCGGTCGAGCGCCCGGCCCGCAAGGTCGCCGCCGATTACCCGAAGACCGCCTATCTCATGGGCTCGTCCTTCGGCCCGACCAAGCCGAACTTCTCGGTGTTCGACAATTTCATCCATGAGCCGTCTTTCCTCACCGGCATGGTGGCGGGCAAGGCGACCAAGTCGAACGTCATCGGCCTCGTCGGCGGCTACGCCATTCCGGAAGTGAACCGGCTGATGCAGGCCTTCATGGAAGGCGCGGTCTCGGTGAACCCGAACGTCAAGTTCATCGTCACCTTCATCAACTCCTGGTACGACCCGCCCAAGGCCAAGGAGGCCGCCTTCGCCCAGATCGACAAGGGCGCGGACGTGCTCTACGCCGAGCGCTTCGGCGTCTCCGACGCCGCCAAGGAGCGCGGCGTCAAGGCGATCGGCAACGTCATCGACACATCAGCCCAGTATCCCGGCACGATCATCGCCTCAGCGCTGTGGCAGATGGAGCCGACCATCGACAAGGCGATCAAGGAAGTGATGGACGGCACCTTCGTCGCGGCTGATTACGGCCCCTACAGCTACATGGCCGAAGGCGGCGCCAGCCTTGCCCCGCTCGACCCCAAGCTGGTGCCGCCCGAGGTTATCGAGATGGTGCTGGTGAAGGAAAAGGAGATCAAGGACGGTCTCTTCCGCGTCAACGTCAATGATGGCGAGCCCAAATCGACGCTGTGATGTCCTTCGTGCCGCCGCTGGCGTCCGGGATGGCCAAAGGGCCGATCCTGGGTCGCCTGGCTGCCCTCTTCCTCCCTCATCCCCGGGCTTGACCCGGGGATCCAGGGGACCGGGTGGGCATCCCCACTGGGTGCCCGGGTCAAGCCCGGGCATGAGGGCCCGTCAGCAGGGCCGCTTTCCTCACATGGACGCTCCATGCACCCTGATCCCCGCCCGCTCGTCCTCTCGCTCAAGGGCATCACCAAGCGCTTCGGGGCGCTGACGGCGAACGACCATATCGACCTCGACGTGCGGGCCGGCGAGATCGTGGCGCTGCTGGGCGAGAATGGCGCGGGCAAGACCACGCTGATGAGCATCCTGTTCGGCCATTACATCGCCGATGAGGGCAGCGTCTTCATCGCCGGCGCCGACGGGCAGCTCAGCCCGCTGCCGGGCGGCTCGGCGCAGGCGGCGCTGGCGGCCGGCATCGGCATGGTGCACCAGCATTTCGCCCTGGCGGAAAACCTCACCGGCTTCGAGAACATCGTGCTCGGCACGCAATCGCTGTGGAGCCTGCGCCCGAGGGGGCGCGGGGCGCGCGACAAGATCGTCCGGCTGATGGAGGAGAGCGGTCTCGCGGTCGACCTCGACGTGCCGGTGGCGCGGCTCTCGGTGGGCGAGCAGCAGCGCATCGAAATCCTCAAAGCGCTCTATCGCGACGTGCGGGTGCTGATCCTCGACGAGCCGACCGCTGTGCTCACCCCGCAGGAGGCGGACAGCCTCGCCGCCACGGTGCGGGCGCTGGCGGGGAAGGGGCTGGCGGTGATTTTCATCAGTCACAAACTGCACGAGGTGCTGGCGCTGTGCGGGCGGGTCGTGGTGCTGCGCGGCGGCGCCAAGGTTGCCGACCGGCCGACCGCCGGCGCCGACCGCGCGACCCTTGCCGAACTGATGGTCGGCCGCGCCATTCCCGCCCGCGAACGCCCGCGCTCCACCCCCGGGGCGGCGGTGCTGAGCCTACGCGGGGTGAGCGTCGGCGCGCCCTCGCAGCGCGACCGGCTGGAAGGCGCCGATCTTGATGTGCGCGGCGGCGAGATCGTCGGCATTGCCGGCGTTTCCGGCAACGGGCAGGGGGCGCTCGCGGCGCTGGTCGCGGGGCTCGCCGCGCCCCGGGCCGGGGAGGCGACGATCGACGGCAGGCGGCTCGCCGCCGCCGATCCGGCCGGGCGCGTCGCCGCCCAGGTCGGCCGCATTCCGGAAGACCGCCACCGCGACGGCACCATTGGCGCGCTCAGCGTGGCGGAGAATTTCGTGCTGGAAACCATCGCCGCGCCGGAGAACCAGCGCGCCGGGCTGATCCGCCGCGCCGCCATCCGCGCCCGGGCGGCGGAGGCGATCGCGGCCTATGATGTGCGCTGCCCCGGCCCGGACGCGGCGATCCGGGCGCTGTCGGGCGGCAATATGCAGAAGGTGGTGCTGGCGCGGGTGCTGGAGCGCGCGCCGAAGCTCGTGCTGGCGCACCAGCCGACGCGCGGCCTCGACATCGGCGCCACCACCGACGTGCATCGCCGGCTGATCGCCGCGCGCGGGCGCGGGGCGGCGGTGCTGCTGATCTCCGAGGACCTCGACGAATTGTTCGCGCTCTCCGACCGCATCGCCGTGGTCCATGCCGGCCATTTGTCGGCGGCGATGGAGGCCGAGGGGCTGGATGTGCGCACGGTCGGGCTGATGATGGCTGGCCATGGCGCGGGGGAGGCGGCGTGATGAAGCGTGCTGACAACCCACATCCTTCGAGGCTCGCTGCGCTCGCGCCTCAGGATGACGTTTCTCTCCCCGCGCGCCGTCATCCTGAGGGGCCCGGCAAAGTCGGGCCTCGAAGGATGGGCGGTGCGGAGCGCCCCTCACCCCAACCCTCTCCCCGACGGGGAGAGGGAGAAGACGGGGTTTTGTTCGGGCGCACCCCGCCTCACCTCTCCCCGTCGGGGCGAGGTCGGCCCAAAGGGCCGGGTGAGGGGGCGCCGCCGCGCGGGGCCTGTCGTCTCAGAACAACAGCTTTTATGCCCGGGCTTGCCCCGGGGCTGTCGTCGCTAAGGCAGCTGGAATCGCAGTCCGGAGCCTGCGCATGATCCGCTTCGTGCCCCGCGCCCGCACCCCGGTCTGGCTGAGCGTCGCCGTCTCCATCGGTGCCGGGCTGGCGGCGCTGGCGCTCACCGCCATTCCGCTCGCGCTCACCGGCGCGCCCGTCTTCACCGCCTTCGCGCTGATGGCGCAGGGGGCGGCGGGCAGTGGCTTCGCGCTGGCGGAGACGCTGACGCGGGCGACGCCGCTGATCTTCACCGGGCTGGCCGCCGCCGTCGCCTTCCGCGCCAAGCTCTGGAACATCGGCGCCGAGGGCCAGCTCTATGCCGGCGCGCTCGCCACCGTGGCGCTGGGCGCCGGGCTGATCGAGGCGCCGCCCTATGTGCTGGTGCCGCTGGTGCTGATCGGCGCCGCGCTCGCCGGGGCGGTGCTGCTGCTGGTGCCGGTGCTGTTCAAGACCCGCTTCGGCGCCGACGAGGTGGTGGTGACGCTGCTGCTCAATTTCATCGTCCTGCTCTTCGTGCAGATGATGCTGGAAGGGCCGATGAAGGACGAGATGGCGCTCGGCTGGCCGCAATCGGCGCCGATGCTGGATGAGGCGACGCTGCCCAAGCTGGTGACGGGCTGGCGGCTGCATTGGGGCCTCGTCCTGGCCGTCCTTGCCGCCGTGCTGCTGCACGTCTTCATCACCCGCACCGTCTGGGGCTTCCGCATCCGCGCGGTCGGCGAGAATGCCCGCGCCGCCCGCTATGCCGGCCTGCCGGTGGGCAAGGCGATGGCGCTGGTCGGCCTCATCTCCGGCGGCCTTGCCGGGCTCGCCGGGGCGAGCGAGGTGGCGGGGCTGAAAGGCTACCTCACCGCCGACCTGTCGCCCGGCTTCGGCTATGCCGGCATCGTGGTGGCGACCTTGGCCAATCTCTCGCCGCTCGGCGTCATCCCGGCGGCGCTGTTCGTCGCCGGCGTGTTCGTCGGCGCGGATTCGATGAGCCGGGCGATCGGCGTCTCCAACTACCTCGCCGATCTCGTCGTCGCCTTCGCCCTGCTCAGCGTGCTGGTGGGCGGGCTGCTGACGCGATTCCGCATCGTCTTCGTGCGCCGGGGGACCGCCTGATGTGGGAGGCGCTGGATATTCTCACCCAGGCCAATTTCTGGGCCGCCACCATCCGCATCGCCACGCCGCTGATCTTCGGCGTGCTCGGCGCGCTGCTGTGCGAGCGGGCCGGCGTGCTCAATCTCGGCATTGAGGGCATCTTCGTTGCCGGGGCCATGTCCGGCTGGCTGGCGGTCTATCTCGGCCTGCCGCTCTGGGGCGGGGTGGCGGTCGCGGCCGGAGTGGGGGCGGCGTTCGGGTTGCTGCACGGCGTGCTCACCGTGCCGCTCGGCCTCTCCCAGCACGTCACCGGCATCGGGGTGACGCTGCTGGCAACGTCGATGGCCTATTTCGGCTACCGCGTCGCCTTCCCCAATGTGGCGACGCCGCCGCGCATCGAGGCCTTCGCCCCGCTCGACGTGCCGCTGATCGGCGATCTGCCCTTCATCGGGCCGATCCTCGCCCAGCAGACCGGCTTCACCGTGCTGGCCTTCGCCTGCGTCGGCGTGCTCGCCTTCGTACTCGCCCGCACGCCGCTCGGCCTCGCCTTGCGGGCGGTGGGCGACAATCCGGAGGCGGTGGAGGCGCAGGGGCTTTCCGTGGTGGCGCTGCGCATCGGCGCTGTGATGGCCGGCTCGGCGCTGATGGCGCTGGGCGGGGCGTTCCTGACGCTCTCGGCGTTCAACGCCTTCTATTTCGGCATGATCAACGGGCGCGGCTGGGTGTGCATCGCGCTCACCGTCTTCGCCTCCTGGCGGCCGGGCAAGGCGCTGCTCGGGGCGCTGCTGTTCGGCGCGCTCGACGCCTACCAGCTGCGCATCCAGACCATTGCCGGCGGCGTGGTGCCGAGCCAGATCTTCCTGATGCTGCCCTATATCTTCTCGATTGCCGCGCTCGTGCTGGTCGCCCGCCGCGCGGATTATCCCCGCGCTCTGATGAAGCCGTATTTCAAGGGCCAAAGGTAGTCTGGAATCCCCATGAGCATCGATCTACTCGTGAAGAATGCGCGCCTGGCCGACGGGCGGGCGGGCATGGACATCGCCTGCGAGAGGGGCCGCATCCTGGCGGTCGAGCCGGGCATCGAGGCGGAGGCCGGGCGCGTCATCGAGGCGGATGGCAAGCTGGTGGCGCCGCCCTTCATCGACCCGCATTTCCACATGGACGCGACGCTCTCGCTCGGCCTGCCGCGCCTCAACGAGAGCGGCACGCTGCTGGAGGGCATCGCGCTGTGGGGCGAGCTGAAGCCGATCCTGACCCATGAGGCGGTGATCGAGCGGGCGCTGCGCTATTGCGACCTCGCGGTCAGCCAGGGCCTGCTCGCCATCCGCAGCCATGTCGACATTTGCGACGACCGGCTGCTGGCGGTGGAAGCGCTGCTGGATGTGCGCGAAAAGGTGAAGGACTATATCGACCTCCAGCTCGTCGCCTTCCCGCAGGACGGCTATTACCGCTCGCCCGGTGCGGCGGCGAACCTGGTGCGCGCGCTCGACATGGGTGTCGACGTCGTCGGCGGCATTCCGCATTTCGAGCGCACCATGGCGGACGGCGCCGCCTCGCTGAAGGCGCTGTGCGAGATCGCTGCCGCGCGCGGCCTGCGCGTCGACATCCACTGCGACGAGAGCGACGACCCGCTCTCGCGCCATATCGAGACGCTGGCCTATGAGACCCAGCGCTTCGGCCTGCAGGGCAGGGTGACGGGCTCGCACCTCACCTCCATGCATTCCATGGACAATTACTACGTCTCCAAGCTGATCCCGCTGATCGCCGAAGCCGGCGTCCACGCCATCGCCAATCCGCTGATCAACATCACCCTTCAGGGCCGGCACGACACCTACCCCAAGCGCCGTGGCATGACGCGGGTGCCGGAATTGCGGGCGGCCGGCGTCAATGTCGCCTTCGGCCATGACTGCGTGATGGACCCCTGGTACTCGCTCGGCTCGGGCGACATGCTTGAGGTGGCGCATATGGCGCTGCATGTCGGCCAGATGACCTCGCGCGAGGCGATGGGCTGGTGCTTCGAGGCGATCACCGCCAATTCGGCCAAGCTGATGGGGCTGGAAGGCTACGGAGTAGCGCCCGGCTGCAACGCCGATTTCGTGCTGCTGCAGGCGGCCGACCCGATCGAGGCGATCCGGCTGAAGGCCGCCCGCCTGTTCGTGGTGCGGCGCGGCCGGGTGATCGCCGAGGGCGCGCCGCGCGTCTCGGTGCTGGACCTGCCCGGCCGGCCGGGCCTGGTCGACCCGTCGGCCTATGCGCCGGCGGCGGGCGGTTAACGTCATCCCGGACGGCCGGAACGGCCGATCCGGGATCGCTTGCCGCATCCTGTGTTGCGCGCGATCCCGGCTCTGCGCTGCGTTCGGCCGGAATGAGGCTTGCCTTTCAACCGCCCGGTGGCAGCACGATCACCGTCGGCGTGCGCGGCAGCGTCTGGCGCGAGAGCACCAGCTCGGGGCTCTCGCGCCGCTCGATCGCGTAATTCTGGCCGGCGAAGCGGGTGAGGAAATTGCTCAGCGTGCCCTCGTTGAAATAGTGCATCGGGATGATGACCGGCGCCTCCAGCGCTTTGAGCACCTCGATCATGCCGTCAATGTCGAGCGTGTAGCTGCCATCGACCGGCGCCAGCACCACGTCGAGCCGGCCGAGCGCGCCGATATCCTCCTGGGTGAGCGTGTGGTGCAGATGGCCGAGATGGGCGATGCACAGATCGGCGGCGCGGAAGACGAAGATCGAATTGCCGTTGAGGATCGACTGACCCTGCCAGTCGCGAATATTGGTCTGCAGATTGCCGACCCAGAGATCGTCGATGTCGAGATCGTAATGCAGCGGGTCGCGGTCCTCGCGCCAGCCCTTCAGCACATGCTCGATGCCGGGATCGGGGTTCAGCGAGTAATGCGTCGAATGCGCCCGGTTCATGGTGGCGACGCGCGGCACCACGGAGGGGCGGACATAGTCGTTATAGTCGGTGGCCGCGGTGACGCCGCCGGCGGTCTGGATCAGGAAGGTCGAGTGGCCGATATAGGTCAGCCCCACCTCGCGCGGGCCGACATAGGCGGCGGGAAGCGCGCGCGGCGCCAGATGCTTCAGGAACGGGCTGTCCGCCACCAGCTTCGGGCAGCGCTCGGCCTGGGCGAGCGCCGGCGTGGCGCCGAACAGCGCCGCGAGGCCGAGGAGAAGGGCGGAGCAGAGAGGGGCGATACGCGGCAGGGGGCACGGCATGCGAAGCTCCAGGCTGGCGTCCCCGGCATCATCGGCGCTCCCTAGCGTCAGGGCGAGTCACAGTTTCGTGGCGCGCGCGTCATCCCGGACGCGCCCTCGGCGCGCTCCCGGACGCGTCCTCGGCGCGCTCCAGCCGGAATGACGCGGGCAGGAACACTCAGCGCAAAAACGGGTTGGTGCGCTTCTCCAGCGCGATATTGGTGGCGTTGCCATGGCCGGGCAGCACGGTGAAGGCGTCGCCGAGGGGAAGAATCTTCTCCTTGATGCCCTTGATGAGCAGCGGCCCGTCGCCATAGGGGAAATCGGTGCGCCCCACCGAGCGCTGGAACAGCGTGTCGCCGACAATGGCGAGCTTGTTCTCCCGGCTGACCAGCACGACATGGCCGGGCGTGTGACCGGGCACATGCAGCACCTCGAAGGAAACGCCGCCAATATCGACCGCATCGCCCTCGTCCAGCCAGCGGCCGGGGGTGACGGCGCGGCCGGGGATGCCGGTGCGCACGCCATCGGCGGGCAAATTGTCGAGCAGGAACTTGTCGCCCAGATGCGGGCCTTCCACCGGAATCTTCAGCGTTTCCGCCAGTTCCGCCGCGCCGGCGGCGTGGTCGATATGGCCGTGGGTGAGCACGATCTTCTCCGCCGTCACCTCCAGCTCTTCCAGCGCCGCGAGGATGCGCGGCAGGTCGCCGCCCGGGTCGATCACCGCCCCCCGCTTGGTGGTCTCGTCCCAGACGATGGAGCAGTTCTGCTGGAACGGGGTGACGGGAACAATGGCGACCTTGAGTTCAGGCATGGGGGCTCCTTGGCGACAGGCCGCGCGAATGTGGTCGAAGGGTCGCCCGCATGCAAGGCGCCGCCTTGTGGCGTAACGGCGCCAATGCTATCCCGCCCGGCATGAGCACCGAGCCGATTGCCAACATCCGCAACTTCTCCATCGTCGCCCATATCGACCATGGGAAGTCGACCCTTGCCGACCGCCTGATCCAGATCACCGGCGGGCTGTCGGAGCGCGAGATGTCCGAGCAGGTGCTCGACAGCATGGATATCGAGCGCGAGCGCGGCATCACCATCAAGGCGCAGACCGTGCGCCTGTCCTACAAGGCCAAGGACGGCAAGGACTACGTCCTCAACCTCATCGACACGCCCGGCCATGTCGACTTCGCCTATGAGGTGAACCGCTCGCTCGCCGCCGTCGAGGGCTCGCTGCTGGTGGTCGACGCCTCACAGGGCGTGGAGGCGCAGACGCTGGCCAATGTCTATCAGGCCATCGACAATAATCACGAGATCGTGCCGGTCCTCAACAAGGTCGACCTGCCGGCCGCCGAGCCGGAAAAGGTGAAGGCGCAGATCGAGGACGTGATCGGCCTCGATGCCTCGCAGGCCATCCTCATCTCGGCCAAGACCGGCATCGGCATCCCCGATGTGCTGGAAGCCATCGTCACCCGCCTGCCGCCGCCCAAGGGCGACCGCGAGGCGCCGCTGAAGGCGCTGCTGGTCGATAGCTGGTACGACGTCTATCTCGGCGTCGTCGTGCTGGTGCGCATCGTCGACGGCGTGATGAAGAAGGGCATGCGCATCAAGATGATGCAGACCGGCGCCGTCTATGAGGTGGACCGGGTCGGCGTGTTCACCCCCAAGCTCACCGTGATGGCGGAACTGGGCACCGGCGAGATCGGCTTCCTCACCGGCTCGATCAAGGAAGTGGCGGATACCCGCGTCGGCGACACCATCACCGACGAGAAGCGGCCCACCGCCGAGGCGCTGCCGGGCTTCAAACCGGCGCAGCCGGTGGTGTTCTGCGGCCTGTTCCCGGTCGATGCCGCCGATTTCGAGGATCTGCGCGCCGCCATGGGCAAGCTGCGCCTCAACGATGCCAGCTTCTCCTTCGAGATGGAGACCAGCGCCGCGCTCGGCTTCGGCTTCCGCTGCGGGTTCCTCGGCCTGCTGCATCTGGAAATCATCCAGGAGCGGCTGGAGCGCGAGTTCAATCTCGACCTCATCGCCACCGCCCCCTCGGTCATCTACGAAATCGAGATGAACGATGGCAGCGTGATCGACATGCACAACCCGGCCGACATGCCGGATGTGATCAAGATCAAGGAAATCCGCGAGCCGTGGATCCGCGCCACCATCCTCACCCCCGACGACTATCTCGGCTCGGTGATCAAGCTGTGCCAGGACCGGCGCGGCAGCCAGATCGAGCTGACCTATGTCGGCGCGCGCGCCATGCTCACCTATGACCTGCCGCTGAACGAGGTGGTTTTCGACTTCTACGACCGCCTCAAGTCGATCTCGAAGGGCTACGCCTCCTTCGACTACCAGATCACCGACTACCGCGTCGGCGACCTGGTGAAGATGTCGATCCTGGTCAATGCCGAGCCGGTGGACGCGCTCTCCATGCTGGTGCACCGCACCCGCGCCGAATATCGCGGCCGGGCGATGTGCGAGAAGCTGAAGGATCTGATCCCGCAGCATCTGTTCCAGATCCCGATCCAGGCCTCGATCGGCGCCAAGATCATTGCCCGCGAGACCATCAAGGCCCTGCGCAAGGACGTCACCGCCAAGTGCTATGGCGGCGACATCTCCCGCAAGCGCAAGCTTCTGGACAAGCAGAAGGAGGGCAAGAAGAAGATGCGCCAGTTCGGCCGCGTGGAAATCCCGCAGGAAGCCTTCATCGCCGCGCTGAAGGTCGACGACTAAATCGCCAAATCTTGTTCAGCTAGCCAGTCTAAAAAGGCTCTTCTTTGATTTGGATATAGCATATTTTCAAATCTCTTCTTGTCGTGAGCGTATAAAATATGTCTAAATTCCGTAAAAGGATTTATATTTACATCTATTGATCTTCTGTGCTGCTTGTAATCCCACACATTTTTCCTGTATTTTGCTGTGGCGTCAGACAGTTCATCTAAAGTAAAATTCTGATCCATTTGTTTTATTTCATCAACAAATCCGTCGATCGCTTGGGCGTCAAATCTATAATTTGGATGAAATTTACTCATCATTGCCAGAAACGAGAAGGAATCCAGTGCGGATCCTTTGGCGGGCTCCTCTTTTTTTGATTCTGCCTGAGCTTGAGCCTCGAGTCTTTCTGTTTCATCCCGAATGGTAGAGAATTCTTGGTCGGCCAGTTCAAAAAGTGCAGCTAAGCGAACCACTCGCCTTTGAAGGAGGGGGGGTGATTGCTTCTTGTATCTTAGCTTATGCTCTATCTCGCTCCAGGCGTCTTGGACGATCGATCGCAGCTGGACTTCAACCTGAACGCCCTCAAGACGTTTATATTCTGGAAAAACATATCTATCTTTTCGTAATTTTATATCAAAATGAACGCCTTTATAGCCAAACGTTCTTATGTCGCCAACAAGTAATTTTGTCTTATCAGTTATTGATATAATATCAAAATTTTCTTTAATTATGTTTTCAATCTTTGGCATATCCGTTTCATATAGGCATACAATGCGAACGCCTATAATATCTGTAATGTAGTCTGATATTTTGTATGACTCAGTATTTTCTGCCTCGTTTCTATATTTTAATGAGAATTTTTTTATGCACTCATCTCGCTCCTTTAGCCTTGAAATAACTTTTGGATGCTGTACTTCGCTTATGTCGGTTAGTTGCTGAATTAGATTCCTAAATGACTTTTCGGCTGCCGAGTAAAGGGGGAGATTTTTCGCATAATGTTCTTTAAATTCGTTTTTTTTCTGTTCGAACAAACCTTCACTATCTTCATTTGTCACGACAGGTGGGGAGGGGGGCGCGCTATCAGATTTCTTCGCCATTTTGGTACCGCTGATGTTAACCTGTTGTGCGCCGAGGCTAATTGCACCTAAGGTTGAATGCAAGCTGACCAATCTTTCAATATATAGGTTTAAGTAACCTAAGGGAGGCAGCCATGGCCTACACGTTTGAAATCCACAAGGACAAGGCGGGCGAGTTCCGGTTCCGCTTCCGCGCGTCGAATGGCGAGACGATGTTCGCTTCCGAAGGCTACAAGGCGAAGGCCTCGGCACTCGCCGCCATCGAATCGATCAAGAAGAACGCGCCCGGCGCCGAGATTACCGACACCACAAAGGAAACGGGCAGCTGAACGGGCGCCATCTATGAAAACGGCCGGGCATTGGCCCGGCCGTTCCGTATCCTCGCCGCTGAAACCGCGCCTTGTTCAGATGACGTAGGGCGGGACGTGGTAATAATCGTCGACCTTGCGGTCCCAGTCGCGGTCCGACCAGGAACGGTCGTCGGAATTGGCGTGGCGCGGGGCGCCGCTCAGCTGCTCCTCGGTGAGATCGACGACATAGCCGTCGAGCGTCTCGTCATATTTGAGCAGCGACCACGGCAGCGGGTAATAATCCTCGCCGAAGCCAAGGAAGCCGCCGAAGCTCATCACCGCATAGGCGGTCTGGCCGGTCAGCTTGTCGATCATCACCCGCTCGATACCGCCGATACGCTCGCCATTGGGACGGTAGACGGCGGTGCCTTCCACCTTGTCGCTGCCGATCAGCGTGCGGGTTTCGCGCGCGTCGACATTCTGCTGCGTCGTCTGCATGTTGGCCTCCCGTTGTTGACAGTCTCGCAGGGTGAACGTGCTGAGCCGGCAGCGGTTCCCCCCGCCATCGGGCCTGCGGCCGCAGCGGGGTCGGAAGCGGGCAGAATTCGACAGATGCGCGGGCGGGGCGTGGCCGGTATCGTCGCGGCGACAGTCGAGAGGGAGAATCAGCACATGTCGGACCAGGCCAGCGGGTTCCGCGCCGATCGGCGCACCCTTCTGCGGGTGGGCGGTTCTGCCCTCGTGCTGGCGGCCGGCGGGCTGCTGCCGGTGCGGGCGCAGGCGCAGGCGCAGGCCCCGGTCGAGGTCGATGCGCTGAAGCCCGGCCAGTATGCCTGGTATCCCGAGCGTGCCCCGGAAGGCTTCGTCGCCATCATCGTCTCGCTGCCGGACCAGCGCTGCTATGTCTACCGCAACGGCGTGCGGATCGGCGTGTCGACCGTCTCCACCGGCAAGGCCGGGCACGAGACCCCGACCGGGGTGTTCGTCATCCTGGAGAAGGATGTCGACCACCATTCCTCTCTCTATAACGACGCCTCCATGCCCTATACGGAGCTGCTCACCTGGTCTGGGGTGGCGCTGCATGCGGGCGGGCTGCCGGGCTATCCGTCCTCGCATGGCTGCGTGCACCTGCCGCTGGAATTCTCCAAGCTGCTGTTCGCGATCACACATTACGGCACGCCTGTCATCATCGCCGACGCCCATTCCCAGCCGGTGGACGTGCTGCATCCCGGCCTCGTCCTGCCGGCGGACGCCACTGCCGCGATCGCCAAGGACGACCCGAAGAACGCCAACGGCACCCCCGACAAGGAAGCCGCGCCCGACCCGGCGCTCGATGCGGTGACGATGATCGTCAGCCAGGCCGACAGGGCGCTCACCGTGCTCAAGGACGGCGCGGTGGCCTTCACCGCCCCGGTGACGATCCGCGACCCGCAGACGCCGATCGGCAATGTGGTCTATGTGCTGAAGAGCGTCGGCGGCGAGGTGTCGTGGACCGCGCTGTCCTTCGAGGGCTATGGCGCGGCGGCCGGCAAGGCGGCCGGCGCGATCGATCGCGTCACCGTGGCGCCCAGCGCCAACCAGCAGCTCGCCAAGCTGCTGGTGCCGGGCTCGACCCTGTTCGTCACCGAGCTTTCCGCGAAGCCGGACACGCGCTCGGACAAGGATTTCGTCATCCTGTCGCAGGCGACGAGCTGATGCGCCGGACGCCGGGCCGGGTCGGCCTCGCGCTCCTCACCCTGCTGCTGGCCGGGCCGGCGGCGGCGCAGACGGCGCCGGCCGGCCGGCTCGACACACTGCCGGCCAAGCAGGTGTTCGGCGCGCAGAAGGAACCCGCGCCGCTGGCCGCCCGCGCCATCGGCTTCTATTCCAAGGGGTGTCTGGCCGGGGCGCAGGCGCTGCCGGTGAACGGGCAGACCTGGCAGGCGATGCGGCTGTCGCGCAACCGCAATTGGGGCCATCCCAACCTCATCGCCTTCCTCGAACGCTTCTCCGCCGCCGTGCCGTCGGTCTCGCAATGGCCGGGCATATTGGTGGGGGATCTCTCCCAGCCCCGCGGCGGGCCGATGCTCACCGGCCATGCCTCGCACCAGATCGGCCTCGATGCCGATATCTGGCTGACCCCGATGCCGCGGCGCGAACTCTCCCGCGAGGATCGCGAGAAGATTTCCGCCACCATGGTGGTGCGCAAGGACCGGCGCGATGTCGACACGGCGGTGTGGACCCCCTCGCATGTCGCGGTGATCAAGGCGGCGGCGCAGGACCCGGAGGTCGAGCGGGTGCTGGTCAATGCCGCGATCAAGAAAGCGCTGTGCCGCGACGCCAAGGGCGACCGTTCCTGGCTGCAGAAGGTGCGGCCCTATTGGGGGCACGACTACCACATGCATGTGCGGCTCTCCTGCCCGGAAGACGCACCGGACTGCCGGCCGCAGGACCCTGTCGTGCCGGGGGAGGGCTGCGGCGCGGAGCTCGACTGGTGGTTCTCGGAGGGCAACCTCAACCCGAAGCCGCCCACCACCCCGCCCAAGCCCAAGCCGCCCATGCTGATGAAGGACCTGCCCGAGGCCTGCCGGCAGGTGGTGCTGGCGCCGTGAGGGCGGGGCGCCTGCGGCGCCTCGTTTCCCCTGGGTCCCGGCGCGGCGCTCCGCCTTCGGCTGCGCTGGGCCGGGACACGCTGGAGCGACCCGTTCCCCGGACAAGCCGCGCGTGCGCGGCGCTGATCCGGGGTCCAGGGCCGGGCGGAGGGCTCGCCTACCCCCGCCCGTCCTCCAGGATCATCCCCGCCGCCTTCTCCGCGATCATGATGGTCGGCGAATTGGTGTTGCCCGAGACGATGGTCGGCATGATCGAGGCATCGGCCACCCGCAGGCCGCGGATGCCGAACACGCGCAGCCGCGCATCCACCACCGCCAGCGGGTCGGAGGGCAGGCCCATCTTCGCCGTGCCGACGGGATGGAAGATGGTGGTGCCGATATCGCCGGCGGCGCGGGCCAGCGCCTCCTCGCTGTCGTCGATCCCCTTGCCCGGCAGGAACTCGTCCGGGGCGAAGGGCGCCAGCGCCGGCTGGGAAACGATGCGCCGGCCGACCCGCAGGCTGTCGGCGGCGACGCGGCGGTCCTCGTCGGTGGAGAGGTAGTTCGGCTGGATCAGCGGCGCCGCCGCGCTGTCGGCGCTGGCGAGCCGCACCTCGCCCCGGCTGGTCGGGCGCAGATTGCACACGCTCATGGTGAAGGCGGGGAAGGGGTGCAGCGGCTCGCCGAACTTGCCGAGCGAGAGCGGCTGGACGTGGAATTCAAGGTCGGCATGCTCCACCTCGGCGCGCGAGCGGGTGAAGATGCCGAGCTGCGAGGGCGCCATGGTCAGCGGCCCGCGCTGGAACAGCGCGAAGTCGAGCCCCATCTTCGCCCGGCCGAACAGCGAATGGTACTGCTCGTTCAGCGTCGGCACGCCCGAGACCTTGTAGATCATCCGCAATTGCAGATGGTCCTGCAGATTGGCGCCGACGCCGGGGAGCGCGTGCGCCACCGTGATGCCGTGGCCCGCCAGTTCCTCGCCCGGTCCGATGCCGGAGAGCTTGAGCAGATGCGGCGAGCCGATGGCGCCGGCGGCGAGGATCACCTCGCCCCGCGCCCGCGCCACCTTCGTCACCCCGTTCTGCCGATAGACGACGCCGGCGGCGCGGCCATCCTCGATCAGCACGCGCTCGGTGTGGCAGGAGGTTTCCAGCCGCAGGTTCGGGCGGGAGAGCACGGGTTTCAGGAAGCCGCGCGCCGCGCTCCAGCGGAAGCCGCGCTTCTGGTTCACCTGGAAATAGGACGAGCCCTCATTGTCGCCGGTGTTGAAATCCGGGATCGGGGGAATGCCGGCCTGCTGCGCGGCGATGCGCACCGTGTCGAGCAGCTTCCAGGTCAGGCGCGGCGCCTCCACCCGCCATTCGCCGCCGCCGCCATGGAATTCGGCGGTGCCGAGATAATGGTCCTCATGGCGCTTGAACACCGGGAGCACGTCGTCCCAGCCCCAGCCGGGCAGGCCGAGCTGGCGCCAATGGTCGTAATCCGCCGCCTGGCCGCGCATATAGATCATGGCGTTGATGGCGGAAGAGCCGCCAATGGTCTTGCCGCGCGGGTAGTTCAGCGCCCGCCCGTTCAGCCCGGCCTCGGCCTGCGTCTTGAAGCACCAGTCGGCGCGGGGATTGCCGATGGCGAAGAGATAGCCGACCGGGATGTGAAACCAGATCCAGTTGTCGCGCCCGCCGGCCTCCAGCACCAGCACCCGGTTCTTCGGGTCGGCCGAGAGCCGGTTCGCCAGCACGCAGCCGGCCGAGCCGGCGCCGACCACGATGTAGTCATACGTTTCGGCGGAATCGGTCGGGGCAGCGGTCACGGCGGGCACCTGGGCAGCATCACGGGAGTGCGATAAAGCCGCCGCCCTTTCCGCGCGGCAAGCCGAAATCCCGCGCAAGGGCTGTTCGCGGATCGGCGGTCGTGCCCATGAGGATCCTTCGAGGCCCGGCCTCCAGCCGGGCGCCTCAGGATGACGTAGCGCTCGGCGGACCCATCGTCATGCTGAGGTGCCGGCCTCGAAGCACGCAGCCGGCCTACTGCGTCAGCTTGCTGGCGAACACGCCGATGGTGCGGGCATAGACCTCCGCCTTGTTCCAGCCGAGCAGCGCCTGATAGTTCGGCTCGCCCGGGCCCCAGCCGGCACCGGGGCGCCAGCCATAGCCGCGCAGATAATTGGCGGTGGAGGCCAGCACGTCCGGCGCGCTGCGCACGAGGTCGGCGCGGCCGTCGCCGTCGAAATCGACCGCGAACTTGACATAGGAGGAGGCGAGGAACTGGGTCTGGCCGATCTCCCCGGCCCAGGCGCCGCGCATCTCGTCGAGGGTGAGGTCGCCATGCTGGTAGATGCGGAGCGCGTCGAGCAGCTGGGCGGTGAAGAAGGCGTTGCGCCGGCAGTCATAGGAAAGGGTGGCGAGCGAGCGCATCACCGACATCTTGCCCTGGTTGACGCCGTAATCGGTCTCCAGCCCCCAGATCGCCACCACCACCTCGCCCGGCACGCCATAGCGCTGCTCGATGCGGGCCAGCGTCGAGGCATATTGCTGGAGCTTCTGCTTGCCCTTGGCGATGCGGCCGGCGCTGATGCGGTTGGCGGCGAACTGCTCGAAGCTCATCTTGAAGTGCTTCTGGTTGCGGTCGAGCCGGATCACCGTGGTGTCGTAGGTCACGCCGTCGAGCGCCCGCAGCGCCTGGGGCGAAATGCCCTGCGCCTGCGCCTCGCGCTTGAAGGCCGGCAGCCAGGCGGCAAAGCCCGAGGCGTCATTGCCGCAGGTCGCGGCCAGCGCCGGCGACAGCCCGAGGGAAAGCAGGCAGAGCGCCGCCAGCCCCCCGCGCCAATAATGCCTGAACATGCCTGCGCTCATTTTCGCCCCCTCGCGGTTCGCCTGCGGCCAGCATGACGCAGCCGGATGAACGGGTCGTTTCACCTTGGCGTCAACGGGCGTGCCTTAGATGCCGATCCGCCCGAAGCCCGGCAGCTTGATCCCCGGCCGGCGCAGGTCGAGCCCGGCGACGGCGCCGAGCAGGTTGAACTCGATGCCTTCCACCCAGGCGACGGTGAGGCCGAGATAGCCGTCCAGCGACACACGTACCCCGGTGCGCGAGGGGGCGAGGCCGAACCAGTCGCCATCGACCGGATAGTCCTTGCCGATCGCGGTCGGGGGCAGGGTGACGGCCAGTTCCGGCACCTGCCCGATCACATGGGCAATGAAGCTGTTGGAGTTCGGCCCCGGCCAGACAGTGTAGTCGCCGGCGTCGCCATAGGGGTAGGACTTGATCGCCGCCCGCAGCTTCGGGATCAGCCGCTCGGCCTCCGCGCCGGTAGCCTCGAAGACGATTTCCGGGTCGTTGCCATACCAGCGCCCGTCCGGCGCATAGCCATTGTGGCGGATCGGGCGGCCCCAGCCGACCTTGTCATAGCGCTCATAGGCGCCCGCGCCCGGCCCCTTGAAGACGAGCCAGCTATGCACCGCGAAGATGCCGCGCCAGCGCCCGACCCGGGCGGCGTAGATGCGGACCATGGCCTGCGGATGGGCATCGGCCGCCGGCAGCGTGCCGGTGCTCGACCAGTCGGCGGTGCCCCAGCTGCGCGACCAGTCGGCCGTCTGCCACTGCACCAGCGCATGGGCGCCGAGCGGCAGGAGGAAGAGCAGAACGAACAGAATGAGGGTGAGGCGGAGGGCCGTGAGCATTGGCGCCGAACATGCCCATCAAGGCATGGAATTTAAAGGCCCGGCGCCGCCTGCGCGCGAAAACGTGTCCGGGCGAGGGGGCCACCGCCCGTCCCGCTTCGGCATGTCGTGTCTTGCGCCCGTCGCCCGGCGAGGGTCAGATGGCGCGGTGAACCTACGCGACGAGGGCCGGATGGACGGCGGAACCAGCTTCTTCGGCGACCTGCTCGGCACCATTGCCGAGCGTGGCCGCTCGCTGCTCGATCTCGGGCGGGAACGGCGCCCCGCCGGCGAGGCGCGGGCGGCGAGCGTCGCGCTGCTGTGCGAGCGCCTGCTTTCGGGGCAGGGGGAGGCCTCCGGCATCGCGCTGGCGCAGGAGATCCTGGCCGCCTATGCCGGGCTGCGCACCGGCGGCCGCATCGCCTTCTTCGAGACGCTGGCCACCGATTTCGGGCCCGACGCCGCCCGGCTGGAGGCGGCGCTGGCCGCCCATCAGGCCGCGCCGAGCGGTCGCAGCGTGGCGGAACTGCATGCGGCGAGCGAGCCGCGCCGGCAGGAACTGATCCGCCGTTTCAACCTCGCCCCGGGCGCCACCGCCCGGCTGGTGGCGATGCGCGCCGACCTCATCGGCGTGCTTCCCCGCCGCCGCGATCTCACTGAGGTCGACCGCGACTTCACCCATCTCTTCGCTTCCTGGTTCAATCGGGGGTTTCTCGTGCTGCGCCGGATCGACTGGTCGACGCCCGCCAATGTGCTGGAAAAAATCATCCGCTATGAGGCGGTGCATGAAATCCGCGACTGGAACGATCTGCGCGCCCGCGTCGATTCGCCGGACCGGCGCTGCTACGCCTTCTTCCACCCGGCGCTGGTCGACGAACCGCTGATCTTCGTCGAGGTGGCGCTGACCCGCGAGGCGCCGGCCGCCATCGCCCCCATTCTCGACGCAAACCGCACGCCGCTGGCACCGGAGACGGCGCGCACCGCCGTGTTCTATTCGATCTCCAACTGCCAGACCGGGCTCGGCGGGGTGAGCTTCGGCAATTTCCTCATCAAGCAGGTGGTGGCGGAAATCTCCCGCGAATTGCCCAATCTGAAGGAGTTCGTGACGCTCTCTCCGGTGCCCGGCTTCCGCGCCTGGGTGGAGGCTGAGATGGCCGATCCGGCCTCCACGGTGCTGACGCCGGCCGACCGCGCCGCGATTGCCACCCTTGCCGGCAGCGCGGCGCCGGACGAGGCGGCGAGGGCGGCGCTGCGTCCCGTCATCGAAGCGCTGGCCGCGCATTATTTCCTGATCGCACGCTCCGCCAAGGGCAAGCCGATCGACCCGGTGGCGCGCTTCCATCTCGGCAATGGCGCAAGGCTGGAGCGCATCAACCCGTTCGGCGACCTGTCAACGCGCGGCATGGCGCAGGCCTTCGGGCTGATGGTGAATTACCGCTATCTCACCGAGGACATCGAGAAGAACCACGAGGCGTTCTTCGACCGCGGCACCATTGTGGCGGCGCCCCAGGTGCGCAAGCTCGTGCGCGCCGACGACCAGCCGAAGCTGCCGGTCATGCGCGAAGCGGCGGGGTAGCGGGATACGCAAACGCCTCCCGCCTGCCCTTGACAGGGCGGCCGGCCTTATGCCCGATGCCCGCGAGGGTCCGGGGGCGGGTCCGGGATCCGGAGTGCGTGCATGCGTTTTCTACCCCATCTCCTGAAGCGCTTCATTCATAAGGGCCGGTTGACCGTCATCGAGCCGAACGGCACGCGCAGCGTCTTCGGCAGCGGGCAGGACGGCCCCGACGTGGTGATCCGCCTGAACGACGAGAAGCTCGACCGCGAGCTGTTCTTCAATCCCGAGCTGGTGTCGGCCGAGGCCTATATGGATGGCCGGCTCACCTTCGAGGACGGCTCGACCGTCTATGACTTTCTCTCGCTTTTCTCGGTCAACCGTCGCGGCCTCGCCTCGCATCCGGTGCAGCAGGCGCTGCGGCGCTCCTGGCGGGCGCTAAAGCGCTGGCACCAGTCGAACCCGCTCGGCAAGGCGGCGTCCAACGCCCAGAGCCATTACGACCATCCGCCCGAATTCTACCGGCTCTGGCTGGATTCGCGGATGATCTATTCCTGCGCCTATTTCCCCACCCCCGAGGCCTCGCTGGAGGAGGCGCAGGAAGCCAAGCTGCGCCACATCGCTGCCAAGCTGAAGCTGGAGCCGGGGATGAAGGTGGCGGAGATCGGCTCGGGCTGGGGCGCTCTCGCCATCTATCTCGCCCAGCTCGGCGTGCATGTCACCGCCATCAACGTCGCCACCGAGCAGCTGGCCGAATCGAAGAAGCGGGCGGAAGCGGCCGGCGTCGCCGACCGCATCACCTTCTTCGAGCGCGACTACCGCGACCTGACCGGCAGCTTCGACCGCATCGTTTCCGTCGGCATGATGGAGCATGTCGGCGTCAATCATTTCGACGAGTATTTTGGCACCATCAAGCGCCTGCTCGCGCCCGGCGGCTTCGCCATGATCCACGCCATCGGCCGCATGTCGCCGCCCGGCACCACGGCGCCCTTCATCCGCAAATACATCTTCCCCGGCGGCTATGTGCCGGCCATGTCGGAAGTGTTCACCTCGCTGGAGCGGGTCGGGCTGTGGACCGCCGACTGCGAGATCCTGCGCCTGCACTATTACTGGACCATTCGCCACTGGCGCCTGAACTTCGAGGCCAAGCGCGGCGAGGTGGTCGCCATGATGGGCGAGCGCTTCGCCCGCATGTGGGAGTTCTATCTGGTGGCGGTGGAACTCGGCTTCCTCAATGGCTCGAACATGGTGTTCCAGCTGCTGCTGTCCAATCAGCGCGACGACGTGCCTGTTATCCGCGACTTCATCGTCGATGACGAAAGGGCGCTGGCGGCGCGCCCCGTTCAGTAGCTCCCCGTTCAGGAGCGCACCGCTTCAGTAGCTCTGGGGTTCAGTAGCTCTTGAGCCCGTCCCGGCTCAGCACCGCCAGTGCGGTGCCCCGGCCTTCCAAAGCTATGTCGCCCTCCAGCGCGCCGCAGCGCACCCGCTTCGTGCTGCGGGCGGTCTCGTCCTGCCAGGGGTCGATCGCCATCACCACGCAGGAGCCGTCGTCCAGTTCGACGGTGCGGACCAGCGGCTGGCGCTCGCGCCAGGCGACATTGGCCGGGGTGTCGATGACGAGCCGGCCACGCCCGATCTTGTCCGACAGCGCCGCCACGCGCTGCAGCGAGCGGACATAGCGCGGGAGCTGCGCATAGGGCGGGCGCGCGGTCTTCAGTTGCGGTTCCCATCCCCACAGCACCACGCCCTTGGCGCCGCTGAAATAGGGAATGATCGCCATCGCCTCGGCGAGATAGCCGGGCACTTCCTTCCCGCTCATCTCCGCATTTGAAATGTGGAACAGCATCCACTCATAGGCATAGACCGGCCGGTCGCCGAAGGGGCGGGTCCTCAGATAGTTCTCCTCGACATTGGCCGCCATGTAGAAGACCGAGTCAGGCTTGTCGTAGAACAGGTATATGCTGGAAATATAGAAATCGACATGGGGGTCGATATACTCCCAGAGCTGGGCATCGGTACGGTGCGAGCCGTCGATCTGCGCCGCATCCTTGCCGGCGACGCCCCAATAGTCGCGCCGGAACGGCTGCGGGCCGTAGAGTCCGACCACGGCGCCGGGGTAGCGCTCCTTGGTCCAAAGCAGCGGCAGCCAGAACCATTCCGCCCATTTCTTGTAATAGGCCTGCTCGAACGCCGCCAGCGAGGTCGCGCCGGAGGCGAGACGGGCCGCGGTGTCCCCATGCGCCTTCTCGATGTTCTCGACGAAGGGGAATTCGATGTCCTGGACGTAGATTCCGCTGGGCTTGCCGTGCTCGATGGCGCGGCGCACCACCAGCTCGAAATTGGGCGGCATGTCCCAGGGGTTGGCGCTCGGCCCGTCCTTGGGCGGTCTGATGTCGCGGCGCGGCTTGCCCCAATAGTCGGAATAGGTGTTGACCAGCGTGACCGGCTCGAAGCCGCGCGCATAGGCCTGGCGGGCATTTTGGCCACCCGATCCGTCGCCGACATTCCAGAACGCCTTCAGCCCGCCCTTCATCTCGAAGCGGGGGATGTCCGCCCAGCGGAGCGTCTCGCCGCCCGGCTGCTGGCTGAAGGCGGGGCCGGGCGACAGCACGGCGAGCGCCGGGGCGAGCAGGAGCGCGAGCAACGCGGCCGCGCCGCGGCCAGTCCGGGGGATCGTCATCGGCTTCTCCGTCGCCACCTCGTCGAGAGAATTCATACGGCAAATCGAGCCATTTGATGATCGGCCCATCGCGCGTCCCGGTGAGGCACCCGGGCCGCGCCGCCGCGTGAAGCGGGAACCCGGGCGGGGGGATCGCGTTCTTCGTAGCTACTGACCGCGAGTGAAAGCCAAAAAGTTCCCTCATGTTGAGCGCCTTGTGTCGTCCGTCGTCGCGCCCGCCGCTTTGTCGCATCTGCCCGGCGTCGCGGGCTGAAGGTTTCCCCCTCGCTTCCGGCCCCTGTGGCGCGGCCGCGCGCGCCGAGGACGGGGGCGATCATGTCGTTGGGTGAGCGAGTCGATCTGAGCAATTGCGATCGCGAGCCGATCCACGTTCCCGGGAGCGTGCAGTGCCATGGCTGCCTGATCGCCTGCGACCCGCAGGGCGGCGTCGTGCAGCGCCATTCCAGCAACGCGCCCGAGATGCTCGGCCTGCCGGAAACGCTGATTGGCCGCGACCTCGCCGACCTGCTCGGCGACGGCGCCGCCGGGCGAATCCGCGAGGCGCTGGCGCGGGGGTCCGATCCGTCCTCGCCGGCTCTGCTGTTCGGTGTCGAACTGGCCTCCGGCGATCGTTTCGACGTCTCGGCCCATGTCTTCAAAGGCGTTGGCGTGCTCGAATTCGAGGCCGCCTCGGCGGAGGATGGGCCGGCGCTGGACCTGGCCCGCTCGATGTTCGCCCATGTGCGCGGCGAGAAGGACGTCGACAAGCTGCTCCGGCACTCGACACGGCTGCTCCGCAGCCTGCTCGGCTATGACCGCGTGATGATCTACCAGTTCGCCCATGACGGGGCCGGGCAGGTGGTCAGCGAGGACCGGCGCGAGGGTCTGGAGAGCTTCCTGCACCAGTGGTTCCCGGCCAGCGACATTCCCCAGCAGGCGCGCAGCCTCTATGTCCGCAACATTGTCCGCGTCATCGGCGACGCCAATGGCGAGCGCTGCCCGCTGGTGCCGGAGGAGACCCCGCTCGACGACCCGCTGGACCTGTCCTTCGCCCATCTGCGCTCGGTATCGCCGATCCATCTGGAATATCTGCGCAATATGGGGGTGGCGGCCTCGATGTCGATTTCCGTCATCGTCGACGGCCAGCTCTGGGGGCTGGTGGCCTGCCATCACTATGCGCCGCGCGTGCTGCCGATGTCGGAGCGCGTGGCGGCGGAGATGTTCGGTGCCTTCTTCGCGCTGCATCTGCAGGCGCTGAAGCAGAAGCGCACGCTCGACGTCGCCACCACGGCGCGCCGCGCGCTCGACCGGGTGCTGCGCCTGGCCTCGCAGGACGAGGATATCGGCGAGCTGCTGCGCAGCAACCTGCCCGACTTCGCCAAGCTGATGCCCTGCGACGGCATCGGCCTCTGGCTCGGCGGCCAGTGGAGCGCGGAAGGATCGGTGCCGCCGGCGGCTGACATACCGGGGCTGGCGACGTTCATTGGCGACCAGGCTGCCGGCAAGGTGTGGGCGAGCCATGAGCTGTCCCGCGAATGGCCGGGCGCGGAAGCGTTCTGCGCCGAGGCATCAGGCGTGCTGGCGCTGCCGCTGTCGCAGCTGCCGCGCGACTACCTGCTCTTCTTCCGCAAGGAGATCGTGCATACGCTCGACTGGGCGGGAAGGCCGGAGAAGGTCTATGAAACCGGGCCGTTCGGCGACCGGCTGACGCCGCGCAAGAGCTTCGCCATCTGGAAGGAGACGGTCAGCGGCACGGCGAGCCCCTGGACCGAGGCCGACCGGGAGATCGCCGAGGCGGCCCGCTCGACGCTGGTGGAAATCGTGCTGCGCCACAACGAGCTGATGGCCGACGAGCGCGGCAAGGCCGATACGCGCCAGCGCCTGCTGAATGAGGAACTGAACCACCGGGTGAAGAACATCCTCGCGGTGATCAAGTCGCTGGTCGAGCACTCGCTGCAGGATGGGCGCAGCACGCAGGATTATGTCGACAGCCTGCGCGGCCGGGTGCAGGCGCTGGCCATCGCCCATGACCAGGTGGTGCGCGGGGCCGGCGGCGGCGCGCTGGGCGATCTGCTGCGGGCCGAACTCTCGCCCTATGGCGGGGCGGAAAAGCAGGTGTCGCAGGCCGGTCCGCCGGTCTGGCTCGACGCGCGCGCCTTCTCCGTCATGGCGCTGGTGCTGCATGAGCTCTCCACCAATGCCGCCAAATATGGCGCGCTCTCGCGCCCCGGCGGGCGCTTGGCGGTGAACTGGGCCATGCTGGCCAATGGCGATTGCGACGTCGAATGGCGCGAGAGCGGCGGGCCCGAGGTTGCCACCACCGGCCGGCGCGGCTTCGGCATGGTGCTGATCGAGCGCAGCGTTCCCTATGATCTCGGCGGCAGCAGCCGCCTGGAATTCGCCCCGGGCGGGCTGGTGGCGCATATCCGCCTGCCGGCGCGCCATGTGTCGGCGGCGCCGGTCGGCGAGGGGGGCGACGACGGGGCGGCCCTCGCAGCGGATGAGCCGGCCCGTCCACTGTCCGAGCTGGGCGTGCTGCTGGTCGAGGACCAGATGCTCATCGCCATGGATGTGGAGACGATGTTCAACGATGCCGGCATCGAGAATGTGGTGACGGCGCCCTCGTCCGCCGAGGCGCTGCGCCGGCTGCAGGACTTCACCCCGGATGTGGCGGTGCTCGACGTCAATCTCGGGGCCGGCACCTCGGCGCCGGTGGCGCAGGAGCTGCAGCGGCTGGGCGTGCCCTTCATCTTCGCCACCGGCTATGGCGACCGCTCGATGATCCCGGCAGGGTGCGAGGGGGTGCCGGTACTGCCCAAGCCCTATGAAAGCGAGCCGCTGCTCAAGTCATTGCGCGAGATTTTGGAGGTCCGGCCGCGCCGCGCGTCCTGAGGGGCTGCGGCGCTCAGCTGGCGCGGTCGGTGCCGTAATAGGCAAGGAAGATCCGCACGGCGCGCTCCACCGTTTCCTCGATCTGCGCCGGCGTGGGCGGTCCATCCACGCCGAAAAGCAGGCCCTTGACGCTGTTGCTCTGGCACAGGTTCAGGAATTCAAAGGCCGCGGCAAGCTCGTCGTCGATACGCAGACGGCCGAGATCGGCCTGCTGGCGCAGCAGGCTGGCGAGGCGCTGGCCGCCATGGCAGGGGCCGGCATCGAAGAAGGCGCGGCCGACGCGGGGGAATTTCTCGGCGATGGCAATGACCATGCGGACCAGCCTGATGTGGTCGGGCTGCACCATCATGGTCATGAAGGACGTACCGATGCGGTGCAGCAGGCTCGCCACGTCGTCGATCGAGGGGTCGACCTCGAACAGATGCTCGGCCGAGCGGGCGCGGTCGTTCAGCACCAGCGCCTCGAACAGCTCGTCCTTGCTGCCGAAATAGACATAGATCGTCGCCTTGGAAACGCTGGCGGCCCTGGCCACCTCGTCCATGCTGGCGCCGTCGAAGCCCTTTTCGAAAAAGACCTTCCGCGCGCCGTCGATGATGTCGCGGCGCTTGGCGGATTCAGGCTCGGCGCGCGGCGCGGCGGCGGGCATGTCGGTGTCGGTCATGGTCATCGCTATCCTCGGCTTCCTGATAGGGCGCGCGGGACGGGCTTGTCAAAGCACTTGACTAAACTGTTTAGTTTGATATGTAAAGCCAAGAATGAACTGAACGGTTTAGTTGTCGCGCGGAGTGCCGTCATGGCTCAGGCTGAAATCAAGGCATTGCCGGCTTTGGAGACGGAGCGTGCGCCGGCGGGCGAACCGATTCCGATCAAGGCCCGCAAGCCGGCGCCGGAGGTGTCGGAATCGGCGCTGCCCGCCGACGCGACGTCGCCGAAGGGCCCCCGTTCGCGCAAGAAGCTTGTCTTCGCCGCGCTCCTGCTCGCCGCGCTGGCGGGGGGCGGCGTCTACGGGCTCGACTGGTGGCAGGTGGGGCGCTTCCTCGTTTCCACCGATGACGCCTATGTCGGCGCCGACACCTCGATCCTCGCCGCACGGGTTGCCGGCCACATCGTCGCGCTCGACGTCGAGACAAATCAGAGCGTGAAGGCCGGCGACGTCATCGCCCGCATCGACGATGGCGACTACCGGCTGGCGCTGCAGGCGGCGCAGGACAAGATCGCCACCCAGCAGGCGACCATCGACCGCTATGGCGAGCAGATGGCGGCGGCGCGGGCGCAGGTCGACCAGGCGAAGGCGCAGCTCGTCTCCGCCGAGGCCGAGCTTCAGCGGGCCGAACTCGAACTCGCCCGCCAGAGCGCGCTGATGAAGGACCAGTTTTCCAGCCGCGCCACCCAGGAGACCGCCCGCGCCGACCGCGACAAGGCCAAGGCCGCCGTCGACGCCGGCACCGCCGCCATCGCCTCGGCGCAGGCCGATGTTGCCGTCCTCGCCGCCCAGCGCACCGAGGCGCTGCGCACGCTCGACGAATTGAAGACCGCCCGCGACCAGGCGCAGCGCGACCTCGACTTTACGCTCGTGCGCGCCCCCTTCGACGGCGTCGTCGGCAACCGCGCGGTGCAGCTCGGCCAGCTGGTGCAGTCCGGCACGCGGCTGGTCGCGCTGGTGCCGATGTCGCAGGTCTATGTCGACGCCAATTTCAAGGAGACCCAGCTCGGCCAGCTTCATCCCGGGCAGAAGGTCGACATCGAGGTCGACGCCTACCCGGACGAGACCTTCCACGGCCATGTGCTCAGCCTCGCCCCGGCCTCCGGCTCGGTGTTCAGCCTGCTGCCGCCGGAAAACGCCACCGGCAATTTCACCAAGATCGTGCAGCGCGTGCCGGTGCGGATCGAACTGGACGAGGCCGCCCGCGCCAAGGCCGAGCTGCGCCCGGGCATGTCGGTGATCGCCACCGTCGACACCCGCGACGGCGCCTGAGGAGGCCGCCATGTCCGACACGACAGTCACGGCAGCGGCCGGGCCAGGGGCGCCGCCGCGCGCCGCCTCCAGCGAGGGGCGGCGCATGTTCGCCTTCCTGTGCATGGTGTTCGGCATGTTCATGGCGATCCTGGACATCCAGATCGTCTCGGCCTCGCTCTCGGAGATCCAGGCCGGCCTTGCCGCCTCGTCCGACGAGATTTCCTGGGTGCAGACCAGCTATCTCATCGCCGAGGTGGTGATGATCCCGCTGTCGGGCTTCCTGTCGCGGGCGCTGTCGACGCGCTGGCTGTTCGCCGCCTCGGCGGTGGGCTTCACCGTGATGAGCTTCATGTGCGCCACCGCGACCTCGATCAACGAGATGATCGTCTACCGTGCGCTGCAGGGCTTTCTCGGCGGCGGCATGATCCCGACCGTGTTCGCCGCCGCCTATTCGATCTTCCCGCGCGAAAAGCAGTCCGTCGTCGCCCCGTTGATCGGCCTGGTGGCGACGCTGGCGCCGACCATCGGCCCGACCATTGGCGGCTATCTCACCGACCTGTTCTCCTGGCACTGGCTGTTTCTGGTCAACATCATCCCCGGCATCTTCGTCGTCGTCACCACGGTGACGCTGGTGGATTTCGACGAGCCGGACCTCGCCTTGCTCGACCGCTTCGACTGGTGGGGGCTGCTGTTCATGGCCGGTTTCCTTGGCAGCCTCGAATTCGTGCTGGAGGAGGGGCCGACCAATGACTGGTTCGAGGACCACTGGATCGTGCTCTTCACGGTGCTTTGCGGCGTGTCGGCGGTGGCGTTCTTCGCCCGCGTCTTCATGGCCCGCGAGCCGGTGGTGGATTTGCGCGCCTTCGCCAACCGCAATTTCGCCGTCGGCTCCGCCTTCAGCTTCGTGGTCGGCATCGGGCTCTACGGGCTGACCTATCTCTATCCGCTCTATCTCGCCCAGGTGCGCGGCTACTCGGCGCTGATGATCGGCGAGACCATGTTCGTCTCCGGCCTCGCCATGTTCCTGTGCGCGCCGATTGCCGGGCGGCTGATGGGCAAGGTCGATCCGCGGGCGATGATCGCCTTCGGCTTCGCCGCCTTCGCCCTCGGCACCTGGCAGGTCACCGGGCTGACGGCGGACTGGGATTTCTGGGAGCTGCTGGTGCCGCAGATCCTGCGCGGCGTCGGCATCATGATGGCGATGATCCCGATCAACAACATCTCGCTCGGCACCCTGCCGCCGGACCAGCTGAAGAACGCTTCCGGCCTGTTCAACCTGATGCGCAATCTCGGCGGCGCGGTGGGCCTCGCCCTCATCAACACCGTGCTCAACGACCGCTGGGACCTGCACCTCGCCCGGCTGCACGAGAATGTGCAGTGGGCCAACGCCGCCGCCGTCGAGCGGCTGCAGGCGATGACGCAGGCGCTCGCCGCCATGGGCTCGGATGCCGGCGCGGTGGCGCTGAAGCTGATGAGCGCGCAGGTGCGGGTGCAGGCGCAGGTGATGGCGTTCTCCGACGTCTTCCTCGTCCTCACCGTGCTGTTCTCAGCCCTGTTCTTCGCCGCGCCGCTGCTGAGCCGGCCGAGGCACAAGGTGGAGGGCGGGCACTGAGTTTTCGGCTTCCCGTCAGGTCCGGCCCGTCCGGGCGTGATGGGGAGGAGCGTCATGGCCGGGCTCACCGGCCCCGCCTGTCGGGAGGTCGCCCCCCGCCCGACAATGTGGAGGCCCGGCCCCGGCCCGGCCATGACGTTACCCCATTGGCGACGCCCTGCGAGCCCCCCCGAAGGGCGTCCCGGTGCCCCGTCCCGTGCCCCCACCCTTGCCGTTTCGTTCGGCCTCGGCTATGACCGTGGCTCAGAGCAACCTCGCGAGAGCCGAGCCGTGACGCTGTCGTCCGCCCGCCGTTCTTCCGCGACCCCGACCGCGCTGCGGTTTCCGGGGAAGGCTCTGCTTGCGTTCGGGCTCCTTCTTCTTAGCCGCCCCTGAGGGCCGGCCGGGCTTCGCGCCTGGGCGCTCAGGGGATGACGCCGCCACCCGAAGCCTACCCGTCAGATGTGCGCCGGACGATGCCGCAGGGGCCAACGAGCCCCGCTGTACCCGGCACCGGAGCCGAGAAGGAAGTCCCCATGTCCATTCCCCATGACCGCGTCGTCATCTTCGACACCACGCTGCGCGACGGCGAGCAGTGCCCCGGCGCCTCGATGACGCTGGAAGAGAAGCTGCAGGTCGCCGACCTCCTCGACACGATGGGCGTCGACGTGATCGAGGCCGGCTTCCCCATCGCCTCCAATGGCGATTTCGAGAGCGTCGCCGAGATCGCCCGCCGCACGAAGCGGGCGGTGATCGCCGGCCTCGCCCGCGCCATTCCCGCCGATATCGCCCGCGCCGGCGAGGCGGTGAAGTTCGCCCAGCGCCCGCGCATCCACACCTTCGTCTCGACCTCGCCGATCCATCTGGAACACCAGATGCGCAAGACCCAGGATCAGGTGATCGACATCATCGCCGGCACGGTGGCGCAGGCGCGCAACCTCGTCGCCGATGTCGAGTGGTCGGCGATGGACGCCACCCGCACGCCGATCGACTATCTCCAGCGCTGCGTGGAGACGGCGGTCAAGGCCGGCGCCACCACCATCAACCTGCCCGACACGGTGGGCTACGCCACCCCGTCCGAATATGAGGCGATGTTCCGCCAGGTTCGCGCCTACATCCTCGACCGCGTGCCCAATGGCGAGCAGATCATCTTCTCCGCCCATTGCCATGACGATCTCGGCCTGGCGGTCGCCAATTCGCTGGCGGCGCTGGCGGGGGGCGCGCGGCAGATCGAGTGCACGATCAACGGGCTGGGCGAGCGTGCCGGCAATGCGGCGCTGGAAGAGGTGGTCATGGCCATCCGCACCCGCGGCGACGTGCTCCCCTATGCCACCGGCATCGAGGCGACCATGCTGACCCGCGCCTCCAAGCTGGTCTCGGCCGTCACCTCCTTCCCGGTGCAGTACAACAAGGCGATCGTCGGCCGGAACGCCTTCGCCCATGAGAGCGGCATCCACCAGGACGGCATGCTGAAGAACAACACCACCTACGAGATCATGACCCCCGACAGCGTCGGCGTGTCGAAGACCTCGCTGGTCATGGGCAAGCATTCCGGCCGCGCCGCCTTCCGCGACAAGCTGAAGGCGCTGGGCTACGAGCTGGGCGAGAACGCGCTGAACGACGCTTTCAGCCGCTTCAAGGAACTCGCCGACCGCAAGAAGGTGGTCTATGACGAGGACATCGAGGCGCTGGTTGATCACGAGATCGCCGCCGCGCATGACCGGATGAAGCTGGTGTCGCTCAGCGTCATCGCCGGCAGCCACGGCCCGCAGCGCGCCACCATGAAGATGAAGGTGGATGGCGTCGTCATAACAGAGGAATGCGAGGGCAATGGCCCGGTGGACGCGGTGTTCAACTGCATCCAGGCCATCGTTCCGCACGCCGCCAAGCTGGCGCTGTATCAGGTCCACGCCGTCACCGAGGGCACCGATGCGCAGGCGGAAGTGTCGGTGCGGCTGGAGGATGGCGACAAGGCGGTGAACGGGCGCGGTTCCGACCCCGATACGCTGGTCGCCTCGGCGCAGGCCTATATCATCGCCCTCAACAAGCTGGCGACCAAGCGCGGCAGCCTGAACGCGCAGGCCCAGCCGGCGGCGGAATAGGTCTTCCGGCCACGCGCACCGCCCCTGGAACGACGAGAGCCCCGGCCGATGGCCGGGGCTCTTTTCTTATTCAGCGGCGCGCGCCTGTCGCGGCGGCCTGCGCGGTAGCGGCCATAATGCTGCCGGGAGCATCAAGGATGGCTGTGGGCACCACCGGAGGCTCCCCGTGCCGGCCCATCCTGCATGATGCCCGTCTCGCCCCTGCCGAGCGTCGTCCACGGTCTGCTGAAAGCCGAAGAGCGCCGGTCGCCCCCGGCGCGCTCCGCCGCCGAGGCCGCTCGGCTGGCGGCGTCCGCGCTGCTGCATCTCGGCGTGCTGGCGGCCCTTGTGCTGGTGGGGGCGAGGGGCTTTCCCGAGCCGGCCGACCTGCCGGCGCTGGAAACCGAGATCATCAGCTCCCGAGACTTCGACGCGCTGCGCGCCGCACCATCGCCGGCCGTTACCCCGGCCGCGCCGTCGCCGGCGGCGGAAGCGCTGCCGCGCGCGGGCACGCCCCCGTCGCCCTCGCGCGCTCGCGCCGCCAAGCCGGCCGATCCGCCGGAGATGGTACGCCCCTCACGGATGCTCTCCGAACAGGCGATCGACAATGCCCGCAGCCGGGGCCTGCGCCGCGCGCTTGAGCGCCTGGGCGACGAGGAGCGCCTTGCCCAGCTTTGCGATCTTGAGGCGATGGAGCAGATCCATGCCTGGCGTGCGGATTTCCAGCCCGACCGGCTGGTCGACTACGCGTCAAGCGATACGTCGCTGGAGGGCGTCGTCTTCACCGCAAGGGGCGGCGCGTTTCGCAGCCAACGCCAATGGTACGAGGTGTCGTATCGCTGCGAGCTGGACCCACCGTTGCGAAAGGTCGTGGGCTTCGCCTTCCATGTCGGCGCGGCGATCCCGCGCGAGGAGTGGGCCAGCTACAATCTTCCCACGCGGCATTGAGTGACGCGCCGGTCGGGCGCCTCGCAGTCTGGCCGCCACCAAGGAAGAGAGCCCCGGCGGCCGGGGCTCTCTCGGTGGGCGCCGCTACGGCGCGCCTTGCGGGACCGGAGGCTCGCCCGGAGGCGGAACGCCCGGCTTGGCGCCGGCGGGACCGCCCGGAGGGCGCGGCTGGCCCTGAGGCGGGCGGGCCTGAGGCGGCTTGGCCTGAGGCGGCTTGGCCTGCGGCGGCTTTGCCTGCGCAGGGTTGGCCTGCTGCGGCGGTTTGGCCTGCGCCGGGGGCTGCTGCGGCTTCGGCTGACGCAGCTGTTGAACCTGCTCCTGACGTTGCTGCTGCTTGGCGCGCTGCTGCTCCTGCTGGGCGTTCTGCTTTTGCTGGCGCTCCTGCTGGCGCTGCTGCTGCTTGGCGCGCTGCTGTTCCTGCTGGACGGCCTGCTGTTTCTGCGCCTCGCCCTGCTTCTGCTGGCGCTCCTGCTGGCGGGCGCGCTGCTGCTCCTGCTGGGCGTTCTGCTTCTGCTGCCGATCGGCCTCGCGCTGCTTGCGGGTCTCGTCCTGCTTCTGCTGGACCTGCTGCTCCTTGAGGCGGCGCTGCTCCTGCCGCGTTTCCTGGCCCGCTGCCGGAGCGGGCGGACGGCCCGCCTCGGGCGCGCCAGTGGGGCGCGGGGCGTCGCCCGGTTGGCCGGGCGGCGGCCCGGCACGATCGGGAGTGGGTCCCGCGCCGGGGCCGGGCCGTACCGGCGGGGTGCCGGCGGCATCGGGACGCGGCTGGCCGGGATTCGCGCCAGGAATCGGACCGGGAATCGCACCGGGATTCGCGCCGGGGGTCGGACCGGCATTGGGCCGCTGGCCCGGCATTCCCGGCTGCCCATCGACGGCTGCGGGGCGCGGATCGGCTCCGCCGGGGCGGCCGGCGCCGGGGCGGGCGTCCGGTCCGCCCGGCCGGCCGGGAACGCCGCCGGGCGCGAAGCCGGCGGGGCGGGCCTTTTCCGCCCGTTCGGCCCGCACGCGCTGCTCGGCCCGCAGCTTCTCATAGGTCTGGCGCCGCTTCTCCAGCGCCTCGCGCTGGGCGCGCTGGAAGGCATCGGCCCGCGCCGCGGCCTCCCGGCGCTCGTCGCGCAGCCCCTCCGCCCGGTCGCGCTGGAGATCGCGCACCTCGCGGCGGTAGCGGTCGGGGTTCTCGAAGCGCTGGTCGCGCAATTCGCGCCGGCGATCCGGCTGCAACAGGTTCAGCAGCGCCACCGAGGGGGCAAGGAAGCCCGGCACATCGCGGTCCTCGCGCACATATTGGCGGATCAGCGGGCGGCGGTCCGGCTCGATCTCGCGCACGAAGCGCGGCGGCGGGCCACGCCGGTCGCCGAAGTCGAGGCGCGGGGCGAAGATGCCCAGCGCGTTGCTGCGCGGGTCATAGAACACGTCGTCGCGCCGCTCGACATAATAGACCTCGCGGCTGACGAGGCGCTCGCGGATCGGCGCGTCATAGACGCCGGTGCCGAAACCGCGATTGACGTAGTAGCCGTCATCCCAGCTCGGCTCATAGATATCGGGGGCGGCCTCAAGGAAGATGTTGATTTCCGGGATCGGCGCCACATGCACAGCGAGGTTCTCCTCGGCGATGTAGCGGTCCTCGACGAACACCCAGCTCTCCGCCACCGGCGGGGCATAGTGGTCCGGCCTGCCGATCGCATAGCCGGGCCGATCGGGGGCGATCGGGGCCCAGCCGGTCTTGCCGCCGCCGCGCCGCCACGTCACCCAGGCCGGCGCCCAGGTGTCGCCCGGCACCCAGAACCAGCCATAGGCGGGATCATAGCCCCAGCGGCCGTAATGATAGGTGGCCCAGCCGAACGGCTCGTAGGATTCCCAGTACCAGCCATAGGCGTCCGTCCACACCCAGCGGCCCTCCTGATAGGGACGCCAGCCGGGCCCGACATCGGAGGGGATGAACACATAGCGGTAGTCGGGATGCTCGACCCAGGTACCAAACTGGCCGAGCTGGTCGTAGAACAGATCGACATCCATCGTTGCGCTGCCGCCCTGCGGTCCGGCCTGCGCCAGCTGCACCGGGGCGTTCTGCGCCAGGGCGGGGAGGGTGGCGACCCCGGCGAGAAGACTGGCGCCAAGTCCAGCGACGAGAAAGGGGCGTTTCAGGCGAAGCATGGGCACCTCCGGCGGCTTTGCAGTGGTCGTAAACGCCGCTGCGCGCCGAAGGTTGCAAATAATCCGGGCGGCTTTCATTCCCCGCGTCGGGTCGGAAACCCCATTCGAACAGATCGCGGCAAAAATACGCCGACTTCATGTCGCCGGCCATCTGGACGGAATCGGCAAGAAAGCAAGTTGAGGGAGGGCGATTAAAGGCCGTCCTCTGCGCCGCTCAGCACGATGTCCTGCAAACTGCGGACGATATCGCTGCCATCGCCCAGTAAAACCCCATCGAGCGAGCGCACCGGCCGCAGGAAGCGCACGGAATTGGTGAGGAACACCGCATCCGCCCCGGCCAGCGCCGCCGGCGCCAGCGGGCGCTCCTCGACGGCGAGGCCGAGCCGTGGGGCGGCCTCGATCACCAGCGCCCGCATGATGCCGGGCAGGCAGCCTTCCGCCAGCGAGGGGGTGATCAGCCGCCCGGCGATCAGCGCGAACACATTGGCGATGGTGGTGCAGGCGATCCGCCCCTGCGTGTTGAGGATCAGCGCGTCGTCGACCCCCGCCAGCGCCGCCTCGCGCGCGGCCAGAATATGGTCGAGATAGCCGAGCGTCTTCAGGTTTGCGGTCGGCGAGAACTCGTTGCGCCGGCCGCTCGCGGTGATGAGCCGCGCCGGCTGGCCGAGCAGGGAAGGGCTCCAGGGGGATGTCGCCACCACGAGCGTCGGCGCGCCGACGCTGGCCGGCCACAGGCCCCGCGCCGCCGTGCCCCGCGTCACCGTGGTGCGCAGGATCACCGGCGCCGGGGTGAGGGCGGCCGTCATCGCCGCCTCGATCGCCGCCGCCTCGATGGCGATGCCGATCCGCTGCGCCGCCGCCACCAGCCGCGCCACATGGCGGTCGCGGGCGAACACGACGCCGCCCCGCGCCAGCGCGGTGTCGAACACGCCGTCGCCGAGGGTGAAGCCGCGATCCTCGCTGCTGAGCGTCGCGCTCACGCCGCGCTCTCCCGCGCCCGCGCCAGCCGCAGGAAATTGCCCATCAGCTCGTAGCCCTGCGGGGTCAGCACCGATTCCGGGTGGAACTGCACGCCGTAGGTGGGGTGGGTGCGATGGGCGAGGCCCATGATCTCGCCATCCTCGCTCCAGGCGGTGGGTATCAGTTCCGAACCCTCGTCCAGTTCCACCGCCAGCGAATGGTAGCGCCCGGCCGGGAAGGGCGAGGGCAGGCCGGCGAACACGTCCGAGCCGGCATGGCGCAGCTGCGAGGCGCGCCCGTGCATCGGCTCCTTCGCCCGCACCACCCGCCCGCCAAAGGCCTGGCCGATGCACTGGTGGCCGAGGCAGATGCCGAGAATGGGCAGCCTTCCCGACAGCGCCCGCACCGCCTCCAGCGAGATGCCGGCCTCATTGGGCGAGCACGGCCCGGGCGAGATCACCAGCGCCTCGGGAGCCCGCCGCTCGATGGCGTTGAGGTCGAGCGCGTCGTTGCGGGCGACCTCCACCTCCTCGCCCAATTCGGTGAGGTAGCGGGCGACGTTGAAGACGAAGCTGTCGTAATTGTCGATCAGCAGGATCACGTCAGCGCCTCCGGGGTGAAGGCGCGAAACAGCCGTTCCGCCTTGGTCAGGCTCTCGGCATGCTCGGCGGCGGGGTCGGAGAGGGTGGTGATGCCGCCGCCGACGCCGAAGCTGAGGGTGGAGCCGCCTCCGGCCGTGGCGTTGTCCTGGCCGCCCTCCACCGTGACGGTGCGGATGGCGATGTTGAAATCCATCGTGCCGTCAAAGCCGATATAGCCGATCGAGCCGCAATAGACGCCGCGCGGGCGGCCTTCCAGCTCGCGGATGATCTCCATGGCGCGGATCTTCGGCGCCCCGGTGATCGAGCCTCCGGGGAAGGAGGCGGCGATCAGGTCCAGCCCGTCGCTGCCCTCGGCAAGCGTGCCCGTCACCACCGAGACGAGATGGTGGACATTGGCATAGGTCTCCAGCCCGCACAGCCGCGGCACCTTCACCGTGCCGGGCCGGCACACGCGCGAGAGATCGTTGCGCAGCAGGTCGACGATCATCACGTTCTCGGCCCGGTCCTTCTCGCTGGTGGTCAGCGCCCGGCCGCGAAAAGCGTCGAGCGTCGGCTCCACCGAGCGCGGCACCGTGCCCTTGATCGGGCGGGTCTCCACCTCGGCGCCGTCGAGCTTGACGAAGCGCTCGGGCGAGGAGGAGGCGATGATCCGGTCCTCGTTGACGATCAGCGCCGCGAAGGTCGCCGGGTTGGCGCGGCGCAGCTGGTCGTAGAGCGCGAACGGGTCGACGGCGCCCGTCTCCGTCGCGAAGCACTGGGTGAAATTGGCCTGGAAGATATCGCCGGCGCGGATGTAGTCGATCACCCGTCCCACCGCGCGACGGTAGCCGGCGGCGTCGAAATTGGAGCGCCAGCCCTGCGCCAGCACCGGGGGGCCGAGCGGCGCTTCGGGCAAGGCGAGGCGCGCGCTGGCCTCGGCCAGCCTTTCGCGGGCGCGGCGGGCGCGGCGGGCGGGGTCGCTCTCCGGCCAGCCGGTGGAGATGACGAAGGCGCGTTCCGCCACGACATCGAAGGCGAGGACGAGATCGTAGAAGCCGAGATCGACCTCCGGTCCCTCGCCGGGCTCGGGCTGCATGGTGGGGAAGCGGTCGAACAGGCGGCCGGCCTCATAGGCGACATAGCCCGCCGCACCGGCCTGGAAGGCGGCCTCGCCCGGCAGGCGCGGCTGCGCATAGGTCTTCAGCCGCGCCCGCAGCGCCTCCAGCGGCGCCCCGGTTTCGCGCTCGCCATTCCAGCGCGGCACCCCGGCCTCCACCCGGAAGCGGCCGAACGGCTCGGCCATCAGATAGGACCAGCGCCCGAGCACAGGGTGGCGCATCGCGCTGTCGAGAAAGGTCAGGCCCGGCACGGCCGCGCGGTCGCGATGGCCGAGCCGGCGCGCGGCCTGCCAGGGGGGCTGCCAGGCGATTTCGACGACGAGGGGCGGCGGCTCTTGAATCATGTGCCGAATATGGAACGTCGCGCGGCGGGTTCCTAGAGCGTCCTGCGACCCCCGTGCGGTGGCGAGGCCGGCCGCGCGAGCGGGCCCCGCCTTGCGGTGAGGCGCCAGCGGCGCTCAGAGGATCGAGGGCGGGGCGCAATAGGTGTCGTGGATATTGCACCCTTCGGCGCCGGTGGCCGCGCATTCCTTCATCGCGCCGTCCTGCGACTGCGCGCGGGAAGCGCCCGATGCCAGGCCCAGCCGGTTCCGGCTGGTGGCACGCGCCAGCGAAATGCACATGTCGGCGCCGGAAAAGGCGACCTCGCAGTCGGTGGCGCCGCCGGTCTGGCACTCCGACAGGGCCTTCGCCCGAACCTCGGCGTCCGAGCCACCCTCGGCGAAGCCGACGGTTCCGGTCGACCTGCTGTAGGCGGCGGCGACATAGGTCGCTTCCGCGCCAAACGCCGGATTGACGAGCACCGGCCCGACAAGCGCCGGTCCGCCACACGCAAGCATCGAACCGATCAGAACCGCGGCACATACAGGTCTCATGCAAAGGCCTCCTGCTGTCTTCTAGCCTTTCGCGCCTCGGGGAGGAGGGCGACACCGGAGAGCATGGCATCCTCATGTGGCATTTGTCAGTATCCCGCTGCCACGGAGAGGGGGCGCGGCGCGGGCGGGCGTTCCTTCGCGCGGGTTGGACCCGCGTTGGACCAAAGCGTCACTTGACGCCCCGTCAAGCCGGTGATGGCTTATCAGGCCTCACGATGGCGTCTCGCAGAGTCAGGCGCCGTCACATAAAAACGCTGCGATCCAAAAGTCTCGGGAGGGACGCATGACGAACATGTTCAAGGGGGCCGCTGCCGGCCTGGCGGCGCTGGCTTTTGCCGCGTTGCCGTTTGGCGCCGCGCAGGCGCAGGATTTCCCGACCCGGCCGGTGACGATGGTCGTGCCGTTCTCGGCCGGCGGGCCGACCGACACGGTGGCGCGGCTGATCGCCGAGTCGATGTCGCGCACCCTCGGCCAGCAGGTGGTGGTGGAGAATGTCGGCGGCGCCGGCGGCACGCGCGGCGCCGGGCAGGTGGCGAAGGCCACGCCCGACGGCTACACGATTCTTCTCCACCATATCGGCCAGGCGACCTCCGCCACGCTGTACCGCAAGCTGCCCTATAATGTGCTGACCGATTTCGAGGAGGTCGGCCTCGTCACCGACGTGCCGATGACCGTGATCGGCAAATCGGCGCTTGAGCCCAAGAATGCCGCCGAGCTGATCGCCTATGTGAAGGCGAACAAGGATGCGGTGATCTACGGCAATGCCGGCGTCGGCTCGGCCTCGCATCTGTGCGGCATGCTGTTCATGTCGGCGCTGGGCACGCAGATGACCACCGTTCCCTACCAGGGCACGGGCCCGGCGATGAACGACCTCGTCGGCGGGCAGATCGACCTGCTGTGCGACCAGACCACCAACACCACGGGCCAGATCAAGGCCGGCAAGGTGAAGGCCTATGGCGTCACCACCACCACTCCGGTGAAGTCGCTGCCCGATATCCCGACCCTCGATTCCGCCGGCCTGCCCGGCTTCGAAGTGGCGGTGTGGCACGGCCTGTACGCGCCCAAGGGCACGCCCAAGGCCGAGATCGACAAGCTGAACGCCGCCCTCGTCGCCGCGCTGCAGGACCCCAAGGTCATTTCCCGCTTCGCCGATCTCGGCACCGAGCCGGTGGCGCTGGAGCGCGCCACGCCGGAGGTGCACCAGAAGTTCCTTGAGGCGCAGGTCGCCAAATGGAAGCCGATAATCGAGCAGGCCGGCGTTTTCGCCGACTGACGCGCCTGATTTAGCCTCCCCGCCGGTCCGCCGCTCAGTGCGCGGGCCGGCGTTTCACGTCCCGGCCGGCGGAAAGGTGCCATGACGCGCTTTGTCAAAAATTCGAAGGAGGTCGCCAGCGGCCTGCTGATCGTTTTCCTGGCGGCCTTCTTCGCCTGGCAGGCCATGGGGCTGCCCATGGGGCGCGCCATCCGCATGGGGCCGGGCTATTTTCCGATGATCCTGGCCGGTCTTCTCGGTCTCCTCGGCCTGATCGTCCTCCTCTCCGGTCTCACGCTCCGCCCGGTGGAGGAGGAAAACGCGACGCAGAAGATCGGTTTTCGGCGGTGGCCCTGGGTGCCGCTCGGGCTGATCACGCTCGCGGTGGTTGTGTTCGGTCTCGGCATCCGCCCGCTGGGCCTCGGCCCCTCCATGGGGCTCGCGGTGTTCATCTCGACGATGGCGAGCCGGCGTTTCAAGCTGACCACGGCGCTGCTCTCCTCCTTCATCATGGTTGCGTTCTCCTGGGCCGTGTTCATCAAGGGGCTCGGCCTGCCGCTGCCCATGCTGGGCCCGTGGCTCGGCGGCTACTGAGAGGCGAAGTCCATGGAAATTTTCGATAATCTCGCCCTCGGCTTCTCCGTCGCGGTCACGTTTCAGAACATTTTCTACTGCTTTATCGGCGTGCTTCTGGGCACGCTGATCGGCGTTCTGCCGGGTCTCGGCCCGGTGCCGACCATCGCCATGCTGCTGCCGATCACCTTCGGCCTGCCGCCGGTTTCGGCGCTGATCATGCTGTCGGGCATCTATTACGGCGCGCAATATGGTGGTTCGACCACGGCGATCCTGATCAACCTGCCGGGCGAGAGCTCATCGGTCGTCACCGCCATTGACGGCTACCAGATGGCACGCCAGGGCCGCGCCGGCGCGGCGCTCGCCACCGCCGCCATCGGCTCCTTCTTCGCCGGATCGGTCGCCACCTTCCTGCTCGCCGTCTTCGCCCCGCCGCTGGCCGACCTCGCCTTGAAGTTCGGGCCGCCGGAGTATTTTGCGCTGATGGTTCTAGGACTTGTCGCTTCCGTCGCGCTGGCCTCCGGCTCGGTGGTGAAGGCGCTGGCGATGGTGGTTCTGGGCATTCTGCTCGGCCTGTCCGGGCAGGATGTCTACACCGGCACGCCGCGATTCACCTTCGACATGCTGGAACTGGCGGATGGCATCGAGTTCGTGGCGCTGGCCATGGGCGTGTTCGGCATCGGCGAGATCGTGCGCAACCTGGAGGATGAGCACACCCGCACCGTCATGGTGCAGAAGGTGAAGGGCCTGCTGCTGTCGAAGGAGGATATCAAGCGCATCATCGGCCCAATCCTGCGCGGCACGTTCCTAGGCTCGTTCCTCGGCATCCTTCCGGGCGGCGGCGCGATCCTCTCCTCTTTCTCAGCCTATTCGATCGAGAAGAAGATTTCCCGCCATCCCGAGCAGTTCGGCAAGGGCGCCATCGAAGGCGTTGCCGGGCCGGAGGCGGCCAACAATGCCGGCGCGCAGACCTCCTTCATCCCCATGCTAACGCTGGGTATTCCGTCCAACCCGGTCATGGCGCTGATGATCGGCGCACTGATCATCCAGGGCATCGTGCCCGGCCCGAATGTGGTGAACGAGCAGCCGAACCTGTTCTGGGGCATCATTGCCTCGATGTGGATCGGCAACCTCATGCTGGTTGTGCTGAACCTGCCGCTGATCGGCATCTGGGTGCGGCTGCTCACCGTGCCCTACCACATCCTGTTCCCGCTCATCGTCGGCTTCTGCTGCATCGGCGTCTACAGCGTGAACAACAACGCCATCGACGTGTTCACCATGGCCCTGTTCGGGGTGGTCGGCTACGTGCTGGTCAAGCTGGACTGTGAGCCGGCACCGCTGCTGCTGGGCTTCATCATCGGGCCGATGCTGGAGGAATATCTGCGCCGCGCCATGCTGATCTCGCGCGGCGACCCGACCGTGTTCTTCACCCGGCCGATCTCCGCCACCATGCTGGGCCTCGCCATCCTCGCGCTCGTCGTCGTGCTGCTGCCCTCGGTGCGCAGGAAGCGCGAGGAGGCATTCCAGGAGTAGGTTTCAAGCAGGCGCTTGTGGCTGGCCTGTGGAAAGCTCGGGAAGCCGGGCCGTCCCTATGGACACACCCGGGGGGCTCTGCTACATGACCGCCCGTCCGCAAGGCCACGGTCTGCGGCGGGGGCGCATAGCTCAGTTGGTAGAGCAGCTGACTCTTAATCAGCGGGTCCTAGGTTCGAGCCCTAGTGCGCCCACCAAATTCCGATCCTTCGGAGTTTTGGCGGAACCGAGACGAAGCCAACTTCGTCCACCCCCAATCTCATCCGTGTCCGGGCCGCGCGTCGCATTCAAGGCGGCGCGGGGCCGGTGGGCTTTCTGGTCGGGAATGCCTAGAGTAGGGCGTCCGGGAGCGCCGCCGGGCAAGGGGCCGCAAGCGTTGGGATTCCCAGCGATCTCGGCCGTTCCGCTCAGGAGGGCGACATGATCGACCAGTCTTCAATGCTCTGTGCCCATTGCCAGCGCTGCGGACGGCGTTCCGTGCTCGGGCGCGTTGATGCGGCCTCTCTGGCGCCTCCGGCCGATGGTGAGGCGCCGCCGCGGCTGCGCTGCGACATGTGCGGAGGGCGGCAGGTGAAGCTGTTCAACGCCAATGGGCCTGTGGAAATGCTCGCCTTCCTCAATGGCCGCATCTGAGCGGCGAGGCCGGCTCTGAGAGCACTGTCCCCGAGTCGCCGCCCGGTTTCCTGGCTGCATTCCTCGAACGAAATGGCGGTTCGCGCGTTAGGCCCCCAACACAGGCGAACAGGCGAGAGCGCGCGATGGCTAATCCGAACAATGACTTTGGCTCCTCTAACCGAGGGCCGTTCACCGAAGGCGGTTCGTCCAGCCAGGGGGCCTCGGCGTCAGGCGCATCGCCCTTCAGCGCCGCAGGTGGCTCGACAGCTTCCGCCAGCGCCTCGGGGCACGGCGAGCGCATGGGCTCGCGCGCGTCCGACGGCGTTGCCCGCTCCACCGTCCGGCAGGAGCCGACACAGCGCTATTCATTTCGCGCACTGGTTGCAATGGGGCTGATCGGCTTCGCCGTCGGCCGCCTCTGCTCGCGCTGAGCCTTGCACCTTGCCCTGCGGGCGGACCTTTTCGGAACTCAACATGCAGACCCTCACCGTCCGACACGTCACCCAGTATAGCTATGCCAATCCGGTCACGTTCCAGCCGCACCGGCTGATGCTGCGCCCGCGCGACAGCCATGACCTGCGGCTGGTCGGTGCCGATATCGCGCTGTTTCCGCATGGAAATATACGCTGGATGCACGACGTCTTCGGCAACTCCGTCGCGGTGGTCGACTTTCTGGAACCGTCGAACGAATTGAAGATCGAGAGCCTGCTCACGCTGGAGCGCTACGGTCTGGGCGGGCTCGATTTCGAGATAGAGGAGAGCGCAACCTCCTATCCCTTCGTCTATTCGCCAGATGATCGCATCGATCTCGGCCGCATGCTGGACCCGCATCATCCCGACCCGCATGGTGAACTGGAGGCTTGGGCGAAGGGATTTGTTGCCGCACGGCCGACCGACACCATGGCGTTGCTGACGGATATCAACAACAGCATACATAAGGGCTTCAGTTACAATCTGCGCTTCGAGGAGGGCACCCAGCCCCCATTGGAAACGCTGCGCCTGGGCACCGGCTCGTGCCGCGATTTCGCGTTGTTGCTGATCGAGACGGCCCGCTCCCTGGGCTTCGGGGCGCGCTTCGTGACCGGCTATCTCTATGATCCCGCCCTTGACGGCGGGGATTCCGCGCTGGTCGGCGCCGGCGCCACACATGCGTGGGCGGACATCTACCTGCCGGGTGCAGGCTGGGTCGAATTCGATCCCACCAACGGAACGATTGCCGCCGACAACCTCATCCGCGTCGCCGTGACCCGCGATCCCAGCCAGGCGGTGCCGGTGGCGGGCGGGTTCACCGGCCTCACCGGCGACTATCTCGGCATGACAGTCGACGTCTCGGTACGCTGCGTGCGGCCGGAAGAGCCACTCGCCGCCTGAAGCGACGCCTCGTCGAACAAAAGGCCCGCCAGATGGCGGGCCTTCGTCGTTTTCAAACAGCCACCTTCAGGCGGTCGCGTTCTCCAGCGTGGGGTAGTCCGTATAGCCCTGGGCGCCGCCACCATAGAGATGGTCGCGGTCCAGCTCATTGAAAGCGACGCCAAGGCGCAGGCGTTCCACCGCGTCGGGCGAGGAGATGAAAGCCTTGCCGAAGGCAACGAGGTCCGCCTTGCCGGCCGCAATCACCTCTTCCGCCATCGCCTTGTCGTAGCCGTTGTTGACCATCCAGGCGCCGCTGTAGCGGGCGCGCAGGGCCTCGAAGTCGAAGTCCGGCACAATGTCGCGCGGGCCGCCCGTGGCGCCCTCGATCATATGCACATAGACCGGGTGCAGCCTCTCGACCACGTCCATCACATGGCTGAAGAGCACCTGCGGATCACTGTCGGAGAGATCGTTGGCCGGGGTGACGGGGGAAAGCCGCAGGCCGGTCCGCGCGGCGCCGATCTCGCCGATGACGGCCTGGAGGACCTCCTTCAGGAAGCGGGTGCGGTTCTCGATCGATCCGCCATAGGCATCGGTACGCTTGTTGGCGCCGTCACGCAGGAACTGGTCGATGAGATAGCCATTGGCGCCGTGGATCTCGACGCCATCGAAGCCGGCAAGGATGGCGTTCGCTGCCGCCTGGCGGAAGTCGTCGACGATGCCGGGGATTTCGTCCAGCGTCAGTGCGCGCGGCTCGTCGACCTCGGCAAAGCCATTATTCGCATAGGTCTTGGTATTGGCGCGAAGGGCAGAAGGGGCGAGAGGAGCGGCGCCGCCCGGCTGCAACGAGCGGAGCGAGACGCGCCCGACATGCCAAAGCTGCACGAAGATGTGGCCGCCGGCGCCATGCACGGCATCGGTGATCTTCTTCCAGCCCTCGATCTGCGCCTGCGTGAACAGGCCGGGCGTGTCCTGGTAGCCCTGCGCGGTGGCGGATATCTGGGTCGCCTCGGTGATGATGAGGCCAGCGGTGGCGCGCTGACGGTAATATTCAACCGCAAGCGGCGAGGGGACGAGGCCGGCACCGGCGCGGTTGCGGGTCAGCGGGGCCATGACGATGCGGTTGGCAAGAATGATGTCGCCGAGGCGATAGGTGTCGAAAAGGGATTTCGTGGCAGCCACGATGTGCTCCTGTCGAGAAAGGGCCCTGTCGTTGAGCAGGGCGTTGGAGCGCAGTTAATCATTGGACCGGCGGTTCCAAGGGCCAAATCGCACGACCTTCGTTGGGGCTTGAATGTTCCTGCGCCGGCCCTTGGCGCGTCGCCTGCAATTTCGGGCGGCATGCTCTAGAAGGGGAGGCCGAGCAAACGGGGCCTACCAGATGATCGACATCGCCACTCGCGTCTACAATCACACATGGAAGATCGACCCGATCGTCCGCTCCGTGCTCGATACGGATTTCTACAAGCTCCTGATGGCGCAGACGATCTATCGCCGGCATTTCCACACCCGCGTCACCTTCGGCATCATCAACCGGACGCGGAGCGTGCGAATCGCCGACTTCGTCGATGAGGGCGAACTGCGCGAGCAGCTCGACCATGTGCGGACATTGTCGCTGACGCGCGGGGAATCGACCTGGTTGCGCGGAAACATGTTCTACGGCAAGCGCCAGATGTTCTCGCCGGACTTCATCGCCTGGCTGGAGACGTTCCGCTTTCCCGCCTACCACCTCGAAAAGCGCGACGGGCAGTATGAGCTGACCTTCGAGGGACCGTGGATCGAGACCACCATGTGGGAGATCCCGGCACTTGCCATCATCAACGAGCTCCGCTCGCGCGCGGTGCTGCGCAGCATGGGCCGTTTCGAGCTGCAGGTGCTCTATGCGCGGGCCATGACTCGTGTCTGGGAGAAGGTCGAGCGGCTGAAGGCGCTGGGCGGCGCGGGCGTCGCCGATTTCGGCACCCGGCGCCGGCACGGCTTTCTCTGGCAGGACTGGTGCGTGCAGGCGATGATGGAGGGGCTGGGTGAGCGCTTCCTTGGCACCTCGAACTGCCTGATCGCGCTGCGCCGCGAGGTGGAGGCCACCGGCACCAACGCCCACGAACTGCCCATGGTCTACGCCGCGCTGGCCGACACCGACGCGGAGCTGGCATGCGCACCCTACAAGGTGCTGGCCGACTGGCAGCAGGACTATGAGGGCAATCTGCTTGTGATCCTGCCCGACACGTTCGGCACCAGCCATTTTCTCGAGCAAGCGCCGGACTGGGTAGCCGGCTGGACCGGCATCCGCATCGACAGCAAGGACCCGATCGAGGGCGGCGAGGAGGCGCTGCGTTGGTGGCGCGCGCGCGGGCAGGATCCGACGCAGAAGTTGGCGATCTTTTCGGATGCCCTCGACATTGGCGACATCGAACGCATTTACCGCCACTTCCAGGGGCGCCTGCGGATGGGCTTCGGCTGGGGTACGCTGCTGACCAATGATTTCCGAGGCTTTGCGCCCGAAGGGCGACTCGATCCCATTTCTGTCGTCTGTAAGGTCATTTCGGCGGATGGCCGCCCGACGGTGAAGCTGTCCGACAACCCTACCAAAGCCATGGGGCCGCCGGAGGAGCTGGCCCGCTACCAGCGAATCTTCGGTGCGATGACCGCGCCATCGCGGGCGGTGCTGGTGTAGGGGTGTAAATTCGCTTCCCACAACTTATTGCGTCTGTTGAGCTAATTTGATGGGAGCCGCGTCGGGCGGGGCCAAGAGTTGCCGCAATCTTTGTTCATAAGGAAATTTCCGGCATGTGACATTCTTGCATCAAGGTGCAAAGTGCCGGTAAGTTGTCACCCGTCGCATACGAAGGCGGTTTACGGAACTCGGTCGCGGGCCTTCGGGCGCCGGCCCGAATGGACTGGAAGAACGCATGCGAAGTGGTCAGCGCCGCACCCTTGAGCTGGCCGTCAGTGTCCTCCGGCACTGCCGGCGACTGCACTGTGCAGACGCTTCCAACCTTACGGCCTCCTCCGTGCTTCCCCGCCTTTTTCCCGTAGCGTAGAGTTCCCGCGCCATGCCAACGTCATCGCAGCAGCCGCGCGGAACCGGGCTCTCCTCCTCTCTCATTTCCGATTTCCGGACCATCGTCAGTTCGCTTGAGCAGGAGAAGGCCGACAGCCATGGCATTGGTGCCGGCGTCGAGCCGTCCTCCACGCCTCCGGGCGCGGGTCGCGAGCCGCGCTCCCTGGGGGATGTGCGCAGCCGCCTCGCGGCTCTGGGAGACATGGGTGACGTACTGGCCGCGCGCCCGGCTGCCGCGCGGACCGAACCGGGGGCCGCATCATCCGGCGCCGATTCGGCCCAGGCGGCCCGCCGGCGTAGCTTCGGCAGCTCCGCGCGCCCGTCGGGCGATGCCGAGACGCGGCGCAAGCGCAACGCCTCCAAGGACGTCATCACCTGGCAGCGCCTCGGCTTGCTTGCCGTCTTCATGGCGGTGGTCGGAGGGGGCGCCGTCCTGCTGCAATCTCTGGCCGCCCGCGAGGAGGCAAAGGTCGCGCCCGAGGTGATCGGCAATGCGGCCGTGGCCAGCGTCGCGCCCTCGGCTGTCCAGCCTGAATTGTCGGGTGGCCCGGCGGCCGCCGTCCCGCTGGTAGAGGTCGCGCCGGCCGCCCCGACGCCAGAGGCCTCTTCGGCTCTCGTAAACGCTCTGCCCGGCAACAGCATTCCGCCCCTCCTGCGCAACACCCAGGCCCCCCTCGACGCGGCCGGCGAGGCGCTCCCCGTCACCGCCTTCGCCGCGCCGGAAACGAATGTCGGCCCCCTGTCGGCCCCGGTGGTCCCGGAGGCGGCGGAGGCCGAGCCGGTCGTGGCCTCGATCGAACTCACGGCAGCTCCTTCAGCCCCGCCTCTGGTCGCGCTGCCGAAGGAGGCTCCCCTGCCGCCTGCCCGCGCGCCCGAACGTCCGGTGGCCGCCCTTGCCGCCGCTCCTGCGGAGACCGAGGCAGCGGCGCCGGCTGAGGCCGCCGAGGAGGGCGACACACCTGCAGGATTCGGCGGCGAGCCGATCGGTACCGCCGTGACACGCCGTCCCGTCACCATGCGGGCTGCACCGAAACGGGGCGCGGCGGCCATCGGCAATCTGCCGGCGGGCCAGAAGGTGGATCTCGTCGTCTGCCAGCAATGGTGCGAGATCATCGTCGAGGGCAAGCGCGTCTTCGTCTACAAGAGCTTCATCGACGCTAGTGGCGTTGCGAGTTCCGCTGCTGCTGCGGAAGGGACGGGTGCGGCCGCCGAGACCACTGCCGCCGAGTGAGCGGGGTCGGTAACAGGTTGAAGCAAATAGTGAAGCCTTTGACGCGGCTTTGCGATTCGGCCTCTCTCGCCACACCCGGGGGCGCATGTTAGACCCCCCGACGACGAATTCAGATGGAAGGATATGCGCGCATGGTTCAGGACCCGGGCGGGGCTTCAGTGCCCGTTCGCGTCGGCGTCGTCGGCGTCGGCATCATGGGTTACAACCACGCCCGCGTGCTTAACGATCTGCCGGGCGCCGAGTTGATCGGCATCGCCGATCCCGATGCCGGCCAGCGCGAAAAGGTGGCGGCCCTTCTTGGCTGCCGGGCCTTTGCCAGCCTTGACGATCTGGTGGCAGAGGGGGCCGACGCCCTCGTCATCGCCGCTCCCACCCACCTGCACCACGACGTGGCGCTCGCCGCTATCAATGCCGGCATGCATGTGCTGGTCGAAAAGCCAATCGCACCCACTGTCGCCGAGGCCGAGGCGATCGTCGCCGCTGCAAAGGCCAAAGGCGTGGCGTTGGTGGTCGGTCATGTCGAGCGTTTCAATCCGGCGGTCGAGGCGGTGAAGAACGCCATTCGCGACGAGGAGATCCTCTCCATCGCCATCACCCGCGTCGGACCGTTTCCGCCGCGCATGTCGAATGTCGGCGTGGTCATTGACCTCGCCGTGCATGACATCGACCTGATTTGCCATTTCACCGGCTCGCATATCACCGAGGTGCAGCCGCAGGTGAAGGCCGCCGTGGCCGAGCGCGAGGACATCGCGCTGCTGCAGTTCCGCACCGCCAATGGCGTGCTGGCGCACATCAACACCAACTGGCTGACGCCCTTCAAGGCGCGCACCGTCCATGTCGCCACCCGCAAGAAGTATGTGATCGGCGACCTGCTCACCCGGCAGGTGACGGAGTATTTCGACTACAAGCCGGATGGCAGCTATTCGATGCGCCACCTTCCCGTGGCCTATGCCGAGCCGCTGCGGCTGGAGCTTCTGCGTTTTCTGGATGCCGTGCGCGGCGGATCGGCACCGGCGGTGACAGGCGAGGACGGCGTGGCTGCTATCGCCACCGCCATGCGCTGCCTCGAAGCGCTGGAGCCGACGCCCACTGAGCCGATGCCCGCCGAGCCGACGCCCCTGCGCGCCAGCGTGGCCTGAGAGGAAGACCGATGAATTCGCATGTGAAGACCGAACTGGCGCCGATTCCTTTCGTCGACATCGCGGCGCAGCGGGCCCGGCTCGGCACCCGTATCGACGACGCGGTGGCGCGGGTTCTCAACCATTGCCGATTCATCAACGGCCCTGAAGTGACGGAGTTCGAGCAGCAGCTCGCCCGCTTCGCCGGGGCCAAGCATGCGGTGGCGTGCTCCAGCGGCACGGATGCGCTGGCCATGATCTTGATGGCCTGGGGAATCAAGGCCGGCGACGCGGTGTTCTGCCCGGCCTTCACCTTCTGCGCCACCGCCGAGGTGGTGCCATGGGTCGGCGCGACCCCGGTCTTCGTCGACATTCTCGAAGACACCTTCAACATGGACCCGGCGAGTCTTGAAGCCGCCATCGAGGTGGCCAAGCGCGAGGGACTTACGCCGAAGGTCGTGGTTCCGGTCGATCTTTTCGGCCAGCCGGCCGACATGGACGCCATTGAGGCCATCGCCAATGCGTATGGCCTCAAGGTGCTGTGCGACACTGCGCAGGGTTTTGGCGCCACCTGGAACGGCCGGCGCACCGGCTCCTTCGGCGCCGCCACCGCCACCAGCTTCTTCCCCGCCAAGCCGCTGGGCTGCTATGGCGACGGCGGTGCGGTGCTGACCGATGACGACGCTCTCGTTCCTGTGCTGAAGAGCGTGCGCGAGCACGGCCAGGGCGTCGACAAATATGAGAATGTCCGCCTCGGCATGACCGGCCGGCTCGACACCATCCAGGCGGCGGTGCTGCTGGAGAAGCTGGCGATCTTCGAGGACGAGATCGCCGCCCGCCAGCGCGTCGCCGAGCGCTACAGCGCGGCTCTGGCCGATATCTGTGCGGTGCCGGCGGTGGATCCGCGCGCCACCTCGGTCTGGGCCCAGTACACCATCCGGCTGCCGCACGGCGTGCGCGACGGGCTGGCGGCGGCGCTGCAGAAGGAGGGCGTGCCGACGGCCGTTTATTATCGCCTGCCGATGCACCATCAGCCCGCCTATGCGCAGTTCCCCATTGCTGGAAATGGCCTGCCGGTGTGCGAGAAGCTGGCGGGCGAGGTGATCAGCCTGCCGATGCACCCCTATCTCGATGAGGCCGCACAGGACCGCGTCATTGCGGCGGTGCGCCGCGCGCTCGGCGCCTGACGTCCGGCGGGACTGGCGAGAAGAGGGCGGGACGGCTAGCTTTCCGCCCGCCTTCGTTTCCGGCTTCCGGCAGCCTCAACCCTTCCGTCGGCACCCCATGATTCGCAGCATCTTCACCGTCGGCGGCTGGACGCTTCTCTCGCGGCTGACGGGGTTTGTCCGCGACATCGTCATGGCGGCCGTCATCGGCGCCGGGCCGCTGGCGGATGCGTTCTACATTGCCTTCCGCCTGCCCAACCATTTCCGTTCCATCTTTGCGGAAGGGGCCTTCAACACCGCCTTCATCCCGGCCTATGCGCGGGTGAAGACGGTGGAAGGCGACGCTCCGGCGCGGAAATTCGCCGATGGCATCCTGACCGGCGTTGTGCTGGTGCAACTGCTCCTACTCGCCGTCGCGCTGCTTGCCACCGACTGGGTGGTGGCGACGCTGGCGCCGGGACTTTCGGACGATCCCGAGCGCTTCGCCCTGACGGTGGATTTCACCCGCATCACTTTCCCCTATCTCGGACTGATCGCGGTGGTGACGCTGGTCGGCGGGGTGCTCAACGCCAATGACCGCTTCTGGGCGGCAGCCGCCGCCTCGATCCTGCTCAATGTCGCGATGGTCGGCACGCTGAGCCTGGCCGGACTGTTTCCCACCGCCGGTCATGCGGCTTCGTGGGGCGTGCTGATCTCCGGCTTCCTGCAACTCGGATTGCTGGTGTTCGACGCCGAGCGCCATGGCCTTGGCCTGCGCTTCGGCCGGCCGAGGCTCGATCCCGAGACCCGTGCCTTCCTGATCGCGCTTGGCCCAGCGATCATCGGCTCGGCCGGCGTGCAGCTGGCGCTGTTCGCCGATACCATCATCGCCTCCTTTCTGCCGGAAGGCGCGGTGGCGGCGCTGTTCTATGCCGACCGCATCAACCAGTTGCCGATCGGCGTCGTCGGCATTGCGGCGGGCATTGTGCTGCTGCCGGAGATGTCGCGGCGGATCGCCGCCAATGACCTCGATGGGGCGCGCTTTTCCCAGGCGCGGGCGATCGAGCTGACGCTGCTGCTGGTGCTGCCCTTTCTCGCGGCCGCCTTGACGATCCCCGAGATCATCATGCGCGGCCTGTTCATGCGCGGCGCCTTTACCGCCGAGGCGGCGGCGTCGGCCGGAGCGACGCTGGCGGCCTATGGCATCGGCCTCGCCCCGTTCGTGGTGGTGCGGGCCTTCATGGCGCCGTTCTATGCCCGGGGCGATACGCGCACCCCGGTGATGGCAACGCTCGGCGCCGCACTGGTCAATATCGGCCTGAAGATCCTGCTAATGGATACGCTCGCACAGGTCGGTCTCGCCTTCGCCACCTCGATCGGCGGCTGGATCACCGTGCTGGTGCTGGCCTTCCTCGCCCATCGTCGCGGCTATGAGTGCGGCGACGTGCAAATGTGGCGCAGCCTGCCCCGTCTCGTGCTGATCGGCGCTGTCCTTGCCGCGACCCTGTTCGCCACGGCGCGGTTCGCCGGGCCGTCTCTGGCCGGCTTCGTCCATGGCGGCGACGAGGCCTTGCTGGCATTGTGCGTCGCGGCAGGAGGTGCCGTCTATGCGGGCCTGGTGCTGGCACTGTTCGGGCGGCGCTACCTCAGGGGTCTGCTGCGCGGGCGATCCCCGGCGGTGACGAACTGACGATTTATTGCTTACGCGGTGCAGCATAATTGTGGTAGTTCGCACCGGCGTCTCGGGCTCCGGGCGGGGGTGGCCGATGAAACGCGATCTCGGGACAGGGTCCCGAAATACCCGAAGAGCCTTCTCGGAGACGCCTATGATGACCGCGCTGCCGCGCCTTTCCCTCGCTGCACTTTCTCTTGCCACTCTGGCGCTGGCGGGTTGCTCCGAGCCGAACCAGGGACAGCAGGCGGCGCCGCCTCCGCCGACCGTGACGGTCGCCCATCCGACCACACGCACCATCACCGATTACGACGAATATGTCGGCCGCTTCGCCGCCGTCGATCTGGTGAACGTCTACGCCCGCGTCTCTGGCTATCTCGAAAAGGTGTCTTTCACCGACGGTCAGGTGGTGAAACAGGGCGACCTGCTGTTCACCATCGACAAGCGTCCGTTCCAGGTGGCGCATGATCAGGCGCAGGCCAATCTGGAGCGGGCCCAGGCTCAGCTCGATTTCGCCCAGTCGGACCTGCAGCGCGCCCAGACCCTGATCGACGACAAGACCTCCAACGCCATCTCCAAGCAGGCCTATGACCAGCGGCTGCAGAGCGAGCGCACGGCGCGTGCCGACGTAGCGGCCGCGCAGGCGGCGATGCAGGCGGCGCAGCTCGACCTCGATTTCACCGACCTCAAGGCGCCTGTGACGGGCCGGATCGGCGATCGTAAGGTCTCGGTCGGCAACCTTGTCACCGGTGGTTCGGGCGGCACCAATACCAATACGCTGCTGGCCACCATCGTCTCGCTCGATCCGATCTATTTCGAGTTCACCTATGACGAGGCCTCCTATCTGCGCTACCAGCGCATGTCGAAGGACATGGGTGACAAGGGGCTGTCGATCCCGGTCAAGCTGGGTCTGATCGACGAGAAGGGCTTCACCCACGAGGGCAAGCTCGACTTCGTCGACAACCGCATCAGCGAGGACACCGGCACGATCCGCGGTCGCGCGACCTTCGCCAATCCCGACGCGACGTTCACGCCCGGCATGTTCGGCCGGATCGAGGTGCCGTCCTCGGCCCCGCACGAGGCGCTTCTGGTGCCGGATGTGGCCATCGGCACCGAGCAGACCCGCAAATTCGTCTATGTGCTGCAGCCGGGCGACCAGCCGCAGGCGCCGCAGATGAAATATGTCACGCTTGGCCGCGCCTATGACGGCCAGCGCGTCGTCACCAGCGGCATCGGCAAGGATGACCTCGTCGTGGTCAACGGGCTGATGCGCATCCGCCCCGGTGCGAAGGTGGTTGGCAAGCTGGAGGCGGCGCCGGCGACCCCGGCTCCGGGTGATGGAACCGCCGCGGGCGCTGGCGAGGCGCCTGCAAAGGCTTCCGCCACCCCGCCCGCGAACTGAGCGCGGAGGCGGTCCCATGCGTTTCTCACACTTCTTCATCGATCGCCCGATCTTCGCCTCGGTGGTTTCCATCGTGGTGATGATCCTGGGCGCCGTCGCCTTCGTCGCCCTGCCCGTGGCGCAGTATCCCGACATCGCGCCGCCCGTGGTCAATGTCAGCGGCCAATATCCGGGCGCCAGCGCGGAAACCGTGGCCGACACGGTGGTCGCGCCGATCGAGCAGCAGATCAACGGCGTCGAGGGGATGCTCTACATCTCCTCCAACTCGACGGCGGACGGCCGCTTTTCCATCGCCGTGACCTTCGACATCGGCACTGATCTCGATATCGCGCAGGTGCAGGTGCAGAACCGGGTCGCTACCGCGACGCCGCGCCTGCCGCAGGACGTGCAGCAGATCGGCGTCACCGTCGCCAAATCATCGCCCGACATCCTGATGGTGGTGAGCCTGTTCTCGCCGGACGATTCGCGCGACTCGCTGTTCATCTCGAACTACGCCAACCTGCAGATCAAGGATCAGCTGCAGCGGGTGCCGGGCGTCGGCTCGATCACCGTGTTCGGATCGCGCGACTATGCGATGCAGGTCTGGCTCGACCCGCTGAAGCTGCAGGCGCTGAACCTGACGGCCGGCGACGTGACCGCCGCCCTGCAGGCGCAGAATCTCCAGGTGGCCTCGGGCGTGCTGAACGCGCCGCCCGTGCCGAACCAGATGGGCTTCCAGGTGGCGGTGCGGACCCTCGGGCGGCTGTCGACACCGGAAGAGTTCGGCAACATCGTGGTCCGCGAAACCGGCAACGCCGTGGTGCGTCTGCGCGATGTCGCGCGGATCGACATCGAGGCGCAGGACAATTCCTCGATCTCCTATTTCGACTCCAAGCCCTCGGTCGCGCTCGGCATCTTCCAGCTGCCGGGCTCGAATGCGCTCGCCACCGGCGAGGCGATCGAGGCGGCGATCAAGGAGATTTCCAAGGGTTTCCCGCCCGGCGTGACCTATTCCACCGCCTACAACCCGACGCAGTTCATCGCTGAATCGGTCCGCGCGGTGGAGCACACCATCATGGAGGCCATCGTCCTGGTGGTGATCGTGGTGGTGCTGTTCCTGCAGAGCTGGCGGGCAGCGATCATTCCGATCCTGGCGATCCCCGTCTCGCTGATCGGCACCTTCTTCATCATGAGCCTGTTCGGCTTCTCGCTGAACAACCTGTCTCTGTTCGGCCTCGTTCTGGCGATCGGCATCGTGGTCGACGACGCCATCGTCGTGGTGGAGAGCGTGGAGCACAACATCTCCACCGGCCTCAGCCCACGCGATGCCGCCTACAAGACCATGGACGAAGTCGGCGGGGCGCTGGTGGCGATTTCGCTGGTGCTGGCCTCGGTGTTCATCCCGTCGGCCTTCATCACCGGCATTTCCGGCGAGTTCTACCGCCAGTTCGCCCTGACCATCGCCGGCTCGACACTGATTTCGCTGCTGGTATCGCTGACCCTCTCGCCGGCGATGTGCGCGCTGCTGCTGAAGCCGCATAAGGGCGCCGACCACAAGCCGGCCTGGTATGCGCGGCCCTTCACCGGCTTCTTCCATTATTTCAATAAGGGCTTTGATGGCGTCTCACGCGGCTATGGCTGGCTCACCAGCAAGCTGGTGCGCGTCGCCGTCGTGGTGCTGCTGGTCTATATCGCCATTCTCGCCGGCGGCTTCCAGCTGTTCCGCACCACGCCGCAGGGCTTCATCCCGGCGCAGGACCGTGGCTATCTCATCGTCGCAGCGCAGCTGCCCGGCGGCGCCGCGCTGGCGCGTACCAATGCGGTGATGACCAAGGCCGCTCAGGAGGTTTTGGCGACCCCCGGCGTGGCGCATGTGGTCAACATCGTCGGCTTTTCCGGCGCGACCTTCACCAACGCCCCCAATGCCGGCGCCATGTTTGTCATCCTCGGCCCGGCGGCCGAGCGGGCCGAACACCCCGGGCAATCTGCCGCCGCCATCCAGGGCACGCTGTTCGGCAAGCTGGCCTCGGTGGAAGAGGCCCAGATGATCGTCGTCATGCCGCCTCCCGTGTCGGGCATCGGCAATGCCGGCGGCTACCGCATGATGATCGAGGATCGGGGCGGGCGTGGCTATGAGGCGCTGCAAGGCGCGGTCTACGCCATGATGGGCGCGGCCAACCAGACGCCCGGCCTCAAGCAGGTCTATTCGCTGTTCGAGACCTCGACGCCGCAGCTTTTCCTCGACATCGACCGCACCAAGGCACAGTTGCTCGGCGTCAACATCGCCGACGTGTTCTCGACGCTGCAGACCTATATCGGCTCGTCCTATGTGAACGACTTCAATCTGTTCGGCCGTACCTACCGCGTGCAGGCTCAGGCCGACGCGCCGTACCGCCTAACCTCGGACGACCTGCTGCGCCTGCGGGTGAAGAATGCGGAGGGGCAGCTCGTGCCGCTCGGCTCCTTCACCACGGTGAAGGACATATCCGGCCCCTACCGCGTGCCGCGCTACAATCTCTACCCGGCGGCGGAGCTCGACGGCGACACCATGCCGGGCACGTCGCAGGGCCAGGCGATCCAGAAGATGCAGGAGATCGCCGCCCAGACGCTGCCGGACGGCTTCGCCTATGAGTGGACGACGCTGGCCTATCAGCAGGTGAGGGCGGGCAATACCGCCATCTTCGCCTTCGCGCTGGGCGTGGTGTTCGTGTTCCTCGTGCTGGCGGCGCAGTATGAAAGCCTGACCCTGCCGCTGGCGGTCATCCTCATCGTCCCCATGTGCCTGATCGCGGCGGTGGTGGGCATCCAGATACGGGGACAGGACAACAACATCCTCAGCCAGGTCGGCTTCATCGTCCTCATCGGTCTGGCGGCGAAGAACGCGATTCTGATCGTCGAGTTCGCCAAGCAATTGGAGGATCGTGGGGAAAACCGCTTCGTGGCCGCCACCGAGGCCGCCAAGCTGCGCCTGCGGCCGATCATCATGACCTCGCTCGCCTTCATCTTCGGCGTCGTGCCGCTGGTCATCGCCACCGGCGCTGGCGCCGAACTGCGGCAGGCGCTGGGCACGGCGGTGTTCTCGGGCATGATCGGCGTGACCTTCTTCGGCTTGCTGTTTACCCCGACCTTCTATGTGGTCTGCCGCTGGATCGCCGGTTTTGGCGAGCGGCGCCGCGGCCGCAAGCAGGAAGCCGCCCCCGCGCCGCACTGAACGCGGCTCTCGCAGCCTCGTTCCCAATCCTCAAAGCCCCGTCGCTCCTGCTGAGCGGCGGGGCTTTTCTTTGCTCGTGCCTATGACGGGCACTGAGCAAGTCGGCCGATCCGAAGACTGATCGGTGTCGCAGTCCGGCGCACAGGGGCGCTGTCATCGGATGTGCTGGCGGGCCGCCTTGCTGGACTTTGGGGACGGGTAGCGTCACCCACCATGCCGAGGCTGACGAGCTTGCTGTCCGCCGCCCGGCCTCGCGACCGGGGCTGGCATGTTGCGCGGGCTATCCCCCCGAAGTGTCCGGCCTATGCACCATGCGTCTGCGGCTCGGTGGGCGCTCGCCTCAGCTCAGACCCGGAGAGCGTGCCCCTGCTAGCGAGAGCCGGCAATCGCAGCTACCCGATTCCAGAAGGGGCCTTGAGCCAAAAGAAACCCCCCGCACGGGGCGGGGGCTCTCATCAGGCGTGGTCGGCCTAGGGCTGCGTCAGTCGAAGCGGCCGGCGGCATGGGCGAGCAGTGTGTAGACCTTGCCCGTATCCGAGGTCAGATAGGTCTTGGTCAGTTCCTGTCCCCGTTCGTCGCGCGAGACCTGCTCCAGCAGCCGTTCGAACTCGCCGATATAGCGGTCGACCGTGTCGCGGAATTCGAGGTCGCGCCGATACTTGCGGCGGATTTCCTCGAAGGTCTGCTGGCCCTGCATGGTGTAGAGCCGGCGGGTGAAGACGTTACGCTCGCCCTTCTTGTAGCGCTCCCACAGGTCGACAGCGGCCTCGTGGTCGATCATGCGGGCGATGTCCACCGACAGCGAGTCGAGCGACTCGATGGTGTGGTGAACCGGCCGCTCTGGCTGGCCCTGGCGCGGATCGAAATTGCGCGGGGGCGTGACAGGAACGCTCCGGGGAACCGGGCCGGACGGCGCCGGGCCTTCGCCATCAGAGGCGCGCGCCAGCAGTTCGGAGAGCCAGCCGCCCTTGTCCGGCCCGCCACGCTCCGGCGCCGCCGGGGCGAGGTTGGCCCGGCGCTGGGGCGCGGCCCCGCCGGTGCCGTTTCCGCGCGGCGGATCGAAATAGGAGGGCGCTTCCGAACGGGCGGGCTCGGGGCGCGGCGCCGACGGCTGGGGACGCGAGACCGCCGCGCGCGGAGCGGGTGCCGGTGGCGCCGCTGGAAGCGGGGTCGGGCCTACGAGCGGGGCGGCGAGGCGCGGGCGCGGCCCGGCGTCGACGTCCAGTGTGCGGCCATGGCGCGATACGATCTCGTTCAGCTCGGCAAGCGCCTTGATCTGCTCGGCGACGGTGCGGCGCATGGCGGAAGCGTTGGCCTCGGTTTCCTCCGGCAGCTCCAGGATGCCGCGCTTGAGCTCCTCGCGGGTCGTCTCCAGCAGACGCTGGATGTCGAGCACGGAGGCGCGCAGCGCCTGGGCGGCGCCAGAGAAGCCCTGATTGGCCTGTCGCATCAGCGTGTCGACCTCGCGCACGGCCTGCTCATAGGTCTCGTGCAGGGAGGCGATGGTGCGCTCGCGCTCGGCTTCGGTCGTCTCGCGGACTTCCTGCTGCTGGCGCACGATGGTGTCGGTCGAGGTGGTGGCAGCGGCGAGGATGGACTTGGAGATGGCGCTCACGCGCTCCTCGGCGCGGCCGAAGGTGCTCTCCAGCGTGCTGGTGTAGTGCGACAGCCGCTCATCAAGCTCGGCCGTGCGCCCGGAAACCTGCTCGGCAAGGGCGAGAAGCGCCTCGTGCCGGCCGCCGAGCGTGTCGTCGAGGTTCTCATGCGCGTTGCCAAGGGCGTTGGCGACGTTGGTGATGAGGTTCGCCTGCTCGCCGAAGGAATGGCTGAGCCGGGCGACATCCTTGAGCACGTCAGTGGAGACGGCGCGCAGATCGCGGATCTGCTCGTCCATGCGCGAGGAGGCGAGGGTGCTGGCTTCCTCGACATTGGCGACGGTGCTGCGGAACGCCTCCAGTCGCTCGGTGATGGTCTTCTCGGTGTCGGCGAGGTTGTTGACCGAGCTGGCGAGCACGTCCTGAAGCTGGACGTTGACGTCGCCAAGCCGCTCCAGCAGGCCGGTGACATCGCCCTGCAGCGCCTCGTTGGTGGCGGCGATTTCCGCTACCGCAGACCGGCCACTGGCCGCGATCGCCTCGATCAGGCCGCTGCCGCGGCCTTCAAGCGACGCCGCGAATTCTTCGGCGAGACGGGCGAACTCCTCGGAGGCGACATTGGTAGCCTGGCGGGCGCTGTCGACGAACTGGACACCGTGGCCGCCGAACTCGTCTACGAAGCGGGCGAACTCCTCTGAAACCCCGCCGGTCGCCTGGCGTACGCTTTCGACCAGTTGGGCGCCGCGACCGTCGAATTCGTCGACGAGGCGGGAGAACTCACCGGAGGCGATGCCGGTCGCCTGACGGGCGCTGTCCACCAGCTGGGCGCCGCGGCCGTCGAACTCGTCGACGAGGCGGGAGAACTCGCTCGAGGCAATTTCGGTCGCCTGGCGAGCGCTTTCCACCAACTGGGCACCGCGGCCGTCAAACTCGCTGAGCAGCGAGTCGCCGGCGCGGGCGATGTCCTGAGTAACCCGGCCGCCGATCTGCTGCAGCGAGGTCGATACCTCGCCCGTGACGAGCTTGAGCGAGGAATTGACGTCGTTGCCAACCGACTGGAGCGAGGCGGTGACTTCGCCGCCGGCAGCCTGAAGCGAGGCGGCGACATCGCCGGTGATCTGCTGCAGCGAGGAAACGACATCGCCGCTGATCTGCATGAGCTGGTCGGCCCGGCCGGTGGTCGCCGTCTCGAAGGCAGAGATAATGGCGTCCGAACGGGTCTCCAGCGTATTCAGCAGCTCATCGCTGGCGCGCATGATGTCGGAGACGGCACCGTTGCGGGTGGTGTCGAGCGCCGTCACAAGGTTCTGGCGGTGATCGTCGATCGCCGAGAGCAGGTCGGTGCTTGCGCGGGCGATCTCGCCGGTGATGGAGATGCTGCGGTCTTCCAGTGCCGTGAGCAGGCCATTGCCGCGCTCCTCCACGATGCGGGCGATCTCGTCGGTGCGGGAATCGAAGAGCGTCGTCACCTCGCCGGCGCGGTCGACCAGCGTCCGGCTAACATTGTCGACGAGCGAGGTCAGGCTGGTTTCGATCTCGGCGGCTTCGCTGCGGAGCTGGCCGGCGACCGCGCCGATGCGCTGGCCGAGAAGGTCGGCCATGGCGGCGCCACGCACCTCGACCGAGGTGGCGACATTGTCGATGCGGCTGACGACGGTTGCTTCGAAGCGACCGACCCGCTCGTCCAGAGACGTGGCGATGTCCTGGGCCCGCGCGGCGAGGGTGCGGTCGGCCTGGTCGATGTGCTGCGAGAGTTGGTCGGTGATGGTGCCGGCGCGCTCGTCGAAGAAGCTGCTCAGCATTTCCAGCGACTGGCTCATCGCGTCATTGGCCTGTCGCGCGCCCTCCGACAGCGTGTGGGCGAATTCGACAGTGCGATTGCCGAGAGCCTCGTTGAGCCCATCGACGCCCCGGTCGAGCACGCCCTCGATGTTGGCAATGCGCATGTCGAGCGCAGCCGCGACCTGCTCGGCCTTGTTGGAGACCTGGTCGTCGAAGCCGGACAGGTTGGTGTCGATGGCGCGGGTCACGGCCTCGACGCGGTCGGAAATACGCTGGACCAGTTCACCGCCATGGCTGTGCAGGACGGTGTCGAAGTCACGCAGGCCGTCGACGATCTGGCGGCCGAGTGTCGAGGTGTCGGTCGAGATACGGTCGGCGATCTCGCCGCCGCGGACGCTGACGAGATCCTCGATGTTGCGGAACTGCTGCTCCAGATGGTCGCGCATGTTTTCGCTGCGCGTGGTGAGGTCGGAGGCCAGATAGTCGGCCGCCTCACGGAACTGCTCGGTCACGCGGGCGCCGTTGTCGGCGAGGGTCTGCGCCGCTTCGGCGCCGACATGGGCGAGCTGCTGGGTCAGAGCTTGGCCGCGATAGTCGATATCCTGGGAGACACGGCCCGCCGCTTCGGCGAGCGCGTCATGGATGCCGGTGCCCGCCTGCGAGAGCTGGTGAACGACGCGCTGGCCGGTTTCGCCCAGCAGGCGCTCCAGCTCGGCGCCGCGCACGGCGACGGCGTCGTAAATGCGGTTGCCGGTGTCGGCGATGCGGTCGGCAAGGTCGTCGCCGCGCACGGTGATGGTGTCGGCCACCCGATTGCCGGTTTCCTCCAGCTTGCGGACGACTTCGCCGCCGCGCACCGAGAGGTCGAGCACCAGCGCGTCGCCGGTGCTCTTGAGCGTCTGGTTCACCTGGCTGGCGCGGATGGCGATCTCGTCGGCGAGGCGCGTGCCGGTGCTGACCAGGGCGTCGGTGATCTCGTCGGAGCGGGCGGTCAGGGTGCTGGTGAGATTGATGGTGGTGGCTGAGAGCTTGTCGCCCATCTCCTCGGTGCGCAGGTTCACCACATGCGACAGTTCGGCAGCGGTGCGCAGCAGGCGATCGCCGATTTCGTCGGTGCGAGCGGCCAGCGTGTCGGACAGGTTCTCGGTGACGCCGGCCAGCTGGCGGCTGATCTCGTCGGTCCGGGTGGCCAGGGTGTCGGACAGGTTCTCGGTGACGCCCGAGAGCTGGCGGCTGATCGCATCCGTGCGTGAGGCCAGGGTGTCGGTGAGGTTTTCGGCGATGCCGGCAAGCCGCAGGCCGATTTCGTCCGAGCGCGTGGTGAGGGTCTTGGACAGAGTGTCGGTGGCGCCGGAGAGCTGGCGGCTGATGTCGTCGGTCCGGGAGGACAGCGTGTCGGTCAGCTGGGTGGTGACGCCGGAGAGACGATCGCCGATCTGGTCGCTCTGCGCCGAGAGTGTCGTGATAAGGTGGTCGCTGGCGTCGGCGAGGTTGGTGTTGACCTCAGACCCGGTGGCCTGGAGCCGGTCGATCAGGTCGCCGCCCTTTTCGGACAGGGCCTCGATGATGGTGTCGCCGACGCGGCCGAGCGCGAGGGTGATGTGTTCGCCGCGATCGGAAAGCGTGTGGGCCACCCGGTCGGCGGCCAGCATGACGGTTTCGTTGATGCGCTCGCTGACGTTACCGACTTCCTCGGTGAAAGTGTAATGCGAAGAGGCGATCGTCTCGCGCACATGCTCCGTCTGGGTCAGGATGGCGTCGCGTTCGAGCTGCAGCCGCTCGATCAGCTGGTGCATCTTGCGGCTATTGTCGTCATAGGCCTGGGCGAGCGCCGCGACCTCGCCGCGCACAAAGGCTTCCGCCTCGCTTGCGCGGGTGACGGCCTGCTCCAAGCCCGCATACTGGGCGAGGGTGTCCGGCGAGACGCCGTCGGGCATCTGGATCGCCGGAAGGGCCGCGCCGGTCGCGGCTACGGCCGGCGCTGGGGCAGGCGCGGGAGACGGAGTCCGGGCCGGCTCGGCAAGGCGGATGGCGACCTGCGCCATCGAGAAGGCGACGATCCGCATTTCCTGCATCCGACGCACCATGGCGGCGAGCACGAGGAAGAAGATCGGCGGGATGATCGTCGCCGCCACGCCGGCGAGGAAACCGGGGGCGTTCGCCATCGCAGCGAGATCGCCGGCCAGGCTGCCGAACTGGGCCTGCAGCAACACGCCGCCGGCGACAAGCCAGGCGAGCGAGGCGATGGTTGCCAGAACATAGGGTGCGGAGGAGGGGCGGCGCTGGAGCGAGGACAGAAGTTGGCCGATGCTCTCGCGGTCGTCATTGGCCGCACGGCGGCCCTTGGGGCCGGGCCGCGAGGAGTCCGGGGCCTCGGTTTCGGTGCGGGCCTCACCGCGCGGCAGGGCGGCTGCGGCGCCGGCGGCCGCCGCGCTCGCCGCAAGGGCGGGAGCTACCGGGGCAAGGTCCGCCTCGCTGGCGGAAGAGGTGAAGTCGAAATTCGGCTCGCTGGTGCGGTCGTATTCGGAGGTTTCGGCAAGATCGGCTTCCGTCAGGGTGAAGCCGTCATCGTCGAGCGACGAGGCCTCTAGATCCTGCGGGTCCGTCGTGTCGCCGAACAGGTCGATATCATCGAGAAAACGTGAGGAAACGGCCTCGCCGGACGCGCCGGCGCGGGTTTCGATGCGCGGCCCCTCCGGCTCGCGGGCCGGGGGAAGCTCGAAGTCGTCCTCTGCCGATGCGGCGAAGCCGTCATCAGGCGAGTGGTCGAGACTCAGCGCCTCCTCGATAGCCGACAAGGCGGCCTCGGCGGGATCCTGCTGAACCTTCTTCGTATTCGTCGACATCGGCGCCTGCCTCCGGTCCGTACTCTACTCCGACCGGCTTGCGCCGTCGGGCCGGGGTTTCGCGGAGTTGTGGTATTCCCGTCGGCGGGAGAAGTTCCGCACTTGACGAGAGGAACACCAGTCCCCCGCACCTTTATCCTACGCTCTTGACCATGAAAAATGGAACGGGGGTTAACACGGTGATTTCAGTTATCGTTAACGCCCTGTTTACCACGTCCCGAAACCTCCGATTCACCCTCCCGCGAAGAAGGCCCGCACGTCATGCCGTCGGTCACGCTCACCAAGCGAATCGGCTCTGGCAGCGTGAGCAGCTGCGGCGTCGCTCCTATGCGAGCCCGCTGGCATTCCGGGCGTTCGGCGGCTATCTAGGGCGAACCTTCCTGTAGTCATTCAAAATCACTGAAGCTCCGCCCCCATGCCCAAGATCACCTTCATCGACGCCACCGGCACCGAGCGCACCGTGGAAGCCCAGGCCGGCGCCACCGTGATGGAAGCGGCGATCCGCAACGGCGTCCCGGGAATCGACGCCGAATGCGGCGGCGCCTGCGCCTGTGCGACATGTCACGTCTATGTGGACGAAGCATGGCAGGCCGCCACCGGCGAGCCCGGCCCGATGGAGGAGGACATGCTCGATTTCGCCTCCGACGTGCGTCCCACCTCGCGGCTGTCTTGCCAGATCAAGATCACTGACGCGCTGGATGGCCTCGTCGTGCGGACGCCTGAACATCAGGGCTGAGCGCGGTCCGGGGGCGACTTCAGACCCTCTTTGGCGGCGTCTTTTGCCTCCCCTCGACTGATGAGGCCGGAGGCGACATCGCCGAGTGCCGGCGCCGGCAGCGCGACGAAGGGCAGGGGCCGCGTGACTTCGATCGCGGCAATGCCGAGCCGGGCGGTGAGCAGGCCGTTCACCACGCCCTCTCCGAGCCGCGCCGACAGCTTGGCGGCGATGCCGTGGCCAACAACCTGCTGGATCAGGGAATCGCCCGCCGCCATGCCGCCGGTGACGGCCAGATGTGTGACGACCTGCCGGAACAGCCGCACCATGCCGAGCGCGCCGGGCCTCCCCCCGTAGAGCAGCGCCAGCCGACGCACGAGCCCGATCGCGGTGACCAGCACGAAAATGAGGTCCACCGCAGCGCGCGGCGAGACCGCCGTGACCACCGAGACCCGCTTGGCGGCGTCTGACACCAGCTGGGTCGCTTCCGCGTCGAGCGGCCCCATCAGCTGGCGCTCGGTGAGCCGGATGAGATCGGCGCCGTCGATGATCGCCCCGAGATGGCCGGACAGCTCCGTGCGGGCGCGGAACAGGCGCGGCGAGGTGGCCGCGATGGCGAGCAGTTCCGTTGTCACCTTTTCGGCCAGTCGCCGGTCGTCCTTCGCCAGCGCCTCGGCCGCCTGCTCGCGCAGATGGTTGAGGGTGCGCAGGCGCATGAGCCCGAAGGCCTCGCGCGCCAGAATGGCCAGGCTCGCCAAAGCCAGGGCGAGCGCGAAGGCGAGGCCGACATAGCCGAGCCAGTCGGCGCGGGCGAACAGATCTTCCACCAGCTTCGTGACCGCCAGGCCGACGCCAAGGCTCACCAGTCCGCCGAGCCCCGTCCAAAACAGCTGTCCCCAGCGCGAGGTTTTGGGGGGCGGGAGCGGCAGCGGAGCTAGGTCGTCCACGCTTTCCGCCGGCGTCGGGGTGATGACGACCGCGCCGCGCGGGGCGGCGTGGCCTTCTTCGGCCAGCACGACGCCGGGATCGTCGAGACGAAAGGCCTGTGGGCGGCGAGGGGTGCGGTCGCTCATGCGTTTCTGTTTCAGCGGGTGCTATTTGAGCCGATCGCCGAGGAGGAATTCCAGCGCGCGATCGAGACGAATATGGGGTAGCGGCAAGGCGAGGCCACCGGCGTTGCGCTCCACCTGCGGGGGGCGGAAGCGCAGGAAACGGAAATCGCCGCCGGCCGCGTCCGACAGCCCGTTGAAGCCGTGGGCGGGATCGAACAGGGCGGACGGGTTCTCCGGCAGGTCGCCGGGAAAGACGGCGGCCTCCGCCAGACCGTCAAAGGCGTCGGCGCCGTGCTGGCCGGCCTCAGGCACGCCGACGATGGCGGGCAGATGCGCCCGCCCGCGCTTGACCATCGCCTCGCGCGTCGCCCTCACGGCGGCGATGGCCACCATGTCGATCTCGGCGCCCGCGCCTTCCGCCCGTGCCAGAGCCCGCTCGACCAGGCGGCGCAAGATCGCCTCCAGCGGGTCGTGGCTGGTGTGATGAAGATGATCGGCCTTGGTGGCGGCGAACAGCACCTTGCCGATGCGGTGGCGGAACAGCGAGGCGAGCCAGGAATTCCGGCCGATGCGGAAAGCGGCGAGGATGCCGTCCAGTGCCGATTCGAGATCGGCCAGCGCCGCGGGTCCGGCATTGAGCGCGGACAAGACGTCGATCAGCACGATCTGCCGGTCTAGCCGGGCGAAATGGTCGCGGAAGAACGGACGGACGATGCGCTCCTTATAGGCCTCGAAGCGCCGCTCCATCATGGCGTGCAGGGAACCGGCGGGAGCGTCCTTTCCTTCGGCAAGGTCGAGCGGGGCGAAGGTAAGGGCGGGCGATCCCTCGAGGTCGCCGGGCATGAGAAAGCGCCCGGGCGGCAGCAGGCTCATGGAGACGGTCTCGGCGCGGCAGGCGGCGAGATAGTCGGTGAACAGGGAGGCCAGCCTGCGGGCCTCGGTCTCGTCTGCCGGTGCCGCAGGGTCCATTGCGTCCAGCGCAGCCAGAAAAGGGCCGGCGAGGGGGCGGCGGGCCGGTGCGCGGGCGAGCGCCAGACTGTTGGCGCCGAAGGCACTGAAGGACTGGTCGAGTAGCGGCAGGTCAAGCAGCCACTCGCCGGGATAATCGACAATATCGAGGGTGAGGGTGCGCCGCCCGCCGCGTGCGGGCGCGTAGTCGATGGCGAGGCGCAACTCGCTGATCCGCCGGGTCGATTCCGGCCAGCGGCGGTCATCCACCAGCGTCGCCAGGTGGCCTTCATAGTCGAAGCGCGGCACGCCGTCGTCGGGCTGCGGCTCGAGCCGGGCGGTGGCGATCCGTCCCTCATGCATGGCGCGAAAGACCGGAAGCCTTCCGCCGCGCATCAGTGCGTGGATCAGGGCCGTGGTAAAGACAGTCTTGCCCGCCCGCGACAGGCCGGTAATGCCAAGGCGCAGCGTCGGGCTGGCGAGGTCCTCGGCGCGGTCGATGAGGGTTTGCGCGGTCAGGCGCGCCTCATCCAGCAGCCAATCGAAGCGGGAGGGCACGGCTAGTCTTTCTCCTTCTGCACACCCAGCGCGCGTGGGGTGACGAATCGCTCCAGCGTGCAGATGCCCGGTTCGATGTCCGACCAGTTCGTCAGCGGGACGTCGATGACGGCGAGCGCCCCGGTGGGGAATTTCGGCAGCACCTTGGCGCGCTGCTCCCGTCGCAGCAGCAGGGCGGTGAAGTCTTCCATGCCCGGATTATGCCCGACCAGCATCAGCGGCGAGATCTCGTCCTGAGCCTTGACCAGTCGCATCAGGTTGGCGGCCGGCGCCTCATAGATGCTGCGCTCATAGGCGGGCAGGGGATGGGCTGGCCAATCGCGGGTGGCAATCTCCCAGGTCTCGATGGTGCGCCGCGCCGGCGAGACGAAGATGCGCGCCGGCAGCAGGGCCTCCTGCGCCATATAGGCGCCGATGGCGGCCGCCGCGCGCTCGCCCCGCCCGGCGAGGGGGCGGTCGATATCGGCGACACCGTCCGGCCAGGCGGACTTGGCGTGACGCAGGAGGATGAGGCGCAGCATGAGGATCGCGTGAGGTCCGTTGGAAGGGCAGCCATCAACATATAGGCACGACTGCGCCGGGGGCGAGCACCCGCGCCCGTTACCGCCCAAATGATTGACGCGCGTTAAGTGACTTTTCGGCAACCACTTTGCGGCTATGCTGCTGTAAGGAATGCGCTCTGGGTTTCACAGGATGGTTGCAATGCGGTCAGTCGGCTTCGCTGGTGTCGTGGTTGTCGCGGGGGCACTTGGTCTGTCGGCCTCGCTGGCCCAGGCAGCCGACATGGCCTATAAGGGGGACCCGACCTACGCCCCGGCTGAATCCCGCGACCGTCAGTGGACGGTGACGGTGGGCGGCTATGTGATGGCGGTGCCGACTTGGATGGGTTCGGACGATTACGAGTTTGGCTTCAAGCCGATCATCAGCATCACCCGCGCCGACCAGTTGAGCCAGTTCAAGAGCTTCAACGACAATCCCAGCCTCGCGCTGTTCGACAACGGCACGTTTGAGGTCGGCATCACCGGCACGATGAACTGGAAGCGGGATTCGTCCAATTCCAACGCCCTGCGTGGCATGGCCGACATTGATTACGCCTTCCAGGTCGGCGGCTACGCCCAGTGGTTCCCGATGGACTGGCTGCGTCTGCGCGGTGACGTTCGCTACGGCTTTGGCGGGTTCGAGGGCGTGGTGGCGGATTTCGCGGTCGATGCGATCCATTTCAGCCCGGAACTCTGGGGTGTCACCATCTCGGCCGGACCGCGCATGACGTTGGCAAGCTCGGGCTATATCGACACCTATTACGGCGTGACACCGACCGAGGCGGCTTTCGCCCAGGCTCTCGGCAATCCGCTGACGCCTTATCAGGCGGGCGGCGGCATCTATTCGGTGGGCTTCGGCGGCCAGGTGGTGAAGCGCTTCACTGAGAACATCACCGGCTCGGTGTTTGCCGAGTACAAATATCTTATGGATGAGGCGGCCGACAGCCCGCTCGTTGTGCAGAACGGCGATCGCAACCAGTTCCAGGCGGGTGTCTCGCTCGCCTACACCTTCTTCCTCGGTTTCGAGTAGGCGCGCGGGTCCCTGTACCGGCCTCGCGCCGACAGCGGCGCAGACTGTTGCCGCACCAGGGGGCAAACCCTGCCTTCTGCCTCGTTTCGGCGCTCAAGCTGCTGAAAAATCCGGCATTTTGTGTCACCCGCATGACGCTGTGAGGTGTTGTGCGGGGCGGAGTGGGGCGATATAAGCTCCGCCCGATAGGGGTGCCCCCGGAAAACGAGGACCAAGGCCGATGTCGGTTGAGATCGACCAAGAGTATCGCCCCCGCGAGGACGAGCCTTTCATGAACGAGCGGCAGCGGGAGTATTTCCGCCAGAAGCTGCTGCAGTGGAAGGAAGACATCCTGCGCGAGGCGAAAGAGACACTTCAGCACCTTCAGGACGAGAACCAGAATCACCCTGACATCGCTGACCGCGCGTCGTCGGAAACCGATCGCGCGATCGAGCTCAGGGCCCGCGACCGCCAGCGCAAGCTGATCGCCAAGATCGAATCGGCGCTGGAGCGGATCGATGACGGGTCCTACGGCTATTGCGAGGAGACCGGCGAGCCGATCTCGCTCAAGCGGCTTGAGGCCCGGCCGATCGCGACGCTGTCGATCGAGGCGCAGGAACGCCATGAGCGTCGCGAGCGCGTTTACCGCGACGACTGAACCCGGGAGATGAATGCCGGTCTCCGCGAGACGACACCGGACGAAAATTCCGGAGACGTCTCGTCCGGACCGGGCTGTTAAGCGGGCAGAAGGCATCGACAGAGCATGGAAAAAGGGCGATCCGCACAACGGGTCGCCCTTTTTCGTTTGAACGTCTTGGCATCGGCCTCGGAACCGGCGTGCTCAGGGGCGGCGGTTGCGGCCCAGGAGATTGGCCATTTCTTCTTCGAACAGATCGGCGGGCTCCGCCGGCCGCGCGTCGTCGGCCGCGTCAGGAAGGTCGATCGCCGGCGCAAACATGTCGATGGCGCGAATCGGCGGCGCCCCCTCAGCCGGCTTCGCGTCTACGCGGATCTCGGATGACGGCGCATCGCGCAAGGCGGCCTCCGGACGCTCAATGCCGGGCGCGACGCTCTGGGGAACCGGCGCCGGTGCAGGCGCGGCGGCGGGTGAGGCAACGACAACCGGAGTCGGGGCGGCGGCCGGAGATTCTGGGGACCAAGCAGGCCCCTCCTGCCGCCGACCTTCAGTTCCGCGCACGGGCGCGGCCGGACGGTCGATCGCGCGTTCGAGGGCGCGCTCGAAGGCCGGGGACGTAATGGCCGAAGGCTGGATGACCGGGCCGGGCTGCCGGCCGGCCTCGCCTTCGGGCAGCGCCGGGCGCCGCAACGCCTCCTCGAGATGGTCGGCCATGCCGGCGAAGAGCGGGTCCACCTTCACCGACACCCGTGCGCCGGTCTCCGGCTCGGACGGGGGTGCGACGACCGGCTCGGCGCGCTGGACCGCCGGGGCCGCCGGGGGCGTGTGAGGCAGTTGAGGTGCCTGCGCCTGACCGCGTGCCAGTTCATCGGGGCCTTGAACGCGCGGCTCGACCGAGCGTCGGGCAAAGGGCGCCGCCGCAACAATCGGCGCGGTGGCCATCGGGGCAGGAGCAAGGGCAGCCGGCTCGACGGCGATGTCGCGCGCCGGACCGCGCGACACCATTGTCGGACGTGGCTCGACAGGTGTGCGCGCTTCAGGGGGGAGAGGCGTCGGGCGCGGCGCCCGGGGCGCGGCCGGAGGCAGCGGCGGCAGGTCACGCGGGCTGCGGGGAGGCTCGCGCAGTGGGTCGGCGCGATGGAACTCGCCGCGCGGGAGCTCGGCACGCAGCGGGTCCGGGCGAGGGGGCTCCGCTGCGCGCAGGGGCTCTGCACGAAGGGGCTCGGCGCGCAGGGGTTCGGTCCGCAGCGGCTCTGCCGCCCGCAGGGAATCGTGTGGCGGGGCCGGCTCGGGTGCTCGCATCGGCTCAGGACCGCGTGAGAGCTCCGGTCCACGGGGCGGGGCGTGCGGATGCTGCGGTGCCCGGGCATGGATGGCGCCGATGCCGCTTTCCACCAGAAAGTCGCTGCCGCCGCCGAGCACGACGAGGTGCTGGACATCGTCACGCTGGATCAGCACGAGGCGGCGCGTGTCGTCGATCTGTATATGGTCGATGACGGCCAGCCGGTGGCCGGCGACCAGGCCGTGGCCTCGGCTGCGCCGCGCCCGGCGCCCGAGCCAGACGACGAGGCCCGCCAGCACGATCAGCCCGACAAGGGCGAGGATCGGCACGGCGAACGTTCCGAGATCGGCCAGTACATCCATCATGCGCCACATCTCCTGCAAGGCCGGAGGCCTGCGCAGGCGTCGCACAGGCCGATTACATGCGCCCTTTGTGTCGCGTAAGGGCGCGCCGGGCAAGCCCCGCGCCCCTTTCCGCCCCTGCGCGCGGCTCGCAAGCCCTGCTGGCGGCGGATAAGCCCAATCGGGCCTTGCTCCCGGGGAGCGTGTCAGGCACCAAGAAGCTCAGGTTGAATCGCCTCGCTGCGCTGCGTCGGTGGCGGCAGCGAAAGGCTTCTGGCTTGGATATGGCGAACGGCGGACGCGACGATCCCACGATCGACCGAACCGAGATCGGCGGCAGCATAAGGCTGGTGCTGCTGGTGGCGCTGGCGCTTGTCGGTGCCGTGGTGTCGCTGTTGCTGCTGGGGCGCGACCGCGCCGACCCCTGGATCATCGGGTTGCTGACGGTTCTGGCCGTCGTCGGCGTCTTCGCGCTGTTCGCCTATGCCGCCGGCCTGCTGCGTTTCGGCGCGCCGGACCTTCGCGACGAACTCGCTCGCCGAATCGTCGACAGCGCCCCCGAGGGGGTGAGCATCGTCGATACGCTCGGGCGCGTGCTCTACGCCAATCCGCGCTATTGCGAGATCACCGGCGCGGCCGCGCCGGCGGAGGCACGACCGGTGGAGCGCCTGTTCACCAGCGACCCGGACGCCTCCGAGGCGGTGTATCGCCTCGTGCAAGGGGTTCGCGAGGGCCGTGCGGCCGTGGAAGAGGTGCGCTTGGCGGGTCCCGGCCAGCCAGTGCGCTGGCTCAGGCTTGGCGCGCGGCGCGCCGCCACTTCCGGCAAGGGCGTGCGCGCCACCGTGTGGACAGTCAGCGACCTGACGCGCGAGCGCGAGCGGCAGGAGACCGCCTTTCTCGAGCTTCAGCACGCCATCGACTATCTCGACCACGCTCCGGCCGGTTTCTTCTCCGCCGCTGGCGGGGCGATCCACTACATCAACGCCACGCTGGTGGACTGGCTGGGCTATGACCTCGCCGAGTTCGGCCCGGGCGGTCTTTCGGTCGGCGACATTGTGCCCGGCCCGGCTGCGGCGCTGCTGACCGGCATGGCGCCATTGCCCGGCGGGGTCCGCACCGAGGTGCTCGACCTCGACCTGCGGCGCAAGAATGGCCAGCCGCTGCCTGTCCGGCTCTGGCACCGCGTCGCCTATGCGTCGGACGGCACGCCAGGGGCGTCGCGCACGCTGGTGGTCAACCGCTCGCGGGAGGACAATGCGGCCGATCCGGCCCGCGCGGCCGAGGTGCGTTTCGCGCGCTTCTTCCACAATTCCCCGATCGCCATCGCCGAAGTCGATGTGGAAGGGCGCATCGTCCGCGCCAATGCCATGTTCGCCCGGCTGTTCGGCGGGCGCGAGGACGAGCGCCGCCGCATCGTCGACATCGTGCCCGAGGCGGCGCGCAGCCCTCTCGAACTGGCGCTGGAGGCGGCGGTGCACGGGCAGGCGCCCGCCGCGCCGCTGGATATCGTGCTGGAGCGTGAGGGTGGGCGTTCGGCTAGGCTCTATTTTGCCTCGGTCGAGGATGGCGTCGGCGCCCGCGAAGCGGCGATCGTCTATGTGATCGAGACCACGGAGCAGCGGGCGCTGGAAGCCCAGTTCGCCCAGTCGCAGAAGATGCAGGCGGTCGGCCAACTCGCCGGCGGCGTGGCGCACGACTTCAACAATGTGCTGACCGCCATTATCGGCTATTCTGACCTCCTGCTGGCCAATGCACGGCCCACCGATCCGTCCTTCCAGGACGTGATGCAGATCAAGCAGAATGCCAACCGTGCGGCGGGACTGGTTCGCCAGTTGCTCGCCTTCTCGCGCCGGCAGACGCTGCGCCCGCAGGTGCTGCGCCTCGGCGACGTGATGAGCGACCTCACCATGCTGCTGCGCCGCCTGCTGGGCGAGACGATCAAGCTGGAAGTCAAAGAAGAGCGCGATCTCTGGCCGGTGAAGGCGGATCTCAACCAGTTCGAGCAGGTGATCGTCAACCTCGCGGTCAATGCGCGCGACGCCATGCCGGAGGGCGGCACGCTCTCCATCCGCACCGCCAATGTGAATGCGGAGCAGAGCGCGGTCTATGCCGAAGCGGGCCTGCCGCACGCCGATCACGTGCTGGTCGAGGTGGCTGACACCGGCACCGGCATCCCGCCCGCCATTCTCGACAAGATTTTCGAGCCCTTCTTTTCCACCAAGGAGGTCGGCAAGGGTACCGGCCTTGGCCTCTCGACGGTTTATGGCATCGTCAAGCAGACGGGTGGCACCCTTCAGGTGGAGAGCGCGATGGGGCAGGGCTCGGTGTTCCGGGTCTTCCTGCCGCGCCATGTTCCCGACGCGGCCGAGCTGGCCCCGCGCGCGCCGGAGCCCGACCTTCCGGCCAAGGCGACCGACCTCACCGGGCGCGGCACGCTGCTGCTGGTGGAGGACGAGGAAGCGGTGCGCGCCTTCGCCGCCCGGGCGCTGATGTCGCGCGGCTATCACGTATTGGAGGCGGGTTCCGGCGTCGAGGCGCTGGAGGTGATGGCCCAGCACCCCGGCGAGGTCGAACTGATCCTCTCCGACGTGGTGATGCCGGAAATGGACGGGCCGACGCTGCTGAAAGAGTTGCGCCCCACCCATCCCGACATCAAGGTGATATTCATGTCGGGCTATGCCGAGGAAGCCTTCGCCAAGAACCTGCCGGAGGGGGCGGATTTCGGCTTCCTGCCGAAGCCGTTCACCCTCAAGCAGTTGATCGAGGCGGTGAAGGCGAGCATGGGCCGGAGTGAACCGGGCCGTACCGAGTAATGTCCCGCGAGGGGACCGTCTGGAGGATGAGATGAGCGCAGCGACCGAGGACGTCTTCAAGGCTCTGGCCGCCGACCATGCTTCCCGGGCCGAGGAAAAGGTGGCGAACCTGTTCGCCGCCGATCCCGACCGTTTCGCCAGCTTCTCCGCCTCTTTCGAGGACATGCTGCTCGATTTCTCCAAGTGCTCGCTGACCGCGCACACGCTCGGCCTGCTGCTCGATCTCGTCCGCGCCGCCGGCGTCGAGGCCAAGCGCGAGGCGATGTTTACCGGCGTGCACATCAACCTCACCGAGGACCGTGCCGTGCTGCACACAGCGCTGCGTGACCCCGGCGAGACGCCGCTCACGGTCGACGGGCAGGATGTGCGCGCGGACGTCGCTTCCGTGCTTGCCGCCATGGCGACCTTCGCCGAGGGCATCCGTTCCGGCACGCTGAAGGGCTGGACCGGCAAGCCGATCACCGATGTGGTCAATATCGGCATCGGCGGGTCCGACCTCGGCCCGGTCATGGCGACCATCGCGCTGACGCCCTATCATGACGGGCCGCGCGCCCATTACGTCTCCAATGTCGACGGCGCTCATCTCTACGACACGGTGAAGGACCTCGATCCGGCGTCCACCCTGTTCATCGTCGCGTCCAAGACCTTCACCACCCAGGAAACCATGTCTAACGCCGCCAGCGCGCGGCACTGGATCGTCGAGGCGCTGGGCGAGGCGGCGGTGGCCAACCACTTCGCCGCCGTCTCCACCGCGCTCGACAAGGTGGCTGCCTTCGGCATCGCGCCGGATCGGGTGTTCGGCTTCTGGGATTGGGTGGGCGGTCGCTATTCGGTGTGGTCGGCGATTGGTCTGCCGGTGATGATCGCCGTGGGCGAAGCGCATTTCCGCCGCTTCCTTGCCGGCGGTCACGCCATGGACGAGCATTTCCGTACCGCGCCGCTGGAGAAGAGCCTGCCGGTGCTGCTGGCCCTCGTCGGCATCTGGCACCGTGACGTATGCGGCTATGCCACCCGCGCGGTCATTCCCTATGACCAGCATCTGGCGCGTCTGCCGGCCTATCTCCAGCAGCTCGACATGGAGAGCAACGGCAAGCATGTGACGCTCGACGGCAAGACCGTGGCTCATGATACCGGGCCGGTGGTCTGGGGCGAGCCGGGCACCAACGGGCAGCACGCCTTCTTCCAGCTCATCCACCAGGGCACCAGCCCGATCCCGGTCGAGTTCCTTATCGCGGCAAAGGGCCATGCCGAAGAGAAGGAGCCGGGCCTTAAGCGCCAGCACGCCATGCTGATCGCCAATTGCCTCGCCCAGTCCGAGGCGCTGATGCGCGGCCGTACGCTGGAAGAAGCGAAAGCGCAGCTTCTCGCCGCCGGCCGTGACGAGGCGAGCGCCGACAAGATCGCCCCGCACCGCGTCTTCACCGGCAGCCGGCCCTCGGTGACGATCGCCTATGAGACGCTCGATCCCTACACGCTCGGGCGCATCATCGCCCTCTACGAGCACCGTGTGTTCGTCGAGGGCGCGATCTGGAACATCAACAGCTTCGACCAGTGGGGCGTGGAGCTTGGCAAGGAACTCGCCAACACATTGCTACCGGCGGTGGAAAGCGGCGTCGCGCCCGACAGTGTCTCGACCTCAGCGGCCGGTTTGCTCCGCCATCTCGTGGCTAAATAATGCCGCGCACGGTCCCGGGCCCGCCTAAGGCGGGAACCGGGACCCCTCGCCAAACGTCTAACGATCCCGGCTCGGCTGCGGCTCTGTCGGGGAAGAATTGAGCAAAGTCCGGGAGCGAGCATGATCCGCGTCGTCGCCACTACGCCGTTTGAAGGCCAGAAACCCGGCACCTCCGGTCTGCGCAAGAAGGTCACGGTCTTCCAGCAGCCGCATTATATCGAGAACTTCGTGCAGGGGCTTTTCGATAGTCTCGATGCCTTCGAGGGCGAGACGCTCGTGATCGGCGGCGACGGGCGCTACTACAATCGCGAGGCGATCCAGATCGTCATCAAGATGGCTGCCGCCGCCGGCTTCGGACGTGTGCTGGTGGGCAAGGGGGGCATTTTATCGACACCGGCCGCCTCCTGCGTCATCCGCAAGCACGAGGCCTTTGGCGGCATCATTCTTTCCGCCAGTCACAATCCGGGCGGTGAGCACGGCGATTTCGGTATCAAGTACAATATCGGCAATGGTGGTCCGGCGCCCGAACACGTGACCGACGCCATCTTCGAGCGGACCAAGACGATCCGTGAGTACCGGATCATGGAGGCCGACGATGTCGATCTCGATGCGCTCGGCATCGCCCGCGTCGGCGACATGGTGGTCGACGTCATCGACCCGGTCGAGGACTATGCCGAGCTAATGGGCGAACTGTTCGATTTCGATGCCATCCGCGACCTGTTCGCCTCCGGCTTCACGATGCGCTTCGACGCGATGAGCGCGGTGACGGGCCCCTATGCGCGCGCGATCCTTGAGGACTCTCTTGGTGCCCGGCCGGGCACGGTGATGCATGGCGAGCCCCTGCCGGATTTCGGCGGCCACCATCCCGACCCGAATCTCGTTCACGCTAAGGAACTCAACGATCTCCTGATGTCGGACGACGGGCCGGACCTCGGCGCCGCCTCGGATGGCGATGGCGACCGCAACATGATCATCGGCCGCGGGCGCTTCGTGACGCCGTCGGATTCGCTCGCCATCATCGCGGCCAATGCTCATCTGGCGCCGGGCTACAAGGACGGCATCGCCGGCATCGCCCGTTCCATGCCGACAAGCGGTGCGGCGGACCGGGTGGCCGAGAAGCTTGGCGTGAAATGCTATGAGACGCCGACGGGCTGGAAGTTCTTCGGCAATCTGCTCGATGCCGGTCTCGCCACCGTGTGCGGCGAGGAGAGCTTCGGCACTGGCTCAAATCACGTGCGCGAGAAAGATGGGCTGTGGGCCGTGCTGATGTGGCTCAACATCCTCGCCGTGCGGCGGCAGAGCGTGGCCGAGATTGTGGCGGAGCATTGGGAAACCTACGGGCGCAACTACTACACCCGTCACGACTACGAGGAGGTCGACAGCGCGGCCGCCGATGCGCTGATGGCAGATCTGCGTGCGCGGCTGGATACATTGCCGGGCACGGTCATCAATGGGCTAACGGTCGAGCGTGCCGACGACTTTTCCTATCACGACCCGATCGATGGTTCGGTGACGACCAAGCAGGGCATCCGCGTGTTCTTCACCGATGGCTCGCGACTGGTCTATCGCCTGTCCGGAACGGGCACGGCGGGCGCGACACTGCGGCTCTATCTGGAGCGCTACGAAGCCGATCCGATCCGCCACGACCTCGACACCCAGGACGCGCTTGCCGGCCTGGTGCAGATCGCCCGCGACTTGCCGGATATTGAGGGCCGCACCGGCCGCAGCGCCCCAACCGTCATCACCTGAACGGCGTCGCGGGAGACATCCCGCGCTCTGGGGGCATCTACGGGTCGTAGGTGTCCGCACCGGCTCCTCAGCGCAGGGAACCGGTCCACAGCAGTTCGAGCCGGCGCAGCACGCCATAGGCGATGCCGAGTTCGGTCGTCTGGTCGTTGTCATGGCTTGTCTGGCGGCTGTCATGCGTCGCGCGGATGGCGTCGCAGAGATCCTGCGCCTTCTCGCTCAATCGCAGGCGTGCCGAACGTCGGTCACGCTGCGAGGCGGTGCGGTGGACATATCCGGCATCGACAAGCTGCTTCAGATTGTACGAGGCATTCGATCCCAGATAATGCCCACGTTCCAGAAGGTCGCGGACGGAGAGCTCGTCATTGCCGATCGTGAACAGCAGCATCACCTGCGAGGGGCTGATGTCGTCGACACTGAGTCGTGTCAATTCGGCGCGCAGCACGTCCAGGAAGCGGCGGTGGGCGCGCTCGATCAACCGCCCGATTTCCCAATGAGTGATCCGTGTCGTGCCTCCAGCCGGGTCGTTAACCGCCGTTGCCGGAAAGCCCTCTCGGGGGGCGTCGGAGATGTCCGCCGTCTCCACCGCCTGAGCCGCTTTGCGTGCAGTTGACCTCATGCCTGCCGTTCCCGTCCCAGTAGCGACGCCCGCGGCCGATGTGCCGGCCCCTGCCTCTGCCGTGACGGGAAGCCGTCACGGCAGAGCGACGATGATGTTGGGCAGCAGATTATTGAGAAAATGGGGCGGTGGCCAACGTATTTATGAGAGGGGCGCTTCGGTCCACGGAAAATCATTGGCGGGCAGGGTGCATCATTGCGAGCTCTGCCAGTCGCAAGGGGTCGGGCCAAAAATGGGAGGGATGCAAACCCGTTCAGCGCGGAACTTCGAGGTGCGATTCGAGAAACCAGAGCGCCTTATCGAGAGAGCGCGAGGCGGCCGTGAAGATGTCGGCGGTAGTGGGGTCGCCCGCATCGTCAGAATCGTTGATGGCCTTGCGCACATTATTGGCCACAGTTCCGAAACGCTCGGCCAGCGCCTTGAGGTGGGCGGGGATAGCGTAGATGTCGGTGGGGTACGGCTTCAGCGGGCTTCCTTCCGCAACCGCCTGGGTGGTGCCGAGCGCCGTGCCGCCCAGTTGCACGACCCGCTCGGCCATAGTGTCGGTATGGCCGTCCATTTCAGCGCGGAAGCCGTCGAGCATTTCGTGCACGGCGATGAACTGCGGCCCCTTCAGGTTCCAGTGTGCCTGCTTGATGGCCAGTGCGAGGTCGATGCCCGCCGCGAGGTTGGCATTGAGCAGTTCGATGGCGACATTCTTGGCGTTGGAGGGGACGTCGTTGGCGGTGTCGTGGACAGGCATGGGTGGTCCTCTTCATGTGCCGGCCCGGCATTAACGCTATCGGGCGGCCGCGCGGTGCGGAAGGTGCATCGACAGGGAGAAGATTGGACCTATCGAACGGTATTCAAGAGCCCCGACGATGAAGAATCCGGCCGATGAAGTTGAGCAGCACCTGGGCGGCGAGGATGGATGTGACGCCCGATGGGTCGTATTCGCGGGCCACCTCGACCAGATCGACTCCAACCACGTTGCCCCGTTGGGTCAGCCCGTCGAGCAACTCCAGCACTTCGTAATAGGTGAAGCCACCATGGCTCGGCGTGCCGGTGCCTGGGGCAATGGAGGGGTCGAAGCCGTCTATGTCGATCGTGACGTAATACCGCTTGCCCGCCGGAATACGCGCCAGCACCGCCTCCGTGCCGAGCTCGCGGATCTGACGGACGCTGAGAATGTCCGAGCCCATGGCGCGGGCGGCTTCATAGCCCTCCCGCGCGGTGGAGGAGACATTGCGGATGCCAAGCTGGGTGAGGCCGGTGACATAGGGCTTCTCGGCCGCCCGGCGCAACGGGTTGCCATGGCCGCGCCTTACGCCGTGGCGCTCGTCGACGAAGTCGAGATGGGCGTCGAACTGGACGATGTGGATCGACTCCTGCTCGGAGAACGCCTCAATGCAGGGAATGTTGATCGAATGATCGCCACCGAGCACGACCGGGAGAGCGCCAGCGGCGAGGATCTTGCGCACGGCCAGCTCGATATTGGCGTGGCTGCCCTCGGTGTCGGTGTGGATCATGTCGGCGTCGCCGATATCGACGATGCGGGTGGTCTCCGCCGCGAGATAGGTCACGTCGTCCTCGTGGTCATACGCGCCGGCATGGCCGAAGGAGAACAGCGTCGAGGCTTCGCGGATGGCGCGTGGGCCGGAGCGGGCGCCGGAGCGCCATTGGGTGCCGAGATCGAACGGTGCGCCGAGGACGGCAACATCGGCGTCGATCTTGTCCCAGTCGAGCTGCAGCGGGTATTTGCCGAAGGTGCAAATGCCAACGAATGGAAGGTCTAAGCGACCGTTTTCATAGCCGTGGGACATCAGCGTTCACCCCTCTTTTCCACCACGCCGGCGAGGACGCAAAGGAGTTCGAACAGGATGGTCGCGCCGGTGAGAGCGGTGAGACCGGAAGGGTCGAAGGGCGGCGCCACCTCGACGAGATCGGCGCCGATGATGTCCAGCCCGTCGAGCAGGCGCACCATCGCCTGCGCCTCGCGGGTGGAGAAGCCGCCGATCTCCGGCGTGCCGGTGCCCGGCGCCTGCGAGGGGTCGATGCCGTCAATGTCGAAGGTGACATAGGTCGGCGTCGCGCCGACGATGGCGCGGGCTTCCGCCATCACGTCCTCGACGCCGCGGTCCATGAACTCTTCGATGAAGATGATCCGCACGCCCATCTCGCGGGCATAGTCGTAATTGCCGGCGTCGGAGATGGCGCCGCGCAGGCCGATCTGGACGAAGCGCTTCGGGTCGACCAGCCCTTCCTCGATGGCGCGACGAAACGGCGTGCCATGGGTGTAGCGGCTGCCGTTGAAGAAGGTGTCGTAGGTGTCGGAATGAGCGTCGAACTGGATGAGGCCGACCGGGCCGTTCTTCGCCAGCCCGCGCAGGATCGGCAGGCTGATGAGGTGGTCGCCGCCGGCGGTGAGCGGCAGGGCGCCGGCCGCTCGCACACCCTCATAATGCGCGGTGATGATGTCGAGCGACCGCATCAGGTCGAACGGGTCGATGATGACGTCGCCGCAATCGGCGACGCGGGCGCGGTCGTAGGGCGACAGGCCGGTGACATGGTGCACGCGCCGCATCAGGCTCGACTGGTTGCGCAGTTCGCGCGGGCCGTGGCGGGTGCCGGCGCGGTTGGTGGTGCCGAGGTCGAACGGCACGCCGAGAATGGCGATGTCGACCTCGGCCGGCGTTGCCACCGGCAGCCGCATGAAGGTGGGAAGCCCGGCGAAGCGCGGGACGGTGCCGGAATCGAGCGGCTCGAAGGTGTTGGTCATATCAGCCTCATTGGGGCGCTGCCCCGTTTTCCTGTGTCCCGGACAAGCCACGCGTGGCGCGGCGCCGATCCGGGACCCAGCGCAAGACGTCGCCGCGGGCGGCAAAGGCAAGGCAAAATGGAGCCTCGGGATTTTTCCCTGGATCCCGGCGCGGCGCTCCGCCTGCAGCGTCGCTGGGCCGGGACACGCAGGCCTACAGCCCGAATTCCTTGCGGATGGCGGCGGAGATGTGAGTGACATAGTCGGCCATCAGCGCCTCGCCCTTTTCCGTGGTCGAGCCGGTCGCCACGGCCAGCACGCCGGAGGGCGGCAGGCCGAAATCGTCGGGCACGGGGAAGCGGTCATAGGGCGGGAAGGTGGCCGGCCCGTCGCTGGGCACCTTGTCCATCTCGACCAGATCCGGCCGCAGCACCAGCATCAGCGAGGTTTCCATCAGGCTGGCATGCTCCAGCTCAATGCCGGGGAAGCCGGCCGGGAAGATGCTCTCCAGCGTCGCGCGCTGGGCGAAGTCCCAGTACTCCAGCCGCATCACGGTGAAATCGGTGATGCCATCGCGGGCAATCTCGCGGCGGGCGAGATCGAGGCCTTCGACCGAGGGCCAGAGGTTCTCGTAATGACCGTTAACGACCACCAGCCGGCGCACGCCCTGCCGGGCGAGGTTGCGGATGACGTCGCGCAGCACCAGCGCGAAGGTGTGGGCGTCGACGCTGAGGGTGCCGGGGAACTGCTCGCCGCCGCCCGAGCGCGGCATCGACTTGCAGCCATAGGCGACGGTGGGGGCGACGAGGCCGCCGACCTCGCGGGCGATGCGCTCACACACGCCGGTGGGCAGCACCACGTCGACATTGAGCGGCAGATGCGGGCCATGCTGTTCGGTGGAGCCGAGCGGCAGGAGGACCGGCGCGCCAGCGGCGATCTTCGCCGCGAATTCCGGCCAGCTGAGTTCGTCGAGACGTACGCTGTCGACCATCCGGTCCCCCTGAGTGCTGATTGCCGTTCGGTTCAGTGCATCGCCGCGCCGCCATCGACGCTGATGCACTGGCCGGTGATGAAGGTGGTGCTGCGGCTCGCGAGGAACAGCACGGCCTGCGCGACCTCCTCCGGGCGGCCGACGCGGCGGGACGGGTTGCCCGTCTCCAGCCGCTTCAGCTCCTCGCTGAGATTGTCGAAATCGAGCAGCGGCGTATCCACCGGCCCCGGCGCGATGGCATTGACCAGAATGTCCGGCCCCAGCTCGCGCGCCCAGGAGCGAGTGAGGGTGAGGATGGCGCCCTTGGTGCCGGCATAGCCGGAGAAGCCGGCGCGGCCGAGATAGGCCAGCTCGGAGGCGATGTTGATGATGCGCCCACGGATGGGGCCGTCGCCGCTGAAGCGGCTCAGCGCCTCGCGCGCCATCAGAATCGGCCCGCGCACATTGACGGCCGCCATGCGCTCGAAGGCCGCGATGTCGAAGTTCGCCAGCGGTGTTTCCACGCAGATTCCGGCGCAGTTGACGATGACGTCGAGGCCGCGCAGTTCCCGTTTTGCCGCTTCCATGCCGCCGATGACCGAGGCCTCGTCGGCGACATTGACCAGAATGGTCGGCCAGTGCGTCTCGTCCGGTGGCGGATGCAGGTCAAAGCCGATGACCCTTGCGCCGGCGGCGCTGAGCGCATCGGCGCAGGCGCGGCCGATGCCGCTTGCCGCGCCGGTGACGATGACGCGCACATCCTTATGGGGGCTGTCCTTGTGCGGGGCTACCATGGGTATTCTCCTCGATCCACGCCCAGGCTCTGGCCGGTGATGTTGCCGGCAAGGTCGGAGGCGAGGAAGAGATATGTGCCGGCCACGTCCTCGGGGTCCATGAAACCCGGCAGGATCTGCGCCGCGACGATGTCCTCCAGCAGAGCTTCCGGCGCGATGCCGGTGCGTGCCGCCATGGCGTGGAGCGAGCGCAGCGAGGCCTCGGTCCGCACCCAGCCGGGGCAGACGGCGTTCACGGTGATGCCGCGCGGGCCAAGCTCCTTGGCCCAGGTCTTGGTGAGGCCGATCACCGCGTGCTTGGAGGCGACATAGGCGCCGAACAGCGATTCGGCCCCGCGCGACCAGATCGAGGCGGTGTTGATGATGCGCCCGCCATGGGTGAGGCGCGGCAGCACGGCGCGGGTGATGAGGAAGGTGCCGACGACATTGATCTCGACCACCCGGCGGAAGACGGCCTCGTTCTCCGGGCCGGGATCGTCCAGCGGGGTGACGCGCTCCAGGCCGGCATTGTTCACCAGCACATCGAGATGGGGGAGGGCGTCAGCGACCCTGGCCACGTCACCGGACGACGTGATGTCGGCGTGGTGGCCGCGCGCGCCGAGGCGCTCGGCCGCCTCATGGATCGCGTCGTCCTCGGCCAGCATGTGCAGATCCGCCCCGGCGGCGGCGAAGGCGCGGGCAATGCCAAGGCCGATGCCACGGCTGGCGCCGGTGACCAGCACGGTGCGACCGGAAAGGCCGTCGAGTGTCATGGGTGGGACCGGGAGAGGAAGGGGTGGGGCACGATGGGTTCCTTGAGGACAGCCCATCGTTCTCCATATTCAGTTCTGGAAGAATAGGATTTAGTGGAAGGATACATCGACAAATGTCGATGTGAGGCTGCAAAGGGGGCAGGCTGACATCCGCCCGATTGGGACCGTGTGGACTTTGGCGGCGCGCTGGCCGCCCTGACGAATTGGGAGTGTGCATGCGCCGTCTCGACAATATCGACCTGCGGCTGCTGCGCGTCTTTGTCGTGCTGGCGCAGGAGGGCGGCTTCCAGGATGCGCAGATCGCGCTGAACCTGTCGCAATCCACCCTCTCCACCCATCTGGCCGCGCTGGAGCGCAAGCTCGGCGGCCAGCTCTGCGAGCGGGGCAGGGCGGGGTTCCGGCTGACGCCGTTCGGCGAATCGACCCTCGCCGCCACCAAACGGCTGTTCGAGGACATCGACGCCTTCCATGGCCGGATCGGCCGCGATCAGCAGCGGCTGGTCGGTCGGCTGCGGGTGGGCATCGTCGACGGCGTCGTCACCAATCCGCAACTCGGCCTGCAGACGGCGCTGGCACGCTACATGGCCTATGCGTCCGAAGTGTTCGTCGATCTCGAACTGGGAACGCCGTTGGAGCTGGAGCGGGCGCTGATGGAGGGCGCGCGCGATCTCGTGGTCGGGCCATTCTCGCAGAAGGTGCCGGGGATCACCTATGTCCCGCTCAACCGCGAGGCGCAGGCGCTCTATTGTGGGCGCGGCCATGGGCTGTTCACGGTGCCGGGCAGCGAGATCACCCATGCGCGGATCGAGGAGGCGCTGTTCTCGGTGCGGCGCTATCGCCACCTCGATGACCTCTACCGGGTCAACCACCCGCGGGCGAGCGGCGCCATCGTGCAGATGGAGGCGCAGGTGATGATGATCCTGTCGGGGCGCTTCATCGGCTATCTCCCGCGCCATATCGGCGAGGACTGGGTGGCGCGGGGCCAGATGCGGGTGCTGCGGCCGGAAGCCTATGGCTTCGAGACCACCCATTTCGCCGCCACCCGCCGGCTGAAGGGCGAGCAGCCGCTGGTCGACGCCTTCGTGCGCGAATTGCGGGCGCAGGCCGGCAGCCCGGCCGATTCCGCCGCTTGAGCTAGATTCCGCCGCGCACCCGGTCGCTGAGATTGCGGCGGTCGCGGATGATGAGGGTCAGCGCTTCCTCTTCCTGCGGGCCGCGCGGCAGCTGCGACAGCTGGTCGAGCTGGTTCAGCGCCACCAGCCGCAGCAGGTCGTCGCGCACGGCGCCGGTGGCGTCGCGCGGCAGGGCGGGGACGACCTGGAGATGCTCGGGCGGCAGCAGGTCCGGCAGGCGGGCGGCGAGATGAGCACGCAGCGCGTCCTCGGTGACGCCTTCGGCTTCGACAAAGGCGTAGAGGCCGAAGGAATGGCCGGCGGTGGGGAAGTCGCAGATATGCACGGCGCGCAAGCCCGCCAGCTCCGCCAGCGCGCTGGCGATGCGGGGGCCCTGTTCCATCGCGCGCGGGCCGCGCCCTTCGGTGTCGTGATAGTTGAGCAGGCGCCGGGTGACGAAATTGTAGACCTGCTTGCCGGTCTGCATCCACACCCGGGTGAACAGGCTTTTGCGGGCGAGGATCTTCTTTTCCCGCGCGGTCAACGCCTCCGGGCAGTAGCTGCGCTTCTGCTTGAGGAAGTGGCGGATATCCTCATAGGCCGCGACGCGGAAGGCCTTGCTGCGCCGGGAAAACACCATAGCGAGCTGAAAATCCATCAGCACCGCGCGGCCATCGGCGGCGTAGAGCCAGTTCTGCGGCTTGGCGAGGTCGTTATGGGCGATGTTGCGGCGATGCACCTCGCGCAAGCCCTTGCGGGCGGAGGCGAAATAGGCGCGATCGCCGCGCGGCCGGGCGATCTGCAGCGGGATGCCGTCGACGAAGCCGCGCACCAGATAGCCCTCTTCCAGCGCATAGACCGGCACGGTGTGGCCACTGCCCTCGGCGCGGATCAGCGCGCGCGCCTCGCGGGCGGCGAAGTGGCGGGCGAGCGGCTTCACCCACCATTTCACCTCGGCATAGTTGCGCCGTACCGCCGGGTAGACGATGCCGCCGGCATCGCGCCAGAAGCCGCGCTCAATGGTGGAGAAGGTGTCGCGCTTGAGCACGGTGTCGAGCTCGAACACGCCGCCCCTGGCAGGAACCGTGAAGCTCACGCGGCAGCCTCGTCCGGTTCGTCGGCATGGCCCTTGGCCCAGGCGTCGAGGTCGGCAAGGGCGCGGGCGGCGAGCACCTGCTTCTTGGCCACGGTCTTCTGCGTGCCACGCAGACGGTTGCCCTCGGTGTCGCGGGTGGGATTGGCGTCGAGCGGGGGGAAAAGGCCGAAATTGATGTTCATCGGCTGGAAGGAGCGGGGGCCCGCTTCCACCGTCTCGATATGGCCACCGGTGATGTGGTTGAGCAGGGCGCCATGGGCGGTGGTCGCGGGGGGCAAAGCGGGCGCTTCACCGCGCCGCTCGGCCGCCGCGAACAGGCCGGCCATCAGCCCCATGGCGGAGCTCTCGACATAGCCTTCGCAGCCGGTGATCTGGCCGGCAAAGCGCAGGCGCGGCTCGGCCTTCAGCCGCAGCGTGGCGTCGAGGACGCGGGGGGAATTGAGGTAGGTATTGCGGTGGAGGCCGCCGAGCCGGGCGAATTCCGCCTTCTCCAGGCCCGGGATCATGCGGAACAGCTTCACCTGCTCGCCATGGCGGGTCTTGGTCTGGAAGCCGACCATATTATAGAGCGTGCCCAAGGCGTTATCCTGCCGCAGCTGGACCACGGCATAGGCCTTGACCGTCGGATTGTGCGCGTTGGTCAGCCCCATCGGCTTCATCGGGCCGTGGCGAAGGGTTTCGGCGCCGCGCGCAGCCATCACCTCGATCGGCAGGCAGCCGTCGAAATAGGGCGTGTTCTCAAATTCGCGGAAGGGCACGGTGTCCGAGGCGACCAGCGCGGCGACGAAGGCCTCGTACTGCTCCTTGTCCATCGGGCAGTTGATATAGTCGGCGCCGGTGCCGCCGGGGCCCATCTTGTCGTAGCGCGACTGGAACCAGCACACGTCCATGTCTATGGAATCAAAGTGAATTATCGGCGCGATGGCGTCGAAGAAGGCCAGCGCCTGCTCGTCCGTCCGGGTGCGGATGGCTTCGGCCAGCGCGGGGGAGGTGAGGGGGCCGGTGGCAACGATGACGCTGTCCCATTCCTCCGGCGGCAGGCCGGCGACTTCGCCGCGCTCCACCGTGATCAGCGGATGCGCGGTGACGGCGGCGGTGACGGCCTCGGCGAAGCCCTCGCGATCCACTGCCAGCGCGCCGCCGGCGGGGATCTGGTGGCTGTCGGCGCAGGTCATGATGAGCGAGCCGAGGCGACGCATCTCGGCGTGCAAAACGCCGACGGCATTATTGGAAGAATCGTCTGATCTGAAGGAGTTAGAGCACACAAGCTCGGCCAGGCTGTCGGTCTTGTGGGCGTCGGTGGAGCGGGTCGGGCGCATCTCGTGCAGCACCACCGCAATACCGCGCCGGGCGAGCTGCCAGGCGGCTTCGCAGCCGGCGAGGCCGCCGCCGACAATGTGAACCGGGCGCTTTTCGGTGATGCTCATATCCTGCCGCTGCTCAACAAATCCGTGCGCGGCTTAGCACGGAACGGGGGCAAAAAAGAACGGCCCCGGAAAATTCCGGGGCCGTACGATCAGTGCGATGAGGTGGACGATCAGTGCGATGAGGCGTGTTCGTCCCACCTCAAAGGCGCATCACGCCGCAGCGGCGGCGCGACGGGCAACGCTGGTGATCTCGCCACGCGACACGTTGATGTCGGCGAGGGTGCGATCGTCGAGCTGGGAGAGCTCGATTAGAGTGCGGCGATACGCCTGGTAGCGGCGGATCTGCTTGGCAACGAGGCCCCAAAGCAGCATGTCAGTCTCCATCGGTTTTCGGTTAACCGGATCGCGGCCTCCGGGCATCCCCGGCAGCTGCACGTCCGTTAATCATTCCGATGCCTATATATTTGACACCCTGCTCATTTGGTAGGAAATATACCGCATCCCAGCCCTGCGGGCCGCGCATGACACGCTCACAATTCGTTCACGATCTGCAAGGCTGGCGAAAGCATGGCGTGACTCAGGCGCGCTCCAGCGCCTGATCAAGATCGGCGATGATGTCGGCCACGTCCTCGATGCCGACCGACAGCCGCACCACATCCGGGCCCGCACCGGCCAGCACCTTCTGCTCGTCGGCGAGCTGGCGATGGGTGGTGGAAGCGGGGTGGATGATGAGCGAGCGGGTGTCACCGATGTTGGCGAGGTGCGAGAACAGCTTCACCCCCGACACCAGCGCCACGCCCGCCTCGAAGCCGCCCTTCAGCCCGAAGGTGAACACCGCCCCCGCGCCCTTCGGCGTGTACTGCTGGGCGAGGTTGTAATAGCGGTCGCCCGGCAGGCCGGGATAGCTGACCCAGGAGACCTTGGGGTGGTCGGCGAGATGCTTGGCCACCGCCAACGCGTTGTCGCAATGGCGCTGGATGCGCAGCGGCAGGGTCTCGATGCCGGTGAGCAGCAGGAAGGCGTTGAACGGCGACAGCGCCGGGCCGAGATCGCGCAGGCCCAGCACGCGGGCGGCGATGGCGAAGGCGAAATTGCCGAAGGCCTCGCCAATGACGATGCCCTCATATTCCGGCCGCGGCTGCGACAGGAAGGGGTAGCGCCCCTCGCGCATCCAGTCGAACGAACCGCCATCGACCAGCACACCGCCAATGGAGTTGCCGTGGCCGCCGAGGAACTTGGTGGCGGAATGGATGATGATGTCGGCGCCGTGCTCGAAGGGGCGGATGAGGTAGGGGGTGGCCAGCGTGTTGTCGACGATCAGCGGTACGCCGGCGCGCTTGGCGATCTTCGCGATGGCGGCGATGTCGGTGACGATGCCGCCGGGATTGGCGATCGACTCGATGAAGATGGCCTTGGTGCGCGGCGAGATGGCGCGCTCGAACGAGGCGACATCGTCGGAATCAGCCCACACCACGTTCCAGCCGAAGCTCTTGAAGGCGTGGTTGAACTGGTTGATCGACCCGCCATAGAGCTTGCGGGCGGCGATGAACTCGTCGCCGGGGGTCAACAGGGTCTGGAAAGCCAGCAGCTGCGCGGCATGGCCGGAGGCCACGGCGAGGGCGGCGGTGCCGCCTTCCAGCGCCGCCACACGCTCTTCCAGCACCGCATTGGTCGGGTTGCCGATGCGGGTATAGATATTGCCGAACGCCTTCAGCCCGAACAGCGAGGCGGCGTGGTCGACATCGTCGAACACGAAGGAGGTGGTCTGGTAGATCGGCGTGGCCCGCGCCTTGGTGGTCGGGTCGGGCGCGGCGCCGGCATGGACGGCGAGGGTGGCGAAGCCCGGAGCGGGCGAGGTGGCGTCGGTCATTGGCGTTCTCCTGTCGACGGCCGGCGATCCGCGCAAGGGCGCGGGACGCTGCGGGCGTCTTGGCCGGCAGTGTCGCGCCTCCGCTAAAAAACGCAACAGGATTGGAGAAAGAATTAAACAGCGTAATAACGCTGTTGATATCGGCCGGACGGAGAGGCGCGAGGGCCGTCGCCGGAAACCGCCGCGCCCTCAGGCCGGCCGGGCGAGGCGCAGGCGGGGGATCTCGATCGCCGGGCAGCGGTTCATGATGACCGCGATGCCGCCGGCCTCGGCCCGCGCCGCCGCCGCATCGTCGCGCACGCCGAGCTGGCCCCAGATGAGCTTGGGCCGGGGGGAGAGCGCCAGCGCTTCCCCGACCACGGATTGGAGATGTTCGGGGGCGCGGAACACGTCGACCATGTCGACCGGCTCGGGCACATCGGCGAGATGGGCATAAGTCGGCAGGCCGGCAATGGCGCGCCCGGCCTGGCCGGGATTGATCGCGAACACCTTGTAGCCGCGCTGGGCAAGATAGAGCGCGACGCCATGGCTGGGGCGATCGGGCTTCGGGCTGGCGCCGACCACGGCAATGGTTCGCACTCCGGCGAGCCAGTCGGCGAGGAAGGCGTCGTCATAGGAATCGTGATTCATCGCAGGACCTGACAGCTGGAGGCGGGCGCGTCGTGCCATATGGGACCGCGTGGCGGGCGAGGCGAGCTTTTTCGCGCCGATGGTGCGGGCGGCAGGGGCGGCGGGAGGTCGAAATCAAGGGGTTAGCACGGGGTATTAAAATACCTAAATTGCAACCCGTTGATTACTAACATGAATTCGGCGTGTGGCGACATTGACGTTGCGCATGGGCTCGTCTAGAAACCCGCCACGAGAGAGGTGCGGGCATTCCGCGCCCTTGCATATGGATTTTCCCATGAAGACGTTTTCGGCAAAACCCGCCGATATTCAGAAGAAATGGGTCGTGATCGACGCGTCCGGCCTTGTGGTCGGTCGTCTCGCGACCATCATCGCCACCCGCCTCAAGGGCAAGCACAAGCCGATCTACACCCCGCATGTCGATTGCGGCGACAACATCGTCGTCATCAATGCCGACAAGGTGGTGCTGACCGGCCGCAAGCGCGACGACAAGGTCTACTACCACCACACCGGCTTCCCCGGCGGCATCAAGGAGCGGACGGCCAAGTTCATCCTCGAAGGTCGTTTCCCCGAGCGCGTGGTCGAGAAGGCCGTTGAGCGCATGCTGGCGCGCGGCCCGCTCGGCCGCAAGCTGATGGGCAATCTGCGCGTCTACAAGGGTGCCACCCATCCGCATGAAGCCCAGCAGCCGGAGACGCTCGACGTCGCCGCGCTCAACCGCAAGAATGTGGGGAACTGATCATGGCTGAGCTCATCCAGTCGCTCGACGGGCTCGAAGCCCTCAAGTCCCAGGCCCCCGAGGCCCCCAAGCATGTCCAGAAGCTGGACCGCCAGGGCCGCGCCTACGCCACCGGCAAGCGCAAGAACGCGGTCGCCCGCGTCTGGGTCCGCCCCGGCACCGGCAAGATCCTGGTCAATGAGCGCGAGATCGAGGTGTATTTCGCCCGTCCGGTGCTGCGCCTCATCATCCAGCAGCCCTTCACCACGGCGGCCCGTACCGGCCAGTATGACGTGGTGTGCACCGTTTCCGGCGGCGGCCTCTCCGGCCAGGCCGGCGCGCTGCGCCACGGCATTTCGCGCGCGCTCACCTATTACGAGCCCGAGCTGCGCGGCCCGCTGAAGAAGGGCGGCTTCCTGACCCGCGATTCGCGCGTCGTCGAGCGTAAGAAGTACGGCAAGGCCAAGGCCCGCCGCAGCTTCCAGTTCTCGAAGCGCTGATCGGCTTCTCTGCCAATACGAAAGGGCGGGTCCTTGGACCCGCCCTTTTTGTTTGCCGGCATGGCAGTGACATGCCGGTCAGACAAAAAAGGGGCGCCTCGCGGCGCCCCTTTCCGTTGGTCGGCCGGCGTGCCGGTCAGACCGAATAGTACATCTCGAACTCGACCGGGTGCGGGGTCATTTCGTAGCGCATGACCTCGACCATCTTCAGCTCGATATAGGCGTTGATGAAGTCGTCCTCGAACACGCCGCCCTTCTTGAGGAAGTCGCGGTCCTTGTCGAGCGAGGACAGCGCCTCGCGCAGCGAGCCGCAGACGGTCGGGATCTTCTTCAGCTCCTTCGGCGGCAGATCGTATAGGTCCTTGTCCATCGCCGGACCGGGATCGATCTTGTTCAGAATGCCGTCCATACCGGCCATGAGCAGCGCGGCGAAGGCGAGGTAGGGGTTCGCGCCGGGGTCCGGGAAGCGGGTCTCGACGCGCTTGGCCTTCGGCGAGGTGGTGTAGGGAATGCGGCAGGAGGCCGAGCGGTTGCGCGCGGAATAGGCGAGCAGAACCGGGGCCTCATAGCCGGGGACCAGCCGCTTGTAGGAGTTGGTCAGCGGGTTGGTGAAGGCGTTCAGCGCCTTGGCGTGCTTGATGATGCCGCCGATGTACCACAGGCATTCCTGGCTGAGGTCGGCATATTTGTTGCCGGCGAACAGCGGCTTGCCGTCCTTCCAGATCGACTGGTGCACATGCATGCCCGAGCCGTTGTCGCCGAAGATCGGCTTCGGCATGAAGGTGGCCGTCTTGCCATAGACGTTGGCGACCTGGTGGATGCAGTACTTGTAGATCTGCAGCTGGTCGGCCATCGTCACCAGCGTGTCGAACTTCAGTCCCAGCTCATGCTGGGCGGAAGCGACCTCGTGATGGTGCTTCTCGACCTTGGCGCCCATGCGGGCCATGGCGGCAAGCATCTCGCCGCGCAGGTCCTGGCAGCTGTCGACCGGCGGCACCGGGAAATAGCCGCCCTTGGTGCGCACGCGGTGGCCGAGATTGCCGCCCTCATATTCGGTGCCGCCATTGGTGGGCAGTTCGACCGAATCGAGCTTGAAGCCGGTGTTGTAGGGATCGGCGGTGAAGCGCACATCGTCGAAGATGAAGAACTCGGCTTCCGGCCCGATATAGATGGTGTCGCCGATGCCGGTGGACTTCAGATAGGCCTCGGCCTTCTTCGCCATGCCGCGCGGGTCGCGGCCATAGGGCTCGCCCGTGGTCGGCTCCAGCACGTCGCAGACCACGACCATGGTGGTCTCGGCGAAAAACGGGTCGATGGTGACGGAATCGAGATCGGGCTGCAGGTGCATGTCCGATTCGTTGATGGCCTTCCAGCCCGCAATGGAGGAACCATCGAATGCCTGACCTTCGGCGAAGAAATCTTCGTCGACCATCGAGATGTCGAAGGTCACATGCTGCCACTTGCCGCGGGGATCGGTGAAGCGCAGGTCGACGTATTTGACGTCGTTGTCCTTTATTAGCTTCAGTACATCCTTGGCCGTCGTCATATTGTTCGTACCTCTTCTGATACTGCCGTCTTTTGAGGGGCAGCTGGTCCCAAGCGGATGGTCAACGACGATACGCGCCGCACCCTATCAGGATGCGGCGCGCTCATATGCGCGACCATACTACGCTGGCTCTCAGATGGCGTCGACGCCCGACTCACCGGTACGAATGCGAATGGCCTCTTCGATGTTGGAAACGAAGATCTTGCCATCGCCGATGCGGCCGGTCTGGGCGGCGCGGCGGATGGCGTCGATCGCGGTTTCCACCGTTTCGTCGGCGACCACGATCTCGATCTTCACCTTGGGCAGGAAATCGACGACGTATTCCGCGCCGCGATAGAGTTCCGTGTGCCCCTTCTGCCGGCCGAAGCCCTTGGCTTCCGTGACGGTGATGCCCTGCAGGCCGATTTCCTGCAGCGCCTCCTTCACCTCGTCGAGCTTGAAGGGCTTAATGATGGCCTCAATCTTCTTCATCTGACCTCGTCTCCCTGACTCGTCGATCCGCGACGCCCGGCCGAGTCGGGTCGCGAAGAAGCAGAACCCATGCCAAGCACCCCAGTGTCGCCGGAAACCGTTAATATCGCATCATCGCACGCCGCCATGCGGCGGGCCAAACAGCTTCGTTTTCAACGAATGATGAAGTTTTGAGCGGATTGATTAAGTAATAGGCAGTCAGTGCCGCTCCCGGCTCCCGAGGGCTGCGCGAAACGTGGGCATTTGCCGCTGTTTGCTGCGACGACGGCCCCATTCGACCCGCGCCGCCGGTTTCGGCTAAGCTGCCGCCCGGCCTCTCAGCACCGGCCAGACCGTGCAGGAACAAGGTTTCATGGAGCTTCTCACTCCCACCGAAATGGCGCGCGCCGACGCCTTCACCATCGCCGGCGGCGTGCCCGGCGCCCTGCTCATGGAAAGGGCGGGAGAAGCGGTCGCCCGCCGCGCGGCGCGGGTGACGCTGGCGGGCGGGCGGGTGCTGGTGCTGTGCGGGCCCGGCAATAATGGCGGCGACGGATTCGTCGCGGCGCGCCTTTTGGCCGCGGTCGGCTACCGGGTGCGCCTCGCCTTGCTCGGGGAGCGCGCCGCCCTGCGTGGCGATGCCGCGCTCATGGCGGCGCAGTGGACGGGGCCGGTCGAGCCGGGCGAGGGCGTGGCGCTGGAGGGGGTCGATCTCGTCATCGACGCGCTGTTCGGCGCCGGGCTGGCGCGCGATCTCGACGGCGTCGCACGGGAACTGGTGGAGCGGGTGAACGCCGCCGGCGTGCCGGTGCTGGCGGTCGACTTGCCTTCCGGGATCGACGGCGCCACCGGCGCGGTGCGCGGGGCGGCAATCCAGGCGCGCTGGAGCGTCACCTTCTTCCGGCCCAAGCCCGGCCATGTGCTGCTGCCGGGCCGCCTGCATGCGGGCGAACTGACCGTGGCCGATATCGGCATCCTGCAGGAAGCGCTTGATGTGATCGCTCCCCGCGCCTTCGAGAACGTGCCTTACCTGTGGGCGGGTCATTTTCCGGTGCCGGCGCCGCAGGGGCACAAATATGCGCGCGGCCACCTCGTCGCCGTTTCCGGCCCGGCGCAGGCGACCGGGGCGACGCGGCTTGCCGCCCGCGCCGCGCTGCGGGCCGGGGCGGGGCTGGTGACGGTGGCGTGCCCGGCCGAGGCGCTGGCGATCCACGCGGCCAATCTCTCCGCCGTCATGGTGCGGCCGGTGGAGGATGCCGCCGGGCTGGCGCATCTGCTGGCCGATCCCAGGTTGACGACCGTGGTGCTCGGCCCCGGCCTCGGCGTCGGGCCGGGCGCGCGTGAGCGACTGGCGGCCTGTCGCGACCGCCGGCTGGTGATCGACGCCGACCTCATCACCTCCTTCACCGGCGCGGCGGATGCGCTGGCGCAGGCGCTGGAAGCCGCGCCGGCGGCGGTCGCCACCCCGCATGAGGGCGAGTTCGCCCGGCTGTTCGAGTGCTGCCCGGACGTGCTGGAGGCGCCCTCGCGGCTGGAGCGGGCGCGCGCCGGGGCGGTGCGGCTCGGGGCGACGCTGCTGCTCAAGGGTCCCGACACGGTGGTGGCGAGCCCGGACGGGCGCGCCTCGATCGCCGCGAATGCGCCCCCCTTTCTCGCGACGGCGGGGGCGGGCGACGTGCTGGCGGGAATCGTCGGCGGACTGCTGGCGCAGGGCATGCCGCCCTTCGAGGCGGCCAGTGCCGCTGTCTGGCTGCATGGCGAGGCGGCGCGCGAGGCCGGGCCGGGGCTGGTGGCCGACGATCTGATCGAGGCGCTGCGCCCGGTCTATCGCCGGCTGTTCGGCTTTCTCGGGGCTGTGTAGCGGCGGGCGAGGGCGCGCATTTTGCGCTGGCGCAGCGTCATGACCGTGTTATAAGCCCGCACCCGGCTGGCGGTACCTTCTCGGGTGCGCGCCCATGCGCCCATGCGCGTCCTTCCCGGACGATGCGGCGGGCGACAGGTGCAACCGCGGGCGTGGCGGAACTGGTAGACGCGCTGGATTTAGGTTCCAGTGGCGAGAGTCGTGGGGGTTCGAGTCCCTCCGCCCGCACCAGCGCCTGCCCTTGTCCGGTGCCGCCCTCCGACCCATTTGCACCGAGCGGGGCCGACGTCGTTCACGCGGCCTCGCACACAGACATTCGAGAGCTCGCGCAAGCGGCAAACAAGACGAAGGCCGATTGAAAATGCAGGTCACCGAACTCCTCGCCGAAGGTCTCAAGCGCGAATATCGCGTGGTGCTGCCGGCCGCCGAACTTGACGCCAAGGCCAATGCGCGCCTCAGCGAGCTCAAGGACAAGGTCCGCCTCAACGGCTTCCGCCCCGGCAAGGTGCCGGTCGCCCATCTCAAGCGCATGTACGGCAAGTCCGTGCTGGCCGAGGTGATCGACCAGGCGGTGAACGAGGCTAACACCAAGATCATCGAGGATAACGGCTTCAAGCTGGCCATGCAGCCGAAGGTCGAGCTGCCGCAGGACGAGGCGGCGGTCAACGAGGTGATCGAGGGCAAGGCCGACCTGTCCTTCACCGTGAACCTCGAAGTGCTGCCGGCGATCACGCTCGGCGACTTCAAGGGCATCACCCTCGACAAGCCGGTGCTGGCCGTGTCCGACGAGGAGGTCGAAGAGACCGTCAAGCGGATCGCCGAGGCCAACCGCCCCTACGCCGCCAAGCCGGACGGCACCGCCGAGAACGGCGACCGCGTCACCCTGTCCTTCGTCGGCTCGATCGACGGCGAAGTGTTCGAGGGCGGCTCGGGCGAGGACGTTCCGCTGGTGCTCGGCTCCAACAGCTTCATCCCCGGCTTCGAGGAGCAGCTCGTCGGCATCAAGGAAGACGAGACCCGCACCGTCAACGTGACCTTCCCCGAGGCCTACCAGGCGGCGCATCTGGCCGGCAAGGCGGCCGCGTTCGAGGTGACGGCGAAGATGATCGAGTCCCCGACCGAGATGGAGATCGGCGACGAGTTCGCCAAGACGCTCGGCATGGACAGCCTTGAGGCGCTCAAGGAGCAGGTGAAGAGCCGCATCGCCCAGGAGCACAACGCGCAGAGCCGCAACAAGGCCAAGCGCCGCCTGCTCGACGCGCTCGACGGGCTGCACCAGTTCGACGTGCCGCCGACGCTGGCCCAGCAGGAATTCGACGGCATCTGGGGCTCGGTCACCGCCGAGATGGAAAACCAGAAGAAGACCTTCGCCGACGAGGACACCACCGAGGAAGCCGCCCGCGCCGACTACCAGAAGATCGCCGAGCGCCGCGTGCGCCTCGGGCTGGTGCTTGCGGAAATCGGTGAGAAGAACAACATTCAGGTGACGGACGACGAAGTGACCCGCGCCGTCGTCGAGCGTGCCCGTCAGTTCCCCGGGCAGGAGCAGCAGGTGTGGGAGTTCTACCGCAAGAACGCCCAGGCGCTGGCCAGCCTGCGCGCGCCGATCTTCGAGGAGAAGGTGGTCGACTATCTGCTCGAACTCGCCACGGTCAATGAAGTCCCCGTCTCGCGCGAGGAACTCTACGCCGAGGACGAGGACGAAAAGGCGGCCTGAGGCCGACGGAACTCGCGGAGTCGTGCGCCACGCGCGGCTCCCCTGTCCGCCACTTCATCGCCGGCGGGCTGGTAGGGACGCGCTTTCCCTTTATTGTAGGGTGGTTGGATTCGCGGGCGGCGCTGGCGCGCCGTGCCGCCGAGGATCGAAATATGCGTGACCCGATTGATACCTTGAACAACTACCTGGTCCCGATGGTGGTCGAGCAGACCAACCGGGGCGAGCGTTCCTACGACATTTATTCCCGGCTCCTGAAGGAGCGCATCATCTTCCTGACCGGCCCGGTCGAGGACGGCATGGCGACCCTCATGGTCGCCCAGCTGCTGTTCCTCGAAGCGGAGAATCCGAAGAAGGAAATCTCGATGTACATCAACTCCCCGGGCGGGGTGGTGACATCGGGGCTGGCGATCTACGACACGATGCAGTTCATCAAGCCGGCGGTGTCGACGCTGTGCATCGGCCAGGCGGCCTCGATGGGCTCGCTGCTGCTGACCGCCGGCGAGAAGGACATGCGCTTCGCCCTGCCGAATGCGCGAATCATGGTGCACCAGCCCTCGGGCGGCTTCCAGGGCCAGGTGACGGACATCATGCTGCACGCCAAAGAGATCATGAGCCTCAAGCAGCGGCTCAACGAGATCTACGTCAAGCACACGGGCCAGGACATCAAGGCGGTGGAGGACGCGCTGGAGCGCGACAACTTCATGACCGCCGAGGTCGCCAAGTCCTTTGGCCTTATCGACAAAGTGATCGACAAGCGTCCCGAGGAGGCTCCGGCGAAGCCCTGATGAGGGTTTGCGCCGTGTTTCCGAAGCCGGTTCGGCTTCCTATATTGAGATCGAAGCCCGCGCCGAAATGAAGCGCGGGCTTGCATGCTTCGCGGTATCGCGCTTGCATGACTGCAGAATGAAGTGTCGCCCGGAGGTGTGACGGGGGTACGACGGGGCCAGCGCCCCATCCGCGAAGTCGGGGATGGTTCGATTGCCCGCTTGATCGTGTCGCGGCTAGCGTGCTTGGCTGTGACACCGAACAAGGACCCTTAAGTCGCTTCCTTTTGACGGCGTTTTCGAGCCGTCGCGTTTCTCCCCCCTTGGAGGCCCGCGGCGGCCGCGGGACTGGGGCGGTTCCGGGCAATGCCTGGACTGCCGAGCGGACGGAGAGACGCATGAGCAAGGTTGGCGGCGGCGACAGCAAGAATACTCTTTACTGCTCGTTCTGCGGCAAGAGCCAGCACGAGGTCCGCAAACTCATTGCGGGACCGACCGTGTTCATCTGCGATGAATGCGTCGAGCTGTGCATGGACATCATCCGCGAGGAGAACAAATCCTCGCTGGTGAAGTCGCGCGACGGCATCCCGACCCCGAAGGAGATCTGCAAGGTCCTGGACGATTATGTGATCGGCCAGTTCCATGCCAAGCGCGTCCTCTCGGTGGCGGTGCATAACCACTACAAGCGCCTGAACCACGCGACCAAGCACGCCGGCGACGTCGAGCTGGCCAAGTCCAACATCATGCTGATCGGGCCGACCGGCTCGGGCAAGACGCTGCTCGCGCAGACGCTGGCCCGCATCCTCGACGTGCCCTTCACCATGGCGGACGCGACCACGCTGACCGAGGCGGGCTATGTCGGCGAGGATGTGGAGAACATCATCCTCAAGCTGCTGCAGTCGGCCGACTACAATGTCGAGCGGGCGCAGCGCGGCATCGTCTATATCGACGAGATCGACAAGATCAGCCGCAAGTCCGACAACCCGTCCATCACCCGCGACGTCTCGGGCGAGGGCGTGCAGCAGGCGCTGCTGAAGATCATGGAAGGCACCGTCGCCTCCGTGCCGCCGCAGGGCGGGCGCAAGCATCCCCAGCAGGAATTCCTGCAGGTGGACACGACCAACATCCTGTTCATCTGCGGCGGCGCCTTCGCTGGCCTCGACAAGATCATCTCCTCGCGCGGCAAGGGCACCTCGATCGGCTTCGGCGCCGTCGTCTCCGCCCCCGAGGACCGCAAGCCGGGCGAAGTGTTCCGCGAGGTCGAACCGGAGGACCTGCTGAAATACGGGCTGATCCCTGAATTCATCGGCCGCCTTCCCGTCATCGCCACGCTGGGCGATCTCGACGAGGCGGCGCTGAAGAAGATCCTCTCCGAGCCGAAGAACGCGCTGGTGAAGCAGTATCAGCGCCTGTTCGAGATGGAGAATGTCGAGCTGACCATCCACGAGGAAGCGCTGGGCGCCATCGCCCGCAAGGCCATCGAGCGCAAGACCGGCGCGCGCGGCCTGCGCTCGATCATGGAAGGCATCCTGCTCGACACGATGTTCGACCTGCCGGGCCTTGAAGGGGTGGAAGAGGTCGTCATCAGCAAAGAGGTCGTCGAGCAGAATGCGCGTCCGCTCTACATCTACGCGGACCGCGCGGCTGGCGATGCGGGCGCGAGTGCCTGAGGAACCGGCGGTGGGCAGGGCCGGGCCGCCACGCCCGGCCAGCGACGCGGCCCGCTCCCTTGACGGGGGGCGGGGGCATCGCCATCTGAGCCTCAACCCCCGGTCCTCGACCGCATCGACGTGCCCAGCGCGCCTGACGCAGCCCCCGCACAGAGATCAACGTTCGCGTTCCGGCCGCATTGCGGCACGGTGCCGCCTGACGACGCCTGTCGTCGGGACACGTCGCCTGCCGCCAACAGAAAGGAAAGAGCCATGACGAGCCCCAAGCCTCGCACCGCGCTCACCCCGGGAGTGCCTCAGACCTTCCCGGTCCTGCCGCTGCGCGACATCGTCGTTTTCCCGCACATGATCGTGCCCCTGTTCGTCGGCCGTGAGAAATCCATCCGCGCCCTCGAAGAGGTGATGCGCAACGACACCTTCATCCTACTGGCGACGCAGGAGAACGCCTCCGACGACGACCCGGAGACCTCCTCCATCTACAAGATCGGCACGCTCGCCTCGGTGCTGCAGCTGCTCAAGCTGCCCGATGGCACGGTGAAGGTGCTGGTCGAGGGCATTTCGCGCGCCAAGGTCCGGCACTACACCGACCGCGCCGACCTCTATGAGGCCGAGGCGGAGGCGCTGGAAGAAGAGCTTGGCGCCAAGGTCGAGGCCGAGGCGCTCGGCCGCTCGGTGCTGGCCGAGTTCGACAGCTATGTGAAGCTGAACAAGAAGGTCTCGCCTGAGGTCGTCGGCGTCGTCACCCAGATCGAGGAGCATTCGAAGCTGGCCGACACCGTGGCCTCGCATCTCGCGGTGAAGATCCCCGAGAAGCAGGCGGTGCTGGAAATCCTCAAGGTCACCACCCGCCTTGAGAAGGTGCTCTCGCTGATGGAGAGCGAAATCTCGGTCCTTCAGGTCGAGAAGCGCATCCGCACGCGCGTCAAGCGCCAGATGGAGAAGACCCAGCGCGAGTACTATCTCAACGAGCAGATGAAGGCGATCCAGAAGGAGCTGGGCGACGGCGAGGACGGCCGCGACGAGCTGGCCGAGCTGGAAGAGCGCATCAAGACCGTCAAGCTCTCCAAGGAAGCGCGCGAGAAGGCCACGCACGAGCTGAAGAAGCTGCGGCAGATGTCGCCCATGTCGGCGGAAGCCACCGTGGTGCGCAACTATCTCGACTGGATGCTGTCGATCCCGTGGAGTAACCGCAGCAAGGTCAAGAAGGACCTGCCCTTCGCCCAGAACGTGCTTGATACCGACCATTTCGGCCTCGACAAGGTCAAGGACCGCATCGTCGAATATCTCGCCGTGCAGAGCCGGCAGAACAAGCTGACCGGCCCGATCCTGTGCCTGGTCGGCCCGCCCGGCGTCGGCAAGACCTCGCTCGCCAAGTCCATCGCCAAGGCGACGGGCCGCGAATATGTGCGCGTGGCCCTTGGCGGCGTGCGCGACGAGGCGGAGATCCGCGGCCATCGCCGGACCTATATCGGCTCCATGCCCGGCAAGATCATCCAGTCGATGCGCAAGGCCAAGAAGTCGAACCCGCTGTTCCTGCTGGACGAGATCGACAAGATGGGCGCCGATTTCCGCGGCGACCCGTCCTCGGCCCTGCTGGAGGTGCTGGACCCCGAGCAGAACCACACCTTCGCCGACCACTATCTGGAGGTCGACTATGACCTCTCCAGCGTGATGTTCGTCACCACGGCCAACACGCTGAACATCCCGCCGGCCCTGCTGGACCGGATGGAGGTGATCCGCATCGCCGGCTACACCGAGGACGAGAAGGTCGAGATCGCCCGCCGCCACCTCATTCCGCAGGCGCTGACCAAGCATGGTCTGCAGCTGAAGGAATGGTCGATCGACGACGAGGCGCTGCTGATGCTGGTGCGCCGCTATACGCGGGAAGCCGGCGTGCGCAACCTTGAGCGCGAGATTTCCAACCTCGCCCGCAAGGCGGTGAAGGACCTGATGCTGACCAAGAAGAAGACGGTCAAGGTCACGGTCCAGCAGCTGGAGGACTATCTCGGCGCGCCGAAATACCGCTATGGCGAGGCCGAGAGCGAGGACCAGGTCGGCGTGGTCACGGGCTTGGCCTGGACCGAGGTCGGTGGTGAGATCCTCACCATCGAAGGCGTGATGATGCCCGGCAAGGGCAAGATGACCGTCACCGGCAATCTGCGCGACGTGATGAAGGAATCGATCTCGGCGGCGGCCTCCTATGTCCGCTCGCGCGCCCTCGATTTCGGCATCGAGCCGCCGCTGTTCGACCGGCGCGACATCCATGTCCACGTTCCCGAAGGGGCGACCCCGAAGGACGGCCCGTCGGCCGGCGTCGCCATGGCGACCGTGCTGACCTCGGTGCTGACCGGCATCCCGATCCGTCGCGACATCGCCATGACCGGCGAGATCACGCTGCGCGGCCGGGTGCTGCCGATCGGCGGCCTCAAGGAGAAGCTGCTGGCGGCCCTGCGGGCCGGCATCAAGAAGGTTCTGATCCCCGAGGAGAACGCCAAGGACCTGGCGGAAATCCCCGACAATGTGAAGAACGCGCTGGAGATCGTGCCGGTGTCGCGGATGGACGAGGTGCTGCAGCACGCGCTCATCCGCCAGCCGGAGGCGATCGTCTGGGAAGAGAAGGTGCTGGCGCCGACCACCGAGGTCGAGCCGGTGATCGCCCGCGACGAAATCGGCGGCCTCGCCGCCCACTGAGGGGCGCGCGAGAGGTGAAACAGAAGCGGCGGTGCCCGGCGGGCGCCGCCGTTTTTGCATGTGCCGGCCGTTGCGGCGCGGCGCCGCCGCGCCTCGCCCGCCGCACCGGCCGAGGCGGGCGCCGAACAGGTGGTTTCCGCCTAAATTGCGGGCGTGCCGCATTGTCACAACAAGCGGTATCAAAATACATGCGATCCGCCTCAAGTCGTGTATTTGTGCGGGTTTCTAGCCGGGGGCGCTTGCAATCGCCGCATTTTGGGGAAAGTGTGCCCGCCCGTCGTCGGTGCATGCGATCGACGATTCTTGTGCAATCAAGGGAAGGACCGGTCAAATGACCACGAAGAACGAACTCGTCGCCGCCGTGGCCGAGCAGGCCAAGCTGACGAAGGCCGCTGCTGCGGCTGCGGTCGACGCGACCTTCGACGCTATTGCCGCCTCGCTGAAGGCCGGCGAAGAAGTCAAGCTGATCGGCTTCGGCAGCTTCTCCGTCGTGACCCGCGCCGCGCGCGAGGGCCGCAACCCGCGCACCGGCAACCCGGTCAAGATCGAGGCCTCCAAGGCCCCGAAGTTCACGCCCGGCAAGGGCCTGAAGGAAACCGTCAACGGTTGATCTTCACCCTGGGGCCGCGCCCCCCGTGCCATCACGGTGCGGGGTGCGGCGCGGCGCCATCGGGGCAGGTTCGCCGGTAGCCTTACCGGCGGACCCTCGCCCTGGCCGGCCACCGCCTGTCCGGCACTCAAGACCTGGCCCATAGGCTTCCGCAGGCGCACACGCGCCGTCCCGGCCTATCGCGCGGCACCCGCGCCCCGCAGCTGGCGCAGCCGCACAGCGGCCGCAGCTGCCACGGCAGACGTCCTGCCCCGGGAAGCTGCCTCACAGGGGGCTCCTCACAAGAAGCTGCTGTCTCACAAGAAGCTCTTGTCTCACAAGAAGCTCTTGCCGCCTCCCGCCGTCGATGCTTAAACGCGGCGGCGAAGGCCGTTCGGGCGGTTAGCTCAGTTGGTAGAGCATCTCGTTTACACCGAGAGGGTCGGCGGTTCGAGCCCGTCACCGCCCACCATTTGCCTCTACGCCCCGCACGCCCGGCGTGCGCGCCGGTCCCCCATCGCGCGACAGCTTCACACAAGGCGACCATTCAATGGTGCGCCATACGTCCCGAATGAGACCGCCTGTGGCGGGATATCGCCGGGCGTTCTGGCCAGCCCGTGGAGCTCCCATGTCCTTCAAAAATATGCCGCTGATCGGAAAGATCTCGGCCCTCTTGCTTCTGCTCGCCGTCTTCTCTGGCGGCGCCATTCTCCTCGCCGGCACAAAGATGCAGGCGATCAGTTCGGCATACCACGATGCCCTGACGGGCCCGGCCTCGGCCGCTCGTGCAATGGCCCGGGCCAACCGCTTCACCGTCTATTTCAACCAGGGCGTCTATCAGTCGCTGTCGGCAACGACCGACGAGGACAATGAGGCGGCGGTCAAGGTGCAGAACGATGCCGTCGCCTCCTTTCGTGAGCGCATGGGGGATGTGGCGACTCAAGATCCCGCGAACGCCGAGCAGGTGAAGACGCTGGTGGCGAAATTCGACAGCTTCGTCGGCGAACAGTGCGGCGACGTCGTCAAGCGCGCCAATGCCTCGACCTCGGCCGGGGAGAACCTCAAGATCGCCGCGGAATGGAATGCGCGCTGCATGCCGATCTCGATGGCGCTTATCGGCGAAATCGCCGCAGACGTGAACGCCCGGGCAGGTGAGGTCACAAAGCTCTCCGACAGCCTGCGCGCCGAAGCCGATTCCGCCGTCACCACCATCTATGTCGTGATGGCCAGCGGCCTCGTGCTCGTGCTGATCCTGGCGTTCGTGGCGACGCGCATCGGCGTGGTGCGGCCGCTGGAAAGGCTGCGGGGGGTCTTCGACAATCTCTCCCAGGGCGTGCTCGCCATCACCGTGGACGGGACCGACCGCAAGGACGAGATCGGCGGCATGGCGCGTTCCGCAGAAGTGCTGCGCCGGGCGCTGGTCGACGCCGAGAAGGCGCGTGAGGACGCCCGGCTGGCGGAGATTCGCGGCGCCGAGCGTGTCGCGGCCCAGCGCCAGTCCATTGCCGATGAATTTGAATCGAAGATGGGCACGCTGGCCAACGCCCTCGCCAATTCCTCCGGCGAAGTTTCCGAGGCGGCGCGCAATCTTGCCGCCAGCGCCGAGGAAACCTCCCGCCAGGCGGCGGCCGTCGGCAGTGCCGCGTCCGAAGCCTCGGGCAGCGTGCAGACCGTGGCGGCGGCGACCGAAGAGATGACGGCGTCGATCCGCGAGATCGGCAATCAGGTCAGCGGCGCGGCGACGCGCGCGGTCTCCGGTTCGGATGTGGTCAACCGCACCGCCAGCGAAATCCGCGAGCTGTCCGAGGCCGCCAGCAAGATCGGCGAGGTCGTCAATCTGATCACCGACATCGCCGCCCAGACCAACCTGCTCGCGCTCAACGCCACCATCGAGGCGGCGCGGGCGGGCGATGCTGGCCGAGGTTTCGCCGTGGTCGCGCAGGAGGTCAAGCAGCTCGCCGAGCAGACCGCCGGTGCCACCAAGGAGATCGGGCTGAAGGTCAACGACATTCAGCAGGCGACTAGCCGCACGGTGGTCTCGATCGAGCACATCGTCACCACCATCGCGCAGATCCGCGATGCCACCACCACCATCGCCAGCGCGGTGGAGCAGCAGAACTCCGCGACGCAGGAGATCGCCATCAACACCAGCCAGGCCGCGAACGGCACCACCATGGTGAGCGAGAACATCGTCGGCGTCGGCCGTGCGGCCGAAATGACCGGCGCGGCCTCCGCCCAGCTGACCTCGCTGTCCGGGGCGCTGGCCGGTCAGGCCGGCGATCTCAAGCAGCAGGTGACGGAACTCGTGCGCAGCCTGCGCGCGGCCTGATCTGCCCGCACCGACCAACCTTGCCGCGCGCCGCCCCCACCGGCGCGCGGTTTGCGTTGTGCCCCTTCCTGCGGCGCGGGTGGCGGCACCCCGGCGGGGGTTGACATCGCCGGCTGCATCCACGACTTCGACGGCTCTCCCGCGCCGCCGTGCAGACACGCGCGCCGCGCCAGATCCGTTGCGCGGTGGTGTGCCGATGAAACTCATCCTGTTCGATTGCGATGGCACGCTGGTGGACAGCCAGCACGTCATTGTCGCCGCCATGGGCCGCGCCTTCGCCCGCGCCGAGCTTGCCGTGCCGCCGCGCGAGGCGGTGCTCGGCATTGTCGGCCTGTCGCTGGTGGAGGCGATGCAGCGGCTGGGCGAAGACGACCCGCGCTTTCCCGCCGAACGGCTGGCCGATCTCTACCGCCAGGCCTTCCGCGAACTGCGCACCGAGCCGGATTTCAGCGAGCCGATGTTTCCCGGCATGCGGGCGTTGATCGACACGCTGTCGGCCCGCGACGACGTGCTGCTCGGCATCGCCACCGGCAAGTCGCAGCGCGGCGTGGCGGCGGTGCTCGGCCATCACGGGCTGGAGGGCCGCTTCGTCACCATCCAGACGGCCGACGACGGCCCCTCCAAGCCGCACCCGGCCATGGTGCACCAGGCGATGGCGGCGACCGGCGTCGCGGCGGGGGATACGGTTCTCATCGGCGATACCAGCTTCGACATGGTGATGGCCCGCGCCGCCGGCGCCGGCGCCATCGGCGTCAGCTGGGGCTATCACGCGCCGGAGCTGTTGCGGCAATCCGGCGCGCAATGGCTGGTCGATGATGCCGACGAGCTGCTGCGGGCGATCGACACTCAATGGGAGACGGTGGCGTGAGCGAGATGACCCCCGACGCGCCTCAGGCGCCGGCGCGGCCGGGCTTCACCGAACGGCCGCCTTTGCCCAAGCGCTTCTACAAGCAGGCACGCGCGGCGGCGACGGAGAACGGTCTGTTCCGCATCGAGCTCGACGGGCGCCCGGTGCGCACGCCGGGGCGCAACCTCGTCGCCGTGGCGGGCGAGCGGCTGGCGCAGGCGCTGGCGCAGGAATGGGACGCGCAGGGCGAATTCATCGACCCCGTGACCATGCCGATCACCCGGCTGGCCAATTCCGCCATTGACGGCGTCGCCTCGGCGATGACGGAGGTGGGCGAGGAGATCGTGCGCTATGCCGGCAGCGACCTGCTCTGCTACCGCGTCGATACGCCGGCGCAGCTGGTGGCGCTGCATGCCGAGCTGTGGGACCCGCTGCTCGCCTGGGCGCGCGAGCGCTTCGGCGCCACCTTCATGCTGAGCGAGGGCGTGGTGCATGTCGCCCAGCCCCCGCGCACGCTGGAGGCGCTGTCCGCCGCGCTGCCGGGCGACCCGCTGCGGCTGGCGGCGCTGAACCTGATGACGACGCTCAGCGGCTCGGCCATTCTCGCGCTGGCCGTGGCGCATGGCCGCTTGTCCCCGGAAGAGGCCTGGCGCGCCGCCCATGCCGATGAAGAGGTGCAGGAAAAGCTCTGGGGCAGCGATGCCGAGGCGCTGGCGCGCCGGGCCACCCGCTTCCGCGACTTCGAGGCGGCGGCACGGGCCTACGCGCTGCTGGAGGGCTGAGGGCAGCCTTCGCCCTCACGCCGCCGGGCGCAGCAGGCGCAGCGTGTGCAGGGCGATCATCCGCTCCTCGTCGGTGGGGATGACAAGCACATGCGGGCCGGGCCCCTCGGCGTCGATCCAGGTGTCGCCAGCCGCATTGGCCGCCGCGTCGAGCGCGACGCCGAGCAGGCCAAGCCGGGCGCAGATGCGGGCGCGGATCTCGGGGGCGTGCTCGCCAATGCCGGCGGTGAAGACCAGCGCATCCAGCCCGCCGAGCGTCACGGCCAGCTGCGCCACCGCCTGCGCGACGTGCAGGGTGAAATAGTCCACCGCCAGCGCGGCGGCGGGCACCTCGCTCGCCAGCAATTCGCGCATGTCGCTGGAAAGGCCGGAAAGCCCCTTCAACCCGCTGTCGTGATAGAGCATGTGGCCGACCTCGGCCGCGCTCATGCCCTTCTGCTCGATGAGATGCAGCACCACGCCGGGGTCCAGCGACCCGCAGCGCGTGCCCATCGGCAGCCCGTCCAGCGCGGTGAAGCCCATGGTGGATTCCTGGCTCCGCCCGTCGAGCAGGCCACAGGCCGAGGCGCCCGAGCCGAGATGGCAGATGACCACGCGCCCGCGCGCCAGATCAGGCGCCAGCTCGCGCAGGGCGCCGGAGACATATTCATAGGACAGGCCGTGGAAGCCGTAGCGGCGCACCCCGGCCTCGTAGAGCTCGTCCGGCAGGGCGAAGCGGTCGGCGATCTCAGGATGGCCGCGGTGGAAGGCGGTGTCGAAGCAGGCGACCTGCGGCAGGTCCGGCCGGCGCTCGGCGATGACGCGGATCGGGTCCAGATTGGTCAGCTGGTGCAGCGGTGCCAGCGGGATGAAGCTTTCCAGCGTGCGCAGCACCTCGTCGTTCACCCGCTCCGGGTGGGAATAATGCGGCCCGCCATGCACCACGCGGTGGCCGACGCCGATCAGCTCGACATCGTTCAGATGCGGCAGCACCCATTCGCTGATGGCGTGCTGGGCCTCAGGCGCCTTGGCGATCTCATCCGGCGCGAAGCGGCGGTCGACCAGCACCGTGCCGACCTCGTCCTTCGCCTGCAGGCGCGGGCGGGTGCCGATGCCGTCAAGCGCGCCGCCGAGCAGGAGGGCGACATCGCGGCCGACCACGCGGTAGAGCTTGAACTTGATGCTGGACGAGCCGGCATTGACGACGAAGATGGCCTCGTTCACCCGATCAACCTCCCAGTCCCGGCTGGCGCAGCCGCGCCTGCGCATAGAGCACCGCCACCGCGCAGGAGGCGAGGCGGGTCTTCAGCGTGTCGGCGCGGCTGGTGAGGATGATCGGCACCCGCGCCCCGAGCACGAGGCCGGCGGCATCGGCGCCGGCCATGAAGGTGAGGTTCTTCGCCAGCATGTTGCCGGCCTCAAGATCCGGCACGACGAGGATTTGGGCCCTTCCGGCGACGGGGGAGACGATGCCCTTGATTCGCGCGGCTTCCGGCGAAATGGCGTTGTCGAGCGCCAGCGGCCCGTCGAGATCGCCGCCGGTAATCTGGCCGCGATCGGCCATCTTGCACAAAGCGGCGGCCTCGATGGTGCTGGGAATCGAGGTGGTGACGGTTTCCACCGCCGAGAGGATGGCGACGCGCGGGCGCCCGAGGCCGAGCCCGACATGCAGGTCGATGGCGTTCTGCACGATGTCGCGCTTGGCATCGAGGTCGGGAAAGATGTTCACCGCCGCATCGGTGATGAACAGCGGCTCGGCATAGCTCGGCACGTCCATGACGAAGACATGGCTGATGCGCCGCCCGGTGCGCAGGCCGGTGTCGCGTGCGGTGACGGCGGCGAGCAGTTCGTCGCTGTGCAGGCTGCCCTTCATCAGCAGGCTGACACGCCCCTCCCGCACCAGCTCCACCGCCCGCGCCGCCGAGGCGGCGCTGTGGGGGGTGTCGATCATCTCGATGCCGGCAAGCTCCAGCCCCTCGGCTTCCGCCACCGCCCGGATGCGGGCGACCGGGCCGACCAGGATCGGGAGGATGAAGCCGGCCGTGGCGGCGTCGAGCGCGCCGCGCAGCGAGGCGGCGTCGCAGGGATGGGCGATGGCGGTCTCCAGCGCCGCCACCTCGCCGGCGCGGGCGACCAGGCGCTCATAATTGCCATGGTCGATGGGGGGGACAGTGCCGGGCCGTGTGGCCGTGTCCATGTGCTCGCCTCCGTGCCGCCGGCGCCGTGCCGATCGTGTCGCTTGCCATATGGTCGCTGCCATATGGTCGCTTGCAGTGTCGCCGCATGTACTGACGACAGGACGACACAGACCGGCCCCCGGCGCCAGCGTCCATGATCTGACGCAAACGCCCGACGCAAACGCCTGACGCAAACGCCTGGGGTGGGAGGTCGTTCAGCCCGGGCGGCGGGCGACGAGGTCGATCTCCACCAGCGCGTCGCGGGCGAGGCCGGTGACGCCGACGCAGGTGCGGGCCGGGCGGCGGTTGCCAGGGAAATAGGAGGCATAGGCCGCGTTCATGGCGGGGTAGTCGCCCTTGAAATCGGTGAGGTACACCCGCGCCTGCAGCACATGCGACAGATCCAGCCCGATGCCGCCGAGGACCAGGATGAGATTGTCCATCACGCGGCGCGTCTGCGCCTCGACCCCTTCGGGCAGCGGGCGGGAATCATCGTCCGGCCAGGTCGGCATCTGGCCGGTGATGAACACCCAGCCATCGGCCTCCACCGCATGGCTGAAGGGAGCGACCGGCGTGGGGGCGCCGGCGATCATGTGGAACTGCGCCAAGGTCTCGTCTCCTGATTGGCAAAACGCCGTCCGAGCTTCCAACGGCGGCGCCCGCGCCGTCAATGCGCGGTGCGCTCTCGCGCTCGCCGGGGCTGGCATTCGCGGTGGGACCGGGGGACAATGCGCACGTTGAAGGCCGTGCCGGGCCCGCCCGAGGGCGTACCCGGAATTTCTTGAGTAGTGAGCATGAACCAGCATGGGGGCGCCCGGATCCGGCGCGAGCCTTTCGGCAGGCTGCCGGATGGAACTGAGGTCCAGCGTTTCCGCCTTCTCGGCGAGGGGGGATTCGAGGTCGCGGTGCTCGATCTCGGCGCCATCGTGCAGGCGCTGCATGTTCCCGACCGGGATGGCCTTCTCGCCGATATCGTGCTCGGCCATGAGGCGCCGGGCGCCTATGTGACCGAGCCGCGCTTCTTCGGCGCGGCGGTGGGGCGCTATGCCAACCGCATCGCCGGCGGGCGTTTCGCGCTTGATGGCACGGAGTATCGCGTTCCCGCCAATGATGGCGACCATGCCCTGCATGGCGGCCCGCAGGGTTTCGACCAGCGGGTGTGGGCGCTGGCCGAGCTGTGCGAGGGGCAAGCACCGTCGCTGCGCCTCGCCCTGACCAGCCCGGCGGGCGACCAGGGCTTTCCAGGCACGCTGGCGGCGAGCGTGACCTATACGCTGAGCGGGGCGGGCGAACTGACCATCGCCTTCGAGGCGACGACGGATGCGCCCACGATCGTCAACCTCACCCATCACGGCTATTTCAACCTTGGCGGGGTGGAGGCGGGGGGCGACGTGTTCGACCACCTGCTGACGATCCACGCCGACGATTATCTCCCCGTCGACGCGGCGGCGATTCCGCTGGGCGGGCCGGAAAGCGTGCACGGCACGCCGTTCGACTTCTGCACGCCGCACCCGATCGGCGCCCGCATCCGCGAGGCCCATCCGCAGCTGCAGCGCGGGCGCGGCTATGACCACAATTACTGCCTCGACGCGCGGGCCGCGCCGGCGCCGCGCCTCGCCGCCAGGGTCGAGCACCCCGGCTCCGGCCGGGTGATGGAGCTTTTGACCGACCAGCCGGGGCTGCAATTCTATTCCGGCAATTTCCTCGACGGCACGGCGGTGGGCAAACAGGACCGGCTCTACCGCCAGTCCGACGGCTTCTGCCTGGAGCCGCAGACCTGGCCCGACGCGCCGAACCGGGCGGATTATCCCACCGCCCGGCTCGACCCCGGCCAGACCTACCGGCACGTCTCGGTCTACCGATTCTCGACCTCCTGAGGCGCCGGCCGGCGCTCAATCCGCGAGATAGCGCCGGGCGAGATGGGCCTTGAACACGCCGGCATCCAGCGGGCGGCCGGTGGCGCGGGTCAGCAGCTCGTCGGTGTCGAGCAGCGCGCCCTGCCCATGCACATGGGTGCGCAGCCAGCCGACCAGCGGGGCGAAATCGCCGCGCGCAATGCCCGGCAGCGCGTCCGGTTCGGCCCGGCAGGCGGCGTCGAACAGCTGGGCGGCGGCTATGGCGCCGAGCGTGTAGGTGGGGAAATAGCCCCAGCCGCCGCTCGGCCAGTGAATGTCCTGCAGGCAGCCGAGCCGGTCATTGGGCGGCACCGTGCCGAGCAGTTCCTGCATGCCGGCATTCCACGCCGCCGGCAGCTCGGCCAGCGGCATCGCGTCGGCGATCAGCGCCTTTTCCAGCCGGTAGCGCAGGATGACATGGGCGGGGTAGGTGACCTCATCCGCGTCGACGCGGATGAAGCCGCGCTCGATTCGGGTGTAGCGCCGCCAGAGCGCGTCCGCCTCCCAGTCCGGCCCGGAGCCATTGAACGCCTCGCGCATCAGCGGCGCGGCAAAGCCGAGGAATTCCCGGGAACGGCAGGCCTGCATCTCCATCAGCAGCGACTGGCTTTCATGCAGCACCATGCCGCGCGCCTGCCCGACGGGCTGGCTCATGAAGGCGGCGGGGCGCCCCTGCTCGTACAGCGCATGGCCGGTCTCGTGGATCACCCCCATCAGCGCCTTGGAGAAGTCGGCCTCGTCATAGCGGGTGGTGATCCGCACGTCGTTATCGGCGCCGCCGCAGAAGGGGTGGGTGGAGATATCGAGCCGGCCGCGGTCGAAATCATAGCCGAGCGCCGCCATCATCCTTTGCCCGAGGCCGCGCTGGGCCTCGACGGCGAAAGGGCCGGCAAGCGGGGCGGGCGTGGGTCGGCGGGCCTGCGCCGCCAGCGCCTCTTCGGTGAAGCCCGGCAGGAAGGCGGCGAGATCGTCGAACAGCGCGTCGATCGTCGCGGACCGCCCGCCCGGCTCATAATCGTTCAGCAGCGCGTCATAGGGGGAGAGGCCGAGCTTCTCGCCCTTGGCGGCGCCGGCCTCGCGCTGCAGGCGCAACACCTCGGCGAGATAGGGCAGCAGCGCGGGGAAATCCGCATCGGCGCGCGCCTGCCGCCACGCCATCTCGCAGGCGGAAATCGCCTTGCTGGAGGCCTCCACCAGATCGGCGGGCAGGGCGGTCTGCGCGGTGAAGACGCGGCGCATCTCGCGCAGATTGGCCTGCTCCCACGTCCCGAGGCTGGCCTCGTCGCCCGCCGCCTGCAGCCAGTCACCGAGGTGGGGGTCGACCGCCATCTCGTGCTGCATCACCCGCAGCAGAGCGAGGCTTTCCGCCCGGCTGGCGGCGGCGCCCTGCGGCATCATCGTGTCACTGTCCCATTGCAGGATGCCGATGGCGTTCGACATCGCGCTGATGCGGCCGAAATGGACGGTGAGGGAGGCATAGGCGGACATGGAGGCTCTCCGGCAGGTGGCGGCGCGGGCCGCCCTGCGGCCTGTTCTAGCTGAGGTGCCAATCGGGCGGAACAGCGCTGGCGCCGGCGACGGCGCCCGCAAGCCCCACCGCGCCGACGATGATCGCCATCTGCTCGAAGGAGCCGGCGAGCGGGTTGGTCCGGCGCCAGACCATGCCGATGGTGCGCGAGGGGCGGGGTTCCGCCAGCCGCGCCACCGAGACGGCGGCGGAGCGGGTCTCAATGGCCACCGCCATTTGGGGAATGAGCGTGACGCCGATGCCAGCGCCGACCATCTGCACCAGCGTGGTCAGCGAGCTGCCCTCCATGAGGTCGCGCGGCAGCTGCGAGGCGAGGTTGCAGAAGGAGAGCGCCTGTTCGCGGAAGCAGTGGCCCTCCTCCAGCAGCAGCAGGCGCATGGTGCGCAGCGTGTCGGGATTGGGCACCGGCAGCGCCGCCTCGTGCAGCGGACGCACCAGGACGAACTCCTCCTCGAACAGGGCATGCTCGGTCAGCGAGGGCTCGGAGACCGGCAGGGCGACGATGGCGGTGTCGAGCCGACCCTCGACCAGCTCGTCCACCAGCCGCTGCGTCACCGCTTCGCGAGGCCGCAGGTCGAGCTCGGGGAAGCGTTCGCCCAGGCGCTGCATCACGGCGGGCAGCAGATAGGGGGCGACGGTGGGGATCACGCCGATGCGCAGCCGGCCGGCGAGCGGGCTGTGCGAGGCGCGGGCGAGCTCCTCCAGTTCATCGACCGCCTGCAGGATGGCACGCGCGCGCTGGGCGAACGCGTCGCCGAGCCGGGTGAGCCGGATGTTTCGCGTGCCGCGCTCGACCAGCGGCGCGCCGAGGATTTCCTCCAGCTCCTTGATCTGAAGCGACAAAGCCGGCTGGGAAATCGAACAGGCCTCGGCGGCCCGGCCGAAATGACCGTGATGAGCCAGCGCCTCGAAATAGCGCAGGTGGCGCATGGAAATGTCTGTCATAAGCTCAGCTTATCGAGCCAATTAGAAAATGCAAATTTTCATTATCTCGCGCCTACGATAAGACCTCTTCCAATTCCAAACACCTCCCGCGCGCCAGACAGCGCCACCGGGGGGAGCGCCGGCTGACTTGACCGCCGGCATGCCATCGCGATTGGAGACTGCAATGGACGACATCACGAACAGGCCGGCCGGCAAATGCCCTGTCATGCACGGCGCCATCACCGAAGTCGGGACGTCGAACATGGATTGGTGGCCCAAGGCCCTCAATCTCGACATTCTCCACCAGCACGACACCAAGACCAACCCGCTCGGCAAGGACTTCAATTACCGCGAGCAGGTGAAGACGCTGGATTTCGACGCGCTCAAGGCCGATATGCGCGCGCTGATGACCGAGAGCCAGGAATGGTGGCCGGCGGACTGGGGCCATTATGGCGGGCTGATGATCCGCCTGTCCTGGCATGCGGCCGGCTCCTACCGCCTGGCCGACGGCCGCGGCGGCGGCGGCACCGGCGACCAGCGCTTCGCCCCGCTCAATTCCTGGCCGGACAATGTGAGCCTCGACAAGGCCCGCCGCCTGCTGTGGCCGATCAAGAAGAAGTACGGCAACAAGGTGAGCTGGGCCGATCTGATCGTGCTCGCCGGTACCATCGCCTATGAGACCATGGGCCTGAAGACCTTCGGCTTCGGCTTCGGCCGCGAAGACACCTGGCACCCCTCCAAGGACACCTATTGGGGTTCCGAGCGCGAGTGGCTGGCGCCGAGCGACAACCGCTATACCGACGTCAATGTGCCCTCGACGATGGAGAACCCGCTCGCCGCCGTGCAGATGGGCCTCATCTACGTCAACCCGGAAGGCGTGAACGGCCAGCCGGACCCGATGAAGACCGCCGCGCAGGTGCGCGAGACCTTCGCCCGCATGGCGATGAACGACGAGGAAACCGCGGCGCTGACCGCCGGCGGCCACACGGTCGGCAAGACCCATGGCAATGGCGACGCCAAGGCGCTCGGACCCAACCCGGAAGCGGCGTCGCTGGAAGAGCAGGGCATGGGCTGGTCCAACCCGAACCAGAACGGCCTCGCCAGCCGCGCCGTGACCTCCGGGCTGGAAGGCGCCTGGACCACCCATCCGACGCAGTTCGACATGGGCTTCTTCGACATGCTGTTCGGCCATGAGTGGGAGCTGCGCAAGAGCCCGGCCGGCGCCTGGCAGTGGGAGCCGATCAACATCAAGGAAGAGGACAAGCCGGTCGACGCCAGCGACCCCTCGATCCGCCACAACCCGATGATGACCGACGCCGACATGGCGATGAAGGTCGATCCGATCTACAACGCGATCTGCCAGAAGTTCATGGCCGATCCCGAGTACTTCAAAGACACCTTCGCCCGCGCCTGGTTCAAGCTGACCCATCGCGACATGGGCCCGAAGGTCCGCTACATCGGCCCGGACGTGCCGGCCGAGGACCTGATCTGGCAGGACCCCGTTCCCGTCGGCCCCACCGATTACGACGTGACGGCGGTGAAGGCGAAGATCATCAATGCCGGCCTCACCATCAGCGAGCTGGTCAGCACCGCTTGGGACAGCGCCCGCACCTATCGCGGCTCCGACATGCGCGGCGGTGCCAATGGCGCGCGCATCAGCCTCGCGCCGCAGAAGGACTGGGAAGGCAACGAGCCGGCGCGCCTCGCCAAGGTGCTCGGCGTGCTGGAGACGATCGCGGCCGAGACCGGCGCCAGCCTGGCGGACGTGATCGTGCTCGGCGGCAATGTCGGCATCGAGCTGGCGGCCAAGGCGGCCGGCCACGATGTCACCGTGCCGTTCTCTCCGGGCCGGGGCGACGCCACCGACGCCCAGACCGACGCGGCTTCGTTCAGCGTGCTGGAGCCGCTGCATGACGGCTACCGCAACTGGCTGAAGAAGGACTATGCGGTCACCCCCGAGGAAATGCTGCTCGACCGCACCCAGCTGATGGGCCTGACCGCGCCCGAGATGACCGTTCTGGTCGGTGGCCTGCGCGTGCTCGGCACCAATCACGGCGGCAGCAAGCACGGCGTGTTCACCGCCCGCGAGGGCGCGCTGACCAACGATTTCTTCGTCAACCTCACCGACATGGGCAATAGCTGGAAGTCGGTGGGCGAGGGGGTCTATGAGCTGCGCGACCGCAAGACCGGCGCGGCGAAGTGGACCGCCACCCGGGTCGATCTCGTCTTCGGCTCGAACTCGATCCTGCGCGCCTATGCCGAGGTCTATGCCCAGGACGACGCGCAGGAGAAGTTCCTCCGCGATTTCGTCGCCGCCTGGACCAAGGTGATGAACGCCGACCGCTTCGACCTGGTGAACTGAGGCCGGTTTTCCCCCGCTGCCTTCGGGAGGGCGGGGGAGGCACCAGCGCCGGCCGATGCCGGCCAAAAGCCCGTTGCGCAAAACGCTGCGGGCTCCTACCCCTTAAACTCCGGGCGGCGCAGGGCGCCCGCACCGGCAGCGAGGGGCATGCGCATGAGTGACCCTGTCCTCATCGTCGGGGCCGGCCCGGTCGGGCTGGTGATGGCGCTTGAACTGGCGCGCTACCAAGTGCCGGTACGCATCGTCGACGCCATGACCGAGCGGGCGACCACCTCGCGCGCAGTGGCGATCTGGCCTCGCACGCTGGAGCTGATGGAGCGCGGCGGCGACGGGCTTTCCGCCGAGCTGGTCGGGCTCGGCAACAAGGTGACGGCCGCCAACATGCTGGCCGACGGCAAGCACCTGGCCCGGGTGCCGCTCGACGAGATCGAAACCCCCTATCCCTTTGTGCTGATGCTGCCGCAGAGCGAGACCGAGCGGGTCCTGCTGGCGCATCTGCAGGCGCGCGGCGTCGAGCCGGAGCTCGGCGTCTCGCTCGCGGACTTCACCCAGGAGGGGGAGGTCGTCACCGCCACGCTGCGCCAGGCGGACGGGAGCGAGGCGACCGCCCGCTATGCCGCGCTGGTGGCCTGCGACGGCGCCCACAGCCCGGTGCGGCACCGGCTCGGCCTCGTTTTCGAGGGCGACACGCTGGGCAGCGACTGGGCGCAGGGCGATTTCCATCTCTCGGGCCTGCCGTTCCCGGTGAACGAATTCGCCACCTGCCTGCACGCGGAAGGCCCGGCGGTTCTGTTTCCGCTGGCGCCGGGCCGCTGTCGCGTCATTGTCGGCCTCGGACCGTCCACCACCGATGCTCCGCCGCCGCCGCCCGACAGGGCCGGCTTCCAGGCGCTGCTGGACCGGCGCGGGCCGGGCGGCATCACCCTGCACGACACGCTGTGGTCGACCTCCTTCCGCATCAATGAGCGGCAGGTGGAGAACTACCGGGTCGGGCGCGTCTTCCTCGCCGGCGATGCCGCCCATGTGCACAGCCCGGCCGGCGGGCAGGGCATGAACACCGGCATGCAGGACGCGGTGAACCTCGCGTGGAAGCTGGCGCTGGTGCTGCGCGGGCTCGCCACCGCGCCGGTGCTGCTTGACAGCTACGACCCTGAGCGGCGCGCGGTGGGGGCGGAGGTGATCGCCACGTCAGGCCGTCTGACCCGGCTGGCGACGCTGAAGAACCCGCTCGCCCGCCATATCCGCAACACGGTGATGCCGGCCGTGCTCGGGCTGGCGCCGGTGCGGCACAAGCTGGAAGGCGACCTCACCGAGACCGCGATCCACTACCGCGACAGCCCGCTCAACGGCATCTCCTGGGGTGCCGGCCCGCGCGCCGGCGATCGCATGCTGCCGGCCGACGGCGAGCCGCCCTATGGGGTCGGCGACACGCCGCGCTTCACCCTGCGCGCCGGGCCCGGCGCCGGGGCGCCGCCCGGCGATCTGCCCGCCGCGCTGGTCTACCCCATGGTGCGCCCGCACGCGGTGGCTGGCGGCATCCAGCTGATCCGGCCGGACGGCTATCTCGCCTTGTCGGTTGCGGAAGGGGAATGGGCGCCGATCACGGACTATCTCGCGCGCCTCGGCCCGGCCCGATCCAAAGGGGTGTCCGCATGAGCGTGTCCTTCCTGCTGTCACGCGGCGACGAGCCGCCGATCAAGATCCCGGCGATCGGGCTCGACCTGTTCGTCCGCCTGCCGCCCGCGATCAGCGGCGGCGAGTTCTGCTTCATCGAGACCATCAACGCCCCCGGCGCCGGCCCGCCGCGCCACCGGCACCGCGAGGCGGAGATTTTTCGCGTGCTCGAAGGGCGTTATCTCTACGAGGTCGACGGGCGGCGCTTCTTCGCGCAGGCCGGCGACGTGGTGAGCATTCCCGGCTGGGCGGCGCATGGCTTCGTCAATGTCACCGACGCACCGGCCCGCCAGTATATCCTCATGGCCCCGGCGCTGGACGCGGTCGCCTTCTTCACCGAACTCGCCGGGGTGATGCGTGACGGCCTGCCCGACACCGCCGCGCTGAACGCTACACCTACTGCACGGTGGGTGTGACCGGGCTGCAGCCGCCGGCGGGACCAGCGGGAACATCTGTGCAGATCACCGGGGAGGGCTTTGGCACGAACCCCTCCGTGGCCTTCGGCGGGGTGGCCGCCACCGGCGTGTCCGTTAACAGCGCGGGCACGCAGATCGTCTGCACCGCTCCGGCCGGCAAGGGCGCGGTCAATGTGTCGGTGACGGCGAGCGGGGCGACCAGCCCGGCCGTCGAGGCCAGCCGCTACTGCTATGCCCCGGTTCTCACCGCGCTTTCCAACTACACCGGCAAGCCGCTCATCACCCAGGTCACCCTTATCGGCGAGGGCTTCATCGCGCAGTCGGTGATGTTCGGCGCCTTGTCTGCCCGGCAGGTCCAGCCCTCGACGACAAGCTCGGTCACCGTGTGGGCGCCGGTCACTCTCGGCCGGGTGCCGGTGGTCGTCATGACCCCGGGTGGCACAAGCAATGCGCTGGACTTTACCTATGTGCCGGCGGTGCTCTCGATCACGCCGAGCTATGGCACCCAGGGAACGGTCGTGCGGATCGTCGGGGCGGGGCTGAGCGTGGATGGCCAGCCGCTCAACGTGCAGAGCGTGACCTTCGGCATCACCCCTGCGCTCAATGTCTGGACCAAGGGCACCGATGAGGTATGGGCGGAGGTTCCCGCAGGGGCCGGAACCGTTCCGGTGGTCGTCAAGACCGCCGGCGGCAGTACCGCCAATTGGAGCGGGGCGCTTTTTGGCGGCGCGCCTGCCGGCGGCACGCCGCTGAAGATCACCGGCAGCGGCTTCACCGGCGCGACCGCCGTGATGTTCGACGGTGTCCCCGGCCTCTATCTGAACGTGCCGAACGACAATGAACTCACCGTCACCACCCCTCCCGGGACCGGGGAAGTGCCCGTCGTCGTCCGGCTCCCGCTGGCTGTGAGCGGGCCGCATGAAGGCGCGACCTTCACCTACGGGCCGGTGGTCAAAAGCCTCGATCCCAACAGCCTTTCCGTGCAGCGGAACGGGCGTGTGTGGATCACTGGCAAGGGCCTCGACAGGATCCTCTCCATCGACTTTTGCGGCACCCGCTATGGCGCGGAGACCTATGGCACCTGGTGGGCGCACGGTATGCTGAACGGCGCGCGCACCGTCCATCTGCAGGCGACGCCGCCGACGGACGGTCCCGGCACCTATGACGTCACCGTCACCACGCCGGAGGGCACCAGCGCGCCGGTGAGCTTCACCTGGACCACGTAGAGCTCTTCCCGATCAGGTGGAAGCACCTGATCCGGAAGAAAGTGAGCGTTAGTCAATAAGTTAAAGCGTTTTCTCGTCGCGAACGTCTGTCAATCTTCGCGGAAAACGCTCCAGACACCACAGGCGGCCGCGCCGCCCGCCCGGGGGGAGACCGCATGGAAAGCTATATCGGCGAGGTGCGTGCCTTCGCCTTCGGATTCGCTCCCCAGGGCAATGACGAGGAATGGGCAATCTGCGACGGCTCCTCGCTTTTGATTACCGAGCATGCCGCCCTTTACGCGGTGATCGGCGAAGCCTTCGGCACGGCGGGGCCCGGCACGTTTCACCTGCCGAACCTGATGGGGCGGGCGGTGGTCGGCGTGGGGAAGAACCCGAACACGCCCCGCTACGCCGTCGGCCGGCCGGTCGGGGCGGCGGCCCTGACGGTGACATCCGTGCCCGCCCACAACCATGTGCTCACCGGCGCGGTGGTGGTAAGCGCGCCCTATCCCGGCCTGACCGACACGCCGTCGCCGACCGCGCGGCTGTCGCGGGCGACGCGGCGAAACACGCAGAACCCGGCGAGCCCGGGCACGTTCTCGCGCGCCTATGCGCCCGATGATGGCGAGGACGACACCGTCCTCGGCGCCGCCACGCTGTCGCCGGTCGGCGGGACGGCACAGCCGCATGAAAACCGGCAGCCCTATCTCGCCGTCACCTATTGCATCTGCACGCAAGGCGCCTTCCCGGTGCCCCCGATCGCGCCGGAACCGCCGGCCGCCATCGATTCCTGACGCCCGCGCGAGACGGCCGGGCGAGGGTCTTGCCGGACTGCGGGAATATAGACCGCGGGGCGCGAGAACATATTGCGAACATCGAACAAAACGAGTACGTTCGCGGCAGTCCTTGAGCTATCCCCCTTTTCCCTTGCGTACAGCCCGGAGCCCGGCAATGACTCAGTCCTCACTGCGACTCGTTGAAGGATCTTCCATGGACAAGTCCAAGGCGCTCGACGCCGCCCTGACCCAGATTGAGCGCCATTTCGGCAAGGGCTCGATCATGCGGCTGGGCAAGAACGACAAGATCATGGAGATCGAGACGGTCTCCACCGGCTCGCTCGGGCTCGATATCGCGCTCGGCATTGGCGGCCTGCCGCGCGGGCGGGTGGTGGAGATCTTCGGGCCGGAATCCTCCGGCAAGACCACGCTGGCGCTGCACACCATCGCCGAGGCCCAGAAGAAGGGCGGCGTCTGCGCCTTCATCGACGCCGAGCACGCGCTCGACCCGATCTATGCCCGCAAGCTGGGCGTCGACCTCGACAATCTGCTGATCTCGCAGCCCGATGCCGGCGAACAGGCGCTGGAGATCGCCGACACGCTGGTGCGCTCGGGCGCGGTGGACGTGCTGGTGGTGGATTCGGTGGCGGCGCTGACTCCGCGGGCGGAGCTCGACGGCGAGATGGGCGACAGCCAGCCGGGCATGCAGGCGCGGCTGATGAGCCAGGCGCTGCGCAAGCTGACCGCCTCGATCAACCGCTCGCACACCATGGTTATCTTCATCAACCAGATCCGCATGAAGATCGGCGTCATGTATGGCAGCCCGGAGACCACCACGGGCGGCAACGCGCTGAAATTCTATGCCTCGGTGCGTCTCGACATCCGCCGCATCGGCGCGATCAAGGAGCGCGAGGAGGTGGTGGGCAACCAGACCCGCGTCAAGGTGGTGAAGAACAAGCTGGCCCCGCCCTTCAAGCAGGTCGAATTCGACATCATGTATGGCGAGGGCGTCTCCAAGATGGGCGAGCTGATCGACCTCGGCGTCAAGGCCGGCGTGGTCGAGAAGTCCGGCGCCTGGTTCTCCTATGACAGCCAGCGGCTCGGCCAGGGGCGCGAGAACGCCAAGTCGTTCCTGCGCCAGCACCCCGAAATCGCCGGCCGCATCGAGGCGACGATCCGCCAGAATGCCGGGCTCATTGCCGAGCAGATTCTCGCCGGTCCCAGCGAGAACGAGGACGACGACTCCGAGTGAGCCTGCGGCGGCGGGCTCAGATGGGGCGCGCCATGTGGGGGGGGGCGCTGCGTCTCGCCACGCGCGCCTGATGGCGCCGGTACGTAGCGGTAGGCGTGTCGGGCGGGTCGGCGCCTTGCCGCCAGCCTTGTGGCCAAGCCGTGTGACTTAGTCTTGTGACTAAGCCGTGCCGCGCCGCATTGCCGTCACCTCTTGGCGGCGGCGTTGGCCGGACGAGATGCAGCGCGGCCGGGGACGACGTCCTGCTGCTTTCTGGACAAGGTGTTGATGCGCCGTTAGAACCGTTGCGCCCGCGCCCGATGGTGCGGGCCGGCGCTTCTGCGGCGCCGGTATCTGGCATCGGCGGACCCGGGTTCATGAGCGGCGTAAACGAGATTCGCGCGACCTTCCTCGACTATTTTGCCCGCAATGGGCACCAGGTGGTCGATTCCTCCCCGCTCGTGCCGCGCAACGACCCGACATTGATGTTCACCAATGCCGGCATGGTGCAGTTCAAGAACGTCTTCACCGGCATCGAGAAGCGGCCCTATTCCCGGGCCGTCACCTCGCAGAAATGCGTGCGCGCCGGCGGCAAGCACAATGACCTCGACAATGTCGGCTACACCGCGCGGCACCACACCTTCTTCGAGATGCTTGGCAATTTCTCCTTTGGCGACTATTTCAAGGAGAACGCCATCGAGTTCGCGTGGAACCTGATCACCCGCGAGTTCGAACTGCCGGTCGAGAAGCTGCTCGTCACCGTCTACCATGAGGATGACGAGGCGTTCGGGCTGTGGAAGCGCATTGCCGGCCTGCCCGATTCCCGCATCATCCGCATCGCCACCTCCGATAATTTCTGGCAGATGGGCGATACCGGCCCCTGCGGCCCCTGCTCGGAGATCTTCTTCGATCACGGCCCGCACATTGCCGGCGGCCCGCCCGGTTCGCCCGACGCCGATGGCGACCGCTTCATCGAGATCTGGAATCTCGTCTTCATGCAGTTCGAGCAGCTGCCCGGCGGCGAGCGGGTGCACCTGCCGCGTCCGTCGATCGACACCGGCATGGGGCTCGAGCGCATCTCCGCCGTGCTGCAGGGCACGCACGACAATTACGAGATCGACCTCATGCGGGCGCTGACCGGCGCCGTGGAGGAACTCACCGACGTGCCCGCCACCGGCCCGCAAAAGGCGAGCCACCGGGTGATCGCCGACCATCTGCGCGCCGCCACCTTCCTGGTGTCGGACGGCGTGTTGCCGTCGAATGAGGGCCGGGGCTATGTGCTGCGCCGGATCATGCGCCGCGCCATGCGCCATGCCCAGCTGCTCGGCGCCCGCGACCCGCTGATGCACCGCCTGGTGCCGGTGCTGGTGCGCGAAATGGGCCGGGCCTTTCCGGAAATCGTCCGCGCCGAGGCGCTGGTGTCCGAGACGCTGCGGCTGGAGGAAACCCGCTTCCGCAAGACGCTGGAGCGCGGCCTCTCCATTCTGGAATCGGAGAGCGAGGGGCTCGGCGCCGGCGCCAAATTCTCCGGCGAGACCGCCTTCAAGCTCTATGACACGTTCGGCTTCCCGCTCGACCTCACCGAGGACGCGCTGCGGGCGCGCGGCGTCGGCGTCGATGTCGAGGCGTTCAACACCGCCATGGCGCGGCAGAAGGCCGAGGCCCGCGCCTCCTGGTCCGGTTCCGGCGAGGCGGCAACCGACACGGTGTGGTTCGCGGTGCGCGAGGAGGCCGGGGCCACCGAGTTCCTCGGCTATGACACGTTGAGCGCCGAGGGCACGGTGACGGCGCTGGTCGCCGAAGGACGCCAGGTCGCTGAGCTCGGCGCCGGTTCCACCGGCCTGGTGGTGCTGAACCAGACGCCGTTCTATGGCGAATCCGGCGGCCAGGCCGGCGATACCGGCCTGCTGACCGGCGAGGACGGGCTGCGGGCCCGCGTCATCGGCACCCAGAAGAAGCTCGGCGACATCTTCGTCCATGAGGTCGAGGTCGAGAGCGGCACGCTCAAGGTCGGCAGCGCGCTGGCGCTGGCGGTCGATGCCGAGCGCCGCGAGGCGATCCGCGCCAACCATTCGGCCACCCATCTGCTGCACGAGGCGCTGCGCCGGGTGCTGGGCGACCATGTCGCGCAGAAGGGCTCGCTGGTGGCGCCCGACCGGCTGCGCTTCGATTTCTCGCACCCCAAGCCGGTGGAAGAGGCCGAACTGCGGCAGGTCGAGGACCTGGCCAACCGCATCGTGCTGCGCAATGAGCCGGTGGTCACCCGGCTGATGGCGGTGGACGACGCCATCGCCTCCGGCGCGCGGGCGCTGTTCGGCGAGAAATATGGCGAGGAGGTGCGCGTCGTCAGCATGGGCACCGACCCTGGCAATGGCGCGCCCTATTCGATCGAACTGTGCGGCGGCACCCATGTCGGGCGCACCGGCGATATCGGCCTGATCAGCCTGGTTGGCGAAAGCGCCGTCGGCGCCGGCGTGCGCCGCCTCGAGGCGATGACCGGCGATGCCGCCCGCCACGCGCTGACGGCGGACCGCCAGGCGCTGCAGGCGGCCGCGGGCCTGCTCAAGGCGCCGGTCGGCGAGGTGGAGGCGCGCCTCGCGCTGCTGGTCGAGGAGAGGCGCAAGCTGGAGCGCGAGCTCGGCGAGGCCCGGCGCAAGCTCGCCATGGGCGGCGGTGCCGGTGTGGAAGAGCCGGTGCGCAGCGTCGGCGACGTCAAGCTGCTGGCGCGCGAGGTCACCGGCATTGAGCCCAAGGACCTCAAGAGCCTGGTGGACGAAGGCAAGAAGCGCATCGGCTCCGGCGTGGTGGCGATTGTCGGCATCACCGAAGAGGGCCGTGCCGGTCTCGTGGTCGGCGTCACCGAGGATCTGACCGGGCGCTTCGATGCGGTGGCGCTGGTGCGGCGCGGCGCCGAGGTGCTGGGTGGCAAGGGCGGCGGCGGCCGGCCCGATCTTGCCCAGGCCGGCGGGCCCGATGGCGCCCGCGCCGGCGAGGCGCTCGCGGCCATCGAGAGCGCGCTGGCAGGCTGATCGTCCCAAGCGGGCGGGGGAGTGGCCGTTGATGACGGCACACAGGCGCGAGGGCGGTTGGTTCACGGCATCGCGCTGGCTGGCGCGGCGCCGGCGCTGCTACGAGATTTTGGAGCGCGATGCCGCGCATGACCGCACGGCCTCCCGGGTCGAACTAGGCCTGATCGCGCTGATCGTGCTGAACGTCATCGTCGCCGTGCTGGAGACGGTGCCGAGCCTGTATCTGCGCGATTATGTCGCCTTCCTCGTCTTCGAGCGGCTGTCGCTTCTCGTCTTTGCCAGCGAGTACGCCCTGCGCATCTGGGTCGCGCCGGAAAATCCGCGCTACCGCGGCGTCTCGCCACTGCGGGCACGGCTGCATTATGCCCGCACGGCTGTTGCCATCGTCGATCTCATCGCCTGGCTTCCCTTCGTGGTGTCGGCGCTGTTCGGGGTCAATCTCGTGACCCTCGCCATCTTCCGCCTGCTGCGGTTCATCAAGCTGGTGCGCTATTCGCCGGGCATGCAGTCGCTGCTCGAAGTGCTGCACCGCGAGAGCCAGTCGCTGATGGCGTGCTTCTGGCTGCTCTCCGCCGCGGTGCTGATCGCCGCCTCGGCGATGTATGTCGCGGAAGGGCATATCCAGCCCGAGCATCTCGGCTCGATCCCGGCGGCCATGTGGTGGGCGATGGCGACAGTGACGACGGTGGGCTATGGCGACGTCTATCCGCTCACTGTGGCCGGCCGGATCATCGCCAGCCTGACCATGGTGACGGGCATCGTGATGATCGCGCTGCCGGTGGGCATCATCGCCACCTCCTTTGTCGATGTGATCAAGCGGCGCGACTTCGTCATCACCTGGGGGATGGTGGCGCGGGTGCCGCTGTTCGCCGATCTCGACGCCGCCGGCATCGGCGAGATCCACAAGATGCTCTCGGCCCATACCGCCCAGCCGGGCGAGGTGATCGCCCGCCGTGGCGAGGTGGCGCGCTCGATGTATTTCATCGCCTCGGGCGAGGTGGAACTGGAACTCGACGACGGCCTTCATCTGCTGGGCGAGGGGCAGTTCTTCGGCGAGATGGCGCTGCTGCATTCGGCCCGGCGTGCGGCAACTGCCCGGGCGCACACGCGCTGCATGCTGCTGATGCTGGAGGCGGACGCGCTGGCGGATGTGATCCGCCGCCACCCGGAAATCGGCAAGCGCATCCATGCTATGGCGCGGGATGACGAAGGCCCGCATCCGGTGCGGCGCAGCGCCGATATCGCCGATGATGAGCTGAGCGTCGGGCCGGGCGGCGCGGCGACCTGACCGGGGCGACGTCGTCGCGGCGCGGGAAAGCACGGCGATCAGGCCGGGGCGCCTAGAACAGTGCGGGCGCGCGGGATGGTCGTAGTGCCGGGCGCGCGCGGGCGCGCCTGAAACAAGGGTCGTCTCCGGGGCGCGCCGGCGCGCCCCGGTAACGGGCGAAGGCGGGGCGGCTCAGGCGAGCGCCTTGCTCAGGTTCTCCGAGATCTTGTCGAGGAAGCCGGTGGTGGAGAGCCACTTCTGGTCGGCGCCAACGAGCAGGGCGAGGTCCTTGGTCATGTAGCCGCTCTCGACCGTGTCGATGCACACCTTCTCCAGCGTGGCGCAGAAGGCGGCGAGTTCGGCATTGTCGTCGAGCTTGGCGCGATGGGCGAGGCCGCGGGTCCAGGCGAAGATCGAGGCGATGGAGTTGGTCGAGGTCTCCTTGCCCTTCTGGTGCTCGCGGTAATGGCGCGTCACCGTGCCGTGCGCGGCTTCGGCTTCCACCGTCTTGCCGTCCGGGGTCATCAGCACCGAGGTCATCAGGCCGAGCGAACCGAAGCCCTGTGCCACGATGTCGGACTGCACGTCGCCATCATAGTTCTTGCACGCCCAGACATAGCCGCCGGACCATTTCAGCGCCGAGGCGACCATGTCGTCGATCAGCCGGTGCTCGTACCAGATCTTGTTCTTCTCGAACTCGGCCTTGAAGTCGGCCTCGTAGATCTCCTGGAAGATCTGGCGGAAGCGGCCGTCATACTGCTTGAGGATGGTGTCCTTGGTGGAGAGGTACACCGGGTATTTGCGCATCAGGCCGTAATTGAGCGAGGCGCGGGCGAATTCGGCGATGGATTCGTCGATATTGTACATCGACAGCGCCACGCCGGCGCCAGGGTACTTGTAGACCTCGTGCTCGATCACCTGGCCGTCATCGCCGACGAACTTGATGGTCAGCGTGCCCTTGCCGGGAACGAGGAAGTCGGTGGCGCGGTACTGGTCGCCGAAGGCGTGGCGGCCGACGATGATCGGCTGGGTCCAGCCCGGCACCAGGCGCGGCACGTTCTTGCAGATGATCGGCTCGCGGAAGATGACGCCGCCAAGGATGTTGCGGATCGTGCCGTTGGGCGAACGCCACATCTTCTTGAGGTTGTATTCGGTCATCCGGCCGGCATCGGGGGTGATGGTGGCGCACTTCACGCCCACGCCCACGCGCTTGATCGCCTCGGCGGCGTCGATGGTGACCTGGTCGGCCGTCGCGTCACGATTCTCGACGCCGAGATCGTAATATTCCAGCGCCACGTCGAGATAGGGGTGGATCAACTTGTCCTTGATGTACTGCCAGATGATCCGGGTCATCTCGTCGCCGTCGAGCTCGACGACCGGATTCGCCACCTTGATCTTCGCCATGAATTGTCACCTCGCACGGAAATCGTTGTCGGAGGGGTCGCGGCGCGTGTCCGCGCGGGCAGACGCCGGATGCGCGGGTGATACCGCGCGGGGCGCAACAGGGGAAGCAGGTAACGGGCCAAATCGCGGAGAAAGCGGCGGCAAATGCGCCTTCTCCCCCCAAGCTGTTCTGGCATTCCGTATGCCTTGCGCGTGCCGTGGCGGCGAGACCGCGCCGCTTCGCAAGTGCGACCCGGCCGGCTATAGGAGCACACCCATCGCCACCCAGGAGAAAACCGCCATGTCCGGCACCGACAGCACCAAGCCATGGCTGGAAGGCGGGCCGGTGGTCATCCTGGTCGAGCCGCAGCTCGGCGAGAATATCGGCTCGGCGGTGCGGGCCATGGGCAATTTCGGCCTGTCGCGGCTGCGCCTGGTCAATCCGCGCGAGGGCTGGCCGAACCCGAAGGCCGTGACCTTCGCCTCCGGTGCCGACCGCATCCTCGACCATGCGCAGGTGTTTCCCGATCTGCGCGCGGCGCTGGCCGATCTCAATTTCGTCGTGGCCGCCACGGCGCGCGAGCGCGGCATGCAGAAATCCGTGCTCGGCGCCGATGAAGTCGCGCGCGAAGTGGTGGGGCGCATGGCCGGGGGCGAGGAGGTCGGGCTGGTGTTCGGGCGCGAGCGCACCGGGCTCTATACGGAAGAGGTGTCGCTCGCCGACGTGATCCTCACCTTGCCGGTCAATCCCGCCTTCGCCTCGCTCAATCTCGGCATGGCGGTCGCGGTGGTGGCCTATGAATGGTTCAAGCTTTCCTCTGGCGGCGCGCTGCCGTTCCAGCCGCCGGACCGCTACAAGAACGCCGACAAGGCCGATCTGCTGGCCTTTTTCGACCATCTCGAGCGTGAACTCGACGCGGCGCTGTTCTTCCGCTCGCCGACCAAGAGGCCCGTCACCATCCGCAACATCCGCAACATTTTCCACCGCATCGGGCTGACGCGGCAGGATGTGGCGACGCTGCACGGCATTGTGGGCGCGCTGGTGGAGGGCAGGGGCCTACGCGAGGCACGCACCGCCGCCCGGCTGGAGGGACGGCGCGAGGAGGGCACCGACGCGCCTGGCGAGGGCGAAGCGGACGCCTGATCGTCTGCAACGAAGCGTTCACCAAGATGCGCCACAATGATGCCTGGGATGGAGGACATCAGATGCGTATCGAGGCTTCTCCCGTAACCGCTGCCGGCGTGCACGGCGTCTCGTCACCCGCTTCGTCCACCGGGGCTGCCGCCGTGTCGTCTGTCCGTACGCCTGCCGCCCTGCGCGCGCCGACCATCCTCGTATTCGATTCCGGGCTCGGCGGGCTGTCGGTGTTCCGCGAGCTGGCGCGCACGCGTCCGGATGCGCGTTTCATCTATGCTGCGGACGACGCCGCCTTTCCCTATGGCGCGCTGAGCGAGACGGCACTCGTCGCGCGGGTGATGGCGGTGATGGAGCATCTGATCGCCCGCACCGCCCCCGATGCCGTCGTCGTCTCCTGCAACACCGCCTCGACGCTGGTGCTGCCGCCGCTGCGGGCGCGCTTCCCCATTCCCTTTGTCGGCACCGTGCCGGCGATCAAGCCGGCCTGCGAAAGCTCGCTCACCCGGCAGGTCAGCGTGCTGGCCACCCCCGGCACGGTGCGGCGCGACTACACGCAGAAGCTCATCCATGATTTCGCCGGCGATTGCCGGGTGACGCTGGTCGGCTCCACCCGGCTGGCGCCGCTGGCCGAGGCGGCGATGCGCGGGGACGCGGTGAGCGACGAGGAGATCGCCGCCGAGATCGCCCCCGCCTTCGTGCGCGAGGGGCGCGCGCGCACCGATACCGTCGTCCTCGCCTGCACCCATTACCCGCTGCTGCTCGACCGGCTGCAGAAGGTGGCGCCGTGGCCGGTGCGCTGGATCGACCCCGCGCCGGCGATCGCCCGCCGCCTGTCCTCGCTGATCGGCCCGGTCGCCTTCGCCGCCAGCCCGGCGCCGATGCGGCTGTTCTCCACCGGCCAGCCGCTCGATCCGGCGCTGGTCGAGCGCATTGGCGGGCGGCGCACGCGGGCGGGCGAGATCCTGGTCATGGACGCGCCCGCTCCCGCGTGATCCACTGGCGAAGGCGCCTTGTCGGCGCCGTGATCCCTGCCCAACATGCCGTAACGGCAGGAGCCTTGACGTGACGCGCGATCCTTTCAACGCCCCTCATCCGGCGATGCCTTCAACCCGCCGGGCCTTCCTTTTCGCTGCGGCGGCGAGCCTTGGCAGCCTCGCGCTCGGTGGCGACGCCGGCGCCCAGGTGGCCAAGCAGCGATTCGAGGCCTGGGTGGTGACGTTCCAGTCCCGCGCCCGGGCCAAGGGCATCTCCGATGCCGTCTATGAGCGGGTGATGGGCGGGCTGCGACCCGATACCTCCGTCTACGCCAAGGACAGCGCCCAGCCAGAATTTCGCGAGCAGCTCTGGCAATATCTCAACCGCCGCATTTCTGACTGGCGGCTGATCACCGGCCGGGCGGCGGCGAAGGAGAACGCCGCGCTGATGAAGCGCCTGCAGAAGGACTTCGGCGTCGAGCCGGACGTGCTGCTCGGCCTGTGGGGCATGGAAAGCGCCTTTGGTGAGCTGGTGCTGGACGAGGACCACATGAAGCCGGTCTTCCCCGCGTTGGCGGCGCTGGCCTGGGGCGAGCCGCGCCGGCGCGCCTATTGGGAAACCGAGCTGCTCAACGCCCTCGCCATCGTCCAGCGCGGCTGGGCCAGCGCCGACGAGATGCTCGGCTCCTGGGCCGGGGCGATGGGGCACACGCAATGGATGCCGGAAGTCTGGCTCAATCTCGGCGTCGACTATGACGGTAATGGCGCGCCCTCGCCCTATAGCGTGCCGGACGCGCTGGCGGGCTCCTCGCTCTACCTGATCAAGCGCGGCAAGTACCAGCGCGGCCTGCCCTGGGGCTTCGAGGTGCGGATGGACGGCGTGCCGGAGAAATACGCCGATGCCAAGGCGTGGCGCACCGTGGCGGAGTGGAGCAAGCTCGGCGTGACGCCGGCCGGCGGCGGGCGCTTTTCGCTGCCCAAGGCGCGCGCCCGGCTGTGGGCGCCGGTGGGGCCGGAAGGCCCGTGCTTCCTGCTGACGCAGAATTTCTACGCCGTGCGCAGCTACAACCCGTCGATGAACTACGCCCTCGCCGTCTGCCATCTCGGCGACCGGGTGCTGGGCGGCGATCCCTTTATCACCCCCTTCCCGGGCGGCGAGCGCCCGCTGACCCTGGCCGAAATCCAGGACGTGCAGCGCCGGCTGACCCGTGCGGGTTTCGACACCGGCGGCGTCGATGGCCGGGTCGGCAACATGACCATGCGGGCGGTGGCGAATTTCCAGCGCAAGATGGGGGTGGAGCCCGACGGCTATGCCAGCCTTGAAGTGCTCGCGGCGCTGCGCGGGGGACGGTAAGCGATTTGATCGCGTCATCCCGGCCGCAGCGAACCGGAGAGCCGGGATCTTTCCCATCGCGACGAGCGATCCCGGTTCGGCCTATCGGCCGTCCGGGATGACGGAATGGCGACAGGAGCTTGACCTCCAGGCCTTTTGTGCCTATGCACCCGACCACGCGCGGGGCTGGAAACGGCCCCGTGTCGTGTTTCACGCACCCGTGGGTCGGTCCGGCGCGTTCGGACCATCCTGTCGGCTCCCGAAATGGGGGTAGAGGAGGGGGCGCGATCCAACCCGCAACGATATGCGAGAGGACCAGCGCATGAGCAAGCGCATTTCGGCCAAGCACAAGCTTGACCGTCGTATGGGCGAAAACATCTGGGGTCGCCCGAAGAGCCCCATCAACAAGCGTGAATACGGCCCCGGCCAGCACGGCCAGCGCCGCAAGGGCAAGGTTTCCGACTTCGGCGTGCAGCTGCGCGCCAAGCAGAAGCTGAAGGGCTATTACGGCTCGATCGGCGAGAAGCAGTTCTATGCGGTCTATGTCGAGGCCTCGCGCCTCAAGGGCGACACCGGCGCCAACCTGATCGGCCTGCTCGAGCGCCGTCTCGACGCGGTGATCTACCGCGCCAAGTTCGTCCCCACCGTGTTCGCCGCCCGCCAGTTCGTGAGCCACGGCCACATCAAGGTGAACGGCCGCCGCGTCAACATCCCGTCCTACCAGGTGAAGGTCGGCGATGTGATCGAGGTCAAGGAAGCTTCCCGCCAGCTCGTTCTGGTGCTGGAAGCCGTTGCCTCCGGCGAGCGCGACACCCCGGACTATCTCGAAGTTGACCACTCCAAGATGACGGCCAAGTTCGTCCGCATCCCGGAGCTCAACGAGGTGCCCTATCCGGTCGTGATGGAGCCCAACCTCGTCGTCGAATTCTATTCGCGCTGATCCCTCATCGGATCGCGAGAAACGAAAAGCCGCCCGGTTGGGCGGCTTTTTTGTTGGGCGGGCGTCGGGGCGGCTTCCCCATGAGGATGCCAGCATCCGCCGCATGAGCGTCCTGCCGCTGGAGCCGAATGACGAGGGAGCCATCCAGCGTGCCCGCCACAGGACACTTGAAACCACCGCCCCGCTGTGGTCGATGGTGCCGGCGTCAGCATGCCCGCTGCGGCACCCTGATCAGCAAGGTCCGCGCCGGGCGGCACGCTGACGGCCAAAGACAGCCTCACCAGCTGGTGGGACACGATCTGGTTAATGGAAGTGAAGTGCACATGAGTGGAAATAAAGTGAGCGTCATCCGGAAGATCTGGCGCGCGCCGCAGCTGAAGGTCATCGGTCTGCCTGTCGCGACACTACAGTTTAACGGTGGCGCGGGGGATGCCACCACCGGCAGCTGAGGTGCCTCTGGCGCGTCTGCCCAAGGTCCCGGGCGGGTGTTCCACAGCCGCCCTTGTGTGTCACACGGTCGTCTTCACCGTGCCTCTGCGAACTTCCCGCAAGCTGGCCGGGTCACGCGGGCTGTATCCAGCTCTCTCGTACAAAAAGCCGCCCGGTTGGGCGGCTTTTTTGTTGGGCGGGGCGGCCAATATGTCTCACTCCGTGGCTGGCAACCGCGGCGCAGATGGAATGCGCCGCCGCTTTTGCCTGAGGTGGAGAGAGTGTTCCAACCCGCACAACACGAAGCTGTCTTCTTCCGCAATCGTGGTTCGAATGTTGCGAATGCTCTCTCCTGACCTTACACGCCGTGCAATGGCGAGCGCTCGATCGGATCGCTGAAGGGCCTCGGCCCGCCAGATGTCCAGCCATCGACGGTTAGAGGGCCTCGGTGTTGGTAAAGATAGGCCAGCCCCGGTGCTTACCAGCGTGCAGAAGTGGTCGAACGAGCCGGTGGGTGCATCTATCGCCCAACGGATGCTGCACAGCCGTACGGTCAAATCCCTATCGTGAAGGCATTTTGCCAACGCGTCGGCGATCCTCGCATCGTACAGGCGCGTATCTGTCACGAACTTTACGAAGGCGCGGCGGCAGTCGGAGAGGTTGTCATCGGCGAAGCCGACAATAGCCTCGTACAGCGCCTCGTGAGCGGTTGCGGCTTCCTCAATGAGGAAGGCTGCCCGGCTCCGCGCGGCACTGCTTTCCGATTGCATCAGCGCGACCAACAGCGGCAGATCGATGCCTGCCCTGCAGCGCTTGATGAGTTCCCAATCGGCTTCGTATCGCGAGTCGGGGTCGCACGAGGGCGACGCACCTTGGGCGATCAGTTCGGCGGTCGAAACGCCGGAGATTGCGCTGGGCATGCATACAGCCCGCGAGCGCACGGGCGATTAGAGCAAAAAGCCCCGCCACTCGAACACGAATGGCAGGGCTTTGCAATGTTTGGCCTCGGACAGCCCGCTGTCAGAAAGCTCCAGCCGCAGTAGAGTCAGAAACCTCAGGCCGTCGCCTTGCCCATCACCGGGACGCCCTTCTCTTCCAGCAGCGTCTGCAGCTCGCCGGACTGGTACATCTCGCGGACGATGTCGCAGCCGCCGACGAACTCGCCCTTGACGAAGACCTGCGGAATGGTCGGCCAGTTGGTGTATTCCTTGATGCCGGTGCGCATCTCGTCGGAATCGAGCACGTTGATGCCCTTATAGTCGACGCCGAGCAGGGCGAAGACCTGCGCCACCTGGCCGGAGAAGCCGCACATCGGGAATTGCGGCGTGCCCTTCATGAACACGACGACGTCGTTGCTCTTCACCTGGCTGTCGATGAAATCCTGAATGCTCATGGCGTGCCTTTCGCCCTTGCGGGCCTCACGAGAGGGGGTCGTGGCGGCGCGGGTGGGGGGCGCCGGCCGCCTTCAGTCGGGTACATTGGTCTGAAGGGCGAGGGCGTGCAACACGCCGCCCATCTGGCCCTTCAGCGTCGCATAGACCATCTGATGCTGCTGCACGCGGCTCTTGCCGCGAAAGCTCTCGGCGATCACGGTCGCGGCATAGTGATTGCCGTCGCCGGCGAGATCGCGAATCTCGACCGAGGCGTCCGGCAGGCCTTCCTTGATCAGCCTCTCGATTTCGGCTGCTTCCATTGCCATCAGACAGGCTCCCTCACATCAAGCCCGCGCCCATATAGATGGGCAGCCAGGCCTCGTGCCGCTCGCGCAGCGCGTCCACTACAATTGGGCGCTCGCCCGCGATATGCAATCGGTCGCCGCCTGTTGTGCCGAGCTTGGCGACGGGGATGCCGGCCAGTTCCGCCCGGCGCAGCACCAGCGCCTTGGCGCTGCTCTCCACCGTGACGATGTAGCGGGCCTGGTCCTCGCCGAACCAGAAAGCGAAGGGGTTCATGTCCGGCGGCGGGGCGGCGAGGTTGGCACCGATGCCTGACGCCAGCGCCATTTCCGTCAGCGCCACCAGCAGGCCGCCATCGGAGACGTCATGCACGGCGGTGACGAGGCCGTCATTGATCAGCCCGCGCACGAGGTCGCCGGTCTTGCGCTCCAGCGCCAGGTCGACGGGCGGCGGGGCGCCGTCCTCGCGGTCGAGGATTTCCGAGAGGAAGGCGGACTGGCCGAGCCAGCCCGTGGTGGCGCCGAGGACGAGAATGGTCTCGCCATTGGCCTTGAAGTCCAGCGTCGCCATCTTGGCGATGTCGTCGAGCACGCCGACGCCGCCAATGGTCGGGGTCGGCAGGATGCCGCGCCCATTAGTCTCGTTGTAGAGGCTGACATTGCCGGAGACGACCGGGAAGTCCAGTTCCAGCGCCGCCGCGGCGATGCCGCGCAGGCAGCCGACCAGCTGGCCCATGATCTCGGGCTTTTCGGGATTGCCGAAATTAAGGTTGTCGGTCAGCGCCAGCGGCCGGGCGCCGACGGCGGTGATGTTGCGCCAGGCTTCCGCCACCGCCTGCTTGCCGCCCTCGAACGGGTCGGCCTCGCAATAGCGCGGGGTGACGTCGCAGGTCATGGCGAGGCCCTTGGGGCCGTCTTCCACCCGCACCACCGCCGCGTCGCCGCCCGGGCGCTGCACGGTGTTGTTCAGGATCAGATGGTCATACTGCTCCCAGATCCAGCGCTTGGACGCGAAATCGGGCGAGCCGATCAGCCGCTCCAGCGCGCCGGGAAGGGTGGCGGTGATGTCGAGCGCGGCGGGGTCGATGCGCTGCTGCTTGGGCGTTTCCACCCAGGGGCGGTCATAGAGCGGGGCCTCGTCGCCCAGTTCCTTGATCGGCAGGTCGGCCTTGATCTCGCCCTTGTGGCGGACGACGAAGCGCAGCGTGTCGGTGGTGTAGCCGACGATCGCGAAGTCGAGGCCCCATTTGAGGAAGATGGCTTCCGCCTGTTCTTCCTTGCCGGGCGCGATCACCATGAGCATGCGCTCCTGGCTCTCCGAGAGCATCATCTCATAGGCGCTCATGCCGGTTTCGCGGCAGGGCAGCTTGTCGAGGTCGAGCTCGATGCCGAGGTCGCCCTTGGCGCCCATCTCCACCGCCGAGCAGGTGAGGCCGGCCGCGCCCATGTCCTGAATGGCGACGACGCAGCCCGCCTCCATGATTTCCAGGCACGCCTCCAGCAGCAGCTTCTCGGCGAAGGGATCGCCGACCTGCACGGTGGGGCGCTTTTCCTCCGCGCCCTCGCCGAACTCGGCCGAGGCCATGGTGGCGCCGTGGATGCCGTCGCGGCCGGTCTTCGAGCCGAGATAGACCACGGGCAGGCCGACGCCGGTCGCCTTGGCGTAGAAGATCTTGTCGGCGTCGGCGAGGCCGACCGCCATGGCGTTCACAAGGTTGTTGCCGTCATAGCGGGTGTGGAAGCCGACCAGCCCGCCCACGGTGGGCACGCCGAACGAATTGCCGTAGCCGCCAATGCCGGCGACCACGCCCGCCACGAGATGGCGGGTGCGTGGGTGCTTGGGGTCGCCGAAGCGCAGCGCGTTCAGCGCCGCGATCGGGCGCGCGCCCATGGTGAACACGTCGCGCAGAATGCCGCCGACACCCGTACCGGCGCCCTGATAGGGCTCGATATAGGAGGGGTGGTTGTGGCTCTCCATCTTGAACACGGCGGCCTTGCCGTCGCCGATGTCGATGACGCCGGCATTCTCGCCCGGGCCCTGGATCACCCAGGGCGCCTTGGTCGGCAGGCCGCGCAGATGCAGGCGCGAGGATTTGTACGAGCAATGCTCGTTCCACATCGCCGAGAAGATGCCGAGCTCGGTGAAGGTCGGCTCGCGGCCGATCAGCGTCAGGATGCGCTCATACTCGTCGGGCTTGAGCCCATGCTCGGCGACGAGTTCGGGGGTGATTTTCGGTTCGGAGGGGATCATGCGAAGGCCGTCATTCCGTTACGCGGTCGGGCAGGGCGGGCGAGGTCACGCCTTTTCCAGCGCGCCGACGAGGCTCTCGAACAAAGCGCGGCCGTCGGTCGGGCCGACCAGCGGGTCCACATGGTTTTCGGGGTGCGGCATCAGGCCGAGCACATTCAGCTTCTCGGAGACGATGCCGGCAATGGAATTGGCGGCGCCGTTCAGCACCTGCGCGTCGTCGCGGTGCCCGTCCGGCATCACATAGCGGAACAGCACCCGGCCTTCCTCCTCCAGCCGCTTCAGCGTGGTGGCATCGGCGGTGTAGTTGCCCTCGCCATGGGCGACGGGATAGCGCACGATGGCGCCCCGTGCGTAGCGGCGGGTGAAGGGGGTGTCGTTGCGCTCGACCTTCAGCAGCGCCTCGCGGCAGATGAAGCGCAGCCGGGCATTGCGCACGAGCACGCCGGGCAGCAGGCCGCTCTCGCACAGGATCTGGAAGCCGTTGCAGATGCCGAGCACCAGCCCGCCGCGCGCGGCATGGGCGCGCACCGCCTCCATGATCGGGGCGCGGGCGGCGATGGCGCCGCAGCGCAGATAGTCGCCATAGGAAAAGCCGCCCGGCAGGACCACGAGGTCGGTGCCCTGGGGGAGCGCGGTGTCGGCGTGCCAGACCATGGCCGGCTTGACGCCCGACACCATGTGGAGCGCGCGTGCGACATCGCCCTCGCGGTTGGAGCCGGGAAAGACGAGGACGGCGGATTTCATGGCGTCAGTCCACGAGCTCGATGCGGTAGGTTTCGATCACCGTATTGGCGAGCAGCTTCTCGCAGGCGTCCTTGAGGGTCGCCTCGGCCTTGGCCGCATCGCTGGTGTCCAGCTCGACATCGAAGACCTTGCCCTGGCGGACACTGGAGACGCCGGGGACGCCGAGCGAGCGCAGGGCGCCCTCAATGGCCTTGCCCTGCGGATCGAGCACGGCGGATTTCAGGGTGACGAGGACGCGCGCCTTCATGGATCACTCTCGGGCAGGTTCGTGCGACAGAAGCAGCGGAAAAAACAGAAACGGGGGCTTTGAGGCCCCCGCCTACCATTTGGCCGCGAACGGCTCAATGCTGGAATGCGGAATGGCTGACCCGAGGGCAGCGCATCGCGCATCCGGCATCATCACTCTTCGGGTTCGGACTTCACCAGAACCGGGCCGCCCGTCTGGACGCGCTCGTTCTCGGACATGATGCCGAGGCGACGGGCGACTTCCGAATAGGCTTCGACCAGCCCGCCCATGTCGCGGCGGAAACGGTCCTTGTCGAGCTTGTCGTTCGACTTGATGTCCCACAGCCGGCAGGAATCCGGGCTGATCTCGTCGGCGACGACGATGCGCATCATGTCGTTTTCCCATAGGCGGCCGCATTCCATCTTGAAGTCCACAAGACGGATGCCGACGCCGAGGAAAAGGCCGGAGAGGAAATCGTTGACGCGGATCGCCAGGGCGATGATGTCGTCGATTTCCTGCGTCGTGGCCCAGCCGAACGCGGTGATGTGCTCTTCCGACACCAGCGGGTCGTTGAGCGCGTCGTTCTTGTAATAGAACTCGATGATCGAGCGCGGGAGCTGGGTGCCTTCTTCGATGCCGAGACGGGTCGACAGCGAGCCGGCGGCGACATTGCGCACGACGACTTCCAGCGGGATGATCTCGACCTCGCGGATGAGCTGCTCGCGCATGTTCAGCCGCTTGATGAAATGCGTGGGGACACCGATCTCGTTCAGTCTCAGGAAGACATATTCCGAGATGCGGTTGTTCAGCACGCCCTTGCCGTCGATGACATCGTGCTTCTTGTTGTTGAAGGCGGTGGCGTCATCCTTGAAGTGCTGGATCAGGGTGCCGGGCTCAGGACCTTCATACAGGACCTTCGCCTTACCTTCATAAATGCGGCGGCGGCGGCTCATGGGTGGGTACCGTCGGTTGAGGAAGTCCATTAGGATGCCGGGGCTCCGGTTCCGGGTTCACGGCTGGGGGCGCCGCACGTCTGCGCGAACTCTCGGCGCTCTGACGATTCGTCTCGCATTGGTGCTGACACCCACGCGCGGACACTAGCCCATCGGGGGGGCGGATACAAACGCCGCCACGCGCTACCGCGCCAGAGGTGCCGGCCGGTGCGGCGTCATCCACCGCGAAGCGATGCCGGTGAGCGTCACATTGCCGTAGGGCAATGCGCGCGGCGTCGACGGCGTTGATTTGGAACCGGGGTCGCGATAATCAAGCCCACGCTTTTACCGAGACACGGGGCGATCACATGAGCACGTTCGACGAGCGCGGAGATGCGTTCGAGTCCAAGTACGCCCACGACCAGACCCTGCGCTTCAAGGCGATGGCGCGGCGCAACAAGGCCCTCGGCCTGTGGGCGGCCGAGAAGCTCGGCCTGACGGGCGAGGAGGCGAGCGCCTATGCCGGCTCCGTCGTCGCGGCCGATCTGGAAGAGGCCGGCGACGAGGACGTCTACCGCAAGCTGAAGGCCGACTTCGACGCCAAGGGCGTCGATGTTTCCGAGCACCGCATCCGCCGGACCATGGACGAGCTGCTGGCCGAGGCGATCGAGACACTGAAGAAGGACGGCTGACGCTTCGCTCCAGCTGCCACGAGGCACGAGCGCCGGCCGGTGACACCCGGCCGGCGAGGCATTACCGGCCGGCCCAGCTCGCGCGCCGTGCTGCCCATGGCGGGCCCGTTCGCCCCGCCCGGCAAGACCCTTTCCCTGTAGCTCTCTCCCGCCTGCCGCCCCGCTTCGGATGCGGGACGCAGGCGCCCGCCCACCGTCTCGCCGGCTGCGGCCCAGACGCCTGCGCGGCCCGCGCTGCCGGCAGTCGATAGGTAATGCAACCAATTTCGCCCGATTCGATTGGTACCGAGGATGGATATCGATCGGGTCCGCCGGGAAACGTGGCCTCAGGCGCTCCCGCAGGGAGGTTCACATGCAAAAAATCTTCAAGACGCTGGCACTCGCGGCCAGCCTGCTCGTCGGCGGAGCGGTGTTCACTGCCGCGTCGGCGGCCGTGGTGACGCGCGATCTCAATGTACGCAGCGGCCCGGGGACAAATTATCGTGTCATCGGCACGCTGCCGGGCGGCACGCGGGTCGCCGTGGGTGGCTGCCGCGGCAATTGGTGCCAGGCGGCCGGTGGCTGGGTGAGCGCCAACTATCTCGCCGGCGGCAACCAGACTGTGATGGTCAACCCCAACTATGTCGCTGACGATGTCGCGCTCGGCGTCGGCGCCTTCGCGCTCGGCGCGGTGGCCGGCTCGGCCTGGGGGCCGGGCTGGGGCGGTTATTATGGCCCCGGTCCCGGCTGGGGCTATTACGGTCCGGGCTGGCGCCCGCGTCCGGTGTGGTGGGGCCGTCCGGGCTGGGGTCCGCGCCCGGGTTGGGGGCCCCGTCCCGGCTGGGGTCCGCGTCCGGGCTGGAACGGCCCGCGCCCCGGTTGGGGACCGCGTCCCGGTCGTCCGGGCTGGGTGGGTCCGCGTCCGGGTCGCCCGGGCTGGGGAGGTCGTCCCGGCTGGGGCGGGCGCCCCGGCATGGGTCCGCGTCCGGTCATCGTTCGCGGCGGCGGCTTCGGTGGCGGCCCGCGCGGCTTTGGCGGGCGGGGCGGCTGGCGCTGAACGTCAGCCCTTAGCGTTCAAGAAAAAGGCCGGGGAAACCCGGCCTCTTTTTTTGGTGCGTTCAACTGCGGCCGAAAACCCGCTGGAAGATCGTATCGACATGCTTGAGGTGGTAGCCGAGGTCGAACTTCTCGGCGATTTCCTCTTCCGACAGATAGTTGCGCACATCCGGGTCGGCGGTGAGCAGCGTCTGGAACTCGCCCTCGCCGCGCCAGACCGGCATGGCGTTGCGCTGCACGAGGCGATAGGCGTCCTCGCGGCTGGCGCCCTTCTGGGTCAGCGCCAGCAGCACGCGCTGGGAATGTACCAGCCCGCCGAGGCGGTCGAGGTTCTTCTGCATGGTCTCGGGATAGACCAGCAGCTTCTCCACCACGCCGGCCAGCCGGTTCAGCGCGAAGTCGAGCGTCACCGTGGCGTCGGGGCCGATCATCCGCTCCACCGAGGAGTGCGAGATGTCCCGCTCGTGCCAGAGCGCCACATTCTCCAGCGCCGGCGTGACCATGCCGCGCACGAGGCGGGCGAGGCCGGTGATGTTCTCGGTCAGCACCGGGTTGCGCTTGTGCGGCATCGCCGAGGAACCCTTCTGGCCGGCGGAGAAGAACTCCTCGGCCTCCAGGACTTCCGTGCGCTGCAGATGGCGGATCTCGATCGCCACCCGCTCCATCGAGGAGGCGACGACGCCGAGCGCGGCGAAATAGGCGGCGTGGCGGTCGCGCGGGATGACCTGGGTCGAGACCGGCTCCACCGTCAGCCCCATCTTGGCCGCGACATGTTCCTCCACCCGCGGGTCGATCTGGGCGAAGGTGCCGACCGCGCCTGAAATGGCGCAGGTCGCCACTTCCTCACGCGCCGCGACAAGGCGGGCGCGGTTGCGCTGGAACTCGGCATGGGCCTGGGCGAGCTTGAGCCCGAAGGTGGTCGGCTCGGCATGGATGCCATGCGAGCGGCCGATGGTGGGGGTGAGCTTGTGCTCGAAGGCGCGGGTCTCCAGCGCCTTCAGCAGCCGGTCGACATCGGCGATGAGGATATCGGCGGCGCGCACCAGCTGCACCGAGAGGCAGGTGTCGAGCACGTCCGAGGAGGTCATGCCCTGATGGACGAAGCGCGCCTCCGGGCCGACGATCTCGGCCAAATGGGTGAGGAAGGCGATGACGTCGTGCTTGGTGACGGCCTCGATTTCGTCGATGCGCGCGACATCGAAGGTCACGTCCTTCGCCATCTCCCAGATCTTCGCGGCGGCTTCCTTCGGCACCACGCCGAGCTCGGCCAGCGCGTCGGTCGCGTGCGCCTCGATCTCGAACCAGATGCGGAAGCGGGTCTGCGGCTCCCAGATGGCAGCCATTTCGGGGCGGGTATAGCGCGGGATCACGGGCGGGCTCTTTCGTCGTGGGCCGGGGTCAGGCGCGGCATTAGCAGGGCGTCGGACCGCACGCAACCAAACCGGGCTGTCTGGGCGTCGGCAACTATTTAGTGTATTTAGTTACCCCTCAACTAGGGGGGGTGAAATGGGTTTCGACATAAAGGGACACAGGCTCCGTCGGGACGGCGAAAATGTGCGCTTTGTCAGCACGCCCAATCAGGGTGGCAAGGTGCAGCCGCTCTATCTCATCATGCACTACACGGCGGGGCCGGCCGCGGAGGGGGCGATCAGCTGGCTGGCGAATCCGGCGGCAAAGGCTTCGGCGCATCTCGTCATCGACCGCGACGGCACGGTCACGCAGATGGTGCCGTTCGACCGCGTTGCCTGGCATGCCGGCAAGTCGCGCTGGCAGGACCTGGAGGGCATGAACAGCTATTCGATCGGCATCGAGCTGGTGAATGCGGGCAAGCTGAAGAAGGTCGGGGGCAAATGGGTAAGCTGGTCCGGCAATGTCATTACCGATGCCGACGTGATGGAGGCCACCCACAAGAACGAAACCAGCCCGGCCGGGTGGCACACCTATCCGCAGGCGCAGATCGAGGTGGCGATCGACGTCGCGGTCGCGCTGAACAAAAGCTACCGATTTCTCGACGTGCTCGGGCATGAAGATGTCTCGCCCAAGCACAAGGTAGATCCTGGTCCGGCCTTTCCCGTGGGGAGTTTCGAGTCCCGCGTGATCGGCCGCGCCTGAAGGCTCACACCAGCTCGCCGCGCGCCCGCAATGCGGCGCTGCGGATGGCGTCGATATTGCCGGCATAGGCGTCCGCGCCGCCCTTGAACACGGCGGAGCCGGCGACCAGCGCGTTGGCGCCGGCCTTGATGCAGGCGGCAGCGGTGTCCTTGGTGACGCCGCCGTCGATTTCGATATGGATCGGCCGCTCGCCCACCATCGCGGCCAGCTGGACCACCTTGTCCATGACCGAGGGGATGAAGGCCTGGCCGCCAAAGCCGGGATTGACCGTCATCACGATGATGACGTCGATCAGGTCGAGCACATGTGCCACCGCATTCGCCGGGGTGGCGGGGTTGAGCGCGACGCCGGCCTTCTTGCCCAGCGCCCGGATCGCCTGCAGCGAGCGGTGCAGATGCGGCCCGGCCTCGGCATGGACGGTGATGTGGTCGGCACCCGCCTTGGCGAAGGCTTCCAGATACGGGTCCGCCGGCGCGATCATCAGATGTACGTCGAAGGGCTTGGTAGAATAGGGCCGCACCGCCTTCACCACGTTAGGGCCGAAGGAGATGTTGGGCACGAAATGCCCGTCCATCACGTCGATATGGATCCAGTCCGCGCCGGCGGCGTCGACCGCGCGCACTTCCTCGCCAAAGCGCGCGAAGTCGCAGGCGAGGATGGAGGGGGAGAGGATCAGCGGGCGTGTGGTCATGGCGCGGGGCTCCGGCTGTTTGCCGGGGCGTAGCATCAAGGCGCCGGGGCGGCAATGCCGTCCCGGCGTTCTCCAGGGCTCAGAGGCCGCAGGAGGCGGAGAGCGTGCCGGCCGGCACCGTGGCGCCGCCGATGGCGAAGACCTGCCCGCCGGTCTGGATCAGCTCGGTGCCGGACCATTGGCCGGCATCGGCCGAGCAGGGGGCGGGGACATCGGTGGTGGCGATGTCGCCGGAAATGTCCTGGATCGGGCCCGAGACATAGACGGCGGAGCTGCCGCTGCCGCTCACCTCGACATCGGTGAAGCTCACCCCCGTCACCGGGCCGCCGGCGAAGCCATAGGCGTCGCCGTAGAAATAGACGCCATAGCTGCCGGGATTGACGATGGTGACATTGGTGAAGCGGATGTCGCTCGACGGGTTGAGGAAGATGCCGGAGCGGTAGGTATCCTCGATCCAGGCATTGGACACCGCGATGTCGGTGGTCTCGCCCGGCAGGTTGAAGGAGGAGGCGAACATCAGCCCGTTAATGCCGCCCTTCAGCGTCAGGTCGTCGAGCGTGGCATGCGAGGTCTTCTGCAGCACGATCAGGTCCATCGAGCGCTCCATGGCGGAGTTGTCGATGCTGACCGAGCGCAAGCTGGCGCCGTCGACGCCGACCAGCAGGATGCCCTCGCGGCGGCTGTTGACGATGGAGAGGTTCTCCACGGTGAGGTTGCCGCTCTGGCCGGTGATGGTGTTCTCCCAGTCGATCTCCTCATACTGGCTGCCGACGAAGAGGCCGTAGGTGACATTCTCCATCGTCACGTCGCGGATCGTCAGGTCCTCCACCGCCAGCGCGGCGATGCCGGCATTGCGCACCACATTGGGGTTGAAGATCGACCATTCGCATTCCGTGTTGTTCTCGCAGAAGGCGAGGTTGTGGATACGGGTGGCGGCGATGGTGGCGCCGGAAACGCTTTCCAGCGCGATGCCGTGCTCTTCGGTGCCGGAGATATCAAGATCGCGCATGACGATGTTGGAGACGCCTTCCGCCACCACGCCGGAGCGGCCGCCACGGAGGGCGAGCGAGGCCACCGCGCTGCGGTCGCCGTCGAGGGAGAGCACATCGTCGAGCGGGTCGGTGCCGTTCAGCGTCGCCGCCGGCAGGGCGTTGCGGAACACCGCCGTGCCGCCGCTCACCGCGCCGCGCACGGCGAGCGCGCCGCCGCCGCCGAGCAGATACTGGTCGGTGCCGAGCGAGACGGTGGAATCGACATCGACCGTGCCGGAGGCCAGCACCAGCGCGCCATCCCCGGCCGTCACCAGCCGGGCATTGATGGTGCCAGCATCGTCGCCGGCGCCGATCGCGACCACCCGGCCGGCAACCGCGCCGGTCTCGGTATAGACCGCCGCTTCCGCCGCGCCGGTGGCGCCGACATGGGTGCGGATCGCGTCCGAGCGCTCGACCCGGCGGTAGAGCGGATCATAGGGCGCCTGGCCAGAGGTGTCGCCGAGCGGCACGCGCAGCCGGGCGAGGAAGATGCCCTGCGTGTCGTACTGCTCGTCATAGGTCAGGCCGGCGACAAGGGTGAGGCGCGAGCCATTGCCGAAGGCGGGAAGGCCGGCGCGCGACAGTTCCACCCGGGCGGAGACGCCCGGCGCGTCCTCGACACCCTCGCCGGTGTACCAGTAGCCGCCGGCGAAGAGCTTGATCTGGGTGAGATCGTCCGGGGTGAGGAAGGGCAGGCGATAGCCGATCTCGCCGTCGAAGCCCTGCAGCGCGGTTTCCTCGCCAGCGCGGAACACCAGCCTCCCGGCTTCGATCAGCGCGGCATTGGCACTGGCCAGCGCCGCCTCGATGTCGCCGACCGGGAGATAGCCATTGGCGCGCAGCTCCCAATCCTGGCTCAGCGCCTCGACGCCGACGCCCAGCTGGGTGAAGCCATTGTCGTACTGGCTGTTGAGATAGTCGAAATAGCCATTGAAGCCGTAGACCCAGCCATTCTCGTGCCGGAAGCGGTAGCCGAGGCCGACCGAGCCCTGCTCGATCTCCTGCTCGCTGCCGAAGCTGGCGCGGGCATCGAGGAACAGCAGCCTGTCCGTGTCGCCCAGCATGGGCAGGAACAGGTCGAAGCTGCCAAAGGCTTCGTCTCCAACGCTGCCGAGCGTGGCTTCCACCGAGGCGGGGGAAATGCCCCGCGGGTCGGCCATCGCCGGCAGACTCACCGTTGCCGCGAGCATCACGGGAAATACGGCGCGTCTCATGTGCACTCTCCTGGGAATGTGTCGGAGCGTTTCCGAGCCCCGACCCAGCGCGTGCGATAGCACCTCTTTCCGCCACAAAGAACGACGAAAGACTCTAAGTTATTGATAACAAATGTATCTTAGAATTATTCGTACTCTAATGAAGCCTTGCTCGACAAGCGTCTCAGGCAGGAGCTGCGGGCCGCACGGGACGTTGCGGAACTCCCTTATTGCCGTGCGGGGGGAAAAGGCGTCCCATTACCGCAGCGAATCCGCTGCGCGCGAGGCGGCGCCGGAGGCGTGGTCCTGAGGAGGGAAATGTCATGATGAAGAAGAGCGTGCTTGCCGCGCTGGCGGTGCTGTCCACCGCCGGTCTGTTCGGCATGGTGCAGGAAGCCAGCGCCTGGCGCGCCGCCGGTTGCGGCGGACGCGGTTGTGGCGTTGCGTGGGGCGGTGGCTGGCATGGCCCCGGCCATTATTACGGCCCTGGCCGCTATTACGGCCCGGTGCCGCGCGGTGGCGGTGTGGTCGTGGTCAATCCGCGCCCCTATTGGCCGCCCGGCGGCGCGGTCGCGGCCGGTGCCGCCCTCGGCTTCCTTACCGGCGTTGCCGCCGCCAATCTCGCCGGCCCGCCGCCGCAGCCGAACTATTGCTGGTTCTACACCAACCCGCAGCGCACCCAGGGCTTCTGGGAGCCGTGCCCCTGATCCTCGCCTGACAAAAAAGGGCGGCCGGAACATGCCGGCCGCCCAAGGGGAGGCAAACCCGACCGGCACGACCCGGTCGGGCTCGTTCACGAGAGCGGGGCGAGGCCCGCGCACTCGTGCCGACGCTCGCGCGTCGATTTCGTTGCGGCCGGCGCGGCATGGCGCCCGTGCTGTTCCTAAGCGGGCACGTCGTCGCGCCCGCTTCGCTTCATGAAGGCTGACGCGGCATCCCGCGCCTGGATCACTTCATCCAGGCGTCGACCTTGGCCTTGTTGGCGGCGACCCAGGCCTTGGCGGTGGCGGCCGGATCGGCGCCGGGCTTGTTGTTCTCGACCATCACCTTCTGCTCGTCGTCGAGCGACAGGCTGAAATTGTCGAGGATCTTGTAGGCCTCGGGCGCCTCTTCCTTCAGCTTGGTGGAGACGATGGTGTTGACCGTCTCCTCGCCGCCGAACACGTTCTTCGGGTCGGCGAGGTACTTCAGGTCCCACTCGGCGAACATCCAGTGCGGCGTCCAGGTGGTGATGACGATCGGCTCCTTCTTGGAATAGGCGTCCTTGAGCGCGGCGACCATGGTGGCGTCCGAACCCTCGACCAGCTTCACCTTCAGGCCGTATTCCTTGATCGCGTTTTCCGAGGCCTTCATCAGCCCGGCGCCGGGGTCGATGCCGATGACCTTGCCGTCGAACTTGGCCGGGTCCTTGTTGATGTCCTCGATCGAGGTGATGTCGACATAGGTCGGCACGGCCCAGCCGATCTTGGCGCCGGACAGGTTGGGGCCGAGATTGACCACCTTGTCCTTCAGCTTGGCGTTGTAGGCCTCATGCGTCGCCGGCAGCCAGCCGGCCACCATCGCATCGGCCTCGCCGGTCGCCACCGCCTGCCACATGGCGGCGCCGGAGAGCGGCACGAGCTTGACCTTGTAGCCGGCCTCTTCCAGCACCGTCTTGACGATGTTGGTGGCGACCACGGTGTCGGACCATTCGACATAGGCGAGGGTGAGGTCCTTCTTCTCCGCCTGCGCGGCACCGGCGGCAAGGCCGAGCGCGGTGGCGGCGACGGCCGCGGTCTTCAGGAACTTGGCGAGGAATGCCATTGCGTTTCTCCATTCCGAGGGTTGTGAGGTCGGAAGTCTCGATCTGCTTCCGTTGGCGAAGGGTTCAGCCCTGCTGGCGGTCGCGCCGCATATGCCGGGCGATGTGCTGGGTGATGCGGTCGAGGATGACGGCGAGCACGACGATGGCGATGCCGGCCTGGAAGCCCTGGCCCGCCTCCAGCCGTTGGATGGCCCGCCACACCTCGCCGCCGAGCCCGCCGGCACCGATCATCGCGGCGATGACGACCATGGAGAGCGCCAGCATGATGGTCTGGTTGACGCCGGCCATGATGGTGGGAATGGCGAGGGGCAGCTGGATCTTGAACAGCTTTTGCCAGCGGCTGGAGCCGAAGGCATCCGCCGCCTCCACCAGTTCCGGCGGCGTCTGCATGATGCCGAGCGCGGTCAGGCGAATGGTCGGCGGCATCGCGAAGACGATGGTGGCAAAGCAGGCCGACACCGCCCCCAGCCCGAAGAACGGGATGGCGGGGATCAGATAGACGAAGCTCGGCATGGTCTGCATCATGTCGAGCCCCGGCCCGACAACGCGCCAGAACCGCTTGCTCAGCGCCGCCGCAATGCCGATCGGAATGCCGATGGCGAGGGCGAACGCCGTCGACACCAGCACCAGCACCAGCGATTGCAGCGTTGCCCGCCACAGTTCGAGGTTCCACAGAAAGGCGAAGCCGAGCACCGTGCCGAGGGCGATGCGCCATGTGGTCAGCCGCCACACCAGCAACCCGCAGGCGATGATGACCAGCCAGGGCGGCAGGCCGACGAGAAAGTCGGTCGTCGTCTCGATGGCGGTGCCGACCACCGCGCTCATCGCGCGGGTGACGCCGGAAAAGTGCTCCGTCGCCCAGTCGAGCGCGATGTCGCACCATTCGGCGAGGGGAATGTGCGGGATGTCGAACTCCATCATTCCCTCCCGTCAGTGCGCCGTCTCGACCCGCCGCCGCGCCAGGGCGGCGATGAGGTCGGCATTGGCGATGACGCCGAACAACTCGCCATCCGGCCCGGTCACGGCGATCTCGCCGCGCCCGGAGGCGAGGCGGGCCACCGCCTCGTTCAGCGTGGCGCTGCGCGGCACGCAGGCGTCGCGGTCGCTCAGCAGCAGGCGCAGCTCGGTGGCGCCGGCGCGGCGGAGCGTGTCGGCATCCACCGTGCCCTGGAAGCGCCCCATCTCGCAGACCACGGTCACAACGGGCTCGCCGGACTGGGTCAGGATCGCCAGCGCCTCGTCGGCGCTGCTCTGCCAGGGACGGACGGCCACCGGCGGGCGCATGGCATCGCCGGCGGTGACGACCCCGAGCACGTCGATATGCTCGACGAAGCGGCGCACATACTCGTCCGCCGGGTCGGCGAGGAAATCGGCGGCGGTGCCCTGCTGCACCACGCGCCCGTCCTTCATCAGTACGATCCGCCCGCCAAGCGCGATGGCCTCGTCGAGGTCGTGGCTGACGAAGACGATGGTCTTCTTCAGCCGCTTCTGCAGCGCCACCAGTTCCTGCTGCATGTCGCGGCGGATCAGCGGGTCGAGGGCGCTGAACGCCTCGTCCATCAACAGCACGTCCGGGTCCAGCGCCAGCGCGCGGGCGAGGCCGGCGCGCTGCTGCATGCCGCCGGAAAGCTGCGAGGGAAAATGCTGGTCCCAGCCCTTCAGCCCTACCGTCTCGATGGCCGCCATCGCCTTGTCGCGCCGGGCGGCGGGCGGCACGCCCTGCACCTCGAGGCCGTATTCGACATTGCGCTGGATGGTACGGTGGGGGAACAGCGCGAATTGCTGGAACACCATGCCGAAGCGGGTGCGGCGCAACTCCATCAGGTCGCGCTCGCCGAGCGCGGTGACATCGGTGTCGTCGATATGGACCGAGCCGGCGGTGGGCTCGATCAGCCGGTTGATGCAGCGCAGGCAGGTGGACTTGCCGGACCCCGAAAGGCCCATGACGACGAGAATCTCGCCCTCGTCGACGTCGAAGGTTACATCCTGCAGGCCGATGACCGCGCCGGTGGCCTTCTGCACCTCGTCGCGATTCTTCCCGGCCTGCAGCAGCGGCAGGGCGACGTGCTGCTCATCGCCGAAAATCTTGGTGAGGCCGCGAACCCGGATGCGTGGCTTTTTCTCGCTCATGCGCTCCCCTCATTATTGAGGTGAGTGTCAAACGCATGGCTGCCATGCAGATTGGACAGATGCGACAAGCCGGGCTGCAAACACGACAGTAAAGGTGCAGGCACGGCGAGCGAAGATGACGGCGACGAAGCAGGCAAGGCGATAGTCAGCGATCTTGTCCTCTGTCTGACCCGGAGGCGGGCATCAGTTGGGGATCAGGGGCCATGCCCCCAGCGATCGCGCCAAGCGGGAAGTGTTCCCGGCTGCGGAAGGGCGATCGCCTCGTAAACCGCCCGGGCACAGGCGCGGGCAAGGGTTCGAACCACTGTGTCGCCGATCAGTGCGAGATCGAAAATCGGATCGGCGAGGGGTTTCTTGCTCGTGGCCGCGGCGAAAATCGTGTCGCCATCGAGCGGTGAATGGACCGGCCAGATGGCGTGTGCATACCCATCATGGGCCATTACCGCAAGCCTTTTGCACTGCGCCTTGGTGAGAACCGCGTCGGTGGCGACGATGGCGATGGTGGTATTGGCCCCCGGCGGCAGCCCCTTCAGCGGTGGCCGCGCCGGTAGCGGCGGCAGCGGATGGGGCAGGCCGAGGCCGCCGAATTCGCCCGCCTGCTCAAAGGGCGCCGCCCAGAAATGCGCTCCGCCGGGGAAGTTGGTGGCGCCGCAGGCGTTGACCGCCACAAGGGCGCCGACGGTGTGGCCAGTGGGGGCGATCATTGAGGCGGAGCCGAGCCCGCCCTTGAGGTCCACCGTCGTCGCCCCGGTGCCGGCGCCCACCGTGCCCAGCGGGAAATCGAGCCCGGCCGCGTTGGCGGCGGCATAGCCGAGATCGCGATAGGGCGGGAAGCGGCCCCAGTTCTTGTCGCCGCCATTGATGAGGTCGAACAGCACCGCCCCGGGCACGATCGGCACCCGTGCCTCGCCGACGGGAAAGCCGATGCCGCGCTCGGCCAGCGCCGCCGCCACCCCGCCGGCGGCATCCAGCCCGAAGGCGGAGCCGCCGGAGAGGGTAAGGGCGTGGATGGCGCCCACCGTCTCGTCGGGCGCCAGCAAATCGGTCTCGCGCGTGCCCGGCCCGCCGCCGCGCACATCGACCGAGGCGACGGTGGGTTCGTCGAACAGCACGACGGTGACGCCGGAGGCCAGGACCAGATCGGTAGCATTGCCAACCGTCAGTCCGGCGACGTCGGTGATCAGGTTACGCATGGGATCCTCGTTCTCGGCGCATCACGTTTCGGCGCATCACATCACGGGTAGAGGCCAAGCCGCCGCATTGCGCAAGCCGGTATGGCGGTGCATTGGGAGGCTTCGGACAAGGCTAGGGTTGCTCATTTCATGGCTGACGTCACTCTTCCGGCCGCCTTCCTGGCCGGCATCGCCAGCTTCGCCTCCCCGTGCGTGCTGCCGCTGGTGCCGCCCTATCTGTGCTATCTCGCCGGGACCAGTCTCGACCAGATCACCCACAAGGCGCCGACCGATGCCGCCGCGCGGCGCACGCTGGGGGCGGCGGCGCTGTTCGTCGCCGGCTTCTCCACGGTGTTCGTGGCGCTGGGGGCGGGCGCCTCGGTGGCGGGGGCGTATCTGCGGCTGTACTCGCAGGAACTCGCCATGGTGGCGGGCGTCGCCATCCTGCTGATGGGCCTGCACTTTCTCGGCATTCTGCGCTTCGGTTGGCTGACCCGGACCAAGCGGGTGCATGTCGACGCGCCGACTACCTTCCTTGGCGCCTATGTGATGGGGCTGGCCTTCGCCTTCGGCTGGACGCCCTGCATCGGCCCGGTGCTGGCGGCGATCCTCGCCGTGGCGGCGAGCGAGCAGACGCTGACCCATGGCGCGGGGCTGCTGGCGGTGTATTCCGCCGGGCTCGGCGTGCCGTTCCTGGCGGTGGCGGCGATGGCGCGGCCGGCGCTGGGGGTGCTCGGCCATGCCAAGCGCTACCTGCCGGTCATCGAGAAGGTGATGGGCGCGCTGCTGGTGCTGACCGGCATCGGCTTTCTCTCCGGCTGGATGGCGCAGGTGAGCTACTGGCTGCTGGAGACCTTCCCGGCGCTTTCCGCTTTCGGCTGAGCGGCATCGGGCCTTTCCCGCGCTGCCTTCCCTGCATCGTGCAAAGAAAAACCCGCCGGATCGCTCCGGCGGGTTTCGTCTGTTCGCGGTGAAGGCCGGTCGCCGCGCCACAGGGGACGCGGCGGTTCGGCTCACATCTGCGAGTAACCGCCGTCCTTCCAGACGTACAGCACGTAGTCGAGGGTGGTGCGGTCGCCCTTCTTGTCGAAGATCAGGTCGCCAAGAACGGTCTTGAAGGTCGCGCCCGAGTGGATGTACTCGGCCAGCTTGGCGTTATCGAGCGACTTGGTCGCCTCGGCAGCCTGCTGGAACACCTGGCCGGCGGCGTAGGTGTAGAGCACGTAGCCTTCCGGATCGATGCCCTTCTTCTTGAACTCGGCGACGACCGCGGCGGCCGCCGGGCTGTTGCGCGGGTCGGGACCGAAGGTCATCAGCGTGCCGGCGGCGCCCGGACCGGCGATGGTCCAGAACTCCTTGTCGGTGATGCCGTCGCCCGAGAACAGGACGGTGGTCATGCCCTGGTCGCGCATCTGGCGCACGAGCAGGCCGGCTTCGGTGTGCAGGCCGCCGTAATAGAGCACGTCGACATTGGCGGCCTTCAGCTTCGACACGAGCGCGGAATAGTCCTTCTCGCCCGGGTTGATGCCTTCATAGACCACTTCCGTGACGCCGGCGGCATTCATGGCTTTCTGGGTCTCGTCGGCAAGGCCCTTTCCGTAGGGGGTCTTGTCGTGGACGATGGCGACCTTCTTGTCCTTCAGGTTCTTGGCGATGTAGTCGCCGGCGACGGCGCCCTGCTGGTCGTCACGGCCGCAGACGCGGAACACGGTGGTGAGGCCGCGCTCGGTGAAGGTCGGGTTGGTCGAGGCCGGGGTGAGCTGGAGGATGCCGGCTTCGGCATACTGCTCCGAGGCCGGGATCGACACACCGGAGTTGAAGTGGCCGAGGACGACCTTGACGCCGTCGGAGATGAACTTGTTGGCGACCGACACGCCCTGCTCGGGCTTGGAGGCGTCGTCGCCGATGATCAGCTCGACCTTCTCGCCGAGGATGCCGCCCTTGGCGTTGACGTCAGCGGCCCACTGTTCGGCGCCGTTCTTCAGCTGGGCGCCGAAGGTGGCGTTCGCGCCCGTCATGGGGCCGCCCACGCCGACCTTGATCTGCGCCGACGCCGGAGCGGCCAGCGCCGCCATGGCGCCGAGCGCGAGGCCGGCAATCAGAAGCTTCTTCATGAACGTCTCTCCTGGTTCTGGAAGGGTGGAAAGCACGGACTTTACGGCTCGGCGGCTGTCCCCCGGGCCGATATCATGCCTTTTTCGATGCTCTTGTCGACGAGCAAGCGAAACATGGTGACGGCGCCTGTCAGGACCCGCCGGAACGGGTGCCGGCGCCGCCTTCGAGCCAGCCGAAGAACCCCGACTGGCGGTAGATCCAGCCATAGCGGGTCGCCATCTGCCGCGCCCGCTCGGCACGGAAGCCGAGGGTGGCGATGGCGACCAGGAAGGCCGTATCGGTGAGGAAATAGTGCAGCGAGAGCAGCGTGCCCTCGAACAGCGCGAAATGGAAGAACCGCACCACGCAGCCCAGCAGCAGCGCATAGAGCACCGCCTGCCGGTAGGGCCGCCAGGTTGTGGCGATGGAGCGGCCGGTCAGCCATGCCGCGCCGCCGCCCAGAAACAGGGAGACCAGCACGAAGTCGGCGCGCGACACCTCGACCACCAGCTCGGGCCTGAACGCGGCCGAGAGCAGGACGAGGGCCACCACCAGCAGCGGCAGGGCGACGGCGAGGCTGGCCGAACTGCCCTTGGAAACGAGGGTGCCGGAAACGGGTGCCATCAGTGCGCCCCTCCTTCGAGATAGGCGGCGCGCACTTCCGGCCGCTCCAGCAATTCGCGGCCCTCGCCGGAGAGGGTGATGGCGCCGTTGACCAGGACATAGCCGCGATGGGCGAGCTTGAGCGCGTGGAAGGCGTTCTGCTCGACCAGGAACACGGTGAGCCCTTCCGTGCGGTTGAGCTCGCGGATGGCGTCGAAGATCTGGCGCACCACCAGCGGCGCGAGGCCGAGCGAGGGCTCGTCCAGCATCAGGAGGCGCGGCCGGCTCATCAGCGCCCGGCCGATGGCCAGCATCTGCTGCTCGCCGCCCGACAGCGTGCCGCCGCGCTGGTTGATGCGTTCCTTCAGCCGCGGGAACAGCACGAAGACCTTTTCGAGGTCGGCGTCGAAATGGGCGAAGCCATCCACCGCCGCGCCCATCTGCAGGTTCTCGAACACGCTCATGCGCGGGAAGATGCGCCGCCCTTCCGGCGACTGCGCGATCTTGAGATGGGCGATCTCGTGGGTCGGCACCTGGGTGATGTCGCGGCCCTCGAACAGGATCGAGCCCTCGCGCGGGCGCGGCTGGCCGAAGATGGTCATCATCAGCGTCGACTTGCCGGCGCCGTTGGAGCCGATCAGCGTGACGATCTCGCCCTTGTAGACGTCCACATCGACGCCGCGCAGGGCCATGATGTTGCCGTAGAAGGTCTTGACGCCGCGCACCTGCAGCATCGGCGCGTCGGTGCGGGCCGGCGTGGCGAGGGCGGGCGTGGTGGCGGTGAGAGTCTCGCTCATGCGCCCGCTCCCGTCGGGTTGGTGTCCAGGTGAAGCTCGGCCTCGACCTCCTCCACCGCGTCCTCGTCGACGCCGAGATAGGCGGCGATGACGCGCGGGTCGTTCTTCACCGCCTGCGGCGTGCCGTCGGAGATCTTGGTGCCGTAGTCGAGCACGACTACATGGTCGGAAATCTCCATCACCACACTCATGTCGTGCTCGATCAGCAGGATCGAGGTGCCATGTTCGGCGCGAATGGCGCGCAGCAGCGTGTTGAGTTCGAGGCTTTCGCGCGGGTTGAGGCCGGCGGCGGGCTCGTCGAGGCAGAGCAGGATCGGCTCCGAGCACATGGCGCGGGCGATCTCCAGCCGGCGCTGGGCGCCATAGGGCAGGTCGCCGGCCGGGTCGTCGGCGCGGTCGGTGAGGCCGACCTTGTCCAGCCAGTACTCCGCCTTGGCGGTGGCGGCCTTCTGGGCCTTGGTCCAGCCGGGCAGGCCGAACAGCCCCTTGAGCGAATAGCCCGAGGCGGCCATCAGCGCGTTGTGCTGGGCGACCATGAGGTTTTCCAGCACGGTCATGCCGGTGAACAGCCGGATGTTCTGGAAGGTGCGAGCGACCTTGGCACCGCCCGAGACCAGGTAATCCGGCATCCGCTCCAGCAGGAACACGCCGGCGTCGCGCCCGACCAGCGAGCGCTCGCCGATGCGCGTCACTTCGGCGATCTCGCCGGGCGTCGGCGCGCGGCCATGCGCCAGGATCAGACGGCCCTCGCTCGGCTTGTAGAAGCCGGTGATGCAGTTGAACACCGTGGTCTTGCCGGCGCCATTGGGGCCGATCAGGGCGGTGATGTCGCCGCGCCCGACCTTGAAGCTGAGGTCGTTGACCGCGATCAGGCCGCCGAAGCGCATGAACAGGTGTTCGACGATGAGGATGGGGTCGGCTTCCCAGCGCGGGAGGCCGTTTGCGGGAGAGGTTGCCATCAGCCGTGGCCCTCCTTCACGAGATCGCCCGATACCGCCTTGCGTTCCTTGAGGAAGATCGTCGGGTCGCGGGTGGAGACGAGGCCGCGCGGCTTCCACACCATGATGGCGACCATGGCGAAGCCGAAGATCAGCATGCGGTAGAGGCTGGGGTCGAAGTCATTGCCGAAGATCTGCGTCAGGAAGCCGAGATTGCGCAGCATCTCCATGCCGCCCATCATGACCGCCGCCGCCACCGCGACGCCGATCTGCGAGCCCATGCCGCCGAGCACGACGATGGCGAGGATCATCGCCGACACGTCGAAGGTGAAGCTCTCCGGGCTGACGAAGCCGGCGCGCACGGCGAAGAAGCAGCCGGCGAAGCCGCCGAACATCGCGCCGGTGGCGAAGGCGGACAGCTTGGTCGTCGTGGTGTTGATGCCGAGCGAGCGGCAGGCGATCTCGTCCTCGCGCAGCGCTTCCCAGGCCCGCCCGACCGGCAGGCGGCGCAGGCGCACGGTGACGAAGGCGGTCAGGAGCGCCAGCGCCAGGATGACGAAATACAGGAAGACGATGCGGTGCATCGGGCTGAAGGGCAGCCCGAACAGCGCGGCAAAGCCGTCCGGCCCGGCATTGAAGGGAATGCCGAAAAAGGTGGCGCGCGGGATCGAGGCGATGCCCGCCCCGCCATTTGTGAAGTCCACCCAGTTGATCAGCACCAGGCGGATGATCTCGCCGAAGGCCAGGGTGACAATGGCGAGATAGTCGCCGCGCAGCCGCAGCACCGGAAAGCCCAGGATCATGCCCCAGACGCCGGCGAAGATGCCGGCCATCGGCAGGCAGATCCAGAACGCCCAATTGGCCCAGAAGGTGGCGCCGAACAGGCCGGCGAAGAAGTCGTTGATCGGCGCCGAGGTGGCGAGCAGGGCATAGGTGTAGGCGCCCACCGCGTAGAAGGCGACATAGCCGAGATCGAGCAGGCCGGCGAGGCCGACGACGATGTTCAGCCCCCAGCCAAGCATCACATAGGTGAGGATGAGGATGCCGAGATCGATGAGATAGCGGCTCTCGTTCAGCCCGCCGAGCGAGAAGATGGCGATGGCCGGAAACAGCACGGCGAAGGCCAGCAGCGCCGGCTTGACGCCGGGGCCGATGAACGTTCCGGCCCGGTCGAACAGGGTCGGGCCGGTGTGGGTGGACGGCTTGCGGTTCGGCGACCACAGGGTGAGGTTCAGCAGCAGCCGGCCGAAGAAGATGATGCCGACCATGATAGCCAGCAGCGAGGGCCGGTAGGCCAGCCCCAGCGCGCCGTCGATGATGACGGTTTCGAACCCGATGAGCGGGCCGAACAGGCCCAGCGCGATCAGGCCCGCGATCAGCGCGTCCTTGAAGGCGGGGCCCAGCACGGGGATGGCAGCCGCGGGCGGAGCGGTTTCGGCGGTCTGGACAGCCATGATGCGCGACCTCAGACCTTCTCGACCTCAGGCCGGCCCAGTAGGCCCTGCGGCATGAAGATCAGCGTGATGGCGAGGATGGAGAACGCCGCGACATCCTTGTACTCGATGGAGAAATAGGCCGACCAGAAGGTCTCGATCAGCCCGATCAGCAGCCCGCCGAGCACGGCGCCGGGAAGCGAGCCGATGCCGCCGAGCACCGCCGCGGTGAAGGCCTTGACGCCGGGAACGAAGCCGTCGGCGAAGTTCGCTACCCCGTAATACATCAGGTAGAGCGTGCCGGCGACGGCGGCCAGCGCGGCGCCGATGACGAAGGTCAGCGAGATGGTGTGGTCGACATTGATGCCGAGCAGCGCCGCCATCTTGCGGTCCTGTTCGCAGGCGCGCTGGGCGCGGCCGAGCGAGGTCTTCTGCACCAGGTACCAGAAGCCGCCGAGCAGCGCGGCGGTGATCACCATGATGATCACCTGCTTCCAGGCCAGCGTGACCTGGTAGGAGCCGTTGTCCATGAGCACGATCACATCGGTGATCATCGGCGGGATCGGCTTGTTGCGCGGACCCTGCGTCACCTGCACGAAATTGGCGAGGAAGATCGACATGCCGATGGCGGAGATCATCGGCGCCAGCCGGAACGAGCCGCGCAGCGGCCGGTAGGCCACACGCTCGATCGCCCAGTTCAGCAGCGAGGTGAACACCATCGCCACCACAAGCACGATGGCCAGCGCCAGGAAGATGGAGGTGATGCCCATCACCGTCGTGACCAGCAGGAAGCAGATCAGCGCGATGAAGGCGGAGACCATGAAGACGTCGCCATGGGCGAAGTTGACCATGCCGATGATGCCGAACACCATGGTATAGCCGATGGCGATCAGCCCGTAGATCGAGCCGAGCGTCAGCCCGTTGATGAGCTGCTGAACAAAGATTTCCATGATTGTGCCGGCTCCCCTCAGCCGCATTTGCGCAAGCGCTGCCGTCGGGCTTTTGCACAGTTTGTAACCGTGCCCGTACGGTGTGCGCCTCTGACTCTTAGCCTGCGCCACGTTCCGATACAATTCGATCGAAAGACGAAATGCAATCGATCGAAAAGCATGATACCAGGGTATTTAAATACCTTTTTCGTGAATCTCCTTGCAACTCAAACGGTTAATGTGGTGGCGCTGCGTCCGCACTGTGGCGGGACCTGTCATTTTTGTCTTCACAACGTCATGTACGAGGCTGGGGCGCGCGCGGATTTCAAATGCGCCCCGCAGAGGTTATGCACAGCGCAGCCGCGTGGCGTGGATCGTCGCCCCACGCGAGGCCGCAGGAGGCAACGCAGCTTGGACCAGCCCAAGGCACATGAGGGGGCACATCACGACGCGGCGCACGCGGTCGAGGCCGGGCTCTATCGCGAGGCGATGAGCCGGCTGGTGGCCGCCGTGCATGTGATCACCACCCACGGCCCGGACGGGCGGGCCGGTTTCACCGCGACCGCCGTCGCCTCGGTGTCCGATAGCCCGCCCACATTGCTGGTCTGCCTCAACCGCCGCATCCGCTCCGCCTCCGCCTTCCGCCAGTCCGGCCGGTTCGCGGTCAACATGCTGGGCGCCGAGCAGCAAAGCGTGGCGGAGAGCTTCGGTGGGCGTGGCGGGCTGGAGGGCGAGCAGCGATTCGGCGTCGGCCACTGGCATGAGGGAGCGTTGGGCCTGCCCTGCCTCACCGGGGCGATCGCGGTGTTTCAGTGCCGCATGGTGGAAATCCGCACCGTTGCGACCCATGACGTGCTGGTCGGGCGGGTCGAGGCGGTGACGCTCGGCCCGGACAAGGCCAAGCTCGCCTATCTTGGGCGGGGGTTCCTGTCGGTCTGAGCCTCGGCTCAGGCAAACTGCCCGGCGACCCAGCCGGACGACCAGGCCCATTGGAAATTATAGCCGCCGAGCCAGCCGGTGACATCGACCACCTCGCCGACGAAAAAGAGGCCCGGCACGGTGCGCGCCTCCAGCGTGCGCGAATCGAGGCCGGCGGTGTCGACGCCGCCGAGCGTCACCTCGGCGGTACGGTAGCCTTCCGAGCCGGTCGGCTTCAGCCGCCAGCCATTCACCGCCTCGTCGATCCGCCGCAGCGCCTTGTCGGAGAGGTCGGCGAGGTTGACCGCGCCGGCCTCGCGCTCGGCGATCAGCTGGGCGAGGCGCTTGGGCAGCAGCGTGGCCAGCGCGGTGGCGGGCGACTGCCGGCCATGGGCTGCGCGTGCCTCCCTCAGCCGGGCGAAGATATCCGCGCCGGGCGCCAGGCTTAGCGCGATCTCGTCGCCCTCGCGCCAATAGGAGGAAATCTGCAGGATCGCCGGCCCGGACAGGCCGCGATGGGTGAACAGCAGCCCTTCCTCGAACCGCGTCTTGCCATGGCTCACCCGCGCTTCCACCGCCACCCCGGCGAGCGGGGCGAGGCGTTCCAGCAGCGTGGGATCGAGGGTGAGTGGCACGAGGCCGGGCCGGGTGGGCTGCAGCGTCAGCCCGAAGCGCTCCGCCACCTCATAGCCGAAGCCGGTGGCGCCCATTTTCGGGATCGACTTGCCGCCCGAGGCGATGACCAGCGACGCGCAGGCGAAGGTGCCGGCGGCCGTCGCCACGGTGAAGCCATCGGCGGTACGCTCGATGCCCGTTATGGAGGTGGCAAGCCGCAGCTCGCCGCCGGCCTCGCGCAGCTCGTCGGTCAGCATGTCCACCACCTGCCGGGCCGAACCGTCGCAGAACAGCTGGCCGAGCGTTTTCTCGTGCCAGGCGATGCCGCGCCGGTCGATGCGGGCGATGAAATCCTGCGCGCTGTAGCGCTTCAGCGCCGAGATGGCGAAGCCGGGATTGGCCGAGAGATAATGGCGCGGGGCGGCGTCGCGATTGGTGAAGTTGCAGCGGCCACCGCCTGAGATGCGGATCTTCTCGCCCGGTGCGCGGGCATGGTCGAGCACCACCACCCGGCGCCCGCGCCGTCCGGCCTCGATGGCGCACATCAGCCCGGCCGCGCCGGCGCCGATCACCACCACATCGACGGGGGTGGGGCGGCTCACACGCCCTCTCCATAAGCGTGCACGCTGCCGCAATAATCGGTGACGCGCCAGCCCTCCGGTGCGGGCTCCAGATAGCCCGGCCCGATCGGCACCTTGCCGTGGCCGCCGGGGATGTCGAGCACATAGGTCGGCAAAGCGAGGCCGGAGACGCGCCCGCGCAACGCCGCCATCAGCTCCTGCCCGCGGGTGATCGGCAGCCGGAAATGGGCGGTGCCGGGGGCGAGGTCGGGATGGTGGAGATAATAGGGCTTCACCCGGCATTCCACGAGGGCGCGGAACAGTGCCGCCAGCGTCTCCGCCGCGTCATTGACGCCCGCCAGCAGCACGCTCTGGCCGACCAGCGCGATGCCGGCATCCGCCAGCCGGGCCAGCGCCGCGCGCGCCTCGGGGCCGAGTTCGCGGGCGTGGTTGGCGTGGACGGCGACATAGGTGGTCACGCCGGGCACCCGCAGCGCCGCCACTAGCGCCGGCGTGACGCGCTCGGGCGCGGCGATGGGCACGCGGGTGTGGAAGCGCACGATCTTCACATGGGGAAGAGCGGCGAGCCGGGCCATGAGGTCGGCAAGGCGGCGCGGGGCGGCGATGAGCGGGTCGCCGCCGGTCAGCACCACCTCCCAGATTTCGGGACGGGCGGCGATATAGGCGAGGGCGGTCTCCAGCGCCTCCTCGGAAAGGCTGGTCTCCGCGCCCGGCCCGACCATTTCGCGGCGGAAGCAGAAGCGGCAATAGACGGCGCAGACCCCGACCAGCTTCAGCAGCACCCGGTCGGGGTAGCGGTGGACGATGCCCGGCACCGGGCTGTGCGCGTCGTCGCCGATCGGGTCGCCGCGCTCTTCCGGCCGCGTCTCCAGCTCGCGCGGATCGGGCACGAACTGGCGGGCGATCGGGTCGGCGGCGTCGGTCGGGTCGATCAGGCCGGCCAGCACCGGCGTCACCGCCACCGCGTAGCGCGCGGCGACCGCCTCCAGCGCCGGATCGGCGTGCGCCAGCCCGGCCTGTGCCAGCTCGTCGACGCGGCGCAGCGTCCGTCCCGGCAGCGAAGCGGGGGCGGGCGGGGCGAGGTGGGAGCGGGCAGTGGAGGTCATGCGCGGTCTTGTGATCGTTTCCGCGCGCGCCGGCAAGGCGCAGCCGCGTTGCCGCGCTATAGTGCGGCGAATGGTCGAACGCGAAGGAGGAGCCGATGCTCACGCGCGAGGAAGATGTGCTGCAGGCGGCGGCGAGCTGGCGGCAGGAGGGCAGGGGCGTGGCGCTGGCGACGGTAGTGGAGACCTGGGGCTCGGCGCCGCGTCCGGTGGGCAGCCATCTCGCGATCGATGAGGACGGCAATTTCCTCGGCTCGGTGTCGGGCGGCTGCGTCGAAGGCGCGGTGGTGGCGGAAGCCGCCGAGGTGATCGCCGATGGCAGCCCCCGGCTGCTGGAGTTCGGCGTCGCCAACGAGACCGCCTGGCAGGTCGGCTTGTCCTGTGGCGGGCGCATCGCCGTCTATGTCGAGAAGGTTTCCTGATGGATCTGTCGCTGCTCAATGCGCTGAACAGCGAGCGCGCCGCGCGCCGCCCCATTGTCCTTGTCACCGATCTCGATAGCGGCGGGCAGCGGCTGGTCCGTGCCGCCGAGGTGGCGGGCGACACGCTGGCGGAGCCTCTGGCCGAGGCGCTGCGCAGTGGCCGCAGCGGACGGGTGGAGGTGGAGGGTTCGCGGCTGTTCCTCACCGTGCATCTGCCGTCGCCGCGCCTTGTCATAACTGGCGCGGTGCACATCTCGCAGGCGCTGGCACCGATGGCCAAGGCCGTCGGCTTCGAGGTGATCATCGTCGACCCGCGCACCGCCTTTGCCACGGAGGAGCGTTTCCCCGGTGTCGAGGTGCGGGCGCGGTGGCCGCAGGAGGCGCTGGCCGACCTGGCGCTCGATCCGTTCACGGCGGTGGCCGTGCTGGCGCATGACCCGAAGATCGACGACCCCGCGCTGGAAGCGGCGCTGGCGGCGGGGTGCTTTTATGTCGGCGCGCTCGGCTCGCGCAAATCCCATGCGGGGCGGGTGGCGCGGCTGGCGGAACGCGGCGTGCCGCGCGCGGCGCTGGAGCGTATCCGCGCGCCCATCGGCCTCGATATCGGCGCCGCCAACCCGGCCGAGATCGCCGTGTCCATTCTCGCCCAGATCGTCGGCGAGCTGCGCCGCCGTCCGGCCCGCCCGCCGGCGGCGCTGGTGCTGGCGGCCGGGCAGGGCACGCGCATGCCGCAGGCGCACAAGCTGACCGCGCCGCTCGGCGGGGTGCCGCTGGTGCGCCGGGTGGTGGAGACGGCGCTTGCCGCGCGGGCGCGGCCGGTGATCGTGGTGACGGGGCATGAGGGGGAGGCCGTGCGGGCGGCGCTGGCCGGGCTCGACGTCACCTTCGCGCACAATCCGGATTTCGCCCAGGGGCTGTCGACCTCGCTGAAGGCTGGCGTCGCCGCGCTGCCAAGGGAGGTGGAGCGGGTGGTGGTGATGCTGGCCGACATGCCCATGGTCGAGCCTTCGCTGGTCGACCGCCTCGCCGATGCGCTCGATCCCTCGCGCGGGCGGCTGGCGGCGGTGCCGGTGGCGGAGGGGCGCCACGGCAACCCGGTGGCGCTGGCCCGCGCCCTCTTCCCGGCGCTGAAGACGCTCGCCGGCGATGTCGGCGCCCGCCAGATCCTGGCGCAGAACCCCGATTTCGTGGTCGAGGTGCCGGTGGAAGGCGAGGGCGCCTTTCTCGATATCGACACCCGCGAGGATCTGGAGGCGCTGGAAATTCACGCCATCGCCGCCGCCTCGGATATCGATGCGGATGCAGCGCTGGAGGCGATGAAGGCGGAAGACGCCTGAACCGGCGCGGCGCGCGGGTCAGAACGGCATGTAAAGGGACAGCGTGCCATAGGGACTGTCGTCGCTGTCGCTGCTCCAGCGCCAGCCGGTGGCGGCGCGCAGCTCCCAGCCTTCCAGCGGGCAGGCGATGAACAGGCCGAGACGGGCGCTCTCGTCCAGCCAGTCGGTGGTGACGCCGGTCTCCATGCCGACATTCAGCCAGCGGATGGCCTGCCAGCCGGCGGTGGCGCGGCCGTTCACGGTGCCGTCCGCGGTCGAGGCGCTGATGGCGGCGGTGAGCGTCCAGCGCTCATCCAGGCGGTAGAACCATTCGGCGACGATCTTCGCCCCGAACTGCGTGCCCTGGTCGCGGTTGCCGGGGTCGGGATCATCGAGCCGGTTGTCGACCACATTCACCCCGCCATAGAGGGCGAGAGCATGGGCGCCGCGCAGGAACTGCCAGCCTATCAGCACCTCGCCATCCGTCTTGTTGCCGGTGTTCCAGCCCCCCGGCACGGCCTGCGTGCGGTACTGGTAGCGCCCGCCGCCGGTCTGGGTGCGCAGCCGCAGCCCCTCCTGGTCCATCGGCGCGAACGGGGCCCACGCCATGCCGCCCCAGCCATAGCCATTGTCCCGCGCGATATCGAGGCCGGTGTAGAAATAGAGCCGCCGACGCAGGGCCGCCTCCGCACTCTCCTCGGCTGCCGCGCAGGACATTGGGCACGCGGCGGACAAGGCCGCGAGGAGGGGCGCGAGGGTTCGCGCCGGCGAAGAAAACATCGCCGCGCTCACGGTTGCAGATGGTCAGGAATTACCCCTCATCCGAGCACCGTATCGGAACACCCTCAATCAACCGTGGGGCGAATTCATCCACCGATACACGCCCTGGCATGGCGCATTTTGTCGCAGGGGCTGGGCGAGCGGGCTCAGACCGGCGGCGCCATCAGGTGCTCGACATTTAGGCCGACCCGCTCGCAGATGAGATCGGCCACCATCTGCCGGTGGCAATGCTCGGGATGGCGCTCGAAGCAGAGCACGCAGACCCGCCGGCCCGCTTTCACCAGCGCCGTGAGTTCGTCGAGCTGTTCCTGCGCGGTGGGGGTGGCGAGGTGGGCGTCGTAGATGCGCCGCAGCTCGTCATAATGGCCGCTGCGCGCCGCCTGCCGGCCTTCCGCCGGCGTGCCAAGGCCGCGCAGATGCAGATAGCCGATGCCGCGCGCGCTCACCCCGGCGGCGAGGTGGCTCTTGGAAAAGCCGGCGCGGCGCGAGGCGGCGACGGCGCGCACATCGACCAGAAGATCGACCCCGGCCCCGCTCAGCGTGTCGAGCACGGCGGCGGAGGAGACCTGTTCATAGCCGATGGTGAAGAAGGGCGGGGGCGACATGGAGGGAAGATGACCCTAAGGACGGGGCTTGTCGAGCCGGGCCGAATCTGTGGAGTTCTTGCGCGCGCTCGGCGCGGGTCCTTGTCGCGTGCTAAAGGCAGGGCCGGGCGAGCCCTTCCGGCCGGATCCATCGGCCGAGGGACCGGATAGCGAAGCGTGCGGCCTTCACCTCGCGGGGTGAAACGTTCCAGGGATGCGTCATCGCAGATGAAGATCGGTATCGAGCTCGGAAGCAGCAACGCCGGACAGCCGGTTCGGCTCGATCTGGAAGAGCTCCTGTCCACGCGCCTGCTGGTGCAGGGCAATTCCGGCTCGGGAAAATCGCATCTGCTGCGCCGCCTGCTCGAACAGAGCGCCGGCCATGTGCAGCAGGCGATCATCGATCCGGAAGGCGACTTTGTCGGGCTGGCCGAGCGCTTTGGCCATGTGGTGATCGACGCCGAGCGCACCGCCGGCGAAATCCAGCGCATCGCTGCCCGCATCCGCAAGCACCGGGCCTCGGTGGTGTTCAACCTCGAAGGGCTGGACGCCGACGCGCAGATGCGCTCGGCCGCTGCCTTCCTCAACGGCCTGTTCGACGCCGACCGCGAATACTGGTTCCCGATGCTGGTCGTGGTCGACGAGGCGCAGCTCTTCGCGCCCTCCGGCGGCGGCGAGATTTCCGACGAGGCGCGGCGCATCTCGCTTTCGGCGATGACCAATCTGATGTGCCGTGGCCGCAAGCGCGGACTCGCCGGCGTCATCGCCACCCAGCGCCTCGCCAAGCTGGCCAAGAACGTGGCGGCGGAGGCGTCCAACTTCCTGATGGGCCGCACCTTCCTCGACATCGACATGGCCCGCGCCGCCGATCTGCTCGGCATGGACAAGCGGCAGGCGGAGAGTTTTCGCGACCTCAACACCGGCTCCTTCGTGGCGCTCGGCCCGGCGCTGTCGCGTCGCCCGCTGCCGGTGAAGATCGGCCATGTCGAGACCGCCAGCCGCAACGGGCGGCCCGCGCTGCTGCCGCCGCCTGAGATCGCCATGGCGGATCTGCAGGACCTGATCTTCGACGATCTCGGCACCGAGCCGCTGCCGGCCCCGCCGCCGCGCGCCGAGCCGCGTGCCACCGACGCCATTCTGGAGACGCTGGAGGACGCGCCGGCGCCCGAGCCGGTGCCGGTGGATCCCGAGGCCGCGGCGGCGTTCGAGGCCGAACGCGAGGCGCTGGTCGAGGAGATCGTGCGCCAGTTCGTGTCCGATCCGGAAGCGCCGTTCCGCTCCGCCGCGGCGCTCTATCCCGATTTCCTCGTGCATTGCCGGGTACGGCGGGTCGGCTCGAAAGTGCCTGATCTCGCCGCCTTCACCCGCCGGCTGGCCATTGCCCGGGCCGGGCTGGATTCCCGCCCCGGCGACGAGGGCTGGGCGCGGGCGATAGAGCAGGCGACCGGGCTGCCGGAGGAAATGCAGGGCGTGTTTCTGCTGCTGGCGCGCGCCGGCATGGAGGGCGCGCCGTCGCCCGCCGACGAGGCGCTGGCGCGGGCCTATGGCAGCCGCTCGCCCTCGCGCGGGCGCTGGCTGCTGACCTATATGGAAGAGCGCGGGCACCTGGTGTGCGAGGCGGATTTCCGCGGCCGGCGGGTGGTGCGCTTCCCCGCCCTCGGCTGGAAGACCGCGCCGGGCGACCCCAAGGCGCTCAACGCCTGAGGCGTCCTCGCCGCCGCACATGAAAACGGGCCCCGTCGGGGCCCGTTTCCGTTTGGCGTGGCGCGGAATTCAGCCGCCATAGAGATAGTTCGGCAGCCACAGCGCGAAGTTCGGGAAGGTGTAGAGCAGGATCATCGCGAAGACGACGATGAAGATGAACGGCATCACGCCGGAGAAGATTTCCTCGATCGTCACATGCTTGGGCGCCACGCCTTTCAGATAGAAGGGCGCCATGGCGACCGGCGGGGAGAGGAACGAGGTCTGCAGGTTCAGCGCCACCAGCACGCCGAAGAAGATCGGATCGATGCCGAAATGGTCGAGCAGCGGCAGGAAGATGGGAAGGAAGATCACGATGATCTCCGTCCATTCCAGCGGCCACCCCAGCACGAAGATGATGATCTGGGTGAGGATCAGGAAGCCGATCGGCCCGATGTCCAGCCCCATGATGAACTCTTCGACCACGCGCTGGCCGCCGAGCAGCGCGAACACGGCCGAGAACACCGCCGAGCCGACGAACAGCCAGCACACCATCGCCGAGGCGCGGGCGGTGAGGAACACCGAATCCTTCAGCTTCTCGATGCTGAAGGTGCGGTAGGCCAGCGCCAGCAGGATGGCGCCGGCGGCGCCGATGGCGGCGGCTTCCGACGGGGTGGCGAGGCCGAGGATGATGCAGCCGAGCACCGAGACGATCAGGGCGACCAGCGGGAAGAAGGAGGTCAGCAGCGCCCAGATAATGGTGAGCGCGGGAACGTTGCGCTCCGACGCCGGCAGCTTCGGCGCCAGCGATGGGTTGAGCATCGCGCGGATGATCACATAGGCGATGTACATGCCGGCCAGCGCGACGCCGGGAAAGAACGCGGCGGCATAGAGCTTGACCACCGAGACGCCGGCGGTGGCGCCATAGAGGATGAGCATGACGCTGGGCGGGATGAGGATGCCGAGACAGCCGCCGGCGCACACGACGCCAGCGGAGATCTTGGTGTCGTAGCCCGCCCGCAGCATGGCCGGGAAGGCCAGCAGGCCCATCAGCGTCACCACGGCGCCGACAATGCCGGTGGCGGTGGCGAACAGGGCGCAGGTGATGAGGGTGGCCACCGCCAGCGAGCCGGGAACCCAGCCGGCAGCGAGCTGGATGGCGCGGAACAGCCGGTCGAGAATGTTCGCCCGTTCGATCACATAGCCCATGAACAGGAACAGCGGGATCGAGATCAGCACGTCGTTCGCCATCACCGAATAGGTGCGCTGGACGAAGAGCTGGAAGATGCCGTCGCCGATCGAGAGGTAGCCGAAGGCCACGCCCAGCGCCATCAGGGTGAAGGCGATGGGGAAGCCGAGCATCAGCAGGATCAGGAAGACGACCAGCATCAGGATGCCGAGCGCGGGATCGGAAAGAAACATCACAGGGACCCCCGCGTGGTGGATTCGCGCTCAATGGCGTTGAGCCGGGCCTCTTCCTCGGCAGCCCTGGCGGCGGCCTCGTCGAGAATGACCTTCTCCAGTTCTTCAACGTCATGCAGGCGTTGCGGCCAGTCGCCGTCGCGCAGACACATCCAGCAGCGCACCACCTCGACCATGCCCTGCAGCAGCATCATCACGCCCGTGATCGGGATCAGCGCCTTGAACGGCCAGATCACCGGCCCGTCCGGGCTGAAGGAGGAGTGCTCGTTCAGCAGGTAGGACAGGTAGAAATAGCCCCAGCCGGAATAGATCAGCGCCAGGATGCCCGGGAAATAGAACAGGAAGTAGAGAACCAGGTCGGTTTTCGCCTGGGTGCGCGGATGCCACTTCCGGTACAGGAAGTCCGCCCGCACATGGCCGTTGCGCGACAGCGTGTAGGCGCCCGCCATCATGAACAGCGCGCCATAGAGCATCAGGCTGACATCATAGGCCCAGGTGGTGGGGTCCCGCAGCACATAGCGGCAGAACACTTCGTAGCAGATGGCCGCCATCAGGATGACGATGCACCAGGCGAAAATCTTGCCGATGAGGCCGTTCAGCCGGTCGACGCCGAGTAGGATGGATTGCATGGGGAGGGGCCTCTTCGGGCAAGGCAAGGTCAGACGGGGCCAAATCGGGCAGAGCAGCGCGGGCAAACCAGGCTCTGGCGAACCAAGGATGGACAAGCCAAGAGAAGGCAGCCCAAGCGATGACGCGCCCGACATCACGGTCGCGCAGCGGCGCCGTCGCACGCCATCGCGGTCCATTGCAGGGATCGCCAATGCTTTGCCGAAACCAAAAGCCCCTCTCCGTTGCCGGAGAGGGGCGCACGCGCAGGCAGGTCAGGCTGACTTGAAGAAGTGATCGTAGGCGAACTTGGAGTCCGGCTCATATTCGAGGCGGAAGCCGACGATGCGCTTGGCCCATTCCTTCTGGCTGTCCACGACCTTCTTGAACACCGGGTCCGCCGAGAGATTGGCGATCACTGTGTCCCAGGCCTTGAGCTGGGCTTCCAGCACGGCCTTCGGCGTCGGCAGCACCTTCACGCCGCGCGCCTTGATCGCCTCAAGGTCCTTCGAGTAGCGGTCCTGCGCCTTCCACATCATGGTGGAGGAGGTGGCGTCGGACGCGCCCTTGAGGATTTCCTGGACGTCGGACGGCAGGCTGTCGAACTTGGTCTTGTTGAACAGGATCTCGAAGCATTCGAGCGCCTGGTGGTAGCTGCCGAGCATGTAGACCTTGGCCACGTCGGGGAAGCCGAGGATCAGGTCGGAGGAGGGGTTGTTGAACTCGGCGCCGTCGAGCAGGCCGCGATCGATGGCCGGCACGATTTCACCGCCCGGAACGATCGTCACCGCCGCGCCGAACTCCTTGAACAGGTCCGCGCCGAGGCCGACGGTGCGGTACTTCATGCCCTTCATGTCGTCGGCGCTGGTGATTTCCTTCTTGAACCAGCCGAGCGGCTGGCTGGGCATCGGCCCGGTCAGCATGCCGACCACGTTCAGCTTCAGCGTGTTCTGTACCAGGTCGTCATAGAGTTCCTGGCCACCGCCGTAGCGCACCCAGCCGAGCAGTTCGTCCGCATCCCAGCCGAAGGCGGGGGCGGTGCCGAACAGCGAGAACGCCTTGCTCTTGCCGTACCAGTAGGCGGCGACGCCGTGGCCGCCGTCGAGAATGCCCGACGATACCGCGTCCAGCATCTGGAAGGCCGGGACGACCGAGCCGGCCGGCAGGATTTCCAGCTCGACGCGCCCGCCGGTCATGGCGTTGACGCGCTTCACATAGTCGCCGGCAAACTCGTGGAAGATGTCCTTGTTCGGCCAGGTGGACTGGAATTTCAGCTTGATGGGCGCCTGCGCATGGACCGCCGGGGCGGCGATGGTCGCGCCGGCGGCTGCCACGGCGGCGGTGGCGATGAAGCGGCGGCGGCTGGTACGGACATCCTGACGCGCGTCCGTGCTCTTCCCTGACGTGTCGGTCATGGGCGGTTCCTCCTATGGCGTTTCCTTGCGGGTCGAGCCCGCCGGGCGGCGCTTCAGCGCCTTGTCCCGATGACGCAAGGAGACGATGCCGCAGGGGCGAGTGCAAGCCCTAATTTCAGGCTTTCAGGACGATTTCCCTCGTCCGAAAGTCGAAGGTGGGCAGGCGCTGGCGCCGTCCGGCGCGGCGGGGGGCCTTTCGCCGACGCAACAGGCCTGTGCGGGCCGCCCCCGAGGGCCGCTGCGGTGGAATTCCCGCTCCAGCCGCCGCGTCGTCATCCGTCTGTCATCGGCGGGGACTTGAACCGCAGCAGCGCGGGCTGCCGGCCCGCTTCCCGAGAGGAGTTTCCCGCCATGCGCCCTCTGTTCCTCGCCAGCGCCTCCGTCGCGGTGCTCGCGCTCGTCGCGCTCGCGTCGCCGAGCGTCGCGGCCGACGCGGTGTTCAACCGCATCGGCACCTTCAACGTGGTCGACAACCTGCCCGCCGGTGCCGCCGCGGCCAAGTCGACCGCCGCCGAGATCATCACCTTCACCGAGGACGGCAACACGCTGATCTACAGCGACAGCCCCGGCCAGCGCATCGGCTTCATCGACATCACCGATCCGGCGGCGCCGAAGTCGGCGGGCGTGGTCGCCCTCGACGGCGAGCCGACCACCACGGTCGTGATCGGCGCCAAGGCCTATGTCGGCGTCAACACCTCGGAATCGAAGGCCAAGCCCTCCGGCCATCTCGCTGTGGTCGACCTCGCCACCCGCAAGGTCGAGGACAAGATCGACCTCGGCGGCCAGCCCGATTCGATCACCAAGAGCCCGGACGGCAGCTATCTCGCCATCGCCATCGAGAATGAGCGCGACGAGGATCTCAATGATGGCGCTCTGCCGCAGCTGCCGGCGGGCAACCTCACCACCTTCGAGGTCAAGAATGGCCGCGTGGTCGACGCCTCCCGGAAGGTGATCGACCTCACCGGCCTCGCGACGGTGGCGCCGGAGGACCCGGAGCCGGAATATGTCGACATCAATGCGCGCAATGAGGTCGTGGTCACGCTGCAGGAGAACAACCACATCGTGGTGGTCGACCTGCCCACCGGCAAGATCCTCGCGCATTTCCCCGCCGGCACGGTCGATCTCGACAAGATCGACACCAAGAAGGACGGCGTGATCGACCTCTCCGGTTCGGCCGAGGGCGTCGCCCGCGAGCCCGACACCGTGCAGTGGATCGACGACGACCGCTTCGTGATCGCCAATGAGGGCGACTGGAAGGGCGGCTCGCGCGGCTTCTCCATTTTCGACAAGACCGGCAAGCTGCTGTTCGAGAGCGGGACGGTGCCCGAGCACATGGCGGTGCGGCTCGGCCACTATCCCGACAAGCGCAACAAGAAGGGCATCGAGATGGAGGGCGCGGAGGTTGCGACCTTCGGCGATGACCGGCTGATCTTCGTCGCCTCCGAGCGCGGCTCGCTGGTCTTCGTCTATCGTGACAAGGGCGCCGGCGCCGCGCCGGAGTTCCTGCAGGTGCTGCCCGCCGGCGTCGGGCCGGAGGGGCTGATCGCCCTGCCCAAGCGCGACCTCTTCGTCACCGCCGCCGAGACCGACAACCGCGAGGATGACGGCATCGGCTCGGTCGTCACCCTCTACCAGCGCCAGCCCGGCGCCACGCCGGCCTATCCCACGATCGTCTCCGCCGACGGCCCCGACGGGCTGCCGATCTGGTGGGGCGCGCTGTCCGGCTTTTCGACCGACGCAAAGGAAGCGGGCAAGCTCTATGCCGTGACCGACAGCGCCTATGCGCAGGCGCGCATCCTCACGATTGACGCCAATGCGAAGCCGGCGAAGATCACCGCCGCCACCGTGCTGACCAAGGACGGCGCGCCGGCCAAGGGCCTCGACCTTGAAGGCATCGCGGTGCGTCCCGAGGGCGGCTTCTGGGTCGTCTCCGAGGGCAATCCCGAGAAGAAGGAGAAGGCGACGCAGAACCTTCTCCTGCGTGTGGGCGCCGATGGCGCCATCGCGGAAGAGATCGCGCTCCCCGAGGCGGTGGCAGCGCAGGCCGGCCGCTTCGGCTTCGAGGGCGTCGCCGTCCTCGGCTCGGGCGCGGACGAGACGGTGTGGATCGCCGTGCAGCGCGAATGGAAGGACGACCCGAAGGGCTTCGCCAAGCTCATCGCCTACAAGCCGGCCGACAAGAGCTGGGGCGCGGTGCGCTACCCGCTCGACAAGGCTGCCAAGGGCTGGGTCGGCCTGTCCGAGCTGACGCCCTACAAGGACGGCCTGATCGTCATCGAGCGCGACAACCAGATCGGCACGGACGCCGCGATCAAGAAGCTCACCTTTGTGTCGCTGAAGGACGTGAAGCCGGCGCCGCTCGGCAGCGAGGCCGCCCCGCCGGTGCTGGTGAAGAGCGAGGTGAAGGACCTGCTGCCGCTGCTCAAGGCCACGAACGGCTATGTGCTCGACAAGGTCGAGAGCTTCGCCATCGACGCCGCCGGCAATGGCTTCCTCGTCACCGACAATGACGGCGTCGACGGCTCCTCCGGCGAGACGCAGTTCATGGCGATCGGCAAGATGAACTGAGGGAGGGGCCGGCGCCTCAATCTCCCGCCCCTCTTCCCCGGGTGTGACCCGGGGACCCGGCCTTGCCGGTTTCTCCCGGTTAAAGTCTGGGTGGCCGGGTCAAGCCCGGCCATGAGGGGTAGGTGATCGGTCGGCTGGGGCATCTATCCCCGGCCGATCTCACTGCCGCCGTCATCCCCGGCTCTCATGGTTCCCTCATCCCCGGGCTTGACCCGGGGACCCAGCCTTGCCGGTGGGCGCGGCCAAGGGCTGGATGGTCGGACAGGAGCGGTGGTCAACGTCCATCGCCAGGCACCACGGACGGGCGCCCTCGGGCGCCCGTTTGCGTTGCCGTGGCGTCAGTCGAGCACGGCGGCCTTGAGCAGGCAGACCATGGTGGCGTGGGCGGGCTCGCTGGTGAGGTTGCGGATGACGTGGCGACGGTCGCAACGGTAGCGCAGCGTCTCGCCGGCGCGGGCGGTCTCGATCACGTCGCCGCACTCCACCTGAAGCTCGCCGGCCAGCACGGACAGGCATTCCACCGAGCCGCGCTGATGGCCGTCGGAGATCAGCTCGCCGCCCGGCCCGGCGACGAAGTCGAACCACTGCAGCCATTCCACCGTCTTGATCCAGCCGGTGATGGTGAGGCGGCACTTGCCGTCCTCCGACAGCAGGATCGGCGTGTCGGCGCGGGTGAGGTGCTCGACGAAGGGCTCGTCATCGGTGGCGGCCATGAAGCGGTCGATCGACATGTCGAGCGCCTGCGACAGCCGCCAGACGGTGGCGAGCGTCGGGTTGGTCTCGTTGCGCTCGATCTGGCTGATGATCGACTTGGCGACGCCGGACTGCTCGGAAAGCTCGGACAGCGAGAGATTATAGGCCTTGCGCAGGCGCTGGATGGTGCGGCCGAGCTGGCCGGTGATCGCCTGCGCCCCGGCATCCATGTCGCCGCGGTCGAGGCTGCGTGTCCGGCCCGACATGCCGTCTCCTGTTTGGCTTGTGAGGCCTGTATTTAGGTCGCCCGGGCACACCGGCGCAAGCCAATGCGAAAAAGCGGCGGGAGGGTACGGAAAGCGCATGCGCGCCTCACCCGGCCGGATTAAGCTGGCGCCATGATGCAGAGCAACGCCCTTCCGACCTATGACGACGTGACATCGGCCGCCGAACGCCTCGCCGGCGTCGCGGTCCGCACGCCGCTCCTCTCCAGCGCCCGCCTCGACGCCCTCACCGGCGGGCGCGTATTCCTGAAGCCGGAAGCGCTCCAGCGCACCGGCTCGTTCAAGTTTCGCGGCGCCTATAACCGCATCTCGCGCATCCCGCAGGACCAGCGCGAGGGCGGCGTGGTCGCCTGCTCCTCCGGCAACCACGCGCAGGGCGTGGCGGCGGCGGCGACGCTGATGGGCATGGCGTCGGTGATCGTGATGCCGACCGACGCGCCAGCGATGAAGAAGGCGCGCACCATCGCCTTCGGTGGCGAGGTGGTGGAGTACGACCGCGAAACCGACGACCGCGACGCCATTGCCGGCGCGATCGCGCGGGAGCGAGGGGCCATCTTTGTGCCGCCTTATGACGATTTCCACGTCATCGCCGGGCAGGGCACGGTGGGGCTGGAGATCGCCGAGGACCTGCTGGCGCTCGGCCTGACCCCCGATGTGGTGGTGGCCAACGCCTCGGGCGGCGGCCTCGTCTCCGGCATCGCGCTGGCGGTGCGGCATCATTTCCCGGACGCCCGGGTCCTGACCGCCGAGCCGGCCGGCTTTGACGATCACGCCCGTTCCTTCCGCTCGGGCGGGCGCGAGCGCAACAACCAGGCGACCGGCTCGATCTGCGATGCGCTGCTGGCGGCGACGCCGGGGCGGCTGACCTTCGAGATTTCGTCGCGCCTCGTCGGCGAGGGCGTGTCCGCCACCGACGAGGAAGTGGCGCGGGCGGTGGCCTTCGCCTTCGAGGAACTGAAGATCGTCGTCGAGCCCGGCGGGGCGGTGACGCTCGCTGCCGTGCTGGCGGGCAAGCTCGACCTCACCGACAAGCTGGCCGTGCTCGTGCTGTCGGGCGGCAATGTCGACGCGACCACCTTCGCCCGCTGCCTCGCGGTGGCGTGAGCCTCAGCCCGCCGCCACGGCGGGGATGACGTGGGCGCGGGCGTGGGCAACCTCGATATTGTGCAGGAATTGCTCGGTGCAGGCGCGCCAGGAAAAGCGCAGCGCATAGGCGCGCGCCGCCGCGCGGTCGATGTCGAGCGCGCCGAGCGCCGCCTGCCGCAGATCCGCGCTGAGCACGCCGACGGAGAGGTCCGCCTCGCCGATCACGTCCTTCGGCCCGGTGACGGGGAAGGCGGCGACGGGGAGGCCGCTGGCCAGCGCCTCCAGCAGCACGATGCCGAAGGTGTCGGTCAGGCTGGGGAACACGAACACATCCGCCGCCGCATAGATGCGGGCGAGCGCCTCGCCTTCCCGCAGGCCGAGGAAATGCACGTCGGGGTGCCGGGCCTGAAGCTCCGCGCGGGCCGGGCCTTCGCCGACCACGACCTTCGAGCCGGGGAGGTCGAGATCGAGGAAGGCGGAGATGTTCTTTTCCACCGCGACCCGGCCGACCGAGAGGAAGATCGGGCGGGGCAGGGCGGCAACCAAGGCGTCCATCTCGGGTTCGGGGCGCGGGTGAAACAGCTCGGCATCGACCCCGCGCGACCAGCGCATGATGTTGCGGAAGCCACGCCCGCGCAGTTCCGTCTCCAGCGTCGGGGTGGAGACCATGATGCCGGCGCCGGCATTGTGGAAGCGCCGCAGCCAGGCATAGGACAGCACTTCCGGCACCGGGGCGCGGGCGGAGAGATATTCGGGAAAGCGCGTGTGGTAGCTGGTGGTGAAGCTCTGCCCGCGCGACAGGCAGGCCCGGCGGGCCATGATGCCGATCGGGCCCTCGGTGGCGATGTGCACGTAATCGGCGCCGATCTCGTCCATCCGGCGGCGCACCCGCCCCGGGGTGGCCAGCGCCAGCCGGATTTCCGGATAAGTCGGCATCGGCACGGTGCGGAAATCGGCGGGGGTGAGGAAGTCGATCCGCGCGCCCAGCGTGGCGGCCTCGCGGGCGGTGTTCTGCAGCGAGCGGACAACACCGTTCACCTGCGGCAGCCAGGCATCGGTGGCGACGAGAATGTGCATCAGGCAGCGACCTTCGGTCGTTCGAGCAGCAGCGGCGCCTTCACCCGCGCCCGTGTCTGGCGCGCCCAGTCGATCAGCTCGAAGCGCCCGTCGGCATGTTCGACGATTGCCGTGCAGCTCTCGACCCAGTCGCCGCAATTAATGTACTCGACGCCGAAGCTGTCGTGAATGACCGCGTGGTGGATGTGCCCGCACACCACCCCGTCCACCTTGTGCCGGCGGGCCTCGGTGGCCACCGCTTCCTCGAAGCGGCCGATGAAGTTGACCGCGTTCTTCACCTTCAGCTTGGCCCACTGGCTCAGCGACCAATAGGGAAAGCCGAATTTGCGGCGGATCCAGTTGAGATAGGTGTTGAGTCCGAGCGCGGCGGTGTAGGCGCCATCGCCGAGGAAGGCGAGCCAGCGGGCGTGGCGCACCACGACATCGAACACGTCGCCATGGATGACGAGATAGCGCTTGCCGTCGGCGCCTTCATGGATCGCCGTCTCGACCACTTCGATGCCGCCGAAATGATTGCCGTAATAGTCGCGGAGGAACTCGTCGTGGTTCCCCGGCAGATAGACCATGCGCGTGCCCTTGCGGCTCTTGCGCAGCAGCTTCTGCACCACGTCATTATGCGCCTGCGGCCAGTACCAGCCCGAGCGCAGCCGCCAGCCGTCGACGATGTCGCCGACGAGGTAGATGGTGTCGGCGTCGTGATAGCGCAGGAAATCCAGCAGAAGATCGGCCTGGCAGCCCTTGGTTCCGAGATGGACGTCGGACAGGAACAGGCTGCGATAGCGGCGTGCCTCGGGTGCGTCGTTCACCTCGAAAGCCCCCTCGATCAGGCCCTCAAACGGGCTGGGCAATGTCTCCATGGGGAAGCATAAGCCCGAGTCGCATCACCCTTTTATGACGATGCTGCGCTGCACCTTTCACGGAAGGCGTGTCAGAGGAAGAGCAGGACCACGCTCAACGCCACCAGCGCCGCCATCGCGTAGTTGACGAGGCGCTGCTGGCGCGGGGTCGACAGCAGGCGGGCGAGCAGCGCGCCGAACCCCGCCCACAGGCACAGGCTGGGCAAGGTGACGACGCCGGAGACCAGCGCGATCATCGCCACCTCGGCGAACAGATGCTCGCCGCCCACCGTGGTGAAGGCCGGCACGATCGACAGCGCGATGGTCCACGCCTTCGGGTTCACCCATTGGAACAGCGCCGATTGCAGCAGGGTCATCGGCCGCTCCACCGCCGTCCCGCCCCCCGGCCCGCCGGCATTGGCGATCTTCCAGGCGAGATAGAGCAGATAGAGCGAGCCGACGATCTTCAGCGTCTGGTGCATGTAGGGGATGGCGAGGAACAGCGTGCCCAGCCCCATGCCGATCGCCACCACCATGATCGCGAACCCCACCGTGACGCCCCAGATCTGCGGCAGGGTGCGGCGGAAGCCGAAGGCGGCGCCGGAGCCGGCCGAGATCATGTTGTTCGGCCCCGGCGTCAGCGCCCCGGCGAGCGCGAACAGGAACATGGGCAGAAGCTGGGACGACAGCGGCACCGGATTTTCCTCGGCGGGGCGACAGGCCGGATCGGCGCGTCAGAGCTAGAGCGTTTTCGAGCGAAGTGGCTACCGGTTCGCGTGAAGAAAACGCGACAGAGCAAAGAACTGGATCATTTCACTGTTTCCATGAAACGGTGAAATGATCCACCCGGGTACCCGCCGGCCGCAACCCGGAAACGCCGACGCCGTGCGCCAAAACGACAACCGCCGGCCCTTGTTCGGAGCCGGCGGCGATCCTGGCAAAGCGGCGGGCGCGCGGCCCGGCGGCTCAATGGGCGACGAACAGCGGCACCGGCGGGTCGACCAGCAGCGAGGCGGTGACGCCGCCGAGGATCATCTCGGCCAGACGCGAGCGGCTGTAGATGCCCATCACCAGCAGGTCGGCGCCGAATTTCTGCGCCTCCTGGGGAATGACGACACCGGCCTGGCCCTCGGGGACATGGCGGTGCGTGGCATTGACGCCATGGGTGGAGAGGTAGGCGGCGAGCTTGGCGCCGGAGGCGGAGACATCCGTCTTGCTTTCCTCGACGGTGAGCACTTCCACCTGGTCGGCAAGCGCCAGCACGGGGAGGGCGAAGCGCACGGCATGGCCGGCCTCGCGCGAGGGCTTCCACGCCACCAGGACGCGGCCGATGCGGGCCGGCACCGGCTTGCCTGTCGGCACCACGATCACCGGGCCGTTGCAGGCGAGGGCGAGATGCTCGGGCAGGGTGGCGGCGAGTTCGTCGTCGACCGTGCCATAGCGCGTCTCGCTGACCACGGTGACGTCGGCAAAGGTGACTTCATCGCGCAGCGCGGCCGTGACCTCGCCCTCGATGGTCTGCCACACCCCGTTGACGCCGGCCTCGGCGACGGCGGCCTCGAACTGCGCCTTGAGGGTGACTTCCTTCTCCTTCGCCTCGCGTACCAGCTCGTTCACATAGATCGACAGCGCACGCCCGACGCGCGGCACGCCGGCGGGGTAGAGCGTGTAGACCGCCTTGAGGTTGGCCCCGGTCTGGCGCGCGAGGCCGGCGGCGAAGGCCAGACGGTCGCTGAAGCCCGAATCGGGCGCGGCGTGCAGCAGGACGGTACGGATGGACATGGCGTTTCTCTCTCCTGGCGGCTGTTCTTTTGACGTAAGGACATTGCCTCTCGATGAACATGCGGAAAACCACGATCCGCAAGAGGCATTAGGTATTCACCGTACCCGGCTTTCCGCCCCATCACGAGCGCGCGACCGTGCCGCGTGCGTCATTGCCATCGCATACGCGCTCACTACTCTCGCACCGCGCGCCGGGCCCGGCGCGTAGATGAGGGAGCATCTCATGGTTCGTCGCCTGACGGCTGCGCTTGCAGCCGGCATCATCACCGCTATCGCCGCAACCGCGGTCATGGCCCAAGCCGATGTCATCAAGGAGCGGCAGGCCCTGCTCAAGCAGTTCGGCGATGCCACCAAGCCGATCGGCGGCATGCTGCGCGGCAGCGTGCCGTTCGATCTCGCGCAGGTGCAGGCGGCGCTGGACCTCTATGTGAAGGACGCCAAGGTGCTGCCGACCCTGTTCCCGGCGGGCTCGGGCACTGGCGACACCGAGGCGCTGCCGGCGATCTGGACCAACAAGGCGGATTTCGACGCCCGCTTCGCCAAGCTCGGCACCGACGCCGCCGCGGCGCGCGCGGCGATCACCGACGAGGCCAGCTTCAAGGCCAATTTCCCCGGCGTGGTCCGCAATTGCGGCGGCTGCCACGACAATTACCGGCAGAAAAATTGACCGGCGCCCCCCTTTCCTCACCCACGCCGGCGCCGATGCTGGCGTGGGACCTGCCGACGCGGCTGGCGAAATGGAGCCTGGCGGCGCTGGTCGGGCTCGCCTTCGCCAGCCGCTACTGGGGCGACGAGGCGCTGGTCTGGCACCAGTGGAACGGCCTGGCCATATTGGTGTTGATCGTGTTCCGGCTGCTCTGGGGGCTGGTCGGCGGCTCGACGGCGCGCTTTGCCGGCTTTGTCAGCGGCCCGGTCGGCGGGCTGCGCTATGCCATGAGCCTGCTCAAGGGACAGCCGCCGCATTTCCTCGGCCACAACCCGCTCGGCGGCTGGATGGTGCTGGCGCTGCTGGCGATCGTGGCGGCGCAGGCACTCACCGGCCTGTTCACCAGCGACGACATCATCGTCTATGGCCCGATGACCGCCGCGGTGAGCGACGAGACGATCCGCAGCGCCTCCGCCTGGCACCAATGGCTCTACCCGTTCCTGCTGGCGCTGATCGGCCTGCATGTGCTGGCCAATCTCGCCTATTCGCTGTTCGGCCGGGACAATCTGATCCGCGCCATGGTCACCGGCTCCAAGCCGGCTGCCAGCTATGCCGACCGGGCGCCGGCGACGCCGGGCGGGGTGGGCCGCGCGCTCGCCTGCCTCGCGCTGGCGATCCTCGTCGTGTTTGGTGGTATCGCGCTGGCGGGAGGCCATCCCTTCCCGTGAAATAACCCGTTTGGCCGGCTGGCGAGCCCCCTTGCCGGAGTTGGTGAACCGTGCTCCATGGCGGCCCCATGAACGCGCTCAAGGGCATCGCGCTGCAGGTCGGCGCGACGTTCCTCTTCACCATCATGTCGGCCCTCGTCCGCATCGTCTCGGATCACGTTCCGACCGGCGAGATCGTCTTTTCGCGCTCGTTCTTCGCGCTGTTTCCGCTGCTGGCGCTGCTCGCCTGGCGCGGCGAGATCGGCGCGGCGGTGCGGACGGCGAATCCGCTCGGCCATGTCGCGCGCGGCACCATCGGCGTGTGCGCCATGGGGCTGAGCTTCGCGGCGCTGGCGCGGATTCCGCTGGCCGACGCCACCGCCATCGGCTTCGCCGCGCCGCTGCTCACCGTCATGCTGGCGGCGCTGCTGCTGCGCGAGCGGGTGCAGCTTTATCGCTGGGCGGCGGTGGTGGTCGGGCTTGGCGGGGTGGTGGTGATGCTGTGGCCGCACATGCACGGCTCGTTCGACACGCCCGGCCACATGTTCGGCGCGCTGTACGCGCTGATGGCGGCGGCCTTCACCGCCGGGGCGATGGTGCAGGTGCGCCGTCTCACCCAGACCGAGACGACGGCGAGCATCGTTTTCTATTTTCAGGCGCTCGCCGCGCTGGCCGGCCTCGCCACCGCCGGCTGGGGCTGGGTGCTGCCGAGCGGGCGCGAGGGGCTGCTGCTGCTGACGATCGGCTTCATCGGCGGGGTCGGGCAGATCCTGCTGACCGAGAGCTATCGCTACGCCCCGGCTTCTGTCGTGGCGCCCTTCGCCTATTCGGCCATGCTGTGGTCGCTGCTGCTCGGCTTCATCCTGTTCGCCGAGATGCCGCCGCTGCTGGTGCTGCTCGGCGGCGCCATCGTCATCGCCGCCGGGCTGTTCGTCATCTGGCGCGAGCGCCAGCTCGGCATCGACCGGACGCGCGAGGAGGCGGCGACCACGCCGCCGGCCGCGCCGGCCCCGTGAGGGCTCAGAACGCCTTGAAGGTGATCAGCGTCCGTGTGTCCTGGATGCCCGGGAAGAGCTGCACCTTCTCATTGACGAAATGGCCGATATCGGTGCCCTCAGGCACGTAGAACTTCACCAGCAGGTCGAACTCGCCGGCGGTGGAATAGATCTCGGAGGCGATCTCGGCGTCGGCGATGGCGTTCGCCACCTCGTAGGCGCGGCCGAGCTGACATTTGATCTGCATGAAGAAGGGAACCATCGCGGTCTTCCGGCTTGGGTCGGGAGGCCGATAGGAACCAGAAGGCGGGGGACGGCGCAACCCCCGGCGCGGGCAGCGCTCGCGCCCGGAAGCGCTTGCGCGGGCGGGCGTCCTCGCCTATCTCGCGGGGACGATCACGTTGGGGTGCCCAAGGCGCGCAAGCGCTCCGGGCTGAGAGGTAAGGCCGAGAGGCCGGGCGCGCCGCCGGGCACGCCGCCAACCCACGAACCTGATCCGGGTCATGCCGGCGGAGGGAACGGATCGCGCGCGCTCGGGGCCGCTTTCCCCGTCGCGACGCCTCCGCCTCCCGCGCGGCGAGGGGAGGCGTAGCATGGCAGGCTCCACACCGATTGCGGTGACGATGGCGGGCTCGGATAGCGGCGGCGGCGCCGGCATCCAGGCCGATCTCAAGACCTTTTCCGCGCTCGGCGTCTATGGCGCCAGCGTCATCACCGCGCTCACCGCCCAGAACACGCGCGGCGTCACCGGCATTCACGATGTGCCGCCCGCCTTCATCGCCGCGCAGATCGACGCCGTGCTGTCCGACCTCGCGGTCGATGCGGTGAAGATCGGCATGCTCTCGCGCCCCGAGGCGATCCTGGAAGTGGCCTCGGGGTTGAAGCGCCACGGCATGGCGACGGTTGTGCTCGATCCGGTGATGATCGCCGCCTCCGGCGACCGGCTGCTGGTGCCGGAGGCGATCGAGACGCTGCGCCGCGATCTGATGCCGCAGGCGCTGCTGATCACCCCGAACCTGCCGGAAGCCGCCGCCCTGCTCGACGCGGCGCCGGCGGAAGACCTCGCCAGCGTGCGGGCGCAGGCGCAGCTGCTGCTGGCGATGGGGCCGCGCGCGGTGCTGATCAAGGGCGGCCATGGCGAGGGGCCGGACAGTATCGACGTGCTGCTCGACGAAGACGGCTTCCTGGAGCTTTCGGCGCCGCGCATCGTCACCCGCAACACCCATGGCACCGGCTGCACGCTGTCCTCCGCCATCACCGCCGGGCTGGCCAAGGGCCTGCCGCTGCGCGAGGCGGTGGCGGCGGCGAAGGACTATCTGACCCGGGCGCTGGCTCGCTCGGAAGAGCTCGCCATCGGCCAGGGCCACGGGCCGGTGCACCACTTCCACGCCTGGTGGTGAGCGCGGACGTATCGGCTCTCGCGCCTCGCGGCGGAGCCTGCTAAGCGGGGCGGGTTCCCTCGCGAGCCGCCTCGTGCCCCTCATCGCCCCCCGCCACGCCATCGCCGCCGTCTATGCCGGGCTGTTCTTCGGCATCGGCGTGTTCATGCCGTTCTTCCCGGTCTGGCTGGAGGGGCGGGGCTTCGACGCGGCGATGATCGCGCTGGCGCTGGCCGTGCCCCAGGTGGTGCGGCTCGTCACCATGCCGCTCGGCGGGCTGCTGGCCGACCGCAGCGGGCGCCCGCGTGCCACGCTCATCGTCTATGCCGCCGCCACGGCGCTGTGCTTTGCCGGCATCGCCTTCGCCCCCAGCGCCACCTTCATCCTGATCGGATTGGGGCTCGCCGCCGTGTTCTGGCAGCCGAGCCTGCCGGTGCTCGACGCCTATGCGGTGGCGCGCCGGCGCGAGGGGCTGATCGATTATGGCCGGGTGCGGCTGTGGGGCTCGATGGCCTTCATCGGCGGCAACCTGCTGGCCGGCGCCCTGCTCGGCGGGGTGTTCTTCGCGAAGGTGCCGACGGACACGGTGATCTGGCTCATCGCTGGCGCCAGCGTGGCGGCGGCGCTGGCGGCGGCGACGCTGCGCGAGGTGCGCCCCCTGCCGCATGAGACGGCGGCGCGGCGCCCGACGCTGGCCGGCATGGCGCCGGTGCTGCTTGTCGGCCTGGCGGCAGCGGCGCTGGTGCAGGGCTCGCACGCCGTGCTCTACGCCTTCGCCTCGCTGATGTGGCAGGGCAAGGGCCTGTCGAGCACGCTCATCGGCCTGCTCTGGTCGCTCGGCGTGCTGGCCGAGGTGGTGCTGTTCCACTACGGCACGCGGGTGACGATGCGGCTGGGGCCGGAAAAGCTGCTGCTGCTCGGCGGCCTCGCCGGGGTTCTGCGCTTCGCGGTGATGGCGCTCGACCCGCCGCTGCCGCTGCTCCTGCTGCTGCAGCCGCTGCACGCGCTCACCTTCGGCTGCACCTATCTCGGCACGGTGGAACTCGTCGCCCGGCACGCCCCGCCGGGGCGGGGGGCCAGCGTGCAGGCGCTGGCGGCGTGGGCGACGGCGATCGCCATGGCGGGGGCGACGCTGGCCGCCGGGCCGCTGTGGCAGGCCTATGGTCCGGGAGCGTTCCTCGCGTCAAGCGGGCTGGCGCTGGCCGGAACGGGGCTCGCGCTGCTCACCGGGCGGCTGCGTCAGCCCCAGAGCGCCGGTTCGGGCGGGTAGACCAGGCTGCCCTGATAGCGCAGCGCCGGGGTGCGGTCGGCGGCGAGCAACAGCGGGCCGTCGAGATCGACGAAACGCGCCAGCGGCGCCAGCAGCAGCGCCGGCGCCATGGCCAGCGAGGTGCCGACCATGCAGCCGACCATGATGTCGAGCCCGGCCGCCTGCGCCGCGCGGGCGAGGAGGATCGCCTCGGTCAGCCCGCCGGTCTTGTCGAGCTTGATGTTGAGCGCGTCGTAGCGCCCGGCCAGCGCGTCGAGGCTGTCGAGCCCGTGCGCGCTCTCATCGGCGCAGACCGGCACCGGGCGGGCAATGTCGGCGAGGGCGGCATCGTCGGCGGCGGGCAGGGGCTGTTCGACCAGTTCGACGCCCGCCTCGGCGCAGGCGGCCAGGTGCGCCTCCACAGTGTCCGCCGTCCAGCCCTCATTGGCGTCGACGATGAGCCGCGTTTGCGGCACCGCCGCGCGGATGGCGGTAAGGCGTTCAAGGTCGCCCTCCGCGCCGAGCTTGAGCTTGAGCAAGGCGTGCCCCGCCTCGCGCGCCGACTGCGCCATCGCCTGCGGCGTGTCGAGGCTGAGCGTATAAGCGGTGACGACCGGCTGCGGCGCCGGCAGGCCGGCCATCTCATAAGCGCGCATTCCGGCCCGCTTGGCCTCGATGTCCCACATCGCGCAGTCGAGCGCGTTGCGCGCCGCTCCCGGCGGCAGCAGCGTCATCAGGTCCTCGCGGCGAAGCCCCTCCGCGACCAGCTTTTCCAGCGCGGCGAGCTGGTCGATCACGCCCTCGACGCTCTCGCCATAGCGGCCATAGGGCACGCATTCGCCGCGCCCGACATGGGCGCCGTCGCGCAGCTCGACGGTGACGACGGCCGCCTCGGTCTTCGAGCCGCGGGCGATGGTGAAGCGGCCGCGGATCGGAAAGCGTTCCGGGGTGATGAGAAGTTCGGTCATGGGACAGGCCGCCGGGAGAGGGGAATCGCGCGCCCAGCATAAGGCCCTCGGCCCCCGGCCGGGCGTCGCATCGAAAGCACAGTCGCGCCGATTACGCCGTCAACGGGGTGCCGTCGCCCGGATTCGCCGGGCCGCTCTCTCGACGGGCGGAGGACCGACCGCTAAGTAGAGCGTTGCGAATTTGTATCGGTGTCGCGGCCGCTTGGCGTGTCATGCCCGCAGGAGAGGTCATCTTGGGAGCTGCTGAAGCGCCGCTTCTGGCCACCGCCCGCAATGGCCGCGAACTCGTGTTCGTGGGCAATGGCCGCTGGGTGGCCGGGCAGGGGCGCGCGCTGGAAGGCAGCGTCGATGCCGCGCTGGCGGAAGTCGGCGCCGGCGCCAGCGAGACGGCGCGGATCGACCTTTCCGGCGTGCGCAGCTTCGACACGCTCGGCGCCGTGGTGCTCGACCGGCTGCTGCAATCGCTCGACAAGGCCAATATCCGCTTCCAGATCGTCGGGCTGGAGCGCCGCTTCCGCCCGCTGCTCGACGATATCGTCAAGGGAAGCCACCAGAACCCGCCACGCCGGCACCATGTGAACCCGGTTCTGGGCGCTCTCCAGCTGGTCGGCAAGACCACGGTGTCGATGGCGGAGGACGCCCTGGGGCTGCTTTCCTTCATCGGGGCGGTGGTGGCGGCCTTCCTGCGCGTGCTGGTGCGCCCGCACACCTTCCGCTTCACCTCGATGATCTATCATCTGGAACGGGCGGGGCTGCGGGCGGTGCCGATCGTGGCGCTGATCACCTTCCTGATCGGCTGCATCATCGCCCAGCAGGGCATCTTCCATTTCCGCAAGTTCGGCGCCACCACCTATGTCGTCGACATGGTGGGCATCCTCACCCTGCGCGAACTCGGCGTGCTGATCGTCTCGATCATGGTGGCCGGCCGCTCGGGTAGCGCCTTCACGGCCGAACTCGGCTCGATGCGGATGCGCGAAGAAGTCGACGCGCTGCGGGTGATGGGCTTCGACCCCAATGAAGTGCTGGTGCTGCCGCGCCTGGTGGCGCTGGTCATCGCCGTGCCGCTGCTGACCTTCATCGGCAATATGAGCGCGCTGTTCGGCGGCGGGCTGGTGGCCTGGCTCTATGGCGGCATCTCGCCGGCGATCTTCATCGCCCGGCTGCAGGAGGCCATCGGCCTCAACACCTTCGAGGTCGGCATGATCAAGGCGCCGTTCATGGCGGCGATCATCGGCCTCATCGCCTGCATGGAAGGCATGCGGGTGGGCGGCAGCGCGGAATCCCTCGGCGCCCACACCACCGCCTCGGTGGTGAAGGCGATCTTCCTGGTGATCGTGGTGGACGGGCTGTTCGCCATGTTCTTCGCCGCGATCGACATGTGAGGCGCGCGTGCACGCCGAAAGCGACACCCTTCCAGACAGTGGCTCCGCCATCCCCGAAGTCGCCCCCGGCGAGCCGATCATCCATGTGCGCGACCTGGTGGTGGCGTTCGGCGAGCGCACCATTCTCAAGGGCCTCTCGCTCGACGTGATGCGTGGCGAGATTCTCGGCTTTGTCGGTGCCTCGGGTGGCGGCAAGTCGGTGCTGACCCGCACCATTCTGGGGCTGGTGCCCAAGCGCGCCGGTACGGTGGCGGTGTTCGGCCAGGATCTCGACGAGCTGACCTTTGCCGGCCGCCGCGCGCTGGAGCAGCGCTGGGGCGTGCTGTTCCAGCAGGGGGCGCTGTTCTCCTCGCTGAGCGTGCGGCAGAACATCCAGTTCCCGATGCGCGAATATCTCGACCTGTCGCAGGGGCTGATGGACGAACTGACCATCGCCAAGCTGGAAATGGTCGGCCTCGCTCCCGACGTCGCCGAGAAGGCCCCTTCCGAGCTTTCCGGCGGCATGATCAAGCGCGTGGCGCTGGCGCGCGCGCTGGCGCTCGACCCGGAAATCCTGTTCCTCGACGAGCCGACCTCGGGCCTCGACCCGATCGGCGCCGGCGAATTCGACGAATTGATTGCAACCCTCCAGCAGACTTTGGGGTTGACGGTATTCATGGTAACCCACGATCTGGACAGCCTGCATACGGTGTGCGATCGCATCGCCGCGCTCGCCGACGGCAAGGTGATCGCCGTCGGACCTATCGAGACCATGCTGGCGTCGAAACATCCCTGGGTTTCGGCCTATTTTCACGGCAAGCGGGCGCGCGCCGCCGGCTTCGGATCTGAAGGGGCGCGCTGAGGACACCATGGAGACACGCGCCAACTACACGATCATCGGGCTGTTCACTCTCGCCGTCGTCGCGGGGGGCTTCGCCTTTGTCTGGTGGTTCACCGGCTCGGCCAATCGCGGGCCGCGCACCTCCTATGACGTCGTGTTCAGCGGCGTGGTGAGCGGGCTGCAGACCGGCTCCTCCGTCACCTTCAACGGCATTCCGGTCGGCGAGGTGACGGCCCTGCGGCTCGATGCGCAGGACCCGCGCAAGGTCATCGCCCGCATCGCGGTGCAGCCTGACACGCCGGTCAAGTCCGACACCCGCGCCACGCTCGATTCGCAGCTGCTCACCGGCCTTGCCTCGGTCGGGCTGGTCGGCGGCTCGACCCAGGCCGCGCCGCTGCCGGCGCCGCCGGACGGCCAGCTGCCGAGCATCGAGGCCGACACCTCGGCCGTGCAGGACCTGATGCGGACCGCCCGCGATGTGCTGGGGCGGGTCAACGACATCGCCATCCGCGTCGATGACCTGATCAAGGCCAACGACGCCAAGATTTCCTCGGTGATCGACAATGTCGACAAGTTCACCGCCGCCCTGGGCGAGAATTCCGGCAATATCGACACCTTCCTGCGGGAAATGGGCGGCGCCGCGCGGCGCATCTCCTCGCTGGCGGACAATCTCGACAAGCTCGTCGTGGCCGTCGATCCGCAAAAGCTCGGCAGCACGGTGGACGATATCAGCGCGTTCACCTCGCAGCTCGACACCATGGCCAGCAAGGTCAACGTCATCCTCGACAATGTGAATGCGATGACCACGAGCGAGGAAGGCAAGGGGATGTTCAACGAGATTTCCAGCGCGGCCGCCGAAGTGCGCAAGCTCGCCGCCAATCTCGACACCCGCACGGCCGAGCTGTCGGCCAACCTCAACAAGTTCACCGGGCCTGGCCTGCGGCAATACGAGGCGCTGGCGGTGGACGGCCGGCGCACGCTCGGCGAAATCGAGCGCGTTTTCAGGAATTTCGAGCGCAACCCGCGCCAGTTCATCTTTGGCGGGTCGAACGTACCCAGCTACAATGGGCGCTAGGCGATGGGGCGCCATATGATGGGAAGTCGTGCAACCGACGGGGGCAGGGGCGTTCGCGTGAGTTTTGACGAGACAGGCGACCGCGCGGCCGGGCGCAGCTTTCCGGGGCGGGGCTCTTGCGCGCGCAGGCTCGCGGGCGCGCTCGGCATGGCGGCGCTGGCCGCGCTGCTCGGCGGCTGCAGCACGCTTCTGTCCGGTGGCGAGACGGCGGTGCCGACCTTCGATCTCAGCGCGCCGGCCGATTTCAGCGCCCCGCGCCGGGGAACCGGCCTGCTGGTGGTGGGCCCGCCCAGCGCGCTGGCGGTGCTCGACACCGAGCGGATCGTGGTCGAGCCGCAGCCCGGGCAGATCACCTATCTCGACAAGGCGCAGTGGAGCGACCGGCTGCCGGCGCTGTTCCAGGCGCGGCTGATCGAATCCTTCGAGAACGGCAACCGCGCCCGCTCGGTCGGCCGGGCCGGCGAGGGGCTGAGCGCCGACTACATGCTGCTCTCGGACCTGCGCGCCTTCGGCATCCGAACCTATGAAGGCGGGCCGGTGGCGATGGTCGAGGTGTCGGTGAAGATCGTCGGCGCCAGTTCCGGCCGCATCGTCGCCGCGCAGGTGTTCACCGCCCGCGCCCCGGCCGCCTCCACCAGCGGGCCGGACGCGACCGCGGCGCTCGACCAGGCCTCGGACGAGGTGTTCGTGCAGCTGGTGCGCTGGGCGTCCGCCCGCTTCTGACGCGCGGGAGCCGACAGAGGCGCTGCGCTTCGGCGAGCGTCTCCCCCACCGTCCCCATCGTGTCCAGACGCAAAAAAGCCCGGCTCGCGCCGGGCTTTTCCGTTTGGTTCGTCAGGCGTGGATCAGAACTTGTAGCTGATCGCGGCGCGGACGATGTTGCTGGTCAGGTCGGCCTTGGCGCTGACAAAGCTGCCCGAGGTGCCGGCGAGATAGCTGGTCACGTTGGCCTCGCCGAGGTCGACATAGAGATATTCGCCGCGCAGGATCCAGTTGTCGGTGATCGCATATTCAAGGCCACCGCCGACGGTCCAGCCGGTGTTGACGTTGTCATGCGAGCCGGAGGCCGCGGTGGTGAAGTCCGGCGCGCCGCCGCCGGTGAGGCCCATCACGGTGGTCGAGCTGCTGACCTTGCCATAGGCGAAGCCGCCGGTGCCGTAGACGAGCAGGCGGTCGAAGGCGTAGCCGAGGCGGGCGCGCACGGTGCCGAACCACTCCAGCTCGGCGCTGGTCTGGTAGTAGGGGCCGCCCGGCGTGGCGTAGAAGGCGATGCTCTCCTCGGCGCCGGTCCACTGGAAGTCGGCCTCGACGCCGACGACCACATTGTTCTCGAACTGGTAGTTGTAGCCGATCTGGCCGCCGGCGACCCAGCCGTCCATATTGCCGAAGTTCAGGTCATTGCCGGCATAGAGCCCGGCCTCGGGCGTGTAAACGCCGCCGGTGCTGTCGAAGAACAGCACGTCGGTGGCCTTGGATTCACCCCAGGCATAGCCGGCATTGCCGCCGAGATAGAGGCCGGTCCAGGAGAAGGCCGGCACGAAAACCGCGACCGGCTCGGCCTTGACGGGATAGGGCATGTCGGCGGCCAGGCTGGCGGTGCCGGTGGCAAGAAGGGCAGCCGCGCCAAGAAGCAGCGAGCGGTTCATGAGGTTTCTCCAGGTAAACGCACTGACGGGATAATGACATTCCCGGCAAACAGTTCGGTTGTGGCCTGCTACCCCCGCGTTAGTTCCTGAAGGTGCGCCCGAAATGTCACAGAAGACGTTCTCGAATACCATTTGGTCCGTATCAGCTTGGCTGGCTACCTCCCGGAGGTAGCGGACAACATGGCAGGCAGGGCGAGCCCGTCGGCGGTTCGGCTTTATCGGGTGGTCCCGACGGGCCGGCACTGAACGGCGGGTGGCGGGATGGGCGGCAGGCGGGTGCGAAACCCGAGGGCGAGTCGGCAGTGACCCCGGGTTTGCTTGGGCGGGGCGCGCCCTTTTTTGGGAGGAGCTGCGTGCTTCGAGGCTCGCGCCGCTCGCGCCTCAGCATGACGAGGGTCATGCGCAGCAAAAAGGGCGCGGCTTGCGCCGCGCCCTCGATAGCCTCTCACGGTAGAATGGATTTCCTCAGAAGTCCATTCCGCCACCCGAAGTCGGCTGTTGCCGACTTCGGCACCTGGAAACCGCAGGGGCGAATGGGCTTCCTCAGAAGTCCATGCCGCCACCTAAGCCGGACTCGCCCGGCTTAGGCACTCAGCGACAAGCAGGGGCGAATGGATTTCCTCAGAAGTCCATTCCGCCCATGCCGCCCATGCCGCCGCCCGGCATGGCGGGGGCCGCGCCGGCCTTCTTCGGAATGTCGGCGATCATCGCTTCGGTGGTGATCAGCAGCGAGGCCACGGAGGCCGCGTTCTGGATCGCCGAGCGCAGCACCTTGGCCGGGTCGATGACGCCGGCCTTGTACATGTCGACATATTCGCCGGTCTGGGCGTTGAAGCCGTAGGCGTAGTCGCTCTTCTCAAGGATGCGGCCGACGATCAGCGAGCCGTCTTCGCCGGCATTGTTGGCGATCTGGCGCGCCGGGGACTGCACCGCCTTGCGGACGATGTCGACGCCGGTCTTCTGGTCCGGATTGGCGGTGACGACGGCGTCCAGCGCCTTGATGGCGCGCAGGAGGGCGACGCCGCCGCCCGGCAGCACGCCTTCTTCCACGGCCGCGCGGGTGGCGTGCAGCGCGTCGTCGACGCGGTCCTTCTTTTCCTTGACCTCAACCTCGGTCGCGCCGCCGACGCGGATCACCGCGACGCCGCCGGCGAGCTTGGCCAGGCGCTCCTGCAGCTTCTCGCGGTCGTAGTCCGAGGTGGTCTCCTCGATCTGCGCCTTGATCTGCGACACGCGGTCCTCGATGTCCTTCTTCGAGCCGGCGCCGTCGACGATGGTGGTGTTCTCCTTCTCGAGCACGACCTTCTTGGCGCGGCCGAGCATGGCGAGCGTCACGGTGTCGAGCTTGATGCCGAGATCGTCGGAGATGGCGGTGCCGCCGGTCAGGATGGCGATGTCCTGCAGCATGGCCTTGCGGCGATCACCGAAGCCGGGCGCCTTGACGGCCGCGACCTTGAGGCCGCCGCGCAGCTTGTTGACGACGAGGGTGGCGAGCGCCTCGCCCTCGATGTCCTCGGCGATGATCAGCAGCGGCTTGGAGGTCTGCACCACGGCTTCCAGCACCGGCAGCAGTTCCTGCAGGCCCGAGAGCTTCTTCTCGTGGATGAGGATGTAGGGGTCCTCGAACTCGACGCGCATCTTCTCGGCATTGGTGATGAAGTAGGGCGAGAGATAGCCGCGGTCGAACTGCATGCCCTCGACCACGTCGAGCTCGGTCTCGGCGGTCTTGGCTTCCTCGACGGTGATGACACCCTCGTTGCCGACCTTCTGCATCGCCTCGGCGAGGTACTTGCCGATCTCGGAATCGCCATTGGCGGAGATGGTGCCGACCTGGGCGATCTCGGCGTTCGACGTCACCTTGCGGGCGTTCTTCTTCAGATCGGCCACGATCGCCTCGACCGCGAGGTCGATGCCGCGCTTGAGGTCCATCGGGTTCATGCCGGCGGCGACCGACTTGGCACCTTCCTTCACGATCGCCTGGGCGAGCACGGTGGCGGTGGTGGTGCCGTCGCCGGCGAGGTCGTTGGACTTCGAGGCCACTTCGCGCACCATCTGCGCGCCCATGTTCTCGAACTTGTCCTCGAGCTCGATCTCCTTGGCGACGGTGACGCCGTCCTTGGTGATGCGCGGGGCGCCGAAGCTCTTCTCGATCACGACGTTGCGGCCCTTGGGACCGAGCGTGACCTTGACGGCATTGGCGAGAATGTCGACGCCGCGCAGCATCTTCTCGCGCGCGTCGCCAGCGAACTTAACTTCCTTGGCAGACATGATTTCTTACTCCGGTGATGCGTTGCGAGCAGCGTGAGCGGCTGGCTCAGGCGGCCTTCTTGGCCGCAGAGGTGGCGTCCAGAACGCCAAGGATGTCGGACTCCTTCATGATGAGGTAGTCGACGCCATCGATCTTGACCTCGGTGCCCGACCACTTGCCGAACAGCACCCGTTCGCCGGCCTTCACGTCCAGCGGGACCAGCTTGCCGGCCTCGTCGCGGGCGCCCGGGCCCACAGCGACGACTTCGCCCTGCGAGGGCTTTTCCTTGGCTGTGTCGGGAATGATGATACCGCCCGCGGTCTTCTCTTCCGCATCAATGCGCTTGACCACGACCCGGTCATGCAGGGGACGGAACTTCATCGGCTCTCTCCAATCGTGAACGATCGTTTGATCCTGCACCTGCGCCCGCCCGGCCGGAGGGCCGGGGGTATCTCGCGGTGCCGTGCGACATCTAGGCGCCGGGGATAGGGGGCGCAAGGTGCGGGCGGCAAAAAACTGGCAGTCTCGTGAAGAGAGTGCCAGCGCGGCGGCCGCCTTGCTGTCAGCACTCCGTCGCAAATGCTGCTAGTGCATTGATATTGAACATCTATTGCGATTTTTAGCCTTGCCGGAAGCCGGCAACGGTCGCACACTCCCTTATCGTCACGAAAGGAGGTTCCGCATGACCGATCATGGGGTGTCGTCGCGTGGTGGGCTCTCGCCGCAGGCGGAGGGGGAGGGGGCGGGTACCGGCGGGCGGGTGTCGCCGGATTTCCGCAAGCAGCTGGAGGGCTATGGCCTCACCACTGCCCAGATCCTCTACCGGATGCCCGATCATCCGGGAATTCTGCAGACCTTTCTCTGGCAGCATTACGATCTGTGCCCGCATTTTCCGGAGCTGAACCGCTTCCTCGCTTTCTGGAAGCGCGAGCTGGAAGGCCCGCTGCACTCGGTGCTGGTGGCGCATTCGCGGCTGATCGGCCCGGCCGAGCTGCGCCGCGTCGACGGAGAGTTCCGGCTGAACTGAGGCGCGCTTCTTTTGAGCGTGCCGCCCTCTTCTTGCCGCGTGCGACGTGCTATGAGCGCAGCAAAGGGGGCCGGTCCGGCGCCCGAGGGAAGTCAGGCAGCTGGTCACGCCGGTGGATCATCGTTCTCCGCGCACGTCGGAATTGCTCTCGGCGATCGTCACCGCCCATTCGGCGGAACGCATCGGCGTGGGCGAAATCGTGCACGCGCTGCGCAACCGCGCCTTCGGCCTGTCCATCCTGCTGCTCGGCCTGCCGAACTGCCTGCCGATGCCGCCGGGCCTGCCGGTCATCTGCGGCATCCTGCTCTGCCTTGTCGGCGGGCAGATGCTGGTGGGGCGCGATGAGCTGTGGCTGCCGCGCTGGCTGGCCAACCGCACCATTTCGCGCGGGCTGCTGGAGAAGATCGTCAACGGCTCGCTGAAGCTCATCCGCCGCTTCGAGGGCTATTCCCGCCCGCGCCTGCCCTATTTCTCCTCGCCCTCGGCGCGCTTCGTGCTGGGCGGGCTGGTGGTGGTGCTCGGGCTGCTGCTGCTGCTGCCGATCCCGATCTTCGGCAATCTGCCGCCCGGCATCGCCGTGGTGATTCTCGGCCTCGGCCTGGTCGAGCGCGACGGCGTGTTCATCCTCGCCGGCGTGGCGGCGACGCTGATCAGCTTCGGCGTGATGGGGATTTTGAGCTGGCTGCTGTTCCAGGGCGCGCTGGCGGTGTTCTGAGCCGAAGGTGGGCGACGGGCCGAAATGGCGCCTGGTTGCATTTTACCATATACAACCTAAGATATTCCCCTGTTCCATTCGCACGTCGATGTGGAGGCGGGAATGTCAGCCGTGCTGGCCAGCCAAGCGACACCGCCCCCGGCGAAGACGCGCCGGCGACTCATCCTCTGCCTCGACGGCACCTGGAACACCGCCGATGGCGAGGAGATCACCAACATCGTCCGCCTGCGGGACATGCTGCAGCCGGGTGTGACCGACGGGGTCGAGCAGCGTATCTATTATGATGAGGGCGTCGGCACGCGCGGCGGGCTCGACACCTATCTCGGCGGCGGCATGGGCCGGGGGCTGGATGTCAATGTGCGCCAAGCCTATCGCTTTCTCAGCCGCTTCTACGAGAAGGGCGACGAGATTTATATCTTCGGCTTTTCCCGCGGCGCCTTCACCGCCCGCAGCCTCGCCGGCTATATCGGCGCCACCGGCCTACTGCATCGCGACAATTGCACGCGCGAGAATGAGGAAGCGACCTGGCTGCACTACCGGACCGATACCAAGGACCGCTACCCCAAGGACGGCCTTCGGCTGGCGCGGCTGTGCCACGAAAATCTGCGCATCCGCACGCTGGGCGTGTTCGACACGGTCGGCTCGCTGGGGATTCCGCTCGATGCCGCCGATTGGCTCACCGGCCGCCGCAGCCAGTACCAGTTTCACGACACGACCCTGTCCTCTGTCATCGACCATTCGCTGCAGGCGCTGGCCATTGACGAGATGCGCCGCTTCTTCCCGCCCTCGCTCTGGCAGGTGCCGCAGCACGCCAATTTCACCACGGTCGAACAGGTCTGGTTTCCCGGTGTGCATTCCGACATTGGCGGCGGCTATGGCGCGGGCGGCATCGGCGCGGTGACGCTGGACTGGATGCTGAACCGCATCGACACGCTCAACGCCGGGGCCGGGCAGGCCTCTCTCAGCTTCCGGCCCGGACACCGGCCGGCCCCGTCGGGCGCAGCGCCGGTGGCGATCCACGAATCCCGCCATGGCTGGCGGTCGATCCTCAGCAATCGCGAGCCATCGCTGCGGGTGATCGCCCAGCAGCGCCCGCCCGACAAGGGCTACACGCTGGCCGCGCTGCCCCCGCACGCCAAGCCGCTCGGCGAATATGTGCACCTTTCGGCGCTGGAACGGCTGATGGGTGGCAACAATGCCAAGGGGGAGGCGTACCGGCCCCGCAACCTCGCCTTCGCGCTCGAACAGTTCTTCGCGCCGGCGCATGTGGCGCTGGCGCACCCCACGGTGGATCTCGGCTTCATGGGCGATGCCGGCCCGCTCGACTGGCTGAACGATCCGGCCGACTTCGCCCGGTTGCAGAGCGCCATGCCACCGGAGCATCACCCGGCTCTGGCGACGGCACGGGCGAACTGGGTCCAGCCGCCCACGCCTCACCCCGCGTCTCAGCCTGCGGCGGCGTCGCCAGCCCCCTAACCTCGCTCAGCCCCGCCCGACAAAGGGGGCGCTGCTGGCCATGATGGTCATGGTGAGGATGTTGGCGTCAAGCGGCAGGCTGGCCATGTGGGCCACCGCGCGGCCGGCATGGCCGGCGTCGAAGGTCGGCTCGACCATGATCTGGCCGTTGGGCTGCAGCACGCCGGTCTTCATCTTCGCCGTCATGTCGGTCTCGGCATTGCCGATGTCGATCTGGCCGCAGGCGATGTTGTGGGCGCGGCCCTCCAGCGCCACCTGCTTGGTGAGGCCGGTGACGGCGTGCTTGGTCGCGGTATAGGAGCCGGTCAGCGGGCGCGGGGCATGGGCCGAGATCGAGCCATTATTGATGATCCGCCCGCCCTTGGGGTCCTGCGCCTTCATCAGCCGCATGGCGTGCTGGATGCACAGGAACACGCCGGTGAGGTTCACATTCACCACATGCTGCCAGTCTGCCAGCGGGATGTCCTCGATCGGCGTGGCCGGCGACCAGCCGCCGGCATTGTTGAACAGCACGTCGAGCCGGCCGAAGCGCTGCTGCACCGCCGCGAACAGCGCCGCCACCGAGGCGGGGTCGGCGACATCGGCGGTGATGGCGTGGCCCCGGCCGTCCATCGCGGCGGCCACCGCCTCCAGCGGCTCGGCCCGGCGCCCGGTGAGCACCACGGTGAAGCCGGCCTCATGGAGGGCGATCGCGGCGGCCTTGCCGATGCCGGTGCCAGCGCCGGTGACGAGGGCGATACGGGGGGCGTTCATGCGGAGTTCTCCCAACGAGCGCGCCGTCGGCCGGCGCCCAGGCCTGTGTGCGGGTGCCCCATCACGGACGGAGGCAGGATTGTGTCACAGTTTCGGACGCGACAAGGAACCCAAAAGCAAATTCGGCGTTGTCAAGGCGAACCCCACGTCTTTCAAAACCGGAGGGCAAATCATGCCTATTCTTTTGTGGCTTATCGGTATCCCGATTCCGATCATTCTTCTGATCTGGCTCCTCACCTGACGGGTGAAGACGCCTTTCACCTGCGGCAATTGCAGGTTTTTACAAAATGGGTTGCCCGTATAAGCATCCGGGCGGCCCATTTTGCTATCGATCGCGCCTCAGCGCCCGTAGGGCGGGCGTGGGATCGAGGTGTGCGCGGCCCGCAGCGCCGCCGACCAGCGCTCGCGCAGATCGTGGAAATAGGGCTCGCCCGGCTCGATGCGGTAGTTCAGTTCGGCCTGCCCGCCATCGCGGCGCGCCACCAGAATGTCGATCGGCATGCCGACACCGAGATTCGAGCGCATGGTCGAATCCATCGAAATCAGCGCGGATTTCAGCCCGTCATAGAGATCGGTGTCGAAGGTGATCGAGCGGTCCAGCACCGGCTTGCCATATTTGTGCTCGCCGATCTGCAAAAACGGCGTGTCGCTGGTGCATTCGATGAAATTGCCGGCGGCGTAGATCATGAACAGCCGCATGCGCCCGCCATTCACCTGCCCGCCGAACAGGAACGAGACGTCGAAGCGCAGATCCGCCTCCTTCAGCGCCGCGCCGTAGAGATCATAGACATGGCGCACCGCCCGCCCGACCAGCTGGGTGGCGCGGAACATGCTGCTGCAGGTCGAGAGCGTCTCCTTGGCCCCGGTCTCCGGGTTCTCCAGACCCTCCTGCAGCGTGCTGATCACAGCCTGCGAGATCGACAGGTTGCCGGCGGTGGACAGCGCCAGCACATGCCGGCCCGGCTCCTCGAAGACGTGGAGCTTGCGGAAGGTCGAGACGTTGTCGAGGCCGGCATTGGTCCTCGTATCGGCGATCATGACGAGGCCGTCACGCACCAGAATGCCGCAACAATAGGTCATGAAAGGCACTTCCCCCATCCGCGCCGGCGCCAGAAGGCGCCGCCCCGCGCCCTTATACCGGGCCGCTTTCCTGCGGGGCAACCTCAGCGATGCACGTTACGCCCGATCGCTCAGCCCTGAACCTGGCGACTCGACTGGTCAACCTTGAGGGCGACGGTGAGGTTTTCGTCGCCGCCACCATAGCGATTGCCCCGCACCGGGGCCGCGCCGAGATAGTCGAGCCCGACGGCGAGGCGCACATAGGCCTCGGTCGGGCACTGGCCCTGGGCGGCGTCGAAGCCGATCCAGCCGAGCCCCTCGATATAGGCTTCCGACCAGGCATGCCCGGCCTGATGGCCGGCGCGCTGCTCCGCCTCGGCGCCGTCGCCGACGAGATAGCCGCTCACATAGCGCGCCGGCACGCCGATATGGCGGGCGCAGGTGGTGAAGACATGGGCGAAGTCCTGGCACACGCCGCGCTTGGCCTTGAAGGCGGCGGCGGCGGTGGTGGAGACATGGGTCGGGTCGGCGTCGAACTCGATCGCCGCCGTGATCGCGTCCATCAGCGCGTGCAGCCGGGCGATGCGGTCGCTCTCGCCGCCGCTGGCGGCCTGCGCGAAGGTCATGAGGTCGGCGTCGGGGGTGGTGAGGTCGGTGGTGCGCAGGAAGAACGAGGGCGGAAAACGCTCGTTTATGCCGCGAATGACCCCGGCGGTGTCCTGTGTCTCGACCTCGCCCTCCACCAGCACCCGCAGCTCCTTGATCGGGCCGTCGAGGGCGAAGGTGTGGGTCAGGTTGCCGAAGGCGTCCTGGTGGGCGCGCAGCTGGCAGCCTTCCGAGACGTCGATGCGCCAGGTGACGACATACTGGCCATCATGGTTGCGCGGCGTCAGGCGCAGGGTCTGGATCGCGCCATTGGCCGGCGGATCATAGGTGTAGATGGTCGCGTGATTGACATGGATACGCATGACGCAGGCCGGTTCAGAGCAGGTACTGCTCGTTGACGATGGAGCCGAGGCGGTTGTTCTCGGTCACGAAAGTGTCGATGTATTCGTGCAGGCCGGTCTGGAAAATGTCCTCCATGCGGCTGTTGCCGAGCCGGGTCAGGGTCGAGCGCGCCAGCCTCTGCGAGCCGCCCTGGCGGCCGTAATAGGCGGCGATATCGTCGAGATAGCGCGTTATGTTCTGGTAGCAACTGGTCAGCGAGCGCGGCATCTGCGCGTTGAGGATCAGAAGATCCGCCACCAGCCACGGCTTCACGCTTTCGCGGTAGACCCAATGGAACGAGGTCAGCGCCGACACCGAGCGCAGGATCGAGGCCCACTGGAAATAGTCGAGCGGGCCGCCAATGTGCTCGGAATCCGGCAGCAGCACATGGTATTTCACGTCGAGGATGCGGGCGGTGTTGTCGGCGCGCTCGACATACATGCCCACGCGCGAGAACCAGAAGGCGTCGTTGCGCAGCATGGTGCGGTAGGCGGCGCCGTCGAAGCGCAGCGAGGTTTCCTTGACGAAGGACATGAAGCGCGCCAGCTCCTCGCGCGTCATGTTCTTGGTGGAATAGCGCTTCAGCTCCAGCCAGGAGGAGTTGATCGTCTCCCACATCTCCATGGTCAGCGCGGTGCGGACCGAGCGGGCATTGGTGCGGGCGATCTCGAAGCAGTTGCGGATCGAGGACGGGTTTTCTGGTGAAAACGCCAGGAAGGTGATGACGTTCTGCTCGCTGATGTCGTCGCCATACACCGCCTTGAACTGCTCGGCGCAGCCGGCGGTGAGCAGGGCCGAGCGCCACTCATTGGTGGAGCCGCCATAGGCCGCCGGCAACTGGGCGAGACGCTGCGTCACATCGAGGATGCGGGCGAGGCAATCCGCCCGCTCCATGTAGCGGGACAGCCAGTAGAGATTGTCGGCAGTACGAGAGAGCATGGGACCCGCGTTCTATTTGGCGTTGCGCCAGGCGAGCGTGGCGACGCCCGCCGCGATCAGCAGCGAACCGCCGACCCGGTTGATGATAGCGACCATGCGCGTGTTCTGCACCGCCCCGCGCAGGCGGCCGGCGAGCAGCGCGTAGCCGAAGGCATTGGCGGCGGCGAGCACGAGGAAGGTCGCCTCGAAGATCGCCAGCTGGGTGAGGAAATCCCGGCCCGGATCGAGGAATTGCGGCAGGAAGGCCACGAAGAAGGTGATGCTCTTCGGGTTCAGCGCCGTGACCACCCAGGCATGGGCGATCATGGCCCCGGCCGAGCCCGCCGGGCGGGCCTCGCCGAAGCTCGCCTGTCCGCCGGCGCGCCAGAGCTTGATGCCGAGCCAGATCAGATAGGCGGCGCCGACCCATTTCAGCGCGGTGAACAGCGTCGCCGAGGTGGCGAGCAGGGCGCCGAGGCCGAGCATGGACAGCGTCATGGCGGTGAAGTCGCCCAGCGCCACGCCGAGGGCGACCGGAAACGCCACCTTGCGCCCTTGGCCGAGCGCATAGGAGACCACGAGCAGGATGGTCGGCCCGGGGATCACCAGCAGGACCGCCGAGGCGGCGACGAAGGCCAGCCAGGTTTCAATCGACATCTGCGCTCCCCCTCATTGCATTCCAGAGAGCACCGTCATCCTGAGGTGCGAGCGAAGCGAGCCTCGAAGGATGCTCATCTGGGGCGATATCCCTCAAAGCCCGGTTGCGCCGGGCTCCTCAGGATGACGTGGTGTTTTCCGTCGCTAGAACGCCGAACTCAGCTCTCCTCCAGCACCCAGGTGTCCTTGGTCCCGCCGCCCTGGCTGGAATTGACCACCAGCGAGCCGGCCTCCAGCGCCACGCGGGTCAGCCCGCCCGGCACGATCCGCACCTTGTCGGACCCCGTCAGCACGAAGGGGCGCAGATCGACATGGCGCGGGGCGATGCCTTCCTCGACGAAGGTCGGGCAGGTCGACAAAGCCAGCGTCGGCTGGGCGATGAAATTGTTCGGGTCCTGCTTCAGCTTGGCGCGGAACAGCTCGATCTGCGCCTTGTCGGCGCGCGGGCCGATCAGCATGCCGTAGCCGCCCGAGCCGTGCACTTCCTTCACCACCAGCTCGTTCAGATGGTCGAGCACATATTTCAGGTGGTCCGGCTCGCGGCAGCGCCAGGTCGGCACGTTCTTCAGCAGCGGCTCCTCGCCGAGATAGAAGCGGATGATGTCAGGCATGTAGCTGTAGACCGCCTTGTCGTCGGCGACGCCGGTGCCGACCGCATTGGTCAGCGTGACGTTGCCGGCATTGTAGGCGCTCATCAGCCCCGGCACGCCGAGCGCGCTGTCGGGACGGAAGGCGAGGGGATCGATGAAATCGTCATCGAGCCGGCGATAGATGACATCGACCCGGCGCGGCCCCTCGGTGGTGCGCATGTAGACAATGTCGTTGCGCACGAACAGGTCGCGGCCTTCCACCAGTTCCACGCCCAGCTTGTCGGCGAGGAAGGAGTGCTCGTAATAGGCCGAATTATAGATGCCGGGGGTCAGCACCACGACAGCCGGGTCGCTGTTGGACGTGCCCGGCGCCAGCGATTTCAGCGTCGCCAGCAATTCGTCGGTGTAGTTCTCGACCGGCGCGACGCGGTTTTCCGCGAACAGCTCCGGGAAGAGCCGCATCATGATCTCGCGGTTCTCTAGCATGTAGGAGACGCCGGAGGGCGTGCGGGCATTGTCCTCCAGCACATAGAACGTGTCGGCGTCGACACGCACCACGTCGATGCCGGCAATGTGCACATAGAGGTCGTGCGGCACCTTCTGGCCGTTCATTTCCGGCCGGAAGGCGGGGTTCTGGTACACCAGATCCTCCGGCACCACGCCGGCTTTCAGGATCTCGCGCCGGGAATAAATGTCCTTGAGGTAGAGGTTCAGCGCCTTGGTGCGCTGTTCCAGCCCCAGCGACAGCCGGCGCCACTCACCCCCGGTGAGGATGCGCGGGATGATGTCGAAGGGGATCAGGCGCTCCTGCGCATCGCTCTCGCCATAGACGGCGAAGGTGATGCCGATGCGCCGGAATATGAACTCCGCCTCCCGGCGGCGATAGTCCAGCACGTCGGGCGGCACATTGCTCAACCAGCGGGAGAGCGCGGCGTAAGCGGGCCGGATCGAACCGTCCGCATTGGTCATTTCGTCGAAGGCGACGCTCATTGGTGCAAATCTACTCCCCAACTCAGCCAAGTTAGCTACAAAGCTCGTGCCAGCGGAAGGGGAGGAACCTCTCCCGCCGCGATAATTGCGAGATTGCGCACCATCTGCCTGTTTTAGCGGCATTGTGCCCTTGCAAGCGGCGACCGGTGCAGTGAATTGCGGCGGATGGCGGTATCGTCATCCCGAAGTGGGAGGAGAATCGAATGGCGGGCGCGGCAGAGCCGGTGACGGCGGCGGTCCTGGTCATTGGCGACGAGATACTTTCCGGGCGCACCAAGGACCGGAACATCGGCTATATCGCCGAATATCTCACCGCCATCGGCGTCGACGTGCGCGAGGTGCGGGTGGTGCCCGACATCGAGGACGAGATCGTCGGCGCGGTGAACGCGCTGCGCGCCCGCTACACCTATGTCTTCACCACGGGCGGCATCGGCCCGACCCATGACGACATCACCGCCGATTCCGTGGCGAAGGCGTTCGGGGTCGGCATCGACGTCGACCCCCGCGCCCGCGCCATGCTGCTGGAATACATCAAGCCGGAAGACCTCAACGAGGCGCGGCTGCGCATGGCCCGCATCCCGCACGGCGCCGATCTGGTGGAGAACCCGGTTTCCAAGGCGCCCGGCTTCTGGATCGGCAATGTCATCGTCATGGCCGGGGTGCCGACCATCATGCAGGCCATGCTCGACCAGGTGGCGCCGAAGCTGCGCACCGGCGTGCGCATGCTCTCGCAGACGGTGCGGGCGGACGCGCGCGAGGGCGATGTCGGCGGGCCGCTCGGCGCCATCGCCAAGGCCAACCCGGAAGTGAGCATCGGCAGCTATCCCTTCATGGCCGAGGACGGGCGCCCCAACACCAATCTCGTGGTGCGGGGCCGCGATCCCGAGAAGCTGGCGGCGGCGGTGGCGCAGGTCGAGGCCATGGTAGCGGCGCTGGCGCCGCGGCCGTGAACCCGCCGGTCCGAATTTCCCGTGCGAAGCCGGGAATTTCCACCCGGCGGCACTGGAGAAGGCGCGGCGCTGCCGCTATTGATCGCCGCTGACGTTTCTGCCAGCCTTGCCGGGATTTCGCCTGATGTCCGATGACCGCCAGAACAAGGCCTTTCCGGTCTCCTGGGATCAGTTCCACCGCGACGCGCGCGCCCTGGCGTGGCGTCTGGCCGGCGCCGGCCCGTTTGAGGGCATCGTCTGCATCACGCGGGGCGGGCTGGTGCCGGCGGCGATCGTGGCGCGCGAGCTCGGCCTGCGCATGATCGAGACGGTGTGCATCGCCAGCTATCACGACTACACCAAGCAGGGCGAGATGCAGGTGCTCAAGCCCATCGCCGAGGTGGTGACGTCGGTAGCGGGCGAGGGCGGCAAGGGGCTGCTGGTGATCGACGATCTGGTCGATACCGGCAAGACGGCACGGCTGGTGCGCGATATGCTGCCTTCCGCGCATTTCGCCACCGTCTATGCCAAGCCGCTCGGCCGGCCGCTGATCGACACCTTCATCACCGAGGTGAGCCAGGATACGTGGATCTATTTCCCGTGGGACATGGGGCTGAGCTTCCAGCCGCCGATCCGCGACGGGGTAGCGTGAGGACAGGACATGCCCGGCAGCAGCACTGAAAACCCGGAAGACGAAAACGACGAGGGCTATGAAGCCGCCTTCGACCAGCACCGCGCGGCGCTCTACGACATGCTCATGGAGTATGCCGACGATCACGACCTGAGCGACGGCTTCATGGCGGTTCTGGCCTCGGATATCGGCCTGTCGCTGCGCATGGTCGCCTATGCCTCCGAGACGGAGAAGCCCTCGGTCGGTGGGCTGCGGCTCGACCTCGACCGCTATGCCCGCGAGCTCGGCGACAGCGTGCGCGACGCCAAGAAGTACGCCGCCGAGTTCATCGCCGAAGCCAAGGCCGCGCAGGAAGCGGACGATGCGGAGGACGACGAGGACGAGGACGAAGACGACACCGGACCGGACGAGGATGGCTCGGACGGGAGCGATGCGGACGGCGACCCGAAAAGCCGCCCGTCCTGAGGCACGGGAGCCGGCGGGCGCCTCGCCTTTCGGCTTCCCCTGCGCTATGCCGGAGGTGCGGCAAATCGCGCCGCTTAGGGAACCTTACCGATGACCCCCGCGATCATTTCCGGCATTCTTCTCTCGCCGATCACGGCCTTCGTCGCGCGTCTCCTGCTTGTGTTCATGTTCCTCGGCAGCGCCATAGCCAAGATCACCGACTTCGCCGGCGCTGAGGCCGAGATGGCCCATTTCGGCCTCAGCCCGCCGTGGCTTTTCGCGGCGGCGACCATCCTCACCCAACTTGCCGGCGGGCTGCTGATCCTGCTGAACCGGGCCACCTGGCTGGGCGCCGGGGCACTGGGCGTCTTCACCCTGCTGACCATCCCCATCGCGCACCATTTCTGGAGCATGGAAGGGCCGATGGCGCAGATCGAATTCTATTTCGCGGTCGAGCATCTCGCGGTGCTCGGCGGCATGCTGCTGGTCGCCATACTGGCCGAGCGCACGCGCGCGGCCTGACAGCGGCACGGGCCGGGCGCATGCGCGGCCTAACGGTGAAAAGTGTAACGGGAGCTCCTATGACGACCGCGCTGCGCACGATCGACCCTACCAGCGATGCGGCGATCGCCGCTTCCGTGACGCCGCGCCCCATCGAAGAGATCGGCGAGCGGCTCGGCGTGCCGCCCGCCGCGCTCTACCGCTACGGCCCGGACAAGGCGAAGATCGCGCTCGACGTCGCCCGCGCCGCCGAGGCGAAGGCGGATGGCAAGCTCATCCTCGTCACCGCCATCAACCCGACCCCGGCGGGCGAGGGCAAGACCACCACCACCATCGGCCTCGGCGATGCGCTGGCCCGCGCCGGCAAGCGCGTCGCCATCGCCCTGCGCGAGCCGAGCCTCGGCCCGGTGTTCGGCTCCAAGGGCGGAGCGACCGGCGGCGGCCATGCGCAGATCGTGCCGATGCAGGACATCAACCTGCATTTCACCGGCGATTTCCACGCCATCAGCGCCGCGCACAACCTGCTCGCCGCCGCCATCGACAACCACATCTACTGGGGCAACGCCCTCGACATCGACACCCGCCGCATCAACTGGCGGCGCGTGGTCGACCTCAACGACCGCGCGCTGCGCAGCGTCGTGGTCGGCCTGGGTGGGCCGGCCAACGGGTTTTCCCGCGAGGACGGCTTCGACATCACCGTCGCCAGCGAGGTGATGGCGATCTTCTGCCTCGCCCGCTCGCTGGAGGATCTGGAGGAGCGGCTCGGCCGCATGGTGGTGGCGCAGAACCGCGCCCGCCAGCCGATCACCGCCGGCCAGCTGAAAGTGACGGGGGCGATGACCGCGCTGCTGCGCGACGCCTTCCAGCCCAATCTGGTGCAGACATTGGAAGCAACGCCGGCCGTCGTTCACGGCGGCCCCTTCGCCAACATCGCCCATGGCTGCAATTCGGTGATGGCCACCCGCACCGCGCTCGGCCTCGCCGATTATGTCGTCACCGAAGCCGGCTTCGGCGCCGATCTCGGGGCGGAGAAGTTCCTGGACATCAAGTGCCGGCAGGCCGGGCTCACGCCCTCCGTCGTCGTCATCGTCGCCACGGTGCGGGCGCTGAAGATGCATGGCGGCGTGGCGCAGAAGGACCTCGGGCCGGAAAATGTCGCCGCCGTTTCCGCCGGCACCTCCAACCTCGTGCGCCACATCGAGAACATGAAGGCGTTCGGCCTGCCCGCCGTGGTGGCGATCAACCGCTTCACCAGCGACACGCCGGCCGAGATCGAGGCGATCAAGGCCGCCTGCGCGGCGGTGGGCGCGAGCGTGCATCTGTGCTCCCACTGGGCCGAGGGCTCGGCCGGGGCGATGGGCCTCGCCGAGGAAGTGGTGACGCTGGCCGCCGGCCCCTCCCACTTCCGCCCGCTCTATGACAGCGCCCTGCCGCTGGTGCAGAAGATCGAGGCCATCGCCACCCGCATCTACCGCGCCGGTTCGGTGGCGATCGAGCCCGCCGCGCTGCGCAAGCTCGCCGAATTCGAGGCTCAGGGCTATGGCGACCTGCCGATCTGCATGGCCAAGACGCAGTACAGCTTCTCCGCCGACCCGACCCGGCGCGGCGCGCCGGAAGGCTTCGTGCTGCCGGTGCGCGATGTGCGCCTCTCCGCCGGCGCCGGCTTCATCGTGGCGCTGTGCGGCGACGTGATGACCATGCCGGGCCTGCCCTCGCGCCCGGCGGCGGAAGACATCTTCGTCGACGAGACCGGCTTCATCGGTGGGGTGTTTTAAGCGCATCCCCGAACGCGGCGGATCGCCACCGCTGAAAGCCTCGCGGGCGTGGCGAAACTGGTAGACGCAACGGACTTAAAATCCGTTTCTCTCTGAGAGTGCCGGTTCGAGCCCGGCCGCCCGCACCAGTCCCTTCCCCTGCGCGCGGCAAGGGCGGCCACCCCTTTTCCGGACGGCCGCCCGTCGCCTGCGCGGTCAGTCGACCAGTTCGATCTTGTGTTCGTAATGGCCGGCGTCCCGGCGTGTGGTGGTCATCTGCCCGCGCTTGCCGATGAACCGGCCGGTGCCGCCGACGATGGCGCGCACCTGCGGGGCATCGACCACCATCTCGCCGGCGCCAACCGCGTAGACCGAGCGTCCGGCGATAACAAGCGTGTCGGTGCCGCCGAAATCCAGCACGATGTCGGCGAGGCGGTCGAAGAACTTGTCCTTGTCACCATCGGGCACATCCACCGTGGTGATGAGGCCGCTCATCACGCCCTTCTTGCCGTCCGGGGTGGTGAAGCCGGCCTCGAAGGCCAGCATGTCGCCATGCGAGGCGCCTTCCTTGCCGAGGTCGATATGGACCAGTTCCGGCTTGTCCTGGATGACGCTGAAGGTCTCGCCGGCCTGGGCGGCGGCGGTGGTGAGCAGCAGGGCGGAGAGAAGGCCCGCCAGGGGAGAGAGAATGTTCATGCGGCGCGTCCTTTTGGGCGCAGGTGCCCGTCCGGGAGCACAATAGCTCCGCACTGGCGCTACCAACCCTGCGGCGCGACCGCAAAGGCGATTTTTGGCCGCATCGGCGCCTGGTTCGGGCGTGGGGTTTCTTTCCCCGTGCCGGCCGATCCGAAGGTGGCGCGGCTGGCGATCTATCCCCCGCTTGGCATCCGCCGCGTCGGCAGCAGCGCGGAATTCTCCTACGCACCGGAGGTTCCCGGCCTGCCGGCCCTGGCCGATGGCCGTTACAAGGACGGGCGCGACAAGCTGAAGACGCAGGCGCAGCGCTTCCGCGTGAGGCGCCGTTCTGGCAGCGGCGGCGCGGCGCGGCAGACTGAAAGCGCGTCAGTCCACCGGGCAGGCGGCGCCGGTGTCGACCCAGGCCTGGGCCAGCGCCTTCGCCTCCTTCTGCGTGCCCGGTGCCGGGGTGCGCCCGGGGCCCGGGGCCCAGCCCCAGCCGACGAGGCTGTCATCGCCGATATGGTGCACGAGATCGGCCAGCGAGCGGCCGCCATTGGTCGCCGGGTTCTTGATCTGGGCGCAGAGCTGGGCGACCGTCCGGCCCTCGAACGCCATTTCGCGCGGGGCGAGGAACCACGGGTCATGCCCCGGCATGCGGGCGGGGTCGTAATTGGCCGCCTGATGGCAGGCGGAACAGCGCAGCGCCGCCAGCCCCTTGCCATCCGCGCCGCGATAGACCGGCGGCTGGTGCAGGCGCTGGCTGTCGCCCTGCAAGGGCCGGTCGCCGACGGGGTGGCAATTGACGCAGCGCGGGCTGGTCAGCACCCGGCCAAGCTCGGTGAACAGCGCCGCCGAGCGCGTGGCCGGGTCCTTGATGCTGTCGAAGCTGGCGGGCGGCGCCAGCCCCTCGGAGGCGGCGTTGGACACCGGGGCGGGGGCCATCAGTGCCATCAGCAGCCCGGCGGCAAGGGCGGCCGCGCCGGTTGAGGCGATGAGGCTGGGCAGGCGCAAGAGGATCATCATCGCCGGTCGCCCCGTTACAGAAGGTAGCGGGCAGGCTCGGCGAGCACGACGTCGCGAACCGCCTCATGATAGCGCACATAGCCCGAGCAGCGGCACAGATGCCCGTCCAGCGCGTCGAGAATGGCCTGTTCGAGCCCGGCGCGGGGGATCGGCGCCGCCTCCAGCCGCTCCAGCAGCACCTGCGCCTCGTTGAGGAAGCCGGCGGTGCAATAGCCGCACTGAAAGGCGTAATGGGCGACAAACGCCTTTTGCAGCGCGGTCAGCTGGCCCGCCCTTGCGTGGCCTTCCACCGTGCGGATATGGGCGCCGTTGAAGCTCACCGCCGGCATGACGCAGGTGGGACGGGTGGCGCTGCTGCCGGCGGGGTCGTCGACAATGACCACGCAGCTCAGGCACTGGGCGGCACCGCAGCCGAACTTGGTGCCGGTCATGCCGAGCACCTCGCGCAGGAAATCGTTCATCGACAGGTCGTCGCGAACCTCGATCGGGCCAAACGGCGTGCCGTTGATGGTGAGCGAAAGCGCGGTCATGCGATTACCTTGCGCAGCATGGCGGGCGTCACCGGCAGCGACTGGAAGCGGTGGCCGGTGGCGTCATAAATGGCGTTGAGCAGCGCCGGCACGACCGGGATCATCACCACCTCCGCCATGCCCTTGGGCGGCTCGCGCGGGGACACCGGCGGCAGCACCTCGATCTGGAGATGGTGCAGCGGCACATCGGAGGCGCGGGCGACCACATAGTCGCCGAGATTCCACTGGCCGTTGCCGGGGCCGTCCTCGAAGGGCGGCAGGCTCTCCAGCAGCGCGTAGCCGACGCCCATGGCGAAGCCGCCCTGCGCCTGGCCCTCCACAAGTTCGGGCACCAGCACCTCGCCGCACTCGAACACGCTATAGGCCTGCACGATGCGGATCGCGCCGCCCGGCACGCTGATCTCGACCCGCACCGCCGTGCCGCAGGAGGAGGTGAAAGCGGTGCCGATGCGGTTATAGGCGGTGGGCGGGAAGAACACGAAGCTGCGGTCGATCACCTTGAACGGTTCATCGCCATAGCGCACCGCCAGCGCGTCGATATCGGCCGCCCAGTCCAGCCCGCCCAGCGGAAACGCCGCCTGCGCCCACGCCCAGCGCGAGAAGGCGTGCGCCATCGCCCCGGTAATGCCCTTGAGCGCATGCGCCCGCGCGGCGATGGCGGTCTGCGCCAGCGGCGGCAGGCCGGACATGATGAGGAACCCGTCCTGCCAGAACGCTTCCTCGGCCAGAAATTCGCGGGGATCGCCGGCCTTGATCCCCCACAGGTCGAGCGCGGCGGGCCAGAGGCCGAAGCGGAAGATGATCCGCGCCGCCTGCGCCGGCGCCTGGGTGCTGACATGGGCGCCGATCGAGGCGCTGGTGGCCGAGCTGATCGCCGGCACCCAGCGCGGGTCCTTGGCCGCCGCGTCCTGCTCGGCCTGCGTCATCGCATAGGGATCGCCCGAGGTGACGAGGCCGAGGGCGTCATACATGTCGATACGGGCGACCGTCACTGCGTCGGCGCTCTGGCCGAGAATGGCCGCCACCCGCCGCGCGATGGCGGTGCCGATGCCGTTGCCCATCTCCACCGCATCGGCCTGCAAGGTGACGCGGCCATCCGGGCCGATCTCGACACGCCCGAGCGAGCAGTCGGCGCCGGTGCCGTAATCCTTGGTGCAGCAGGCGACCCCGGTGCCGACCCGCACGCCGGGGGCGGCGGCGGCCTTCTTCGCCGCGCGGTCGCGCCAGATCGGGTGGGCTTCCAGCTTGTCGAGGATCTCCGGCGTGCGCACCGACACCGTCCACGGATTGCCGGTCATGGTGCGCCCGCCGGCGGTGAGAAGGTTGCGCCGGCGCAGGTCGATCGGGTCGATCTTCAGCGTCGTCGCCGCCTCGTCGATCAGCGTCTCGATCGCGGTCATGGTCTGCAGCGTGCCATAGCCGCGCATCGAGCCGGCGGTGACGCCGCGCGTGTGCTCGGCCACCGTGGTCACGTCGACCTTGGGGATGTCGTAAATGCCGGTGGCGGCGGTGGCGCCGACCACGGCGACGCTGGCGGAATAATTGGCGAGGCCGCCGCCATCGAGCACATGGTCGGCGGCAAAGGCGGTGATGCGGCCGGTGGCGCGGTCGACGCCGATCTGCGAGCGCATGTCGAAGGCGTGGCGCTTTACCCCGCCCTGGAACTGTTGGAAGCGGTCATGCGCCAGCCGGATCGGCCGGCCGGGCAGGAACAGCGCGGCGAGCCCGACATAGAGCGGGAAGGGCGTGTGGTCGCGCCCGCCAAAGCCGCCGCCGAGTGAGGCGAAGTCGAGGTCCAGACGTTTCGGCCGCAGCGTGGCGGGCGCCTGCGCCAGCATATAGTCGAGCGCCTCCGCCGCCTCGAAGGGCGACTGCACGCCGAGCACGAGATGCAGCGCGCCGGCGCCCTCCTCGTACCAGCCAAGGCCGGCTTCCGGCTCCAGGAACATCGGGTCGACCGACTGGGTCTGGAAGTCGCGCTTGAGCACCAGCAGGTCGGGCGTGTCCGCCGCCAGCAAAGCGCGGATCTCCTCGCCATAGGTCGCGCCCCTGGCATAGTCGCCGCCCTGTGCGGTGGGCAGCGGCTTCCAGATCGGCCGGCCGCCGCCCTCGGTAAAGCCGGGGCTGATCCAGCCTTCCTGCAGTGGCGAATAGATGTCGGGCGCCTCCGGCGTCGGGCCGGCGATGCGGGTGAAGCGCAGCGCGGCATAATTCGGGCCGGTGCGCGGGCCGGTCTCGGCGCCGAAGCGCACCAGCGCGCTGTCCTCGCGAAAGGCGATCCGCGCCCGGTCATAGGCGTCGAAATCGGTAAACAGCAGCAGCGCCACCGGCTGGCCGAGATAAAGCGGCGTCTGGCCAATGGGGCAGAACAGGTCGCCGGCATAAAAGGGCGGGGCGCGCAGGGCGCTCGCCGCGACATCGGCGGCGCCCACCACCTTGGTCGGCTGCGCCGTCGCCGGCAGAGCGTCGAGGTTCAGTCCCGCAAAGACATGGCTGGCATCGCGCGCCCGCACCAGCAGGGCATGGGCTGTGGCAGTCGGCCAGCCCTCCATGTCGGCGGCGCGGAAATCCGAGGCGTAGAGCTTGGCGCCCGTCACCTTGGCGATGCCGTCGATGCGGGCGCGGCCGATCCGCGGCGCGTCGGCGCGACCCGGCAGGGTCTGGCTCGCCTCGAAGGGCAGGGCGATGGCGGGCGAAAGCCGGCTGAGGCCGAGGGTGATGCCGCTGGCGGCTACCCAGCTGAAAAGCTCGCGACGTGTCGGCTGCATTTTCTGCCGTTGGCCCCCGCCGCGTGCACTCGGGAAACCTTAGAACACTTCCGAACGAACAGCTAGAAAAGTCGCCGGCAAATGACCGGAAGAAGGGCGCGCCAGCCGCACATCGGCCTCTCGCCCCATCCGCATACCTCTATGTAAACGCACGAAAAATAGTCTCGCTCGCCCCCCGGCGCCGAAGGGCCGCGTGCTAGGGTGTCGTCGCGGAAGTTGAGGGTGGGGTGGTGACGTGAAGCGTATCGTTGGATGGGTCGCGTCTGCGGCCCTTGTCGTCCTGCTCGTGCCGCCGCTTGGCGCCGGTCCGGCCCTCTCCCAGTCCCACCAGCCGCCCGAATTCCGCGAGCCGGTGGTGCTCTCCAGCGTCGATGGCGTGCTGGAAGTCACGCTCACCGCCCATCAGGGTGAGGCGACGCTCGACACCTCGCCCGTGCCGGTCAAGAACACGCTGCTTTATGGCTATCAGCTGGTGCGCGGCAAAGCGTCCAATGGCGTCAACGCCAACCGGGACAATTATCCCGCGCCGACGCTGCAGGTGTTTCCCGGCGAGACACTCATCATCCATTATGAGAACGGGCTGGCCGGCCTCGCCATCCGCGACTTCTACGATCCGCGCTACACCGCCGTCGGCGGGCAGGTGCCGGTCTATCCCCCGGCGCTCACTGTCTCGCCGCTGAACCTGCACACGCATGGCCTGCATGTCAGCCCGAAGTCGAATTCCGACAATGTGCTGCTGCACATGCCGCCGGGCACGGTGAACACCTATGTCTATGATGTTCCGGAGAACATGCCGCACGGCCTGTACTGGTACCATCCGCACCTGCACACGCTCACCTCGGCCCATGTCTATCTCGGCCTCGCCGGCCTGCTGGCGATCGGGCGGCCGGACGGCAACCTGCCTGTGGTGACGCAGAAGTCCATCCCGGTGCGCAGCATGGCGCTGCAGTATAATTTCGTGTTCGACCGTACCGGGCCGGAGCCGAGCTTCAACAATGCCAGCTGGCCGCAATTCATCAGCACGCTGACATCGCCTCTTGAGGGCGAACTCGCGGCCGGCACCTACCGCCCCATCCTGGCGCCGGTGAACTTTGCCGGCTCGGCGAAGGGCTCGCGCTTCGCCACCGTGTGGTATTCCGGCCCGCTGTCGATCCACAATATGCGCGGGCGCACCCAGTTCATCCCGAACAATCTGCAGAGCTTCACCGCCGCTTCGGGACCGGAAGGCAACGTGCCGGCCGACCCGGCGCTGCCGGACCATCTGCGCGACATCCAGTTCACCGTGAACGGCCAGTTCCAGCCGGTGCTGCGCGGCAAGCCGGGCCAGACCGAGATCTGGATTCTCGCGAATATCAGCGACATGGCCTATATGAGCGTGCGCCTGACCGAGACCGCGACCGGGCGCCACCCGAAGATCGCCATTGTCGGCCAGGACGGCAATCCGAGCCCGTCCGTTCGTTATCCGGTGGAGGAAGGCGGCACCCGCCTCGTCATTCCCCCGGCCTCGCGCTTCGCCATCGCGGTGACGCTGCCGCTGGAGGGCGAGCTGGTGCTCGACATGCCCGCGCGCGGCGGCGGCGCCCGCACCGAGAACGCCCCCGGCATCCTCTACACCAGCAACGGCACCGAAAACCCGCCCGCCGTGCTCGGCACGCTCAGCGTGGTGCCGTCGGCGGTGAGCTATTATGACGGCTTCTTCCTGTTCCCGACGCAGAAGCTGATGAGCGCGGTGGTGGATGGCGCGACGGGCGAGAGCACGCCCTTTGTCGAGGGCCAGCCGCTCGGCGCCTTCACCTCCTTCGACGACCTGTCCAAAGTGACGCCCGACGTCACCCGCAACATCCTGATCAATGGCGGCTTCCTCAACGACCTCGCCAGCAAGGCAGACCCGAAATCCTTCATCTACGCCTTCGACAGCGGCGCCTTCCCGAATGTGCCGCTGATGCAGCCCCGGCTGGATTCGGTGGAGGAATGGGTTTTCCGCAACGAGAACAATGACGAGCACCCCATCCATGTGCACGTCAACGACTTCCAGATCATCTCGGTCTCCGATCCCACCATCGGCCTGAAGGTCGGGGCGGTGCAGCAGGGCGTCGACAACGCCAATGTGCCGGCGCCCAATCTCGGCCCCGAGGAATCGGTGATCGAGCCGGGCGCGCTCACCATCCGCACCCGCTTCGAGGATTATGCCGGCCTGTTCGTCATGCACTGCCACCGGCTGAACCATGAGGACAACGGGCTGATGGCGCTGGTCAATGTCATCCCGGCCATCTCGTCCTATGCCGTGGCGGTGCCCAGCGCGCCGGGCCGTGCTGCCACCGTGCGGGTGATGGACGGCGACACGCTGCTGGCCACAGTGACGCCGTTCCCCGGCTATGAGGGCACGCCCAGCGTCGCCATCGGCGATGTCGACGATGACGGCATCTATGATCTCATCGTCGGCGCCGGCCCGGGCCATGCGCCTGACGTGGCGGTGTTCTCCGGCTCGGGGAAGAAAAGCGCGCCCTTCGCCACCGAGCTGGCGCGCTTTGCCGCCTTCGACGCCGCCGCCACCGGCGGGGTGAGCGTCGCGGCGGCGCAGATCGACGGCCTGACCACCGGCGACAACATCATCGTCGGCTCCGGCCCCGGCGTCTCCAGCGAGATCCGGGTGTTCGGCTCGAAGCTGCCGGCGGTGGGCACGGCGCCGGAGCTGTTCTCGACCTTCAACCCGTTCTATGGCGAGCGCAACGGCGTCACCCTCGCCACCGGCTTCGTCGATTTCACCACCGGCCGGCAGAGCCTCATCGCCGCTCCCGGTCCCGGCTCGCCGGCAACGGTGAAGGTGTTCGTCTTCCCAGGGCTGAAGGCGATGGAGGGCGAGATCGGCAGCCACGCCCACCGCACCAAGGGCATGCCGCGCCCGGTGCTGTCCGCCTCCTTCACGCCGTTCGCGCGGGACTATCGCGGCGGCGTCTCGCTCGCCACCGGCTGGCTGGCCGGGGTGCTCGGCGGCGCCGAGCGCATCGTCATCGGCCAGCAGGACGGGGCGGAGGTGGCGGTGTTCTCCGCCGGCTCGGCGCTCGATGGCGGACCGGCGATGTATCTGCACAGCGCGAGCGCCCACCAGAAGGCCGAGTTCACCGAGATGGCGCGCTTCACACCCTTCGGGGCCGACGCGCGCGGGGTGAGCGTCGCCACATCGAGCACCACCTCGGGCGCCGATCTTCTGGTCGCCACCGCGCCCGCCGGGGGCGGGGCGAGCGTGCGGCGCTTCGCGATGGAGCGGGCGGGGGAGGGGGCGAAGACGCTGGCCGCCACGCCGCTCAGTGAGGCGAAGGTTCCGAGTGCCGGTGCGGTGGTTCTCGGCGGCGACTGAGGCTCAGGCGATGCTCTCGCCGCCATCCACCACCAGCGCCTGGCCGGTCATGAAGGAAGAACGATCGGAGACGAGGAACAGGATCGCTTCCGCGATCTCCTCCGCGCTCGCCCAGCGCCCCATGGGGATCTTCTCGCGCACATAGGCCTCGATCGCGTGCCGCCCGCCCATCTGGGTGATGAAGGGCTCGTTGAACGGGGTGTCGACCCAGCCCGGGCACAGCGCGTTCACCCGCACATTGTGGCGGGCATAGTCGATCGCCATCTGCCGCGCCATGGCGATGACCGCGTGCTTGGAGGTGGTGTAGGCGATCATCTCGCGGTCGTAGAACACGCCGGAGTTGGAGGCGGTGATCAGGATCACCCCGCCGCCCTGCGCCATCATCGCCGGCATGGCGAGGCGCGCAGCGAGATAGGACGCCCGCACATTGATCCGCCAGGAGCGGTCCATGCCATCCGGCGCCACCTCGGTCAGCGGCCCGCCGACCTGCACGCCGGCATGGCTGTGCAAAATGTCGAGCCGGCCATGGCGGGCGAGCGTGCCGCCGACCAGCGCCTCGACCTGCGCGTCGACATCGACATCGGTCGTCACCGCCTCGCCCCGGCCGCCGGCGGCCAGGATCGCCGCCACCGTCGCCTCGCCCGCCGGCCCGTCGCGGTCGGCGACGATGACATGCGCCCCCTCGCGCGCCATGGCCAGCGCCCCCGCCCGGCCGATCCCCGAGCCGGCACCGGTGACGATGGCGATCTTGTCCTTGAGAATCATGATGCACCTATGCGGAGGCCGGGCGGCGCCGGCGCAGCAGCAGCTGCGCCGCGATGACGAGGAGGATCGACGCGACCAGCACCAGCGCGCCGATGGCGTTGATCTCCGGCGTGACGCCGCGCCGTATCGAGGCGAAGACATACATGGGCAGCGTGGTCTGCGACCCCGCGACGAAGAAGGCGACGATGAAATCGTCGAAGGAAAAGGTGAAGGCGAGCAGGAAGCCGGCGAGGATGGCCGGCAGGATCTGCGGCAGCACGATAGAGCGGAAAGTGGTGAAGGGGCTGGCATAGAGGTCGCTGGAGGCTTCCACCATGTCGCGCCCCAGCGCCCCAAGCCGGGCGCGCACGATCATGGTGACGAGCGCGGTGGAAAACAGCCCGTGCGCGGCGATGATCGAGCCATAGCCGAGCGACAGGCGCGGCGGCGCGTCCCCCGGCCACAGCGCCGCGATCGCCGGATTGACGATGCCGAACAGCTGCACCAGCGCCACCAGCGTGGCGATGCCGATCACCACCCCCGGCACCACGATGGCGGCGCCGAACAGCGCGTCGAACACGGCGCGGGTGCGCGGGCCGGCGCGGCCGAGCCCGATGGCGGCGGCGGTGCCGCAGAGCGAGGCCAGCGCGGCGCTGGTCGTCGCCACGATCAGGCTGTTGGTCAGCGCTTCCATGAGGAAGGTGTTGGAGAGCGCCCGCCCATACCACTGCACGGAAAAGCCGGTGAAGTCGCTCGCATGCCGCCCGGCATTGAACGAGAACAGCACCACCAGCGCGATCGGCAGATAGAGGAAGCCGTAAACGGCGATGACGAAGGCGCGCATCATAGGAGATCGACCTGTCGGGCGCCGGAGAGCCGGGCGGTGATGCGGTTGGCGGCGAGCAGCAGCACGACGGCGATACCCACCAGCGCCACCGCGATGGCCGAGCCGAACGGCCAGTTGCGCGATTGCAGGAACAGGTCGACCAGCGCATTGCCGATGAAGAACACCTTGCCGCCGCCCAGCAGGGTCGGGATCAAATATTCGCCCAGCAGCAGGATCAGCACCAGCGAGAAGCCGGTCATCATGCCCGGCAGGGAAAGCCGCAGGGTGACGCTGAAAAAGGTGGAGAACGGCGTCGCGCCGAGATCGGCCGAGGCCTCCAACAGCCGGCGGTCCAGCCGCTCCAGGCTGATATAGATCGGCAGGATCATCAGCGGCAGATAGCCATAGACGATGCCGAGCAGCACCGCGCCGGGCGTGTTGATCAGGCGCACATCCGGCAGGCCCACCAGCTCCAGAAAGGCGGGAATGCCGCGCCCGCCGAGAATATACATCCAGGCATAGGTGCGGATCAGCAGGCTGGTCCAGAACGGGATGACGATCAGCGCCACCAGCAGCAGCCGGCGCTGCGGCAGCACCTTGATCGCCAGATAATAGGCGACGGGATAGGCGATCAGCAGGCAGGCCAGTGCCCCGGCCGGGGCCAGCACCAGCGTGTTCCAGAACGCCGCGGCCCGTGCCGGCAGATTGGCGTATTGGGCCAGCGTCAGCGCCGGCTGGTAGCCCCCCGCCGGTGCCCGCTCGCCCAGGCTGAACACCACGATGGCGACGAAGGGCAGCACCAGGAACAGCAACAGCCACACCGCCGCCGGGGCGAGCAGCAGGGCCGTGACCAGTCGCTTGCGGGCGGCGCTCGACATTCGGGGTCCTGTTCACACGGGGGCCAAGGGAGCGCGCAGGCGCGCTCCCTCAAGAAGGCAACGGGAGCGCGCAGGCGCGCTCCCGGGGACGCTGGTGGATCAGGCCGACTTGAAGCGGGCCATCAGCTCGGCGCGGGCCGGGTCGGTCAGCGTCGCCGCCGCGCCGAATTCCAGCGGGGCGAGCAGATCGGCGGCGGGGTAGAGGATCGGGTTGTCGAGCAGATCCTTCGGCAGCAGGGCGTTGACGCGCGCATCGGTGGACGGCGCGCCATTGGCGATATGCTCCTGCACCGCCACCTTGGGGTCCATCAGGTAGTTCAGCAGGGCATAGGCGGCCGGCTTGTTCGGCGCGTCCTTCGGGATGGCGTAGAAATCGGTCCAGATCTCGCCGCCTTCCTTGCCGAGCACATAATCGATCGCGGGAATGTCGCGGTGCAGCTGGGCGCCGTCATTGGTCCAGCACATGGTCAGCCAGGCATCGCCGCTGCGCATGGCGGGCTGGTAGTCGCTGGAGATGGCGAACAGATGCGGCTTGACCTTGAGCAGCAGCTCCTCGGCCTTGGCCAGTTCGTCCGGCTTCAGCGAATTGAAGGAATAGCCGTAATATTTCAGCGCGTTGCCGATGGTGGTCAGCTGATAGTCATGCACCATGGCGCGGCCGCTGCCGGTGGTCATGGCGGTGTCGAAGAAATCCTTCCAGCTGGTCATCGGCTTGGTCAGCTTCTCGGTGTTGACCGCGAAGCCGGTGGTGCCCCAGTTCTTCGGCACCGCGCACAGCACGCCGTTCACCTCGCCTTCGGCGGTGAAGCGCTTGTTCTGGGCGGCGGCGTCGTAATTGGGCAGCTTCGACACGTCGAGCGGGTCGATCAGGTCGAGCTGGCGATAGGTCGAGATGGTGTAGTTGGTCGGCACGAACAGCGACCAGCCGGAGGCGCCGGCCTGTAGCTTGGCCAGCATTTCCTCGTTGGAGCCGAACACGTTCACCTCGACCGCGACGCCGGTCTTGGTCTGGAACTCCACGAAGGTTTCCGGGTCGTGGTAGTTCGGCCAGGTGGCGATCGACATGCGGTCGCCGAGCTCGCCCGCCGCATAGGCCGGCATCGGCCGCAGGCCAAGCTCGCTCGCCAGCACCGCCGTGGCGGCGCCGAGGCCGGTCACGCCGAGAAAGTGCCGGCGGCTGATCGAGCCGCGGCGAAAGCGCAGCAGCTGGTCGATGAATTCCCGCGCCGAAAGGGGCAGGCCGTCACGATACGATTTCGACATGGCTGGATTCCCTCTGTGTGGTCTTGTTGTCCGACGCCGGAAACGCCAGCGGCGCGCCGGGGTTGAAGCTGATGGCGACGGGGTCGCCCGGTTTCAGGAGGTCGCTCTGCGCCGCGCTGTGATCGGCGGTGGCGAGCAGGGTGCCGAGCAGCGGCACCTCGATGGCGTATTCGGCGGTGGAGCCGAGAAAGATGCGGTTGCGGATGACGCCGGACAGGCCGGCCTCGCCGGCGGGCGTGCCGAGGCGAAGCGCCTCGGGGCGCAGGCTCACCGACACCCTGGCGCCGGTGGCCGCCGCGCCGCCCAGCCGGGCGGTGACGTCCATGCCGTTGGCGAGGCGGATGCGGGCGCCGCCGGTGGCGTTCTCCAGCACGGTGCCGTCGAGGAAATTGGTCTTGCCGACAAAGGCGGCGACGAAGCGGTCGGCCGGGCGGTCATAGATCTCGTCAGGCGCGCCGAGCTGGACGATGCGCCCGCCATTCATCACGCACACCACGTCGCTCATCGAGAGCGCCTCTTCCTGGTCGTGGGTGACGAGGACGAAGGTGATGCCGAGCTCGCGCTGCAGATTCTGCAGCTCGATCTGCATGTCGGTGCGCAGCTTCTTGTCGAGCGCCGCCAGCGGCTCGTCGAGCAGCAGCACCGAGGGGCGGTTGACCAGCGCCCGGGCGAGGGCCACCCGCTGCTGCTGGCCGCCGGAGAGCTCGTGCACCTTGCGGGCGCCGAAGCCGCCGAGCTGCACCATCGCCAGCGCATCGGCGGTGCGCCGGGCGATTTCCGAGGAGGTCAGGCGCGGGCGAATCTGGCGCAGGCCATAGGCGACATTGGCGCTGACATCGAAATGCGGGAACAGCGCATAGTGCTGGAACACCATGTTCACCGGCCGGCGATAGGGCGGCACATCCGCCATGTCGGTGCCGCCGATCAGCACCTGGCCGGTGCTCGGCTGCTCGAAGCCGCCGATCATCCGCAGACAGGTGGTCTTGCCGCAGCCCGAGGGGCCGAGCAGGGCGATGAAGGCGCCCTTCGGCACGGCGAAATCGGTGGGATGGACGGCGGTGACGTCGCCATAGCGCTTGCTGACGCCGCGAAACTCGATGTCGAGGGTCTGCTGGCCTGCCACCGGGCGCTCTCCGCAGCTTTCCGGCCGCCATCCGGCGGGCGGTCGATCGTCGTTACGCAAAAAGCTAACGCCAGCGCGTTTGAGGGTATATACCTTCGCAGTGGTAGAAAGAGCCTATATATTCGTCACGAGGGGTATAGATGCTGGGCACGGGCAGCGACGCCACCGGCGGGCAGGGAGAGAGCGAGCGCGCGCTGGCGGCGCGGCTTCTGGCGCAGGCGATCGCGGCGGCGCATGAGCGCAGCGCGGACGTGCGCACCGGGCCGGGCGACGATCCGTTCGGCCACGCCCTCATCGCCTGGCTGCGCGTCCATGTGCCGTTCGACCATTGCGTCGCCTTCGGCTATCGCGGCACGGCCCGCCCGCCGCTGCTGTTCGAGACCTTCAACCGCGCGGAAAGCCACGTCTATGTGACGCTCTATCAGGTCGGGCCCTATCTGCTCGACCCGTTCTACCACGCCGCCATCGAGCGCATTGAGGGCTTCCGCCGCATGCGCGAGCTGGCGCCGGACCGCTTCTATGCCAGTGAATATTACCGCTCCTATTACAGCCAGACCGTGCTGGCCGAGGAGGTCGGCTTCTTCGTGCCGCTGGCCAATGGCGCCGGGGTGGTGGTGTCGCTGATGCGCAAGGCGGCCTCCGGCGCGTTCGGCGCGGCGCAGGTGCGCGCCTTGCGCGAGCTGGCGCCGATCGTCCTCGCCTTGTGCCGGCTGCGCTGGGGCGGCGAGGTGATCGGCGAGGACACGCGCGGCCGCCCGGGGCGCGAGGGCGAGGGCAGGGCCGGGCGCGGGGTGGATCGCGGCAAGATCTGGCGGGACCTGGCGCTGACCTCCCGCGAGGGCGAGGTGGTCGACCTGATCCTGCAGGGCCATTCGGCCGATTCCATCGCCCGCCTGCTGTCGATCTCCGCCGGCACGGCGAAGGTTCACCGCCGCAACATCTACCGCAAGCTGAACATCAATTCGCAGGCCGGCCTGTTCGCCCATTTCGTCGCGATCATGCAGCGCAAGCCGTGACGCCTCAGCCCTTCGCCGCCGCCGCGCTCTCGCGCATCATCAGCGCGGCGCCGAGAAAGAAGCCGAGCGCGCCGAGGCCGAGCAGGATTGTGGCGACCTCCGTAATCCACCACGCCTCGCCCCCGCTCGGCACATAGGCCAGCGTCGAGGCCGCCATGAAGGCGACGCAGCCGAGCAGGTTGATGAACACGATCTGCCAGTCGAGTTGCCTCGGCCGCCAGCTCCAGTAGCGGTGCGCGGTTTCGACAAAGGCGAGATAGCCCGAGACGAGAAACAGCACCGAACCGATCATCCCCGGCAGCCAGACCGCGAGGTCCTGCGTCACCCAGCCGGCGCCGACCACCAGCGGGTCGAACGTGTTGAAGTTGAACGCCACCGTGCCGACGAACTGGCAGAAGGTGCTCAGCCATCCCGCGCTGTGCGGGTGCCAGCCGATCAGCGAGATATGGCGCGGCGCGGCGGCATCCTTCGGGTCGACGGTAAAGGCGCTCTGATTGGCGGCCTGGAAATGCTGGAGATAGCCCGCCAGGGTGAACGGGATCGAGCCTGAGAAGAACACGATGTTGATCGGCGTCGCCGCCAGCCCCGCGCCGGCCGGCAGCAGGCTGAGCAGGCTTCCCGCCAGGAACAGCAGCGAGCCGAGCGCGAACAGCGCGCCGGTCCACCAGTTGTAGCCCTGCGTCTGCCAGAACGGCACCGGCGCGTTTTCCAGCGCCCGCGCCGTGCGGGCCAATCCCTTGCGGTGCTGGCGCGCCTGCCAGACGATGCGTCGCCCGGCGAGCAGGTAGCTGCGCCGCGTGATGAAGGGCCACGGCCCGGCGACATGGATGCGCAGGCCGGAGGGGTGGAGATGCACCCCCTTCATCGGGCCTCTCCGCCGGGGCCTGCGCGGCGCGGGAAAGGTCTCACGCCGCGCTCGCCGCCTTCAGCGCCGCGGTGGCGTCGCCCGCCTCAGCGGGGAGCCGGTCGAACGGCAGCACCTTCGGCTCGGTGAGGTCGGCCAGCGCGGCGAGGTCGAAGCGGGTGAAGTTGAGGCTCTTATAGTCGCGCAGGAAGAACAGCGTGCGGTCGAGATCGGAGAGGCTGGTCCAGCAGGTATATTCGGTGGCGTAGGCTTGGCCCTGCGGCTGGTCGAGCCCCGCCACCTCCATATGGCCGCCGCCCTGGCCGGGATAATCGATGCTCGCCCCGCGCGGCCGGTCGAAATTGTTGAGGACATGCGCCAGCGTGCGCACCGCGAGGTCCGGCGTCGCCGCCTTCTCGGTGAACTCGGCATAGTAGGCGGCGCGAACGAACCGCCCGACCGAGGTGTTCGAGGCCGGCAGGCCGGCGGTGGCGATGCCGGAATCCGGCTGCACCGCCCGATAGTCGCCAAAGCGCGCCGATGACTTATCGACATTGGAGAGGAAGGTGTAGTTGTTGAGATTGGTGAGGTGCCAGCCGAAATCCGGGCCGTTGGTCATCACCCCCACCGGATTGTCATAGACCTTCATCGCGCCGCGATCGAACTCGATCACCAGCGCCGCCCCGGTGGCATCGTGCACCACATAGTGGAAGGGCGATTCCACCCCGCCCAATATGGCGAGCGGCACCAGCAGGACCGGCTGCGCGTCGAGCGCCGCCTTCACCTCAGCCACCGTGGCGAACTGGCCAAGGCACCAGCTGCCGAGATCGGAGGCCGACAGCACCGCCTGCGTCATCGCGACCGAGCGCTGCGTGCCGCCGGCGGCGGGGTAGGAGAGCAGACTGAAGGTCAAGCCCCGGTCGTTCAGCCCTTCCAGCACCTTGAGGTCGTCGAGGCCGACAGGGGCCTGCGGCGTCGGCAACCGGCAGGGCATGGTGACGGCAATCATCGCGTGGCGGGCGGCAAACTCCGTCGCCTTGTGCCCCTCGACCTGCGAGCGGGTGCGGAAGCCGACGGGAAAGAAGGCCATCTGGTAGGGCAAATCGATCGTGAGTTCGAGCGTGCGGCCGAAATAGGCCTTGCCGCCTGCGTCGCGATAGCCGAGCGATGTGCACATCCCGTCCGTCCTTCCGGTTCGGGCGAGGGCCTGCGCCTCGCCACCGCGCCTCTCCTGTCGCGCCGCGCCGCCGGCCGGCGCGCGGTTCGTTGCCGGTGTTTGGTGGCATGATTCACCTGGAGGGGAAAGACCGGGCGCCGTCGGCGCGGCGCACCGATTCTTGCCGGCCGGCTTTGCCGGGGTGAAGCCCCCAAAGGGGCGGACGGGTGCGAGCGCCCCTGGCTTCGGGCGAATTTGCTCTCGCTGGAAGGCCTTGCTACCCGTTTACCCAGCGTCTCCGACTCAGGGGCGCGGCCGGAGAGCGACGTTGACCAATTGGTGTCCCGTCTCAGTTCGATCGGGTCGGTGGCGGCGTTGCCGCAGCGCCGTCTCGCTGCGCGCCGGGGCGGTGGGCCTCGCCGCGCTGCCGCTTGCCGGCTGCATTCCGGCGGGCGCACCGGCGATTCCCATGTTCGGGGCCTATTTTCCGTCCTGGCTGCTCTGCGCGGTCATCGGCGTCCTCGGCGCGGTGCTGGTCCGGCTGGTCTTTGTCCGCGCCGGTATCGACGACGCGCTACCGGTCCGGCTGCCGGTCTATGTCTGCGTCGCCGCCGGCATCGGCTTTGCCGTCGCCCTTCTCGGCTTTGGGCGCTAGCGGATGGCGGAAGACGCGCATCACCCCTCCCGCCCGCTCGGCCTGCTGGTCAGCCTGCTCGCCGTGGCGGCGGCGGTGTTGCTCGGCTGGCATTATCTGCGCGATGCCGCGCTGAACCCGCTCTCGCAGGACGCGGAGCTGACGGCTGACGTCACCGCCATTTCCGCCTCGGTGCCCGGCCGGATCGTCAGCATCGCGGTGCGCGAGAACCAGGCGGTGGCGAAGGGCGAGCTGCTGTTCGCCCTCGACCCCGCCACTTACGAATTGCAGGTGGCGCAGGCGCGGGCCGATCTCGCCCTCGCCGAGGCGGCGCTGGCTGACAAGCAGCGCGCCGTCACTGCCGAGCGGGCCAATGCCGTCATCGCCCAGGAACAGGTGACGCGGGCGCGGCAGAACCTCGCCCTCGCCACCCAGACCCTCACCCGGTTGGAGGCGCTGCGCCCCAAGGGCTATGTCAGCGCCCAGCAGGTGGACGACGCCGCCACCGCCAAGCGCGATGCCGAGGTGAGCCTGCGGCAGGCGCTCCAGCAGGAGGCGGCCGCCCTCGTGCTGGTAAGCGACACGGCGGCGGCGGTGGCGCTGGTGGAGGCGCGGCGCGCGGCGCTGGCGATCGCCGAGCGCGCGCTGGCCGACACGCAGGTCATGGCGCCCTTCGAGGGCCGGGTGGTGGGGCTGGAGACGGCGCTGGGCGAATATGTGCTGCCCGGCCAGTCGATCTTCGTGCTGATCGACACTGGCGCCTGGTTCGCCTCCGCCGCCTTTGTCGAGACGGAGCTGGCCGGCATCCGCGTCGGCAGCTGCGCCACCGTCTACACGCTGGCCAACCGGGAGGTGAAGATTCGCGGCCGGGTGGAGGGCATTGGCTGGGGCGTGCAGTCGACCGAGCAGATCACCCTGCCGCGCAAGATGCCGATCGTGCCCAAGAGCCTCGACTGGGTGCGGGTGGCGCAGCGCTTTCCCGTCCGCATCCGCCTGCTCGACCCTCCCGCCGAGCTGATGCGCATCGGCGCCTCCGCCACTGCGACCGTGCACCATGACACGGACTGCTGAGAGCCCCTGGGGCGGGATCCTCCGCGCGGCCTGGGCGGACCTGCAGCCCGCGCCGGGCCGCTTCGCCATGACCTGGCGGATCGCCCTGCTATGCGCGCTGGTTTGCGGTACGGCGATGCTCTACAAAGTACCGGAATCGGCGATCAGCTGCTACCTGATCATTTTCCTGATGCGTCCCAACGGGGCGGAGAATGTCGGTCAGGCGCTCGGTCTGATCGTCCTCATCAGTCTGATCGTCCTCCTCATCGCACCGATCATCCAGCTCACGGCGGAGCAGCCGCTGCTGCGCATCGCGGTGATTGCGGCGAGCTCCTTCGCCTTTCTCTACCTCAGTTCGGCGTCCCAGCTGGGCGAGATCGGCGCCATCATCGCCCTCGTCATCGCCTTCGTGCTGACCCTTGTCGACCAGGTGCCTGCCGGCGAAATCGTCACCCGCGGCCTGCTCTATGCCTGGCAGATGGCGGTTATGCCTATGGTAATGCTGGCGATTTTCTCGATGGTGCTCGGCACCTCGCCCCATCGCCTGCTGCGCGAAACGCTGGTGGAGCGCCTCGAAGCGGCGGCGCTCGCTCTGTCCGGCAGGGGGCGCCATGCCTTGCACGCCGCGCTGGAGGAGGGGCTGGAGGCGAGCGGCAAGCAGGTGCAGCTGGCGCGCCTGTTCCACACCGCGCCAAGCCGCGAGATCAGCTGGATTTCCGGTGCAGCGGCAACGACTTATCGGTTGATGCTGGCGGTGGCGGCGCTGCCGGCCGGCCTCACCGACTCGGTGTCGGCGCAGCGTTGCCGGGCGATGGCCGCAACCCTTCGCCGCGGCGGCCAACCGATGCCGGACAGCGCTGCCGGCACCGCCGAGGGCGCGCCCGGCGCCATCAGGCAGGCGCTGGCGGATCTGGAAAAAGACAATGGCGGCAGTGCCTTGGGCGCAGCCAAGCCGCCCTTTCTCGCGCCCGATGCCTTCACCAATACCGACCACCAGCGCTACGCGCTGAAGACCACGGCGGCGGCGATTTCCTGCTACCTGATCTATTCGCTGATCGACTGGCAAGGAATCCATACCGCGATGGTAACCTGCTACGTCGCCGCGCTCGGCACGACGGGCGAGACGGTGCACAAGCTGGCGCTGCGCATCACCGGTTGCCTCATCGGCGCGATGCTCGGCCTTGGCTCGATCCTGTATATTATCCCGCATCTTCAATCGGTTGGCGGGCTGATGGCGCTTGTGTTTTCAGGCGTCCTGGTCGCGGCTTGGGTGGCGTCGGGCAGCGAGCGCATCTCCTATGGCGGCGTCCAGATCGGCCTCGCCTTCCTGCTCACCATCCTCGACGGCTTCGGCCCGAGCACCGACATGGACTCCGCCCGCGACCGCGTGGTCGGGATTTTGCTCGGGAATCTCGTCGTTTATCTCGTCTTCACCCAGATTTGGCCGAAGAGCGCGGTCGCCGATGTGCGTGAAAGACTGGCCAAGGCGTTAGCCGCACTGGCGCGTCTGGCCACGCTCGATCGAGCGGTGCGTGCGCAGGCGGTCCATGACGCGGCTCTGGTGGAGACCGAGCTCGCTAGGGCGCGCGAGGCGTTGGCACTGCTGGCTTTCGAACCTCGCCACCAGCGCCCGCCGGAGGGGCATGTCCGGCGCCTGCGCCGGCTGGTGGAGGAAGCCGGCGCGGTGCTGCCGCCGCTGATGTTCGCCGAGAGCGTGCCGGCCGAAACCGCGCGGCGCTTGGCCGAGGCGGCGGCGCAGGTCGACCGTCGCGACGAAGGGCGGTCGCAGCCGGACGCCATTCCAATGCCCGGCGATGATCAAAGCGATGCTCTCGCCCGGCGGACCGAGCGCATCGCCGCTCTGGCGGCGGGGTAGGGCATGGAAGCCAACCGCTCGTTCCCCCTCGGTCGAACCGGACCGCTCTTCCTGCTGCTGGTGGGCGCCCTCCTTTCCGGCTGTGCGACCAACGCCCTGAAGACGGCACCGCAGGACCCGTCGCAACCCTGGGCGCCGGATGCAGCGGCCTCGTCAGCATCGGCGGAGGGCGAGCCGATGCCGACAGCGGCGTCTTCGGCGAAGCAATTCACCGTGCCGGCCGACCCGGAAGTGGCGCAGATGCAGGCGACGCCGGGCATCGACCCGCGGCGCCCCTATGGCCTGCCGGAACTTATCGACATCGCCCAGACGCAGAACCCGCTCACCCGCCTCGCCTGGCAGCAGGCGCGGCAGGCGGCGCTGGCGACCGGCATGGTGGAGGCCACCTATCTGCCCTTCATCTCCGCCAATGTGATCGGCGGCTGGCAAGATGTCTCCGCTTCGCTGCCCCTGACGGTCGGCAGCACCAACCAGGTGTCGAACAGGGTTGAGGGCGTGTCGCCGCAGGTGGCACTGCAATGGCTGCTGTTCGACTTCGGCCAGCGCGACGCGCTGCACAAAACCGCGCGCCATAACGCTACCGCCGCCAACATCCTGTTCAACGGCGCGCATCAGAAGATCATCTACGATGTGACGCGCAGCTACTTCCTTTACAGCGCCGCGCGCAGCCGGGTTCGGATCGCCGAGCAGAACGCCGCCAACGCGCGCAAGATCGACGCCGCGGCGCAGGCGCGCAATAACGAGGGACGGGGTACCACCGTGGAGGTGGCGCAGGCGCGGCAGCTTGTGGCGCAGGCGCAGTTTGGCCTGGTGCAGGCGCAGGGCGCCGAGCGCGACGCCTATCAAATGCTGCTGGGTGCCATGGGGGTGTCCCCAATGACCCAGATCACCATCCGCGAGGCGGGTCGGCGGGCGCTGCCCGAGAGCGTTGGCGCGCCGACCGAGGAGATGATCAAGGCCGCTCTTGCCCGCCGGCCGGATGTGCTCGCCAGCTTCTCCGCCTTGAAGGCGAGCCGCTCCGCCATCGGCGCGGCGCAGGCCGAGTTCATGCCGAAGGTCTTCCTCGGCGCGGTAGCGGCCGGTGGGGACGCCAGCTTCAGCGCGACCGGCCTGCCGACCATCGGCCAGCAGGCCTCCGCCTCCGGCGTGCTGCTCGGCGTGACCCTGCCGCTCTATGATGGCGGGCTGCGCGCGGCGCAGCTGAAGAACGCCGAGTCACTGGCCGCCGCGAGCGAAGCCACCTTCGAGAAGACGCGCGACGCCGCCGCCCGGGAGATCGTCATCAGCGCCGATACTCTGCGCTCGGCGCTGGCTTCCTACCGTGCCGCCACCGCCCTCGCCAGCGCCGCCGCCGTCACCTATGACGCGGCCCTCGATGCCTATAAGAGTGGCGTCGGCGACATCACCGCCGCCACCACCGCCGATAGCGGCCTGATCACCGCCCGGCTGGCGCAATCCGACGCCCATGCCGCCGCGCTGGTGGCGGCTGCCAACCTCGCCTTCGTGCTCGGCGCGATGACGTCCTCCGACGTCCCCGCCGGACTGACGGGGCGGTGAGGGACCACAGATTGGGGGCACGACAGCGCGGCTTGCTTGATCTCAAGGTGCCTATGTCGCTACCCTCCGGGCATGGGCTGCTGCCGCGACCATCCATTTTCTCCGGCAACATGTCGGCACATCAGCGGATGAGAGATGCCCGGGAACGTTCGCTTGCCGTGGCTGTCTCCTCCCACTCTCCCTGCCTCCCTCTCGTGAAAGGACGCCCGTCTTGACGTCAGAAACGTCCAGCCCCGATCCCCGCCCCGACCTGCGCAGCGACCTTCTTGACGACCTTTACGGCTCGTCGGACCTGATGGGGATGCTGCCTAAATCCGTCTTTCCGCAAGCGGAGAGGGAGCCGCGCCACGTTTTTGCGGCGGTGCGCGACGAATTGATGCTGGACGGCAATTCGCGCCAGAACCTCGCCACCTTCTGCCAGACCTGGGTCGACGAGGAGATCCGCGACCTGATGGACCTGTCGATCGACAAGAACATGATCGACAAGGACGAATATCCGCAGACCGCGGAAATCGAGGCGCGCTGCGTGCGGATGCTCGCGGATCTGTGGAACGCGCCCAATGCGGCCAGCACGCTGGGCTGCTCCACCGTCGGCTCTTCCGAAGCCGCGATGCTGGGTGGGCTCGCGTTGAAATGGCAGTGGCGCAAGCGCCGCGCCAAGGAAGGCAAGCCGGCCGACAAGCCGAACCTGATCTGTGGGCCCGTGCAGATATGCTGGCACAAATTCGCCCGTTATTTCGACGTCGAGCTGCGCGAGATTCCGCTGGAGGGCGACCGGCTGATCATGACGCCGGAGGAGGTGCTCGCGCGCGCCGACGAGAACACGATCGGCGTGGTGCCGACGCTTGGCGTCACCTTCACCTGCCAATATGAGCCGGTGAAGGCGGTGAGCGACGCGCTGGACAAGCTGCAGGCCGAGACCGGGCTCGACATCCCCATCCATGTTGATGGCGCTTCAGGTGGATTCCTGGCGCCCTTCTGCGCGCCCGACATCGAATGGGACTTCCGCCTGCCACGGGTAAAGTCGATCAATACATCCGGCCATAAGTTCGGCCTCGCACCGCTTGGCGTGGGCTGGGTGATCTGGCGTGAGGCGAGCGACCTGCCGCCGGAACTCGTCTTCGACGTGAATTATCTCGGCGGCGACATGCCGACCTTCGCCCTCAATTTCTCGCGTCCGGGCGGGCAGATCATCGCGCAGTACTATAATTTCGTCCGGCTCGGTCGGGAGGGCTACGCCAAGATCCAGAACGCCTGCTACGACACGGCGGAATATCTCGCCCGGGAGATCGCCGCGCTCGGGCCGTTCGAGATGCTCTATGACGGCAACCGGCACGAGGGCATTCCGGCGCTGTGCTGGAAGCTGAAGGACGACAAGGGCTTCGGCGGCTACACGCTTTATGACCTTGCCGACCGGCTGCGCTCGCGCGGCTGGCAGGTGCCGGCCTATTCCATGCCGGCCAACCGCCAGGACCTCGTCATCCAGCGCATTCTGGTCCGCCACGGCGTGAGCCGCGATCTCGCCAGCCTGCTGCTCGACGATTTCCGCCGCGCGCTGGATTTCTTCGCCAAGCACCCGGTCACCCACCCGCTGACGGACGACGAGGCGGCCGGCTTCAACCACAACTGAGCGAGAAGGGGCGGGCGCGTCGGGCGCCCGGCCCTTTGCGCCGCCTCAGCCCAGCGTCATCAGGCTGGCATTGCCGCCGGCAGCGGCGGTGTTGGTGCTGGTCGAGCGCTCCAACATCAGCAGGTCCAGCGGGTATGTCTCGCCGCGCGCGATGTCGTCGGGCGCGAGGCCGTGGACCAGCACGATCGGCCCTTCGCGGGCGGCGATCGCCTCGTTGAGCTGGCGAAGAGCGTCGCCATCGCCCTCGAACAGCACGGCGTCGAATGCGGCTTCGTCGTGGCTGGCGGTGAGGTTCACCCAGTCTTCAAGACCGCTCGGAAGCGCCGGCATCTGCGAGCCCTCCAGCAGCACCCTATTGCCCGTGGCGAGCGCCGAGGCGATCTGCACGGCGAGCCCCTTCTCGGTCGCGGCCAAACAGAGGACGGTGCCGCGTGGAGAGAGCGCATAGAGATTGCGCTCGCCCACCGGGCCGGGCAGTTCCGCCGTTTGGCCGAAGGGCGAGGCGTCGAGTGCCGCACCGCAGAGCGCCCTTGTCCCGGTATCGGACTGGAAGTCCACCCAGAGCCGGGCAGGGGCGGGGGCCTCGCGGGGGGGCAGCAGGGCGGCGGGGCGGCGTGCCAGCAGGCGGCCGAGATAGAGTGGGCCGCCGGCCTTCGGCCCGGTGCCGGAAAGACCATGCCCGCCAAAGGGCTGCACCCCGACCACAGCGCCGATGATGTTGCGGTTGACATAGACATTGCCGGCCCCGATGCGGGTACCAACGCGCGCAATGGTCTCGTCGATGCGGGTGTGCAGGCCGAAGGTGAGGCCGTAGCCGGTGGCGTTAATGGCGTCGATCAGGCGATCAAGTTCGTCGCGGGAATAGCGCACCACATGCAGCACCGGGCCGAACACCTCGCGGGTAAGCGCGCCGATGCCGTCAATCTCGATCAGCGTCGGCGGCACGAAGGTGCCGTGGCGCGCCTCGTCCCCGAGTGCACGCTGCGCGACCCGGCAGCCGGCCTGGCGCAGCCGCTCGATATGCGCCTCTATACCGGCCTTCGCCTCGGCCGAAATGACCGGGCCAATATCGGTCGACAGATGCACCGGATTGCCGACGGCGAGTTCATTCAGTGCGCCATTCAGCATGTCCAGAATGCGCTCGGCCACATCCTCTTGCAGGCAGAGAACGCGCAGCGCCGAGCAGCGCTGGCCGGCGGAATCGAAGGCGGAGGACAGCACATCGGCCACCACCTGCTCGGCCAGCGCCGAGGAATCGACGATCATCGCGTTCTGCCCGCCGGTTTCGGCAATCAGCGGGATGACGCTTCCTTCCGGGCTGAGCCGGCCGGCGAGCTGGCGCTGGATGAGGCGGGCGACCTCGGTGGAGCCGGTGAACATGACGCCGGGCGTGCGGGTGTCACCCACCAGCGCCGCCCCCACCTCACCGGCGCCGGGAATGAGTTGCACCGCGCCGGCTGGCACGCCGGCCTCGCGCAGGATTTCCACCGCCGCAAAGGCGATGAGCGGGGTCTCCTCGGCCGGCTTGGCCAGCACGACATTGCCGGCCGCCAGTGCGGCGCTGACCTGGCCGGCGAAGATGGCGAGCGGGAAGTTCCACGGGCTGATGCAGACGACCGGACCCAGCGGGCGGTGGGTGTCACCGGAAAAACCGTCACGCACCTGCGCGCCGTAATAGCGCAGGAAGTCCACCGCCTCGCGGACCTCGCCGATGGCGTTCGGATAGGACTTGCCGGCTTCGCGCACGATGATGCCGATCAGCGCCGGCATGCGCGCTTCCATCAGCTCGGCGGCGCGGAACAGGCAGGCGGCGCGCTCGGCCGGAGGCGTCGATTGCCAGATCGGCGCGGCGGCGTGGGCGAACTCCATGGCGCGGGCGACGATCTCGGGCGTCGCTTCCACCACGGTGCCGACCTGGTCGCGATGGTCGGCGGGATTGAGCACCGGCCGGGGTGTTCCTTCCAGGGCGAGGGGTTCGGCCAGCAGAGGGCAGGCCGCCAGCGGGGCGGTGCTGCCGGAAAGCAGCGCAGCGGCGAGTGAGGCAAGGCGCTGTTCGTTGGACAGGTCAAGCCCGGCCGAATTGCGCCGCTCGGCGCCGAAAAGCTCGGCCGGGGCGGCGATGCCGGGGTGCGGCGCCCCCACCGGCTCGATGCGCTGGGCGGCCTCTACCGGGCTCTCCGTCAGTTCGTCCAGCGGGACGTTGGGGTCGGCGATGCGGTTGACGAAGGAGGTGTTGGCGCCGTTCTCCAGCAGGCGGCGGACGAGATAGGCCAGCAGCGTCTCGTGAGTGCCGACCGGCGCATAGATGCGGCAGGGCCGGCCGAGCTTCTCGCGCCCGACCACTTCCTCGTAAAGCGGCTCGCCCATGCCGTGCAGGCACTGGAACTCATACTGCCCGGCATAGTAGTTGGCTCCCGCCATTTCCATAACGGTGGCAAGGGTTTGCGCGTTATGGGTGGCGAATTGCGGAAACACCGCGTCGGGGGCCACCAGCAGCTTGCGGGCGCAGGCGAGATAGGCGACGTCGGTGTGAACCTTGCGCGTATAGACGGGAAAGCCCTCCAGCCCGTCCACCTGCGCGCGCTTGATCTCGCTGTCCCAATAGGCGCCCTTCACCAGCCGAACCATCAGCCGGTGGCCGGAGCGGCGGGCGAGGTCGATCAGGAAATCGACCACATAGGGGCAGCGCTTCTGATAGGCCTGAATGACGAAACCAATTCCATTCCAGCCACTTAGAGACTCATCGAAACAAAGTGATTCAAGCAGGTCGAGCGAGATTTCCAGCCGGTCGGCTTCCTCGGCGTCGATATTGAGCCCGATGTCATAGTGTCGGGCGAGCTTCGCCAGCGCTGCAACACGCGGCAGCAACTCATTCATAACACGCGCATATTGCGCGCGGCTGTAGCGTGGATGCAGGGCCGAGAGCTTGATCGAGATGCCCGGTCCCTCATAGATGCCGCGCCCCGCCGAGGCCTTACCGATGGCATGGATCGCCTGCTCGTAGTCGGCGTAGTAGCGCTGGGCGTCCGCCTCCGTGGTGGCGGCTTCGCCAAGCATGTCAAAGGAATAGCGGAAACCCTTCGCTTCCATCCGGCGCGAATTGGCCAGCGCCTCCGAGATGGTCTGGCCGGTGACGAACTGCTCGCCCATCATCCGCATGGCGACGTCGACGCCGCGCCGGATCAGCGGCTCGCCGCCGCGCCCGATGAGTCTAGTGAGAGCGCCCGTCAGGCCGGTCTCACTCGATGTGGTGGTGAGCTTGCCGGTGAGCACCAGCCCCCAGGTGGCGGCGTTGACGAAGAGCGAAGGGCTGTGGCCGACATGGGCCTGCCAGTCGCCATGGCCGATCTTGTCGCGGATCAGCGCGTCACGGGTGGCGCGGTCGGGAATGCGCAGCAGCGCCTCGGCGAGGCACATCAGCGCCACACCTTCCTGGCTGGAGAGCGAATATTCGTGGATCAGGCCTTCCACCGGCCCCTTCTGGCCCTTCTCGCGCAAGGCCTCCACCAGCGCCCGGGCCCGCGCACGGGCGGCCTCGGCTTTCGGCGCAGGCAGGGCGGCGGGACCGAGCAGAACCGGCACCGCCTCAGTCTCGGGCACCCGATAGGCAGAGGTGATGCGGGCGCGCAGCACGCTCTGGGGCTGGATCTGCGAGGCGAAGGGCAGGAACGGGCTGTCTGATGGCAGGCTGCCCCGGCTGGCTTCGGGCGCTGCGGCTTCCTCAATCTGCAGAACAGCGCCGAGGCCGCGCTCGGTGCGCTCGACGGCCGCCGTGAGCGCGCTCTTGACGAGGGCGTGCGCGGTGCAGCCCTCGCGCTCGGCGGCGGCCTTGAGGCGGGCCCGCAACGCATCGTCGATCTTCACGCCAATGGTGGTCTGCGACATGGTGCGATTTCCTCGCTGTCCCGGCTGGAGCTACCGCCGGGAGTAACCGGCGCCATGAGAAGTGTAACCTCGGATACCAACAGGTGCAACCAGATCTGGAGAGAGGGATGCTGACGCATGCAGGCGGGTTGCGCTCCCGGCGGGTGGCGCTGAGCAACCCATCCGGCTCCGCCCCGGCGAGCGTCCGGCGCGGCGTTGCCGCCATGATGACATGAAGGATACTCCTTGGCAGCCGCGCGAGGGATACCCACCTGACCTCTATGACCCGTCTTGCACACACCCCCCTTTCCGTTCTCGACCTCTCCTTCGTCGCCTCCGGCAGCAGCGGCCCGGAGGCGCTGCGCGGCACGCTCGACCTTGCCCGCCATGTCGACGGCCTCGGCTTCGACCGCTTCTGGGTCGCCGAGCATCATAATCTTGCCTCCGTCGCTTCCGGCGCGCCGGATATCATGGCCGGGCAGATACTGGCGGCGACCGAGCGCATCCGCGTCGGCTCCGGCGGGGTGATGCTGCCGAACCACGCCCCGCTGATGGTGGCCGAGCGCTTCAAGGTGCTGGAGGCGCTCTATTCCGACCGGGTCGATCTCGGCCTGGGCCGGGCGCCCGGCACCGACCAGCTCACCTCCCACGCTCTGCGCCGCCGGCAGGATGTCGATCCCGGCGATGATTTCCTAGATCGGCTGAAGGAGCTGATGCTGTGGGACAGCGGCCAGTGGCCGGCCGACCATCCCTACCGCACGATCCAGGTGATGCCGGTGGACGTGAAGCTGCCGCCGATCTTGCTGCTCGGCTCGTCGGGCTACAGCGCCCGGCTCGCGGCGCAGATCGGGGTCGGCTATGCCTATGCCCATCATTTCGCCCAGCATGACGTGCTCGACGCGATGCTGAGCTACCGCGCGGGCTTCCAGCCCTCGGAGCGCCTTGCAACACCCCACGCCATTCTCGCTCTGGCGGTGGTGTGCGCGCCGACCGACGAGGAGGCGGAGTATCTCGCCGGCAGCGTCGATCTCGCCCATCTGCGGCGGGCCCGTGGCCATTACGGCCCGATCCCCACCGCCGACGAGGCGGCCGCCTATCCCTACACCGAGGCGGACCGTGCCTTTATCCGCCGCAACCGCGACAAGGTGCTGGTTGGCGGTCCGGACAAGGTGGCGCAGGGGCTGGAGCGCTTTCTCGACACCACGCTGGCGGACGAGCTGATGATCGCCACCGCGATCCCCGACATGGCGGCGAAGAAACGCTCCTACACGCTGATCAGGGCGCTGCAGGCGGTGTCGGCGGCGGCCTGAGGGTGCGTCGCTGAGACAGCGTCGTCCCGGACGACCGCAGGCCGATCCGGGATCGCGGGCCGATATCGGATGACGATCCCGGCTCTCCGCTGCGCTTCGGCCCTGATGTCGTCCGAGGGGGCTATCCCGCCGCCTTTGCCGGGCGCGTCACCAGCCAGATGCCGAGTGCGATCGGGACGATGCCGAGAATGTCGAGCGGTGGCACCACCTCGCCCAGCAGCAGCCAGCCGAAGAGCAGGCCGAGCGGCGGCATGAGGAAGTGCAGGCTGGAAGCCGCCGTCGCCGAGGCGCGGGTGAGCAGGTAGAACCACAGCCCATAGCCGCCTATGGAAACGCCGATCACCAGAAAGGCGAGGCCGCCGAAAAGATTGGCGGTGAGGTGGATGTCGCCGGTGCTCTCGGTGGCCAGCGCCACGGGAATGAGGGCGATCCCGCCCGCCAGGCACTGCACGGCATTGCCGCTCCATATGCCGCCGCGCGGCGTGAGATATTTAAAGGCCAGCGTTCCGGCGGCGAGAGCGGAGACGCCACCGGCGATGAGCAGCGTGCCGGCCAGCGTCTCATGCGCGCCGGCAAGGCGCGAACGCAGCACGATGACGACGCCGATCAGGCCAAGCGCAATGCCGGTCCATTTTCCCAGGCTCATCTTCTCGCCCAGCAGCGGCCCGGCGCCCAGCGCCACCAGCAGCGGCAGGCAGCTGGTGAGCACTGCCGTATAGGCTGAGGAAGTGAAGGTGAGCGCGGTCCAGTTCAGCCCGAGATAGACTGCGTTGTTTAGGATGCCGATGCCGATAAGCGCGACGATGTCGCGGCGGCGGATCGGCGGCAGGTCGCGGCGGCGCGCGCCGCTGTCCCACAGCGGGGCGAGGGCCAGCATGATCGAGCCCGCCAGAAGCAGGCGCACCGATAGCAGCATCAGCGGCGGGCAATCGGCCAGCGCCATCTTGGAGGCGGCAAAGGCGGACGACCACAGCACGCAGAACAGCCCCACCAGCAGCGGCAGCGGCAAAAAGGTGCGGGGCGTGGAGGCAATAGCCGCCGAAATCGCCGGGCTCGCCTTCGATGCGGGCGGCATCGCGGATCTCCATTCTCATTGATGCGCACCCTAGGCGGGCTGGCTTCGATCGGAAAACGAGATGTCTTTATGGTCTCCATGAGAAAATGCGATGCGTCTCCACCGGGACGCCGGCTCAGGGACGCCAGTCATAGATCCAGCGATAGCGCTCCAGCACCGCGCTCTCGGACTGGGCGCGCATGACGAAATCGCGGGCGAGGCGGGCCGGGCCGCCGAGATGGTAGATGCGGTCCATGCCGCGCGCCGCGCGCTGGACGCGGGCGGTGCGGGGGGCGCGCGCGGCCTCGTAGCGGCGCAGCGCGGCGGGGATGTCGGGCGCATCCGCTAGTTCGGCGGCGAGGACCACCGCGTCCTCTATCGCCTGCGCCGCGCCCTGGGCGAGGAAGGGCGGCATGGCATGGGCGGCATCGCCGAGCAGCGTCACCGCGCCGGTGCCCCAGTTGGTGAGCGGGTCGAGATCGAACAGCGCCCAGCGCAGCCAGCGCTCCGGCGCGTCGAGCAGGGCGCGGGCGTCGGGACACCAGCCACGATAATGCGCCAGAAGCTCGTCGCGGCCGCCGGCCTCGCTCCAGCCATGCACCTCGCGCTCGTCCGGGGTGACGGCGACGAGATTGATCGCCCGGCCAGCTTTCACGGGGTAGGTGACGAGATGAGCGCCGGGGCCGAGCCAGAGCCGCGTCACCGTGTCGGTGAGGCGGGCGGGCAGCGCCTCCACCGGCACGGTGGCGCGCCAGGCGGCGCGGTGGCGGAAGGAGGGGCGGGCGCCGGGATGCAGCTCGCCGCGCACCACGGAGCGCAAGCCATCGGCGCCGATCAGCGCCTCGGCCGCCAGCGCTTCCTCGCCGCCAGCGTGGCGGAGCTTCAGGCAGACGCCGGCGCCGTCCTGGGTGAAGCTCTCCAGCGCATGGCCGAGCTTAAGCTCGATGGTGGGCACATCGCGCACGGCCGCGAGCAGGGCCGATTGCAGGTCGGCGCGGTGGATGACGAGGAAGGGCCCGCCGAAGCGTGCCTCGGCGGCCGCGCCCATCGGGCCGCCGGCGAGCCGTGTGCCGCGTCGCCCGTCGAGCACGGCAAAGGCATCGGGGAACACCGCCTGTGCGGCGACGCGCTCATAGACGCCGAGTGCCTTCAGGCAGCGCGTGGCATTGGCCGCGAGTTGAACCCCGGCGCCCGCTTCCTCAAGCGCGGGGGCGCGCTCCAACAGCGTGACGGCAATGCCCGCCTTCGCCAGGGCAAGGGCGGCGGTGAGGCCGCCAATGCCGGCGCCGGCGATGGCAAGGGAGCGGGCGGGCAAGGCCGCGCTCAGGCGGCGGCCGGAATCTCGAACAGCGCGCCCGGCGGGGTCGATTCGGTGCCGTGCAGGTGGGAATCGAAGGTGTAGAGGGTCGAGCAATAGGGGCAGATGATCTCGTCATCCGAGCCCATGTCGAGGAACACATGCGGGTGGTCATAGGGCGGCAGCGCGCCCACGCACATGAATTCCCGTGCCCCGATGGCGATCTTCGCCACTCCGGCCGAATTGTGGAAGTGGGGAACGACGTGGCCCGCCATGATGTTCGCCTGTCCGCGCTGGTGTTGAAATCGGCGCGACCATAGCCGCTGGCGCGCCGCGGTCCAAGGGGGCGGATGCGCCACCCGAGCCGCGCGCGCCCCATCGCGTCGCCACAATGGCGGGGCAAAAGGGGAAATCGCGCCGCGTGATCCCCATATCAACGCCATGTACCGTTTTTTCGCCGCTGCCGGCTTTCTCCTCGCCTTCGCTGGTGCTGCCCATTGGGTGGTGCCGGCGGGGCGGCACGCCTTTGCGCTGGTGAGCGCGCAGGACGATGCGGCGCGGCTCGCCGATCTCCAGCTCGACGGGGTGCTGACGCCCGAGCGCACCGCGGTGGAGATCGACGCAGCGCTGGAGGAAAATGACGGTGAACTGGCGGCGAGCTTCATCGAACTTGCGGACGCGCGCGGCGTGCCCGTGACGGCGGAGCGCCGGGCCCGCGTCGCGCTCGCCAATGCGCCGGGCGCCAGTTTCGCGCGCGGCGCCGGCAGCTTCGGCCATGGCTTCCTGACCGGGCAGGGCGAGGACCTCGCCGGCCTCGCCGGGGCGACCGCCGGCGATCTCACCGTGTGGGGCGATGTGCGCGATCTCGGCCGCCAGGCGGCGAACTGGGCACGCGGCGAGCCGGTGGACCACTTCATGGTCAACCTCGCCGGCATCGGCATCGTGGCGACCGGAGCGACCTATGCCGCTTTCGGCGCGCCGCTGACCTTCCGCGCCGGCATTTCCGTGCTGAAGGGCGCGCGACGGGCCGGCGTGGTCGGCGGGCGCTTCGCTGGCAACATCACGGCAGCGCTGCGCGGCGGCTCGAAGGCGCAGCTCGCCGCGCTGGTCGGCGATCTCGGCACCGCCGGCAGCAAGGCGGGCACGCGCGCCACCTTCGCCGGGCTGCGCCATGTCGACGATGCGGCGGGCGCGGCGCGGCTGAGCGCGCTGGCGCAGGCCAAGGGCGGCAAGACGCTGGCGATCTTCAAGACGCTGGGGCGTGGCGCGCTGTTCGTCACCGAGGCGATGGCCAAGCTCGCCTTCTGGGTGATGGCGGGCGTGCTGAACCTGTTCGGCCTCATTGCCTCGTTCAATGCGATGGTGGTGGCGATGCTTCGCCCGATGTGGAAGATAAGGCGGCGCCGGCCGTTGCTTCTGCCGGGGTGAGCCTTTGAGGAGGCGATGATGCGCCGTGCCCTGCTGACATTGCTCTCCTTCGCCGCGCTGTTGCTCGTCGCCCTGCCGGCCGGCGCGGCGGAGAATCGCTGCGGCTGGTATGTGAACCCGACGCCGGGCAACTGGTATCTCTCCGACCGCGATGGCGACTGGTGGATGCGCTCGCAGGGCGGCATGGAGGCGGAAGGCTTCGACAACGCCCCTGACTTCGACGCCAAGCAATATGTGAAGCTGCAGCCGAACGGCTATGGCTATGGCTGCGCGTGCCTGAGCGTCGACACCGACAAGGCAGAAATGAACATCACCCGCATCTATTCCGGCAGCATCCTGCCGCTGTCGCGCTGCCGCAACGACAAGGCGTTGAAGAAGCCGGGCTGAACCGCCGGGCGCGGGTTGGCAGCGCGGCCTCGCCTGATTAGCGTGCCGCTTCCCGCAAGGAGCGCCTTATGCCGAGCTTCAGCCATGACGGAATCAACATCGCCTATCTCGACGAGGGAGAGGGCGAGCCTATCGTGCTCGTGCACGGCTTCGGCTCGACCAAGGAGATCAACTGGGTCGGGCCAGGCTGGGTCTCGACGCTGACCGGGGCGGGGCGGCGGGTGGTCGCCCTCGACAATCGCGGCCATGGCGCCTCCGCCAAGCTCTATCAGAGCGAACTCTACGACCCCTGGCTGATGGCCCGCGACGTGCTGGCGCTCATCGACCATCTTGGGCTGACGCGGGTCGATCTGATGGGCTATTCCATGGGCGGGCGGATCAGTGCCTGTGCGACGCTGACCGCGCCGGAGCGGGTGCGCACGCTTATTCTCGGCGGCATCGGCATCCATCTGATCGCCGGCGCCGGCCTGCCGATCACCATTGCCGACGCCCTGCGCGCCCCCAGCCTCGACGAGGTGACCGACCCGATGGGGCGGATGTTCCGCGCCTTCGCCGACCAGACCAAAAGCGACCGCGAGGCGCTGGCCGCCTGCATCATCGGCTCCCGCCGCACGCTGAGCCGTGAGGAGGTGGCGCGGATCAGCGTTCCGACGCTGATCGCGGTGGGCACGCGCGACGAGGTGGCCGGGGCGCCTGGGCCGCTCGCCGAACTGATCCCGGATGCGCGGGCGATCGACATTCCCGACCGCGACCATATGCGTGCCGTCGGCGACAAGGTGTTCAAGGAGGCGGTGCTGGCCTTCCTTGCCGAGCCGCGCTGAGGCGGGCAGGGGGCGAGGTGCGGGGGGGCCGGCTGGCCTTCTTGCCAGTTTGATTCAAGAAGGCCGGAAAGCTGAGTCAACGGAATCGCTTGGCGGGCGTTGTTGGCAAAGAGAATCGGCGCCGGCTCAGCTTTCGATTCAACGGCGATGGGCCGGCGGCGGGGGGGCTCGATCATGCATTCGTGCAATCCCGGCGGCGTATTCCGGCGCGGGCGCTTGTGTTAGGCTTGGGACAACTCGGGACATCTGGCCGGCGCCCACGGGCGAACGGCGAGGGTAGAAAAATGGCTGTGAATTCTCTTCAGCGCGCCGAGGTGCCGCGTGCGCTCGACAAGGTCGACCCGGTCTGGGCGCGCATCCGCGCCGAAGCGGAGACGATCACCCAGCGCGAGCCGGCGCTCGCCAGCTTCGTCTATTCGACCGTCCTCTATCACACCACGCTGGAGCGGGCGGTTGCGCATCGCATCGCCCAGCGGCTCGACCATGGCGACGTGCCGGCGGACATCATCCGCCAGGCCTTCGAGGAGGCGGTGGCCGACGATCCCGGCCTTGGTGTCGCCATCCGTGCCGATATCGTCGCCGTGCTCGACCGCGACCCGGCGACCGACCGGGCGATCCAGCCTCTGCTCTATTTCAAGGGCTTCCACGCCATCCAGACCCATCGTCTGGCGCATTGGCTGTGGAAGAACGGCCGCACCGATTTCGCGCTTTACCTGCAAAGCCGCTCCTCGGCGGTGAACCAGGTCGACATCAACCCGGCGGCGCCGTTCGGGCGCGGCATCTTCTTCGACCATGCCACCGGCATCGTCGTCGGCGAGACGGCCGTGATCGAGGACAATGTCTCCGTGCTGCAGGGCGTCACGCTCGGCGGCACCGGCAAGGAGCATGGCGACCGCCACCCGAAGATCCGCCACGGCGTGCTGCTGGGCGCCGGCGCCAAGGTGCTGGGCAATATCGAGGTCGGCCATTGCGCCCGCGTCGCCGCCGGCTCGGTAGTGCTGAAGCCCGTGCCCGCCCGCACCACCGTGGCCGGGGTGCCGGCCAAGGTGGTCGGCGAGGCCGGCTGTGCTGAGCCCTCGCGCAGCATGGACCAGATGTTCGACCAGTTCTCGGATATGCCCTCCTTCCTCGGCGAGGCGATCTGAGCCTTAGTGTGTGAACAGCCGATTGTGCCGGCGCCGGTTGCGCCGGCCGGCGCGTCGTGGCAAGCCTGCCGCCCGATCAACCCCCTTGGGAGCACGGACTTGGAAAAGAAGGACCTGGAACGCGTCCAGACCTATATGCGGCGCCTGTTCACCAACACCCAGTTGCGCGTCGTCGCGCGGCCGAAGAAGAAGGATTCGGCCGAGGTCTATCTCGGCGACGAGTTCATCGGCGTCCTGTTCGAGGATAAGGAAGACGGCGAGCTTTCCTATAATTTCCAGATGGCCATTCTCGACACCGATCTCGAGGACTGAGGGCGATGCCCGTCTACGCACTCGACGGGGTGGCGCCGGACCTGCCGGCGCTCGGCCGCTGGTGGATCGCGCCCACCGCCGAGGTGATCGGCAATGTGCTGGTCGGCGACGAGGCGAGCGTGTGGTTCGGCTCGGTCATCCGCGGCGACAATGAGCGGATCACGCTCGGCGCCCGGGTGAACATCCAGGAACTGTGCGTGCTGCACACCGATCCCGGTTTTCCCATGACCATCGGCGACGACTGCACCATCGGCCACAAGGCGATGCTGCATGGCTGCACGATCGGCGCCAACAGCCTGATCGGCATGGGCGCCACCCTGCTGAACGGCGCCAAGATCGGCCGTAACTGCCTGGTCGGCGCCGGCGCGCTGATCACCGAGGGCAAGGAATATCCCGACAACTGCCTCATCGTCGGCGCGCCGGGCAAAGTGATCCGCACCCTCGACGAGGCGATGGAAAAGCGCATCCACGGCACTGCCGCGCATTATGTGCGCAACTGGCGGCGCTTCGCCGAGGGTCTGCGCCGGATCGACTGAGGAGGGCGGCAGGCCCCCCCGTTTCGACCATCATCTCCTGTCAGATCTGGGGAGCGATCCGCGGGGACGCGCAGCTGGAGACGCTGATGGAGCCGATCCGAACCGAGCGGTTGATCCTGCGGAATTTCCGCCCCGAGGATGCGCCCGACCTGCTGGCCTATCTGCGGGAACCGGGCGCCAGCTGCTATCTCTCGCTCAGGCTGGACGATCTCGCGGCGGCGGAGGCCGAGGCGACGACGCGCGCGACCAGCGACGAGTATATCGCCGTCTGCCTCGCTGCGACCGGCCGGGTGATCGGCGACGTGTTCGCCATGCCGGAGCCACCCGATACCTATTCCGTCGGCTGGAACTTCAATGGCGATTTCGGCGGCGCGGGCTATGCCACCGAGGCGGCGCGGGCACTGTTCGACCACCTGTTCACGGTGAAGCAGGCCCGCCGCCTCTTTGCCTATGTCGAGGAAGACAACGCCGCCTCGCGGCGCCTGTGCGAAAGGTTGGGCATGCGCCAGGAGGGGCTGTTCAAGGAGTTCATCTCCTTCCGACAGGATGATAAAGGCGCGCCGGTTTTCGAGAACACGATGCAATACGCCATCCTGCGAAAGGAATGGGAGGCGCTGATGCCGCGTCGTTCCGAGGTCGGGGGCGAAACCTAGTTCCGCCCGACCGAGAGCGGCGCCAGCACGTCGCCGAGCGAGACCCAGCTGTCGGTGTCATGCTGGGCCTGGCGCTTGACGAAGCGGTAGCCGGTCTCATGCCACAGCAGGATGGCGGCTTCCTGGTTGTCGAGCACGAGGTCGCCGCGGTCGGTGACGACGGTGAGGACGGCATGGCCGTCGCCCTTGTGGTCGCGCACCACGGTGACGAGCAGCGTATCCCCCGGCCAGCCGAGCGCCACCAGCGTGCGCCGCTTGAGCAGCACATAGTCCTCGCAATCGCCGAACCCGTCGTCGGGATAGGTCCAGCGTTCGATTTCGCCATAATGTTCGACATCGGTCATCGGCTGGATGCGGCCGTTGATCGCGTCATTGACCTCGCGCAGCTGGGCGTAATTGGCCTCGGTCAGCGCCACCTTGCCGCCGCTCCCGGCGCGCGGTCCGCAATCGGCGGGGTGCTCGGCACAGAACTGGAAATAGCCCATCGGCACGGTGGTGTGCGCGCCGGCCGCCATGTTGGCGGCGAAGCTGGAGAGCATCGCCACCGTCTTTTCCGCCTGGGCGGGCGCGGCGTGCGTCAGCACCGCCGCAACGGTTGCCGCAACAATCGCCTGGCCCGCCGCGAGAAGGGCCCGTTCGAGCCTCTTTTTCATCGCGTACCTCATCCCTGTCACTGGATGAGAGCTTAGCGCAGAGGGTTTTATACCCGTCTAAGCGATGCCGAAGATTCGCAACAACGCTGGAGAGGGAATATTAATAGGTTTTTTAGTGGCGTTAACCACGGCAATAGGCAAACTGTTCATCACGCCGCTTAAGCCCCTGGCAAGGCATGGGGTGCACACGGCGCTTGGGCGCTCACGGCAAGATGCCTTGCCGCCGGGCCTGTGCCGGCCTATGTGATCGTCGTGCTCGAACCGCCCCGCCTTGCCGCCCACAGACGCGAACCCATCCTCAACGTGCCGCCGGTGATCACCGTGCTGGCGGCGGTGATGCTGCTCATCCAGCTCATCCGCGACTGGGTGGACCTGGAGACCGGGGTCGAGATCCTGGCGCTGTTCGCCTTCATTCCCGCGCGCTTCGACCCCTCGGTGCTGGCCGAGGGCGTGCTACCGGGCGGAATGGCAGCGGATATATGGACCTTCGTCACCTATGCCTTCCTGCATGGCGGCTGGGCCCATGTCGGCCTGAACCTCCTGTGGATGCTCGCTTTCGGCACGCCGGTGGCGCGCCGCTTCGGCGTGCTGCGCTTCCTGCTGTTCTTCGCCGTCACGGCGGCGGCGGGGGCGGCGCTGCATCTTGTGACCCATGAGGGCGAGCTGGTGCCGATGATCGGCGCCTCGGCGGCCGTGTCGGGCTGCATGGCGGCCGCGCTGCGCTTCATGTTCGCTCAGGAAGGCCGGGGCGCCTGGCGGCCGGGCCTGATGGAGAACGCGGTGCACGTGCCGGCGCCACCGCTGATGGAGGTGCTGCGCGACCGGCGGGTGATCGGCTTCGTCGCCGTGTGGTTCGTCATCAACCTCGCCTTCGGTCTCGGCGAGCCGGCCGGTATCGTCGATGGCAGCATCGCCTGGCAGGCGCATATGGGCGGCTTCCTCGCCGGCCTGCTGGCCTTTCCGCTGTTCGACCCAATCCGGCGCTGGCCGGGCGGCGATCCCTACTCCCGCGCCACGCGGCACTGAAGCCGCCGAACTGATTGGCGCGGCGCCCCTTGCCTGCCGCAAGGTTAAAGCGGATCATTCCCGACATGGCTCGCCCGCGCAGCGGGAAGAAGCCGAATGAACGGGTGGCGGACCGCGCAGCGCTCCGTCCGCCCGGACAGCCGGGAAGGAGGCTTGCATGACGGTTCGGACCATTCTTGAGGAAAAGGGCTTCGACGTTCAGACGATCGCCCCAGAGGCGACGCTGCGCGAAGCGACGGAGCTTCTCGCCGCCAAGCGTATCGGCGCCATCGTGGTGACGGACCCCGAGCGCCGGGTGGTCGGCATCCTATCGGAGCGCGACGTTGTGCGTGTGGTCGGGCTGGATGGGCCGGGCCGCTTCGACGACACGGTCGCCTCGGTGATGACCTCGCGGGTCGTCACCTGCGAGGGCAACGAGACCGTCCACCAGATCATGGAGCACATGACCGCCGGGCGGTTCCGCCATCTGCCTGTTGTGCAGGGCGGCAAGCTGATCGGCATCATCTCCATCGGCGACGTGGTGAAGCAGCGCCTTGCCGAAATGGAGCGGGAGAGCCACGCCATGCGGGAGTACATCCTCTCGGCGTGAGTGCGGCGGTGTCAGTGCCTCATCCCGGACGGCCGCAGGCCGCTCCGGGATCGTGGGCAGGACGGGGAACGATCCCGGCTCCACGGCTTCGCCGCCGGCCGGGATGACGGGCGGACGATGCCATCCCGGCCCGGTCAGCCGGCCGGGGAGATGGCTTGAGGGTGCCGGAGTCGGTTCTAGAAGCGGGGCGTGTCGGTCTTCTTCGGCACGCCATAGACCTTGGCGGGGTCGAACAGCCGGCCGGCATCGTTTACCGAGAGCCGCAGTTCCGGCGACGGCGCGGCGCCGAGCGGCACCGAGCGGAAGAAGCAGGAGCGGTGCCCGGTGTGGCAGGCGGCGCCCGGCACGTCGGGGCCGAGCGGCGGCATCCGCACCCGCAGCACCACCGCGTCCTGGTCGCAATCGACCCGCAGTTCGACCAGAGTCTGCAGATGGCCGCTTTCCTCGCCCTTCTTCCACAGACGGCGGCGCGAGCGGCTGTAGTAATGGGCGATGCCGGTCTCGATCGTCAGCGCCAGCGCCTGCGCGTCCATATGCGCGACCATCAGCACGGTGCCGTCATCGGCGTCGACGGTCACGGCGGTGACGAGGCCATCGGCGTCGAATTTCGGGGAGAGGCGCTCGCCCTCCTCGATCTCCGCCTTGCTGCCGCGGGGGGCGAAGGAAATGTCGGTCACTTGAGCCTGCGCAGACGCGCGCTCACGGACGCATGCCGCGCAGCAGGCTCATGAAGCGAACCTGCTCCTGCGGGTCGTCGCGGAACACGCCGGTGAACTGGGTGGTGACGGTGGACGCGCCCTGCTTGCGCACGCCGCGCATGGCCATGCACATGTGCTCGGCCTCGATCAATATGGCGACGCCGCGCGGCTTCAGGATCTCGTCCATCGCGGTGATGATCTGCGAGGTGAGGTGCTCCTGCGTCTGCAGGCGGCGGGCGAAGATGTCGACGATGCGGGCGATCTTCGACAGGCCCACCACGCGCTCGACCGGGAAATAGGCGATGTGCGCCTTGCCGACGAAGGGCACCATGTGGTGCTCGCAATGGGAATGGAACTCGATGTCGCGCACCATCACCATGTCGTCGAAATTGCCGATCTCGCCGAAGGTGCGGTCGAGAATCGATTCCGGCGCCGCGCGGTAGCCGCTGTACAGTTCCTCATAGGCGCGCACGACCCGCTTGGGCGTATCGAGCAGGCCCTCGCGCTCGGGATCGTCGCCGGCCCAGGCGATCAGCGTGCGAACGGCGGCCTCCGCCTCCTCGCGGCTGGGGCGGCGCGCGGCGGACGCCTCCATCTCGCTCTGGGCGCTGCGCATCAGCGATTTAAGCACGGCATCCATGACGAACTCCGTTCGACGCATTCACTGCCGGGCGCCGATGCGTTCCGGTCAAACTCGTCCTACGTGCCAATACCTGCCACGGATCAGCATCATACCAACCATAACCGCCACACGTGCCTGCTGGAAGGCAGATCGCGCTCGTTGCTTTCGCCCGGCGGCCACCACACCTATATAAGCCAGTGCGGGCAGGCCGCAATCGGGCGAAAGCCGCCCGTGCGGGGATCAACGCCGCCTTTTGGACGGATCGAACCGGCATGCTGAACGACGTCTATAATCGCCGCATCCTCGAACTGGCGGCCGACATACCACGGCTTGGCCGACTGGCCGCGCCGGATGCTTCGGCAACGGCGCATTCCCGGCTTTGCGGTTCGACCGTGACCATCGATCTCGCGGTTCGCGACGGCGTGGTGACGGATTTCGCCCATGAGGTGCGCGCCTGCGCGCTCGGGCAGGCCTCGTCCTCGGTGATGGGCGCGCTCATTGTCGGCTCGACCGCCGAGGAACTGCGCGCGGTACGCGAGGCGATGCGCCTGATGCTGAAGGAGAACGGTCCGCCGCCGCAGGGGCGCTGGGCCGAACTTGCGGTGCTGGAGCCGGTGCGCGACTACAAGGCGCGCCACGCCTCGACGCTGCTGACTTTCGACGCCGTCGTCGATGCGCTCGGCCAGATCGAGGCGCGGAACGCCGCGAGCGAGGCGGCGGAGTAGGCCCATTCGCTAACCGTCATCCCGGCCGAAGCGAAGCGGAGCGGAGCCGGGACCGCTCCCCGTTCGGTCAGTGACCCCGGATCGGCCTGCGGCCATCCGGGATGACGACGGGTGTTAGACTGATATGGCTCAGCGTTCGGTGAAGAAGGTGAACAGCACCTCGTCCTTCTCGCCGGTCAGGCAGAGAAAGCGGTTGGCGGTGTCGGAGCGGTCGCGTTGAATATAGGCCTCACCCATGATGATGCCCTTGACCGCCGTGTCGCCGAGCTTGTTCTCGGCCTGCGCGATGGTGAGGCCGTCGACGTCGATATAGATGTCCTCGATCGAGGGCGACGCCTTCTTGAGCTTGGCCAGCGCATCGGCCTTGCAGGCGGCGACGCGCTGCATGTCCGGGTCGACCTCGGGCGAGGTGGCGGCAGAAGGCTCGGGCTGGGTGCCACCGGCCGGGCCGGGAGAAACATGCCCCGCTGCCGGGGGTGGTTCCTGATCGGGCGTCTGCTGCGCGGGCGTCTGCGGTGCGGGCGGCTGCTGGGAGAGCGCGGGGCTCGCCGCGAAGAAAGTGCCGGCCAGCGCCGCCATCGTCCAGATCCTGATTGCCGTCATCGCGCTCTCCCCTGGCGGCCGGCAGCCGTGCCGGTCCTCCACAGGGGAAACGCCGCCGAGTCCGGGCGGTTCCGGGTTAGGGGCGCGGAATGAATGAGCCGCGTCCTGAAATTAGCGCCGCCGCGCTCATAGCCCGGCTGCCGCGGCTGATGCTGCGGGCGCCGATCCTCGTTTACCGCTACAGCTTCTCCGCCTTCATGGGCCGGCAGTGCCGCTATCTCCCCACATGTTCGGAATTCGCCGAGGAGGCGATCGAGACGCATGGCGCCTGGGCGGGCGGCTGGATGGCGGCGGGGCGCATCTGCCGCTGCCATCCCTGGGGCGGGTCCGGCTTTGAGCCGGTGCCGGCCGAATTGCCGCCCAAAGCCGTGTGGTATATGCCGTGGCGCTACGCGCGGGCCCCGAAGGCGGAGGGCGCGCGCGACACGTGACCTTGCGAGGCCTACCTGCGTGGTTCGCAGGAGTGGGCAGGAGAAAACGACATGTCCGATATCAATCTCACCTTCCCCGATGGCGCCGTCCGAGCCTATGCCTCCGGCACCACCGGCACCGAGGTCGCCGCCTCCATCGCCAAGTCGCTGGCCAAGAAGTCGCTGGCGATGAAGCTGGACGGGGTGCTGAGCGACCTTTCCGATCCGATCACAGCAGATGCCGCCTTCGAACTCGTCACCCGCGAGAGCCCGGAGGCGCTCGAACTCATCCGCCACGACGCCGCCCATGTGCTGGCGGAAGCCGTGCAGGCGCTGTGGCCGGGCACCCAGGTGACGATCGGCCCGGTGATCGAGAACGGCTTCTATTACGACTTCTTCCGCAACGAGCCGTTTACCCCGGACGATTTCGCCGCCATCGAGAAGAAGATGCGCGAGATCATCGCCCGCGACGCGCCCTTCACCAAGGAAGTGTGGGACCGCGAGGAGACCAAGCGCGTCTTCAAGGAGAAGGGCGAGGCGTTCAAGGTCGAACTGGTGGACGCCATTCCCGCCGACCAGGCGCTGAAGATCTACCGTCAGGGCGAGTGGTTCGACCTGTGCCGCGGCCCGCACATGCCGAGCGTCGGCAAGGTGGGCGACGCCTTCAAGCTGATGAAGGTTGCCGGCGCCTATTGGCGCGGCGACAGCAACAACCAGATGCTGACCCGCATCTACGGCACGGCGTGGCGCACCCGCGAGGAACTCGACGCCTATATCCTCCAGCTGGAGGAGGCCGAGAAGCGCGACCACCGCCGCCTCGGCCGGGAGATGGACCTGTTCCACTTCCAGGAGGAGGGGCCGGGCGTCGTGTTCTGGCACCCGAAGGGCTGGAACCTGTTCCAGAACCTCGTTTCCTACATGCGCCGGCGCCTCGCCGCCGACTATGCGGAGGTGAACGCCCCGCAGGTGCTCGACAAGTCGCTATGGGAAACCTCGGGCCATTGGGGCTGGTACAAGGACAACATGTTCAAGGTGCAGCCGGCCGGCGATACCGAGGACAATGACCGTGTCTACGCTCTCAAGCCGATGAACTGCCCCGGCCATGTGCAGATCTTCAAGCACGGGCTGAAGAGCTATCGCGACCTGCCCATGCGCCTCGCCGAGTTCGGCGCGGTGCACCGCTACGAGCCCTCAGGCGCGTTGCATGGGCTGATGCGGGTGCGCGGCTTTACCCAGGACGACGCCCACATCTTCTGCACCGAGGAGCAGATGGCGGCGGAGTGCCTGAAGATCAACGAGCTGATCCTCTCCACCTATGCCGATTTCGGCTTCGAGGAGATCGTGGTCAAGCTCTCCACCCGCCCGGAAAAGCGCGTCGGCTCGGACGCGGTGTGGGATCACGCCGAGGACGTGATGGGCCGCGTGCTGACCCAGATCGAGGCGGAGTCGGGCGGCAAGATCAAGACCGGCATATTGCCGGGCGAGGGGGCCTTCTATGGCCCGAAGTTCGAATACACGCTGCGCGACGCGATCGGCCGCGAATGGCAGTGCGGCACGACGCAGGTCGACTTCAACCTGCCGGAGCGCTTCGGCGCCTTCTATGTCGACGCGGACGGGCAGAAGAAGACCCCGGTGATGATCCACCGTGCCATTTGCGGGTCGATGGAGCGCTTCACCGGCATTTTGATCGAGCACCATGCCGGCCATTTCCCGCTCTGGCTGGCGCCGGTGCAGGCGGTGGTGGCGACCATCACCTCCGAGGGCGACGACTACGCGCAGGAAATCGTCGCACTGGCGAAGAAGCGCGGCCTGCGGGTCGAGCTCGACGTGCGCAACGAGAAGATCAACTACAAGGTGCGCGAGCACTCTCTCGCCAAGGTGCCGGCGCTGATCGTGGTCGGGCGCAAGGAAGCGGCCGAGCGCACCGTCTCGATCCGACGCCTGGGCTCGCCCAACCAGACCGCGATGACGCTGGACGAGGCGCTGGCGTCGCTGGTGGCGGAAGCGAGCCCGCCGGACACGCTGCGGGACTGAGGGCTTCACCCCAAGGAGCCGTCATCCCGGATCGGCCTGAGGCCGTCCGGGATCGCACGACATCTACCCGCGCTCCCGGCTCTCGCGGGGCTCGGCCGGGATAACGTCGCATTGGGGAGGGGCGCCCGCCCGGCCCGTCATCTTGAGGAGCCCGGCGCAGCCGGGCCTCGAAGGCGTAGACGCTTGCCGCGTCACACCGCCTGCGTGCTTCGAGCCGGCCGCCGGCCGGCACCTCAGCATGACGGCTCGTGGCAGGCGCAACGGTCGCCTGGCTACTTCTCCGGCGTTTCCGCCGGGCGCACCGGGGTCGGGATCGGCGGCGGCGGGTAGGGCTCGGTCTCGCGACGCAGGCTGGGATTACTGGTGGCGCCGGGCACGTTCAGCCGGCGCTGCTGGGGCGTCCAGTAGGAGGGGCCCTGCATCAGGTTCTGGCTGTTCGGACGAACCGAATCACGGCGTTGAGGCATGTACGGGCTCGGCTTTGTCGTGACCTGGGCCAAGGCGGGCACGGCCACAAGGACCGCTGCCGCCGCGAGAAGGCTCGCTCGAAACATCTTCATCGTTGAACGTCGCGCCTCCCTTGCACCCCTATGTAGGGCGGCGCGGGTCGAACCGCCATGCCTTGCGCGCGCATCGCGCCACCCTCTCCCTACCCCAATAGGGGCGCGGCGCGGGAATGGCGGAACAGGCAGATTTTGTCGTTGCTTGGCGCCGCTGGCGACGTTGCTAAGGGCGGGCATTGTGTGGATAGTCCGGCCTTGCCCGCGTCCGGGCAGGGGTTGAGAAGACGGTGGAAGCGCGCTCATGACGGACCAGAACGCGTCGATTCTGGTGGTCGACGATGTCGCGGAAAACCGGGACCTCTTGATGCGCCGGCTGAAGCGGCTCGGCTTCACCCATATTGACGAGGCCGCCAACGGCATCGAGGCGCTCGCCGCCATCGACCAGAAGCCCTACGACCTCGTGCTGCTCGATATCATGATGCCGGAGCTGGATGGCTTCGGCGTGCTCGACCGGCTGCGGGCCGATGGCCGGATCAACGATCTGCCGGTCATCGTCGTCTCGGCGCTCAACGAGATCGAGCCGGTGGTGCGTTGCATCGAGCTGGGCGCCGACGATTTCATCTTCAAGCCGTTCAATCCGACGCTGCTGCGTGCCCGCGTGCTGGCCACGCTGGAGAAGAAGGGCCTGCGCGACCGCACCCGCGACGAACTCAAGCGCAAGCAGGCCGAGCTCACCGAGGCCCGCACCCTGCAGCTGGCGCTGGTGCCGCCGCCCTTCGCCGGCGCCTTCGGCGGGCGGAGCCTTGCCATCGACGTGCTGCTGGAGCCGGCGAAGGAAGTGGGCGGCGACCTCGTAGACTATTTCCCCGTCGGTGATTCAAAGATGGTGGGGGTGATCGGCGACGTCTCCGACAAGGGGGCGGGCGCCGCGCTGATGATGGCGCGCACCCATTCCATGTTCCGCTCGCTGGGCACCCGGCCGGATGCGGCCGAGCTCTTCGCCGATCCGGCGCGGGCGGCGGGGCTGGTGAACGACGCGCTGGCGCGCGGCAACGCCTCCTGCATGTTCGTTACGCTGCTGCTGGCGGTGCTCGACGTGCCCACCGGAAGGCTCGCCTATGTCCGCGCCGGCCATGTGCCGCCCTATCTGCGCGCCGTCGACGGCACGGTGTCGCGGCTCACCGCCGCCGGCGGGCCCGCGCTCGGCGTGGTGGAGGACTTCGTCTTCCGCACCGCTTCCGTTTCCCTCGCTCCGGGCGAGCGCCTGCTGGTGGTGACGGACGGGCTGACCGAGGCGCATGACCATTCCGGTGTGCTCTATGGCGAGGAGCGGGTGGGCGATTTTCTCGCCGCGCTGGGCGATGAAAAGGCGCCGCTGCCGCGCCTGGCGGCGGGGGTGCGCGCCTTCGAGGCCGGGCTGCCCGCCTTCGATGACATGGCGGCGCTGCTGCTGTCGCTGGACCCGCCCGGCGCGGCGTGACGATCAGGGGATGATGGGATGACGGAAGACGAGTGGGTGAGCGAGGCGACGCTGCTGCGCGCGACGCTGGAGAACATGTCGCAGGGCGTCGCCATGTACGACGCGAAGCACCGTCTCGTCACCTGGAACCAGCTGTTTCGCGACTACCTCGCGATGCCGGAGGAGTTCCTCGGCACCGAGCACACCTTCTCCGACTATATCCGCTACCTCGGCGCCCGCGGTGAATTCGGCGACGTCGACATCGAGACCGCGCTTGCCCAGCGCCTCGCCCAGCTGGAAAAGCCGCACCGTTTCGAGCGCACACGGCCGGACGGCACCGTGCTGGAAGTCCGGCGCGACCCGGTGCCGGGCGGCGGCTTCATCGCGATCTATACCGACATCACCGAGCGCAAGCTCGCCGAGATGAAGCTGCGCGAGGACGAGGAGCAGCTGCGCGCCATCGACGCGGCGGCCCCGATCGGCCTGCTGATCATGGACATGGCGGGCAAGGTCGTGCGCCACTCCAATGGCTGTTTCGGCCGGCTGATCGGCCGCGACGCCGGCACGCTCATCGGCTGTCCGCTGCGCGAGCTGTTCGCCGACCCCGCGCGCGGCCAGGAACTGGCGGATATTCTGGCCACGCCCTCAGGCGAACGGCGTGAGTTCAACCTGCCGCATGCCGACGGCTCGACCATCTGCACCATGGTCTCGCATGAGCCGCTGGAATTCCGCGGCGCGCCGGCCGTCATCGCCACCTTTGTCGACATCAGCGACCGCGTCCGCATGGAGCAGCAGCTGCGCGAGGCCAAGGAGGCGGCGGAATCGGCCAGCCGGGTGAAATCGGCCTTCCTGGCCAATATGAGCCATGAACTGCGCACCCCGCTCAACGCCATTATCGGCTACAGCGAAATCCTCTCCGAGGACGCGGCCGATGCCGGCGACAGTGCCATGGTCGCCGACCTCGACAAGATCCAGGCGGCGGGCAAGCACCTTCTGGGGCTGATCAACGACATTCTCGACCTCTCCAAGATCGAGGCGGGGCGGATGGATGTCTATCTGGAACAGGTGTTCCTCACCCGTATGGTCGAGGAGGTGAAGACCATTGTCGGGCCGATGATGCAGAAGAACGGCAATCGGTTCGTCATCGACTGCCCGGTCGAGATCGGCACGCTGCGCACCGACGTCACCAAGCTGAAGCAGAGCCTGATCAACCTGCTGAGCAACGCCGCCAAATTCACCAAGGACGGCACGGTGACCCTGCGTATCGCCCGCGAGACGCTGGCCGACGGGGCGGGCGCGGTGCGCTTCGATGTGAGCGACAGCGGCATCGGCATGAGCGAAGAGCAGATGGGCCGCCTGTTCCAGGCCTTTACACAGGCGGATTCCTCCACCACCCGCAATTTCGGCGGCACCGGGCTGGGCCTCACCATCACCAAACACTTCGCTGCCATGCTCGGTGGCACCATCTCGGTGGCGAGCGAAGCCGGCAAGGGCTCCACCTTCACCATCGAGCTGCCGGTGGAGGCACGGGTGATCGGCGCCGAGGCGGAGGAGGACGACATTGTCGATCCCGGCGCGCCTTCCGAGCCCGGCGCGATCACTGTTCTGGTGGTGGACGACGACCCGGCGGTGCATGACGTGCTCACCGCCACGCTCGGCAAGGAAGGCTATGTGCTGCGCCATGCCCGCGACGGCGTCGAGGCGCTGAACATCATGCGCAAGGAGCCGCCCGATATCGTCACGCTCGACGTGATGATGCCGAAGATCGACGGCTGGTCGGTGCTCGGCATCATGAAGTCCGAGCCGGCGCTGGCGCATATCCCGGTGATCATGCTCACCATCGTCGACGACCGGAATCTCGGCTATTCGCTCGGCGCCTCTGAATACATGACCAAGCCGATCGACCGGCAGCGGCTGATCGCGCTGATCCACAAATTCGCCCCCGGCAATGAGGATGGCGTGGTGCTCGTTGTCGATGATGACGAGCAGGTGCGCGCCATCATGCGCTCGACCATCGAGGGCGTCGGCCTGCCCGTCGCCGAGGTGGCGAACGGGGAGGAGGCGCTGGAATGGCTCGGCGCCCATCCGCTGCCCGCCCTCGTGCTGCTCGACCTGATGATGCCCAAGATGGACGGCTTCGCCTTCCTGACGCGGGTGCGGGCGGAGCCGGCCTATGCCGAACTGCCCATCGTCGTGCTCACCGCCAAGGAACTGACCGAGGACGAGCGCGAGTTTCTCGCCCGCAACACGCTGCTGATCCTGAACAAGGGCGCGCAGCCGATCGGCTCGCTGGGCGCGGCGCTCGGCACGATCGCCAGCCACGGCCATTGAGAGGGCGCGATGACGAAGATTCTCCTCGTCGAAGACAATGAGATGAACCGCGACATGCTCTCGCGGCGCCTCACCCGCAACGGGTTCGAGGTGGTGATCGCGGTCAACGGGCAGGAGGGGGTGGACCTCGCCCTTTCCGAGAAGCCGGCGCTGATTCTGATGGATATGAGCCTGCCGGTGCTGGATGGCTGGGAGGCGACGCGGCGGGTGAAGGCGCATCCTGAGACCGCCGCCATTCCGGTCATCGCGCTCACCGCCCATGCCATGGCCTCGGACCGCGAGCAGGCGATGGCGGCGGGCTGCGACGATTTCGACACCAAGCCGGTGGAACTGCCGCGCCTGCTGGAGAAGATCAAAACACGGCTCGGCCTGCCCGGATGAGGGCCGCCCCGTCACCGTTCTGTCATGTGACGCTTCCATAAGGGCCCGCGCCCTGCAGCCGTGCCGCATTCCGGCGGCGCTGGAAACGATCGTCGCGCGCTCATTCGATAGTCAACCGGACGACAGGTAGGCCATGGCGACCATCGCGCTCATGTTCAGCGGGCTGGGCTTGTTCTTCATCGGCGTGCGCGGGCTCTCCGCCAATCTGGTGCCTCTGGTCGGGCGACGGGCCCGCGCCGCCTTTGCGCGGGCGTTGCGGGGCAATGTCAGCGCCGCCCTCAGCGGTACGCTGGCGGGGATGATCACCCAGAGCTCCACCGCGGTCTCATGGATCGTCGTCTCCTTCGTGCGCGGCAACGTGCTGACCGACGGGCCGGCGCTGCTGGCGCCGAGCTGGTCCAATGTCGGCACCTCGCTGCTGCCGCTGATCGTCGCCGTCGATACCTCGACCGCCGCCGGCCTGGTCATCGGCGTCGTCGGCTTCATGACCTATTTCCGCCTGGCGCGCGGCGACCGCATGCGCAACGTGCTGGAAGCGGCGCTCGGCGCCGGGCTTCTGCTGTTTGGCATGCACCTGGTTTCCGTCGCCGTCGGTCCGATGCGCGAGGCGCTGCTGGGGCATCCCTGGTGGGAGCAGGCGGTGGAAAATCCCTGGCTGCTGGCGCTGATCGGCGCCGGCTTCTCGGTGGCCGCCCAGTCCTCTTCGGTCGCGGCGGCGCTGGCGGTGGCGGCGGTGGGCGGCGGATTGCTCGATTTCAGCACGGCGCTGCCGCTGATTGCGGGGGCCAATGCGGCCGGCGTGATCAACAATGCGGTGCTGATCCCCGGCGAGACGCGGCCGGGCCGGGTCGTGTTCGCGCTGCAGGTGGTGCAGAAGGGCGCCGGCTCGCTGCTGCTCGTGGCCCTCGCCCTCGTCCTGGCCTGGCGTCCCGATCTCGCCGCCGCTCTGTTCGACCCGGGGCAGGGCGATGTCGGCGCGGCGCTGGCGCTGATCTTTCTTGGCGCGCAGATTGGCGGCGCGCTGATTTCGGCCCTGCTGGAGCCGCCGACCCGCCGCATTGTGGCGCGACTGCTGCCGATGAACGCCGTCGAGACGCTCTCCCAGCCCGCCTTCCTCTTGCGCGAGGCGCTCGGCGACACCGAGGCCGCGCTCGACCTTTCGATGCGCGAGGTGGCGCGCCTCAGTGGCCGGCTGCCGCAGATGATCGAGCATGTGCGCGAGGAGGGCGACCCCGCCGCGCCCTCGGCCGCCGTGCTGCGCGCCGCCGGGGCGACCTTGACCGAGACCACCCGGGCCTATCTCGCCTCGCTGCTCGACGCGCCGCTGGCCCGCGACCAGGTGGCGGTGGCGCTGCTGCTGGACGACGCGGCCAACAATGCCGGCGCGCTGCACGAGGCGCTGGCCGATTATGCCCAGGAAGCCGCCCATGTGCGCGCCGTGCCGACCGCGCAGCGGCTGAACGAGGCGCTGCACCTGCTGCTGAGCGCGGTGGCCGACCATGCCGACAGCCTGGGGGCGGAGGAGCCGGAGCTGGTGCTCGCCTTGCTCGGCCATCGCGACCGGCTGATGGAGGATCTGCGTCAGCGCCTCTCCTCGCAGAGCGAGCTGACCGCCGAGGAGCAGAACGCGCTGTTCCGCATGACGGTGCTGTTCGAGCGCATCGTCTGGCTGGCGCGGCGGCTGGTGAACGGACTGACCCAGGTGCAGCGCGCCCAGCGCGCCGCGTGAAGAAGCCCGGCCCGAGGCTTAGCCGGCCAGCGCGAAGGTAAGGCGCTTCACATTGCGGTCCTTCTCCCGCGCATAGGCGAAGCTGTCGCACAGGGTGCGGACGAGATGCACGCCGAGCCCGCCGACGTGGCGCTCCTCAAGCGCACCCTCAAGGTCGGGCGCGGGGGCGGCAAAGGGGTCGAACGGGTCGCCATCGTCGCTGAAGACCAGATGGAGCTTGTCGCCCTCCCGCCGCACTTCGATGACGATCTCGCCGGCCCGACCGTCGGGGTAGCCGTAGTCGACGGCGTTGTTGAAGAACTCGTCCACCGCCAGCTGCAGCCGGTAGGCCGGGGTCGGGCCGATGCCGGCCGCCTCCATGAAGGCCTCGATCCGCGAACTGAGCCCGTCGAGCTCGGCCAGATCGTTGGGCAGGCGCAGATCGAGCTCGGTGTCGGTCATCGCCCGCTCCGCCGGGTTTGCCGGTACTGTCAGGTCATGGTGGCGAGGGCAGCCTCGCGGCTGGGATGGATGGGGATCAGCGAGGAGAAGCCGCTGACGTCGAACACCTCATGCACCTGCGGGATGAGGCCGCACACCGCCAGCGTGCCGCCGGCACCACGGACCATCTTGGTCGCCTTCAGCACGACGCGCAGGCCGGCCGAGCTGATATAGGTGAGTTCGGCGAAATCGAGCAGCAGGGTGCCCTCACTGGGGGCGCCGGCGAGGAATTCCTCCAGCTTCGGCGAGGAGGAGCTGTCGAGCCGCCCCTTGACGGCGGTGACGACGATGGTACCCGCGACTATGCGGTCGATATGTATCAAGGCCTGGCTCCCGAATTCGGCTTGGCGGCGAAAATCTCGGCGGCGGAGTCGTGGCGGCGGCATCGTCGGGATGGCGGTGCTGCCGAGAGCCCGCCAGCCCGCCCGCGCGAAGACGGCCAAGGAGTATCGGCAAAGCCAAAACCGCGCAAGCGCAGGGCCCGGCGGGGGCAGGGCCCGTCCGCGTGGCCGGGCCGGCGTTGTCAGTGCTCGAAGCGCAGGGTCAGCTTCTGGCGGGTGCCGTCCGTGCCGACATTGAGCTTGTCGGCACGCTTGCTCAGCATATAGCCGACGAAGCGCGCCACCGCCTGCGCGTCGCCCAGCAGGTCTTCCGGGGAGGGGCGATGGGTGGGGATGGCGATCGGCTCGCCTTCATAGATCAGCGCGACGTCGAAGTTCTCCTCGTCGAAATGCGCCCGCATTTCCAGCTTGCCCGGCGCGACGCCGGTGTCGAGCAGCATCTCCACGCCCTCCGCCACCACCGGGATGGCGGCCGCGATCACGTCGCGGCGCGCGCCCCAGAGGTCGCCTTGATGTTCGAGGAACTCGGTGGCGACGGTGAACGGGTTCTCCTCCGCCGTGACGGCGCGCGTGGCTTCCTGGCGGATGCCGATGCGGAAGATGAGGTTGAGCACGATGGCGACGGCGGTGGCGATGGAGAGCGGCGATTCGAGGATCGGCTGCGCCCAGTCCGGGGTAAGGCGGACGAGATCCGGCAGGATCGCCACGGCGATGCCGGTGAGGATGGCCAGGCCCACGGTGAAGATGCGCCGGTCGCTGAGCCGGCGGGACAGGATCAGCTCCATGCCCGCGACGGTGAGGAAGGCGGCGGCATAGATCAGGATCGCGCCGATAACAGGCGCGGGGATGATGGTGAGCACGCCGATGAGGCGTGGCGAGAAGGCGGCCAGAATAATCAGGAGTCCGGAGACGGCGCCCACCCGCCACGCCGTGGTGCCGGTGGCGAAGGCGACGCCGACCGCCGCCGAGGACGAGGCGCTGGCAAAGCCGCCTGTCACGGCGGTGCCCATGTCGGCGAGCGTGTTGGCCTGGATCGCCCGGCCCGCCTGGTCGAGATCGGCGCGGCGCCAGTCGGCGTCGTCCATGCGCTGCATCGACACCACGGTTCCCACCATGTCGACGGCGGAGAGCACGCCGGTGATGATGGCGGCCGGGATAAGCGCCCAGGAGAAGAAGCTGATGCCGGGCCAGCCGAGGCGTGGCAGGTCGACATAGGGCAGGGTGGCGAAGCTCGGGCTCGGCTCCGGGGCGACGCCGAGCTGCGCCGCCATGACCCAGCCGACGGCCGCGCCGATGGCCACCGCGAACAGCCGCAGCATGCCGCGCGAGAAGATGGCCAGCGCGATGATGATGACGAGCGTGACCGTGCTGACAAGGGCGTAGCGCAGGTCGAGGTCGGGCGTGATTTCCCCCGAAATGCCGAAGGCCCGCCGTAGCGCCGGGTCAGCCAGCGCCACGCCCAGCATGGTGACGGCGACGCCGCACACCTCCGGCGGGAACACCGACCGCAGCGCGCCCATGAAGCGCGACAGCGTCAGCTGCGACACCGCCGCAATGAGGCTCATGCCGGCATAGAGCGCGGGCCCGCCCGCCGCGAGCGACTGCACCGCCAGCGGCATGTGCGCCATGTTGGGAATCTGCACCAGCAGCATGCCCGCCCCGCGTTTGGGCAGGCATTCCAGCAGGGTGGCCAGCCCCATGAAGATGATGCAGCTGGTGATGAAGACCTGGGTATCGTCAAAGGAAAGCCCGGCCTCCACCGCCGCCACCAGCGGGTAGACGATGAACAGCAGGGCGAGCGTCGCGTGCTGCACGCCGAGAATGAGCAGCGTGCTGAGCGGCGGCTTCTCGTCGGCCGAATAGATGATGTTCGTCGGCTTGCGCGGCATGGGCGGGCCCTTGAGGAACATGACGGAGGCCGGCGTCGCCGCGCCCGTCTGGAACTGGAACGAGGCTCGCCGTTCCGACGTGGCCGACGGACGGAGAATCTGTTCGTGCGACTATGGGATTTCGCTCGGGGCCGGGCAAGCTCGCTGCCGCCCGAGTTTCGGCCACCGCCTCACCGGGGCGCTCCTCACCTCACGCCTTCGCCGTCTGCACCGCCGGCGCGCCTTGCACGGGCGAAGAGCCCGGCCCTGTCTATCGCGTCGACGGCCGCCTGCGCCGTCCCCGTTGCGACGATCACGGCCCGGTCGAGATCGTCCGCGGCTGAGCCTGCCTCTGCGGCTTCCCACTTCTCTCAGCGGTCCTTGCGATCGTAATTGATATATTGTATCAGTTCAGCCGATGTGGATGGGCGGGCAGGTCGCGATGATCATTCAGGTGCCGGTTCAGGGGCGCGAACCCCGGCCGGTATGCGCGACCGTGAAGGTTGCCTTCGGGCGGTTGTTCGCGCACCGCCTGTGCTTGGCTCCCTTGACGCCGGGGCGCGAGCGGTTAGGGTCGCCGCCGATCTAGGTTCTCCGGGCTCCACGCCCGGAGCTAAGAGGGAATTCGGTGAGGCGCCCGGCGCCAAAGCCGAGGCTGCCCCCGCAACTGTAAGCGGCGAGCCCTCTGCCCATCGTCCACTGACGCCACGGCTTGCCGTGCGTTGGGAAGGCCGGGCAGAGCCAGCATTGACCCGCGAGCCAGGAGACCTGCCCGGATCGCGAACAATCTTTCGGGCGGGGTGCTCCGGAGGTTGCCGGCCGTGCAAGGGCTTGATGGGCCTTGCCGGTGCCGGTTCCCTTTGCGCTCCCGTCTTCCTTTTCAGGAAGCGGTGATCATGACCAAGACGAATTTTTCCCTCATCGGCCGGCGCGCCGTCGCGCTGGCGCTCGGCCTTCTTGCCGGCGCCGCCCTGGCGACGGATGCGTCCGCCGGCACGACCTATCCGCTGACGCTGGAGAATTGCGGCCACCCCGTAGTGATCGACCACGCGCCAAAGCGCGTCGTCAGCGTCGGCCAGGCGCAGACCGAGATCCTCTACGCGCTCGGCCTCGGCGACCGGGTGGTCGCCAGCGCGCTCTGGTTCGGCCCGGTCGCCGCGCCGTATGAGACGGTGAATGCCGGGGTAAAGCGGCTCGCCGACAATGATCCGAGCTTCGAGGCGGTGGTCGGGCAGGAGCCTGATCTCGTGGTCGCCATGTATGAGTGGCACATCGGCCCGAACGGCATCATCGGCAAGCGCGACCGTTTCGACGCGGTGAAGGTGCCGGTCTATGTCTCGCCCACCGATTGTGTAGGCAAGGACAATACCGGCGCTGGCGACGGTGTCCGCACGCAGATGTACTCGACCGAGCTGCTCTACCGGAACATCCTGGAATATGGCGCGATCTTCGACGTGTCGGAGCGCGCCGAGGCGCTGGTCGCCGGCCTTAAGGCGCGCGAGGAAGCCGCTGCCCGCACCGTCGCGACGCTGAAGGGCAGGGACGTGTCCATGGCGCTTTGGTTCTCCAGCAAAGACATCAAGGGCGACGCCTTCCTCGCCGGTAAGAACGGCGTGCCGGCCTATGTCATGGCCCAGCTCGGCGCCCGCAACATCATCACCACGGAAGAGGAATGGCCGCTGGTCGGCTGGGAGACCATCGCCGCCAACGACCCCGACGTGCTGGTGCTGGTGAAGATGGACCGCCGCCGCTTCCCCGCCGACGACATCGAGGCCAAGCTCGACTTCCTCAAGACCGACCCCGTGGCCAGCCAGCTTTCCGCCGTGAAGAACAACCGCATCGTCATCGTCGATGTCGGCGCCACCCGGCCGGGCATGGACACGGTGGACGGCCTCGAGGCCATCGCCGAGGCGGTGCAGGGCTTCGGTCTGGTCAATTGAGCCATCTCGTCATCGGGCCGAACTGGCCGGCGCGGATCGCCCTCGCCGGCCTCTCCCTCGTCGCGCTGGTGGTCGCCATCGCGCTGGCGGTGACGGTGGGCGAGATGCCGATCCCGCTATCCGTCGCCTTCCGGGCGCTGGGCAATGGCGTGTTCGATCTTGGCTACCCCGTTAGCGCCATCCAGCAGGGCGTGATCTTCGAGTACCGGCTGAGCCGGGCCTTGATGGCGGCGCTGTGCGGGGGCGCGCTCGCCCTTTCCGGCGCCATCCTGCAGGCGCTGCTGCGCAACCCGCTGGCCGAGCCCTATATTCTCGGCGTCTCGGCCGGAGCTTCCACCGGCGCCGTGTGCGTGATGATCCTCGGCTTTGGCGGGGCGACGCTCGGCCTGTCCGGCGGGGCGTTTCTCGGCTCGGTGGCGGCGCTCGTCATGGTCGGGCTGCTCGCCGCCGGGGCGGGAGGGGCCAGCGACCGGGTGATCCTCGCCGGTGTCGCCGGCTCGCAGCTGTTCAACGCCGCGACCGCGACCATCGTCACCACAATGGCCAGCGCCGAGCAGGCGCGCGGGGTGATGTTCTGGCTGCTGGGCAATTTCGGCGGCGTGCGCTGGTCGGACCTGTGGGTGGCGGCGCCGGTGGCGCTGCTCGGTTTCCTCGTCTGCATGGTCCACGCCAAGGCCCTCGATGCCTTTGCCTTCGGCGCGGATGCCGCCGCCTCGCTGGGCATCAACGTCACGCGGGTGCGGCTGGTGCTGCTGGCGACAACCGCGCTGCTCACTGCCACCATGGTGGCGATCGTCGGCACGGTCGGCTTTGTCGGGCTGGTCATCCCCCATGCCGCGCGATTCCTGGTCGGGCCCGGCCATGCCCGGCTGCTGCCGGCCTGCCTCGTCATCGGCGCGGTGTTCATGATTCTCGCCGACGTGCTCTCGCGCATTCTCGTGCCGCAGCAGATCCTGCCGATCGGTATCGTCACCGCCTTGGTCGGCGCGCCGGCCTTCGCGTTCATCCTCTACCGCGCGAGGCGGCCCGCATGACGCTTGCCACCCATGATGTGCGCTGGGGCGCCGGCGGAAAGCTCTTTGTCGACGGCGTCAGCCTCAACGTCGAGCCGAACCGCGTGCTCGGGCTGATCGGTCCCAATGGCTCGGGCAAGTCGAGCCTGCTGCGCCTGCTCTGCCGCCTGCGGAAGGTGGCGAGCGGCGTGGTGACGCTGGACGGGCAGGATATCGCCGCTGTGGGCCGCCGCGACCTCGCCCGGCGCCTCGCCTTTGTCGAGCAGCAGGCGACCACCGAGATCCAGCTCACCGTGTGTGACGTGGTCCGGCTCGGGCGCACGCCGCACCGTGCCGCCTTCGCCTCCTGGAGCACGGAGGACGAGCGGGCGGTCGACGCGGCTCTGGCGCGGGTGGGCCTCACTGAGCGGCACGACCAGCCCTGGCACACGCTGTCAGGCGGCGAGCGCCAGCGCGTCCATATCGCCCGGGCGCTGGCGCAGGCGCCGCGCGAGCTCATTCTCGACGAGCCGACCAACCATCTCGACATCCAGCACCAGCTCTCCATCCTCGGGCTGGTGCGGCGCCTCGGCGTGACCTGCATCGTGGCGCTGCACGACCTCAACCTGGCCTCGCTGTTCTGCGATCGCATCGGCGTGCTGTCCGCCGGCCGGCTGGTGGCGGCCGGCCTGCCCGAGGAGGTGCTCACCCCCGCCCTCATCCGCGAAGTGTTCGGGGTCGAGGTGACGATCCGGCTCGGTGCCAACGGCCATCGCCACATCGACTACCTCGTCGATCACGAGCCGGGAGAGCGCCCGTGACGACGCCGGCCGTCAGGAGCGTCCGATGAGCCACGCCGACCCCCAGGCCGCCGTCACCGCCTATTTATTGGAGCGCCCGCGCGCCGCTGTTCGACGGTGTCGCCTCGCATGTCGCGCAGGGTGGGCTCTGGCGCGCGGTGCTGCAGGCCGCCTTCGAGGCCGACGGCCCGCGCGATGTGGTCGATCTCGGCAGCGGCACCGGCGCCTGCGCCCTCATCGCCGCCGGGCTCGGCCACCGGGTGCGGGGTTACGACGCCGCGCCCGGCATGGTCGCGGCGGCCCGCGCCGCCGCACGCGCGGCGGGGGTCGAGGCGGCGTTCGAGACGGCGCTGATCGCCGACATCCCGGCCGAGGACGGCTGCGCCGATATCGTCACCCTTCGCAACGTGCTCTGGACGCTCGAACAGCCGATGCAGGCGCTGCGCACCGCCCATCGCTTGCTGCGCCCGGGCGGGCGGCTTGTCGTGTCCGACGGGCTCTGGTCGGTCGCCCCGCGCTATCGCTCAACCTATGCCGCCGAGCTGGCCGCCCGCCTGCCGCTGCATGAGGGGCTCACCGAGCCGCAGATGCGTCTCATGCTGGAGGAGGCGGGATTTTCCGCCCTCCGCGCCTGGCAGCAGCTCTTTCCCGCCTCGCCCTATGCCGGTGATGTCCCGTTCTTCGTGCTGAGCGCCGGCAAAGGCTGAACCTGGAGCGCACCGACGGTTCGTGACGTGGCCGCTAGTGCTCGTCGTTGCGCTTTTCCAGGCGGGCGAGGAACTGGCCCACGCGCAGGCCCTGCCCGAGGGCATGGCGCAGCAGATGCGCGCGGCGGCTTGGCCGCTTCTTCCGCCGAGGCGGGCCGTCCTCGAACACCCGCCGCATCCGCGCGACATCCAGCGCGTCACAGGCCCGTGGGGATTTCTCGATCCGCCCCCGGCCGAAAAATTCGCGGGATGGGAGGCTGACTGGCCCGGACTGGGGCGGCGATCGGAGGCTGGAGAAGAGTTCATCCAGCACGCGCGTCGAGTACGGGGAGTGATCTGGGTAAACCCTGAGCCGCCCCGGAAAAAGGGGGGTGGCTCCCTGAGCAGGACTCGAACCTGCGACCATTCGATTAACAGTCGAACGCTCTACCAACTGAGCTATCAGGGACCGGGGACGCCGTGGCGTCTCGGAGGCGGCGATATAGCAATGCGGGATCGGTTTGTGAACCCCTGATCCCGCACCATGTGGATATCCTCAGGCGCTGAGGCGTTCCTGCTGCCCGGCGAACTGCAGCTGATGGAAGGTGAAGTAGCGCCCACGCTTGGCCACAAGCTCTTCGTGGCGGCCACTTTCGACCACGCGGCCCTTCTCGATGACGCAGATCTTGTCGGCGTTGATGACGGTCTGCAGGCGGTGGGCGATGACCAGCGTGGTGCGGTTGGTCTGCAGCGATTGCAGCGCCTTCTGCACCTCGGCCTCGGATTCGCTGTCCAGCGCGGCTGTGGCCTCGTCGAGCAGCAGAATCGGCGCGTCCTTCAGGAAGGCGCGGGCAATGGCGATGCGCTGGCGCTGGCCGCCGGAGAGTTGGGTGCCGCGCTCGCCGACGCGGCTGTCATAGCCGCCCTCGAAGCCCATGATGAAATCATGCGCGTGGGCCGACCGCGCCGCGGCGATGATCTGCTCCTCGGTCGCCCCCGGCAGGCCGGCGGCGATGTTCTCGCGCACCGTGCCGGTGAACAGGAACACATCCTGGCTGACAAAGCCGATCGCCTGGCGCAGCGAGCGGCGCGTGACGGTGTCGATCCGCTGGCCGTCAATAGTGATGACGCCCGATTCGACGTCGTAGAAGCGCTCAAGCAGGTTCATCACCGTGCTCTTGCCTCCGCCCGAGGGGCCGACCAGCGCCGTGGTCTGGCCGGGCTCGGCAATGAAGCTGAGGCCGCGCAGCACCGGCTCGCTCTCGCGATAGCTGAACACCACCTCATCGAAGGCGACCGCACCGCCGCGAACGACGAGTTCCGGCGTGCCCGGCGCGTCCGCCTCGGTCGCCGGCCGGTCGAGAATCTCGAACAGCATGCGCGCGCCCAGCAGATGGGTGGTGAGGTCGATATTGAGGCGGGCGAGGCGCTTGGCCGGCTCATAGCAGAGCAGCAGCGCGGTGATGACGGAGAAGAACTCGCCCGGCGTGCGGCCGCCATGCAGCACGCTCCAGCCGGCATACATGACCACCAGGCCGATGGCGACGCCGCCCAGCGCCTCCATAAGCGGGCCGGACTGCGACTGCGCCCGCATCATCCGGTTGGAGGCCTTCTCCATCTTGTCGATGCGCCCGTAGATCTTGGCCCGCTGGCTATCCTCCAGGGTGAAGGACTTGATGGTGCGGATGCCCTGGAACGCATCGATCGATTCGGTCATGATCTGGATCGCGCTGTGGAACTCGCGACTGAAGATCTTCTGCACCTTGCGGATCAGCGAGCGCACGCCACCGACCGCGATCGGCATAACGATGAAGCCGATCAGCGCCATGAACGGGTCCTGGATGATCATCACGGCGGTGAGGCCGATGACCGAGAGCAGGTCGCGCCCGAGACTGGTGATGATGAGGTTCAGCACGTTGCGCGCCGCCTGCGCGCCCGTGTTGAAGCGCATCATGATCTCGGCGGTGTGGCTGCCCGAGAAGAAGGTGACATCCTGCGTCAGCAGCCGGTCGAGGACGCGCTTCTGGTTGTCGGCGACGATGCGGTTGCCGACCTTGGCCAGCGTGACCGCCTGGCCATAGGCGGCGAAGCCCTTGGTCACGGAAAGCGCGACCACCGCCCCGGACAGGATCCAGATCGCCGACGTGCTCTGCTCGACGAAGATGCGGTTGATGACCGTGCCCATCAGATAGGCGAGGCCCGAAGTCGTCCCGGCCATGAAGGCCATGAAGACGAAGGACAGCGCGTAGCCTTTCCAGTGGCGGCGCCCGTCCTGAACGAACAGCCGGCGGACCGTGTCACGGGTCTCGGGGCTGACCATGTTGCGGAGCGCGTTGGCCATCTTCGGAGGCAACATCAGCGAAAATCCTTTTCACGGGCCCGGCCGGATCGGGCATCGCCCCGTCGCTCCGCGTCGCAGATGCCGGAGGGCGGGGTCATCAACGACGATCACGGCTTGTTGTCAAACCCGTGACGGCGGGTGCGCCGGCAGCCAAGAAAGGCGGCGACGACACCCGCCGCCGGCATTTTTGCAAGGCCGGCGGCGGGTGCGTGAACTGGAGGCCACGCCCGGAATCGAACCGGGGTGCACGGATTTGCAGTCCGCTGCGTAACCACTCCGCCACGTGGCCCGACCGAGGTTGCCGCAAAGCGCCTCATGGGCCGGAGCGGCTCATAACAGAGGTAGGGGCGATGAGCAACGCGCCCGGCGCGAGAAGGTGGGGACCGCGCGGCGCCGGGTCGATCCGGGCCGGGCGATCGCGGGGCCATAGCGGGGCGTATCGACAACAGGGGAGGGCGCACACAGCGGCGACGGACCGTCCCCGGTGGGCGCCGGCGGCGATGCGGCATTGTACCGCTGTGGTGCGCGGCGGGAGCGCCGTGGCGGCGCGTTCCGTTGGCGAGAGGGGCCAAAGCCCCGGCCGGATCATCGGCCGGCGGCGGCGGCGACACGCCAGGCTGGAAATCTTCAAGACCGCCTGCCGAGAACGCTTGCAATGGACGCGCGGCTGCCGCAATTCTGGCGCCGTTCGCTCGCGCCACCTGTGCGCGCTCGTCTCCGCGCGGCCCCCGCGCGCGGGCTTTGCCGTCTGCTTTCGAGGTTGTCGCCGAATGATCGATTTCGCCGAACTGCGCCGCGCCATGGTGGACGCCCAGGTGCGTGCCAACGACGTCACCGACCTGCGCATCGTCGCCGCCATGCTGGAGACGCCGCGCGAGCGCTATGTTCCCGCCAGCCTGCGCAACTTCGCCTATATCGACGACGACGTGCTGGTGAAGGAGGGGGCGCCGGCGCGCTACCTGATGGAGCCGATGGTGCTGGCCAAGCTGCTGCAGGCGGCCGAGATCGGCCCCGACGCGCTCGTGCTCGATGTCGGCGCGGCGAGCGGCTATTCCACCGCCGTGCTGGCCAAGCTGGCCGGGCAGGTGGTGGCGCTTGAGGAAGATGCCGCGCTGGCGGCGCAGGGCTCGGCCCTGCTGCTCGACCTTGGCCTGCTCAACGCCGCCTTTGTGCAGGGGCCGATGACCGCTGGCTGGCCGGGCGAGGCGCCCTACGACGTGATCCTGCTCAATGGCGGGATCGACGCGGCGCCGGACGCGCTGCTCGCCCAGCTCAAGCCCGGCGGGCGGCTGGTTGCAGTGGTCGGGCGCGGGCGCGCCGGTCGTGCGACGGTGTTCACCCACACGACGGGCGGCATGGGCTCGCGGGTGGTCTTCGACGCGGCCGTGCCGACGCTGCCGGGCTTCGAGGCGCGGCCGGGCTTTGTATTCTAGAGCTTTCATTCCGACCCTGTGGCTGATCTGCCGCGTGTGCGCCTAAATCGTCCACAGGACCAAACCGAGCGGTTCACAGCCCCTCTCCAAGCACCTATCTTGCGTTCGCGTCATACAGAGATTGAGAGAGTCGCCCGGGGGCAGGCGATTCCCATCAGATTAGCGTTCGCAGAGGTTGGACATGTGGGTGTCGACTACCGGGGGTAAGGTCGTCGCGTGGGCGGCGGTCGCTTTTTTTGTCGGCATTGCGGTGCCGGCAAAAGCCCAGACCCTCGATCAGGCGCTTTCAGCCGCCTATCGCAACAATCCCACTTTGAATTCGCAGCGCGCTGCCACCCGCGCTACGGACGAGTATGTGCCGATCGCGCTGGCGGGCTATCGCCCGCAGGTGTTCGGCAGCGCCTATGTTGGCGCGCAATGGGCGGAGACCCGGCTCGATTCGGGCTATGCCGCGCTGCAGGGGTCAAGCTCGCTCAGCGTAGCCAAGACCTACCCTACCGGTGTCGGCATCACCATCAGCCAGACCATCTATGATGGCCTGCGGACTGCAAACTCGGTGCGCAGCGCCGAATCGCAGGTGCGCGGGCAGCGCGAATTGCTGCGCAACACCGAGCAGCTGGTGCTTCTCGATGCCGCCACCGCCTATATGAACGTGCTGCAGAACGCGGCGCTGGTGGAACTGCAGAAGCAGAACCTCGAAGCGCTGCGCGAAGAGCTGCGCGCGGCGCGCGACCGCTTCTCGGTCGGCGAGATCACCCGCACCGACGTCGCCCAGGCGGAAGCCTCGGTCGCCAACGCCCAGAGCGAGCTGGCGCTGGCCGAATCGAACCTCAACACCGCCAATGCGGTGTTCTACCAGGTCATCGGCCTGCGCCCGGCCAAGCTGAGCCCGGGCCGGCCGATCGACCGCCTGCTGCCGAAGAGCGAGAAGCTCGCCGTCGAGTCCGGCCTTACCCGGCATCCGGCGGTGAAGTCGGCGGAGTTCGCCGTCGATGCCGGCCTGTCCAATGTGAAGGTGGCCGAGGCGGCGCTGTCGCCGACGCTGACCCTGAACGGCTCGGCCTCCTCAGACTACAATAGCAGCCTTTCCGTGAGCCGGCAGACCTCCGCCGCCGCGACGCTCAACCTGTCGGTGCCGATCTACCAGGGCGGCAGCGAATACGCGACCATCCGCCAGGCCAAGGAAACGCTCGGCCAGCTGCGGATCGAGGTCGACGTGAACCGCGAGCAGGTGCGGGCCAATGTCGTCCAGTATTGGGGTTCGCTCGAAGCGGCGAAGGCGGCCATCGAATCGGCGCAGGCCGCCGTGGCGGCGAACGAGATCGCCCTGCGCGGTGTGCGCGAGGAATGGCGCGTCGGCCAGCGCACCACGCTCGACGTGCTGAACGCGCAGACGGCGCTGTTCGACGCCCGCGCCAGCCTCGTCATCGCCCAGCGCGACCGGGTCGTCGCCTCCTATGCGGTTCTTTCCGCTAGCGGCAATCTGAGCGCGGTCAAGCTCGGGCTCAAGGTTCCGGTCTACAACCCGCAGGTCCACTACAATCAGGTGCGCGACGCCTGGATCGGCGTGCGCACGCCCGGCGGGCAGTGAGGCTTGTCCCGCCCGCCGGCCGCCGAGAGGGTCGGCACCGGCGGTAGCGGGAAGACGGGAGCGCCAGCCACACGCGAAAATGCGGGCGGCGTTAACCTTAGCTGTCGAACGTTGTTGGTCCGGTTGGGTTACATCTTGGCGTTCCGCCGTGGGCGGTTCACACTTTACGAAGTGTTAACGGGTTGAGTCGTGTGCCTCGGCCGGGCGCCGTCAACCCTGGGATCGGAAAGCAGCGCATGCCGGTGAATGCGAGAGGCAGTGAGCCGTCGATGGAGGAAATCCTGGCCTCCATCCGTCGCATCATTTCCGACGAGGTCGCCGCCGATCCGGCGGCGGCACGCAGCGACGCCGCGCGCCCGGCGCGCGACAACCGTGAAGCGTCAGGCCGCGAAGCCCCGGCCAGCCGGGCGGCCGCTCCGGCCCGTGAGCCGGCGGTCCGTCCCGCCGCGCCGCAGCGGCCCGCCGCGAGCACGGAATCCGCCGAGGCGCTGTCCTATGCGCCGTCACCCTACCGCGAGCGGGTTGAGAGCCCGGTGGACTACGCCCCGCGTGGCCGCGCCCCGGCGGCCGACCCGTTCACGCCGCGCCCGGTGACGGTCGCTGCCCCGGCACTTGCCGCTCCCGCGTTCGCCCCCTCGGCGATGGCAGCGCGTGCGCCGTCGTCCGGCGTCTATTCCGGTGGTTCCGCCGCCCGCGCTCTCGACGTGCCGCTGCCGGCCCGCCCGGCGAGCGAGAGCCGCGCGCCCGAACCGCGCCGCGTCGAGCCGCGCCTGTTTCCCGACTCCCGCCCTCTGCCCGATCTGCGCCCGCTGACCGAGTCGCGGCCGCGACCTGAGCCCCGGCTTGTCGAGCCGCGGAGCCCGGCGCCGGCCTTCACGCCCGAGGCGCGCGCGCCGGCAAGCGCCGTTCCGGCCCGGCCGGCGCTGGGTTCCTCACTGAACACCCCGCTCGGCGGGCCCGGCATGGCCGCGCTGCCGCCGGTGCGGCCGTCTTTCGCCCGGCCGTCGGTGGTCAAGCCGCTGGCGCCGCTCGACAGCGATCTCGACAAGCCGCTGGCGGCGGCGCTGCTCGATCTCGCTCTGGTGGAGCAGGCCGTGCAGGCCGAACTGGCCAATGTGGCGCTGACCGAGCCGGCCGCTTCCGGGGCTGCGTCGGTTGAGCCGCCGGCCGAGCCTCTGCGGGCCGCTGCCGCGCCGGCATCCGCCACGCCGGCCCTCACCCCCGATTCCGGACCGGCGACGGTGGAGCCGGTGTCGCCGGAACCCGCCCGGACCGCCGCTGACACGGCGTCCGCGCCGGAAGCCGTGGCCCACCCGGTTGCCGAACCCATCGAGATGCCGGCGCCGGCCGCGCGTTCCTCCCTTGCCGATCCGGCCCGCGAGGGCGCCGCCCTTGCCGCACCGGTGAAGGACGAGGCCGCGCCGGCAATGCCGATCGCGCCCGCGCCGCGCCCTGAGGCGCGTACGGCGGAGCCGCGTCCCGTGGAGGTCCGCCCGGCCGAGCCGCGCGGACATGAGGCCAATCTCGCCGACTCCCGACTCGCCGATGCCCGCCTTGCCGACGCCCGCCTTGCGGAATCGCGCCTGTCGGAATCGCGGCTGGTCGCCAGCAACCGTCCGAGTGCCGCCCCGGAGACGGCCGAGCCGGTGCGCGAGCGGCTGGTGTCGGCGCCGGCCAGCAGCGCCGTGTCGGCCGCCTTCGGCTCGCTGCAGCGGACGATGAGCGCCGCGCCCCCTCGTTCGGTCGACGATCTCGTCATTGAGGCGCTGAAGCCCATGCTCAAGGCCTGGCTGGACGAGAATCTTCCGGCCATGGTCGAGCGGCTGGTGCGGGCGGAAATCGAGCGCGTCGCTCGTCACGGGCAGTAGGCGACGCGGGCGCCCGGCCACCCCTGCGTGGTGCAAAGCCGGGGCCGATCCGGCGCTTTAGGTGGGGCTTCACCTCTGGCGAGTTGACTTGAGGCATCCGCTCCGCTTTCTCTCGCACCCATTCCATTCAGGTGCCGGAGCCAAAATGCTCGACAACAGGTTCGATCCCGCCGCCGTCGAAGACCGCATCTACCAGAGCTGGGTGGAGGCGGGTGCCTTCAAGGCCGGACGTCCGGAGCGGGCAGGGGCCGAGCCCTATTGCATCGTCATCCCGCCGCCCAACGTCACCGGCTCGCTCCATATGGGGCACGCGCTCAACAACACGCTGCAGGACATTCTCTGCCGCTTCGAGCGCATGCGCGGCAAGGACGTGCTCTGGCAGGTCGGCACCGACCATGCCGGCATCGCCACCCAGATGGTGGTGGAACGCCAGCTCGCCGAGCGCCAGCTGCCCGGCCGCCGCGACATGGGCCGAACCGCCTTCGTCGAGCGCATCTGGGCGTGGAAGGAAGAATCCGGCGGCACCATCATCAACCAGCTGAAGAAGCTGGGCGCTTCCTGCGACTGGTCGCGCGAGCGCTTCACCATGGATGAGGGCCTGTCCCGCGCCGTCCTCAAGGTGTTCGTCCGGCTCTACAAGGAAGGGCTGATCTACAAGGACAAGCGGCTGGTCAACTGGGACCCGAAGTTCCAGTCCGCCATTTCCGATCTGGAAGTGCTGCAGGTCGAGGTGAAGGGCCATCTCTGGCACCTGCGCTACCCCTTGGCCGACGGCGTGACCTATGAGCACCCGATCGCTTTTGATGAGAACGACCAGCCCTACGAGTTCGAGACCCGCGACTATATCGTCGTCGCCACCACCCGCCCCGAGACCATGCTCGGCGACACGGCGGTCGCCGTCCATCCGGAAGACCCGCGCTATCAGGGCCTCGTGGCCGCGGGGGCTAAGGTGCGGCTGCCGCTGGTCGGCCGGCTGATCCCGATCGTGCCGGACGAGTATTCCGACCCGACCAAGGGCACCGGCGCGGTGAAGATCACCCCGGCACACGACTTCAACGATTTCGAGGTCGGTCGCCGGCACGACCTGCCGATGATCAACGTGCTCGACGCCGAGGCGCGGATCACGTTGGCCGGCAATGAAGATTTCCTCGCGGGCGCCCAGCCCGGCGCCGAACTCGACGCCGCGCTGGCGCTCGACGGCCTCTCGCGCGAGGCGGCGCGCAAGGCCATCGTCGCGCTGCTGGAGGAGCGCGGCGTGCTCGACCGGATCGAGCCGCACACCCACATGGTGCCGCACGGCGACCGCTCCAATGTCGTCATCGAGCCCTGGCTGACCGACCAGTGGTATGTCGACGCCCACACCCTCGCCCAGCCGGCGCTCGCCGCCGTGCGCGAGGGGCGGACCAACTTCGTGCCGAAGAACTGGGAGAAGACCTATTTCGAGTGGCTGGAGAACATCCAGCCTTGGTGCGTCTCGCGCCAGCTCTGGTGGGGCCACCAGATCCCGGCCTGGTACGGGCCGGACGGCACGGTGTTCGTCGAGGAGACGGAAGAGGCAGCGGTCGCCGCCGCGCTCGCCCACTGCGTGCAGAACGGCATCATCACCGACGCCGAGGCGCAGGAGCTTGCCGCCGACCCGGAAAAGCGGGCGGCGCTGATCACCCGCGACGAGGACGTGCTCGACACCTGGTTCTCCTCCGCCCTGTGGCCGTTCTCGACGCTCGGCTGGCCGGACGAGAGCGCGGAAGTCGCGCGCTTCTATCCCACCACCGTGCTGATCACCGGCTTCGACATCATCTTCTTCTGGGTCGCCCGGATGATGATGATGGGCCTGCACTTCATGCCCGACGTGCCGTTCAAGGATGTCTACATCCACGCCCTCGTCCGCGACGAGAAGGGCGCCAAGATGTCGAAGTCCAAGGGCAACGTCATCGACCCGCTCGACCTGGTGTCGAAATACGGCGCCGACGCGCTGCGCTTCACCCTGGCGGCGATGGCGGCGCAGGGCCGCGACATCAAGCTCGCCCCGGCCCGCGTCGAGGGCTACCGCAACTTCTCCACCAAGCTGTGGAACGCCGCCCGCTTCGCCGAGATGAATGGCTGCGGCCGCGATCCCGCCTTCGTGCCGCGCAACGCCGAATCCCGGCTCAACCGCTGGATCCTCTCGGAGACGCAGAAGGCCGGCACCGAGATCACCCAGGCGCTGGAAGCCTACAGGTTCAACGAGGCGGCCGGCGCGGCCTATCGCTTCGTGTGGAACATCTTCTGCGACTGGTATCTCGAACTTGCCAAGCCGGTTTTCAACGGCAATGGCGGCTGGAAGGACGAGACGCGGGCGACCACCGCCTTCGTGCTCGACGAAATCCTCAAGATGCTGCACCCTTTCATGCCCTTCCTCACGGAAGAGCTGTGGGCGCGCACCGCCGAGACCGGCGCGCCGCGCGCCAGCCTGCTGGCGCTGGCGGAGTGGCCGGCACTGGAAGGGCTGGAGGCGCCGGACGCGGAAGCCGAGATCGGCTGGCTGCTCGACCTCATCACCGAAATCCGCTCGGTCCGTGCCGAGATGAACGTGCCGGCCGGCGCGCAGCTCCCGCTCGTGCTGGTGGGCGTACCGGAAGAGGTGCGCGAGCGGGTGGTGGTGTGGCTCGACACGCTGACGCGCCTGGCCCGCCTCTCCTCGATCGCCTTCGAGGCGGAAGCCCCGGCAGGTTCGGTGCAGATCGTGGTGCGCGGCGAGACGGCGGCGCTGCCGCTGGCGGGCGTCATCGACATGGAGGCGGAAGGCGCGCGCCTCGCCAAGGAACTGGCCAAGGCGCGGGACGACATCGCCAAGGTCGATGCCAAGCTCGGCAATGCCGATTTCATCAAACGTGCACCTGAGGAAGTTATCGAGGAGCAGCGCGAGCGCCGCGAATCGGCGTCCGAGCGTGCCGCCAAGATCGGCGAGGCGCTGGCCCGGCTCGGCCGGGCGGGCTGACGCAGGCCGGGCTGGCTAGGCAGCTGGCGCGCCACCCCGCGTGGTATAGGGGTGGCGCCCGCGCCGTGACGTGCGCTATCCCCAGCTCGCCGAGGACGTCATGCAGTTCCTTCAGACCTTTCACGCCAGCGACTTCTTCGACACGCTGGCGAGCCTCCTCGCGGCTTTCGCCTTTGCAACCCTGATCGGGGCGGAGCGGCAGTGGCGTCAGCGTACGGCAGGTCTTCGGACAAATGTTCTGGTGGCGGTTGGCGCTTGCCAGTTCGTCGATATGGCGATGCACCTCGCGGGCCCCGACGGTGCGGTTCGGGTGATCGCCTATGTGGTGTCGGGGATCGGCTTCCTCGGCGCCGGCGTCATCATGAAGGAGGGCGCCAACATCCGTGGCCTGAACACGGCGGCGACGCTGTGGTGCGCGGCGGCGGTCGGTGCGTGCGCGGGGGCCGACCTCATCGCGCAGGCCGGTCTGCTGACGGTCTTCGTCCTTGTCGGGAACATCTCGCTACGCCCGCTGGCGCTGTGGCTGGAACGGCTGCCGACGGACGTGCGCACTGGCGAGGCGATCTTCGAAGTCGTCATCGTGGTGGATACGGCGCGGGCGGCCGATATGAGGATGCGTCTGGTGGCGGAACTGCAGGCCGCCAAATATCCGGTCGCCGACGTGACGGCCAACCGCCGCGGCGACGAGTTGGAGGAACTGACGGCCCGGCTGGTCGCCACCTCGGCGCGAAGCGAGGAGCTGGATGCCGTAGTCCAGACCCTGCGTGACACGCGCGGCGTCACCAGCGCCGGCTGGCTGAGCCGCAATCTGTAGCCGTCAAGATTCAGCGTTGCTGGAGCCGCACAGGGCTAGTGCGCGTTTAGTTTTCGCCGCTTGTCGCGGACGCCTGACGCGCCGCCTCCAGCAGCTTGTCCATCCGGTCGAGTTCCGCCCGCAGGCGCTCGATGACGTCGGCGGCTTCCGACAGCTCGTCCTCGACCTTGTCGCGGCGAAACTGGTCCAGATCCGCCGCCATCGCCCGCAGGCGCTCCACGATATTGCCGCTCGCCACGTTGCTCTCCCTGGTTTCTCGACCTCCCCACGGACACGTTAGGGGGCTGTTTTTCCCATCATTTCGCTATCGCGTTTTTGTGACTGGCTGGCAACAGTGTCACGCATTCGCAACCATAACCCAAGACCACGGCGCGCACGCCGCGAAGCCGCCACAAACCGGCACGAAATCCGACGGATAGACGGGGGATAAAGGTGTCGGATGCGGCGCCGACAAGAAGCCCCCGCACCGGGATGCGTGAAGAAAATGGACGTCAGGACAATCATCGACAAGCGGAACCTGCCGAGCCGCCATGTGACGGAAGGCCCGTCGCGCGCGCCGCACCGTTCCTATCTCTACGCGATGGGTCTGACCCGCGAGCAGATCCACCAGCCGCTGGTCGGCGTCGCCTCGTGCTGGAACGAGGCCGCGCCCTGCAACATCTCGCTGATGCGCCAGGCGCAGGCGGTGAAGAAGGGCGTCGCCAGCGCCAATGGCACGCCGCGCGAATTCTGCACCATCACCGTCACCGACGGCATCGCCATGGGCCATGACGGCATGAAGGCCTCGCTCGCCTCGCGCGAGGTCATCGCCGATTCGGTCGAGCTCACCATTCGCGGCCATGCCTATGACGCGCTGGTCGGCCTGGCGGGCTGCGACAAGTCGCTGCCGGGCATGATGATGGCGATGCTGCGCCTCAACGTGCCGTCGATCTTCATCTATGGCGGCTCGATCCTGCCGGGCTCCTTCCGTGGCCAGCCGGTGACGGTGCAGGACATGTTCGAGGCGGTCGGCAAACACTCGGTCGGCCTCATGTCCGACGAGGATCTCGACGAGCTGGAGCAGGTCGCCTGCCCCTCCGCCGGCGCCTGCGGCGCGCAGTTCACCGCCAACACCATGGCCACCGTTTCCGAGGCGATCGGCCTCGCTCTGCCTTATTCGGCCGGCGCGCCGGCGCCTTACGAGATCCGCGACCGCTTCTGCATGGCGGCCGGCGAGCAGATCATGGACCTCGTCGCCCGCAATATCCGCCCGCGCGACATCGTCACGCTGAAGGCGCTGGAGAACGCGGCCACCGTGGTCGCCGCCTCGGGCGGCTCGACCAATGCGGCGCTGCATTTGCCGGCGATGGCGCATGAGGCCGGCATCAAGTTCGACCTGTTCGACGTCGCCGAGATCTTCAAGCGCACGCCCTATATCGCCGATCTCAAGCCCGGCGGGCGCTATGTCGCCAAGGACATGTTCGAGGCCGGCGGCATTCCGCTGCTGATGAAGACGCTGCTGGATCACGGCTTCCTGCATGGCGACTGCCTCACCGTGACCGGCCGCACCATCGCCGAGAACCTCGCCTCGGTGAAATGGAACCCGCACCAGGACGTGGTGCGCCCGGCCAATGACCCGATCTCCGTCACCGGCGGCGTGGTCGGCCTGCAGGGCAATCTCGCCCCCGAAGGCGCGATCGTGAAGGTGGCGGGCCTGAAGAACCAGAAATTCACCGGCCCGGCCCGCTGCTTCGATGGCGAGGAAGCCTGCTTCGAGGCCGTGACCCACCGCGCCTATGAAGAAGGCGACGTGCTGGTCATCCGCTATGAGGGCCCCAAGGGCGGCCCCGGCATGCGGGAAATGCTGTCCACCACCGCTGCCCTGTACGGGCAGGGGGCGGGCGACAAGGTGGCGCTGATCACCGATGGGCGCTTTTCGGGCGCCACGCGCGGCTTCTGCATCGGCCATGTCGGGCCGGAGGCGGCGGTCGGCGGCCCGATCGGGCTCATCCGCGACGGCGACATCATCACCATCGACGCGATCGAGGGCACGCTTGACGTGGCGCTTTCGGACGAGGAGCTCGCCGCCCGCCGGGCGGAGTGGAAACCGCGTCCTTCGCCCGTCGGCTCGGGGGCCATCTGGAAGTTCGCGCAGGCCGTGGGACCCGCCCGTGATGGCGCGGTCACCCACCCCGGCGGCGCGGCCGAGACGGCGTGCTATGCGGATGTATGATCTCTCGGGCTTCAAGCCCCTTATCCTCCTTTGCGCGCTGGTGCTGGCGCCGTCGGTGGCCTCCGCCTTCGACGGCACGCCCGGCGCCGACGCGCCGCCCGGTGCGGCCGTGCCGGCGGGCAAGCCCCGCACCATCGAAGAATCGGTGCGCTTCGGCGCGCAGGCGCTGCGTTCGGGCCAGACCGAGCAGGGCATCGATTCGCTGCGCTACGCGGCCGAAAAGGGCCATGCCGGCGCGCAGTGGAAGCTGGGCCGCATGTATGCGGAAGGCGAGGGCGTCGAGCGCAACGACATCAAGGCGTTCGAATATTTCAGCCAGATCGCCAACATGCACGCCGACGACAACCCGGCGACGCCGGAGGCGCGCTTCGCGGCGGATGCCTTCGTGGCGCTCGGCGCCTATTATCTGGTCGGCATTCCCAATACCAAGGTGCGCCGCGACGCCACCCGCGCGCGCGACATGTTCGCCTATGCCGCCTCCTATTTCGGCGATCCGGGCGCGCAGTATCACCTGGCCCGGCTCTATATCGACGGCGATGGCGTCGATCGTGACCCGCGCTTTGCCGCGCGCTGGCTGGGGCTGGCGGCGCAGAAGGGCCAGTATCAGGCGCAGGCGGCGCTGGGCGGGCTGCTGTTCAAGGGCGATGACGGCATTCCCCGCCAGGCCGCGCGCGGCCTGATGTGGCTCACCCTCGCCCGCGACGCCGCCGCCGGCCCGCAGGACAAGTGGGTGGTGGACCTCTATGAGGACGCCTTCTCGAACGCCAGCCCGGATGAGCGGGCCATGGCGCTGGTCTATCTCGAACAGCACATGCAGGCGGTGCGCTGAAGCGCGCACCTGCGGCGCGGCGTGTCGGCCAACGTATCCCGGACGGCCGCAGGCCGAACCGGGATCGGCGCTGTGTCGGAGAGCGATCCCGGCTCTCCCGACGCTCGGTCAGATTGACGGGCTCCTGAACCTGCCCGCGCCTAAAGCGCCAATTCCGCCCACACCGGCACATGGTCGGAAGGTTTTTCCCAGCCGCGCACATGCTTGTCGACGCCCACCGCCGTCAGCCGGTCGGTGGCCTGCGGCGAGAGCAGCAGATGGTCAATGCGGATGCCGTTGTTCCGCTGCCAGGCGCCGGCCTGATAGTCCCAGAAACTGTAGATGCCGGCCTCCTGGGTGGTGGCGCGCAGCGCATCGGTCATGCCGAGATTGAGGATTTCGCGGAACGCCGCCCGCGTCTGCGGCAGGAACAGCGCGTCTTCGGTCCAGGCCTCGGGGTGGGCGGCATCTTCCGGCTCGGGAATGACATTGTAGTCGCCGCAGACGATGAACGGCTCCTCGAAGGCGAGGCGCCCGGCGATATGGGCTTTCAGCCGCTGCATCCAGCCGAGCTTGTAGGGGTATTTATCCGTGCCCACTGGGTTGCCGTTGGGCAGGTAGATGCCACACACGCGCAGCGAGCCTTCCGGGGTGGAGACCACCACCTCGATGAAGCGCGACTGCACATCGGCCTCATCGCCGGGCAGGCCGGATGTCACCTCGTCGAAGGGCAGGCGGGAGAGCACGGCGACGCCGTTGAAGCCCTTCTGGCCATGCACGGCGACATTGTAGCCCAGCGCCTCGAACGCCTCGCGCGGAAAGGCCTCGTCGGCGCATTTCAGTTCCTGCAGGCACACCACGTCCGGTTTGGTTTCGGTGAGCCAGGCCACCGCATGTTCCTGGCGTTGCCGGATCGAATTGACGTTCCAGGTGGCGATGCGCATCGGGCTCTCACGGGCAGGCGGGATAAACGGGGCGGCGGGCGAGGGGCGCGACGTCGAGACGGCACTCGGGTCGCGACTCGCGGGGCCAGTCTACAGCACTGGCAGCAGCCGGCGCACGATGAGGGCGGAAGACAGCGCCACCTCGTCGACGAAGAGGCGGAAGTCGAAGTGTGAGTCGCGTCCGGCGAGGTCGGACAGGGTGCGGACCACCAGCCAGGGCACGTCGAAGGCGGCGGCGGCCTGGGCCATCGCCGCGCCTTCCATCTCCACCGCCGCGCCGCCGAGTTCCCGGAACAGCCGCTCGCGCAGCGTCTCGGAATTGATGAACTGGTCGCCGGTGAGGATGCGGCCATAATGCAGCTTCGGCGCCCTCTCGCCACCGGCCGCCGACAGCGGCGCCAGCGAAAGCGCGCTCAGGGCCGCCTGCACGCGCGCCAGTAGGGGGCCGTCCGCGCTATGGCCGAGCTCTTCCTTCGGGCTGAAGAAGGGCAGGTGCCCCGCCTGGTAGACGATGAACGCCTCGTCCGCGTCGTAATAGCCGGCATCGTGCTGCACGACATGATCGGCGATCACCACATCGCCGACGGACAGCGCCGGGTCGAGGCCGCCGGCTATGCCGGAGAACAGCAGCAGGCGGCAGTCGAAACGCTCCAGCAGCAGCGTCGCGGCGATGCCGGCATTCACCTTGCCCATGCCGGCGCGGCCCAGCACGACCTGATGACCATCAAGCCGGCCGGAATGGAAGACCATGCCGGCGCGCTCGGTGATCTCGGTGCCGGTGAGATTGTCGGCGAGAAAGGCGAATTCCTGCGGAATGGCGCAGAGCACGCCGACCGGGCGCATCAGAGGGCGAAGCTGGTGCCGCAGCCGCAGGAGGCGGTGGCCTGCGGGTTGGCGATACGGAACGAGGCGCCGATCAGGTCGTCGACATAATCGATATGCGAGCCGGACATGTATTCCAGCGAGACCGGATCGATCACCACGCTCGCCTCGCCCTCGGCGATGACGATGTCGTCCGCCTCGCGGGAGCGGGTGATGTCGAACTTGTACTGGAAGCCGGAGCAGCCGCCGCCTTCCACGCTGACCCGCAGCATGCTCTCGGGCGGCTCGCCACGGAGAATTTCGGCGATCCGGCGCGCCGCGCTGGCGGTAACACCGACGGAGGTGGCCGCTACGATGTCGGGCGAAGAAGCTGCGCTCATGTTGCACTCTACCCGTTGAATATGACCTATACCGATAGTTAAGTGCTGCCGCCCGCGAGTCAAAGGGGCTGCGCGCGCGACTGGCAGGAGAATTGCGCATGGCGGTGGCCGAGGCAGCGCCGCGTGCGCCCTGGGCGTCGAGGGCCGAGGACAGCCGCGGGCGGCTCCATCCCGAGCCTGGCGGGGACGCGCGCAGCGCCTTCCGCCGCGACGCCGACCGCATCATCCATTCCAGCGCCTTCCGCCGGCTGGCCTACAAGACGCAGGTCTTTTCCTATCACGAGGGCGACCATTACCGCACGCGGCTCACCCACACGCTGGAAGTGGTGCAGGTGGCGCGCTCGGTTGCCCGCGCGCTGGGCCTCGACGAGGATCTGAGCGAGGCGCTGGCGCTGGCGCATGATCTCGGCCACCCGCCCTTCGCCCATGCCGGCGAGCGGGTGCTCGACGCCTGCATGGCGGCCTATGGCGGCTTCGACCACAATGCGCAGTCGCTGCGCGTGGTGACGCGACTGGAAAACCGCTACCCCGATTTCGACGGGTTGAACCTCTCCTGGGAGACCCATGAGGGGATCGTCAAGCATAATGGCCCGGTGCAGGGCCCGCTGCCGCACGCCATCGCCGTGCATGCCGAGCGGCAGGATCTGTGGCTGTGGAGCTGGCCGTCGGCCGAGGCGCAGGTCGCCGCGATCGCCGACGATATCGCCTATGACGTGCACGATCTCGACGACGGGCTGAGGGCCGGCCTGTTCGATCTGACCGAACTGACCGGCCTCCCACTCGTCCACACCGTCCTCGCCGACATCCGCGCCCGCTGGCCCGATCTCGACCGGGCGCGGGTGTTCCACGAGCTCGGCCGGCGGATGATCACGGCGCTGATCGGCGACGTCGTGGCGGAGAGCCGCCGGCGGATCGAGGAGGCGCAGCCGGCGGATGCCGACGCGATCCGCCGGCTCGGCCATGCGGTGGTCGGCTTCTCGGCCGAGACGGCAGCGGCCGAGAAGGCGATCAAGGCGTTTCTTTTCCCCCGCATGTATCGCCATCCGCGCGTCATGGAGACGATGGAAGCCGCTGGCGACGTGGTGCGCGACCTGTTCGCCCGCTACATGGCCGACACAAAGGCGTTGCCGGAGGAGTGGCGCGCCAGCGTCGAAGGTCGGAGCGAGGCCGCACGCGCGCGGCGCATCGCCGATTTCCTCGCCGGCCAGACCGACCGCTATGCCTTGGCCGAGCACGCCCGGCTCTTTGACAGGGCACCGGAACTGCGGTAGCGGCAGCGGCCCCTTTCTGGGTCTGGCCGTGCCGGGAGCTGATCCTCATGAACCTCTTCGCCCTCTTCGTCGATCACGTCCGCGACGCCCTCACCCAGCTCGCGAGCGAAGGGGTGGTGCCCCCGGGCGTTGATACGGCACGGGTGGTGGTGGAGCCGCCGCGCGACGCCAGCCATGGCGACCTCGCCACCAATGCGGCGATGGTGCTGGCCAAGGAGGCCGGCCTCAAGCCGCGCGATCTCGCCGAGAAGCTGGCCGCCAAGCTCGCGGCAGTGTCGGGCGTGGCGAAGGTGGATGTCGCCGGCCCCGGCTTCATCAATCTCACCCTTGACGGCTCATACTGGCCACAGGTGATCGCCGCCGTGCTGCGGCAGGGCCGCGACTTCGGCCGCTCGGATTCCGGCGGCGGCCAGCCGATCAATGTCGAATATGTCTCCGCCAACCCCACCGGCCCGATGCATGTCGGCCATTGCCGGGGCGCGGTGTTCGGCGACGCGCTGGCCAATCTGCTGGCATTCGCCGGCTGGAAGGTGACGCGCGAATATTACATCAACGATGCCGGGGCGCAGGTCGACGTGCTCGCCCGCTCCGCCTTCCTGCGCTATCGCGAGGCGCTGGGCGTGACGATCACCATTCCCGAGGGGCTGTATCCCGGCGACTATCTCATCCCTGTCGGCAAGGCGCTGGTGACGAAATATGGCCGCACGCTCCTCGACAAGCCGGAGGCGGAGTGGCTGCCGGCGGTGCGCGATGTCGCCATCGACGCGATGATGGCGATGATCCGTACTGATCTGGCGGCCCTGAACATCCATCACGAAGCGTTCTTCTCCGAGCGGACCCTGCACGCCCGCCCCGACGGAGCGCCGAGCACCATCGACCGCCTGCTCGACACGCTCCGGGCGCGCGACCTCGTCTATGAGGGGCGCCTCGCCCCGCCCAAGGGGCAGCCGGTGGAGGATTGGGAGGACCGCGAGCAGACCCTGTTCCGCGCCACCCAGTTCGGCGACGACGTCGACCGGCCGCTGATGAAATCGGACGGCGCCTATACCTATTTCGCCGCCGACATCGCCTATCACAAGGACAAGTTCGACCGCGGCTTCAAGCGGATGATCGACATCTGGGGCGCCGACCATGGCGGCTATGTCAAGCGCATGCAGGCGGCGGTGAAGGCCGCCTCGGACGGCGAGGCGAGCCTGGATGTCGAGCTGTGCCAGCTGGTGCGCCTGCTGCGCAATGGCGAGCCGGTGAAGATGTCCAAGCGCTCCGGCGATTTCGTCACCCTGCGCGACGTGGTCGACGAAGTCGGCCGCGACGCGGTGCGGTTCATGATGATCAACCGCAAGAACGACGCCGTGCTCGACTTTGATCTCGCCAAGGTGATCGAGCAGTCGCGCGAGAATCCGGTGTTCTATGTGCAGTACGCGCATGCAAGGGCCAGCTCGATCCTGCGCAATGCGCGGCAGGCGTTTCCGGACCTGCCAGAGGCAACGGTTGAGTTCGCCGGCGCGGCGCTGTCGCGGCTGGACGACGAAGGGGAACTCGGCCTTGCCCGGCTGATCGCCAACTATCCGCGCATGGTCGAGCAGGCGGCTTCGGCGCGTGAGCCTCATCGGGTGACATTCTATCTGTACGATCTCGCCAGTGCCTTGCACGGACAGTGGAGTCGCGGGAAGGATTCGCCTCATTTACGCTTCATTATCGAAGATGATCGAGAATTGACTTATGCGCGGCTGGCTTTGGTGCACGCCGTCGCGCTGATCATCGCTTCAGGACTTTCCATTCTTGGAGTCGATGCTCCCGAAGAAATGCGGTGAGCGCGTCGCGACGGTTCTTTCGACCTGCCGCTCCCGTGATGCCGCCCGGTGGGCGGTCCTCGTTTTGATCGTGGCGAACAGGTTCTGAAGATGGGCAATGAAAACATGCGTGATCGGCCGGAAAACACCGCCGAAGACCCGCTTGCCGAACTTGCGCGCCTGATGGCCCAGGAAGACGATTTCGCCGAGCTGCTTCGGCAGTCGCCACCTGCCCGCCAGCCCGCTACCCCGCCCATGGCGCCGCCGCCGACGCGCCCGCCGCTGACAGCCCGCCGTCCGGCGGAGGAGGGGCGCCCGGCGCCCGGCTCCTTCGCTGCGCTGGCGGCGGAAGTTTATGGCGAAGGCGTGCCCCGCACGGCGCCGATGTCGCGCACCGGTGCGGAGGACGCGGCCCGCGACACGCATCGCGAACCAGCCCGCGGCGAGCGCCCCGATCCCCGCGCCCCCTATGTTCCGCCGCGCCCGCAGGCCACCGATGCGGCACGCCGCATGCCGACGCCCCGCTCGGACGCCCCGCAGGGTGCCGCCCCGTCGCGCCCGCTGCCGCCCCGCACCGAGCCTCTTCGCACAGACGCCCCGCGCGCTGATTCCGTTCGTGCCGACGCGCCGCGCGCACCGGCGCCGCGGCCGCCGATGGCGCCGGCCGAACTGGCCCGCCAGGAAGCGCTGCGGCAGGAGGCAATGCGGCAGGAGGCTGTCCGGCTGGATTCCGCCCGGCAGGATCTGGCTCGTCAGGACCTCGCCCGCCAGGAAGCGGCGCGTCAGGAAGCGGCACGCCACGAGGCGATGCGCCGCGAAACGCTACGCCAGGACGCGGTACGTCAGGAGGCCGCCCGCCGTGAGGCGGCGGCCCGCGAGGCCGCGCGCGCCCCCGCCGCGCCAGTTGCCGCGCCGCCGGCCGTCGGCGACGAGGCGTCCGCCGATTCCCGCATCCCTGCCTGGATGACCCGGGCGACGGCCGCCGCGCGCGCCGTTGATGCCGATGTGCCGCCGGCTCCCGCCATGGCGCCGACAGCTGCTCCCGCCCCGAGCAGCCGGCCGGCGAGCGCGCCGGCCCCGCAGCCGGTCGATCTGGACGAGGACGCCTATGATTACGGTCGCTCGGCCGGCGACTACCCGCCGGACGAAGAGGGCTATGAGGATTACGCTGCCGAGGAAGAGGCGCCGAGGGGGTCCAACCGCAAACGCCTGCTGATGATCGGCGGGGCGGTGCTGGTGTTCATCGGCGCGGCGGCGCTCGGCTATGTCTTCGTCTCCGGCCCGTCGGGCTCCGGCGTGTCGGGCGCTCCGCCCGTCATTCGCGCCGATCAGGGGCCGAACAAGGTGGTTCCCAACCAGCCGGCAGCGGCGGAGCAGACCGCCGATGGCCAGAAGCTGATCTATGACCGCGTCGGCGGCGCCACCACCGGCAACGAGCAGGTTGTGTCGAGCGAGGAGCAGCCGGTCGACGTGTCGCAGGCGGCGCAGCCGCAGCCGCGCGTGATCCAGACGACGCCTTCGGGCGGCAGCGCCTCCTCGCAGGCCGGCGCCGCCGAGCCCAAGCGTGTGCGCACGCTCACCGTCCGCGCCGATGGGACCGTGGTGGAAATGCCGGCGCCGGCCGCGCCCTTGCCGCCCGGCGCGTCGGCGGGCAATCCTGTTGCGCTGAACCTCGGCACGGGCGGTGCGGTGCCGACCGCACCGACGCCGCTCTCGGCGACGCCCTCCATCGTCGAGAACATGCCCGCCGACCCGGCGCCGGCTCCTGTCGCGGCGGCCACGCCTGCGCCTGCCACCCCTCCCGTCGCGCCGGCGCCTGCTGCGTCCTCGGCCAGCACGGCGTCCGTGCCGGCGGGCGCCTATGTCGTGCAGATCGCCTCGGTCCGCTCCGAGGCGGAAGCGCAGGCGACGTGGCGCAGCGCCCAGGCCCGTTACGCGGACCTGCTGCGCAACCAGCCCTTCAGCGTGAAGCGGGCCGATCTCGGCGATCGCGGCATCTATTACCGCGCCCAGGTAGGCTCGTTCAGCTCGCGCGATGGCGCGGTCAGCCTGTGCGAGGCCCTGCGCGCCCAAGGCACGACCTGCATGGTCGCGCGGAACTGATACGCCGGACCGTCATGAACGCCTTCACCGCGCCGCGCGCCTTCATCACCGGCTGCGCTGCCACCTCGCTCACCCCCGACGAGACCGCCTTCCTGAAAGAGGCGGCCCCGTGGGGGCTGATCCTGTTCCGCCGCAACATCGAAAGCCCGGCGCAGGTGGCCGCGCTGGTCGCTGCCTTTCGGCAGGCGGTCGGCCGCGCCGATGCGCCGGTTCTGGTCGACCAGGAGGGCGGACGGGTGCAGCGGCTCGGCCCCCCACACTGGCCCGTCTATCCCCCCGCGGAGGTGTTCGCCCGCCGGGCTGAGGCCGGCGACTTGGACGGCGCGGCACAGGCCGCCCGGCTCGGCGCCCGGTTGATGGCGGCCGATCTCGCCGCGCTTGGCATCACGGTGGACTGCGTGCCCTGCGCCGACCTGCGCCTGCCGGAAGGCCACGGCATCATCGGCGACCGCGCCTATGGGGCGACGCCTTCGCAGGTCGCCCATCTTGCCCGCGCGGCGGCCGAAGGGCTGATGAGCGGCGGCGTGCTGCCGGTGCTCAAGCACATTCCCGGCCATGGCCGCGCCCGTGCCGACAGCCATGAAAGCCTGCCGATCGTGGAGACGTCGCGGGCCGAGCTCGAGGCCACCGATTTCGCCCCGTTCCGCCTTCTGGCCGACCTGCCGCTCGGCATGACCGCGCATGTCGTCTACGCCGCCATCGACCCCGACCGGCCGGCGACGACCTCGCTGAAGGTGATCGAGGAGATCATTCGCGGCCATATCGGCTTCGACGGCGCGCTAATGAGCGACGATCTGTCGATGGGCGCGCTCGCGGGTTCGCTCGCCCACCGCACCGAGGCGTCCTTCGCCGCCGGCTGCGACCTGGCGCTTCACTGCAATGGGCGGCTGGACGAGATGACGGAGGTCGCTTCCCGCAGCCCGGTACTGGCGGGCGAGGCGGCACGGCGCTGCGCGGCGGCGCTGGCACGGATCAAGCCACCGGAAGAAATTGCCCTTGGCGAGGCGCGGGCGCGTTTTTCGGCTATGATCGCGGCGTCCTGAACGTCGATCCCGGTCCCGCATGGTTCAAAGCCAGTTCACCTTCGATGCCGATGCCGCACGCCGGGCGGACGAACCTGCCTTGGTGGTGGATGTCGACGGCTTCGAGGGGCCGCTCGACCTGTTGCTGGCGCTGGCGCGCACGCAGAAGGTGGACCTGCACCGCATTTCCATCCTCCAGCTCGCCGAGCAATATCTGCTGTTCGTCGAGGAAGCGCGGCGCATCCGGCTGGAGCTGGCGGCCGATTATCTGGTGATGGCGGCGTGGCTGGCCTATCTGAAATCACGCCTGCTGCTGCCCGACCCGCCGAAGGAAGAGGGGCCGAGCGCCTCCGATCTCGCCGCCGATCTCGCCGAGCGCCTGCGCCGGCTGGAGCAGATCCGCGCCGCCGCCGCCCATCTCGCCACCCGCGACCGTATTGGCCACGAAGTGTTCCTGCGCGGCGCGCCGGAGCCGCTGCAGGCGGCAGGGCCGATCGTCTATGAGGCGACGCTGTACGACCTGCTCGCCGCCTATGGCGCGCAGCGCCAGAAGATGGCGCTTTCGCAGTTGCGCTTTCCCCCGCGCAACGTGATCTCGCTCGCCGAAGCGCGCGAGCGGCTGGAGCGCTTGATGGGCCGGCTGGCGCTGCACGGCGAATGGGCCCGGCTCGACGGCTTCCTGCTCAACTGGATCGCCGACCCGAAGATGCGGGCGACGGCGCTGGCCTCGGGCTTCTCGGCGACGCTGGAAATGGTGCGCGAGGGGCTGATCGACGTGCAGCAGGAAGAGAGCTTCGCGCCGATCTGGATCCGCAGCCGGCGTGACGTGCCGGGGGAGGGCGCATGAGCGCCGATGCCGCTCGCGTCGCGGGCCCCGGCCCGGAGATGGAAGAGGCCGCGCCTTCGCCCGGGCGCCACCCGGACTTGCGCCTGCTGGAGGCGATGCTGTTTGCCGCCGGCGAGCCGCTGGACGAGGCGACCATTGCCGCCCGGCTGCCGGAAGGCGCGGATGTGCGCGCGCTGCTCGCGGCGCTGTCGGCCGACTACGCTGATCGTGGGTTCAACCTGGTGCGGGCGGCCGGCAAATGGATGCTGCGCACCGCGCCCGATCTCGGATTCCTGCTCGCCCGCGACAAGCCCGAGCCTCGCCGGCTCTCGCGCGCCGCGCTGGAGACGCTCGCCATCATCGCCTATCACCAGCCGGTCACGCGCGCCGAGATTGAGGAAATCCGCGGCGTGTCGACCAATAAGGGCACGCTCGACGTGCTGCTGGCCGCCGGCTGGGTGCGGCTGCGCGGGCGCCGGCGCAGCCCCGGGCGGCCGGTCACCTACGGCACCACCGAAACCTTCCTTGTCCATTATGGGCTGGAGGCGATCCAGGACCTGCCGGGCCTCGACGAATTGCGCGGCACCGGGTTGATCGATTCGCGGGTCGCCGCCGGCCTGACCGTTCCGCTGCCGAGCGACGACCCGGACCTGAAGGACGACGAAGACCCGCTGGAGCCGGAATTCGAGCTGTCCTTCGCGTCCGAGCCGGACGGTGACGACGATCAGGACGGCTGAGAACCTCGCATGCTGACACAGACAGGAACCGACATGGCGTCCCAGCCCTCCCGCACGCCGGTCTCGCTCGCCAGCCGGCTGGTGATCGAGGATGTGCGCCACGGCTATGGCGAGGTGGAAGCGGTGCGGGGCGTCAGCCTCACCGTCGAGCCGGGCGAGATCATCTGCCTGCTCGGCCAGTCGGGTTGCGGCAAGACCACGCTGCTGCGGCTGATCGCCGGAATCGAGCGGCCGACGAGTGGGCGAATCCTGCTCGACACGCAGGTGGTGGCCGGCCCCGGCGCCTTCGTGCCGCCGGAAAAACGCGCCATCGGGCTGGTGTTCCAGGACTATGCGCTGTTCCCACACCTCACCAATGTCGAGAATGTCGCCTTCGGCCTGCGCCGTCTGGGACCGGCGGGGGCGCATGACGAGGCGATGCGGGCGCTTGAGCGGGTGCGTCTGGAGGCGTATGCGGAAAACTATCCACATGCTTTGTCGGGCGGTGAGCAGCAGCGTGTCGCGCTCGCCCGCGCGCTCGTGCCGCGCCCCGGCATTCTCCTTATGGACGAGCCGTTCTCCGGGCTCGACAGTCGACTGCGGGGCAGTGTGCGCAGCGAGACGCTGAAGGTGCTGCGCGATGCCCGCGCCACCTGCATCATCGTCACCCACGACCCGGAAGAAGCGCTGCGACTGGGCGACCGGATCGCGCTGATGCGCAAGGGAAAGCTCGTCCAGGTCGGGGCGCCGGAAGAACTCTACCGCCATCCCGCCGACATTGAAGTGGCGCGTTTCTTCTGCGAAATCAATGAGGTGGAAGGGGTGGTGAGCGGCGGCCGGGTGGACACGGCGCTCGGTCGCTTCAAGGCGCCCGGCCTTGCCGAGGGCACCCGGGCGATCGCCGCCATCCGCCCGCAGGGGATCGAGCTAAAGGCCCCCGGCTCGGGCGTGCCGGGACGAATCATCAACCACCGCTTCCTCGGCGAACTCGACCTCTATGAGGTCGCGGTGGAGGGGCTGGACCGGCCATTGGTCGCACGTCGCCGCACCACGGCCGGCCTATTGCGTGGGCATGACGTCGGAGTGAACATCGAGCCGGCGGAGGTTCTTGTCTTCGCCACGGGCCGGCCCTAGTGTCCGGTTTCAATTGCGATGCGCGGCCGCGAGGGGCCGGCGGCGCTTCGGACAAGGGAGTTTTGTGATGGGTTCGTTGAGCATCTGGCACTGGATCATCGTGCTGGTGGTCGTGCTCCTCCTCTTCGGTCGCGGCAAGCTGTCCGAGCTGATGGGCGATGCCGCCAAGGGCATCAAGGCGTTCAAGAAGGGCATGGCCGACGACGAGGATACGGCGGCGAAGCCGGGCGAGCCGGCGCGTTCGCTCGATCACCAGCCGAAGGTGGAAGCCGAGCAGACCAAGGTCAGCTGATTTCCGGCCTCACGGCTTTTCGATCGGGGAGGGTCGCGCCTCAGCGACCCCGCGTAATGTATGCTTGATATCGGCTGGACGGAATTTCTCGTCATCGGCGTGGTCGCCCTCGTGGTGATCGGCCCGAAGGAGCTGCCGCGCGTGCTGCGCTCGATGGGGCAGGGCGTGCGCAAGCTGCGCCATATGGCGGGCGAGTTTCAGGGGCAGTTCAACGAGGCGCTGCGCGAGGCCGAGCTGTCCGACCTCAAGGACAGCGTGAGCGGGCTGCGCAGCGACCTGTCCGGCCTGGCGAGCAATGCCCGCGAGACCATCTCCAAGGCGCTGCCGACCAACCCGCTGCCGACCAACCCGCTGCAGGATATCGAAGCCGATCTGAAGGCCCCGACCGGCAGCGTCGAGGCGGGCACCGGCCTGCCGCCGGCCGAGACGGCGGAGGCCGCGCTGCCGCCGCCTGGCGATCTGGAGCCGCACCCGTTCGAGACGGTGGAGGACGAGGTTCGCAGCGCCACTGCCGGGCTTGAAGCGACGGCCCCGGCTACTGCCGCGACGCCCTCGCCCGCCGCGCCCGACTCTGCCGCCCCCCGGCCGCAGACGGCAGCCGCCCCTGCGGAGGCTGCCAAGCCCGCCGACACTCCCAAGCCCGCCGACGCGATCAAGCCCGTCGACGCGATCAAGCCCGTCGAAACGATCAAGCCGGGCGCGCCCGATGCCGCCGTCACGCCGGCCGCGAAGCCGAAGCGGGTGCGGGCCGTCGCTGCGGCCGACACGCCGTCGGCCGAGGCGCCAAAGCCCGCTCCCCGCCGCGCGGCGCGCAAGCCTGCGGCGGCAGCGGAAGCGGCCGAGCCGGAACTGTTCGAGGCGGTCGCCTCGCTGGATCAGGGCGCGCCTGCCGAGCGCGCCGCCAAGCCAGCCGCTAAACGGGCCACCAAGCCGCGCGTCAAGGCCAAGCCGGCCTCCGGCAATGAAGGGCCGGCCACATGAGCCAGGATGAAATCGACGCCTCGAAGGCGCCGCTGATCGAGCACCTGATCGAGCTGCGCTCGCGGCTCATCAAGTCGCTGATCGCGTTCTTCATCGCCTTCTTCGCCTGCTTCATGCTGGGCAAGTTCATCTACAACATCCTGCTCTGGCCCTATGAGTTCGCGGCCGGCGGCACCGAGCATGTGAAGCTCATCTACACCGCGCCGCAGGAATTCCTGTTCACCCAGATCAAGCTCGGCATGTTCGGGGCGGCGTTCATCTCCTTCCCGATCGTGGCGACGCAGATCTATATGTTCGTCGCGCCGGGGCTCTACAGCCACGAGAAGAACGCCTTCCGCCCCTATCTGGTGGCGACGCCGGTGTGCTTCCTGATCGGGGCGGCCTTCGTCTATTTCGTCGCCATGCCGCTGGCGATGACCTATTTCCTCTCCATGCAGCAGCTGGCCGGGCCGGGTACGCCCGAGATTTCCATGCTGCCGCAGGTCAGCGAGTATCTGTCGCTGATCATGACGCTGATCTTCGCCTTCGGCATCTGCTTCCAGCTGCCGGTCATTCTCACCCTTCTGGCGCAGATCGGGGTGGTGACGTCTGACCAGCTGAAGAAGGCGCGGCGCTACGCCATTGTCGGCGTGTTCGTCGCTGCGGCGGTGCTGACCCCGCCCGACGTGGTTAGCCAGTTCGCCCTCGCCATCCCGACGCTGCTTCTCTACGAGGTCTCGGTCCTGCTGGTGCGCATGGTCGAGAAGAAGAAGCGCGCGGCGGAAGCCGCCGCCGACGCCGCCGTCTGAGGCGGCGGAGGCGTCATCCCGGAGCGGCCGGCAGGCCGTATCCGGGATCGTGTGACATACAGGCGGACGATCCCGGCTCTCGCTTTGCTCGGCCGGGATGACATCCGTGTGTGATGGCCAATCGTCCGCACGCGCTTTAACAGGCGCCGCACTTGTCCCCGCCTTCCTGATTGGCTACGTCCCTGCAGTCCCGGCGCGAGGCCGGGAGCGGCGCGTTTGAAGGCGAGACTGCCATGCACGACATCAAGTGGATCCGCGAGGAGCCCAATGGGCTCATCAACGCGCTGGTGCGGCGCGGGACGTCCTCGGAGGAGGCGACGGCGCTGGTCGACGGGCTGATCGCCCTCGACGAGACCCGCCGCGCCGGCATCGCCGAGCTGGAAGTGTTGCAAGCCCGCCGCAACGCCGCCTCGAAGGAGATCGGCGCCGCCAAGAAAGCGGGCGAGAACGACCGGGCCGAGGCGCTGATGGCCGAGGTCGGGGCGCTGAAGACGGACATTCCCGCGCTGGAAGAGCAGGTGAAGGCGGCCGAAGGCGAGCTGCACAACCGCCTCGCCGCCATTCCCAACGTGCCGCTGCCCGAGGTGCCGGAAGGCGCCGACGAGCACGGCAATGTTGAGATCGCGCTGGTCGGCCAGAAGATCGGCTTTCCCTTTGTCGCCAAGCAGCATTTCGAGATCGGCGAAGGCCTCGGCCAGATGGATTTCGAGGCCGCCGCCAAGCTGTCCGGCGCCCGCTTCGTGGTGCTGAAGAACAAGCTGGCGCGTCTGGAACGCGCTATCGGCCAGTTCTTCATCGACACCCACACCGAAGAACACGGCTACACGGAAGTCGCGCCGCCCATTCTGGTGAACGACGCCGCCATGTTCGGCACGGCGCAGCTGCCGAAGTTTCGGGATGATCAGTTCACGGCGATACGTCAGACGTCGCTTCAAGAACAGGTCAAGGTGGGCCTAGAGCGCGCTGAAGCTCGGCTCCATGATCAAGGCATTACGGGAGTTGCGTTCCGTCAGGCTTTTGACGGCTACTTCCTTGAGGAGGCGAACAAGGCTCAAACGGATGCGCTCTGGCTCATCCCCACCGCCGAAGTTCCGCTGACCAATCTCGTCGCCCAGTCCATCCTGTCCGAGGAAGAGCTGCCGCTGCGCTTCACCGCGCTCACCCCCTGCTTCCGCGCCGAGGCGGGGTCGGCGGGGCGCGATACGCGCGGTATGATCCGCCAGCACCAGTTCAACAAGGTGGAGATGGTCTCCATCACCACGCCGGAACAGTCGGGCGACGAGCATGAGCGCATGCTCGCCTGCGCGCAGGCGGTGCTGAAGAAGCTCGGCCTGCATTTCCGGGTGGTGACGCTCTGCACCGGCGACATGGGCTTCGCCTCGGCCAAGACCTATGACATCGAGGTCTGGCTGCCGGGGCAGAACGCCTTCCGCGAGATTTCCTCCTGCTCCACCTGCACCGATTTCCAGGCGCGGCGGATGAATGCGCGCTACCGCCCGGCGGGCGCCAAGGCGCCGCGCTACCTGCACACGCTCAACGGTTCGGGCGTCGCGGTCGGCCGCGCGATGGTGGCGATCCTGGAGAACTACCAGAACGCGGACGGCTCGGTCACGGTGCCTGACGTGCTGGTGCCCTATATGGGCGGGCTGACGCGGATCGAGAAGAACTGACGCGGCCCGGTGGCGTCATCCCGGACGCGCCGCCGGCGCGATCCGGGACCGCGTGAAGTCGGAGAGCGATCCCGGCTCTGCGGCTTCGCCTCCGGCCGGGATGACGTTGTATGAAAGGCGAGGGCCGAGATGCGTATTCTGGTGACGAATGACGACGGCATCCACGCGCCGGGGTTGGAGGCCTGCGCCCGCATCGCCCGGGCGCTCTCCGACGATGTGTGGGTGGTGGCCCCGGAAACCGACCAGTCCGGCGTCTCGCATTCGCTCTCGCTGTCCGACCCGCTGCGGCTGCGGCAGGTGGAGGAAAAGCGCTTCGCCCTGAAGGGCACGCCCACCGATTGCGTCATCATGGCGGTGCGGCACATCCTCGCCGACCACAAGCCCGACCTCGTGCTGTCCGGTGTCAATCGCGGCCAGAACGTCGCCGAGGATGTCGGCTATTCCGGCACGGTGGCCGGCGCCATGGAAGGCACGGTGCTCGGCATCCCCTCGGTGGCGCTGTCGCAGGCCTATGGCTTCGAGACCAAGAAGGCCCCGCCCTATGATGTCGCCGAGCACTGGGGCCCGCAGGTGATCCGCACCCTGCTGGAGGAGGGCATTCCGCCCGGCATCGTTGTCAATGTGAACTTCCCCAACCGCCCGGTGCACGAGGTGCGCGGCATCGCCGTGACGGCGCAGGGCCGGCGCGACCAGGACCTCTTGCGCATCGACGGGCGGGCCGACGGGCGCGGAAATCCCTATTACTGGATCGCCTTCGAGAAGCGTATCTTCGAGACGGTGAACGGTTCGGACCTGCATGCGCTCGACGAGGGCTGCATCTCCGTCACGCCGCTGCGTCTCGACATGACCGACGAGCCGATGATGACCCGGCTTGCCCAGGTTTTCGCGAAGCCTGTTGTCGCACACACGCCGCGCTGAGGCATGGGCCCGCCGTTCCGGACAGGGCAGGGAGGTCGCCGGTGAGCGGCGCCGAGAAGAGCGAGGATCTGCAGCGCGCCGAGCTGCTGCTGGCGCTGCGCAAGCGCGGGCTGCGCGAGCGGCAGGTGATGCGCGCCATGGAGCAGGTGCCGCGCGAGCGCTTCGTCGAGCCGGCCTTCCGTCCCATAGCCTGGCAGGATCTCGCTCTGCCGATCGATTGTGGCCAGACCATCAGCCAGCCGACCGTGGTGGCGCTGATGACCGAGGCGCTGGAACTCGGCCCCTCGCACAGCGTACTGGAGGTGGGCACCGGCTCGGGCTACCAGACCGCCATCCTCGCCAATATCGCCGGCCATGTGGTGACTCTGGAGCGCTTCCGCACGCTGGCGGAGTCCGCCGCGCGCCGGCTCGCCTCGCTGGGCATCGCCAATGTCGAGGTGCTGGTCGCCGACGGGCGGGAGGGCGCTCCCCAGCGCGCGCCGTTCGATCGCATCATCCTCACTGCTGCGGTGGAGGAGGTGCCGCCGGCGCTGTTCGAGCAGTTGGCCATGGGCGGCATTCTCGTCGCCCCGGTCGGCCCGCCCGACGGCACGCAGTTTCTCATGCGCTACCGGCGCGGATTGCAGGGGCTGGAGACGCGCGAACTCGGGCTGGTACGGTTCGTGCCGATGCTGCCCGGTGTCGCGGTAGTGCTCTGAGAATGCCGGGAATCCGCCATTTTTCCTGACGTGTCGGGTTCGGCTTAAGCGGCTGTTTACCTGTACGACGCATTAATCTCCCCGAGTCCAGCGTTCGGGTGGGGTGCGATGCGTAAATTTCTGACAGCGTCCGGTAACGGTCCCCTCATGCGGATTTCCTTCGTCGTCCTGACGGCGGGAGGAATGGCCGCGTGCAGTGCTGATTCCGCCCGGTTCAGCAGCAATCCCAACTCAAATCCCTTTGCGTCATCGCCGACCTATACCGGCTCGGTGGCCGCCGCCCCGACGGGCGCGGTGCAGAGCGCGCCGATGGCGGGCTCGTCGACGGGTGGCGTGCCTCTGGCGCCGATCGGCCAGCCGGTGGCCCAGGCCGCGCCCGCCCCCTACGGTGCCCCGGCTCCTTATGGCGCCCCCGCCCCCTATGGCACGCCGGTGGCGAACGCCCCCTATGGCGCCCCGACCCAGCTTTCCGCTGCCCCGACCTATGTGCCGCCGGCGGCCGCGCCGCAGCCGGCCTATGGTGGCACGCAGCCGCTCTATGGCAGCCAGCCGCAGCCGCTGCAGGCGCCGGTGGCCGCCGCCCCGGTACGCACGCCCGCCCCGCAGGTTGCGGCCAGCGGCGGTTCGCATGTGGTTGCGCCGGGCGAGACGCTGAGCTCGATCGCCCGCAATTACGGCCTGACGCGCACCGAGCTGGCCAATGCCAACGGCATCGACTTCAACACCATGGTGCGGATCGGCCAGAAGCTGACCATTCCGGGCGCCTCGGGCGGGGCGGTGATCGCCGCCGCGCCGAAGCCCGCCGCCACGCCGGCAACGCCGAAGCCGACGCCTGTTGTCGCCACCGCGCCCGCGAAGCCCGCTGTCGCGCCGGTCGCCCAGGCGTCGGCCGGGCCGAAGCCGCAGACCATCGCCGCCGTCAAGCCGTCCGAGACGCCGGACGAGATCCGCACCGCCACGGCGGCCGGTCCGCAGTTCCGCTGGCCGGTGCGCGGCCGCGTTATCTCCGGCTTCGGGCCCAAGCCCGGTGGCCAGCAGAATGAGGGTATCAACATCTCGGTGCCGGAAGGCACTGCGGTGAAGGCGGCCGAGGACGGCGTCGTCGCCTATGCCGGCAGCGAGCTGAAGGGCTATGGCAATCTCGTCCTCATCAAGCACGCCGATGGCTGGGTCACGGCCTATGCCAATAACAGCGCGCTGGAAGTGAAGAAGGGCGACACCGTCAAGCGCGGCCAGGTGATCGCCAAGGCCGGCCAGACCGGCAATGTCACCTCGCCGCAGCTGCATTTCGAGATCCGCAAGGGCTCGCAGCCGGTCGACCCCTCGCAATATCTCGCCGGTCTCTGACCGCCGCATTCCCCTCGGGCGGACTCAATGCCCCTGCGGCGGAGCGATGCGCTCCGCCTCATCCATCCGGCGCGACGCTAGGACCTTGGCGCCGGTCAGCGCGGGGCGGCCGGCGGTTCGGACAAGGACACGCCCAGCCGCCCCGCGACATCCTGCACATATTGCCACGCCGTCCGGCCCGAACGCGCCCCGCGCGTGGTCGACCATTCCAGCGCTTCCTGCCGCAGCGTGTCCGGCGCAATGGGGATGGCGAAATGGGCGACGTAGCTGTCGATCATCGCGAGATAATCGTCCTGGCTGCATTTGTGGAAGCCGAGCCACAGGCCGAAGCGGTCGGAGAGCGAGACTTTTTCCTCCACCGCTTCGCCGGGATTGATCGCGGTCGAGCGCTCATTCTCCACCATCTCGCGCGCCAATATGTGGCGCCGGTTGGAGGTGGCGTAGAAGATCACATTCTCCGGGCGCCCCTCGATGCCGCCTTCCAGCACCGCCTTCAGCGATTTGTACGAGGTGTCGTCGGCGTCGAAGGACAGGTCGTCGCAGAAGATGACGAATCGGAACGGCGCCGGCCGCACCAGGCTCATCAGCGCCGGCAATGTCTCGATGTCCTCGCGGTGAATTTCCACCAGCTTGAGCGGCGGCTTGCCCTCGCGCGCCATCTCGGCGTTGACCGCGGCGTGAGCCGCCTTGACCAGCGAGCTCTTGCCCATGCCGCGCGCGCCCCACAGCAGGGCGTTGTTGGCCGGCAGGTCGCGGGCGAAGCGCAGCGTGTTGTCCATCAGCAGGTCGCGGGTGCGCTCGATTCCCTTGAGAAGCTCCATCTCGACCCGGCTGACTCGCGGCACCGCTTCAAGCCGGCGCTCGTCGGCGTGCCAGATGAAGGCGTCGGCCTGGGTGAAGTCGGCGGTGGCGGCGCGGGCGGGGGCAAGGCGTTCGAGCGCCTCGGCGATGCGGGTGAGAACGACGCCGAGATCGGCCGGTGTGTGGGTCATGATGGGCTCCTCCGCCTGCGGGAATAGCCATTGCGCCGGCGCACGACAAGCAGAACCGTAACGTCTGGTACGCCATAGCGCGCCTGTGACCCCGCTGCGGCCGACGGCGTTTGCATTCGGCGGGAGCGTCAGTATAGTCCGCGCCGCTTCGCCGGGCCTTTCGCCCGCCTTCGATCGACGGACAAGGAACCGACATGTTGATTACGCCCGCCTATGCGCAGGCCGCCCCCATGGGCGGCGGTACCGACATGCTGATGTCGCTGCTGCCTTTCGTGCTGATCTTCGTGATCATGTATTTCCTGATTCTGCGCCCGCAGCAGAAGAAGGTGAAGGCGCACCAGGAAATGGTGAAGAGCGTTCGTCGCGGCGACACCGTCGTCACCACGGGCGGGCTGATCGGCAAGGTCTCGCGGGTGATCGACGACAGCGAGATCGAGCTGCAGGTGTCGGAGGGCGTGAAGATCCGCCAGCTGCGCGGCATGATCTCCGAGGTTCGCGCCAAGGGCGAGCCGGCCAAGGAAGATACCGAGTCCTGAGCGCTGACCTCTTGCGGCCGTAACCGCTCGGGCGGCCGGAAGGAACCCCATGCTTTACTTCTCGAAATGGAAGGCGTTCGCGATCCTGGCGGTCTCGGCCATCATCTGCTTGATGGCCGTGCCCAGCCTGCTGTCGCAATCCGCCTATGACAGCCTGCCCAGCTTCCTCCAGCGCAAGATCGTGCTGGGCCTCGACCTTCAGGGCGGGTCCTACATCGTCCTGCAGGTCGACGCCCAGTCGGTGCGCAAGATCCGCCTAGAGCAACTGCGCGACGACGCGCGCCGCGTCCTGCGCGATGCCAAAATCGGCTATACCGGCCTTGCCATCCAGGGCGAGGCGGTCGAGGTGCGGATCCGCGAGGGTCAGGATGTCGAGGCGGCGCTGACCCAGCTGCGCACGCTGGCGCTGCCGATCGGCGGCGCGATGGCGACCGCCGGACAGCTCGACACCGATGTCTCGCGCGATGGCAACACCATCGAGCTGGCACCGACCTCGGCCGGCGTCCAGGCTCGCACCATCCAGGCGGTGTCGCAGTCGATCGAGATCATCCGCAAGCGCATCGATCAGCTCGGCACCACCGAGCCCTCGATCCAGCGCCAGGGCGCCGACCGCATCCAGGTGCAGGTGCCGGGCCTGCAGGACCCCTCGCGGCTGAAGGCCCTGCTCGGCCAGACCGCGCAGCTGACCTTCCGCCTCGTCGACAACACGATGAGCCCGCAGCAGGCGCTGCAGGGCCGCGCCCCGGCCGGGACGGAAGTCCTCACCTCGCAGGACAACCCGCCGGTTCCCTATCTGATCGAGCAGCGCGTGCTGGTCGCCGGCGAGGACCTCACCGACGCGCAGCCGGGTTTCGACCCAACGACGCGCGAGCCGGTCGTCACCTTCCGCTTCAACACCAATGGCGCCCGCCGCTTCGCCGAGGCGACGCAGGCCAATGTCGGGCGGCCCTTCGCCATCATCCTCGACAACCGCGTTATCTCCGCGCCGGTGATCCGCGAGCCGATCCTCGGTGGCTCCGGCCAGATCAGCGGCAATTTCACCGTGCAGGAAGCGAACGACCTCGCCATCCTGCTGCGCGCCGGCGCCCTGCCGGTGCCGCTCCAGGTGGTGGAGGAGCGCACGGTCGGTCCGGGCCTCGGCGCGGATTCGATCCGGGCCGGCCTCATCGCCTCCATCGTCGGTGCGACGCTGGTCGCGCTGTTCATGGTGGCGACCTATGGCCTGTTCGGCGTCATCGCCAACATCGCGGTCGCGATCAATGTCGGTATGATCTTCGGCGTGCTGGCCATGCTCGGGGCGACGCTGACCCTGCCCGGCATTGCCGGCGTGGTGCTCACCGTGGGCATCGCGGTGGATTCCAACGTGCTGATCTATGAGCGCATCCGCGAGGAGGCGAGGGCGGGGCGTTCGGCGATTTCGGCCATTGATGCCGGCTTCTCCCGCGCGCTGGCGACCATCCTCGATTCGAACATCACCACCTTCATCGCGGCGGCGGTGCTGTTCTATGTCGGCTCCGGCCCGGTGCGTGGCTTCGCCATCACCTTCGGCATCGGCATCATGACCACCGTCTTCACCGCCTTCACGCTGACCCGCCTTATGGTGGCGCTGTGGGTGCGCTGGCAGCGCCCCCAGCGCGTGCCGATCTAAGAAAGGCGAGCATTTCCATGCGTCTGCTCCGCATCGTTCCGGACGACACGACTTTCGACTTCATCCGCTTCCGGCGGATCAGTTTCCCGATCTCGGCCCTGCTGTCGATCGTGGCGCTGGTGGCGTTCTTCACCATGGGTCTGAACTTCGGCATCGACTTCAAGGGCGGCACGCTGCTTGAAGTGCGCTACGCCAACAACACGCTGAACATCGCCGATGTCCGCTCGCGCCTGGAGACGCTCGATCTGGGCGAGGTGCAAATCCAGGAGATCGGCGGCGATGGCGAGGTGCTGATCCGCGTCGCCCAGCAGCCGGGCGGCGAGCAGGCGCAGCAGGTGGTGGTCGGCAAGGTGCGGGCCGCTCTCGGCGAGGGGGTCGAGTATCGCCGCATCGAGGTGGTGGGCCCGCGCGTGTCGCAGGAACTGCTCAGCTACGGCATTGTCGGGCTGATGATGGCGGTGTTCTGCATCCTCATCTATCTGTGGTTCCGCTTCGAGTGGCAGTTCGCGCTCGGCGCCTCGATCGCCAATTTCCACGACATCGTGCTCACCATCGGGTTCATGGCGATCTTCCAGATCGACTTCGACCTGACCAGCGTCGCCGCCCTGCTCACCATTCTGGGCTACTCGCTGAACGACACCATCGTCATCTATGACCGCATCCGCGAAATGCTGCGGCGCTACAAGAAGATGCCGACGGAAGAGCTGCTCAACGCCTCGATCAACTCCACCCTGTCGCGCTCGGTCATCACCCATGTGACGGTGACGCTGGCGCTGCTGGCGCTGGTGCTTTTCGGCGGCCGGGCGATCCACTCCTTCTCGGTGACGATGATGTTCGGCGTGGTGCTGGTCGGCACCTACACCTCCATCTTCATCGCCTCGCCGCTGCTGATCTATCTCGGCGTCTCGACCCGGGCGATGGCGGAGAAGGCGGAGAAGGAAGCCAAGAGCGGCCACGCCAAGGCGGAACGCCTCGCGCCGTGAGCGCGGGCGGACCTAAGCGGGGGATGGGCTGATGGCGACGCCCGATGCCCATCTGCCCTACCAGGTGCCGATCGACGGCTATGGCCGGGGCGCGTTCCACTTCGCCGGCATGGCGTCGGCGGGCTCGATCCTGGCGCTGCCGTCCGGCATCCACGCCTGGGCGCCGCGTGTGCCTGATGAGATCGATGCGGACGCGCTGGCGCGCGTTCTCGCCGAGGCCGCCGGCATCGAACTCCTGCTGATCGGCACCGGGGTGGACCCCTGGCCGCTTCCCGATGCCCTGCGCTGGCAACTGCGCGATGCCGGTCTTTCGGTCGATACCCTGCCTACACGCTCGGCCGCCTCGACCTATAATGTGCTTCTGGCGGAAGGCCGTGCGGTTGCCGCCGCGCTCCTCGCGCTGCCCTGAGCCACCGCGCCGTCCCTCGCCAATTTCCGGACCGAAGACATGAGCCGGCCGAGCCTGACCACGGACACGGACTATTGCGCGGCGCTGGTGCGCGATCTCGACCGCGACCGCTATGTCGCCGACCTCTTCGCGCCGGCCGAGCGGCGTGGCGCGCTGTTCGCGCTCCATGCCTTCAATGTCGAGGTCTCGCGGGTGCGCGAGGCGATCACCAACCCGCTGGCCGGGGAGGTGCGCCTGCACTGGTGGCGCGAGGCGCTGGCCGGCGGGGCGCGCGGCGATGTGCAGGCCAACCCGGTGGCGGCGGCGCTGCTCGCGGCGATCGAAACACACCGCCTGCCGCGCGCGAGCCTGGAGGCGCTGCTGGAGGCCCGGCAGTTCGACCTCTATGACGACCCGATGCCGACGGTGAACGATCTCGAAGGCTATGCCGGCGAAACCTCCTCGGCCCTGATCCGCCTTGCCGCGCTGGTGCTGGCGCCGGCGGCAGGCGCGGCCTCCGCCGAGGCGGCCGGCCATGCCGGGGTGGCCTATGCGGTGACGGGGCTGCTGCGGGCCTTTCCGGTGCATGCGCGGCGCGGCCAGTGCTATCTGCCGCTCGATCTGCTGACCGCGCACGGGCTGACGCGCGAGGATGCCGTGTCGGGGCAGGTGAGTCCGGCGCTTCATCAGGTACTGAGCGCGCTGCGGGCGCTGGCGCGCCGGCACCATCAAGCCGCGATGAAGGCGCTGGCCGGCGTCGACCCGGCCGAATTGCCGGCCTTCCTGCCGCTAACGTTGGTGCCGGGCGATCTTGATCGCATGGAACGCCCGCACGATCCGTTCATGGCCGTCCCGGCGGCGCCCGCGCTCTCCCGCCTGTGGCGGCTCTGGCGCGGCGCCGCGGCGCTCAGGAAGGCCGTGAAGGCCCCCTGACGCGGCGTTGGCTCAAGCGGCACGGTCCTTGGCGATGCGGTCGAACGCCTGGAGGCGGGCGACAAGGGCCTCGAACTGGTTCAGCGGCACCATGTTGGGGCCGTCGGACGGCGCCTTGTCCGGATCGGGATGGGTCTCGATGAACACGCCGGCGACGCCGACCGCCACCGCCGCCCGCGCCAGCACCGGCACGAATTCGCGCTGACCGCCGGAGGAGGTGCCCTGCCCGCCGGGCTGCTGCACCGAATGGGTGGCGTCGAAAATGACCGGGGCGCCTGTGGTCTCGGCCATGATCGGCAGCGCCCGCATGTCGGTAACGAGGGTGTTGTAGCCGAAGGACACGCCGCGCTCGGTCACGAGCACGTTCGGATTGCCGCCCTCGATGAGCTTGGCGACGACGTTCTTCATGTCCCAGGGCGCCAGGAACTGCCCCTTCTTCACATTGACCACCCGGCCGGTGGCGGCGGCGGCGATGAGCAGGTCGGTCTGGCGGCAGAGAAAGGCGGGAATCTGCAGGACGTCGACCACTTCGCCGACCGGCGCGCACTGGTCGTTCTCATGCACGTCGGTCAGCACCGGCATGCCGTAGCGCTCGCGAATCTCGGCGAAGACCGGCAGGGCGGCGGAAAGGCCCATGCCGCGCGCGCCCTTGATCGAGGTGCGATTCGCCTTGTCGAACGAGGCCTTGAACACCACGCCGACATTGAGCCGGGTGGCGATCTCCTTGATCGCGGCGGCGCATTCGAGCGCGTGGTCGCGGCTCTCCATCTGGCAGGGGCCGGCGATCAGCGCCAGCGGCAGGTCATTGCCGAAGCGCACATCGCCGATGGAAACCACGGAATTGGCGCCTGAGCCGCTCATGAGATGTTCCTCGGGTAGGGCGCGGGGGTCAGACGACGCCGGCGCGCAGAATGTCGTGAATGTGGAGGATGCCGACCGGCTTGCCCTCCGTCACCGCGAAGACGACGGTGATCGGGACCGGCCGCCGGTTCATCAGGCCAAGCGCGGCGCTGGCGAGTTCCAGCGGATCGACCACGAAGGGCGAGGAAGTCATCACCTTCTCCACCGGCGTCACCAGAAGCTCGCCGCTCATATGGCGGCGCAGGTCGCCATCGGTGACGATGCCGGAAAGGCGGCCGGCGCCATCGACCACGCCGCAGCAGCCGAAGCGCTTGCCGGTGATCTCGATCAGCACCTCGCTCATCGGCGTGCCGAGCCGCACCAGCGGCATTTCCGCCTCCTGATGCATGATGTCGGCGACCTTCAACAGCCGCGCACCGAGCTTGCCGCCGGGGTGGAACACGCGGAAGTCGGAGGCCGAAAAGCCCCGGCGTTCGAGCAGCGCCACGGCGAGCGCATCGCCGATGGCGAGCTGCATCAGGGTGGAAGTGGTGGGGGCGAGCCCGTTCGGGCAGGCTTCCTCGACGCGCGGCAGCACCAGCGCCACATTGGCGGCGCGGCCGAGCGTGCTTTCGGCGCTGGAGGTGATGGCCACCAGCGGTACGGCGAAGCGACGCGCATAATGCACGATGTCGCCGAGCTCGGCGGTCTCGCCCGACCAGGAGATGGCCAACAGCACGTCGTCCGGCGTCACCATGCCGAGGTCGCCATGGCTGGCCTCGGCGGCGTGGAGAAAGAGGGCCGGGGTCCCGGTGGAGGCGAGGGTGGCGGCGAGCTTGCGCCCGATATGGCCGCTCTTGCCCATGCCGGTGACGATGACACGGCCGCGCGCGCCCTCGATCAGTCCGATCGCGGCTTCCACCGCGTCTCCAAGTTCCACCTCGATCGCGGCGCTCAGCGCCGCCAGGCCCTTGGCCTCGATGGTGAGGGTGCGCAGCACCCGCTCGCGCAATCGGTCATCCCGCGCGGGCGCGGCTGCGGCTGAGTGTGTCTGAGGCTGGGCGGTGCCCAAGGTAGGTCTCCCTTGCTCATGGCGACCGGGCACGTTGCGCCCGGACACCCGTCAGCGCCACGCAGCGCGTCAATAAGCGCCAAACGCCCGCGATGCAATGGAGCGACCCGCCGATGGACGAGCGGCGACCTACGGAACCGGCCATACCTCCCGCACGTTGGGGGGCGCGGACGGCCGCGGCGAAAGGTCTGGACAATGAATATGGGGCGCGACGGGGCCAACGGGACGGGGGCTCCCGCGGGGGTGACGCTGACGGAAAAGCGCAGCGAGTGGCTGTGGCGGCGGCTCTCACAGGTTGCCATGATCGCCATCGCCGTGGTGGTGGTCGGGGCGGCCTTGGTTGCGGCGCGCCCGGTGCTGGTTCCCATTGTCGCCGCCGTCATCATCGGCAGCGTCATCGGCCCGGCGATCGAGGGCCTGTCGCGCCGGGGCGTGCCGACCTGGCTCGGTTCCATGCTCATGGTCGTCGGCATTGCCGGGCTGGTCTATGCCCTGGCGGCGGCGCTGGCCGGGCCGCTCGCCGATTGGACGGCGCGGGCGCCGGAGATCGGCGAGACGCTGCGCGAACGTTTCGCCTCGCTCAAGCCCGCCATCCGAACCGTCGCCTCGGTGTTCGAATCGATCCAGTCGATCGGCCGGGTGGCCGCGCCGCCCATGGTGGTGGAGGTGGCCGATTCGCAGATGCTGGGCAGCATGGTGGCGCTGGTGACGCCGGTGATCGGCCAGTTCATCCTCTTTCTCGGCTCGCTGCTGTTCTTCCTTGCCGGCCGGGTGCAGATCAAACGCCGGGTGGTGCAGGTGATGACCCCGCGCAAGACGCGGCTGGCGGCGCTGCGGGTCTTCCGCGAGATCGAGGAAAGGCTCGGCGCCTATCTCCTCACGGCCACCTTCATCAATATCGGCCTCGGCATCGCAACCGGCCTGATGACCTGGGCGCTCGGCCTGCCCAATCCGCCGCTCTGGGGCGTGCTGGCCGGCGTGCTGAACTATGTTCCCTATGTCGGGCCGGCGGTGACGACGCTGATTCTGGCCATGGCAGGCGTCGTCTCCTTTCCCGGCCTGCTGCCGGGCCTGCTGCCGGCGGCGGCGTTTCTGGTCATCACCAGCATCGAGGGACAGTTCCTGACCCCGCTGATCATTGGCCGCCGTGTGTCGCTCAATCCCTTTGCCGTCTTCCTGTCCATGGCCTTGTGGACCTGGCTGTGGGGGCCGGCGGGAACCTTCCTCTCCGTGCCACTGCTCATTGCCACTATGGCGCTTGGCGATAGCCTGCTGTCCAAAAGCCGGCCGCAGCTGCCGGGCTGAGACTATTCACAGGCTGTTCACAGGCCGGGCGCTCCCGCGCTTGACACCTGCGAGAGCGTGCCTTAACACCCGGCCACTCGCTGCGGGGCCCGGTGCTTCCGACCCGCGCAGGGGGGTGTAGCTCAGTTGGTTAGAGCGCCGGCCTGTCACGCCGGAGGTCGCGGGTTCGAGCCCCGTCACTCCCGCCATCCCTTGCGATGGACCTGCCGGACGAGATTGAATTCCCGGCTTTATTTCCTTTTCTTCGAAACTCCGTCGACGCCTGATCTCTGATGATCTTCTGCCGCAGGGCCGCGCCATGCAGGCGTGTTTCGGCGCCGCGCCGGCTTTTATGCGCGCGGATGGCCTGATAGATTCACGCGAGGCGTTGCGAGCGAGGTAGGGCGCATGATGAAAGCATTCCCGTCGGCCAGCCTTCTGGCCTCCGTGCTGCTGTTGGCCGGCGCTGGCGTGCCGGCGTTCGCCCAGGACACCATGACCCCGCCGCCGGGGCAGGCCTCGCCCAGCCCCTTCATCAACAGCGTCGGCCCGGATGCGCCGCAGCCGCAGACCGGCGAGCTGGTGCCGCTGCCCGGTCCGCCGCCCGAGGGCAAGGCGGCCGAGATCAAGCTGCCCGATTGCGCGCCACCTAATTGCGGCACGCCGCAGATCATGGAATAGGCCCGGCAACCTCGCGACATGCCGGCTGACGCCCGGGCGCGGGGAGGGGATCGCGGCCCGGCCCCGCTTGCTTTGCCTGGGCTATCCCGCAGGAGAGCCCGTGCCGGCCGGGCGCGGCCATGCCCTGAGCGGCTCGCTGAATGGCGCTTTCCGGACTCCGTCGCCCATGCGGTGGGGCAAGGCCCCATTGCCGCGTGGAGGTGCGCCAGCGCCGTTGCGAGCCAACGTCCTGCCTAAAAAATCACAGCGTCAGGAGGCGATTGTCTGTGTGACAATGACATGACCGCTCGTGTAGCGTGGTAGCGGCATACTCGGTGCGGATGGTGATTCAAGAGGCGGCCATGGATTCGATCATCGATTTTCTGAACACCATCTTCTGGGGCTATGTGCTGATCTATGGCCTGCTGGCAGTGGGGGTCTATTTCACCATCCGGCTCAAATTCCTGCAGATCGTGCATTTCCCCGAGATGATCCGTTCGGTCCTGGGGTCGAGTGAAACCGATCATGCCGGCATCACGCCGTTCCAGGCGCTCTGCACCAGCCTCGCCTCGCGCGTCGGCACCGGCAATATCGCCGGCGTGGCGGTGGCGCTTTATCTCGGCGGGCCGGGAGCGATCTTCTGGATGTGGGTGGTCGCCTCGCTCGGCATGGCCACGGCCTTCGCCGAAAGCACGCTGGCCCAGCTCTACAAGATCAAGGACGCGGACGGCCATTATCGCGGCGGTCCCGCCTTCTACATGGCCAAGGGCCTCAAGGCGCCGTGGGCCGGGTCGATCTTCTCTGTGTGCCTGATCCTCTCCTTCGGCCTCATTTTCAATGCGGTGCAGGCCAATTCGATCGCCGACGCGATGGAAGGCGCCTTTGGCGCGCCCAAGCTCGCCACCGGGCTGGTCATCGCGGTTCTCACCGGCGCCATCATCTTCGGCGGCATCGCCGCCATCGCCCGGGTGGCCGAGATCGTCGTGCCGTTCATGGCGGCGGGCTATCTCGGCATGGCGCTGTTCGCCGTGGCGATGAACGTCAGCGAAGTGCCGGCCATGTTCTCGCTGATCATCGCCAGCGCCTTCGGCTTCGCGCCGGCGGCCGGCGGCGTTGCCGGCTCGGTCGCGGCGGCGATGCTCAACGGGGTGAAGCGCGGCCTGTTCTCCAACGAGGCGGGCATGGGCTCGGCGCCGAACATCGCCGCCGTCGCCACGCCTGATCCGCATCACCCGGTGAGCCAGGGCTTCGTGCAGGCGCTGGGCGTGTTCATCGACACCATCCTCATCTGCACCGCGACCGCGTTCCTGATCCTGCTGTCGGGCCTGCTGGAGCCGGGCTCCGGCCTCACCGGCACCCAGCTCACCCAGGCGGCGATGACGCATCATATCGGCTGGGCGGGGAGCTATTTCGTCGCCGTGGCGATCTTCTTCTTCGCCTTCACCTCGATCATCGGCAACTACTCCTATGCCGAGGGGGCGCTGGTCTATCTCGGCATTGGCAGCCATGCCGGGCTGGCGGTGCTGCGGCTGGCGGTGATGGTGATGGTGGTGTGGGGCGCGCACGAATCGGTGGCGACGGTGTTCAACGCCGCCGACGCCTCGATGGGGCTGATGGCGACGGTCAACCTCATCGCCATTGTCCTGCTCTCGGGACTCGTGTCGCGGCTGACCCGCGATTATCTGGAGCAGCGGCGGGCCGGCAAGAAGCCGCGCTTCACCGCCGCCTCCATGCCCGAACTCACCGGCCAGATCGACGCCGACATCTGGAACCGACCCTGAGCCGACGGCGCACGCCACAGCGCCTGCCGCAGCGGCTTGCGCCGCCGGCAGGCGCTTGCGCTTATCAAAGTGGGCGAATTGTCCCACCTGCGCCGGCAGAGGGGCGATGACCGGCGCGCCGGACGCCTCGCTTCCGGTCGCCAAGCGCCGGGCGGGGCTCTGTCCGCCCCCGGCCGGCCACTGGCCCTGCAGCCATGCGTATCAAGCTACCGAAGCCCTCCAGGCCTTCCGCCGCGTTGTATCTACGGGCGCCTTCGCGCGGCGCCGCCGATTGAGCGGCAAATCCTGTTGTTTGGCGCTATTTTACGGGCGCTTTCGGGAGGATGCGCTGGCGCGCGGCCGCCGTCCGCGCAAGGTGTGAATTCTGTATACCAGACCTGCGCGATTGCCAGCGGATGCCCTTGCCTCGGTCCGGGCGGTGCGTTAAGCCTGCCGCGTGCTTTGAATATTTCGCAACTGCGATTGCACGACCGATGACCTATCCTGGCCCGGGAGGATCCCATCCATGAGCAACCTGCTTCAGGATTATCTGCCCGTCGTGATCTTTATTGGCGTGTCGGGATTCATCGGCATCGCCCTTCTGGTTGCGCCGTTCCTGGTCGCCTTCAGCCGGCCCGACCCGGAGAAGATGTCGGCCTATGAATGTGGCTTCAATGCGTTCGACGATGCGCGCATGAAGTTCGACGTACGGTTCTACCTGGTCGCCATTCTCTTCATCATCTTCGATCTGGAAGTCGCCTTCCTGTTTCCCTGGGCGATCACATTCGGGGAGCTCGGCAATTTTGGCTTCTGGTCCATGATGGTGTTCCTCTTCGTACTCACCATCGGTTTTGTCTACGAGTGGAAGAAGGGAGCGCTCGAATGGGATTGAGCGCGCATAGCCCTCTCGTCGCCCCGGCGGCCAAGGGTATCATCGACCCCAATACCGGCCGCCCGGTGGGCGCCACCGATCCGTTCTTCGTCGAGGTCAATGCGGAGCTCGCCGACAAGGGCTTCCTCGTGACCGCGACGGATGACCTCATCAACTGGGCCCGTACCGGCTCGCTGATGTGGATGACCTTCGGCCTCGCCTGCTGCGCGGTCGAGATGATGCAGACCTCGATGCCGCGCTACGACGTGGAGCGGTTCGGCTTCGCGCCGCGCGCCTCGCCGCGCCAGTCCGACGTCATGATCGTCGCCGGCACGCTGACCAACAAGATGGCGCCGGCGCTGCGCAAGGTCTACGACCAGATGCCGGAGCCGCGCTACGTCATCTCCATGGGCTCCTGCGCCAATGGCGGCGGCTACTACCACTATTCCTATTCGGTCGTGCGCGGCTGCGACCGCATCGTGCCGGTGGACATCTACATTCCCGGCTGCCCGCCGACCGCAGAGGCCCTGCTGTACGGCGTGCTGCTGCTGCAGAAGAAGATCCGCCGCACCGGGACGATCGAGCGCTGAGGGTTCGAGGCGATATGGACGAGACGCTGAAAGAGCTGGGCGTGCATGTGAAGGAATCGCTTCCCGACGCGGTCGAGGAAGTGATTGTGTCCTATGGCGAGCTGACGCTGGTGGCGTCGGCTCCCGAGGTCATCAAGGTGCTGACCTTCCTGCGCGACGACCCGTCCTGCCGCTTCGTGAGCTTCATCGACATTTGCGGTGTCGACTGGCCGCAGCGCGAGAAGCGCTTCGACGTGGTCTATCACCTGCTGTCGCCGACGCTGAATGCCCGCATCCGCATCAAGGTCGAGACCGACGAGACGACGCCGGTCGCCTCGGCCACCTCCGTCTTCGCCGGCGCCTTCTGGTTCGAGCGCGAGGCGTTCGACATGTACGGCATCCTGTTCTCCGGCCATCCCGAACTGCGCCGCATCCTCACCGATTACGGCTTTGACGGCTATCCGCTGCGCAAGGACTTCCCGACCACCGGCCTCGTCGAGGTGCGCTATGACGACGAGCGCAAGCGCGTGGTCTATGAGCCGGTGAAGCTGGCGCAGGAATTCCGCAGCTTCGACTTTCTCTCGCCATGGGAGGGGCCGGACTACGTGCTCCCCGGCGACGAGAAGGCAACCACCCCGAAGGCGGGCTGAGGTGAGGTCCGAGCGATGAACGCACCCGGCAAGATCGACCCCAACGTCCGCAACTTCCAGATCAATTTCGGCCCGCAGCACCCTGCGGCGCACGGCGTTCTGCGCCTCATTCTCGAACTCGACGGCGAAATCGTCGAGCGCGTCGACCCGCATATCGGCCTTCTCCATCGCGGCACCGAGAAGCTGATCGAGGCCAAGACCTATCTGCAGGCGGTGCCCTATTTCGACCGGCTCGACTATGTCGCGCCGATGAACCAGGAGCACGCCTTCTGCCTGGCGATCGAGCGCATGCTCGACATCACCGTGCCCAAGCGCGGCCAGCTGATCCGCGTGCTCTATTCCGAGATCGGCCGCATCCTCTCCCACATGCTGAACGTGACCACGCAGGCGCTCGACGTCGGCGCGCTCACCCCGCCGCTGTGGGGCTTCGAGGAACGCGAGAAGCTGATGATGTTCTATGAGCGGGCCTCCGGCTCGCGCATGCACGCGGCCTATTTCCGCCCCGGTGGCGTCCATCAGGACCTGCCGCGCGCGCTGGTCGAGGACATCCTCGCCTGGACCAAGACCTTCCCCGGCTTCATGGACGATCTGGAAGGCCTGCTCACCGACAACCGCATCTTCAAGCAGCGCAATGTCGATATCGGCATTGTCAGCCTGGAAGACGCCTGGGCGTGGGGCTTCTCCGGGGTGATGGTGCGCGGCTCGGGCGCGGCCTGGGATCTGCGCAAGTCGCAGCCCTATGAGTGCTATGACGAGCTGGAATTCGACATTCCGATCGGCAAGAACTGCGACAATTACGATCGCTACTGCATCCGCATGGAAGAGATGCGGCAGTCGGCGCAGATCATGCGCCAGTGCTGCGAGCGCCTGCTGAAGGAAGCCGGCCCGGTCTCGGCGGTCGACAACAAGATCGTGCCGCCCAAGCGCGGCGAGATGAAGCGCTCGATGGAAGCGCTCATCCACCATTTCAAGCTCTACACGGAAGGCTTCCACGTTCCCGCCGGCGAGGTCTACGCCGCAGTGGAAGCCCCCAAGGGTGAGTTCGGCGTCTATCTCGTCGCCGACGGCACCAACAAGCCCTATCGCTGCAAGATCCGCGCACCCGGCTTCGCGCATCTTCAGGCGATGGATTTCCTGTGCCGCGGCTACATGCTCGCGGACATTTCGGCGATCCTTGGATCGCTGGATATCGTGTTCGGTGAAGTGGACCGCTGATCCCTCGGGGACGCGGTTCGATCGGAAGGGTACGGCATGTCTGTCCGTAGGCTTGCTCCAAAAGAGGTTCAGCCCGAGAGCTTCGCGTTCACGGACGAGAATCTCGCCTGGGCCGAGAAGACCATCGCGAAATTTCCGCCCGGCCGGCAGGCCAGCGCGGTGATTCCGCTGCTCATGCGCGCGCAGGAGCAGGCGGGCGGCTGGGTCTCGGAGCCGGCGATGCGCTATGTCGGCGACATGCTCGGCATGGCGCCGATCCGCGTCTATGAGGTCGCCACCTTCTACACCCAGTTCCAGCTGCAGCCGGTCGGCAAGCGGGCCCATATCCAGGTGTGCGGCACCACGCCCTGCATGCTGCGCGGGGCCGGCGACCTGATCAAGGTCTGCAAGAGCCGGATCCATGAGGAGCCGTTCCATCTCTCCGCCAGCGGCGATCTGTCGTGGGAAGAGGTGGAATGCGCCGGCACCTGCGTCAACGCGCCGATGATCCAGGTGTGGAAGGACGTCTATGAAGACCTGACGCCGGAGGATCTGGAGAAGATCCTCGACGCCTTCGAGCGTGGCGAACATCCCGCGCCCGGTCCGCAGAATGGCCGCCACACCTCCGCGCCCGTCACCGGGCTGCGGGTGCTGACGGCGCCGGAACTGTTCGATGGCTCGATGGTCGGGCAGGGTGCCGGCCTTGCGCTCGCCCGCGAGGCGCTCGCCGCCAAGGCCAAGGGCGAGGCGGCTCCCGATGCCCCGCCGCCGGCCGCCGCGGCTGCCGCGCCGCCGCCGCCGCCCAAGAGCGACCCGGCTCCCGCCGCCGCCCCCGCCGCCAAGGCGGTCGAGGCCGCTGGCGAAGCCGACAAGGAGAAGCCGAAGAAGCCTGTTGCCCCGCCGCCCGGCAAGGCGACGGACCCGAAGGCGGAATGAGGAGCGAACCATGCTTGCCGACAAGGATCGCATCTTCACCAATATCTATGGCCACCATGACTGGGGGCTGCAGGGCGCGCTGAAGCGTGGCTCGTGGGACGGCACCAAGCTGTTCCTCGATGCCGGCCGCGATTTCATCATCGAGCATATGAAGGCCTCGGGCCTGCGCGGGCGCGGTGGCGCCGGCTTCCCGACCGGCCTCAAATGGTCGTTCATGCCCAAGAACAATGACGGGCGCCCGCACTATCTCGTCGTCAATGCCGACGAGTCCGAGCCGGGCACCTGCAAGGACCGCGAGATTCTGCGCCACGACCCGCATCATCTGGTCGAGGGCTGCCTGATCGCCGGCTTCGCCATGGGCGCGCACACAGCCTATATCTATGTGCGCGGCGAGTTCATCCAGGAGCGCGAGCACCTGCAGGCGGCGGTCGACCAGGCTTATGAGGCGCGCCTCATCGGCAAGAACAACGTGCATGGCTGGGACATGGACATCTATGTCCACCATGGCGCCGGCGCCTATATCTGCGGCGAGGAAACCGCGCTGCTGGAGAGCCTTGAGGGCAAGAAGGGCCAGCCGCGGCTGAAGCCACCTTTCCCGGCCAATGTCGGCCTCTATGGCTGCCCGACGACGGTGAACAACGTCGAATCCATCGCGGTCGCCCCTACCATCCTGCGGCGCGGCGCGTCGTGGTTCTCCTCCATCGGCCGGCCGAACAATGTCGGCACCAAGCTGTTCGGCATTTCCGGCCATGTGAACACGCCCTGCATCGTCGAAGAGGCGATGAGCATCCCGTTCAAGGAACTGATCGAGAAGCATGGCGGCGGCGTGCGCGGCGGCTGGGACAATCTGCTGGCCATCATCCCCGGCGGCGCGTCGTGCCCGATCATCCCGGCCGACCAGTGCGAAGACCTGATCATGGACTTCGACGGCTGCCGCGCGGTGAAGTCGAGCTTCGGCACCGCCGGCGTGCTGGTGATGGACAAGTCCACCGACGTGGTGAAGGCCATCGCCCGCATCTCCTATTTCTTCCGGCACGAGAGCTGCGGCCAGTGCACCCCCTGCCGCGAGGGCACGGGCTGGATGTGGCGCGTGCTCGACCGCATGGTCGAGGGCCGGGCGCAGAAGCGTGAGATCGACCTGCTGCTGCAGGTCACGACCCAGGTCGAGGGCCACACCATCTGTGCGCTCGGCGACGCGGCGGCGTGGCCGGTGCAGGGCCTGATCCGGCATTTCCGTCCCGAGATCGAAAGGCGGATCGACCAGTATTCGGCGAACCCGCATTCCGACCCGGTGCCGGTGGCGGCGGAGTAAGAGAGCATCATGGCCAAGATCATCGTCGACGACATCGAGCTTGATGTTCCGCCGGAGTTCACGCTGCTCCAGGCTTGCGAGGCGGCGGGCGCGGAAATCCCGCGCTTCTGCTTCCATGAGCGGCTGTCCATCGCCGGCAATTGCCGCATGTGTCTGGTTGAGGTGAAGGGCGGCCCGCCCAAGCCCACCGCCAGCTGCGCGATGAATGTGCGCGACCTGCGCCCCGGCCCCAATGGCGAGCCCCCCGTCGTGCTCACCAAGAGCCCGATGGTGAAGAAGGCGCGCGAGGGGGTGATGGAGTTCCTGCTCATCAACCACCCGCTCGACTGCCCGATCTGCGACCAAGGCGGCGAGTGCGACCTGCAGGACCAGGCCATGGCCTATGGCGTGGACACGTCCCGCTATGCCGAGAACAAGCGCGCGGTCGAAGACAAATATATCGGCCCGCTGATCAAGACCTCGATGACCCGGTGCATCCAGTGCACCCGCTGCGTCCGCTTCACCACCGAAGTCGCGGGTGTGGCCGAGCTTGGCGCCATCGGGCGCGGCGAGGACATGGAGATCACCACCTATCTGGAGGCGGCGCTGTCCTCCGAGCTGCAGGGCAATGTCGCCGATCTCTGCCCGGTCGGCGCGCTGACCCAGCGCCCCTATGCCTATCACGCCCGCCCGTGGGAACTGTCAAAGACCGAATCCATCGACGTGATGGACGCGGTCGGCTCCAATATCCGCGTCGACACGCGCGGTCGCGAGGTCATGCGCGTCCTGCCGCGTCTCAATGAGGACGTGAACGAGGAGTGGATCTCCGACAAGACCCGCTACATCTGGGACGGTCTGAAGACCCAGCGCCTCGACCGCCCCTATGTGCGGGTCGGTGGCAAGCTGAAGGTCGCGAGCTGGCCGGAGGCCTTCGCCGCCATCGCCGCCCAGGTGAAGGGCGTGCCGGGCACCCGCATCGGCGGCCTGGTCGGCGACCTCGCCTCGGTGGAAGAAGCCTTCGCGCTGAAGGCGCTGCTCGCGGCGCTCGGCTCGTCCAGCATCGACTGCCGCCAGGACGGGGCGAAGCTCGACCCCGCGCTCGGCCGCGCCAGCTATCTGTTCAACGCCACCATTGCCGGCATCGAGCAGTCGGATGCGCTGCTGATCATCGGCTCCAACCCGCGCCTTGAGGCGAGCGTGCTCAATGCCCGCATCCGCAAGCGCTGGCTGCAGGGAGGCTTCCCGATCGGCCTGATCGGCGAGCCGGTCGACCTGACCTATCCCTATGACTATCTCGGCGCCGGCTCCGACACGCTGGCCGACCTTCTCGCCAGCGGCAGCTTCGCCGAGACGCTGAAGGGCGCCAAGCGGCCGCTGATCCTGATCGGGCAGGGCGCTCTCGCCCGTGCCGATGGCGCGGCGGTGCTGGCGCTGGCCGCCCGCGTGGCGGAGGCGGTCGGCGCGGTGACGGAAGGCTGGAACGGCTTCTCCGTGCTGCACACGGCGGCCTCCCGCGTCGGCGCGCTCGATATCGGCGCGGTGCCGGGCGAGGGCGGGCTGGACGCGGTGGCGATGACCAATGCCGGCGGGGTCGACGTGCTGTTCGCGCTCGGCGCCGACGAGATCGACATCGCCCCGGGGGCCTTCGTGGTCTATCTCGGCACCCATGGTGATCGCGGCGCCCATCGCGCCGACGTCATCCTGCCAGGCGCCGCCTATACCGAGAAGTCGGGCACCTATGTGAACACGGAAGGGCGGGCGCAGATCGCCAACCGCGCCGCCTTCCCGCCCGGCGAGGCGCGCGAGGACTGGGCTGTGCTGCGCGCCCTGTCCGACGTCGTCGGCCATCGCCTGCCTTTCGACACGCTGGCGCAGCTGCGCGCGGCGCTCTATGCGGCGCATCCGCATCTGGCCCGGATCGACCATGTGACGCCGGCGGACCCGGCGGCCGTGGCCGCGCTGGCCGCGTCCGGCGGCACGCCGGCGAGCGGGCCGTTCCGCGGTGTCGTCACCGATTTCTATCTCACCAATCCGATCGCACGCGCGTCCGCCGTGATGGCCGAATGCTCCGCGCTCGCGTCCAGCCGCCACGCGGCGGCGGCCGAGTGAGGGGAGGGAGCACATGACCGAAACAAGCTGGTTCGACACGCTGATCCAGGTGCTCATCATCGTCGCCCAGAGCCTCGCGCTGCTGGTCGGCCTGCTGATCATCGTCGCCTATGTGCTGCTGGCCGACCGCAAGATCTGGGCGGCGGTGCAGCTGCGTCGCGGCCCCAACGTGGTCGGGCCGTTCGGCCTGTTCCAGTCCTTCGCCGACCTGCTGAAGTTCGTGCTCAAGGAACCGGTGATCCCGGACGGTGCCAATAAGGGCGTGTTCCTGCTGGCGCCCTTCGTCACCTGCCTGCTGGCGCTGGCCGCCTGGGCGGTGGTGCCGATCGATGCCGGCTGGGTGGTGGCCGACATCAATGTCGGCGTGCTCTACATCTTCGCGATTTCCTCGCTCGGCGTGTACGGCACCATCATGGCCGGCTGGGCGTCGAACTCGAAATACCCGTTCCTGTCGGCGCTGCGCGCGGCGGCGCAGATGGTGTCCTACGAGGTCTCGATCGGCTTCGTCATCGTCACCGTGCTGCTCTGCGCCGGCTCGCTGAACCTGACCGCCATCGTCGAGGCGCAGAACACGTCATGGGGCATCCTCGGCTGGTACTGGCTGCCGCTGTTCCCGATGTTCGTGATCTTCTTCATCTCGGCGCTGGCCGAGACCAACCGCCCGCCCTTCGATCTGGGCGAAGCGGAATCGGAGCTGGTGGCCGGCTTCATGGTGGAGTACGGCTCCACCCCGTACATGATGTTCATGCTCGGCGAGTATGTGGCGATCATGACCATGTGCGCGCTGACCACCATCCTGTTCATGGGCGGCTGGCTGCCGCCTGTGCCGGTGGCGCCCTTCACCTGGGTGCCGGGAATCATCTGGTTCCTGCTCAAGGTCCTGCTGGTGTTCTTCATGTTCGCCATGGTGAAGGCGATGGTCCCGCGCTACCGCTATGACCAGCTCATGCGCCTCGGCTGGAAGGTGTTCCTGCCGATCTCGCTGGCGATGGTGGTGATCGTGGCCTCCGTTCTGCACTTCAGCGGCCTGTCGGCTGCGGGGGGATGAGATGGATGAGGGCACGCTCCAGGCCCTGATGGAAGCGTCCGCCGTCGGTTGGGCGGGCGCGGCTGCGGGTGCGGTCTTCGGCGCACTCGAATGGTTCATTCTGCCGGGGGTCGTCGAGACGTCGATCCGCGGTTCCAAAGAGGCCCGCAAGCTGAATCCTGACCAGCTGGCGGGAGTGATTTCGTGGTGGAAGACCGTTATCCGCGTCTTCGCCGTTTCGATGCCGCTGGTGGGCTTCGGCCTTGCCGCGGCCATGGCCGATTGAGGAGAGCGACATGAGATTGGACCTGGCCGCACGCCAGCTGCTGCTCACCGAGTTCGTCTCGGCGTTCTTCCTGGCGATGCGCTATTTCTTCAAGCCGAAGGCGACGATCAACTATCCCTTCGAGAAGAACCCGGTGTCGCCGCGCTTCCGTGGCGAGCATGCGCTGCGCCGCTATCCCAACGGGGAAGAGCGCTGCATCGCCTGCAAGCTGTGCGAGGCGATCTGCCCGGCGCAGGCCATCACCATCGAGGCCGGCCCGCGCCGCAATGACGGCACCCGCCGCACCACCCGTTACGACATCGACATGGTGAAGTGCATCTATTGCGGCTTCTGCCAGGAGGCCTGCCCGGTCGATGCCATCGTCGAGGGGCCGAATTTCGAATTCGCCACCGAGACGCGCGAAGAACTGTACTACGACAAGGCCAAGCTGCTCGCGAATGGCGACCGCTGGGAGCGCGAGATCGCGCGCAACATGGCGCTGGACGCGCCGTACCGTTGAGCGCGCAGGGGGCTGGGAACGTGAAGACCGAAACGATACGGGCCGCCAAGGCCCTTCGCGCCGCGACCGCCGGGATGGCGGGCGCCGGTATGACTGGGGGGTGCCGGGCATGAGCCTCGCCGCGCTGTTCTTCTATCTCTTCGCCGGGGTCGCCGTGGCCTCGGCCTTCATGGTCATCGCGTCGCGGAACCCGGTCCATTCGGTGCTGTTCCTGATCCTGACCTTCGTCAACGCCTCGGGCCTGTTCATCCTGATCGGCGCCGAGTACATCGCGATGCTGCTCATCGTGGTCTATGTCGGCGCGGTGGCGGTGCTGTTCCTGTTCGTGGTGATGATGCTCGACGTCGATTTCGTCGAGCTGCGCCAGGGCTTCCTGCAATATCTGCCGGTCGGCGTGCTGGTCGGGTTTATCTTCCTCGCCGAACTGGTGCTGGTGGTCGGTTCCTGGACCTTCGGCGCCGGCGTCACCGGCGCCGTCACCTCGGCCGCGCCTGAAGTGTCGAACGCGGTGGCGATCGGCCGGGTGCTGTACACGGACTATGTCTATTTCTTCCAGGCGGCGGGCTTCATCCTGCTGGTCGCCATGATCGGTGCCATCGTGCTGACGCTTCGCCACAAGGAGAACGTCAAGCGCCAGAGCATCCCGGTCCAGAACGCGCGCACCAAGGCGATGGCGATCGACGTCGTCAAGGTGCCTTCCGGCAAGGGGCTCTGAGCCATGGCGATCGGCCTTCCGCACTATCTGACCGTCGCGGCGATCCTGTTCACGCTCGGCACGCTCGGCATCTTCCTCAACCGGAAGAACGTCATCGTCATACTGATGTCGGTGGAACTCATCCTGCTGGCGGTGAACATCAACCTCGTCGCCTTCTCGATCTTCCTCGGCAACATCGTCGGACAGGTCTTTGCCCTGTTCGTGCTGACGGTCGCCGCCGCCGAGGCCGCCATCGGTCTCGCCATCCTCGTGGTGTTCTACCGCAATCGCGGGTCGATCGCCGTCGAGGACATCAACACCATGAAGGGCTGAGCGGGCATTCATGTACCAGGCGATCGTATTTCTCCCCCTTGTCGGCTTCCTCATCGCCGGCCTGTTCGGCCGGCTGATCGGCGCACGCGCCTCGGAGCTGGTCACGACCGGGCTGCTCGTCATCTCCGCCTTCTTCGCGTGGATCGTGTTCTTCCAGACCGCCTTTGGCGGCCAGTCGGGCACTGTCGAGCTGTTCACCTGGATGGCGTCGGGTAAGCTCGACGTCACCTGGGCGATCCGTGTCGACACGCTCACCGCCGTGATGCTGATCCTCGTCACCACGGTGTCCTCGCTGGTGCACCTGTACTCCATGGGGTACATGCACGAGGACCCGAGCCGGCCGCGCTTCTTCGCCTATCTCTCGCTCTTCACCTTCGCCATGCTGATGCTGGTGACGAGCGACAACCTCGTGCAGCTGTTCTTCGGCTGGGAGGGGGTGGGCCTGGCCTCCTATCTGCTGATCGGCTTCTGGTATGACAAGCCGTCGGCCTGCGCCGCGGCGATGAAGGCCTTCATCGTCAACCGCGTCGGCGATTTCGGCTTCGCGCTCGGCATCTTCGCCATCTACCTGATGACCGGCTCGGTCGCCTTCGAGCAGGTGTTCGCTGCCGCGCCGTCGCTGATGGACAAGAACATCCTGTTCCTCGGCCATGAGTGGCACGCGCCGACGGTGATCTGCCTGCTGCTGTTCATCGGCGCCATGGGCAAGTCGGCGCAGCTCGGCCTGCACACCTGGCTGCCGGACGCGATGGAAGGCCCGACCCCGGTCTCCGCCCTCATTCACGCCGCGACCATGGTGACGGCCGGCGTGTTCATGGTGGCGCGCATGTCGCCGCTGTTCGAACTGTCCCCGATCGCGCTCAACGTCGTGCTGTTCGTCGGCGCCTCCACCGCCTTCTTCGCGGCGACGATCGGCTGCGTGCAGAACGACATCAAGCGGGTGATCGCCTATTCCACCTGCTCGCAGCTCGGCTACATGTTCACCGCGCTCGGCACCGGCGCCTATTCGGTCGGCGTGTTCCACCTGCTCACGCATGGCTTCTTCAAGGCGCTGCTGTTCCTTGCCGCCGGCTCGGTCATCCACGCGATGCACCATGAGCAGGACATGCGCCACATGGGCGGCCTGTGGCGGAAGATCCCGTTCACCTACGCCACCATGCTGATCGGTGGCCTGGCGCTGACCGGCTTCCCCTTCACGGCCGGCTATTTCTCCAAGGACGCGATCATCGAGACCGCCTTTGTCAGCCACAGCCCCTTCGCCACCTATGCCTGGGTGATGACGGTGGCGGCGGCGGCGCTTACCGCCTTCTACACCTGGCGGCAGATGTTCATGACCTTCCACGGCAAGACGCGCGCGGACCACCACACCTTCGACCACGCGCATGAATCGCCGCTGACCATGCTGATCCCGCTCGGGGTGCTCTCGCTCGGCGCGCTGTTCGCCGGCATGATCCTCTACCCGTACTTCGTCGGGCACGATGTGGATCACTTCTTCCGCGAGTCGATCTTCATGGCCTCGGACAACAAGATCCTCGAGGAGATGCACCACATTCCCGCCTGGGCGAAATGGGCCCCGACGGTGATGATGGCGATCGGCTTCGCCGTCGCCTACTGGATGTACATCGCCAACACGGCCGTTCCGAAGGCGCTCGCCAAGCAGAACGACGTGCTGTACCGCTTCCTGCTCAACAAGTGGTACTTCGACGAGATCTACGACTTCCTGTTCGTGCGCCCGACCATGTGGCTCGGCAACTTCCTGTGGAAGCAGGGCGACGTGCGGGTCATTGACGGCTACGGCCCGAACGGCGTCTCGGCCCGCGTCATCGACGTGACCAACCGCGTCGTGCGCCTGCAGACCGGCTATCTCTACCACTATGCCTTCGTGATGCTGGTGGGTGTCGCGGCCTTCATTACCTGGTTCATGTTCGGGGGCGCGCACTGATGTATGAGTGGCCCATTCTCTCCGTCGTCACCTTCCTGCCGCTGGTCGGTGCGCTGCTGATCGTTCTGATGATCCGCGGCGACGATGAGGTTGCCAAGCGCAACGCCCGCTGGGTGGCGCTGTGGGCGACCCTTGTCACCTTCGTCATCTCGCTGCTGCTGCTGTTCGGCTTTGACCCGTCGAACCCGGACTTCCAGTTCGTCGAGTACCAGGCCTGGCTCGGCGATGTCGCCGCCTACCGGATGGGCGTCGACGGCATTTCGCTGCCCTTCGTGCTGCTGACGACGCTGTTGATGCCCATGTGCATTCTCGCGAGCTGGGACGCGATCCAGCACCGCGTGAAGGAGTACATGATCTGCTTCCTGGTGCTCGAAACGCTGATGATCGGCACCTTCTCCGTCCTCGACCTGCTGCTGTTCTACTTCTTCTTCGAGGGCGGCCTGATCCCGATGTTCCTCATCATCGGCATCTGGGGGCATGGGCGTAAGGTCTACGCGGCGTTCAAGTTCTTCCTCTACACGCTGGCCGGCTCGGTGCTGATGATGCTCGCCATCATGGCCATCTACTGGCAGGCGGGCACCACCGACATTGCCGTGCTGCTGAAGCACGATTTCCCGGAGGGCATGCAGTACTGGCTCTGGATCGCCTTCTTCGCCTCTTTCGCGGTGAAGATGCCGATGTGGCCGGTGCATACCTGGCTTCCCGACGCGCATGTCGAGGCGCCGACGGCGGGTTCGGTGATCCTGGCGGCGATCATGCTGAAGATGGGCGGCTACGGCCTGCTGCGCTTCTCGCTGCCGATGTTCCCGGACGCCTCGGCCTATTTCGCGCCCTTCGTCTTCACCCTCTCGGTGATCGCGATCATCTACACCTCGCTGGTCGCCCTGCGGCAGGAGGACATGAAGAAGCTGATCGCCTACTCCTCCATCGCCCATATGGGCTATGTGACGATGGGCATCTTCACCCTGACCCAGGAAGGCATCCAGGGCGCGGTGTTCCAGATGGTCAGCCACGGCTTCGTCTCGGGAGCGCTGTTCCTGTGCGTCGGCGTGCTCTATGACCGCATGCACACCCGCGAGATCGCGGCCTATGGCGGCCTCGTCTTCCGCATGCCGGTCTACGCCACGCTGTTCATGGTGTTCACCATGGCCAATGTCGGCCTGCCGGGCACGTCGGGCTTCATCGGCGAGTTCCTGACCCTGCTCGCCGCCTTCGGGCGCAACACCTGGGTGGCCTTCCTCGCCACGACGGGCGTCATCCTTTCCGCCGCCTATGCGCTCTGGCTCTATCGCCGGGTCGTGTTCGGCGCGCTGGAGAAGGAAAGCCTGAAGAACATCCGGGACGTGAACCCGCGCGAGCTGGCCACGCTGGTTCCGCTGCTGTTCTTCACCATCCTGTTCGGCGTCTGGCCGCAGCCGATCCTCGACGCCTGCAATGTCGCGGTGAACGCGATCGTCGCGCGCGCCGATGTTGCCGCCGGCGCCATCAAGGCCGCCGCGCTGGTGCTGCCTTGATCCGACACATGACCATCGCGGAGCCCGTCCAATGACCCTCACCCTCGCCGCGCTCGGCCCCGCGCTGCCCGAACTGCTGCTGGCCTTCTCCGCCCTGGCGCTGCTGATGTTCGGTGCCTTCGCCGGCCCGAAATCGACCGATACGGTGAACGGGCTGGCGCTGGCCGCCCTGTTCGCGGCGCTGGTGCTGGTCCTGCTGGGCCCCACCGATGCGACGCTGTTCAACGGCGCGTTTCATGTCGACGCCTTCGGCCGGTTCATGAAGGTGCTGGCGCTGCTCGGCGCGGGCGGCACGCTGGCCATGTCGGTGGACTGGCTGAAGGCCGAGAAGCAGGACCGCTTCGAATACGCGATCCTGGTGCTGCTCTCGACCCTCGGCATGATGATGCTGATCTCGGCCGGCGACCTGATCGCGCTCTATATGGGCCTCGAACTGATGAGCTTGGCGCTCTATGTGATCGCGGCCAACAACCGCGATTCCGTGCGCTCCACCGAGGCCGGCCTGAAGTACTTCGTGCTCGGCGCGCTGTCCTCCGGCATGCTGCTCTACGGCGCCTCGCTGATCTATGGCTTCACCGGCTCGGTGAATTTCGCCCAGATCGCACAGGCCGCCCGCGAGCCCTCGCTCGGCCTGATCTTCGGCATCGTCTTCATGTTCGCCGGCCTGTGCTTCAAGGTCTCTGCGGTGCCGTTCCACATGTGGACGCCCGACGTCTATGAAGGCGCGCCCGCGCCCGTGACGGCGTTCTTCGCCTCGGCGCCGAAGGTGGCGGCGATGGCGGTGTTCGTGCGCTTCGCCATGGAGGCGCTGCCCAACGTCACCCACCAGTGGCAGCAGATCATCGTCTTCGTCTCCATCGCCTCGATGGCGCTGGGTTCGTTCGGCGCCATCGGCCAGCGCAACTTCAAGCGCCTGATGGCCTATTCCTCGATCGGCCATATGGGCTTCGCGCTGGTCGGCCTCGCCGCCGGCACCGAGCAGGGCGTGCAGGGCGTGCTGGTCTACATGGCCATCTACATGGCGATGACGCTCGGCGCCTTCGCCTGCATCCTGTCGATGCGGCGCAAGGACGGCATGGTCGAAACCTATGACGAACTTGCCGGCCTTGCCCACACCAGCCCGGTGAAGGCGTTCATGCTGGCGGTGCTGATGTTCTCGCTCGCCGGCATTCCGCCGCTGGCCGGCTTCCTCGCCAAGTACTACGTGTTCCTGGCGGCCATCGAATCCGGCCTCTACGCGCTCGCCGTCATCGGCGTGCTCACCAGCGTCGTCGGCGCCTTCTACTATCTGCGCATCGTCAAGATCATGTATTTCGACGAGCCGGCGGCGCCCTTCGAGCCGATGCGTTCAGAGCCGCGGGTGGTTCTCGCCGTGTCGGGCACCTTCACCCTGCTGTTCTTCGTGTATCCGGCCCCGCTGATCGCGGCGGCGGGCGTGGCGGCACGGGCGCTCTTCTGAGAATGGCGCCCACGCCGGTTGCTACGCCGGTCGTCCGTTTCGATACGGTCGGTTCGACCAATGAAGTCGCCCTTGCCCGGGCGGGCGGCGTGGCCCCGTGCTGGTTCGTCGCCGAGCGGCAGACCGGCGGGCGCGGCCGGCGCGGCCGGCCCTGGGCCTCGGAGCCGGGCAATCTCTACGCCTCGCTGCTGCTGGTGGATGCCGGCCCGGTGCCCCGCCAGCCCGAGCTGTGCTTTGTCGCCGCGCTGGCACTTTATGATGCCGTGCGCGCCGTTACCGGCATCGACCCCTTGCGCATTGGCCTGAAATGGCCGAACGACGTGATGATCGACGGTGCGAAGCTCGCCGGCATCCTGCTTGAGGGGGCCGTGCCGCCGGGTGGCCGGGCGGCGACGGTGATTGGCTTTGGCGTCAATTGCGCGCACCATCCGGCCAACACGCCCTATCCGACGACGGATCTTGCCGCTTCCGGCTATCCGACCGACCCGCCCGCTTTGCTCGCCGCGCTCGACGCGGCGATGGGTGAGCGGCTTGCCGAATGGGAGCGCGGCGCGGGATTTGCCCGCACCCGCGAGGCCTGGCTGCGCCGGGCAAGCGGCCTTGGCAAGGCCGTGACCGCGAGGCTTGGCAGCCGCGAGGTCGAGGGAGTATTCGAGGCGCTCGATTTTTCGGGTGCCATGGTGCTGCGCCGTACCGACGGCGTGCGCGAGACGATCAGCGCCGGCGACGTGTTTCCCACGTCCGCCGCGCCAGTGTGAAAGGCAGGAATGTGAGCAAGTGGCCGGACGAACTGGTCTTCGCTCCCCTTGGTGGGGTCGGCGAGATCGGGATGAATCTCGGACTTTACGGTCTGGGGCCACGCAACCGGCGCAAATGGCTCGCGGTCGATCTCGGCATCTCCTTCGCGCCGCCGGAAGTGCCGGGCATCGATCTGATCATGCCGGATGTCGCCTTCCTCGAACGCGAGGCGGAAGCGGGCAATCTGGTCGGTCTGGTCATCACCCACGGGCATGAAGACCATATCGGGGCGCTGGTCGACCTGTGGCCGCGCCTTGGCTGCACGGTCTACACCACGCCCTTTACCCACGCGCTCGCCGAGGCGCGGCGCCTGGGCGAGCCTGGGGCGCCCAAGATTCCCTTCCACATCGTGCCCACCGGCGGGCGCACCAGCATCGGCCCGTTCGATGTCGAGTTCGTGCCGGTGGCGCATTCGATTCCCGACAGCCACGCGCTCGCCATCCGCACCTCGCTGGGCATGGTGGTGCATACGGGCGACTGGAAGATCGACCCGACCCCGGTGGTCGGCAATGTGACCGATCCCGTGCGCTTCTCGGCGCTGGGCGATGAGGGCGTGCGCGCGGTCATCTGCGATTCCACCAACGCCATTCGCGACGGCATCTCGCCGTCGGAAGTCGATGTGCAGAAGGTGCTCACCGAGATGATCGGCGCCGCGCCGAACCGGGTGGCGGTGACGACCTTCGCCTCCAATGTGGCGCGCATCCGTTCCATCGCCGAGGCGGCGATGAAGAACGGCCGCGAGGTCGTGCTGGTCGGCCGGGCGATGGAACGGGTGATCGGGGTGGCACGCGAGCAGCACATGCTCGACGGCCTGCCGCCGTTCCGTTCCGCCGACGCCTATGGCTTCCTGCCGCGCGACAAGGTGGTGGCCATCCTCACCGGCAGCCAGGGCGAGCCGCGCGCGGCGCTGGCGCGCATCGCCGATGACGATCATCCCGAGATCGCGCTGTCGCCGGGCGATCATGTGATCTTCTCCTCGCGCACCATCCCCGGCAATGAGCGGCCGGTGAACCGCATCATCAACGCGCTGATCCTGCAGGGGGTGAAGGTCATCACCGACCGCGACGGGCTCGTGCACGTCTCCGGCCATCCGCGTCGCGGCGAGATGGAGCAGATGTACCAATGGCTTCGCCCGCAGGTTTCGGTGCCGGTGCATGGCGAGCCGCTGCACCTGCACGAGCATGCCGAGCTGGCCCGCCGCATGGGCGTGCGCGAGGTGATCCGGCTGGTGGACGGCGATGTGGTGCGCCTGATCAGCGCCGATCCCTCGCAGGGTGCCGAGGTGATCGAGGAGATCCATTCCGGCAAGCTCTATAAGGACGGCCAGGTGCTGGTCGGCGCCGACGACCCGGCGATTGCCGAGCGCCGGCGCCTGTCCTTCAGCGGGTTGGTCTCGGTCGCCATCGCCATGTCGTCCAAGGGCGAGGTGGTGGGAGATCCGATGATCGACCTCTCCGGCCTGCCGCGCCTCGGCCTCGGTGGCACGCCGCTCGACGAGGTGGTCGAGGACGCGGTGCTGAACTGCCTCGACGGCCTGCCCAAGGGCCGCCGGCGCGACCCGGACGCGGTGGCGGAATCGGTGACGCGAGCAGTGCGCGGCCAGATCAACGCCGCCTGGGGCAAGAAGCCGCTCTGCCATGTGCTCGTCATCACGGTATGAAGACCCGGCCGGGAGCCCGCATGCGCGGCCAGTGAGCGACTGACGCGCGCTGTGCGTACTCCCTCAGTACCGCAGCCTCACGCCTCGGGAGAGCGCTCCCGGGGCAGGCTGAACGGGGAGGGGACTTGCATGATCGGCCGTCTGAACCACGTCGCCATCGCCGTGCCGGATCTCGATGCGGCGATCGCCACCTATCGCGACACGCTGGGGGGCGAGGTGTCCGCCATTGAGCCGCAGGCCGAGCATGGCGTGAACACGGTCTTCGTCACGCTCCCCAATACCAAGATCGAATTGCTCGGCGCGCTGGGCGAGAACTCGCCGATCGCGAAGTTCCTCGAGCGCAATCCCGAGGGCGGCATTCACCATCTGTGCTACGAGGTCGAGGACATCCTCGCCGCCCGCGACCGTCTGCTGGCGGCGGGCGCGCGGGTGCTGGGCTCGGGCGAGCCGCGCCTCGGCGCGCATGGCAAGCCGGTGCTCTTCCTGCACCCGAAGGATTTTCTCGGCACGCTGGTCGAGCTGGAACAGGCGTGAGGCAGCACCATGGGCGTCGGTACCTATATCGCGATCTATTTCATTGTCTGGTGGGTGGTGATCTTCGCCGTGCTGCCCTTCGGCGTGCGCTCCCAGCATGAGGACGGCACCGTCATCGACGGCACCGAGCCCGGCGCCCCGCAGCGCCCGCTGCTGCTGCGCAAGGCGCTGGTGACCACGGTGGTGGCGGCGGTCATCGTGCTGCTGTTCGCCTGGCTGGTGGAAACCGAGCGGCTGCGCCTCGACATGTTTCCGATGCCGTTCAACCTCTATGAGCTGAAATAGCCGGCGCGCCGCCCGTCTTTCCGGAATCGAGGCAAAAAAAGAGGCGGGACCGAGGTCCCGCCTTCCTTGTCTGGCCGCCCGCACCTGATTCCGCGCCGTTTCGACGTCTGCCAGGGGGCTTTCTTAGCCGTCATTCCTCCCGAGACCTGGACCGATCTGCACGCTTTGGAAGCGTTCAGCGGACCTCTTTCTAGAGGCCGGCACCATAAAGCAGAAAATACGGCCTTGTCATCCTTGCGTCGCAATAGAGCCATGGTGCATTGCAACAGAATTGGGCGCGCCAGCCCGCCAACGCCCGAAACGCAGGCAGTTCGCGCCGCTGCGGTGCGCGAGGCATGCGCTAGGGCTTGTCTTTTGTTGGACGATCCGGTTTCACTCCGCCATCGCCGCCGCGCTGCCGATCCCGGCCGAATCGTGAGTTTCCGCTGATGCGCCTGTCCCGCTACTTCCTTCCCATCCTCCGCGAAGTCCCGAAGGAAGCGGAAATCGTCTCGCACCGCCTCATGCTGCGTGCCGGCATGGTGCGCCAGGAGGGCGCCGGCATCTATGCGTGGCTGCCGCTGGGCAAGCGCGTGCTGGACAAGATCTGCAACGTCATCCGCGAGGAGCAGAACCGTTCCGGCGCCATCGAGATCATGATGCCGACCATCCAGTCGGCCGATCTCTGGCGCGAGAGCGGCCGCTATGACGACTATGGCAAGGAGATGCTGCGCATCAAGGACCGGCACGAGCGCGACATGCTGTTCGGGCCGACCAATGAGGAGATGCTCACCGAGATCGTCCGGGCCTATGTGAAGTCCTACAAGGATTTGCCGCTGAACCTCTACCACATCCAGTGGAAGTTCCGCGACGAGGTGCGCCCGCGCTTCGGCGTCATGCGCTCGCGCGAATTCCTGATGAAGGATGCCTATTCGATCGACCTCGATTTCGAGAGCGCGGTCGTCGCCTATAACCGCATGTTCGTCGCCTATCTGCGCACCTTCGCCCGGCTCGGGCTGAAGGCGATCCCGATGGTGGCCGATACCGGCCCGATCGGCGGCAATCACAGCCATGAATTCATCATCCTCGCCTCGACCGGCGAGAGCCAGGTGTTCTGCCATTCCGACTATCTCGGCATGGACACGCCGGAAGAGGGCGTGGACTTCCAGGACCCGGCGGCTCTGCAAGAGATCGTGAACCGCTGGACCAGCCTTTATGCGGCCACGGAAGAGAAGCATGACGAAGCTGCCTTCGCGGCGATTCCCGACGCGCAGCAGGTGTCGGCGCGCGGCATCGAGGTGGGTCACATCTTCTATTTCGGCACCAAATATTCCGAGCCGATGGGCGCCAAGGTGACGGGCCCCGATGGCGTGGAGACGCCCGTGCACATGGGCTCCTACGGCATCGGCCCCTCGCGTCTCGTCGCCGCCATCATCGAGGCGTCGCATGACGAGAACGGCATCATCTGGCCGGAGGCGATCGCGCCGTTCCGTGTCGGCCTCTTGAACCTCAAGGTGGGCGATGCGGCGACGGACGAGGCCTGCGAGGCGATCTATGCCGAGCTGACCGCGCGCAATGTCGACGTTCTGTACGACGACACGGCGGAGCGGCCCGGCTCGAAATTCGCCACCGCCGACCTGATCGGCCTTCCCTGGCAGATCATCGTCGGCCCCAAGGGGCTGGCGGCCGGCACGGTGGAACTCAAGCGGCGGGCGGATGGCACGCGCGAGACGCTGACCATCGCGGCGGCGCTGGAGCGCATTATCGGTTGATCTCGGGACGCGCGCGGCCGATCAGGGCCGGGCGAGGGGCGGAGCAGGCATGGCAGCCAAGAGCGCAGCGCGTCGGGTAAAGGCAGCAAAAACAAAGTCCGCGACGGCGCAGGCCGGCGACGAGCCGACAGGCTCGAAGCCGTTCAGCGCCTTCGAGTGGATGCTGTCGCTGCGCTATCTCCGGGCGCGCCGCAAGGAAGGCTTCATCTCGGTCATTGCCGGCTTCTCCTTTCTCGGCATCATGCTCGGCGTGGCCACGCTCATCATCGTCATGGCTGTGATGAACGGCTTCCGCACCGAGCTTCTGTCGAAGATCCTCGGCCTGAACGGCCACATGCTGGTGCAGCCGATCGACGGCCCGCTGACCGATTACGACGCCGTGGCCAAGCGCATTGCCGGCGTGCCGGGCGTGACGCTGGCGGTGCCGCTGGTGGAAGGGCAGGCGCTGGCCTCCTCCGCCTTCAATGCTGGCGGCGTGCTGGTGCGCGGCCTCTCCGAGGCCAGCCTGCGGGCGCTCCCGGCCATCGGCGCCAATATCCGTGCCGGCACGCTGGAGGGCTTTGACGAGGGTTCCGGCATCGCCATCGGCAAGCGGCTGGCCGACCAGCTCTCGCTGCAGGCGGGCGACAACCTGACGCTCGTTGCCCCGCGCGGCGCGGTGACGCCGATGGGCACGACGCCGCGGATCAAGGTCTACAAGATCGCGGCGGTGTTCGAGATCGGCATGTCGGAATATGACAGCGCCTTCGTCTTCATGCCGCTGGCGGAGAGCCAGGCCTATTTCAACAAGGATGGCGACGTCACCGCGATCGAGGTCTATGTCGACAATCCCGACGATGTCGAGCGCTACCGCCCCTTGGTGCAGGCAGCGGCGGAGCGGCCGATCTACATCGTCGACTGGCGCCAGAGAAACGCCACCTTCTTCAACGCGCTTCAGGTGGAACGGAACGTGATGTTCCTGATCCTGACGCTGATCGTGGTGGTGGCCGCCTTCAACATCGTGTCGGGCCTCAACATGCTGGTGAAGGACAAAGGCCGCGATATCGGCATCCTTCGCACCATGGGGGCGACGCGCGGGGCGATCATGCGGGTCTTCCTCGTCACCGGCGCCGCCATCGGCGTCGTCGGCACGCTGGCCGGCTTCCTGCTGGGCCTTGTCGTGTGCCTGAATGTCGAGGAAATCCGCCAGTTCATTTCGTGGATCACCGCGACCGAGCTGTTCTCGCCGGAGCTCTATTATCTCAGCCGCCTGCCGGCCGAGCTGAATGCCGGCGAAACCGCGACCGTCGTGCTCATGGCTCTCGTTCTGTCCCTTCTCGCTCCGCTCTACCCGTCCTGGCGTGCCGCGCGCCTCGATCCGGTGGAAGCGCTGCGCTACGAATAGGAAGGCGCGCCATGGCAACCTCACCGTCGACCCTTCCCCCGCGCGCCGCTCTCCACCTCGAAGGCGTCGAGCGCCGCTATGTCCAGGGCGAAGGCACGCTGGAGATCCTGCGTGGTGCCGACTTCACCGTGCTGGAAGGTCAGTCGGTGGCGCTGGTGGCGCCATCCGGCACCGGCAAGTCGACGCTGCTGCACATTGCCGGCCTGCTGGAGCACCAGGACGCCGGCGAGGTGTTCATCGGCGGCACCGCCACCGCCGGGCTGTCCGATGCCGAGCGCACGCGCATCCGCCGCACCGGGGTCGGCTTCGTCTACCAGTTCCATCATCTGCTGCCGGAATTCTCGGCGCAGGAAAATGTCATGCTGCCGCAGATGATCCGCGGCCTGTCCCGCCGCGAGTCGGCGTCGCGGGCGAAGGAACTGCTCAGCTATCTCGGCCTCGCCAAGCGGCTTGAGCATCGCCCCGGCGAACTCTCCGGCGGCGAGCAGCAGCGCGTCGCCATCGCCCGCGCGGTCGCCAACGCCCCGCGCGTGCTGCTGGCCGATGAGCCCACAGGCAATCTCGACCCCCACACCGCCGACCATGTGTTCCACGCCCTGTCGCAGCTGGTGGAGGCCACCGGGCTGGCGGCTGTTATCGCCACCCATAATCTTGAACTCGCCTCCCGCATGCACCGGCGCGTCACCCTGCGGGAGGGGCAGGTCGTCGAACTCGCCTGAGCGCGGGGCGGGGCCGGGCGGCTGGCGCGGGGCGTTTGCGATTCGGCGCGGACGGCACTGGGACTGTTTTCGTTTCGTCAACCATGAACTGGAACGAAAGAAGAACACGGGTTGATTGCGGGGATAAGCGGGGTAATGTTCTCTCTATGTTCTAGGGAGGTCGACATGATCCGTGTTCTTGTCCAGGAAACCGCCGCTCTCGCGTCCATCGCTCTGTTCGTCGCCATGATCGGCCTGTGGGCCGGGGTCATCACCGGCGTCTGAAGGCTCCACGCTTGGGGTCTGAGGCATGAAGGCCAAAGGCCTTCAGCCTGACGCATGAAGGTCTCCGACCTTCAGCCTGTGGCATGAAGGCAGAGGCCGTCAGCCTGAGGCGCGAAGGCCAAAGGCCTTCAACCTGAGGACAGCGGGGAGGAAGACCCCGCAAGGGTGGACGCCGCCCGGATGGGCGCCCACCATGTCACCCTTCGAGTCGCGGGAGGATCAGAGATGGCGCAGGCGGATGTCGGTTTCGTGCATCTCCACGTCCATTCCTCCTTCTCCCTGCTGGAGGGCGCGCTCAGCATCGGCAAGCTGGCCGATCTCGCCAAGAAGGACCGCCAGCCGGCGATCGCGCTGACCGACACCGGCAATCTGTTCGGCGCGCTGGAATTCTCCGAGAAGATGGCCGGCGCCGGCATCCAGCCGATTCTCGGCTGCGCCGTGGCGGTGGATTTCCCCGGCACCGCGCCGCGCGGCCCCGCCGGGCAGGAGCGCCCGCGCATCGTCCTCCTCGCCGCCAGCGAGGAGGGATGGAAGAACCTGATGGAGCTGGTGTCGCGCTCCTTCCTCGACACCGCCTCCGACGGCGCCCCCCACATCAAGGCCGACTGGCTGGACGGGCGCGCCTCCGGTCTGATCGCTCTGACTGGCGGTCCCTTCGGTCCGATCGACCGGGCGCTGGCGGCCGGCAGCGCCGACCATGCCGAGCAGCGGCTCGTCGCGCTCCGGGACCTGTTCGGCGACCGGCTTTACGTGGAGATTCAACGCCATGGCGTCGCCGAGGAACGCCGGGTCGAGCCGGCGCTGATCGAGCTCGCCTACCGGCTCGACCTGCCTCTGGTCGCCACCAACGAACCCTTCTTCGCCGCGCAAGATGATTACGAAGCCCACGACGCCCTGATTTGCATCGCCGAAGGCCGCCTCGTCGCCGAGGCCGACCGCCGGCAGCTCACGCCCGATCACCGTTTCCGCACCCGCGCCGAGATGGCCGAGCTGTTTTCGGACTTACCGGAAGCCCTTGCCAATACGGTGGAAATCGCCCAGCGCTGCGCCTACCGCCCGCGCACCGTCAAGCCGATCCTGCCGCGCTTCACCCGCGACCGCGACGAGGCGGAGGAATTGCGGTTGCAGGCGGAGGAGGGGCTGCGCAACCGGCTGGCGGTCCATGGCACCACGCCCGGCTTGAGCGAGAAGGACTATGAGGACCGGCTGGCGTTCGAGCTCAGCATCATCGAGAAGATGAAGTTTCCCGGTTACTTCCTCATCGTGTCGGACTTCATCAAATGGGCGAAGGCACAGGGGATTCCGGTAGGTCCGGGCCGTGGTTCGGGCGCCGGCTCGCTCGTCGCCTATTCGCTCACCATCACCGATCTCGACCCGCTGCGCTTCGGCCTTCTGTTCGAGCGCTTCCTGAATCCTGAGCGCGTGTCGATGCCGGACTTCGACATCGACTTCTGCCAGGAGCGCCGCGACGAGGTGATCCGCTACGTGCAGCAGCGCTATGGGCGCGACCAGGTGGCGCAGATCATCACTTTCGGCACGCTGCAGGCGCGCGGCGTGCTGCGCGATGTCGGCCGGGTGCTGGAAATGCCCTACGGCCAGGTCGACAAGCTCTGCAAGCTGGTGCCGCAGAACCCGGCCAATCCGGTGACGCTCAAGCAGGCGATCACCGACGAGCCGCGCCTGCAGGGCGAGAGCGACGCCAACCCGGTGGTGAAGCGCGCCTTCGACATCGCCACCCGGCTGGAAGGGCTCAACCGCCACGCCTCGACCCACGCCGCCGGCATCGTCATCGGCGACCGGCCGCTGTCGCAGCTGGTGCCTCTCTACCGAGACCCGCGCTCGGACATGCCGGTCACCCAGTACAATATGAAATGGGTCGAGCAGGCGGGGCTGGTCAAGTTCGACTTCCTCGGCCTGAAAACCCTCACCGTCCTGCAGACGGCCGTGCGCCTCGTCGCCCAGCGTGGAATCAGGCTCGACCTGTCGACCATCCCGCTGGACGATAAGAAGACCTACGACATGCTGACCCGCGGCGAGACGGTCGGTGTGTTTCAGGTGGAAAGCGCCGGCATGCGGCGCGCGCTGGTCGACATGAAGCCGGACCGGCTGGAGGACATCATCGCGCTCGTCGCCCTGTACCGTCCGGGCCCGATGGCGAACATCCCGGTCTATTGCGCGGTCAAGAACGGGCAGGAGAAGGCCGCCTACGCCCACCCGGCGTTGGAAGCCAGCCTGAAGGAGACCTACGGCGTCATCATCTACCAGGAACAGGTGATGCAGATCGCCCAGACCCTGTCCGGCTATTCGCTCGGCGAAGCCGACATGCTGCGGCGCGCCATGGGCAAGAAGATTCGCGCCGAGATGGACCAGCAGCGCGCCCGCTTCGTCGATGGCGCGGTGGAACGCGGGGTGCCCAAGGCCAAGGCCTCCGAGATCTTCGACCTGCTCGCCAAGTTCGCCGATTACGGCTTCAACAAGAGCCACGCGGCGGCCTATGCGCTGGTCTCCTACCAGACCGCCTATATGAAGGCGAACTATCCCACCGAGTTCATGGCCGCCTCCATGACGCTGGACATGGGCAACACCGACAAGCTGGCCGAATTCCGCCAGGAATCGCAACGTCTCGGCATCGAGGTGGTCCCGCCTTCAGTGAACCTCTCGGGGCGCGAGTTTGCGGTGAAGGATGGGCGCATCCTCTACGCCCTTGCCGCCATCAAGGGCGTTGGCGGTCACTCGGTGGAGGCGATCGTCGAGGCGCGCGGCGAGCGGCCGTTCGCCAGCCTTGCCGACTTCGCCTCGCGCATCAACGCCAAGGCGTTGAACAAGCGGACGATGGAGAGCTTGGTCAGCGCCGGTGCCTTCGATGCGGTGGAGAGGAATCGCGCCCGGGCGCAGGCGGCGATCGATTTCATCCTCGCCCATGCCGCATCTGTCGGGGCGGAGGCGGCGTCGGGGCAGGGCAACATGTTTGGTGGACCGTCGGTTGCGGCGGATCTGCCGATCCCCAATGCCGCGCCCTGGCTTCCGGCGGAGAAGCTGCAGCGCGAATATGACGCCATCGGCTTCTTCCTCACGGGCCACCCGCTCGACGATTACGGCAAGGCGCTGGATAGGCTGCGGGTGCAGCGCTGGACCGACTTCACCCGATCGGTCCGCGCCGGTTCCATGGCGGGTCGCCTTGCGGCCACGGTGGTGAGCCGGCAGGAGCGGCGCACCAAGAGCGGCAACAAGATGGGCATCGTCGGTCTGTCGGACCCGTCCGGCCAGTTCGAGGCGGTGCTGTTCTCCGAAGCGCTGGCGCAGTACCGCGAATTGCTGGAGCCGGGCAAGGCGCTGCTGCTGCAGGTCTCGGCCGAACTGCAGGGCGAGGATGTGAGGGCGCGCATCCAGACGGTGGAGCCACTCGACCAGGCCGCGTCGAAGATGCAGAAGGGCATGCGCGTCTTTCTGCGCTCGCCCGAACCGCTGGAAAGCGTGGCCACCCGGCTTGGTTCGCTTGGCGGTGGGCGCGGCGATGGCGAGGTGTCGCTGGTGCTGCTGCTCGGCGAGCGTGGCGATACCGAGGTCGAGGTGAAACTGCCCGGCCGCTTCAGCCTCTCCCCGCAGATCGCCGGTGCGCTGAAGGCGGTTCCCGGCGTCGAGATGGTGGAGATGGCGTAGCGTTCGGCCCGGTTTCGCCGGACACTGAGCGCGAGGCCCGCTGGCGCGGCTATGCGCGCGGACGTCTTCGCATCGCCGGAGCCATCGAGGCGGCGCGCTCCACTCTCAAGAGTACATCCCGCCGTTTAGCCCGGCGGTGCCGCGAACAGGATTCGCGCCGCGTTCATCGGCCGCTGACATCCGCGCCCGCGCGGCATGGGGCTCGATCGACCCTCCCGGCCGCCTGCCGGGCCCGCTTGCCGCCAGACTTCATGCTCGAACGGCGCTTCGACGGCGGGCTGGGCCTGCGGGTGCGCGACCGGGGAACCCCAGGCTCCCATTCGGCGATACCCATCGGAGAAGGCCGATCAACTAAGAATTGAAAATGGGTGAGTTAAGTATGTCGGGGGCTGCAATTTGTGTCCCGCTATTTCCCGATTATTTCTATATGGTTTCATGATGCCTTTTTCGTGATTTTTGCTTGATCTTTGTAGGGAATGCCGTTGTTTGCCGCCAGAGGGACATGAGGGACAATCAGGACGGTGGTGTTCAAGGGATCTGAAACACGGCGGGCAATTCTAATTCTGGGCATGCACAGGAGTGGCACGTCGGCGCTGACGCGGACGGTCAATCTTCTTGGGGCCGCCACGCCGCAGACATTGATGGGCGCGACCTCGGGAAACCTGCGCGGTCACTGGGAATCGAAGCCGATCGTCGATTTGAACGACGAGATTCTCGCCGCGTGCGGGCACAGGTGGTACTCGCGCGGCCGGATCGTCGAGTCGCCGAGCAAGGTAGTGCGCGCCAATGGCATGTGGCAGCGGCTGCGTGACACGCTGGACAGCGAATTCGGCGGCGCTTCGACGGTCGTGTTGAAGGACCCCCGCGTCAGCCGGCTGGTTCCACTCTACCGCGAGGCGCTGACAGAAGCTGGCTATGCAGTGGAAGCCGTCCTTACGCTGCGCAACCCGCTGGAAGTTGCCCAGTCGCTGGCGCGTCGCGACGCCATGGAGCCCCGCCGGGCACTTGCTCTATGGATGCGCTACACGCTGGATGCGGAACGCGGCACGCGCGGCCTGCCCCGGGCTCTGGTCGTCTACGACGCTCTGCTTGAGGATTGGCGGGGTACGACTGGCCGGATGAAGCAGCAGCTTGGCGGCTACTGGCCCGAGGTGACGCCGGAGGTCGCCGCCGCAATCGACGAGTTCCTTAGCCCGACCCTCCGCCATCACGTTATCGCGGTGCCTGGGGCCGGACTCGGGCGTTCGGCTATCGCGGGTCTGCTGTATCGCGACATGGCCCGTGCCCTGATCGATGCCCCGTCTTCCACGCCGGGCTTTCTTGCCTCCGCCTTGGCTGAGTGGAGCCTGCGCGCCAGTCGCTCGTCTGCCCGTCGGGTGTAGGCGCGACGCGGACTTGCCACGGAGACCGCACTCCCCTATAAGCCGCGCCATTCCGCACGCGGACTCGCGGCCGGACGCCCATTGTCACGACGTGATGCGGGCTCCAGTGCCGCTCCGGTGCCGTAAGCCGAATTCCTCGGCACGGCCATGTCCGCGGAGGCCCAACCGGACGAGAGACGACAATGGCGCTCCCTGACTACACCATGCGCCAGCTCCTGGAAGCTGGCGTGCACTTCGGGCATCAGTCCCACCGCTGGAACCCGAAGATGGCCCCGTTCATTTTCGGCACCCGCAACAACATTCACATTCTCGACCTGGCCCAGACCGTGCCGGCGCTTCACCGCGCCCTGCAGGCTGTCTCCGACACCGTGGCCCGTGGTGGTCGCGTGCTGTTCGTCGGCACCAAGCGCCAGGCCGCCGATGCCGTGGCGGATGCCGCCAAGCGCTCGGCCCAGTACTATGTGAACTCCCGCTGGCTCGGCGGCATGCTGACCAACTGGAAGACCATTTCCCACTCCATCGCCCGCCTGAAGAAGCTCGAAGAGCTGCTCGCGGCCGGCGAGGGCGTCGGCTACACCAAGAAGGAGCGCCTGACGCTCCAGCGCGAGAAGGAAAAGCTCGATCGCGCGCTCGGTGGTATCCGCGACATGGGCGGCATTCCCGACCTGCTGTTCGTCATCGACACCAACAAGGAAGACCTCGCGGTCGCCGAGGCCCGTCGCCTTGGCATTCCGGTCGCGGCGATCCTCGACACCAATTGCGATCCGGACGGCATCGCCTTCCCGGTTCCCGGCAATGATGACGCTGGCCGCGCGATCAACCTCTATTGCGACCTCGTCGCCCGCGCCGCCATTGACGGCATCGGCCGCTCGCATGGCGATCTCGGCATCGACATCGGCGCCTCCGAGGCTCCGATGGTTGAAGACCTGCCGGCCGAGACCGCCTGGACGAGCCTCGAATCGCTCTCGGGTCCGCGCGGAATCGCCGACGACCTGAAGAAGCTGACCGGCGTGTCGCCCGCGATCGAGAAGCAGCTGACCGACCTCGGGATCTTCCATTTCTGGCAGATCGCCGCGCTCAACGCCGACGACGCTCACCGTCTTGGCGAAGAAGTCGGCCTGCCGGGCCGTGTCGATGGCTGGGTGGCGCAGGCCAAGGAGTTGACCGCCGAGGTCGAGTGACCCCGGCGTCCGCTTCGCGACGGCGTCACATTTCGGCGCCAAGCATTGTATCGCACGGCCGGCCCGGATTCCCTCCGGCCGGCCGTGTCGTCGATTGACACAGAGATCGTTGAGGAACGGAACATGGCCAACATCACCGCGGGCATGGTGAAGGAGCTGCGCGAGAAGACCGGCGCCGGCATGATGGACTGCAAGGCCGCGCTGACCGAGGTGGACGGCGACATCGAGGCCGCCATCGACTGGCTTCGCAAGAAGGGCCTCGCCAAGGCCGCCAAGAAGGCTGGCCGCGTCGCCGCCGAGGGCCTTATCGGCCTCGCCGTGTCGGGAACGACGGGCGTTGTCGTCGAAGTGAATTCCGAGACCGACTTCGTCGCCCGCAACGAGCAGTTCCAGCAGCTGGTGCGCGATATCTCCACCGTCGCGCTCGGCGCCGAGGACGATGTCGAGGCGCTGAAGGCGGCGGCCTACCCGGCCGGTGCCACCGTTGCCGACGCCATCAACACCGCCGTCGCCACCATTGGCGAGCATATGAACCTGCGCCGCTCCAAGAAGCTCTCGGTTTCGGCTGGCGTCATCGGTTCCTATGTCCATGGGTCGGTCGGCGAAGGCCTCGGCAAGATCGGCGTTCTGGTCGCGCTCGAGTCGGAAGGCAAGGCGGATGAACTCGCCGCCCTCGGTCGCCAGATCGCGATGCATGTCGCGGCGGCCAACCCGCAGGCGCTCGACTCCTCCAGCATCGCCGAAGACGTGATCGCGCGCGAGAAGGGCGTGCTTGCGGAGAAGGCCAAGGCTTCCGGCAAGCCCGATAACGTGGTCGAGAAGATCGTCGAGAGCGGGCTGAAGACCTATTTCAAGGAAGTCACGCTGGTCGAGCAGGCCTTCATCCATGACCCGTCCAAGACGGTCGCCCAGGCGGTGAAGGAAAGCGAAGGCAAGGTCGGCGCGCCGATCAAGCTGGTCGGCTTCGTCCGCTTCGGCCTCGGCGAGGGCGTCGAGAAGCAGGAAAGCGACTTCGCCGCCGAAGTCGCCGCTGCCGCCGGCGTCTGAGCGCGATCTCACGTTGATAAGTCACGCCGGGCCGCCCACGGGCAGTCCGGCGTGTTTTACTGTGCGCGCCGTCGCGAGTCGCGCCAAGCCAGAGGTGCCCCATGTCGATCCCTGAGCCGCACGGCGCCCTTTATGGGCGTGTCTTGGTCAAGGTGTCCGGTGAGGCGCTGATGGGGAACGAAGCTTTCGGGCTGCACTGGCCGACCATCGAGAACATCGCGCAGGATCTCGTCGAGGCGCGTTCGACGGGTTGCGAGATCGCCGTGGTCGTCGGCGGCGGCAATATCCTGCGTGGCGCCAGCGTGGCCGGGCAGGGGCTCGACCGTGCCACTGCCGACCATATGGGCATGCTGGCGACCGTGATGAACGCGCTGGCGCTGGAGAAGGCGGTCGAGAAGGCCGGCGTTCCCGCCCGTACCCTCTCCGCCATTCCCATGCCGACCATCTGCGAGCCCTATGCCCGCCAGACCGCCTCGCGCCATCTGGCGCGCGGGCGTGTCGTGCTTCTGGCCGGCGGTACCGGCAACCCCTATTTCACCACCGATACCGGCGCCGTGCTGCGCGCCGCCGAGCTTGAATGCGACGCGGTGATGAAGGCGACCAATGTCGATGGCGTCTATACCGCCGATCCCAAGCGGGACCCCTCGGCGCGGCGCTATGAGCGACTCACCCATGATGAGGCGCTGGCGAAGGACCTCAAGGTGATGGATGCTGCCGCCTTCGCCCTGGCGCGGGAGGCGAAGCTGCCGATCGTCGTCTTCTCGATCCGAGAGCCTGGGGCGATTGCTGCCGCCATCCGTGGCGAGGGACGCGCGACGACGGTGGCGCCCTAGCGTTCGTGCGAAGCGGCCCGGCGTCCCCATGCGCCGGGCGCGGTTGTCGCGTAAGGCTTGCCATGGGCGCCGTTAGGTTGGATAAGCCGCCAACCGGCGCCCGTCGGCCTCGGGCCGGCTGATGAATGAATGAGGTTCGTGATGAGCACTGGTCCGATCGACATTGCCGATATCAAGCGCCGCATGACGGGCGCGATCTCCGTTCTCAAAACCGAGCTTTCGGGCCTGCGGACTGGGCGTGCATCGGCCAGCCTGCTGGAGCCGATCCAGGTCAATGCCTATGGCAGCAACATGCCGCTCAACCAGGTTGCCTCGGTGAACGTGCCGGAGCCGCGTCTGCTGTCGGTGCAGGTGTGGGACCGCGGCATGGTGGCGGCGGTCGAGAAGGCCATCCGCGATTCCAATCTGGGCCTCAACCCTCAGACCGAAGGGCAGGTTCTGCGCGTGCGTATTCCCGAGCTGACGCAGGATCGCCGCCAGGAACTGGTCAAGGTCGCGCATAAATACGCCGAGGCCGCGCGCGTTTCCGTGCGCCATGTGCGTCGCGACGGCCTCGACACCATCAAGAAGGCCGAAAAGGACGGCGAGATGAGTTCCGACGACCTGGACCGGCTCGCCGATCAGGTTCAGAAGGCGACGGACCAGTTCATTGCCGAAATCGACCAGGTCGTCGCCGCGAAGGAAAAGGAAATCCTCGCGGTCTAGTCGGCGGGCGCCAGGGAGGCTCCGTGAACATTGCAAGGCGTGGCGAGGCCTCAGGTGCCGCCATCGAGACCATCGGGGGTGAGGCGACCTCGCCCTGCCCGGTGCCGCGCCACGTCGCCATCATCATGGACGGCAACGGCCGCTGGGCGAAAAGCCAGGGCCTGCCGCGCTTCGAGGGGCACCGGCGCGGGGCAGAGGCGGTGCGCCGCATCGTCGCCGACGCCAGGGATCTCGGTATCGAGGCGCTGACGCTCTACAGCTTCTCCAGCGAGAACTGGTCGCGTCCGGAGCGGGAGATCGGCGAGCTGATGGGGCTGCTCAAGCGCTTCATCCGCTCGGACCTCAAGGAGCTTCACGCCAAGAATGTCCGCCTGCGCATCATCGGCGAAGGTCATCCCACAGATAGCGAAGTCCAGACCCTGTTCGACGAGGCGCAAGCGCTGACCCGCGACAATACGGGTGTGCGGCTCACCGTGGCGTTCAATTACGGCTCGCGCGGCGAGATCGCCCGTGCGGCGCAGGCTCTCGCGCGGCAGGTCGCAGCGGGCGAGATTCGCGCCGAGGACATCACTACCGAGCGTTTCGCCGAGGCACTGGACACGGCCGGTCTGCCGCCGCTCGACCTGATGATACGCACCAGTGGCGAGCAGCGCCTGTCGAATTTCCTGCTGTGGCAGGCCGCCTATGCCGAGTTGGTGTTCCTGCCGGTCTATTGGCCGGACTTCAACCGGAGCTGGCTGGAGCGGGCGCTGGGCGAATATCGCCGGCGCGAACGGCGCTTCGGCGGCGTCGATGCCGGGGAAAGCTGAGCCGTTGCGGATCGGAGAGGATTTTCTGCCGCGCCTAGGCTCGGCGCTCGTGCTCGGGCCGTTTGTCATGCTGGTGGCGGTGGTCGGCGGCTGGGCGTTCAGCACGCTGGTTGCGCTCTCTGCCGTGATCCTGCTGTGGGAATGGCTGCGGATGATCGGCGCCAAGCCGCGCACGCCGCTGCTGGTCATTGGCGGCGCCGCTCTGGTCGGGGCGATCCTGTTGCTCGCCATCCGTCCACCTCCGGCCGCCATCGGCATGGTGGTGCTGGGCGCGATTACTGCGGCGCTCGTGGCCCGCTCGAATCGGGAGCGGCGGACCTGGGCGCCGTTCGGCGTGCTCTATGCCGGTGCGCTGGCGTTGCCGACCCTCGTCCTGCGCGACGATGGCTCTTTCGGGCTTGTCAGCCTCGTGTGGCTGCTCGCTGTCGTCTGGTCGACGGATATTGCCGCTTATTTCTGCGGCCGCCTCATCGGCGGCCCCAAGCTTTGGCCGCGGGTCAGCCCCAACAAGACCTGGGCCGGCTCGCTCGGCGGAGCGTTCTTCGGCATGCTCGCGGGCATGGCAACGCTGCATCTGGCCGGCGTGGAGACCGCCTTGCTGGCCGCGCCTATCGCGCTACTGGCGAGCTTTGCCAGTCAGGGCGGCGACCTGTTCGAATCGGCGATGAAGCGGCGTTTCCAGGTGAAGGATTCCAGCCGACTGATCCCCGGCCATGGCGGGCTGATGGACCGGCTCGACGGCTTCATCGCGGCGGCGGCGCTGGCGCTGCTGATCGGACTGATCCGCGCGCCGGACGCTCCGGCCCGCGGGTTTCTGCTGTGGTGATGCGCACCTTCGAGGCCCGGGAAGCGGCGGCGTATATTGGCGCCGCAATTTCGGGGCTCGTGCCGCATTTTGCTCACCTTCGCCTTAAACGCTGCTTATGGAACAAGAGGCGCGCCCGTCGGCGTGCGTGTCTGGGAAATCGCTGATGGAACTTCTTGCCTCGATGGGCGGCACTGCGAGCTGGCTGCTCGGCTATGTCGTGCCGTTTCTGTTCGTGCTGACGATCGTGGTGTTCTTCCACGAACTGGGCCATTTCTGGGTGGCGCGGCGGGCCGGGGTGAAGGTGGTGGCGTTCTCGATCGGGTTCGGCCCCGAGATCGTCGGCTTCAATGACCGGCACGGCACGCGCTGGAAGCTCTCGGCCATTCCGCTGGGCGGCTACGTCAAGTTCCTCGGCGATGAGAACGCGGCCAGTGCCCCCGACCGTGGCGCCATCGCCCATATGAGCGAGAGCGACCGCCGCGAGAGCTTCTTCCACAAATCGGTCGGCGCCCGGGCGGCGATCGTGGCGGCGGGGCCGATCGCCAATTTCATTCTCGCGATTGTCATCTTTGCCGGGCTGTTCATGACGGTGGGCCGGCAGGTGACGACGCCGCAGGTCGACGCCGTGCAGGCCGGCAGTGCCGCCGAGCGCGCCGGCTTCCAGCCCAGCGACGTCATCCTGACCATCAATGGCGATCCCATCGATTCGTTCGGCGACATGCAGCGCATCGTCAGTGCCAATGCCGGCGAGCCGCTCGCCATCGAGGTCGAGCGGGGCGGGCAGCGACTCACCCTTGAAGCCACGCCGGACCTGCGCGAGGTCACCGACACCTTCGGCAATGTCCATCGGATCGGTGTGCTCGGCATCTCCCGCGATACCGGGGGAGGGCAGGTCCGCACCGAGCGATTCGGCCCGATCGAGGCCGTGACCCAGGCGACGACGGAAGTGTGGTTCATCGTCGACCGCACCTTCAGCTATCTCGGCGGCGTGGTGACGGGCCGTGAGCGGGCGGACCAGCTGGGTGGCCCCATCCGCATCGCCCAGGTTTCCGGGCAGGTCGCGACCTTCGGAATCGCCGCCTTACTGCAACTTGCCGCCGTTCTGTCGGTATCGATCGGACTTCTTAACCTCTTTCCGGTACCGCTTCTGGATGGCGGACACCTGCTTTTCTACGGCATCGAGGCGCTGCGCGGCCGACCGCTCAGCGAACGGGCCCAGGAGGTGGGTTTCCGCATCGGTCTGGCGCTAGTCCTGATGCTGATGCTGTTTGCGACGTGGAACGATATTCTCAATATATCAAAATCTTGAGCTGGATTCGGGATGGCGTTGCCGAGGCGCCACGCCGTCCGGAAAAGGCACTGAAAACGGCAGGTCCGGTTTGCAGGCTCTGGAAAAGTCTGTATCAAACGGAGTGCAGGGTGAGGAGTGTCGCCGGGTGCGCGCCTAGAGGTGTGCAGTCGGACGTCTCCCAGAACAACGGTAAGGTTGCGCACCAAATGGCTCGTTCCCGGTTCGTGAGTAGATTGGCCTCGGTTGTCGGCTTTGCCCTTCTGGTGGCGGTCGGCAGTGTTTCGGGTGCCGTCATGGCGCCCGGGGTGGCCATGGCTCAGTCGGCGAATTCGATCGTCGTCGAGGGGAATCAGCGCGTCGATGCCGATACCATCCGCTCTTATTTCCAGCCCGCTCCCGGTCAGTCACTGACGCCCGCCAAGATCGACGAGGCGCTTAAGTCGCTCTATGCCACGGGGCTTTTCTCCGACGTCACGATCAGCAACCGCGGTGGGCGGATGGTCGTCACGGTCGTCGAGAACCAGGTGATCAACCGCGTGGCGTTCGAGGGCAACAAGAAGGTCAAGGACGACCAGCTGGCGCTCGAAGTTCAGTCCAAGGCCCGCAGCCCGCTGTCCAAGACGACGGTGCAGGCCGACACCCAGCGCATCATCGACGTATATCATCGTGGCGGCCGCTACGACGTGCGCGTCGAGCCGAAGATCATCGAGCGCGGCCAGGGTCGTGTCGATCTGGTGTTCGAGATCACCGAGGGCGACAAGTTGGGCGTGGCCGAGATCAAGTTCGTCGGCAACAAGGCCTATTCGGAATACAAGCTCAAGGAAGAGATCACGACCACGGAGACCAACTGGCTCTCCTGGCTGAAGAACACCGACATTTATGACGTCGACCGCATCAACACCGACCAGGAACTGCTGCGCCGCTTCTACCTCAAGCACGGCTACGCCGATTTCCGCATCATCTCGGTGACGGCCGATCTCGATCGTGCGCGCGACGGCTTCGTCCTCACCTATGTGATTGAGGAAGGTCCGCAGTATCGGATCGGCACGGTCGATGTCGTCACCGGCATCAAAGATGTCTCGATCAACGACCTACGCGCCGCCCTGCGGGTCGCGCCCGGTCAGGTCTATAATGCCGAGCTGGTCGAGAAGTCGGTCGAGAACGCCACGATCGAGGTCTCCAAGTCGGGCTATGCCTTCGCCCAGGTCCGTCCGCGCGGCGACCGCAATGTCGAAGCGCGCACCATCTCGCTGGTCTTCGCCGTTGAGGAAGGTCCGCGCGTCTATGTCGAGCGGATCGAGATCCGCGGCAACGTCCGTACCCGCGACTGGGTCATCCGTCGCGAGTTCGATTTCGCCGAAGGCGATGCCTATAACCGCGTGATGGTGGATCGTGCCGAGCGCCGCCTGCGCAATCTCGGCTACTTCAAGGACGTGAAGATCACCAATGAGCCGGGCACCGCGCCCGACCGCATCATCCTTGTGGTGACGGTCGAGGATCAGCCCACCGGCGAGTTCTCGGTCTCGGGCGGCTACTCGACCTCGGATGGCTTCATCGGCGAAGTGGCGATCTCGGAAAAGAACTTCCTCGGTCGCGGCCAGTATGTCCGTCTTGCCGGCCAGCTCGGCGAGAACGTGCAGGGCGCCGATTTCAGCTTCACCGAGCCGTATTTCCTCGATTACCGCATCGCCGCCGGCTTCGACCTGTTCTGGAAGACCACCAGCGCAACCAGCTACAGCCAGTACGACACGGAGACGGCGGGCGGCACGTTGCGCATCGCCCTGCCGCTGACCGACGAGCTGACGCTGGGCCTGCGCTACATGCTGTCGCAGAAGGAAATCTCGGTCAGCATTGAGGATGAGGTCTTCAACGACGTCTCCTGGGCGCTGCTCGAAATCAACAACCAGTCGATCATCACCTCGGCGGTCGGCTACACGCTGTCCTACAACATGCTCGACGATAACCGGAACCCGTCCAACGGCTACCTACTCGAGCTGAAGCAGGACTTCGCTGGTCTGGGCGGTGACACCACCTATATCCGCACCACCTTCGACTCTCGCTTCTACACCCCGATCGTCGGCGACTTCGTGCTGATGCTGCGCGGCCAGGTCGGCAATGTGGCCGGGTGGGGCAACGAGGATCTGCGCATCACCGACAACTTCTTCAAAGGTCCCGACCTCGTCCGCGGCTTCGCTCCGAACGGCATCGGCCCGCGCGACCTGGCCTCCGGCTATCTCGGCGAGGATACGGACGCGCTCGGCGGCACGATGTACTGGGGCACATCGGCGGAAATCCAGTTCCCGCTCTCCTTCCTGCCCAAGGATTTCGGCCTGAAGGCGGCCGTATTCGCCGATGCCGGCTCGCTCTGGGACTATCAGGGTAACACCTCGTTCCCCAACATCGCTGGCTTGCCTTCGGTGGATAATCCGAACTACACCGACTGTAGTGTCATTGCCGGCTCCTCCACCAAGGGTCTTGCAAATGTCTGCGTCGCCGACAGCGACAGCATTCGCTCCTCGGTCGGTGTCAGCCTGATCTGGTCCTCGCCCTTCGGTCCGCTGCGCTTCGACTATGCCTGGGCGCTGACCAAGGAATGGTATGACGAGGTGCAGCAGTTCCGCTTCAGCGGCGGCACCCGCTTCTGATAAGCTCCACCCCATTGTACAGCACGGCGGTCCGGTCATCCGGGCCGCTTGTGCGTTTGGGAAACGGCACGGCAGTCGACAGGCGGCGATGAACGATCCCTTCTTCTATTCCGCGCCGGTGCCGCTGACGCTGGCCGAGATCGCCGCGCTCCTCGGCGGTCCGCTCGGCGAGGCGGTCGCTAGCGCGCCGGCAGTGCGGATTTCCGGCGTGGCCTCGCTCGAAGAAGCCGGCCCCGCCGATATCGCCTTCATGGACGGCGCCCGCCATGTGCCGGCGCTGCGCGAGACACGGGCCGGCGCCTGCCTCGTCACCGAACGCTTCGCCGCGCATGTCCCGCACGGCACGGTCGCGCTCTGCGTGGCCAAGCCCCATGCGGCCTTCGTCACCATCGCCCGCAGGCTCTATGCCGGCAGCCTGCAGCCGGGCTCGATGTTCGGCCATGCCGGCATCGCCGCCGGTGCCGTGGTGCATCCGCAGGCGCGTCTCGAGGCGGAGGTGACGGTGGACCCGGGCGCGGTGATCGGCGCCGGCGCAGAAATCGGCAGTGGAACGGTGATCGCCGCCGGGGCGGTGATCGGTCCCGGCGTCCGCATCGGGCGGCAGTGCTCCGTCGGCGCCGGCGCGACGCTGCAGCACGCGCTGCTCGGCGACCGGGTCATCGTCCATCCCGGGGCGCGGATCGGGCAGGACGGTTTCGGCTATGTCGGCAGCGCGAAGGGGCATGCCAAGATTCCGCAGATCGCCCGGGTGATCCTGCAAGACGACGTGGAGATCGGCGCCTCGACGACGATCGACCGGGGCGGGCTACGCGACACGGTGATCGGCGAGGGCACCAAGATCGACAATCTGGTGCAGATCGCGCACAACGTGGTCATCGGGCGCCACTGCATCATCGTCTCACAGACCGGCATCGCCGGCAGTGCGACGCTGGGGGATTTCGTGATGCTGGGCGGGCAGGTCGGGGTCATCGGCCACGTCCGTATCGGCGACGGCGCTCGCATCGCCGCGTCCAGCAATGTGAAGGACGACGTGCCGCCTGGTGTCGAATGGGGCGGCTCACCCGCCAAGCCGATGCGCGAGTGGTTCCGCGAGGTGATGGCACTGCAGCGTCTGGGGCGCGGCGAAGGAACAGGTTCTGGACGGCGCTGCGTCGCCGGCGAACAACAGGGACAGTAGGGGATGGACGTGCAGGAGCAGGCCACAGTTGAACCCACGGCGCTGGGTGCCGCCGATATTCAGCGCATCCTGGCGACGCTTCCGCACCGCTACCCGTTCCTCATGGTCGACCGGATCGTCGGCATTGAGGGCGACAGGAAGGCGGTCGGGATCAAGAATGTCTCGGCCAATGAACCGCATTTCCAGGGCCATTTCCCGGACAATCCGGTCATGCCCGGCGTGCTCATCCTTGAAGGCATGGCGCAGACGGCCGGCACCATCTGCCTGCTGAACCGCCCGGAGGAGGGCGCGCCCTCGCTCGTCTATTTCATGACCATCGATAAGGCCAAGTTCCGCAAGCCGGTTCTGCCGGGGGATGTGCTTGAGTATCACATGACCCAGATGACCAAGCGGCGGAACATGTGGTGGTTCCGTGGCGAGGCCAAGGTGGACGGACAGATCGTCGCCGAGGCGGAAGTGGGCGCGATGATCGCCCGCGGGGAGCGTAAATGAGCGAAACCGAGGCGAGGATCGACCCGCTGGCGCGTATTGAGGCGGGTGCCGTTCTGGGCGCCGGCGTCGAGATCGGACCCTTCTGCACGGTGGGGCCGAATGTGGTGCTCGGGGCGGGTGTGAGGCTGATCTCGCATGTCGCGATAAGCGGTCACACGACCATTGGCGAGGGGTCGACGATCTATCCCTTCGCCTCGCTCGGCTTCGCGCCGCAGTCGCTCGGCTATAAGGGCGAGCCGACACGGCTGGTGATCGGCCGCAACTGCACCGTCCGCGAGCATGTGACGATGAACACCGGCACCGCTGGCGGTCATCAGGAGACGGTCGTTGGCGATAATTGCCTGTTCATGGTGAACAGCCATGTCGCGCATGACTGCATCGTCGGCAACAACGTGATCTTCGCCAACAACGCGACCCTTGCCGGCCATGTGAGCGTGGGCAACAACGTGTTTCTCGGCGGCATGGCGGCGATCCATCAGTTCGTCCGCATCGGCGACAACGCCATTGTCGGCGGCCTGTGCGGGCTGCAGCACGATCTCATTCCGTTCGGCGCCATGATCTATGGCCGCAGCGGACTCGGCGGGCTGAACATTATCGGCATGAAGCGCCGGGGCCTCGGCCGGCCGCAGATTCATGCGCTGCGCGCCGCCTATCGCGAGCTGTTCTACTCCGCCGGCACGCTGGGTGAGCGCGCCGCGCGGGTCGCCGAGCGCTATGCCGACGACGCCAATGTCATGCATGTCGTCGATTTCGTCCGCAATGGCGGCAAGCGCCGTCTGACCGTGCCCGACGATACGGCCGACCATGTCGCCGAACCCGACGCCGCCTGAGGCGCGGTCCTCGTCGGGGGAGGGTGGGTCTATGGGCGCGCCGCTGGCCATCATCTGCGGCGGCGGGGCCTTTCCCCTCGCCGTGGCCGAGGGCGCCCGGCGGGCGGGGCGCGAGGTGGTGCTGTTTCCGGTGCGCGGCTTTGCCGATGCCGCGTTCGAGGCCTGGCCGCATGTCTGGATCTCGCTCGGCCGCTTCGGCTTCCTGAAGAGCGAACTGCGCCGCCGGGGCTGCCGGGACGTCGTCTTCATCGGCAATGTGCTGCGCCCGCGCATCCGCGACCTGCGGCTCGACTGGGCGACCGTCCAGCTGCTGCCGCGTGCCTTTGCCCTACTGCGCGGCGGAGACGATTATCTGCTCACCGGCCTGGGCCGGTTGATGGAGGAGTCGGGGTTCCGTCTCGTCGGCGCGCATGAAGTGGCGCCGGAAATTCTCATGCCCGCCGGCCAGCTCGGCGCCGTGGCGCCCGATGCCGCCGCGCGCGAGGACATTGCCCGCGGGCGCGACGCACTGGCAGTGATGGGACCGCTGGACATCGGCCAGGGGCTGGTGGTGATGAACCGCCATGTCGTCGCGGTCGAAGCGGCCGAGGGCACCGATCTCATGTTGGCCCGGGTCGCCGAGTTGCGGGGCAATGGGCGCATCAAGATGCCGGCGCGCTGCGGGGTGCTGGTGAAGCGACCCAAAACGGGGCAGGATTTGCGGATCGACCTGCCGTCCTTCGGTGCCCGCACGGTAGAAGGCGCGGTGCGGGCCGGACTGGCGGGCATCGCGCTCGAAGCCGGTGGCGTCATCGTCGCCGACAGTGCGGCGCTGCTCCGGCTCGCCGACCAGGCGGGCCTGTTCATCCTTGGTTTCGAGCGCGAGGGGGCGCAGGGTTCATGAGCGGCCCCGCTCCGCTCGACGTGTTCATCGTTGCCGGCGAAGAATCGGGCGATGTGCTGGGCGCCGGGCTGATGGCGGAGCTGACAGCGCTCCATGCCGGCGCGGTACGCTTTCGCGGCGTCGGCGGCGCCCGCATGCAGGCGCAGGGCCTGGTGCCGCTCTTCCCCATGGAGGACATCACCGCCATGGGCTTCGCCCAGGTGATCGGCGGCCTGCCGCGCATCCTGCGGCGCATGGGCGAAACGGCGCGGGCCATCGTCGCCCAGCCGCCGGATATTCTGGTGATGGTCGACGCGCCTGATTTCACCCATCGCGTCGCTCGCAAGGTGCGGGCACGCCTGCCGAAGCTGCCGATCGTCAAATATGTCGCGCCAACCGTCTGGGTCTGGCGTCCGGGCCGCGCCAAGGCGATGGCGCCGGATTTCGATCGCGTGCTGGCGCTGCTGCCCTTCGAGCCCGAGGCAATGCACGCGCTCGGCGGGCCGCCGACCACCTATGTCGGCCACCCGCTGCTGGGTGAGCTGACCACGCTGAGGCCGAGCGCCGAAGAGGCGGCGCGGCGTGCGTCGCCACCGCCGGTGCTGCTGGTACTGCCCGGCAGTCGCCGTGCCGAACTGGCACGCCTCGGCGCGACCTTTGGTGAGGTGCTGGCACGGCTCACGGCTGAGCTGCCCGATCTCGATCTGGTGCTGCCGACCCTGCCGGGCCGGCGGGCGCAGGTCGAGGAGATGGTGGCGTCCTGGCCGGTCAAATCCCGCATTCTGGTCGAGGATGAGGACAAGCGTGCCGCCTTCCGGGTGGCACGGGCGGCGCTGGCCGCCTCCGGCACTGTAACGCTGGAACTGGCGCTGGCCGGTGTTCCGACGGTGGCGGCCTATCGGGTGCCGTGGCTGGAAGGGCGCATCGCGCCCTTCTTCATCCGGGTGAAGACGGCGATCCTGCCCAATCTCATTCTCGATGAACCCGCGATGCCGGAATATCTGCAATGGCACATCGACCCGCCGGCGATGGCCGCGCAACTGGCGCGGCTGATCGTAGGCGGGCCGGAGCGCGAGGCCCAACTCTCCGCCTTCGCGCGGCTCGACGCTGTCATGGGCGAGGGTGAGCCGCCGAGCCGGCGGGCGGCGAGGGCGGTGCTGGAGACGCTGGCGGCAAGGCGCAGCGTCGCGTGAAGCGCGCAGCAAGCCTCAAATGAAAATCCCCGCCAATCCGGTCCGGATGGCGGGGATTTTGGTTTCTGGCGGTCTGCCGGCGCTCAGGCGCTCACTTGCGGCGGGCGATCGGCACGTAGTCGCGCTGGGTGGCGCCGGTGTAGAGCTGGCGCGGGCGGCCGATGCGCTGGCTCGGGTCCTCGATCATCTCCTTCCACTGGCCGATCCAGCCCACGGTGCGGGCGAGGGCGAACAGCACGGTGAACATGGAGGTGGGGAAGCCGAGGGCGCGCAGGGTGATGCCCGAATAGAAGTCGATATTCGGGTAAAGCTTGCGCTCGACGAAATACTCGTCCTGCAGCGCGATGCGCTCCAGCTCGATGGCGATGTCGAGCAGCGGATCGTCCTTGATGCCAAGCTCGCCGAGCACTTCGTGGCAGGTGCGCTGCATGATCTTGGCGCGCGGGTCGTAGTTCTTGTAGACGCGATGGCCGAAGCCCATCAGCCGGAACGGGTCGTTCTTGTCCTTGGCGCGGTTGATGAACTCGGGGATGCGGTCCACCGAGCCGATCTCGCCGAGCATCTTCAGGGCGGCCTCATTGGCGCCGCCATGGGCAGGGCCCCAGAGGCAGGCAATGCCGGCGGCGATGCAGGCGAAGGGGTTGGCGCCCGACGAGCCGGCGAGCCGCACGGTCGAGGTCGAGGCGTTCTGCTCGTGGTCAGCGTGCAGGATGAAGATGCGGTCGATGGCGCGCGAGAGGATCGGGTTGACCTTGTACTCCTCGCAGGGCACCGAGAAGCACATGCGCAGGAAATTCGAGGCGTAGTCGAGATCGTTCTTCGGGTACACGAAGGGCTGGCCGATCGAGTACTTATAGGCCATCGCCGCCAGGGTCGGGATCTTCGCGATCATGCGGATCGAGGCGATCATGCGTTGCTGCGGGTCGGAAATGTCGGTGCTGTCGTGGTAGAACGCCGACAGCGCGCCGACCGAGGCGACCAGCACGGACATGGGATGCGCGTCGCGACGGAAGCCGTGGAAGAAGCGGCTCATCTGCTCATGCACCATGGTGTGGCGCGTGACGCGGTAGTCGAAATCGGCCTTCTGGGCGGCGGTCGGCAGTTCGCCGTAGAGCAGCAGGTAACAGGTCTCGAGGAAGTCGCTTTCGGCCAGCTGTTCGATCGGGTAGCCGCGATACAGAAGGACGCCCTCGTCGCCGTCGATATAGGTGATCTGGCTTTCGCAGGAGGCGGTGGAGGTGAAGCCGGGATCGTAGGTGAACTTGCCGGTCTGGCCGTAGAGCTTGGCGATGTCGATGACATCCGGCCCGATCGTGCCGTTCAGGATCGGAAGCTCCCAGCTTTCATCGCCAATGGTGAGCGTAGCGGATTTTGGCGCGTTGCTTTGGCTGGCGTCCATGCGGGGTCTCCCTAAACCTTGAGAACCGGATCTGAAACGGATCGCGTCTTTTGCGGGGGCCGCGCCTGCCTTGCGGCAATGTGCAGCGGAGACCGGGGGGGTCCCACGGCGGCCCATGGTCAAAGTCGTAGCGGTTTCGATCCGCCCTCGCAAGCGCAGCGAAACCGCTCCCGCATTGCGGCCGGCAGGCCGGGCAGCCGCCTTTTCCGGCGGGCTCGGCTACCTCGGGGAAGGCGTCACGCCGGCGCGGAAGCACCCGTCTGGTCGGCGATCCGTGCCAGCGATTCCTCCCGACCCAGCACGGCGAGGACATCGAAAATGCCGGGCGAGGTGGTCTTGCCGGTCACGGCGGCACGCAGCGGCTGGGCCAGCATGCCGAGCTTCACCCCCTGCGCCTCCGCCACCGCCCGCACGGCCGCCTCGGTCTCGGACGCGCTCCATTCCGCTACCTCGGCAAGCGCCGCCGCCGCCGCCGCGAGCAGGCGGCGCGCCTCGTCGGTCAGCAGGGCCTGCGCCTTCTCCTCCAGCGGCAGAGGCCGCTCCCGCCAGATATAGGCCGAACTTTCAATGAGTTCGAGAAGGGTCTTAGCGCGCTCCTTCAGTCCCGGCATGGCGGCGAGCAGCTGGGCGCGGCGCTCGGGCGTCAGCGCGGCGGCGATGGCGGCGCCGTCGGGAATATGCGGCAGCAGGGCGTCGATGGCCTCGATCAGCTCGGCATCGGGGGCCGAGCGGATATACAGGCCGTTGATGTTCTCCAGCTTGGCGAAGTCGAAGCGTGCCGCCGAGCGGCCGACCCGGTCGAGATCGAACAGGCGGGTCATCTCTTCGGTGGAGAAGATCTCCTGGTCGCCATGGCTCCAGCCAAGGCGCACGAGGTAGTTGCGCAGCGCCGCGGGCAGGTAGCCCATGGCGCGATAAGCATCGACGCCCAGCGCGCCGTGGCGCTTGGAGAGCTTCGCCCCGTCCGGCCCATGGATCAGCGGGATGTGCGCCATCTTCGGCACCCCCCAGCCCAACGCATGGTAGATCTGCGTCTGGCGCGCAGCATTGGTGAGGTGATCGTCGCCCCGGATGATGTGGGTGACGTTCATGTCGTGGTCGTCCACCACCACCGAGAGCATGTAGGTGGGGGTGCCATCGGAGCGAAGCAGGACGAGGTCGTCGAGGTCCTTATTGGGAATCACCACGCGGCCCTGGACGAGATCGTCGATGACGGTCTCGCCCTCGGTCGGCGCCTTCAGCCGGAACACCGGCTTGCGGTCGGCCGGTGCCTCCGCCGGGTCGCGGTCGCGCCAGCGCCCATCATAGCGCGGCGGGCGGCCTTCCTTGCGGGCGGTCTCGCGCATCTCCTCAAGCTCCGCCGCGCTGGCGTAGCAGGGATAGGCGCGGCCGGCGGCGATCATCTGCTCCACCGCCTCGCGGTGCCGCTCGGCCCTGGCGAACTGGTAGATGACCTCGCCGGACCAGTCGATGCCGAGCCATTTCAGCCCGTCGATGATGGCGTCGATCGCCTCCGGGGTGGAGCGCTGGCGGTCGGTGTCCTCGATGCGCAGCAGCATGGTGCCGCCCTTGGCGCGGGCATAGAGCCAGTTGAACAGCGCGGTACGGGCGCCGCCAATGTGCAGGAAGCCGGTGGGCGAGGGGGCGAAGCGGGTAACGACGGTCTCGGACATATCTCTTCCGTCTGCGCCGGAGGGACGGCGGCGAAGCGTGGCGGGCGCGGAGCGTGCGTGTACCATAGGTGTGCGACGCGGGAAAAGCGGGCCTTCCGCCGGGGCCGGACCGCAAGGGGCCGCGCGCCGCACGACAAGGCAGCAGGGCAGGGCAGCGAAACACGCGCAAGGGGCATCGGGGGATGCACGAGCCGCCGCAGCTGGGGCCGGGAGACGCGCCGCGTCCGCGCGCGCGGACGGTTGTGCTCGGCCAGCGACAGGCGAGGGGGCATCCGGACAAGTGGCGCCTGCCGGATCTGTCTCTGGCAGGGCTCTGGCAGGGCGCGGCGACGGCGCTGACGCGCGAGCTCGACGACCGGCGCGGCTTCCTGTTCCTGCCGATCGGCTTCGCCGCCGGGGCCGCGCTCTATTTCGCCGCGCCGCAGGAGCCGCTGCCCTCTGCCGGCTTCGTGCCGGCCCTCGCCTTTGCCGGTCTCGCCCTTCTGGCGCGGGCGCGGCCCTTCGCCTTCCACCTGCTGGCGCTACTGGCGGTGATCGCGGCCGGTTTCGCCGTGGCGGCGCTGCAGGTTCAGCTCATGGCGCATCCGGTGCTCGGCACGACGCTGAACGCGGTCGAGGTGCGCGGCTATGTCGAGGCGGCGGAACTGCGCCCGCGCGGCAGCCGCATCACCCTGGCCGTCACCGGGATGGAGCGTGCCCGGGAGGTGCCGACGCGCGTTCGTGTGACGCTCGCCGGGCGCGAACCGCCCGCGGTGGGCAGCCATGTGACGCTGCGCGCCACGCTCGGTCCCCCGCCCGGGCCGTCCTATCCCGGCGGCTTCGATTTCGGCCGGGCGATCTGGCTCGATGGCATCGGCGCCACCGGCTATGCGCTCGGCCGGCCGCAGCTGCGCCCCGCATCTGTCGCGCCGCCGCCAGGGTTGGCCCTGACCACCTGGCTCGACGGTACGCGGCGCGCCATCGCGGCGCGCATCCGCGCGGCGCTGCCGGGGGAGGAGGGCGGCGTCGCGGTCGCCCTCGTAACCGGCCTGCGCGATGCAGTGCCGGAATCGATCGAGGAGAGCATGCGGATCTCCGGCCTGTCCCATGTGCTGTCGATCTCCGGCCTGCACATGGCGCTGGTGGCGAGCACCGTGTTCTTCCTGGCGCGGGCGCTGCTGGCGTTGATGCCCGATCTCGCGCTCCACCGCCCGATCAAGGCCTGGGCCGCGCTGCCGGCCATGTTGTCCGCCAGTTTCTACCTCCTGCTCTCCGGGGCCGAGGTGCCGACCCAGCGTGCCTATCTGATGACTTTGCTGGTGCTCGCCGGCATTGTGCTCGGCCGGCCGGCGCTGACGCTGCGGACGCTGGCGGTGGCGGCGCTGGTGCTGCTGGCGCTGTCGCCCCGGGCGGTGCTCGATCCCGGCGCGCAGATGTCGTTCGCCGCGACGCTCGGGCTGATCGCGGCCTATGAGCGCTTCGGCTTCCTCATCACCCTGCCCTCCGCCAGGGCGGGGCGCTGGCTCGGGATGCCGGCGCGCTATGTCATGGCGCTGGTGCTGGCCTCGCTGGCGGCGGGCCTGGCGACGGCGCCCTATGCCGCCTACCATTTCCAGCGGCTGGCGCCGCTCAGCCTACTGGCCAATCTCGCGGCCATGCCGGTGGTGTCGTTCATCGTCATGCCGGCGGGACTTGCCGGCTCGATCCTGATGCCGTTCGGCTGGGACGATCCGGCTTGGCGGCTGATGGGCTGGGGCCTCGCCCGCATGCGCGACATTTCCGACCTGGTCGCCGCGCTGCCCGGCGCCGACCGCGGCGTGCCGGCCATGCCGGCGGCGAGCCTGGTGCTGGTCAGTCTCGGGCTCATCGTGCTGTGCCTCGCGCGGACAAGGCTGGTCCTCGTCGCGCCGTTGCTGGCGCTCGCCGGCATCGTCACGGCCGCGACAGCGCCGCGTCCCGACCTTCTGGTCGATGCCGAGGCGCGTACGGTGGCGGTGCGGGGCAGGGACGGCGCGCTCGCCTTCATGGGCGACCGCGACACGGGGGTGGCCGGGCGCTTCGCGGTCGAGCAATGGCTGAGCGCGGACGGGCAGCGAGGGCGTTTCGGCGCCAGGGACCTGACCGCAGCGGCCGCCTGCGATCCGCTCGGCTGCACGCTTCCCCTGCCCGATGGGCGGCTGGTGGCTCTGTCCCGCGATCGGGATTCGCTGGAGGATGATTGCCGCCTGGCAGCGGTGCTGGTGACGCCCTTCGCGCCGCCGCTCGACTGCGCGGCGACGGTGGTCCACCGCGATGCGCGCACCGCCATTGGCGGCGTGGCCGGCACATTGATGCCGGATGGCAGCCTCGCTCTCGCCAGCGCCCGCCCAGTGCAGGGAACGCGGCCCTGGGAGCCGAAAGCCCCGCGTCCGCCGCCGCTCACTTCCGAGCCGGGCGTAGGTGCCTTCTCGTCGCCCGGGAGCAAAAAACCATCCTGGCAAGTCGCTACGCCGCCACCCGGAGCCTCTGGCCTTGCCGAGGCGAATGCCGCACCGCCCTTGTCCTCGTCCGAAACGGCGCCGGCCGACGACGATGCTCAGTAACGGCGGAACAGGCCGACCAGCTTGCCCTGGATGCGCACCCGGTCCGGTCCGAAAATGCGGGTCTCATAGGCCGGGTTGGCGGCCTCAAGCGCCACCGAGGCGCCCTTGCGGCGCAGGCGCTTGAGCGTGGCTTCCTCGTCATCGATCAACGCGACGACGATCTCGCCGGTGCTGGCGGCGTCGCATTTGCGGATCAGCGCCAGATCGCCATCGAGAATGCCGGCCTCGATCATCGAATCGCCGCGCACTTCCAGCGCGTAATGCTCACCGCCCGACAGCATTTCCGGCGGCATGCCGATGGTGTGGTCGCGCGACTGGATGGCGGAAATCGGTGTGCCGGCGGCGATACGGCCCATAACCGGGATCGATACCACGCGGCGGTCCCCATCATCGTCCGAGGACGGGCGCACCTTGCCGAGATTGCCCTCGATGACATTGGGGGAAAAGCTGCGGGCAGGCTTTGGCGGCTGCGCATCCTCGGGCAGGCGGACCACTTCCAGGGCGCGGGCCCGGTTCGGCAGGCGGCGGATAAAGCCGCGCTCTTCCAGTGCCGTGATCAGCCGGTGGATGCCGGACTTCGAGCGCAGGTCCAGTGCTTCCTTCATTTCCTCGAATGAAGGGGGCACGCCGTCCTGCTGGAGGCGTTCATTGATGAACAGGAGCAGCTCATGCTGTTTGCGGGTGAGCATCAAGAGAACCCCGTCTGCCGGCCGATGCCGGAACGAAACAAATCACGAACAAAGACTAGCCGTTCTTATTGTGTTCCACAATGGGTAAAGGGAGGCTAAACGCCCGCCGGAGCGCTGCAATCACGCAGCTGGCTGACGAATCGCGGCGTCGGAGGCGCACTTCGAGCCGCTGGCAGGTTCGATGCGAGGGGCTAGCCAGTGCAGGGCGAATCGGTGGGGGCTGTCACAGCGTCTGGGCGTATTGCTCATAGGCGTCGTGGACGATGGCGATGTGGTCGCGCATCGCGGCGGCCGCACCGTCGCGATCGCCGCGCAGGATCGCCGTCGTCACCCGCTCATGCTCAGAATGCGAGAGTGCCAGCCGTCCCAGCGCGCGGAACTGGGCCCGGCGGAAGGGCGAGAGCCGGCGGCGCGTGCCGAGCGTCAGCTCGATCAGATAGTCATTGTGGCTACCGGCATAGATCGAGGTGTGAAAAAGCTCATTGGCCTCGCGATAGGCTGAGAAATCGCCCAGTCGCATGAGTTCGCCCATGTCGGCGTGCAGGCGTTCCAGTTGCTGGCGCTCCGGCGGGGTCATGTTGAGCGCGCTGAGGCCGGCGCACAGGGCTTCCAGCTCGGCCATCACCTCGAACATGTTCTGCAGACGCGCCACGCTGGGGCGTGCCACCACGGCGCCGCGATGGGGGCGGGCATCGACCAGGCCGGAGGCGACCAACTCGCGCAGCGCTTCGCGCACGGGGGTGCGCGAGACGCCGAAGCGGGCGGCGAGGGCGGTCTCGTCGAGGGCGGTGCCGGGTGGCAGCGTGCCGCGCGTGATCTCGTCGGCCAGCTGCATGCGCAGCTCCTCGGCGCGCGTCATGCGCAAGGGGCGTGCGCCGGTGGGTCGTGCGCCGGTGGTTGGCCGATTTAGGGGCAGGCGGACAGGCAGCACCGACATGAGCAACACACGGATAGTCGGGCGCGCCCGAACACCGGACGGCCGGTGGCATCTTTAGCCGCCGCGCCGGTCATCACCAAGAGGTCATAGGGGATCGTCAATCACGCTGACATGGGCGGCGACGACCTTCCAGCCGTCGGGGGTCCGCATCCAGGTCTGCATCTGCCGGCCGACACGGCCGGGCGCCCGCCGGAACAGGGTGGAGGCCACCGCCATGTCACGGCCATAGGTGGTGATGACGGTACCGTCCAGCGCGCGCTCCAGCCCGGCGGGCGAGCGCGCGGCGCGAAAGGCGCGGATGGCCTCAATGCCATAGAGGTTCTCAGCCCCGCCATAGCGGATGGTGCGGGCATCGTCCCAGAACAGCGCGTCGAGTTCGGCCACATCATTGCCGACCAGCGCCCGCTCATAGCGTTCGAAGGCGGCGCCTACCTCGGCCATCACCTCGGGAAGATCGATCTCCATGCGCGGCCCCTTGTCTCGCTGGCGAAGGCCTGAGCACACAGGCGCGCAGTGGCCGCGTCAATCCTCCAGCCGCAGAATCTCACACATCTCGCCAGCCGCGGCCGCCGGGGCGTGCGGGCGGCGGACGAGGAGGACATCGGCGCGGGCGAGATTGCGCAGCATGGAGCTGTCCTGCACCGGCAGCGCCCGCACCAGCGGCACGCCCTCGGCATGGCCGACGATCTCCGCGCGCTGGAAGTCCATGCGCTGCTCGTTCGCCTTCACATCTCCCGCCAGCCGCGCCGGCTCCAGCTCGGGATGCGCCGGCACCTCCAGCCCCTGCAGCGCCTTGATGAGCGGCACCAGGAACAGCAGCGCGCAGACATGCGCCGAGACCGGGTTGCCGGGAAGCCCGAGCACCTGCGTGCGCGTCGCGGCAGAGCGGCCGAACATCAGCGGCTTGCCGGGACGCAGCGCGATGCGGTGGACCGCGAGGTCGACCCCTTGGGCGGTCAGGGCCGGGGCGATCAGGTCATGGTCGCCGACCGAGGCGCCGCCCGTCGTCACCAGCACGTCGAAGCCGCCATCGAGGGCGGCGCGCACGCCCGCCTGCGTGGCCTCCATCGTGTCGGGCAAGATGCCGAGATCCGTCACCTCAGCCCCGGCGGCGCGGGCTAGCGCGGCGACCGAATAGAGATTGGAGACGATGACCTGGTGGGCGGCGGCGCCTGTGCCCGGTCGCACCAGCTCGTCGCCGGTGGAGAGCATGGCGACGCGCGGGCGGCGGGCGACACTTACCGTGTCGACATCGCCAGCCGCGACCAGAGCGAGATCGCGGGCGCGCAGGCGGTGTCCGGGCGCCAGCAGCACCTCACCGGCGGCGAAGTCGCCCCCGGCGCGGCGGATGTGGCGGCCGGGCGTGGCGGCCTCGGTGAGGGTGATGGCATTGCCCTCGCGGCGCGTATCTTCCTGGATGATGATGGAATCGGCGCCCTCGGGCAGCACGGCGCCGGTGAAGATGCGGACCGTGGTGCCGGGCGCGACGCGGCCGGCATAGGGCCGACCGGCGGCGGATTCGCCAATAAGCTCAAGAGTGGCGGGCACGCTCGATGCGTCCAGTGCCCGTAGGGCGTAGCCGTCCATGGCGGAGACATCGGCGCCCGGCGTGGTGCGGCGGGCAATCACCGGGGCGGCCAGCACCCGACCGTCGGCCTGCTCCAGCAGGACGGTCTCACTGCCCAGTGGCGCGGCGGTGGAGAGCAGGAGGGCCAGCGCCTCCTCGACCGGGATCAGCGCCATGGCTTTCTCCTCAGTCCGCCTGCCAATGGCCGGAGCGTCCACCGGATTTTTCCAGCAGCCGCACCTTCTCGATCCGCATGAAGCGATCGACCGCCTTGGCCATGTCGTAGACGGTGAGGCAGGCGACGGTGACGGCGGTCAGTGCTTCCATCTCGACGCCGGTCTGGCCGCTGGTGCGGACCGTGGCGCGGACGACGAGGCCGGGCAGGGCCGGGGCGGGCTCGATCTCCACTGCGACCTTGGAGAGCAGGAGGGCGTGGCAGAGCGGGATCAGTTCATGGGTACGCTTGGCCGCCATGATGCCGGCAAGGCGCGCGGTGCCGATCACGTCGCCCTTTTTGGCATTGCCGGAGAGGATGAGGTCGAGCGTCTCCGCCCGCATCACCACCTCGCCCTCGGCAACCGCAACGCGATCCGTGACCTGCTTGTCGGCGACATCGACCATGTTGGCGGCGCCGGCGGCGTCGAGATGGGTCAGGCGGGGCGCGTCGGACATGGATCAGCCGGCCGCGCGCGCGGGCAAGGTGGGGGCGAGCAGGGTGCGCGTCGCGTCCGCCACATCCGCCTGCCGCATCAGGCTCTCGCCGACAAGGATGCAGTTGATGTTCACCTGCGCCAGCCGGGCGATATCGTCCGGCGTGAAGATGCCGCTTTCGCCGACGATGATGCGGTCGGCGGGGATGCGCGGGGCGAGGCGCTCGGACGTTTCCAGCGTCACCTCGAAATTGCGCAGGTTGCGGTTGTTGATGCCGACGAGCCGCGCCGGCAGCTTCAAGGCCCGGTCGAGCTCGGCGTCGTCATGCACCTCCACCAGCGCGTCCATGCCGAGGCCGTGCGCGGTCTCGACGAGGTCGAGCGCCAGCGCATCTTCGACCGAGGCCATGATGACGAGGATGCAATCGGCGCCCCAGCTGCGCGCCTCGAACACCTGGTAGGTGTCGTAGAGGAAATCCTTGCGCAGCGCCGGCAGCGAACAGGCGGCCCGGGCGGCGACGAGGAACTCCGGCGCGCCCTGGAAGGAGGGGCGGTCGGTAAGCACGGACAGACACGCCGCCCCGCCTTCCTCATAGGCCCGGGCCAGAGAGGGCGGGGCGAAATCGGCGCGGATCAGCCCCTTGGAGGGGCTGGCTTTCTTGATCTCGGCGATCAGCGCGGTGGTGCCGGCGGCGATCTTCGCCTCGATCGCCTTGAGGAATCCACGCGCCGGGGGCTGCGCCTCGGCAGCAGCGCGCACGCCGGCGAAAGGCCGCTCGCGTTTGGCGGTGGCGATCTCCTCGCGCTTATAGGCGCCGATCTTCTCCAGAATGTCGGCCATGCCGCGCTCCTATTCCGCCGCTGCGAGGGCGGAGGCCGCGACCAGCCGGTCGAGCGCCGCCGCCGCATGGCCGCCCGTCAGGCTGGCGCGCGCCAGTTCCAGTCCGGCGCCGAGTTCGTCGACCTTGCCGGCAACGACCAGCGCGGCGGCGGCGTTGAGCAGGGCGACATCGGCATAGGCGCTCGGCTCGCCATTGAGCACCGCGCGCAATGCCAGCGCATTGGCGGCGCCGTCGCCGCCCTTCAGCGCTTCCGGCGTGGCGCGGGTGAGGCCGAACGTCTCCGGCGCGATCTCAAAGCTGCGAATGGCGCCGTCCTTCAGTTCGGCGACATGGGTCGGGCCTGTGGTGGTGATCTCGTCGAGGCCGTCGGAGCCGTGGACCACCCAGGCGCGGGTCGAGCCGAGCGTGCGCAGCACCTCGGCGATGGGCTCGACCCAGCCTCGGGCGAACACGCCGACCATCTGCCGGGTGACGCCAGCGGGGTTGGACAGCGGGCCGATCAGGTTGAAGATGGTGCGCGTGCCCATTTCCACCCGGGTCGGGCCGACATGCTTCATCGCCGGGTGATGGGCGGGGGCGAACATGAAGCCGATGCCGGCCTCGCTGATGCACCGGGAGATGGCGGCTGGCGACAGGTCGATCGTCACGCCAAGCGCCATCAGTACGTCGGCGGCGCCGGACTTCGAGGAGAGCGCGCGGTTGCCATGCTTGGCCACCGGCACGCCCGCGCCGGCGACGATGAAGGCGGCGCAGGTGGAGATGTTGTAGGAGCCGGAGGCGTCGCCCCCGGTGCCGACCACGTCCACAGCGTCGGCCGGCGCGTCCACCCGCAGCATCTTGGCGCGCATGGTGGAAACGGCGCCGGCGATTTCCTCGATCGCCTCGCCCCGCACCCTGAGCGCCATGAGGATGGCGCCGATCTGCGAGGGCGTCGCCTCGCCCGACATCATCACGTCGAAGGCGGCGGCGGCTTCCGCCCGCGTCAGAGTGGTGCCGGTCGCCAGCTTGCCGATGATGGGCTTGAGGTTGTCCATGTGGCCCTGCGTCCCCGCCTGTTGTGCCGCGCTCACGCCGCCCGCTTCCGGCCGGGGCCGGCATTCCAGGCGCGCGCGAGGTCGAGGAAGTTCTTGAGGATGGTCCGGCCGTGCTCGGAGGCGATGCTCTCCGGGTGGAACTGCACCCCGTGCACGGGCAGCGTCTTGTGCGAAAGACCCATGATGAGCCCGTCATCGGTCTGGGCGGTGACGGCGAGCGCGTCGGGCAGCGTGTCGCGCTTCACCACCAGCGAGTGGTAGCGCGTTGCCCGCAGCGTGCCGTTGATGCCGTGGAAGACGCCCTCATTGCTGTGGCTGATGTTGGAGAGCTTGCCGTGAATGGGCTGCGGCGCGCGCACCACGTCGCCGCCGAACACCTGACCGATGGCCTGGTGGCCCAGGCACACGCCGAACACCGGCACGCCCTCGGCCGCCGCCCGCGCAATCAGCGCGCAGGAAATGCCGGCCTCGTTCGGCGTCGCCGGTCCCGGCGAGATGACGATGGCCTCGGGCTTCAGCGCCATGGCCTCATCGACGGTGAGGGTGTCGTTGCGGCGTACCTCGACCTCGGCGCCGAGGCCACCGATATAGTGGACGAGGTTCCAGGTGAAGCTGTCGTAATTGTCGATGAGCAGGATCATCGTGCGTCCATCCGCCGGCCTGATGCGGCTGTGAAAAGGTCTAGGTTGTGTTCCGGCGCAGGGTCAAGCCGCACCGTCCGGCGATCGTCTCTATCGCCAGCCCCGCCATCGCGCGTGACGCCGCTCCCCGCCCATGGCCTTACTGCCCACGTCCGGCCCGGGCGGCGAAGCGCACGGCTTCCTCGCCGGCGCGGAACAGCGCCTTGGCCTTGTTGACGCATTCCTGCAATTCGCTCTCGGGCACGGAATCATAGACGATGCCCGCGCCCGCCTGCACATACATCCGCCCGTCCTTCACCACGGCGGTGCGCAGCACGATGCAGGTGTCCATTTCGCCATCGGCGCCGAAATAGCCGATGGCCCCGGCATAGATGCCGCGCTTGTCGCGCTCCAGCTCGTCGATGATCTCCATCGCCCTCACCTTCGGCGCGCCCGAGACGGTGCCGGCAGGAAAACCGGCGGCGAGGGCGTCGAGCGCGTCGCGGCGCGGGTCGAGCGTGCCCTCGACATTGGAGACGATGTGCATGACCTGGCTGTAGCGCTCGACGAAGAAGCTGTCGGTAACATGCACCGAGCCAATGGTGGCGACGCGGCCGACATCGTTGCGCCCGAGGTCAAGCAGCATCAGGTGCTCTGCGCGCTCCTTCGGGTCGGCGAGGAGTTCCTCCTCCAGCGCCTTGTCCTCATGCGGGGTTGCGCCCCGCCGACGGGTGCCGGCGATGGGACGGATGGTGACGGTGTCGGCGCGCAGCCGCACCAGAATCTCCGGGCTGGAGCAGACCAGCGAGAAGCCGCCGAAGTTGAAATAGACCAGGAACGGCGCCGGGTTGATCCGCCGCAGCGCCCGGTAGAGCGAGAAGGGCGGCAGGTTGAACGGTGCCTCGAAGCGCTGCGACAGCACCACCTGGAAGATGTCGCCGGCGCGGATGTACTCCTTGGCCCGCTCGACCATGTCGAGATAGGCCGCCGGCTCGGTGTTGGACTGCGGCTCCACCGCCTGGTGGAAGGCATCCTCGGAGGGCAGGTTGGGCAGCGCGCTGTCGAGCGCCGCCACCACCTTCTCCAGCCGCACGCGCGCCGCCTCATAGGCCGCGGCCGCCGGCACGCCGGCATCGGGACGCACCGGGGTGACGACGGTGATCTCGTCGCGCACGGCGTCGAACACCACCATGACCGTCGGGCGGATGAAGATCGCGTCCGGCACGCCGAACACGTCCGGCTTGGGCGCCGGCAGGCGCTCCATCTGCCGCACCATGTCGTAGCCGAGATAGCCGAACACGCCGGCCGCCATCGGCGGGGCGCCTTCCGGCAGGTGGATGCGCGATTCCTCGACAAGCGCGCGCAGCGCCAGCAGCGGCGGCTGCGCGCAGGGCTCGAAGGCCTCGGCGTCGGTGGCGGCGCGGCGGTTGATCTCGGCGCGGTCGCCATGGCAGCGCCAGATCACGTCCGGGTCGATGCCGATCATCGAGTAGCGCCCGCGCGTGGCGCCGCCCTCGACCGATTCGAGCAGGAAGCTGTTGGGCCGCTCGCCGGCGATCTTGAGGAAGGCCGAGACCGGGGTTTCGAGATCGGCGATCAGCGTGGTGGTGACGACCTGCGCCTCGCCGCGCTGATAGGTGGCGGCGAAGGCGTCCGCTTCAGGAGTGAGGCTCATGACCCGCGTTCCGCCTCAGTTCACCGCGTCGGTGCCGACGATCTGGTCGAGCGCGGCGCGGTTGATGCGGGCGCCGAGGCGCGCCTGCAGCTCGACCAGATATTCGGTCATCAGGTCGTTCTGCAGGTTCTGGCGCAGGTCTGAGACCAGCTTCTCGTCAGTGGCGGCCGTCGTGCTGGGCACGCTGGCGCGCAGCACCTGGAACAGCAGGCGGCTCTCGCCGGCCTCCGCCATCGCGCTGCCGACCCCGCCCTCGGGCGTCTCGAACACGGCGGCCATGATGTCCTGCGGCACGCCATCGGCGGTGCGGCCACGGCGCAGGCCATTGGCGGCGCGCAGTTCGAGCCCGGCCTCGCTCACGGCCTGGTCGAAGGGCGTGCCGGCGGCGATCTTCGCTTTGATCTCCTCAACCCGGGCGTCGAGCGCCTGGGCGGCCTGGTCCTGCTTCCAGCGGTCGAGAACCTGGGCGCGGGCCTCCTCGAAGGAACGCTCGCGCGGCGGGGTGATCTCGTCGACCTGGTACCAGACATAGCCGCCATTCTGCGGCAGCTGGACCGGGTCGTTCTCCGCCCCGACCTCGGAGGAGAAGGCGCCGCGCAGGACCTCCGAGCGGGCCGGGAAGGTGGCGATCGCCGTGCCGCCGGGCGCCTGGCCCTGGATGCTGGTGTCAAAATTCTGCAGCTTCAGCCCGACCTTGCCGGCGATCTCGGCCAGCTGGGCGCCGCCGGCGCGCTCATCCTCGATGCTGTCATAGGTGGTCAGCATCGCCCGCCGGGCGGCGTTGACCTGCAGCGCGGCGCGAATCGCCGGCGCCACCTCCGCCAGCGGCTGGACGCTGCCCGGGGTGATGGCGCCGATATGGACGATGACCGGGCCGAAGCGGCCGGCGATGACGCCGCTGGTGCCCTCGGCCGGGAGCGAGAAGGCGGCATCTGCGACCTGGCGGTCGATGATGTCGGCGCGGGAGACGTTGCCGAGATCGACATCTTTGGCGCTCAGCTTGCGCTCGGTGACGATGTCGGTGAAGGGCGTGCCGGCGGCAATGCGCGCGGCGGCAGCCTCGGCCTCATCCTGCGAGGGGAAGACGAGCTGCTGGACGACGCGCTTCTCCGGCGTGCCGTAGGTGGAAAGGTTGGCGTTGTAGGCGGCCTCGACCTCGGCGTCGGAAACCGACTCGCTCGACGCCAGTGCTTCCGGCGTCAGCACCAGCACGCCGATCGTGCGGAATTCCGGCGCGCGGAAGGCGACCTTGCGCGCCTCGAAGAACTTCTGCAGCTCCTCGTCCGAGGGGGCGGCCGGGGCGGTAAGGGCGGCCGGTGTCAGCATCGCGTAATTGACCGAGCGCTCCTCGCCCTCATAGCGGGCGAGGGCGTCCTTCAACACCTGCGGCACCTCGATGCCGCCACCCAGCGACTGGATCAGCTGCTGGCGCAGGGCGAGCCCGCGTTCCGCCGCGACGAAACGGGCCTCTGTGAAGCCGTTGGAGCGCAGGAGCTGATTGAAATAGGCGGGATCGAAGCTGCCGCTCGGGCCGTGGAACGCCGGGTTGGCCTGCACCCGCCGCGCGATCTCCTCATCGGAGAGCGCCAGGCCAAGCGACTTCGCCTGGTCGTTGAGCGCTGCCTCGGCGAGCTGTTCGTTCAGGAGCTGGTCGGGAATGCCGAAGGCGCGGGCCTGGCCGGGCGTGATGCCGCGCTTGAGCTGCTGGCTGATCTGCTGGAGCCGCTCCTGATAGGCCTGGCGGAATTCCGGCACGGTGATCTCGCTGTCGCCGATCGTCGCCAGCGTCTGGCCGCCGAAGCCGCGAAACACATCGGCGATGCCCCAGACCGCGAAGCTGAGGATGAGGAGACCCATCAGGATCTTGGCGACAATTCCGGTAGAGCTCTTGCGCAGCGACTCAAGCATTTCATTCTCGTCTGGCGTCGGACGGGCAACGGCCCGGGGCGCGAAAGGCGCGCATAATAGGGAGGCGTCCCCGCCGCCGCAACGGCACTGATGCGTCCTTTCTGCAGCGAAAGCCGCTGCGCCGGCCCACCCGGTCTGTTATGAGGCGATGGCGCGGAGCTTTACAGTGCAGGAGCTTGGAACGGTATGAAGATGCGTCGTCCGCTGGTCGCCGGCAATTGGAAGATGAACGGTCTGACGGCCTCGCTCGCCGAGTTCGATCGGATCGTCGAAGGATATGACGGCGCGCTGAAGGCGAAGACCGACCTGCTCGTGTGCCCGCCGGCGACGCTGCTCGCCGCCTTTGCCGCCGGCCGGGGCGATGTCGGCATCGGCGGGCAGGACTGCCATGCCAAGCCGTTCGGTGCCCATACCGGCGATATCGCCGCCGAGATGCTGGCCGATGCGGGTGCCAGCGCCGTGATCGTCGGCCATTCCGAGCGGCGGCAGGACCATCGCGAGAGCAATGGCCAGGTGCGGGCCAAGGCCGAGGCGGCTCGCCGTGCCGGGCTCGTCGCCATCCTCTGCGTCGGCGAGACGCGGGCCGAGCGCGAGGCGGGGCAGGCGCTGGATGTGGTGCGCGGCCAGCTGGAGGGATCGATTCCCGACGGCGCCACGGCGGCCGACCTCGTGGTCGCCTATGAGCCGGTCTGGGCGATCGGCACCGGCCTGACGCCGACCATTGAGGACATCGCCGAAATGCACTCGGCGCTGCGGGCCGCGCTCAAGGCGCGCTTCGGCGCGGAGGGCGACGGGTTCCGGCTGCTTTATGGCGGCTCGGTGAAGCCGGACAATGCCACGGAGATTCTCGCCGTGGCCGATGTGGACGGCGCTCTGGTCGGCGGGGCGAGCCTCAAGGCCGAGTCTTTTCTCGCCATCGCCCGCGCCTATCTCTAGGCGCAGCGCGTCCTTCCGGTGCGCGGCGAGGGGTGTTCGTCCTCCGGCGTAGGCGCGGTGGCTGGAAACCCCGGCCGCAATCGTGTAGGAACGCGCCCAAAGATGGCGGCGCGTCGAGTCCGGGACAGGGCTCGTGTGCCGCTGCATGAGCATTTTGAAGGCGTCAGATGCAAACCGTACTCATCGTCATCCATCTCATGGTCGTGCTGGCCCTGATCGGCGTGGTGCTGATTCAGCGTTCCGAAGGGGGCGGCCTCGGCATCGGTGGTGGCGGCGGGGGAGGCGGCGGTGGCGGCTTCTTCAGCGCGCGCGGCACGGCCAATGTGCTGACCCGCGCCACAGCGGTGCTCGCCGGGATGTTCTTCATCACCAGCCTGTCGCTCACCATTCTGGCTGGCTGGGGCCGTGGCCCGACCACCATCTTCAATGCGCCGACGGCGGTGCCGGGCGTGCCGTCGGCCCCCGCACCGGGCAGCTCGGTGCTCGACCAGCTCAATGCCGCCCAGCCCGCGCCGCCGGCCGCCCCGGCCGCGCCGCAGGCTCCGCAGTCGCAGTGACATCGGCGCCGCGTCGGACCTTCCCGGCGCGGCATTCGGTTTAGCCACAGGCGAGCGCCCGTTCGGCAAGGCGGGCCCTCGTCGAATCGCGTTTTTGCCGGTAGAAACCAAATTCCATGGCGCGCTATATCTTCATCACCGGCGGCGTCGTGTCCTCGCTTGGCAAGGGCCTCGCCTCCGCCGCACTCGGTGCATTGCTGCAGGCCCGTGGGTACAAGACCCGGCTGCGCAAGCTCGACCCCTATCTGAACGTCGATCCGGGTACGATGAGCCCGTATCAGCACGGCGAGGTCTTCGTCACCGATGACGGCGCCGAGACCGATCTCGACCTCGGCCACTATGAGCGCTTCACCGGCCGTCCCGCGACCAAGCAGGACAACATCACCACCGGGCGCATCTACCAGGACATTCTCACCAAGGAGCGGCGCGGCGATTATCTCGGCGCCACCATCCAGGTGATTCCGCACGTCACCAACGCCATCAAGGACTTCGTGCTGTCCGGCAATGAGGGCTACGACTTCGTGCTGGTGGAGATCGGCGGCACGGTCGGCGACATCGAGGCGATGCCGTTCCTGGAGGCGATCCGCCAGATCGGCAACGACCTGCCGCGCAAGCACTGCATCTATATCCACCTCACCTTGCTGCCGTTCATCCCTTCCGCCGGCGAATTGAAGACCAAGCCGACGCAGCATTCGGTGAAGGAGCTGCGCTCGATTGGTATCGCGCCGGACATTCTGCTCTGCCGCACCGACCGCGAGATTCCGCGCGAGGAGCGCCGCAAGCTCGGCCTGTTCTGCAATGTGCGCGAGAGCGCCGTGATCGAGGCCCGCGACGCCGACAGCATCTATGCCGTGCCCTCCGCCTATCACGAGGCCGGGCTCGACACGGAAGTGCTGGCTGCCTTCGGCATCGAGCCGGCGCCGGAGCCGGACCTGACGCGCTGGAAGCGGGTCGAGGCGGGTATCCGTAACCCGGAAGGCTCCGTCACCATTGCTATCGTCGGCAAGTATACGGGGATGAAGGACGCCTATAAATCCCTGATCGAAGCGCTGACCCATGGCGGGCTCGCCAACAATATGCGGGTCAATCTCGACTGGATCGAGAGCGAGATCTTCGAGCGCGAGGACCCTTCGCCCTTCCTCGAACATGTGCATGGCATTCTGGTGCCGGGCGGCTTCGGCCAGCGTGGCGCCGAGGGCAAGATCCGCGCGGCGCAGTTCGCCCGCGAGCGGCGCGTTCCCTATCTCGGCATCTGCTTCGGCATGCAGATGGCTGTGATCGAGGCGAGCCGTAATCTCGCCGGTGTCGACAAGGCCAATTCGACCGAGTTCGGCCCCACCGACGAGCCGGTGGTCGGCCTGCTCACCGAATGGCTGCGCGGCAATGAGCTGGAGCGGCGCGGCCTCAGCGGCGATCTCGGCGGCACCATGCGGCTCGGCGCCTATCCCGCGGCTCTGGCCGAGGGCAGCCGTGTGGCCGAGATCTATGGCGACACCACGATTTCCGAGCGTCACCGCCACCGCTACGAGGTCAACATGGCCTATCGCGAGCGGCTGGAAGCCTGCGGCATGCTGTTCTCCGGCCTGTCGCCGGACGGGCTGCTGCCGGAAATCATCGAATATCCCGACCATCCCTGGTTCGTCGGCGTGCAGTTCCATCCCGAGCTGAAGTCGCGTCCGTTCGAGCCGCACCCGCTCTTCGCCTCCTTCATCGGCGCGGCGGCGGTGCAGAGCCGGCTGTTCTGAGCCTGCGGGCGCGCCGGCGGCGCGCCCGGCCGTCTGGACTCTGTCTTTCCGATCAAGCGGTTGGGCGGCTGTGCTGGCAGGTTGATTCCGCCGGTCGCGGGCGGGCGTGCTGGGAGTGGCCGCCGCTGGCGTCAGTCGAGGCTGGATTAACCTGCTGCCGCCGTGCTCTCATGGCGCTGTGGGGAAACCAGGCCGGGGCCTCGCGTGCCGGCCGAACGGGGAGAGGTGCTGGTGGAGCGCGGTCTTGATCACGTCGTCCATGTCGTCCGCGATCTGGAGGCGGCCGGCGAACTCTACGACATGCTGGGCTTCACGGTCGGCACCCGCAATCGGCATCCCTGGGGGACCGACAACCGGATCATCCAGCTGCCGGGCTTCTTCGTCGAACTGCTTGAGATCGCCGAGCCGGACCGTATCCCGCCGCCGGGCGAGGCGAGCTTTTCCTTCGGCGCCTTCAACCGCGATTTCCTGGCCGATGTCGGGCCCGGCCTGTCCATGCTGGTGCTAGAGGGGCGCGACCCCGCCGGCGACAAGGCGGAATTCGACGCTGCCGGCTTCGGCGGGCTCGATCTGTTCGATTTCGAGCGCGAGGGCAAGCGGCTGGACGGGACCGACGTCAAGGTCGCCTTCTCGCTGGCCTATGCCCGCGACCCGGGCTCGCCGCATGCCGGCTTCTTCACCTGCCAGCAGCGCTACCCCGAGAATTTCTGGTCCCCGGACCTGCAGCGCCACATGAACGGTACCGATGGCGTGGTCGGCGTGGTGTTCACCGCCGCCGATCCGGCCGCCCATACCGGCTTTCTCAGCGCCTTCGCCGGCAGCGAGGCGCGCCGGGCGGTGGATGGCTGGTACATCGTCAAGACCCCGCGCGGCGACATCGACGTGATGAGCGACGCGCTGTTCACCCAGCGCTTCGGCGCGGCGGCACCGGCCGGGCCGGGGCTGCGCCTTGCCGCCGTGCGCTTCGCGGTCGGCGATATGGACCGGCTGCGCCGGCGGGTCTCCTCCTCCCGCATGTCGGTGGAGGATATCGAGGGCGTGGTGGTGGTCGGCCCGAAGTCCGCGCTCGGGGCAACGCTGGTGTTCGAGGCGGCGCGCTGAGGGCGAGGCCCGGCTGCAAACGGCAGAAAACAAAAGCCCCGGAATCGCTTCCGGGGCTTTTTTCATGTCGCCTGCGAAGCGGCAGCCGGGCGAGGCCTCAGCCGATCTTCTCCGGAATCGCCTGCGGCTGCGCGGTACGGCCCGGCAGAAGCGCCAGCGCGCGGCCGCGCAGGGCGCTCCAGGTGGCGAAGGAATTGAGGGTCGATCCCTCAAGCCAGCCAATGCCGGCTGCCGCCAGGAAGGGCAGGCTCTGGATGGCGAGGGCGATGGCGAACAGGTCGACCTCTACCACGGCGTGCCAGTTGGTCAGGCGCAGGCCCACTGCCGAGAGCATCAGCCCGGCACCGATGATCGCCTCCGGCAGGGCCGGGAAGGCCCGGGCGGCGTCGGCCAGCCAGGAGCCCTTGGCGGTGCGAGCGAAGGCGAGGTCCTTGTAGCGGAAGCTGTCATACACCGCCTTGGCGACGGTGAACTGCACCGCCATCGCCGCAAAGGCCGCCCCCAGCATGCGCACCGGCGTGGTCGCCACCCGCAGCCGGTAGAGGGCGATGAAGTGCAGGAGATAGATGCCGAAGCAGAACACGATCGGGATGGTGAGGATGCGCTGCGGCACGGCGATGCCGAGGCCGAGCACGAAGGGCACCCAGAGCAGCGACAGGATCGCCACCAGCGCGCCGACGCTCTCCGAGCCGAGCCAGCTGACCCAGCCGATGCTGAATTCGCGGCGCTGCGCCGGGGTGAGGCGGGTGCCGGCGTTGGGCAGCATGCGGCGCCAGTGCTTCTTGATGATCTGCATGCCGCCATAGGCCCAGCGGTGGCGCTGCTTCTTGAACGAGGCGAAGTCGTCCGGCAGCAGGCCCCAGCCATAGCGGGTGCTGGTGTAGTGGCTCTTCCAGCCGCGCTCGACGATGGCGAGGCCGAGATCGGTGTCCTCGCAGATTGTGTCGCTCGACCAGTCGCCGGCTTCGACCATGGCGGCGCGGCGCATCAGGCACATGGTGCCGTGCACGACGATGGCGTCATGCTCGTTGCGCTGGACCATGCCGATGTCGAAGAAGCCGGCATATTCGGTGTTCATCGCCTCGTGTAGCAGGCTGCGGTCGGCGTCGCGGTGGTCCTGCGGCGCCTGCACGATGCCCACTGTCGGGTCTTCGAAGGTGGGGACGAGGTCCATCAGCCAGTTGGCATCGACGACATAGTCGGCGTCGATGATGCCGATGATCTCGGCATCCGGCGCGGTCTGCAGCATGGCGGCGCGCAGGGCACCGGCCTTGAAGCCCGCCACCTTGGGCAGGTTGATGAACTTGAAGCGCTCGCCGAGCGTGCGGCAGTGAGCCTCGATCGGCTCCCAGAATGCCGGGTCCGGCGTGTTGTTGATGATGACTAGGCACTCGAAATTCGGCCAGTTGAGCCGCGCGACGCTGTCGAGCGTCTGCTTCAGCATCTCCGGCGGTTCCTTGTAGGCCGGAATGTGAATCGAGACCTTGGGCGTGCGTGAGGGAGCGGTCACAGTGTCGCGGCGCAGCAGGCGGCTCGGGGTGCGGCCGAAGGCGATGGTGGCCAGTTCCTCCACCCGGTAGAGCATCACCACCACGAGCGGCACCAGCAGCACTAGGCACACCACCATGGTCACCATGTTGCCGCCGACGACGTAATGGGTCAGCCAGTGATCGGTGACGGTGGCGATCCAGGCGCCGACGAGGTTTGCCGCGCCGACCATCACCAGCGCCTGCGTCAGGGTCAGGCGGGCGAAGCGGAATACCGGCAGCGAGAAGGCGATGCCAAGTAGCAGGGCGATGGCGGCGGTGGCGTTGTAGGTCGAGGGCGTGATCGGGCCGGCGAGCGGGAACTTCGCCACCCGGTCGGCATCGAGAATGCCCCAGTACTGGCCTACGCTGCCCTCGAAGCTCTTCCACGGCGCGTCGAACGCCTCGATGAGGTTGTATTCGATGCCGAGCGCGTCGGCGCGGGCGGCGAAGCTGCGGATGATCTGGGCCTGGGTGAGTTCGCCGGGCACTGCGTTGTCGCGGTTGTAGCCCTGGCTCGGCCAGCCGAATTCGGCGATGACGATGCGCTTGCCGGGATAGGTGGCGCGCAGACGGTCATAGATGGCGATGGTGTGGTCGACCACCTGCTCGGGCGAGACGCCTTCCCAATAGGGCAGCATGTGGGCGGCAATGTAGTCGACGGCGGAGACCAGCTCGGGATGGTCCAGCCACACGTCCCAGGTCTCGCCGGTCGTTACCGGCACGTTGGTCTCGCGCTTCACCCGGCGAATGGTCTCGATCAACTGCTCGGGCGTGCGCTCGGCGCGCAGGATCGACTCATTGCCGACCACGATGCCGACGACGTTGGAGTTCTTTTTCGCGACGTCGATGGCGTTGGTGATTTCGCGCTCGTTGCGCGCCTCATCCTCGTCCAGCCAGGCGCCAACCGTGGTCTTCAGCCCCTTTTCGCCGGCGAGCCGGGCGACGAGGTCGAGATTGCCGGTCGAGGCATAGGTGCGGACGGCGCGCGTATAGGGCGCCACCGCCTCCACATCGGCGCGGATCTGCGCCTCGGTGGTGGGCTCGCCCTTGTCAGGGTTGGCGTCCCGGCCATAGGGCGCGAACGACATGCTCTGGAATCGGTCGGGTGCGGCGGGAGCGGAAACCTCCTGACGCAGAGCCAGCCAGACAAAGACATGGACGCACGTCACAACCGCAACAGCTGCGGCGGCGACACGAATGGCGGGGCGCATGAGACAAACCCACGATAAAAGGGAGGCTGACGGACGGATTATAATACAGTTTCCACGCATGTGCAGCACGATCTTTGCCGCACCGCGCCACAGCGCGCCACGTCTGTCGATAATGCCGCTATGCCGCGGAAAATGCGTCAGAACGAGAATGGTTCCGCACTATGGCGGCCCCATGACGCGCCGATGACGCGGGAGGGGCCGGGGCGCGGATTCATTGCGCGGGGGCAGCGGCAGGGGCGGGCGTCGCGACCGCCGGCGGTGCGTCCGGGTTGACCCAGCAGGCATGCACGCGCTCGGACAGCCGCTCCTGTGCCTTGCTGTCGATATTGCCCTGCCGGACCAGGCAGCGGAACGCGATCTTCAGGTGCTCGGTCGGGCAGCCGAAGCGCTCATAGAGCTCCAGATGCCGGCGCGCCGTGTCGATGTCGTCGCGCCAGAGCAGCATGGCGATGCGGCGTCCGCTCCACACGCATTCCGGCAGGCCGGCATTGCCCGGCAGCTTGGCCGCCTCGGCATATTCCTCGACAGAGCGGCGCAGCGCCTCTTCCTTCGCCTGCTCCTCCGGCGACTTCTGCTCGGCGGGCTTCTGTTCCTGCGTGGCGCTCTGGGCCCACGCGCCGCCGGGGGCGACGGTCATCAGCATCATGCCGCCGAACAGGGCGGCGGCGAGGGGACGTACGGAGCACAACATGGGGGAAACGTCACACGCAAAAGAGGAAACACCGGACCGGCCAGGACAGTAGGAGAAGCAATCGAATTTGTCAGCATGACGGCACGTCTCCCGGGGGCCCGCCGGCGCAAAATTCCGCCGCTTTGCACACGCCTCTTGCCGTGGCGGCCAAGCCCCGTTACCCGGCAGGGTGAAACCCATCAGACTGCCCCTCGCGACCGAGCCCTCGGCGACCGACCCCTGGCGGAGATTCCTCGCATGCGACTGCCCCTCGCTCTCGCCGCCCTCGTCTGCGCGGCGATCGTCGCTGTCTGGGCATGGCTCGGCCAGCCGGTGCCGGCGCCGTTCGCGCCGATGGCGGCCGGCGAGAAGCTGCCCTGCGTCTCCTATGCGCCGTTTCGTCCCGGCCAGAGCCCGTTCAGCGAGGATGTGGCTTTCTCGCAGGCGCAGATCGACGACGATCTCGCCCGGTTGTCCAAGATCACCCATTGCGTGCGGACCTACTCCTCGATCCAGGCCGGGCTCGCCGCCGTGCCGGAACTCGCCCGCAAGCATGGGCTGACCGTGCTCCAGGGCATCTGGATCGCCGCCGACCCGGTGCGCAACCGGGCGGAGATCGAGGGCGGCATCAAGGCGGCGCAGGAAAACCCCGATGTCGTCACGGCGGTCATCGTCGGCAATGAGGTGCTGCTGCGCGGTGAGCAGTCGGCCAATGACATTGCCGGCTTTCTGAAAGAGGTGAAGGCCAAGGTCCCGCCCAGCGTCGATGTCACCTATGCCGATGTGTGGGAGTTCTGGGAGCGCAACCGCTCGCTGGCGGATTCGGTGGATTTCGTCACCGTGCACATCCTGCCCTTCTGGGAGGACATGCCGGTCCCGGCCGAGGATTCGGTCGCCCATCTCGGCGAGATCCGCGAGCATGTCGGCGAGATCTTCGCCGGCAAGGAGATCCTCATTGGCGAAACCGGATGGCCGAGCGAGGGGCGCATGCGCGAGGGCGCGCTGCCCTCGCCCTCCAACCAGGCCAATGTGATTCAGGAACTACTCACGCTCGCCAAGGCGAAGAACTACCGGCTTAATGTCATCGAGGCGTTCGACCAGCCGTGGAAGCGGGTGCTGGAAGGCACCGTCGGCGGCCATTGGGGCTTCCTCGACGCCTATACGAGGGACTTCAAGTTCCGCTGGGGCGAGCCGGTGTCCGACCATCCCTTTTGGATGGCGCAGGCGCTGGCCGGCAGTCTCTTCGCCGTTGCCGTCTTCGCGGTGGCGGGGTGGGCCGGCCGGCGGGCCGGCGGGCGCCCGCTGGGGATGCGGGAATGGTTGGCGGTGGGCGGCATCGCCTTTTTCGCCGGGCTGATGATCGGCCGGCTTCTCGCCTCGGTGCCGGTGGAGAGCCTCGGCATCGGCGGCTGGATACGCGGCGGCGCGCTGGTCGGGCTGGCGCTGCTGGTGCCGCTCGCCTGCGCGGCGGCGATCGGCCGGCGCACCAGGCTGGTGACGCTGACGCTGGCGCTTAACAGCGAGGCGACGCCGGGGGCGCCGTTCTTCGACCGCTGCCTCGCTTTGCTGCTCGCCGCGTCGATCGTGCTGGTGGCGCAGATCGGCTTCGGGCTGGTGTTCGATCCGCGCTACAAGGATTTCCAGTTCGCCGGGCTGACGCCGATCATCACCGCCTTCGCCTTCTACGCGGCGGTGGCCAGCCCGGGGCGCTTCACCGAGGGGCGGCAGGCGGAGACCATCGCCGCCGGCCTGTTCCTCGCCGCCGGGGCCTATGTGGCGTTGAACGAGACGATGGCGAACTGGCAGGCGCTGTGGACCGGCAGCCTGTTCGTGGTGCTGGCCTTCACCCTCTGGCGCCTCGCCACGGCCGGGCGAAGGATATGAGCAGCAGGCCGCCGGCCACGCCGGCAAGGCTGTTATTGTAGATTACCAGCCCCATGCAGGTGGCCATCAGCGCCAGTGTGAACATCACGAGCGAGGGCCGGATCAACTGGACCAGCGCGGTGACGAGGGCGACGATGCCGAATGCCGACTGGCTGAACAGCGCGATCACCAGCGCCCGCGTTTCGCAGGTCATGGTTTCCAGCGTCCGGCAGGCGAGGCCGACGGAGGACTGCTCCAGCAGTGCATAGCGCACATAGATCGCCCAGCCGAGGGCGAAGGCCCCGAGCGCGATGATGACATTGGCGGCGCGGGCGCCGGGCAGGAAGCTGCGATGGGCCAAAGGGGCGGTCCTTGTTCGATGGGGTTGCCCTGATGGCGCTGCATCGCACGCCGCGACGGGACGATCAATCCGCCGGGCGGGCGAGCGGTTCCCGCCGGCGGGTGGCGAGGATGACGCCGCCGAGGATCAGCACGAAGCCGACGCCATGATAGAGGTGCAGTTCCTCGCCGAGCAGCAGCACCGCCAGCAGCACGCCATAGACCGGCATGAGATAGAGGAAGTTCGCCGTCACCGGCGCGCCGGCGGCCTTGATGGCGAACTGGAACAGGCCGAAGGCGAGCACCGAGGGGAAGATCGCCAGGAAGGCGATGGCGCCCCAGGCTTCCAGCGTCGCCGGGGTGGTGGCCCCGCTCGCCGCCTCCCAGAGCGCCAGCGGCGCGAGGAGCAGCGTGCCGGCAAGGGCATTGGCGGCAAACGCCGTCTGCCCGCCGAGCTGAGTCAGCGGCTCCTGCCGCAGCAGCAGCGAATAGGCCGCCCAGGCGATCGCCGCCACCAATATGCCGAGATCGCCGCTGTTGAATTCGAGGCCAAGCAGCCGGCCCGGCTCGCCATGCACGGTGATCAGCGCGATGCCGGCAAAACCCGCCAGCGAGCCGATGAGCTGGATCTTCGGCAGCCGCCGCCGCTTCAGCAGCGCGTCGAGCACCACGACCATCAGGGTCGACGTGGTGTAGATCAGCGTCGCATTGGTGGCAGTGGTATGTCCGAGGGCGACATAGACATTGCCCCCGCACAGCACCATGCCGAGACAGCCGAGCAGCAGGATGCGCGCCCACTCCCGGCGCAGCAGCGCGCGATGACGCACCAGCGCGCCAGCGGTGAGTGGTAGCAGCACCGCCACCGCCAGCAGCCAGCGCCAGAAGGCGAGCGACCAGGGCGGCACCAGGTCGACCACCGCCCGGCCGACGATCAGGTTGGTCGAGAAGAACAGCGGCATCGCCAGCAGCGCCGCCAGCGCCCACGGGTCGTGCAGAAGGCCGGGCTGGGAATCGTGGCTGACGTCTTGGCGGTGCTCCATGGCGCGGGGTGATACACGCTTTGCCGATCGGCGTCGCGCCGTCGCACCGCCGGCTCGGGCCGCCCGCCCGCTCTTTTCGCCCCGCCCGTGGCAGGCTAGAACGCGGCGTCCCTGGGCGGGCCCGTCCCGGGCCGTTCCTTGCGTCCAGATTCGGGAGTCCGCCGATGCGCCAGCTTCTCGTCATCGTCCTCGCCGCCGGGGAGGGGACACGCATGCGCTCCGCCCTGCCGAAGGTGCTGCACGCGGTGGCCGGCCGGCCGATGGTCGCGCATGTGCTCGACGCGGCGCTGGCCGCGGGCGCGGCGCAGATCGCTGTTGTGATCGGCCCCGACCACGACAAGGTGGCCGCCGAGGTGCGCCGTGTGGCGCCGCAGGCCGAAGTGTTCGTGCAGGCCGAGCGACGCGGCACCGCCCATGCGGTGCTGGCGGCGCGGGCGGCGCTGGAGCGTGGCTATGACGATGTGGTTGTCATGTATGGCGACACGCCGCTGGTGCGGCCGGACACTCTCGCCGCGCTGCGCGTGCCGCTCGCTGAGGGCGCGGGCGTCGCCGTTCTCGGCTTCCGCCCGGCCGATCCCACCGGCTATGGCCGCCTCGTGACCGAGGGCGGCGAGCTTCTCGCCATTCGCGAGGAGAAGGAGGCGAGTGCCGAGGAGCGGGCGATCGGCCTGTGCAATGCCGGGCTGATGGCACTGGACGGGCGGGCGGCGCTCGATCTGCTCGATCGTGTCGACGACGCTAACGCCAAGAAGGAATTCTACCTCACCGACGTGGTGGCGATCGCCCGCACGCTCGGCCGCACGGCGGGCGTGTGCGAGGTGGCGGCGGAGGATGTGGCCGGCGTCAACAGCCGCGCCCAGCTTGCCGAGGCCGAGGCGATTCTTCAGCAGCGCCTGCGCGCCAGGGCGCTGGAAGCCGGGGTGACGCTGGTGGCGCCGGAGACGGTGTTCCTCTCGGCCGATACAAGCTTCGGCCGCGATGTCGTTGTGGAACCGAATGTGTTCTTCGGCGCCGGGGTGCGGGTGGAGGAGGGCGCCACCATCCGCGCTTTCAGCCATGTCGAGGGTGCCCATGTCGGGCCGGGCGCCATTGTCGGGCCCTTCGCCCGGCTGCGTCCGGGCGCGGCGCTGGGGCAGGGGGTGCATGTCGGCAATTTCGTTGAGATCAAGGCCTCCGACCTCGCCTCGGGGGTGAAGGTGAACCACCTTTCCTATGTCGGGGATTCGAGCGTCGGGGCGAACACCAATATCGGCGCCGGCACCATCACCTGCAATTATGACGGCTTCCGCAAGCACCGCACCACCATCGGCGCCAATGCCTTCATCGGCACAAATAGCCTGCTGGTCGCGCCGGTGAGTGTCGGCGACGGCGCCTATCTCGCCACCGGCTCGGTCATCACCGACGACGTGCCGGCGGATGCGCTGGCCATCGGCCGGGCGCGGCAGGTCAACAAGCCGGGGCTAGCGGCGCGGCTGCGGGCCCGGCTCTCGTCCGGGGTGGCGCCCAAGGCGTGATGCCGCACTGCGATACGAAGCGACACCGGAATTGATTTCGACACTTCGGTTACGGGCGGTTAAACCCGCCTGCGTAGCCTCGCGGATCGTCGCTTCACGAAAGGGCCCGGCTCATGTGTGGAATCATCGGCATCGTCGGTACGGCACCTGTCGCCGAGCGGCTGGTCGACTCGCTGCGGCGGCTGGAATATCGCGGCTATGATTCCGCCGGCATCGCCGCGTTGGAAGGGGGCCACATCGCCCGCCGCCGCGCCGAGGGCAAGCTGCGCAATCTGGAAGAGGTGCTGCGCCAGTCGCCGCTCATCGGGAATATCGGCATCGGCCACACGCGCTGGGCCACCCATGGCCGGCCGAGCGTCGCCAATGCCCACCCCCACGCGACGACGGAAGTGGCGGTGGTGCACAACGGCATCATCGAGAATTTCCGCCAGCTGCGCGACGAACTGCTGGCGTCAGGCGCCAATTTCGAGAGCGAGACCGACACCGAAGTCGTCGCTCATCTGGTGACGCGCGAACTGCGCGCCGGCCTCAGCCCGACGGATGCGGTGGCGGCTGCGCTGCCGCGCCTGCAGGGTGCCTTCGCGCTGGCCTTCCTGTTCGACGGCGACGAGGACCTGCTGATCGGCGCCCGCAAGGGCAGCCCGCTGGCCATCGGCTATGGCAAGGGCGAGATGTATCTCGGCTCGGACGCCATCGCGCTGGCGCCGTTCACCGACACCATCGCCTATCTCGACGATGGCGACTGGGCGGTGCTGCGCGCCAAGGGCATCGAAATCCGCGATGCCGCCAATCATCGGGTCGAGCGCGCGGTGCAGAAGACCACCGCCACCGCCTTCCTGGTCGAGAAGGGCAATTTCCGCCACTTCATGGCCAAGGAGATGCACGAGCAGCCCGAAGTCGTGGCGCACACGCTGGCGCATTATCTCGACATGGCCAACGAGACCGTGCAGCTGCCGGAACTGCCATTCGACCTCGCCAAGCTGGAGCGCGTCTCCATCGCCGCCTGCGGCACCGCCTATTATGCCGGGCTGATCGCCAAATACTGGTTCGAGCGCTATGCGCGCCTCTCGGTGGAAATCGACGTGGCGTCCGAGTTCCGTTACCGTGAGGCGCCGCTGCCGGCCGATGGCCTTGCCATCGTCATCTCGCAATCGGGCGAGACCGCCGACACCCTCGCCTCGCTGCGTTATGCCGGGCAGGAGAAGCAGCATTTGCTCGCGGTGGTGAACGTGCCGACCTCGACCATCGCCCGCGAGGCGCATGCGGTGCTGCCGACGCTGGCTGGGCCGGAAATCGGCGTCGCCTCGACCAAGGCATTCACCTGCCAGCTGGCGACGCTGGCCGCTCTCGCCGTGGCGGCGGGGCGCGCGCGCGGCGTGATCTCCGCCGAGGAGGAGCGCGGCCTCGTCCACGCTCTGGTGGAAGTGCCGCGCCTGATGAACCGGGCGCTCGATCTCGGCCCGGAAATCGAGCACCTCGCCCGTTCCTTCGCCAAGACCAAGGACGTGCTCTATCTCGGCCGCGGCACCTCCTTCCCGCTGGCAATGGAAGGCGCGCTGAAGCTCAAGGAGATTTCCTATATCCACGCCGAGGGCTACGCCGCCGGCGAGCTGAAGCACGGGCCGATCGCGCTGATCGACGAGAACATGCCTGTTGTGGTGATCGCTCCCCATGATGCCGTGTTCGAGAAGACCATGTCGAACATGCAGGAGGTGGCGGCGCGCGGCGGGCGCATCATCCTGATCACCGACGAGACCGGCGCCAAGCACGCGGCGCTGGAGACCGAGGCGACGCTGGTGATGCCGGACATGAACCCGTTCATCACGCCGCTGGTCTACGCCATCCCGATCCAGCTGCTCGCCTACCACACGGCGGTGGTGATGGGCACGGATGTGGACCAGCCGCGCAATCTCGCCAAATCCGTCACCGTGGAATAGGGCGATACTCTCCGTGTGTCCCGGACGAGCTGCGCGAAGCGCCGCGACGATCCGGGATCCAGAATCGACTCGCGAAGCGCCGAACCCTTTGAGTGGTGCCTCCGGCAGAGTCTTGCGCTGGTCCCCGCTCTGCGCTCCGCCTGCGGCTCCGCTTGTCGGGGACACGGTTACTCACCCCCGGCCACGATAGGGCGCCACGCCCTGGTCCGGCAGCCACACGCCGTCCAGCGGGGCGCCGCTCTGCCAGAACACGTCGATCGGGATGCCGCCGCGCGGGTACCAGTAGCCGCCGATGCGCAGCCAGCGCGGGCTGAGCAGTTCGTGCAGCCGCAGGCCGATGGCGACCGTGCAGTCCTCATGGAAGGCGCCATGGTTGCGGAAGCTGCCGAGATAGAGCTTCAGCGATTTCGATTCGACCAGCCAGCCGTCGGGCACATAGTCGATCACCAGTTGGGCGAAGTCCGGCTGGCCGGTCACCGGGCACAGCGAGGTGAATTCCGGGGCGGTGAAGCGGGCGACATAGTTCGTGCCGGGATGCGGGTTCGGCACCCGCTCCAGCACCGCTTCTTCCGGGCTGGCGGGCAGGGCGGTGGCGCGGCCGAGCTGGGTCGTGCCGTCGGCAATATCGTTCATGGCGGGCTCCTGAGGGGCGGGGAGGTCGGGCGATATGTCGCTGGCACCTCTTTCGCATGTCACATGGCCGGAGTAGAAGCGCCTCGACCATCCTGACCGAGTTGAGCATTGGGGAAACGCATGACCGCCATCGTCGATATTGTTGGGCGTGAAATCCTGGACAGCCGCGGCAATCCCACCGTCGAGGTGGATGTGATGCTGGAAGACGGCTCGCAGGGCCGCGCCGCCGTTCCCTCCGGCGCCTCCACCGGCGCGCATGAGGCGGTCGAGCTGCGCGACGGCGACAAGTCGCGTTATCTCGGCAAGGGCGTCCTCAAGGCGGTCGAGGCGGTGAATGGCGAGATCTTCGACGCCATTGGCGGCATGGACGCCGAGGATCAGCCGGCGCTGGACCAGATCCTGATCGAGCTGGACGGCACGCCGAACAAGGCCCGCCTCGGCGCCAACGCCATTCTCGGCGTCTCGCTAGCCATCGCCAAGGCCGCCGCCGCCGCCCGCGACCTGCCGCTCTACCGCTATGTCGGCGGCGTCAATGCCCGCACCCTGCCGGTGCCGATGATGAACATCATCAATGGTGGCGCCCATGCCGACAACCCGATCGACTTCCAGGAATTCATGATCCTGCCCGTCGGCGCCCCCAGCTTCGCCGAAGGCCTGCGCACCGGCGCGGAGATCTTCCACACGCTGAAGAAGGCGCTGAAGGATGCCGGCCACAACACCAATGTCGGCGACGAGGGCGGCTTCGCCCCGAACCTGCCCTCCGCCGATGCCGCGCTCGCCTTCGTGGTGAAGGCGATCGAGACCGCCGGCTACACGCCGGGCGAGGACGTGTTCATTGGCCTCGACTGCGCCTCGACCGAGTTCTTCAAGAACGGCAAGTACGACTATGAGGGCGAAGGCGCCGTGCGCGATATCGAGGCGCAGGTGAAGTACCTCGCCGACCTTGTCGGCCGCTACCCGATCTGCACCATCGAGGACGGCATGGGCGAGGATGACTGGGAGGGCTGGAAGCTGCTCACCGACACCATCGGCTCCAAGTGCCAGCTGGTGGGCGACGACCTGTTCGTCACCAACGTCACCCGTCTGTCGACCGGCATCAAGCAGGGCGTCGCCAACTCGATCCTGGTCAAGGTCAACCAGATCGGCTCGCTGACCGAGACGCTGAACGCGGTCGAGATGGCGCACAAGGCCGGCTACACCGCCGTCATGTCGCACCGCTCGGGCGAGACCGAGGATTCGACCATCGCCGACCTCGCGGTGGCGACCAATTGCGGGCAGATCAAGACCGGCTCGCTGGCCCGTTCGGACCGCACCGCCAAGTACAACCAGCTGCTGCGCATCGAGCAGGAGCTGGGCCCGCAGGCGATCTATGCCGGCCGTTCGGCGATCAAGTCGCTCGCCTGAACCTGGGTCCTGAGCCCCAATTAGAGAGGCCCCCGTCGTCGCGGCGGGGGCCTTTTTTATGCGACGTGTCGGTCGCCGGAGGGGGATGGTTCAGCGCGCGCCGAGATGTCCCCCACCTCAGCGCTTCAGGCGCTCATATTCGGCGGCGAGGCGCGGCAGGTCCGGCACCTGCGGCGTGTCGGGCTCCATCAGGCCGCCGCTGATCTCCAGCGCGGCGACGGGCCAGAGTCGCTCCACCAGGGCAGGAATCTGCGCCGGAGGCACGTCCGCCATGCGCGCATCGACGGCGCACAGGGCGCGGGCGCGCTCCTCGATATTTCTGTTCATGCGTCGGCCTCCGTGTGTCCGGCGGGACGCCGGAACCACCGGGGAAGCTGCTCCGGTTCAGAGCGCGGCACCGAGCCACGCCGGCTTCAGGGCAAGACGATAGCACCGGCCGCCGGCGCACATTGTCCACAACAGTACATTGGGCCGTGACGTTGGCGGCTCGTCAGCCTCACATTCGCGCGACCGCGCTACCTTTGCCCGCCAGGCCTGCAGCCTCCCGAAAGGCGCGTGCGCTGCGGTATCGGGGAATGTTGGCGTTAGCGTTAACCGCGCCTCAACCGGCGGGCTCTAGGCTGTGCCCATGATCATTCGCACGCGCTGGCGCTCCTTTCTCCAGACCGTCACCCTGCATCTCGGGGCGGCGGCCCTCGTCGGCTATTTCGCCTTCCAGGGCTATAATGGCCAATATGGCCTGCTGGCCCGTCGCACCTTCGAGCAGCAGCATGCCGAGCTCACCCAGGAGCGGGACAGGCTGCAGGCCCAGCGCAAGGCGCTGCAGGCCAAGGTGGCGCTGATGTCGCCCGACCTCGTCGACGCCGACATGCTCGACGAGCAGGCGCGTGCCCTGCTGAACCTCGTTCATCCCAAGGATCTGGTGCTGCTCAGGGTTCCGGGCGGTCCGCAGGCCAATTGAACGAAAATTCATTCGGACAGCGAATCCGTGGCATGCCAGACGGGTTCCGATAGGAAACCACGTTATTCCAGAGCCTTAACTTGATTTGAGCTAAATCAAGTTCTAAACTGAAATCCGGTTGATCGGCGGAAACCATTGCGCCGGCAACATGTTGTGCGTCGCAGCATTGCGTCCAGCGCGTAGCGCGGCGGGGAAAGGTGCGTTATTAACGTGCCGACTTTGTCCCCGAGCTGAGGATGCGCCATGGTAGTCGCCGCCAACAAATCGGCCGTCGGAAGAGCCCCCACCGCGAAAGCGCCGGCACGGGCCGCGGCCAAGAGTCCGGCCCGGCGTTCGGACAGGATGGCGGCGGTTCCCGAGTTCACCAAGGCCGAAGAACTCGACGCCTATCGTCGGATGCTGGAGATTCGCCGCTTCGAGGAGAAGGCCGGCCAGCTCTACGGCATGGGCCTCATCGGCGGCTTCTGTCATCTCTATATCGGCCAGGAGGCGGTCGTCGTCGGCATGCAGGCCGCTCTGAAGCAGGGCGACCAGGTCATCACCGGCTACCGCGACCATGGCCACATGCTGGCCTGCGGCATGGACCCCAAGGGCGTCATGGCCGAGCTTACCGGCCGACGCGGGGGCTACTCCAAGGGCAAGGGCGGCTCGATGCACATGTTCAGCACCGAGAAGGGCTTCTTCGGTGGTCATGGCATTGTCGGCGCCCAGGTGTCGCTTGGCACCGGCCTCGCCTTCGCCAACCACTACCGTGACAATGGCAATGTCACCCTGGCCTATTTCGGCGACGGCGCCGCCAATCAGGGGCAGGTCTATGAGAGCTTCAACATGGCGGAGCTCTGGAAGCTGCCGGTCGTCTACATCATCGAGAACAACAAATACGCCATGGGCACCGCGGTGAACCGCGCCTCCGCCCAGACCGATTTCTCCAAGCGCGGCTCCTCGTTCAACATTCCCGGCGAGCAGGTCGACGGCATGGATGTGCGGGCGGTGAAGGCCGCCGGCGAGCGCGCCGTCGAATTCGCCCGCTCCGGCAAGGGCCCCTACATCCTCGAAATGCTCACCTACCGCTATCGCGGCCACTCCATGTCCGATCCGGCCAAGTATCGGTCGAAGGAGGAGGTGCAGAAGATGCGGACCGAGCACGACCCGATCGAGCAGGTGCGCAACCGCCTGCTGGAAAAGAAGTGGGCCACCGAGGAAGAGCTGAAGGCGATCGACGCTGAGCTGCGCGACCAGATGAACGCGGCAGCCGATTTCGCCAGTGCCGACCCGGAGCCGGACCCGTCCGAGCTCTACACCGACATCCTGCGCTGAGCGCGGGCTGATGCTGGTCGAATTTTTCTGGGTCGCGGTCGTCGCAGGCGCCTCTGCGGCGGCGGTCATCTGGGTCCTCGCGACCCGGACCGCGCTGGGCATCCTGCGCGCCACGAATGCGGGCGGGCTGCGTTATCTGCTCGCCCTGCTGTGGCCGTTCGGCACCCGTCTGGTGCCGGGCGCCGCGCCGGCCGAGGCGACCCGGCTCAACAAGATGCTGGTCGGCTTCTTTGCCGCCCTCCTCATCGCCATCGCCTCGATGGCCGTCTACAGCAATCTGACGTTCGTGCTTCCGGCACCGACGCCGTGACGCGCGATCTTAGACGCACGTTTCTCTGGGGAACGCCGCCATGCCGACCGAAGTTCTGATGCCTGCCCTGTCTCCCACCATGGAGAAGGGAAACCTCGCCAAGTGGCTCAAGAAAGAGGGCGACCAGGTCAGGTCCGGCGACGTCATCGCCGAGATCGAGACCGACAAGGCCACGATGGAAGTCGAGGCCATTGACGAGGGCACGCTCGGCAAGATCCTGGTGCCCGAGGGCACGCAGGACGTCGCGGTGAACACGCCGATCGCCGTCATTCTCGCCGAGGGCGAGGACGCGAGCGCGGTCAGCGCGTCGCGCCCGCAGGCGGCCGAATCGGCCCCGCCGGTTGCTGCCGCGCCGATGGAGCCCTCGCCGGTGGCGGCCTCTGCGCCGGCCACGCCGGCAGTGGTCAATTCCGCCGTCGCCGCCCCGCCCCAGCCCGAGACGGTGCCCGAGCCGGACGTTCCCGAGGGCACGGAATTCGTCAGCCAGACCATGCGCGAGGCGCTGCGCGACGCCATGGCCGAGGAAATGCGCCGCGACGGCGATGTCTTCGTCATGGGCGAGGAAGTCGCCGAGTATCAGGGCGCCTACAAGATCACCCAGGGGCTGCTGCAGGAGTTCGGCGCGCGCCGCGTGATCGATACGCCGATCACCGAGCACGGCTTTGCCGGCGTCGGCGTCGGCGCTGCCATGGCGGGGCTGAAGCCCATCGTCGAGTTCATGACCTTCAACTTCGCCATGCAGGCGATCGACCAGATCATCAACTCCGCCGCCAAGACGCTCTATATGTCCGGCGGGCAGATCACCTCCTCCATCGTGTTCCGTGGCCCCAACGGCGCCGCCGCCCGCGTCGCCGCCCAGCACAGCCAGGACTACACCTCCTGGTACAGCCACATTCCCGGCCTCAAGGTGGTGGCGCCCTACACGGCGGCCGATGCCAAGGGCCTGCTGAAGTCGGCGATCCGCGATCCCAACCCGATCATCTTCCTTGAGAACGAGATCCTGTACGGCCACTCCTCGCCGGTGCCGAAGCTCGACGATTTCACCGTGCCGATCGGCAAGGCGAAGATCGCCCGCCCGGGCAAGGACGTGACGCTGGTGGCGTGGTCGATCGGCATGAACTACGCGCTGAAGGCGGCCGAGGAGCTCTCCAAGCTCGGCATCGAGGCCGAGGTGATCGACCTGCGCACCATCCGCCCGATGGACGTTCCCGCCATCGTCGCCTCGGTGCAGAAGACCGGGCGCTGCGTGACGGTGGAAGAAGGCTGGCACCAGTCCGGCGTCGGCGCGGAAATCGTCGCCCAGCTGATGGAGAAGGCGTTCGACTATCTCGACGCCCCGGTGCTGCGCGTGACCGGCAAGGATGTGCCCATGCCCTACGCCGCCAATCTCGAAAAGCTGGCCTTGCCGTCGGTGCAGGACGTCATCGACGCCGCCCGCGCCGTCACCTATCGCTGAGGTCGGAGAAGCGCCATGCCCGTCGAAATCCTGATGCCGGCCCTGTCTCCCACCATGGAGAAGGGCAATCTGGCGAAATGGCTGAAGAAGGAGGGCGACAAGGTCGCCCCCGGCGACGTCATCGCCGAAATCGAGACCGACAAGGCCACGATGGAAGTCGAGGCCATCGACGAGGGCACGCTGGCGAAGATCCTGGTGCCTGAGGGCACCGCCGACGTGCCGGTGAACCAGCTTATCGCTATCCTCGCTACCGAGGGCGAGGATGTAAAGGCGGTCGCCGCCGGTGGCGGGGCCGCTCCCGCCCAGACGGAGGCGCCGAAGGAGGCGCCCAAGGCTGAGGCCGCTCCGGCGGAGCCTGCCAAGGCCGAAGCTCCCAAGGCCGAGACCGCGCCGGCGCCGGCCGCGTCTGCGCCCGCCGCCGCTCCCGCCGCGTCCGGCGAGCGGGTGTTCGCCTCGCCGCTGGCGCGTCGCCTCGCTAAGGAAAAGGGCGTCGATCTCTCCAGCGTGAAGGGTTCAGGCCCGCATGGCCGCGTCGTCGCCGCCGATGTCGAATCCGCTCCCGCCGGCGGCGCCGCCAAGGCGCCGGCGCCCGCTTCCGCTGCCAAGCCGGCCCCCGCTGCCGCGCCGGCTGCCGCCCCGGTGTCGAACGCCGCGCTGCTGGAGCAGGTGAAGGCCTTCTACGAGCCCGGCACCTATGAGGAAATCCCGCTCGACGGCATGCGCCGCGTCATCGCCCAGCGCATGGCGGAGGCCCGCCAGACGGTGCCGACCTTCTACCTCACGGTGGATTGCGACGTCGACGCGCTGCTCAAGCTGCGCGAGGAGCTGAACAAGGCCGCTCCCGAAAAGGACGGCAAGGCCGCCTACAAGCTCTCGGTCAACGATTTCATCATCAAGGCCTATGCGCTGGCCTTCCAGCAGGTGCCGGACGCCAACCAGGTGTGGGGCGGCGACCGCTACCTCAAGCTGAAGCACTCCGATATCGGCGTCGCGGTGGCGATCGACGGCGGCAAGGGCCTGTTGACCCCGATCATCCGCAAGGCGGAGACCAAGACGCTGTCGGCCATCTCCAACGAGACCCGCGAACTCGCCACCCGCGCCCGCAACAAGAAGCTGGCGCCGGCCGAATATCAGGGCGGCTCGTCGGCGATCTCCAATCTCGGGATGTTCGGGATCAAGGATTTCACCGCCATCATCAACCCGCCGCACGCCACCATTCTCGCGGTCGGCGCCAGCGAGCAGCGGGCAGTGGTGAAGAAGGGCGAGCTGGCGGTGGCCACGGTCATGACCGTCACCATCTCCTGCGACCACCGGGTGATGGACGGCGCCATGGGCGCGCAGCTCATCGGCGCCTTCAAGCAGATCATCGAAAAGCCGATGTCGATGCTGGTCTGAGGAACGATCATGGCGAATAACTACGACGTTCTCTTCATCGGTTCCGGCCCCGGCGGCTATGTCGGCGCCATCCGCGCCGCCCAGCTCGGCCTCAAGGTCGGGGTGGTGGAGCGCCAGTATATGGGCGGCATCTGCCCGAACTGGGGCTGCATCCCGGCCAAGGCGCTGCTGCGCTCGGCCGAGATCTTCCACTATATTGAGCACGCCAAGGATTATGGCCTGATCGCCGAGAAGGCCGGGGTGGACATAGCGGGCGTGGTCAAGCGCTCGCGCGGCATCTCCGCCCAGATGAGCAACGGCGTCGCTTTCCTGCTGAAGAAAAACAAGGTCGATGTGATCTGGGGGCAGGCGACCCTCACCGCCCCCGGCAAGGTCACGGTTGCGGCCGCCGCCGAACCGGCGCCGAAGGGCGCGCTCGCCCCGGGCGAGTACACCGCCAAGAACATCGTCATCGCCACCGGCGCCCGCCCGCGCGCTCTGCCGGGCATCGAGCCGGACAAGAAGCTGATCTGGACCTATTTCGAGGCGCTGGCCCCGGCCAGCGTGCCGAAATCGCTGCTCATCATGGGCTCGGGCGCCATCGGCGTCGAATTCGCCACCTTCTACAAGACGATGGGTTCGGACGTCACCATCGTCGAGCTGCTGCCGCAGATCCTGCCCGTCGAGGATGCCGAGATCGCCGAGCATGCCCGCAAGCGCTTCGAGAAGCAGGGCATCAAGATCCTCACCGGCGCCAAGGTCTCCAAGGTGGTGAAGGGGGCGGACAATGTCACCGCCACCGTCGAGACGGCGGACGGCAAGGTGCAGACCCTGACCGCCGACCGGCTGATCTCCGCCGTCGGCGTGGTCGGCAATATCGAGAATCTCGGCCTTGAGGCGCTCGGCGTGAAGACCGATCGCGGCTGCGTGGTAGTGGATGGCCTGTGCCGCACCAATGTGCCCGGCGTCTGGGCCATCGGCGACGTTGCCGGCCCGCCCATGCTCGCCCACAAGGCCGAGCATGAGGGCGTGATCGCCGCCGAGGCCATCGCCGGCAAGCATGCCCATGCGATGGACAAGCTGATGATCCCCGGCTGCACCTACTGCATGCCGCAGATCGCCTCCGTCGGCCTCACCGAGGCCAAGGCGAAGGAAGCCGGGTTCGAGCTCAAGGTCGGCCGGTTCTCCTTCATCGGCAATGGCAAGGCGGTGGCGCTGGGCGAGCCCGACGGCATGGTCAAGACCATCTTCGATGCCAAGACCGGACGCCTGCTCGGCGCGCATCTGGTCGGCGCGGAAGTCACCGAACTCATCCAGGGCTTCGTGCTGGCGATGAATCTGGAGACCACCGAGGAAGAGCTGATCAACGCGGTCTTCCCGCACCCCACCGTTTCTGAAACGATGCATGAGAGCGTGCTCAGCGCCTATGGGCGCGCGATTCACATGTAGCCCGGGCCTGCGCCCGGCGGCTGGAGCCTGCCATGGAAGCGGATACCTATGCGACCCTGAACCAGCCGGGCGTTGGCTGGTTCACCATGATCATCATCGGCCTTCTCGCCGGCTACATCGCCGAGAAGGTGACGGACAGCGATCACGGGCTCTTTGCCAACCTTCTGTTCGGCCTGATCGGCGCCTTTCTCGGCAAGTATCTGGCCGAGATGGCGGCGATCCCGGTCTTCGGCTTCTTCCGCACCCTGATCGCCGCCACGGTCGGCGCCATCATCGTGCTGTTCCTGTGGCGGAAGATTCGCGGGCGGTAGACGCCCCCTTCGCCCCCGCCATGCAGGTGGCACAGGGCGGATGCCTGCGCGTCCCCCCTTTCGCCCGTCGGCCGTGAGGCTTAACTGTGGAACAGGCGGCCTGTGCCGCGTGTCTCGAATGCAGCCAGCGGAACACCAATGGTCGTCGTTCTCAACACTCTCAACCGCGCTCTCGAGAAGCCCCGCCACCCGGAAAAGGCGAAGCGGGCGGAAACGCCTGTTCTGAAGAAGCCGGACTGGATCCGCGTCCGCGCCCCCGGCACGCCCGGTTGGCAGGAGACGGCTGATATCGTGCGCGCCAACGGCCTCGTCACCGTGTGCGAGGAGGCGAGCTGCCCCAATATCGGCGAGTGCTGGCAGAAGAAGCACGCCACCTTCATGATCATGGGCGACACCTGCACCCGCGCCTGTGCCTTCTGCAATGTCCGCACCGGCATGCCCGGCCCGCTGGACCGCGACGAGCCGCAGAAAGTGGCGGACGCGGTGGCGAAGCTCGGTCTTGAGCATGTGGTCGTCACCTCGGTCGACCGCGACGACCTCGACGATGGCGGCGCCGCGCATTTCGCCCGCACCATTGCCGCCATCCGCGCCACCAGCCCTAAGACGACCATCGAGATCCTCACCCCCGATTTCCTGCGCAAGGAGGGGGCTCTGGAAGTGGTGGTGGCGGCGCGGCCGGACGTGTTCAACCACAATCTCGAATGTGTGCCCTCGCTCTATCTCAAGGTGCGGCCGGGCGCCCGCTATTTCCATTCGCTGCGTCTGCTGCAGCGGGTGAAGGAGCTGGATCCGACCATCTTCACCAAGTCCGGCATCATGGTGGGGCTGGGCGAGGTGCGGCACGAGGTGCTGCAGCTGATGGACGATCTGCGCTCGGCGGAGATCGACTTCATGACCATCGGCCAGTATCTGCAGCCGACCCGCAAGCACCACCCGGTGATGTCCTTCGTGACGCCGGAGGACTTCAAGTCCTACGAGACGGTGGCTTATGCCAAGGGCTTCCTGATGGTGTCGTCGAGCCCGCTGACCCGCTCCTCCCACCATGCCGGCGAGGATTTCGCTCGGCTGCGCGCGGCGCGGGCCGGCAAGGCCGCTGCCGTTCCGGCCGTGGCGGCGCCGGTTTCCGCCTGACCATGCCGTCCTTCACCAACAAGCGTCGCGTGCGCCACTCCGCCACCGACATGTTCGACCTGGTGGCGGATGTGGAGCGCTACCCCGAATTCGTGCCGCTGTGCGAGAGCCTGCATGTGCGCCGCCGTGTGGCGAGCGGGGAGGGGGTGGACATCCTCGTCGCCGATATGAGCGTCGCCTACAAGATGTTCCGCGAGAGCTTCACCAGCCGGGTGACGCTCGACCGGCCACGGCTCTCCATCGTGGTCGAATATCTCGACGGGCCGTTCAGCCGGCTTGAGAACCGCTGGACCTTCCGCCCGCTGGATGCGGGCGGCTGCGACGTCGAGTTCTTCATCTCCTACGAATTCCGCTCGCGCACGCTCGGCCTGCTGATGGGCGCGATGTTCGACGCCGCCTTCCGCCGCTTCGCCCAGGCCTTCGAGGAGCGTGCCGACGAGGTTTATGGCCGCCGGGCCGTGGCGGGGGAGAGCGCGGTCGGATCGGATTGAAGCACTCTGATCGGCCCATTGCGCTCTCACTCTAGGAGAGAGGCCGCTTATGCCGATCCGCTGTCATCGCCCTCATCCGTCTATCAGATCCTCCAGCGCCGCCCGTTGCCGCAGGTTCCAGCCCTGCGCCGAGGCGCGGGCCTGTTCTCCCGCACGGGCGCAGCGCTCCGGGTCGAGTGTCAGCTCGCACAGCGCGTCGGCATAGGCGGTCCAGTCGCCGTCGGGCAGGATGCGGAGCGCTTCGCCGGCCAGCGAGCCGAGGCCGCGGGCGCCGGTTTCAGTCGCGATCACAGGTGCGCCTGATGCCAGCGATTCCAGCGTCTTCACCGAGATTCCGGAGCCGCTCAGCACCGGGTTGAGTGAGATCGGCGCGCGGGCGAACACGTCACCCAGCGTCTCGAAGCGGCCGAACTTGTCCATGGCGGGATGATCGGGCACCCACTCGCAGATGGCGCCGGCCAAAACCAGGCGGAACTCAGGGTCGCGCTGCAGCACCTCGGGCAGTCCCCGCTCCAGAAACAGCGTCAGCGCCTGTACATTGGCGCTGTTGTAGGAGGCGACGAAGGCCGCGCGATGGGTGATTTCTCGGGCGGGGAAGGGATCCTGCGCGGGCAGGAAATGGCTGACCACCCGAACCATCGGCGGGTGAGGGTGCCCCTCCAGCATGCGGAGAAAGGCCTGCGCCTCGTCCTCCTGGATGGCGAGAACGCCATCGGCGCGCGCCAACCCGCGCGCCTCCGCGCCCGGCCGCAGCGACACCCAATAGGCATTGCCAATGCCGTTGGCGGCGTAGCCGACATGGCGGTCGGTGAACAGGTCATGGGTGTCGATCAGCTTGCGGACATTGGCCGGCAAGCCCACCAGCACGCCCGAATGAAAGACATATTCGACGATGCAAATCTCACAGCCGCGCGCGCGGATGATCTTCTGCACGGCGCGAACGGTTTCGCGGGAGATATGGGAATCGAGCGGGCGCCAGTAGCGCCACTCGGTCTTGATGCCCAGGCTTTTCGATAGCCGTGACAACGCCCGCACCGGGAAGACCTTCAGCCATTTGGCCCAGCGGGCCGGTGCGGATAGGTGGCGCAGGTCGTAATAATTGCCCGCGCCGACAAGGGCTTCATGGCGGGCGGCGCTTTCGGGGGCGTCGTAGGGGCCGCTGGGAATCTGGATGAAGATCAGCTCATGGCCGAGCTCCTGCAGCGCCTGCAGCAAGCCGAGTACCCGCGCCCGGTTGCCGGCCGTGGTGGGGTAGACGGGTATGTGCGAGACCACAGCGAGCCGCTTCGGCATCCTTGCCATCCTACTCCGGTAGGGTGATGTTGCCTGTCCTTTTCGCGAACGCAAGGCGCATTCCCGAACGGCGGGCAGCGGCGGGGCTAGCAGGACGGCGGATGTGCGGAGGGCTCGCGGACGGGCTCCTGCCCGGCAAGTTCCGCCAGCATGGCCAGCGCGGTGAGGACGGAAAGGCGGCGCACGCCGGCGCGGTCCTGGCCGGCGAACACCTCGCGGCGGGTGATCACCTTGCCGGTCGCGGTGCCGGCGGCGAAATACACCAGCCCCACCGGCTTGCCGGCCGAGCCGCCGCCGGGGCCGGCAATGCCGGTTATGGAGACACCGAGCGAGGTCTTGGCTGCCCGCAGCAGGCCGGCGACCATCTCGCGCGCCGTCTCCTCGCTCACCGCGCCATGCGCGTCCAGCGTCGCCGGTGCGACGCCCAGCATTTCCTGTTTGGCGGCGTTGGAATAGGTCACGAAGCCGCGGTCCACCACGTCGGAGGAGCCGGCGATCTCGGTCAGCGCGCCGGCGACGAGGCCGCCGGTGCAGGATTCGGCGGTGGAAACCGTCAGCCCGCGCGCCCGGCACAGATCGAGCACCCGCATCGCTTCGAGTTGAATGGCGTCGTGCGCCGTGTCCATGGCCTTCTCCTCAGTCGATCCAGGGTAGGCGGACCGTGGCGGCGGCAAGTGCGGCGATGCCTTCGCGCCGCCCGGTAAAGCCCAGGCGCTCGCTGGTCGTTGCCTTCACGCTGACGCGGGCCACCGCGATGTCGACGATGGCGGCGATCCGCTCGCGCATCGCCTCGCGGTGCGGGCCGATCTTCGGCGCCTCGCAGATGACCGTGGCATCGAGATGGGCGATGCGCCCACCGGCGGCGCGCACCAGGGCGGCGGCATGGGCGAGGAACTGGTCGGAGGCCGCGCCCTTCCATTGCGGGTCGGAGGGCGGGAAATGGTGGCCGATATCGCCGGCGCCGATCGTGCCGAGCAACGCATCGGTCAGGGCGTGCAGCACGACGTCGGCATCGGAGTGGCCGGCGAGGCCGAAATCATGCGGGATGCGCAGGCCGCCCAGCACCAAATGGTCGCCCGGCCCGAAGGCGTGCACGTCGAAGCCGGTGGCGGTGCGGACATCGGCAAGCTCGGCCAGCAGGCGGCGTTCGGCGGTCACGAAATCCTCCGGCGTGGTCAGCTTGAAATTGGCGGTGTCGCCGGGGAAGGCGGCGACGGCGTGCCCGGCGGCCTCGGCCACGGCCGCGTCGTCGGTCAGGTCATCGGCGCCCGCCTGCGCGCGGTGCGCCGCCAGAATAAGGTCGTAGCGAAAGGCCTGCGGCGTCTGGACGCTGCGGACGGCGTTGCGGTCGGGGCCGGTGGCGAGGAAGCCGGGCGCGGCCACCGCCTTCAGCGTGTCGACCAGCGCCAGCGCCGGCACGGCGGCACCCGCCGTCGCGGCGGTGGCGATGGCCTCCGCCACCAGCCGGGTCGAGACGAAAGGCCGCGCCGCATCGTGGATCAGCACCAGCTCGGGCGGGTCCTGCGCCAGCGCCTCCAGCCCGGCGCGCACCGAGGCCTGGCGCGTGGAACCGCCCGCCACCGGCGGCAGCACGCCGTCAAGGCCGGCCAGTGCCTGGGCGCAGAGTTCGGCATGTTCGGGTGAAATGACCGGCAGGACGTGGCGGATACCCGCCCGGCCGAGAAAACCGCGCAGGGTGTGGCGCAGCACCGGCACCCCGCCCAGCGGGCGGTATTGCTTGGGCAATCCCTCGCCCGCGCGCAGGCCGTTGCCTGCCGCCACCACGATCACGTCGGTCCGCATCGCCTAACGCATCCGCCCTTCCGCTGACTGCCGCTTCATCAGCGCAGACTTGCCCTGCCGGCTCGTTTAGCGCAAAAGCGGCACATATTTGCAAAAGATTTGACTTAAGCCCTTCGCATGGGTTGATGACGCGCTCGGCATGGCTATTATCTAGGCACCGCTGGTCGGGCTTATTTAATGTGCATCGAGTGATCGCCGCTTGACCCTTTGTTTTTCTCCCGTCGGCAACCTGCAGATCGGCACCGTGACGGTGCCGGGAGCAGTGCTGCTCGCGCCGATGGCCGGCATTACCGATGCGCCGCTGCGGCGCATGGCATTGCGCTATGGCGCCTCGCTGGCGGTTTCGGAAATGGTTGCCGCCGGTGCCTTCGAGACCGGGCATGAGGAAACCGTGCTGCGGGCGGAAGGGGCAGGGGTGGCGCTGCATGCCGTCCAGCTCGCCGGCAACGAGCCCGAATCGCTGGCCCGCGCCGCTCGCCTGGCGGAAGCTGCCGGGGCGGCGCTGATCGACATCAATATGGGGTGCCCGGCCAAGCGTGTGACCACCGGGCTGGCCGGCTCGGCGCTGCTGCGCGACCTCGACCTCGCCACCCGCCTCATCGCGGCGGTGGTGGGGGCGGTGAGCGTGCCGGTGACGCTGAAGACGCGGCTGGGCTGGGACGACGCCGCCACCGTGGCGCCGGAGCTCGCCCGCCGGGCCGAGGCGATCGGCGTGCAGATGATCACCATTCACGGCCGCACCCGCTGCCAGTTCTATACCGGCCGCGCCGACTGGGCGGCGATCCGCGCGGTGAAGGACGCCGTCTCCATCCCCGTGCTCGCCAATGGCGATCTGGTGGCGATCGAGGACGCGACCGCGATGCTCGCCGCGTCCGGCGCCGACGGGGTGATGATCGGCCGCGGTGCCCAAGGGCGGCCGTGGTTTCCCGGCCAGGTCGTCAGCTTCCTGCGCACGGGCCGGGCGCCGGAAGACCCGCCGCTCGCCGAGCAGCGCGACGTGCTGATTGAGCTCTATGAGGGCTGGCTGGGCCATTACGGGCGCGAGCTCGGCATGCGCTGCGCCCGCAAGCATGTCGGCTGGTCGTTGGCCTCGGCCGCGGCAAGCGCTGGCAGCGCGCCGGAAATCGCCGCCATGTGGCGCAAGCGCCTGCTTACCCTTGAGGATCCGGCGCGCGTCGTCACCGGAATCCGCGACGCCTATGACGACATTGGATGGAGAGAAGCTGCATGAGTTCGGTTTCCTCGCAACGGCCTGGCCCGCGCGCGGGCAGCGCGACTGCGGAGGCCGTCGTGAATGCGCTGCCGCATCCAGTCATCACGGTGGCGGAAGACAATCGCCTGATCGACGCCAATGTGGCGGCGGAGGCCTTCTTCGAGGCCTCGCTGGCGGTTCTGGTTCGTCATCGCCTGCAGGAATTCGTGCCCTTCGGCAGCCCGATCCTGTCGCTGGTGGATCAGGTGCGCGCGCGCGGCGCGGCGGTCAACGAGTACCGGGTCGATCTCGGCACTCCGCGCAATGGCGGCGAGCGCATCGTCGACATTCATGTCGCGCCGCTGTCGGAAGCGGCGGGCCATGTCGTCATCATGCTGCAGGAACGCACCATTGCCGACAAGATGGACCGCCAGCTGACCCATCGCGGCGCCGCCCGCTCGGTGACTGCGCTGGCCTCGATGCTGGCGCATGAGATCAAGAACCCGCTCTCCGGCATTCGCGGCGCGGCGCAGCTGCTGGAACTGTCGGCCAGCGACGACGACCGCTCGCTGACCCGGCTGATCACCGACGAGGCCGACCGCATCGTCAAGCTGGTCGACCGCATGGAAGTGTTCTCCGACGAGCGGCCGATCGAGCGCGAGCCGGTCAACATCCACGCGGTGCTGGAGCATGTGCGCACGCTGGCCAGCACGGGATTCGCCCGCAACATCCGCTTCGTCGAGGAGTACGATCCCTCGCTGCCGCCGGTGCTGGCCAATCGCGACCAGCTGATCCAGGTGTTCCTCAATCTGGTGAAGAACGCCGCCGAAGCCATTGGCGATTCGCCCGATGGGGAGATCCAGCTCACCACCGCCTTCCGCCCCGGCGTGCGGCTGATGATGCCCGGCGCCCCGGCCCGGGTCAGCCTGCCGCTGGAGTTCTGCGTGCGGGACAACGGCCCCGGCGTGCCGGAAGACCTGATGCCGCATCTGTTCGACCCGTTCGTCACCACCAAGCCGACTGGCACGGGCCTTGGCCTGGCGCTGGTGGCCAAGATCGTCGGCGACCATGGCGGCATCATCGAATGCGACAGCCAACCGCGCCGCACCACCTTCCGTGTCCTCATGCCCATGTACCGCGCCAGTCGCGGTGACGAGAAGAGTTGAGAACCGCCATGCCGACGGGAAGTATCCTGGTTGCCGATGATGACGCTGCCATCCGCACCGTGCTCAATCAGGCGCTGTCGCGGGCAGGCTATGAGGTGCGCTCCTGCGGCAATGCGGCGACGCTGTGGCGCTGGGTGAGCCAGGGCGATGGCGACCTCGTCATCACCGATGTGGTGATGCCGGATGAGAACGCCTTCGACCTGCTGCCGCGGATCAAGAAGGTGCGCCCGGACCTGCCGGTCATCGTCATGAGCGCGCAGAACACCTTCATGACCGCGATCCGGGCGTCGGAGAAGGGTGCCTATGAGTACCTGCCCAAGCCCTTCGACCTGAAGGAGCTGATCTCCATCGTCGGCCGCGCCTTGTCGGAGCCGAAGAAGCCGGAAAACGCGCTCAAAGGTCTGGGCGAGGACGCCGACAACATCCCGCTGGTCGGCCGCTCGCCGGCGATGCAGGATATTTACCGCGTGCTGGCGCGGCTGATGCAGACCGACCTCACGGTCATGATCGCCGGCGAGAGCGGCACCGGCAAGGAACTGGTGGCGCGGGCGCTGCATGATTACGGCAAGCGCCGCAACGGGCCGTTCGTCGCCATCAACATGGCGGCGATCCCGCGCGACCTGATCGAATCCGAGCTGTTCGGCCATGAGAAGGGGGCCTTCACCGGCGCCAATGCCCGCTCGGCCGGACGTTTCGAGCAGGCGGAGAGCGGCACGCTGTTCCTCGACGAGATCGGCGACATGCCGATGGAAGCACAGACCCGGCTGCTGCGCGTGCTGCAGCAGGGCGAATACACCACGGTCGGCGGGCGCACCGCGATCAAGACCGATGTGCGCATCGTCGCCGCCACCAACAAGGATCTGCGCATCCTCATCCAGCAGGGCCTGTTCCGCGAGGACCTGTTCTTCCGCCTCAACGTCGTGCCGCTGCGGCTGCCGCCGCTGCGCGAGCGCGCCGAGGACGTGCCGGACCTTGCCCGCCACTTCTTCCTTCAGGCCGAGCGCGAGGGGCTGCCGCGTAAGCAGATCGACGCCGCCGCGCTCGACCGGCTGAAGCGCTACCGCTGGCCGGGCAATGTGCGCGAGCTGGAAAACTTGATCCGCCGCCTCGCCGCGCTCTACCCGCAGGAGGTCATCACCGGCTCGATCATCGAGGCCGAGCTGTCGACGCCGATCTCGCCGCCGACGCCGGAGGAAAACGGCCAGGACGAGACGCTCTCCGCCTCGGTGGAGCGCCATCTCAACGCCTATTTCGGTGGCTTCGGCGAGAACCTGCCCCCGCCCGGCCTCTATCACCGCATCCTGAAGGATGTGGAATATCCGCTGCTCTCCGCCGCGCTGGCGGCGACGCGCGGCAACCAGATCAAGGCGGCCGAATTGCTGGGCCTCAACCGCAACACGCTGCGCAAGAAAATCCGCGATCTGGACATCCAAATAATCCGCACCAGTCGGTGAGCACCTACACGCCCTCGCAAATTAAGGCGGGGGCGGCTCGCCAATGTCACATTTTTGCACCAGTGTCGTATCACTGCATCAGTAGGGCGGGCTGATTCCCGCCGCCGACATGGTGATGGATGAGCGATACTTCGACCGGCGGAACCGACAGGCACGAAACGCTCGACCTCGGCGGGATGGGATTCCGGTTCTCGCTCTGGGGTCTGGCGCCGCTGGCGGTGCTGCTGGCGCTGCTGATCGCGCTGGCGAGCTTCATCATCCTCATCGGCATCACCCCGCTGGTGCCCTCGCAGGATGTGATCATCGTCGTCCTGTGCCTCAACGGGCTGATGTCGCTGGTGCTGCTCGGGATCATCGGCCGCGAGGTGTGGCGCATCGTCAAGGCGCGCAAGCGCGGCCGAGCGGCGGCGCGGCTGCATGTGCGCGTCGTCGGCCTGTTCGGCGTGGTGGCGGTGGTGCCGGCGCTGCTGGTGGCGATCCTCGCCAGCATCACCCTCGACAAGGGGCTCGACCGCTGGTTCTCGGTCCGCACCCGCTCCATCGTCGACAATGCGGTGTCGGTCGCGCAGACCTATGTGCGCGAGCACGCCTATTCCATTCGCGGCGATGTGCTCGGCATGTCGCGCGATCTCCAGCGCATCCGCCCGCTCTGGGACCAGGACCGCAGCCGCTTCCGCCAGGCACTGACCGCGCAGGCGGTGGTGCGCGGCCTGCCCGCCGCCATGATCATCGACAAGGACCTCCAGGTCGTCGACCGCGCCACCATCCGGGTCGGCCGCGAATTCGTGGTGCCGGCCAATCTGGCGCTGAAGGACGCGACCGAGGAGCAGCCGCTGATCTATCTGCCGAGCGATGCCGACTATGTCGGCGCGGTGATCCCGCTCAAGGATTTCGGCGACCTCTATCTTTATGTCGCGCGGTCGGTCGACCCGCGGGTGATCGAATATCTCAAGGAGACGCAGGCCGCCGTCGTCGACTACCGCAACCTGGAACAGCAGCGCGTGGGCGTGCAGGTGGCGTTCGCGGTGCTCTATGCGGTGATTTCGCTCACCGTGCTGCTGTGCGCCGTGTGGCTGGGCATCAATTTCGCCAACCGGCTGGTGGCGCCGATCCGCCGCCTGATCGGCGCCGCCGATCTTGTCGCCGCCGGCAATCTCTATGTCGAAGTGCCGGTGCGCCGCACCGAGGGCGACCTGTCGAGCCTGGCCGAGACCTTCAACAAGATGACGCAGGAACTGCGGACCCAGCGCGACGACCTCGTGCAGGCCCGCGACCAGATCGACACCCGCCGACGCTTCACCGAGGCGGTGCTCTCCGGCGTCGGTGCCGGCGTCATCGGCCTCGACCCGCAGGGGCGCATCTCGATCATCAACCGCCCGGCGGAGAAACTGCTCGGGGTGGTGGAGGCGGACGTGCTCGGGGCCGAGCTCGGCGCCGTGCTGCCGGAAGTGGCGCCGCTCCTCGCCCAGGCGATGGAGGTGGGCGAGCGCAGCGTGCAGGCCAATACGACGCTCACCCGCAACGGCCGGGACCGAGTGATCGCGGTGCGCGTCACCACCGAGCAGTCGCGCGAGGCCGAGCATGGCTGGGTGGTCACGCTGGACGACATCACCGAGCTGGTGGTGGCGCAGCGCAGTTCGGCCTGGGCGGATGTCGCTCGGCGCATCGCCCATGAGATCAAGAACCCGCTCACCCCGATCCAGCTTTCCGCCGAGCGGCTGCGCCGGCGCTACGGCAAGGTGATCGGCGAGGACCGCGAGGTGTTCGACCAGTGCACGGAAACCATCATCCGCCAGGTCGGCGATATCGGCCGCATGGTGGACGAGTTCTCCTCCTTCGCCCGCATGCCCAAGCCCGTCGCCGAGGCGCAGGACATTGGCGAGACGGCGCGGCAGGTGGTCTTTCTCATGCGCGTCGGCAATCCCGACATAACCCTCGACCTCGAACTGCCCGAGCAGCCGGTGATCGCCCGCTTCGACCGCCGCCTCATGTCGCAGGCGCTGACCAACATCATCAAGAACGCCACCGAGGCGCTGGCGGCGGTGCCGCCGGAAGAGCGCACGGATCCGCCGCGCATCCAGGTCGCGGTGCACGCCAATGAGCGGATGGTGACGATCGACGTCATCGACAATGGCAAGGGCCTGCCGACCGAGAACCGGGCGCGGCTGCTGGAGCCTTATGTGACGACGCGCGAGAAGGGCACCGGTCTCGGCCTCGCGATCGTCGGCAAGATCATGGAAGAGCATGGCGGCGGCATCGAGCTCGACGATGCGCCCCATGGGCGTGGCGCGTGGGTCCGCCTGCGTTTCGCGCGCGATGGCGGCCCAACCGCCACCAATGACGGAAAAAGCAACGGCGGGGCCTCCGCGGCCCGGCTGGTCGGCTGAAGGAGAACTGACTTATGGCGACGGACATCCTGATCGTCGACGACGAAGCCGATATTCGCGGGCTGGTCGCGGGCATTCTGGAAGATGAGGGCTATGGCGCCCGCACCGCCAAGGACAGCGACGAGGCGCTGGCCGCCATCGAGGCGCGCCGCCCGCATCTGGTCTTCCTCGACATCTGGCTGGAGCGCTCCAAGCTCGACGGGCTGCAACTGCTCGAACGGATCAAGAAAAGCCATCCGGACGTGCCTGTTGTGATGATTTCCGGTCACGGCACCATCGAGACGGCGGTGGCGGCGATCAAGCAGGGCGCCTACGACTTCATCGAGAAGCCGTTCAATTCCGACCGCCTGATCCTCGTTGCCGATCGGGCGCTGGAAACGCTGCGGCTCAAGCGCGAGGTGCGCGACCTCAAGCAGCGCACCGCCGTGACCCAGCTGCTGGTCGGCAAGTCCTCGGTGATGAACCAGCTGCGCCAGGGAATCGAGCGCGTGGCGCCGACCAACAGCCGGATCATGATCGTCGGCCCCTCCGGCTCCGGCAAGGAGCTGACCGCCCGCATGATCCATTCCGCCTCGCAGCGGGCGAATGGTCCCTTCGTGGTCATCAATGCCGCCGCCATTACCCCCGAGCGGATGGAGGTCGAGCTTTTCGGCGTCGAGATCGGGGAAGGGCAGGGCCGGCAGGTCGGCGCGCTGGAAGAGGCGCATGGCGGCACGCTGTTCATCGACGAGATCGCCGACATGCCGCGCGAGACCCAGAACCGCATCCTGCGGGTTCTGGTCGACCAGAACTTCCTGCGGGTCGGCGGCGCCACCCGCGTCTCCGTGGATGTCCGCATCATCTCCTCCACTGCGCGCAATCTGGAGAAGGAGATCGCCGAAGGGCGTTTCCGCGAGGACCTCTATCACCGCCTCGGCGTGGTGCCGGTGCGCGTGCCGCCGCTGGCCGAACGGCGCGAGGACGTGCCGGAGCTGGTCGAGTTCTTCCTCGACCAGATTTCCCAGTCCACCGGCCTGCCGCGCCGGCGCGTTGCCGACGACGCCCTTGCCGTGCTGCAGTCGCATGACTGGCCGGGCAATGTCCGCCAGCTGCGCAACAATATCGAGCGCCTGCTGATCCTCGCCTCGGGAGAAGCGGACGCGCCTGTTACCGCCGACATGCTGCCGCCCGATGTCGGCGCGCTGGTGCCGAGCCTGCCGAGCGGGACCGGCGGCGAGCACCTGATGGGCCTGCCGCTGCGCGAGGCGCGCGAAGTGTTCGAACGCGAATATCTGGTGGCGCAGATCAGCCGGTTCGGCGGCAACATTTCCCGCACCGCCGAGTTCGTCGGCATGGAGCGCTCGGCGCTGCACCGCAAGCTGAAGGCGCTCGGCATCGGCTGAGCGCCCGTTTCGCCCGGCTGGCGTGAGGAAGATGTGCGGCCCGCCGCGCGGACGTCTCCGGCGGCGTGCGAACCTGCTATAGAGTGACTCGCGAGATGAGAGCCGGGGGGCGCCGCAGGCGGCACCTTCCGATACCAGCGGGGTCGCCATGAAGGTCGTCATTTGCGGGGCGGGGCAGGTGGGGTTCGGTATTGCCGAGCGTCTGGCCGCGGAGCAGAACGACGTCTCGATCATCGACACCTCGCCGCGCCTCATCCAGGCCGTCACCGACACGCTCGACGTGCGCGGCTTCGTCGGCCACGGCTCGCATCCCGATGTGCTGGCCCGGGCCGGGCTGGAAGCGGCGGACATGCTGATCGCCGTCACCCTGCACGACGAAGTCAACATGATCGCCTGCCAGGTCGGCCACGCGCTGTTCGACGTGCCGACCAAGATCGCCCGGGTGCGGGCGCAGAGCTATCTCCAGGGCCATTGGCGCGACCTGTTCTCGCGCGACCACCTGCCGATCGACGTGGTGATCTCGCCGGAGCTCGAAGTGGGCGAGATGGTGCTGCGCCGCCTGTCGCTGCCCGGCGCCGTCGATACGGTGAGCTTCAACGACAGCAATGTCGTGGTGGTGGGCGTGCGCTGCCAGGAGGACTGCCCGGTCCTCGACACGCCGCTGCGCCAGTTGACCGACCTGTTCCCGGATCTGCGCGCCGTCGTCGTGGCGGTCTATCGCAACGGCAAGACCTTCGTGCCGCGTTCGACCGATTCGCTGCTGGCCGGCGATCTCGCCTATTTCGTCGCCCATACCGACCAGGTCAGCCGCACCCTGTCGATCTTCGGCCACGACGAGCCGCCGGCGCAGCGCATCGTCATTGGCGGCGGCGGCAATATCGGGCTCTATGTCGCCCGCGAATTGGAGCTGCGCAACCCGAAGGCCCGGGTGAAGATCATCGAGGAAAACCTTGGCCGCGCCGAGGAAATCGCCCAGCAGCTGTCGCGGACCGTGGTGCTGCGCGGCAGCGCGCTGGACCGGGCGATCCTGGAGGAGGCGGCCGTCGGCGATGCCGACACGATGATCGCCGTCACCAATGACGACCGGGTCAACATCCTCTCCTGCCTGCTGTCGCGCGAGCTTGGCGCCAAGCGCATGCTGTCGCTGCTGAACGACCCGGCCTATCCCGCTTTTGCCCGCGGGCTCGGCATCGACGCCTATGTGAATCCGCGCCAGATCACCGTGTCGAAAATCCTGCAATATGTCCGCAAGGGCCGCATTCGCGGGGTTCACTCCCTGCTGAACGGCGCCGGCGAGGTCATCGAGGCCGAGGCGCTGGAGACCTCGCCGCTGGTCGGCAAGCCGCTGCGCCAGCTCGACATCTTCGATGGCATGCGCATCGGGGCCGTCATCCGCGGCGGCCGGGTGATGCTGCCGCGCGGCGATACCGTGATCCAGGCGCGCGACCGGGTGGTGATGTTCGCGCTCGCCGACAAGGTGAAGCGGGTCGAGCAGCTGTTCCGGGTCAGCCTTGAGTTCTTCTGAGAGAGGCCGACGCCCATGATCGCGGTCGCCCGCCACAGCGCACAGACGGCCGGGGTCATGGCCGGCTTCCTGCTGCTCTCGGCGCTGGTGTCGCTGTTCCGCCGTGAGCCGGGGGCGGACATCTTCCTGATGACGGCGCTGCTGACCGTGTTCGGCGCCGGCGCGGTCTCTCTCGCCGTGCGCAACCGCCCCGGCCGGCTCGACCGGCTGGCGGCCTATGGCCTGCTGCTGGTGCTCTGGGTCGGCGTGCCGATCATCGCCGCCGTGCCGATCGCGGCAACGACGACGCTGACGCCGATGCATGCCTGGCTGGAGGCCGTGTCGGCCTTCACCACCACTGGTCCGGTGCAGATCCATGACCTTGAGAACGTGCCGCGGGCGACGCTGGGCTGGCTGCTGACCCTGCAATGGGCCGGCGGCCTGCTCACGCTGATCGGCTTCGTCGCGGTGCTCGGCCCCGCCGGCATGGGCGGCCTGCCGGACCGCAGCGCCCGCGCCAATCTGCTGGCGGCTACCCAGCAGACCACGCTGGACGACGCGCTGCGGCTGGTGCTGCCGGTCTATCTCGGCGCCACCCTGCTGTGCACCTTCATTCTGTTCCTGCTTGGCATGCGGCTGTTCGAGGCGCTCGGTTTCGCCGGCGCGGCCGTGTCCACCGGCGGCCTGCTGCCCGATGCCGATGGCATTGCCGGCTATGGCCATCTCGGCACCAAGGCAGTGCTCATCCTGTTCATGTTGATCGGGGGCACCAGCATATTGTGGCAGCGCATGCTGCTCACGCGCCGCTTTCGCCTTGCGGTGGGACAGTATGAAAACATTGTGCTTTTTGTACTTTGCCTTGGTCTCGGTCTCGCCGCTGCGGCGATTGGATTCCGCACCCTTGGCGGCGGTCTCTCGCTGCCGATCGCGCTGGAGGACGGGCTGTTCACCGCCGTCTCCCTCGTCACCACGACCGGCATTGAACCGCATGCGGGCGCCTTTGCCAGCCTGCCGGTGACGCTGGTGCTGGGGGTGATCTTCATCGGCGGCGCCAGTTTCTCCACCACCGGCGGCATCAAGATCTACCGCGCCGGGGTGATGGTGCTGCAGAGCCTGCGCGAACTGGAGCGGCTGGTGCATCCCAGCGCCGTGCACCCGCGCCGGCTCGGACAGCAGAATGTGTCGCTGCAGATGATGAAGGCGATCTGGATCATGTTCGGCGTCGCCTGCACGGTGATCGGCGCGCTGACCGTGGCGCTCGCCCCGGCCATGCCGAGCTTCGAGGCGGCGTTCGTCGCGGTGCTCACCGCGCTCAGCAATGTCGGCCCGGTCTATGCCGCGAACTGGCAGCCGGAGGTGAACTGGCCGGAATGGGGCGCGCTGCCGGCCTATGCCCAGCTTATACTGGCGCTCGCCATGATTCTCGGCCGGCTGGAGATCCTCGTCGTGCTGGGACTGGCGAATTTCGCCCTGTGGCGACGTTAGCGTGTAAAAGAATTATATATCAAAGCGGTGATGCCGTTTCCTCGCGCGAAAGGCGAGCGGGCATCAGCCGGAATGAGCAGGCCCACGGGGACGGACGATGTCGCGCATTGCCTATGTGAACGGATCTTATGTGGCGCATGCCGAGGCCGGCGTGCATGTCGAGGATCGTGGCTACCAGTTCGGTGATGGCGTCTACGAGGTGTGCGAGGTGCGCGGCGGCCACATGGTGGACGAGCGCCGCCACATGGCGCGGCTGGTGCGCTCGCTCGGCGAACTGCGCATCCGCCTTCCGATGTCGCTCGCCGCGCTCGGCGTGGTGCTGCGCCAGACCATCGCCCGCAACCGGGTGCGCGACGGTCTGGTCTATCTGCAGGTGACGCGCGGCGTCGCCCGCCGCGACCATTATTTCCCTGATGCGGCGACGCCGCCCTCGCTGGTGGTGACGGCCCGCTCGGTCGACCCGGCCAAGGGCGAGGCGGTGGCAGGGCAGGGGATCGCCGTCATCACCGTGCCGGATAATCGCTGGGAGCGGGTCGACATCAAGACCATCGGCCTGCTGCCCAATGTGCTGGCCAAGGAGGCGGCCAAGCAGGCCGGCGCGCGCGAGGCGTGGTTCGTCGACGCCTCCGGCCATGTCACCGAGGGCGGCTCGACCAATGCCTGGATCGTCACCCCGGAGGGTCGGCTCATCACCCGGCCGGCGGAAAGCGGGATCCTGCGCGGCATCACCCGCACCGTCATGATGGAGGTGGCGGAAAAGCTGCAATTGCGGGTAGAGGAGCGCCCCTTCACGGTGGCGGAAGCGCTGGGCGCGCGCGAGGCCTTCGTCACCTCCGCCACCAATTTCGCCACGCCGGTGGTGCGGATCGACGGGCAGACCATAGGTGACGGCCGTCCCGGCCCTGTCGTGCGCGCGCTGCGCGAGAACTTCCACCAGGTTGCCGAGATCGCCCGCTGAAGCGGGAAATTGTGCCCGGTAGGCACTCGGCCGGCGTGCGGGCGCGCACGGAAAGACCTTGCCAAGCGCGGCCAACTTGGCGAAAGCATCTTGCGCGCCAGTCATGCTATGCCATGTTTGGGGCGCACGTCTTCATGCTCGCCCGCTCCCGGACGGGGTGCAGAGCTGAAGGCGACCGCGCCGACCTACGAGCAACAACAAACAAACGGATCAAAAAACCATGGCCGCGGAACGTTCGCAGAACCTCCAGGACACCTTTCTCAACCACGTCCGCAAGAACAAGACGCCGCTCACCATCTTCCTGGTCAATGGCGTGAAGCTGCAGGGAGTCGTCACCTGGTTCGATAATTTCTGCGTGCTGCTGCGCCGCGACGGCCATTCGCAGCTGGTCTACAAGCACGCGATCTCGACCATCATGCCCGGCCATCCGGTTCAGCTGTTCGAGCCGGACGAGACCGGCGAGAAGGGTTGACCTTGGAGCTTAAGACCTCCCGCATGTCGCCCGCCGGCCGCGCCGCCGGCCTGCCTGTCGAGAACGAAACCGCCGGCGATGCCACCCGCGTGGTGGTGATCGTCCCGCACCTGACCCGTCGCGGGGGCGGGGAGGAGGGGCTGCGCCGCTCGCCCGAGGCGCGGCTCGACGAGGCGATCGGCCTCGTCCTCGCCATCGATCTGAAGCTCGTCGGCAGCGCGCTGGTGGGCCTGTCGCAGGTGCGCCCCGCGACCTATCTTGGCAGCGGCAAGGTCGAGGAGATCGCCGAGCTGGTGAAGGCGGAGGAGGCGGGGCTGGTCTTCGTCGACGCGCCGCTCAGCCCGGTGCAGCAGCGCAACCTCGAAAAGGCGTTCGCCGCCAAAGTGATCGACCGCACCGCTCTCATTCTGGAAATCTTCGGCCAGCGCGCCCGCACCAAGGAAGGCGTGCTGCAGGTCGAGCTGGCCCATCTGAACTACCAGCGCAGCCGGCTGGTCCGCTCCTGGACCCATCTGGAACGCCAGCGCGGCGGCTTCGGCTTCCTCGGCGGTCCCGGCGAAACCCAGATCGAGGCCGACCGCCGGCTGATCGGCGAGCGCATCGTCAAGATCGAGCGCGAGCTGGAGCAGGTGAAGCGCACCCGCGCCTTGCACCGCGCCAGCCGCAAGAAGGTGCCGTATCCCGTCGTGGCGCTGGTGGGCTACACCAATGCCGGCAAGTCGACCCTGTTCAACCGGCTGACCCGCGCCGACGTCATGGCGCAGGACCTGCTGTTTGCCACGCTCGACCCGACTTTGCGGGCGGTGCAGCTTCCCACCGGCGACAAGGTGATCCTGTCCGACACGGTCGGCTTCATCTCTGATCTGCCGACCCAGCTGGTCGCCGCCTTCCGCGCCACGCTGGAAGAGGTGATCGAGGCTGATTTGATCCTGCATGTGCGGGATATGTCGCATGAGGATGCCGACGCGCAGGCGCATGACGTGAAGGGCGTGCTCAGCGATCTGGACATCGACCCCGAGGACGATCACCGCGTCATCGAGGTCTGGAACAAGATCGACCGCCTGGACGAAGAGAGCCGGGCCGGCCTGTTCAACACCGCCGCCCGCCGCGAGGGCGATGCGCGACCCATTCCCGTCTCGGCGCTGACCGGCGAGGGCATGGAACCGCTGCTCGCCACCATTTCGCAGCGGCTTTCGCGTGAACGGGTCAGCCTCGCCATCGATCTCGACGCCGCCGATGGCGGCAATCTGAGCTGGCTCTACCGGCACAGCGAGGTGCTGGAGCGCCGTCAGGACGGGGAGGGGCGCCTGCATCTGGCGGTGCGCGTGCCGCCCGACCGCGCCGAGCAGATCGAGCGCCGCTTCGGCGCCCGGCGGATCAAGGGAACCGGCGAGGGCGGCTGAACGCGCCGCACTATGCCGCGACCGGAACGTCATCCCGGACGGCCAAAGGCCGATCCGGGATGACGTCGAGAAGGGAGCCATCGCGGCTCTGCGCGGCGCTTCGGCCGGGATGACGAACCGAGCACCTGCCAGGGCAGGGCACCCCACCGCCCTACTCCTTCGGCGCCACCGTCTTCGCCTCCTGCCAGAGCGCTTCCATTTCATCCAGGCTGGCGCCATAAGGCGTGCGCCCGGCCTGCGCCAGCCGGTCCTCGATATGGGCAAAGCGGCGGACGAATTTCTGGTTGGTGCCGCGCAGCGCCGCCTCCGGGTCGACATCGAGATGGCGGGCGAGATTGGCCAGCGCGAACAGCAGGTCGCCGACCTCTTCCGCTGCCGCTTTGCGGTCGCCGGAGACGATCTCGGCTTCCACCTCGTCGATCTCCTCGCGGATCTTGGCCAGCACCGGCCGCACATCTGGCCAGTCAAAGCCAACCTTGGCCGCCTTGTCCTGCAGCTTCACCGCGCGGGTGAGGGCAGGGGCGCCGGCGGGCACCCCGTCCAGCGTGCGACCCTGCCCCGGTTCCGGCGGCAATCCCCGCGCCTGCCGGCGCTGCGCCCGCTGCGCCTTCTCCTGCGCCTTGATCTCGTCCCACGCCACATTCACCGCCGCGACGTCGCGCCCACGCGCGTCGCCGAACACATGCGGATGGCGGCGGATCATCTTCGCGGTGATCGCCTCGACCACGGCGCCGAAATCGAAGGCGCCGCGCTCCTGCGCCAGCCGGGCGTGGAACACCACCTGCAGCAGCAGGTCGCCGAGTTCGTCACAGAGATCGTCGAGGTCGCCGCGGGCGATGGCATCCGCCACCTCATAGGCTTCCTCGATCGTGTAGGGCGCGATCGTGGCGAAGTCCTGCGCCAGGTCCCAGGGGCAGCCGGTGTCCGGCGTGCGCAGCGTCGCCATGATCTCCAGCAGCCGCTCAATGTCGCGGGAGGGCGTCAAATCCGCCTCAAGATGATTCGCAGAAGACATATTATGGAAAACACTTTGATGATTTCGAATGGGAGAACGTATGAGCGTCGATCCATAACCTATTGATCTAGAGCTATCTTCAGTCCGTCATGGGCGGCGGTCACGCCGTCCGGCAGCTCGCGCATCAGCGTGGCGTAGTCGAGGTCGGTGTGCAGGTTGGTCAGCACCGCCCGGCGCGGCTTCATCCGCTCGATCCAGGCCAGCGCCTCGCTCAGCGACAGATGCGTCGGGTGCGGCTTGGGCCGCAGCGCGTCGAGGATCCAGACATCGAGATCGCCGAGATAGGCCAGGCTCTCGTCCGGCAGGTCGTGCAGGTCGCTGGAATAAGCCAGCCCGCCAATGCGGAAGCCATAGGAGATGATGCTGCCGTGATACTGCCGGAAGGCGGTCGCCTCGATCGGTCCGCCGGGCCCGTCGACACGGATGGTATCGCCGGCGTGGAAGCGGTGCTCGGTGAGGATCGGCGGGTAGTCGCTGCCCGGCGGCGTCTCGAAGCAGTAGCCGAAGCGCTGGTGCAGCATCGCCGACGTCTCGGGATCGACATGCACGTCGATGCGGCGCCGGTGCAGGATGGTCAGCGGCCGCAGGTCGTCGATGCCGTGGGTGTGGTCGGCATGCTCATGGGTGAACAGCACCGCGTCGAGCCGGTCGACCCCGGCGTCGATCAGCTGCTCGCGCAAATCCGGCGAGGTGTCGATCAGCACCCGGGTCGGCTGGTCGACGCCCGGCGCGAAGCGCTCCACCAGCATGGAACAGCGGCGGCGGCGGTTGCGCGGCTCGTTGGGGTCGCACACCCCCCATCCCTGCCCGACTCGCGGCACCCCGCCGGAGGAACCGCAGCCGAGAATGGTGAAGGTGAACGCCATGGCGCGGGGGAAGCCTCTAGGATGCGCGGGAGAACAGTCGGAAGAAGTTCTGCGTCGTCAGCGCCGCGATCTCGTCGAAGGAAACGCCGCGCGCCTCACCCAGTATATGGGCGGTTTCCACGACATAGGAAGGCTCGTTGCGCTTGCCGCGATGGCTGTTGGGCGCGAGATAGGGCGCGTCCGTCTCCACCAGCACCCGGTCGGCCGGCAGGCTGGCGGCGATCTCGCGCAGCGGCGCGCCCGACTTGAAGGTGAGGATGCCGGAGAAGGAGACATAGCCGCCCAGCGCTACCGCCCGGCGGGCCAGTTCCGGCCCGGCGGTGAAGCAGTGCAGCACGAAGCCGAAGGCGCCCTTCCCGCTTTCGTCCTCCAGAATCGCCGCCACATCCTCGTCCGCGTCGCGGGCGTGGATCACCAGCGGCAGGCCGGTGCGGCGCGCCGCCTCGATATGCAGGCGGAAGCCGGCAGCCTGCGCGTCGCGCGGGGCGGTGTCGTAGTGATAATCGAGCCCGGCCTCGCCGATGGCGACCACCTTGGGGTGATCGGCCGCCGCGAGCAGCTCGTCCAGCGTGACGTCTGCTTCCTCGCCAGCATTGTGCGGGTGGGTGCCGACCGAGCAGAACACGTCCTCGAAACGCTCCGCGATCGCCCTCACCTGCCCGGAGCGGCGCACGCGGGTGCCGATGGTGACAAGGCGGCCGACGCCAGCCGCGCGGGCGCGCGCGACCACGTGGTCAAGCTCGGCGGCGAAGTCCGGAAAGTCGAGATGGCAGTGGCTGTCGACGATCATGAGGCGGCCGGCGCCTCGGGCTCGACATAACGCGGGAACACCCCGACCGGCGCCGGCAGCGCCGTGCCGCCGGCGAGCCGACCGGCCTCGCCAAGGCTGGCCAAGCTGCGCGAACCTTCCGGAATCGCGAGCAGGTCCAGCAGCTTGCCGGCACTTGTGGGAATGAACGGCTGGGCGAGCAGGGCCACCTGGCGCACCACTTCGGCCGTCGTCCACAGCACGGTGCCGAAGCGCTCCGGGTCGGATTTGCGCAGTTCCCAGGGGGCAGCACCGGCGAAATAGCGGTTGGCGTCCGCCACCACCGCCCAGATGGCGGCGAGCGCGTTGTGGATCTGCTGGCCCTCCATCGCCTCGCGCACCTTGGCGCCCATGGCGTCGGCGCTGGCGAGGATCGCCGCGTCATCGTCCGAGAGCGGGCCGGGGGCCGGCAGCGCGCCACCGAGATTCTTGGCGATCATCGACAGCGAGCGCTGGGCGAGGTTGCCCAGATCATTGGCGAGGTCGGCATTGGTGCGGGCGACAATCGCCTCGTGGCTGTAGGAGCCATCCTGGCCGAAGGGAATCTCGCGCAGCAGGAAATAGCGCAGCGCGTCGACGCCATAGGCGCGGGCGAGGTCGAACGGGTCGATCACATTGCCGACCGACTTCGACATCTTCTCCCCGCGATTATGGATGAAGCCATGCGCGAAGACGGTCTTCGGCGGCTCGATGCCCGCCGACATCAGGAAGGCTGGCCAGTACACCGCGTGGAAGCGGATGATGTCCTTGCCGATGATGTGGAGATTGGCCGGCCAGTAGTGCTGGAAGCTCGCGCTCGCCGTGTCGGGATAGCCGACGCCGGTGATGTAGTTGGTGAGCGCGTCCACCCACACATACATCACATGGTCCGGGTCGCCCGGCACCGGAATGCCCCAGGTGAAGGTGGTGCGGCTGATCGAGAGATCCTGCAGCCCGCCGCGCACGAAGCTCGTCACCTCGTTGCGCCGCACCTCGGGGCGGATGAAATCCGGGTGGGCGTCATAATAGTCGAGCAGCTTCTGCTGATAGGCGGAGAGGCGGAAGAAATAGCTCTTCTCCTCGGTCCACTCCACCGGCGTGCCCTGCGGGCCGAGGCGAACCCCGTCCGGGTTAACCGTGGTCTCGTCCTCGGCGTAATAGGCCTCGTCGCGGACCGAATACCAGCCGGAATAGGCGCCGAGATAGATGTCGCCGCTCTCCACCATGCGCTGCCAGATCGCCTGGGTCGAGGCGATGTGGTCGGCGTCGGTGGTGCGGATGAAGCGGTCATAATCGACGCCGAGCAGCGCATCCATTTCCTGGAAGCGGGTGGCGTTCTTCGTCGCCCAGTCCAGCGGCGTCAGACCCTGCTTTTCCGCCGTCTGCGCCATCTTCAGCCCGTGCTCGTCGGTGCCGGTCAGGAAGAAGACGTCAAAGCCGTCGAGCTTCTTGAAGCGCGCCAGCGCGTCCGAGGCGATCTTCTCATAGGCGTGGCCGATATGCGGCGCGCCATTGGGGTAGTCGATCGCGGTGGTGATGTAGAAGGCGGGTCTCACGGCGGTATCCTGCGGAGCGACCAGCGCGCGATCAGGGGCGCAGGGCCTCGTTGAGCGACGCGAAGATCCGGAAGACGAGGGTCTTGCGGTCGAGGTTGTAGACATCGGCGTCGACCGCAGCGCGGCGAACCTTCTCCCACACCTCCGGGAGGCGTGCAAGACGAACGCGCGCCGTCTGGCGGCGGCCGGTGGCGTGGTCGCTGATCCACGCCTCCACCGTGCCGACAAAGGCGTCGAGCGCCCCTCCCCGGTCGCCGGCCAGCTTTTCGCCGAGCGTGTGCAGCGACTTGGGGTCGACATCGGGCAGCGCGTCGAGCAGGACGGTGGTGGCGTTGCGCACAGCGAGGCCGTCGCCCTCCAGCAGGCCCAGCGCCTCACGCACGCTGCCGCCGGCCGCTGCCGCCGCCTCGGTGAAGCGGCTGCGGTCGAGTCCCGGCAGGCTGGCGCTCAGCGTCTCCAGCGCCTCCACCACCTGCCCGTCCGACAGCGCCCGCAGCGACACCATGCGGCAGCGCGAGCGGATGGTGGGCAGCAGCCGGCCCGGTGCATGGCTCACCAGCAGGAACAGCGCGCGGTTGGGCGGCTCCTCCAGCGTCTTCAGCAGCGCATTGGCGCCCTGGGCGTTCATCTCGTCCAGCGTGTCGACGACGCAGACCCGCCAGCCGCCGAGCGCCGCCGTCGAGCCGAAGAAGCTGCGCACCCGGCGCACCGTCTCGGCGGGAATCATCGAGGGCAGCTTGCCGGCATCATTCGGGGTGCGGCGCAGCACGAGGAGGTCGGGATGGGAGAGCGCCGCCACCTGCCGCGCCGTGGGGTGATCGGGATCGATCGCGATCGAATGCGTCGGCGCGGCGCCGCCCGACAGCACGAAGCGGGCGATGGCATAGGCCAGCGTCGCCTTGCCGATGCCCTCCGCCCCGCCGATCAGCAGCGCATGCGGCAGGCGCCCGGCGTCCCAGGCGGCGCGGACCATCGCCTGCGCCTCTTCATGGCCGATGAGGTGCTGCGTCTCGCGCGGGGCCGGCGCGGCGCCGAAGCGGTCGCCTTCGAGCGGGGCGGCGTCCTTCATGTGCGGCGTCTCCGGCGCGGGGCGGGCAGCTTCAGGCGGGTGGAGACCGCCTGCCAGATCGCCTCCTCCACAGTATCGGCCGTGCCGCTGGCGTCGATCAGCAGGCAGCGCTCAGGCTCGCTCGTCGCCAGCGCGCGAAACGCCTCGCGCAGTGCCCGGTGGAAGCTCAGCCCCTCGCTCTCGAAGCGGTCGGCATCGCGGCCGGAGCGGGCGGCGGCGCGCGCCAGACCCTCCTCGGCGGGAAGGTCGAGAATCAGCGTGAGGTCGGGGCGGGTCTCGCCCACCGTCACCTCTTCCAGCGCCGCGATGAGGCGCGGATCGACATTGCCGAGCGCGCCCTGATAGACGCGGGTCGAATCGGCGAAACGGTCGCACACCACCCAGGCCCCGCGTGCCAGCGCCGGGCGGATGGTGGCGTCGAGATGGTCGGCGCGGGCGGCGGCGAACAGCGTCGCCTCGGCCAGCGGCCCGAGCGGCTTGGCGGCGCCGGAGAGAATGAGGTGGCGCATGATCTCGGCCCCGGTGGAGCCGCCGGGCTCGCGCGTGCCGACGGCGTCGATCCCCGCCGCCTGCAGCCGCGCCAGCAGCCGGCGCAGCTGGGTCGACTTGCCCGCCCCCTCCCCGCCTTCCAGCGTGATGAAGCGGCCGGGCGCAGCCGGCTTCGCGGCGGCTCGGGTTGCCGGCGTGCCGGCCGCCTTGGACGCCGCCTTGGATGCGGGGCTCTTCTTCGCCTTGGCCGGTGGCTTGGCGGGCGGTTTGGCGGGCGGTTTGGCTTTCGCCTTCACCCCGGCCTTTGCCGACCGCTTTGCCGGGGGCTTGCCGGGACTTTTGGCGGGAACGGGAGCGTCTGAGGGCGGCGTCGTGCGGGTGGGCATGCGCACTCAGCCGGTCAGCTTGGCGTAGCCCTGGCGCAGCAGGCTCACCACCAGCTCATAGGCGCCATCCATTGCCCGGCGCCAGAGCGGCCCGGCCGGCACGGTCTCGGCCGCCACCAGCGGCACCTCAAGCGCCAGCTGCTCGCCACGATAAACCGTCAGCCGCGCCAGTTCGGCGCCCTTCTCCACCGGGGCGGGAATCGGCCCCTCGAAACGGATGCGGGCGACCAGTTTCTCGTCGCCTTGGCGCGGGATCAGCACCCGGATCGGCCCCTCGCTGGTCAGCGGCGCCCCGTTGCGCGCGCCGCCATAGAGCGTCGCCTCGCCGACGATCTGGCCGGGCTCGAACAGGGTGCGCGATTCGAAGGAGCGGAAGCCCCATTCGAGCAGCCGGCGGGCATCGTCGGCGCGTTCCTTCTCGCTCTTGGAGCCCATGATGACGACGATCAGCCGCTGCCCGTTCTGGATCGCCGAGCCGACGAGGTTGAAACCGGCATCCTTCTGGTAGCCGGTCATGAAGCCATCGGCGCCCAGACTCATGCCCAGCAGCGGGTTACGGTTGTTCTGCCGGATCTTGTTCCACAGGAAGTCCGGCTCGCTGTAGATTTTGTAGAGGTCGGGATAGTCGCGAATGATGTGCGCGGCGACCTTGGCCATGTCGCGCGGCGTCGTCTTCTGGTCGGGGTCGGCGAGGCCGCTCACATTGACGAACATCGAGCCGGTCAGGCCGAGGCGCTTGGCCTCCTGGTTCATCTTCACCGTGAAGGCCAGCTCGTTGCCGGAAATGCCCTCGGCCAGCACGATGGCGCCGTCATTGCCCGAGGGGATGATGGCGCCGCGCAGGAGATCGCTGACCTTGATGGTGCTGTTGACGGCGGCGAACATGGTGGAGCCGCCCGAGGGGGCCCCTCCCCGCCGCCAGGCATATTCGCTGACCTTGAATTCGGCGTCCTGGGAAAGCCGCCCCGAGGTGATCTCGCCGAACACCACCGCCATCGTCATCAGCTTGGCAATGCTGGCGGGCGGGCTGGACGTGTCGGCGGCGCGCTCGAACAGCACCGAGCCGCTGTCGAAATCGAGCAGGATCGCCTGCGGCGAGGCGATGTCAGGCGCGGTCTGCGCCCGGGCCGGCGCCATGCCGGCGGCCAGGATGAGGGCGGCCGCACAAGCGAGGACCGCGCGCGCTCCATCGGCGAAACGGCGGCCCGGGAACATGATGCGCAACAGGCTCACGGTCGATCCTCCCCGGCTCCGGGCAGAGTTAACAGCCGGAGGCCGCCGCCGCAATGCGACCGCGACGCCGGCCTTGCCAGAACGCAGGCCGTCGGAAGACCTCAGTACAGCCCGCGACCCATATCGGCCGCGCCCTCGGCGCCGGTCGGGGCATAGCCCATCACCGGCTGCGGACCGACGATCCAGCCGGTCGGCGCGCTGGCCGCCTGGGCGGGGGCGGTGCGGATGGGGGGCTGTAGGCTCGCCACCTGCACGGCCGCCGTCGCGGCCTTGGCGCGCTTGGGGGGCGGCGTCGGTTGCGACGTCGCCTGGCGCGGGGCCGGCAGCGCGGCGGCCACCACGGCCGGGCGCGGCGCGCTGGTCACGCGAGCGGGCGCGACAGGAGCGACGGCCGGTTCGGCATACGCCACCTGCTGGTCATCGGCGGGTTCGCCAAGATCGAACGGCCGGCTCGGCGGCAGCGGCACATTGGCGGCGGTCAGGCCGCGCATCGAACCGGCGGAGGCGACCATGACGGCAGGCGCTTCGGCCGGCTTGCCGTTCATGCGCAGGGTGGAGGCGAGCTGGATGTCGTCGGAGCCTTCCAGCGGCGCCTTGCCGATATAGTCGACGCGCACCCGGGCGGTGCCGCTGGACTTGAAGCCCAGCATGTCGGCGGCGCGGTGCGAGACGTCGATGACGCGGTTGCCGTGATAGGGGCCGCGGTCGTTCACCCGCACCACCATGGAGCGGTTATTCGCCAGGTTGGTGACGCGGACATAGGACGGCATCGGCAGCGTCGGATGCGCGGCGGCGATGGAATGCATGTCGAAGACTTCGCCATTGGCGGTCAGCCGGCCGTGGAAATCGTCGCCATACCAGGAGGCGAGTCCTTCGGCCCGGTAGCTCTTCGGCTCTTTCGGAACATAGGTCTTGCCGGCAACCACATAAGGCTTGCCGACGCGGTAGGTGCCGCCGCCCTTGGGCACGGGCTGGCCGGCCGCGACGACGCGCGGGCTGGCGGAAACGCCGTATTTCGGGTCAATCTTGCTCGTCAGCTTGTTGCCGCCGCTGCAGTTGGCGACCAGAAGGCCGATGCCGCACAGGGCCGCGATCCGGCTGAACCGGACAAATGCCCCACCTGCCGCGAGGCGGCCGGAAGCATTGGCAAGAGCAGGATATTTCCCCATTCACCCCGAACCGTCTGTGAGCGCCGTCCGACCCGGAAAACCGGGAGATGGACCGACGCACCGCACTCAAGATCTCCGACAAGATACCGGCTATCCGACTTCGTGTCTCTCAGGAGGCTGTCCGAGTGAGGCGAAAATGCGGCGCATCGCTCGGCATGGTGAACGAAGTGTAAGTGACGAAGCGGCAAGGACATTCCCGCGCAAGCCCGATCGGTGCCAAGGCACCCCTGCCCGATTTCGGCCGCGTCCCGGTGCGGGCGCCGTCACATCATCCGCATCCGGCCGGTGGTGCCGACCGGCGAGGTGGAGAGGTACTGGATCGAGCAGCGCACCAGCTCGGGCAGGCTGGTGGCGCCGAGCTTGGCCTTCAGCGCCGAGCAGGTATTGGCGACCGTCTTGTAGCTGATGCCCAGCTCGTCGGCGATGTGGGTGTAGTCCTTGCCCTCGGCCAGCAGCGACAGCGTCTGCAGCTCGCGCGGGGTGATGTCGGCGAGCGGCGCGGTCTTGCGCGAGCCGAGCATGGCCACCTGCAAGGCGAGGTCGTGGCTCATATAGGGCTGGCCCTTCCGCACCCGCTCGAAGGCTTCCAGCAGCGCGCCCGATGAGGTGTCCTTGAGCACATAGCCATTGGCGCCGGCCTCCAGCGCGCGGCTGGCGATCACCGGGTCGCCATGCATGGAGAAGACGAGAATGGGGGTGCGGGCATCCTGCATGCGCAGGCGGCGCACCAGCACCAGCCCGCTCAGGCCGTTGCCCTGCAAGGCGAGGTCGACGATGACCACGTCCGGCTTCTCGCGGCGGAACAGGCGGTAGCCCGCCAGCACGGTGGAGGCCTCCAGCACCCGCTCCACGCCCGCATCCTCCAGCAGCCGGCGGCAGCCCTGGAGCACGATGGGGTGGTCGTCGATCACGAGGGCGCAGGTCATTGGGCGGCAAGCCTTTCCGGAGCGGCCGCGAGGCCGAATTCATAGGGGTGGGCGGGAATGGCCACGTCGATTCGCGTCCCGCTCGGCACGGCGGGCAGGATACGCCAGGTGCCGCCGAGGGCGCCGATGCGTTCTTCCATGCCGATCAGCCCGAAGCCATGCGGTGCATCGGCGGCAATGCCGGTGCCGTCATCCTCGATCACGAGGTCGATCCGGCCCTCGCGGCGGCTGGCATGCAGGGAGATGGCGATGTTGCGGGCGTCGCCATGGCGCAGCGCGTTGGTCACGGCTTCCTGGATGCAGCGATAGACGGTGATGTCGACACTGTCGCCATAGCGCTCGGCCAGGCCCTCGGTGGCCAGGGTGATGCGTCGGCCGGGCGAATGGCTCTCGAAATCGGCCACCAGGTCGGCGAGCACCGCCGCCAGCGGCACATGGCCGAGCGCCATCGGACGGATCTTGCGCAGCAGGCGCCGGTTCAGGCCCTGAATGCGGTCGAGAATATCGGTCATGGTGGCGATTCGCTCGCCCATGCGCTGGCCGAGCGCCGGTTCGGCGCGCGCGGTGAGGCGCTCGATCGATTCGAGATTGGCCCGCAGCCCGAACACGCAGGGACCCAGCTCATCGTGGAGATCGGAGGCGATCTGCCGGCGCTCGTCGTCCTGCACGCTCACCAGCCGTTCATTGAGCCGGCCATTGTCGTCCCGCGCTGCCTTCAGCGCCGCGCCGAGCGCGTTGAAGCGGTCGGCGATCAGGGCGAGTTCGCGCACCCGGGGCGGGGCGAGCCTGTGCTCGAAGCGTCCCGCCTCCAGCTCATGCATGCCGGCCGAAAGCGTGCGCAGCGGCATCAGCAACCGGCCGAGCACGAGGTAGAGCGCGACCAGAATGGCGATGTTCACCGCCACCGCCAGCACAGCGAGGTCGGACATGTCCTCCCACACTTCTGCGATCTCGTCGGACGCTTCGCCGGCGACGCGCACCTGCCCCACCCGGGCGCCGTTCTCGACAATCGGGATGACGCTTTCCTGGCCCTCCACCGAGACCAGACGGGTGAACCAGGCGGGGACGTCGCCCTCATGTTCCTCCTCGGCGTCCGCCGGGGCGATGTCCAGCGCGTTGCCGGCCTGGTCCTCGATCCGGATGCGGACATGGCGCAGCCCGCTGATGTGGAGCGGCAGCTGCGCCAGCGAGCCGCCGGCCGCCGCATCCACACTGGCAAGGCGCTCCACCGTCTCCTGCACGAAGCGTTCGGCCACGGCGAGCGAGGACAGCATCTCGGCTTCGGTGGCGCGGCGGGCATTGGCGATGATGACGACCACGGCCAGCAGCGCGGCGCACAGATTGATGGCGACCACGGCGGCCAGCACCTGGGCCCGCAGCGAGTGGCGCTGCCACCAGCCGAACGAGGCCGGGCGGGCGGGCGCTCCGGGCGAAGCAGCGTTGCTGGCAGGGCTCACGGCGTGGGCTTCCCCGATTTCAGGGCCGGCTCGTCGGCCAGCGCGGCCAGCGCGGCGGTGCGGTCGAGGCCCTGGGTCCGCAGATTATAATAATGCTGGCACAGATCGCTGAAGCCGGCGCGGGAGCCCTTCCCCGCCAGGGTGGAGAAATCGGCGATGATCTCGCGGGCCGTCTCGCGGATGCCGATCTCCCCCAGCATGGTTTCCAGCTGAACGGCGCGGTTGGCGATCATCCGGCTGGTCTCGCCGAAGCGGTCGTCAGCCTCGTCGAGCACGCCGTGCCAGTCCTTGGCGGCCGGTGCATTGGCCGGCACATCGGCACCGGCGTCGCGGCTGGCGAGCCACACATCCGGGTCGGTGCTGTCGGTGGGCTGAAGCCAGGTCTTGCGCGCAATGGCATCGCTTTCCGGCGCGGTGACACGCTCGCGCTTTTCCGGCTCGCTCTCGCCCGGACAGCCGGCGAGAGCGAGGGCGAGGGCGGCGCTCAGGGCGAGACGCGCAAGCGATGAAGGCGATGTGTTCATTTATACTTATGAACTTCTTATGAGTTTGATCGCAACAACGATCCACAACAGTACCGCTGCGGCGATGCCGGCGCCAGCGCCATCGTGGGAACCTCTGCCCGGATTGGCGCGAACCGCGTCAACCCGCTGGCAGGGAACCATTTTTGGTGGATTTGGGCAAGGGTTCCGGGAGGTCTGGGCGAATTATCTGTGGGATCGGGAAGAAGTTCCCGCCTCGAATTTCCATTCTGCCTAAAGACAATAAATCCGCAGACAGCGAACAATACTCCCAGAACAGCCAATGTTCTTAGAAAATCATAAGAATTCTCCGCCGATCCCAAAGACAAGCTCATGGAACCGCCCACCCATGAGAGGGCACGGCGAGGGATAAAAGAGACCCGCACGTCGACGGCAAAGCCGGGGCGCAGCGGGACGGCCTGGGAAGTAGGAAACGCGAGGGAAGACCCAATGAGCCGACTGCACACTTCGGTGTCCGCGCTCTCCGTCGCCGCCGTCATGGCGGCCGCGGTGAGCCTCGGCGCCTCGGCGCCGGCGGTTGCCAACGACAAGCTCGTCGAGCTGTCGAAGAGCACCGACAATTGGCCGATGACCGGCAAGAACTACAACGCCAACAATTACAGCGAGGCGAACCAAGTCACCAAGGAGAACGTCAAGCAGCTGCGTCCTGCCTGGTCGTTCTCCACCGGCGTGCTGTCGGGCCATGAGGGTACCCCTCTCGTCGTCGACGGCGTGATGTACATCCACTCGCCCTTCCCCAACACGACCTTCGCGGTCGGGCTGGACGATCCGGGCAAGATCCTGTGGCAGCACAAGCCGAAGCAGAACCCGACCGCCCGCGCGGTGGCCTGCTGCGACGTCGTCAACCGCGGCCTCGCCTATTGGCCCGGCAACGGCACGGTCGGCCCGCTGATCATCAAGACCCAGCTTGACGGCCATGTGGTCGCGCTCGACGCCAAGACCGGCGAGGAGTTCTGGAAGCTCGAGAACTCCGACATCAAGGTCGGCTCGACGCTCACCATCGCTCCCTATGTGGTCAAGGACCTGGTGCTGATCGGCTCCTCGGGCGCCGAGCTCGGCGTGCGCGGCTACGTCACCGCCTATGACATCGCCACCGGCGCCCAGAAGTGGCGCGCCTATGCCACCGGCCCGGACGAGGAAGTGCGCCTCTCCGACGACTTCAACAGCGCCAACCCGCATTACGGCCAGAAGGGCCTGGGCAAGGCGACCTGGGAAGGCGAGGCTTGGAAGATCGGCGGCGGCACCAATTGGGGCTGGTACGCCTTCGACCCGGACACCAACCTCTTCTACTACGGCTCGGGCAACCCGGCGCCGTGGAACGAGACGATGCGTCCGGGCGACAACAAGTGGACGATGACCATCTGGGGTCGCGACATCGACACGGGTAACGCCAAGTTCGGCTACCAGAAGACCCCGCACGACGAATGGGACTATGCCGGCGTCAACGTCATGATGCTCTCCGAGCAGCAGGACAAGGAAGGGAAGATGCGCAAGCTTCTGACCCATCCGGATCGTAACGGCATCGTCTACACGCTCGACCGCACCAATGGCGACCTCGTCTCGGCCGACAAGATCGACGACACGGTCAACTGGGTGAAGAAGGTCGACCTGAAGACCGGCCTGCCCGAGCGCGACCCGGAATTCGGGACCCGCATGGACCACAAGGGCCGCGACATCTGCCCCTCGGCGATGGGCTACCACAACCAGGGACATGACTCCTACGATCCGGAGCGCAAGTCCTTCTTCATGGGCATCAACCACATCTGCATGGACTGGGAGCCCTTCATGCTCCCCTACCGTGCCGGCCAGTTCTTCGTCGGTGCGACCCTGTGGATGTATCCCGGCCCGAAGGGTGATCGCCAGACCTATGAAGGTCTCGGTCAGGTGAAGGCCTATGATGCCATCAACAACAAGTTCAAGTGGCAGGTGATGGAACGCTTCGCGGCCTGGGGCGGCACGCTCGCCACCGCTGGCGGCGTGATGTTCTACGGGACGCTGGACGGCTTCATCAAGGCGCGCGACAGCGACACCGGCGAGCTGCTGTGGAAGTTCAAGCTTCCCTCCGGCGTGATCGGCCACCCGATGACCTACACCCATAACGGCAAGCAGTACGTCGCCATCTATTACGGCGTCGGTGGCTGGCCGGGTGTCGGCCTGGTGTTCGACCTCAACGACCCGACCGCCGGCCTCGGCTCGGTGGGCGCCTTCAAGCAGCTCCAGCACTACACCCAGATGGGTGGCGGCGTGATGGTGTTCTCGCTCAATGGCGACGGCCCCTACAGCGACCCGAACGTTGGCGAGTACTCGACCAACGTGATCCAGGGCGGCGGCTGATCCCGCCAGACAAAGCCGCCTGCCACGCCTGGCGTGGCGGGCGGCGATGTCGCCGAAAGGTGCAGCGTCCGAAAGGGCTCTTCGTCTGCTGCTGCCTGACGTGACGAGGACGGGGTGGCGGGTGCCGCAAGCGACCCGCCTCCCCTGTCCCGCAGGATCTCTCGACCTCGAAAAATTCGTCCAGGAGGACTCCCCATGTCCACGCGACAGGTCGTCAGCCGGCTCGCCATTGCCGCCGGTCTCGCCTTTTCCGGTTTTGCCATTGCCGGGCTTGCCGACGCCGCGACCGTCGAGGCCGACAAGGCCGCGGGCCGCAATCCCCATGAGCTGCGCATCTGCGCGTCGAATGTCGAGGCGCCCTTCTCCGCCCCCGATTCCAGCGGATTTGAAGACCGCATCGCCGTGGTGCTCGCCCAGGCCATGGGCCGCAAGCCGGTGTTCGTGCGCAACGACCAGCCGGGCATCTATCTGGTGCGCGACCAGCTCGACAAGAATAACTGCGATGTGGTGATGGGCGTTGATGTCGGCGACGAGCGCGTGCTGGCCTCCAAGCCCTATTACCGCACCGGCTATGTGCTGGTGACCAAGGCCGACCGCAACATCACCACCGGTGACTGGGAAGACCAGCAGATCAAGGACCAGACCCGCTTCGCGGTGCGCTTCTATTCGCCCGCCGAGACCATGCTCAAGCGCATCGGCCGTTTCGAGGACAACGCGGCCTACATGTACTCGTTGGTCAACTTCAAGTCGCGCCGCAACCAGTGGATCCAGGTGCCGGGCGACCGCATCGTCACCGAGGTCGCCAGCGGCGAGGCCGATGTCGGCATCGCCTTCGCCCCGGAAGTGGCGCGCTATGTGAAATCCTCGTCGACGCCGCTGCGGATCACCGTGATCACCAAGGACATCGACCGGCCGAACGATACGCCGATCCCGATGCACTACGACCAGGCGATCGGCGTGCGCAAGAACGATCCGGAACTGCTCAAGGAGATCAACGCGGCGCTGGATAAGGCGCGCCCGCAGATCGAGCAGATTCTGACCCAGGAAGGCATTCCGCTGCTTGAGCCGAATACCTGACGGCCGCTTCCGACGCACCGCGTGTCTGCCGGGCCGCGGTGCGCCCCTGATCTCTTGCTGTGAACAAGGTTCGATGACGAAGACGATTTTCACCAAGAAAGCGGCCGCGCTGCTGCTCGCCGGGGCCCTCGGGGCCGGTCTGGTCGGGTTCGGTGCCCGCGCCGCGATCATGCTGAGCAACACCGTCACTGGCCAGCCCCTCGATCTTTCCGAAGCGCCGGAAGAGGGCCGCGACACCAAGGCGGTGAAGGTCTTCCTGGAGACAGGCAAGAACATCTACAACGAGGACCCCGTCTGCCTGCCCAAGGCACACGAGATCTTCCTGTCGATGTGCTCGGGCTGCCATGGCCATTATGGCGAGGGCAAGATCGGCCCCGGCCTCAACGATTCCTACTGGACCTATCCCAAGAACGAGACCGACCAGGGCTTGTTCGAGACGGTGTTCGGCGGCGCCAACGGCCAGATGGGTCCGATGTATGGCGCGCTGAACATGAACGAGATGCTGCTCGCCATGTCCTGGGTCCGGCATCTCTACAAGGACGATCCGAAGGGCGCGGTGTGGCTCACCGACGAGCAGCGCAGCAAGTTCAAGCCCTTCGACGCGAACGCCAAGCACGTAGAGCCAGCCGAAGAGCTGCCCGAAGCGTGCGGCGGGCCGGCGGGCTGAACCGCGCCGGTCGAAGACGGGTGGAACACGACCAGGAGACTGAACATGAGCATCATCGACCGTAGCGTTGCCTTCGCCTTGACTCTCGCCGGCGCCGGTGCGCTGAGCCTCGCCATGATTGGCGGGGCGAGCGCCTATGACGGCACCAACTGCAAGGCCCCCGGCAATTGCTGGGAACCCAAGCCCGGCTTTCCCGACAAGGTGGCTGGCTCCAAGTACGACCCCAAGCATGATCCCAAGGAGCTGAACAAGCAGTCGGAATCGATCAAGGCGATGGAAGCGCGCAACGCCCAGCGGGTCGCCAATTTCGAGAAGACCGGCAAGTTCGTCTACGACGTGAACAAGATTCCGAACTGACGGTTTCGGGCACGGCTTTGCTTTTCGAGAACCCACTTGCGGGCGGACGCCATTCTCCTGTCCGCCCCGCGATCCTCCGGGCAAGCCGCCCGGTTTGTGGGCAACTGGCGCGGCCGACGCCGAACGGGTGCCCCCCGTCCGGCGTGGGCCGCGCCCTTTTCCGGCACATGCGGCCCCTGCGCCCGGCCGCCTGAAAGGCTTCCCGATGCATCTCGTCCGCGATCCCGACTCCGTGCTGTCGGACTGGCATGGCCATGCGCTGCGTTTCGAACGCGAGATCGGCAAGGTCGTGCTGGGTCAGGAGCGGGTGATCCGCCTGCTGACGATCGCCACCTTCGCCCGTGGCCATGTGCTGCTGGAAGGCGATGTCGGCGTCGGCAAGACCACGCTGCTGCGGGCGATGGCCCGGGCCATTGGCGGGGCTTTCGAGCGCATCGAGGGCACGATCGACCTGATGCCGGGCGATCTCGTCTACCACGCCCATCTCGGCGAGGATGGAAAGCCCCGCATCGATCCCGGCCCGCTGCTGCGGCAGGGCGAGGACCTGTCCATCTTCTTCTTCAACGAGATCAACCGCGCCCGCCCGCAGGTGCACGCGCTGCTGCTGCGGCTGATGGCGGAGCGCTCGGTCTCGGCCTTCAACCGCGAATACCGCTTCCCGCATGTGCAGGTCTTCGCCGATCGCAACCGGGTGGAGCGCGAGGAGACGTTCGAACTGCCCGCCGCCGCCCGCGACCGCTTCCTGATGGAGGTGCAGGTGGTGATGCCGCAGGCCGACGAGGCCCGCCGCAGCCTGGTGTTCGATCCGCGCTTCCATGATGTCGATGCGCTGCTGATGGATGTCGAGAGCGGCGTGCTCGACCCGGAGGCGCTCGGCACCGTGGCGCGCGCCATCCAGATCGGCGTGCAGGCCAGCCCGGCGCTGGAGGCCTATACGCTGGCGCTCTGGGATGGGGTGCGCCGGCCGCAGGCGCTGGGCCTTTCGATTGACGGCGTCGACATCAACCGGCTGGTGCAGGGCGGCGCCAGCCCGCGCGGCATGAGCTATCTCGTGCGCGCCGCCCGCGTCCGCGCCTGGATCGAAGGGCGCGACATGGTGGTGCCGGAGGATCTGCGCGCCGTGTTCCCCGAGGTGATGGCGCACCGCATCTTCATCGATCCGGTCTATGAGATGCGGCGCGAGCCGATCGTCGCCGCCCTCATCGCCGGCGTGTTCGAGCGAGTGCCGGCGCCATGAAGCCGCCCGCCGGCGCCCATCCGTCTCCCGAGGTGCGGCCCGTCGACCTGCGGCCTCTGCCCTATCGCCTGCGCTGGCGGCCCGAGGGCATCTTCCCCGGCGCCCATCCCGGGCGCGGCGAGGGCTCGGAGGGCGAGTTCCGCCGGCATGTCTCGCTGCTGCGCCAGCCCGATCCGCGCCGTATCGACCTGCGCGTCTCGCTGCGCGATCCCCATGGCGAGCTGCATGTGCGCCAGTTCGCGCCGCGCCGTTCGGTGCCGGTGGCGACGCTGGTCGATCTGTCCGGCTCGATGCGCTTTGGCGAGGCGGTGGCGGGACGGGTGGCGGATCTGTGCGCGCTGCTGGCGCTCTCCGCCGTGCGCTCGGGCGACAATTTCGTGCTGTTCGGCTGCGATGCCGGGGTGAACGAGGCGGCGAGCCTGCCGCTGTCGCGCCGGCGCGGGCTGGAGGAGGAGGTGCGCGCGTGCCTCATCGCCGCAAAGCCGCGCGGCACCGGCGCGAGCGGCCTGTTCGAGGCCGCCGGGCGCCTGCCGGGCCGCCGCTCGCTGGTGTTCCTGGTGTCGGATTTCCTGATGCCCGTGGCCGAGATCGAACGCCTGCTCGACGCGCTGTGGCGGCACGATGTCATCCCGGTGGTGGTGCGCGACGGCGCGGTGGAAGAGGGCCTGCCGCGGTGGGGGCTGATTGAGCTCGGGGATCTGGAGACCGGCGCCGCCCGGCTGGTGTTCATGCGCCCCGGCCTGCGGACGCGCTGGCTGCGCGCGGCGCGTGAGCGGCAGGCGGCGCTGGCGGCGCTGTTCACCCGCCGTGGCCTGCGCCCGGTCGATCTCAAGGACGCGCTCGATACGGACGCGCTGGCCCAACGACTGATGGAGGGCTGAATGGGGTGGCGCGCGCGCATCCTTGCCACGCTGGTTCTGCTGGTGCTGACCGTCTCCCCTGCCCTGGCGCAGCTGCGGGCGGTGGAGCTGTACGCGCCGCGCGCCTTCGGCCATGTCATCGGCGACACGCTTACCCTCACCGCCGAGATCGCGCTGGACGCGCCCTTCGTGCTCGACCCCGCCTCGCTGCCGCCGCCACGGGCGCTCAATTACTGGCTCGACCTGCGCGAGGCGCGGCTTGAGGACCATGGCGTGCGCGACGGCGTGCACCGCTACACGCTCGATCTGGTCTACCAGACCTTCTATGCCCCGCTGGAGCCGCGCCGGCTGACCATTCCCGCCGTGGCGCTGTTCGCCATCGAGGGCGAGCGGCGGGTGCCGGTCGAGGTGCCGGCCTGGTCGTTCCTGATGTCGCCGCTGCGCGAGATCGTCGCCACCGGGCCGGGCCCGGCGATGCAGCTGCGGCCCGATATCGCACCGCGCCCGCTGCCCACGACCCCGCTCATTCGCGGGCTTGCTCTCGCGCTCGGCGTGGCCCTGCTGGCGCTGCTTCTGCTCGCCTGGCAGATGGGCTGGGGCCCCTTCGGCCGGCGGTGCTCGCGGCCCTTCGCCCGGGCGGCGCGGGCGATCCCGTCGACGCTCGCCACCGCGCCGGGCGATCCGACGCTGGCGGCCTCGCGCTATGCCCGCGCGCTGCAGGCGCTGCACCGCGCCTTTGACGCCACCGACGGCAAGGGCGTCTTCGCCGAGGACCTGCCGGGCTTCTTCGAGCGGCATGCCGCCTTCCGGGCGGCAGAGGCTGAAGTGCGGCGCCTGTTCGAGGCCTCCCGCCGGGCGTTCTTCGGCGCCGATCCCGCCGGGGCACAGCGGGAGCTGCCGCCGGAGGAACTGGTGGCGCTGTCGCGCCGGCTGCGCGCCGTCGAGCGGGGCACGGCATGAACGCCGCCAGCGCCTTCTGGGACGGGCTGACGCGCGGCTGGGGCGTCGATCAACCCGCCGTGCTGGCGCTGCTTGTCCTCGCGCTGCTGCCGCTGGTGGCCTCGGCCTTCCGCCGGCGCGGCATCGCCTCGACCCGCCTGATCCCGGACGATCCGCTGTCGGTTGCGGTGGGCGCCGGCCTGCGGCTGGCCGGCGCGGTGGCGATCATTGCGCTGGTGCTGGGGCTTGCCGGCCTGCACCGGCGCGAGCAGAGCGTCGAGCGCGAGGGCACCGGCGCCCATCTGGTGCTGCTGCTCGACCGCTCCTCCAGCATGGACAACAGTTTCGCCGACCGCGCACCGACCGGCGACCAGGAATCGAAGTCGGCCGCCGCCAAGCGGCTGCTGGCGGAATTCGTCGCCCGCCGCCCGCATGACCGCATCGCGGTGGCCGCCTTTTCCACCTCGCCGATGCCGGTGCTGCCGCTGACCGACCATCACGAGGTGGTGGACGCGGCGATCGACGCCATCGACCGGCCGGGCCTTGCCTTCACCGATGTCGGGCGCGGGCTGGCGCTGGCCTTCTCCTATTTCGCCGACGATACGGATGAGTCCTCGCGGGCGGTGCTGCTGGTGTCCGACGGCGCGGCGCTAATCGACCGGCGGGTGCAGGAGGCGCTGCGCGACGCCGCCGCGCGCACGCCGGTGCATCTCTACTGGCTGTTCCTGCGCTCGCGCGGCGCCCAGGGCATTTACGACGTGCCGGCTTCCGGCGACGATTCCGCCCAGGCCAATCCCGAGCGCCATCTGCATCTGTTCCTGCAGAGCCTCGGCGTGCCCTACCGCGCCTTCGAGGCGACCAGCCCGCAGGCGGTGGCGCAGGCGATCACCGAGATCGACCGGCAGGAGACGCGGCCGATCCGCTATGTCGAACGCATTCCGCGCCGCGATCTGGTTCGCCCCGCCTTTTTCGTCGCCGCCCTCGCCACCGCCCTGCTGCTCGCGGCCAAGCTGGCCGAGCGGCAGCTGCGTCCCGCCGGACGGGGCGCCAAGGAGGGCACCGACGCCATCGACCTGAGGAGAGCGGCATGAGGACACGGCGCCTGGCGCTCACCGCCACCTTTGCCCTGCTGGTCGCCAGCCTGCTCGCCGCCGCCTGGCTGGCCGCGCGGCTGTTCGTGGTCGAGCGCGACAACGGCCTGATCGCCTCGCTCGCCGCCGGCCATGATCTTGCGATCAGCGCCGAGGACCCGCCGGCGCTGCTGTTCGCCCGGCTGCATTTCCTCATCACCCGCGACCGGCTGGACGAGGCGCAGCCGCTGCTCAACCGGCTCGCCGCCGGCGAGGACCGGGACCTTGCGGTCGCCGCCCTGTACGACATTGCCAATGCCCGGCTCCGGGTCGCCTTCAACCATCTTGAATCGAACCGGATCGACCCGGCGATCCCCTTGGTGCGGCTCGCCAAGGACAATTACCGCCGCGCGCTGGTGCTCGCTCCCGGCTTCTGGGACGGCAAGTACAATCTCGACATCGCCATGCGGCTGGTGCGCGATTTTCCGCAGATCGACCTTGAGGGCGAGGAGCTTCCGCCCGACGCGGTGAAGAAGCTGTGGACCGACCTGCCCGGCCTGCCGAGGGGGCTGCCATGAGCACGGCGGCCGGCGAGGGGAGCGGGCGAATGGGCAGCGGTCCGCGACGCGACTGGCGGTTCTGGCTGCTGCTGGCGGCGCTGCTCGCCATCGTCGCCGCGCTGTTCGCCCCGCGCATCGTCCAGACCGGCAATGTGCGCGAGGCGCTGCTGGTGATCGACGTCACCGGCAGCATGAATGTGCGCGACGCGCAGAGCCAGGGGGCGCCGGCCACCCGTCTCGACGCCGCCAAGCGCAGCGCCCGCGATATTCTGGCCGGCCTGCCCTGCGGCTCGCGGCTGGGCCTCGCGATCTTCACAGAGCGCCGCAGCTTCCTGCTCTTCGAGCCGGCCGAGGTGTGCGAGAACTTCGCCGCCATTGCCGGCTCGATCGACGATCTCGACTGGCGCATGGCCTGGGAGGGCGACAGCTATGTCGCGCGCGGCGTCCATTCCGGCCTCGCCATGGCCGCCAGCCTGAAGGCCGATCTCATCTTCATGACCGACGGGCATGAAGCCCCTCCCCTGCCCGGCGGCGCCCTGCCGGCCTTCGAGGGCGAGCCGGGCGAGGTCGCCGGGCTGCTGGTCGGCATCGGCGGCGTCGACCCCTCGCCGATCCCGAAATTCGATCAGGACGGGCGCGAGACCGGCTTCTATGCCGAGGAAGACGTGCCGCAGGAAAACCGCATGGGGCCGCCGCCGGAGGATGCCGCCTCGCGCGCCGGCTGGAATCCGCGCAACGCCCCCTGGGGCGGCGAGCCGGCCACCGGCACCGAGCATCTGAGCGCCCTGCGCGAGGAACATCTGCGCGCGCTCGCCGCCCAGACCGGGCTTGGCTACATCGCGCTCGGCAATGAAAGCGGGCTCCTCGCCGCCGTCGAGGCCGACACAAGGCCCCGGCCGGTCGAGATGCGTCTCGACACCGCCGCCATCCCCGCCGCGCTGGCGCTGTTCTGCCTAGCGCTGCTGTTCGGGCTCGGCGCCACCACCTCACGGCGACCCGAGCGACTTCCCACTCGATAAAGGAAAAAGACGATGCTTCAACGACTTGCGCTCGCGCTCGGCTTGCTGCTGCTGGCCCCTGCCCTGGCCCTCGCCCATGGACCGACGCCCCAGCGCGCCGATGAGACGCTGGTGATCGCCGCCCCGCCGGAAGCGGTATGGGCGGTGCTGTCCCGCTTCGGCGGCATTGGCGAGTGGCATCCGATGGTGAAGAAGGTGGAGGCGACCGGCGGCGACGCGGCCGGCGCCGAGCGGGTGCTGACGCTGGAGAAGGGCGAGATCAAGGAAGGGCTGGACGAGGTCGATCCCGCCGCCTACCGCCTCTCCTACCGCCTGCTGACGGAGAATGCCGAGGCGATCCCGGTCAGTTTCTATACCCAGACCATCGAGGTGAAGCCGGATGGCGCCGGCAGCGAAGTCAGCTGGGGCGCCCGCTTCTACCGCGCCGACACCACCAATGAGCCGCCGGAAGACCGCAACGACGCGGCCGCCATCGCCGCGATGACCGACTTCATCCAGCAGGGGCTGAAGGGGTTGCAGGCCAAGGTGACGGGCAAGTGAGTGGCCAAGCGAGCGGCGGGGCGGGCGCGCATGTGGGGTCGGGAGACGGCGCGGTGAGCGCCGCCCTCCCCCCGTTCATGCGGGCGCGCAAGGCACTAGTGCGCCTCGCTCTGGCGCGCCTCGCTCTCGCGCTGCTCGCTCTCGCGCTGCTCGCTCTCGCGCTGCTCGCCCTCGCTCCGCTCGCCGCTTCGCAGCCGGCACCGGCGGACACGCCCGCGCCGCTGGTCGCCGTGGTGTCGCAGAAGGCGGCGCAGCTGTCGCTGGTCGACATCGACGCGCGTGAGGTGCGGGCGGTGATCGGCCTCGCCGCCGTTCCCGCCGGCCTTGCCGCCAGCCCGGACGGGGCGCGCGTCTATGTCACCCATCCCGACCTCAGCCGGGTCAGCCGCATCGACCTCGCCTCCCGCACCGTGACCGCGACCTTCAAGGTCGGGCTGGAGCCGTTCGGCATCGCGGTGAGCGCGGATGGCCGCGACCTTCTGGTCAGCGACTGGAGCGCAAATGCGCTGATCCGGCTCGACGCTGCCACCGGCGCCGAAACTGGCCGCGTCGCGGTCGGCCACGCCCCGGCCGGGCTGGTGGTGGATGAGAAAGCCGGCCTTGCCTATGTCGCCGATCGCGAGAGCGATCAGGTCAGCGTGGTGCGCCTGGCCGATATGGATCGCATCGCCACCGTGCCGGTCGGGCGGGCGCCCTTCGCGCTGGCGCTGTCACCGGGCGGGGATCGGCTCTATGTCGCCAATGTGCAGAGCGGCGACCTCTCGGTGATCGCGACCGACGCCGCGCCGCGCGAGATCGCCCGCCCGAAGGTCGGGCTCATGCCCTATGGGGTGGCGGTGACGCCGGACGGGCGCACGGTGCTGGTCAGCAACCAGCAGAGCGGCAAGCTCGCCCTCGTCGATGCCGAGACGCTCACTCTGGCGCCGGCGCAGCCAAGGCTCGGCACCTTTCCGGAAGGCATTACGGTGGTGTCGCCCAGCCGCGCGGCGGCGGTCGACTGGGCCGAGGACGAGGTGGTGGTGATCGATATCGAGGCTCGCGCGATCCTCGGCCGGATCACGGTCGGCAACAGCCCGCGCAATCTGGTGGCCCTGCCGATGGGCGGGCACTAGAGCTAGCCGCCGCGTGGGTTGGCGTGGCTGTCCTGTCCGCCCCAGTCGATCCGCGGCATTTCACGCTGAACCGCCTCGATGGCCGCGCGCAGCTGATCCAGCCGCCATTGCTTGTAGGCGTGCCCGCCGCCGGCCTGCCGGGCGATCCGCGCGGTCCAGTTGGGCTCGTCGCCGCGCGCCTCGACCGGATAGATGCCGACCTCCTGCGCGTCGATGCGGCCCAGACGGGGCTGCACCGCCTCGGCGATCCGTCGTATCACCTCGAATGCCGTTATCATTGCCGCGCTCCACACCTCGAACGAGGATGGTCGGACATGCAGTGGCAATGTGCGCTCATGATGACCGACCTTTGACGCCGGCATGACACTTCGCGCCCCCGGCCGAACTTCCGCAGCCATCGCGGGTTAGTCCCGAGATCAAGGAGGTGATCATGACGCTGCATCATTCGGCCAAGCCGCCCGAGGACATCAACGACCGCAAAGCCATCCGCTTCTTCTTCCGGGGCGACGAGGACATCGTCGAATGCCTCGTCGGCTGGGATGCGCTCGAAAGGCTGGAGAACAGCCCGCTGGACAGCCGCGCCGACCGCATGGCCCGGTTCGAGCAGCACCGGCTGCTGATCGAGGCGGCGGCCCTTCGCAAGATGGAAAAGGCCAGCACTGACGAGCGGCCGCTCACCCTCGACGCGCAGGACGTGCTGGAGGGGCCGGTGGCCTGAGGCCCCGTCCAGAAGCGCGCCCCGCCACCCTTTCCCGGGTGGCGGGGTTTTCTGCGCGGCGTTAGCCATCAATGAGCTTTTCCGCCTGGTCCAGCGCCGTGCCGCAGGCGGCGGCGTCGCCGCTCGCATCGGCCTGGCGGGCGCGCGCAAGGGCGTTCGAGAGCTCGTCGGCGGTGGAGGCGCCGCCCTCCGCCGCCGTCTTCTGGCCCGAGGTCTGGGCGCGGACATCGGCGGGCGACGCCGCCTTGCCGGCCAGCGTCTCGTTCATGCCGGCGGTGCCGCCGGTGCCGGGCGCCTCGCCGGCGCGGGGCGTGGCCGTATCGGGGGTGGTGGTGCCGGCCGCCGGCAGCTGGGTCGGCCCCGATCCGGCATCGGTGGCGGCGACCTTCTTCTCCACCTGCGCGAGGCGGTCGGTGCACGGCCCGGCCAGGGCGCTGCCGGCCGCGAGGCTTAGCGCGGCACCGAGGGCGAGTGCGGTGGCGGTTTTCCGAGTGGTTGTCATTGGCGTTCCTCCTGCCAGGGTTTTGGCTGCGGGAAGAACTTCCCGGCCAACCACTCGTTCCCCGACCGGCCTTCCCGCCCTGTTTCCCGCGCGCGGCGGCGCCTCGGTGGAAGAGGTTTAAAAAGTCAAACAGTATGACTAGTCAGCCCTTCCAGACTGTGGCATAGATTCCCCGCCGGAAAGCACCCGCAAGTGGCGCGACGGCGACATCTCACGGGAGAAACGCCAATGAATCTCAGGGCATTGCTGCTTGCGTCCGCCGTTTCCGGCGCGCTGTTCTCGTTCGGCGCGCAGGCCGCCGACATGACCATCGGCTTTTCGCAGATCGGCTCGGAATCGGGCTGGCGCGCTGCCGAGACCACCGTTTCCAAGGCCGAGGCCGCGAAGCGGAACATTACTTTCAAGATCGCCGACGCCCAGCAGAAGCAGGAGAACCAGATCAAGGCGATCCGCTCCTTCGTGGCCCAGGGCGTGGATGCGATCTTCCTCGCGCCCGTCGTCGCCACCGGCTGGGATTCGGTGCTGAAGGAAGCGCAGGAGGCCAAGATCCCGGTCGTGCTGCTCGACCGCGACATCGACCCCGCCGGCAAGGACCTGTACCTGACCGCCGTCACCTCCGACAGCGTGCATGAAGGCAAGGTCGCCGGCGAGTGGCTGGTGAAGACCGTCGCCGGCAAGCCCTGCAATGTGGTGGAGCTTCAGGGCACGGTCGGCGCGTCCGTCGCCACCAACCGCAAGAAGGGCTTCGAGGACGGCATCGCCGGCGCTTCCAACGTCAAGATCGTGCGCAGCCAGACCGGCGACTTCACCCGCGCCAAGGGCAAGGAAGTGATGGAGAGCTTCATCAAGGCCGAAGGCGGCGGCAAGAACATCTGCGCCGTCTACGCCCATAATGACGACATGATGGTCGGCGCCATCCAGGCGATGAAGGAAGCCGGGCTGAAGCCGGGCACCGAGGTGCTCACCGTCTCGATCGACGCCGTGCCCGACATCTTCAAGGCCATGGCGGCCGGCGAAGCCAACGCGACGGTGGAGCTCACCCCGAACATGGCCGGTCCCGCCTTCGACGCGATCATCGCCTTCAAGGAAAAGGGCACCGTGCCGCCGAAGTGGATCCAGACGGAATCGAAGCTCTACACCCAGGCCGACAACCCGATGGCGGTCTACGAATCCAAGAAGGACCTCGGTTACTGAGAGGGCGCGGCTGCGGTCCTCGCCCGCAGCCCCTGCCCCGCGCGAGCCGGCTCGTCCTCCGGCCGGCTCGCGCCGCTTTCCCGCCGCTTCCGAGGCCGTCATGCACGCCACCGAAACGTTCCCGCCGCCGCTTCTGGCGCTTGCCGGCTTCTCCAAGTCCTTCGCCGGCTTCAAGGCGCTCGACCGCGTCGACTTCAGCCTGCGGGCCGGCGAGATCCACGCCCTGCTGGGCGAGAACGGCGCCGGCAAATCGACGCTCATCAAGGCAATGACCGGCGTCGTCCAGCGCGATGCCGGCTCGCTGCGGCTCGACGGCGTCGAGATCGCCCCCCGCTCGGCCGAGGAAGCGGTCCGGGCCGGCATTGCCACGGTCTACCAGGAGGTCAATCTCGCGCCCAATCTCTCGGTGGCGCAGAACCTTTTCCTCGGCCGCCAGCCGACCCGGTTCGGGCTGGTGCGCGAGGGCGAGATGCGCCGGCGCGCCCGCGCGCTGCTCAGCGAATTCGGCCTTGCCATTGATGTGAGCGCGCCGCTGGAAAGCTATTCCGTCGCCGTCCAGCACATCGTCGCCATCGCCCGCGCGGTCGACCAGTCGGCGCGCGTGCTCATTCTCGACGAGCCCACCGCCAGCCTCGACGCCCATGAGGTGGAGGTGCTGTTCGCCGTCATGCGCCAGCTCAGCGCGCGCGGCATCGGCATCGTCTTCGTCACCCATTTCCTCGATCAGGTCTACGCCATCTGCGACCGCATCACCGTGCTGCGCAATGGCCGCCTCGCCGGCAGCGCGCCGGTGGACGAGCTCCCCCGCCTCGACCTCGTGCGCCTGATGCTGGGGCGCGAGCTGAGCGAGGCGACGTCGCGGCGCCCGCCCGCGAGCGAGGGCGAGGCACCGGCCGATGTCGCCCGCTTCCGCGGGGTCGGCAAGGCGGGCACCATCGCCCCCTTCGACCTCACCTTGCGCGCCGGCCATGTCGTCGGCCTCGCCGGGCTTCTGGGTTCCGGGCGGACGGAGACGGTGCGGCTGGTCTTCGGCGCCGACCGCGCCGATTGCGGCGCGGTGGAGGTCGCCGGTCGCGCCGTGTCGATCGGCTCGCCGCGCGAGGCGATGGCGCTCGGCTTCGGCTATTGCCCGGAGGAGCGCAAGACCGAGGGCATCGTCGCCGAGCTCACCGTGCGCGAGAACATCGCGCTGGCGCTGCAGGCCCGGCGCGGCGCCCTCTCCCCGCTCTCCCGCCGTGAGCAGGACGCGCTGGCGGCGAAGTTCATCGGCCTGCTCGACATCCGCCCGCCTGATCCCGAGCGCCCGGTCGGCCTGCTCTCCGGCGGCAACCAGCAGAAGGTGCTGCTGGCGCGCTGGCTCGCCACCGCCCCGCGGCTGCTGATCCTCGACGAGCCGACGCGCGGCATTGATGTCGGCGCCCATGCCGAGATCATCGGGTTGATCCGCGACCTCTGCCGCGAGGGCATGGCGCTGCTCGTCGTCTCCTCCGAGCTGGAAGAGCTCGTCACCTATGCCGACGAGGTCGTGGTGCTGCGCGACCGCGCCCATGTCGCCCGGCTGAGCGGGGCTGAGATCGAGGTGTCGACCATTCTCGCCACCATCGCTGATGCGCCGGCATCGCTGGCGGCGGCGTGAGGGGGCGGGCCATGGCAGTGCGTCTTCCCCGCATCGGCACCGCGCAGATCGTCGCGCTGGGGCTCATCCTGGTCGCCAACTGGATCGTCTCGCCGCAGTTCTTCGACATAAGGGTGCAGGACGGGCGGCTGTTCGGCAGCCTGATCGACGTGTTCAACCGCGGCGCGCCGGTGGCGCTGTTGTCCATCGGCATGGTGCTTGTCATCGCCATGCGCGGCATCGACCTCTCCGTTGGCGCTGTGATGGCGATCTGCGGCGCCATCGCCGCCAGCCTCGCCGACAGCCATTCTCTGCCAGTGGTGCTGGCGGCGGCGCTCGGCGCCGGCCTGCTCTGCGGGCTGTGGAACGGGCTGCTGGTCGCCGTGCTCGGCATCCAGCCCATTGTCGCGACGCTGATCCTGATGGTCGCCGGCCGCGGCATCGCCCAGCTGATCACCGAGGGGCGGATCGTCACCTTCACCTCGCCCGATCTCGCCTTTCTCGGCGGCGGCTCGGTGCTCGGCCTGCCGACGCCCGTGGTGCTGACGCTCGGCATGATGGCGCTGACGCTGCTGCTGGTGCGTGGCACCGCGCTCGGCCTGATGATCGAGGCGACGGGCGGCAATCCCCGCGCCAGCGCGCTGGCGGGCATCGGCACACGGCTCATCACGGTCGCGGTCTATGTCTGGAGCGGCCTGTGCGCGGCGCTGGCCGGCATCGTCGCCAGCGCCGACATTCTCGGCGCCGACGCCAACAATGCCGGGCTGTGGCTGGAGCTCGACGCCATCCTCGCCGTGGTGATTGGCGGCACCTCGCTGTTCGGCGGGCGGTTCTCGATTCTTCTCGCCGTGGTCGGCGCCTTCATCATCCAGGCGATGAACACCGGCATCCTGCTCTCCGGCTTTCCGCCCGAGACCAATCTGGTGGTGAAGGCGGTGGTGGTGCTCACCGTGCTGCTCGCCCAGTCGCCGCGCCTCGGTGGCCATCTCGCCGGGCTCGGCGTGCTGTTCAGCCGCTCGAAATCGGGAGGCAAGCGCCGATGATCCGTTCCCTGAGCCGGCTGTCGCCGGTGCTCGCCACGGCTGCGGTATTCCTTGCCGGCTTCGTGGTCTGTTCGCTGATCTACCCCAATTTCGCCTCGCTGCGGGTGGTGATGAACCTGCTGACCGACAATGCCTTCCTGGTCATTGTCGCGGTGGGCATGACCTTCGTCATCATCTCAGGCGGCATCGACCTCTCGGTCGGCTCGGTCATCGGCTTCACCACCGTGTTCCTGGCTCTCGCCATCGAGCGCTGGGGCGTGCCGCCGCTCGCTGCCTTCGTGCTGATCCTCGTCATCTGCGCCGCCTTCGGCGCGGGCATGGGGGCGATCATCCAGTATTTCGAGCTGCCCCCCTTCATCGTCACCCTGGCCGGCATGTTCCTGGCGCGCGGGGTGAGCTTCCTCCTGTCGACGGAATCGCTGCCGATCACCGCCGATCTCTACGCCCACCTGTCCGACCATGCCTTCCGCTTCGACGGCGGGGCGCGCCTCACCGTGCCGGCGATGATCATGCTGGTCGTGGTGGTCGGCGGCATGGTGCTGCTGCACCTCACCCGCTTCGGTGCCAATGTCTATGCGCTGGGCGGCTCGCGCACCGCCACCGGGCTGATGGGCATCAATGTCGCCCGCACCACGGTGCTGATCTACACCCTCTCCAGCGTGCTCGCCGGCCTCGCGGGCATCGTGTTCTCGCTCTACACCTCGTCGGGCTATTCGCTCTCGGCGGTGGGCGTCGAGCTGGACGCCATTGCCGCGGTGGTGATCGGCGGCACGCTGCTCTCGGGCGGCTACGGCTTCATCTTCGGCTCCTTCCTCGGTGTGATGATCCAGGGGCTGATCCAGACCTACATCAGCTTCGACGGCATGCTGTCGAGCTGGTGGGCGAAGATCGCCACCGGGCTGCTGCTGTTCGCCTTCATCGCATTCCAGCAGCTCACATTGCACCTCGCCCGCCGCTCCCGGCGCGCCCCGGCCGGAGTTCATCCATGAGCGCGCCCAACGCCTCGCAGATCATCGTCATCCCGGCCCGGCGCTCGCATTCCAACCATGCGGAAGTGGCGCGCACCATCGGCATCGACATCATCGCCGGCCGCTATGGCGAGGGCGCCAAGCTGCCGGGCGATGCGGAGCTAACGCTGATCTTCGGCGTCTCGCGGCCGGTGCTGCGCGAGAGCGTGAAGACGCTGGTGGCCAAGGGCCTGCTCTCCACCAAAGCGCGGGTCGGCACGGTGGTGCGCGAGCGCGCCGCCTGGAACATGTTCGACGCCGATGTGCTGGCCTGGCATCTCGACGCCGGCATCGACAAGCGCTTCCTGCGCGATCTCTCCGAGATCCGCCTCGCGGTGGAGCCGCGCGCCGCCGCGCTGGCGGCCGAGCGGCGCAGCGCCGACGACCTCGCGCTGATGCGCCAGGCGGTGGCGCGGATGAAGGACCAGCCCGGCGCCTCGGAGAGCTTCGCCGAGGCCGACCTGACGCTGCATGTGGCGGTCGCCACCGCCTCGGGAAACCCGTTCATGCGCTCGATCGGCGCGGTCATCGAGGCGGCGCTGCGCGCCTCCTTCGTGCTCTCCGCCCCGGGCGACGCGCGCGAGCACGACATCGCGGTCGCCGCCCATGAGCGCATCGTCGAGGCCATCGCCGATGCCGACGCGGAAGCGGCGGCCGCCGCCATGACCAATGTGATTTTCAACGGCCTGCGCCGCCACGGCGCGGCCGGCTGACCAGGTGCCGACATGAGCGATGACGGATCGACCAACGACAACAAGAAGCCTTTGCGTAGCCAGGCCTGGTTCGGCCGGCAGGACAAGATGGGGTTCTATTACCGCTCCTTCCTGAAGAATTCCGGCCAGCCGCAGGACCGTTTCGACGGCCGCCCGGTGATCGGCATCTGCAACACCTGGTCGGAACTGACCCCCTGCAACATCCATTTCCGCGACCTCGCCGAACATGTGCGGCGCGGCGTGCTGGACGCGGGCGGCTATCCGCTGGAGTTTCCGGTCTCCTCGCTCGGCGAGGTGACGATGCGTCCCACCGCCATGCTGTTCCGCAACCTCGCCTCGATGGATGTGGAAGAGGCGATCCGCGCCCACCCGCTCGACGGCGTGGTGCTGCTGATGGGCTGCGACAAGACCACGCCGGCGCTGCTGATGGGCGCGGCTTCCGCCGACCTGCCGGCCATCGGCGTCTCCGGCGGGCCGCAGCTGCGCGGCAATTACCGCGGCCAGATCATCGGCTCGGGCACCAACATCATCTCGATGAGCGAGCAGCTGCGCGCCGGCGAGATCACCATGGCCGAGTTCCACGAGGCGGAAGCGGGCATGAACCGCTCGTCGGGCTCCTGCATGACCATGGGCACCGCCTCCACCATGGCCTCGATGGTGGAAGCGCTCGGCATCGGCCTGCCGGAGAACGCCGCCATTCCCGCCGTCGACGCCCGCCGCAATTTGCTGGCCCGCATGGCCGGTCGGCGCATCGTCGACATGGTGCATGAGGACCTGAAGCCCTCCGACATCCTGACGCGGGAAGCCTTCGAGAACGCCATCCGGGCGCTAGCCGCCATTGGCGGCTCGACCAATGCGGTGGTGCATCTGCTCGCCCTCGCCGGCCGCGTCGGTGTCGACCTCACGCTGGCGGATTTCGACCGGCTCGGCCGCGACATTCACTGCCTTGTCGACCTGATGCCGTCGGGCCGTTTCCTGATGGAGGATTTCTACTATGCCGGCGGCCTGCCGGCGGTGCTGCGGGCGCTGGGCGAGCGCGGCCTGCTGAACAAGGACGCCGTCACCGCCAATGGGCGGACGATCTGGGAGAATGTCGCCACGGCGCCGAACTGGAACGCCGAGGTCATCACGCCGTTCGAAACGCCGTTCAAGCCGGAGGCCGGCATCGCCATTCTCACCGGCAACCTCGCGCCGGATGGTGCCGTCATCAAGCCCTCCGCCGCCTCGCCGGAACTGATGGTGCACACCGGCCGCGCCGTGGTGTTCGAGAGCGTCGAGGAGATGCATCACGCGGTGAACGACGAGGCGCTGGATATCGACGCCTCCTGCATCATGGTGCTGAAGCATTGCGGCCCGAAGGGCTATCCCGGCATGGCCGAGGTCGGCAACATGCCCCTTCCCGCCAAGCTGCTGCGCGAGGGCGTGCGCGACATGATCCGCATTTCCGATGCCCGCATGTCCGGCACCGCCTATGGCACCGTGGTGCTCCACGTCGCCCCCGAGGCGACCGCCGGCGGCCCGCTGGCATTGGTGCGCAACGGCGACCTGATCACGCTCGACGTGCCCGCCCGCTCGCTGCACCTGCATGTGAGCGAGGAGGAAATGGCCGCCCGCCGCGCCGCCTGGGTGGCCCCCGCCCCGCACGCCACGCGCGGCTATCAGCGTCTCTACATCGACCACGTGCTGCAGGCCGACCGCGGCGCCGATTTCGACTTTCTGGTCGGGCGTTCGGGTTCGCCCGTTCCCCGCGACAATCACTGAGGTACAGGATGACCCGCCTTTCCGCCGCCGGCCCGTATAAGGGCGTGTTCCCGGTCGCCCCGACCGTGTTCGACGCCGAAGGCCGGCTCGATCTCGACGGCCAGAAGCGCTGCATCGACTTCATGATCGATGCCGGCTCGCACGGCCTGTGCATCCTCGCCAATTTCTCCGAGCAGTTCGTGCTGGCCGATGACGAGCGCGATCTTGTCATGACCACGGTGCTGGAACATGTGGCGGGCCGGGTGCCTGTTATCGTCACCACCACCCATTTCGCCACCCATATCTGCGCCGAGCGCTCGAAGCGCGCGCAGGAGGCGGGGGCGGCGATGGTGATGGTGATGCCGCCCTATCACGGCGCGACCTTCCGCGTGCCGGAAGCCTCCATCTATGCGTTCTACAAGGCGGTGTCCGACGCCATCGACATCCCGATCATGGTGCAGGACGCGCCCGTCGCCGGCACGCCGCTCTCCGTGCCGTTCCTGGCCAAAATGGCAAGCGAGATCGAGAACCTCGCCTATTTCAAGATCGAGGTGCCGCAGGCGGCGAACAAGCTGCGGGCGCTGATCGAGGCCGGCGGCGATGCCATCATCGGCCCGTGGGACGGCGAGGAGGCGATCACCCTGATGGCCGATCTCGATGCGGGGGCCACCGGCGCCATGACCGGCGGCGGCTTTCCCGACGGCATCCGTGAGATCATCGACCCCTATTTCGCGGGGAATCGCGAGGCGGCGCTCGACGCCTATCAGCGCTGGCTGCCGCTGATCAATTACGAGAACCGCCAGGCCGGCTTCGCCACGGCGAAGATCCTGATGCAGGAGGGCGGGGTCATCAAGCATGACACGCTGCGCGCGCCGCTGCCGCCGGTCCACCCCGCCACCCGCGCCGGGCTGATCGAGCTCGCGCGTCGGCTTGACCCTATGGTACTGAGGTGGGGTAAGTGAGCGCTATGGCCATGACCGAACTCACCGGCGCTACCCTTCTCGGCTCCCGCGACCTCGCCGGCGCCGCGACCTTTCGTGCCGTCGATCCCGCCACCGGCATCGAGCTGGAGCCCGCCTTCACCGAGGCCGGACCGGCCGAGGTGGCGGAAGCGGCGGCGCTCGCCGCTGCCGCCTTCCCGCTCTACCGCGCCACCACGCCGGAGGCGCGTGCCGCCTTTCTCGACGCCATCGCCGCCAATATCGAGGCGCTGGGCGACGCGCTGATCGCCCGTGCCGCGCGCGAGACCGGCCTGCCCGTCGCCCGGCTCACCGGCGAGCGGGCCCGCACAATGGGCCAGCTGCGTCTGTTCGCCAGCTGGGTTCGGGCCGGCGGGGCGGACGAGCCGCGCCTCGACAGCCCGCTGCCCGCCCGCACGCCGCTGCCGCGCGCCGATCTGCGCCTGCGCCATATCGGCATCGGCCCGGTGGCAGTGTTCGGCGCCTCGAACTTCCCCCTCGCCTTCTCGGTGGCGGGCGGCGACACCGCCTCGGCGCTGGCGGCGGGCTGCCCGGTCATCGTCAAGGGCCACCCTGCCCATCCCGGCACCTCGGAACTGGTCGGCCGCGCCATCCGCGCGGCGGTCCGCGAGGCCGGGCTGCCGGAGGGCGTGTTCTCGCTGCTCACCGGCACCGCGCATGAGCTGGGCGGCGCGCTGGTGGCCGATCCCCGCGTCAAGGCGGTGGGCTTCACCGGCTCGCGCGCCGGGGGGCTGGCTTTGTGCCGCATCGCCGCCAACCGGCCCGAGCCTATCCCGGTCTTTGCCGAGATGAGCAGCATCAACCCCGTTTTCCTGCTGCCCGCCGCGCTGGAGGCGCGGGCCGAGGCGCTGGCCACCGGCTTCGTCGGCTCGCTGACCATGGGCGCCGGCCAGTTCTGCACCAATCCCGGCCTGGTCATCGCCCTCAGCGGCGCGGCGCTGGACCGCTTCATCGCCAGCGCCGCCACGGCGGTGGCCGCCGCCCCGGCCGCGACCATGCTCACCCCGGGCATTGCCGGCGCCTATGCCAAGGGCGTCGCCGCGCTGGAGGGCAGCGCTGACGTCACCGAGGTCGCCCACGGCGCGGAGGGCGGCGCCAATGCCTGCCGGCCGGCGCTGTTCGTCACTGAGGCGGCCGCCTTCCTGCGCGAGCCGGTGCTGTCGCATGAAGTGTTCGGCGCCTCGTCTGTGGTGATCCGCTGCGCCAATGCCGACGAGATGCGGGCGGTGGCCGGCGGGCTGGAGGGCCAGCTCACCGCGACGCTGCATCTCGATCCCGCCGACCACCTCCTCGCCGCCGCCCTGCTGCCGGTGCTGGAAGACAAGGCCGGCCGCATCCTCGCCAATGGCTGGCCGACCGGTGTGGAAGTCTGCCACGCCATGGTGCATGGCGGGCCATTCCCGGCGACGTCGGACCCGCGCTCGACCTCGGTCGGCACGCTCGCCATACGCCGCTTCCTGCGCCCGGTCTGCTACCAGGATCTGCCGGAGGCGCTGCTGCCCGCCGTGCTGCGGACGAAAAACCCGCTCGGCCTGCCCCGCCTCGTCGACGGCACGCCCGTACGCACCGGGGAGGCGCAGTGATGAGCCCGATCCGTCTCGCCCTGGTCGGCCTCGGCAAGATCGCCCGCGACCAGCACCTTCCCGCCATCGCCGCGACAGAGGGCATCGAACTCGTGGCGGTGGCCAGCCGCAATGCCAGCCTCGACGGCGTCGCCCATTTCGCCACGCTGGCCGATCTGCTGGCGAGCGGCGAGGCGATCGACGCGGTGGCGCTGTGCACCCCGCCGCAGGGCCGCCACGACCTCGCGGCGCAGGCCTTGAACGCGGGCAAGCATGTGCTGCTGGAGAAGCCGCCCGGCGCCACGGTGAGCGAACTCGGCCCGCTGGTCGCGGCGGCGCAGGCCTCCAGCCGTACCCTGTTCGCCACCTGGCATTCGCGCTTCGCCCCGGCGGTGGAGCCGGCCCGCGCCTTCCTCAGCGAAGTGCCGGCCCGCGCGGTGACGATCACCTGGAAGGAAGATGTCCGCGTCTGGCATCCCGGCCAGCGCTGGATCTGGGAGCCCGGCGGGCTCGGCGTGTTCGATCCTGCCATCAACGCGCTGTCGATCCTCACCGCCATCCTGCCGCGCCCGGTTTTCGTGACCGGGGCGGAACTGGCCTTTCCTTCCAATTGCGCCGCCCCCATCGCCGCCACGGTGGATCTGGCGGATGCGGCCGGGCTGAAGGTAGAGGCCGATCTCGATTTCCTGCAGACCGGCCCGCAGAGCTGGGACATCGCGGTTGAAACCGACCGGGGCACGCTGCTGCTCTCGCAGGGCGGGGCAAGGCTGACGCTGGACGGGCAGGTGCTGAGCGCCCAGCCGGAGGCCGAATACAGGAACATCTACAAGCACTTCGTCGCGCTTGTTGAAGCGGGACGGTCGGATGTCGACCTCGCCCCGCTGCAGCTGGTCGCCGACGCCTTCCTGCTGGGCCGCCGCGTCGACGTTGCGCCGTTCCACGACTGAGCCTGAGGAGACACGCATGGACGGCAAAGCCAGCAAGAGCGACGCACCCCTTCGCGACCGGCCCCTGCGGTCCCGCGCCTGGTTCGATAACCCCGACAATATCGACATGACCGCGCTCTATCTCGAGCGCTACCTCAATTTCGGCCTGAGCCAGGAGGAGCTGCAGAGCGGGCGGCCGATCATCGGCATCGCCCAGACCGGCTCGGACCTCTCGCCCTGCAACCGCCACCACCTTGAGCTGGCCAAGCGCACCCGCGACGGCATTCGCGAGGCCGGCGGCATCGCCATCGAATTCCCGGTGCATCCGATCCAGGAGACCGGCAAGCGCCCCACCGCCGGGCTCGACCGCAACCTCGCCTATCTCGGCCTGGTCGAGGTTCTGTACGGCTACCCGCTCGACGGCGTGGTGCTCACCATCGGCTGCGACAAGACTACCCCGGCCCTGCTGATGGCGGCGGCGACCGTGAACATTCCCGCCATCGCCCTCTCGGTCGGGCCGATGCTGAACGGCTGGTACAAGGGCGAGCGCACCGGCTCCGGCACCATCGTCTGGAAAGCGCGCGAATTGCTGGCGGCCGGCGAGATCGACCATGCCGGCTTCGTCAAGCTGGTGGCGTCCTCCGCCCCCTCCACCGGCTACTGCAACACCATGGGCACGGCGACGACGATGAACTCGCTCGCCGAGGCGCTGGGCATGCAGCTGCCCGGTTCTGCCGCCATCCCCGCGCCCTATCGCGACCGGCAGGAAATCGCCTACCGCACCGGCCTGCGCATCGTCGAGATGGTGCATGAAGACCTCAAGCCCTCCGACATCCTCACCCGCGACGCCTTCCTCAACGCCATCCGGGTGAATTCGGCCATTGGCGGCTCGACCAATGCGCCGATCCATCTCAACGCGCTGGCCCGCCATGTCGGGGTGGAGCTGTCCATCGACGACTGGCAGACCTATGGCGAGCATGTGCCGCTGCTGGTGAACCTGCAGCCGGCCGGGGAATATCTCGGCGAGGATTATTACCATGCCGGCGGCGTGCCGGCGGTGGTGAACCAGCTGATGGGCCAAGGCCTGATCGCCGAGGACGCGCTCACCGCCAATGGCCGCACCCTCGGCGCCAACTGCGGCGGCGCCCGCATCGAGGACGAGGCGGTGATCCGCCCCTATGACCAGCCGCTGAAGGCGAATGCCGGCTTCCGCGTGCTGCGCGGTAACCTGTTCTCCTCCGCCATCATGAAGATGAGCGTGATCAGCGCCGAATTCCGCGTCCGCTACCTCTCCAACCCCGACGACCCGGACGCCTTCGAGGGCCGCGCCATCGTGTTCGACGGGCCGGAGGACTACCACGCCCGCATCGACGACCCGGCGCTGGCGATTGACGACATGTGCATCCTGTTCATGCGCGGCGCCGGCCCGGTCGGCTATCCCGGCGCGGCGGAAGTGGTGAACATGCGGGCGCCGGATTACCTCATCAAGGCCGGCGTCCATGCCCTGCCCTGCATCGGCGATGGCCGACAGTCCGGCACCTCAGGCTCGCCCTCCATCCTCAACGCTTCGCCCGAGGCGGCGGTCGGCGGCGGCCTCGCCTTGCTGCGCACCGGCGACCGCGTGCGCATCGATTTGAAGCGCAACAGCGCCAACATGCTGGTGCCGGAGGAGGAGCTTGCCCGCCGCCGCGCCGAGCTGGAGGCCGCGGGCGGCTATGCCTACCCCGCCAGCCAGACCCCCTGGCAGGAAATCCAGCGCGGGCTGGTCGGCCAGCTGGAAACCGGCGCCGTGCTGGAAGGGGCCGTGCGCTACCAGCGCATCGCCCAGACCAAGGGGATGCCGCGTGACAACCATTAGCGCGCCCACCCCCGAGACGGCCTCCGTCACCCTCATCTGCGCCGAGCGCTGCCATCTCGGCGAGGGCCCGGCCTATGACGCCGCCAGCGACACCGCCTGGTGGTTCGACATCGTGGAGAAGCGCCTTTACGAGGCGCGGCTCGCCACGGGCGCGATCACCGTGCACGCGCTGCCGGTCATGGCCAGCGCGCTGGCCATGGTCGATGCCGAGCGCCAGCTGCTCGTCACCGAAAGCGGGCTGATGCTGCGCGACATCGCCAGCGGCCGGCTGGAAACGCTCGCCACTGTGGAGGCCGACACGTCAGGCACCCGCTCCAACGATGCCCGCGTCCACCCCTCCGGCACCTTCTGGTTCAGCACCATGGGCCGCAACGCGGAGACCGGCGCCGGCACCGTCTATGCCTTCCATGCCGGGGCGGTCATCCCGCTTTTCCCCGCCGTCACCATTCCCAACGCCATCTGCTTTTCGCCCGATGGAACGCTCGGCTATTTCGCCGATACCGCCATTGGCGAACTCTACCGGGTGCGGCTCGATCCCGGTTCCGGCCTGCCGCTAGAAGCCCCCACCCTTCTGCACCGGCACGGCGGCGAAGGCGGGCTGGATGGCGCCGTCACCGATGCCGAGGGGCTGATCTGGTGCGCCATCTGGGGCGGGGCGCGGCTCAATGCCTATTCCCCGGCCGGCGATCTCGTCCGCAGCGTTCCCACCCCGGCCCTTCAGACCAGCTGCCCGGTCTTCGTCGGCAAGGGGTTTGACCGCGTGCTCGTCACCTCGGCCTGGGAGCATATGGATGCGGACGCCCGCGCGGCGGACCCGGAACATGGCCGCACCTTCCTTCTCGACATCGGCGTAACCGGCCGCGCCGAGCCGCGCGTCCGGCTCGGGGGGCTGTGATGGCTGGCGTCTCCCACATCGTCGTCGACTGGGGCACGTCGAGCTTCCGCTTGTGGGCGCTCGACCGCGCCGGCGCCGTGCTGGCCGAGCGGCGCAGCCCGCAGGGGCTTGCCGCCTCGGGCGCCGAGGGCTTCGAGACGGTGCTGGAATCCCATCTCGCGGCGCTGGCCCTTCCCGAGAGCGTGCCGGTCATGATGTGCGGCATGGTCGGCTCGCGCGCCGGCTGGGTGGAGGCGGCCTATGTCGCCACCCCCGCCGGGCTCGACGGTCTGACGGAGAAGGCCGCGCATGTGCCCTCCGCGCGGCGGCTCATCCGCATCCTGCCCGGCATCGCCCAGCGCGGCGCGGCGGGCGCCGACGTGATGCGCGGCGAGGAAACCCAGCTGCTGCCGCTGATCCGCGACGGCTTCAAGGGGCTCGCCTGCCTGCCGGGCACCCATTCCAAATGGGTCCGGGTCGAGGGCGGCGAGGTGAGCGGCTTCGCCACCTTCATGACCGGCGAGCTGTTCCATCTGCTGCGCAGCGCCTCGATCCTTGTCCCGGCCGTGGAGGGCGCGGCAATGGTGGACCCCGCCTCGGACGCCTTCGCCCAGGGCGTGAAGGACGGCCTTGCCGCGCCTGAGATGCTCGGCAACCAGCTGTTTCGCCTGCGCGCCGCCTGGCTGCTGGAGGGCGAGGGCCCGCAGGCGGCGCTGGCGCGGCTGTCCGGCCTGCTGCTCGGCACGGAACTGGCGGGCGCGGCGCGGTTCGGCGGCCGGGGGCCGGTCGCGCTCATCGCCTCCGGCCCGGCGGCGGCGCTCTACCAGGTGGCGCTGGCGCTGGCCGGCGTCGCGGACATCACCACGCATGACGCCGAGGAGTGCGTGCGGGCCGGGCTGCACGCTGCCGCCGTCACCGCCTTCCGGCTGGAAAGGACCTGCGCATGACCGGCCCCTCCTCTTCCCACATCCCCTGGCCGCCGATGCGGCGCGGGCTGGTCGCCATCCTGCGCGGCATCCGCCCGGACGAGGCGGAGGCCATCGTCGCCGCGCTGATCGAGGAAGGGCTGGAGGCGATCGAGATCCCGCTCAACTCGCCGGACCCCTTCGTCTCGATCGAGGCCGCCGCCCGCCTCGCCCCAAAGGGCGTGCTGATCGGCGCCGGCACGGTGCTCACAGTGGAGGAGGTCGATCTGCTCAACTATGCCGGCGGCCGGCTGATGGTGAGCCCGAATGTCCACGCGGTGGTGATCGCTCGCGCCGGCGCCCACGGCATGGTGACGATGCCCGGCGTGCTGACCCCCACCGAAGCGCTGGCGGCGGTGAAGGCGGGGGCGTCGGGGCTCAAGTTCTTTCCGGCCAATCTGCTCGGCCCCTCGATCATCCAGGCGATTTCTGTGGTGCTGCCGCCGGGCACGGTGATCGGCGCGGTCGGCGGGGTCGGCGAGAGCGAATTCGCCGCCTATGCGGCCGTCGGCATCCGCACCTTCGGCCTCGGCTCCAGCCTCTACCGGCCCGGCGCCACCGCCGCCGAGGTGCGGGCGAAGGCACGCGCGGTGGTCGCCGCCTATGACGCCGCCTTTCCACCCATCGAGACACGGCACGCCGCCCAGTGAGGCGCGCGCCCTCGCGCGGGAGTCCCCGCCAAGAACCCGGAACGCCAAAGGCGACCGCTGCAAAGACGAAACGTGAAACGCTCAAGGAGCTGACGATGAAACGCCTGACGACGCTTTTCTCCGCTACCGCCTTCGCGCTCGGCGCGCTGGCCCTCGCCCTCCCCGCCTCGGCGGCGGACAAGGGCACGGTCGGCATCGCCATGCCCACCAAGTCCTCCGCCCGCTGGATCGCCGATGGCGACAACATGGTGAAGGTGCTGCAGGAGCGCGGCTACACCACCGACCTGCAATATGCCGAGGACGACATCCCGAACCAGCTCTCGCAGATCGAGAACATGGTGACCAAGGGCGCCAAGGTGCTTGTCATCGCCTCGATCGACGGCACCACCCTGTCGGACGTGCTGAAGCAGGCGCATGACAAGGGCATCAAGGTCATCGCCTATGACCGCCTGATCCGCGAGACGCCGAATGTCGACTATTACGCGACCTTCGACAATTTCCAGGTCGGCGTGCTGCAGGCGCAGTCGCTGCTCAAGGGCCTCGGCTATCCCGAGAACAAGGGCCCGTTCAACATCGAGCTGTTCGGCGGCTCGCCGGACGATAACAACGCCTATTTCTTCTATGACGGCGCCATGTCGGTGCTGAAGCCGCTGATCGACAACGGCACGCTCAAGGTCGCTTCCGGCCAGATGGGCATGGACAAGGTCTCGACCCTGCGCTGGGACGGCGCCACCGCCCAGGCCCGCATGGACAATTTGCTCAGCGCCTACTACTCCGACAAGACCCTCAATGGCGTGCTCTCGCCCTATGACGGGCTGTCGATCGGCATCCTGTCCTCGCTCAAGGGCGTCGGCTATGGCTCGGGCAAGATGAAGATGCCCGTCGTCACCGGCCAGGACGCCGAAGTGCCGTCGATGAAGTCGATCCTCGCCGGCGAGCAGTACTCGACCATCTTCAAGGACACGCGCGAGCTGGCCAAGGTGACGGCCGACATGGTCGACGCCTCGCTCAGCGGCAAGGAAGTCACGGTCAACGACACCAAGACCTACAATAATGGCGTCAAGGTCGTGCCGTCCTACCTGCTGAAGCCGGTCGTGGTCGACAAGGACAATTGGGAAGCCGTGCTCATCGGCTCCGGCTACTACAAGCCGGGCGAGATCAACTGACCCTATCCGCACCCGCCGATCCCCGCGCCGGACTGGTTCCGGCGCGGGCCCGGCCATTGGAGCGAGCCATGAACGCTCTTCTCGAAATGCAGGGCATCAGCAAGCACTTCGCCGGGGTGAAGGCGCTGAGCGATGTCACCTTCGCCGTCCGACCTGGCGAGATCCATGCCCTTGTCGGCGAGAACGGGGCGGGCAAGTCCACCCTGATGAAGGTGCTGAGCGGGGTCTACCCGCACGGCTCCTATGACGGCGCCATCGTCTTCGACGGCGAGGAGCGCCGCTTCAGCGACATCAACGCCTCGGAATCGCTGGGGATCATCATCATCCACCAGGAACTCGCCCTGGTGCCGTTGCTGTCGATCGCCGAGAACATCTTCATCGCCAACCCGCCCGGCCGCTTCGGCATCATCGACCGCGGGGCGGTGCACCAGCGGACCAAGGAACTGCTGGCGAAGGTGGGCCTCGACGAATCCCCGGACACGCTGGTGACCAATATCGGGGTCGGCAAGCAGCAGCTGGTCGAGATCGCCAAGGCGCTGTCGAAGAAGGTGCGCCTGCTCATCCTCGACGAGCCGACCGCCAGCCTGTCGGAGAAGGACAGCGCGGCGCTGCTCGACCTGCTGCTGGAGTTCAAGGCGCAGGGCATCGCCTCCATCCTCATCTCGCACAAGCTGAACGAGGTTTCCAAGGTCGCCGACCGCATCACCGTGCTGCGCGACGGGCGCACCGTCGACACGCTGGACTGCCATGACGGCGCGGTGGAAGAGGACCGCATCATCTCGAAGATGGTCGATCGCGACCTCGAACACCGCTATCCCAAGCGCGAGCCGAACATTGGCGGGCCGATCTTCAAGGTGACGAACTGGTCGGCCTATCACCCCCTGCATTCCGAGCGGCAGGTGATCCGAAACGTCGATTTCGAGGTCCGGCGCGGCGAGATCGTCGGCATTGCCGGGCTGATGGGCGCCGGGCGCACCGAATTCGCCATGAGCATCTTCGGCCGGTCCTGGGGCCAGAAGATCACCGGCCGGGCGGAGATGGAGGGGCGCCCGATCGATCTCTCCACCGTCCGCCGCGCCATCGACGCCGGCCTCGCCTATGTCACCGAGGACCGCAAGCAGCTCGGCCTCTTGCTGGCCGAGGACATCCGCAAGAACGTCACGCTGGCCAATCTGCCGGCGATCGCGCCGGGCCGGATCATCGACGACATGAAGGAACTGCGCGTCGCCTCCGACTATCGCGGGCGGATGCACATACGCTGCCACAGCGTGTTCCAGGAAACCGGCAAGCTCTCCGGCGGCAACCAGCAGAAGGTGGTGCTGTCGAAATGGCTGTTCACCGACCCCAAGGTGCTGATCCTCGATGAGCCGACACGCGGCATCGATGTCGGCGCCAAATATGAAATCTACTGCATCATCAACGAGCTGGCGGATGCCGGCAAAGGCGTGGTGGTGATCTCCTCCGAGATGCCGGAACTGCTCGGCATCTGCGACCGCATCTGCGTGATGAACGAGGGCGCCTTTGTCGGCGAGTTCACAGGCACGGAGGCCTCGCAGGAGAAGATCATGCGCGCCATCATGCGCAAGGGAGAGCAGCGCCCTATGGAGGCATTGGCATGAGCGATACCGCTCTCAAGGACAAGCCGCAGCATGCCGGCTTCCTGAAGAACAATCTGCGCGAATACGGGATGCTGATCTCGCTCTTCGCCATCATGATCTTCTTCGAGGTGGTGACGAACGGCACGCTGATGCGCCCGCTCAACCTCACCAATCTGGTGCTGCAGAACAGCTACATCGTCATCATGGCGCTGGGCATGCTGCTGGTCATCGTCACCGGCCATATCGACCTCTCGGTCGGCTCGGTGGCCGGCTTCATCGGCGCGGTGGCCGCCGTGCTGATGGTGAAGTTCGATGTCCACTACATCCCCGCCACGCTGATCTGCCTGGCGCTGGGCGGGCTGATCGGCGCCGCCCAGGGCTATTGGGTGGCCTATTTCAAGATCCCGTCCTTCATCGTGACGCTGGCCGGCATGCTGGTGTTCAAGGGGCTGGCGCTCGCCATCCTCGCCGGCCAGTCGGTCGGCCCGTTTCCGCCCACCTTCCAGAAGCTGTCCTCTGGCTTCATCCCGGAACTGGTGCCGGATGCCGGCGGTCTCTATCCCACCTCGCTGGCGGTCGGCGCCGTTCTGGCCCTCGGGCTGGTGTGGCTGAATTTTCGCGGCCGCGCCCGGCAGGAGGCGCACCATGTCGAGACCGAGCCCTATGGCTTCTTCGTCGCCAAGAATGTGGCGCTGTTCGGCATCATCACCTATTTCGCCTATCTGATCGCCTCGCATCGCGGCATGCCGAATGTGCTCGTCATCATGACGGCGCTGATCGCGCTCTATGCGTTTGTCACCACCCGCACCACCATCGGCCGGCAGATCTATGCCGTCGGCGGCAATGAGAAGGCGGCCAAGCTCTCAGGCATCAAGACCGAGCGGCTCACCTTCCTCACCTTCGTCAATATGGGCGTGCTGGCGGCGCTGGCGGGCCTCGTCTTCGCCGCCCGGCTGAACACGGCGACGCCGAAGGCGGGCCTTGGCTTCGAGCTCGACGTCATCGCCGCCTGCTTCATCGGCGGCGCCTCGGCCTATGGCGGCGTCGGCCGGGTCGGTGGCGCGGTGATCGGCGCGCTGATCATGGGCGTGATGAATAACGGCATGTCGATCCTCGGCATCGGCATCGACTACCAGCAGGTCATCAAGGGCCTCGTGCTGCTCGGCGCCGTCTGCCTCGACGTCTACAACCAGCGCCGCGCCTGAGGCGGCTGCGGCCCGGCGCTCCCGAGCGGGTGCCGGGTCCTGCGGGGCGCCCGGCTTGACAAGCGCGGCGCGCTGGCCGACCCCGGTTGTCCGCAACCCTCCCCGCACCCGGCGCGCCATGTTCCGCTTCCTGCATTCCAGCGACCTGCATCTGGGCAAGCGCTTCGGCAATTTTTCCGGCGACCTGCCCAGCCGCCTGCGCGAGGCGCGCCATGGCGTGATCGCCCGGCTGGCGCAGCACGCGCGCGAGCAGGGCGCCGCCACCATCCTTCTCGCCGGCGACACCTTCGACACCGAAACCCCGGCCCCCGATGTGCGCCGTCAGGCGCTGGCGGAAATGCGCCACCATGCGCCGCTGCGCTGGGTCTTGCTGCCGGGCAACCATGATTCGCTGCAGGCGACCCAGCTCTGGGCGACGCTGACGGCGGAGGCGCCTGACAATGTGATCCTCGCCACCCAGGCCCGGCCGCTCGATCTCGCCCCCGGCGTGGTGCTGCTGCCCGCCCCCTGCACCACCCGCCGGCCCGGCCGCGACCTCACGGAGTGGATGGACGCCCAACCGACTCCCGAGGGCACGCTGCGCCTCGGCCTCGCCCATGGCGCCATTCGCAGCTTTTCCGAGGACGCGGTGGCCGGCGACGTGATCGCGCCCGACCGTGCCCGCCGGGCCGGCCTTGCCTATCTCGCGCTCGGCGACTGGCACGGCGCGGTCGAGATCGACCCGCGCACTCGCTACAGCGGCACGCCCGAGCCGGACCGCTTCAAGCACGAGGCGCCGGGCACGGCGCTGCTGGTCAGCCTTGCCGGGGCGAGCGCCCTGCCCGAGGTGACGGCGCTGCCGACGGCGAGCTTCGCCTGGCGCGACCTCGACCTGCACCTGCTGGAAGGCGACGACCCCCTTTTGGCGCTGGCGGCGGTGCTGCCGGAGGCGCGGGCGCGCCGGCAGACGCTGGCCCGCCTCATCGCCACCGGGCGCACCCGGCTGGCCGGACAGGCAGCGCTGGCGGGCGCCGTCGCCGAGGCGGCGCCGGACTTCGCCTTTCTGGAGCTGGTCGAGGCGGGCCTCGTCACCGCCTGCGAAGCGGATGATCTCGACCTGATCGACCGCGGCGGCGCGCTGCGCGAGGCGGCCAATGCGCTGCTGGCGGAGGCGGGCGACGCCTCCCGCTCTGCCGCCGAGCGCGAGGTCGCCCGCGCGGCGCTGGCGCGGCTCTACTCCTACGCGCAAGGTGCCGCGCCATGAAAATTTCGGCGCTGCGCCTGTTCAATGTGAAGCGCTTCGCCCAACGCGGCGTGGCGATCGAGGGCATCGGCAACGGCGTCAACGTGCTGTGCGCCGTCAACGAATTCGGCAAGTCGACCAGCTTCGAGGCGCTGCACGCGCTGTTCTTCCAGCCGCATTCCGGCACGCCGGGCGATGTGCAGCGGCTGCGGCCCTATAGCGGCGGCAGCCCGCTGGTCGAGGCTGACATCGCCACCGAAGAGGGCCGCTACCGCCTCACCAAGCAATATTATGGCGGCCGCTTCGCCCGCGTCACCGATCTGGCGACCGGCCGGCTGGTGGCGCAGGCGGATGAGGCGGAGGCCTTCATCGCCGGCCTCATCCGTGGCGGCACCGCCGGCCCGGCCGGGCTGCTCTGGGTGCGGCAGGGCCTCACCGGCATCGAGAAGCGCAGCAAGTCGGAAGAGGACAGCGAGAAGCAGGTGCGCGCCAGCCTGCTGGAATCGGTGCAGGGCGAGGTCGAGGCCGTCACTGGCGGCCGGCGCATGGCGGAGATCATGGCAGCGGCGCAGGAAGCGCTGGCCGAACTCGTCACCCCCAGCGGGAAGCCCAAGGCGAATGGGCGCTACGCCGCCGCAATCGACGCCCGCGACCGGCTGACGGCGCAGGAACAGCGGCTGGCCGAGGATGTCCGCGTCCTGCGCGAGGCGCTGGACCGCCGCGCCGTCGCGGTGAAGCGGCTCGCCGAACTGGACGATGCCGGCGAGCGTCAGGCCCGGCGCAAGGCGGTGGAGACCGCGCAGGCTTCCTTCGATGCGGCCAAGGCGCAGGGCGAGGCGCTGCGCACCGCCGAGGCGGAATGGAAGCTGGCCCGCGAGCGCCGCACCGCCGCCGAGCGGGAACTCACCGCCTTTCGCACCGTCCTTGCCACCTCGGACGCGCATTGGGCCGCGCTACAGGGCGCCGAGCAGCGGCGCGACGAGGCGGTGGCCAGGCGTCACGCGGCCAGTGCCGGGGTGGAGCAGGCCCATGCCGAGGTTGCGGCGGCGGAAGCCGCCGAGCAGGAGGCGCGCCAGCGCCTCGCCCGCGTCGAGGCCGCGCTCAAGGCGCGCGAGACGCTGGCGCGGCACGCGGCGTTGAGCGAGCGGCTGGCCGGCGCCGAGGCCGCCCGGCAGGCGCTGGAGGGGGCGCAGGCCCGGCTCGCCGTCGAGACGCTCCCGGCAGGCGCGGTGGAAGAACTCCAGGCGCTGGAAATCGACATCGCCAAGCTTCGCGCGGTCGAGGAGGCGGCGCGCCCCTCGGTGGCGATCGCCTATCAACCCGGCGCTGCCTCGCCCGTGCTGATGGACGCCACGCCGCTGCGCGAGGGCGAGGAACGCGGCTATGAGGGCCAGGCGCAGCTGGTCATCCCTGGCCTCGGCACCCTCACTTTGCGCTCCAACCGGCCGCCGCAGGACAATAGCCGGCTGGAAAAGGCGCTGGCCCGCCATCGCGCGCTGCTGGCCGCCATGGGCGTGGCGACCCTCGCCGCCGCCCGCGCCCGGCAGATACGGGCGCAGCAGATCGAGTCCGAAGCGCGCGAGCTGCAGGGCCGGCTGGCTTTGCTCGCCCCGGAAGGGCTGGCGCGGCTGCGCGAGGCGGCGGCGATGCCCGGCGCGGTCGAGGCCGAGGCACCGGGTCCGGACGAGGACCCCGCGCCGCTCCGCGCCTCCCTCGCCGCCACCGAGGCCCGGCGCACCCTCGCCCGGCAGGCGCTGCGGGCAGCCGAGCCGCTGCGGGCCCGCGCCGACGAGGCCTTTGTCGAGGCCGAGACCGCTTTGGCGGCGCTCCGGGCCGAGCGAACCCAGATCGAGGCCATTCTCGGCCCGGCGGAGGCGCGCGGCGCCCGGCTGCAGGAACTCTCCGAGCGCTTCGCGGAACGCGACCGACACAGCGCGGCCGCCGAGGCGCAGCTGCAGCGCCTGCGCGCTACGGTCATCGATCTCGAATCGGCCGAGGCGGCGCTGAGGCGCTCCCGTTCGGTCGAGGACGCCGCCGACAAGGAAGCCGCCACTTTGCGCGAGGCCATTGCCGGCCTCAACGCTCAGATCGGTACCCGCTCCGACGAGGCGGTGGAGGAAATGTGGGGCGAGGCGAAGGAGGCGCTTGCCGCCGCCAGCGCCCGCGTCGAGGGTTTCGCCGCCGAAATCCGCGTGCTGCAGCGGCTCGCCTCGGCGCTGGAAGCGGCGCGGGCGCAGGCGCGCGATCTCTATCTCAAGCCTGTGATGGCCGAGCTGACGCCGCTGCTCGGCCTGCTGTTCGACGATGCCGCCATCACCTTCGACGACAAGACGCTGCTGCCGCAGACCCTGCGCCGCAACGGTCATGAGGAAGATGTCGAGCGCCTCAGCGGCGGCATGCGCGAACAGCTCTCGGTGCTCACCCGCCTCGCCTTCGCCCGCCTGCTCGCCCGCGACGGCCGGCCGGCGCCGGTTATTCTCGACGATGCGCTGGTCTATTCCGACGACGACCGCATCGAGCGCATGTTCGACGCGCTGCACCGCCAGTCGCGCGACCAGCAGATCATCGTCTTTTCCTGCCGCCAGCGCGCCTTCCAGAAGCTCGGCGGCAACGTGCTGACCATGACCGACTGGCAGCCCTGAGGCCGGCGCTGCGCTCTAGCCCCGCACCACCTTGCCGGGGTTCATGATGTTGGCGGGGTCGAGCGCGGCTTTCAGCGCCCGCATCATGTGGAGCTTGGCCTTGTCGCCATAGCGGTCCAGCAGGTCGAGCTTGACGATGCCGATGCCATATTCCGCGCCGAAGGAGCCGCCCATCGCCACCGCAAGGTCATAGATGCGCGGCGACACCTCGCGCTCGAACCATGGCTTGTAAACGGCCGGCTCCGCCCCCACCGGGGCGACCACGTTGAAATGGACATTGCCGTCGCCGACATGGCCGTAAATGGAGAGCCGCCCGCCGGCGCCGTGCGCGTCCACCAGCGCGCTGGCCTTGGTGATGAAGGCCGGCAAAGCCGAGGTCGGCACCGAGACGTCGTGCTTCACCGAGCCGCCATTGGCGACTTCCGCCTCGGGAATATGCTCGCGCAAATACCATAGCTGGTCGCGCTGCTGGCCCCCATTGGCGAGCGTGCCGTCGCTGACCAGCCCCTCGCCCATCAGTTCCTCCAGCAAGGTCCCCACCGCCTCCTCCAGCGCCAGCACCGGCGAGCAGGTCTGCGCCTCCATCAGCACATAGTGCTGCGCCGGCGTCTCCAGCGGATGGCGCAGGCCGGGCTGCGCGGCCAGCAGCAGGCTGAGCGAATGCTGCGAGACATATTCGAACGAGGTGATGTTCTCGCCGGTCAGTGTTTGCGCCCGGGCCAGCAGCGTGGTCAGCGCGTCGATCTCCGCCACGGCGAGGAAGGCGGTCACGGTCTGCGCCGGCTTGCGCGCCAGCTTCAGCGAGGCGGCGGTGATGATGCCGAGCGTGCCCTCGGCGCCGAGCAGCATCTGCTTGACGTCGTAGCCGGTGTTGTTCTTGCGCAGTGGCTGCAGCACGTTGAGCAATTGCCCGTCCGGCAGCACCGCCTCCAGCCCCAGCACGAGGTCGCGGGCCATGCCGTATTTCAGCACCGAGATGCCGCCGGCATTGGTGGAAAGCGCGCCGCCGAGCTGGCAGGACTGGCGCGAACCGAGATCGAGCGGCAGCATCAGGCCGGCCGCGTCGGCCGCCTCCTGCAGCACGCTCAGCACGCAGCCGGCTTCCGCCGTGAGCGAGAGATTGGCGGCGTCGAGCGCCCGCACCGCGTTCAGCCGCTCCAGGCTCAGCACCAGTTCGCCGCCATCCGGCGAGGGGGTGGCGGCGGCGCAATAGGAGGTGTTGCCGCCCTGCGGCACCAGCGGCACGCCATGGGCGGCGCAAAGGGTGACGATGGCCTGCACCTCCACTGTGGAGCGCGGGCGCAGCACGGCGCGCGCGGCGCCGGTGCGGAAGTGGCGGAAATCGGTGAGATAGCGCGCCACCACATCCGGGTCGGTGGCGGTGATCTCCGGCGGCAGGCGGCCGAGAACGGTGCTGATCGGGTCCATCTCTGCCATGTCGTTCCTCGCCGCTCGCATCCACCCTATGCGGGCCGGCCGAGATAGCCGGTGCGCGGCGCGGCTGGCAAGCCGGGGCGATACGCGGCGGCGGGTCAGATCCGGCTGAGAATGGCGCCGGCGAGTCCGGCCACCGTCGCCACATGGGCGCGGCTGGCCTCATAGGCGCCCGCCCCGTCCCGCCGCAGCAGCGCCGCGTGCAGCAGCCGCATCTCGGCGATGGCGGCCCTGTGCCGCCCTTCCTGCGCGATGGTCATCGAGCGCAGATGGTTGATGCGGGCATTGAGCGAGCGCACCACGTCCCACGCCACTTCCTTGCCGGCGGCGACGAACAGCTTCTCGTAGAATTCCGTGGTCCGGCGCAGCACTTCGCGCGGGCTGCCGGTCTGGAAAGCGGCGTCGATCTCGTCGATCACCCGGCCGAGCTCGGCGATGGCGGCCTCGGAAGCGTTCAGCGCGCAGGCCCGCGCCGCCTCGCTCTCCAGCAGGCCGCGGATCTCGTAGATCTGTGCCGCCTGCGCCGGGTCCGGCTTGGTCACGGCCGGGCCCTGATGGGGAATGGTTTCCACCAGCCCCTCGGCCTCCAGATGCCGCAGCACCTCGCGCACCACGCTGCGGCTTACCCCCAGCCGCTCGCACAGCGTGCGCTCGACCAGCCGCTCGCCGGGCTTGAAGCGGAAATCGAGAATGGCGTCGCGCATCTTTTCCAGCGTCAGGCTGCGCAGCGTGGTGACGCTGCGCTCGACCTTCATCTCTTCATTCGCCGTGTTCGATTCCGTCGTCGCGACCATGGCCGTCTCCGTTCCCGCCTCTTGTCGCCCGAGCGGCGCGGGATGACAATTGACTCGATTGTCTTATGGTATACCATCATACGTAACGTGAGAACACCCGCCCTGAACACCGCTTCGGGCGGCGATCCAGCCCTTCTGTCGTGGAACCCATCATGCCGTTGCAGCTGCGCAAGCTCGTTACCTATTCCGAGACCACGCTGATCGAGGGCGGCCGCGCCGCCGCCACACCGCTGCGCCTGTATGCGGCGGCGGCCGTGCTGACCAACCCGTGGGCCGGGCGCGGCTTCGTCGAGGATCTCAAGCCCGAGATTCACGACATCGCCCCCCAGCTCGGCGCGCTGCTGACCGAGGAAATCCTGCGCATGGCCGGCTCGGGCGAGGCGGTGGAAGGCTATGGCAAGGCGGCGATCGTCGGCACCTCGGGCGAGGTGGAGCACGCCTCGGCGCTGATCCACACGCTGCGTTTCGGCAATCACTACCGCAAGGCGGTCGGCGCCAAGAGCTATCTCGCCTTCACCAATACGCGCGGCGGGCCGAACGCTTCCATCGCCATTCCGCTGATGGACAAGCTGGATGAGGGGCGCCGCTCGCATTACCTCACCATCCAGTTCGCGATTCCCGACGCCCCGGCGCCCGACGAGATCGTGGTCGCGCTCGGCGCCTCCATCGGTGGCCGCCCGCATCACCGCATCGGCGACCGCTATCAGGACCTGAAGGACCTCGGCTCCACTCAGGGGCTGGACACCGCCCCGGCGGACGCCTCGCATGGCTGAGCTTCGCACCCTCCGCTATTCCGGCCGCGATGGCGCCCCGGCGCAGGTCGCCTATCGCCGGGCCGGCGTGGCGGGCGCGCCTGTTGTGGTGCTGATCCATGGCGTCGGCATGGCGAGCGAGGTGTGGGGCCCGCAGATCGTGGCGCTGTCCGTCGGCCATGACGTGATCGCCCTCGACATGCCCGGCCATGGCGGCTCCAGCCTGCCGCCGGAAGACGCCCGCCTGTCCGATTACGCCGATCAGGTCGTCGCGCTGTTGGACGGGCTAGGCCTGCCCTCCGCCGCTCTGGTCGGCCATTCCATGGGCGCGCTGGTGGCGCTGGAGACGGCGCTGTCGCATCCCGCCCGGGTGCGCGCCGTCGCCGCGCTCAACGCCGTGTTCTGCCGCACGCCGGAACAGCGCGCCATCGTCACCGCCCGCGCCGGTTCGCTGGAGGCGGAAGGCCGCGCCGCCTCGCACGCCGCCGCCGTGGCGCGCTGGTTCGGCGCGCCGGTGCCGGTGGAGCTTGAGGCGAGCGCGGCGCAGGTCGCGGCTCTGCTCGCTTCCGGCGACCCCGTCGGCTATGCCCGCACCTATGCGCTGTTCGCCGCCTCCGACGACGCCCATCGCGACCGGCTCGCCAGCCTTGCCGTGCCGGCCCTGTTCATGACCGCCGACGGCGATGCCAATTCGACCCCGGCCATGTCGCAGGCGATGGCGGCGCTCGCCCCGCAGGGCCGCGCCGAGGTGCTGCAAGGCGCCCGCCACATGATGACGCTGACCCATCCGGGCGAGGTGAACGCAAGGCTGCTCGCCTTTCTCGACGCGCGGGCCGCCGCCCCCGCTTTCGATCCCAAAGCCTTCCGCCAGGCGCTCGGCGCCTTCCTCACCGGCGTGACCGTGGTGACGACCCGCAACGCTGACGGCGAGATGCGCGGCTTTACCGCCAATTCCTTCTCCTCCGTCTCGCTCGATCCGCCGTTGATCCTCGTCTGCCTGGCGAAAACCGCGTCGAGCTTCCCGGTGTTCTCAGCGGCGGCGAATTTCGCCGTCTCGGTGCTGGCGGCGGAGCAGAAGGACGTCTCGGCGCTGTTCGCCTCGAAGTCGCCGGACAAGTTTTCCGGCGCGCCCTGGCAACTAGGTCCCGCCGGCAGCCCGGTCATGTCTGGCGCGGCGGCGTGGTTCGATTGCACGCGCCACGAGGTGGTGGAAGCCGGCGACCATGTGATCCTGATCGGCCATGTCAGGGGCTTCGGCGCGCGCGATGTCGCCCCGCTCGGCTATTGCCGCGGCGCCTATGTCGATGTCTCGCTCGGCCTGCAGGCGTTGGCCAGGCGCGACGAACCCGCCCGCGTCGGTGCCATTCTGGAAGCGGACGGCGCGCTGCTGCTGGTCGAGGACGGCAAGGGCGGCCTGTCGCTGCCCACCGGCTCCTGCCTGGAGCCCGCCGCCAACCCGCGCAGCCTGCGCGGCGCGCTCAGCAAGCTCGGCGTCGAGGGACGGCTCGGCTTCCTGTTCGCGGTGTTCGAGACGCCAGCCGCCGGCGACGGCCCGCCCACCGTCTCGCTCTATTATCGCGGCAGCTTTGAAGGCACACCCGCCGCGTCGGTGGGCGCTGTCCTCGTGCCGCTCGACGCGGTCGACCTCGCCCGCCTGCCTGATGAAGCCACCCGCTCCATGCTCGCGCGCTATCTGCGCGAGCGCCGCGAGGATGCGTTCGGCATCTATGTCGGCGATGCCGCGCAGGGCGTCGTCCATCCCCTCGCCACCCCCGCGCCGCACGGCTGAGACACCGGGATCACCGCCATGAAGTTCTCCCTCTTCGTCCATATGGAGCGCACCGATCCCGCCATTCCCCACGCAAGGCTGTTCGCCGAGCTGGAGGAACTGGCGCTCACCGCCGAGGGCGCGGGCTTCGAGACGGTGTGGATCGGCGAACACCACGCGATGGATTTCACCATCGCCCCCAACCCCTTCATCCAGCTCGCCCATCTGGCGGCCAAGACCTCGACCATCCGCCTCGGCACCGGCAATGTCATCGCCCCGTTCTGGCACCCGATCCGGCTGGCCGGTGAGGCAGCGATGATGGACATCGCCTGTGAGGGCCGGCTCGATCTCGGCGTGGCGCGCGGCGCCTACAGTTTTGAGTATGAGCGCCTGCTGCCCGGCCTCGACGCCATGGGCGCCGGGCTGCGCATGCGCGAGCTGGTGCCGGCGGTGCAGAAGCTCTGGGCCGGCGACTACGCCCATGAGGGCCAGTTCTGGAGCTTCCCCACCTCCACCGCTTCGCCCAAGCCCGTGCAAGAAGGCGGCCCGCCGATCTGGATCGCCGCGCGCGACCCCAACAGCCATGCCTTCGCCGTCGCCAATGGCTGCAATGTGCAGGTAACGCCGCTCGCCTCGGGCGATGGCGAGGTGGCGAGCCTGATGGAGCGCTTCAATACCGCGGTCGCCGACCACCCCGCCGTGCCGCGCCCGAAGATCATGTTGCTTCAGCACTGTTTTGTCGCGGATTCGCCCGACGAGGCCGACCAGCTCGCCGAGGATCTCTCCGCCTGGTACGGGCTGTTCGGCGCCTGGTTCGCCAATAAGCGGCCGATCCATCAGGCGATCATGGCGCCGCTGACAGCCGAAGAGCGCGCCGCCGTCCCGCACTTCGCCCCGGAGGTTGTGCGGAAAAATCTCGTCATCGGCGAGCCCGACGAGGTGATCGCCCGGCTGAAGGGTTATGAGGCGCTTGGCTTCGACCAGTTCTCGCTCTGGATCGACGCCGGCATCAGCCACGCGCGCAAGGCGAAGTCGCTCGACCGCTTCATCCGCCATGTGATGCCGGCCTTTGCCGGGTCGGCCACAGCGGCGGCGTGAGGGGGGAACCATGCAGATCATCCCGGCATCGGCCTTCTGCGTCCTTCGAGGCCCGAGCGGCGCTCGGGCACCTCAGGATGACGACCGAACCCTTTTGGCATCGCGCCTCGTCATGCTGAGGTGCCGGCCGCAGGCCGGCCTCGAAGCACGCAGGCCCGCCTCCCATCTGGCGCCGAAGGAGTCCCGATGACCGCCCTGCGCGACGATTTCCGGCTCTATATCGATGGCGCCTTCGTGACCGGCGGCGCCAGCTTCGAGAGCTATGACCCCGCCACCGGTCAGCCCTGGGCGGTGATGCCCGCTGCGACCGCCGACGACGTGAACCGCGCGGTGGAAGCCGCCCACCGCGCTTTTGAGGCGCCCGAATGGGCCGGCCTTACCGCCACCCAGCGCGGCAAGCTGCTTATGCGGCTCGGCGATCTTGTTGCCGCGCAGGCGCAGGAACTGGCCGAACTGGAGACCCGCGACACCGGCAAGATCATCCGCGAGACCCGGGCGCAGATCGGCTATGTCGCGGAATATTATCGCTATTTCGGCGGCCTTGCCGACAAGGTCGAGGGCTCGCATCTGCCCGTCGACAAGCCTGACATGGAAGCCTGGCTGCGCCGTGAGCCGATCGGTGTCGTTGCCGCCGTCGTGCCGTGGAATTCGCAGCTGTTCCTCTCGGCGGTGAAGCTCGGCCCGGCGCTGGCGGCGGGCTGCACCGTCGTGCTGAAAGCGTCGGAGGAAGGCCCCGCCCCGCTGCTCGCCTTCGCAAGGCTGGTGCATGAGGCCGGCTTTCCCCCCGGCGTCGTCAACATCCTCACCGGCTTCGGCGAGGAGTGCGGGAAGACGCTCACCGCACACAGGCTCGTCTCCCGCGTCGCCTTCACCGGCGGGCCGGCGACCGCGCGGCATGTGGTGCGCAACACGGCGGAAAACCTCGCTTTCACGACGCTGGAACTTGGCGGCAAATCGCCGGTGCTGGTCTTCGCCGATGCCGATCTGGAGAGCGCGGCCAATGCCGTGGTGGCCGGCATCTTCGCCGCCTCCGGCCAGAGCTGCGTCGCTGGCTCCCGCCTCTTCGTCGAGGAGAGCGTGCGCGACAAGCTGCTCGCCATCCTCACGCAGAAGGCCCGCCGTATCCGCATCGGCGACCCGCAGGACCCGGCGACCGAGATGGGCCCGCTCGCCACCGCGCGCCAGCTCGCCCATATCGAGCAGGTCGTCGCCGCAAGCCTCGAAGCCGGTGCCGCGCTGGTGACCGGCGGACAGCGGGCGGAGGGGTTCACAGCCGGCAATTATTACGCCCCGACCATCCTCGCCTGCGCCGGCAATGAAGTGCCCTGCGCGGCGGAGGAACTGTTCGGCCCGGTGCTCAGTGTCATCAGCTTCGAGGGCGAGGCCGACGCCGTTGCCAAGGCCAATGACAGCCCGTTCGGCCTCGCCGCCGGTGTGTTCACCCGCGATCTCACTCGCGCCCACCGGCTCATCCGGCGGCTGCGCGCCGGCATCGTCTGGGTGAACACCTATCGCGCCGTCTCGCCCATCGTGCCCTTCGGCGGCTACGGCCTGTCCGGCCTCGGCCGCGAGGGCGGGGCGGAATCGATCCGCGACTACACCCGCACCAAGTCGGTCTGGCTGCGCACATCAGACGAGCCGATCGCCGATCCCTTTGTGATGCGCTGAGGCCAAGCCATGCTCTACGAGATGCGTACCTACCGCCTGAAGACCGGCACCGTCCCGGCCTATGTGAAGCTGGTCGCCGAGGAAGGCATCGCTTTGCAGAAGAGCCATCTCGGCCAGCTGGTCGGCTATTTCACCAGCGAGATCGGCCCGCTGAACGAGATCGTCCACATCTGGGCCTATGCCAGCCTGGACGACCGCGCCGCCCGCCGCGCCCGGCTGAATGCCGATCCCGCCTGGCTCGCCTTCCTGCCGAAGATCCAGGCGCTGATCGAGACCATGGAGAACAAGATTCTCCTGCCCACCGCTTTCTCGCCGCTGGACTGACGAGGGAACGGGCTGGTCGACAGCCCGCCCTCGCCCCGACGCACGAAATCAGAGCGCCCAACGCGCCGCCTTCCACACCGAACGCCAACCAAAGGGGACTAACATGTCGCGCACATCACGAGCCCTCGGGGTCGCCGCCCTCGCCCTCGCCGCCGGCCTCGCCGGCGCCGCCATGGCGCAGTCGGGCTCCATCGTCTTCACCAGCTGGGGCGGCACCACCCAGGACGCCCAGAAGAAGAGCTGGGCCGTGCCCTTCACCAAGGAAACCGGCATCACCGTCAAGCAGGACGGCCCGACCGACTATGGCAAGCTGAAAGCCATGGTCGAGAGCGGCAACGTCTCCTGGGACGTGGTCGACGTGGAGGCCGATTTCGCCGCCGCTGCCGCCAAGGACGGGCTGATCGAGCCGATCGACTTTTCCATCGTCAAGCGCGGCGAGATCGACCCGCGCTTCGTCACCGACCATGCGGTCGGCAGCTTCTATTATTCCTTCGTGCTCGGCTTCAACCCGGCGAGCCTCAAGGGCAAGACGCCGAAGAGCTGGGCGGATGTGTTCGACACCACGGCCTTTCCCGGCAAGCGCACCTTCTACAAATGGTCGGCGCCGGGCGTGCTGGAAATCGCCCTGCTGGCGGATGGCGTGCCGGCCGACAAGCTCTACCCGCTCGACCTCGACCGCGCCTTCAAGAAGCTCGACAGCATCAAGAAGGACATTGTCTGGTGGGGCACCGGGGCGCAGTCGCAGCAGCTGCTCGCCTCCGGCGAGGCGCCGATCGGCCAGTTCTGGAACGGCCGCATCTTCGCCCTGCAGCAGAGCGGCGAGAAGGTCGACCTGTCCTGGGAGCAGAACCTGACCGCCGCCGACATGCTGGTCGTGCCGAAGGGGGCGAAGAACAAGGAAGCGGCGATGAAGTTCATCGCCGAGGCCACCAGCCCCGAGGGACAGGCGAGCTTCGCCACCGAGAGCGGCTATGCGCCGGTGAATGTGAAGTCCGCCGCGCTGATGCCGAAGGACGTCGCCGCCAACCTGCCCGACAAGCACACCGCCTCGCAGATCAATCTCGACATGGGCTATTGGGCCGCCCATCGCGACGAGATCGGCAAGCGCTGGTACGCCTGGCAGGCGGAGTGAGCGGGAGGCCCCCGGGAGCCGTCACCCGACCGTCCGCGCTCGCTCCGGTTGAGCGCGGACCCGTCGAGGCGGGCGCCTCCGGCCATTCGGTCATTTCGGCCGCATCGGCCTGATCGTCCTCCTGACCGCACTCACCGAACCGCCGTGATCGAGCCCTCATGACCGTGACCGACGTGCCGATTGCCACCCCCTCGCCCGTCCTCGCCGCCGCCCGGCGGCGCGGCCGCGGCCTTGCGCCTGTGCTGCCGGCACTCGCTCTGATTGTGGTGGTCTTCGTGATTCCGGTGCTCGCCTTGCTGCTGCGCAGCGTGCTGGAACCCGAGCCGGGGCTGCAGAACTACGCCGCCTTCTTCGCCTCGACGACCTATCTCAAAGTGCTGGGCAACACCTTCCTGGTCGCGGGAACGGTGACGGTGGCGACGGTTCTGCTCGGCTTTCCAGTGGCTTGGTTCCTGGCGATCGCGCCGTCCTTCTGGTCGCGGCTGCTGTTCGCCATCGTCATCCTGTCGATGTGGACCAACCTTCTCGCCCGCACCTATGCCTGGATGGTGCTGCTGCAGCGCACCGGCATCATCAACCGCACTTTGATGGAGATCGGCCTCATCTCCGAGCCGCTGCCGCTGATCAACAACCTCGTCGGCGTCACCATCGGCATGACCTACATCATGCTGCCCTTCATGATCCTGCCGCTGCACGCCACCATCCGTTCCATCGACCCCGCCATCTTCCAGGCCGCATCCCTTTGCGGCGCCAGTCGTTTTCAGGCTTTCACCCGCGTCATGCTCCCCCTCACCGCCTCCGGCATCGCCGCCGGGGCGCTGATGGTGTTCGTTATGTCGCTTGGCTACTTCATCACCCCGGCCCTGCTCGGCGGCACCTCGAACATGATGCTGGCGGAGCTGATCGCGCAGCTGGTGCAATCGCTGCTTGACTGGGGGCTGGCGGGTGCAGCGGCGCTGGTGCTGCTGGTGATCACGCTCGCCATCTATATGGTGCAGCTACGCTTTTTCGGCTTCGGTCAGGCGAGGGGCTAGGCGCCATGCTGCTCGATTTCGCCCGTCTCGGCCCCTGGCGGGTCGCCCTCATCCTCATCGCCCTGCTGGTCGGCGCCTATCTGCTGCTGCCGATCCTGCTGATCATCGCCCTCTCTTTCGGCTCCTCGCAATGGTTGCAATTCCCGCCGCCGGGCTGGACGCTGCGCTGGTATGAGGAGCTGTTCGAGGATCCCGAATGGATCGCCTCCTTCCTCACCAGCTTCAAGATCGCCGCCGTCGTCACCGTACTGTCGGTCGGAATCGGCCTGATGGCCTCCTTCGGCCTGACACGCGGCACGTTTCGCGGCCGCGAGGCGCTGCGCGCGCTGTTTCTCACCCCGATGATCCTGCCGGTGGTGGTGCTGGCGGTCGCGCTCTACGCCTTCTTCCTCCGGTTGCACCTCAACGGCACGTTTTTCGGCTTCGTGCTGGCGCATCTCGTCATCGCCCTGCCCTTCTCGATCATCGCGATTTCCAATGCGCTGGAACGGTTTGACCGCGATATCGAAACCGCCGCCATCGTCTGCGGCGCCAGCCCGCTGGAGGCCAAGATCCGCGTCACCCTGCCCGGCATCCGCCTAGGATTGATCAGCGCGGCGATCTTCTCCTTCCTCGCCTCCTGGGACGAGGTGGTGATCGCCATCTTCATGGCGAGCCCGGACTTGCAGACCCTGCCTGTGCGGATCTACGGCACGCTGCGACAGGATCTTTCCCCGGTCATCGCTGCGGTCTCGACGCTGCTGATCGCCCTGACCGCTGGCCTCATGGCGCTTGCCGCCTTCTTCCGCAAGGACGCCCGCTCATGACCTTTCTGGAAATATCGAATATTTCCAAGACGTTCGGCAAGGTTGCCGCGGTCAATGACGTCTCGCTGGAGATCACGCAGGGCGAGTTCGTGACCTTTCTCGGACCTTCGGGCTCGGGCAAGAGCACGACGCTCTACATGATCGCTGGCTTCTTCGAGCCGACGGCCGGCGATGTGCGGCTGGAGGGGCGCAGCATCCTCGCCGAGCCGTCGAACAAGCGGAACATCGGCATGGTGTTCCAGCGCTACACGCTGTTTCCCCATCTGTCGGTCGCGGAAAACGTCGCCTTCCCTCTGCGCGTGCGTCGGCGGCCGGCGGGCGAGATCGCCCGCAAGGTCGAGGAGATGCTGGCGCTGGTGCGACTGGAGAGCTTCGCCGACCGAATGCCTGCCCAGCTTTCCGGCGGCCAGCAGCAGCGTGTCGCCCTGGCCCGAGCGCTGGCCTACAACCCACCATTGCTGCTGATGGACGAGCCGCTTTCCGCCCTCGACAAGAAGCTGCGCGAGGAGATCCAGGACGAGATCCGCCGCATCCACCGCCAGACCGGCGTCACCATTCTCTATGTCACCCACGACCAGGAGGAAGCGCTGAGCCTTTCCGATCGCATCGCCCTGTTCAATCAGGGTCGCATCGAACAACTCGGCAAGGGCCGCGAACTCTATGACGCGCCTCGCACGCGCTTTGTCGCTGATTTCATTGGTCATTCCAACTTCATTGACTGCGCCATTACCCGCAGCGAGGGCGGGAGCGCCGACATTGTGCTACCGGATGGCGGCACCCTGAACGGGATATCCCTGCACGGTGCCGCCGTCGCTGGCGCCCGCGCCGGGCTGATGATCCGCCCCGACCGCCTGCGTTTCTCGCCGCTGGGCGAGGGGGCGGAGCCGGGCATCGACGCCGTCCTGACCGACGCCACCTTCATCGGCGAGACATACCATGTGGTGCTCGCCACCGGATGGGGCGCCAGCGTCAATGTGCGCATTCCCGCGAGCCGTATCCGTCCGCAGGATTTGACCATGGGCACCCATGTGCGGTTGCACTGGGAGGCGGGTGACGCCCGGCTCTTCGGCCAGTGACACCGGTAGACATGAGGCCTGCCGCGGCTCTGTGATCGCCATCCGCCGTCCCGGACCTCCGCGGGGTGCCATAGCCAGCCAGCTTCGCTCCTGCTATTGCGCCAGGCCTCCTCGCCCGCGAGTGCCGTGCCACGCCGGACCCTGTCCGGTAAAGGCTCCGAAGTGGTCGAGCGCCCCACCTCGAAGCGAGCCAAGAGATGACAGCCGAAGAATTCAAGGACGCACTCGAAACGCTGAACGCGACGCCAGCAGCGATCGCCAAGCTCCTGGGCGTCGACATTCGCACGGTGCGCCGCTGGAGCACCGGCGCGAAGGCCATCCCAGACACCGCCGCCGTCCAGCTCGGCGCCATCCTCCAATCCGGCTGGCTACCGGCGAAGTCGGCCGCGGAGATGGCGGCTATTCGCCTAAAAGAGGAGGCCGAGCGGCCGACCTCGCGTTTCGTATGGGTGCAGCGCAGGGAAAGTGACCCGCATTGGACGGTCGCGGAACACGACCTGGTTTCCGATGTGTTTTATCTGCCCGGCCGAATCGAGCGCTTCGTCGCTGACGAACTGGTCATCGGTTCGCCCGTGGCGGCGCCGGAGTGAGCGCGATGGGCGGGACGGCGCTTTTGCTCGCCGGGTTCTGGCCCCCTTCCGCCAGCCCTCGACTCGGATAAGGTCCGGGCGGTAGCGGATAGGGGCTTTGCACGCCTCTCGGGCAGAGCTGCATGAACAATTCGACCGACGTCATCGTCGCCTATTTTGCCGAAACCGCCCGTTTGATGGGGCGGCTCGAGGGCATTGCCAGCCAGGTTGCGCAGGCGGCCGATGCCTGCATTGCCGCCCTGTCTTGCGGGGGCAAGGTGATGTTCTGCGGCAATGGCGGCTCGGCGGCCGATGCTCAGCATCTTGCGGCGGAACTGATGGGGCGCTTCCTGTACGAGCGCGATCCGCTGCCCGCCCTGGCCCTGACCATCAACACCTCCGCGCTCACGGCGATCGGCAATGACTATGGCTATGAGCATATCTTCGCCCGCCAGATCCGGGGGATCGGCCGGAACGGCGATGTGCTGGTCGGCCTGTCCACCAGCGGCCATAGCGCCAATGTGGTGAAGGCCTTCGAGGTTGCCCGCGAGATGGGAATCGTCACCATTGCCCTCACCGGCGCGACCTGTGGTGCCCTGGAGCCGCTTTCCGACATCCTGATCCCCGTGCCGCACGGGCAGACCAATCATATCCAGGAAGCTCACATCACGATTGGCCATCTGATCTGCGGAATTGCCGAATCGGCCCTGCGCCCGCCACGCCGCTGAAACGGACTCAGGCGCCGCCAGGCCTGTTGCTGGTCATGGTTCGGGAGAGGGAGCGCCCGGCGCGGCTCAATCGAAGCACGAGACCGTTGAGCCGGCATCGGTCATCGAGATCGGGATGACGTTGCCGGCTCCGAAATGCTCTCGAAAGGCGTCATGGCGGGCCGGCTCGGCAATGAAGAGCATGAAGCCGGCACCGCCGGCGCCAAGGAGTTTGCCGCCTTGCGCGCCAAGCGCCTTGCCCTCGAGATAGAGATCGTCAATGGCCGGGTTGGTGACGCCCTCGCCCAGCTTTCGCTTCAGGCGCCAGCCTTCATCCAGCAAGTCGGCGAAACGCGCCACACTGGCGGTGTCGCTACCTGACGCTTCCAGGATTTGCGTACCGGTGCGCGTCATCTCATACATCTCGCTGAGATGGGCGCGGTTGTCGCCGCGGGTGGTGCGCAGGTGCTGGCTGTCGAGCGCGTCGATGGCGCGCCGCTGTGTGCCGGTATAGACGAGCAGAAGCGAGGCATTGAGGGTTGCCAGACGGCTGGTGGTTAGCCGCAGCGGCTCGATGGCGATGGTGTCGCCGGAAAATTCGTAGCGGGCAAGCCCGCCGAAGGCGGCATGAATCTGGTCCTGTATGCCGACATTCTCCCGGAGAATCTCCTGTTCCATCCGGATCGCCTGTCGCGCGAGCTCATAGCGTGTCAGCTCGATGCCGCGCATGCGGTGCAAAAGGTTGATGAAGCCGACAGTGAACGCCGACGAACTGCCGAGACCCGTATTCCCGGGAAGATCGGACATGGTGGCGATGTTGAGCGGGTCTTCCCAGCGATAGAGCTTCAGGGTTTCGCGGATCACCGGATGCTGGATGTCCTCGATCCGCTGCACGCTCTCGGTCGCCCGGTAGGTGACGCGAAATCTCTGCTCGGCGACGGGAGAGAGGGGAAGAGCCTGGATATAGATGTATTTGTCGATCGTGCCGCCCAGCACGGCGCCGGGACTGGAGCGGAAATGCGAGGGATAGTCGGTGCCCCCGCCAAAGAAACTCGCCCGAAGAGGGGTTCTGCTGATCCACATGAGGATACCGCTTAAAGCGACGCCGACAGGATGTCGAGCAGCGATCCGTCCTGATACCGAACGGCGCGCAGACCGGCCGCGCGCGCCGCCTCGATATCGGCCTCGCCCTTGCCGATCAGGAAGCTCCGGCGGCGCTCCACCGGCCAGGCAGCCAACACATCAAGGATCATGCCAGGACCGGCCTTGCGGCCTGAGCAATCCTGTCGGGACCCATGAACGGTGGCGTCGCGGTGGTGCGGGCGCCGGTGGAACGCATCGACATGCGCGCCGATCTGCGTCAGCGAGTCCTGCATGGCGCGGTGAAAGGTCTCGACTGCGGCCTCTTCATACATCCCGCGTGCGACGCCGGACTGGTTCGTGACAACGAAGACAAAGTAGCCCTTATCATTGGCGAGGGCGACGGCTTCGCGGGCCTGGGGCATCCAGATGAGATCATCGGCGCGGTGGGGGTCGCCACTGTCGCGGGTGAGCGTTCCGTCCCGGTCGAAGAACACGGCGGGGCGGGTGCGGACATTGATCAGTTCGTCCTGCACCCGGGCAAGGGTCTCCCGGATACCGATATCGACGAAATAGGCGCCCTCGGGTGCCTGAGTGGCGACAACCCGCCCTTCCGCCACGAGGCGGGGCAGGATCTCCCATTCCAGCGAGCAGGCGCCGTGATGTGCGATGAGGTCGACAATCCGGCGGTCGACGACATACACGCCGGCATTGACCAGCGCCGACGCCTCCATGCACCGTGCGTCCTTCTCGACGAAGGAGGTAACCCAGTCGCCCTCCAGCGTCACCCGCCCAAAGCGGGCGGGATCGGCGACGCGGTGCAGCAACATCTGGACGATCAGCGCAGGGTCGCGTTGCCGTGCCAGCTTCCAGGACCGCATAAAGCGGGTGAGGTCGGCGTCGATCCAGGAATCGCCGTTCAGCAGCATAAATTCCGGGTCGAGGTGTCCGACCGCGAAACCCAGCGCGCCGCCAGTGCCGAGCGGCGCGGGTTCTGCCAGTACCTCGATCTCAGCCCCGAAAAGCCGCTGGCGGTGAAAAGCCGCCTTGATCTGCTCGCCAAAGTGGCCGGCCAGTAGAGTGATCCGTGGCACGCCGTGGCGGGCGACCTCCTGAATGAGATGAAGGAGGAAAGGCCGCCCGGCTACCTCCAGCAGGGGCTTCGGCGTCGCTTCGGTGAGCGTTCCGAGGCGGGTGCCCAGGCCGCCGCAGAGGATGACCGCCTGAGCGACCAAGCTATGACCCCACTTGAGCCGAGGCGCGTGCCGGCGCCGCCGGGGGCGCGTCGAAGCGGCGCGACGGTCGGAGGGATCGCCGCGCGATGCAGCGGTCGGCCGGTCCGCGAAGACGCTCAGTGACCGACGCGCTCATGCCGCTCGCGCTCGCCGCCGCCGGACAGTGGCCCGGCCTTGCTTGACGTGGAGAGAGATGGTGGCGCCGAAGGATGACATGGGTGGAGGATGCGAGAGATGACGGCTAACGGCAACCGGCCAGACCACCCCGCCCAATAAAAAGCAGGCCTGTCGCGCCAGAGGTCCCGACGATCGATGGCCCCGCCCCGCCTGCGAGGCGGACAGCAGGACCGGCGACGGGCCTGCTGCCGCCTTGGTCGCCGCATCGCGCGGCGCTCCGGCGCCGTCTTCAGTGGCCCAGCGACCATCGCCGTTCGATCGGCGCCGGCTTGTTCTTGCGCGTACCGCAGAGTGAGCAGCCGCAGCCGGCCAGATGCTCGCGCGAGACCACCTTCGGTTCGGAGGCGGTGCCCTCGGAGCGGGCCAGCGCCCGCCGCAGCGTGCCGTTCATCGTGCTGAGGCGCGGCATCGCCATCTCACGCGGCGCGCTGGCGGCGCATTCCGGGCAGCAGGCGGGCTGGTCGGCGTCGTTCATCGAACTCCAGCCCTCGAACGGGCCGCAATCCTCGCAGGCATAGGAATAGAGGGGCATCGCAACGCTCCAGGTTTCGCTCCATATGGGAAAGCGGATGGCCCATGGGCCATCCGGTAGGTCAGGGTTGCAGCCAGCCTTGCAGCAGCGACACGCCTGGCACCCAGCCGGTGACGATGCCGATCAGCACCGTAAAGGCGCCGGTGAAGCGCAGGATCGGCTGTTTCATCGTGAGCAGCAGGAAGTAGCAGAACCACAGCAGGCCCCAGCCGACCCAGTTCCACCCCATCCAGAGGCTGATGGAACTGTCCGCCCCCTGAAGCGACTGGATCGCCACCGGCGCCACGGTGATGGCGACGAACAGGCTGAACCAGCCCAGGCCGCGCCCGTCCACCTTGGTGATGCGGTTATAGGCGACCCAGAAATAGGTGGCGGTGAACAGCAGGGTCAGCGCCGCGCCCTTGATCGAGCCGGCATCCGCCTGCGCGTTGAACGCCCAGAACAGCGAGATGGCGAGCGTCACCACACCGGAGACGACGTTCACCACGATGATTTCGCGATCTTCGATCTTGCCCAGCAGCCAGAGGCCGTTGAGCACGAGCACCGCGCCGACATAGAGCAGGCCCAGTCCGAGCAGCATGGTCGATCTCCTCAGCCCCGGCCGGACCGGCCAGCCGGGGCGCCAGGTTGCCGGAAGGGTTCAGCTCGCGCGGGCGACGTCGACGCCCGACACCTGCCGGGTGGGCCCGGTGGAGTTCGGGTTGATGTCGAAATCGAAGATCTTGGTCGGGATCGCCACCGTCGCGCAGACATTTGGGATGTCGACGATGCCGGCAATGCGGCCCTCTACCGGCGCTGTGCCGAGGATCGTGTAGGCCTGCTCGCCTGAATAGCCGAACTTCTTCAGGTACTCGATGGCGTTGAGGCAGGCACGGCGATAGGCGACATGGGCGTCGAGATAGTACTGCTCGCCCGTATGCTCGTCGACCGAGATACCCTCGAAGATCAGGTAGTCATCGAAATGCGGGTCGATCGGGCTGGGCTTGAAGATCGGATTGATGACGCCGTATTTCGCCATGCCGCCCTTGATGAGGCTCACGCCGATATCGATCCACCCGGCCATCTCGATGGCGCCGCAGAAGGTGATTTCACCGTCGCCCTGCGAGAAGTGGATGTCGCCCATGGAGAGACCGCCCCCCTTCACATAGACCGGGAAGTAGCAACGGGCGCCGCGCGACAGGTTCTTGATGTCGCAATTGCCGCCATGCTCGCGCGGCGGCACGGTACGCCAGCCTTCCGCCGCCGCCTTGTCGCGGGCGGCGCCGTGCATCTGGCCCATCAGCGCGGTGTCAGAATAAGGCAGGGCGGCGAGCGGGGGCACGCGGTTGGGGTTGGTGGCGACGAGTGCGGCTTCGCGCCGGTTGGCCTCCGCCAGCAGCTTGTGGTCGGGCAGGCAGCCGATCAGGCCGGGGTGAACCAGGCCGGGGTAGCGCACCCTCGGGACGTGGCGCGAGGTGGTGTAGATGCCGTGGAAATCCCAGCAGGACTTGACCGCATCGGGATAATGCTCGGTCAGGAAGCCGCCGCCATTGTTCTTGTCGAACAGGCCGTTGAAGCCCCATTCCGAGCCTTCGAGCGGCCCGATATCGAGAATGTCGACGACCATCAGGTCGCCCGGCTCGGCGCCTTCGACGCCAAACGGTCCGCTGAGATAGTGCACCTTGGTCAGGTCGACGTCGCGCACGTCGTTGGCGCTGTCATTGTTGCCGATCTGGCCGCCAGTCCAGTCGTAGCACTCGACCCGGAACTCGTCGCCGGGCTTGAACATCTCGACCATGGGAATGTCGGGATGCCAGCGATTATGGGTCTTGATGTCCTGGTCTTCCGGCGCCTTGTTGAGATCGATCTTGAAGACGGTCTTGGCCATGAGCTTCCTCCTGTGAGGGTGCCGCGGCTTTCTTGCCGTTGCTGAAGGCAGGCGGTGGAAAGCCGCCTTGCCCGCACCCTGCCCAAGGAGGCTAGGAGGCGTATGTAAGCGCCCTACCCGCGCCGGGGGTGGCAAATGTAAAGTTTTGTAATTCCGGCTGTGTGGCTGCCCATTGCCCGCCCCGACCGGCTATGATCGACCTCAAGGCGACGAAAAGTCGTCTCGGTGCGCGAATGCACGGGGCGGTAGGATGGGCGAAACGGTGCGCATGCCGCGCATCCTGATGGTGGACGACGACCGCCGCATGTGCGGATTCGTCACCAAATTCCTCGCGCGGGAAGGCTTTTCGGCGGAGTTCGCGCTGGACGGCACCAGCATGCGCGACGCTCTCGCCGCCACCAGCTTCGACCTCATCATCCTCGACCTGACCTTTCCGCGCGGAGAGGACGGCCTGTCGCTGGCGCGCACGGTGCGTGCGACCGGGCACATGCCATTGCTCGTGCTCTCGGCCAAATGCGAAACGGTCGACAAGATCGTCTGCCTCGAACTTGGTGCCGATGACTATGTGACCAAGCCGTTCGAGCCGCGCGAGCTGCTGGCGCGCATCCGCGCTTTGCTGCGGCGCGCCCGTGGCATGAGCCGCGGCGCCCAGCCGTTGGAGGGGCCGGACAAGCGCGTGCGCTTCGGGGCGTGGCGGCTCGACCTCGACGGCCGCGACCTGATCCGCCCGGACGGCACCCGGGTGGCCTTGACCAGCCACGAATTCCGCCTGCTGGTCGCGCTCGCCGAGCGGCCCGGCCGCGTGCTCACCCGCGACCAGATGCTTGACCTCGTCGCCAACCGGCAATGGGCGCCGTTCGACCGCAGCATCGACGTGCTGGTCGGCAAGCTGCGCCGCAAGCTGGACGACGGCACCGGCCACCAGGTCATCAAGACCGTTCGCGGCGAGGGCTATGTCTTCACCCCGCCCCCGCCGCATTGACGCCGGCCCCTGCCCGCTCAGGGACGCGACGGCATCGCCGGCAGCAGTAGCGTGATCCGCGTGCCCACGCCGGCCTCGCTCTCGATGAGGAGATTGCCACCGGACTGGCGCGCGAATCCGTAGGCGGTGGGCAGGCCGAGACCGCTGCCGCTCTCGGCCGGCTTGGTGGAGAAGAACGGCTGCAGCGCGTTCTCGGCGATATCGGCGGCCATGCCGCAGCCGTCATCCTGGACCACGATTCCGGCATACGCGCCCGGCGCCATGTCGGCGAGCAGAAAGGCCGAGCCGGGCTGCAGATCGCATGGTTCGAGCTCGACCCGCACGGTGCCGGCGCCCGCCACCGCGTCGCGGGCATTGAAGATCAGGTTCAACAGGCTGGCTTCGAGCTGATGCGGATCGGCGACTGCGAGGCAGTCGACGGGTAGCCGGGACAGTTCCAGCGTGATCCCCGCACCGAAGGCGTGGCGCGCCCGGCTCACGACCTGTTCGACTGCGTGGCCGAGATCCAGCACACGCGGCAGCAGCGGCTGCGCCCGGCCGACGGCGAGCAGGCGCCGGTTGGCGCAGATGCCGTCCTCGACCGCCCCCAGGGCGTCGCCGACCAATTCGCGCATGATGGCGGGGTCGCCCGCCGCGCCCCGCGCCAATTCCTCCTGCAGGAGCTTGAGGTTTCCCCCCACCACTGTGAGCAGGTTGTTGAAGTCGTGAGCGATGCCGGCCGAGAGCCGGCCAACGGCCTCCATGCGGCGGCTGCGGCGCAGCAATTCTTCCGCCTGCGCACGGTCTGCCGCCAGGCGGTGCCGGTCGAAGCATCGGGCCAGCGTTGCCAGCAGCTCGGCGGGCTCGAACGGCTTGCAGACATAGTCGTAGATGCCGGCCTGCAATGCCTTGATGGCGGTCTGCACCGAGGCATAGGCGGTGACCATGACCGTGAGCAGCTCCGGACGCTGCCGCCCCAGCTCAATGGCGATCGCCACCCCGTCCTCATGGCCGAGGCGAATGTCGACCAGCGCCACCGCCACCGCCACCGCCGTAACCGCGTCCCGCGCGGCCGCCCCGTCATGGGCGACAACAACGTCATAGCCTTCCATTTCCAGCAGCAGGGCAAGGCTGGCCGCGAAGTCGTGGTCGTCGTCCACGATCAGGACGCGCCGCTTCTCGTCATGCCACATGTGGGCGCTCCGCAGTGGCGGCGGGCAGGAAGATGTCGACCCGCGTACCCTCGCCGGGACGGGAGGCGACGACAACACGGCCGCCATGGCGCTCGACCAGGCGCCGGACCAGAGCGAGGCCGAGGCCGAGGCCGAAGGGCTTTGTGCTGAAAAGGGGCTCGAACAGCCGCTGGGTGGCCTCCTCGCTCATGCCGACGCCATTGTCGGCGACGGTCAGCCGCACGCTCTCCTCCTCGCAGGCTGTTTCGATTCGGACCCGCCCCGCCGCGCCGCCGGCCGGGCGTTCGAGTACCGCCTGCATGGCGTTCTGGACCAGATTGACCAGAACCTGCCGCAGCCGCTCGCCATCGGCCTCGATCATGCGGTCGCACTGCAACTCCAGTTCGAGCGCGACCGGCGATAGCGCCCGCAGATCCGCCACCTGCTCGACGATCCAGGCGTCGAGCGCCAGCGGCACCATGGTGACATTGGGGCGGCGGGAGAATTCGAGCAGGTCGTCGATGATGCGCACGCAGCGGCGCACATTGCGCTGGATCCGGTCGAGTTCGTTGCGCTCCCGCTCCCCGGCCATGCCGCCGGCCCGCTGCAGCACGGCGACAGAGGTGGCGAGCGTGCCGAGTGGGTTGCGCAATTCATGGCTGACGGTCGCGGTGAGCTGGCCGAGGGCCGCGAGGCGCTCGCTGCGGGTGAGTTCCTCGCGCGTCTCGTAGAGTTTCTCCAGCGAGCCGACGAGGTTGCGCTCGGCGAGTTCCCGGCTCTCATTGGCCAGCACGATCCACCAGGCGCTGATCGCCAGCAGCGGCAGGAGAGCGAGGAAGATCCGCAGCAGCAGCGCGCCATTGTCGAGATGCGGCACATCCTCGCCTGGGTCGATCAGCCGGTAGGTGAGCAGAAACAGCGCGCCCGTCACCACTGCGAGGGCGACCAGAACACCGGCGACCTTCAAAAGCCGCTGCGGCATATGCGGGGCGATGCGCCGGGTGAACCCGCCACCGAAATAGCGCGAGCGCGAGGTCTCCAGATCCTGATGCGACTTCTTGCAGGCGTCGTGGCAGTGCGCATCGAGGCTGCAGCACAGCGAGCAGATCGGACGCTCGTAGAAGCTGCAATAGGCCATGTCGTCCCGCTCATAGCCATGATCGCAGATTTCGCAGCGCAGCACCGCCGAGGGCTCTGAGCCGAGGCTCGGATGCACCGGTGGGCGGGCGAGATAGTAGCGCCCGCCGGTGGCGAAGCCGATCAGCGTCGCGGTCAGAAAGGCGACGAGGAATGAGAAGGGCGCGGCATAGGCCTGCATCAGCGGCCCCAGAATGCCGGTGAAGGCGGTGAGCGAGACCAGCGAGCCCAGCGCCATGCCGCCGCAGCCCACCGGATTGATATCGTGCAGATGCGCGCGCTTGAACTCGATGAAGCCGGGGCTGACCTTGAGCGGCTTCAGCACCAGCAGGTCGGCGACGATCGCCCCGACCCACGCCATGGCGATGTTGGAATAGACCGCGAGCACCACCTCCAGCGTGTCGAAGATGCCGAGCAGCATCAGCAGCAGCGAGATGAGGATGTTGAACACCAGCCAGACCACCCGGCCGGGATGGTAGTGCGTCACGCGCGAGAAGAAGTTCGACCAGGCGAGCGAGCCGGCATAGGCGTTGGTGACGTTGATCTTGATCTGCGAGATCAGCACGAAGAACGTCGCGCAGAACAGCACCAGCGCCGGGTTTTCGAACACGTAGCCATAAGCCACAATGTACATGTGGATCGGCTCCAGCGCCGCCGGACGCGGCAGGCCGCTGCCCAGCACGAGCACCGCCAGCAAGCCGCCGGCCAGGATCTTCAGCCCGCCGATCAGGATCCAGCCCGGCCCGGCCAGGATGACCGTGCTCCACCAGCCAAGCCGGTTGGCCGGCGTCTTCTCCGGCAGGAAGCGCAGATAATCCGCCTGCTCGCCGATCTGTACGACCAGCGAGCACATCATGCTGACCGCCGCGCCGAAGGCGAGCACGTCGAAGCCGCGCGAGCCGGTTTCCAGCCCGGCGAACTGGGTCCACGCGGCGATGTCTTCCGGCGCCTTCACCGCGATCAGCACGAAGGGCAGCATCATCATCCCGACCCAGAGCGGCTGCGTCACCATCTGTAGCCGCGAGATCATGGTGATGCCCATGAGCGTGAGCGGGATGATCACCAGCGAGGAGACGATATAGCCCAGCACCAGCGGCACATCGGCGTAGATCTTCAGCGCCTGCGCCATGATCGCGCCTTCCAGCGCGAAAAAGATGAAGGTGAAGCTAGCATAGATCAGGGATGTGATGGTCGAGCCGATATAGCCGAAGCCGGCACCTCGGGTCAGGAGATCGAGGTCGACGCCGTATTTGCTGGAGTAATAGGCGATCGGCAGGCTGGTGACGAAGATGAACGCCGAAACGACGAGGATCGCCAGCCCGGCATTCATGAAGCCGTAGCTCAGCGTGATCGAGGCGCCGATCGTCTCCAGCGCGAGGAAGGATATGCCTCCCAGCGCCGTGTTGGCGATGACGAAGGGCGACCAGCGACGGAAGGAGCGCGCGGTGTAGCGCAGCGAATAGTCTTCCAGCGTCTCGTTGGCGATCCAGGAGTGATAGGACCGCAAGGCGGGTAGGTCAGGCGTTTCCACGGGCTTCGCACCTTGTTTTGGCGGAGGCTAGTGGATCGCTTGGCGAGGGGCCAGCCTTTCATCTTCCCCCTGTCGCGCAGGCGGATGGGCGTTTCCTCCCGGCGTGGCCGGCGGAGGCATCGCCAGCCGCACCTGCCGGGGCGCCCCATCCTTCCCGAGAATACGGCCTGCGCCAGCCCGCGCGCCTCCGGCAGGCCTCCTGATCGCGGTCGGGCCCGGGACGCCAGGGCATCGCCCATGTGATCGAGGACCATGTGCTCGACGATTACGCGCGCGCCGCCATTGCGGACGGGACGCTGGTCGAGGTGCTGGGGGATTGGAGCCCGAAACTGGCGAGCTGGTTTCTCTACTACCCCAACAGGCGGCACAGCAGCGCCACCATGCGCGCCTTTCTCGAATTCGTCCGACGATCGGCCCGTTAGGTCTTCGTCGTCCGCCGGTAGACAAAGCGGACCAACTCGGGGAGGTTCCGGCTCGACCATCCATCGGTCCGGGGATCTCCTGCGAAAGGTGACGCACAGTGTCGGGCAGCGAAGACCAGATGGAGACCTCGTTCCGCGTCACGCGCCTGCAACTCGCCGTGGCGGGCGGCCTGTCGCTCGCGCTGGTCGCCCTGTTCGTCGCGACCATGCCCTTTGCGCGCCTGCCGACGCACGACACCGAAATCCTCGTACCCGCCTATGCCGCCGCGACCTTTGTGCTGGAGGCGATGACGGCGGCCCTCCTTTTCGCGCTCTACAGTGCGAGGCGCCAGCTTCCACTGCTCTTCCTCGCCTCCGGCTACCTGTTCGGCGCCCTTATGCTCGCGCCCTGGGCACTGACCTTTCCGGGCGTCTTCACCGGCTTCGACATGGATGCGGGGCTGCAGGTCACGGCCGCCTTCGGCCTGTTGCGCCGGCTGGCCTTTCCGCTTTTCGTGCTTGCCTATGCTCTGGCCCCGCGTCGGGAGATCGCGACCAACGCCGCGCTGGTCGCGGTCAGCGTGTGCCTCGGGGCGACGGTGCTGATCGAGGCGACCCTGTTCTTTCGCGACTGGCTGCCGCCGCTGATGCGCGACGGGCGGCAGGTAAACCTGCTGTGGCAGGTCGTCCCCGCCCTGGCGATGATGCTCTATGCCGTTGATATCGTGCTGCTGCTCTGGTTTCGCCGTTCGGCGCTGAGCCTGTGGGTCTGCATCGTCCTCTTCTCGCTCAGCATCGAATTGCTGCTGATCTCCTATCTCGGTGGCGGCACGCGGCTGAGCGTGGGCTGGTGGGCCGGCCGGCTCTACGGTCTGGTGGCAATGAGCATCATCCTGCTGGTCCTGATCGCCCAGACCACGCTGGTGCATGTCCGCCTCGCCCGCACCGTGGCGGCCGAGTTGCGCAGCCGGGAGAAGCGGCTGACCGCGATGGAAGCGCTCTCCGCCTCGATCGCCCATGAGATCAACCAGCCCCTCGCCAGCATGGTGACAAATGCCGATGCGGCGCTGCGCTGGCTGTCCAAGGCCGAGCCGCGCATCGACAAGGCGGAGCTGGCGCTGCGCCGGATCGTCGAGGACGGGCACCGGGCCAATGGCGTGGTCGCGGGCATCCGCACCATGTTCACCAAGGGCACGCGCGAGCGGGCCGAACTGGACCTTGCGGCCATCGTCGCGCAGGCAGCTTCGGAGGCGGCCCGCGACGCGCGCCATTTCGGCGTGGAGATCGCGGTCGAAGGCGAGCGCGAGGTGCCGCCCGTCATCGGCAACGCCGTGCAACTGCATCATGTGCTGCGCAACCTGATCGAGAACGCGGTCGATGCCGTGCGCACGGCGCCGCTGCGGGCGCGCCGCGTAACGGTGCGGCTGACGCAGGAGCCGCATGGCGACGTGCATGTCTGCGTCGCCGACACCGGCGCCGGCATCGCCGCCGAGGTGGCCGAGCGGCTGTTCGACCCCTTCGTCACCACCAAGCCCGGCGGCATGGGCATGGGGCTGATGTTCTGCCGCGCCGTGGTCGAGGCACATGGCGGCAGCATCTGGGTCAGCGCGAACACGCCGCACGGGGCCATCTTCCATTTCTCGCTTCCCGTGGCGATCCTGTCTGTGGCAGACGCGCAGACGAGGCCCAGCGTGGAGGAGAAAGCCCGATGACGGACGCGGTGGTCTATGTCGTCGACGACGACCGCTCGGTGCTCGCCTCGCTGGAAAGCCTTCTGTCCTGCGAAGGCTATGCGGTGCTCACCTATGAGTCGCCGAAGGACTTCCTGAACGCCCGATGCCCGGACCTTCCCGGCTGTCTCATCCTCGATGTGCGGCTGCGCGGGGCGAGCGGGCTCGAATTCCAGCGCGAACTCGCGCGCGCCGGCATCGCCACGCCCATCGTCTTCATCACCGGCCATGGCGACGTGCCGATGTCGGTGACGGCGATGAAATCCGGCGCCGTCGAATTCCTGCTCAAGCCTTTCCGCGACCAGGACCTGCTCGATGCGGTGCGCGAGGGCATCGCCCGTGACCGCCAGCGCCGGGCGCGCGACGCCGAGATTACGGCGCTGCGCCGACGTCAGGCGGCGTTGACGCCGCGCGAGCGCGAACTGATGCCGCTCATCGCCAGCGGGCTGATGAACAAGCAGATCGCCGCCCAGCTGCAGCTGAGCGAGGCGACGGTGAAGGTGCACCGGGCCCAGATCATGCAGAAGCTGCAGGCACGCACCATCGCCGATCTGGTACGGATCGCCGACCAGCTGGCCGCCCCTGGCTCCGGAGCGTAGAGACCTACACCCACCGGCCAATTGTGGCGCACCGGAGCGGCCGGCAAAGCTCGCCGCCATATGGCCGGGCCACTCGTTGTCCGGCGCGATGGACCCTTGCCGGGCATGCGCAAGACAGTGGCAATCGTCGACGACGATCCCGCGGCTTTGGCGGCATTGGGGGGACTGGTTGATGCACTCGGCTACCGGCCGCTGTGTTTTGCCGATCCCGCCGACTTCCTGGCGTCGGATTGGGCGCGATCGATCGATGTGCTTGTGGCGGATATTCGTCTGCGTGATTTCAGCGGCATCGTGCTCCATCGCCGCCTGCGGGCGCTAGGCCTGGACGTGCCGACCATCCTCGTGACCGCCTATCCCGACGAGGCGACGAGCCAACGGGCGTTGCGGGCCGGGTTCCACGGCTATCTCGCCAAGCCGGTGGTGCCTGAGGAGCTGCTCGCCTGCTTGCGCCGAGCGACCGGGCAAGGCGGGCCAACCTAGCCGCAGGGCCAACAACACCCCTCCCCGCGCACAATTGTTCCGCCCGCGCCCCGCGTCCTACGAGTCCGGCAGACCCCACCACGCAGGGATGTGCAATGCCAACCGCAACTCCGACCCCCGGCAAGGAACTCCTCGATCCTGACAACCATGTCCTGGTGCTGATCGACTTCCAGTCGCAGATGGCTTTTGCGACCAGCTCGATCGATGCCGTCATTCTGCGCAACAATGCGGCGCTCATCTCCCGCGCTGCCGCCGGCTTTCATGTCCCGACCATTCTCACCACGGTGGCGGAGAAGAGCTTTTCCGGACCGATGTTCGCGGAAATCAGCGAGGCCTTTCCCGGCCAGGCGATGCTCGACCGGACCTCGATGAATACCTGGGAAGACGCGGCCGTCATCGCCCGGGTGAATGAGATCGGCAGAAGCCGCATCGTTTTCGCCGGCCTGTGGACCAGCGTGTGCATCGTCGGCCCGGCGCTGTCCGCCCTCGACCAGGGCTTCGAGGTCTTCGTCATCGCCGATGCCTGTGGCGATGTTTCCAGCGAGGCGCATGAGCGCGCGCTGCAGCGGATGATCCAGGCCGGGGCCCGGCCGATGACCTCGCTGCAATATCTTCTGGAACTGCAGCGCGACTGGGCCCGCACCCAGACCTACGAGATGACCACCGGAATCGCGAAGACGTTCGGCGGCGCCTATGGCCACGGCATCGTCTACGCCAAGACCATGTTCGGCGCGTCGGAAGGTCATTGAGGCGCGCCATGAGCGATCATCCTGCCGCTCTGTCGCGACGGGCCGTTCTCGAATTGGGGAGCGCCACGGCCCTCCTCGCCACGCTCGGCCCGCTCGCTCCCGCTTTCGCCGCAACCATCGCCACTCACGGAGCCCCTGCCATGACCACCATCACCACCAAGGACGGCGTCGAGATTTTCTTCAAGGACTGGGGTCCGAAGGATGCCCAGCCGATCATGTTCCACCATGGCTGGCCGCTGTCGTCGGACGATTGGGACGCGCAGATGCTGTTCTTCGTCCAGAACGGCTTCCGCGTCGTCGCCCATGACCGGCGCGGCCATGGCCGCTCGGCGCAGGTGTCCGGCGGCCACGACATGGACCATTACGCCGCCGACGCCTTCGCCGTGGTCGAGCATCTCGACCTGAAGAACGCCGTGCATATCGGCCATTCCACCGGCGGCGGCGAAGTCGCCCGCTATGTGGCCAAGCATGGCGAGCCGGCCGGCCGCGTCGCCAAGGCGGTGCTGGTCTCCGCCGTGCCGCCGCTGATGCTGAAGACCGACGCCAACCCGGAGGGCCTGCCGCTGGAGGTGTTCGACGGTTTCCGCAAGGCCACCGCCGACAACCGCGCGCAGTTCTTCCTCGATGTGCCGGCCGGCCCGTTCTACGGCTTCAACCGCGAGGGCGCGAAGGTCTATCCCGGCGTGGTCAACAACTGGTGGCGCCAGGGCATGATGGGCAGCGCGAAGGCGCATTATGACGGCATCAAGGCCTTCTCCGAGACCGACCAGACCGAGGATCTCAAGGCCATCGGCGTGCCCACGCTCGTGATGCACGGCGATGACGACCAGATCGTGCCGATCGCCGATTCCGCGCTGAAGGCGGTCAAGCTGCTGAAGAACGGCACGCTCAAGGTCTACAAGGGCTACCCCCACGGCATGCTCACCACCCATGCCGAGGTGATCAACCCGGACCTGCTCGCCTTCATCAAGGGCTGAGCCCGGCACGCCCGCAGGAGTGCGGCCGATGAAGCTCTATTTCGCCTCGCTCGGTGCCGGCCTGCTGGTCGGCATCGTCTACAGCCTCATCAATGTCCGCTCGCCGGCCCCGCCTGTGGTGGCGCTGGTCGGGCTGTTCGGCATTCTCATCGGCGAGCAAGTGGTGCCCGTCGCCCGGCATCTGTTAAAGGGCGACAGCCTGCGCGCCGCCATCGGCCTCTCCGACTGCTCCGACCACGTGCTCGGCCAACTGCCCGGCCGCAAGGCCGGCGCCGGCGAGGGCCCCGAGGCACCACCCGGTTCCTGACCGGCTGCCCCTCTCAGCGGAGACCGCGATCATGCCATCCACCGCCGATCTGATCCTGTTCAACGGCAAGGTCACGACGCTCGACCGTTCCAATCCGCAGGCCGAGGCGGTGGCGATCAGGGACGGCAAGGTGCTGTTCGCCGGCGCGGCGCGCGAGGCGATGGCACTGGCCGGCGAGGCGACGACGCGGCTCGACCTTGGCGGGCGCCGGGTGATTCCGGGCCTGATCGACAGCCACATGCACATCATCCGCGGCGGGCTGAACTACAATATGGAGCTGCGCTGGGACGGGGTGCGCTCGCTCGCCCACGCAATGGAAATGCTGAAGAAGCAGGTCGACAACACCCCTGCGCCGCAATGGGTGCGCGTGGTCGGCGGCTTCAGCGAGTACCAGTTCGCGGAAAAGCGCCTGCCGACGCTGGAGGAGATCAACGCGATCGCCCCCGACACGCCGGTGTTCATCCTGCATCTCTACGACCGCGCCTTGCTCAACGGGGCCGCGCTGCGGGCGGTGGGCTACACGAAAGACACGCCGAACCCGCCCGGCGGCGAGATCGCGCGCGACGGCGCGGGCAACCCAACGGGCCTGCTGCTCGCCCAGCCCAACGCGACCATTCTCTATGCAACGCTCGCCAAGGGGCCGAAGCTGCCGGTCGCGTACCAGAAAAACTCCACCCGCCATTTCATGCGCGAGGTGAACCGGCTCGGCGTCACCGGCGTCATCGACGCCGGCGGCGGCTTCCAGAACTACCCGGACGACTACGCGATCATCGAGGAACTGCATCGCGACGGCGAACTCACCATCCGCATCGCCTACAACCTCTTCACCCAGAAGCCGAAGGAGGAGCTTGCCGACTTCACCGGCTGGGCGAAGCAGGTGAAGCCCGGCCAGGGCGACGACCTCTACCGCACCAATGGCGCCGGCGAGATGCTGGTCTATTCCGCCGCCGATTTCGAGGATTTCAGGGTCGAGCGTCCCGATATGCCCGCGAGCATGGAAGGCGACCTCGAACCCGTCATCCGCCTGCTGGCGCAGAACCGCTGGCCGTGGCGGATGCACGCGACCTATGACCAGACCATCTCCCGCGCGCTCGACGTGTTCGAGACGGTCAATCGCGACGTGCCGCTCGAAGGGCTCAACTGGTTCTTCGACCATGCCGAGACCGTCACCGACCGCAACATCGCGCGTATCGCCCGGCTCGGCGGCGGCATCGCGGTGCAGCACCGGATGGCCTTTCAGGGCGAGTATTTCACCGAGCGCTACGGCGCCCGCGCCGCCGAGCGCACACCGCCGGTGCGGCGCATGCTGGAGATGGGTGTGAAGGTGGGCGCGGGCACCGATGCCACCCGTGTCGCGTCCTACAATCCCTGGATCTCGCTGGCCTGGCTGGTCACCGGCCGCACGGTGGGCGGGCTCGCCCTCTACCCCGCCGCGAACCGGCTCGACCGCGAGACGGCGCTGCGCCTGTGGACGCAAGCGAACACGTGGTTCTCCAGTGAAGAGGGCAAGAAGGGGCAGATCGCCCCCGGGCAGCTGGCCGACATCGCCGTGCTCTCGGATGACTACTTCGCCGTACCGGAGGACGCCATCGCCGACATCACCGCAGTGCTGACGCTGCTCGGCGGCACGCCGGTGCATGGGGCCGGCGACTTCAAGGACCTCGCGCCCGAACTGCCGCCGGCGATGCCGGACTGGTCGCCGGTACGGACCTTCGGCGGCTACCAGCAACGCGCACAAGCGGGCGCACCCCGGCACGCCTTCGCCCGGCTGTGCGGCTGCGCCCGGGAATGCAACGTCCACGGCCATGCGCATGCCGGCGCCTTGCAAGCGCAGGTGCCGGCCTCGGACGCGCGAAGCTTCTGGGGCGCGCTCGGCTGCGCCTGCTGGGCGGTGTGACAGGCGCCCTGCGGGCGAGAAGGAGACAGAGATGACCGAGGCCACCCCATCGCCCGCGTCGCCCGCCGGCAGCTTCGCGCCGCTGCGGCGCCCGGTCTTCGCCGTCCTCTGGGCCGCCACCGTGCTGGGCAATACCGGCAGCTTCATGCGCGATGTCGCCAGCGCCTGGCTGGTGACGGACCTTTCCGCCTCGCCCGCCGCCGTCGCCGCGGTCCAGGCCGCCGGCATGCTGCCGATCTTCCTGCTCGCCATACCGGCCGGCGTACTGTCCGATATTCTCGACCGGCGCAAATTCCTGATCTTCATCCAGATCATGCTGGGCTGCGTCAGCGCCACGCTGATGCTGTTGTCGGCGAGCGGCCTCGTCACCGTGTCGGGGCTCATCATGCTCACCTTCGTCGGCGGCATCGGCGCGGCGCTGATGGGGCCGACCTGGCAGTCCATCGTGCCCGAGCTGGTGCCGCGCGGCGAACTGAAGAGCGCGGTCGCGCTCAATTCGCTGGGCATCAACATCGCCCGTTCCATCGGGCCGGCCGTCGGCGGCATGCTGCTCGCCGCCTTCGGCGCGGCCGTGACCTATGGGGCGGATGTCGCCAGCTACCTCATCGTGATCGCCGCCCTGCTGTGGTGGAAGCGGCCGGCGAACACGCAGGACGAACTGAGCGAGCATTTCGGCGGCGCCTTCCGGGCCGGGCTGCGCTATGCCCGCTCCAGCCGCGAGCTGCATGTGGTGCTGCTGCGCGCCGCGGTGTTCTTCGCCTTCGCCAGCGCCGTCTGGGCGCTGCTGCCGCTGGTGACGCGGCAATTGCTGGCGGGCGATGCCGCGTTCTACGGCCTCCTGCTCGGTTCGGTCGGCGTCGGCGCCATTGCCGGCGCGCTGGCCCTGCCGATGGCGCGGGACAGGCTGAGCCCGGACGGGCTGATGCTCGCCGCCGCGCTCGCCACCGGCGCCGCCTCGACCGCGCTCGCCCTCGGTCCGCCGAAATGGGCGGCGGTGCTGGTGCTGCTGGTGATGGGCGCGGCCTGGATCGTCGCGCTGACCACGCTCAACGCCACGGCGCAGGCGATCCTGCCGAACTGGGTGCGCGGGCGCGCGCTCGCCGTCTATCTTACCGTGTTCAACGGCGCGATGGCCGGGGGCAGTCTCGGCTGGGGCTTCATCGCCCAGGAGATCGGCCTCGCCGCGACACTATGGACCGCCGCCGCCGGCCTCGTGCTGTCGGGGCTCATCGTCCACCGCGTTGCGCTGCCGAGGGGCGAGAGCGACCTTGCGCCCTCCAACCACTGGCCCGAACCGCTGCTCGCCCAGCCGGTGCCGGGGGATCGCGGGCCGGTGCTGGTGCTGATCGAGTACCAGATCGCGAGGGAAGACCGGCCGGCCTTCCTGAAGGTGCTGGAGCGGCTGTCCCATGCCCGCCGGCGTGACGGCGCCACCTCCTGGGGGGTGATGGAGGATGCGGCCGAGCCGACCTTGCTGACGGAGTGGTTCATGGTCGACTCCTGGGCCGAGCATCTGCGCCAGCATCATCGCGTCTCGCACGCCGACGCCGACGTGCAGGCGCAGCTGCGCGCCTTTCACCGGGTCGAGCGCCCTCCCGTGGTGCGGCACCTGCTCGCCCTCGATCCGGGGCGGGCAGGATAAGCGCGCAGGGTTCTCGGGCTCGCGACAGCGACGCCGGATCGCGTCAGAGCGCCGCGAGTTCGGTGACGAACTTGGTGCGCAAAAAGGCGTCCAGCCCCTCAATGCCACTCTCGGAGCCGTAACCCGACTCGTTCACCCCGCCGAACGGCGTTTCCGGCGTGGAGACGGCCATGTGGTTGACGCCGACGAGGCCGGCGTCGAGCGCCTCCTCGGTGCGGGCCGCCAGCGCGCCGGAACGGGTGAAGACGAAGGAGGCGAGGCCATAGGGCAGCGCATTAGCGCGCTCGATTACCTCGTCAAAGCCCGAGAACGAGGTGAGCGGGGCGATCGGGCCGAAGGGCTCGTTTGACATGATCGCCGCATCGGCCGGCACGTCGGCGAGCACCGTCGGGGCGAAAAAGTGGCCCTGATTGCCGATGCGCGTGCCGCCCAGCTTCAGGCTCGCGCCCTTGGCGACGGCGTCGTTCACCAGTTCCTCCATCGCCGCGAGGCGGCGGCGACCGATCATCGGCCCCATATTGGTGCCGGCGTCGAGACCGTTGCCAACCTTCAGCGTGGAGGCCAGCTCGACGAAGCGGGCGACGAAGGGCTGGTAGATCTGCTCCTGGATGAAGAAGCGCGTCGGCGAGGTGCAGACCTGGCCGGCATTGCGGAACTTGAACGCCACCAGCGTGCGCGCGGCCAGCTCCAGATCGGCATCGCCATGGACGATGACCGGCGCATGGCCGCCCAGCTCCATGGTGCAGCGCTTGAGCGTATCGGCCGAAAGCCGGGCGAGTTCCTTGCCCACGGCGGTGGAGCCGGTGAGCGTCACCGCCTTCGGGATGGGCGAGGCCAGCAGCACGCGGCTGACATGGGCCGGCGCGCCGAACACCACATTCAGCACGCCCGCCGGCAGGCCCGCCTCCTGGAAGCAGCGGGCGATGGCGACCGCCGTGCCGGGGGTCTCTTCCGCCGGCTTGATGATGATCGAGCAGCCCGCGCCGAGCGCGCCAGTGATCTTGCGGATGACGTTGGAAGACGGGAAGTTCCAGGCGGCGAAGGCCACCACCGGGCCGACCGGCTCCTTCAGCACCATCTGGCGGACATTGGCCATGCGGGCCGGCACGATCCGTCCATAGGCGCGCTTGCCCTCCTCGGCATACCAGCGGGTGGCGTCGGCGGCGAACTGCACCTCCGGCACCGCTTCGCCGAGCGGCTTGCCGTTCTCCAGCGTCAGGATGCGCCCGATGCGCTCCTTGCGCGCCTCGATGAGATCGGCCGCCTTCATCATCAGCGTGTAGCGGGCCTGCGCGGTCATCGCCTTCCACACTTTGAAACCGCGCTGCGCGGCGTCGAGCGCGCGGGCGAGATCGGCGTCGGAAGCGTGCGGCACGGTGGCGAGCACCTCGCCCGTCGCCGGGTTTTCCAGCGCCTCGCTCTTGCCCTCGGAGCCCTGGCACCAGGTGCCGTCGATCAGCAGCTCGATGGTTTCATCATAGGTGGAAAGGTCGGTCATCATCGTCTCCAGGGGCCCGGGGAAGAGGCGGGCCGATTGTTGGCCTCAACGGCAGAGGAAGCCGTCAGGCAGGGGGTCGCCGTGGGCGAGCACGAAACGATGCTCGCCGGTGATATGGGCAAGGCCGATGATGTGCGGCCGGATGGCACCGGTCCGCCCGTCGACCGCGCGCGCGGTGGCGGTGAAATCGACGCCGAGAATGTTGCGGGTGCGGATCGGCTGGTCGAGGCGCAATTCGCCGCGCGCTACCATCTGCGCCAGCCTGGCGGAAGAGCCGGTGCCGCAGGGCGAGCGGTCGAACTTGTTGGATTCCAGCACCACCAGCTGGCGGCTCACCAGCCCCTCCTCGTCCGCCTCGGTCTCGTAGAACAGGATGGAATCGACCGGGCGCGCGGCGCCGGGCACACGGCCCTCATTGATGCCGGCGTTGAGCGCCGCCTTCAGCGCGGCGCCGACGGCCATGGCATGGGACACGCCGGACGGCGCCAGCTCGACGCCTGCGGCGCGGGCGGCGATGAGGCCGTACCAGTTGCCGCCCCAGACCACGTCGGCGCTGACATTCAAACCGGCGGCGCTGACGGGCACATTGCAGGCGGCGACATGGGCCGGGACATTCTCGAAGGTGACGGCCGCGACCATCCCCTGTTCGCGGCGCACATGCACGGTGATGATGCCCGCCGGCACTTCCAGCGTGAAGGAGGAGTGCGGCGCGTCGGCCGGGCCGATCAGGCCCATATGATCGAGCGTGACCGCGAGCCCGATCGTCGCGTGGCCGCACATCTCAAGATATTTGTAGCTGCCGAGGAAGAAGGCGCCGAAATCCGCGCGCGTGCTCTCGGTCATGACAACGCCGACCATCGCCGCATGGCCGCGCGGCTCATGCAGCAGGAAGGTGCGCAGCGGATCGAAGCGGGCGCGGAAATCTTCTGCCCGCGCCTCCACCGTGTCGCCCTTGAGCGGCGGCACGCCGCCGGTGACGACGCGGGTGGGGTGGCCCGCCGTGTGGCTGTCGATGGTCGAGATCCAGCGCCTTATCGTCATGGCGGGCCCCTCTCCTAGCGGCCGGACTTGATGGTGTCGGCGATCTTCTCGCCGGCCATGATCGTCGTCAGCATGGTGTTGGCGCTGATGACAGCCGGCATGATCGAGGCATCGACCACCCGCAGCCCCTCGACGCCGATCAGGCGGGCGGCGCTGTCGACCACGGCGCGCGGATCGTCCGGGCGGCCGATGCGGCAGGTGCCGGAGGCGTGCCAGCTGCCGCAGGCATTCTCGCGGATCCAGGCGCGCAGCCCCTCGCGGTCGGCCATCATCTGCTTCGCCTTGAGGCCGGGGGTGATGACATTCTCGATCATCAGTTTGCGCGCCAGCGGCCCGGTGCCCATGATGCCGGCGGCCATCAGCGTCATGAACCAGTTGGTGCGGCTCACCGCGCCGAGCTTGCGTACCCGCTCGGAGAAGGTGGCGGGGAAGATGCTCTCGATCACCCCGTCCATCGCCGGATCGGTGACGATGCCCCAGAGCCGGTGCATGCCGTCCTCCAGCCGCGCGAGGTCGCGCTCGTCGGAGAGCTGGCGGAAATTGACGAAGGGCGCGGTCGCGGCGTCGCGGCCCTGCAGCCGTACCTCACCGGTGGAATAGGGCCGGTTGACGCAGACCAGGATCGAGGCCAGCCGCCGGCCGAGCGGGTGCCAGGCCGCACGGTTGGAGGGCAGCACGAACATGTCGCCCGGCGTGGTCTCCGGCAGGCCGGACGAGTAGCGATAGCCGAGCTGGATGTGGCGGCGCTGGCTGGCCGGCAGGCGCGCGGCTTTCGGCAGATAGGCGGCGAAGGCCACCATCGGGTGGTCCTGCAGGTTCTGACCGACGCCGGGCCGGTCCGCCCGCACAGCGATGCCGAACTCCTTCAGATGCGCCGCCGGGCCGATGCCGGCGCGCAGCAGATGGGCGGGGGTCTGCAGCGCGCCGGTGGAGAGGATCACCTCCCGCGCCTTGAGCGTCACCGGCCCCTGCGGCCCCTGCGCCTTCAGCCCGGTGACGCGGCGGCCCTCGAACAGCAGCTCGGTCATCTCGGTTTCGGCGAGAATGGTGAGGTTCGGCCGGGCGCGCACCTCGCGGGTGAGATAGGCGCGGGCGGTGGAGACGCGCTGGCCGTCCACATTGTTGATGGTCATCGGGAAATAGCCGTCGTCGAAGACGCCGTTATGGTCCCGGATATTGGCCACGCCCTTCTTGTCGAGCACCTTCGCCACGGTCTTCGCGAAGGGCGACCAGTCCTTTTCCGGGATGCGGCGCAGCGGCAGCGGGCCGTAGCTGCCATGCAGCTGGCTGTCGCCATAATCGAGGTCGGTTTCCAGCTTGCGGAAATAGGGCAGCACATCGTCCCAGCCCCAGCCCTCGGCGCCGTCCTCGCGCCAGTGCTCATAGTCCCAGGGCACGCCGCGAAAGGCGAACTGGCCGTTGATCGAGGTGCCCCCGCCCATCACCCGCGCCTGCTCGTAGCGCCGCCCCGCCGCGCCGGGCTTGGGGTCGTTGAGGTGGATGGACAGGTTCTGCCAGTGATAGAGCCGGTTGAAATAGGCGACGATCGGATAGGCATCGAGCGTGTCGGCCGGCTCCGCGCCGGGCGGCGTGTCGCGCCCGGCCTCGATCAGCGCGACCTGGAGGTTCGAGGCTTCCGACAGCCGGCTCGCCAGCACGGCACCGGCCGCGCCGCCGCCGACGACGATGTAGTCATATGCGTGTTCGGACATGTTCTCAGCCGTGATTGAGCCAGACGGTCTTGAAGCGCAGGAAGCCCTCAAGCCCCGCGCGCCCCATTTCCTTGCCGAAGCCGGAGCCGGCGAAGCCGCCCTGCGGGGTGGCGAAATCGGGCTGGCGGCCATGGCCGTTGACCCAGACCGTGCCGGCGTTGAGGCGGGCGGGCAGCGCCAAGGCCTTGGCGGCGCTGGTTGTGTAGAGGCTGGCGGCGAGCGCGTAGCTGGGATGGTTGGCCATCGCCAGCGCCTCGTCCTCGTCGTCATAGGCGTAGACGGAGAGCACCGGGCCGAAGAATTCCTCGCGGAAGCCGACCGAGCTGTCGGGCACGCCGGCGAGCACGGTCGGCTCGACATAGGCGCCCGAATTCATATTGGCGCAGCGCCGGCCGCCGGTAAGCACGGTGGCGCCATCGGCCACCGTTTCGGCCAGCATGCGGTCGATGCGCGCCGCCTGCTTTTCGCTGATGATCGGCGGCAGGGTCGCGCGCGTGTCCCAGGTGGGGCCGGCGACGCGCGCCTGCGCGATGCCGATGATCTTGTCGGTGAGTTCGTCCAGCAGCCGGCGCGGCGCGATCAGCCGCGTGCCGGCGGTGCAGACCTGGCCGGCATTGGCGAGGAACCCGCCGGCGATGGTGGCGGCGAGCGCGTCGAGATCGTGCGCGTCGTCCATGACAAGCTGGGGCGTCTTGCCCCCGAGTTCCAGCGTGAGCGGCTTGGTGCCGGTCATCGCCGCATCCGCCATCACCCGCGCGCCGGTGGCGGAGGAGCCGGTGAAGGTGATCTTGCCCGTGAGCGGGTGGCGCACCAGCGCCGAGCCGGTGGCGCCCGCGCCCTGCACCACATTGAACAGGCCGGCGGGGAGCCCCGCCTCGATCGCGAGCTCGGCGATCATGACCGCCGAGGAGGGCGTCAGCTCGGAGGGCTTCAGCACCACCGCATTGCCGGTCGCCAGCGCCGGCGCCGACTTCCAGATCGCGTTGATCGCGGGGAAGTTGAACGGGGCGATGGAGGCGATGACGCCATAGGGTTCGGGCTTGAGGAAGGTGGTGCCACTGTTCGCCCCGGCGATCAGCGAGCCCTCGATCTTGTCGGCCCATTCGGCGAAATAGCGCACGGCGCCGGCCGCGCGGACGAGGTCGCGGGTGATGACATCGGCCACCGGCCGGGTCGTCGTCGCCGCTTCCAGCCGCCCGAGCTCGGTGCGCCGCGCGTCGATGAGGTCGGCCCATGCCTTCAGCACCCGCGCCCGCTCCAGCGCCGTAGCGGTGGCCCAGCCGGAGGCGGTGCGGGTCTTGGCGGCGCTGCGCATCGCCGCGTCCACCAGTGCCTCGTCCGCCGCGCGGATGGTGCCGATCGCCGCGCCGTCGGACGGGCGGATGAGCGCGATTTCCGCGCCGTCGCCGGCGACGCGTCGCCCGTCGATCAGGTGATCGGTGATCGCGGCGACGCCATTCGGGTCGAAATCGTGGGACATGTGCCTCTCCTGAACCCGTTTCCTCAGACGCCCGTCAGGCGGAAGCCCTGCTGGAACGGGTCATGGGGGTCGAGGAAGAAGTTGAAGCTGCCGGTGAGATAGGCCGAGCCGGTGACGGTGCAGCGGATCGCCGGCAGGTCGCCGACGGTGGCCTCGCCATGGATCTCGCCGGTGAAGACGGTGTCGAGGATGCCGGCATGGCGGAAGGTGTCGCCGACCTTCAGCTCGCCCTTGCCGTGCAGCATCGCCATGCGCGAGGCGGTGCCGGTGCCGCAGGGCGAGCGGTCGATCACGGTGGGCGGGCAGACCACGACGTTCTTGCCGTCGAAGCGCACGCCATCGCCGTCGCCGACGATCTCGATCTGGTAGATCTCGTTGACATGGGCGAGCGTGGGGTGCTGGACCGGAATGTCCTTCAGCCCGGCGCGCAGTTCCGCCGCCGCGCTCACCAGCGCCCAGGCATTGTCGGTGGTCAGCTCAAGGCCGAGGTCGGAGCCCTTGACGATGAGATAGAAATCGCCGCCGAAGGCGATGTCGGCGCGCACCTTGCCGAAGCTCTTGGTCTCGACGACCACGTCGCGCTGGTAGAGGAAGCTCAGCGGCATCTCCAGCGTGACGGAGACGGCGCGGCCGTTCTCCACCTTCACCCGCGCCGGAACGACGCCCGCCGGGGTGTCGAGCCGCACCAGCGTCTCGCCTTCCTGCGCAGTGATGTAGCCCGCTTCCACCGCGATGGTGGCGACCGCCATGGCGCAGTGGCCGCACATAGGCGGATAGGTATCGGGCTCAAGGATGAGCATGCCGATATCGGCGTCGGGCGAGCAGGCTTCGGTGAGCACGGCGGCCGGCATGTTGAACGAGCCGCGCGGCTCGAACAGCACGAGCTGGCGCAGCCAGTCGCGGCTCATCAGGTCGGCGCGCTTTTCCACCATGGTGGCGCCGCGGATCGGCCCGAAGCCAGACGTGATGAGGCGCAGCGGGCAGCCGGCGGTGTGGGAATCGATGCCCTGGATGATGCGGGTCGAGCGCATGATGATGTCCGTTCAGGCGAGCGTGGTGATGAGGGAGGAGACATCGGCCTCGGCGAGGATCTTCGCCACGCTGGCCTGCTGCGCGTCGGTGAAGGGCAGCAGCGGCTCGCGCGGAATGCCGACCGGCTGGCCGAGCGCGTTCATCGCCGCCTTGATGCCGGCATAGAAGCTGCCGCTCTTGAAGCAGCGATAGATGGCGAACAGCGCCGGCTCCAGACGGTCCGCCGTGGCGGCATCGCCCGAGGCGCAGGCGTCGAAATAGGCGCGCACGAGGCGGCCAGAGAGCTGGTGCGCCATGGCGACGACGCCGACCACGCCGAGCGGCAGGGAGGAGCGGATCATCGTCTCATAACCGACAAACACCGCCAGCTCGCCCTTCACCTTCTGGCACAACTCGGCAACCTGCTGGATGTCGCCGGAGGAATCCTTGATGGCAACGACGTTCGGAATCTCGGCCAGCCGGGCGACGAGATCGGGCGTGATGTTGACGCCGATGCGCACCGGGCTGTTGTAGAGCATGACCGGCAGGCCGGAGGCGGCGCAGATGCGGCGGTAGAAATGCTCGGCCTCGCGCAGGTCCGGCTTGGCGTAGATCGGCGGCAAAGCGAGGATGCCGTCGCAGCCCGTCGTCTCGGCGGCCTTGGTCAGTTCCAGCACCACGTCGGTGTGCAGGTCCGAGACGCCCGCCAGCACCGGCACGCGGCCGGCGGCGACCTTCACCGTCGCCTCGAACAGCTTCACCCGCTCGGCGACGCTCATGGCGTAGAACTCGCCGGTCGAGCCGCAGACGATGAGGCCATCGGCGCCATTGGCGATGTTCGCCTCGGCCAGTTCCTCGAAGCGCGGGAAGTCGATGGGGCCTTCGGCCAGGAAGGGGGTGACGAGGACACTGTGGATGCCCTGCCAGTTGGTCTTGGTCATGTGCGGTCTCGGCGTTTGAACGGGGGTGTCGGGACAGAGCGGGGGCGTGGCACGCGCGGGGGCATGCATCGCCGGTCAGGTGGTTCGGGGAAGCGCCGGCCGGCGCGTCAGGTCTGCAGCAGCGGACGCATCAGTTCGGCGGTGGCATGGAAGCGGTTGACGAAGGTGCGCACGCGCTCATTGGTGGGGTGGAGCAGCACTTCCTGTGGGGTGCCCTGCGCGCAGATGGCGCCTTGATCCAGGAACACCACGCGGGTGGCGACCTCCAGCGCGAAGCCCAGCTCATGGGTGACGACCAGCATGGTCATCCCCTCGCGGGCCAGCGTGATCATTGTGTTGAGCACCTCGCCGACCAGTTCCGGGTCGAGCGCGGAGGTCGGCTCGTCGAACAGCATCAGCGAGGGGCGCATATTGAGGGCGCGGGCGATGGACACACGCTGCTTCTGCCCGCCCGAGAGCCGGCCGGGCATGCGGTCGGCAAATTCCGCCATGCCGACCTTGGCCAGAAGGTCGAGGGCGCGGGCGCGGTTGCTGGCGTCGTCCTCGCCCAGCACGGTGCGCGGGCCTTCCATCACATTGGCCAGCACGTTCATGTGCGGAAAGAGATTGAACTGCTGGAACACCATGCCGACGCGGCTGCGCATGGCGGCCACCTCGCGGCCGCCGATGCGGGCATTGTCGTGCCCGTCCGCCGCCCGGTCGAAGATCGGCGAACCGTCGATGGCGATCCGGCCGGAGCTGGGATGTTCTAGCAGGTTGACGCAGCGCAGCAGCGTCGTCTTGCCGGAGCCGGACGAGCCGAGCAACGCCACCACTTCGCCGGGATAGACGGTGAGGTCGATGCCCTTGAGCACTTCGTGCGAGCCATAGGACTTGCGCACCTGGCTCACCTCGACCAGCGGCGTGGCATCGGCGGGGGAACGGGTCATGGTTCGCGCCCTCTCACTGGGAGTTCATCTCGAGCCGGCGCGCGAGATAGTTGGAGGGAATGAGGATGACGAGGAAGATGATGCCGACCACCGTGTAGACTTCCATCGGCCGGTAGGTGAACGACGACACGTAGCTCGCCTGGTAGAGCAGGTCCGGCACCGTCAGCACCGAGAGCAGCGTGGTGTTCTTCATCTGGATGATGGTCTGCCCCGCCAGCGGCGGGATCATCTGGCGGAAGGCCTGCGGCAGGATGATGCGGCGCATCGCCTGCCAGGAGCGCATGCCAAGCGCTTTGGCGGCATCGGCCTGTCCATGGTCGAGCGACTGGATGCCGGCGCGCAGGATTTCGGCATAGTAGGCGCCGCCATAGAGGCTGAGGGCGAGAATGCCGGCCGCCTGCTTGCTGATGTTGATGCCGGCGAAGATCGGCAGCGCGTAATAGCTCCACAGCAGCCAGACCAGCAGCGGCACGTTGCGGAAGAACTCGACGAACAGCCGCCCGACGACGCGCAGCGCCTTGATCGGCGACAGCTGCACCAGCGCGATCATCAGCCCGATGATCAGGCCGAGAACGCAGGTGATCACCGTGTATTCGAGGGTGACGACCAGTCCCCAGGCGAACAGATGGGCGTTTTGGGTGATGACGGACCAGTCGAACACGGCGCAGCGACCTTGCGGGGAGGGAAAGGCCGGTGCCGGCGGCGGGCGCCGGCACCGTAGGTGACGTCGACGAGGGGGACGACGTCAGAAGTTGAATTCGGCCGGCAGCACGGAGAGGTCGATGCCGCGCGCCTCGAAGGCCTTGCGCAGCTTGCCCTGGGCGAGACCGAGGGCGCGCTGCTGGTTCACCCAGTTGGTGAGCCAGTTCTCGTAGCCCTCATTGCCTTCCTCGCGGCGCATGCCGATGGTCGCCGGGTTGAGCAGCATCGGGCTCGGCAGAATGATCTGGCCGCTGATCGCCTTGGAGACGTCGATGGCGTCGAACACGGCGAGGATCATCGCGTCGGCGCGGTTGGCCTGCAGCTCCATGATGCCGAGCGGGCGGTCTTCCACCACGATGATGTTGGCCTTGGGGGTCAGCGCCTCGGCGACGACCTGCATCGTGCCGCCCTTCTGCACCACGATACGCACCGACGGATCGTTCAGCTCGGCCCAGGTCTTCTTGGCGAAGCCCGGCTTGGTGACGATGGCCCAGGCATCGGTGAACAGCGGCACGCTGAGATAATCCACCACGAGGCCGCGCTTCGGGTTCGGGTTGAGGCCGAAGGCGATGTCGATCTTGTTGGCCTGGAAGTCGGCGGCGAGGTTGCCCCAGGTGGTCTCGACCGGCACGACCTTGACGTTCAGCAGCGTGGCGATGTCGTTGGCCCATTCGACGTAGAAGCCGCTCCATTCGCCGGTGTTGCGGTCGCGGATATAGCCGGGCTCCTCGCCGATCATGACCGGCACGCGCAGCTCGCCGCTCTTGCGGATGCGGTCGAGCACGAGGTTGGGATCGGCGGCATAGGCGGACTGGAAGGTCGAGAGCGCCAGCACGACGGCGCCCACGAACATCAGGACGAAAGAGCGGAAAAGCGAGCCGGCGGCCGGGGACGGCCGGATGGACGAGGCGGTGATCATCGTCGGTTCCCTGTGTCTCTGGTTTGGTCTTGAGGCGGAGGCCTATCGCAGGAAGCCGCTGCCGAGGGGATCGCCCACTTCCTGGATGAGCGTCGCCACGGCCTTGAGATGCGCGCGTCCCGTGATCCGGGTCGTGACCGCGACGGCGCCACCGGCACCATGGGTCGTCGTGATGAGTTCGCCCGCGAGGTGCCCCCCGAACAGGCTGACGGCTTCCAGCCGCGCGCCTGGCGCCGCCGCGCCCTGGGCACCACGCAGCGCCAGCAGGCAGGCGAGGCCCGCCACGCCGGGAGAGCGGTCGAATTTCTGGCGATCAATCGCGAGGAACTGACGCACGGCGCCGCCCTCGCCCGCGCCATGGAACAGCACCGCATCGACCGCCGGCTGCGCGCCGCGCCGGCGCGGCAGCGCCTCATTGAGATGGCGGCGCAGCGCGTCGCCGACGGCGAGCAGATGATCGATGCCGCTGACGTCCAGCCTCAGCCCGGCCGCGTCGGCATCGACCAGCGCGTAGCAGTCGCCGCACATGGCGATGGCGACGTCGAGGTCGTGCCCGCCGACGCGGGCATGCCGGCCGGTTTCCGCGACGATGGCGGGCGGCATTTCCAGCGCGATGGCGTCCGCGTCGCCCTCGACCCCGACATGCACGGTGAGGATGCCGTCCGGCACCTCGATTGTGAAGCGCGGGTGACGCGACAGACGGCCAAGCGCGCGCAGCGCCGCCGTGTAGCCCATGATCGCGTGGCCGCACAGGCCGGGATAGCCATAGGACGAGATGAAGAAAGCGCCGAAATCGGCGGCGCTGGACGCCACCGGCACGAGGCCGAAGGCGCCGGAATGCCCGCGCGGCTCATGCAGCAGCATCGGCCGCAAACTGTCATAGCGCTCGGCGAACTGGCGGGACTTACCGGCGACGCTGTCGGCGTCGAGGCCTTGCAGCGGCTCGATGAGAATATGGGTGGGATGGCCCTCGGTGTGGGTTTCGATGACGCGGTAGGTGCGCGCGCCCTGCGGCAGCTCCAGGCTCAGCGCCCCCTCGCCGATGCCGCCGCCGAGGCCGGCGCCCAGCCCGAGCCGCCGGTCGGTCTTCTCGAAACTCATGGTCGACAGGCGGTCGCTGTCGGTGTTGATCCACAGCACCTTGGCCGGCACGTTGCCGGTGTTGCGCCAGCGATGGGCGATGCGGCTGTTGAAATAGGCGCCGTCGCCGGGGTTCAGCACCTCGGCATCGCGGTCGGCCAGAGCCAGCTCCAGCGAGCCTTCGAGCACATAGATCAGCTCCTCGCCCTCATGCGCGTAGAAGCCGTCGCTCTCGCGTTCGGGGTCGATGGTCCAGACCTCAGCGTCCATCAGGCGCTGCGAAACGGTGAGCTGCTCGATGGTGACGCCGGGCCCGAAGGACCCGACGATGCGCCCCTGCCCGTGCCGCACCACCGGAAAGTCGCGCCCCTTGGTGCCGCCCAGCAGTTCCGCCAGCGTGCGGCCGAACACTTCGGCGATGGCATTGAGCCGAGCGGGCGAGAGGAAGGCCACGCCGCGCTCGAACATGCTCAGATGCGAGGAGGCGATGTCCGTGCGCTCCGAAAGCTCGCGCAGCGACATGCCGGCCTCCTGCCGCAGGCTGCGGACGCGCGCGCCGAGATGATTGAAGGCGGCAACCGGCGCCGTCTCGCTCTCGGGGGCCGCGCTCGCCTCTTCCTCGCTTTCGAGGAAGCGGCGGATGCCCGACAGGCTCTGCCCCTCGACCCGGCGCATGCGGTCGATGCGGCGGATGCGCTCGATATCCGCCTCGCCATAGGAACGGTGGCCGCCGGAAGACTTGGTGGATGTGAGAAGCCCCTGGTTCTCCCAGGAGCGGATGGTCGAGACGGCGACACCCGTGACCTTGGCCACGTGACCAATCGAAAAGGGGAAGCGGGTGGCGGCCGTCTTGGACATCTCGATCTACATACCATCTATAGAAATAGCGAACATGTGCAGACGGTATGTGGATTTATTGAACGAGTCAATCGGGTCCTATGGATCGTGGACCCCGCTGGGTTGGTGAGCCCAACGGGGCCTCCGAAGCCGCTGACGTCGCTCGATTGTTCTTGATTTGTTCGGCGCCTTGGCGCCAGAGTGCGGCAACTCGGGAGTCGCGCATGACGAAGAAGACCTTTTATGTCGTCCAGCCCTTCGTGGCCGGCAAGCGCGGGGCGATCAAGGCCGGCATCCCGATGGAGGTCCGCAACGCCGCCGATGCCGAACGCATCGCCGAGCGAATGAGCCTGGTGCAGATCGGCGCCATCGCCTTCTCGACCGATGTCGAGCCCGAGAGCGGCGACGCCGATCCACCTGTTCTCATCGCCCGCTTCGGCCAGGTGCCGGACGGGGTGCTGGATCCCAGCTAGAGGTCACTCGCGCGTCTCAGGGGGCAAGCGCCGGCGCAAGTGCCGGTGCGGAGGCCGGCGGCGCCGCCTGCGAAACGCGGCGCAGGCGGTAGACGGCGGCGGGCGGCAGATTGGCCAGCGTTCCACCGAGACGTTCGGCTTCCAGCCCGAGCGAGCCCAGAAGGTGCGACGGCACCGGGCAGCGGGGACCGTAGGTGAACTGGTAGAAGGCGCCGTCCGGCCGCATCTTGTCGAAGGCGCCCATCAGGATCGCCCTCACCTTGCGCGGGGCGATGGACAGCAGCGGCAGGCCGCTGACCACGGCGCCGGCCGGCGCGCCGTCGAACAGTTCGACGGTGTCGAGCCGCGCGGCATCCATCCACAACGTGCGGGCGGCGGGGTAGCGGGCCTGCAGCGCGACGGCGAATTCCGAGCCGAACTCGATCAAGGCGAGGTCCTCCGGCGGCACCCCGCGCGCGATCAGCGCCCGGGTGAACGCCCCGGTGCCCGGCCCGAGCTCGATCACCGGCCCGGTCTCGCGCGTGATCTCGCAGGTGATCAGCCGGGCGAGCGCGCGGCCCGAGGGGGCGATGGCGGCAACGCGCAGTGGGCTGCGCAGCCATGCCTGGAAGAAGCCGAGCGTCTCGGCCATGCGCTGTGGGTGCATTGCAGTGTTCCAAACCTGGTTCTGTGGCAGGCGGCGCCGTCGAGGGTGCCGCGTCGCGAGGGGGGCTTCGCCGCCAGTTCCGGCAGCGCAACGGGCTATCGGTGCGGGCGCGCGGGTTCATCGCCCGCGCCGAAGGCACGGACCCGAAATCGGCTCGGATTGCGTCGTTCAGCGGCGCGCGAAAGTGGCAGCGATGCGCCGGTTGGCGACCAGCATGGCCAGTGCGGTGGCCACGCTCGCCAGCGGGACGATGAGCAGGCCGAACGCAAGGCCATCGGGAATCTGCGCCGCGCTGGCGGCATCGCTGACGAGGCCGACGATCAGCGGACCCAGCGCCGGCCCCATCAGGCCGGAGCCGACCATGACGATGCTGGTCGCCTGCGCCTCCCGGCCCTTGCCGGCGACCAGATGGGCGGCGCCGAAGGCGAAGGGCAGCATGAAGGCGAAGGACAGCATCCCCGGCACCAGCAGGGCGACGGAAAGCCAGCCGATCGGCGCGAACAGCGCGGCGGTGGTGGTCACGCTGGCGATCAGGAACAGATAGGCCGGCGGGCCCAGCACCCGGCCTGTGCCGGACTGCACCGCGCGGTCGAACATGCGCCCGCCGGTCACGGCGCCGACAATGCCCATCAGCCCCTGCAGCAGCCCGAAGGCGAGCCCCGCCTGGCCGGCGGTGAAGCCGTGAATGCGGATCAGGAACGGCCCGGCGAAGGCGTAGAACGGCGCCGAGGCGAAGCCGACCGCGATTGCGCCGACGAACAGCCAGCGGAAGGCGGGGGCCGCCAGCCGCCGCGCACTGGAGCGCAGGAACGAGTCGCCGGTCGCTGTGCTCTGGCGCAGCGGCGGGGTCGGGCCGATGACCAGCAGCACCAGCAGGGCGATCACCCCGCCAATCGCGCCCGCCCCGATCAGCACCGCGCGCCAGCCCAGCTGGTCGGCGATGGCGCCGCCGGCGGCGAAACCCACCATGGCGCCGAGCGGCAGGCCCATGGCGAAAAGCCCGATCGCGAGCCCGCGCCGCTCCGGCCTGATCGTGCGGGCGATGATGGCATGGCCGGCCGGGAAGGCGCCGGCCTCGCCGGAGGCGACGCCGAAGCGGGTGAGGGCCAGGATGAGGAAACTCGCTGCCACGCCGCCCAGTGCCGTCATCGCGCTCCAGGCGAGGATGCAGGCCACAAGAACGAAGCGCGGCGAGCCGCGATCGGCGGCCCGGCCCAGCGGCAGGGACAGCAGGGTGTAGCAGATGGCGAAGGGAATGCCGGTGAGCAGGCCTACCTGCGTGTCACTCAGGGAAAGCTCCGTCTTGATCGCCTCCGCCATAATGAAGGGCAGGATGCGATCGGCCTGTGAGATCGCGCTCACGAGGAAAAGTGTCAAAAATGTAGCATAGACCTGCCACCCGCTCACGTATTCGCTACCGGATTCGGCGGATGGACAAGGGATATCCTTTAATCCATCTATTGATCTCACGGCACTTTCCGTCATCCTAGGCAGGCTCCTCAGCTTATGTTCGCAGCAATAAGCTAAAAGGAGTGCCCCATGATCAGAATGCCCGAAATCTCAATAAACTTGCCTATTCCTGCAGGCCCCCCTGCCCGTTCGGGGCAAAGGGGCGGACCGGGCAGGTCGCGCAACGAACCGGAGGCGTGTGTGCCGTCAGCTCTTCTTGAGGCCGTCACGGCGTATATCGACCGCAGGGGCGGCGGGCAGGGCCTGTTCCCCACGCCCATGCCGGGGGTCAACATCATCCGTTCCTTCCAGGAAGTGATGCCCCACCGGAAGATCTATCAGCCCTCGCTCTGCATCGTGCTGCAAGGGGCCAAGCAGATCCTCTTCGGCACCGAGACGCTGGACTATGGCGTGATGGAATGCCTGGTCGTGAGCATCGCGCTCCCGGGCACGGGCCGGATCGTCAAGGCCAGCGAGACCGAGCCCTTTGTCGGCCTCACCGTCGATCTCGACGTCGCGGTCGTTCGCGACATGGTCGAGCGGCTGGAATCGCTTCCGCACGCCCCCGCCAGCGGCGGCCCCTGCGCCTTCGTGGCGCAGATCGACGGACCTTTCGCCGAGTGCATCCAGCGTCTGGTGCGGATGGCCGACAACCCGAAGGCCGTTCCCATCCTGTACCCAACGGTCATGCACGACATCTGCTACTGGCTGCTGAGCGGTCCGCATGGGGCGGAGATCTGCAAGCTGTCGCTGCCCGCCTCGAACACCGAGCGTGTGGCCAAGGCCATCCATCTGCTGCGGGAAAACATCGCCCAGCCCATGCGGGTGGAGCAGCTGGCCGAGGCGGCGGGGATGAGCCCTTCCTCCTTCCACCAGCATTTCAAGGCGCTGACCTCGATGACGCCGCTGCAATACCAGAAGCAGCTGCGCCTGCTGGAGGCGCGGCGACTGATGGTGGCGAATGCCGCCAGCGTCGCGGATGCCTCCTACAAGGTCGGCTATGAGAGCGCCTCGCAGTTCAGCCGGGAGTATTCCCGCATGTTCGGCATCGCCCCCAAGCGGGATGTGCTGAACCAGCATCGCCTGTATCGCTCGCTCACCGGCCGCGACATGCCGACCTCCCCTGTCTCGCCGATGGGCCCGGCCGCCGCGCCCGCCTGACAAGCCCGCCCGCCTTCCCCGCGCCGACCGCGCCCCGTCGTCAGCCCGCCCGGCCTGACGGCGGGGCGTTTTTTGGATCGGGCTGCCGCCCATCGGCGAGCCGGCCTGGCTCTCCCACCGGGCGCGGCATCCCGCCCGTGCGTTCGACATCGGCACCCCTGGCCCTCCGCGCCAATTGGAGGATCAGGCAGATTTTCTGCGCGTTCCGGCATTCGTCCCGACCCCATTGGCGGGTAACGTCCCGACTCGATGGTCGGGCGCCGGCCGCTCCCGCGCTGACGGGAGACCGCCGGCGCGCATCCCGGGTGCACAGCCGCGTATCGGCCCCGGGCCCGGCCGTCCCCCTGCGAGGCGACAGCACGTCGACGTTTCCTCGCCCGCCCCCTCTTTCCAAAGGAAACAGCCATGTCCAACGCCCTCAAGGGACGCCTTCTGGCTGCCGCCGCGGCGGCCGCGCTCGCTTTCTCCTCGGTTGGAGCCGCCGCGCAGGCGGCTTCGCCGGATCAGATCGTCGGTGTCTGGGAGGCCGAGAACGGCGCCATCAAGCTGGAAATGTTCGATGCCGGCGGCAGCTATGCCGCCCGCATGCTCTATGGCCGGCAGCTGATGGAGGCCGACGGCACCACCTTCAAGAAGGACACGCTGAACCCCGATCCGGCGCTGCGCGAGCGTTCGCTGGAGGGCATCGTCTTCGTCACCAATCTCGCCTGGGATGCGCGCGACCGCCGCTGGGAAGACGGCACTTTCTACAGCGGCCTCACCGGGCGCACCATGTCGGTGCAGGCCGAGCTGGTGGGTGAGAAAATGCAGGTGCGGGCCTATATGGGCGCGCCGCTGCTCGGCCAGACCATCGTCTTCCGCCGCGTGCCGTGACGCCCGGCCCGAGACCCTTCGCCAAGGCCACGGTCTCGCCTCTCCCCGGCCCTCTTTGCAAGCGGCAGCGCCCATGACTCGAGCCAATCAGAACCTGTCGCCCGACCGTCTCGGCACGGCGCGGCGCTGGAGCGCCGGCGCGCTGATCGCGGTGAGCTGGATCAGCGGCGCGATCTTCGCCACCTACATCGTCGTCTTCTTCGGTGGCGCGCTCGCCGCCGGCATGGGCGAGCGCTGGAACCGGGCGCTGCCGGGGCTCTACGACGCCGGCACGCCGCTGGCGACCCTTGCCATCGGAGCGCATTTCCTCACCGGCGGCGTGCTGCTGCTGCTGCTGGGGCCGATCCAGCTGATCGGCCCGGTGCGGCGGGCCGCGCCCGCCCTCCACCGCTGGCTCGGCCGTATCTATGTCGTCTCGGCCGGCGCGGCGGGGCTGGGCGGACTCGGCTTCATCCTCGCCAGCGGCACGATCGGCGGGCCGCTGATGGATGTCGGCTTCGGCCTCTATGGCGCGCTGATGGTACTGTGCGCCGCCCTCACCTACGCCCATGCCCGCGCCCGGCGCCTGGCGCAGCACCGGGCCTGGGCGATCCGCCTGTTCGCGCTGACCATCGGCTCGTGGCTGTACCGGATGGAATACGGCCTCTGGTTCCTGCTGTTCGGCAGCCTCGGCCGTGGGGCGGATTTCTCCGGCTGGTTCGACGCGGTCATGGTGTTCTTCTTCTACCTGCCCAACCTTGCCGTTGCCGAGATTGTCCTCCGCATGGGCACGGCCCCACGGAGCGCGCTGGCCAATGGGGCAGCCATCGCGCTGCTGCTGCTCGCGACCGTGCTGATCGAGGTGATGACGGCCACCTTCACCGCCCGCGCCTGGGCGCCACGAATCCTCGACGCGCTCGCCTGAGACCGTCCGGACGCCGGTTTGAGCCGCCCTTCCCGCCCCCTGCCGGATTGGAGGAATAGGCATGTTTTCTGCGCGTTCCGGCATGGCGATTTCCAGCGCGGCCGTCACTCTCGGGCCTAGGTGAACCCGGTCAGACACGGCCGCTCACCGGGCTTTTCCGAACAGCTTGGGAACGACAATGACACGATGGACGACGCGGGACATTCCCGCGCAGCAGGGCCGTTCGGCCCTGATCACCGGCACGGGCGGCCTCGGCTATGAGGACGCGCTGGCCCTCGCTCGCGCCGGCGCCAGCGTAGTGATCGCCGGGCGCAACCCGGCAAAGGGCGCGGCCGCCGTGGCGGCGATCCGGCAGGCGGTTCCGGGCGCGCAGGTGCGGTTCGGCGAGGTCGACCTCGCCAGCCTCGCCTCGGTCGCCAGCTTCGCCGCCCGGCTCGCGGGCGAGCAGGACGGCCTCGACCTCTTGATCAACAATGCCGGCGTGATGACCCCGCCGCAGCGGCGCGAGACTCGCGATGGCTTCGAGCTGCAGTTCGGCACCAATTATCTCAGCCATTTCGCGCTCACCGCGCAGCTGATGCCGCTGCTAAGGAAGGGGCGCGATCCCCGCGTCGTGACCGTGGGCAGCATCGCGGCGCGCCGGGGGGCGATCGCTTTCGACGACCTGCAGGCCGAGCGCAGCTATCGCGCCTTTCCCGTCTACGCCCAGTCGAAGCTGGCCTGCCTGCTGTTCGCCTTCGAGCTCAGCCGGCGCAGCAGGGCGGCGGGATGGGGCGTGCAGAGTCTGGCGGCGCATCCCGGCCTTTCCCGCACCGATCTCCTGTACAACACGCCGGGCGGTCCCACCCCGACCATCTATTTTCTGCGCCGCGTCTTTCGGCTGATGTTCCAGCCTGCGGCGCAGGGGGCGCTACCCACCCTCTTCGCCGCCACCGATCCGAACGCGCGCGACGGCGCCCATTATGGGCCGGACCGGCTGTCGGGGACACGCGGACACCCTGTCGAGGAGCCAGCGCCGCCGCAGGCGCTGGACCGGGCCGTGGCGGCGCGGCTTTGGGAGGTGTCGGAGGCGCTCGCCAAGGTGAGCTTCGACCAGGCCGCGCAGCCAGCCTTTCATCGAGGGGGAATGGACCGCACGCGCTGATGCGCACGGCATTGGTTAGCTGTCTTTGACAGGCTGGTGATGAATCCCTGAATTGTCGCTGCTGCCGTATGGACTTATCGTCTGGGCAGATGGCGCCGGGTCTTGGCGATGCCCGGGAAACAGGGTGCTTCAGCAGCGCCCGGCCGCTCGCTCCGCCCCGCGCATCCCGCCGGCTGGAAGATCGTTCGCGCGCACAATTCACCGCGTTTACTCACCCGTGCCGCGAGCGACGCGCCGTGCCGCGTGCGGGCAGAAAGCCCGGCGCCAGCCCCATCTCCCTTTCTTCGAAGGAACTGAGCGATGACATCCTCTCGCACCTCCCCTCTCCCTGCCGCCCTGCTGGCCCTTGCCCTCGTCGCCGGCGCCGTCACCCCTGCTGCCTTCGCCTCGTCCGAGCCGGCGGCCGAGGCCCGCAACCGGCAGATCGTCACCGAGGCGTTCGAGCGCTGGCAGGCAGGCGGCACGACCTTCTTCACCGACCTCCTGTCCCCGGAAGTCATCTGGACAATCGAGGGTTCCGGGCCGAGCGCCGGCCGTTTCGAGGGCCGCGAGCGCTTCGTCGAACGGGCCGTCCGCCCGTTTGTCTCCCGCCTGTCCAGCCCGATCCGGCCGGTCAGCAAGACGGTCTGGGCCGATGGCGACCATGTGATCGTCAACTGGGAGGGCGTCGGCACCGCGCAGGACGGCCAGCCCTATGCCAACTCCTATGCCTGGATCCTGCGCATGCGGGACGGGCAGGCGGTCGAGGTGACGGCGTTTCTCGACCTGGTTCCCTATGACGACGTGCTGCGGCGCATTCCCGCCCCGCGCCCGGAGTGACGCCGGTAGTGTTTCCAGCGTCCAGTGCAGAAGAACCTCCGCACGATCGCGCAGGAATGACGGACGTTGCAGCATAGGCAGCCGTCGGCGTGGACCCTATCGTAATTATCGATGATGCCTCACGCCGGCGTTACCTGCCGGATCGAAGCCGTACACAGTCCGTCGCAGCCTCCATCGCCGGAACGACTGTGGTCACGCTGCCCGCGCTCCCATGAGCGGGTGCGGCAGGCATCATCCTTTTGAGAAGCTTTTGCCGGGAGAGGGAGATGCCGTCATGACCGCCTTCACCATCAATGGGCGCGCCGTCCAGGTCGCCGCCGAACCCGACACGCCGCTTCTGTGGGTCATCCGTGACCAGCTCAAGCTCACCGGCACCAAATATGGCTGCGGCGTCGCCCTGTGCGGCGCCTGCACGGTGCATGTCGACGGTGAACCCACGCGCGCCTGCCAGACCCAGCTGCAGGACGTGACCGGGCGGCAGGTGACAACGATCGAGGGGCTCTCCCCTGAGTCCAGCCATCCGCTGCAGAAGGCGTGGATCGCCGAGCAGGTCCCGCAATGCGGCTACTGCCAGTCCGGCCAGATCATGCAGGCGGCCGGGCTGCTCGCCAGCATGCCGCGCCCCAGCCGCGAGGAGATCGTCGCGCATATGGACGGCAATCTGTGCCGCTGCGGCACCTATGACCGCATCGTCCGCGCTATCGAGCGCGCGGCGCAGGAGGGCTGAAGCATGACGACCACGCTCCAGCCCCACACCACCGCCCTGTCCCGGCGCAGCTTTCTGGTCACGCTCGGCGGGGCCGGCATCGCCGTAGCCTTTGGCGGCCTCGTGCCCATCGCCCACGCCGACACCGAGACCGTTGCCGCCGAAGGCCTCGCGCTCAATGCCTGGGTGACGATCGCCCCGGATGGCAGCGTCACCCTCGTCTCGCCCGCCGCCGAAATGGGACAGGGGGTGAAGACCGCCCTGCCCCTGCTGATCGCCGAGGACATGGATGCGGACTGGGACAAGGTACGCGTCGTGCAGGCGCCCTCCGACGCCGAAACCTACGGCAATCCCGGGTTCTACGGCATCCAGCTGACCGGCGGCAGCGAGACGGTGCGCGGCTATTACCAGCTGCTGCGCCTTGCCGGCGCACATACGCGCAAGGTTCTCCTCGCCGTCGCTGCCACGCATCTCAACGTGCCGGTGGGCGAACTCGCCACCGAGCCCGGCCGTGTCGTGCATGCCGGCAGCGGGCGCACGCTCTCCTATGGCGAGATCGCCGCTCTCGGTGTGCTTCCCGATCCGCTGCCGCAGGCGAGCGAGGCCGACCTGAAGCCGGCCGACCAATGGCGCTATATCGGCCGCCGCGAGGTCGACCGCGTCGACGTGCCCGCCAAGGTCAACGGCACCGCACAGTTCGGCATCGATATCGATCTGCCCGACATGCTGCATGGCGCGGTGCTGCGCCCACCCGTGCCGGGCGAGCGGCCGGAACGCATCGACGATGCGGCGGCGAGGGCGGTGAAGGGCCTCACCCGCATCGTGCCGCTCTCCTATGGCGTCGGCATCATCGGCGAGAGCACCGATGCGGTGCGGCGCGCCAAGGAGGCGCTGGTCGTCACCTGGAGCACGGACTCCCGGGCGCGCGGCTATGACAGCGCGGCGCTGGCGCAGGCCTATCGCGACATCGGCCGCGATCTTACCCAGCATGGCGTGCCGGCGCGCACCGAGGGTGACGCCCCCGCCGCCATTGCCGGTTCGGCGCGGGTGGTCGTCGCCGATTATCTCACTGACCTTGTCTATCACGCGCCGATGGAGCCGATGAACGCGACGGCGCGGGTGATCGGCGACCGGGTCGAGGTGTGGGCGCCGACGCAGGGACCGACGGGGACGCAGGGCTTCGCCGCCGATGCGGCAGGCACGACCCCGGACAAGGTGACGGTGCACACGACCCTCATCGGCGGCGCCTTCGGCCGCAAGGCCGAGGCCGATTTCATCACTGACGCTGTGTTGCTCGCCAAGGAAGTCGAGGGCCGTCCGGTCAAGATGATCTGGAGCCGCGAGGACGATGTGCGGCACGGCAAATATCGGCCGCTCGCCGCCCAGCATGTCGAGGTCGGACTCGATCGCGCCAGCGCCATCACCGGCTGGCGCCACCGCGTCGTTGCCGATTCCATCTTCGCCCGCACCCTGCCGGAGATGTTCAAGAGCGATGGCGGGCTCGACACCGTCGTCACCGACGGCACGATCTTCAACTATCGCGTCCCTGCCCATCTGGTGGAATTCCTCCGGCAGGACAGCGGGCGCGATGTCGGTTTCTGGCGCGCCGTCGGCTACGGCCAGAACGTTTTTGGCGTCGAGTGCATGATCGATGAGGTGGCGGCTGCCAGCGGCGTCGATCCGGTCGCGCTGCGACTGCAGCTGCTGAGCGACCAGCCACGGGCGCGCAAGGTGATCGAGGCGGTCGCGCAGATGGCGGACTGGCCGCGCCCGCGCGAGGGCCGGGCGCTGGGGCTCGCCTATACCGACGCCTTTGGCGGGCATTGCGCCGAAGTGGCCGAGGTCTCGCTCGATCGCGACAGCGGCGAGATCCGCCTGCACGAGGTCTGGTGCGCGGTCGATCCCGGCGTCGCGGTGCAGCCGCGCAATATCGAGGCGCAGATCACGGGCGCCATCGTCTTCGGCGTGAGCCATGCGCTGTATGAGCAGATCAACATCGTCGCTGGCGAGGTGCAGGAGAGCAATTTCGACAGCTACCGCATCCTGCGCCTGTCGGAGATGCCGCGCATTCATGTCGAGGTGACGCCGACGCCGGAGAACAAGCCGGCCGGCATTGGCGAGATCGGTCTGCCGCCCATCGGCCCGGCCATCGCCAATGCCGTGGCCCGCCTCACCGGCGGGGTGCGCCTGCGCCATTACCCCTTCCTGCCGGATCGGGTGAAGGCGGCGCTCGCCGGCTGACGATGTGGGGGCTGGGGGCCTTCGCTCACACCCAAGGAACAACCGCATGCAAAGACCCGACGGCAGCTGGGACCCGTTCGACGATCATGTCATCGACTTCGCCCTTGCCCGACTGCGGCAGGGCGAGCGGGTCGCGCTGGTCACGCTGTTTTCCATCGACGGCGCCTCCCCGCGCCCGCTCGGCGCCCAGATGGCGGTCACGGCCGGCGGCGAGAGCGTCGGCTATCTCTCCGGCGGCTGCCTGGAGCGGGCGGTGATCGCCGAGGCGCAGGAGGCGATGGAACAGGGCGCCAACCGTCTTGTCCGCTACGGCAAGGGCTCGCCCTATCTCGATATCCAGCTGCCCTGCGGCAGCGCGATCGAGCTTCATTTCGATGTGACGCTGACCGTGGCCGCGCTCGCGAAGCTGGATCGGGCGTATCGCGCCCGCACGACGGGCACGCTCGACATCGGCCCGCCGCCGGGGACGAAGGGCCCTGTGCTCACCCGCCATTACCGTCCGGCGCCCCGGCTCCTCGTCGCCGGCACCGGCGCGGCGGCGGTTCAACTGCTGCTGCTGGGCCGGGTCAGCGGCTTCGAGACTGAACTGCTGTCGCAGGACGCGCCGACGCGCGCGGCCTGCGCTCGCGAGGGCTTGACCGCCCGGCCCATTCTCGGCACCGGCCACGCCCGCGACGTCGCCGCCGACTTCCGCACCGCCTTCGTGCTGATGTTCCACGATCACGACTGGGAGCAGGACTTCCTCGCGGCCGCGTTGGCGAGCGAGGCGTTCTACATCGGCGCGCAGGGCAGCCGGAGCGTGCATGCGGCCCGTCGGCAACGCCTGCTCGCCGCGGGATTTGACGCCTCGGAGGTGGCCCGCATACGCGGGCCGGCAGGGCTGTTCCACGGCACCAAGAGCGCCTATGCCCTCGCCGCCTCGGTCCTTGCGGAGATCATCGACGCCGAGCAGAGGCAGTTTCCCTCCCTCGTCTCGCTCGATCATTCGCCGGTGGCGCGGCGCTATTCCGCCGCTCGGGCGGCCGCCGGCGCCGTTCGCCCGTAATGGCGGGGCGAGCAGCCCATCATCCGCTTGAAGGCGGTGCTGAACGCGCTCTCGGATTCATACCCCACCGCGAGGGCGACCACCCCGACCGGATCGCCGCTATTCTCCAGCCGGTCGCAGGCCAGCAGCATGCGCCAGCGGGCGACATACTGCATCGGCGGTTCGCCGACGCTTTCCCGGAACCGCAGCGCGAAGGTCGAGCGCGACATGCCGGCCCGCTCCGCGAGGTCCTGCAGCGTCCAGCCCTGGGCGGGATCGGCATGGATCGCCCGGATCGCCGCCCCCAGCTGCTTGTCCGCCAGCGCGAACAGCCAGCCGACGCCGGCGCCGGCCTCCAGATGCACACGCAGCGCCTGCACCAGCATCAGATGGGCGAGATGCTGGAGCACCAGCGCATTGCCGGCCTGGCGCTCGCGCAGCTCCTTCATCATCTCCTCGACTGACCAGCGCAGCGCCGCCTGCCCCGCCTGGCCGGTGATATGGACAACCGGCGGCAGCAGCCCCAGCAGCATGTCGGCATGGTGGCCACGGACGCCGAAGCGGCTGCCGACAAGGGCAAACCCGCCGCCGCCATTCAGCCGCACCACGCCGCCCCGCTGGGCCGGCGGAAAGATCTGGCCGGAGGGCGTGGCAGGTAGGTCGAGCGCGCTGCCCATGCGAAAGGGCCGCCCCCTCGGCAGCACGAAACACTCGCCGGCCTCCAGCCGCACCGGCGCGTCCACCCCCTCGACGGCAAGCCAGCCCCCGCCGGAGACGACGGCGTAGCACTTGATCAGCGTGCCCTGGTCGCCGAACTGCACCGCCCAGTCGCCCCCGGCCTCGAAGCCGGAGGAGACATAGGCATGCGGCTTCAGCAGCGAGAGCACGTCGGAGAGCGGGTCCATGAAGTCTCTGGGGTCAGAGCGGTTAAATGAAAGCCGGCAAAGCACCATTTCATTCCGGCCATTGTTGGCACTTTTGGGAGTGTGGCGGCGCGCCTAGGCGCCATTACACAGCCGGCTGATCTTTTCGCTGTCGGCAGCGGTCGCCGGCACATAGGCCATCAGCCGCAGGTCCGGCCGTCCGTCGATGGCGAAGGAGGAAAACTCGAAGCTGATCTCGCCCACCACGGCGTGGCGGATGGTCTTGGCGCCTTCGCCGGTCATCTGCACGTCGTTCTCGTTCCACAGCCGCGCGAAGTCGGCGCTGCGGGCGGACAGCTCGGCGACAAGTTCGCCGGCCCGCTCGTCCTCGCCCACCCGGGCGGTCTCGGCGCGGAAGGTCGCCACCAGGAAGCGCGCCACCGCCTCCCAGTCGCTCTGGGCCGCGCGCGTCGCCGGATCGAGAAAGATCCGCCGCAGGATGTTGCGCTCATCGGGCGCCATCGCTTCATAATCGGCGAGAGCGAGCCGCGCTGCCCGGTTCCAGCCGATGATGTCCCAGGTCGCGGTAGCGACGGTGGCGGGAATCGTCGGCATGGCGTCGAGAAAGCGCTGCAGCCGGGCGGAAATGCCCTGCTGCGACGGAGCGCTTGCCTTGGGGCGATGGCCGATGCCGACCAGAAACAGGTGCTCGCGCTCCGCTTCCGTCATCATCAGCGCCCGGGCGAGGCTGTCGAGCACGCGCGGCGAAGGCGCCCCGCCCCGCCCCTGCTCCAGCCAGGTGTACCAGGTGGTGCTGATATGGGCCCGCTGCGCCACCTCCTCGCGGCGCAGCCCCGGCGTGCGGCGACGGCCGCCAAAGCCGAGCGCGGCGGCGTCGAGCCGCTGCCGGCGATCCCTCAGAAACGCGCCGAGCCGGTGCGTGTCGCCCTCATCGTGCAGCATGTTAGTCATTATACCCGTATAAAGTCACGTCTTTAACTGGGTATAGTTTGGCCGGCATTCTCCTTCCCGACAAGAAGGAGACGTTCTCATGCAAGTATTTGTGACCGGCGCGAGCGGCTTTGTCGGCTCGGCCGTGACGGCTGAACTTCTGGCCCATGGGCACCGGGTGCTGGGTCTGGCGCGCTCGGACAGAAGCGCGGACGCGCTGGCGCGGACCGGCGCGCAGGTGCTGCGCGGTGATCTCGAAGCGCCGGAAACGCTGCGCGAGGGGGCGCGGCTGTGCGACGCGATCATCCATACCGGCTTCATCCACGACTTCGCCCACTATGCCCGGTGCTGCGCCATCGACCGCGCCGCCATCGAAACGCTGGGCGCCGCCATCGCCGGCACCAACAAGCCGTTCATCGTCACCGCCGGCCTCGCCGGGCTGGGCGTTCCCGGCGAGGTGGTGAGCGAAGACGATATCGCCCCGCCGCCCACCGATCTGTATCCGCGCGCCTCCGACATGGCGGCGCGGGCGCTCACTGCGCGCGGCATCCCCACCATGATCATGCGTCTTCCGCCCTCCGTGCATGGCCGCGGCGACCACGGCTTTGTGCCGATGCTGATCGCGCTGGCACGCGAGAAGGGGCGCTCGGCCTATGTCGGCGGTGGGTCCAATGCCTGGCCGGCGGCGCATGTGACCGATGCCGCCCGCGCCTATCGCCTCGCCGTGGAGCGCGGCCCAAGTGCCGAGACCTTCCACGCGGCGGCCGAAAGGGGCGTCCCCTTCCGGGATATCGCGCAGGCCATTGCCGGCGGCCTCGACCTGCCCTGCGTGTCGCTGAGCGCCGGGGAGGCGCGGACGCATTTCGGCTGGATGGCGCACTTCACCGCGCTGGACCAGCCCACCGCCAGCGAACGGACCCGGCACCTTCTGGACTGGCACCCGAGGGGACCGGACCTTCTGACTGACATGGCCCAGGCGGGCTATTTCCCGGTCAGCGCCGGCTGAGGCGGCGGGGCGTCCGAAAAGGGGCGCCCCACTTTGTATCAATTCTTATCAAGTCCTTCCCCTGCGACATCTGGCGACAATCGGGCACGCGGGCGGCACGCTTCTGCGACACCGCATGCCTAGCGTTCCCCGGTCGACCCATGCCAGCCGCCCTGCCGCCGGAAGCCCCCTCGCCTTCCGGCCGGCGCGGCATGCACCGTTTCTCCAGCCGGGAGGCCACCATGGTCCAGCTCACCGTCAACGGACAGACGCACGACATCGAGGCCGAGCCCGATACGCCGCTTCTCTGGGTGCTGCGCGAGCAAATCGGCCTGACCGGCACCAAGTTCGGCTGCGGCATCGCCATGTGCGGCGCCTGCACGGTCCATATTGACGGGGTGGCGACGCGCTCCTGCGTGATGCCGCTCTCCGCCATCGGGGCGGAGCAGAAGATCGTCACCATTGAAGGCCTCTCGCCGGATGGTTCGCACCCGGTGCAGAAGGCCTGGCTGGCGCTCGACGTTCCCCAGTGCGGCTACTGCCAGACCGGCATGATCATGGCGGTGGCGAGCCTGCTGGTGACCAATCCGACACCGAGCGACGACGACATCAACGCCGAGATCACCAATATCTGCCGCTGCGGCACCTATAACCGCGTCCGCGCCGCCATCCACATGGCGGCCGACGGCAAGGCCGGCTGAGGGAGCGCGCCATGAGCATTGTCCAATCGGTCTCGCGCCGCAATTTCATCGTCGGCTCCGGTGCCACCGTGGCCGGCCTGTCGCTCGGCTTCCATGTGCCCTTCCTGGCCTCTGCCTCGGCGCAGGAGGCGGGAGCTAACCTGCCGCCTGAAATCAATGCCTGGGTGGTGGTGAAGCCGGACGACACCATCGTCATCCGCATCGCTCGCTCGGAGATGGGCCAGGGCACGCTCACCGGCCTCGCCCAGCTTGTCGTCGAGGAACTGGAAGGCGACTGGTCCAAGGTCACGACCGAATATCCCCCGCCGGGCGAAAACCTGAAGCGCGATCGCGTCTGGGGCAGCTACTCCACCGGCGGTTCACGCGGCATCCGCGACTCGCATGACTATGTCCGCAAGGGCGGCGCCGCCGCGCGCCACATGTTGATCGCGGCGGCGGCGGAACAGTGGGGCGTGCCGGCGGGCGAATGCGCGGCGGCCAGCAGCGTCATCACCCACGGCCCGAGCGGGCGCACTTTGCGCTTCGGCGAAGTGGCGGAGGCCGCCGGCCGGCAGGCGCCGCCGGCCGAAGTCGCCCTGAAGGACCCGAAGGACTGGAAAATCGCCGGCAAGCCATTGGCGCGCCTCGACACGGTGGAGAAGCTCACCGGCAAGCAGGTCTATGGCGCCGATCTCAAGCTGCCCGGCATGCTCAACGCCGCGATCAAGGCCTGCCCGGTCTTCGGCGGCACGCTGGTGAGCTTCGACGCGGCGGCGATCGAGACGATGCCGGGCGTCAAGAAGGTGGTGAAGGTGGACGACCGCTCCGTCGCCGTCGTCGCCGACACCTGGTGGCGGGCGAAGACGGCGCTGGATGCGCTTCCCATCACCTGGGACGAAGGCCCGAACAAGGACCTTTCCAGCGACGCCATCCGCGCCATGCTGGCGGAAGGGCTGGAGGCGCAGGAGGCCTTCATCGGCAACAGCCAGGGCGACGCCAAGGCCGAACTCGCCCGCGTCGCGGCGGCCGGCGGCACGGTCATCACCGCGACCTATGCCTTTCCCTATCAGAACCACGCCACCATGGAGCCGATGAACGCTACCGCGCTCTGGACGGCGGACAGATGCGAGGTGTGGGTGCCGACGCAGAATGGCGAGGCCAGCCTTGCCGCCGCGGCCGAGGCGGCGGGCCTGCCGGTCGGCCAGTGCGAGGTCTACAAGATCCATCTCGGTGGCGGCTTCGGCCGGCGCGGCAATTTCCAGGACTATGTCCGCCAGTCGGTCAGCATCGCCCGGCAGATGCCGGGCATCCCGGTGAAGCTGCTCTGGACCCGCGAGGAGGACATGCTGCACGGCGCCTATCACCCCACCACCCAGGCCAAGCTCACCGGGGCGCTGGACGCGGACGGCAACCTGACCGCGCTGCACCTGCGCATTTCCGGCCAGTCGATCCTCGCCGCCGTGCGGCCGCAGGGCATGCAGGGGGGCATGGACCCGGTGGTGTTCCAGGGGCTGACGGCGAGCCTGCCGGAGGGCCATCTCGCCTATACCGTGCCCAACCTGCTGATCGACCACGCCATGCGCAACCCGCCGGTGCCGCCCGGCTTCTGGCGCGGGGTGAATCTCAACCAGAACGCGATCTATGTCGAATGCTTCATCGACGAGCTCGCCCATGCCGCCGGCACGGAGCCGCTCGCCTTCCGCCGCAAGCTGATGGCGAACCACCCCAAGCACCTTGCCGTGCTGGAGGCGGCGGCCAATGGCATTGGCTGGGACACGCCGCCGGCGCCGGGGCGCCATCGCGGCCTCGGCCAGATCATGGGCTTCGGCTCCTATGTCGCCGCCGCCGCCGAAGTCTCGGTGGAGAAGGGCGAACTGAAGATCCACCGCATCGTCGCCGCCACCGATCCCGGCCACGTCGTCAACCCGGCGCAGGTGGAGCGGCAGGTCGAGGGCTCCTTCGTCTATGGCCTCTCCGCCTGCCTCTATGGCGAATGCACGGTCGCCGGCGGGCGGATGCAGGAGGAGAATTTCGACACCTATGAGGTGCTGCGCATGGCCGAGATGCCAGCGGTGGAAACCATCATGCTGCCCTCCGGCGGCTTCTGGGGCGGGGTGGGCGAGCCGACCATTGCGGTCGCCGCGCCGGCGGTGCTGAATGCGCTGTTCGCCGCCACCGGCAAGCGCTACCGCACCCTGCCCTTGAAGAACCACGAGCTTGCCTGATGCGCCTGTTCCACCTCATGCTGCCGGCGCTGGCACTGTTGATCTCCGTCGCGCCGGCAGACGCCGCGCCACCGCGTGGGGCGGCCTCCTGCACCGGCTGCCATCCGCGCACCGCCACCAGCGGGCCGGTGCCGAGCCTGAACGGCCAACCGGCCGAGCAGATCGTGGCGGCCATGGACGCCTTCCGCTCGGGCGAGCGTCGCTCGACCGTGATGGCGCGCATTGCCAAGGGTTTCACCGATGAGGAAACACGGGCCATCGCCGCGTATTTCGCCAATGGGGGCAACGCGCCCGCTCAGCCGTAGGCGCCTTCTGGGCTTGGCCGCCGGTGCCGGCGTGGCGCTGGCGAGCCCTGCCGTGCGGGCGCAGGCGGCGCCGCGCGTGGTGGTGATCGGCGGCGGCTTCGGCGGTGCCAGCCTCGCCCGCGCGCTGAAGCGCGAAGACCCCGGTATCGCGGTGGCGCTGATCGAGCCCAGCGGGCATTACACCGCCTGCCCGCTCAGCAATGCGGTCATCGCCGGCATGCGCGAGATGAAGGCGCAGCATTTCGGCTATGCCGGGATTGAGGACGACGGCATCGTCCATATCCAGCAGAAGGCGGTGCGGGTGGAGCCGGACCAGCGCCGCGTCGTGCTCGCCGACGAGGTGCGCCTCAGCTATGACCGGCTCGTCGTCGCCCCCGGCATCGACCTCAACTTCGAGGCGATCCCCGGCTATGACGAAGCCGCGACCCAGCTGATGCCGCACGCCTGGAAGGCCGGCGAGCAGACGCTGCTGCTGCGCCGCCAGCTGGAGGCGATGGAGGATGGCGGGCTGGTCGTCATTTCAGCGCCGGCCAATCCGTTCCGCTGCCCGCCCGGCCCCTATGAGCGGGCAAGCCTGATCGCCCACTATCTCAAGACCCACAAGCCGCGCTCGAAGATCCTCATCCTCGACGCCAAGGACGCCTTCTCCAAGCAGCGCCTGTTCGAGGCCGGCTGGGGTGCGCTCTATCCCGGCATGATCGAATGGGTCGGGCTCTCCTTTGGCGGCGCCGTCACCGGGGTGGATGCCGGCACCCGGACGCTGCGCACCGAGTTTGGCGAACACCGCGCGGCGGTGGCGAACATCATCCCGCCGCAGCGCGCCGGCGCCATCGCTGCGCTGGCCGGCGTCGCCGACCGCACCGGCTGGTGCCCGATCGATCCCGTCACCTTCGAATCCCGGCTGGTGCCTGATATCCATGTCATCGGCGACGCCGCCATTGGCGGGGCGATGCCGAAATCCGCCTTCACCGCCAATGCCCAGGCCAAGGCCTGCGCCAGCGCCGTCATCGCGCTGCTGCGCGGGCGGGACCCAGGCGAGCCGAAACTCATCAACACCTGCTATAGCCTGCTGGCGCCGGATTACGGCATCTCCATCGCCGGCGTCTACACCCCGCAGAACGGCCTGCTGGCGGAGGTCGACGGCGCCGGCGGGACCTCGCCGCTCGACGCGCCGGCTGCCGTCCGGGCCGAGGAAGCCGCCTATGGCGAGGCCTGGTTCGAGACCATCACCACCGAGGCTTTCGGGTGAGGCGGGCGCTGGTCGGCGCCACCCTCGCCCTGGCCTGCGGCTCGTCCGGGACCGCTGCGCAGGAGACGGCCGAGCCGGAACTGGCGCCCTATGTCGTCACCGGCGACGCCATCACCGAACCTCTCGCCGGCCGGCGCGGCGATGCGGCTCTCGGGCAGCAACTGATCGGCGAGCGGCACCGCAGCCTGTGCATCCTGTGCCACGCCCTCCCCTCCGGCGCGGCGCCGCTTCAGGGCACGCTGGCGCCGAGCCTTGCCGGCATCGGCTCCCGGCTCACCGAGGGGCAGATCCGGCTGCGCATCGTCGACATGAAGCGCCTGAACCCGGAGAGCCTCATGCCCAGCTATCATGCGCGGCCGGACGCGGTACGGATCGCGCCGGCCTGGCAGGGCAAGCCGGTGCTGGATGCCGCCGAGATCGAGCATCTGGTCGCCTATCTCGTGACGTTGAAGAGTGAGCCCGTGGAAGGAGTGAGCCGATGACAGAGCGCACGATCCGGGAGCCCACAATCCGGGAGCCCATCGCCCTTGAACCCGCCGGCGGCCCCTCGCTCGGCCGGCGCGCGGTGCTGGCCGGCGGCGTCGGCATTCTCGTCATGGCGCTGCCGCTGCGCGCGCTGGCGCGGCCCTCGCTGGAGCAGGCGGTCGCCGGCTTCACCGGCGGCGCGCCGGTCAATGCCGGGCGGGTAAGGCTCACCGTGCCGCCGCTGGTGGAAAACGGCAATGCGGTCGGCGTCACGGTCGAGGTCGAGAGCCCGATGAGCGAGGCCGCTTTTGTCCGCCGCATCGGCCTGTTCAACGAGAAGAACCCGCAGGCGGATGTCGCGATCTTCCGCCTCGGCCCCCGCAATGGCCGTGCGCGGATTTCCACCCGCATCCGGCTCGCGACCTCGCAGACCGTGCTCGCGGTCGCCGAGCTCAGCGACGGCACCTATTGGTCGAGCGAGGCGAATGTCATCGTCACGCTGGCCGCCTGCATCGAGGACCTGTCATGACCCGATCCCTTGTCAGCGTGCCGCCCACCGCCAGGCGCGGCGAGATCGTCGATATCCGCGCGATGATCGCCCACCCGATGGAGACCGGCTACCGCATGGGGCCAAACGGGGCCGAAATCCCCCGGCACATCATCACCCGACTTGTCTGCACCTATGGCGGCGCCGAAGTGTTCTCGGCCGAGTTCTTTCCGGCCGTCTCCGCCAATCCCTTCGTGGCATTCAGCCTGATCGCGGCGGAGAGCGGCACGGTGGCGTTTGAATGGACCGACGACGAGGGGCAGACCGAGACCGCCAGCGCCGAGATCGTGGTGAGCTGATGCGCCGGCCGGCCGCGCGCCTGCTCGTCCTTGCCCCTCTGGCGCTGGCGCTGCTGGCCGGCGCCGCGCAGGCGGGCGACATCGCCCCACATGAGCGGCGCTCGGGCAGCACCTTCATGGCGCCGGAGACGCAGGCGATGCAGGCGGACGACACCGGCAATCCCGGCATGCTCTGGGTGCTGCAAGGGGCGGGCCTGTGGGAGCAGAAAGCCGGCGCGTCCGGCCGCTCCTGCGCCGATTGCCACGGTTCGGCGGCGAGCCTGCGCGGCGTCGCCGCCCGCTACCCCGCCTTTGACGCCGCCAGCGGAAAACCCATCGACCTCTCGGGACGCATCCGCCAGTGCCGCAGCGAGCGGCAGGGCGCGACGCCTTGGCCACGCGAAAGCGACGAGCAACTGGCGCTCACAACGTTCGTCGCCCACCAGTCGCGCGGCCTGCCGATAACCCCGCCGGCCGAGCCGCGCCTCGATCCCTACCGCGAGACGGGGCGACAACTCTTCACCAGCCGCATGGGGCAGCTCGACCTCTCCTGCGCCAATTGCCATGACGACAATTGGAACCAGCGCCTCGCCGGCAGCGCCGTCACCCAGGCGCACCCCACCGGCTATCCCCTGTACCGGCTGGAATGGCAGGGCATCGGCTCGCTGCAGCGCCGCCTGCGCAACTGCATGATCGGCGTGCGCGCCGAACCTTTTGCGGCGGGCTCCGAGGAATTCATCGCGCTGGAACTCTACCTCATGCAGCGCGCCGCCGGCATGTCGATGGAGACGCCGGGCGTACGCCCCTGACGGGTTTGCGCGCGGAGAAAGTCACTCCGCCGGTGTGCGGGCGCCGATGGGCAGGCCGCCCCGGCGCGAGGCACGCACCGGCCCCTTGGCGTCCGGCTCGGAGAGGGCGGCGTGCGGCAGGCTGATCGTGGCGCGCAGCCCCTGCCCGGTATTGGTCAGCGTGATGTCGCCGCCATGATGGCGCACCATGTTGCGCGAGATCGACAGGCCCAGGCCGATTCCGCCCGTCTCCCGGTTGCGCGAGCGTTCCATGCGGAAGAACGGCTCGAACACCTTCTCGGCGATGTCGGCGGGAATGCCCGGCCCGTCATCCTCGATCTCGATCTCGATCGCCTGCGGCGTCGTCCGCAAGGTGACGCGGGCGCGCTCGCCATAGCGCACCGCGTTCTCCACCAGGTTGCGCACCGCCCGTTTCAGCGCGTCCGGCCGGCAGCGATAACTGATCTTCGGCCCCTCGACGCAGGTGATCTCATAGCCCAGCTCGACCAGGTCGTCGCACAGGCTGCCCACCAGCGCGGTGAGGTCGACATTGCGCGTGACCTCCTCGGTCGCCTGTTCGCGCGAGAAGGCCAGCGTCGCCTCGGTCATGGCCCGCAGCTCGTCCAGCGTGTCGAGCATCTTCTCGCGGGTCTCGTCATCGGAAACGAACTCGGCCCGCAGCCGCAGCGAGGTGATTGGCGTGCGCAGATCATGCCCGATCGCCGCCAGCATGCGGGTGCGATCCTCGACGAAGCGCTGCAGCCGCGACTGCATCAGGTTGAACGCCACTGCCGTGTGGCGCAGATCGTCCGGCCCCTTTTCCTGCAAAGGCGCCACGCTCTCGCCCCGGCCGAGCGCTTCCGCCGCCGCCGCCAGCCGCCGCATCGGCTTGGTCATGGTGCGGGCGATGAAGGCCGCGCACAGCGACAGGATCAACGCCGTCACCCCGAGCGAGATCAGCGAGCGGGCGGACAGCATGCTGTTCGCCATCTTCTTGGAGAAGGCGCTGTTGAGCCAGGACCCGTCCTTCAGCTGCACGGCCAGGCCCATGCCGGTGGCATCGCCCCAATACATGAACTTGGCCGCGCGCGAGAGCGGCCAGGCATGCGCCGGCAGGTCGAGCCAGGTCGAATAGGGCGCGCCGCTGGCGGGGGCCGGCGAGGCGACGGTGACGTTCACCGGCTGCGGCGCCAACGCCGGGGCCGCCGCCCTCTCCACCGCCGGTTCCGGCACCCCCTGCTCGGTGCCCGCCAGATTGGCCAGCGTCGGCAAGGGTTCGGCGAGCTTGCTCTTGGCCTCCAGCCTCCAGCCCTCGACATCGCCGGGGAAGGTCGGCGTCACCCAGAAGCGGGTGTAGCTGGTGCCGCTGGCCTGCAGAATGTCGTGCTGCACGGCGGGCGGGGTGGTTTCCAGCACCTGCGCCACTGAGGCGCTGCGGCTGAGGAATTCGGCCTTGGCCGCGCGCAGCAGCACGCCGCCCATCTCGTCGGTGAACAGCAGGAAGCTGATGCCCTGCGACACCGCAAGCGCCAGCAGCATCACGGCGACGAAGCGGGCGGTCAGGCTGCGATTCCATATACCGGTCATTGGCCCACCACCTCGGCCGAGAAACTGTAGCCGCCGCCCCAATGGGTCTTGATCAGCACCGGCGATTTCGGGTCGGTCTCGATCTTTTTTCGTAGCCGGCTCACCTGATTGTCGATCGCCCGGTCGAATGGCTCGGCGCTGCGCCCGACCGTGAGGTCGAGCAGCTGGTCGCGGCTCAGCACCAGCCCGGCATGGTCGAGGAACACGCTCAGCAGCCGGAATTCCGCCGTGCTCAGCGGCACGGTCAGCCCGTCCGGGTCGATCAGCTCGCGCCGCCCGACATTGAGCGCCCAGCGGTCGAAGCGCAGTTCCTTGGCCTTGAGCTGGCCGCGCTGCGGCGGCAGGCTCTGCACCCGGCGCAGCACCGCCTTGATGCGGGCGAGCAGTTCGCGCGGGTTGAACGGCTTGGAGAGATAGTCGTCGGCGCCCAGCTCCAGCCCGACGATGCGATCGGTCTCTTCCGCCATGGCGGTGAGCATGATGACCGGCACGCTGGTCGATTCCCGGAGATAGCGGCAGAGCGAGAGCCCGTCCTCACCGGGCATCATCACGTCGAGCACCACGAGATCGAAGGCATTGCGCTCCATCAGCCGGCGGAACGCGCTCGCGTTCTCGGCCAGCGAGGTGCGATAGCCGTGCCGGTGCAGATATTTGCCGACCAGATCGCGGATGTCGCGATGGTCGTCGACGATGGCGATGTGCGGTACGGCGTCCATGCGAAAACTCCACGCCTTTTACATACTGCCATCGCCCTTTGCCCGCTGGGAAAAATTGTAACAAAGCGTATAGCGCCGATCGCCTGCGACAGGCGGAGACAATTGGCCGGCTTTTCGCAAGAAGTTTTGCGACATCCCCCCCCTATCTTGGCTTCATCGGACGACGGCAAACCGATGCCGCGTCGGAAGCCCGAGTAAACGCAATTACTCGCTTCAACTATACGCAATCTCCTGCGCGCCGAAAGATCGGAACAGGAGCTAACACAACTGGAGAGACCACTATGACCACGTTCAACTGGAAGATGATCCTTACCGCCACCGTTCTTTCCCTTTCTGCCGCCGGCCTGGTCAACACCGCGCTCGCCGAAGGACGGGACCCGGCGGAGAAGGCCGGCTATGAATCCGCCCTCCGCAGCGCCAGCGAGGCGCGCGCCAATGGCGGTGCCGGCGCCCCTGTCATCGAGGGCCGCAACGCCTATGTGCAGCAGCCCTCGACCCAGAATGTCGAGCCCTACATCCAGCGCTCGATCGAGCAGAATGCGCGCTCAACCCGTTGAGCGCTTCCTCTTCGCTAAACGCAAGGGCGCGGTCCGCAAGGTCCGCGCCCTTCGCGCGTCCGGCACGTTGCGGCTTGTCCCCGTCGGCCCCTTGCCGGGGAGTCGCGGCTTCCTACATCACCCGCGCAGGCCGCGAATGGCCGCATGGGGAATGAGTATGTCGCCGCGTTACGTTCGCCTTGATCCGGAAACTGTCCGCCTTCTCGATCGATGCATCGCCCAGGCCGAGGGCGCCGCCACAAGGCTCAACCGCGACGGGGTGGACGAGGTCATGCGGATGCGACTGGCCTCGGCCCTGATGGAGGCCATCAGCCTTGGCGAGCGGGACGAGGAGCGGCTGGTCGCCTTCGCCCTGCAGGTGCTGCCCGCCTATCGCGAGCGGCTGGCCAAGTCCTCGACGCCGCCGCTTCCCGACCCGCCGCCGCGCGTCCGGGGCGATCGTCGCGCGCCGCTACTGCGGTAATAAAATGCCATTTATTCAAAGAGTTGGCGGCATGAGCTGGCACGGAAAGGCAATGTAACACGGCACGAAATAGTCTAGGCTCGCCGGGTGACGCAAAGGAGCCCCCGATGTTTCGTACCGTTCTCCCGGCCATGACCTTCTCCCTTGCCCTGTTCTGTGCCCATGGCGCCATGGCGCAGACATCAGGCACGGCGGAGGAAGCGCGGGCGATGCTGGAGCGTGCCGTGGCGGCGGTGAAGGCCGACCAGGCCCGCGCGCTGGCGGCGTTCAATGCCGGGGCGGAGGGATTTCGCGATCGCGACCTCTACGTCTTCTGCAACAAGCTCGACGGCACCACACTGGCCCATGTCCGCCCGGAGATGCTCGGCGTCAATCTGAAGGACGAGAAGGACCCGACCGGCAAGGCGTTCGGCAGCGAGATGCTGAACCACGCCCGCGAGGGCGAGATCCACGCCGTCTCCTATGCCGTCCCCCGCCCCGGTGACAGCCAGCCGGTGGCGAAGGAGAGCTTCGTGACCCGGATCGGTGCCCTGGTCTGCGGCGTCGGCTACTACAAATAGCGGGGCGCCGTTCCCCCCACCCACGGGGCCCTTGCGCCCGATGCGGCCGGGAGGCGATACATCGCTACTCCCTGTGGTAGCGGACCCCGCCTCATGAACATCGCCGAGCTTTACGATCAGAGCGACGCCGTCGCCCTTGCCGAGCATGTCGCCAAGGGCGACGTCACCCCCGGGGAACTGCTGGACGAGGCGCTGGCCCGCGTCGCGGCGCTCAACCCGCAGCTCAATGCGGTGACGCTGCTGCGCGAGGACGTGGCGCGCCGGCTGATCGAGGAAGGTCTGCCCGAGGGGCCGCTGCGGGGCGTGCCGTTCCTGCTCAAGGACCTTGGCGCCGAGGCAATCGACTTCCCCAGCAATAACGGCTCTCGCCTGTTCGCCAACACGCGCTATGCGCAGGATTCGGCGATCTATGCCCGGCTCCGGGCGGCCGGCCTCGTCACCTTCGGCCGCACCACCTCGCCCGAAGGCGGCGTCGGGCCCACCACCGAGTCGGCGGTCTATGGCGGGCCGACCCGCAACCCGTGGAACCTCGACCACACGCCCGGCGGCTCGTCCGGTGGCGCCGCCGCCGCCGTCGCGGCCGGCATCCTCCCCGCCGCACATGGCTCGGATGGCGGCGGCTCGGTGCGGATCCCCGCCTCCTCCTGTGGCCTGTTCGGCTTCAAGGCTACCCGCGCACGCACCCCGGATGGGCCCTATGTCGGCGAGGGCTGGGCCGGCATGGCGATTGACGGCTTTCTCACCCGTTCTGTGCGCGACAGTGCGGTGCTGCTCGACGCGACGCAGGGCCCCGACCTCGGCGCCCCCTATGTCGCGCCACCGCTGAAGGCCTCGTTCAGTGCGGCGCTGGCGCGGCGCGACGGGCCGTTCACCATCGCCTTCACCACCACGACGCTGACCGGCGACCCCATTGCGCCGGAATGCCGGGCGGCGGTGGAAGCGGCCGTGAAGCTGCTGGAGAGCCTCGGCCACCGGCTGGTTGAAGCCCGGCCGGAGGCCGACACGGCGGGGATGATGGCGGCCTGGACCAAGATCGTCGGCTGCGGCACCGCGCTGACGGTGGAGAGCGCGGTGCGCCGGCGCGGCCGGCCGCTGGAAGACGGCGAGATCGAGAGCGTCGCCCGCTCGGCGGTGGAGTATGCGCGCGGCATCAGCGGCGCCGACTATCTCGAAGCCGTCAACAAGGTACACGCCTATGGGCGGGAGATGGCGGCATTCTTCCAGCGCGCCGATTTCTTCCTGACCGCCACCCTGGCCGAGCCGCCGGCGAAGCTCGGGCGCTTCGACCATGTCGGCCGCGACTACCTCGATTACCGGATGGGGCCGGACGGTGTGTTCGCCTATTCGCCCTTCACCGCCGCCTTCAACGCTTCTGGCCAGCCCGCCGCCTCGCTGCCGCTGCACTGGACGGCGGAAGGCCTGCCCGTTGGCATCCACCTCGCCGCCCCTTTCGGGCATGACGAGGCGCTGCTGGGGCTGTGCGCCCGCATCGAGGAGGCCGCGCCCTGGGCCGGACGTCGCCCGCCGATTGCCCGTAAACAGGTCGAGCCGAAAATATGATCACATTCGGCACCACCCGGCTTGCCGGATGCCGAGGGCTCACATACGCTGCCTGCAGATAGCGTCGTGAGCGGCGTGTTCGCCTCCCCGGAGAGGCTCGTGTCTAGCAACGGGTGAATAATGCCGGAGCCTGCCGCTGTACCGGACGCCCGCATCGCCGTCGAATGCAGGGGCATCGTCAAGCAATTTGGCGAAGGCCCCCGCGCCTTGCGTGCGCTCGACAATGTTTCCGTGTCCATTCGCGAGAACGAATTCTTCACGTTGCTGGGGCCATCCGGCTGCGGAAAGACCACGCTGCTGCGGATGATCGCGGGATTTGAATATCCCACCGAAGGCTCCATTCGCCTGCATGGCGAGGACATTGCCGGCCTGCCGCCCTTCAAGCGGCCGATCAACACCGTGTTCCAGAGCTACGCGCTGTTCCCGCACCTCACCGTCTGGGAGAATGTGGCGTTCGGCCTGCAGATGCTCGGCCGGCCGAAGGGCGAGATCGCCGCCCGCGTCGCCGAGATGCTGAAGCTCGTCCACATGGAGGAGCTGGCGCAGCGCCGCACCGACCAGATTTCCGGCGGCCAGGGCCAGCGCGTCGCCCTCGCCCGGGCGCTGGCCCCGGCGCCGAAGGTGCTGCTGCTCGACGAGCCGCTCTCCGCGCTCGACTACAAGCTGCGCAAGGAGATGCAGATCGAGCTCAAGCGCATGCAGAGCGAGACCGGCATCACCTTCATCTTCGTCACCCACGACCAGGAAGAAGCCCTCACCATGTCCGACCGCATCGCGGTCATGTCGAAGGGCAAGGTGCTGCAGATCGGCACGCCTTGGGACATTTACGACAAGCCGGCCGAGCGCTTCGTCGCCGACTTCATAGGCGAGACCAATTTTCTCCCCGCCGCGATGGTCGGCATCGAGGCTGGCATGGCGCGGGTGCGGCTGCCGTCCGGCATCGAGATGTCCGCCACCCTCGCCGATGGCTATGTGCCCTCCGGCGAGGCGACGCTGGTGGTGCGGCCCGAACATGCCCGCGTGGTCGCCTCCGGCGGGCAGCTGTCGGGACGAGTGGAGAACGTCGTCTATTTCGGCACCGACACCCACATCCATGTGAAGCTGGATGAAGGCCTCACCTTCATGGTGCGCCAGCAGAATTCGCGCAGCCAGTCCTGCGGCGCCGAAATCGGCACGCGCGTCGGCATCGAGATCGCGCCCGATGCGGCGCAAGTGCTGCGGGACTGAGCCATGGCCAGCGCCGCCGAGATCGCCCGCCGGGACGAACAGGGGAAGATCCGCTCGCGCTGGCTTCTCTCGGCGCCGGCACTGGTCATCGTCTTCATCGCCTCCATCGGCCCGCTCTTCGTCATGCTGGCCTATTCCTTCATGGCCAAGGGCGATTATGGCGACGTGAAGCCGGGCGAGTTCTCGCTCGACGGCTGGTTCTCGGTCTTCCTGCAGCGCGACATCTTCGACGACACCCTGTCCCTCGCCGACGCGCATCTGTCGATCCTCTGGCGCTCGGTGCGGCTGTCGGTCATCACCACGGTGCTGACTCTGGCGCTGGGATTCCCCACCGCCTATTTCATCGCCACCCGGCTGCGCCACACCCGCGAGATCTGGGTGTTCCTGGTGACGATCCCGTTCTGGACCAACCTGCTGATCCGCACTTTCGCGATGCAGCAGGTGATCCGCAATGAGGGCGTGCTCAACACGCTGCTGATGTGGCTCGGCGTCATCAACGAGCCGATCCCGATCATGTACACCGACTGGGCGATCCTGTTTGGCATGGTCTATGTCTATCTGCCGCTGATGGTGCTGCCGCTCTATGCCAGCCTGGAGAAGCTTGATTTCCGGCTGGTCGAGGCGGGGTACGATCTCTATGCCGGCCGGCTCGCCGTGCTGCGGCGCATCATCCTGCCGCTGGTGAAGCCGGGCATCGTCGCCGGATCGATCCTCGTCTTCATCCCCTCGCTCGGCGCCTATGTCATCCCGCGCGTGCTCGGCGGCGGCAAGAACCTGATGCTCGGCAATCTGATCGAGCTGCAGTTCGGCGCCGGCCGCAACTGGCCGCTCGGCGCGGCGCTGTCGATCACGCTGATGGTGCTGGTGATGGTGGCGATGCTGTTCTATGTGCGCAACGCCGCGCGGTCGGGAGGCGGGCATGGCTAGGGCGCTCTTTGATTTCCGCGCCCGGCCGCGGTTCGACATCCGCGCGCAACCCGGCTTCGGCGTCCTCGCGCTGTTCACCTTCGCGCTGCTGTATCTGCCGATCATCACCCTCGTCGTCTACGCCTTCAACGCCAGCGACTCGCTGTCCTCCTGGGGCGGGTTCTCGCTGCACTGGTTCGCCGCCGCGGCGCAGAACCAGGCGGTGCAGGACGCGGCCTGGCGCTCGCTGATCATCGCGGTGAGCGCCGCCACCATGGCGACCATCGCCGCCACCATGGCCGCCATCGCCACCACCCGCACCCCGCCCTATCCCGGCCTGTCGGTCAAATACGCCTTCATCAACCTGCCGCTGATGGTGCCGGAGATCGTCACCGCCGTGGCGCTGCTGATCGTGTTCGCCAAGGTGAAGGTGTGGACCGGCTATACGGGCCTGGGCTACCTCATCCTGGCGCACACCGCCTTCTGCATCCCCTTCGCCTATCTGCCGATCCGTGCCCGGCTGGAGGGGATGGACCAGTCGCTGGAGCGCGCGGCGGCGGACCTTTACGCCCCGCCCTGGCAGGTGTTTCGCCGGGTGACGCTGCCGCTGCTGCGGCCCGGCATCATCGCCGGCTTCATGCTGGCCTTCGTCATCTCGCTGGACGACGTGGTGATCTCCGAATTCGTCAAGTCCGGCGGGCAGGACACGCTGCCCACCTATATGCTCGGCCAGCTGCGCCGGGCGGTGACGCCCGAGATCAACGCCATCGCCGCCGCCTTCCTGGTGCTGTCGGTGGCGCTGGTGACGGTGTTCTTCTTCATCAACCGCAAAAAAGCCTGAACCAACACAGGACGGAGTGGGACCATGACCTTGAAATCGACGACGCTGGCGGCGGCGCTCGCCCTTCTCGTCAGCGCCGGCGCGGCCAGCGCCGAGGGGCAGCTCAACATCTACAACTGGGGCGACTACACCAGCCCCGAGCTGATCAAGAAGTTCGAGGAGACGCACAAGGTCAAGGTGACCGTCACCGACTACGATTCCAACGACACGGCGCTGGCCAAGATCCGCGCCGGCGGCCACGGCTTCGACATCGTGGTGCCCTCGGCCAACTATCTGCCGATCTGGATCAAGGAAGGCCTGCTGCTGGAGGCCCGGCCCGACCAGATGCCGAACTTCAAGAATGTGGACGAGCGCTGGGTGAATGTCGCCTGGGATCCGGGCCGGCACTATTCGGTGCCGTGGCAGTGGGGCCTCAGCGGCATCGGCGTCAACACCAAGGTCTATGGCGGCGACATCAACACCTCGGCGATCTTCCTCGACCCGCCGAAGGAACTGGTCGGCAAGATCAATGTCGAACCGGAAATGAACGACGTGCTGTTCGCCACCATCCGCTATCTCGGCGGCGAGTGGTGCACCACCGACAAGGCGCTGCTGAAGCAGGTGCGCGACAAGCTGCTGGAAGCCAAGCCGAAATGGCTGGCCATGGACTATTCCGTCACCGAGAAGCTGCCCTCGGGCGACTATGCCGGGGTGTATTACTGGAACGGCGCCATCCTGCGCGCGCGCCTGAAGAACCCGGACGTCGCCTTCGGCTACCCAAAGGAAGGCTACCCGCTGTTCATGGACAGCGTGACCATCCTCAAGGACGCCAAGAATGTCGAGAACGCCAAGGCGTTCATGAACTTCATCATGGAGCCGGAAAACGCGGCGATGATCTCGGCCTTCGCCAAATATGCCAACGGCATCAAGGGCTCGGAAGCCTTCTTCCCCGCCGACATGAAGGGCGCGCCGGAGCTGAACGTTCCGGCCGAGTTCGAGAAGGCCGGCCAGTTCCTGGAAACCTGCTCGCCGGAAGTCTCCCAGCTCTATGCCCGCATCTGGACCGACATCAACAAGTGACGGCAGCGGCTTGACCGAGGACAGGGGGAGGGCCGAACGGCCCTCCCCTTTTTTTGCCCGGCGACGCGCCACTCAGAAACGGTGTGGGAGACCCTCCGGGAGACCGTCACCCCGGCCGAAGCCGAAGGCTTCGAGCCGGGATCGTCCGCCAAGGTCCCGAAGCGATCCCGGATAGGACCTGCGGTCCTTCCGGGATGACGCCGGCGGAAGCGTTCTCAAACAGGCACTCAGTTCTTCACCGTCTCCTCAAGGAAGAAGCGGCCGAGCGGGTTCTGGTGGAAGTTGTCGATGTTCTTGCGGGTGACGTTGATATAGGGGCTGTAATAGAGGTCGATCCAGTTGACGTCGCCCTTGGCCAGCTTCTGCAGCGTCACATACATGGCTTCGCGCTTGGTCGGGTCGGTCTCAAGCCGGGCGGCTTCCACCAGCGCCTTGACCTCGTCATTCTTGTAGCGGGTCATGTAGTTCATGTTGGTGTCGTGGCCGAGCACGAAGGTGGTCTTCTGGTCGACATCGAGAATGTCGTTGGTCCAGTACATCACCGAGATGTCGTAATCGCCGTTCACCAGCATGTCCCAGCTCTGGCTGGGGTCGACCTTCTGCAGCGTCACGCCGACGCCGGCCTTGGCCAGCTGCTGCTGCACGAGAACGGCGATCTGCTCGTCCGTCTCCTTGCCGGCATTGACGATGTAGTTGAGCGTGAGGTCCGAGGCGCCGGCGTCGGCCAGCATCTTCTTGGCCTTCTCCGGGTCATAGGGGCGCTGGAGATTGTCGGCATAGTGGTAGAGCGCGCCCTTGGGCACATAGGAATAGGCGACCTCGCCCAGCCCGAAGGTGGCGGCCTCGACGATCGCCTTCTTGTCGATCGCCATATCGAGCGCCTCGCGCACTTCCTTCTTCGCCAGCGCGCCATGCTCATGGTTGATCAGCATGTGGTCCTCGCGGGTCGAGGGATCGCTGATGACCTTGAGATCGGGATTGGTCTTCAGCTCGGCCACGCGCGAGAACGGCACGGTGATGGCGGCATCGACCTCGCCGGCCTGGATCTTCAGCATGCGGGTATTGTCGTCGGGAATGACCAGCCATTCCACGCCGTCGAGGCTGACCTTGTCGGCGTCCCAGTAATTGGGGTTCTTCTTCAGGATGATGCGGTCGCCGCGGCGCCATTCCACCAGGCTGAAGGCGCCCGAGCCGACCGGCTTCTCGGCGAAGGCGTCGGCGGCCGCGCCTTCCACCAGCTTCTTCGGCAGCACCGAGGCATTGGGCAGCGCCATCATCGACAGGAACGGCACCGACTTGCCCTTCAGCGTCACCACCAGCGTCTTCGGGTCGGTGGCGGTGGCGGTGTCGATCACCTTGAAGCTGTCGGACCAGAGCGAGCCGGCGTCGTCGCGGATGCGGATCAGCGAGAAGGCGGCGTCCTCGGCGGTGACAGGGGCGCCGTCGGAGAACTTCGCGTCGCGCAGCTTGAAGGTGTAGGTCAGCCCGTCATCGGAAATGGTCCAGCTCTCGGCAAGGCCCGGCACCAGCTTGGTGCCGCTGGCGTCGACGCGGACCAGCACGTCGAACACGTTGGAGAACACCCAGTTGTCGACATTCTGCGCCGACTTGATCGGGTCGAAGGTGGTGGAATCCTCGTTGCGGGCGATGGTGAGCACGCCGGCGGCGTGGGCGTAGCTCGTCGAGAGCGAAAGAAGCGCGGCAAAAGCCGCGAGGCGGGATTTGCGGAAAGCGGTTTTCACAGGTTTCTTCCTCTGGTGGTTAGCAGGCAATCAGCTCCGGCGGCGGCGCCAGCAGGCGCCGGTCCGGGTCGATGTCGGGAATGGCGGCGATGAGGGCGGCGGTGTAGGCCTCGCGCGGCCGCGCGAAGACCTCGGCGCAGGGCCCCTCCTCCACGATGCGCCCGTGATGCATCACCACCACCCGCTCGCAGAGATGGCGCACGATGGCGAGGTCATGGGCGATGAAGACCAGCGTCAGGTCCATCGTCTTCACCAGCCGCTGGAACAGCGCCACGATCTGCGCCTGGATGGTGACGTCGAGCGCGGCGACGCATTCATCGGCGACGATCAGCCGGGGGTCGACCGCCAGCGCCCGGGCGATGCCGGCGCGCTGGCACTGGCCGCCGCTGAGCTGGCGCGGGCGACGCCCGGCAAGGGCGGGGTCGAGCTCGACCAGTTCCAGCAGTTCCGTCACCCGCGCCGGAATGGCGGCGGGCGCCACCTTGCCCTGGACATGCAGCACCTCGGCGAGCGTCTGGCCGATGGTGAGGCGCGGGTTGAGCGAGTTGAACGGGTCCTGGAACACCATGGCGGCCTGGCGGCGGATCTTCGCCAGCGCCACCGCCGGTTGTCCCCGCAGGGTGGCGCCATCGAAGCTCACATGCCCGTCGGAAATCGGGGTGAGGCCGAGCATCGCCCGCGCCAGCGTCGACTTGCCCGAGCCGCTCTCGCCGACAATGCCGACCGTCTCGCCCGGCCTGATCTGCAGCGACACACCATCCACGGCGCTGAAGCTGCGGCGCCGGCCGAACAGGCCGCCGGGGAGCGGGTAGCGGATGTGCAGATCGTCGATTTCCACCAGCGGGCGCGCCGGCACGGCGGAGGGGCGCGGCAAGCTGGCCTCATCGGTCCGATCGGCCTGATCGTCCACCTGATCGTACTCGCCATCCGCCGGCATGGAGGGGTGGCTGGCGATGAGCGCCCGCGTATAGGGATGGGCCGGCCCGGCGAGCAGCGCGCGCTTGTCGCCCACCTCGACCACCCGCCCCTGCCGCATCACCGCGATGCGGTCGCAGGTCTGCGCGACCACGCCGAGATCATGGGTGATGAGGATGATGGAGAGGCCGCGCTTCTCGCGCAACTCCATGAGAAGACGCAGGATTTGCGCCTGGATCGTGACATCGAGCGCGGTGGTGGGCTCGTCGGCGATGAGGATTTTCGGGTCACAGGCGAGCGCCACCGCGATCATCGCCCGCTGGCGCATGCCGCCGGAAAATTCGTGCGGATAGCTCGCGAACTGGCGCGCCGGGTCGGTGAATCCCACCTGCCCCATGATCGCCAGCGCCTCCGCCTTCGCCGCCGCCCGATCGAGCCGCCGGTGAAAGCACAACCCCTCGACAATCTGATCGCCGACCCGCATCACCGGATCGAGATGGCTGCTAGGGTTCTGAAATATCATGCCTATTTCGGCGCCGCGCACCTGCTGCATCTGCGCTTCACCCAGCGCCAGCAGGTCGCGCCCGCCCATCCAGACCTCGCCCCGGGCGACCGAGATGGCGCGCGAGGGCAGCAATTGCACCAGCGAGCGGCACAGCAGGCTCTTGCCCGACCCGCTCTCCCCGACCAGCCCAAGAATTTCGCCCGGCGCAAGGTCGAGCGAGACGCGTTCGAGCAAGGTGCGCTCGCCCTCATCACCCCGCACCACGACGGAGAGATCACGTACCGACAGCAACGGGGCGCTCATTCGTGAACTCCCATCGCTTCGCCGAGCGCGTCGCCGATCATTGAAAAACCGAATGCCAGCAAGACGATAGACAGGCCGGGGAACAGGGTGATCCACCAGGCCTGCGAGAGAAACGCCTGGCCCTCCGCCACCATGATGCCCCACTCCGCCGTGGGCGGTTGGACGCCGAGGCCGAGATAGGAGATCGCTGCGCCGGAGAGCAGCACCAGCACCGCGTCGGACATGCAGAACACCAGCGAACCCGCGACGGAATTCGGCAGCAGGTGCCGGAACAGCACCCGCGTGCGCGAAAAGCCGAGGCTCACCGCCGCCACAGCGTAATCGGCATTCTTCAGCACGAGAATCTGCGCCCGTATCAGCCGCGCATAGGAGACCCAGCCGACCAGCGCCATGGCGATGTAGAAGCTGGACAGCCCCGGCCCGAGAATGGCGATGATGGAGAGCATCAGCACCAGGAAGGGGAAGGCGAGGATGATGTCGATCAGCCGCATCAGCACCGCATCGACGATGCCGCCCACGAAACCGGCGATCGCACCGATGACGGTGCCGATGACGAGCGGAAAGAACACCCCGATCGCCGCCATTTGCAGGTCGACCCGGGCGCCAAAAATGATGCGCGAGAGGATGTCTCGGCCGAAATTGTCGGTCCCGAACGGGTGCGCCAGCGAGGGCGGCTGGATGCGCGCCGCCCCGTCCTGAAAAATCGGATCATAGGGGGCGATTACCGGCGCGGCGAGTGCGGCCAGCGCGAAGCCGCCGACCAGCACCAGCCCGGCAATGAGCGTGCGGCTCATGCGTTTGCGTGACGCGGGCGCGCTCACAGCTTCACCCGCGGGTCGGCGGCGACGGTGGCGATGTCGGCGAGAAAGTTCACCAGCACGGTGGCGCAGGCGAACACCATGGCGACGCCCTGCACCACCATGTAGTCGCGCGAGAAGATCGCCCGCACCAGCAGCTGCCCCATGCCCGGCAGGGCGAAGATGCTCTCGATCACCACCGTGCCGCCGATCAGCCAGCCGATGTTCACCGCCAGCAGGTTGATGGTGGGCACGATGGAATTCGGCAGCACATGGCGCCAGAACACGATGGATTCAGGCATGCCGCGTGCCCGGGCGGCGGTGGCAACGTCGGATTTCAGCCAGTCCACCATCGCCGCCCGCAGCGAGCGCAGCAGCACGGTGGACAGCGACAGCGCGATGGTGAGCGCGGGCAGCGCCAGATGCGCCAGCTTGTCACCCAGCGTCTCGCCATAGCCGGAGACGGGGAAAATGGGGAACTTCACCGCCAGCAACATGATCAGCATCAGCCCGAGCCAGAAAGGGGGAAAGCCGATGCCGAAGGTGGAGACGAAGCGGATCGCGTGGTCGACCGGCCGGCCCTGGTTGCGGGCGGCAATCGCGGCGAGTGGCACGGCGATGAGGATGGAAAGCACCACGCTGCAAAGGATGAGCGCGAAGGTCGGCTCGATCCGGGTGCCGATCAGCCGCAGCACGTCGATCCGGTAGACGATCGACATGCCCATCTCACCATTGGCGAGGTTTCGCAGGAAATACAGATATTGCAGCCACAAAGGCTCATCGAGCCCGAACTGGGCCCGGATATTGGCGATAGCGGTCGGCGTGGCGCGGGCGCCCAGCAGCACCCGCGCCGGATCACCCGGAATCATCCGCACCAGGATGAAGGTGATGAGGCTGACGCCGAAGACAACCGGCACGAATTGCAGCGGCCGCAGCAGGATGAAGGAATAGCGGTGCATCTCTATCGCGTTACGCTGGCGAGGAAGTCGAGCAGAGGCGGGTAGTAGCCGGCCGGGTTCTCGTAGAACGGCATGTGGCTGGCATTGGCGACGACATTGATCCGCGCCTGCGGCAGCGCGCTCTTCATCCGCATCGCACAGGCGGGAGTCAGCTCGTCGCGCTCGCCCACCACGATCAGCGTCGGTACGGTAATCTTCGGCAGGTCGGGAATGCGGTTCCAGTCCTTCAGATTGCCGGTGTAGAGAAACTCGTTCGGCCCCTGCATGGTGCCATAGGGACCCATGTTCCAGTCTGCGAGCGAGCGCTGCACCGGCGCCGGCCATTCCGGCAGCCGGCAGACATGGCGGTAGTTCAACAGCGTGATGGCGGCCTGATATTCGGGATGGTCGAAAGTGCCGGCCGCCTCGTGCTTCTGCATCATCGCCACCGTTTCCGGCCCGAGCGCGGCGCGCAGCTTCTCCAGTTCGCTCACCAGATGCGGCATGTCCGCCACCGTGTCGGCGAGGATCAGGCTCTTCAGCGTCTGCGGATAGGCCAGCGCATAGTCGATGGCGAGCCAGCCACCCCAGCTATGGCCAAGCAGATGCACCTTGCCGAGGCCCAGCGCGGCCCGCACGGTCTCGGTTTCTTCGACATAGCGTTCGATCGTCCACAGCGCGGTATCGGTCGGCCGGTCGGCGGCGCCGGTGCCGAGCTGGTCGAAGGCCACGACCCGGTAGCCCTGATCGATCAGGCAGGAATGTGCCTCCCGCAGATAGTCACAGGCCAGCCCAGGCCCGCCATTGAGGAGAAAGACGGTTTCCTCGCCCGCCCCGAAGGAATAGGCCACCACGCGGTGTCCGCCGACACTCACTTCATGCCGCTCATGCGGCTCGATCTCCCGCCACATCGTCCGGCCCGTCCCTGCTCAACAAAAAGGCATGCTCAATTCCTAGAGAAATCGGGAGTCCAAACCAGCTATCAGAAGTGATAGGTTCATCGCTCAGGCGGGAGGACGCTCGGCGATGGGGGCCGACATCGGACTGATCGAACAGCAGCTGAACGCGGCCACCACGCTGGGCGCGCAGGTCGACCTTTTGTTTGAAGCCATGCACGATTTCGGCTTCGACGCGCTGATCTACGATTACACCCCGGCGCGCTTCGACCTTGACGGCACGCAGATGATGCCGTCCGTCCTGGAGCTGCGCAATGTCGACGAAACCATGCGTGACTACTGGTTCGGCCAGGGCTATTTCCGCCTCGACCCTGTGCAGAAGGTAGCACTGGGCACGACGAGGCCCTTCGTCTGGAACTATGACGCGCGGGCCGAGACGCTGATCCGCGCCTTCATGAACGAGGACAGCGCCCCGGTGGCCGACTTCCTCGCCGAGCGCGGTATGAGCGCCGGTGTCACCGTGCCGGTGCATATGCCGGGCGGCGACTACGCGACCGTGACCGGGATACGCTGCGGCGACGGGCGTTTCGCCGAGCGCGAGGCCAAGCACTGCCTGGGTGAATTCGGCCTGCTGGCGCATCTCTTCCAGCACGCCGCCGCCTGCGGGCTGCGCGAGGACCGCCGGCTCGATGGCCTGCCGCGCCTGACCGCCCGCGAGCGCGAATGCCTGCGCCACGCCGCCGAAGGGCTTTCCGCCAAGGAGATCTCGCGCGCGCTTGGGCGCTCCGTGCCCACTGTGGTGATGCACCTGAACGCCGCCATGCGGAAACTGCAGGCGAAGAACCGCACCCAGGCGGCGGTGCGGGCGGCGCGGCTGCGCCTGCTCGATTGACCCGAGCTGCGCATGGCTCGGGCACCTGGCGGGGTGATACATCCCCCCCCCGCCTATCACTTCTGATAGCTGCCGCCTCCTTCGCCGACTGCCTATTTTCCTGCCCATCGATACCGGCGGCAGGAGATCAGGCATGGGCGCAGTGGGCAGCGTGGAGGGGTGTGTGCCCTTCCGGGGACATCAGACCTGGTACCGGGTGACAGGCGACCTCAAAGGCCCGCGCCTGCCGCTGGTGGTGGCCCATGGCGGCCCCGGCTGCACCCACGACTATGTCGATTCCTTCAAGGACATCGCCGCGCTCGATGGCCGCGCCGTCATCCATTACGACCAACTCGGCAACGGCAAGTCGACGCATCTGCCGGAGAAGGGGCCTGAGTTCTGGACCGTCGACCTCTTCCTCGCCGAACTCGACGCGCTGCTGGCGCATCTGGGCATCGCCGAGCGCTACGCCTTTCTCGGCCAGTCCTGGGGCGGGATGCTCGGGGCCGAGCACGCTGTGCGCCGGCCGCAGGGGCTGAAGGCGCTGGTGATCGCCAATTCCCCGGCCAACATGCACACATGGGTTGCCGAGGCGAACCGCCTGCGCCGCGAACTGCCGATCGAGGTGCAGGAGACGCTCAATCGTCACGAGGCCGCCGGCACGTTGACGGATCCGGACTACATCAGGGCCTCGATGGCCTTCTACGACCGCCATGTCTGCCGGGTGACGCCCTGGCCGGCGGAGGTCGCCCGCACCTTCGCGGCGATGGATGCGGACAACACGGTCTATCGCCACATGAATGGGCCGACGGAATTCCACGTCATCGGCACGATGAGGGACTGGACCATCGAGGACCGGCTGGCGCGGATCGCCGCGCCGACGCTGCTGATCTCCGGCGCGCATGACGAGGCCACGCCCGAGGTCGTGCGACCCTATCGCGAGAAGGTGCCTGACATACGCTGGGTGCTGTTTCCCGATTCCAGCCACATGCCGCATGTCGAGGAGAAGGAGGCCTGCCTGAAGGTGGTCTCCGATTTTCTCCAACAGCACGACAGCAACGAGCCGGCCAGCCCCGCACCGTGAGGGCATAGCCGCAACCGCGCGGGTTTCGTCGACTCCTGGTCGCTGCGTCGGAACCTCGGGTCGCTGCCGCTACTTGTCCCCGGCCAAAGGGGACTCGCCTATGCTCGACATCGCGGCCAACCGCACCAGGGGACATGAATCGCTGCTCGGCGATCTCCGCCGCCTCGCCCGCCACACAACAGCGCTGGACGAGGACGGCAGTTTTCCCACGCAGGATATTGCCCGCCTTGCCGCCATCGGCGCCCTCACCGCGCCTTTCGGTGGCGGCGAGGTGGCCGGCATCGCCATAGGCGCGCCGGACGAGCTGATGGAGGTGCTGCGGCTCATCGGTCACGGAGGCCTGCCGCTCGGCCGACTTTATGAAGGGCACGTCAACGCGGCGGCGCTGATTATCCGCTACGGCACCCGGGAGCAAATTCGGCGTGCGCGAAGGCGCGCGGCCGAGGGGGCGCTGTTTGGCGTTTGGAACACCGAGGGCGCGGATGGGGTGCGGCTGGTGCGCGAGGCCGGTGCACTGCGTCTTGCCGGCACCAAGACCTTTGCCTCCGGTGCTGGCCATGTCGCCTGCCCGCTGATTACCGCCCGTGACGCGGACGGTGCGTGGCAAATGGTGCTGCCGCAGCTGGACGACGCCGCGCGTGCCGACCTTTCCGACTGGCGGGCGCATGGCATGCGCGCCTCGGCCACCGGCAGTTTCCGCTTCTCGGGCCTTGCCGTGGCGCCGGAGGATCTTCTCGGCGGGCCCGGCGACTATCACCGGCCACCGCATTTCTCCGCCGGCGCCTGGCGCTTCTGTGCCGTGCAGCTTGGCGGTATCGAGCGTCTGGTCGACGAGGCGAAGGACTTCCTGCAGGCCAACGGCCGGCATGAGGATCCCCATCAGCTCGCGCGCATGGGCGAGACGCTGATCGCCGCCGAGACCGCGCGGCTCTGGGTCCGGCGGGCCGCCCATTTGGCCGAGGCGGCGGGGGTGGCCGACACGCCCGAAGCGGCGGAGCGCGCCGTTGCCTATGTGAACCTGGCCCGTTCGGCGGTGGAACGCTGCGGGCTGGAGACTCTGGAGCGGGTGCAGCGTTCGGTCGGTCTCGCCGGCTTTCTGCGCACCCACCCGCTGGAGCGCCTGTGCCGGGATCTCGCCACCTATCTGCGCCAGCCGGCGCCGGACCGCGCCCTGTGCGCCGGTGCCGCCCATGCTTTCCGCGACGAGGCGGCGGGAGACCTCTGGCGATGAGCCTTGCTCTCGGCGAAGCGCTGGAGGCCATGGCCGGCTTCCCCGAAATCGCGCCGACCGATTTCGTCCGGCGCGGATTGCTGGTCATCGCGCCCCATCCCGACGATGAAAGTCTGGGCTGCGGCGGCCTCATCGCCGCCTGCCGCGCAGCCGGTCTGCCGGTGTCCATCCTCATCGTCAGCGATGGCGCCGGCTCGCATCCGGGTTCGGCGCTGTTTCCTCCTGCGATTTTGGCGGCGTTGCGCCAGGAAGAAGCGATCATGGCAGCGGCGGTCCTCGGCGTCGGAGCCTCGCATGTGCATTTCGCCGGCCTGCCGGACCGATCCGTGCCGATGTCGGGATACGAGGCGGAACGGGCCTGCGAGCGCATCGCCGCTCTCGCCGCCGCAGCTGATGTGGTGGCCGTCACCTGGCGGCACGACCCGCATGGCGACCACAAGGCCAGCTTCGCGCTGGCGCGGGCGGCGGTCGGGCGCGTCCCCGGCGCTGGCTTGTGGGAGTACCCGATCTGGGGCCTGACTTTGCCGCCGAAGATGGCGCTACCGGGGGAGCGCCCGCGTGGCGTGAGGGTCCATGTCGCCGACCACTTGCCGGCGAAGCGGCGTGCCATCGCTGCCCATGCCTCGCAGACCACGGCGCTTATCGTCGACGATCCGAAGGGGTTCCGGCTCACGCCGGAGATGCTGGCGCGTTTCGACACGGAGTGGGAGACCTTCATCGAGTGCCCGCTATGAACACCTCCCTGCCGGTCGCCTATTTCGACACGCTTTATGCAGGCTCGCCCGATCCCTGGTCGTTCGAGACCAGCCCCTATGAGCAGGCGAAATACGCGGCGACGCTCGCCGCCCTGCCCCATCCGCGCTATGGGCGGGCGCTCGAAATCGGTTGCTCCATCGGCGTGCTGACCGAACGACTGGCGGCGCGCTGCGATGCCCTCGTCGCGATGGAGCCGGCCGCGGCGGCATTGGACCGGGCGCGCCAGCGCTGCAGGCTTCTGCCGCAGATCGACTTTCTGCTGGCCAGCGCTCCCGACGACTGGCCCCCCGGCACATTCGACCTCATCCTGCTGTCCGAAGTCGTCTATTACCTCGCCGCATCCGACGTTTCCCGGCTTGCCGCGTGCGTGACGCAATCCCTGCGGCCCGGCGCGCATGTCGAGCTGGTCCATTGGGTGCGGGAGACGGATTATCCGCTCTCAGGCGATGAGGCGGCCGAGCTCTTCATCGTGGCCACTGCCGGCACCTTGACGCTCATGGCCCAGCAGCGCACCGAGGATTATCGTCTGGACCTGCTCGTGGCCGCATGAGGCTTGGTCGAGCGCCCGCAACAGCTGGCGGGCGGCGACGAGATGATGTTCCATCTGCGACGGCCGCAGCGGGCGCGGCGCGAGCAGCGGACTGAGTGCCTCCGCTCTGGCCCAGACCGCGCCGAAGGTCCCGCGTGCGACCTCCTCCAGTGCGCCGGGTTGCACCTCCAGCCGGCGCTCCCACTCCCGCGCTTCGATACCGCCGGCGACGGCCCGCCGGAGCCGTAGGCGCAGCACCATGCGCCGCAGGGCGACCGGCAGCGCCTCCAGCTTGTCATCGCCGGGCAGGTCGTGGTGGTCGAGCCGCTGGCGCAGCGTCGCGGCGCATCCTCCGCTTGCTCGCCCTTCCAGCCGGGCCGAGGTGGTGACCACGATGTCGGGATCGTGCCGGATTGGAATATCGTGGCACGCGAGCGCGGCCGCCAGTGCCCGGTCTTCGCCGACCTCCACTTCCGGCTGGCCACCGATCTGGCGATAGGCGGCAAGGCTCACGGCGAAGCTGGCGCCGGAGGCGGTCCAATGGTTCGGCCAGGGATCATGCGGCACCGGGTCGAGCCGGCCGGCCAGGGCCAGCAGCGCGGCTTCATACGCCGATTCGGTTCGGCGACGCCGCCTGAGCGGCAACGGCAGCGCCGCTGCCTCGACGGGATCGAGCTCGAAGCGGCCGGCAACCGCCCCGCATCCGGCGGAAAGACCGGCGAGATTACGCGCCAGCCAATCCGGCGCCACCACCGTATCGGCATCCGTGGTCAGCAGTGCGCCCTTCGCGCCACCATGTTCGATCCAAGTGCCGGCAAGGTCGAGCGCCAGCCCACGCGCAAAACCGGCATTGGCATGGGCCGGCGGAACATCGACGCTCAGCACCCGATGGGGTAGGCTGGCGGCGGTCAGGATGCGGCGCGCCCGGCACACCGTCTGGTCACTGCAGTTATTCGCCAGCACCAGCACCCCGAAAGCGCTGGCATCGCGTCCCGCCCGGCGCTGTCCGGCAAGCGCCGCGAGACAGCGCTCGATCCGCGCCTCCTCGTCGCGGGCCGGCACGGCGACCACCACACGCGGCGCGAGGCGTGAGAAACCGGCCCGCTGTTCAAGCAGGCGGGCGAGACCGAGGCGAAGCGGGGAGATGGATGCGGACACGGAAGACCTCTGGAGCACAGCGCGAACGCTCGTGCGGGTCTTCCGGTTCCGTCAGCCGCCCCTTCTGAATCATCCGGGCGCCGTGGCGCTCAGGGGCGCTCGCCCCGGGCGAGGCGGCCATTGATAGCGGCGAGCACCGGCAGCAGGTCGGCGACGCCGTCAATGACATAATGCGCCCCGGCGGAGGCCAGCTTGCCCACCGCCTGCGCCCGGCGCGCGGCGAAGTCGTGCGCCGAGAGGGCATCGGTGTCGGCCCGCGACAGTCCGAACACATTGCCGGTGACGGCGACGCCCACGGTCCAGGCGCCGCAATTGAGGCCCTCGCTGATGCCCACTTCGGTATCGTCGATCTTGACCACCGCCCAGGGCGGGTAAATCTCCAGTTCAGTCAGCACCTTCCACATCAGGAACGGCGTCGGGCGCCCATCCGGCACGTCGCCGGTGCAGGCCATTGCGTCGGCGACAAAGCCCTGCGCGGCGGCGATCGGGGTAATCCGCTCCATGATCTCGCGGGTATAGCCGGTGGTGCTGCCGATCTTCAGCCCCTGCGCCCGCACCGCCGCCGCCGTCTCCGCCGCGCCGGGAATGAGGTCGGCATAGCTTGCCGCCACGGCGATGTTCTTTGGCACGAACACCGCATAGACCGCGTCGATATCCGCCTCGGTCGGGGCATGGCCGTGCACGCGCTGCCATTCGCCGGCGATGCGCGGCATGGCGAGCAGCGCCGCCACATGTGGGCGCTTGGCCATGCCCATCGGCACACGCGCCTCATCGATGCTGATCGCGACATTGAACTCGGCGAAAGCGTCGACGAAGGCGCCCATCGGGGCAAGCGAGCCGAAATCGACGACGGTGCCGGCCCAGTCGAAGACGACGGCCTTGAGGCGAGACAGTGACATGGCGTTCATCCGGTTGAAGGCATCCGCTTCGGCGCCCGACAACCCCGGCCGAGCGCGCGGCGCTACGCTATCCCGCCGTTTCATGTCACGTGCAAGGGGCTGACGGGCGGTGTCCGGCAACCCAGGGCTTCTGGCTGCGCCGCCGGTGCGGCAATTGCCGGCGGCGCAACGTGGCTAGCGCGGTTTGCGGAGCAGGGGGCAGCCATACTTCGCCCCGTCCCGGCCGCCCGTATCGCGGGAGCAGCGCATGGGATTGTGCGTCGCCTTCGGGCAGCTGCTGACCATGCCCGGCTGACATGGGTGAGTTCCAAGAATGGCTGGGGACGCTTGAACATCTCGATCTTCAGGCCGCCGGACCGAAGCAGCGCCGCGAGAGGATCATTCAGGCCGGGATCGTCATGGACGATGTAGATCGCCGGCCAGCGCGTCATCGCCGGTTGGCCGGGCATTGCGCGACGCATCCCTTGCGGTGCCGGCCGATATAGGGTACCCCCCTATCCTATGTCGCATCTCTCCACGCCCAATCCCGCCTTGCTTGCCCGTGTCCAGCGCATCGCCGGACAGGTGGCGGCGATCGAACGCGGGCTCGCCGGTGGCGCGGACTGCACGGCCCTTCTCCACCTCGTCGCCGCCACCAAGGGCGCCATCAGCGGCCTGATGGAGAAAATCGTCGAGGAGCATCTTCACTCCCATGTCGCCGATCCCGACCTCTCGCCCGCCGCGCGGGCAGAGGGCGCGCGCGAGCTGATGGACGCCATTCGCCGCTACTCCAAATAGGTCACGCTCATGAACACGCTGCCGGATACGCAGGCCTACACCCACCCGCACCAGTTCCTGAGCGCCAGCCATGACGAGAACTCGCGGCGCACGCGTATCGTGGTGCTGCTCACCGCGGTCATGATGGTCGGCGAGATCGCCGCCGGCTTCTACACCGGCTCCATGGCGCTGCTGGCCGATGGCTTCCACATGGCTACCCATGCCGGCGCGCTGGGCATCGCCGCCCTCGCCTATGGCTATGCCCGCCGGCACGCCGGGGATGCACGGTTCAGCTTCGGCACCGGCAAGGTCGGCGATCTCGCCGGCTTCGCCTCGGCCGCCCTCCTCGCCATCGTCGCCGCCGTCATGGCCTTCGAGTCAGTGCTGCGCCTGTATAACCCGGTGGAGGTGGCATTCGGTGACGCCACGCTGGTGGCCGTGCTGGGTCTCGGGGTCAATCTGGTCAGCGCCTTCCTGCTCGGCGGCGGCCATTCGCATGGCCACGGGCATGGGCATTCCCATGGCCACAAGGCTCACGCGCACACGCCGCATGATCACGACCACCCGCATCACGATCATCCGCATCACGACCACCCCCACCATGGCGAGGCCCAGCCGGGCGCGGCGCGCGGGCAGGACAACAATCTGCGTGGCGCCTATCTGCATGTGCTGGCCGATGCACTCACCTCGGTGCTCGCCATTGTCGCGCTTCTGGCGGGCGGGGCGCTCGGCTGGGTGTGGCTCGACCCGGTCATGGGCGTAGTGGGCGGCCTCGTCATCGCCCGCTGGTCCTGGAGCCTGATGCGCGACACCGCCTCCGTCCTGCTCGACCAAACGGATACTCAGCTCGCCGGAGAGGTGACGGAGGTGGTGGAAGGCCCCGGCGATGTCCGCATCGCCGATCTTCACGTTTGGCGGATCGGGCCGGATTCGCACGCCGCCATCGTCAGCGTGGTCGCTCCGTTCGGCCTGACGTGCGACGCGATCCGCGCCCGGCTGGCGCCCGTCCACGAACTCAAGCACGTCACCGTCGAGTGTCGCCACGCCGCCTGAGGCGCGCGAGTTCAGCCTTGGGCGGTCCCAGCCTTGGCGATCACAGCCTCGCGAAGGCATCGCTTCCTAACAGTCTGGAAACCATGACCGCATTAATCGGGGGTGTCCGGCGGGCCGGGCGCCCATCGTGGCGTGCCTGCCGTCGAACCGCCTTGTTGCGACGTTAGCCGAGCTGACATGAACCTGTTGCGCACCGCCTTGCTGTTCTGCCTCGCCGTCGTCCTCGCGGGTTGCGCGAGCATGGACGGCGACGATCGCGGCTCGATCCCGATTCCGCAGAAGCTGCTGCAGGAGATGGCGGCCAAGGGCATGAGCCCTGATGACCCGATCATGGTGCGGATCTACAAGCAGGAGAGTGAGCTGGAGGTGTGGAAGCGCACAGCCTCCGGTCGCTATGCCCTGCTCAAGACCTATCCGCTCTGCCGCTGGTCCGGCAAGCTTGGCCCCAAGACCCGCGAGGGCGACCGCCAGGCGCCGGAAGGCTTCTACACCGTCACGCGCGGCCAGCTGAACCCGCGCTCGCAATATTATCTGTCCTTCAATCTCGGCTATCCCAACGCGCTGGAGCAGGCGCTGGGCTATACCGGCAGTGCGCTGATGGTGCATGGCGCCTGCACCTCCGCCGGCTGCTACGCCATGACCAATGACGGCGTCGGCGAGGTCTATGCGCTGGCGCGCGAGGCATTGGCCGCCGGCCAGCCGGGCTTCCAGGTGCAGTCCCTCCCCTTCCGCATGACCCCGGCCAACATGGCCGAGCACCGCGCCAACCCCAACATGCCCTATTGGCGCAATTTGAAGGAAGGCACCGACCTGTTCGCCGTCACCCGCGTGCCGCCCAATGTCTCGGCGTGCGGTGGGCGCTACAGATTCACGTCAGGCACCCAGCCGGCACAGCCTCTTGCCGATCCGCTGGCGCCCTGCCCATTGCCCGCCGCAGACTCCGCGCTGATGGCGGCGGCCAGCAAACAGGTGCAGGACGAGCAGCACATCGCCGTCCTGTCCGCCACGCGCCCGCCCGCCAACGCCACCTACGTCGATGGCGGCATGCATCCGAGCTTCCGCGACATTTTGCGCCGTGTTGGCCCGCAGAAGCTGGCGGCCATGACCTCGGGCGGCAAGATCCCGGTCAGTGAGCCCACCGCAGCGCTGGCAGACCCTTACAAGGGCACGGCATCGGACGTGGAAGAGGGCGACACCGCCAATTAGCGCGGTCGCGAGGTCTTCCCCCTGCCGCCGCTTTGCGGCAGATAGGCGTCTCATCCCTTCGTATGAGGCGAAGATGCACGAGGCGAAGATGCACGAGGCGAAGATACACGAGGCGACATGGCGACCCGAATGACCCCGAACGAGATGCTGGCCACCGCCCGCGATCTCAAGCGCCTGCCCTTCACCGAAGCGGACCTCGCCCTCATTCGTTCCGGGACGCCGGCGGTGGCGCCGAAGCTGTCCGCGAAGTACGAGCCCTCGGAAGGCCTGTATTATCTCGCCGCGCCCACGCTCCACATGGAGTTCGTGGTGGTGAAGTCGGAGCGGATGCGCCTGCCCTTCCTCACGCTGCCGCGCTACACTATCATGATGGGGTTCGAGCATGGCGACGTCTGGGAGAAGGGCCCCGTGGTCAATCGCCTGCGCGCCGTGCCCTTCATCTTCAAGCGCATGTCGCAGGCAGACAACTGGCTCGACGACGAGTTCGGCCGTAAGAAGTAGCGTCGCAACGACAGCGCGGATGCACGCGACCGTTGAGGATCGGCTCATAACGGATTGATTTGTAAGGACTAGCCGATCCGCGCCGGCGGGACGAGGCCGCCCACCAGCAGAAGATCGCTCTCGTCCTTCAGCGTCACCCCGGTAATCCGCCGCGCCAGCGCCTCCTTCAGCAGCCAGGCAAGCTTGAAGGCGGCGTGGTCGTGCGAGAGCCCCTCGCCGCGCACATTGGAAATGCAGTTGCGCTCGGCATCCGAGCGCCCGGCGCGGGGGGCGAAGGTGAGATAGAGGCCGAGACTGTCGGGCGAGGACAGGCCGGGCCGCTCGCCGATCAGCACGACGCAGGCACTCGCGTTCAGCAGCTCGCCCACTTCGTCCCCGAGCGCCACCCGGGCCTGGCTGGCGACACACACCGGCCCGACGCTCCACCCCGCCTCGGCGATCCGTGCCTTGAAGGCGGTGAGGAACGGCACCGCCTGCGCATGGATGGCGGTGGAGGAGAGCCCGTCGGCGACGACGATGGCCAGATCGACAGGCGCGGCCGCCCGCGCGCTCAGCCGGGCCCGGCTTTCGTCCGAGAGACGTCGCCCGAGATCGGGCCGGCGCAGATAGGCATCGCGCGCCGGGGCGGCGGACGCCAGTTCCAGCGTCTCGAAGCTGAGTGCGGCAATGTCCGCCGCCACGCGCGCTGAATCGAACGGCAGATGAACGGCATCGCGGGCCTGTGCATGGGCGAGCGCGAAGCGCAGCACCTCGCGCGTCGGTAGGCCGGTGCCGGCGCGTCCCAGCGCGATCCGGGCGGGAGTGACGCCGGCGAGCCGGCGCCAGCTATCCTCGATCACCGCCTCCTCGATACCATAGTCGGCCGGGTGCTCGCCTTTTGCCGCCTCGCTCATGCCGCCAGCTCCGGTGCGGCGGCGAGCAGGGGGTGAATTCCGTGCTGCCGTCTCAAGCTGCCGTTCGGCTCGGTGATGCCCATGCGCTGCAGCCACGCCTCGAATTCCGGCGCCCGCTTCAAGCCCAGAACCTGCCGGAGATAGAGCTGGTCGTGGAACGAGGTGGACTGGTAGTTCAGCATCACGTCGTCCGAGCCGGGAATGCCCATGATGTAGGTCACGCCCGCCGCACCGAGCAGCGTCATCAGCGTGTCCATATCGTCCTGGTCGGCCTCGGCATGGTTGGTGTAGCAGACGTCGCAGCCGAGCGGGACGCCCATCAGCTTGCCGCAGAAATGGTCCTCCAGCCCGGCGCGGATGATCTGCTTGCCGTCATAGAGATATTCCGGCCCGATGAAGCCGACGACGGTATTCACCAGCAGCGGCTTGAACGGCCGGCACACGGCGTAGGCGCGGGCTTCCAGCGTCTGCTGGTCGACACCGTGATGGGCGTTGGCGGAGAGCGCCGAGCCCTGCCCGGTCTCGAAATACATCACATTGTCGCCGAGCGTGCCGCGATTGAGCGACAACGCCGCCTCGCGCCCCTCCTTCAGCGTGGCGAGGTCGATGCCGAAGGAAGCGTTCGCCTTCTGCGTGCCCGCCACCGACTGGAAGACGAGATCGACAGGCACGCCGCGATTAATCACCTCGGTAGAGGTGGTGACATGGGTCAGCACGCAGGCCTGCGTCGGGATCTCGAAGCGCTGGATGATGCCGTCGATCAGCTTGAGCAGTTCACTCAGCACCGGCACGCTGTCGGAGGCCGGGTTAATGCCGATCACCGCATCGCCGCAGCCATAGAGCAGCCCGTCGAGAATAGAGGCGGTGACGCCCGCCGGGTCGTCGGTGGGGTGGTTGGGCTGAAGGCGCACCGCCATCGTGCCGGGCAGGCCGATCGTGTTGCGGAACTTTGTCACCACGCGGCACTTCTTGGCGACCGCGATCAGGTCCTGGTTACGCATCAGCTTGGACACCGCCGCCGCCATCTCCGGCGTCACGCCGGGCGCGATGGCAGCAAGAACCTCGCTGGTGGCGACACCGGAGAGCAGGAAATCGCGGAAATCGCCGACCGTCATGTGGGAGATCGTGCGGAAGGCGGCGGCGTCGTGGCTGTCGATGATGAGCCGCGTGACCTCGTCGTCCTCATAGGGCACCAGCGCCTCGTTGAGGAAGGCGCTCAGCGGCACGTCAGCGAGGCACATGCGCGCCGCGACATTCTCTTCCGCCGTGGCGGCGGCGATTCCGGCCAGCATGTCGCCGGAGCGGGGCGGCGTCGCCTTCGCCATGAGGTCCTTCAGATCGGCGAAGGCGTAAGTCTGCGATCCGGCGACGGTGCGATAGGCCATGAGAGCGGTCCTTGCGGCGCCCTGTGCTCAACGCGGCGCCATGGGCAAAATGTATCCTGCCGCAGCGTGCCGGCAAAGCGCAACTTCGGTCGAGGTCGCCGGCAGCTTCTGGCATACCACGCTGGACGTGGCGTTTGCCGGCCGCTACCACGCGCCACGCATTTTCGGAGGAAACGCCATGGCCACCTTCATTCTCATTCACGGCTCCTGGCACTGGGGCGGCTGCTTTCAGAAGGTGGCGAACCTTCTCGGCGCCGCCGGCCATGCCGTGATCGCCCCTGACCTCGCCAGCCACGGCTTTGACCCCACACCCACCGCCGCCGTCACCGATATCGCGATCTATGCCGCCCCGGTGCGGGCGGCGCTGGAAGCGATCGAGGGCAAGGCGATCCTCGTCGGTCACTCGGTTGGCGGGGCGACCTGCACATGGCTGGGCGAGGAAATGCCCGAGCGAATCGAGGCGCTGGTCTACCTCACCGGATTCATGGCGCCGAACGGCAAGAGCGCCCGCGACTTCGTCATGACTCCGACCTATCTCAAGGACCCGGCCATCGTGGAGACGCAGGGCATGCTGCGCCTCGGCAAGGAGGGGCTCGGCCTCGACCTTTCCCGCCGCGACCTCATCGCCCGCTCGCTCTATTCCGACTGCACCGCGCACGACATCGACCGTGCCCTGCCCAATCTTGTGCGCGTCACCCCGCACGCGCCCTTCGCCACTGTGTCGGCCATCACCCCGCACCGCTTCGGCAAGCTTCGTCGGCACTATATCGAGTGCTTGCAGGACCGCGGTCTGCCGCTCGCGGTGCAGCGGGAGATGCAGGCGGCCGTGCCGGGGGCGCAGGTGCACCAGCTCGACACCGGCCACTCGCCGTTCCTCAGCGCGCCAGAGGCGGTGGCGGAACGGTTATTGAACATCCGCTGAGCCCGCAGCGCCACACCCGGCCCTCATCCGGCAGAGGAAAGGTCCATGCCCCCTTCCCCGCCGATACCGGCACCCGCTAGCCTGACCGAACTTCCAGAAGCCAGAAGGCTCCCAAAGAGGCTCGAATGTCCGATCAGGAAAAGCTCGACAAGCTGCGGGCGAAATATGCCGGCGTGGGCGGTGGCGTGGTCTATGACGAGACCTTCAAGCGCGTCGCCGAAATGCAGTTCAAGGATGGCGAGAAGCGCGTCTGGCCCTGGGCCGGCGCCGCGACGCTGCTCGACGCGCCCTATCGCCCGGACGCACAGGAACTGGCCGATTTCGCCGGGCTCGACATGGCGCTGATCGGGGTGCCGATGGATCTCGGCGTCACCAACCGCGCCGGCGCCCGCCTCGGCCCGCGCGCGGTGCGCGCCATCGAGCGCATCGGGCCCTATGAGCACGTCTTGAACATAGTGCCGGCGGCCGAGGCCAAGGTGGCCGACATCGGCGACGTGCCGTTCCGCTCGCGCTTCAGCCTCGATTCCTGCCATGAGGACATCGAGGCCTTCTACAAGAAGATCGTCGCGGCCGGGGTCATCCCGCTCTCCTGCGGCGGCGATCATTCGATCACCGGCTCCATCCTCAAGGCGGTGGGCGAGAAGCGGCCGGTGGGCATGCTGCACATCGACGCCCATTGCGACACCTCGGGCACCTATGAGGGCGCGAAGTTCCACCATGGTGGCCCCTTCCGCAATGCGGTGCTTGACGGCGTGCTGGATCCCAACCGCACCATCCAGATCGGCATTCGCGGCGGGGCGGAATTCCTCTGGGAGTTCTCCTATGAGAGCGGGATGACGGTGATCCATGCCGAGGACGTCACCGGCATGGGCGTGCCCGCCATCATCGCCAAGGCGAAACAGGTGCTGGGCGACGGGCCGGTCTATGTCTCCTTCGACGTCGACAGCCTCGATCCGGCCTTCGCGCCGGGCACCGGCACGCCTGAGATCGGCGGTCTCACCTCGCGCGAGGTGCTGGAACTGCTGCGCGGGCTCAACGGGCTCGACGTCATCGGCGGCGACGTAGTGGAAGTCGCGCCCCAGTACGACGATACCTCCAACACCGCCCATGCGGCGGCGCAGGTGCTGTTCGAGATCTTCTGCCTCTCGGTGACAGCGCTCAAGGCGCGGAAGGGTTCCTGATGCGCCTTGCCCTTTTGCAGACGGCGGGCGACCCGTCGAACGAACCTGTCGCCAATCTCGCCCGCCTCGATGCGGCCGCTGCCGAAGCGGCAGCGGGGGGCGCCGACCTCTTGCTGGCGCCGGAAATGTTCCTCACCGGCTACAATATCGGCCGCGAGGCGGCGGTGGCGAAGGCCGAGCCGGCGGAGGGCACCAGCGCCCGGCGCGCGGGCGAGATCGCCCGAACCCACGGCATCGGGCTCTGCTACGGCTATCCCGAGCGCGGCGATGGCGGGGCGATCTATAATTCCTGCCTGCTCCTCGACAAGGACGGCACGCGCCTGCTCAATTTCCGCAAGACGCATCTCTTCGGCGATCTCGACCGGGCGATGTTCGCGCCCGGCGAGGGATCGGCGGAACTGGCCAGCTTCGAGGGCTACAGGGTCGGCATGCTCATCTGCTACGACGTGGAATTCCCCGAAGCGGTGCGGGCGCTGGCGTTGGCGGGAGCCGACCTCGTTCTGGTGCCGACCGCCAATATGAAGCCCTATGACGCCGTCTCGCATGTCGTCGTGCCGGCGCGAGCCTTTGAGAGCGAGCTTTTCGTCGCCTACGCCAATCGCTGCGGAGTGGAAGGCGAGCTCGACTATATGGGGCTGAGCTGCGTCGGCGACCCCCATGGCCTCCATCTGGCGATGGCGGGCGATGGCGAGGAGCTTCTCTTCGCCGATCTTGATCCGGCCCGGCTGAAGGCGGCGCGGGCGATCAATACCCATGTCCCCGACCGGCGCCCCGAAGTGTATCGCCGGTTGATCCCCTGATCGCGCGGGTTTTCAAACAGGGATCCCGTTCGGGGATGATCGGCGGCGTCAGTGCGCGTGCGATTCGCGTCCACCCGGCACCGCGCTCTGCGCCTCCACTGCGCTGCGGGCGATGAAGCGGGCGCGCATCGGCTTGAGCACGAGCAGGGCGAGCAAGGCGGCGCCGGCGTTAAGGCCGACGGCGATGGCGAACACCGCGTACCAGCCATAAAGCGACGCTACCACGCTGGCGATCGGCACAAGCAGCGCCGCCGTGCCCTTGGCGGTGTAGAGCATGCCGGCATTTGTGGCGGCGAAGGCCGAGCCGAACGTGTCGCCGCAGGTCGCCGGAAACAGCGAGTAGATCTCGCCGAACACCCCGAAGAAGCCGGCGGTGGCCAGCACGAACACCAACGGGTTCGAGCCGTGATAGACCATCACCAGCAGCATCACCGCCGCCGTGCCGAAGGCGATGAACATCGTGTTCTCGCGGCCGATGCGGTCCGAGACATAGCCGAAGATCGGCCGGCCGAAACCGTCGAAGATCCGGTCAAGCGAGATGGCGAGCGTCAGTGCCGCGGCGGAGAGACCGAAGATGCTCACCGGCGTATCGGCGACGCCGAGGTCGTGGGCGATCGGTCCGATCTGGGCCGCCGCCATCAGGCCACCCGAGGCCACCATGACGAACATCAGGTAGAGCAGCCAGAACACCGGTTTGGTCAGCGTCTGCGAGGGCGGGTAGTCCACCTTGCTCTGCGGCAGGCTCAACGCCTTCTTCGGCGCGGCGACCTTGAATTTGGGGGGATAGAGGAACTGCGCTGCGATCAGCACGATCAGCCCTTGCCCGAGGCCGAACCAGAAAAACGCCGTCTGGTAGCCATGCGCCGCGATGGTGTTGGCAATCGGCACCACAGTCAATGCCGCGCCGGCGCCGAAGCCGGCCGCCGTTGCACCGGCCGCGAGGCCGCGCCGATAGGGAAACCACTTCAACGCATTGCCGACGCAGGTGCCATAGACCGAACCGGCGCCAATGCCGCCAAACACGGCCCCAGCATAGAGAAGGGTCAGCGAGCCGGCATAAGAGTTGATGACCCAGGCCAGCGCGATCATGACAGCGCCGAATGAAAGCACCAGGCGCGGGCCGTAGCGATCGACGAACCACGCCTCCACCGGCACCAGCCAGGTCTCGGTCAGCACGAAGATGGTGAAGGCGGTCTGGATCGCTGCCCGGCCCCAGCCATGGGCCTGATCGATGGGATCGACGAACAGGGTCCAGCCATATTGAAGATTGGCGATCATCGCCATGCAGACAATGCCGCAGCCGAGCTGGAACCAGGGTTCCCACGGGCGTGTCGTCGTCTTGCTCGCATCCATTGACGTATCCTCGACTTGATGGGTGTTGCGCAGCTCTTGTCGGCCGCTGCGTGCGTCGCGAACCGCTCCCCGAAGGCGCGGCTTTCTCATCCAATCTCCAAGAACGCCCCCTGCGGTTCATTAATGAGAGCCGCAACAAGCATTACTCAAGGTCATATCTCGTATGGGAACACTCGACAGAACCAATGCCATCAACATAACGGTCTCATGGACGTAAATATCATCACGAAAACAGGATTCAACATGAAATATACCAAGGTATGTTGACCTAACGCCAAAAGAGTTACTTCTCTTCGCCACCCAAGAGAAAATCGATTTTCGGTCAACGCTAAGCTCAAGGCCATGGACCCGCGCTCCGGCACCAAGGATGAGCGCGGCCGCCGGATGAGATGAAAGAGGCAGATGCCGCAAAGGCGAGCGATCGGATCGAGCCTCACGCGGCAGGCGAGGCAGGGGCAAACCCTGGGGAAGTCCGGCCCCAGCCCTGCGGCATCCGCAGCGGAAAATCCCTGCGGAAGCGACGGAAGGTGGGCGAAGGGAGAGCTCAGGATGGGTCACAGGCGGAACCCGATCCGCCTGTGCTGCGTTCTGTTACCGCTCGGCCCTTCCGCGCGTGGCGGGCGGGCCGAGGCAAACGGGGAAAACCATGAACCGCACTGTCCTGATCGTCGCCGTCGTCGTGCTGGCCTGCGTGGCCGGCTTTTTCGCCTACCGCGCCTATGAGCGGGACCAGAACACAATGCAGATCGAAGTCGGGCCGCAGGGTATCAAGGTCGACCCGCCGGGCTGATCGCGCCCATCAGGCCGGGGGGGGGCGCCGGCACGAATGTCAGGCGCCCCGGCTGCTTTTCCCGACCCGATGCTCTACAAGCCCCTCCGACATCCAGCCGGCCGCGCCATGAGGGCACCATCCGGCTGCCGTTGCGGAGTGCCTTCATGTCGTTCACGTCAGCCGCTGGTCATTCCGGTGCCGTCGCCAATCCTCGCTCGCGCGTCATCCTGGCGAGTCTGATCGGCACCACGATCGAGTTCTACGACTTCTACGTCTATGCCACGGCCGCCGTGCTGGTGTTCCCGCATCTGTTCTTTCCGCCCGGCAATGACACGACGGCGCTTCTGGCCTCCTTCGCCATTTTCGGCGCTGCCATGGTGGCGCGTCCGCTCGGCGCCATCTTCTTCGGCCATCTCGGCGACAAGCGCGGGCGCAAGGTGACGCTGGTCGGCGCCCTGCTCACCATGGGTATCGCCACCTTCCTCATCGGCCTGCTGCCGACCTTCCACCAGGCCGGCTGGTTCGCCCCGGCCCTACTGGTGGTGATGCGCCTCGCGCAGGGTTTCGCGCTCGGCGGCGAATGGAGCGGCGCCGCGCTGGTGGCGACCGAGAACGCCCCGCCCGGCAAGCGCGCCATCTACGGCACCTTTCCCCAGCTCGGCGCGCCGCTCGGCTTCATCCTCGCCAATGGCCTGTTCCTGATCATTGCCGCGGTGCTGCCCTCGGACGACCCGACGCGCCCGTCGGATGCGTTCCTGGAATGGGGCTGGCGCATTCCCTTCCTGTTCTCCTTCGTCATGGTCGCCGTCGGCCTCTGGGTGCGCCTGCACCTCGTCGAGAGCACCGCCTTCAAGAAGACGGTGACGGACGGCAAGGTGCACAAGCTGCCGCTCGCCTCGGTGTTCCGCACCCATTTCCGCCAGCTGGTGCTCGGCACCTTCTACATGCTGGCGACCTATGTGCTGTTCTACCTGATGACCACCTTCTCGCTCAGCTATGGCCGCGCCGGCACCGCTGCCGCCCTGCCCGGGCTCGGCTATGACTACACGACCTTCGTGCTGATGATGATTATCGGCGTGGTGTTCTTCGGCATCTTCACTCTGCTCTCGGGGCCGTGGGCGGAGCGCTGGGGGCGGCGCCGGACGCTGATCGTGGTGACGTTGGCCATCATCGTTTTCGGTCTCAGCTGGGTGCCGATGCTCGGCGCTGGTCCCGTGGGTGTGATGGCGTGGCTCATTCTCGGCTTCAGCCTGATGGGGATGACCTTCGGCCCGATGGGCGCGCTGCTGCCGGAGCTTTTCCCGGCCAATGTCCGCTACACCGGCTCGGGCATCGCCTACAACGTCTCGTCCATTCTGGGCGCGGCGGTCGCGCCCTTCATCGCCATCGCGCTGTGGGCATGGGGCGGGGGCAGCCCGTTCTGGGTCGGCATCTACCTCTCGGCGATGGCGGGCCTCACCCTCATCGCCCTGCTGCTCGGCACCGAGACGCGCGACGTCGACATCGAGGCGTAATCGCATCCGGGCAGGCTATGCCCCTGCCCGGTAGCCGACCCCCGGCTCGGTGATGATCAGGGTGGGATTGGCGGGATCAGCCTCCAGTTTGGCGCGCAGCTGGCCGACATAGACGCGCAGATACTGCGTGTCGTGCTCATGCGCCGGCCCCCACACCTCACGCAGAATGTGGCGGTGGGTCAGCACCTTGCCGGCATGGCGCGAGAGAAAGGCGACAAGTTCGAACTCCTTCGGCGTGAGTTTGATCTCCTCGCCGCCGCGCAGCACCCGGTGGCGCGGAATGTCGATCTCCACCAATCCCAGCCGCAGCACCGGCGTCTCGCCCTTGTCCTGCATCCGGTGCCGCAGCGCGGCACGCAGGCGTGCCATCAGTTCGCCCATGCCAAAGGGCTTGTTGATGAAATCGTCGGCGCCGAGGTCCAGCGCCTCGATCTTTTCGACCTCGCGGTCGCGGGCGGAGAGCACGAGGATCGGCACATCCGTCCATTCGCGCAGGCGGCGGATCACCTCCTTGCCGTCCATGTCAGGCAGGCCGAGGTCGAGGATCACAACATCCGGCTGGCGATTGGCCACCAGTGCCAGTGCCTGTGCCCCCGTGTCCGCCCGCAGCGCCTCATAGCCATTGGCGGCCAGCGCCGGCGCCATGAAGCGGTGGATCGCCGGCTCGTCGTCCACCACCAGCACGGTTCCCGCGCTCATGCCTCGTCCTCCGGCGCTGCGGCCTGCGGGGAAAGCGGCAGACGCAGCGCGATGCGGGCGCCGCTGGTCTGGCCCGGCGCGGGACTGCGCGCCGATACCGAGCCCCCATGCGCCTCGACGATACCACGGGTGATGGCAAGCCCGAGCCCCGAGCCGTCGCCGCCATCGCCCGCCCCGCGCGGGGCGCGCACGAACTTCTCGAACACATGCGGCAGCGTCTCGGCCGGAATGCCCGGCCCGTCATCGGTGACGGCGATCACCATCTGCCCGTCGATCACCGTGGCGGAGAGGCGGATGCGCGCGCCCGCGCCGGCATAGCGCACGGCATTGGCCACCACATTGCCAAGCGCCTGGTCCATCAGGCTCGGGTCGGCCTCGATCAGCGGCAGATCGGGGGCGCTGGTGACGAGGAAGCGTTGGGGAGCACCGCGCTTTTTTACGGTTGCGACAGCGCGGTTCATCAGTTCCACCACATCCACCCAGTCACGACGCATATCGAGCGCGCCCGCCTCAAGACGCGTCATTGAGAGCAGGTTGCGCACCATCAGGTCGAGATTCTCCGACTCCTCGCGCATCTGCACCAGCAGGTCACGGCGCGCCGCCTCGGGAATGTCGGTTCCATAATCCAGCAGGCTGGTCGCCGCGCCGAGGATGGAGGCGAGTGGCGTGCGGAAATCATGGCTGATCGAGGCCAGAAGGATGTTGCGCACCCGCTCGGTCTCGGCCGCGGTCCGCACGCGCGTGACCTCGGCCGAGAGCAGGGTGCGCAGCAGCGCCGCCGCCGTCTGCTCGGCCAGCGTGCCGAGCAGGCCCGCGCTCTCGGTGTCGAGCGGCGCCGTGCCATCATGCTCGATGCCGATCACGCCGATGCCCCCGCCACGCTCGCCGCCGCCCAGCGGCTGGAACAGCCACGGCGCCCGCGGCAGGGTGCCGGTGCCCGCGCCCGCCGGCTCGCCATGGTCGAAGGCCCAGCCGGCCGCCGTCATCGAGGCGGTATCGAGCCGATCCTCCGGCGGCCAGGCGGCGGTCAGCGCAAGCGTGCCCTCCTGCGCCAGCAGGATGACGCTGGCGCGGCCCAGGGCGGCGTGCAACTCCACCACGGCGGCTTCCGCCACCGAGTTTCGGTCCGGCAAGGCGGAGAGCTTGCGGGTGAAATCATAGAGCCGCCGCGTCGCCCGCATGCGCCGGGCGGCGAGCCGCGCCTGCTCGCGGGCCCTTCCTGCAATGGCCGAGATGATCACCGCGACGATGAGGAACACCAGCAGCGCCAGCAATTCGTGCGGCCGGGCGATGGTGAAGGTTTCCACCGGGTCGATGAAGAAGAAATTATAGGCGAGGAAGGAGAGCCCGGAGGCGAGAATCGCCGGCCAGACGCCGTGCAGCAGCGCCGGCAGCAGCACGGCGAGCAGATAGAGCATGGACACGTTGGGAAGGGCGACGAAACGGGTCAGCACCAGACCGAGCAGCGTCGCCGCCGCCACGCCGAGCGCCGCGGTGACATAGCCGGAAAGCGGGCCGGCCGGCGCCAGCCGGGAGCGCCAGCCGGCACGCCCCTCGCCCGCCTCCGCAGTGACGACGTGGATGGCGATGCCCGCCGAGCCGCGCACCAGCGCATCCGACAGCGGCCGGCGCAGCGCGCTGAGCGGCCAGCGGCGCCGGGCCTTGCCGATGATGATCTGAGTGACGTTCTCGAACCGGGCGAAGCGAAGCACTTCGGCCGCCACATCCCCGGCCACTAGCGCGCGCACCTCGGCGCCGAGGCTTTCGGCGAGGCGCAGGCCGGCATCGAGCTTCTGCCGGTCAGGGCTCGCCATCACATGGCCGGGCCGCTCCACCGTCACCGCGAACCACGCGGCGTCCATCAGGTCGGCAAGGCGCTTGGCCTCGCGCACCACCCGCTCAGCCGCCATATCAGGCCCGACGCAGACCAGGAGCCGTTCGCCGGCCGCCCACGGCCCCTCGATCGCCGCTCCCTGCATGCGCTCGACCAGATCGCTGTCGACCTGCGCCGCCACTCGGCGCAAAGCGAGTTCGCGCAGGGCGGTCAGGTTGCTGGGCTTGAAGAAGCTCTGCACGGCGCGGGTGGCGGTGTCCTCGACATAGACCTTGCCGTCCGCCAGACGCTTCAGAAGTTCGTCGGAGGGCAGGTCGACGAGGATGATCTCGTCGGCCTTGCTCAGCGCCGCGTCCGGCACCGTCTCGCGCACCCGCACGCCGGTGATGCGCTGCACCACGTCGTTGAGGCTTTCGACATGCTGGATGTTCAGCGTCGTCCACACGTCGATGCCGGCGGCGAGCAGGTCCTGCACGTCCTGCCAGCGTTTGGGATGGCGTGAGCCGTCGACGTTCGAATGGGCATATTCGTCGACCAGCAGCAGTTCCGGCCGGCGGGCCAGCGCCGCGTCCAGGTCGAATTCCGGCACCAGCCGGCCGCGATAGGCAATGCCCTTGCGCGGCAGCATCTCCAGTCCGGCGGTCAGCGCCTCGGTCTCGGCCCGGCCATGCGTCTCCACGAGTCCGACCACGACGTCGCGGCCGCCCGCCTGGGCGGCGCGGGCGGCCGAGAGCATCGCATAGGTTTTGCCGACCCCCGGCGCGGCGCCGAGGAAGAGGCGCAGCTTGCCGCGCGCCTCACGTTCGGCAGCGGCCAGCAAGGCGTCCGGATTGGCGCGAGGGGCCTCCTCACCGCTCATTCTCAACTCCGTCTCACGAGCGCGGCGTGTTCGTGGCGAGTGCGTCGAGCGCCAGGTTGAGCGCCAGCACATTGACGCGCGGCTCGCCGAACACGCCGAGCTGCGGGCGCTCTATGTGCGCCTCGACGAGGGCGCGCACAACGCCCATGTCGAGCGCCCGGGCGCGCGCGACCCGACGGGCCTGCACCAATGCGTTGGCCGGCGAGATGTGCGGGTCGAGCCCGCTGCCGGAGGTCGTCACCGCGTCGGCGGGGACGGGACCGGTGAGGCCCGCCGCGCGCAAGGCGACGGCATCGGCCTTCAGCCGCTCCGCCAGCTTGGCACTGGTGGGGCCGAGATTGCTGCCGGACGAGGCGGTGGCGTCATAGCCATCGCCCGCCACCGAGGGGCGCGAGTGGAAATAGCCCGCGCCGGTGGTGGACTGGCCGATCAGGGAGGAGCCGACGACCACGCCGTCGCGCGTGATGAGCGAGCCATTGGCCTGCACGGGGAACAGCGCCTGTGCGGCTTCCGTCAAGGCGAGCGGATAGGCGAGGCCGGTGAGCAGGGTGAAGGCGATGAGCAGCGTCACCGCCGGGCGGAGATAGGTGAGCATGAAACACTCCTTGAGGGGGGCGTCATCCCGGACGGCCGAAGGTCGATCCGGGATCGCTTGAAGTGGGCGGACAATCCCGGCGCTTGGGCTTCGCCTCCGGCCGGGAGGACAGGCGTTGGGTCACGCCAGCCCGATCGCCACCAAAGCCAGGTCGATCAGCTTGATGCCGATAAAGGGCAGCGCCAGCCCGCCCAGCCCGTAAATGGCGAGATTGCGCGCCAGCACCGCCCCCGCCTCGCCCGGCCGGTAGGCGACGCCGCGCAGGGCGAGCGGGATCAGCGCGATGATGATCAGCGCGTTGAAGATCACCGCCGAGAGGATGGCGCTCTGCGGCGAGGCCAGCCCCATCACGTTCAGCAGCCCCAGCTCGGGGATGGCGGCGATGAACAGCGCCGGGATGATGGCGAAGTACTTGGCCACGTCATTGGCGATGGAGAAGGTGGTGAGCGCCCCGCGCGTCATCAGCAGTTGCTTGCCGATGCCGACGATCTCGATCAGCTTGGTCGGGTCGCTGTCGAGGTCCACCATGTTGCCGGCCTCGCGGGCCGCCTGTGTGCCGGACTGCATGGCGACGCCGACATCGGCTTGCGCCAGAGCCGGGGCGTCATTGGTGCCGTCGCCGCACATGGCGACCAGCCGCCCCTGGCGCTGCTCGGTGCGGATATAGGCCAGCTTGTCCTGCGGGGTGGCCTCGGCGATGAAATCGTCGACGCCGGCCTCCGAGGCGATGGCGGCGGCGGTGACGGGGTTGTCGCCCGTCACCATCACCGTGCGGATGCCCATGCGGCGCAGTTCCGCGAAGCGCTCCTTGATATCCGGCTTCACCACGTCCTTGAGATGGATGACGGCCAGCAGTCGGCCATTCTCGGCCAGCCCCAGCGGCGTGCCGCCGGAACGGGCGATCCGCTCCACCGTCGCATCGAAAGCGGCGATGCCAGTGGAGGCGTTGGGATCGAGGCCATGCACGAAGCGCTTGATCGCGTCGACCGCGCCCTTGCGGATGCGCCGGTCCGCCACGTCGACCCCGGAGAGCCGGCTCGCCGCCGAGAACGGCACGAAGCTCGCCCCGTCGAGCGCCGCCGTCTCCGGCGTGATGCCATAGGCCTCGCGCGCCAGCGCCAGGATCGAGCGCCCCTCGGCGGTCTCGTCGGCCAGGCTCGCCTGCACCGCGATCAGCGCCGCCTCCTGCGGGTTGATGCCGGGAACCGGGATGATCTCCGATGCCATGCGGTTGCCGAAGGTGATGGTGCCGGTCTTGTCGAGCAGCAGCGTGTCGACATCACCCGCCGCCTCCACCGCCCGGCCCGACATGGCGAGCACATTGTGCCGGATCAGCCGGTCCATGCCGGCAATGCCGATGGCGGAGAGCAGGCCACCAATCGTGGTGGGGATCAGCGTCACCAATAGCGCCACCAGCACCGGCACCGGCACGTCGGCGCCCGCATAGCGGCCAAGCCCGGCGAGCGAAACCACAGCGATGAGGAAGATCAGCGTCATGCCGACCAGCAGCACGGAGAGCGCGAGTTCGTTCGGCGTCTTCTGCCGCTCGGCGCCTTCCACCAGCGCGATCATCCGGTCGAGAAAGGAGGAGCCGGGCGCGGCGGTGATCCGCACCACCAGCCAGTCGGAGATGACGGTGGTGCCGCCGGTGACGGCCGAGCGGTCGCCGCCGGATTCGCGGATCACAGGCGCGCTCTCGCCTGTTATCGCGGCCTCGTTGACCGAGGCGATACCCTCGACGATCTCGCCATCGCCGGGGATCAAGGCGCCGGCCTCGACCAGGACATGGTCGCCGATCCTGAGGTCGAGCGCCGACACCGTCTCGCGGACATGGCGATCGGCCGGATCGCGCAGGCGCTGCGCCACCGTGTCGGTGCGCGCCTTGCGCAGGCTGTCCGCCTGGGCCCGCCCCCTGCCCTCTGCCAGCGCCTCGGCGAAGGTGGCGAACACCACGGTGAACCACAGCCACGCCATGATCTGGCCGGTGAAGGCCAGCGGGTTGCCGGCGAGAAGATCGCGGACGAACAGTACGGTGACGAGGGCCGCGACCACCTCGGTCACGAAGATCACCGGATTGCGCATCAGCGCCACCGGATTGAGCTTGGCGAGGGCATCACGCGCCGCCCGCCCGATCAGCTCGGGCGAGGCGAAGGCCGAGTGCGCCTTGGTTTGGGTGGACATGGGAGTCTCTCCGAAACGGCGGGATCAAAAGGTCTTGCCGGCCAGCATCTGCACCTGCTCGGCGATCGGGCCGAGGGCGAGAGCGGGGAAGAACTGCAGGCCGCCGAGAATAAGGATGATGCCGACCATCAGTCCGACGAAGAGCGGGCCATGGGTCGGGAAGGTGCCGGTGGAAGCGGTGAGGCGCGTCTTGGCGGCGAGCGAGCCGGCGATGGCCATCATCGGCACGATGTAGGCGAAGCGCCCGCACAGCATGGCGAGGCCGAGCGTGGTGTTCCACCAGGGCGAATTCGCCGACAGCCCGCCAAAGGCCGAGCCATTGTTTCCTGCCGCCGAGGAATAGGCGTAGAGGATTTCCGACAGCCCGTGCGGCCCGGCATTGCCCAGGCCGGAAAGCGCCGCCGGCAGCACCGCCGCCAGCGCCGAGAAGCCGAGAATGGCCGCCGGCAGGATGAGAATGGCGAGCATGGCCATCTTCACCTCCTTCGCCTCAATCTTCTTGCCGAGATATTCCGGCGTGCGCCCGACCATCAGGCCGGCAACGAAGACGGCGAGGACCGCCATGACCAGCAGGCCGTAAAGCCCCGAGCCAACGCCGCCGGGCAGGATCTCGCCGAGCTGGATCAGGAACATCGGCACCATGCCACCCAGCGGGGTGAAGGAGCCGTGCATGGCGTTCACCCCGCCATCGGACAGGCCTGTTGTAACGGTGGCAAACAGCGTCGAGGCGGCGAGGCCGAAGCGGACCTCCTTGCCCTCCATATTGCCGCCGGCGGGATCGACGCCGGCCGCGACCAGCGCGGGAGTGCCGGCCGCCTCCGCCCAATAGGTGATCGCGATGCCGGAGACGAGGATGAGGCCGATTGCGGCCATCAGCGCCCGCGCCTGCCGCCGGTCGCCGATCAGCCGGCCGAAGGCGAAGACCAGCGCGGCGGAGACCACCAGCATCTGCCAGATCTCCAGCGCGTTGGAGAGCGGGCTGGGATTTTCGAACGGGTGCGCGGCATTGACGTTGAAGAAGCCGCCGCCATTGGTGCCGAGCTGCTTGATGGCGATCTGGCTGGCGACCGGGCCCATGGCAAGGGTCTGCCGGGCGCCTTCCAGCGTGGTGGCGGCGGTGCTGGCCTCAAGCGTCTGCGGCACGCCGAGGCCGACCTGCACCAGCGCAGTGACCAGTGCCAGCGGCAGCAGCACATAGAGCACCGAGCGGGTCATATCGACGAAGAAATTGCCGACGCCCGCCGCGTTCGAACGGGCAAAGGCCCGCACCAGCGCCACCGCCAGGGCAAGCCCGGTGGCGGCGGAAAGGAAGTTCTGCACGGTGAGCCCGGCCATCTGGCTGAACAGGCTCATCGTCGTCTCGCCGCCATAGGCCTGCCAGTTGGTATTGGTGACGAAGCTGACGGCCGTGTTGAAGGCCAGGTCGGGGGCGACGCCGGCAAAGCCGAGCGGGTTGAGGGGCAGAACGCCCTGCAGCCGCAGCAGCCCATAGAGCAGCACCACGCCGGCGGCGTTGAAGGCGAGCATGGCGAGGGTGTAGCCGAGCGCGCTCTGCTCGCCGGCCGGGTCGACCCCGGCAAGACGGTAGAGAGCCCGCTCGAACGGACCGAACAGCGACGAGAGCAGCGTGCGCTCGCCGGCATAGACGCGCGCCATATACGCGCCGAGCGGCACGGCCGCGGCGAGCACAAGCGCGAGGATGATGGCTATCTGGAGCCAGCCCTGAGCGGTCATGGCATGTGGACTTTCGAGAAGAGGGGGGAGCCCGTCAGAACCTCTCGGGCCGCAGAAGCGCGGTCACGAGATAGACGGCAAGGGCGAGGGCGACGGTGCCGCCGAGCAGAAGGTCGAACATGGCCTCACCCCCAGGATGCGAAGCGGGCATAGGCCGCCATCAGCAGAAAAAAGCCGATGGCGAGGGCGAGATAGACGAGATCGAGCATGGGTCCAGCTCCCGGTTGCGCTGGTCTCTCATCTAGGCCCGACGGGATAAGCGTTCGATCCGAATTGCCGGGCCGCGCTGTAAAGGCGGCATAAAGATGGGTAGCGGAGTGGGCCTCCCCGTCCCTGATGTCGGCGGTTCCGGGCTTGCGTCGGTGCGCCTCGCATGCAAATGATACATTGTATCACTTTGTATGTGGAGCGCGCCTATGTCCGACACCCGTCTTCCGGTCACGGTTCTTTCCGGCTTCCTCGGGGCCGGCAAGACCACCCTGCTCAACCATGTGCTGGCGAACCGCGAAGGGCTGCGCGTCGCGGTGATCGTCAACGACATGTCGGAGGTGAACATCGACGCCGAGCTGGTGCGGGCGGGCGACGCCAATCTCTCGCACACGCAGGAAAAGCTGGTCGAAATGACCAATGGCTGCATCTGCTGCACCCTGCGCGACGATCTGCTCGCCGAGGTGAAACGCCTCGCCCATGAGGGACGCTTCGATTATCTCCTCATCGAATCCACCGGCATCGCCGAGCCGCTGCCGGTCGCCGCCACCTTCGAGTTCCGCGACGAGGATGGCTTCTCACTCTCGGATGTCGCCCGGCTCGACACCATGGTGACGGTGGTGGACGCGGCCAACCTGTTGAGGGATTTCGGCTCGCGCGATTTCCTGCGGGATCGCGGCGAGGTCGCCGGCGACGAGGACAGCCGCACGCTGGTCGACCTGCTCACCGACCAGATCGAATTCGCCGACGTGATCGTGCTCAACAAGGTCTCCGATGTCGCGCCCGCGCGCCGCAAGGAGGTCCGCGCCGTGGTCAAGGCGCTGAACCCGGACGCGCTGATCATCGAGACCGATCAGGCGCATGTGCCGCTCAAGGACATTCTCGGCACCGGCCGCTTCGATTTCGAGCGCGCCCATGAGCACCCCACCTGGTTCAAGGAGCTGAACGGCTTTCGCGACCATGTGCCGGAAACCGAGGAATACGGCATTTCCAGCTTCGTCTACCGCGCGCGCCGGCCGTTCCACCCCGAGAAGTTCAACGCCTTCCTCGCCCGCACCTGGCCGGGGCTGGTCCGGGCCAAGGGGCTATTCTGGCTGGCGACTCGCCCGCGCCGGGTCGGCGAGATGTCGCTTGCCGGCGCCATCTGCCGCACCGGCTCGATCGGCCAGTGGTGGGCGGCGATTCCGACCGAGCACTGGCCGACTCAGCCCGACTGGCGCTCCTGGCTGCGCCAGCACTGGACGCCCGGCTATGGCGACCGCCGGCAGGAACTGGTGTTCATCGGCGTCAATCTCGACGAGGCCGGCATCCGCGCGGCGCTCGACGATTGCCTTGTCGGCCCGCTCAAGCCCACTCTGTTCGACCCCGCGCCGCTGAAGCACCTGCCGGACCCGTTCCCGGACTGGGAACGCGTGCCGGCCTGAGGCCCTCCCCCGGCGGCGGCCCACGCCGCCGGGACGGCTCTCATCCCGTGCCGCCCATCGGCGCGCGGGCCTCAATCCCAGGCCAGCGCGCCGCCATTCTGGTACTCGATGACGCGGGTCTCGAAGAAGTTCTTCTCCTTCTTCAGGTCCATCGCCTCGCTCATCCATGGGAACGGGTTCTCCGCCTCGGCAAAGACCGGGGCAAGGCCGAGCTGGGCGCAGCGGCGATTGGCGATGAAGTGCATGTACTGCTCGCACAGGCCCGCATTCAGCCCCAGGAAACCTCGCGGCATGGTGTCCCGCCCATAGGCGGCCTCCAGCTCGGCGGCATCCCTCAGCATGCCGCGCACCTCGTCCTGGAAGGCGGGCGTCCAGAGATGCGGGTTTTCGTGTCTGATCTGGTTGATCACGTCGATGCCGAAATTCAGGTGCAGGCTCTCGTCGCGCAGGATGTACTGGTACTGCTCGGCGATGCCGACCATCTTGTTGCGCCGGCCGAGCGAGAGGATCTGCGCGAAGCCGGTGTAGAACCACATCCCCTCGAACACGACATAGAACGCGACGAGATCGCGCAGGAACTGTTGGTCGCTCGCCAGCGTGCCGGTGGCGAAGGCGGGATCATCGAGGCTCTGCGTGTGCTTCAGCGCCCAGGCCGCCTTGTCGGTGATCGAGGGCACCTCGCGGTACATGTTGAACAATTCTCCCTCGTCGAGGCCGAGGCTTTCCACAATGTACTGGAAGGTGTGGGTGTGCACCGCCTCTTCGAAAGCCTGACGCAGCAGATATTGCCGGCATTCGGGGTTTGTCAGGTGGCGGTAGATCGCCAGCACGATGTTGTTCGCCACCAGTGATTCCGAGGCGGCGAAGAAGCCGAGATTGCGCTTGAGCATGCGCCGCTCGTCCTCGGTCAGCCCGTCGCGCGACTTCCACAGCGCGATGTCGGCCTGCATCGACACCTCGGTCGGCATCCAGTGATTGTTGCAGCCGGCGAGGTACTTCTCCCACGCCCATTTGTATTTCAGTGGGAGAAGCTGGTTCACGTCGGCGCGGGCATTGATCATCCGTTTCTCGTCCACCGTGACCCGGGCGGCGCCGCGTTCGATGGCGCCGAGCCCGGTGGCATCGGCGGGCGATGGCGCGAGGCCGGAAGCGAAAGGCGTGGCGGCGGGCTTGGTATCGGACCAGTCGAGCATGTGGGTGTTTCCTTTGCTGCTCACTGGCAGGCTTCGCAGTCGGGATCGTTGATGGAACAGGCTTGGCCGAAAGCGCTCTCGGGCACCGCGATGGGCGCCGCCGCCATCACCGCCGAGACCGCGTTGAGCTTGCCGTCGGTGCCCTTCAGGGTCGATTTCTCGACATGGCTGGCGGAGCGCGCGCGCAGATAATAGGTGGTCTTCAGGCCCCGCTTCCATGCCAGCCGGTAGGTCTCGTCGAGAACGCGGCCGGAGGGATTGGCGACGTAGATGTTCAGCGACTGCGCCTGGTCGATCCATTTCTGCCGCCGCGCCGCCGCCTCGATCAGCCAGGCGGGCGCGATCTCGAAGGCGGTGGCGTAGAGCGCCTTGAGATCGTCCGGGATGCGGTCGATCGGCCCGACGCTCCCGTCGTAATATTTGAGGTCGGACACCATCACGTCGTCCCACAGGCCGCGCGCCTTCAGGTCGCGCACCAGCGACGCGTTCACCACGGTGAAGTCGCCGGACATGTTCGATTTCACGAACAGGTTCTGATAGGCTGGCTCGATCGACTGCGACACGCCGCAGATATTGGAAATCGTCGCCGTCGGCGCGATCGCCATGGTGTTGGAGTTGCGCAGGCCGGTGGTCGTCACCCGCGCGCGCAGTCCTTCCCAATCGAGCGTCAATGAGCGGTCGAGGTCCAGCCCGCCGCGCGCCTGCGCCAGCAACTCGATCGAGTCGATCGGCAGGATGCCCTTCGACCAGAGCGAGCCGTCGAAGGAGGGGTAGCGCCCGCGCTCGGCCGCGAGGTCGCAGGAGGCGGAAATCGCGTGGAAGCTCACGGCCTCCATGCTTTCATCGGCGAAGCGCACCGCCTGTTCCGAGCCATAGGGAATGCGCAGCGCCTGCAGCGCGTCCTGGAAGCCCATAATGCCGAGGCCGACCGGCCGGTGGCGCAGATTGGAGCGGCGCGCCTCGGGGATGGTGTAGAAATTGATGTCGATGACGTTGTCGAGCATCCGCATCGCCGTCGTCACCGTGCGCGCCAGCCGCGCCTGGTCGAGCCCGTCCGGCGTGACATGGGCGAGAAGGTTTACCGAGCCGAGATTGCACACCGCCACCTCGTCGGCGCTGGTGTTGAGCGTGATCTCGGTGCACAGGTTCGAGGAGTGCACCACGCCGACATGGCCCTGCGGCGAGCGGATGTTGCACGGATCCTTGAAGGTGATCCAGGGGTGGCCGGTCTCGAACAGCAGGGTCAGCATGCGCCGCCACAGGTCGATGGCCCGAAGCTGCCGGAACACCTTCATCTCGCCGCGCGCGGCCTTCGCCTCATAGGCTTCATAGGCGCTCATGAACGCCGGGCCGGTAAGGTCGTGCAGGTCCGGCGTCTCGTCGGGCGAGAACAGCGTCCACGGCCCGTCCGCCTCCACCCGCTGCAAAAACAGATCCGGCACCCAGTTGGCGGTGTTCATGTCATGGGTGCGGCGGCGGTCGTCGCCGGTGTTCTTTCTGAGGTCGAGGAATTCCTCGATGTCGATGTGCCAGGTTTCCAGATAGGCGCAGACCGCCCCCTTGCGCTTGCCGCCCTGGTTCACCGCGATGGCGGTGTCGTTGGCCACTTTCAGGAACGGCACCACACCCTGGCTCTCGCCATTGGTGCCCTTGATATGGGCGCCGAGGCCGCGCACCCGAGTCCAGTCATTGCCGAGGCCGCCGGAATATTTCGCCAGCAGGGCATTGTCCTTGATCGCCTTGAAGATGCCGTCGAGATCGTCCGGCACCGTAGTGAGAAAGCAGGAGGACAGCTGCGGCCGCAGCGTGCCGGCATTAAACAGGGTCGGGGTCGAAGCCATGAAGTCGAAGGAGGACAGCAGGCGGTAGAACTCGATCGCCCGCACCTCGCGGTCGACCTCGCGTAGAGCGAGCCCCATGGCGACGCGCATGAAGAAGGCCTGCGGCAGCTCGAAACGGGTGCCGCCTGCGTGCAGGAAATAGCGGTCATACAGCGTCTGCAGGCCGAGATAGTCGAACTGCAGGTCGCGTTCGGGAAGCAGCGCCGCCGCGATGCGGTCGAGGTCGAAACGGCCAAGTTCCGGGTCGATCAGTTCCTCGGCAATGCCGCGCTGGAGATAGGCGCGGAAATAGTCGGGGTAGCGCGCCGCCATCTCGCGCTGCGTCGCCTGCGCCGGCCGGCCGTCGAGAAAGCTCAGCGCCTCGCGCCGCAGCTTATCGCCGAGCAGGCGGGCGGACACTTTGGCATAGTTGGGTTCGGTCTCGATCAGCGTGCGGGCGGCGAGGATCGGCGCCAGCGCCAGCTCGTCGACGCTGATCCCGTCATAAAGGTTGCGGCGGGTCTCGTTGAGGATGGTGGCGGCGGAGACATCGGCCAGCCCCTCCGTCGCCTCGGCCAGCACGGCTTCCAGCCGGGCGGCGTCGAGCGGCACCCGTGCCCCGTCGGCCATGGTCATCGACAGCGCCGTCGTCAGGCCGGGAATCGCGGCGGAGGCCGCCTTGGCCGCCGCCCGCTCGCGCGCCCTCTCCTCGCGGTAGAGCACATAGGCGCGGGCGACCTTGTGGTGTTCGCCGCGCATCAGCGCCAGTTCCACCTGGTCCTGCACGTCCTCGATGTGAAAGCTGCGCCCGGCATCCGCGCGGCGGGTGAGGCCAGCGACAATCTGGCCGGTCAGTTCGGCCACGATGTCGTGCACGCGGCGCGAGGCGGCGGCGGAAGAGCCCTCGACTGCCAGAAACGCCTTGGTAAGGGCGATCGCGATCTTCGCGGAATCGAACGGCGTCACGGCGCCATTGCGGCGGATGAGCTGATAGCCCGGCGTGCTGGAAGGGGCCGCCGACGGCACGGCGGAAACCGGCAGCTGGCCGGGCAGGTTTTCGGCGTCGAGAGAAAGAGACATCGGCAAACCCCACATTCTTTGGGGGCAAAGACCGAGCGGACGCAGGCGCGGGCGACGGCGCAGGGCACCGGCGGACGCGCGAACGCACCACCGGGACACCCCGCCCAGGGACGATTATGTTGCTACGGCAGGTCTCCTGGCTCGCGGGTCGACGCCTCTCGTCCGGCCTTCCCGAAGCGCGAGGCCTCAGTGACACGGTATGGACGACAGGCTCGCCGCTAACAGTTGCGGGGGCAGCGCCGGCCTTGCCTCCCAAGGCTCACCGGCTTCCCTCTTAGCCCTTGAGCCGAACGACTCAGAGGACCGTAGCATCTACATATAGGCCGTCAGCTGCGCCAGACGTCAAGATGTGGATGAAGCTGTCCTCAGCCGCATGACCACGCGTGACGCATAGCGACGTGCGGCCTCGCGCTCACACCGCCCCGCCGGTCAACAGGCCCTGCATGGAGCGGGCGATGTCGGCGGGCACATAGGGCTTGGCGACGAACAGGCTGCCGGGTGGAAGGTCGGCCGTTGCAGCGATCCGGTTGCCTGAGGTCACGATGATCCGCACCGGCGGCCAGCGCTCGCGCACCGCCGCCGAGAGCTTGAGCCCGTCCATGCTGCCCGGCATGTCGATATCGGTGAACAGCAGCCGGATTTCCGGCACGGCTTCGAGGATTTTCAGCGCCTGATCGGCGCTCGCCGCCTCATGCACCTCGAATCCGTTTTCGGCGAGATAGTCGGCGATGTCGAAGCGCACAAGCGCCTCGTCTTCCACCACCAGCACTGCAATTGGCATACTCAAGACCTCGGCGCCGGCGCACGGCTCACGGCCGCAACGAGAGGCAACGCCGCATGCCGCAGAACGATCCCGCCTTTTCTCCGAACCCCATTTTTGTGGCGCCGCCCCTGCCCTCTGGCCCGTTGTCGCCATTCGCCGCCGGAAATCGCGCGCGCGGCTTGTCGGCCATGGCGTGATGGCGCTATGTAGGGGCCGACGATGTCGCGTCCCGCCGGGCCGCACTTCCCCTCGCTGCGTCTTGCTTCCGTGAGATGCAGCCGTGTCGGTTCCAACGAACCGCCCAACCAGCAGCCGTGCTGCATGTGATCGGACAAGAATTGCAGGTCCTCGTTCGCGACAACAATGTCGAACAAGCCATGAGGGTTTTGAAGAAGAAGATGCAGCGCGAAGGCATCTTCCGCGAGATGAAGGCGCGCCGCGCTTACGAGAAGCCGTCTGAGCGGCGCAATCGTGAAGACGCCGAGGCCATCCGCCGGACCAAGAAGGCCGCCCGCAAGCAGGCCATTCGCGACGGGCTCATCGCCGCGCCGAAAAAGAAGCCGTTGGTCGGTCGCGGCCTGCCGCGTCCCGGCGCCCCTGGCGCCCCCAGCGCACCGGCCGCCGAATAAAATAAATCTTGCAGGGGTTGTGAGAACACCACATCCTCTGTACGATAAGGCATCGATCTTGGACGTTGAACTTTGTTTTGCGCACACTTGCGCCGTAGCGAACTTCCTCTCAAATCGATGTCAACCTGATGCTCGCATGCGTGCGTGCACTCAAATCACTATGTCGACTGAAAGGATTTAGTCATGGCTACGGGTACTGTGAAGTGGTTTAATGGCCAGAAGGGCTTTGGTTTCATTCAGCCGGACAATGGCGGGCCGGACGTGTTCGTTCACATCTCTGCGGTTGAGCGCGCGGGCCTGATGGGCCTGAACGAAGGCCAGAAGGTGTCCTACGAGCTCGAGACCGATCGCCGCAGCGGCAAGAGCTCGGCCGGCAGCCTCAAGGCTGCGTGACGACATTGCTTCCGGTCGTTGACCACGGATGTACTGGCAACGGTCGTTGAGGCAGTAGTGGGAAGGCCGGGGAAACCCGGCCTTTTTTTTGCGTTTACGAAGGGAAGTTCAGCATGCCCAAACGAGCGCAGGAGACTCCCTTCAAGCCGAAGATGTCTCAGTCGGAGAGCAAGGCCGATTCGGTTTCCCGGATCGCCATGTCGATGATCGAGCATGAATCGGTGGCCCGCGAAGCCAAGATCGCCCGCCTGCGGGAGGCGCGGCTGGCCAAGGAGGCGGCCGAGCGCAGCCTCGCCGCCGCAGCGGCGCCCAAGCCGACCCGTCGAACCGTCAAGCGTTAATCTCCCGCGAAAGTTGCCATGCCTGCTGCCCTGAACGACCCGATGACCGTTAAGCTCAAGACACTGCGAAACCGGCTTCTTGCCGAGCAGCGCGATCTGATTTCCATCGCCGCCGAGATCAACTCCCTGCCCTCCGACAAGACGATCCAGAAGATCGCCAATCTTGAGGTTGCCATCGGCGCCGTCGAATCGATGCTCGACGAGGCCGCCGGCGAACGGCCTGCGAACTAGCCGGCGGTCGGCTCAACTGGGCTTTGCCAGCAGCCCCTGCGCCAGGCAGCGAAACGCCTCGATCGCCTTTGGGAGAGCCTGCGCCGGCGACGGGCTCGCGGCGGTCCACAGAGCCGCGTTCAGCGCCGCGCCGTTGATCAGCCAAGCCGCTGCCGCCGGGTCCAGTGGCTTCAGCACGCCCGCGGCGATCAGTTTTTCCACCGTGTGCCGAGTCGTCTCAAGGCAGGCATTCTGGCTCGGCCATTGCGCAGGATCGCCCAGCACGGCTGGCCCGTCGAGCAGCACGATTCGCTGCACCTCCGGCTCCAGCGCCATCTCGATATAGGCTGCCCCCTCGGCCAGCAGTCCTTCCCATAATGAGTCGGCGCGTGCGGCGATCGCTTGGGCGCGGGCCGCCATTTCGGCGTCGATCTGGTGCACGACGGCGGCCAGAAGCCCGCGCTTGTCGCCGAAATTGTGATAGAGCGCCCCGCGCGTCAGTCCGGCCGCCGCTGTCAGATCATCCATCGACGCGTCGGCATAGCCTTTTTCGGCAAAGGCTTTACGGGCGGCCGCCACCAGCTTGGCCCGCGTTGCCTCCATCTTTTCGGCCCGGCGTCCCCCAGCCATCTCGCGCTTTCTCCTGCCTGCCACCGGCGCTTCCAGTTGACATACGCCGCGTATACTAACACTTTCACATACGAGACGTATATCACATGCGGCCGACCGCGCGAGAGCCGCCGGCCGCCTCCGGAACCGAAAGGACGCACACATGCGCGACGCCGTTTTCCCCGCCGACAGGCACGCCCTTTATGAGGCCCATGGCTATTCCGCTGCCGTGCGCTCGGGAGACCTGCTGTTTGTTTCCGGACAGGTCGGCAGCCGCCCGGATGGCTCACCCGAGCCGGATTTCGGTCGTCAGGTCGCGCTGGCCTTCGCCAATCTGCGCGCGACGCTCACGGCGGCGGGCTGCACTTTCGACGACATCATCGACGTGACCAGCTTCCACACTGATCCGGAGCACCAGTTCGACACCGTGCTGGCGGCCAAGGCGCAGGCCTTTCCGGCGGCGCCCTACCCCGCATGGACCGCCATCGGGGTGAACTGGCTCGCCGGCTTCGATTTCGAGATCAAGGTGATCGCACGTCTGCCTTAAGCGGGTGCGGCGTCGCGGTGAACGGCGCGGCGCCGCTGAAAATCGCCTGGGAGGTGAAGCCGCGCGAAACGCTCGCCCAGATGCGGTGCGAAGTGCTGAATGGTCAACGCGGCGATGTGAATGTGCTGCGCTCGTTTCCCACCGTCATGTCCCCTGCCGGACGTCGTGCAATTTCAGGTTGGCCTGCTCTGGACGATAGCATTTCGTTGCGTTAGGTGTAGAGGCAATGGTGGCAACTTGAGCGCGATCCATGCCCCTTTCGCCCAGCTCGGAGGTCGTTCGCCGGCCTCATCCGCTCGAGGCAGCCATCGGCGATACGCAGGTGCTGCTGGATGTCGAGCAGGGTCTTTACTTCGGGCTGAACGCGGTCGCCATCAGCATTTGGCAACGTCTCGACCAGCCCATCCGGGTCAGCGATCTCTGCGGGTCGCTCAAGGCCGAATATGAGGGCGAGGAAGCGCGGATCGAGGCGGAGGTGTTCGCCTTTCTGGCGCAGCTTGAGGCCCAGAACCTCATCGACGTCAGCGGGTGACGGCGGCGGCTCACATGACCGACGGCCTCCTCTGCGGCTGGCGTGTCCGTTCCGCCATCGCCTTGCCCGAACTGCTGGAATGGCAGGGCGACGACCGGCCGCCAGACCTCACGGTCCGCCTCGGTGAGGTTGATGAGAGCCTGCCCCAAGGGCGGGCGATCAGCCCCTTCCTGCAGATTGACAGCACCGGCGCCGGCCTGTTGCAGGTGCCGATGGTCGGGCGGTTCCTTGTGCGCCAATCGGGCGACATCACCGTTGCGCCGCAGCCGGGGGCGAGCGACGCCGAAATCCGGCTGTTCCTGCTCGGCTCGGTGCTCGGCATGGTCTGCCATCAGCGCGGCCTGCTGCCGCTACATGCCTCCAGCGTCGTCATCGATGGTGGCGCCGTCGCCTTCTGCGGCCATTCGGGCATGGGCAAGTCCACCCTGGCTCTGCGCTTTGCGCGGCGCGGTCACGCGGTCGTCTCTGATGATGTCTGTGTCCTCGACAATGGTGCACCCGCGAGGGTGCGGCCCTCCTTTCCGCGGCTGAAACTCTGGCGCGATGCGATCGAGGATGCGGCGCTCTCACCCGAAGGATTGGAGCGCAACCGGCGCGGCCAGGAGAAATTCCATTTCCTCGAACCGGAGGCGGGCGTGCGCGATCCCCTCCCCCTGCGCGCCATCTTCCTGCTCCGGCGGGCCAGTCTGGACGCGAAGGAAGGGATCGAGCGTCTGTCGGCGCCGCTCGACATTGTCGCCGCGCTGGAGGCCGAGACCTTTCGGCCGGAGATCGGGCGGGCGCTGGGGGCCGAGAGGTCGCTGTTTCAGGCGCGCGCCCTGCTCGCAAGTACGGTGCCGGTCTACCAGCTGCGGCGCCAGCCGGATGCGCCGCCCGAACGCTGGCTCGACGCCATCGTCGCAACCGTGCGGGAATGAGTGGCCTCCGCCTCATCGCCTCCTATCCCAAATCCGGCAACACCTGGTTGCGGGCTTTCCTGGCCAGCCATCTGCGTGGTGGCCAGCCGATCGATCTCAATGCCGATCTGGCACGGATCGGGACCCTCACCTCGCGGTCCCTGCAGGACCTCCATGCCGGCTTGGAACATGCGGACCTGATGCCGCCGGAGGTCGCCCTGCTTCGGCCCCTCACCAGTCGCCGCATCGCCCAAGAGCAGCCGGGCCTCTACAAGACGCACGATTCCAATCTCGTCCCGCCCGGCGCGGGCGAACCGGCGATTCCCGCCGATGCCATAGACCGCGCCGTCTACATCGTCCGCGACCCGCGCGACGTGGCGATCTCGGCGGCGCATCATTTCGGCTGGTCGCTGGCGGTCAGCGTCGACCGGATGGCCGATGCGTCCTTCCGCCTGGGTCACTCATCGACCCGGCTCAACGTCAATGTCGAGCAGTGGGTCTCGTCCTGGAGCGCCCATGTGGAGAGCTGGCTCGACGCGGGCGATCTGCACCTTCTGCCGCTGCGCTATGAGGACCTGCTGGCTGACCCGCTGGAGGGTTTCACCCAGCTCTGCCGGTTCCTGGAGTTGGACGACACGCGGCCGGCGGTCGGCCGCAGCCTGGAGGCCTGCAGCTTCAGCGCGCTCGCCGGCCAGGAGACCCGCACCGGATTCCGCGAGCGTTACCATGCCTCCACCGCGCCGTTTTTCCGCGCGGGGGGCGCCGGCGGGTGGCGCACGGCGCTGGCGCCTGAGCTGGCGGAGCGTCTGGTGGCAGAGCAGGGCCGGGTCATGGCGCGCCTCGGCTATCGCTGACGCTTCCTCACGCGGCGCAGGCTACCCGTTGCCGCCCTCGACCCGGCGGATGAACCGGCCGGCGGTGAGGGCGCGGCTGAATGTGCAGAGATAATCGTAGGTTGCCCGCTCTCCAGCGTCCTCGGCGCCGGGCCAGGCATCGAGGAGTTGGTCCATGCGGTCGAGATCGAGGCATTCGCTGGCGAAGGGGCTGTTGCGCAGCCGCGCCACTTCCGCCCGCAGGCCTGGGAGTGCCGCCTGGAAGCCGACCCGCCAGTCGGCCGCCTGCAGCCCCTTGCGCCGTTCGTCGAGAACCATGTCCGGCAGCAGGCCGCGCATGGTGCGGCGAATGAGCGAGCGCGGCACGCCGCCGCGCGCAAACTGCTCGTCTGGAATGGAGAGGCAAAGCTCGATCACCCGCCGGTCGCTGGTGGGGTCGCGCACATCAATGCCGAACAGACGGCGCGTCGACATGACGGTGTGGCCGCGATGGTCGGTGCGGTCGAGCACGGCGAGGCGCAGGGCGCGGCTGTCGCCTCGTGCGAGGTTGCCGAGTTTGCAGGCCATGTCCATGGCACGCCCCTCCATGCCGGAGCGGTGAAGAAACGCGGGATGGATGGCGGAATAATCGAAAAGCCCCGGCGTCCCGCGCCCGACCGCGGCCCGCAGGCTGCGGCTGAAACGCGTCGGCAGCAGACTATCTGCCGCCTGCCCGGCAATGCCGAGCCAGGAGCGGCCACCACCGCGCCTGAGGTCGCGCACGGTTCGCAACGCGCCGAGCAGATCGCCACGTCGCAAGTGGCCCGCCAGTCGTTCGCCGCCATTATGGCTGATGGTCATATTACCCATCGCCCCCTGCAGAACGACATCGAGCCGCCGGCGCTTCGCCTCGCGGAAGATGCCGTTTATCCAGACGTTGTTGGAGGCGTTCAGCACCGGCCAGTCATTGCCCGCCTCGCGCAGATCCAGCGCGTCGAGCAGCGGCTCGGCGTCGTTGTCGATGCGCACATGCGTGATGTTTGGATAAAGCGTCGCCACCTCGGCGGCATAGGGCCATTCATCGGTAAAGCGGTTGCGGATGGCCGGTTGCGGATGGCGTGGAGCGGCGGTGAAGGCGGTCAGTTCCCGTCCCTGCGACGCCAGTTGCCGTGCGGCCAGCGCCGTGACGCTCGAACTGTCGAGCCCACCGGAGAGATTGCTGCCGATACGCTCGCCCGGGCCAATCCGGGCACGTACCGCTTCGTCAAGCGCCTCGCGCAACGCCTCTTCATAGTCTTCGTCGCAGGGCAGGTGGATCACCGGCAGCTCCTCCGGCCGCCACCAGCGCTCCAGCGTGGCCTCGCCCGCCACCCAGCGCACGACATGGCCGGGTGGCACCCGGTTGACCCCGCGAAAGAAGGTGCGCAGTGGCTCGCGCGGCAGCATGCAGAGCCAGGCCGCCATCTGGTCGCGGTCGATCTCGCGCGGCACGTCGGGGCAGGCGAACAGGCCACGCTGCTCGGTGGCGAACAGCAGGCGTCCGCGATCGGTCCAGAAGAACAGCGTGCGCAGGGCGCCGGGATCGGTGGCGAGGTAGAAGGTGCGCGCGTCCCTGTCCCAGATCGCGCAGGCATAGTCGCCGATGAGATGGGTGAAGCAGTCCCTGCCCCATCGATGATAGGCCGCGAGCAGGAGCGCGCCCGTATCGGTGGCCGCGGCGAGGCCGAGGCGGTTCAGGAGGGCGTCGCGGTTGTCCAGGCGGCCGTCGAAGCCGAGGATCGCCCGGCTGTCTTGCGCGGCAATCGCGTCCTCGCAGGCGGCGAGAGCACACTCTGTTGCGATCGTCGCAGAAGGGCCGCGCGCCGACCGCCTGAGGGCGGCGAGGCTACGATCGGCCGTTCCGGGCGCCAGATTCAGCCCGCCGCAAAATCCCATGAATGGAGCCTTGTGGCCGCCGGCGCCGCCCTTCAGGGCCACAACCGACGGCGCTGTCTCACGCCGCGCGCGAAATGGTCGATGCGCCGGGAACCCCGCCGAACGACGGTCATCATCACCTCCGGGTCGAGCCCCTAGGAGGTAACGGTCTCCTCCCCCGTGCCGGCTTCACTCACCTGCGCGCCGGCCATGGGCGCCACCTCGATCACCGGCGTCTCCCAGACGGGCTTCCCGACCGGCACTTTCCGAACGGCACCGGCATCGATGCCATCGCTCGCTTCGCTTCCCATTGCCGCTTACCTACTTGCTTCAGCTTCAACCCAAGGATGAAGCGGATCGTGCCGTGCCCCCGTGCGCGCGTCAAAGGGTTTTGCGCCGCAGAGTTGAGCAAATGAGCGAAATTTGGCACCCAAGCACCTATTTACAATTAAAGAGAGCAGCGCTAGCGTTTGACACAACTTAAGCGAGCACCCCTTGTAGCGGGGCGCCGCTTTTCAGTGGGGGCATGGAAGGATGGTAGAAGCGTATCTGGGTGAGGTTCGTTTTTTTGCTTTCAAGAAGGTGCCACGGGGTTGGGTGCGGGCGGAAGGTCAGGAACTCCTCATCAATAGTAATCAGGCGCTCTTCGCCTTGATCGGAGACGTCTATGGGGGCGATGGCAAGGTAACGTTCAAGCTGCCTGACCTGCGCGGCAGGGTTCCCCTCGGATTGGGCAGGGCGCTGTCCGGGAAAGAATACGAGCCGGGCAAAATGGGGGGCGACGAATCCGTTGTGCTCACCGCCCAAACCATGCCGGCACACCAGCATTACCTCGCCGCTTCCACCGACGTGGGCAAGTCGGCAAAGGCCACGGGTGCCACCATTGCTGCCGTCGATAATGATGGCATGACGCCGCCGAACGATCGTCTGCTTTATACCACGTCCTTCAACACAGCAGATCTGGTGAGCCTGAACCAAGCCTCGTTGTCGTCTACCGGCGGCGGCGCGTCTCACCCGAACATGCAGCCCTTCGCGGTCGGCAGCTATTGCATCTGTACCAACGGCGTTTGGCCCGATAGGTGGTGAGGAAGAAATCATGGAAAATTATTTTGGAGAGATTCGACTCTTCGCCGGCGATTACGCTCCGGACGGATGGCTGCTGTGCGACGGTCGCGTCTTAAGGATATCGGAATATGAAATACTCTTCAGCCTGATCGGCACCCTGTGGGGCGGGGACGGTAATCAGACCTTCAAGCTTCCGGATCTGAGGGGCCGGGTGGTCATCGGCAGCGGCACGGGTGTCGGCCTCGCCCCCCGCTCCATCGGCGAGGCGGGCGGCGAGGAAACGGTCAGGCTGTACGCGCACGCAATGCCTGGGCACACGCACGCGCTGAAGGTGTCCCAGGGGCCGGCGACAACCAACGTGCCCACCAACGCGGTCTTTGCGGCCACCCGTTCACCGACAGCACCGACTGGCAGGGAGGGCTTGGCCTATTGCAAGCAAGTTAATGACGACCGAACGCTCGCGGCCGAAACAATCACGTCAGTGGGCGGTGACCAACCCCATTTCAACGTTATGCCCAGCCTCGCGCTCAATTACATCATCGCGACGAGTGGCACCTATCCTTCGGAGTGAGGACGCCTCATGGAACCCTTTATCGGTGAAATCCGTCTCTTTGCCGGGACATATGCCCCCAAGGGCTGGGCAGAATGCGGGGGGCAAGAATTGACGGTGCGTGAGCACCCCACCCTTTTCTCCATTATTGGCAAAAAATATGGCGGTGACGGGCGGACGACCTTCGCTCTGCCGGATCTTCGCGGCTGCGCCGCCGTGGGCGCGGGCCAAGGCCCTGGCCTCTCCGCTTGGCCAGTTGGGTGGCGCGGAGGAGATGAAGACGTGACACTCGGCTTGCCGAACCTACCCTTACACACCCATAGCGTCGCGACCTACGCCAGCAACGCCGAGACGGATCTTGCCGAGGCCGGCGGCGACACGCTCTTTCTGTCGCGCTACAAGGTGAAAGGGCTCCCCAATCTCGCGGAGAACTTCCGGTCACCGAGCATAGGGGGGGATACCGTAAACGTGTACATGGCGGCCCAGAGCATCGGCGAAACCGGCGGCAGCCAGCCGCATGAAAACATGCAGCCCTACCTGACAATGCGCTACTGCATCGCCTTGGAAGGGGTCTATCCTCCGAAGCCATGAGACCTGCCGAGCGGCGCCCGATGCCAGACGACGTGTTCCGCATCGCCGGTGAGGAGGGGCTCACGCGCCACGGCCTCTCCCTCCGCCTTGAGACCCCCGAGGACGCGCCCTTCCTCGCCGCGCTGTTCGCCAGCGTGCGTGGGCCTGAATTCGAGGGCAATGGCTGGCCGGACGCGGTCCGGTCCGCTTTTCTGGCCGACCAGTTCCGCTTTCAGGTCGCCCATTACGCACGCTTCTACGCCGATGCGGACTTCCTGATCGTCCAGCGGCAGGGCTTCCCGATCGGCCGGCTCTATCTCCATCGCGGCCCGGGCGACCACCGCATTGTCGACATCAGCCTGCTGCCGGAGCTGCGCAACCAAGGCATTGGCGGCGCGTTGCTCGACATGGCCTGCGCCGAGGCCAGCCGCCTCGGACGGGTCGTCTCGCTCCATGTCGAGAAGAACAATCCCGCCCAGCGGCTCTATCGGCGTAAGGGGTTCACGCCGGCCGGCGAGAATGGCCCCTATTGGCTGATGATCCGCGCCCCGGCGCAGGATATGCCGGCCGAAGCCAAAGGCTAGGCCGGCGCCTGAGCCGACCTTTCCCCGGCAGGTTCTGGAACGATGCCCGCGCCTGCTCTATAGGGGGCGCCTGTGCCCTTCCCTAAAGGCATCTCGCGCGGAACCTTTTGATGATCGACCTGTTCGCCCTTTTCTCCGGTTTCGCCATTCTGTGCGTGTCCGCCCTCATCGCCTTCACGTTGCGACGGCTGGTGCCGGCGGTGCTTGTCATCACCGCCCTCGCGGTGGTGGCCGCTATGGCGGCGGTCGATTTCGGCCTGTTCGCGGAGCTGACGCCGCTGCTCGTCATCTATGGCAATGGCGCGCTGATGGGAGGCATAGGCGGGGCGCTCTACGCCCGCAAGCTTGCCGAGGCGCGCGAGGGATAGGCTCGGCCCCTCGCCCTTCGGTGGCGGCAACGCCGGCGGTTGTACCGTCGCTTTCCTGGCTGGGGTCCCGCGCCGCCCTGGTGACTGCAGTCCTCATTGCTGCCGCTCGGAGCCGGCCCTCATTATCGCGGCCCATAGTCGGAGCGCGCGCGATGGTCGGCCCTACATCCCTCATGGCGGTCCCCGCGCTGGCGCAGGGTTATCGCGCCGGCACCTTCACGCCGCTTGATGTCTGCCGTCAGGCGCTGGAGAGGCTGCGCGCGTGGGAACCGAGGCTCAACGCCTTCATCGATCCGATGCCGGATGAGGTGATGCGCCAGGCGGAGGAGGCAACACGCGAACTCGCCGCGGGTGAGGACAAGGGCCCGCTGCACGGCATTCCTGTCGCCATCAAGGACATCATCGACGTCGCGGGGATCGCGACCACCTATGCCACGAAAGCCGTCGCCCCAGTACCTGCCGCACGCGATGCCTCCTGCGTGCGCCAGCTCCGGCAGGCCGGCGCGATCCTCTTCGGCAAGACCAACCTGCTGGAATTCGCCTACGGCATCGCCCATCCCGCGTTCGGCCAAACCAACAACCCGTGCGACCCCTCCCGTACCGCCGGAGGTTCGAGCGGTGGATCGGCGGCGGCGGTCGCGGCGGGCATCGTGCCGCTAGCGCTGGGCACGGATACGGGCGGCTCGGTGCGCGCGCCGGCGGCCTATTGCGGGATCGTCGGACTCAAGCCCAGCTATGGCCTGCTGGCACTGGACGGCGTTTACCCCCTGTCGCCGAGCCTTGACCATCTCGGCATACTGGGCCGTAGCGCGGAGGACGTGGCACTCGCACTCGCCGCTCTGTCCCCATCGCCGTCCGGGGGAGCCGTGCCGCAGCGCCCGCGTCTCGGCTTGGTGCGCAACCAGTGGGAGCACCCGGCGGTCCAACCTGAGGTGCACGCCGCCATCGAGGCGGCGGCGGACCGTCTGCGCGAGGCCGGGGTGGAGATCGCCGAGATCGACCTTGCCGCACCGGAAGCGATGGCGGCGACCCTGCTCGACATCCTGCTGCCGGAGGCGGCGCGGGTGCATGCGGACATGTTTGATCGCGCGCAAGCCGGCTACGCGCCCGGCACCGCCGCGCAGATCCGCGCCGGCTTAAGCCTGCCGGCCGCGCGCTATCGCGCGGCGAAGGAACAGCAGCAACGGTGGACGGCGGAACTGGACGGCATCTTCGCGCAGGTCGATGCCCTCATCGCCCCGACCGTGCCGTTCGTCGCCCCGGATACCGACCCGGCGCTGAGCGCGGAGGGCGACGATGAGATCCTCACCCTCACCCACGCCAATCTCACCGGCGCGCCGAGCGTGTCGGTGCCCTGCCGGACCGAAGGCCGCCTGCCCGTCGGCCTGCAGTTCACCGGGCCGCGCGGGGGCGATTCCTCGCTGCTGGCTTTGGTGCGCCAACTGGCACCGCTGCTGTAACGTGGCTACGCCACGGCCACATGCAGCCGGGCGGCCGCGCGGATATCGGCCACAAGCTGTTCGACGCGCTGGGGCTCGGCATCCCAGGCGAACATGAAGCGCGCGCCACCGCCGATGAAGGTGTAGAAGCGCCAGCCGCGCGCGCGCAATTCCGCCAGCACTGGCTCCGGCGCCCGGATGAACACCGAGTTCGCCTCGACGGGGAACAGCAGTTCGACGCCCTCGATCGCGCCGACCGCCTCGGCAAGGCGCGCCGCGCAGGCATTGCCGTGTTCGGCGTTGCGCAGCCAGGCGCCGGTCTGCAGCAGGCCGATCCAGGGCGCGGAGAGGAAGCGCATCTTGGAGGCGAGCTGCCCTGCCTGCTTGCAGCGATAGTCGAAATCGGCGGCCAGCGTGCGGTCGAAGAAGATCACCGCCTCGCCGACCGCCATGCCGTTTTTGGTGCCGCCGAAGCACAGTACATCTACTCCGGCCTGCCATGTCATCTCGGCCGGCGCGCAGCCGAGGCTGGCGCAGGCGTGGGCGAAGCGCGCCCCGTCCATGTGCAGCTTCAGTTCCAGCTCGCGGCAGAGCGCGGCGATCGCCCGGATCTCGTCCAGGCTGTAGACCAACCCGGTCTCGGTCGGCTGGGTAATGGTTACCACGCGCGCCTTGGGGAAGTGGATGTCCGAGCGGCTGGTGGCAAGCGCGCGGATCATTTCCGGCGTCAGCTTGGAGGTGCCGGGCGGCGCGACCAGCAGCTTCGAGCCGTTGGAGAAGAACTCCGGCGCGCCGCATTCATCCGTTTCGACATGAGCCGAGGCGGCGCAGATCACGCTGTGAAACGACTGGCAGAGGGAGGCCAGTGCCAGCGAGTTGGCCGCCGTTCCATTGAAGACGAAGAACACGTCGCAATCGATCGCGAAGAGCTGGCGGAAGGCATCGGCCGCCTCGCTGGTCCATTCGTCCTCGCCATAGGCGACGCAGGAGCCGTCATTGGCGCGGGCCATGGCCGACCAGGCCTCCGGGCAGATGCCGGCATAATTGTCGCTGGCGAATTGCTGCGGTGACGGCGCCATGTCCTGTCCCTCCCCTTCACTCGTTTTGCCAAGCGCGGCGCGTGCGCTCATCCCGCCAGATCGCCGACGACACGAACCCGCACGCGCAGCGGATCGCCGGGAATGTACGACATCGGCGTGTCCTCGATATCGAGCACGCCGAGCGAGTCCGCCTCGGCGCCCGCCGCGATCGCGTGCGCGCGGGCGGCCGCCAGCGTCTCGGCGATCGCCGGCTCGCGCGCCACGCCGTAGAAGATGCGCTCGCACTCGCCGCTGACCTGCGACATCGCCGCGCCCACCGCATTGGCGACGCCGGCATGCTCGACCTTGACGACAGTAGAGACGCCGGGAAGGCGGTCCGGCACCAGAAAGGCACCGCCGCCCACCGCGATGACAGGCAGGTCGCCGGCGCTGGTCTTCATCCGGTCTACCAGCTCGGCGAGCCGGCGGGCGATCCAGCCGCGCGCCGCATCGGTGAGGGCGACGGGGACGTCCGCCAGCCGGCCGGCCTCGCCGAGCTCGATCAGCCCGAGCCGGACCCCGACATCGGTCAGGGTGAGCGTGTCGCCGCCGGTCACGCGAGCCTTCTCCAGCAGCCGGAAGCCGACGCTGTCGGGACCAATGGCGAAGGGCGCGTCGCGCACGATGGTGCCGCCGCCGAGCGCGACCGCTACCACGTCGGGCATGCGGAAGAAGGTGCGCACGCCGCCAATATCGACCTGGGTATTGGCCTGGCGCGGGAAGCCGGCGCGCAGCATGCCCGCATCGGTGGTGGTGCCGCCGACATCGAGCACGATCGCGTCGGCGAGCCCGGAGAGAAGATGGGCGCCGCGCATGCTGTTGGTCGGGCCGGAGGCGAAGCAGAGCACGGGAAAGCGCTCGGCCTCCTCGGCACGCATCACGGTGCCATCGTTCTGCGTGAGATAGAGCGGGCCTTCGAGCCCGGATTCCGCGATGGCCTGCCGGAACGCCGCCACCGTCTGCCGCGCCAGCCCGTGCAGGGCGCTGTTGAGGATGGTGGCGTTCTCGCGTTCGATCAGCCCGATGCGGCCGAGATGGCTGGAGAGGGTGACGGTCACATCGGGCGCGACCTCGGCGAGGATGGCAGCCGCCTCGGTCTCGCAATCGGCGATGAGCGGCGAGAACACGGCGGTGATCGCGGCGGCGGTCACGCCGCTGTCGCGGATCGCCTCCGCCGCCCGGCGCATGCCCTCGCGATCGAAGGCGGTGATGGGCCGACCGTCGAATTCATGGCCGCCCTCCAGCAGGAAGATCGGCCCGGCCACGGCGCGGTGCAGGTCTTCCGGCCAGTCGGCCAGCGGCGGGATCGAGGAGGCTGAAGGCAGGCCGATGCGGATGACGGCGACGCGCGACAGGCCGCGCCGTTCGATCACCGCATTGGTGAAGTGTGTGGTGCCGACCATCACGGCCCGCACATCCGGCAGCGCGCCCTGCGCGCCGCCGAGCACATGCGCCAGGGCGTTCTTCACCCCCGTTGTCACATCCGCCGTGGTCGGGGTCTTGATCGACCGCAGGATCGTGCTGCCGTCGAGCAGCACCGCGTCCGTATTGGTGCCGCCCACATCAATGCCGATGCGCTTCATCGGGCGAGTTCCTCGAACGGGCGGTAGTCGAAATCATAGCCGAAGGCGCGCGGGCCCACGACCGCCAGCCCCTCCGGGCTGCGCATGATCGGGTCGGCGGCGAGGACGACCACCGCGACGCGCTGGCCATAGCGGATCACCTCGGCCCCGATGGCCTCGGCCGTCTCCTCGTCGAGCACGGTAATGAGATCGGGCACGCTGGCGACCAGCGCGCCGTCGCATCGGGCGACGGAGAACTCGTTCTGGAAGTCGATCAGCATTTCCGTTCCGTGATGGGAGCCGCCGCCGGCGAGCCGCACCGTGCCGCGCACGAAGCCGCCTTCGGTCCGGCGCGAGACGTCCTCCACCTTGCCGGTGAAGCCGAGCCGGGCATGCGCGCCGTCGACAATCGCGGCCACCGGATCGCCGCCGGCCGCCCGGGCGGCCTGGATCGCGCGTCCAATGGCGATGGCGCGCGAGACCGAGCGCAGAATGGCGTGCGCCTTCACCTCGGCGCCGGAACGCGGCGCGGTGCAGGTGCCGGCGATCGAGCCGAGTTCCACCACGATGCGCCGGCCGATCCGCTCCACCCGCGTGGCACTCTCGGCGCGCGCGATCAGCACCTCATTGTCTCGGATGTCGGCGATGGCGAAGGGCGCGACCTCCAGCCCGCGAATGGCGAAGCTCGCCATCTGCGCTTCCGGAAAGGCGCGGCCCATCGTGTCAGCGTCCACCACCGGCAGGCCGAGTTCCATCCCCACCAGCATGGCGAAAAAGGCGTTCTCGCCGCCGATCTCGATCGACATGATGGCATCGAAAGGGGCGCCGGTATGCGCCTCCATCCGCCGCACGGCGCGGCAGATCGACTGCGGTTCCGGCAGCCGCTCCTTGGTCACCAGCGGCGCGCCCATGATGCACACCACCGCAACGCGGCCATCATCGGCCAATTCGTCGGGATCGACGAGGCGGATACGCCGGCCGCGCCGGTAGTCGGCCTGGGCGCACATGAGTTCGAGATGGGGATGGTTGCCCCCGCCCGTCCCGAGCACGCCCGCGCCGATGGCGAGCGCCTCCAGTTCGTCATAGTCGAGTTCACGCATGGAAGATGTGCCCTTGAAGGGGATCAGGCATCGACCAGCCAGACGGACTGGCTCGGCCATGAAAAGACGGCGTTGGCGCCCCGTTCGGGTGCCGGTAGCGCGGCGCTCTGATGCGCGGTGAGGCGCCGCCCGTCCGGCAGGCGGCCGACGATCTGCTGGTTCGCGCCGGAGAACATGATCTCCTCGACCCGCGCCTCGACGCGCCCATCATGGCTCTCGGGAGCGGCGGCACCGACGGCGATGGTCTCCGGCCGAACCACCAGCGCCACGGCCGCGCCGGCCGCCCGGCCGCCGCGCTGCGCCGGTGTGAGGAAGAGAGCGAGCGGCAGCCCCTGCGCCTCGACCCGGCCATCCGCGCCGAGCCGCGCCTCCAGCAGGTTGGCATTGCCGACAAAATCCGCGACGAAGCGCGTCGCCGGCCGGCGGTACAGGTTCTCCGGCGTGTCGAACTGCTCCAGCGCGCCGCCATTCATCACCGCGATGCGGTCGGAGAGCGTCAGCGCCTCGTCCTGGTCATGGGTGACAGCGACGAAGGTGAGGCCGAGGTCGCGATGAATGGTCTTCAGCTCAGCCTGCATCTGCCGGCGCAGCTTGAGGTCGAGCGCACCGAGCGGCTCGTCGAGGAGGAGGACGGCCGGGCGCACGATCAGCGCCCGCCCGAGCGCCACGCGCTGCGCCTGCCCGCCGGACATCTGGCTCACCCGTCGGTCGCCGAAGCCGCTGAGGTTGACGAGTTCGAGCATGGCCTCGACCCGTCGCTCGATCTCCGCCTTCGCCACCTTGCGCATGCGCAGCCCGAAGGCGAGATTCTGCGCCACCGTCCGGTGCGGGAACAGAGCGTAGTCCTGAAAGACCATCGCCGTGTCGCGCTCATAGGGCGCGGCGCCCACCACGGACACGCCGTCGATCAGCACATCGCCGGAACTCGGCGTAACGAAGCCGGAAATCATGCGCAGCAGGGTGGACTTGCCGCAGCCGGACGGGCCGAGAATGGTGACGAAGGCACCACGCGGTATCTCCATTGAGACCTCGCGCACGGCGGTGGACGCGCCATAGACCTTGCTGACGGCCCGCAGTTCCACGGCGTTGGGGGAAAGCTCAGTCATCGGTCACGGCTCACTTTCGCGCCGGCTCTGGCCGAGGATCCATATCTGGGCGGAGACGCTGACGGCGAGCGTCACCAGGATCACCACGGCGGAGAGCGCGTAGATCTTGGGGGAGATGACCTGCCGCAGCGAGGTCCAGATGGCGATGGGCAGGGTCTCGGTGAAGCCGGCCAGGAACCACGCGACGACGAACTCGCCAAAGGCGTCGGTGAAGGCCAGCAGCAGCACAGCGATGAGCGCCGGCGCGATCAGCGGCAATATGATCTCGCGGAAGGTGACGAACTCGTTGGCCCCGAGATTCATCGCCGCCTCGATATAGCTGCGCCGGAAGCCGAGGAAACGCGAATAGAGCATCAGCGTCGCATAGCTCGACGTCATCGTGGTGTGCGCGAGCACGATGGCCGGCTGGCCAACGAGATCGGGCGCGGCGCGGAAGAGGACGACCAGGCCGAGGCCGAGCACCAGCTGCGGCAGCACCACCGGCCCCAGCACGAGGCAGAGCACCAGCGACTTCATCCGCACCGGCCGCCAGGCCAGAACCATGGCGGCGGGCATGGCGAGCGCGGTGGAGAGCACCGCCGCCAGCAGCGCAAGCCGGATGCTGGTGAGCAGCGAACCGACCAGCCGCGCATCCCCGAGGCTGGCGGCGAACCAATCGGTGGTGAAGCCTTCGAGCGGCAGGCCGGGGATCGACTTCGCGTCGAAGGCGAACAGAACGATCACCACGATCGGCAGGTAGAGAAAGGCGTACAGCACCACCGAATAGGTCGGCAGCGCCCAGCCGAAGGAGAGGCGGTTCATCATGCCGCCTCCCCGCTGGCGCGCCGGATCCATTTCATCGACAGTGCCAGCGACGCGAAGACGAGAACCAGCAGCACCACCGCCATCGCCGCGCCGCTCGGCCAGTCCAGCCGGCGCTGGAACTCGTCCTGGATCACCTGCGAGAACATCAGCTGCTTGCCGCCGCCGAGCAGGGCCGGTGTCACGAACTCGCCGAGCCCGAAGACGAAGCAGAACACGGCGCCGACCACCAGGCCCGGCGCCGACAGCGGCAGGATCACCTCGAAGAAGGTGCGCGCCGGGCTGGCATTGAGGTCCATCGCCGCGTCGATCCAGCTGTCGTGAATGTTGCTGATGGCGGCGTAGAGCGGCAGCACATAGAGCGGCAGATAGGCGTAGATCAGCCCGATCGCCGTCGAGACCGGGGAATAGAGCAGGAAGCTGAGCGGCTCGTCGGTGAGCCCGAGCGCCATGATCATCTGGTTGATCACGCCGCGCTCGCCAAGCAGCAACCGCCAGGCGGCCACGCGCATGACGATGCTGACCCAGAACGGCGCGATGACCGCCACCAGCAGCAGCCCGCGCCACCGGCCGGCCTTCTTGGCGATGAAATAGGCGACGGGATAGGCGAGCACGGCGCAGACGACGGTGACAAAGGCCGCCGTCTCTGCCGAGAGCAGCAGCGCCCGCCAGATCGCCGGCCGGGCGAGGATCGCGGCGTAATTGTTGAAGGTGAAATCGGGAATCAGCCGGTAGTTCTCGCGGCGCCAGACGCTGAGTCCGACGATCAGCGCCACCGGGACGACGAAGAAGACGATCTGCCACAGCACCAGCGGCAGCAGGCCGGCGGTCGGCAGCAGCGCCGTGAGCGAGGTCCGCCGCCGCGGGGAGCCGGGCATGGCCATCACGCGAAATCGTATTCGGGGCGGGCGAAGGCCGGGGTGGGATAGGAGAGCTTGGACGGCTTCAGGCCGGTCGCCACCATCGCGCGGGCGAGATGCAGCGCCACCTTGCCGGGGTCGATCACCGGAATCGACACGCCGAAATGGCGGTGCAGCGCCTCTTCCACCACCTGCGCCATGTCGAAGCCGGTGCCGGTGCAGCCCATGACGAAGGCCTCCGCGCCGTCGCGCTCCACCGCGTCGATGCTCTCGGCGATGATATGGGCGAGGCAGCTTTCGTCCAGCGCCAGGACGCTGGCGCCGGCCGCCCGCACCGAGGCGAGGCTGCGCTCCAGCCCGTAGCGCGCGACGACCCGGCGGATGAGCGGGAACAGCGGCTTCTCGGTGATGAACACGGTGAAGCGGTTGGAGAGCATCGCCGCCATGTGCAGCGCGGCCTCCCCTTCGCCGACGATGGGGATCGAGACAAGCTCCCGCGCGCCCGACAGGCCCGGATCGGTGAAGCAGGCGATGGTGCAGGCGTCCACGCCGTCCGCCTCGGCCTCGCGGGCAAGCCGCATCACTTCAGGCGCGGCGAGCGCCGAATCGAACTCCGCCTCGATCGAGTTGGTGCCGCGCCCCAGCGGCACGGCTGAAATCTCGACGCCCTCGCCGGCGAAGGAGCGGTACTCGGCCTCGGCCTTGCCCACCAGTTCCTGGGAATCCAGCACCGGCACGATCACACGTATATGCATCGACCCGCGCCTCAGCCCATCTTGAAGGTTTGCCAGGCGTCCGCCCAGGCGTTTTCGTCGACCGGCGCCAGGCTCATCTGGCAGTTGGCGACCCATTCCTCCATCTTGTCGAGGCCGAGCGCCTTGACCTGCTCAGGCGTGAGCAGGTCCTTCACCTTGGCGTTGGTGACGGCGAACTTGTCGGCGCCCCAGGCCATCTGCTTCATCGCCTTGGCGCTGGTCATGTAGTCGAGATAGGCCATGGCCGAGGCGAGATGCTCGGTGCCGCGCACGATCTGCAGCGTCTCCATCCACATGGCGCCGCCCTGCTTGGGGATGGACAGCTCGACATCGGCACCGGCAAGGCGGGCCGTGGTCCGGACATTGTCGCTGGAAGAGCCCCAGACCATCCACGCCTCGCGGTTGATGAGGTCGGATTTCACCGTGCCCATGTCGGCCTGCAGCGCGCGCATGTTCGGCCGGAACGCGATCATCTTGTCGAGAATCTTCTGCAGCGCCTCGCCGGTGGCGTCCTCCGGCTTCTCCTGGCCGATCCACTTGCCGGTCATCCAGAGATAGAGCTCCGGCCAGTCGATGATCTCGACCCGTCCCTTCAGCGCGGGGTCCCAGGCGAGCGCGGCGTCGGATGCGGCGGCGGCGGAGATCTTGTCCGGCCAGTAGACGAAGCCGTTCACCCCGAAGCGGGTCGGGATGCTGTAGACCTTGCCGTCATAGATCGTCTCGGGACGGTTGCGGAAGGCGGGCAGCGTCTCGTCGAGCGAGGGTAGCTTGGCGGTGTCGATCGGCAGAGTGAGGCCGGCGGCGGCGAATTTTGAGGTCCACACCGCGTCCGGGTTGATGACGTCGAATTTGGTGGTGCCGGCCTGGACGAGGCTGAGCTGCGCGCCGTTGCTCTCGGCTTCCTTGATGTTCAGCTCGACGCCGGTGAGTTCGGTGAAGCCGCGCATCAGATCCGGGTCGTTATACCCGGCCCAGGCGAGCACGTTGAGGGGGCCGGTGAGCTTGGCCTCGCCGGCATAGGCGGGCCTGGCAAAATCGACCTGCGCCGCGATGGTCGCGAACATGGCGGCCTGCGCGCCGAGGCGCAGCACGTCGCGGCGGCTGGGCGAAAGGTGGGTGAGCAGGCGAGACCCGGACATGCGACCATTCCCTCTTGGAGCGGCGGATGACTACCATCGCAGCTCATCGGCGATGTATAAGGCGGGGGCTATCGGTTCTTCCATAGTGACCACAGTCACCGCCCGCCGCGCCGCTGCCCCGGCGTGCGGCCTTGGCACGGTTTCTGCTTCGACCGAGGGCCAACAACAGGGGGCAGGCCCGCATGGGATACCAAGGACGCGCGCACGATCTGCCGGCCGGTTTCGGCCGCGACATGGCGCGTGTGCTCTCCCGCATCGGCCGCGACGATTTCTATGAGAGCATGATCGACGCGGTCGCACCGCTGATCCCCTGCGATTTCTGGATCATGGCGCGGTACGAGACGGAGGCGAAGCCCCGTATCCTCTCGGAATCCGGCATGGCTCCCCGTGCCAAGTCCGCCTACACGGACAAGCTCTGGGAACTCGACCCGCTCGCCCGCGCGCCGTTCGCCGGCGAGGCCCACCGCGCCATCAGCCTGCGAACGCTATGTGCCGACGGCCCGCTCGATCGGACCTATGCCCGCTATCTCGACGTGGATCTCGGCATTGTCGACGAACTGGCGCTGCTGCTGCCGCTGAACGAGCGCAGCTTCATCGCCCTGTGCCTCGACCGCCACCGCGAGAACTTCCACGAGGGCGAACTGCGCCTTGCCTCTGAGATGCTCGACATCCTGCTGGAAATGCACCGTCAGCATGTCACGCGCACGGTGGAACTGCAGGTGGCGCGCACATCGGGGCTCTCGGGCGGCGCGCCGGCGGAGATACTGATCCTCACGGCCAGCGGCGCCTGCCTTTTCCAGTCCGAGGGCTGGACGCAGGCCGCCCGGCACGCCTTTGACCGCGACCAGCTGCCGGCGCATCTCGCCTCGACCGAGCGCCGCGTCATCCCCGCCAATGGCGGCTGGTGCCTGTTCCGCCCGGCCTGCGAGGGCACGGACGCGCTGCTGCATGATGTCGAGGTCTTCGTGCTGCGCAAGGAGGCGCCTGACTTCGGCAGCCGGCTTGACCGGCTGGCGCGGCTCTACGGTCTGACCGAGCGGCAGAAGCAGATCGTGCGGCTGTCCTTCGAGGGCCACCACAATGCCTCGATCGCACGGCAGCTCAACATCACCGTCGGCGGGGTGAAGAACCACAAGCTGCGGATCTACGACAAGCTCGACATCACCAGCGAGCGCGAACTGCTGCCGGCCTTCCTGATGGGCCTGTGACGGCGGCCGGCCCTGCGCGGCTTGCGACGCACCACGTTGCTCAATGCCGCCGCATGATCGTTCCGGGACCTTTTGTTCATACCGCAGCCCGTTATCGAGGGTCCGCAGGCGGCGCGCGGCCGCCTGCGGCTGTGTCGATGTCGGCGGTTCAGGCGAGGCCGTCCGACGCGTGCAGCACATTGGCGACGGAGACCGACTCCGCTGCGGCGTCATCGGCCGCATCGAGAAGGGCCTGCCATTCGGCCAGCGCCGACGCATCCTTGGCGGCGATGTCGTCGATCGACATGTCGGCCAGCGTCACGCCGTCAAGCGTATAGGTCTGGTTGTTGCCGGCGATGTCGATGACGACCGAGCCGTCGACTTCCGAGACCGAGAAGCTCTGGGCCGACATCCAGCCGAAATCGAGCGTATCGGTGCTCGGCTCGAAAGGCAGGACGGTGTCGGTGCCCCAGGCCCAGGTGATGGCAGTGGTGGTGCTGGCGCCGTCGCCGTCGTCGCCGTTTCCAGTATCGGTGTCACCGTCACCGTCGCCGTCTCCGGTGTCGGTGTCGCCTTCATCCGTATCACCGTCATCGGTGTCGGTGTCGCCATCGCCGTTTCCGGTATCGGTGTCACCGCCATCCGTGTCGCCATCACCGTCCGACGAACCGGAATCGGCGCTGTCGGTCACCGTCTTCAGGATCTCGGCGAAGGCATAGCTGTCCTGAACGATGCCGCTGCCCGTCGGCGAGACGTAGCCGGTGGCCGAGCCATTGTCGCGGCTGAGCGACCACATGGAGATGCCGGCGACCTTGTCATTGGCCTGGGCAAAGGCGACGAGCTGCTCGGCATCCTCCAGGGTGAACACTTCGGAGGTGACATCGTTGATGCCGATCATCACCGTGATGACGATCGGGCTGTCGAGGCCGATGGCCTCCATCTGGGCGAGGGTCGCGAGCGCGGCGGAAATCGCGTCGTTGCCCATGTCGCCCGTGTCGTAATACTCGCCATAGTCCATCGCCATGATGTTGACATTGGCGATCTCCACCCCCGCCGCCATGGCGGCGGTGAGCAGGTCGATGCCGTCTTGGGTCAGGCCGTCCGTGAGCACCGGCAGGGTGAACGAGATTTCCAGCTCGGGATTGGCCGCCTGCAACAGCGCCAGCGCCTCGTTGCGCATCGCGTTGGCCGCGTCATTGGCAATCGCCGATCCCTCGATGTCGAAGTCGAGCCGGGTGACGTGGTAGCGGTCGATGATCTCCTGATAGGCGGCGGCGAGAGCCTCGGCGCTGGAGAAGGTGAGCGCGCCCTCCCGACCGTTGGCGCCGCCCAGCGAGATCGTCACCTCGACCCCCCGCGCCTGCAGCGTCTCGATCTGCGACAGGATCGAGGTGCCGTTGGGCAGCGTGTCCGCGGCAATGGTGCCGGTGCCGCCCCAACCGAGCGTGTCCGTGCCCGAGGAGAGGACGAAGGCCAGTGTGACCGCGCTCAGCCGGGCGGCGTCGACGATCTCGACAAGGTTCTGGCTGCTGCTCAGCGACATGTCGATATAGGGCGAGAAGGTCTTGTCGCCCCCGCCCGTGCCCTCGGCGGCGGTGCTGACGCTGAGCACGTCGGAGGCCTGGGAGGCCCCCGCCTCGTCCACAGCGACGATGGTGAAGGCATAGGCGGTGGAGGGCTCCAGCCCCGTCACCTTGTAGTAGGTGGAGGAGGTCGTCGCGATCAGGACGCCGTCCTGATAGATCTGATAGGCGCTGACTGTGCCGACCCCGTTCACCTCGGCCGCATCCCACACCAGCACGGTGGTGGTGGCGGAGGTGCCGGCGGCGTAGAGATCCTCCGGTGCATCCGGCACCACGGGCGTGGTGTCCATGTAGCCGACCAGGGTCCAGACGGAGCTGCCGGCGGAGGGGTCTTCGCCCTGCGTCCACCATCCGGCCTGATACACCAGATTGCCGATGCTGACGCGGTCGCCGCCGGTGTAGATGTCGCTGGCCGACCAGGCAGCTGCATAGCCGGCATCGGGTTCCCCGCCGGTATCGCCCTCGCCGTCGGAATCGCCGTCGCCCCCCGCATCGCTGGGGTCGCCGCCGTCATCGGTGCCATCGCCGCTGCCCGCGGCCTCGAGCGCGGTCTGCCAGGCCATGAGGGCCGAGGCGTCCCGGGCGGTGATGTTGTCCAGCGTCAGATCGGCGAGCTTGACGCCTTCCAGCCGGTAGGTCTGGTTGTTGGAAGGAATGGAGATGACGACGTCGCCGCCGACTTCCGAGATGGTGAAATTGGTTGAGGAAAACCAGCCGAAATCGAGCACATCGGTGGCCGGGTCGAAGGCAAGCACCGTCGCCGTGCCCCACTGCCATGTAATCGTTGTCGTTGCACCGGAAACAGAAGACATAAAGACCTCTTGATCAGTAACATCACCCGCTGGGTCGGGCCGTCGGAAAGCCTGCCAATTCCAGCCCTCCCGATGCGCAGCCCACTTATGAATGCACCTTGCGCATCAACGTATCATGTCAAAAAGGTGGCTCGTCGGCCGTTTTCGATAGGTTATATTTTATAAGTGAAGAGCCCGCCAAATAATGGCGCTCACACTGCGCGCGACATACTCGTTTCTTGTCTTTGTAGTCAGAATAGCCGATTGCGCGGTTGGCATTCGCTCGCAGGTCCGGGACGCGGGGCGCGCCACTAATCCTCGCGGAACGCCCGCGCCATCTGGTCGGTCAGCGGCTTCGTCAGATAGCTCAGCGGCGTGCGCGCGCCGGTCACGACGAATACATCCGCCGGCATCCCCGGCACCAGCGTCTGCTCCGGGCGCAGCCGTGCCAGCTCGTTGGCATCGATGCCAACCTTCAGCGCATAATAGGGAGCGCCGGTCTGGGGATCGACCAGGCGATCGGGCGAGACGACGAGCAGCGTGCCGGACAGTTCCGGCGTGGAATGCTGGTCGAAGGCGGCAAGGCGGATGCGGGCCGGTTGCCCGGCGTGGATCCGGTCGACCGACGCCGGGTCCGCCCGCGCTTCCACAATCAGGCTCTCATTGTCCGGCACGATCTCCATCACCACGTCGCCCGGCTTGATGACACCGCCGATGGTGTGGAAGGCGAGGCCGTTCACCCGGCCGCTCACCGGCGCGCGGATGTCCGTGCGCGTGAGTTTGTCGATGGCGGCGATGCGCTCCTCGGTCTGCTCCTGCACATTGGCATCCGCCTCGCGCAGCTCGGTCAGCACCTTCTCGCGCGTGTCGCGCTCAAGCTCCAGGATCTGCAGCTGCAGCTGACCGATCCCCTGCTCGATGGCGGCCTTGTCGGCGACGCGTGCGGCGATGGCGCCTTCCAGCTCGGCCTGCTGGCGCTCCAGCGCCAGGAGCCGGGTGGTTGGCATCAACCCCCTCTCACTGAGCGCGCGCGCCGCCTCCAGCTCCCGGCCGATGAGATCGTGCTGGCGCAGCGCCGCCGCCCGCTGGGCCTCCAGGCCACCGATCTGCTCTCGGCTCTGGGCAATGCCGGCCTCCAGCCGCGCCACCTGCGCCTTCAGCGTCTCGCGCCGGGCCTGGAACAGCCGCTCCTGCCCGGTGAACACGCGGTCGGCGATTTCCGCCCCCGTCTCGGGTGGCGCGAGGCCGTCGGTTGGCACGGACGCGGCGACTGGCGGCACGGCATTCGCCCATTGCCGGTCCACCGCCACCATCGCATCGAGCATGGCGGGTCGCGTCATCGCTGGGGCATCGTCACGCTCGGCCTTGAGGCGGGCCTGCCGGGCGAGGGCCTCGTAGAGCCGGTTCTCGACGATTGCCCGTTCGGCGGCATGGCGGGTGGCGTCGAGGCGGACCAGCAGGTCGCCGGCCCTGACCGAGGCGCCATCGCGCACGGCCAACACGCTGATGATGCCGCCATCCAGATGCTGGACGGCGCGGGTCCTTCCCTCCGTGACCAGTATGCCGGAAGCGACCACCGCGCTTTGCAGCATGGCGAGGGCCGACCAGACGCCGAAGCCAAGGACGACGCCGACGCACACCGCGGCACCGAAGCGCAGAGGACCGGCAGGATCGGCCGGGTCTTCGCTTGCGCGGGGGCCGCGCGCGGCCCGTCGCCGCCGGCCGAACAGCGTCCACCGGGCGGAGGGCGCCGGAGACGGCTTGCCGGAGGACGGAGCCGGGCCGCTATTGGAGGGGTCGGTGCTCACGCGCCGCGCTCCGTCGCCAGAGCCGGCCGCGCCGCCGCGTCGACTGGGGGCTTCATCAGGTCGCGGAGGACCGCCTCCTTCGGACCGAGCGCGGCGATGCGTCCATCCTTCAGTACGAGCGCCCGGTCGCAGGCCGCGAGGCCGCTGGCGCGGTGAGTGATGACGATGACCGCCGCGCCGCGCTTGCGGGCCGCCAGCAACGCCGCCGTCAGCGCGGCATCGCCTTCCTGGTCGAGGCTGGCATTGGGTTCGTCGAGCACGATCAGGCAGGGGGCGCCATACAGGGCCCGGGCAAGCGCGATACGCTGGCGCTGGCCGCCTGACAGAGCCGCGCCGCCCGGACCGAGGCGGGTCATGTAGCCATCAGGCAGCTTCAGGATCATGGGGTGAGCCGCCGCCGCCTGGGCGGCGCGGACGATATCCTCGTCCCGCGCGCCGGGCTGGTGCCGGCTGATCGCCTCGCGCACGGTGCCGCCGATGAGCTCCACATCCTGCGGGAGATAGCCGATATGCCGGCCGAGCGTGTCGGCGTCCCACTGGTCGAGCGTGGCGCCGTCCAGCCGCACACTACCGCTCAGCGGGCGCCACAGCCCGACGATGAGGCGCGCGAGGGTGGACTTGCCTGAGGCGCTGGGCCCGAGAATGCCAAGGCCCTCGCCGGGTTCGACCTGGAAGCCGATGCCCTCCAGCACCGGGCGGCGGAGCCCGGGCGGCGCGGCTATGATGTTGGCGAGGGAAAGACGGCCGGTGGGCGTCGGCAGATCCATTTTCGGTCCGGCGCCGGCATCGAGGGCAAGCCGCCCCTCCAGTCGCGCCAGCGCGATCCGGGCGCCGGCCATGGCCTTCCACTGTGCCACGATCTGGTCGATGGGCGCCAGCGCCCGGCCCAGCATGATGGACGAGGCGATCATGATGCCCCCGGTCGCCGCCTGCTCGATGACCAGCACGGCGCCGACGGCCAACGTCGCCGACTGCAGAAAGAGCCGGAAGCCACGCGAGACGGCGGCGATGCGGGCGGCCGCATCACCGCCGGTGCGTTCGGTGGCCCGCGCGCGCGCCAGCGACCCGACCCAGAGCCCGGCCACATGGGGCCGCATACCCAGAGCCGTCACCGCCTCGGACGCGCGGCGGGAGGCTTCCAGCAGCGCGCTCGCCTGCGCCCCCTCCCCGGCCGCTCGGGCCATGGGCAGGCGCGTGAGGCGATCATTCAGGACGGCGAGCGAGACCACCACGGCGACGCCGAGCACACCCATAAGCCCGAGCGACCAGTGGAGAAGCCCCAGCACGACGAGATAGAGCGGCACCCAGGGCAGATCGAACAGCGCCAGCGGCGCGGGTCCGCCGAGAAAGCGGCGGATCGTGGCCAGGTCCGCGGTCGGCCGGCCCTCGGTCGCCTGCCCGTCGAAGGCGTCGGCAATCTCCCGGCGAAAGGCCCGCGCTGAGAACTTGGCCTCCAGCTGGTCGCCGAGACGTGCCAGAACCCGGCTGCGCGCATAGTCGATCATGCCGAAGGCGATGTAGAGCGCCGTCGCGATGAGACCGAGCACCCACAGGGTCGGCAGCGACCGGCTGACCAGCACCCGGTCATAGACCTGCAGCATGAACAGCGGGCCGGTGAGCATCAGCAGGTTGGTGACGCCACTGAAGAGCCCGACGCCGAGAAGGGCCTTCCGGCTGCCATCGAGGGCGGTGCCGGCCACGCTGCCGGGGGCACGGCGCGCCGTCATCGACGCGCCCTTGCCATCGGCCACGCAGCGCCCGTCTCGTGGCACCTCGAAGGGGTGAGCGCACTCATTCCTGGATGTTCGTCGCCTTGGTCAGCCAGGCAAAACTATGGCGTGCGCCGGCGGCGCGGAGCAAGGGCGCCAAGATCGCCGCGCCGCACGACAGCCGGTTATATTTCATAAGCGCCGCCCCGGCGCCGGCCGGCTCATTTCAGGTCGGTGAAGAGCTTGACCTCGTTGATGCCGACCGGATTCGTCTCGTCGCAGGGCTCAAAGGAGATCGACAGGAGCGTCTTGGGCCCAAAACGGCGGAAACAGATGTTCCATTCATGGCGAACGGCGGTGCCGACGACGATGTCGGTGTGCCGGTCGCTGACACCGCTGATCAGGGCCAGCTTGCCGGACAGGATGTCGCGCCGGATCGCCTCGTTCGCCAGCAGCGAGCCGGACTCGTCGACGAGATGGCGTGCAATCGACTTGCCCTGCAGCAGCGACATGCCCGGCCACTGAGCGAGATAACCGCGCGACGCCGCCATGAAGCGGATGCCGTCGAAATCGTACAGCGCCATGATGCCCGGCTGGCGCTGGGTGAACACGCGCTCCAGCGCGACCTCGCCAATGCGGGTGCCGGCGATCATGTCGTCGATCCGCCTCATCAGCTCGGCCGACGGCTTGTCGCGCCCGGTTTCCCAGTACGACACCGCCGCCTGCGACACCCCGAGAATATCCGCGAGGGCGAGCTGCTTGATGCCGACCAATCGACGCCAGGAGCGCAACCTCTGGGCGAAAAGAGTATCGTTTTCAGACATGTAGCCGGCAGTCCCCGCCGCGATCCCCAGTGCCCTCTCGCGGTAAGACCATGGCGGGGCCTGTCCCGGGGTGTCAATCCGCTTATGCGCTCTCGCGCTGAATTCCGTCGCCTGGCGCGGCGACGGGATCGGGGCGCGCGGGCGATGGCGCAAACGCCGTGCCCGCTCAGGGACTGAAATGGCGGAAGGGGTGGGATTCGAACCCACGGTGGGCTTGCACCCACGGCGGTTTTCAAGACCGCTGCCTTAAACCACTCGGCCACCCTTCCCTGCCGCGCCGCTCTGATCGAGCCGACGCGGGCGGCGCTCCGGCTGGGGGGGGGGGCACCGGAGAGGTGCCGGGCGCTCTCCACGTACCGGCAGGCGCCGCACCCGTCCAGGGCGGCGCTGGTGCCGGTGGAAGAACTGCCTCTCGACCCCGCGCGTGATCGCCGGCGAGCCATGCCCCACTCGGCGCCTGCTCGTCAAGCGGTCGTGCCACGCCACCACAGGGGAACAGGGCGCGCGCCGTCACTCCGCCCGGCGGAACACCATGCCGCCATGGTGCAGCGTGTCGGCGTCGACGAAGGTGCCGTCGGCAGTGAAGCCGGTGTCGTCCCAATAGTCGATATGGGTGCCGCGTACCTCGTAGCGGCCGCGATAGGCGCTCGGCCGGGAGCCGCGTGCCTCGTCATAGCGGCCATTGGGCAGAAGCTCATGCCTGATATGGCCGTCGGGCGTCACCCACATGCCGACATAGGGGTGGCTCTGGGCGGGTTGCGGCGGCGCCGCTTTGGTCGGGTTCATCGTGGGCTCGGCTCCGGCAAGGGGAGAGAAGAAGGAGGCGGCGAAAAGCGCGACAAGACACCCCCGGGCGCGGGGGAACGGGTTCATGGCCGGCCTCCTCAGCTGCTGGCGGTGGGACGGACGACGATCTCGCTGACATCGACATCATCCGGCTGCTCCAGCACGAAGCGCACCGCCCGGCCGATGGCGTCCGGGGTCAGGGCGATGGCGCGATAGGACTCCATCGCCTGCGCCGCGACGGGATCGGTGATGGTATCGGCCAGTTCGCTCTCGACCACGCCCGGATGGACGCAGGTGACGCGGATTTTCTGGTTCTCCTGCCGCAACCCGTCGGAGATGGCGCGCACGGCGTATTTCGTCGCGCAATAGACCGCCGCCGTCGGCACCACCGCGAGCGCGCCGATCGAGGCGATGTTGACGATGTGGCCGGTGCCGCGCGCCGTCATCTCAGGCAGCACGGCGGCGATCCCATGGAGCACGCCCCTGATGTTGACGTCGATCATCGCGTCCCATTCCGCCACCTTGAGTGAGGCCATGGGCGAAAGCGGCATGATGCCGGCATTGTTGATGAGCACGTCGATCCGCCCATAGTGCGCGCGGGCGGCCTCAGTGAAGGCGGCGACATCCGCCCGGTCGGTGACGTCGAGGTGGCGGGTCATCACCTCGGCGCCGAACGCGCCGCTGATCTCGGCCGCCAGCGCGTCGAGCCGCTCGGTGCGGCGCGCGCCCAGCGCCAGCCGGGCACCGGCCCGGCCGAGTTCGCGGGCGATGCCGGCGCCAATCCCGCTGGAAGCGCCGGTGATCAGAACCACTTTGTCGCGTGCCATCGCACTGCTCCTTTTTGATTGCTTACGCGTCGGTTTCGCGTTGGCAGGAAGGTAGCGAGCGGGCATTGTCGCGATAAGCGGTTCAAGCCAGGACACAGTGGAAAGTGTAGCTAATCAATGATGACGGATCTCAACGCACTGGCGGTGTTCACCCTGGTGGCGCAGGAGCGCAGCTTCCGTGCCGCCGCTGACCGTCTCGGCGTCACCCGCTCGGCGGTGAGCCAGACCATCGGGCGGTTGGAGGCCACGCTGGGCCTGGCGCTGGTGCGGCGCACCACCCGCAGCGTCAGCCTCACCGAGGCGGGCGAACGTCTCAATGCTGCGCTGGCGCCGGCCATGGCCGAGATCCATGCCGCGGTGGAGAGCACCGGCGACCTTACCGGACGGCCGCGCGGCCAGCTGCGGGTCGCCGTCTCCTCCATCGCCGAGCGGTTTCTCGCCGGACCGCTGCTGGCCGGCTTCGCCGCCGCATGTCCGGACGTGCAGATCGACATCACAGTGACGGATGAGGAGTTCGATATCGTCGCCGAGGGGTTCGATGCCGGGGTGCGGCTGGGCGAGGTGATCGAGCAGGACATGATCGCCGTGCCGGTTTCGGGCGAGCAGCGCCAGACCGTGGTCGGCGCGCCCGGCTATTTCGCCCGCGCCGGCGCGCCCATCCATCCGCGCGCGCTCGTCTCGCATCGCTGCATCGGCTGGCGGCCGGCGCCGCATGTGGCGCCCTATCGCTGGGAATTCACCGAGCAGGGCAAGGATTTCGCCGTGGCGGTGGCGCCGGAGATCACCACCAACGATATGGCCCTGATGATAAAGCTCGCCGTGGCCGGCGCCGGCATCACCTTCGGCATGGAAGAGACGTTCCGCCCCTTCGTCGCGCGCGGCGAACTGGTGCCGATCCTCGGCGCCTACTGCCCGCCCTTTGCGGGCTTCTATCTCTACTATCCCAACCGCCGCAACCTCGCCCCCAAGCTGCGGGCGCTGATCGATCACGTGCGGGACAGACGGGAGTGAGACACGGTCTGGCGAGGCCGGGATCGTCGGCCCGGACAGGCAGTGCCTGGCCGGCTCAGCGCGATCAGCCGCCCTGGCGCGCGCCGGGCCAATTCGGCACCGACCAGCCGGGAACGGACCAGCTCGGCATCGTCCACATCTTCGGCGCCGCCGGCGCCGGTGCCGGCGGGGACGCCGATTCCGCCGACTGGGGAGCGCGCTCCGGCTTGGAGCCTTTGCTCGCGACCTTCGGCTGGCTCGCTTTCCACTGTGCCATCCAGTCGCCGGTTTCCTTCAGGATGAGTTCCTGCACTGCGGCGTGGGTGGGAAGCTGCGCATGGTTGACGAAACGCGCGCCGGCGTCCCAGGCGCTGACGTTGCGGGCGCCGCGCACCCGGGTGAATCCGGGGCCGGCAATGTTCACGCAGCGCGGCACTGTGCAGGCAGGCGGGGCCGGCGCCGCGTCGATGGTGATGACCATCGGCGGCTTGTAGCCGGCGCGCGCCAGCTCGGTGGCATAGCGCAAGGCCGTCTCGCCGCCCATCGAATGGCCAATGATGACATCGGGAACGATTCCCTTGGTCTTCAGCATCAGATGCGAATCGGTGCGGGTCTGGAATCCCTGCCGCGCCAGCGGCCGGGTCAGGGCGGAGACGCCGATATAGTCGCTCTCGACATAGACGCCGAGCCCGTCGAGCAGCAGGGCGACGGGCGGCGTGGCAGCGACCGGCGCTTCCTGCGGCGTCGCCGTCCCCGGCGAATTTGAGCTGCCCAATGTCTGGGCACCTGCGGGCGGAACAACAAGTGTGGCGCCGACGGCAAGCGTGGCAAAGGCGGTCGTGACAGACTTCAAGGCGGTTGCTCGACGTAAGAAACGCTTATCCCCGCCCGCACGCATACCGCAACGTCGCGGCCGCCGCCATCAGCTTTGGCGTGACGCCGGCGCGCGGGGAGCGCATGGGTCTCCCCGCCTCCATCAGCCGCACCCTGCCGGACCTTACGCGGCCCGGCTCCAGTGATGGGCGTCGTTGCGCAGGTGGCAGGCCTCGGTCCAGGTGGCGAACGCGACCCAGGCGTCACTCTTCTGCTGGGGAATGCGGGCCGACTCCAGCTGGGTCAGCAGCATCTCGGCGAAACGGCCGAGCCGGTCATTGCGCAGCGAGCGGATGAAGCCGATCGCGCCGTCCAGCGAGTCGATGGTGATGTCTTCCTGGCCGATCAGCACATGCAGCGGCTCGGGGCGAAAGGCGGGTCCTTCAACAATGTTGGTCATGTGGAACCTCCCGTTTCGGCCTTTTGTGAAACCCGTCGGGGCGGGGCCGTATCCCTCGATGGGCAGGCACATCCTTGCCACCTGATCTTGGCACCCAAATGACGCAGTCAAGAAGTATCGGGGCACGCTTGCGGCAGGCAACGGCAAATGTGGCGCCCACGCGGCCACACTTTTACGTGAAGCCTTGTTGTCCTCCATGAAGAATACGGAACATCGTACATGGAATGCGGCATTCCAGAACGCGCGCAAGGGTGATGTCGGCGGTAGCGAGCAGAAGCCACGGCTTAGTTCGGCCGCCGGCTCGTCTTTCTTCCCCTTGGTCAGCCACTGCGACCTTGATTTCAGCCGCGGCGCCACCCCACCGACGCCCGAGTGCGACCTTGTGTTTTCGATCTTGGGTGAATAGTAAACACTATACTATTCCCGCCCCAATTATTTCGCTTGTGCGAATTGAATGGATTATTCATGCTGCTTTGCAGCGTCGAATACCTCTTGCGTTTCCGTAGTTACACCATGCTACGGTAGCCTCGGACGGCAGAAGATCGTCCATGAGGAGGAAACGCCAATGAACATCCACAGCAGGTTCGTCGCTCTCGCCGCGGCGGCGAGCATTCTCACGGTCGCCCCCGCCTTCGCGCAGGATCAGGCGGCGCATGTGAAGCCGGCGACGGCCTATGTGCAGGAGAAGATCACCCCGTGGCTCAGCGATCCGGTGGTGATCACCGCCATCGTCGAGTCGAACAAGAAGCACAAGCGGCTGATGCAGGAAGACATCATCGCGCTGGACAAGGCCTGGGTCGCCAAGGACCCGGCGGTGGTCGATCCCGTTCGCAAGAACACGCTGTCCGAGTTCCTGATCCAGAAGAAGGACGCTTCCGGTGGCGTGATCACCGAGGCCTTCGTGATGGACAATCGCGGCCTTAATGTCGGCCAGACCGACGGTACCTCCGACCTGTGGCAGGCGGATGAGGCCAAGTGGCAGAAGACCTATGCGGTGGGGCCCGGCACCATCTTCGTCGACAAGGTCGAGGAAGAGGACGGCAAGAAGATCGCCCAGGTCAGCGTCACCATTTCCGACAAGGACGTGGCCATCGGCGCCGTCACCTTCGGCATCGATGTCGACAAGTTGAAGTAAGCCCTGTTCCGGACGTGTCTCTCCAGGATAGGCGGGCGGCGCGAGCCGCCCCTTTTTTTTGTCCGCGACGGACCTGCGCCGGCATCGCGCATCGACCGCGGGAATTCCTTGGGTTAAGTGTGCTGCGCCGGGTCAACACAGGAGTGCGCCATGTTTCTCGCAATGAACCGCTTCAAGGTGAAGCTCGGGTCGGAAGCCGATTTCGAGACCGTCTGGCGCGAGCGCGACAGCCATCTGAGGACCGTGCCGGGCTTCAAGACCTTCAATCTGCTGCGCGGGCCGACCAAGGACGACCACACGCTCTACGCCTCGCACTCGGTGTGGGCGTCGCGGGCGGATTTCGAGGCCTGGACGCGCTCCGAGGCGTTCCGCAAGGCCCATGGCAGCGCCGGCGCCAACAAGCCGCTCTATCTCGGCCATCCCGAGGTTGAGCTGTTCGACAGCGTCCTCGCGCAGTCGGTGGAAGACCAGGCGGCCTGACGCCCCGATTCGGGGGGCATGACAGGACCGGGCGACCCCGGCGCAGTTGACGGATCGGGCGGCGTGCCGTAACGCCTCGCGATCCTGAAATGCCGGGTACCCCCACGATCATGGCCGACATCGCGTCCCCCGACGCCTTCTCCCCCGCGCGCGGTGAGGCGCCGCGCATCTCCTTCGTTTCGCTCGGCTGCCCGAAGGCGCTGGTCGACAGCGAACGGATCATCACCAGCCTGCGCTCGGAAGGCTATGAGCTGTCGCGCCACCACCAGGGCGCCGACCTCGTCATCGTCAACACCTGCGGCTTTCTCGACAGCGCCAAGGCGGAAAGCCTCGCCGCCATCGGCGACGCGCTGAAGGAGAACGGCAAGGTCATCGTCACCGGCTGTATGGGTGCCGAGCCCGATCAGATTCGTGACGTGCATCCCGGCGTGCTCGCCGTCACCGGGCCGCAGCAATATGAGAGCGTGCTCGCCGCCGTCCACCAGGCGGTGCCGCCGCAGCATGATCCCTTCGTCGATTTGGTGCCGCCGCAGGGTATCAAGCTCACCCCGCGCCACTATGCCTATCTGAAGATTTCAGAGGGTTGCAGCAATCGCTGTACCTTCTGCATCATCCCGAAGCTGCGCGGCGATCTCGTCAGCCGGCCGGCGGGCGATGTGCTGCGCGAGGCGGAGCGGCTGGTGAATGCCGGGGTGAAGGAACTCCTCGTCATCTCGCAGGACACCTCCGCCTATGGCATCGATCTGCGCTACGCGCCGAGCCAGTGGAAGGATCGGGAGGTGCGCACCCGCTTCTTCGACCTGGCGCGCGAGCTCGGCACGCTGGGGGCCTGGGTGCGGATGCACTATGTCTACCCCTACCCCCATGTCGACGAGGTGATCGGGCTGATGGCGGAGGGCGTCATCCTTCCCTATCTCGACATTCCGTTCCAGCACGCCTCCCCCACCGTTCTCAAGCGGATGAAGCGCCCGGCGGCGCAGGAGAAGACGCTGGCCCGGGTGCAGGCCTGGCGGGCCGCCTGCCCGGACCTCACCTTGCGCTCCACCTTCATCGTCGGCTTCCCCGGCGAGACCGAGGCCGAGTTCGAGGAACTGATCGCCTTCCTCGAAGAGGCCGAGCTCGACCGCGTCGGCTGCTTCAAATATGAGCCGGTGGACGGTGCCCCCGCCAACGCTCTCGGCGCCGAGATGGTGCCGGACGAGGTGAAGGAGGAACGCTGGAAGCGCTTCATGGAAGTGCAGCAGCGCGTCAGCGCGCGCCGCCTGAAGCGCAAGGTCGGCAGCCGCCAGCAGGTGATCATCGACAAGATCGGCCCCACCGTGGCGATCGGCCGCTCGAAGGCGGACGCACCGGAGATCGACGGCGTGGTCCATGTCGCGGCGCGCCGTCCGCTGCGCGTCGGCGAGATCGTCACGGTGAAGATCGAGCGCGCCGACGCCTATGATCTGCACGGCACGGCGGTGGGCTACTGACGCCCGCCGCCCGGTCCGCCAGCGCTCACTCCAGCACCCGCCGCAACTGCTCGGACGGGATGATGCTCTCGTCCACGGTCGGCCAGGCCAGCACGACCGTGTAGGCGACCGTCATCGAGAAGGCGATGGCGAAGGTGGATAGGCTGATGATGAGCTGGTAGCGCTTGCCCACATGCAGCGCCGCCAGGCCGATCAGCGACAGCATTCCCAGCACCATCACCACGATCCAGCGATGCGGCGCCAGGTCGGCGTGCAGGATGAAATAGCGGTCAGTCCGCAGCCGGCGCAGATCGAGCTGGCCGGAGAGCAGCACGTTGCGGATATAGGTGGGCACGCTGGCATCCGCCTCGGCGGTGGCGATGGTGTCGACCAGCGCCTCGAACGCCACCGAGACATCCGCGTGCGGCCGCACCCAGCCCTCGTCCCACTCGTAGCGGGAAAGCGCCCGCGCATAGCCGCCCACCGCGTCATCCACCGGCACGCAACTCTTCCCGCACACCCGGGAAATGTCGAGCATGGCGTCGAGCCGCTGCACCTCCTGCAGCACGGTCTTGGCGTAGAGCGTCTCGCGGTTCCAGATGTCGCTCACCATGAAGGCGAGGAACAGCGCGAAGGGCAGAGTCAGCGCGCTGAGATAGGAAGTCTGCAGATCCCGGGGCACGAAGACGGCGACGAGGCCCGGGCGCATCGCCAGCCAGTAACAGGCCCACCCCGCCAGCAGAGGGAGGGTTGCGACGAACACCACGAAGACCGAAAAATACTCGCTGACGAACAAGCGGCTCCAGGTCACGTGGTGCGCTCCGGCCTCAAGGTTTCAGCAGGTCGCGCAGCGTGGATTCGATCACTTGCGTCGCGGCCTTGAGGTCGCTGATCCGCACATGCTCGTCGGCGGCATGGGCGTTGGCTTCCAGAATGGAGCGCGGCCCGGCGCCATAGAGCACGGTCGGCACCCCTGCCGCCGTATAGTGTCGCGCATCGGTGTAGAGCGGCACGGCGGTGGCCGGCGGGGTCTCGCCCAGCACGGCGGCGGCGTGCTTCTGGATCGTCTCCACCAGCCGCTCGGTGCCCGGCAGCGTGCGCAGCGGCTCGGCGAGGATGATGCGGCGGCATTCGATCTCGATCCCCGCCCGCCCCGCGACCGCGCGCTCCACCAGCGCATGCAGCTCCGCCTCGACGCTCTCGCCATTCTCTTCCGGCGTCAGCCGGCGGTCGACGCGCATGACGATGCGGTCGGGCACGACATTGGTGTTGATGCCCCCCGAGATCAGACCCACCGTGATCTTCGGCGAGCCGATGCCGGGCGTGGCGCTGGTGATGCCGTTGAGGCGGCGGCGCTCGGCATAGATCGCGTCGAGAATGCCGGTCGCGGCCTCAAGTGCGTCCGCCCCGGTCTCGGGCATCGCGGCGTGCGCCTGCTTGCCGCGCACCACGATTTCGAGGTGCAGGCAGCCATTATGGGCGATGACGACGGCATAGGAGAAGCCGGCCGAGATGGCGAGGTCCGGCTTGCTGATGCCGTGCTCCAGCAGCCATTGCGGGCCGACAAAGCCGCCCGCTTCCTCGTCATAGGTGAAATGCAGCTCGACCGTGCCGTCTAGGCCGTCGGGACGTTCCTTCAGCGCCAGCAAAGCGAAGGCATAGGTGGCGAAGTCGGACTTCGACACCGCCGCGCCACGCCCATAGATCGCCCCGCCCCGCTCCTCGGCGCCATAGGGATCATAGGTCCAGCCCTCGCCGGGGGGCACCACGTCGCCATGCGAGTTGAGCGCGATCACCGGGCCATTGCCGGTGCCGAAGCGCTCGCGGACGATCAGGTTGACCACCGACTTCATCCCATGCGCCAGCACATAGGGTTCCGGCACCGCATGGCGCTCCACCTCGAAGCCAAGCTCTTCCAGCAGCTGGCCGGCAATCTCGGCGTGGGGCGCGCAGTCGCCCGGCGGGTTGTCGCTGGGTACGCGCACCAGTGCCTTGAGGAAATCGACCTCGCGCGCCAACCTGTCAGTGTCGCCGGAACTGCTCACGTCTGTGCTCCGCTTGTGCCGCCATTGTAATGGGGCTGTTGAAACCGTTCGATGAAACGGATGAGGGCCGCTGCCGCCATCCCCATGTCGCCGGGCGACGCATATTCCGCCGGGTTATGGCTGATGCCACCCTTGCAGCGCACGAACAGCATGCCGACCGGGCAGAGCTTTGCCATCGCCTGCCCGTCATGGCCGGCGCCGGAAGGCAGCAGCGGCGCCCGCGCCCCGAGCGAGGCGACGGCATCGCCCAGCCGTCGCTGAATGTCGTGGTAGCAGGGAACAGTTGCGACCTCATGAAAGGCCGAGATGACTACGCCGAGGCCGCGCTGTTCGGCGATGCGATGGGCGTCGGCCTCGAATCGGGTCAGCGCCGCGCGGCGCGAGGCGTCCGAGGCGGAGCGTAGATCGACGGTGAAGACCACCCGCGCCGGGATCACGTTCACCGAGCCGGGCTCGACATGCATGCGCCCGACGGTGGCCACCATGCCGTCCGTGCCGGCGCGGGCGATGCGCTCGACCGCGAGCGCCATTTCGGCGGCGCCCGCCAACGCGTCGCGGCGCAGGCGCATCGGCACTGTGCCGGCATGGCCGGCCTCGCCGGTGACGGTGATGGAGAGGCGCGAGGCACCGGCAATCGCGGTGACGATGCCCAGCGGCGCGTCCTCGGCCTCCAGCACCGGCCCCTGCTCGATATGAGCCTCGACATAGGCGATGACGCGCGAGGGGTCATAGGCGCTGGTCGCGATGTCGTCGGGGGTCTTGCCATAGGCACGCAGCGCCTCGGCGAGGCTGATGCCCTCGCCATCCATTGCGGCGAGGCTGGCGGGGAGAAACACCCCGGCGCAGGCGGCGGAGGACGACAGCGTGGTGGGAAAGCGCGTGCCCTCCTCGTCGCCGAAGGCGAGCACATCGATGCCATAGCCGGGCGTCAGCCCGCCCCGCGCCACCGCCTCGACGGCGAGAATGCCGAGTATGACGCCGAGCGCGCCGTCATATTTCCCGGCGTTCACCACGGTGTCGATATGCGAGCCGATGAGCAGGCGCGGCGCGTCCGGGCCGGCGGGATGCCAGGCGCCGCGCACCGTGCCGAGCGCATCCTCGCTCACCGCCAGCCCCGCCTCGCCCATCCAGCGGGCGACGAGATCGGCGGCGCGCCGGTGCTCGGGCGTGAGGAACAGGCGGGTGAGATTGTCCGGCGCCGAGGAGATCGCGCCCAGCTGCTCGATCATCGCCGCCGCGCGGGCGCCAAGGGCCGCGATGTCCACGGGGATCGTCATAGGGTCGACACGGCGCCTCCGGCCGCGCGGCCGGGCATGGGGGCCGCGCTCCTGTGCAAGCGCAATCGCATATGGCGCCACCTTTGGCAACGTGGGCGGCGTGAAAGGTCCACGCCGCCGATACGTTCCTGATGCCTGCGCCCTGTTACTGGCCGGGCACCTTGTCGTCGATGCCCTTCACATACCAGTTCATCGACAGGATGTCCTTGTCGGCCAGGACCTCGCCCTCCTTCACCATGAGCGTGCCGTCCTGCTTGTAGATCGGGCCCTTGAAGGGGTTGAGCGCGCCCGAGGTAATCGCCGCCTGCGTGGTCTCGGCCATCTTCTTCACGTCGTCGGGCATGTTGGTGTAGGGCGCCATGACGACCTCGCCATCCTTCATCCCGCCCCAGGTGTCGGTGGAGGTCCAGGTGCCATCGAGCACCGCCTGGACGCGCTCGATGTAATAGGGCGCCCAGTCGTCGACGATGGCGGTGAGCTGCGAATCCGGGCCGAACTTGATCATGTCCGAGGCCTGGCCGAACGCCATCACGTCGCGCCCCTCGGCCGCCTGCATGGCGGCGGGGCTGTCGGTGTGCTGGGAGATCACGTCGGCGCCTTGGTCGATCAGCGCCTTGGCAGCGTCCGCCTCCTTGGCGGGGTCGAACCAGGAGTTCACCCAGACAATCTTGATCTTCATGTCGGGATTGATCGACTGCGCGCCGAGCATCAGCGAATTGATGCCGGCGATGACCTCCGGGATCGGGAAGGAGGCGATATAGCCGATCGTGCCGGTCTTCGAGGTCTTCGCCGCGATCTGCCCGAGGACATAGCGGCCCTCATGGAACTTGGCGTTGTAGGTCGAGACGTTCTTGGCCCGCTTGAAGCCGGTGGCGTGCTCGAAGAACACGTTGGGGTGGCGCTTGGCCACCTTCAGCGTCGGCTCCATGAAGCCGAAGGAGGTGGTGAAGATCAGCTTGTTGCCGGCACGGGCCAGCTGCTCGATCACCCGCTCGGCGTCGGGACCCTCGTCGACATTCTCGACAAAGGTGGTCTCGACCTTGTCGCCGAAATGCGCCTCGACTGCCTTGCGGCCCTGGTCGTGCTGGTACGACCAGCCGAAATCGCCGACCGGCCCGACATAGACCCAGGCCGCCTTCAGCTTCTCCGCCGCCTGCGCCGGCGCCCCGCCGGCAAGGGCGAGGCCTGCGGCGATGGCGACCGCCATGGAGAGAATCTTCCGCATGAACGTCTCCGCTCCCTCATCGCGGCCTCGGGGATCACCGGCGGGCGCGACCGCCTCGCGCGCCGGGAGGCCGCCATGACGCGGCCCATATGTCGGGTTCAGCGATCGGGCACGAAAGGCACGCCGAGCGAGGCGGGCGCGCCCCGTCCGTGTTTCAGCGCCGAGATGACGACCAGCGCGATGATGGTCGCCAGGTAGGGCAGCGCCGACAGCAGCTGGGAGGGAATGCCCAGGCCGAAGCCCTGCACATGCAGCTGCAAGATCGAGACCGCGCCGAACAGATAGGCGCCGGCCAGCAGCCAGAGCGGCCGCCAGGCGGAGAACACCACCAGGGCGAGCGCGATCCAGCCGCGTCCCGCCGTCATGTCGGCGGCCCAGAAGGGGGTATAGGCGAGCGACAGATGCGCGCCCGCCAGCCCGGCGCAGGCGCCGCCGAACATCACCGCCAGCGTGCGGATGCCCCGCACCGGGTGGCCGAGCGCATGCGCCGCCGCGTGATTCTCGCCCACCGCCCGCAGCACGAGGCCGATCCGCGTGCGCGTCAGCGTATAGGCCACCGCCGCCAGCAGCAGCAGCGAGACGTAGACGAAGGCATCCTGCCCGAACAGCGCCTTGCCGAGGATCGGCAGGTCGGTCAGCCCGGCAATATGCAGCGGCGGGGCGCCCTCCAGCTGGGTGCCGACAAAACTGGCGCCGATCAGTCCGGCGAGACCGAGCCCGAGAATCGTGGTGGCGAGGCCCGACGCCACCTGGTTGGTGGCTAGCCAGATGGCGAGGACGGCGAAGACGAGCGAGAGCGCCATGCCGGCCAGCACCGCCGCCAGCGTGCCGAGCAGCAGGCTGCCCGATCCGTAGGCGGTGACATAGCCGACCGCCGCCCCAACGATCATCATCCCCTCGACGCCGAGATTGAGCGTGCCGGCGCGCTCGGCCACCAATTCGCCGAGCGAGGCCAGCAGCAGCGTGGTCGCCGCCGCCACGATGCTGGCGAGAACCGCCCCGATGATCGCCGCATCAAGCATGGGTCGTGCCCTCCACCCGGCGGATGCGGTAGCGCACCAGAATGTCGGCCGCCAGAATGGCGATCAGCAGCGTTCCCTGGAAAACCCGGGTCACGTCGAAAGGCATGCGCATGCTGATCTGTGCCGCCTCGCCGCCAATATAGGTCAGCGCCAGCACCAGGCTCGCCACCAGAATCCCCACCGGATGCAGCCGGCCGAGCATGGCGGCGATGATGGCGGTGAAGCCGTAGCCGGGCGAGATGGTCGGTTGCAGCTGGCCGATCGGCCCGGCGACCTCGATGATGCCGGCCAGCCCCGCCAGCGCCCCGGAAACCGCGAACACGCCATAGGTCACGCGCTTCTCGTCGAAGCCGGCGAAGGCAGCCGCGCGCGGCGCCGAGCCCGCCAGCTCGATCGAGAACCCGACCAGCGTGCGCCCGAGCACGAAGGTGGCGGCGATCACCGCCAGCAGCGCGATGAGGATGCCGCCATGCAGCCGCCCGTCCTCCATCAGCAGCGGCATCAGCGCCACATCGTCGAAGGTCACGCTCTGCGGAAAATTGAAGCCCTGCGGGTCGCGCCAGGGGCCGCGCACGAGATAGTCGAGCCCGAGCTGGGCGACATAAACCAGCATCAGGCTGGTGAGGATCTCGCTGGCGCCGAAGCGCACGCGCAGGAAGGCCGGGATCAGCCCCCACAGCGCCCCGCCAAGCGCGCCGAGCACCAGCATGGCCGGAAGCACCCACGGCCCCGCCTCCATGCCATGCGTCGCCAGTGCCAGCCAGGAGCCGAGCACGGCGCCGGCGACATATTGCCCCTCGGCGCCGATGTTCCAGCGATTGGCGCGGTAGCAGAAGGAAAGCCCTATGCCGATCAGCAGCAGCGGCGAGGCCTTCACCACCAGTTCCTGCAGCGTATAGGCGTCGCCCAGCGGCTCGATGAAATAGATGGTGAAGGCGCGCACGGGATCATGCCCGAGCACGACGAACATCACCGCGCCGACCACCAGCGTCACCAGCGCCGCCACAACAGGCGCCATGGCGTGCCGCAGCGGTGAGATATTTTCCTGCCGTTCGAGCCTAAGCGGCATGGTGGCCCTCCCCGCCGGCCGAATGAGAGCCGCCCATGGCGAGGCCGATCGCCTCGCGCGAGGTTTCCGCCACCGGCACGGGCGCGGTCAGCCGGCCCTCGCTCATCACGGCGATGCGGTCGGCGAACTCAAGCAATTCGTCGAGGTCCTGGCTGATCACCAGCACCGCGCAGCCCTGCGCGGCGCGCTCGCGCAGCGTGGTGCGGATGAAGGCGGCGGCCGCGGCGTCGACGCCCCAGGTCGGCTGGTCGACCACGATCAGCACCGGGTCGCGCAGCACCTCGCGGCCGATGACGAATTTCTGCAGGTTGCCGCCCGACAGCCGGCGCGCCTTCGGGTCCTTGCCGCCGAAGCGCACGTCAAACCCCTTCACGATCTGCTGGAAGCGGCTGAACAGCGTCGCGCGGCGGATCAGGCCGGCCTTGACGATATGGCCATCGCCATGGGTGGTGAGCAGCACATTGTCCGACAAGCGCATATCCGGGGCCGCCGCATGGCCGAGGCGCTCCTCGGGCACAAAGCCGGCCCCCAGCGCCCGCCGCTCGGTCGGGCCGAAGCCGCCGGCGACGACCTTGTCGATGACGATGCTCTCGTGATCGGCCACCTGCGTCTCGCCGGACAGCGCGTCGAACAGCGTGGTCTGGCCATTGCCCGCAACCCCGGCAATGCCGACGATCTCGCCGGCCCGGACCTCGATATTGATGTCGTGCAGGGCGGAGCCGCGCGATCCATCGCCGGCGACGCTGAGGTGGCGCGCCAGCAGGCGCGGCTCGCCAAGCGCATGGGCCGCGATCCGCGGCGTGCGCGGCACCTCGGCGCCGACCATCAGCCGTGCCAGGCTGGCGGAGGATTCCTGCTTCGGGTCGACCTCGGCGATGAACTTGCCGCCGCGAAGCACCGTCGCGCGGTGGCAAAGCCGGCGCACCTCGTCGAGCTTGTGGCTGATGAACAGCACCGCCCTGCCCTCATTGGTCAGCAGGTCTACGGTGCGGAACAGGTTTTCCGATTCGTCGGGGGTCAGCACCGAGGTCGGCTCGTCGAGAATCAGCACGCGCGGATCACCGAGCAGGCAGCGCACGATCTCCACCCGCTGGCGCTCGCCCACGGAAAGCTCGCCGACCCGCCGATAGGGTTCGACGCCGAGGCCATAGCGGCGCACGCAGTCGTCGATGCGCGCGGCGAGCACGGCAAGCGGCTGGTGGCCTGGCAGCCCGAGCGCTACATTCTCCACCACGGTCAGCGCGTCGAACAGGGCGAAATGCTGGAACACCACGCCAATGCCCTTGGCGCGGGAACTGGCGGGATCGGGGAAGACGATCGGCGCGCCCTCATAGAGCAGTTCGCCCGAATCGGCCTGCAGCAGGCCGCACATCATCTTCACCAGCGTCGACTTGCCGGCGCCGTTCTCCCCCAGCAGCGCATGGGTCTCGCCGGCGCGGATGGCGAGGCTGACATGGTCGTTAGCGACCAGCGAACCGAACCTCTTGGTCAGCTTGACGGCTTCGAGCAGCGCGTCCGGCGTGTCCTGCGCATCCCCCATGCCCATCACCCGCGCGGCTGTCGGCAGGCGTCGCCGGGGGCGCCTGTCAGGTCGGGATTTCGCCGGGAGCGGAGGTTCATACGGACGACGCTTCTGTGACGGACCACCGGCAGAATGGCATGGCCGATCTCGGGAGCAAGCCTAAAGTCTGGTCCGTCCGGTCCGGAAAATGGCGCGTTTTGCGTCAGAATCCGGGAGTAGGATACCGTCACGGCAGAAGCACGGTCGACCCGGTGGTCCGTCGCGCTTCGAGGTCGCGATGCGCGTCGGCGGCCTCGGCGAGGCGGTAGCGCTGGTTCACCGGGATCTTCACCACGCCCGACCCGACCACCTCGAACAGGTCGCTTGCATTGGCCAGCAGGTCGTCGCGGTTGGAAATATGGGTGAACAGGGTCGGGCGCGTCGCGTAGAGCGAGCCCTTCTGCGACAAAGCGAGCAGGCTGAAATCCTTGATCGCGCCGGAGGCATTGCCGAAGCTGGCGAACAGGCCGCGCGGCTTGATGCAGTCGAGCGAGGCCGGATAGGTCGCCTGCCCGACCCCGTCATAGACCACGTCGCAGAGTGCGCCTTCGGTGATGTCCTTCACCCGCTCGACGAAATTCTCCTCGCTGTAATTGATCACATAGGCGGCGCCGCATTCCTTGGCGATCTCCGCCTTGGCCGCCGAACCCACCGTGCCGATGACGGTGGCGCCCAGATGCGTCGCCCACTGGCAGAGGATCTGCCCGACGCCACCGGCGGCCGCGTGTACCAGCAGCGTGTCGCCGGCCTTCACCTTGTGGGTCTGGCGCAGCAGATAGCGCGCCGTCATGCCCTTCAGCATCATCGCGGCGGCGGTTTCGTCGGCGATCGAATCGGGCAGCTTCACCAGCGGCGCGGCGGGCATGATCCGCTCGCTGCAATAGGCGCCGAGCGACGAGCCATAGGCGACACGGTCGCCCGGCTTGAAGCCGCTGACCCCTTCGCCGATCTGCACGATCACGCCCGCCGCCTCATTGCCGGGTATGAAGGGCAAGCCGTTCGGCGGCGTGTAGAGGCCGCTGCGGAAATAGGTATCGATGAAATTGAGGCCGATCGCCGTGTGGCGCAGCTTGACCTGCCCCGGCCCGGGGGCGCCAAGCGCCACCTCCTCAAGGGTGAGGACCTCGGGTCCGCCGAATTCATGGACGCGAATCGCCGCAGCCATCGTGCTCTCCAGCCGGTTGGGAATGAGGTGGGGCGCCCGCCGGCGCTCAGGGGCGCGGCTCGGCCGCCCGCTTGCGCGAGGGGATCGCCCCGAACAGGGTGAAATAGAGCGCGCAGGCGCACAGCCCGACCGTCACCCACAGGTCCGGCCGCATGTCCTCCAGCACCGCGACGATCGCCAGCACCGCCCACAGCGCCAGCAGCGCCAGGGTGAGGAGGCGCAGGCGCACGACGCGGAACGGATGGACGAACTTGATCGGCAGGAAGGTGCCCACCGCCAGCAGGGCGATGATGCCGGCAATCACGAAGGGATTGAGCGGCACGAGGAAGAAATAGAACACCACGACGTTCCACACCGCCGGAAAACCCTGGAAATACAAATCGTCGGTCTTCATCGAGGTGTCGGCGAAATAGAGCGCGCTGGTGAGCAAAATGGTGGCGCTCGCCGCCACCGCCAGCCAGAACGGCATCAGCCCGCCGCTCGCCACCGCGAAGGCCGGCACCAGGCAATAGGTAAGATAGTCGACCACGAGGTCCAGCGTGTCGCCCGACCAGCGCGGCAGCACCTCGCCCACCTTCGCCCGCCGCGCCATGGTGCCGTCAATGCCGTCGACGAACAGGGCGAGGCCGAGCCAGGCGAACATCAGCGCCCAATGGCCTTCCACCGCCGCCATCAGCGCCAGCAACCCGCAGACCGCGCCCGAGGCGGTGAAGATGTGCACGGCGAAAGCCAGAGTGCGACGTCCAGCGGGACCCGCGCTGAGCGACTTGGTTGTCATCGCCACCGGCTTTCCTCCTGCGACCGCGCGTCCCGGGGGATCGCCGCCTGCCTCTTCCACATCTGACATATAATATGCGCCCGCCGCGATCTGCATTGCCAGACCACGTCGGCCTGCTTATCCCACACTCCACGCCCGGCTTATAGTCCCGGTGATGCACATGGAGGTTCACATGTCATCCGACCCGCACACAGGGCAGATCGCGGCGGTCGTCGGCGGCGGCGCGAGCGGCCTCATCGCCGCGCTGGCGCTGGCGTCGGGCGGCGTTGCCGTCACGCTGATCGCCCCGCCCCGCACCCACGATCCCCGCACCACGGCGCTGATGGACGGCTCGGTGAAGGCGCTGCAGGCGCTCGGCGTGTGGGAGGCGCTGCGCCCTGCGGCCTCGCCGCTGCGGGTGATGCGCCTCGTCGACGACACCGGCCGGCTGATCCGCGCGCCCGAGGTCGAGTTCCGTGCCGGCGAGCTCGGGCTGGAAGGCTTCGCCTGGAATGTCGAGAACGAAGCGCTGCTCGCCGCGCTCGACGCGGCGGTGGCGGAAACGCCCGGCATTGCGCGCCTGGCGGCCAGCGTCACCGGCGTGATCGAGGCGCCCACCCATGCCACGCTGGAACTGGAGGGCGGCGACCGTCTCGATGCGGCGCTGGTCGCCGCCGCCGACGGGCGCAACTCGCCCTGCCGGCGCGCGGCCGGAATCGAGGTCAAGACGCGCGCCTATCCCCAGGTCGCCGTCACCGCCACCCTTGCCCATAGCCGCCCGCACCGCGACATCTCGACCGAATTCCACACCCGCACCGGGCCGTTCACCCTCGTGCCGCTGCCGGGGAATCGCTCCAGCGTCGTCTGCGTCGTCTCGGCGGCGGAGGCGCAGGCGCTGGCGGAGCTGGACGATGCCGCCTTCGCCCTTGCCATGGAGCGCAAGGCGCATTCGCTGCTCGGGACCATGCGGCTCGTCTCGCCGCGTGGCAGCTTCCCGCTCAGCCAGCGCACCGCCGCGCAGTTCGCCCGGGGCCGGGTCGCGCTGGTCGGCGAGGCCGCGCACATCATCCCGCCCATCGGCGCGCAGGGGCTCAATCTCGGCATTCGCGACGCCGCCACTCTGGCCGAGATCGCCAGCGACGCCGCCCGCGCCGGGCGCGATATTGGCGGCACCGACGCGATGGAGGCCTATGAGCGCCGCCGGCGCGGCGACGTCGCCACGCGCGGCTTCGCCATCGACCTGTTCAACCGCTCGCTGCTGACCGATCTGCTGCCGGTCGCCGGCCTGCGCGGTCTCGGGCTGTGGATGCTCGGCCAGTCGTCCGGCCTGCGGCGGCTGGTGATGCGCGAGGGCGTCGGCCCGACCCGCGACGTGCCGCGCCTGCTGGCGGGGGCGCCGCTTTAGAGCATTTTCGAGCGAAGTGGATACCGGTTCGCGTGAAGAAAATGCGTCAAATCAAAAAGCTAGTGCACGTCCGGTGAACTGGCTTTCACCGGACGTGCACTAGGCTCCGGGCGCGGCTTTTACTGCAGCAGCCCGTGCGGCAGCATGTCGTGCTGCAGGGCGTAGAGCATGGCCGTCACCGTCGCCACCGAGACCACGGTGCCGACCAGCACGCCGCCGGAGGCGCCGGCGACATAGGTGTCGTACTGCTTGGCCATGATGAAGGCGTTCAGCGCCGGCGGCAGGCTCGCCATCAGCACGGCGGTGGCGATCCACACCGGATCGAAGCCACCGACCAGGCTCAGCACCAGCCAGACCAGCGCCGGGTGGATGACCAGCTTGATCGCCAGCAGCCACGGCACCTCACTCTGCATCTTCCCCATCGGCCGCAGCGCGACCGAGACGCCGAGCGTGAACAGCGCGCAGGGCGCGGCGGCGTTGCGCAAAAATTCCAGCGTCTTGTCCAACGCGGCCGGCGGATGGAATTCAAAATAGGCCGACAGCACCCCGAGAAAAGTCGCGACATTGAACGGGTGGGTGACGACACGGCGCACCACCAGCAGCAGGGTGTGACCGAGCCCGCGCCGGTCGCGCCCGCTCATCGCCATCAACACCGGCACGATGGTGAAAAAGAACAGGCTGTCGAAGACGAAGATCAGCGCGGTGGGCACGGAGGCGCCAGCCCCGAGCGCGCCCAGCGTCAATCCCGGTCCCATATAGCCGACATTGGCATAGGAGCCGACAATGGCGGCGATGGTGGCTTCCGGCAGGTTGCCGCGCCGCAGCCAGAGCCCGACCCCCAGCGAGAGGGTGAAGCACACCGCCGTCGTCGCCGTCGTCGCCAGGATGAAGGAGCCGTTGGTCAGCTCGTGAAACGGCGTGCGCGCCACCAGCGAGAAAAACAGCGCCGGCAGCGCCAGATAGATGATGAAGAAGCTGAGCCAGGCGAGGCCGCTTTCCGGGATGCGCACCAGCCGGCCGCATCCCAGCCCCAGGAAGATCACACCGAAGAAGGGAAGCGCGAGCGCGAGGACCTCGTCCATGACGGCTCGCTACCGGCTCGCCTCGCCCCGGTCAATCGTCATCTTCAGCCGCGCTGGGGTGAGGCGGGTGCGGCGTTCGGGCACGCGCGTTGCATGAGCGGCGGTTGACAGGCTCTGGCGTGGCCCGCTACGGGGGCGCCACCGCCTCTGGCGGACAAGTTCAGGATGGCGGACGAGTTCATGATGAAAGAGCGGAACGCCAAATACCGTATCGGTGAGATCGTCCGGCACCGCCACTACCCGTTCCGCGGCGTGGTGTTCGACGTCGACCCCGAATTCTCCAACACCGACGAATGGTGGGAATCGATCCCGGAACATATCCGCCCCACCAAGGACCAGCCCTTTTACCACCTGCTGGCCGAGAATGCGGAGACCGAATACGTCGCCTATGTCTCCGAGCAGAACCTCGAACTCGACACGACAGGCGAGCCGGTGCGCCATCCCCAGGTCCCGGAAATGCTGGCGGCCGATGGCGATGGCGGCTGGCGGGTGCGCAGCGAGCGGCTGCAATAGCACCGGCCCCTCGCCTCTTGCTCAAACGAACGTGCTCAAGCGAAAACGCCCGGCTCATCGCCGGGCGTTCTGCATTCTGGCCATGTCAGCCGGAGGGCGGGCCTTACTGGGCCGGGGCGTTCTTCAGCTTCTCGGCGCCAAGCTTTTCCAAACCGGCCTTTGTCTGCTGCTCGCGCTGCTCGGCCTCGGCCTTGAGCTGTTCCTGGCGGGCCTTCACCTGCTCCTGGATCTTGGCGATCTGGCCTTCAAAGACCTTCGGGTCGGTCTGCGGGCCGTCATAGACCTTGGCGAAGTCGCCGAGCCCGATCGGGTAGGAAATCAGGCGCCCGACCGAATTGGCGACCTGCAGCGTCAGGCCGGGGGCCTTCTTCATGCGGTCGACGAAGCCCTGGTCGACCTGGATGTCGCCGCGGCAGAACTGCTGGTCGCACATCACGAAGGTGCCGAGAATCGGCTGCTCATTGGCGAGCGCGACGCGAAAGCCGTTGCGCAGCAGCAGGCCGGTCGGGAAGGCGACGGTAAACGCCTTCTTCGGGTCGTCCTGCACCTCGAACACGCCGAAGCGGACGAGGAACTGCCCGGTATCGGTGATGATGGTCTGCTCCAGCTCGCAGACGTTCTTGTTGATCGAGGGCTCCTGGCGGCAGCGCTTCATCCACGGAATCGGGATCGCCGGAATCTGCTGCGGCGCGGCGGCCTGCTGGCCGGCGGCGGGCGCGGGCTGGGCGGCAGGGGCCGCCGGCTTGGCGGCGGGCTTGGCCGGCGCCGTCTGGGCGAGCGCGGCGCCGCTGGCGAAGGCCAGCGCCAGGGCGGCGCCAGCAAGGCTGCGCGCAAGAGTGGAGCGATGGATCATGTCGAGTTCCTGTCGAGCGAACCGGGTAGAGAGAACAGCGGACGCCTCGCCGCCATAACGCGATCGTGGGGCTGTCTCAAGCGCAATTGAGGCGACAGAGTGACCCCGGGAAATATCGGTGTCTGGTTCATGCTAGAACTCGGCGGCAAATACGAGCCGAATCTCTGACCAGGAGCCGATGCGTGAGCGGTATCACCCGGCGGGCCTTTGCGCGCAACGTCTTAATTGCCGGCGGAACGGCACTCGGATACCCACTACTGGCGCCCGCGCGGGCGCAGGACAGTGCCGCCGCCGGGTCCGGCGTCACGTCAAACCCAAGCACCGCGAGCCACGGCATCGCCATGCACGGCGCGCCGCGGTATCCGGAGGGGTTTTCTCATTACCGCAGCGTCAATCCCGACGCCCCGAAGGGCGGCCGGCTGATCCAGGGCGCGGTCGCCTCCTTCGACAGCCTGAACCCGTTCATCGTGCGCGGCTCCGCCCCGCCCTTTGTGCGCTGGAACATCGTCGAAAGCCTGATGGCGCGCAGCCCGGACGAGGCCTTCACCTGCTATGGCCTGCTGGCCCGCCAAGTGGAGACCGACGCGGCGCGTTCCTATGTCGCCTTCGAGATCGACCCGCGCGCGCGCTTTGCCGACGGCGCGCCGGTGACGGCGGACGACGTGCTGTTCTCGTTCGAACTGCTGCGCGCCAAGGGGCGGCCGAACCACCGCACCTATTACGGCAAGGTGGCGAAGGCGGAAGTCACCGGCCCGCTCGCCATCTGCTTCACCTTCGGCGTGGTCGACCGCGAATTGCCGCTGATCCTCGCGCTGATGCCGGTGCTGGCCCGCCACGCCACCGATCCCGAGACCTTCGAGCAGACCAGCTTCAAGGCGCCGCTCGGCAGCGGCCCCTACACCGTGGCCGAGGTGAAGCCGGGCGAGACGGTGCTGCTGGCAAGAGCGCCCGCCTATTGGGGCGCGGAACTGCCGGTCAATCGCGGCAATTTCAATTTCGATAGCCTGCGCTATGACTTCTACCGGGATGTGAATGCGCAGTTTGAAGCCTTCAAGCGCGGCCTCTACGACATTCGCTACGAGACCGACCCCGGCCGCTGGAAGACCGGCTACGACTTTCCGGCCGTGCGCGACGGGCGCATCGTCACCGAGGAAGTCGCCACCGGCACGCCCAAGCCCTATTCGGCGCTGATCTTCAACATGCGCCGCCCGTATTTCACGGACGCGCGGGTGCGCCAGGCGATGGTCGAGCTGTTCGACTTCGAATGGGCCAACCAGAACCTCTATTTCGGCCTCTACCGCCGCAATGGCAGCTTCTACGACGATTCCGAGCTGTCCTGCCTCGGCCGCCCGGCCGATCCGCGCGAGCAGGCCTTGCTCGCCCCCTATGCCGACGCCGTGCTGCCTGAGGTGATGGACGGCTCCTGGCACGCCCCGCGCTCGGACGGTTCGGGCCGCGACCGCACGCGCCTGCGCCAGGCGCTGGACCTGTTCGCCGCCGCCGGCTGGGAGCTGAAGGCCGGCACGCTGACCAGCCGCGCCACCGGCCAGCCCTTCGCCCCGGAACTTCTCGTCGGCACCAAGGACCAGGAGCGGCTGGCGCTGGCCTATCAGAACATGCTGCGCCGCGCCGGCGTGCGGCTGAACATCCGCCTCGTCGACAATGTGCAGTTCGAGGCCCGCAAGCAGACCTATGACTACGACGTGGTGCCCTATATCTGGGACCAGTCGCTCTCACCCGGCAATGAGCAGGCGTTCTATTTCGGCTCCGCCGCCGCCGACACACCCGGCACGCGCAACTTCATGGGGCTGAAGAGCCCGGCGGCGGACGCGATGATCGAGGCGCTGCTGGCGGCGCGCGAGCGGGAGCATTTCGTCTCGGCGGTGCGGGCGCTCGACCGGGTGCTGATTTCCGCCGGTTTCTCGGTGCCGCTGTTCTACACGCCGGGCCAATGGATCGCGCGCTGGCGCAAGGTGGAGCGGCCGCAGACGCTGGCGCTTTCCGGCACGCTGGCGGAAAGCTGGTGGCAGGCAAAGCCATAACGTCCCGCGCGCGGGTGCGGGGCCTGACCGCCACATCGGGCTAAAACCGCGTCATCGTGCGCATGAAGCGCTGGACAGCCGCGCCCGAACGCGGTCCTTAAGGGCAATGCGCACGGGCGGCCAGCGAAGATGGGCCGTCGGTGCCCGAATGAAGTGCTGGAGCGAAGTCCATGCGTTACGCCGTCCTTTCCGTCGCCGCTCTCCTCGTCGCGGGCCTTTCCCCTGCCGGCGCGCAGCAGCCGATCGAGGTGCATCCGAACAAGCCGGCCGGGGGCGGGCTGGAGATCAGCATTCCGCCGATCAACAACCCGAACTATCTCGATTACGGCCCGCTGCCGGACAAGCCGGGGGCGGACAAGAGCCAGGACTACATGGAGCAGGCCGGCGGCAATTACGAGAATCTGAGCGGCCCCGGCTCGGATGTCGATGCCGACGTGATGCCCGACAGCGACGGCGCCTATGAGAGCCCGCTCGACTGAACCGGCGCGATAGAGGCGAGGCGGTGTAAGCCGTCATCCCGGCCGCAGCCGCAGGCGGCGAGCCGGGGCCCCTCTCTGCTTGGTCATCCCGGAAGAACCGCAGGTCCTCTCCGGGATCGCGCCCCCATCCTGGGAACGATCCCGGCCCTCCGCCTTCGGCTGCGGCCGGGATCACGGCTGGCCCCGCGAGGGCGGCGGCCTACGCCGCCCTTCCCGCGAGGCGGCTAAGCCGCCTTCGCCCCCTGCTCGGCAATTTTCGCCAGCTCTTTCAGAATGCCGGCGCTGCCCTTGAGCCGCGCATTGGCGCTCGGCCAGTCCTCCGAGAACATCACCTTGCCGTCGGGCCGCATCTTCGCCACCACATGCGGCTTGCCGACATAGGTGATGAAGCCGGCCGGGTTGGGGAAGCGCCCGTCGCGGAAGGTCAGCACCATGCCGCGCGGGCCGGCATCCACCTTCTCCACATTGGCGCGGCGGCACAGCGCCTTGATCCCCACCAGCTTGAGCAGCTGCTCCACCTCTTCGGGCAGCGTGCCGAAGCGGTCGACCATTTCCGCGCCCATGGCCTCGATCTCGGCGTCGGTCTCCATGTCGGCCAGCCGGCGATAGAGGCTAAGGCGGACATGCAGGTCGGTCACATAGTCCTCGGGGATCAGCACCGGCGTGCCGATGGAGATGGTGGGCGACCACTTGTCGGCCACCGGCGCGGTGATTCCGGCCTTGAGGTTGGCGATCGCCTCCTCCAGCATCTCCTGATAGAGCTCGTAGCCGACCTCCTTGATATGGCCGGACTGTTCGTCGCCCAGCAAATTGCCGGCACCGCGAATGTCGAGGTCGTGGCTGGCGAGCTGGAAGCCCGCCCCCAGCGTGTCCAGCGACTGCAGCACTTTCAGCCGGCGGTCGGCCTGCGCCGTCACCTGCTTCTGCGCCGGCAAAGTGAAGATGGCATAGGCTCGGGTCTTGGAACGGCCGACGCGCCCGCGCAGCTGGTACAGCTGGGCGAGGCCGAACATGTCGGCGCGGTGGATGATCAGCGTATTGGCGGTGGGGATGTCGAGGCCGGATTCGACGATGGTGGTGGAGAGCAGCACGTCGAACTGCCCGTCATAGAAGGCGGACATGATCTCTTCGAGCTGCGTCGCCGCCATCTGGCCATGGGCGACGGCCACCTTCACCTCCGGCACCGCCTTGTCGAGGAAGTCCTTCACCTCGGCGAGGTCCTCGATGCGCGGGCAGACATAGAAGCTCTGGCCGCCGCGATAGCGCTCGCGCAGCAGCGCCTCGCGCACAATCAGCGGGTCGAACGGGGTGATGAAACTGCGCACCGCCAGCCGGTCCACCGGCGGCGAGGCGATGATGGAGAGTTCGCGCACCCCGGTCATCGCCAGCTGCAGCGTGCGCGGAATCGGCGTGGCGGTCAGGGTCAGCACATGCACCTCGGCGCGCATCTGCTTCAGCCGCTCCTTGTGGCTGACGCCGAAATGCTGCTCCTCATCGACGATGACGAGGCCGAGGTCGCGGAACGCGATCGCCTTGCCCAGCAGCGCATGGGTGCCGACCACGATGTCGACCGTGCCGTCGGCAAGGCCCTTCTTGGTCTCGGAAAGCTCCTTGCCGGTGACGAGGCGCGAGGCCTGCCGCACCACGACGGGCAGCCCCTTGAAGCGCTCGGAAAAGGTCTTGAAGTGCTGGCGCGCCAGCAGCGTGGTTGGCACCACCACCGCCACCTGCTTGCCGTTCAGCGCCACGGCGAAGGCGGCGCGCAGCGCCACCTCGGTCTTGCCGAAGCCGACATCGCCGCACACCAGACGGTCCATCGGGTGGCCGGAGCCGAGATCGTCGAACACCGCCTCGATGGCGGCTTCCTGGTCCTCGGTCTCCTCATAGGGGAAGCGGGCGCGGAACTCGTCATAGAGGCCCGGTGCCGGCACCAGCCGGGGCGCCTCCTGGGTATGGCGCTGCGCCGCGACCTTGATCAGCTCGGCCGCCATCTCGCGGATGCGGCTCTTCATCCGCGCCTTGCGCGCCTGCCAGCCGCCGCCGCCCAGCCGGTCGAGCTGCGCCTCGGTATCCTCCGAGCCATAGCGCGAGAGAAGTTCGAGGTTTTCTACCGGCAGGAAGAGCTTGGAGCCTTCCGCATAGTGGATTTCCAGGCAGTCATGCGGCGCGCCCATCGCCTCGATGGTCTTCAGCCCGATGAAGCGGCCAATGCCATGGTCGACATGCACGACGAGGTCGCCGGCGGTCAGCGCGCCCAGTTCCGCGATCACGTCCTGCGGCCGGCGGCCCTTGCGCTTGGGCCGCACGAGGCGGTCGCCGAGAATGTCCTGCTCGCCGATGATGGCGAGGGAATCGGTCTCGAACCCGTTCTCGATGCCAAGCACGGCGAGCGCGATGGTGCCCTTGGGCAGCGCTTCGGCAGCGTCGCGCGAGCCCACCGTCTGCGTGCCCTTGAGGCCGTGATCGGCCAGCACGGTGGCAAGACGGTCGCGCGAGCCATCCGACCAGGCGGCAAGGATGGTGCGTTTGGATTTCGCCAGATCGCGCAGATAGGCGGCGGCGATGTCGAACAGCGCCGCCTCAGGGTCGGCCCGCTCCGGCGCGAAGGAGCGCGCGGTGCGGCCGTCGAGGTCGATCACGTCCTTCGATTCCGGCAGCGCATAGGCGGAAATCGCGAGGTTGCGCGCGCTCTCGCGGTGGGCCTTCCACTCCTCCGCCGTGAGATAGAGCGCGTCCGGCGGCAGCGGCTTGTAGGGCACCGCCCCGCCACCATGCTCCAGCCCGTGCCGGCGGGCGTCGTAATAATCGGCGATCTGTTCGAGCCGCGAGGCGGCGGCCTCGTCGCCCTGCGCCTCCATCACCACCGGGGCGTCGGGGGCGTAGTCGAACAGCGTGTCGAGCCCTTCATGGAACAGCGGCAGCCAGTGCTCCATGCCGGGATAGCGCCGGCCCTCGCTCACCGCCTCATAGAGCAGGTCGCCGCGCGGCGCCGCGCCGAAGGCGGCGACATAGGCCATGCGGAAGCGCTTCATCGTCTCGCTGGTGAGCTGCAATTCGCTCATCGGCACGAGGTCGAGCGACCGCATCTGCATGGCGGTGCGCTGGGTCTCGGGATCGAAGGAGCGGATCGATTCCAGCGTGTCGCCGAAGAAGTCGAGCCGCACCGGCAGCGGCATGCCCGGTGGGAACAGATCGACAATGCCGCCGCGCACCGCATATTCGCCGGTGTCGCGCACGGTGGAGGTGCGCTGGAAGCCGTTGATCTCCGCCCAGCCGACCACCTCGTCGAGCGACAGCGCATTGCCCGGCGCCGCCGAGAAGGACTGGGTGGCGATGAGGGCGCGCCGGGGCACGCGCTGCAGCGCGGCGTTGACCGTGGTCAGCACGATGGTGCCGGCCTCGCGGCCCTTCACCCGGGCGAGCCGGGCCAGCGTCGTCATCCGGCGGGCGATGATCGCGGCGTTGGGCGAGGCGCGGTCATAGGGCAGGCAGTCCCAGGCCGGGAAGGGCAGCACCTCGACGCCCGGCGCGAAGAAGCCGAGCGCGCGCTCCAGCTCCGCCATCCGCTCGGTGTCGCGGCAGATCACCATCAGCGTCGGCCAGGGCGCGTCGTCCTGCGCCGCCAGAGCGCGGGCGAGATCGGCGACGACCAGCCCCTCCATGCCGGCGGGCACATTGGCGAGGGTCAGCGTCCGGCCGGGGGCCAGCCGTTTGGTCAGCGAGGCAAGGGGCGTCTTCATGTCGTCGGGGTCTTCATATCTCGGGAACGCCCTCTCCCGACAGGTGGAACTGGCGGAAGCGGTGGAAAAGCGGGGTGTCGAATTCAGGCGCCGGCGGGGCGCCGCCGAGCCAGCCATAGAGGTCGGGGTCCTCGACCTCGATCAGCAGCTCGAAGGCGGCGACGTCCTCCTCGCTCAACTCGCCGATGCAGGCATCGGCGAAGCGGCCCATCAGCAGGTCCATCTCGCGGGTGCCGCGATGCCAGGAGCGGTAGAGAATGCGGCGGCGGCGGGCATCAAGGCCCGCGCTGGAGCGCGTGGTGCCGGTCATGTCGAGACCTCGGTGGCGGGGCGCCGGAAATGCGACGCGCGGAAGGCGGTGGTTCTAGCGCGCAAGGGCGCCGCTGTCAGGTGGCTTGTCGGAATGGCTGATGCGAGGGCCGACAGGACGATTGCGAAGCGCCCGCCCTTCGTCCACCTTCCCGGCATCATGCGGCCCGACATCCTCAATTCCTATTTCGCCGAGATCACCGGCCTGCCCGGCATCGGCCCGAAGCTCGCCCGGCCGTTCAACCGCCTGCTCGGGCGGGAGGACGGCGCGCGGGTGCTCGATCTTCTGCTGCACCTGCCCGCCTCCACCATCGACCGACGGGCGCGCCCCACCCTGTCGGAGGTCGTGCCCGACACGGTGGTGACAGTGAAAATCCATGTCGACCGCCATGTCCCCACGCCCCCCGGTTCCCGCGCCCCCTATCGCGTCTATGGACACGACGCCACCGGCGACCTGACGCTCGCCTTCTTCAAGGCCGAGCGCAGCTGGATGGAGCGCCTTCTCCCGATTGGCGAGACGCGCTGGGTGTCGGGCACCGTGACGCTGTACGACGGCATGGCGCAGATGGTTCACCCCGACAGGGTCGTGGATGCCGCCGGCCTTGCCAGGCTGCCGCCGATCGAGCCGCTCTATCCCCTCGTCGAGGGGCTGGGCCAGGGCCATGTCCGACGCGCCATCGAGGCGGCACTGGCACAGGTGGGCGATCTGCCGGAATGGCGGGCGGAGGCGCCCGACATCGGCTTCCTCGCCGCGCTGCGCAAGGTGCACCAGCCGCGCGACGCGCTGGATGCCAGCCCGCTCGGCCCGGCCTGGCAGCGCCTCGCCTATGACGAATTGCTCGCCGGCCAGCTCGCCCTCGCTTTGCTGAGGGCCAGCACGGTGAAGCAGGCCGGGCGGCCGAGCCTCGGCGACGGGGCGGTGTCGGCGCGCATCCTTGCCGCCCTGCCCTTTTCGCTCACCGGCTCGCAGACCGAGGCGCTCAAGGCCATCCGTGCCGATCTGGGGTCAGAGGACCGCATGCTGCGGCTGCTGCAGGGCGATGTCGGCTCCGGCAAAACCGTGGTGGCGCTGCTGGCGGCCGCCACCGTCATCGAGGCCGGCCGGCAGGCGGCCTTGATGGCGCCGACCGAAATCCTCGCCCGCCAGCACATGAAGACCATCGCCCCGCTGGCGGAGAAGGCGGGCCTCACCGTCGCCCTGCTCACCGGCCGCGAGAAGGGCCGCGCCCGCGCCGAGCTGCTGGCCCGGCTCGCCGACGGCGCGGTCGACCTCGTCATCGGCACCCATGCGCTGTTCCAGGAAGGCGTCGACTTCCACGACCTCGCGCTGGCCATCGTCGACGAGCAGCACCGCTTCGGCGTGCATCAGCGCCTCGCCTTGGCGGCCAAGGGCGAGGCGGTGGATGTGCTCGTGATGACCGCGACGCCGATCCCCCGCACGCTGGTGCTGACCTATTTCGGCGACATGGATTCCAGCGAATTGCGGGAGAAGCCGGCCGGTCGCCAGCCCATCGACACCCGCGCCATCCCCACCGACCGCATCGACGAGATTGTCGCCCGCCTCGGCCGGGCGCTGGAGGAAGGACGGCGCGCCTATTGGATCTGCCCGCTGGTCGAGGAATCGGAGACCTCCGACCTCGCCGCCGCGCAGGCACGCTTTGGCGAATTGCAGGCGCATTTCGGCGCCCGCGTCGGCCTCGTCCACGGCAAGATGAAAGGCGCGGAGAAGGATGCGGCGATGGCCGCCTTCGCCGCCGGCGAGACCCAGCTTCTCGTCGCCACAACGGTGGTCGAGGTCGGCGTCGATGTGCCCGAAGCCAGCATCATCGTGATCGAGCATGCGGAACGTTTCGGTCTGGCACAGCTTCACCAGCTGCGGGGCCGGGTCGGGCGCGGCTCGGAGGCTTCCACCTGCGTGCTGCTCTATCGCCGCCCGCTGGGCGAGATTGCCCGTCAGCGGCTGGAGGCGCTGCGGTCTTCCGAGGACGGGTTCTTCCTTGCCGAGCAGGATCTGAAACTGCGTGGCGAGGGTGATGTGCTCGGCACGCGGCAGAGCGGCTTTCCCGGCTTCCGGCTGGCGCGGCTCGACGTACACGGGGATTTGCTGGTTCAGGCGCGGGCGGAAGCACTTGCAGCAGTCCAGAACGATTCCGATCTTCAGGGCCCGCGTGGCGCGGCGCTGCGGCTGTTGCTACATGTCTTCGAGCGCGACGTGGCGGTGAAGCTGCTCAGCGCGGGATAATGACTACAGGTTGAGGAACGAACGACTTGGCGATGCGGTGATGCACCCCTGCATGACGGAGCAAGAGCAAAAGACATCTTCCCTTGCGGCACCTGTGCGCTGGGCGATGTTTGCCCTTGCCTGGGTGTGCGTCGGGCTGGGCATTGTCGGCATCGTCACGCCTGTCATGCCCGGCACCGTGTTCCTCATCCTCGCCGCCTGGCTGTTCACCCGCTCCTCGCCGCGCTTCGAGCGCTGGCTGCTCACCCATCCCCGCCTCGGCCCCTCGGTGGTGGCGTGGCGGGCGAGCGGGGTGGTGCCGCGCTGGGCCCAATTCACTGCCGCTGCCAGCATGGCCGGCAGCTTCGCGCTGCTGGTGTTCATCGGCCTGCCCATTCCGGTGCTGGCGATAATTGGGGCGATCTTCGTCGGAGTGTCGGCCTATCTGCTGACCCGGCCAACCGCATGATTTCCGCCGCGCCGGCCGGCCTCATCCTTGCCGGCGGCCTGTCGCGGCGCATGGGCGGCGGCGACAAGGGCCTTCTCAGGCTCGGCGGCGAGACCATCCTCGCGCGCATTGCCAACAGGCTCGCCCCGCAGGTCTCCCCGCTCTTGCTGAACGCCAACGGCCCGGCGGAGCGGTTCGGGCTTGCCTTGCCTGTGGTGCCGGACACGCTGCCCAATCATCCCGGCCCGCTCGCCGGCATCCTCGCCGGCCTCGACCATCTCGCGCGCACCGCGCCGGCAACCCGATTTCTGCTGACCGTGCCGGGCGACTGCCCTTTTCTCCCCCGCGACCTCACCGCGCGGCTGGCGGCGGCAGCGGGCGAGACGGGCGCCGCCTATGCCGTCTCCGGCGGGCGGGAGCATCCGGTGGTCGGCCTGTGGCCGCTGGCCTCCCGGGACGCCTTGCGCCGCCTGCTGGTGGAGGAGGACGAGCGCCGGATGATGCGCTGGGCCCGGCACATCGGCGCCGCGCCGGTCGAGTGGCCGCAGGCGCCGGTCGATCCGTTCCTGAACCTCAACACGCCTGAGGACCTTATCGCGGCCGAGCGCCTGCTCGCCGCCTATCCCGCGCTCTGATCCGCCGGCCGCCAGGCGATGCCGGCGACCGGGGCGGCATGCTGGTCGGCGAAATCGGCGATGGCCTCGATATCGGCGAGGTCGATCACCGGGCGCGGGCAGCCCGGCACCACCCGGTCGCAGGCGAGGCCGACGATGAACGGATCATCGGGATAGAGGAACGGCTTGCCGACCTCGACCCGGTGAATCTCGATCTTGGGGTGGCGGTCATGCTTGAAGCCTTCCACCAGCACGAGATCGACCGGCGACAGCCGGGCGACGAGTTCCGGCAGATCGGGCTCGGGAGCGCCGCGCAATTCATGCATCAGCGCCCAGCGATTGGCCGAGGAGATCAGCACCTCGCTGGCCCCGACCGTGCGGTGGGTGTGCGAATCCTTGCCCGGCTTGTCGACGTCGAAATTGTGATGGGCGTGCTTCACCGTGGAGACGCGGTGCCCGCGCGCCACCAGCACGGGAATCAGCCGCGCCAGCAGCGTGGTCTTGCCCGCACCGCTCCACCCCGCGAATCCGATCAGCCGCATGCACGCCCCCCTGCCCATTCCGCCACTGGCTTTGCCCGCACTTCGCGTCCCGCCGGCGGCCACGTCAAGCCGGGAGGCGGCATCGCCCGATCACGCTTTCCGCTTGCCCGCGCCGAGCCCGCGTCCTACCCCGGCGCGGGAGGTGTGCCATGGACCACGACGACAGCCTGCAGCGGCTCGACCTCAAGGGATTGAAGTGCCCGCTGCCGGCGCTGCATACGAGGCGGGCGCTGGCGCGCGCCCTGCCGGGGGCGGTCATCCTGGTCGAGTGCACCGACCCGATGGCGGCGATCGACATTCCCCACCTCGCCCACCAGGACGGCCATGTGCTGGAAGCGCAGGCGCAGGAGGCCGGCGTGCTCTCCTTCCGCATTCGCAGGGGCAGCGGAGGCGCGGGCGGCTAGCGTCAGGCGTCGCGCCAGTCGAAGGACAGCGGCGCCTCGCGGAAGGCGAAGCGGTCGAGATGGCGGGCGACGACGCCCTTCATCTGCTCCAGCGTCTCCGCATCGGGCGCCGCGATCCCTACCGCGAGACCGTCCGGCACCGCCTCCATCGTGGCGACCGTTCCTTCGGAAAAGGTCACGACGCCCCGCTCGGCGGTGATGCTCACCTCCAGCTTGTGCGCCCAATGCTTGCAGAGCTGCTGCAGATAGCGGCTGGCGTGCGCGGTCGGCACAGTGGCGAGGGTGCTGGGCATGGTGAGCCTCATCAATGGATGGCAAATCGGCGGCAAGCTGGTTTATCTAGCGGAGCCTTTTATGCTCCGGGATCACAGAATGAAACGGCTGCGACGCCTGCTCACCCTTCTCGCTCTCATCGCACCGATCGTCCTCCTCACCGCACTGGCCGGCCACGCCAATCGGGCGCATGCGCCGCATCACGGCCAGAGCGCCGCCGCGCCCCTGCCGGCCCGCGCCGATACCCATGTCTATCTGCTGCGCGGGCTATTTGGCGTGTTCTCGCAAGGACTTGACGCGCTGGAGCAGGAGCTGGCGGCGCAGGGTTATCACGCGGAGATCTATGGCTGGGACGAGGCGCAGCAGGTCATTGCCCTGATCGAGCAGCGCGAGCGTGACGGCCATGAGGGCCCGACGATTCTCATCGGCCACTCCCTCGGCGCCAACGCCGTGATAACGGTCGCTAACGCCTTGCAAACGCAGGGTATTCCGGTCGATCTCGCGGTCACATTCGATGCCACGGCGCCCGATCCGGTGCCGCAGAATGTCGCGATTCTGATCAATTTCTGGGCGGCGGACGGCTTCGGCGTGCCGGTCACGGCGGTGCCCGGCTACACGGGTGACCTTGAGAATATCGACCTCTCCGGCCAGCCCGGCATCGACCATACGAGCATCGACTCGATGGATCAGTTCCACCAGAGCGTCATTGCGCGGCTGGAAAGCCTGACCGGAAACTAAGGCGCCGACCCTCTAAAACGAGAGCCGGCGCAAGGGCTTACTTCAGGGCGGCGTCGACCGCGCCACGCACCCAGGCTTCCGGCGACACCTTGGCGGCGGCGGCCTTGGCGTTGATATCGTTGAGAATCGACGGCGGGAAGGCGACGTCGAGGATCACCGCATCGGCGCTGTCGAGCGCATAGACCGTGCGGGTGACGCGCGACGCGAAGGTCGCGAGCTTCTCGGTCTTGGCCGCATCGCTCAGCCCGCCCTGCGCCGCAACCGATGGGCAATAGGCGGTGATCACACCATCGATGATGAGCCCGGAGCCGATCCCCTTGGCACGCAGCGAATCGACCGCCGCGTCCAGCGCGTCCGGCGCGTCGAGGCCATCGCCGGCCGGCAGCGCCGCCTTGATGGTGGCGGCCTGCGACGCTTCGAGCGTGCTCTTGGGGCATTCGAAGGCGCCGGCCGCCAGTGCCGGCTGGGCGCCGCAGAGAGCAAGGGCGAAGGCCGTGGCCGGAATGAACTTTGCGTATGACATCTCAACACCCGCTGCTGAAAACCGCTTCAGGAACAACGCCTTTGCGCGTGGTGAGCCCGCTGGGACTCGAACCCAGGACCTCATGATTAAAAGTCACGCGCTCTAACCAGCTGAGCTACGGGCCCCCACGGGATGGGGCTTAAGGGTTTCGGTCGGCGAAGGCAAGACTCAGTGGCCACTCATGCGCGCGGTTTCCAGAAGCCAGCCGACGCCACAACGCCGCATTTTTGATTGCGCGGATGCAATATCGCTCCGTCTAACATGCCGCTTCCGCAACATCACCGGCGGCCCTAGCTTCACGCCACGATTTCCGGCGGGCCGCAAGCTCCGCCACCTGAACCGAGGAGTGAGGAACATGGCGAAAGTCCTGGTACTTTATTATTCGACCTATGGTCACATCGAAGCGATGGCCGAAGCCGTTGCCCAGGGTGCCCGCGAGGCGGGCGCCGACGTGGCGGTGAAGCGGGTGCCGGAAACGGTTCCCGAGGAGATTGCCAAGGCTGGCCATTTCAAGCTCGACCAGACGGCGCCGATCGCCACTGTCGACGAGCTGAAGGACTATGACGCCATCATCTTTGGCGCCCCGACTCGCTTCGGCACGGTGGCCTCGCAGATGCGCAGCTTCATCGACCAGACGGGCGGTCTGTGGTTCACCGGCGCGCTGGTCGGCAAGGTCGGCTCGGTCTTCACCTCCTCCGCCACCCAGCATGGCGGGCAGGAATCGACGATTCTCGGTTTCCTGCCGACCCTGCTGCATCACGGCATGGTGGTGGTCGGCCTACCCTATGCCTTCCAGGGCCAGATGGGCGTGGACGAGATCAAGGGCGGCTCGCCCTATGGCGCCGCCACCATCACCGATGGCGATGGCTCGCGCATGCCGTCCGAGGTCGAACTCGCCGGCGCCCGCTTCCAGGGTAAGCATGTCGCCACCCTCACCGGCAAACTGGCGGCGTGATCGCATAAGCAAGCGCATGCCCGGGCCCGTCCCGGGCATGCGCTCTCATGCCGTCATCCCGGTCGAAGCGATGCGCAGAGCCGGGATCGGCCCACGGCCGTCCAAGATGATGGCAGGTGAAACGGCTTCACCGCGCGGCAATGTCCCCGCGTGCCCAGCCTTCCTTTACCTCGGCCTTGAACGCCTCGAACCGCCCCTCGGCAATGGCGGCGCGGATGCCGGCCATCAGGCTTTGGTAATAGGCGAGGTTCACCCAGGTGAGCAGCATGGAACCCAGCATCTCGTCGCAGCGCACGAGGTGGTGGAGATAGGCACGGGAATAGTCGCGCGCCGCCGGGCAGTCGCTTGTCTCGTCCAGCGGGCGAGGATCCTCCGCATGGCGGGCGTTCTTCAGGTTGATCTTGCCGAAGCGGGTGAAGGCCTGCGCGTGGCGGCCGGCGCGGGTCGGCATCACGCAGTCGAACATGTCGACACCGCGCGCCACGCTCTCGATCAAATCGTCCGGCGTGCCGACCCCCATGAGGTAACGCGGCTTGCCCGCCGGGAGGATCGGTGTCACCACCTCCAGCATCGCCAGCATCACCTCCTGCGGCTCGCCGACGGCGAGGCCGCCGATGGAATAGCCGGGAAAGTCGATATCGATGAGGCCGCGCGCGGATTCTGTCCGCAGTTCCGCATCGTCGCCGCCCTGAACGATGCCGAACAGCGCCCGGCCCTTCGGCTGGGCCTCGAACGCCTTCTTCGAACGCTCCGCCCAGCGCAACGACAGGCGCAGCGCCCGGGCGATTTCATCCTGGCTGGCGGGCAGGCGCACGCACTCATCCAGCTGCATCTGGATATCGGCGCCGAGCAGGCCCTGAATTTCGATTGAGCGCTCCGGCGTCAGTTCGTGATAGGCGCCATCGATGTGGGAGCGGAAGGTCACGCCCTTCTCGCTCATCTTGCGCAGGCTCGCGAGCGACATCACCTGGAAGCCGCCGGAATCGGTCAGGATCGGGTGCGGCCAGCGCATCAGCGTGTGCAAGCCTCCCAGCCGGGCCACCCGCTCGGCACCCGGGCGCAGCATCAGATGATAGGTGTTGCCAAGCAGGATATCGGCGCCAAGCTCGCGTACCTGCTCGGGATACATGCCCTTCACCGTACCGGCAGTGCCGACCGGCATGAAGGCGGGCGTGCGGATGACGCCGCGCGGGGTGACGACCTCGCCGAGGCGGGCCGCGCCGTCGGTGGCGTGCAGGCTGTAATGGAAATCGGTCTGTTCGCGAAAGTCGGGAGTGTTCATGGCCGGGCTTGTGGCAGCAAAAGGCAGGCATCGCCATAGGAATAGAAGCGGTAGCCGCTGGCGATGGCGTGGGCATAGGCGCCCTTCTGGGTGTCGTGGCCGACAAAGGCCGCCACCAGCATCACCAGCGTCGAGCGCGGCAGGTGGAAATTGGTAAGCATCCCGTCGATGAAGCGGAAGCGCGTTCCGGGGGTGATGAAGATGTCGGTCTCGCCGCGCCACGCGCTGAGCCGCCCGTCTCCCGATGCCGCGCTCTCGATGAGGCGCGTCGCCGTGGTGCCGACGGTCACGACCTTGCCGCCGCGCGCCTTCACCGCGTTCAGCGACGCCGCCGCCTCGGGCGAGACCTCGCCCCATTCGGCATGCATGCGGTGGTCTTGCGTGTCGTCGGCCTTCACCGGCAGGAAGGTGCCGGCGCCGACATGGAGCGTCACCCGGTGGGTCTCGACCCCGCGCGCGGCGAGCCGCGCGATCAGCTCCGGCGTGAAATGCAGCCCGGCCGTGGGTGCGGCGACCGACCCCTCATGGGCGGCGAACATGGTCTGGTAGTCCGCGCGGTCCTGCGCGTCGTCCGCGCGCTTGGCGGCGATATAGGGTGGCAGCGGAATGTGGCCGATGGCGGCGATGGCGGAATCGAGCGCCGGGCCGGCGGCCGCGAAGCGTAGTGTCACCTCACCGCCCTCGCCTTTCCCCTCGACGCGAGCGGCGAGGACCGCCCCGCCATTGGGGGAAGCGAATTCGATGGTGTCGCCCGGCGCCAGCCGCTTGCCGGGGCGGGCCAGCGCTAGCCAAGCATCGGGGCCGAGCCTTTTGTGCAGCATGGCCTCGACCTTTACGCCCTCACCCTGCGACGAGCTGCGTCGGCGGATGCCGTCGAGGCGGGCGGGGAAGACGCGCGTGTCGTTGACGACGAGCGCATCGCCCGGCGCCAACAGCTCGGGAAGGTCGCGCACCTGCGCGTCGGTCAGCTCGGGCACGGAACCGGGGCGCACGACGAGCATACGCGCCGCGTCGCGCGGCGAGACGGGTCGGAGCGCGATGCGCTCGGGCGGCAGATCGAAGTCGAACAGGTCGACGCGCATGCGACTAAGCCTGAAATAGCGATCCCGGCGCGCGCCTAGGCGCGGCCGGGATGACGCAGGATCTCAACGTGAAGGCGATCAGGCGGATACGGTCGCCTTGACGATCTTGTCCGGGTTCTGCACCGGCTCGCCGCGCTTGATCTTGTCGACATTCTCCATGCCTTCGGTCACTTCGCCCCACACGGTGTACTGACCGTCGAGGAAGCCGGCGTCGCCGAAGCAGATGAAGAACTGGCTGTCGCCCGAATCCGGGTGCTGGGCGCGGGCCATCGAGACGGTGCCGCGGACATGGCGACCCTTGTTGAATTCGGCCTTCAGGTTCTTGCCCGAGCCGCCACGGCCCGTGCCCGTGGGATCGCCGGTCTGGGCCATGAAGCCTTCGATGACGCGGTGGAAGACCACGCCGTCATAGAAGCCCTGCTTGGCCAGTTCAGCGATGCGCGCGACATGGCCGGGGGCGAGGTCGGGACGGAAGCGGATGGTGACCGGCCCCTGCGTCGTTTCGAGCAGCAGCGTGGTTTCGGTGGTGTCGGTCATCGGGTTCTCCTTGCAATGGGTCGGGGTGGGGCGGCGTCACTTGACGTCGGCGGCCACCTTCATCGAGACGATCTTATCGGGGTTCTGCACCGGCTCGCCGCGCTTGATCTTGTCCACATTCTCCATGCCGGAGACGACCTGACCGATCACGGTGTACTGGCCATTGAGGAACGAGGCATCGCCGAAGGTGATGAAGAACTGCGAATTGGCGCTATTCGGCGCGGAGGCGCGGGCCATGCCCACCGTGCCGCGCTTGAACGGCACGTTGGAGAATTCGGCCGGCAGGTTGGGATAGCGCGAGCCGCCGGTGCCGTTGCCGAACTGGCCGTCGCCGGTCTGGGCCATGAAGCCCTCAATGACGCGGTGGAACGGCACGTTGTCGTAGTAGCCCTCGCGCGCCAGCGTCTTGATGCGCTCGGCGTGCTGGGGCGCGAGGTCCGAACGCAGCACGAAAATCACCGGACCCTTGGTGGTCTGCATGATGATGGCGTTCTGCGGATCGACATTCGGCGGCAGCTTGGGCGCCTGGGCCGACGCCGGCGCGGCGGCGATCATGGCCAGCGCGCAGGCGACGGAGAAGGCGGCGAGAAAGCGTCGGATCATGGGCATGAACTCCGTTGAGCGATGGCGGGCGGGGCCGCTGCTAGGCCTCGCGCCGGAACCGGCCGGTGAGGCGGGTCAGAACGGCATTCGGCACGAAGGCGGACACATCGCCGCCCATGGCAGCGATCTGCCGGACCAGAGTGGCGGTGATGGGGCGGGCTATGGGCGAGGCCGGCAGAAACACCGTCTGTACGCCGGGTTTCAGCGTCGCGTTCATCCCTGCCATCTGCATTTCATAGTCGAGATCGGTCCCGTCGCGCAGGCCCCGGATCAAAAGGCTGGCACCATGGGCCTCGGCCGCGTCGACCACCAGATTGTCGAAGGTGATGCAGTCGAGCTGAGCGCGCTCCTCCCGCGCAATGGGGGCGAAGATCTCGCGCAACATCTCCAGCCGCTCCGCCGGGGCAAAGAGCGGGGCCTTGCCGGGATGGACGCCGACGCCCACCACCAGCCGGTCGACCAGACGGGCCGCCGCGCGGGCGACCTCGACATGGCCGTTGGTCGGCGGGTCGAACGAGCCTGGATAGAAGGCGGTGCGCATGGCGCTCATCATGGGCCTCAAGAGTGCGCGGCAAGGGTTAGCCGCCTCCCGCAGCGGACGCAAGCGCCGGGCCGGTGTTGAAGACGCTCACTGCGGCGGAAGCGAGGCGTCAAGGAAGCCGGCGATCTCGTCCGCCACCTGTTGGTGAATGGCCGCGCGCGAGGCGCCCTCGGCTTCCAGGCAGACCATGCCATCCCCGGGGACTTCCCGCTCCAGCATCTCGCGGCCACCCGGCTTGCACAGGTTGAGGAAGCTAAAATGCGTGGCGCCCGGGACCTTGATATAGCGCGTCGACGCCGACGGCAGCCCGTCGGCGAGGTGACGGGATTCCAGCGTAGCAGGCAAACGCGCGTCGCCACCATCGGCCGTCATCACCAGGACCGGCACACCCACGTGGCCGAGGCTCTCCGGCTCAAAGCCCCGTGCCAGCCCCAGATCGAGCGAGACGACCGCCTTGACGCGCGGGTCGGACAGATCCTGCTCGAGCGCGGCCCTCGATTCACTGTCGGCGCCGGCGCCTAGCCGGCCGTAGACCTCGCAGGCGGCGAGCGCCGCGTTGGCGCGGCAATCGGCGTCAAACCGCGCGGCGTTGAACCGCGCACCGGCGATCTCCAACACGGTCCATCCACCAAGCGAATGACCAATCGCCGCGACCCTGTCCGGGGACACGACGCCGGCCCATGCTGGATCGCGTGTCAGTTCGTCGATGACGTGCGATATGTCGCGCGGGCGCTCCCACAAACGCCTGCCGATCGCCTTGTCCATATTGCGTGACGTGGTTCCAGGATGGTTCACCGCCGCGACCACATAGCCGCGTTTAGCCAGATCAACCGCCAGCCACGCCTGATTGAGCAGGTTGCCACTAAATCCGTGCGACAGCACCACAAGCGGATGCCTGCCCGGTGCCGGGGGGGCGTCCGGCAGGACCTCCTGTCCGACGAAGACCACATTGTCGCCGATCAGCCGGGCGTCGCCGCCCATCTGAGTCGGGTACCAAACGGCGATGTCCAGCTTCCGGCTGCCGTCTCCCGCCGCGACCTGAAACTGACGGAACCCGATCGCATCGCCGGCAAAGGCCGGCATGCCCAGTTGAAGCATGGCCGCCAGCCACGCCACAGCAACAAGGGTGATGCGCATCGTGCGCTTTCCTATCTGGAGGTGGTCACCCCAGCGGGAGCCAGAGCCGAAAGTCTGGCGGCGCGGGTCGATCCGCGCCGCTCAGGTAGATAGCGTCACCACTAAACTGAGGCGTCGCCGACGTCGCCGGCCTCACCGCCGTCGACAACCGCGTCCTCAGCCTCTTCCTCGCTGACCCGCTCGACCGAAACCACCTTCTCGTCTTCGGCGGTGTCGAACACGATCACGCCCTGGCTGCCGCGCCCGACGGTGCGGATGCCGTTGACCGGGCAGCGAATGAGCTGTCCGCCGTCGGTGACCAGCATGATCTGGTCGGCCTCTTCCACCGGGAAGGAGGCGACCAGCGGCCCGTTGCGATCATTGACCGCCATGGCGACGATGCCTTTGCCGCCGCGGCGGGTGGTGCGGTACTCGTAGGACGAGGTGCGCTTGCCGTAGCCATTCTCGGACAGAGTGAGGATGAACTGTTCGGCCGCGCCCATGGCGACATAATGCGCCTGGTCGATCTCGGCCGGGAGCGCGGTGCCCTCCTCGGCCTCGGCATCCATGATCTCGGCCTCGACGATCTCGGCTTCCTCGCCCCCCGCCTCGGCGCCGTTCTCCGCGCCGTTCTGGCTGCGGCGAATGGCATTGGCGAGCTTGATATAGGCGGCGCGCTCCTCGGCCGTGGCATCGACATGGCGGATGATCGCCATCGAGATGAGGCGGTCGCCCTCTTCCAGCTGAATGCCCCGCACGCCCATGGAATCGCGGCCCTTGAAGACGCGGACCTCGGTAACGGGGAAGCGAATGCACTGGCCGCGGGCGCTGGTCAGCAGCACGTCGTCGGCCTCGGTGCAGAGTTGAACGCCGGCGATCGACTCGCCCTCTTCCAGCTTCATGGCGATCTTGCCGTTCCGGTTCACATTGGTGAAATCGGACAGCTCATTGCGCCGCACCGTCCCGGAATTGGTGGCGAACATGATCTGCAGCCGGTTCCAGGCCTCCTCGTCCGGCAAGGCCATGATCGAGGTGATGCGTTCGCCCTCCGTCAGCGGCAGGATGTTGACCAGCGCCTTGCCGCGGGACTGCGGGGCGGACATCGGCAGGCGCCAAACCTTGAGCTTGTAGACCTGGCCCTTGGAGGAGAAGAACAGCACCGGGGCGTGGGTAGACGCGACGAAGATCCGGGTGACGAAATCCTCGTCCTTGGTCTGCATCGCCGAGCGACCCTTGCCGCCGCGCCGCTGCGCCCGATAGGTGGAGAGCGGGACCCGCTTTACATAGCCGGCGTGGGACACGGTGACGACCATGTCCTCCCGCGCGATCAGGTCCTCGTCCTCGAAGTCGCCTTCGGCCTCGATGATCTCGGTCTTGCGCGGGGTACCGAACTCCGCCTTCACCGCCAGCAATTCATCCTTGACGATGGTGCGGATGCGTTCGCGGCTGCCGAGAATGTCGAGATATTCGCGGATTTCGAGCGCGATCTTGTCGAGCTCATCCGCCACCTCCTCGCGGCCCAGCGCGGTGAGGCGCTGCAGGCGCAGGTCGAGAATGGCCCGCGCCTGCTCGGCCGAGAGCCGATACGTGCCGTCTTCGGCCAGACGGTGGCGGGGATCGTCGATCAGCGCGATGAGCGGCGCAACATCTATCGCCGGCCAGTGGCGGGTCATCAACGCCTCGCGCGCCGTTGCCGGGTCCGGCGAGGTGCGGATGGTGTGGATGATCTCGTCAATATTGGCGACGGCGATGGCGAGGCCCACCAGCACATGCGCCCGGTCGCGCGCCTTGCGCAGCAGGAATTTCGTACGCCGGCTAACGACATCTTCGCGGAAGGCGACAAAAGCGGTCAGCAGATCGAGCAGGTTCATCAAGGCGGGCTTGCCGCCATTGAGCGCCACCATATTGGCGCCGAACGAGGTCTGCAGCGACGTCATGCGGTAGAGATTGTTCAGCACGACGTCGGCCTGGGCGTCGCGCTTGATCTCGAAAACGACGCGCATGCCCTCGCGCGAGGACTCATCGCGCATCTCGGCGATGCCTTCCAGCCGCTTCTCGCGCACCAGCTCGGCGATGCGCTCGATCATCGTCGCCTTGTTCACCTGATAGGGAATGGCGGTGACAATGATGGCGTCGCGGTCCTTGCGGATTTCCTCGATCGTGGCGCGCGAGCGCATGACGATGGAGCCACGGCCGGTGAGATAGGCCTGTCGGATGCCGCTTCGCCCGAGAATGAGCGCCCCGGTGGGGAAGTCGGGGCCGTGGATGTAGTCCAGGAGCCGCTCGATATCGAGCGCGGGATCGTCGATCAGCGCCACGCAGGCATCCACCACCTCGCCGAGATTGTGCGGCGGGATGTTGGTGGCCATGCCGACGGCGATGCCGCCGGCACCGTTGACTAGCAGATTGGGATAGCGCGCCGGAAGAACCGTCGGCTCCTGCTCGCGGCCGTCATAGTTGGCCTGGAAGTCGACCGTGTCCTTGTCGAGGTCGTCCAGCAGCGTCATCGCCGGCTTGGCGAGCCGCACCTCGGTGTAGCGCTCGGCCGCCGGGGGATCGCCGTCGACGGAGCCGAAATTGCCCTGGCCGTCGATCAGCGGCAGGCGCATCGAGAAGTCCTGCGCCAGCCGCACCAGCGCGTCATAGATCGCCTGGTTGCCGTGCGGATGGTACCGGCCCATCGTGTCGCCGGTGACGCGGGCGGATTTGTTGTAGGCCCGGTCCGGCGTGTAATTGTTCTCGCGCATCGAGAACAGAATGCGGCGATGCACCGGCTTGAGGCCGTCGCGCACGTCGGGGAGTGCGCGCGAGACGATGACGCTCATGGCGTAATCGAGATAGCTACGCGAGAGCTCTTCGGTGATCGAGACGGGCCGGATGTCCGAGGGGCCGCCGCCCTCCGGAGTCAAAGTATCGGAATCGGACAAGGAATCGTCTTTCCGTGGTTGCGGAACATGTTCGTCTGTTTAGCCGATTCCGCTCGGAAAGGCCAGCAAGGCGACGTTTTCGGCGTCGCGAAAAACGCTTATACGTCAGAAACTTACAGGGGCATTTCTGCAGCATTGCCGGAACATGGCACAAGCGTGGCGGCGCAATGCGCACGGCGGGCGCGATGGCCCCTTGGCAGCGCGTCGCGCAGGCGATCTTATAACGAGGTACCGCAGGCACCGGCGCGCGCGCCTCCCGCCGCGCAGCAAGGACGGCAGCGAGGACGCAGCGTGCTCGACTATCTCTTCTCGGCGATCGTGACCATGGTGGTGGTGATCGACCCGATCGGCCTCGCTCCGCTATTCCTGGCGGTGACGTCGGACCTGACCAGCGCCGAGCGCCGGCTGGTGGCGCTGCGTTCGGCCGCCATCGCCCTCGCCATACTGGTCGCCTTCGGGCTCGTCGGCGCGCCGCTTCTGGCGGCGCTGGGCATCACCCTGCCCGCCTTCCGCATCGCCGGTGGCCTGCTGCTATTCGCCATCTCGTTCGAGATGGTGTTCGGCCGCCGCACCGAGCGCAAGTTCGACGCCTCGGAAGTCGCCCAGCGCGACAAGCTGCTGCGTACGCTCGCCGTATTCCCACTCGCCATCCCGCTGATGGCGGGGCCCGGCGCGATCACCGCCATGCTGCTGCTGGCGGGAGAGGCGCATGGCGACCCCTCCCGCCTTGCGCTGCTCTTCGCCATCACCGCACTGGTGATCGGCAGCTGCCTCGCCGTATTTCTTGCCGCCGAACGCATGGACAAGGCGCTCGGCGTCACCGGCAACGTCATCCTCTCGCGCCTGCTCGGCATCGTGCTGGCGGCGCTTGCCGTACAGTTCGTGATCGACGGGATAAGAGCGTCGTTCCTGACCTGAAGCCAGCAGGAACGCTCCCCGCGCGCCTGGCCGTCAGAACGGGATCTCGTCGTCGAGGTCGCCGCCACCCGAACCGCCGCCGAACTTGCCGCCACCGCCGCCCGCGCCACCGCTGACCGGCGCCGGCTTGCGATCGCCGCCGAAGGAGCGCCCGCCCCCCGAGCTGCCGGCGAAATTGCCGCCGCCGGAGCCGAAATCGCTGCCGCCGCCAGCGCTGTAATCATCGCCGCTGCCGCCCTCGGCACCGCCGCCGCGGCTGTCGAGAATGGTCAGCTCGCCGCGGAACTGGCGCAGCACCACTTCAGTGAAATACCGCTCCGGCCCACCGGACTGGTCGCTCGCCTTGCGGGTCTCGAGCTGGCCTTCGATATAGACCTTGGTGCCCTTGCGCAGATATTGCTCGGCGACACGCAGCAGGTTCTCGTTGAAGATGACAACGCTGTGCCACTCGGTGCGCTCCTTGCGCTCGCCCGTGGCTTTGTCGCGCCAGGTTTCCGACGTGGCGATGCGCAGATTGCACACCCGCCCGCCATTCTGGAAAGTGCGAACTTCCGGATCGCGGCCGAGATTGCCGATCAGGATCACCTTATTGACGCTGCCCGCCATCTTGTCCTCCGAAAACTGCCGGACGCCCGACATGCGCGCGCTCGTGAAAGGGAGCGCATCCTAGACCAAACGGCCCTGCATCGCGCCCCGCTTGCGCGCCGAGCTGTCGCTTTGTCCACCATTTTGCCGCCGCCGGTTCGGCGGTCGGGCATCAACAGAATGTTCTTGGTCTGTTCCTAACATTAAGGCTAAGCTGTCGCAAGTCATCGAGTCGGACATTGCGAAGTGCCGGAGCCGGACTATGTTTACCCTGTGTTCTCAGAGGGAGTCTGTCCCATCATGACCCATATGCCCCGCCGCCCGCGCGCCCGCGCCATCGCCATCCGTGCCGAGGAGGCCCGTCAGGCGCTGATCCGCCGCGCCATTCTCGCCGTAGCCGGCGGCATGGTGGTGGCAGCCGGTCTCGCGGCCGTGCTGAACGGCGGCGGGGGCTGACCCCCTCGCCGGGCGGTCCTCTTCTCGGGATTGCGCCGCCCCGATGCAAATGAGCTGGCGTAGCTGCCCGTAAAGAACCGGCGAGAGAAGAGTTGGAATGAAGGACCGCGTGGATATCCCGCGCCGCGATGCCCGCACGATTGCGATCCGCGGTGCCCGCGAGCACAACCTCAAGAATGTCGATCTTGAAATCCCGCGCGACAGCCTGGTGGTGTTCACTGGCCTGTCGGGTTCGGGAAAGTCGTCGCTCGCTTTTGATACCATCTATGCCGAAGGTCAGCGCCGCTATGTCGAGAGCCTCTCGGCCTATGCCCGCCAATTCCTGGAAATGATGCAGAAGCCGGACGTCGACCAGATCGACGGCCTGTCCCCCGCCATCTCCATCGAGCAGAAGACCACCTCTAAGAACCCGCGTTCGACGGTCGGCACCGTTACCGAGATCTATGATTACATGCGCCTGCTCTGGGCGCGGGTGGGCGTTCCCTACTCCCCCGCCACCGGCCTGCCGATCGAGAGCCAGACGGTCAGCCAGATGGTCGATCGCGTGCTGGCTCTGCCCGATAAGACCCGCCTTTATCTCCTTGCCCCCGTGGTGCGCGGGCGCAAGGGCGAGTACCGCAAGGAACTGGCCGAGTTCCAGAAAAAGGGCTTCCAGCGCGTCAAGATCGACGGCGAATTCCACGAGATCGCTGACGCGCCAGCGCTCGACAAGAAGTTCAAGCACGACCTCGACGTGGTGGTCGACCGGCTCGTGGTCCGCCCGGACATCGCCAGCCGGCTGGCGGATTCGTTCGAAACCGCGCTGGGCCTCGCTGATGGGATCGCGGTGATCGAGTTCGCCGACGAGAAGGAAGAAAGCGGCGAGGCCCGCCGCATTGTGTTTTCGGAGAAGTTCGCCTGCCCGGTTTCCGGCTTCACCATTGCCGAGATCGAACCGCGCCTGTTCTCCTTCAACAACCCGTTCGGCGCCTGCCCGACCTGCGACGGGCTGGGGCATGAAAGCAAGATTGACCCCAACCTGATCGTGCCGGACCAGTCGCGCACGCTCAAGCAGGGGGCCATTGCGCCCTGGGCCAAGTCGACCTCGCCCTATTACGGCCAGACGCTGGACGCCATCGCCCGCCATTATGGTGTGAAGCTCACCACGCCATGGGCTGACCTGCCGGAAAAGGTCCAGAACGTCATCCTGCACGGCTCCAGGTCGGAGACGATCCGCTTCGTCTATGATGACGGCATGCGCGCCTATGAGACGGTGAAGACCTTCGAGGGCATCGTCACCAATCTGGAGCGGCGCTGGCGCGAGACGGAAAGCGACTGGGCGCGCGAGGAGATCGGCAAGTATTTCTCCGCCGTGCCCTGCGCCGCCTGCCACGGCTATCGGCTGAAGCCCGAAGCGCTGGCGGTGAAGATTGCCGGCCGGCATATCGGCCAGGCGGCGGAGCTATCCGTGCGTCATGCGTTGGATTGGTTCGGCACCCTGCCCGGCCAGCTTACCGACAAGCAGAACGAGATCGCGGCGCGCATCCTCAAGGAAATCCGCGAGCGCCTCGCCTTCCTGCTCGATGTCGGGCTGGACTACCTCACCCTCGCCCGCGCCTCGGGCACGCTGTCGGGCGGCGAGAGCCAGCGCATCCGCCTCGCCTCGCAGATCGGCTCAGGCCTCACCGGCGTGCTGTACGTGCTCGACGAGCCCTCGATCGGCCTGCATCAGCGCGACAATGAACGCCTGCTCGGCACGCTGCGCCGGCTGCGCGACCTCGGCAACACGGTAATCGTGGTCGAGCATGACGAGGACGCCATCCTCGCTGCGGACTATGTGGTCGATGTCGGCCCCGGCGCCGGGGTGCATGGCGGGCGCATCGTCGCCCAGGGCACTCCGCAGGAAATTCTCGCCAACCCGAACTCGCTCACCGGCAAGTACCTCACCGGCGAGATGGCCGTGCCGGTGCCCAAGCGCCGCAAGCCGGACCGCAAGCGCCTGCTGCGCGTGGTCAATGCGCGGGCCAACAACCTCAAGAACGTCACGGCCGAGATCCCGCTCGGGCTGTTCACCGCTGTCACCGGCGTGTCCGGCGGCGGCAAGTCGACCTTGCTGGTGGATACGCTCTACCGGGCCGTCGCCCGCCGGCTCAACGGCGCGTCCGAGCCGCCCCTGGCGCATGACGGGCTGGAGGGACTGGAGCACCTCGACAAGGTGATCGACATCGACCAGTCGCCGATCGGCCGCACCCCGCGCTCGAATCCGGCAACCTACACCGGCGCCTTCACCCCGATCCGCGAATGGTTTTCCGGCCTGCCGGAGGCGAAGGCGCGCGGCTATGGCCCTGGGCGCTTCTCGTTCAACGTCAAGGGCGGGCGCTGCGAGGCCTGCCAGGGCGATGGCGTCATCAAGATCGAGATGCACTTCCTGCCCGACGTCTACGTCACCTGCGACGTCTGCAAGGGCAAGCGCTACAATCGCGAGACGCTGGAAGTCACCTTCAAGAACAAGTCCATCGCCGACGTGCTCGACATGACGGTCGACGAGGGGGCGGAGTTCTTCAAGGCGGTCCCCGCCGTGCGCGACAAGCTGGAGACGCTGGCCCGCGTTGGCCTCGGCTATATCCATGTCGGCCAGCAGGCCAATACCCTGTCGGGCGGCGAGGCGCAGCGGGTCAAGCTTTCCAAGGAACTGTCCAAGCGTGCCACCGGGCGCACGCTCTATATTCTCGACGAGCCGACCACCGGGCTGCATTTCCACGATGTGGCGAAGCTGCTGGAAGTGCTGCACGAGCTGGTCGAGCAGGGTAACACGGTGGTGGTGATCGAGCACAATCTCGAAGTCATCAAGACCGCAGACTGGGTGCTCGATCTTGGTCCGGAAGGCGGCGATGGCGGCGGCGAGATCGTCGCGGCCGGCCCCCCGGAAGTGATCGCGAAAGCCGAGCGCAGCCATACCGGCCGCTTCCTCGCCGAGGTTCTGGCCCGCCGCCCGCTGAAGCCCCGCCGCGCGGCGGAATAGCCGAAGCCCCTACCCCGATCGCACACGTCATCCCGGACGGTCCACTGGACCGATCCGGGATCGCGCCCCCTGTCGTTGAAACCGGCGACGGTCGCTTCAGCCGTTTCTCCGAAGCGAACCTGCAGCCGGAAGGCGTCAGGCGCCTTCCTTCAGCCGCACCAGATTCACCGTCACCGCGATCAGCACGAGGGTCGCACCGAACTGATGGGCCAGCGCAAGGTCGATCGGCACCTGATAGACCAGCGTCAGGATACCCAGCACCGCCTGCGCCGTCACCAGCGCCACAATCAGCGTCGCCCGCTGGCGAACGGCGCCGCCGACCCGCCGCGCGCTGAGCCAGTGCCCCACCGCGAGCGCGAACAGCACATAGGCAAACAGGCGGTGATTGAACTGAACGGTGAGCACGTTCTCGAAGAAATTCCGCCAGACCGGTTGCTGGACCAGCAGATTTTCCATTGGCGGGACAAGGTGCCCGTCCATCAGCGGCCAGGTCGTGTAGGTGAGACCGGCGTCGAGGCCGGCGACCAGCCCGCCGAGGAAGATCTGCACGATCACGGCGACCAACAGGATGCGCGCATAGCCACGCAGCCAGTCGGGCGAGGCTCGCAACTCCCGTGCTGGCTTCAGCGACACGGCGACCGCCACCGTGGCAGCCAGGATGACGCAGGCCAGTGTCAGATGGGTGGCCAGCCGGTACTGGCTGACATCGACCCGGTTCACCAGGCCCGACGCCACCATCCACCAGCCGACCGCCCCCTGCAGGCCACCGAGCACGAACAGGCCGGTGAGCTTCCAGCGGAGGGGACGATCGATCAGGCCGCGCCACAGGAAAAACAGGAAGGGCAGAAGAAAGGCGAAGCCGATCACGCGCCCCAGCAGCCGGTGCCCCCACTCCCACCAGAAGATGTATTTGAACTCGCCGAGGCTCATGCCTCTATTGACCTGCTGGTACTGCGGAATCTGCCGATATTTGTCGAATTCCGCCTGCCAGGCAGCGTCGCTGAGCGGCGGCAGCGTGCCTGTTACCGGCTTCCACTCGGTTATCGACAGGCCGGATTCGGTCAGCCGGGTGGCACCGCCGACCACCACCATCAGCACGACGAGCGCAGCGACGGCGTAGAGCCAGAGCCGCACCGGCCGCAGCCGGTCGCCTTTAACCCCCTCGTCGGCGCGCGGGATCCCACTGTGGGTGGGAATGCTGGTAGCGACGTGATCCTGGACCATAGTTGGGCGCTCCCTGTAGTGGTGGCCGCCTGCCCCGCCGGCCACCCGCGCCGGGCAGCTTCCTCCCGGGCGCGGCGAGCGATATAGAGGGCCGAGCGCGGGCGCAACGAGACTCATTGTCTCGCGCCCGACCGTCCAGCCCGGAGCTGCCCATGTCCGCCCCCCGTCCCGACCTTTCCGCCCGCTCGCGCAAATTCGTCGGCACGGTCCTGATGGTGTTTCTGGTGCTCGGCTGGGCACTGGCCGCGATGGCGCTGGCGCAGGGCCGGGTGACCACCCTGCCCGCCTTCTGGCAGTTCCTTGCCTATGTCGTCCTCGGCGCGGGCTGGATCTTTCCGGCGGCGGTACTCATCCGCTGGATGCAGCGGCATGATCGGCGTCCCGACACCCTCTAGGGTCGGCGCGGTGCCGCAACCTGTTCGCTATCAAGGTGTCGAAACGCCTAGCCGCTGAGCGGCAGCGTCGGTGATGGCGCCGTTTGCGCCGCCGATCTGAGAGACGCGCGGGGTCAGGCCGCCTGCGAGAACGCCTTTTCCGCTGTCTCCGGCGTGAAGGTGATCATGGCGATGTCGGCAAAGCCGAGGGAAGCGAGCGCGTCAAAGGCCTGCACCGCATCGGTCGCCAGACCGCCGGGCTGGGTGACGAGGATCGTCGTCGGGCTCAGTCCCGCGAGCCGCTCGGCACCGACCATGCCGCCGAGCGGCGGCGCGGCCACAATGACGTGATCATAGGTCTGTTTCAACGCAGTAAGAATCAGCGGCAGCCGGTCGGCCGCGACAAGCCCGTCCGCCTCGCGCGCGCCGCGTCCGGGCGGAATGACGTGGCAGCGGGAGGCGCTTTCGCGATGAATGGCGTCGGAGAAGCCGCACACGCCGGTCAGCAGGTCGGTAACGCCCGGGGCGCGCGGGTCGGCGGTCAGCCCTTCGAGCGCCGGGGAGGCAACATCGAGGCAGACAACCACGACCCGCCGCTCGGCCGCGCCGGCCAGCGAGCGTCCCAGAGCGAGGGCGCAGCGGGCGATCGATTCGTCGGGACGGCCGCCGGTGACGGTGACCAGACGCGCCGCGCCGCCGCGCAGTTCGATCAGCCGCGAAAGATCAGCGTGCTCCCGCTCACGCGAAAGCAGGCGCAGCGAGCGGGCCATCTCGGCGCCATCTCCGGGCTCGCCGTTCGCCCCGCCGATCCAGGGTAGATGCTGAAGCGGGTGCGGTGTCGTTTCAGGCATCGGCACGGCGCCGAATTCATGTCCCGCCGCCCCTGTGCGCCGGCGGACCCAGCTCTGGAGTCCGAACACCAGCAAAAAGGTGCCGAAGCCGGCCACGAGGCTGGAGATGAGCGGCGTCGGCCAGCGCGCTGCGCCGGCCGGCACGGCGGTCGCGATGATTCGCGCAGGTGCCGCCGCTGGCGCGTCCGCCTCCACCGCATGAAGGCCGCGTGCCTGGCGCAGTTCGACATAGGTTGCGGCGAAGGCATTGGCGACATCGGCGGAGAGGCGCGGATCGGGCGAGACAAAATCGATCGCCACCTGTCCCCCACCCACCTGCCGGACGTCGAGACCTCGCTCGACCATGCGGAGCGCGCGCGCCTCACGCGATAGTGTCGCGGGATCGGGGAGCACGCTGAAGCCAGCCAGGTGCAACGCCGCTCCCGACAGCACCCCGGCGCTCGCGCCGGCCGGCGCAGCAAGACGACCTCCCAGGCGGCGGGTCTCGATCACCTGGCGGGCGAAGTCACGCGACGAAAGAACCTTGACCCCGTCACGCCCGGCAGCTGAGTCGCGCCCATCGATCCACAGCCGGGCCCGGGATTCGTAGCGTGGCACGGTAATCTCGCTGGTGGCCGCGGCGATGGCGAGGCCGGCAAAGGCCGGCACGAGCAGTTTGCGCAGGAGACGTACCGCCGACGCAGGCCGAATCCCCCGGCCCGGCGCCGCCGCCTGATCGGCGGTGCTGGCGGCCGTCTGCACAGAGCTTTCGCACGGGTCCATCATGGGGCCTATTAGGCACCGTCATGGTTTCCACCGTGTTAAAGCGGGCTGGCTTGGGGATAAGAACCACCGGCCACTTGGGGGCGCCGGTGAAAATGGTCGGAGCGAGAGGATTTGAACCTCCGACCCCTAGTCCCCCAGACTAGTGCGCTAACCGGGCTGCGCTACGCTCCGACGCCGTGAGGCGCCGTCTGTCTAGCCATTTGCCGGCCCGGATGCAAGCCGGCCCGTGGCCTGTGGACGAAGGATCCGGCACGGGCGTGACGAACCGTCTATGATGACGGCCTCACCTAATGGATGCGTCTCGATGAACCACACCGCGCACGGGCATGGCCTGCCCGCCCATACCGAGCCCGCCGCGCCGATCGATTTCCCCGCCAGCCCGGAGATGCTGGCCCGGCTGGAGGCTCGCCGCTCCTCGCCGTTGCGAGGGTTGGTGGAGCCGGGCCCGACGGAGCAGGAACTGCGGCGGATGCTGCGGCTAGCCATGCGCGTACCCGACCACGGAAGGCTCAGCCCCTGGCGTTTTATCGTGCTGGCCGGCGACGCAAGGCGGACCGTCGGGGAGCGGCTGGACACGCTCTATGCGCGGCAGAACCCGGGCCTGCCGCCCGCCAAGACCGATATGTGGACGCTGTATCTCAGCCGGGCGCCGGTAACGGTCGTGCTGGTCAGTCGGCCGGATCTGACGTCGAAGGTGCCGGAATGGAATCAGGTGCTTTCCGCCGGGGCGGCGGGCATGGCGCTCACGGTCGCGGCCTCGGCGATGGGCTTTGCTACCCAATGGCTGCTGAAATGGCCCGGCCGCGACCCCGAGGCCGCCGCGCTGCTCGGCGTCACTGCGGCGGAGCGGATTGCCGGCTTCATCCATATCGGACGGCCAGCGGCGCTGAGCGAGGACCGGCCGCGGCCGGCCCTCGACGAGGTGGTGCGATTCTGGTCGCCCGATCAGTCGATATCGAACGACACGCCCTGAGCGAGCGGCAGAGCGCGGGAATAGTTGATGGTGTTGGTCGCCCGCCGCATATAGGCCTTCCACGCGTCCGAACCGGATTCGCGTCCGCCGCCGGTTTCCTTCTCGCCGCCGAACGCTCCGCCAATCTCCGCACCCGAAGGGCCGATATTGACATTGGCGATGCCGCAATCCGAACCCTCCGCCGACAGGAAGGCTTCTGCCTCGCGCAGATCATTGGTGAAGATCGACGACGACAGCCCCTGCGGCACCTCGTTGTGCAGCTTGATCGCCTCCGGCAGGCCGGTGCAGCGCAGCACATAAAGGATCGGCGCAAAGGTCTCGTGCTTCACGATGTCGATCTGGGCGTCGAGCTCAACCAGTGCCGGGCGGACATAATAGGCGTCCGCGTGCCCGCCGATGGCGACACGCTCGCCGCCATGGACACGTCCGCCAGCGGCACGGGCCGCGTCGAGCGCGTCCTGCATCACCTCGAAGGCCGCCTGGTCGATGAGCGGGCCGATCAGCGTGCCCGCCTCGCGCGGGTCGCCAATGCTGACCGAGCCATAGGCCTTGGCGAGGCGCGGCACCAGCGTGTCATAGACGCCCTCATGCACGATGAGCCGGCGCAGCGTGGTGCAACGCTGGCCAGCCGTGCCCATGGCGGCGAAGGCAATGCCACGCAGGGCGAGATCGAGATCGGCCGAGGGGCTGACGATGGCGGCATTGTTGCCGCCAAGCTCCAGGATCGAGCGGCCGAAACGGCGCGCCACCCGCTCGCCGACGATGCGGCCCATGCGGGTCGACCCGGTGGCCGAGACCACGGGGATGCGGGTGTCGTCGGTGAGCGCGGCTCCGACCTCGGCGCCGCCGATCAGCAACTGCGAGAGCCCCTCCGGCGCACTGCCAAAGGCATGAGCCGCGCGTTCGAACAGGGCCTGCACGGCCAGAGCGGTCAGTGGCGTCTTCTCCGACGGCTTCCACAGCACGCTGTTGCCGCAGACCAGCGCGAGGGCGGCATTCCACGACCAGACGGCGACCGGGAAGTTGAAGGCGGTGATAATGGCAACCGGACCCACCGGATGCCACGTCTCCATCATGCGATGGCCGGGGCGCTCCGAGGCGATGGTGAGACCATAGAGCTGGCGCGACAGGCCGACGGCGAAGTCGCAGATGTCGATCATCTCCTGGACTTCACCTAGTCCCTCCGAAAGGACCTTGCCCACTTCCAGCGTCACCAGCCGGCCGAGTTCGGTCTTGTGGGCGCGCAGTTCCTCGCCCAGCAGGCGTACCAGCTCGCCGCGTCGGGGCGCCGGAACGGCGCGCCAGGCCTCGTAGGCCGCAACCGAGCGTTCGACCGCCAACGCGGCACCGGCGGCATCCGCCTCGGGAACCTGGGCGATGACTTCGCCGGTGATCGGCGAGCGAACCGGCCTCGTCCCGTTGCGCCAGCTGGTTTCCGGCACACCGAGGCTGTGCAGGAGGGAGAGGACCTCGTCCTCGACCGGCGTGAGCGCCCGGGTTTCGTTCGTCGCCATCTCAATGCTCCTCGACAAATGGCCGCAGCCCGTCGCGCTCAATAGCACCGGGACCCCGGCCGAATCCATCGGGGCTTTCGGCGAAGGACACCGTCGCCGCACGTCCCCAGATGAGCGGCTCGGCTGCCGCACAGCTGGGAAATACCGCCTGCCATCAAGGCGTTGCGTGCGAGGCTACAACTCGACACACCGCGTCGGCATATCGCGTTTCATCTGGGATAAGTTGAAGTCGAGCGTGACTATGCTGTCGATGTTTATTACCATGCGAACGACGACATGCTTCGCCCCTGCGCGTTATAGCCACAATGTCGTGATGCCCCTGCCACATTTCCTTCCCATGCATCGCTCCCTCACCAACAGGAGAAGGACTGAGGTATTGACGGCTTGGGGAATGGGACGGGTTGCCGGAGCGGCATTCGCGACGGGGATCATCTTTATCGCCGGCGGCAATGCTGCCCTTGCAAGTTCAAAGAAAACCAATGCAACCGCGACGTCCGGAATGGCGTCCTATTACGGCTATGGCGGACGTACCGCCAATGGGGAGAGGCACAGTGCGCAAGCCATGACGGCGGCGCATCGCAGCCTTCCCTTCAACACCAGGGTTCGCGTCACCAACAAGGCCAATGGCCGTTCTGTCGTGGTGCGGATCAACGACCGTGGCCCCTTTGTGAAGGGCCGCATCATCGACGTGTCCACCGCCGTTGCCGATGAACTCGGCTTCCGCAAACGCGGCGTGGCGAAGGTTGATATCGCGGTCGTCGACTGACGTCGCGACCGATCGCCGGCCGGGACGCGCCTTCAGCCGTCCCGGTCCCGCGCGGCATCAAGCAGCCGCTGACAATCCTGCAATTCATAGAGCGCCGCCTGAAGCCGCTGCACGTCCTCGCGGCTCAGTCTCGTCAGGGCGGGGGTCTCGTCAGTATGTACCCCGCCCGCGCGCGACACCGCGGCCGACGGCAGGATCGGCCGTGCTGCGGACGTCGCCGCCTGAAAGGGCGCCTCCGGCGGCAGAGCGGCACGGGCCCGCTCCGGCACGAAGCTCACCTCATCATCGGGCAATTGCGAAGCCGGCCCCGGCCCGACCGGGCGAAACGGGAACGTGGTCCGTGTCTCCTGCGGGCGCGGCTCCGGCACCGGCATCGTCTGTGGGCGAAGCTCCATTGGGGGCGGCTCGCCAACGCCCGGACTCGGCGTGGCCGGACGCAGGTCCGGCGTTCCCCGATCCATCGGCGGCATCGGCTCGAAGCGCGGCAGCGAACCCGTCGCCAGCGGCGGCTCGCTGCGAGCGGGCGCGTCGATCCGGGAGGGGCGCGCCGGCGGCTCGAGATCGGCGAGCAGCGGCAGATCGAGATGATCGGGATCGCTGTCGGGCCGGCGACGGGCCCGGCGGGTCGCGCTTTCCTCGGCCGGCTCGCGCTGGCGGCCGGGCAGCAGGTTGAGAATACCGCCCAGCGGGCCGCTGCTGGGCAGGGTGCGCGGGGGCGGCGCATCGGCGGCTGCGCCGGAAGCGTCGTCGACGGGCAGCGGTGCCGGCGCAAAGGTCGCGCGCTCGTCGCGCTCGTCCCGTTCGGCTAGGGCCTGCTCATCCCCTTCAATGTCGCGCCAGATGGCCTGCACATAGCGCGGGCCCTCTTCCTTCAGGATGCGCTGGACGCCGCGGATCGTGTAGCCTTCCCCGTAGAGAAGGTGGCGAATGCCGCGCAGCAGCTCCACATCGTCCGGCCGATAGTAGCGCCGGCCACCACCACGCTTGAGCGGGCGGATCTGCGGGAAGCGGGTTTCCCAGAAGCGCAGGACATGCTGGGGGAGATCGAGGTCCTCGGCGACCTCGCTGATCGTGCGAAAGGCGTCAGGCCCCTTCTCTCCCCCCGGCGGTTCCTGTCGCGCGCTCACGACTCGGGCGAGGCCCCGTTGATCTGCTGCTTGAGAATGTTGGAGGGCTTGAACACCATGACTCGACGCGGCGCGATCGGCACCTCTTCGCCGGTCTTCGGGTTGCGTCCGACGCGCTCGCCCTTCTGCCTCACGACGAAGGAGCCGAAGGACGAGAGCTTCACCGTCTCGCCGCGCGCCACGCAGTCGGCGATCTCGGAGAGAACCGTTTCGACCAGCGCCGCCGATTCCGTGCGTGAGAGCCCGACCCGCTGATAAACCGCCTCGCACAGATCGGCGCGCGTGATGGTGCGACCTGCCATTGCCGTGTTCCCTATCCCATCGGTACCGTTGTTTATGAACGCCAAACTAGGCGCCGTGGCCGTCGCCGGTCAACGGCACTTCGTGTCCGGGGCGCCGATTACCAGCGTATGAGCGCCGAAGCCCAGGTGAAGCCGCCACCCATGGCCTCCAGGAGAACCAGATCGCCGCGCTTGATCCGCCCATCTGCGTGCGCGGCAGCAAGGGCGAGCGGGATCGAGGCGGCCGACGTGTTGCCGTGCTTGTCCACGGTGATGACCACTTTCTCGGGCGCGATGCCGAGCTTGACGGCGCTGGCGTCGATGATCCGCCGGTTCGCCTGGTGCGGCACGAACCAGTCGATCGTGTCGGCCGACTCGCCCGTCGCCTCGAAGGCATCGACGATCACATCGGTGATCATGCCGACGGCGTGGCGAAAAACCTCGCGGCCTTCCATGCGCAGAAAACCGACGCTGCGCGTCGAAGAGACGCCGCCATCGACATAGAGCTTGTTCTTGTGCCGCCCGTCGGAACGCAGATGCGAGGTCAGGATGCCCCGTCCCTCGTCCTCGTCACGCACCGCCTCCAGCACCAGCGCGCCGGCACCGTCGCCGAACAGCACGCAGGTGGTGCGATCCGACCAGTCGAGAATGCGCGAGAAGGTCTCCGCGCCGATCACCAGGCAGCGGCGATAGGCGCCCGATTTGAGGAAATTGTCCGCCGTCGCCAGGGCGAAGACGAAACCCGAACAGACGGCCTGAAGATCGAAGGCGGCACCATGGGTGATGCCGAGGCCCGCCTGCACGCTGACCGCCGTGGCCGGAAACGTATTGTCCGGGGTCGAGGTGGCAAGGACGATCAGGTCGATGTCGTCGGGCACCAGCCCGGCATCCGCCAGCGCTGCCCGCGCGGCGTGGATGGCGAGATCGGATGTCACCTCGCCCTCCGCCGCGATGTGCCGCGTGCGGATGCCGGTCCGCTGGACGATCCATTCATCAGAAGTGTCGACCATCTGCGCGAGGTCGGCATTGGTCAGACAGCGGGCCGGCAGATAGGAGCCGACGCCACGCACCACGGAACGGATTGCACTCACGATGGAACCTGTAGCTCGTCAGAGGCGGAGGCATCCGCAACGGCAGCTTGGCCGACCTGCGGACGGTCATTCATCCCCGCTTCGATGCGGGACAGAAGCTGGTAGCGCACCATGTCGTAACCGATATCGACCGCCGAGGCGAAGCCCTCGGCATCGGTTCCCCCATGGCTCTTGATCACGACGCCATTGAGGCCGAGAAACACGCCGCCATTCGATTTGCGCGGATCGAGCTTGTCGCGCAGCGCGCGGAACGCGCCGCGTGCAAAGAGATAGCCGATCTTCGCCATGAAGCTCCGGCTTATGGCGCCGCGCAGGAATTCCGAGATCTGCTTGGCGGTGCCTTCGGCTGCCTTTAGCGCAATATTGCCGGAAAAGCCCTCGGTAACGACCACATCGACGATGCCCTGGCCGATGCCGTCGCCTTCGACGAAGCCGTGATAGGCGAGACCCGGGTGGTTGGCCGCGCGCAAGGCGGCGGCCGCCTCCTTGACCTCTTCCCCACCCTTGATTTCCTCGACGCCGATATTGAGCAGCCCAACCGTCGGCCGTTCGATGTCGAACACGATACGGGCCATGGCCGCGCCCATCACCGCCATGTCGACAAGGTGCTGCGCGGTCGCTCCAATGGAAGCGCCGACATCCAGCACCACGCTCTCGCCGCGCATGGTCGGCCACAGGCCGGCAATGGCGGGCCGGCTAATGCCGGACATCATGCGCAGATTGACCTTGGCCATCGCCATCAGCGCGCCGGTGTTGCCGGCGGAGACGGCGCAGTCGGCTTCCTTCATCCGCACCGCGTCGATGGCGCGCCACATGGAGGAGACCCGCCGGCCCTGCCGCAGGGCCTGGCTCGGCTTGTCGTCCATCCGCACGACAACATCGGTGTGCACAACGGTGCTCGCCGCCGCCAGACGCGGGCGATCCTTGAGCAACTGCTGGATGCGGGCAGAGTCGCCATACAGCAGGAAGGCGATGTCCGGATGGCGGGTGAGCGCGATCTCGGCACCGGGGAGCACCACGTCGGGCCCATGGTCGCCGCCCATGACGTCGAGCGCTATTCGAACGGGCGAGGACATCTAGCGGCGAGGTCTCATTGGTCTGGGGGACGGCGATGCGACGCCTGCGCCGCGCTGACGGCATGCCCGAGTTGAGCCGCCATGACAATAGCGTCGTTGCATTTACCCGCCCCGCTCCGGCCTATTCGGCATCCCCGCCGGCGCTCCCGCGCAGCTTTGCCAACGCCGCAAAGGGCGAGGCTTCCTCGGGCCCCGGCTCGGCCAAACCTTCAAATTGCGCGTCGGGCTTACGCGGATAGGGATCGAGGCCGAGCGCAAGAAATTCCGCCGCCACCGCGCCGGCATCGATGCTTCCATCAATGATCGGATCGGGCAGGTCGAGTTCGGAAACGTCGATTTCGGCGCCGGGGCGGATCTCGGGGAGTTTCTCGGCGGGGGCGAAGGTGACGTCGATCTCCTCGGCCACCCGCGTGTCGAACGCCTCCAGCGTGACCACGCAGGTCTGTGTGACGACGGCATCGACCTTGCCGGTGACATGCACGGTGCCGCCGCGCCCGGGGGTCAGAACGACGAGGGCGGTCAGCGAGGGAATGCCGGGAATGCCGAAATCCTTCGCCAAAGCGGCGCGGGTGGCCGCATCCGGAGCGAGCTTCAAGGTCAAGCCATCATCCGGCAGGCTTGCGACGAGCACGGGCTTGGAAAGGGGCGAAGCGTCGGTCATGACGGGTGTGTCTCCGTGGAGCCGATGGCGGCCGGCGGGGCCAGCGGGAACTCGCCAGCAGCAAGGCTGGCGAAGGGCACCGCCTGCAGCGCGGCCGCCGCTCCTATCATATAGTGCGCAAAGGCGCGCGCCTCACGCGCAAAAGCCGGCCGGGAGCCGTGGACATTGCGTAGCACCGCCTCCGAGAGCGCATCGAGGTCGCCCGCCTCTAGTGGGCCCTCATAGGCACCGATGCGGCCATAGAAGGCCTCGGCCACCTTCTTCATCTTCTTCGGCACGGTCAGGTCGCCGACCCCCATCTCCCTGAGATTGGCGTCCATGTCGGTGCAGAAGGCGTCGAACACACCCTGGCCAAGCCCGCGTCGCTCCTCGCTCTCCACCTTGAGGCGGTGAAACAGCAGGAAGGCATGGGCGAGGATCATCTCGAAGCGTCCCTCAATCGTGTCGGGCACGCCGTAATCGGTGTAAAATACCGGCTGGCGCGAATGCGCCACGATCGCGCCATAGAGCCGCTGAATGGTCTCGCCTCCGTCATTCCGGCGGAAGAAACGCAGAATCATGGACGGCTCCTGCCTCGTTGCCGCTGTCGCCTTGGCGGCGCGGCCGTGCTGGCGGGTTAACGCGGGTGGCGGTCGCTGGCAAGCCCGCGGTCTGCCGCAGCCCTGTGACGGGGCGACCGGGCGGCGTTCGATGGTTGCATCAGGGGCCCGCCCTGTGCTTTCTGCCCACTGCCGCAGCGCCTTCCGGCGGACGCGGCACGAGCTTCGGAGTTGAGTGGATGGCATCGACGCGCGCGACGCGGAACAAGGCTCCCGGCACCCGGATCACCGCCCGGGCCTCGCTAGCCGTTGCTGGCGTGACGATGGTGGGCCTCACCGGCTGTTCCGGCGACATGCCGATGGCGACGGCCAACATGGGCCTTCCTCGCTCGCCGACTGGCTTCGTTCAGGAACAGCAGCGCGGCTATGTCATCGCGCCGGAAGCGCTGGAGCAGATTCCGGTCGGGTCGAGCCAGGAGCAGGTATTGCTGGTGCTCGGAACGCCGTCCACCGTCGCCACCGTCGACGGCGAAGTGTTCTATTACATCTCGCAGAAGGCGCGGAAAGTGATGTTCCTGCGGCCGGAAATCACCAACCAGCGGGTGATCGCGGTCTATTTCGACCCCAAGGACAAGCGCGTCACCCGGATCGCCGATTATGGCCTGAAGGACGGCAAGGTGTTCGACTTCATCAGCCGGACAACACCGACCGGCGGCCAGGAGGTCTCGCTGATGGGTCAGATCTTCAACGCCACCACGTTCACTCCCGGCCTGTGATCCGGTCGTAGCGCGCCCGTTCAACCGAAACGTTCGGCCGAGAACGGTGCCGGGTCGGTGCAGGGCACCTCGCCATTCATCATCTCCGCCAGAAGGCGGCCGGTGATCGGCCCCAGCGTGAAGCCCAGATGCTGGTGGCCGATGGCCAGCCACATGCCGTTCTGGCCAGGCGCCGGCCCGATCACCGGCAGCATGTCCGGAAAAGCCGGACGGCTTCCCATCCACGGCTCGGGCTCCGCCCGCGCGCCGAGCGGAAACAGGCCGCGCGCCAGGACTTCGGTCTTGTCCAGCTGCACCGGGGTCTTGGGCGCGTCGCGGCGCGCGAACTCGACGCCCGTTGTCAGGCGGATGCCGCCGACCATCGGCGTGATGACATAGCCGCCCTCCTCGTCCAGCACGGGACGCGACAGACTGGCATTACCTTCGGCATGGTAGTGCATGTGGTAGCCGCGCTTGACCTGAAGCGGCAGGCGAATGCCGAAGGGGTTCAGCAGGTCCATGGCCCAGGGACCGAGCGCGACCACGACCTCCGGCGCCTCGACACTGCCTTCGTCGGTCATCACCGACCAACCCGAGCCGAGACGCGCCAGGGTGCGCGCATCGCCCCGCCGCACCTCGCCGCCAAGTTCGGCGAAGTGCGCGGCATAGGCTTCGGTGACCCCGCCGGGGCTGGAAACCGAATGCGGATCCGACCAGATCACCGCGCCGGTGAACACCGGCCGCAGCGAGGGCTCCATCGCCAGCGCCTCGTCGACGCTGATTTCGCGCGCGGAAAGCCCATAGGATCGGGCGAGCGGGAACTCGCTGCGCTCCACATCGAGGCCGCCCGCCGTGCGGTAGAGCTTCAGCCAGCCGCCGTCGCGGAAGAAATGGGTGGCGCCGGCGGCACGGGCCAGGCGGTCATGCTCGTCCACCGTGAAGGCGAGCAGCTTCTCCATATGCCGGGCATAATCGAGCAGGCGCGCCGGCGCGGAGGCGCGCCAATAGGCGAACATCCACGGCGCCAGGCGCAGCAGCGCGTCCCAATGGTAGTTCGCGCCCGGATTGCGCCCCAGCGCCACCTCGACAAGCGCCGAAATCTTGCGCGGGAAGGCGACGGGGTAGATCGACGCCCGCTCCACCAGCCCGGCATTGCCGTAGGAGGTCTCCTCGCCGGGACCGCGTCGGTCGACCAGAACGACGGAGCGTCCCCGCTGCGCAAGGTGATGTGCGACGCTGGTGCCGACGATGCCGGCGCCGAGCACGATGGTGTCGGTCTTCATGATGAACCTGCGGGAGGGTGGGGGCGGTCGAACGGGCACGGAATGCGTCGGGCGGCGCGCAAACGCCGCCCGACGGGTGGTCAGTTGATTGGGAAAGGAAAGTACTTGGCGTTGATCTTGGCGAAGGTGCCGTCGGCGTTGATCTCCTGGATCGCCTTGTTCAGCGCCTCGCGCAGCTCGTTGTCTTCCTTGCGCACGGCGATGCCGGTGCCCTGGGGATTCACGTCCTTCAGGTCGGGGCCCACGAACTTGCAGCACTTGCCGTCGGTGGACTTCTCCAGCCATTCATAGAGCACGAACTTGTCGGCCAGCACGGCGTCGAGGCGGCCGGCGGCGAGGTCGGCATTGGCCTCGTCCTGCGTCGGGTAGAGCTTGATCTCGGAATCCTTGTACTTGTCTTCGAGATAGGTCGCGCCGGTGGTCGAGGACTGCGCGCCGATGGTCTTGCCCTTCAACGCCGCCGGGGCGATGTCGGTGATGGCGGTGTCCTTGGGGGCGATGAAGCTGCCGGGCGTCAGATAATAGGGAATGGTGAAGGACACCTTCTCCTTGCGCTCGTCGGTGATCGACATCGAGGCGAGGATAAGGTCGTACTTGTTGGCGAGCAGCGCGGGGATGATGCCATCCCAATCCTGAGCGACGAAGGTGCACTCCACCTTCATCTTGGCGCAAAGCGCTTCGCCGATCTCGATGTCGAAGCCGACGAGCTTGCCGGCCGAGTCGACCGAATTGAAGGGCGGATAGGCCCCCTCGGTGCCGATGCGCACCTTCTTCATCTCGGCCTGGGCGGCACCCGCGCCGATGGCGAGAGCGGCGGCCGCGAGCAGTATCCTGGCGATTTTCATTTGGCTGTTCCCGTAACCAGCGCCGGATGGTCCAGCGTCTGGTTGCGAGGCTAGGTCTATGCCGCGCCGCAGGCAATCGTGGAAACACCCCACCTTCGGCGGGGCTTGTCAGAAATGGCTGAAGCTGCCTTGGGCGAAGGACAGCGGCGCGCCCTCGCCGTCGCGCACGGTCAGGCCCTGCCCCTCCACCGTGTGCCCGATCACCGACACGCCAATGCCGGCCGTGGTGGCCACAGTTTGGAACCGGCTGAGCGCGTGATGCGGCACCACGGCGAGGATTTCGTAGTCGTCGCCGCCGGTGAAGGCCACCTCCAGCAGCGCCGGCTCCGCCTCCACCGCATGCCGGGCGGCGAGACTGAACGGCACGCGCGCGGCGTCGATCTCGCCGCCGATGCCGGACGCCGCCAGCATCTTGGCGAGATCGCCGACCAGCCCGTCGGAGACGTCCATCGCCGCGCTGGCATGCTCCCGCAGGGCGCGGATGAGCGGCAGACGCGGGCGCGGCAGCAGGTAGCGGTCGAGCAGAAAAGCGCGCTCCTCAGCGCTCAATGCCGCGCATCCCGGGCGCTCCGGCGCCAGCCGCAAGGCAAGGCCGAGTGCCGCGTCGCCAATGGTGCCGCTGACCACGATGGCCTGTCCGGCCCGGGCGCCGGTGCGGCGAACCATCTCGCCCGTCGGCACCGCGCCGATGGCGGTTAGGGAAATGGTGAACGGCCCGGGGGTCCGCACCGTGTCGCCGCCCAACAATGGCGCCTCATAGAGCGCGGCGTCGGCGCCGATGCCGCGGGCAAAGGCTTCGAGCGCGCCGGCCTCCATGTCGGGGGGAATGGCGAAGGCGAGCATCACGCCCAGCGGCCGTGCACCCTTGGCGGCGAGATCGGAGATGTTGACCCGCATCGCCTTGCGGGCGATCGCTTCGGGCGGATCGTCGGCGAAGAAATGCACGCCAGCCACCAGCGCGTCCTTGGTCAGCACCAGTTCATGGCCGGGCGGAACGCTCAGGAGGGCCGCGTCATCCTTCAGGCCCAGCGCGCCGGGATGGGTGGCAATGGGCGCGAAGAGCCGGGCGATCAGCGCATCTTCGCCGGAGGGCTTCGCCGCGCTGGAACCGTCCGCCATACATACCCCCGTCTAGCCGGCGAAATCGGCCGGCCGCTTCTCCCGCGCAATGCCGTCGAGCACCGCATTGACCATGCCAGTCTCCTCGCGATCGAGGAAGGCCGCTGCCACGTTCACGTATTCGGCGATGACCACACGTGCAGGAACGTCCGGGCGCTCGGAAAGTTCATAGGTCCCGGCCCGCAGGGTGGCACGCAGCACCGCCTCGATGCGCTTCAGCGGCCAGCCATTGACCAGCGCGGCGTCCAGCAGCGTATCGACGCTCCTTTGCTCGCGCACCACGCCACCGACGATGTCGCGAAACAGGTTGAGGTCGGCGCTCGCGATCTCGTCGCCTTCGATCTCCTGCCCGATCCAGTGGCTCTCGAACTGGGCGAGGATCTCCGACAGAGGCGTGGCGGCAAGGTCCATCTGGTAGAGCGCCTGCACGGCGTTGAGTCGCGCGGCGCTCTTGCGCACCGGCTTGTGGCCGGCGGATTTGGCGGTCGGTTTTTCGTCGGCGGTCATGGTGCTCACCCGACCCGGCGCTTGAGGCGAAGCAGCGCCAGTGCCGCCTCGGCCGCGCCGGCGCCCTTGTTGCCTTCCGAAACCCTGGCCCGGACCCAGGCCTGCTCGTCGGTCTCCACGGTGAGGATGCCGTTGCCGAGCGGCACCTTGCGGGCGACCGCCAGATCCATCAACGCGCGCGACGATTCCCCGGCGACGACCTCGAAATGGTAGGTCTCGCCGCGCACCACGCAGCCAAGCGCCACGACAGCGTCGTAGGGCTTGCCGGCCGCCAGCGCCGCGTCGAGCGCAATGGCGGTGGCGACGGGGATTTCGAGCGCGCCGGGCATGGAGATGACCTCCGCCTGCGCGCCAGCGGCCTTGATGGCGCCAAGGGCGCCGGCCAGCAGCTCGTCGGCGATGTCGTCGTAGAAGCGCGCTTCGACGATGAGAACCCGTTCGCCGGCAAGCGGCATGGTATCGGCGGCATCAGATGCGCGCGGCGGGCGGGGGCTCGCCATGGTGTTACCTCATGAACTGACAGAGCCGACGACGTACAGGCGTCAACGGAACTCCGCAAGCCGCGCGGCGTAACGGGCCATCATGTCGACTTCGATATTGACACGCCCTCCCGCCGTCACCGCCTCCCAGGTGGTGTTGGCAAGGGTGTGCGGGATGAGCAGGCAGGAGAAGCGCGTGCCGTCAACCTCGTTGACCGTCAGCGAGGTGCCGTCGAGCGTCACCGAGCCCTTGGTGGCGATGAAGCGGGCGAGCGCCACCGGCGCCTCGAAGGTGAAGCGTGTCGTCGTGCCGAGATCCTCGCGCGCCACGACCTGCGCCACGCCGTCGACATGGCCCTGCACGATATGGCCGCCCAGTTCGTCGCCGATCTTCAGCGCCCGCTCCAGATTGAGCCGGCCGCCGGCCACCCAGTCGCCCGCCGTCGTCACCGCCAACGTTTCCGGCGCCGCCTCGACCTCGAAGGCGTCCGGCTGTAGCGCGACGACGGTGAGACAGACGCCGGAACAAGCGATGGAGGCGCCGAGGTCGATGCCCGAGGTGTCATAGCGCGTGGCGATGGTGAGCCGCCGCACCTCGTTGCGTGGCTCCACAGCGCGCAGGGTTCCGATGTCGGTGACGATCCCGGTGAACATTCTAGAGACGCCTCATGATGCGCAGATGGTCCGCGCCATACCGTTTCTCTTCCACCACGCAGAGATAGTCGTTCAGGGCGGAAAGCGGCAGTCCCCCCAGCGCATCGAGCGCATCGGGCCCAAGCGACAGCGGCGCCTCGAACAGCTTCACCTCGTCGACCAGCCCCGCGCCGAGGAAGGACGCCGCAATGCGCGGCCCGGCTTCCACCATCACCCGCGTCAGACCCCGCAGCGCCAGCAGCTTCAGCGCGTCGTTGAGATCGAGCCCGCCATCGGGGCGGCGGCGCACTCGCATCACCTCGATGCCCATGGCGCCCAGCATCGCTTCGGGCGCCCCCGGCGCGTCCTCGGCGGCGACGATCCACAGCGAGGCGACGCTGAGGCTGCGCGCGAGCGCGCTGGTCGGCGGCAGGCGCAGATCGGCATCCAGCACGATTCGCAGCGGTGAGCGGTCCTGCATCCCCGGGAGACGGCAGGTGAGCAACGGGTCGTCGGCCAGCACCGTGCCGATGCCGGTGAGCACCGCGTCATGGGTGGCGCGCAGCATGTGGACACGGTCGCGCACCGCCGACCCGGTGATTGCCACTGGCCGCCGCCCGGCCAGCCCGACCTTGCCGTCGGCGGAAACCGCCATCTTCAGCATGATGTGGGGACGGCCTTCGGTAACGCGGCGGATATGCCCGGCATGGTCGATCAAAGCCTGCGCCGCCCCGGTGCCGACCTCAACAGCGATTCCGGCCTCGCGCAGAATCGAAAATCCCCGGCCGGCGACGCGGAAATCGGGGTCCTGGACGGCGGCGACCACGCGGGCGATGCCGGCGGCCCGTATCGCGTCGACGCAGGGCGGCGTGCCGCCATGGTGGGAGCAGGGTTCCAGGGTGACATAGAGCGTGGCGCCGCGTGCGCCCTCCCCGGCCTGGGCCAGTGCCTGCGGCTCGGCGTGGGGGCGCCCTCCCATCGCCGTCCATCCCCGGCCCAGCACACGCGGCCCGCCCGGCCCGTCGCGCACGACCAGCGCGCCGACGGCCGGGTTCGGCCAGGTATGGCCACGCTCGCGCCGGCCGATGCTCAGCGCCGCCGCCATCAGGGAAGCGTCCGTGGCAGGTCCGGTCATAGCGTGGGAAAGTGGAGCCGGCTGCGGGGCATCAATCGTCGAGTCCGGGGTCACGGGGGCGGCGCGCGGCCAGTTCGTCTGTCGCATCCGCCTCGCCGGGCCGGGGCTCGAGTTCGCCCAGCAGGGTCTCGAAATCCTTGGCTTCGCGGAAATTGCGGTAGACGGAGGCAAAGCGGACATAGGCGACGTCGTCGAGCTGCTTGAGGCTCTCCATCACCCGCTCGCCGATCATCTCGGAGGTGATCTCGCTCTCGCCCATGCTCTCCAGCCGCCGAACGAGGCCGGAGACCAGCCGCTCGACCCGCTCGGGGTCGACGGGGCGCTTCCTCAGCGCCACCTCGATCGAACGGGCGAGCTTGTCGCGGTCGAACGGCACGCGCCGGCCGGAGCGCTTCAGCACGGTCAACTCGCGCAGCTGTACCCGCTCGAAGGTGGTGAAGCGGCCGCCGCAATCGGGACAGATGCGGCGGCGGCGGATGGCGGCGCTGTCCTCGGTCGGACGGGAATCCTTGACCTGGGTGTCGAGGCTTCCGCAGTAAGGACAGCGCATCGTTTCGCCTCAGCTGTAGATCGGGTAGCGAGCGAGCAGATCGGCGACCTTGCCCCGCACCGCGCCTTCCACGAGGCTATCCTCGTCGGCGCCCTTCTGCGAGAGCACGTCGAGCACTTCCGCGATCATGTCGCCCACCTGCTGGAATTCGGCCACGCCGAAACCGCGCGAAGTGCCGGCCGGTGTGCCGAGGCGCACGCCCGACGTCACCATCGGCTTTTCCGGGTCGAAGGGAATGCCGTTCTTGTTGCAGGTGATGTGGGCGCGGCCCAGCGCCGCTTCCGACACCTTGCCGGTGAGCTTCTTCGGGCGCAGGTCGACCAGCACCAGATGGGTGTCGGTGCCGCCGGAGACGATCTCGAAGCCGTGGCCCTTGAGGTTTTCAGCCAGCGCCTTGGCGTTCTCGACCACGTTCTTCGCGTAGAGCTTGAACTCGGGCTGCAGCGCCTCGCCAAAGGCCACCGCCTTCGCCGCGATGACATGCATCAGCGGGCCGCCCTGCGTGCCGGGGAAGATGGCGGAGTTGAACTTCTTCGCCAGGTCCTCGTCATTGGTCAGAATCATGCCGCCGCGCGGGCCGCGCAGGGTCTTGTGGGTGGTGGTGGTGGTCACATGGGCGTGCGGCACCGGGTTCGGGTGGGCGCCGCCCGCCACCAGGCCGGCGAAGTGCGCCATGTCGACCATCAGATAGGCCCCGACCGAATCGGCGATGGCGCGCATCTTCGCGAAGTCGATATGGCGCGGATAGGCCGAACCGCCGGCGATGATGACCTTCGGCTTGTGCTCGTCGGCGAGCTTGGCCACCTCTTCATAATCGATGCGCTGGTCGTCGCGGCGTACATTATAGGGCACCGGCTTGAACCACTTGCCCGACAGGCTGACCGGCGCACCGTGGGTCAGATGACCACCTGCCGCGAGGTTCAGGCCTAGGAAGGTATCGCCCGGCTGCATGAGGGCGAAGAACACGGCGGTGTTGGCCTGCGCGCCGGAATGGGGCTGCACATTGGCGAAGCCGGCGCCGAACAGCTTCTTGGCGCGGTCGATGGCCAGCTGCTCGGCCACGTCGACATACTGGCAGCCGCCATAATAGCGGCGCCCCGGATAGCCCTCGGCGTATTTGTTGGTGAGCACCGAGCCCTGCGCCTCAAGCACGGCGCGCGAGACGATGTTCTCCGACGCGATCAGCTCGATCTCGTCGCGCTGGCGGCCGAGCTCGGCGGAGATGGCGCCGGCGAGCTCCGGATCGGTCTCGGCCAGCGGCGCCGAGAAGAAACGGTTGATGAAGTTGTGGCTAGAAGCATGAGCTTCGGACGACATAGACCGGCCTCCCTGGGCGGTGGCGATGCCTCCCGGCCGGCGGCGTGCCGACCGCGAAATCGAGGCGGGTCGCTTAGCACAGCACCCCGGGCTTTCAAAGCATGCCGGCCGCAAGGGTGCCTTGCATCGAGGCGGCAGCCGCAACGGAAGGGCGCGACACCGGCGCAGGAGACGAGGTGATGACAGCGCACGGGGGCGGCGCGTATCGTCGCGCCCTCACCTTCTCGCGAATCCGGGCCCGTCATGAAGATCATCCACTCGCCGCGCCATCTCGGCCATTCCGGCCATGTCGAACTGATGAACGGACAGGTCGTTCCGGCCTTCGAGAAGCCGGAACGGGTCGCGATGATCCTCAACGCCATCGGTGAGCGGCCGTTCGGCACGCTGATCGAGCCCGCCGCCCATGGCCTCGATCCGTTGCTGAAGGTCCATGATGCCGCCTATGTCCGCTTTCTCGCCAATGCCTGGGCGATGTGGACGGCGGACGGGCGCGACTTCCCGGCCCTGCCGAGTTTCTGGCGGGCACCCGGCATGCGCACGGACATCGAGCCGGAAACGATCGACGGCAAGCTCGGCCATTTCTCCTTCGATGCCGGCTGCTGCATGGTCGCGGGCACGTGGGATGCGGTGCAGGCCGCCGCCGACATCGCCCTGACCGGCGCCGACCTCGTCGCCAGTGGCGAGAGGGCGGCGTTCGCCTTGTGCCGGCCGCCGGGCCATCACGCCCATGCCGGCACGATGGGCGGCTACTGCTTCATCAACAATGCCGCCGTGGCGGCGCAGAGCCTGCGGGACCGGGGCGCCGCGCGCGTCGCCATCCTCGATGTCGACTACCATCACGGCAATGGCACGCAGGCGATCTTCTATGATCGCCCGGACGTGCTGGTGTGCAACATCCACGCCGATCCGCTGCAGGAATTTCCCTATTTCCTCGGCTTTGCCGATGAGATCGGCGCCGGCGCCGGCGAGGGCTTCAACGCGAATTATCCGCTGCGCTGGGGCACCGATTATGCCGGCTGGGGCGCAGCGCTCGACGCGGCCTGCGCGCGGATCGAGGCGTTCGGGGCGGATGTGGTGATCGTCTCGCTCGGCGTCGACACCTACAAGGACGACCCGATCTCGCAGTTCCAGCTCAACAGTCCGGATTATCTGAAAATCGGCGCCCGCATCGCCGCCCTCGCCCGCCCGACCTTGTTCGTGATGGAAGGCGGCTATGCCGTCGAGGCGATCGGCGTCAACGTTGCCAATACGTTGGAGGGGTTTCTTCAGCGCTAAGGTGCGGAAGGCAGCTCAGAGCCGGTAGAGGATCTGGTCGGTCCAGAACCGCTCCAGCCGGCTCAACGCCTTGTTGAGCTGCTGGAAATCCTGCGGCCCGATCCCGCCGATCTGCTCGATGGTGGCGAGGTGCTTGGCGTGGAGGCCTTCGACAAGGTCGCGGACCTCCTCGCCCTTGGCGGTCAGCCGGATCCGTACCGAGCGCCGGTCCACCCGCGAGCGGCGATGGTCGAGAAAGCCGGTCTCGACCAGCTTCTTGAGATTGTAGGAGACATTGGCCCCGAGATAGTAGCCGCGCGTGCGCAGTTCGGCGGCGGTCAGTTCGGCGTCACCGATATTGAACAGCAGCAGCGCCTGCACGGCGTTGATGTCCTCGCGCGCGCGCCGGTCCAGCTCGTCCTTCACCACATCCAGCAGCCGCCGATGCAGCCGCTCCACCAGCGTGACCGCCTCCCGATAAAGCGGGCGGATCGCATCCCGCCGCTCGTCTTCGGCCTCATGGATGTTGACGACGTTGACCGCCTGAGCTGCGCGCATGGATCGTATCCCGGTCTCAGAATGGAGGATTGGTTCCCTCTCATGAGGCGGCAAGTCTCACGCCGGCGGGGCTAAGATCGGTTTAAGCGACAGGCTGAATCCTTCGTCACCGCAACGGGTTAATGAAAGATGAAGACTCAGCGTTCGCTCTCGCGCGCGGCCTTGTAGGTAAGGAAGGCATAGGCGGCGACCAGCACCGTCTCAATGGCGGCGACGATCATCAGCCGGCCGACGCCCTCCGGTGCCGAGGCGTTGATGAGGATCTGCACCATCGCCGTCACCAGCCAGAGCACCACGCCCCAGGACGCGCCGAGCCAGAGGCCCACGGCCGCAACCGGGTTCATGATGGCGGCCCAGATCACCGCCGACTGAGCGGCGAGGGAAAGCATTTCGAAGCGGCTGGTGTCCCCGTCCCAGACGCCGCAGACGAGGGTCCAGCTGTAAACCGTCTTCACCATCAGGAAGCCGGCGAGGCAGCGCAAATACAGAATCACACGCGATTGCCACAGCGGCATGCGTGCCCCGGCCGGGCCAAGGGTGGCGTCTATGGGATCGTAGGGAGAACTCATGGCGCCTGCATACTCCAAAACGCGGTCAGGCCAGCAGCAATTCGTCGTCAAGCGGCGTATCGAACAGGGCGGCGATGGCGGCGGGGTCGACCTCCTCCAGCCGCGCCGGGCGCCAGGCCGGCTTCTGGTCCCTGTCCACCAGCACCGCGCGCACGCCCTCGAAGAAGTCGGACTGGTCGAGCAGGCGCGTCACGAGGCGGAACTCCAGCCTCAGACAACCCGCCAGATCAAGAGCCGGGCCACGCTGCATCTGCTGGAAGGCGATGTGCACGCTGGTCGGCGAGGCGCGGCGGATGGTCTCCAACTGCAACCGGGCGAAGGCGGCGACGTCGCCCTCGCCTTCCCCCACCTTCTCCAGCGCGATGAGAATGGCCGCCACCGAGCCGCCGGCGAAGATGCGGTCGATGTGCGGGTAGAGGCCGGCAAGATCGGGGGCTGGCGGCCGAACCGCCAGGCGCGCGAGGCGCCCGTCCATCGCCTCACCCGCCGCCAGCGCGTCGATCAGCTCCGGCCAGCGGGCGGTCGGGACATAATGGGTGTAGAGGCCGAGCGCCAGCGCGTCCGCCATGCCGATCCGGGCACCTGTCATGGCGAGCCAGGTGCCGCTCCAGCCGGGAAGGCGCGGCAGCACGAATGTGCCGCCGACATCGGGAAACAGGCCGATAGCGACTTCCGGCATGGCGAAGCCGAGATTCTCTCCGGCCACGCGGTAGCGTCCATGGCCGGTGAGGCCGAAGCCGCCGCCGAAGCACAGGCCGTCGACCAGCGAGGCGAAGGGCTTGGGGTAGCGGGCAATGAGATAGTCCAGCGCGTACTCGTCGCGCCAATACTGCCGGGCCTCCTGCTTGCGCCCGGAACGGCCAAGCTCCGCCATGGCGCGCACGTCGCCGCCGACGCAGAACGCGCGCTCATGCGCCGAACGGAGCACCACATGGGCGATGCGGGAATCGCTGATCCAGGCTCGCAATTGCGCGTCCATCGCCCGCACCATCGGGTGATCGAGCGCGTTCAGCGCGCGCGGCCGGTCGAGCGTCACGATGCCAAGGGCGCCGCGCTCCTCGAAGCTGATGCCGATCTCTGCTGTCATGTCACTCATGCCGCGTTGCTGTCCCCGCCCTGCCACTTAAGCTTTTCTCCGCCGCCGGCAAAGCCGCATCGCGGATCCCGCACGCCAGGTCGCGGCCGCCGCAGGGGTTGCCGCGTCAACATGCCCCGCGACCCAGGGACCGGCGCATACGCAATCAACCGGGTGAAGAGGTCGCGCGCGGCGTCGTATGGAGCTATAACCATTCGAAAGTGCCGCGCCGGAGGCGACGCGGCGGGATCCCGCCCTCCTGGCGAGTGTCTTTGCGAGCGTGTCCATGACCATTCCCTTCGCCCGTCCGCGCCCTGTCCATCCCGAGCCCTCCGGCCGGCCGGATGCGTCGTCGAAGCTTGAGCTGGTGCAGCGCCCCCGGCGCAACCGCAAGTCCGAATGGGCACGCCAGCTGCTGCGCGAAAACACGCTCACCGTCGCCGATCTGATCTGGCCGATCTTCGTCAAGGACGGCCATGGCGAGCGGACCGCAATCGGCTCGATGCCGGGGGTCGATAGGCTTTCCGTCGACGAGGCGGTGCGCGAGGCGGAACGGGCGGCGCGGCTCGGCATTCCGGCCTTGGCGCTTTTTCCCTACACCGACCCGGCGCTGCGTTCGGCCGACGGGCGCGAGGCGCTGAATTCCGGCAATCTCGTCTGCCGCACGCTGCGGGCGATCAAGGACGCGGTGCCGGAGATCGGCCTCATCACCGATGTGGCGCTCGATCCCTATACCAGCCATGGCCATGACGGGCTGCTCGATACGCAGGGGCGCATCCTCAACGACGAGACGGTGGCCGTGCTGGTCGAGCAGGCACTCGTCCAGGCGGAAGCCGGCGCCGACGTCATCGCTCCCTCCGACATGATGGACGGGCGCGTGGGTGCGATCCGGCGGGCGCTGGATGGCGAGGGCTTCCACGATGCCCAGATCCTCGCCTACAGCGCCAAATACGCCTCGGCCTTCTACGGTCCGTTCCGCGACGCGGTGGGCTCCACCGGTTGCCTCAAGGGCGACAAGCGCACCTACCAGATGGACCCGGCCAACGGGATGGAGGCGCTGCGCGAGGCGGCGCTCGACATCGAGGAAGGGGCGGACATGCTGATGGTCAAGCCCGGCCTGCCCTATCTCGACATCGTCTACCGGCTCAAGGAAACCTTCGGCCTGCCGACTTTCGCCTATCAGGTCTCGGGCGAATACGCGATGATCGAGGCCGCCGCCCGCAATGGCTGGCTCGACGGCGACAAGGCGATGATGGAAAGCCTGATGGCCTTCAAGCGCGCCGGCGCCGACGGCATCCTCACCTATTTCGCGCCGCGCGTGGCGGAAAAGCTGGCGCGCGAGGGCTGACGACGGCAGGCGCAAGCGGCCATGCCCGGCGGCGCGCGCGGCGGCCATCGCCTGCTCCAACGTGCCCTGATCGGCCTCGCGTTGCTGCTGCTTCCCGGCTGCGGCTCGGTGATCGACGCCGACCAGGCCCGCCTGTGCCGGGCGGTGGCTCCCGCTCTCCATGATGAGGCGGCTGACATCGTCGAGACTCAGCTTGCGCCGGTGCCGAATGATCCCACGGCGCTGCGCTATCGCTACCGCGTGCGCTCCTCCCACGGCAGCGGACCGCATGAACTGATCTGCCACTTCGCCGCCCAGGCCGGCGCCGGCCGGTTCCACCTTGTGGCGCTCCTGCAGGATGGCACGCCGCTGGGCGATGTGAAGCTCTATATCCTCCGGCGCTGGTGGCTGCAGGAAAGTCACGGCGAGACGCGGGGCGCGCCGCTCTTCCACCTGGGCAAGAGCGGGGCCTATTGGCTCCAACAGGCCCTTGGCGGAATCGTCTTGATGGGGGTCTACGGTCTCATCGCCACCGGCTTTGCCCTGGTCCACGGCCTTTACGGCCGGATCAACCTCGCTTTCGGGGAAGTGGCCGTGGCCGGCGGCGTCTATATGCTGGTCGCGATCAGCCTCGCCGGCGCGGCGGGGCGGCTCGGACCGGCCGGGCTGGCGATGGCTCTCCTGGCCGGCATTGGCGGAGCGGCGCTGCTGAGCTGGGCGATTGGCAGGACGGTGATCGTGCCCATCCTTGCCCGTGCCCGCTCGCCGCAGCCGGTGCTTATCGCCACGCTGGCCGTCGCCATCGTGCTGGCCGAACTCTTCCGCCTCACCTCTCCCTATCGTGAAAACTGGCTGCCTGCGCTCATCAACCGGCCGATCCTCATCGCCGGGCAGGACGGCTTCATCGCCACCGTGACGCCGGCGCAGCTGCTCGCTGCCGGGCTGACGCTCAGCGGCATTTCGCTGCTGCTCGGCCTCATCCGCTTCACCGGATATGGGCGCAGCTGGCGCGCCCATGCCGACGACCCGCTGATGGCGGCGCTGACCGGCGTGCGGATTCCCAGGCTGGTGGGCGTCACTTTCGCGCTGGCGGGAGGCTGCGCCGGGCTTGCGGGAGTGGCCATGGTGATGGCCTATGGAACGATAACGCCCGGTGACGGGCTTTCGATGACGCTCAAAGCCTTGATTTCGGCTATTATTGGCGGCATTGGCTCCGTACCGGGTGCCTTGCTCGGCGCCGCCCTCGTCGCCAGTGTCGAAATCGTGTGGTCGTCCGCCTTCGATATCGGCTATCGCGACGTGGTGATCTATTCCCTTCTGGTGGCCGTTCTAGTCCTGCGGCCGGGAGGCCTTTTCCAGCGTGCGGCACATTCGCCGCGAGAATTCTGAGTGGTTCGATGACCTTGCCCGTAACCCCCGCCGATGTCGCCGCCGCACGCAAGTTGCTGGATGGCGCGGTGCTGCGCACGCCTACCCTGCCGGCGCCGCGCCTCTCGGCGATTACGGGCGCGCATGTCTATGTGAAATATGAAAACCTCCAGGTCACGGCGAGCTTCAAGGAACGCGGCGCGCTGACCAAGCTGGCCAGCCTCTCGGCGCAAGAGCGCGCCGCCGGCGTCGTCGCCATGTCGGCCGGCAATCACGCGCAGGCATTGGCCTATCACGCCGCCCGGCTCGGTATCCGCGCCACGATCGTCATGCCGAAGTTCACGCCGATCGTGAAAGTGGCTGCCACCGAGGCACATGGCGCCCGGGTGGTGCTGCACGGCGAATCGGTCGGCGACGCCTCCGAAGAGGCCGACCGCATCGCCCAGGCCGAGCATCTCGTCTGGGTTCACCCCTATGATGACCGCCATGTGATCGCCGGCCAGGGCTCGATCGCTTCGGAGATGCTGGAGGACGCGCCGGACCTCGACGCCCTGCTCGTGCCCGTCGGCGGCGGCGGGATGATCGCCGGCATGGCGGTGGCGGCGCGCGACATGCGGCCCGATATCGAGATCGTCGGCGTCGAGACGCAGCTTTACCCCTCCATGTGGAACGCGCTTCACCAGCAGTCCCTGCCCTGCGAAGGCGCGACGCTGGCGGAAGGCATTGCGGTAAAGCAGGCCGGCACGCTGACGCGCGAGCTGGTGTCGGCGCTGGTGTCCGACGTAGTGCTGGTGAGCGAGCCGACGATCGAGCGCGCGGTGAACCTGTTCCTGACCCAGCAGAAGACGCTCTCCGAAGGCGCGGGCGCCGCCGGCCTTGCGGCCCTGCTCGCCGATCCCGACCGCTATCGCGGCCGCAAGGTTGGGCTCGTCGTGTCGGGCGGCAATATCGACCCGCGCATCGTCGCCTCCATCATGATGCGCGAACTGGAGCGCGAGGAGCGGATCGTTTCGTTCCGCTTTTCCATGCTGGATCGGCCGGGCGAACTCGGCATCATCGCCGGTCTGCTGGGCGGGCTTGGCGCCAACATCCTCGAAGTGGAGCACAAGCGCCATTTCCTCGACGTGCACGCCAAGGGAGCCCGGCTGGACGTAACGGTGGAGACCCGCGACCGCGCCCATGCCGACACGGTCTATCATACGCTGATCGAGAACGGCATGGATGTGGTGCGGGTCGACTGGCAGGCCGCCGGCTAGCACGGTTTGAGCGAGAGAACGTCTGTCTCGGCGGGTTGCCGAGGCGGGAACGCTCTTGTCCGCGCCGGAGGGCGCCCCCACCTGACGGGGCAGGAGGAGACCGGCATGTTCGATACACGCAATGGCGAGGAAGAGAGGCCCTACGCCTTCGATCCGCTCGTCGAGCCGGAATATTTTCGCGGCGTGCTCTCCCGCCGGTTCATGGCGTTCCTCATCGACACCGTCATCATCTGCGTGCCCGTCGGCATGGCGGCACTGCTGATCTTCATCTTCGGCTTCCTCACGTTCGGGCTCGGCTGGTTCCTGTTCAGCCTGCTGGGGCCGGGCTATGTGGTGTGGGCGCTGGTCTATGTCGGGCTCACCCTGGGCGGACCGCGCTCGGCCACGCTGGGCATGCGCGCGATGGGGATCGAGATGCGGGTGTGGCACGGCGCGCCGATGACGCCCATGCTGGCCGTGGTCAGCCTCGTCCTGTTCTGGGTGTCGATTAGCGTCTTCACCCCGTTCGTCACGATCATCGGCCTGCTCAACCGGCGCAAGCGGCTGGCGCATGATTTCATCATCGGCACGGTCGTGACCAATAATGACGAGCGGGCGGGCGAGCTTCGCGGCTATCGCTGATCCCGCCGCCCTTGCGGATCGTAATGCTCCGCATAAAAGCAGGCTTTGACGTCGCGGCCGGGGCGCGCGATCCTCAGCCATTCGCAACGTGAACATGCCGTGACCGAACATTCGCGCGACACACCGCAATTCTACCTGACCGCTCCCTCACCCTGCCCCTATCTGGCGGGGCGCTCGGAGCGGAAGGTGTTCACGCATCTGGTTGGCGAGCGGGCCACCCAGCTTAATGACGTGCTGACCCATGGCGGGTTCCGGCGCAGCCAGTCCATCGCCTATCGCCCGGCCTGCGAGCAGTGCCGCGCCTGCGTCTCGGTGCGGGTGTGCGTCGACGATTTCCGCGAGACGCGCGGCTTCCGCCGCGTGCGCCAGGCCAATGCCGACCTCATCGGCGATATCCGCGCCGCCATCCCGACTGCCGAGCAATATTCCCTCTTCCGCCTCTATCTCGACAGCCGGCACTCCGATGGCGGCATGGCCGACATGACGGTGCTCGACTATGCGATGATGGTGGAGGACAGCCATGTCCGCACCCGGCTGATCGAATATCGCCGCCACGGGCCAGCCACGGCGGTCAGCGGGCGCGGCCAGGGGCCGCTCTATGGCGTGGCGCTGACCGACGTGCTCGCCGACGGCCTGTCCATGGTCTACTCGTTCTACGATCCCGACCAGGCCGGCCGCTCGCTCGGCACCTACATGATCCTCGACCATATCGCCAAGGCGAAGGCGATGGGCCTGCCCTATGTCTATCTCGGCTACTGGGTCGAGGGGTCGGACAAGATGAACTACAAGCGCCGCTTCCTGCCGCAGGAGCGCCTCGCCCCTGCGGGCTGGATCCGGACGGAGGAATAGGTCGTCGCGCCGTCACATGACACGTTGTCGACCGCCGGCCCGCACGCCCGTCATAGCGCTGTGACGTCGGAGGGGTAGCACACTGGAACGCTTCCAACTCGGAGCGGGACAGATTGCCGGAGCCCCCCATGACCGACGACCTTCATCGCCCGCCGCAGGAATCCGCCCACCAGGAAACCGCCGATCAGGCATCGCCCTTCCGCACCAGCCTGCTGGAAGAGGCCGACGGCGCCGGTAGCAACCCGACGCTCAACCCCACCATGGGCGAGCTGATCTCGATCCGCTTCTCCCGCCGTGGCCTCCTCAAGGGCGCCCTCGCCGTTTCCGCCATTGCCGCCTCCGTCGGCCCCGCCGCGCTGATGTCAGCCGAAAAGGCGCAGGCCGCCAGCGACGGCAGCGCCGCCGCGAATGGTTCGGCCTTTAGCTTCATCGAGGTCGAGGCGGGCGTGGACGAGACCCACCATGTCGCCGAAGGCTATGATGCCGAGGTGCTGCTGCGCTGGGGCGATCCGCTTTTTCCCGACTCGCCCGCCTTCGATCCGAAGAACCAGACGGCCGAGGCCCAGCGCCGGCAGTTTGGCTACAATAACGACTATGTCGGCTTCATCCCGCTCGACGGCTCCTCCGAGCACGGGCTTTTGGTGGTGAACCACGAATACACCAATGAGCACCTGATGTTCCCCGGCATCGTCACCCTTGCCGAAGGCAAGCTGAAGGTGGCGCCGGCGGACAAGACGCGCGTCGATATCGAGATGGCCGCGCATGGCGGCAGCATCGTCGAAATCCGCAAGGTGGACGGCAAGTGGCAGGTGGTGCGCGACGGCAAGCTGAACCGCCGCATCACCTCCACCACGCCGATGCAGCTCACCGGCCCGGCCGCCGGCAGCGACCGGCTGAAGACGGCGGCGGACGCGACCGGCACCCAGGTGATCGGCACCCTCAATAACTGCGCCGGCGGCGTCACGCCCTGGGGCACCTATGTGATGGCCGAGGAGAACTTCCACGGCTATTTCCTCGGCAAGCTGCCCGAGGGCCACAAGGAAGCTGCCAACTACAAGCGCTATGGCGTGCCGGAAGCCTCCTATGAGTGGGGCAACATCTATGACCGCTTCGACGTCGCCAAGGAGCCGAACGAGCCGAACCGCTTCGGCTGGATCGTCGAAGTGGACGTGAACGACCCGAACGCGGTGCCGAAGAAGCGCACCGCCATGGGCCGGTTCAAGCATGAGGGCGCCGAGTCGATCGTCGCCAAGGACGGGCGCGTCGTGTTCTATCTCGGCGACGACGAGCGCTTCGACTATGTCTACAAGTTCGTCACTGCGGGCACGTTCAACCCGAACGACCGCGCCGCGAACATGGACCTGCTCGATTCTGGCACGCTCTATGTCGCCAAGTTCGACGCCGACGGCGCGCTGGAATGGCTGCCGCTGGTGTTCGGCCAGGGCCCGCTGACCGCCGCCAACGGCTTCGGCAGCCAGGCCGACGTGCTGATCGAGACCCGCCGCGCCGCCGACCTGCTCGGCGCCACCAAGATGGACCGGCCCGAGGACGTCCAGCCGAACGGCGTCAACGGCAAGGTCTATGTGATGCTGACCAACAACACCAAGCGCAAGGACGACCAGGTCGACGCCGCCAATCCCCGCGCCAAGAACGCCTTCGGCCATATCATCGAGATCGCCGAGGCGGATGGCGATTTCGCCGCCACCAAGGGCAAATGGGAAGTGCTGCTGAAGTGCGGCGACCCCTCGGTCGCGGCGGTTGGGGCGTCCTTCTCCACCGACACCACCCGCAATGGCTGGTTCGGCATGCCCGACAACTGCGCCGTCGATGCCGCCGGCCGGCTCTGGGTCTCCACCGACGGCAACAACCCGAAGGATACCGGCCGCACCGACGGGCTTTGGGCGGTGGACACCGAAGGCGGCGCGCGTGCGACCTCCAAGCTGTTCTTCCGCGTCCCGGTGGGCGCCGAGATGTGCGGCCCGCTGTTCACGCCGGACGACCGCACCGCCTTCGTCGCCGTGCAGCACCCCGGCGATGGCGGCACGGACTGGGCGCCCTTCGGCCGGCCGTCCTATTACGAAGACCTGTCCACCCGTTGGCCCGACTTCAAGGATGACATGCCGGTGCGCCCGGCCGTGGTCGTCATCACCAAGAAGGATGGCGGCAAGATCGGCGTCTGACGTCGGCGGAAAACGAGACCGTCGCGTTCTCATCCCTCATCCCCGGGCTTGACCCGGGGACCCAGCCCGTCCGCACGCGGTTGGTCACAAGCCTGGGTGGCCAGGTCACACCCGGCCATGAGGGGAGCGCGAGGACACTGCCCTCGCCCTCCGGGCGCGTCTCAGCCGAACTTGTTGTTGCGCGGAAAACCCTTGGGCGGCAGGCGGCCGGCACCGGCGCGCTCGCCGCGCCATTCGGTGAGGTCGGTCACGGTCCAGGTGCGGCCGGACGTATCGGTCCAGGTGAGGCCATCGGCGGCGCTGAACACCTTCACGTCGCTCATCGCGCCGTCCTTGTAGCGCTGGAGCCGCACGCCGCGCCCGCGTGCCATTTCGGGGATCTGCGACAGCGGGAACACCAGCAGCTTGCGGTTCTCGCCGATCACCGCGACGCTGTCGCCCGTGGCCGGCGTAACCTTCACCGCTTCCTGCGCATCGACACCAAGGATCTGCTTGCCCTTGCGGGTATTGGCGAGGCAATCGTCCTCGGCAACGAGGAAGCCCCGCCCTTCCTTCGCCGCCACCAGCAGCCGGCGTCCGCCGAGATAGGGCAGCACGTCGAGAATGTCGGCTTCCTGCTCCAGCTCGATCGACAGGCGCAGCGGCTCGCCATGGCCGCGCCCGCCCGGCAGCTTCGAGGCGTCGAGCGTGTAGAAGCGGCCATTGGTGGCGAACACCAGCAGCTTGGCCGTCGTCTCGGTGAAGAAGGTGATCTTGAGCCGGTCGTCGCCCTTGAAAGCCAGGGCGGTGAGATCGGCCACATGGCCCTTCAGCGCCCGGATCCAGCCCTTCTCGGAGACGACGATGGTGATCGGCTCGCGTTCCACCAGCGCCTCGATCACCGCGTCCGCCTTGTGCACCGAGGCTTCCCCGAAGGTGGTGCGGCGGCGGCCGAGCGGCGTTTCGGGCGCAAACATCTTGCGCGTCTCGGCCAGCTGCCGGGCCACCGTCTTCCACTGCAGCGCCTCGGAGCCGAGAAGCTTCTCGATACCGGCCTTCTCCTTGGAAAGCGTGTCGTGCTCCTTGCGGATCTCAAATTCCTCAAGCTTGCGCAGGCTGCGCAGGCGCATGTTGAGGATGGCTTCGGCCTGAACATCGGTCAGTTCGAAGCGCGCGATAAGGGCGGGCTTGGGCTCGTCCTCCTCGCGGATGATGGCGATCACCTCGTCGAGATTGAGATAGGCGATGAGGTAGCCGCCGAGCACCTCCAGCCGGTGCTCGATCTGCCCGAGCCGGTGGCGCGAGCGGCGCAGCAGCACCTCGCGGCGATGGTCGACCCATTCGCGCAGCGCTTCCAGCAGGCTGACGACCTTCGGCACCTGCCCGCCGACCAGCACGTTCATGTTGAGCGGAAAGCGCGTCTCCAGCTCGGTCAGCCGAAAAAGGCTCTCCATCAGCAGTTCGGCATCGACACTGCGCGCGCGCGGTTCGAGCACGAGCCGCACATCCTCGGCGCTCTCGTCGCGCACATCGGCCAGAAGCGGCAGCTTCTTCTCGTTCAGCAGGTCGGCGATCTTCTCCACCAGGCGGGACTTGGGCACGCCATAGGGAATCTCGGTGACGACGATCACATAGGTGCCGCGCCCGGTCTCTTCCTTCTCCCAGCGCGCCCGCAGGCGAAAGCCGCCCCGCCCGGTGGCATAGGCATCGGCGATCGAGGACGGGGATTCGATGATGACGCCGCCGGTCGGGAAGTCCGGGCCTTTCACGAACGTCAACAGGTCGTCGGTGGTGGCCTGTGGGTTCTCGATCAGGTGCAGGCTGGCGTCGATCAGCTCGGCCGCGTTGTGCGGCGGGATCGAGGTCGCCATGCCCACCGCGATGCCGGTCGAGCCATTCGCCAGCAAATTGGGGAAGGCTCCCGGCATGACGACGGGTTCTTCCGTCGTGCCGTCATAGTTCGGGCGAAAATCGACCGCGTCCTCGTCGATGCCGTCGAGGATGAGCCGCGCGACCTCGGTCAGGCGGGCCTCGGTGTAGCGTTCGGCAGCGGCATTGTCGCCGTCGATATTGCCGAAATTGCCCTGCCCGTCGACCAGCGGATACCGCTGGGAGAAATCCTGCGCCAGACGCACCATGGCGTCGTAGATCGCCGCATTGCCATGCGGATGGAATGAGCCCATCACGTCGCCGACGATCTTGGCGCTCTTGCGGAAGCCGCCGCCGGGATCGAGCCGCAGCAGCCGCATGCCGTAGAGAATACGGCGATGCACCGGCTTCAGGCCGTCGCGCGCGTCCGGTAGCGCCCGGTGCATGATGGTGGACAGCGCATAGGCGAGGTAGCGCTCTTCAAGCGCCGCCTTGAGCCCGATCGGTTCGATCGTGCCGTCATCGGTCGGAATCGGTGGCTCACCCATGCCCTGTGCTACCGCGAAGCGCGGGCGGGAACAAGACGCGAACGCACGCGCGCAAAGCTATCCACCGGGCCGTTTCAGCGCGGCCAGCAGCGAAGCGCGGGCATCGGGAAGCGGCAGCCCCCGGGGGTCGAACACGCGGCGGGCCAGAAAATATCCCGTCAGCGCGAAGGCGGCCTCGATATCTTCGGGCAGCGGCGGCTCGGCCACTTCCGCGATGAGGAAATAGGGCAGCGTGAAAAGCTGCGCCTGCCAGGGCGCGCCGGCGTCTCGGCTCACCGCGCGGCCGGATTTCGGCGAGACATAGAGCAGATCGTTGCGCCCGCCGGTGGCGGCGCAGCTCTCCAGATCGAGACCGAAACCCAGTTCGGTCAGGAGTGTCAGTTCGAAACGAGCGATCATCATGCCGGTCAGGCGCTCATGGTGCAGATGCTCGACCATGGTGGCCAGATCGCCGTGCAGCACGGGATGGGGGTCGCGCTCGGGCAGCAGCCGGATCAAGCTGCCCAGATGGCTCAGCGCGAAGGCGGAATGGGCCTGTGCCATCAGCCGGCCGGCATGCGCGGCCGTCACTTCAAGCGTATAGGCGCCGAGCTGTTCGTCGAGACGGGCGCGCCAGGTCACGCGCACCCCGTTGCCCGCCTGCAGCGCCGCCGCCTGCCGGCGCGAGCCGCCGCCGCGCACCAGGCCGAGATGGCGGCCATGGCCGGCGGTCATCACTTCGACGATGGCATTGGCCTCACCGTGGCGGCGCACGCCGAGAATGATGCCCTCGTCGGACCACTCCATCGGGCGGCCTCACTCCTGCGGGAAATCCAGCCCCATCTCGCGGTAGCGCGCCGGGTCGTCGGCCCAGTTCTCGCGCACCTTGACGAACAGGAACAGGTGGACCGGCGCCTCGACGATCTCAGTCAGTTCCTTGCGGGCGGCCATCGAGATCGCCTTGATCGTGTCGCCGCCCTTGCCGAGCACGATCTTCCGCTGGCTTTCGCGCTCGACGAAAATGGTCTGCTCGATACGGACCGAGCCGTCCTTGCGCTCCTGCCAGGAATCGGTCTCCACCGTCGAGCGGTACGGCAGTTCCTCATGCAGGCGGTGGAACAGCTTCTCGCGGGTGATCTCGGCGGCCAGCGAGCGCATCGGCGCGTCGGAAATCTGGTCCTCGGGATAGAGCCAGGGGCCGAAGGGAAGGATCTGCGCCAGCCAGGCGCGCAGGTCCTTCAGCCCGTGCCCGGCGAGCGCCGACACCATGAACAGCCGGTCGAAGCTGGTGAGTTCGGCCACCTTGGCGGCAAGCTCCAGCAGGCTCTCGCGCTTCACCAGGTCGATCTTGTTGAGCAGGATCGCCCGCGGGCGGCGCACATCGGCCAGGCCCCGGATGATGGATTCGACCTCGTCATTGAGGCCGGCGCGGGCATCGATGAGCAGCACCACGGCATCGGCATCACCCGCGCCGTTCCAGGCGGAGCGCACCATCGCCTTCTCCAGCCGGCGCTTGGGAGCGAAGATGCCGGGGGTGTCGACGAGCACGATCTGCGTCGCGCCCTCGATGGCGATGCCGCGCACCAGCGAGCGGGTGGTCTGCACCTTGTGCGAGACGATCGAGACCTTGGTGCCGACCAGCGTGTTGGTCAGCGTCGACTTGCCGGCATTGGGCGTGCCGATGAGGGCGACGAAGCCGCAGCGTGTGTTTTCGCGCGCCGCCTCGGGGGCCGCGCCAGAGCCCTCCTCGCGGCCCTCGTCGGGTGTCTCGTCGATGATGTCGTTCATTGCTTAACCCGTTGGAGGAACGCCGCAGCGGCGATCTTCTGAGCGTTCTGCTTGGAGGAGCCCGTCGCCTCGACCGGCTCGAAACCCGGCACGTCGACGGCGATCCGGAACTCCGGATTATGATCGGGACCGGAGCGGTCGACCAGCCGGTAATGCGGCGGCGGCAATCCGCGCCCCTGCGCCCATTCCTGCAGCGCGGTCTTGGGGTCGCGGGCTGAACTGCCGGGCACGGCGAGGCGGGCGCGCCAGAAGCGATCGACCATGGCCTCGGCGGCGGGATAGCCGGCGTCGAGATAGACCGCCGCCAGCACCGCTTCCACCACATCGGCGAGAATGGCCGGGCGCTCGCGCCCGCCGGAACGTTCCTCGCCGGCGCCGAGCCGCAGATGCGGGCCGAGCCCCATGGCGAGCGCCACCTCGGCGCAGGCATCCTCGCAGACGAGATCGGCGAGGCGCCGCGAGAGTTCCCCCTCCTCGGCGTGCGGAAAGGCGCGGTAGAGCATGTCCGAGACCACGAGGCCGAGCACATGGTCGCCGAGAAATTCGAGCCGCTGATAGGAGCGCACACGCGCCCTGGAGCCCTGCACACCCGTCACCGAGGAGATATGCGTCAGCGCGAGGCGCAGATGGGCGCGGTCGGCAAAGCTGTGCCCCAGCGCGCTTTCCAGCGCATCGAGGCCGGCGTCGTCGGGGACGCGGTTCTTGCCGCGCGTCATCGCACGAAGGAGAAGAGGCGGTTCCAGCGCACCGTCCACGGCCATTTCCAGAACTGCCACGCCGCATCACCTTCCTTCACCGAGAAGAAGATGATCTGGGCCCGGCCGATCAGGTTCTCATAGGGCACATAACCGACCTGGCTGAGCACGCGGCTGTCGGTGGAATTGTCGCGGTTGTCGCCCATCATGAAATAGTGGCCGGGCGGCACCTTGTAGACGTCGGTATTGTCGTAGAAGCCGTTCTCGACGAGATCGAGCGTGTAGTAGCTCACCCCATTGGGCAGGGTCTCCGTCCAGCGCTTCACGCGCTCGACCCGGCCATTGCCCTCGTCGTCCATCCAGTAGCCGGCATCCTCGCGCTTCACCGGCACGCCATTGATGTGCAGCAGGCCACCGATCATCTGGATCTCGTCGCCGGGAAGGCCGATCACCCGCTTGATGTAGTCGGTGCTTTCGTCGCGCGGCAGCTTGAACACCACGACGTCGCCGCGATTGGGCGTCGAGCCGAGGATGCGGCCGTCGAACAGCGGCGGCGAGAGCGGCAGCGAGAAGCGGCTGTAGCCATAGCTGAACTTCGAGACGAAGAGGTAGTCGCCGACGAGCAGCGTCTCCTTCATCGAGCCGGAAGGGATGTTGAACGGCTGGAACAGGAAGGTGCGGATCAGAAGCGCGATCAGGAACGCCTGGAGAATGACCTTGACGGTTTCGCCGAGGCCACCTTCCTGCTTCTTCGGTTCGGTGGTGGACGTCATGTTGCCTTCCGGTGCGCTCAGCGGCACGGCATGCGCCGCGCAGGGCGGCCGTGCGGCTCCTATAGCCGCTCAGTGCGGCGGCGGCAACGCGCGCCGCTCACGATCGCACGAGGTGACGGGGCGGAAGCTCTCTACACGTCCGGCGTGGCGGGAACGGCGCTGATGATGACGAAGGCCTGCGCCAGCGGACCATCATCGGTGATGGTGAGGTCGATCCGCGCCTCGAAGCCGGCGGGGGTGAGGGCGTCGAGCCGCGCCTTCGCGCCGCCGGTGAGCGTCAGGGTCGGCCGCCCCGAGGGCAGGTTGACCACACCCATGTCGCGCCAGAACACGCCCTGCGCCAGCCCGGTGCCGAGCGCCTTGGCGCAGGCCTCCTTGGCGGCGAAGCGCTTGGCATAGCTCTCCGCCCGGCGGGCGCGGCGATCGGATTTGGCGCGTTCCACCGGGGTGAACACCCGGTCGAGAAAGCGCTCGCCATGGCGCTCCAGCACCTCGGCGACGCGCCTGACGTCGGTGATATCGGAGCCAATGCCGAGGATCACGCCCTGCCCTCCCTCACGCCGCCTGCGGCGCGCCGAGGCGGGCGCGGCCGCGCGCCATCGCGGTACGCATGTGGCGGATGGCGCCTTCCAGCCCGACGAAGATCGACTCGCCGATGAGGAAATGGCCGATATTGAGCTCGCGCACCGCCGCCACGCCGGCCATCACTTCCGCCGTGGCGAAGTCGAGCCCATGCCCGGCATGGATTTCCAGCCCGAGTTCGCTCCCCTGCCCGGCCGCCGCCAGCAGCCGCGCCAGCTCGGCCTCGGCCTTGTCGCTCTGGCCGGCGGCGATGAACTCGCACCAGGCGCCGGTGTGAAGCTCGATCACCGCCGCGCCGATATCGGCGGCGCGGGCGATCTGGTCGGCGTCCGGCGCGACGAACAGCGACACGCGGATGCCGCCATGGGCGAGCTTCTCCACTTTGTGGGCGAGGTCGATGCCACCGCCGATGACGTCGAGGCCGCCTTCGGTGGTGCGCTCCTCGCGGCGCTCGGGCACTAGGCAGGCGGCGTGCGGGCGCTGCTCCAGGGCGATGGCGACCATTTCGTCGGTCGCCGCCATCTCGAAATTCAGCGGCACGGTCAGCTGCTCGCGCAGACGCCGCATGTCGCTGTCGCGAATGTGGCGGCGGTCCTCGCGCAGATGCGCGGTGATGCCGTCGGCCCCGGCGGCGCAGGCCAGCTGGGCCGCGCGCACCGGATCGGGCAAATCGCCGCCGCGCGCGTTGCGAATGGTGGCAACGTGATCGACATTCACGCCGAGGCGGATGGGGGGAATGAGCGTGGTCACGCCTTCACCCCCTGGATGCTGCGCGAGCCGGGCTTGACCGGCGGCAAGGCGGCCAGCTCCGGCGGCAGCGCGTCGGCGGGATAGGCGGGGATATCGAGCCGGGCGAGCGCCACCAGCGGGACGCCGAGATCGGCCTTACCGTTCGAGCGGTCGATCAGGCAGGCGGCGCCGACGACATTCGAGGTGTGCTCGGCGATGGAGGCGAGGCATTCGCGCGAGGAAAGCCCGGTGGTGACGATGTCCTCCACCATCAGCACCTTGGCCTCGGGCGGAATGGTGAAGCCGCGCCGCAGCTGGAAAGTGCCGCCCTCGCGCTCGACGAACACCGCCATGGCGCCGAGCTGGCGGGCGGTCTCATAACCCGGCACGATGCCGCCGACGGCCGGCGACACGACATAGTCGATCTTGCCGAAGGCGGCCTCGGCCTTCTCCGCCAGCGCCTTGCACAGGCGCGCGGTGCGGACCGGGTCCTGGAAGATGAACATCTTCTGCAGGAAAATCGGGCTGCGCAGGCCGGAGGAGAGGATGAAATGCCCCTCCAGCAGCGCACCCGCCGCACGGAACTCGGCCACGACCTCGTCTTGTGTCATCTCGAACGCCTGGAGCAGGTTGCTGAATGGGTGGCGTGATAGCCCATCCCGGGGGCCACGTCACCCATTCGCCGCTCCGATCAGGCGCGGGCGACGGCCCCCTCGCGCACGGCGCGGCTGCGGGCACGGGCGCAGGCCAGCGCCGCTTCCCCGGCCAGCTGCTCGACGCGGCCGCTGGCGATCATGTGGCCGTCGCCGGAGAGCCGACCCCACAAGGCCTTGGCAGCGCCGGAGACGATGCGGACATTGGCGTGGATCTGTTCGGTCATCGGTGTCTCCTGCGAACGCTGCGTGGAACTGCCGATGAAACGCCGAACAGGGTTAACGGTTCCTTGTCAGCCGTTCACCCGCTCGACGCTGGAGACGACCGGCCGGGCGCGCAGATCGGTGAGGATGCCGTTGAGGTGGCGCAAATCATAGACGCCGATATCGATCACCATCCGGGTGAAATCGGCCGAGCGCGAGGACATGCGCAGATTCTCGATATTGCCGTCGCGCTCGCCGATCACCTGGGCGACCTGGGCCAGCGAGCCAGGCTCGTTGGTGGCGACGACGACGATCTGCACCGGGAAGCGCTGCGGGTCGTCCTCCTCGACATCCCAGCGCACGTCGAGCCAGCGCTCCGGCTCCTCCTCGAAATCCTGCAGCGCCGGCGACTGGATCGGGTAGATGGTGATCCCCTCCCCGGGCGAGAGGATGCCGACGATGCGGTCGCCCGGCACGGCGCCGCCATTGGGAGCGAAGCGCACCGGCAGCTCGCGGTTGATGCCGCGAATCGGGATGGCGGTGAGCGGATCGGGGTCGCTCTCAATGCCGGGAATCTTGAACTTCAGGCTCTGGCCCTGCTCCAGCTCGAACCAGCCCTCGCCCTTGAGCGCGGCGCGCTCTTCCGGGCGCGGGCCGGTCCATTCCGGATGCACCGCCTTCACCACATCGTCCGAGCGCATCTCCCCGCGCCCGACGGCAGCATAGACGTCCTCCAGCGAGGCGCGGGCCAGGCGGCCGACCGAAGCCGCCAGCTTCTCCTCGGAGAACACCTTGCCGGCGCGCACGATGGCCCGCTCGACGATCTTCTTGCCGAGCCCGGCATATTGCGCCCGCACGGCGGCGCGGGTGGCGCGACGGATGGCGGCGCGCGCCTTGCCGGTGACGACGATCGATTCCCAGGCCGCCGGCGGCGTCTGGCCGGAGGCGGTGATGATCTCCACCTCGTCGCCATTCTGCAGTTCCGACACCAGCGGCGAGATCTTGCCGTTGATCTTCGCCCCCACCGCCCGGTCGCCGACGCCAGTATGCACGGCATAGGCGAAGTCGATCGGGGTGGCGCGGCGCGGCAGGGTGATGAGACGGCCCTTGGGGGTGAAGCAGAACACCTGGTCGTGGAACAGTTCGAGCTTGGTGTGCTCCAGGAATTCCTCGGGGCTGGAGCCTTCGGCCAGCAATTCGATGGTGCGGCGCAGCCAGGCATAGGCGTTAGAATCGCGGGTCAGCGGATCGGAGCCGCCGGTGTCCTTGTAGAGCGCATGCGCGGCGATGCCGTATTCGGCGATCTCGTGCATCTGCCGGGTGCGGATCTGCAGTTCGACGCGCTGCCGGCCGGGGCCGACCACGGTGGTGTGGATCGAGCGGTAGTCGTTCTGCTTGGGGGTGGAAACATAGTCCTTGAACCGCCCCGGCACGAGCGGCCATTTGGTATGCACCACACCGAGCACGGCGTAGCAGTCCTCCACGGTGTCGACGAGAATGCGGAAGCCGTAAATGTCGGAAAGCTGCTCGAACGCCACCGATTTGCGCTCCATCTTCCGCCAGATGGAGTGCGGGCGCTTCTGCCGGCCGGTGACGACGGCCTCGATACCCTTCTGTGCGATGGCATCGGACAGTTCGCGCTCAATGGCGGCGACCAGCTCGCCATTGTTCTCCTTGAGCGCCTGCAGCCGGCCGAGGATGGAATCATAGGCTTCCGGCGACAGCTGGCGGAACGACAGGTCCTCCAGCTCCTCGCGCATGTCGTGCATGCCCATGCGGCCGGCGAGCGGCGCATAGATATCCAGCGTCTCCTGGGCGACGCGGGAGCGCTTTTCCTCCGGCACCCATTTCAGCGTGCGCATGTTGTGCAGGCGGTCGGCGAGCTTGACCAGCAGCACGCGCACATCGTCGGCGATGGCGAGCAGCAGCTTGCGCAGGTTTTCGGCCTGCTTGGCCTGCTTGGACACCAGATCGAGCTTCTTGATCTTGGTCAGGCCCTCGACCAGCGCCCCGATCTGCGGGCTGAAGATGCGGTCGATCTCCTCGCGGGTGGCGTCGGTGTCCTCGATCGTGTCGTGCAGCAGCGCCGCCACGATGGTGGCGTCGTCCAGCTTGAGGTCGGTCAGGATCGCGGCGACTTCGAGCGGATGCGAAAAATAGGGATCGCCCGAGGCGCGCTTCTGCGTGCCGTGGGCGCGCATCGCATAGACGTAAGCGCGATCGAGCAGCGCTTCGTCGGTATTGGGATTGTACCGGCGCACGCGCTCGACGAGCTCGTACTGCCGCATCATGACAGGGACTCGCGAGAAGGATCGACCGAGGCGGCCGCTGGGCTAGATATCGTCCGCAAGCCCGGCCAGCGCAAGCCGCATGTGGCGGAAAAGGCAGGCTAAACGGAAACGGCCCGGCACAGGGCCGGGCCGTTCGCGTGATTTGTGATCAGGTGACAAGCCCGAAAACCGATCCACCCAAAAGGGCGTCAGCCCTCGTCGTCGTCGCTCGGCTCGGGGGGCACCAGCCCCTGCAGGCCGGCCAGCAGCTCTTCCTCGGTCATGCGGTCGAGCATGACGTCGGAATCGTCGCCGCCCGACGAATGCGACGAGGCGATCATCGGAACAGTCTCCGGCTCCGGCTCGTCCACCTCGGTGAACTTCTGGAGCGAGTGGATCAGTTCCTCGCGCAGATCTTCCGGCGAGACGGTCTCGTCGGCGATCTCGCGCAGGGCCACAACCGGGTTCTTGTCGTTGTCACGGTCAACCGTGATCGGCGCGCCGGACGCGATGGCGCGCGCACGGTGGCCGGCAAGAAGGACCAGCTCGAAGCGATTGTCGACCTTGTCGATGCAGTCCTCGACGGTGACGCGAGCCATGCTTCGGCACTCCTGACGGGATAAGGGAAGCGGCGTCCTTAAACCAATCCGCCCTCAGGGGCAAGCTTTCCCGGGAGAGGCCTGTGTCGGGCCGCTCACGATCAAGCGATTAAAACCGGCTGATAACAGGCCGCTTCGTCTCGCCGTCGCCATAAATCGGTTATGTCTATAGGCGGCGGACGCGGCCCTGCGTCGTTGGGGCGTCTGCGACCTAACCAGATTGTCAGTCCAGGTATTTTATCATTATGGCCAACGGCATGGAAAAGATCGCCCTCTTCATTGATGGGGCAAATCTGTACTCCGCCACCAAGTCGCTCGGTTTCGATATCGACTACAAGCGCCTGCTCAAGGACTTCCAGGGGCGCGGCTACGTTCTGCGGGCATTTTATTACACGACGCTGGTCGAAGACACCGAATATTCGTCGATCCGCCCGCTGCTCGACTGGCTGGATTACAATGGCTATTCGGTAGTGACGAAGCCGGCGCGGGAGTTCACCGACAGCCAGGGCCGCCGCCGGGTGCGCGGCAACATGGATATCGAACTCGCGGTCAACGCCATGGAGTTGGCCGACCATGTCGACCACATCGTCATCTTTTCCGGCGACGGCGATTTCCGCTCGCTGGTGGAGGCGGTGCAGCGCAAGGGCGTGCGGGTGACGGTAGTCTCCAGCATCCACACCCAGCCGCCGATGATCGCCGACGAGCTGCGCCGTCAGGCGGACGTGTTCCTCGACCTGGTGGACCTGCAGGCCCGCGTCGGCCGCGACCCGGCGGACCGTTCCGGCCGCATGCAGGAGACGCCGCGCTTTCTGGAGCGCCGCACGCCGGCGCCCTCCTCCGACGACGACACGGCGGACGCCTGAATCCGATGGCGGCTGTCCTCGACGCCTCCCCGGCGGTGGCGGCGCCCGAGCCGCCGCGCGACTGCCCGCTCTGCCCGCGCCTGGTTGCCTTCCGCGATCACTGGCGGGAGCAGGAGCCCAGCTGGCACAACGCGCCGGTGCCCTCCTTTGGCCCGGTCGACGGACGGCTGCTGATCGTCGGCCTCGCGCCGGGCCTGCGCGGGGCCAACCGCACCGGCCGCCCCTTCACCGGCGATTATGCGGGCGAACTGCTCTATTCGACCCTGATCACATTCGGCTTCGCTACCGGCACCTTCGAGGCGCGCCCCGACGATTCGCTGCGCCTCGTCGATGCGCGCCTCACCAATGCCGTGCGCTGCGTGCCGCCCGAGAACAAGCCGACCACCGACGAGATACGGACCTGCCGGCCGTTCTTCTCCGCCACGATCGGCCTGCTGCCGAGCCTCAGCGCCATTGTCGCGCTGGGCAAGATCGCCCATGACCAGGTGCTGGCGGCACATGGCGAACGGCTCTCGCACCACAAATTCGCCCATGGCGCCGTGCACCGGCTCGGCGATCTGGTGCTTTTCGACAGCTATCATTGCTCGCGCTACAACACGAATACCGGCGTGCTGACGACGGAGATGTTCCACGCCGTGTTCGCCAAGGTGCGCGCCCATATCGACGCGCTGGGCTGAGCCCGCTCAGGGCGCCACCGGCGCCCACAGCACATCCTCGATCCGCCGCGCGCCGGCCGCCAGCATCACCAGCCGGTCGAACCCCAGCGCGATGCCCGAGGCCTCCGGCATCTGCGCCAGGGCAGCGAGAAAATCCTCGTCGATGGGGTAGCGCTCGCCATAGACGCGCTCCTTCTCGTCCATCCACTCGATGAAGCGGCGGCGCTGCTCGGCCGGGTCGGTGAGTTCGCCGAAGCCGTTGGCGAGTTCGACGGCGCAGACATAAAGCTCGAACCGTTCGGCAAGGCGCGGGTCGGAGGGCTTGGGGCGGGCCAGCGCCGCCTCGGACAGCGGGTAGTCGCACAGGATCGTCGGGCGGCCGATACCGAGATGCGGCTCGATTTTCTCCACCATCACTCGGGTGAACACATCCGCCCATGTGTCGTCAGGCGCCACCCGGATGCCCGCGCGCTGCGCCGCCTGCCAGAGACGGTCGCGGTCGTTGCCGCCCGCACCGACGCTTTCCATCAGCTCGATGCCGGCGAAGCGGGAAAAGGCCTGCGCGACGGTGAGCCGTTCGGGCGCCTGCGCCACGTCGCAGGACAGGCCGCCGAAATGGAAAAGCGAGGCGCCCACCGTTTGCGCGGTCACGGCCAGCAGCGCCGCGCAGTCCTCCATCAGCGCCTCATAGCCCGCATGGGCGCGGTACCATTCCAGCATGGTGAACTCGGGATGGTGCAGCGCCGTGCGCTCGCCATTGCGGAACACGCGGGCGAAGGTGAAGAGCCGCGGCTCGCCCGCCGCCAGCAGCTTCTTGGCGGTGAATTCCGGCGAGGTGTGGAGATAGCGCGGCGCGCGCGAGCCGTCCGGCCGCTCCAGCTCGGTGGCGAAGGCCTTGAGGTGGATCTCATTGCCGGGCGACACCTGCAGGATCGGCGTCTCCACCTCAATGAAATCCTGCGCGGCGAAGGCGGCGCGCAAGGCCGCCTGGATCTTCTGCCGCGCCAGCAGGAAGGGGCGCCGGTCGGCATGGCTCTGCGGCGACCACCAGGGCGAGGCGGATACGGACATGGCGTTGCTCCGGCGCGCGCAGTGCGGGATGCGGGCGGGGTTGGCGGAAAGCGGGCGCGCTTGTATAGGAGGCGCCAATGGAATCCCAGCGGTGCCCCGCGCGATGCGGCGCACCCAACAGCCAGAGGACCGCAATGGTCAAGGTCATCGCCAGCACGCTGCGCAAGGGCAACGTGGTCGACATGGACGGCAAGCTCTATGTCGTGCTCACCGCCGAGAACATCCACCCCGGCAAGGGCACGCCGGTGACGCAGCTCGACATGCGCCGCATCTCCGACGGCACCAAGGTCTCCGAGCGCTACCGCACCACCGAGCAGGTGGAGCGCGCCCTCGTCGAGGACCGCCCCTACACCTTCCTCTATTCGGACGGTGAAGGCTTCCACTTCATGAACCCGGAAAACTACGACCAGATCGCGGTGTCGCCGGATGTGATTGGCGACCAGGCCGCCTATCTCAGCGACGGCATGCAGGTGCATCTGTCGGTGCATGAGGGCGTCGCCATCGCCATCGAGCTGCCGCAGCGCATGGTGCTCGAAGTCGTGGAGACCGAGCCGGCGATGAAGGGCCAGACCGCCTCCTCCTCCTACAAGCCGGCCATCCTCTCCAACGGCGTGCGCTCGGCGGTGCCCCCGCACATCGCGGTCGGCACCCGCATCGTCGTGATGACCGCCGACGGCTCCTATGTCGAGCGCGCCAAGGACTGAGCGGCTCTGACAGATCGAATCAAAAAGCCCGGCCAAGTGCCGGGCTTTTCTTTTGTTTCGCCTTTGAAGAACGGCGACCCTATCCCCGGTCGCGCAACAGGCGTTGCTTGTCGCGCGCCCAGTCCTTGGCTTTCAGCGCCTCGCGCTTGTCATGCGCCTTGCGGCCGCGGGCGATGGCGATCTCCACCTTGGCGCGGCCCTGCTCGTTGAAATAGATGCGCAGCGGCACCACCGTCATGCCCTCGCGCTCCACCGCCTGCCAGATCTTGGCGATCTGCCGCTTGTGCAGCAGCAGCTTGCGCGGGCGGCGCGGCTCATGGTTGAAGCGGTTGGCCTGCAGATATTCCGGGATGAAGGTGTTGTAGATGATGGCTTCGCCCGTCTTGGCCGAGACATAGCTCTCGGCCACGGTGGCGCGCCCGCTGCGCAGACTCTTCACCTCCGTACCGGACAGCGCGATGCCGGCCTCGAAGACCTCTCCGATCTCGAAATCGAACCGCGCCCGCCGGTTGTCGGCGACGACCTTGCGGTCCTGTGTCTTTTTCTCGGCCATCGCTTAGCTCCGAACCGGAGCGGATGCCCCGGCCTGCGTCAGTTGAGGATCCCGGCGTGGCGCATCGCTGCGCGGACGGTTTCCTTGGTCTTTTCGGTGACGGGCACCATCGGAAGGCGGGCCTCGTCGGCGATCTTGCCGAGCAGGCTCAGCGCATATTTGGTGGGGCTCGGGTTGGTTTCAACGAACAGCGCCTGAAACAGCGGGAACAGACGGTCCTGCAGCTCCAGCGCCTTGACGTAGTCGCCGGCGATGCAGGCCTCGATCAGCTGGGCGCAGAGCTTGGGCGCCACGTTCGAGGCGACCGAGATGCAGCCGTCGCCGCCATGGGCCATGAAGGCCAACGCGGTGGCGTCCTCGCCGGAGAGCTGGTTGAAGGCCGGGCCCATCGCCTGGCGCTGCTGGCTGACACGCACGAGATTGGCGGTCGCGTCCTTCACGCCGGCGATGTTGGGCAGCTCATAGAGCCGCGCCATCGTCTCCACCGACATGTCGATCACCGACCGGCCGGGGATGTTGTAGATGTAGATCGGAATGCCGATCGCGTCGTTGATGGCCTTGTAGTGCTGGTACAGGCCCTCAGGGCCGGGCTTGTTGTAGTAGGGCGTGACCACAAGCACCGCATCCGCCCCCGCCTTCTCGGCGTGGCGGGCGAGGTCGATGGCCTCGATCGTGTTGTTGGAACCGGCGCCGGCGATGACGGGCACCCGGCCGGCGGCCTGCGCCACCGTCCATTCCACCACGGCCTTGTGCTCGTCATGGGAGACGGTCGGGCTCTCGCCCGTGGTGCCGACGGGCACGAGGCCGTGAATGCCTTCCGCGATCTGCCAGTCCACCAGGTCCCGGAACGCTTTCTCATCCAGCGCGCCATCGCGGAACGGCGTCACAAGCGCCGTAAAGGATCCACGGAAGGGCAGCGGGTGGGACATGGCGCGCTCCTGAAGCTTTCTCGTCCTTGTCGCGCAACACGGCCAAGCATGTTGCGGCGAAGGGGGCATCAGATATCGCGTCGGCGCGGCCGAAGGAAGGGCATTGTTGGCGCTTCCCATGGCAAAGGCGCGCAAAGCGCCTGCCGATACGGTACGCTGCCCCCGTTTTGCCGGGTTGCGCTTCTATATCGAGCCGATGCAGCGATTGATCCAAAGCGATGCGGCTGCGCTGGGGTTGTGGTTAGCACTTCGTCAATAAGATCGCGCGACAACTGAGGCTGCCCGTGCCGGCCCATAGGAGGGCCGCACCGGGCACGATGCGTTTGTCAGGAGAGCGAGCCGCCATGAGCGAGTGCGTGAACGAACATCCGCTGCGGCGGCGTTCCGAAAACGGCTCCCGTCGCCACGCCGGCGCGGTGCTGCCGGTCGCGGCCATGCTGCTGCTCGGCTCGGCCGGGTTCATTCCCGCGCTGCCGCTCTCGCCTGCCGAGGCTGCAACCCCCACCCCCGCGCCCAAGCCGGCGGCGAAGCCCGCTGCCAAATCCGCAGCCAAGCCCTCCAAGGACAAGACGGCGAAGACGGCGGCCAAGAAGCCCGCCCCGACCCCCGCCGCCAAGCCGACGCTCACACCCTCCGCCAAGGTGACGGCCGCTTCCGCCGCCAGTGGCATGGCGCTCGCGGCGAGTTCGTCGCTTGCCGGGGCCAGCGGCGACCTGAAGACCGCGACCGACCTCATCGACCAGGGCCAGAGCGCCCAGGCACTGGCCATGGCCGACCGGATGCGTGATCCTGGCGCGCAGGCACTGGTGCGCTGGCTGGCGCTGCGCGTCACCGCGCGCGATGTCGGCTATGACCGCGCCGTCACCATTCTGGAGGCGCACCCCACCCTTCCGACCCCGATCGTGCTGCGCCGCCGGCTCGAATATCTGCTCTATGTCGAGAACAAGGATCCGCAGACGATCCTCAACTTCTTCGCCGAGCAGGCGCCTTATTCCGGCGAAGGCAAGATCGCATTGGCGCGGGCGCTGTTTGCCGCCGGCGACCAGAAGGCGGGCGCGGCCTGGCTGCGCAATGCCTGGCAGGAGGACGCGCTCGGCTCCGACACCGAATCGACGGTGATGGTCGAATTCGGCGGCCTGCTCACCCGCACCGACCACAAGTACCGCGCCGACAAGCTGCTCTACGCCGAGGACAGCGAACGCGGCCTGCGCGCGGCGCAGCGCGCCGGCAATGACGTCGTGGCGCTGGCACGGGCCCGCATCGCGCTGTCCACCGGCAAGGGCGATGTCGCCAAGCTGCTGGCGGCGGTGCCGGCCTCGCTGCGCTCGGACCCGGCCTACATCTACACGCTGGCCAAGATGCAGCGCCGGCAGGGCGACCACGCCGCTGCCGCGCGTACGCTGTCCAGCGCGCCGAAGGATGGCGCCGTGCTGGTCGATCCGGACGAATGGTGGGTGGAGCGCCGGCTGGTGGCGCGCGGCCTGCTCGACAAGGGCGATGCCCGCACCGCCTACAAGGTGGCGCGCGAGGCGGCCGAGCCGGAAGACGAGCACATGCGGGCCGACCACCATTTCACGGCGGGCTGGCTGGCGCTGCGCTACCTCAACGAGCCGAAGGCGGCACTGGCGCATTTCGCCAAGGTGCCGGAGCGGCAGACTCATCCCGCCACCGTGTCGCGCGGCTATTACTGGCAGGGCCGCGCCTATGAGGCGCTCGGCTCCACCGCCAATGCGCGCTCACAATATGCGACGGCCGCCCAGTATGGCACCGCCTATTACGGCCAGCTCGCCGCCGCGCGGCTGGGCAATTCGCGGGTGAAGATCCAGACCGCGCCCACCGCCAATGCCGCCCAGCGCAACGCCTTCAACCGCGACGAAGGCGTGATGATCTTCAAGCTGCTGGAGAAGCTGGACAAGTCGAACCTCTCCATCGCCCTCGGTTATGACCTCGCCGAGCGGCTGCCGGATGCGGCGCAGCTCGGCCTGCTGGCGGAACTCGCCAAGCAGCAGGGCGACGCGCGGGCGATGACGATGATCGGCAAGGTGGCGCTCAATCGCGGCATTCCGCTGGAGGCCGAGGCCTATCCCACCATCGGCATTCCCGCCTACCAGCCGATCACCGAGGATGTCGACCGCTCGCTGGTCTATGCCATTGCCCGGCAGGAGAGCATGTTCAATCCTTCGGCGCGCTCCTCCGCCGGCGCGACCGGCCTGATGCAGGTAATGCCCGCCACCGGCGCCACCATCGCCCGGCGCACCGGCACCAAGCTCGATCCCAGGCGGCTCGCCGTTCCGGCGGTGAATGTGCAGTACGGCGCAGCGGAGCTGCGCAGCCTGCTCGACAACTACCAGAACAATTATGTGCTGACCTTCGCCGCCTACAATGCCGGGCGCGGCAATGTGGCGAAGTGGATCGCCGCCTATGGCGACCCGCGCGACCCGTCTGTCGACCCGATCGACTGGGTGGAGCGCATCCCCTTCTCCGAGACGCGCAACTATGTGCAGCGGGTGATGGAGAACGCACAGGTCTACAAGTCGCGCTTCGGCTCCCGCGATTCGTTGCAGATCGAGGCGGATCTGCGCGGCTCGCGCATCTGACCCGCGCGGGGCGGTGGCTCAGCCGTCGCTCCCGCCCCGCCTCAGCCCTGCCGGCGGCCGCCCATCAGGCGGCGAAGCCAGCAGCCGCCGATGCAGCCGACCAGATAGGTCCCCACCAGAAGCAGCGTCACGTCGATGGCGAAGGGGGTCATCACGCGCCCTTCGTCGTGTCGGTGGCGGGCGTGCGGGCCCGCTTCGGCGCGCAGCCGCTCCACCAGCCGGTGGCAAGGCCGACGATGAGGGCGGCGGCCAGATACGGCCAGAGTTCAAGCGCCAAGAACAACATGCCTCACCTCACGATCAGCTGCACGCCGGCAGCGGGGCCGTTCGTGCCGGTCGGGGTCTGCACGGCGAGCGAGGGTTGCTCGCCGGTGATCAGCCGATCCGGGGCGATGCCGGCGGCGGCGAGGTACTGCACCAGCGCCTGAGCCCGTGCCGCCGCCACCGCCGCCTCCGTGTCCGGCTGACGGATGGAAATCTCGATCAGCGCGTCCGGACAGCTGGCCGCGGCCGCCGCGATCCGGTCGAGCAGGCCGAAGCTGGAGGTCTCGATGGTCGCATCCGTGGCGGAGAAGGTGATGGTGCCCTTGTCCAGCAGGTGATTGATGAGGCTCTGGCAGGCGGTGGCATCGACCGGCGCCGGCGGGGGGGCGACATCGAGCGCCACGTCGAGCGTGAAGCCGGAGGGCAGGCCGGCGGCCAGATTGGCCCGCACCGAGGTGACGGCTTCGGGGTAGAGCACCGTTCCCGTCACCTTCAGCTGGTTGTCGTCGAAGCGCGCCTCGCCGCTTTCCAGCCGCGACAGCTGGCGCATCGCCGTCATGACGGCGGCGGTGAAGCCCTGCGGAGCGCCTTGCGCGATGGCCGAGACGTCGTTCAGCCGGGCGCCGAAGAACTGGGTCCTGGCGGCCTCGACAAGGCGTTCATGCTCGGAGGGCGAGGGAAAGAAGCCGGACAGCGTCAGGCCGTCGCCATCCTTGCGCAGGCTGAAGACATAGGGCGAGACAACCGGCGGGCGCACATCGCTGCGCAGCGTGAAGCCCCGCGGCGGCGATTCTTCCAGCGCCATGCGAACGGTCATGAACGCCGCCGCATCGAGCGCTTCGCCGGCGATGGAGAGCGTCGTGCCCGTGCCACGCACCGCGCCTTGGCGCAGGCGGGAGAGCTGGGAGACGCCGAAACTGGTGGCCGCGACCCAGGCCTCGGCGGCCGGCCCGCCCATGGCGATCCGCATCTCGTCGCTCACCGGCACGCCGGGGAAATCGCCGCGCACCGCGTCGAGCACCAGCCGCTTGGCTTCCTCGGACGGGGCATAGCCGGTCAGCCGCAGCCCGTTTGCGCTGCGCTGCACGCCCCACACGAAGGGATCGACGCGCGGCGGCTCGACCGCGAACCGGGTTAGCGTATAGCCCTCGGGCACGTTTCGGCGGGCGCCGGCCAGAGCGTCATAGGCGGCGAAGTCGGGCGCCGTGCCCTCGATGGCGATGGTGGTGCCCGACAGCGACACCGTGCCGTTCGGCAGCCGGCCCAGTTGGCCAAGGGCGAAGGCCACCGCCTTGAGCCAGCCCTCGGTCGGCGGGGCACCATCGGCCAGCCGCAGCCGGTCGGAGATCGCCGCCCCCGGCACCGCGCCGCGCACCATGTCGAGCAGGGCGCGGCGGGCGTCGCCGAGCGGGATATAGCCCGAGAGGGTGACGTCGCCGTCCTTCTCGCGCGCCGCCGACCAGATGAAGGGCGACACGATCGGCGGCAGCACGGCAAAACGCGCCAGGTCGAAATCGCCGGGCAGCTCGCTGCGGACGGTGACTTCCAGCGCGTCATAGGAGGCGAAGTCGGGGGCCCGGCCCTCGATCGAGAAGGCATCGTCGGAAATGGTGATGCGGCCCGCCGGCATCTTGGCCAGCTGCTGGATGCCGAAAGTGACGACACCGATGAAATCGCCGGCCGGCACGCCCCGCGCCCGCACCAGTTCCTTCTCGCCCGTCACCACGATGCCCGGCGCCATGGCGGCGGCCGCCTCGGCAATGCGCCGGCGCGCATAGGAGGACGGCACATAGCCTTCGAGGTGCAGCTTGCTGCCGTCGCGGATGGCGGCGAAGGTGAACGGCCGGCGCTCCGGCAGGAGGGTCGTGCGGTCCTCGACGATACGCACGCCGGAAAGCCGCGCCAGTTCGTAGCGCACCTTGATCCGCGCTTCCTCGGACAGCGCCTCGCCCTCAAGCAGCGCGTTGCGGCCCTCGAAGCGGGCATGGGCCCAGGATTCGCCGATGACCGAGAGCAGCGTCTCCGCCCGCTCGGTCAGGTCCTGCTCCACCGGCGCCCGCGCGAAGGTGACGGCAAGCGCCACCAGCACGGCAAGGGCGGGAAGCCCCTTCCACCAGGCGCGCCAACGACACATCACCAATTCCCCCGTCCGGCGACCGGATTCGGTCGATCGCAAGGCGACGGGACTTCATCATAGATCGGCGACATCAGGAAGCCGCCCCGCTGCAAAGCACGACACTCACGCCCATTCGCCCTTGCGCATCACCGGCTCGGCGGCGCCGGACGCGCTGATGCCGTCGACATCGACCTCGCCGGAACCGATCATCCAGTCGATATGGATCAGGCTGGTATTGGCGCCGCGCGCCGCCAGCTCCTCCGGGGAGAGCGCGGCGCCGTTGACGAAGCACTTGGAATAGGACTGGCCGAGCGCGATGTGGCTGGCGGCGTTCTCGTCATAGAGCGTGTTGTAGAACAGCAGGCCGCTCTTCGAGATCGGCGAGGAATGCGGCACCAGCGCCACCTCACCGAGCCGACGGGCGCCCTCGTCAGTGTCCAGCACCTTGTTCAGCACGTCGGCGCCGGTGCGCGCCTGCGCCTCGACGATGCGACCGCCCTCGAAGCGCACCGCGATGTCCTGGATCAGCGTGCCCTGATAGGCCAACGGCTTGGTGCTGGCGACATAGCCGTCGACACGGGCCCGGTGCGGCGTGGTGAAGACTTCCTCGGTGGGGATGTTGGCGTTGCAGACAATGCCGTTCTTGGCCTGCGAGGCGCCGCCGGCCCATTCATGCTCGTCGGCCAGGCCGACGGTGAGGTCGGTGCCCGGCCCGCGAAAGCGCAGCGCGGCGTAGCGGCTGGCGTTGAGGCGGGCGGTGCGCGCCTGCAGCTCGGCATTATGCGTCGCCCATGCCGCCACCGGATCGGCCGCATCGACCCGCGAGGCGGCGAAGATGGCATGCCAGAGCTTGGCGACCGCGATGTCCTCGGGATCGTCAGGAAACATCGCTTTCGCCCAGGCGGGGGAAGCGTAGGACACGATGGTCCAGTTGATGTCGAAATTGGCGATATGCGACAGCGCCGGCATATAGGCCTTGGAGCGCGCCCGGTTGGCACGCGACACTTTGTCCGGGTCTTCATTGGCGAGCAAAGACGGGTTTTCGCCGGAGATCGCCAGCCGTGCCGCGCCGGAGGCGAACGCTTTCGCCATGCCCTCGTATAGCCAGCCGCTCGCGGTGTCGAAGCTGTCGTCCGGCGCGTTGCGGAAGCGCATCAGCGCCGCCTCCTCGTCGCTGAACAGGGTGGTGACGAGGCTGGCACCGGCCTTATAGGCGTGCTCGGTGATTCGGCGCACCAGCGGCAGCGCGTCGAGCGAGGCGGTCATCACGAGTTCCTGCCCGCGCTGCAGGCCGAGCCCGACATGCACCGCGACGGCGCCAAGCCGGTCCAGCCTTTCCTCATGCGAGAGCAGATCGGGAAGTGTGCCGGCGTGCTTGGTCATGGTGGTCTCCGAACGAAGGCGGCGCGTCGCCGCGTCGCCATTCAAGAAAGGCGCGGTGCCGCCCGTCAAGCCGGAGCCTATACAAACGAAAACGGGCGAGCCCAAGGCCCGCCCGCTCCGATCAGGAATTCGGGTGCGAGATCAGCGCTCGCTGCGCTTGTTCGCACGCTCCTGGTTGATGATCGCCTGATCGCCGCGCATGTACCACGGGTCGGCATAGGAGGGCTCATGGCCATAGGACGGGCCGAGGGGCGCCGGGCGATACTGCGGCGCGTAGACCGGCTCGCCATAATAGCGTTCGCCCATATAGGCGTTGCGCCCCTCATAGACCTGGCCGCGATAGGCGGGCTGGTCGGCGAAAGCGGCGCCGACGCCGCCGGCGGTGAGAATGCCCAGAGTAGCAGAGGCAAGAATCAACTTGCGCATGATGTCATCTCCGTCGTCTGAAAGCTTTTGCTTCTGGATCGAAACATGACGCTCGATCCGTTCGGACAGACAACGGCGCATAGAAGGAAATGGTTCCATTCACTTCTTGGCGTGGGTGCGCACGCCCAAGATGTCGGCGGACGAATGCCTGGTGTCCGGGTTCGGCTACCAGCCGATCAGCCAGTCCGCGAGGCTGCCTGCCAACAGCGCCGCCGCCAGGCTCACCGCGACGGCGATCGCCACCGACCGCCTTGTGCGCCGCTGCAGGTCGTGGTTGCGCACCGCGAAATCCAGCGCCGCCATCGCCGCGGCGATCGCCTCCTCGGGCGAGGACCAGACCGTGCGCCCATCGGGCACGATCATCAGGTTTTCCGGCTTGCCCCAGTCCTCGACCAGATGCCCCTCCCCGTCCCGGCCGTCGGCCAAGGGAGGATGGCGCTCGAGGAGCGGGCGGGGATCGGCCGACCACAGGAACACCGGCTTGCCGCGCGCTTCGGCATAGCCCATCTCAAACGCCGTGCCCGGGTCCATGTGGGTGCCGCGAAACGGGGTGATGTTGGCGACCATCGCGTCCGCCGCGTCGATCATGTCCAGGCAGGCCTGGCGGATGTCGACGCCCTCGGCGTGCAGCGGAAACAGCCCCTGCGCGCCCGCCGCCGCACACAGCGCCTGCAGCCGCGCGCCCTCCTGCGCGGCGTCCGGCCGAAAGACTTCCGGCCCGGCGAGGTAAAGGCGAAGCATGGGGGGCATGGGGAACTCGCGGGAAAGGGCGACGGCAGGCATCACGTCCCACCCGCCCGGGGCGAGGAAGCCGCCGTTCCGGCTCGCGAAGGGTGGCGACCGCGGCTGGGCTCGAACCAGCGACCTGCCGCTTAGAAGGCGGCTGCTCTATCCAGCTGAGCTACGCGGCCCGCCTGTCCCCGCCGGCAGGACGATCAGTGGGTCCACTGGCCGATGCGGCGGAAGCTGAAATTGTCGGAATAGGCCATGCGCCGCCGCGCCGCTTCCTGCGGCTCCTGCAGCTGGTAGGCGATGCCATGCTTCTCGGCATAGGCCACCGCCTCTTCCTTGGTGTCGAAGCGCAGACGCAGCTGGCTCTTCATGTCACCGGAGCTGGTATAGCCCATGAGCGGCTCGACCAGGCGAGGCTGCTCGGGCTCATAGTCGAGCACCCAGAGCTTGGTTCGGGCGTTGCCGGACTGCATGGCGGTCCGGGTCGGCTTGTAGATGCGTGCGACCATTTCCCCTCGCTCCCTTGCCTCGCCGCCCCCGCCGCGCCGAGTGCCGGCGTCGAGGCGGGCCAGGCGCCTCGCCCGCCCTGATTAAGGCGGTCACAACGTTCTGGCAATGGGCCCGCGCCCCGGTTCCCCCATCCGCCGTGCTCATCGGCCCCGCATGCGACACGGCCTTCGCCCGGGACGCATTTAACCGCTCGAATACATGGCAGCATTCGAAGGCGCGCGAAGGCAATTCGAGAAAGCCGCGAGAGCATCCGAGGTGGCCGACGAACCCAATCCGGCGCTCACTCGTGCGGTGCGCGCGCATACCAGCGGGTAGAGGCCCCTGACTTTTTCTGCCTTTCGTCCTATATAAGAACAACGTCGTCGCTCGCGACGGCGATTTTTACCATTCGACTCGACCACAGGATTGGACAGGATTTGCAGGTTCTCGTACGCGATAACAATGTTGACCAGGCGTTGAAGGTTCTGAAGAGGAAGATGCAGCGCGAAGGCATCTTCCGGGAAATGCGGGCGCGTCGCGCCTATGAGAAGCCCTCCGAGCGGCGCAACCGCGAAGCCGGCGAGGCCGTTCGTCGCGCCCGCAAGGTGGCGCGCAAGCAGGCGGTTCGCGAGGGGCTGATCGCCGCCCCGAAGAAGAAGCCCTCCACCCGCCCGGCCTTTGCCCGTCCGGCGGCCCCGCCGGCGCCGGCGGCCGAATAGCCCGCGCAGCGACTTCACGCGCCTTGAGACCGTGCCTGACGACACCGAAAGGAATCGACCCATGAGCCGTCCCCTGCCCGCCTCCGCCCTCCCCGTCTCCCGGCCGACGCTGACCCGGCTGGAAACGAAGGCGGAAGCGATCTCGCGCGCCGCCATGGAGACGATCCATCAGGAAGTCGTCCGGCGCGAGGCCAAAACCGCCCAGCTTCGGGCGGCGCGCCTGGCCAAGGAGGCCGCCGAACGTGCGGTGACGGCGGCCAAGCCGCCGGCGGCGAGGTCGGCCCCTGCCGCCAAGCGCAAGGTCGCCTCCGCCCGATAGGCGGACGGCGGCGTGAGCGGTTGGCCGGCGTCCTGCGTGGATGCGGGCCTTCCGCCCGCCGGCCATCTTGCCGACCGGGACCCTTCTGTGCCATCTGACAGCGGCCCGGCCCCAGCGGGCGAGAAGACGTTGCCCGCCACGGCGGGCATTCAAGGTGTCGGGGCATAGCGCAGCCCGGTAGCGCGGAAGTTTTGGGTACTTCAGGTCGCAGGTTCGAATCCTGCTGCCCCGACCAGCCTCGACCCAGCCCCTTACCGACGGATCAGCGCCAGCCCGCTTTGCGGGTCGATCTGCTTGTGCAGATGGGCGGGGGTCTCGGTGACGATGAGCTCCAGCGTCGGCCGGACAACGCCCTTGGAGAGATGGCCGGCCAGAGCGCTGCCATCGTGCCGCCCCAGCACCACATGCACATGCACCGCCGGCTGGCCGTCGGGATCGAGCGCCACATCGCCCGACAGCGCGGCCACCTCCACCTGCTCCTCCACCGGGATGTCGCGATATTCCTTCGACTCCCAGTCGAAATAGCTGATCACGCCATGGCTGAAGGCGCCGATGGCGGACAGATGCGCGCCGGTGAGTCCCTCCCGGCGGGCGAAGTCCTGCAACGCCGCCATCGCCTCCTCGCCGGTCTCCAATATGACCGCCCAGCTGCGAAGCTCGCCTGCGTCCCCGAGTGTCTTGATGATGGCCATCGGCGCCTCCCTGTTGCTGCGGTCTGCACCAACGGATGGACGCCCGGCGCGTTCCGCTACCCGCCGCCGAACAGGCGATGCTCGATGCGGTCGCCAACGGCGATTCCCTTCGCCCGCACCGTGCCGGCGGGCAGCTCCAGCACCGCCTTCACCGGCACGCCGGAGGAAATGGTGGCGGTGGAAAGCGGCACCGTGTCGGTGGCGATGCTGGCGATCCGCCCATCCGAGCGGATAAACAACATGTCGAGAGGAATGTAGGTGTTCTTCATCCACATATAGATCGGCTGCTCGACGCCGAAATCGAACAGCATGCCGGCATTGGGCGCGAGTTCGGTCCGGTACATCAGCCCCTTGGAGCGCTGGGCGGGCGTCACCGCCATCTCGATCTCGACCCCGAGCGGACCCGCCTTGGTGACAATGGTCAGCTGCTCGACATTGGCGCCAGCCGGCCCGAGACTCGTGAACAGGAGCGGGCCGGCAATCAGGAGCGCGGCGAGCGCCAGGCCGAGCCCCCGCCCCTGCCGGCCCGCCGCGCGGAACGCGGTGGCCGTGCGAGCGACACTCAACGCGCTGAAACTCAAAGCGCCAATACTCAAAGCGCTGAAACGGATGCGTGCGGAATTCATGCTGCGACGACGCCGGGGCGCCTTCCCTAGTGAGACGATGGGGTGGCGGCACCATCGGGCCGCACTTCGGCAGCCATAAGGCCTTTCGGCCCCGGTCCGAAGCGCACCAGCACCATCTGGCCTGGGCGCAGTTCGGCCAGCCCGTGGCGACGCAGCGTCTCCATGTGCACGAAGATGTCCTCGGTGCCCTCGCCACGGGTGAGGAAGCCGAAGCCGCGCAGCCGGTTGAACCACTTCACCCAGGCCCGCTCGAAGCCGCCGACGGCCTGCACCGTCACATGGGTGCGGGCCTGCGGCAGCTGCGAGTGATGCACGGCGGTGGTCTCGTCCATGGAGAGCACGCGCAGGGCCTGGAAGCCGCGCTCGCGGGCCACCACCTCGCACACCACCCGCGCTCCCTCCTGCGCCGTGGTGAAGCCGCCACGCCGCAGGCAGGTGACGTGCAGCATCACATCGCCGCTGCCATCATCGGGGACGACGAAGCCATAGCCCTTGGAGAGGTCGAACCATTTGATGCTGCCGGCGAGCTGGAGGACCTTGCCATCCTGGCGCTCGCCCGCCTCGTCGCCCTGATCCAGCTCGTCGCGAGAGCCCATTCCCGTGCGTGGCAGAGACCCGTCCGACACCATCGGCTGCCTACCTCCAGGAAAACCATTTCGCCCCAGCTGGCGAAACCATGATTCCGAGGCCGAAGCATAGCACCCGCCGCCGCCACGAAAACACCGAAATCGATTCGCGGCGCGATTCCGCGCCCCGTCAACCGGCCAGCGCCGCCTCGAACACGTCGCCAATGTCGGCATGAATGACCAGGTCGGCCAGATCGTCGAGTTCGGTCGGCTCGCGATTGACGATGACGAGCGTGGCCCCCGCGCGCTTGGCCTGGAGGGGAAAGCCGGCCGCCGGCCACACCACCAGCGAGGAGCCGAGGACAAGGAACACGTCGCACGCGCCGCTGAGCGCCCCGGCCCGCGCCATCGCCGCCGCCGGCATCGGCTGGCCGAAGGAAATCGTCGCGCTCTTGACCGGGCCAGTGCAGGACGCGCAGTCCGGCGCCCGCCCCTGCCCTTCCTCGAAACGGGCGCGGACCCAGTCCAGCTCATAGCGCTGGCCGCAGTCGAGGCAGCTGGCATAGGTGCTGTTGCCGTGCAGCTCGACCAGCTGTTCCTCCTCGACGCCGGAGGCCTGGTGCAGGCCGTCTATGTTCTGGGTGATGATGGCCTGCAGACGCCGCTGCGCCAGCAGCGCGGCCAGCGCCCGGTGGCCGCGCCCGGGCTTTGCCCCGCCCAGGGCCGGCTCCAGCGCGAAACGCCGCCGCCAGGCCTCGGCCCGCATCTGCGGGCTGGCGCGGAAGGTCTGGTAGTCGATCGGCCGGTTCCGGCTCCACAGCCCGCCGGGCGAGCGGAAATCGGGAATGCCGCATTCGGTCGAAATTCCCGCGCCGGTGAAGGCGACGCCGGCCTTCATGCCGGCCAGCACGGCGGCCAGCGCCTTGGCCGATGTCTTGATGTCATCGCCCGTCGTCATATGTTGCGCTCACCCGACCCGCGGACACCCCTGCGGCAGCCTTTGAGAGGACTCATGAAGTACCTTCACACCATGGTGCGCGTCACCGATGTCGACGCCTCGCTGGACTTCTACTGCAACAAGCTGGGGCTCACCGAGGTGCGGCGCAAGGAATCGCCGCAGGGCCGCTTTACGCTGATTTTCCTCGCCGCTCCCGGCCAGGAAGGCGTCGCCGAGGTCGAGCTGACCTACAACTGGGACCCGGAAACCTATGGCGAGGGGCGCAATTTCGGCCATCTCGCCTTCGAGGTCGACGACATCTACGCCGCCTGCCAGAAGCTGCAGGAGGGCGGCGTGACCATCAACCGCCCGCCGCGCGACGGCCGCATGGCCTTTGTCCGTTCGCCCGACAACATCTCGATCGAACTGCTGCAGAAGGGCGATGCGCTGCCGCCGCTGGAGCCGTGGGCGTCGATGTCCAATACCGGCAAGTGGTGACGGCGGGTTGAGCGGGCGGGCCGGCGCCGTCATGCCCGGCCCGCAAGAGGCCCGATACGGTTCCGATTCGACCTCTGCGGCGGCGCGCGAGGCAACTGGTGGCGCCTGCCGTCCCCGCGTTGCCAGCGCCCCTGGCGCTGGGGAAGGCGTTTCAGTGGTTCGAACGCGATGCCTGTGGATGACGCCGACGGCACCATCTTGCGCGCCGCCGCGCGTCACCCTATAAGGCCCCGGCCTGCGCGCCCTTCGTCTATCGGTTAGGACGCCACCCTTTCACGGTGGAGAGAGGGGTTCGACTCCCCTAGGGCGCGCCAGGCTTTTCTTATGTCCGCATGTCATTGATTTTACTAGATAATCACTGACGCGAAAGTGGACATGGACCCCAAGTGAACCCCAGCGATGGACCCCAGCGGGAGCGTTCCGGCTGTGGCGGGTTGACGCCATGGTCGCGATTCAGTTGCGGCCGCTCTCGGCGCTTGGGCTCAAATTTTGGTCCGATGGTAACAAATGCCCCCCCAGCGAAGTGAGACAGGCAATCTTGCTCTAGCGCACCGACTGTATTTTGGTGAGGGATCATCGAAACCATAAGCTTGGTTCTTAGGAGCGACTATGCCCTCGGCAGCACGCCTGAACTTCGAGCGACACCTGCTGAAGGACGTCGATGCCCTCATCAAGGCCCATCGCGAGGGACTAGGACGGGGGCGTCCTCCGTCCGTACTAACTCGCAGCGGCACGTTTCTTCTTTGCGCTGCGTGGGAGCTGTATTGCGAGGAGGTCCTACTAGAAAGCTTTTCCCATATTTTGGCGCGCTGTGGTGCCCCGACAAACCTGCACTTGAATGTGCAGAAGACACTGGCCTCAGCGATAAAAAATGAGAAGAGCGAGCTCGCACCTCTTCAACTTGCCGGAGACGGATGGAAATCATACCTAAATACGCTTGCCGAGACCCGCGTTAAGCAACTGAATACACCTAGCGTTGCGAACATCACCGAACTGTTCAGCCGTATTGTTGGCGTTGATGTAACACCTTCGCTTCAGCCTCACGAGATCAGACTGAAGTCGTTTATCTCTAAGCGAGGCGACATAGCTCACCAAGGCGCACAGGCGGGACATGTGAGTATCACTGACCTAGAAGCCGACAAACTCTTCATCTGCGGATTGGTTGTCGAGTTGGATAATTTCCTTATTGCACCAGTGCAGCAGATTTCAGGCCATCGCCCTTGGAATGCTCGTCGATGACAAGGACGCGCTTCTAGGCACCCGTTTATGCCTCTTATACATGGACCAAGCTTATTTCTAAGAGTGCGCCTCAACGGAGACCGGGATGGTGGTCCCGACCTTCGCCACCGCCACATCCTCCATAATCATCCGCACTTCATCCACCTTTGATGCCGGCGCGAGGAGCCCATCGTGGATGCCGAGACCGACAATCTCCCGCTCCGTCATCTCCACCAGCACGGCCACCAGTATCTCGCTCTCGATGTGCATGAGCTTGAGGCCGATGCCGGACCCGAGACTGCGGGCGAGCGCCGGATGGCGCGATAGGATGGCGGCCTTCGTCCTCTTCACGGTCCAGCCTGCCGGTAGGCGTTCGCTGGCGTCCGCGTCTTCACCATTGCCTGCCCGCTCGTAGCCCCATCGGGTCATCTTCGGCCCCGCATTGAGAAGCGTGTTGAATGCCTTCTTCACCGCCGCCCGGTGCCCTTCCAGCCCCGGAATGGCGTACATATCGCCCTCGGGAGGCGTGACACCGACTGTCGCGTAGGCCAGCCTCACGGCCATCTGCCCATAGTCGAGTTCAGCCACCGTCTCGCCGTTTATCCGAATGCCGCTGCGTCGAGATGATGGAAGGTTCTGCCAGAACCCACCGAACAGACGGCCACCGAGGTCAAAGGAAACTATCGGAGTCTCGCCTTTGGCCCCTGCCCTCATCACGAAATGCCTGCGCAGCCTACGCTCCGAGATGTGTACGGCTCCGAGGTCATCTTCAGCGAAGCCGATGTCTGCGCCCGCAAGGAAGCCGTTCAGGGCCTCCACAGCCGCCCGCATGGCTATTGACGTTGCCCCTCCTGTCTAATCCAGATTGAAGTTCGTTCTGGCCCATTTAGAGGACCAGGACATGAGGCGCAGCCGCTTCACGGAAGAGCAGATCATCGGCATCCTGAAGGAGCACGAGGCTGGGGTGCCGGTCTCGGACCTGTGCCGGAAGCACGGGGTCAGTGACGCCAGCATCTACAAGTGGAAGGCCCGTTTCGGCGGGATGGATGTGTCGGAGGCCAAACGGCTGCGGGCGCTCGAGGATGAGAACGCCAAGCTGAAGCGCATGCTCGCCGACGCCATGTTGGACAACGTCGCGCTGAAGGAT
>NZ_FMTP01000002.1 GCF_900100155.1 Ancylobacter rudongensis
GCAGCGGACGTCACCACTTCTTTCCCAGCAGATCCTTCAGCGCGACGTTGTCCAACATGGCGTCGGCGAGCATGCGCTTCAGCTTGGCGTTCTCATCCTCGAGCGCCCGCAGCCGTTTGGCCTCCGACACATCCATCCCGCCGAAACGGGCCTTCCACTTGTAGATGCTGGCGTCACTGACCCCGTGCTTCCGGCACAGGTCCGAGACCGGCACCCCAGCCTCGTGCTCCTTCAGGATGCCGATGATCTGCTCTTCCGTGAAGCGGCTGCGCCTCATGTCCTGGTCCTCTAAATGGGCCAGAACGAACTTCAATCTGGATTAGACAGGAGGGGCAACGTCAGCGGCGAGGTCATCCGGCCCGCGCGGCACGTTCTCGAAGCTGGTGCGGCAGGCATCCGCCGCCGCGCGCAGCGTGCCCTGGCCGGCCGCATCGAGCGTGACGATCTGCGCCACGCCCCGGGCGCGGGCGATCGGCGCCAGCGCCGCCTCCGTGGCCGGATCGCAGACGAAGATCGCCGGTTCGGCGTCACCGAGGAAATAGTCGACCTCGGGCGGGGTGTAGCCGGTGTTGAGCGGCAGGAACACGCCGCCGGCCCGCACCGTGCCGAGATAGGCGAACACCGCCTCCAGGCTCTTCTCCGCCTGCAGCGCCACCCGGTCGCCGGGCTTCAGCCCCAGCGCCAGCAGCGCGTTGGCATACTGCGCGGTGCGCCGCTCAAGCGCGGCATAGGTGAGGATCGTGCCGTCCGCCGTCTCGGCGAAAGGGCGGGCGGGGTCGGTGGCGCCGGCCCGCAGCGTGTCGATCAGGTGATTGGGCATGGGTTGGCCGTCACGGGCACGAGGTGATCGGCCCGCCCACGCCGGCGCCCGGCGTTGCCGCCGCGAGCGTGGTGGATGGCACCTGTGCCGCCGCGCCCGTTTCGGCGGAAGCGAGCCGGGGGCAGGTCGCCGTCAGGCCAAGCGAGGCGACATAGGAGGCGCGGATCGTCGTGTTGGCGAAGCGGGCCTTGGCGATGTAGTCGCGCAAGGTGGCCGCCACCGCTTCGCGCGAGGGCTTTTCCATCCCCTCCCACTGGCTCTTCGGCACGCTGCCGAACAGGGCGATGGCGTCCCAGCCCTGCGGGCGGGTGATCGAGGAGACGGTGGAGGGCGTGTCGAGGTTCTTGTAGGTCCAGAAGCTCCAGCCGAGGCCGAAGCGCTCATTGAGCGTGCGGAACTTCTCGTTCCAGTCATCGTTCAGCTCGCCGGTCTCGCCGATGAAGATCGGCACCTGCCAGCGATTGGCGAAGTTGACGTATTTCTGGATCGAGCTGCGCTGCGGACCGGCCCAGAACATATGGTAGGTGTAGCCGAGATTATCGGCGAAGGGCGGGCCGAACACGTCGAAATTGGTGCTCCACTGCGCGCCCGCCAGCATGATCGGGTGGTTGGGATCGACCGCGCGGATCGCCTCCACCAGCTCGCGATAGAACGGCTCCAGCCGCGAATTCAGGAAATCCGTGTCGTGATAGGGGGTGATCGGCTCGTTGAGCAGATCGTAGCCCAGCACCGCCGTCTCGTCCTTGTAGCGCTCGGCGATGGCGCGCCACATGGTGAGCGTGCGGCGACGGTATTCCGGGACATAGAAGGTGAGCGGGTAGCCCACCCCGTCATCATGGTTCACGCCGGTCTGCCCGCCGGGGGCGGCGTGGATGTCGAGGATGAGCTTGATGCCGTGCGCCTTGGCCCAGCCGACCAGCCGGTCGATGCGCGCCCAGCCCTCGCCATCCGGGTCCACCTGGTCGGGGTTGGCCGGATCGAGGAAGAACTTCCAGTGCAGCGGCACCCGGACCGTGGTGAAGCCGGAGGCGGCGAGGAAGGCGACGTCGTCTTCCTGGATATAGGCCTCGCGGAAATCCTTCCAGAAGCGCGCCGCCTCTTCCGGCCCGGCGAGATACTCGATCACGTCCTCGATATCCTGCGGCGAGCGCTGGACCGTGAACTTGAACATATAGCCTTCCGGCAGCAGCCAGTTGCCGAAGCTCATGCCCTTGATGTGAAAGGTCGATCCGTCCGGATTGACGAAGCGCGTGCCCTCCGCCCGGATGAAGCCGGGCGCGGCCGGCAGGGCCGCGGCACCGGGCGTGACCGAAGGCGCCGCCGGTGCGGCCGGCGGCTCGGTCAGCGCCAGCGCGGGCGCGGCGGCGAGGAGGAGGGCGGTGGCGAGGGGAAGGGCGCAGCGGATCATGGGGGCAACCTAGTAAAGCCCGCGCGCGGCGGCAATCGCTGGAACACGCGCGGCGGGCCACGCCGGCCGATTTTCGCGCGCCGTTGAGGCCGATCAAGCATGCCCCGCCCGCCTGCGCCTAGGCTGCGGGCCAAGGGAAGATCAGCATGAACAGACGGCACTTGCTCATCGCCGGGGCCGGCGGCGTGGCGGCGGTCGCCGCCGGCGGCGGACTGGCATGGCGCCATACCGTCGGCAGCACGGGGGCCTATGAGCGCTACAGCGCGGAACTGCGGGCGCCGCTGCCCAACGACCCGCCGGTTCTCGACCTCGTCCGCACCGCCACCCTCGCCGCCAGCGGCCACAACACCCAGCCCTGGCGATTCCGGCTCACGCCGGGCACGATCGAGCTGCTGCCGGATCTCACCCGGGCGACGCCGGTGGTCGATCCCGTCGACCACCATCTGTTCGTCAGTCTGGGCTGCGCCGCCGAGACGCTGGCCATTGCCGGGGCTGCAACTGGCCGGCCGGGCGAGTTCAGCACCGCGCCGGAGGGCAGCCTGCGCTACAGCTTCGCCCCCGCGCCGCCACGACCGGACCCGCTGTTCGCCGCCATCGCCCGGCGCCAGAGCACGCGCACGCTCTATGACGGGCGCCCCGTCCCGAATGAGGCGCTGGCGCGCCTGCAACAGGCGGGCACGCGGGAGGGCGTGCGCTGCGTGCTGCTGACCGAGCGCCCCCGCCTCGACCAGCTGCGCGACCTGACGCTCGCGGGCAACGAGGCGCAGATGCGCGACCCCGCTTTTCTGGCTGAGCTGAAGCACTGGTTGCGCTTCAACCCGGCCAGCGCCATGCGCCATGGCGACGGGCTCTATGCGGCCGCAAACGACAGCCCGCCGCTGCCGGACTGGCTCGGGCCGCGCGCCTTCGACCTGTTCGTCACCCCCGCCGCCGAGAACGAGAAATATGCCCGGCAGATCGATTCTTCGCCCGGAATCGCGATCTTCTTCGCCGATCAGGCCGACCGCGCCCATTGGATCGAGGTTGGCCGCGCCTGCCAGCGCTTCGCCCTCGCCGCCACCGCGCAGGGGCTGAAGCTGGCCTGCCTCAACCAGGCGGTGGAAGTGGCGCGGCTGCGGCCGGAACTCGCCGCGCTCGCCGGCGAACCGGGCCTGCGGCCGGACATGGTGATGCGCTTCGGCTATGGCCCGACCCTGCCCTTCGCGCCCCGCCGCCCGGTGGCTGAGGTGCTGGCGTGAGGCGCGCGGGCGGGGGGAGAGCCGCACCCGGGCCGGGGGTAACGTGGTGAAGCTTCGCCACGTCGGCGCGATCATCCGTCTCGCCACGGTGACAGCGCCCGCCGGGCGGGCTAAGCGTGAGACCCGCCGCCGCTGCCGCTTCCCTCCGGTCCCGTGTTCCCCGCCCCATGTCCTATCTCATCTACGCCGCCATCCTCGTCGCCGTCGTCGCCTTGTTCGCGCTGATCACGGCGCGCGGGCGGGTGCATCCGTTCATCGCTCTGGTGCTGGCGGCGTTCGCCTTCAACCAGGGGGTGGGCTGGTCGCTGAGCTTCGTGGTCAAGTCGTTCTCGGTCGGCTTCGGCCAGACGCTGGCGGCGCTCGGCGTCGTGGTGGTGACGGGGGCGCTGCTGGCGGAGATCGCCGACGGGACAGGTGCCACGGCGCGGCTGCAGCAGATGGCGCGCGGCTGGCGCACCCGCTCCGGCCCGCTCGCGCTGCTCGGGCTGATCGGCGGCATGGCCTCGACCCCGGCGGCGGCGTTCGCGGTACTGAACCCGCTGCGGCGCGGCATTGGCGGCGACAGCCCGCGCTCGGCACTGACGCTGGGCCTCGCGCTCTCGGCCGGGCACGCTCTCCTCATTCCCGCCCCCACCGTGCTGGCGAGCCTCACCATATTGCGCGCCGATTGGGGGCTGGCGGTCGCCGTCGGCCTGCCGCTGGCGCTGATCGCCGGCGCCTTCGGTGCGCTGTTCGCCCGTGGCTGCGCCAGCGGCGCGCCGAACCCGCTCGACACCACGGTCGGAATCGCGGGCGCAACGATGCACGCGCCGCGTCGCGGGGCGCTGGCGCTGCTCATCGTCAGCCTCGTGCTGGTGGCGATGCTGATCGTGCAGGCGCTGGGCGACATCGCTTCCGAACCCTTCGGCGGCGGCAATGACCGGCATTTCATCCTGGCGCTGGGCAATCCGGTGCTGCTGCTGGTGGTGGGCGTCGGCCTGCTGCTGCTGCTGAGCTGGAGCTGGGAAAAGGGCGGCCTCTCCGAGGCCGGCTGGGCCGGGCGGGCGCTGACCAAGGTGGCGCCGCTGCTGCTCATCCTCGGCGCCGCCGGCGGCCTCGCCAAGGTGGCGCAGGATGTCGGCATGGCTGACATGACCGCCGAATATCTCATTCCCCTCGCCCCGGCCTCCGGCGCGCTGGTGCTGGTGTTGCCCTTCGCGCTGGCCGCCGTGATCAAGACGCTGCAGGGCTCCTCTCTGGTCGCCGCCATCACGGCCGCCGGGATGATGATGGAACTGGCCGCCCCACTCGGGCTGGGCGACCCGATGGGGCGCGTTCTGGCCGCACTGGCGGTGAGCGCCGGTGCCATGACCGTGCCGCAGATCAATGACGGACTGTTCTGGCTGGTGACGCGGGCCGGGCGCTTCACCCCGCCGGCGGCGCTGGCGCGGCTCTCGGGTGGCGTGCTGCTGCAGAGCGGGGTGATCCTCGCCGGCCTCGTCGCCCTGCGCGCCGCCACCGCCTGAGGAATTGTCTGCTCGAGGAATCCGCGCCGATGCTGCGCCGCCGTGACCTGCTGCTCTCCGCCCTTGCCGCCGCCAGCCTGCCCGCTTTGCCCCTGCCGACGCGCGCGCAAACCGCCGCCGCCGCGCCGCTGCTGCCGGCCGGCACGCCGCGCCTGCCGGCGGATTTCGTCTGGGGCGCCTCCACCTCCGCCTATCAGATCGAGGGCGCGGTGACGGAGGGCGGGCGCAAGCCCTCGATCTGGGACGTGTTCGCCCACACGCCCGGCCGCATCGCCGACGGCACCACGGGCGACGTCGCCTGCGACCACTATCACCGCTACGCCGACGACGTGGCGCTGATGGGCGATCTCGGCTTCCAGGCCTACCGCTTCTCGCTCGCCTGGCCGCGGGTGATGCCCGAGGGCACCGGCCCGGTAAACGCGGCCGGGCTCGATTTCTACGACCGGCTGGTGGATTCGCTGCTGGCGCGCGGCATCCAGCCCATGGCCTGCCTCTACCATTGGGATTTGCCGCAGGCGCTGCAGGAACGCGGCGGCTGGCGCAATCGCGACATCGCCCATTGGTTCGCCGACTATGCGACCGCCGCCATCGGCCGGCTCGGCGACCGGGTGAAGCCGTGGGCGATGCTGAACGAGCCCTCGGTGCACGCCATTTTCGGCCATGGCTTCGGCAATCACGCGCCGGGGCTGACCGGCTGGGACAGCTATGTGAAGGCGCAGCACCATCTCAACCTGGCGCAGGGCACCGGCATCGCCGCCGCCCGCGCGCTGCGCGCCGACCTGAAGCTCGGCACGGTGCTGTCGCTGCAGCCGATCTTTCCGGCCTCCCAGGACCCGGCCGACATCGCCGCGGCCGCGCGCTTCGATGCCTGCTGGAACACGATCAACCTCGACCCGCTGTTCCATGGCCGCTACCCCGACCTGTTCGCGGAGGATTTCGCGCCGCTGGTGAAGCCCGGCGACCTGGAGACGATCCGCGCCCCGATCGACTTCCTCGGGGTGAACTATTATGGCCCGTCCTACATCAAGCACGACCCCAACGCCTTTCTCGGCCAAGCGAGCTGGGGCGCGCTGCCGCCCAATACGCCGCAGACGCTGCTGGGCTGGCCGATCAGCGCGCAGGGCATGGTCGACGTGCTGGCGCGGCTGCGCGACGCCTATGGCAACCCGCCGGTCTTCATCACCGAGAACGGCGCCTGCTATGAGGACCCCGCCCCGGTGGACGGTGTGGTGCAGGACCCCGCGCGCACCGAGTATATCCGCGCCCATCTGGTGGCGGCGGGCCAGGCGATCGCGCAGGGTTGCGCGCTGAAGGGCTATTATGTCTGGTCGCTGCTCGATAATTTCGAATGGGCCGAGGGCGAGCGGCGGCGCTTCGGCGTGGTGCGGGTGGATTTCGCCAGCCAGCAGCGCACGCCGAAAGCCTCCGGCCTGTATCTTTCCCAGCTGATGAAGGCCGCGCGCGCCGGCGCGGCGCCGTGAGGTAGCCCTTTAGGGAAGTGACATGCGCCGGACACATATGTCGGTCATTTGACGGCGGGTGCCCCAGCGGCCCTTTCTATGTGATACCTAACGCACCGGCCCACGGGCCGAGACACGAGACAGAGCAGCCAGCATGCAGACAGACGATCCCGCCGTCGCCGAAATCGTCGACTTCATCTCCGGCGAAGTCGGGGTCGACAAGAGCCTCCTGACCCCGGAGACGCCGGTGGCGGAGCTGGGCATCTCCTCGCTCGACCTGATCGAGACCATCTTCAAGCTGGAAGGCCGTTTCGGCATCGAGATTCCCAATGACGGCCCGCTCAGCGGCAATGACGTGACGGTGGGCACGCTGGTCGACCATGTCGCCGAGCTGCTGGCGGCGCAGAAGGGCAAGACCGCCTGATGCCGGATCGCCGCATGAGTTCGCGCGTCGCCGTCACCGGGCTGGGCTCGCTTTCGGCGCTGGGCAATGACGTCTCCGCCCATCTCGCCGGCCTGCGCGCCGGCACGGTGGGCATTGGCGAGACGCGCGGCGTCGACGTCTCCTCGATGAAGACCAAGATTTCCGCCGAGGTACGCGGCTTCGTGCCGGAAGAGCATTTCGAGCCGCGCCAACTCGGCCTGCTCGACCGCACCGCGCAATTCGCCGTCGTCGCCGCCCGTCAGGCGCTGCTTGACGCCAGCCCGGCCTTCGAGGGCGTGGCGCGCCATCGCGTCGGCGCCATCTTCGCCGCCTCGGTCGGCTCGCACGCGGTGGATGACAGCTACCGCAAGCTCTATGCCGAGGGCGCGGCGCGCCCGCACCCCTTCACCGTGCCGCGCGCCATGCCGAGCGGGCAGGTGAGCCATGTGACGATGGATCTCGGCATTCACGGCCCCGCCTTCGCCATCGCCTCGGCCTGTTCCTCGGCGGCGCATGCCATCGGCACGGCCTTCCACATGGTGCGGTCCGGCATGCTGGATGTCGCCGTATCAGGCGGGGCGGAATCGCAGCTCACCTATGGCATGCTGAAGAGCTGGGAGGCGCTGCGCGTGCTGTCCCCCGATGGCTGCCGCCCCTTCTCCAAGGACCGCGCCGGCCTCGTCATCGGCGAGGGCGCAGGCGCCGTGGTGCTGGAGAACATGGACCGCGCGCTTGCCCGCGGCGCCACCATCCATGCCGAACTGGTCGGCTTCGGCATGAGCGCCGACGGCATGGACATCACCGCCCCCGACATGGCGAGCGCGGCCGCCGCGATGCGCTTCGCGCTGGAGGATGCCGGGCTGGCGCCGGAACAGATCGACTATGTCAGCGCCCATGGCACCGCCACGGTGCTGAACGACAAGACCGAGGCCGGCGCGCTGCGGCTGGTGTTCGGCGATCATCTCGCCCGGCTGCCGGTGTCGTCGTCCAAGTCGCAGTACGGCCACACCATGAACGCCTCCGGCGCGCTGGACTTCGTGACCACGGTGCTGGCCCTGCGCGAAGGCTTCCTGCCGCCGACCATGGGCTTTCGCGAGGCAGACCCGGACTGCGCCCTCGACTGCGTGCCGAACGCGGCGCGGGACGCGTCGATCGAGGCGGCGATTTCCTCATCCTTCGCTTTTGGCGGGCTCAACGCCGTGCTGGCGGTGAAGCGGTTCGGCTGAGCGGCGCCTTCCGGACCAGCCGCGCCGCTCTACCACCGTTCCCCGGACAAGCCGCGCCTGCGCGGCGCCGATCCGGGGCCCAGGGGGGGCGGGTGCGCGCGTCTCCCGGCCCCTTGCAATCACATGGCAGGAAGAGTTGTCCGCTGGGTCCCGGCGCGGCGCTCCGGCTGCGCCTGCGCTGGGCCGGGACACGGAACCTCGCCGTCAGCCACGCCGCCCTCATCCCCGGCGTGACCCGGGGACCCCGCCGTGCCGCTTAGGGCGGTTTAAGTCTGGGTGGCCGGGTCAAGCCCGGCCATGAGGGAGCAACCAAAGCAGATCCGCCTCACCCCTCCACGGTGAATTCCCCCGCCAGCCTTTCGCCCACCAGCGCCGCCACCGCGCCGCGCTGCGCGGCCAGCCTCGCCCGGCAGAAGGCGGCGATCTCGCGTGGCAGGCGCCCCAGTTCCTGCCGGCGGGCGATGAGGGTGAGGTGCCGCGTCAGCCCCGGCCCTGGTAATGCGTGGCAGGCGAGGCCATCGAGCGGCAGGCCAGCCTCCAGCAGGCAGAGCGGGGTGGTGACGGCGAAGCCCGCCCCTTCCACCACTGCGGCGGTGACGCCGAAGGGCGTGTCGAATTCCAGCGGGCGCGGCAGATCGAGCCGCAGCCGGCGCAGATGCCGCTCCACCTCCATGCCGGTCTTGGAACGGGCGGAAAAGCGCACCAGCGGCCGCGCGCGCGCCAGTTCCTCCAGCGCGGCGGCCGAAGCGGGAGCCTCGCACGCGGCGGGGATCAGCAGCACATAGGGCTCGGTGAGCAGCGGCCAGCGCTCCAGCCCCTCGATCTCGTCGAGATCGTCGGCGCCGACCAGCAAATCGAGCTGGCGGGTGAGCAGCGCCCCGGCATGCGAGGCGGTGAGGCCGGACAGCAGCGAGACCTGCTCCGCCTTCTCGCCCAGCGCCCGGGCGAGCGGCGCCATCAATGCCCGCGAGAGCGAATCCACCAGCCCCGCGCGCAGCAGCGGCAGGCGAGCGTGCTCGGCCTCGCGCAGCAGCGGCGCGATCTGCCGCGCTTCCGAGAGCAGGGCGCTGGCGCGCTGGCGCAGCGCGCCGCCGGCAGCGGTGAGGCCGAGCGGGCGGGCGCTGCGGTCGAACAGGCCGATGCCGATGCGGCGCTCGAGATCGGCCACCGCCTGCGAGATGGCCGGCTGGGTCAGGCCGAGCCGGCGCGCCGCCTGCGCCATGGTGCCGGCGTCGCAGACCGCGAGGAAGATTTCCAGCGCCCGGAGGTCGAAGGGCAGCGTGTCGGCGGGGGGCATGGCTCGTGTCTCCTTACATCCCGCCGGCCGTCATCCTGAGGTGCCCGGGCGCCAGCCGGGCGTTGAGGGATGCTCGCGGAGCGTCCGGAACGCTATCCTTCGAGGCTCGTTTTCCTCTCGCCTCAGGATGACCGCATCCTCCAGGCCCCGCCTATAACTAAAACTTATATTATCACCGGATCGGCGTTGATCTATAGGTTTTCACCGTGTCCGGCAGCGATTGTCCCCAGCGAGCCCTCATGCGCTATTCCTTCCTCAGCATCCTCGCCAACGGGCTCTCCGGCCAGAAGGGCTGGGCCCCGGCCTGGCGCGACGCGGCGCCCAAGCCCGCCTATGACGTGATCATCGTCGGCGGCGGCGGGCATGGGCTGGCCACCGCCTATTACCTCGCCAAGGTGCATGGCATCCGCAATGTGGCGGTGCTGGAAAAGGGCGTGATCGGCTCCGGCAATGCCGGGCGCAACACCACCATCATCCGCTCCAACTACCTGCTGCCGGGCAATGAGCCGTTCTACGAATGGTCGATGAAGCTCTGGGAAGGGCTGGAGCAGGAGCTGAACTACAACGCGATGGTGAGCCAGCGCGGCATTCTCAACCTGTTCCATTCCGACGCCCAGCGCGACGCCTATGCAAGGCGCGGCAACGCGATGCGGCTCGCCGGAGTCGATTCCGAGCTGCTGGACAAGGCCCGGGTCAAGGCGATGTACCCGTTCCTCGATTTCGACAATGCGCGCTTTCCCATCCAGGGCGGGCTGCTGCAGGCCCGCGCCGGCACCGCCCGCCATGACGCCGTGGTGTGGGGCTATGCCCGCGCCGCCGACCGGCTCGGCGTCGACATCGTGCAGAATTGCGAGGTGACCGGGTTCATCCGCGAGGGCGACGCCATTGTCGGGGTGGAGACCACGCGCGGGCCGGTGCGGGCCGGCAAGGTGGCGGTGGCGGTGGCGGGTTCGTCATCGCGCGTCGCCGGCATGGCCGGGCTGCGGCTGCCGATCGAGAGCCATGTGCTGCAGGCCTTCGTCTCCGAGGGGTTGAAGCCGCTGGTCGACGGCGTCATCACCTTCGGCGCCGGGCATTTCTACATCTCGCAGTCCGACAAGGGCGGGCTCGTCTTTGGCGGCGATATTGACGGCTACAATTCCTACGCCCAGCGCGGCAACCTCCCCGTGATCGAGGATGTGTGCGAGGGCGGCATGGCCTTGATGCCGCGCCTCGGCCGGCTGCGGCTGCTGCGCCACTGGGGCGGTATCATGGACATGTCGATGGACGGCTCGCCGATCATCGACCGCACGCCGGTGCCGGGGCTCTATCTCAATGCCGGCTGGTGCTATGGCGGCTTCAAGGCGACGCCGGCCTCGGGCTGGTGCTTCGCCCATCTGCTGGCGACGGGCGCGCCGCACGAGACCGCCGGCGCCTTCCGGCTCGACCGCTTCCGCACCGGCCACCTCATCGACGAAAAGGGAGTCGGCGCCCAGCCGAACCTGCATTGAGGATGGGGTTTGTTGAAATGAAGCCGCCGGTGGCGGTGTTTCTCCCGGGTCCCGGATCGGCGCTGCGCGTTGCGCAGCTTGTCCGGGAAACAGGAGCTTCGTGTCCCGGACAAGCGCAGGCGCAGCCGGAGCGCCGATCCGGGACCCAGCGTACAGACCCGCGCAGCGTCCTCATCCCTGTCGCCTCTCCCGAAGGTGCCGCCTGATGCGTATTCCCTGCCCCTATTGCGGCGAACGCGACGCCCATGAATTCGCCTATCTCGGCGACGCTACCGTGACCCGCCCGGACCCGGCGGCGGCGGACGCCGCACAGGCATTCCACGATTATGTCTATCTGCGCGACAACCCGGCCGGGGCGCATCAGGAGTGGTGGTACCACGCCAATGGCTGCCGGCAGTGGCTGCGCGTCGCCCGCGACACCCGCACCCACGCCATCGCGGCGGCCACGTCCGCCCGCGTTTCCGGAGAGCCGGCATGAGCGCGCCCAACCGCAACCGGCTCACCAGCGGCGGCCTGATCGACCGGGAAAAGCCGCTCGGCTTCCGCTTCGACGGCACCGCCTATCGCGGCTATGAGGGCGACACGCTCGCCTCGGCGCTGCTGGCCAATGGCGTGCGGCTGGTCGGCCGCTCGTTCAAATATCACCGCCCGCGCGGCATCGTCGCAGCCGGGGCGGAGGAGCCGAACGCGCTGGTGGAACTGCGCACCGGCGCGCGGCGCGAGCCCAACAGCCGCGCCACCGTCACCGAGCTGTATGACGGACTGGAGGCGACCAGCCAGAACCGCTGGCCCTCGCTCGCCGTCGACGCGCTCAGCGTCAACCGCTTCCTGTCACCCTTTCTCGGCGCCGGCTTCTACTACAAGACCTTCATGTGGCCCGCCGCCTTCTGGGAGAAGCTGTACGAGCCGATCATCCGCCGCGCCGCCGGGCTCGGCCGGGCGGCGGAGGAGGCGGACCCCGACCATTACGAGAAGGCCACCGCCTTCTGCGACCTGCTGGTCATCGGCGCCGGCCCGGCCGGGCTGATGGCGGCGCTGGCGGCGGCGCGTTCAGGGGCGCGGGTGATCCTCGCCGACGAGGATTTCCTGCCCGGCGGCGGGCTGAATGCCGAGGCCGGCGATATTGGCCGCCAGCCGGCACCGGCCTTCGCCGCCGCGATCGCCGCGGAACTGATGAACCTGCCCAATGTGCGGGTGATGCGCCGCACCAGCGTGTTCGGCGTCTATGACAGCGGCACCTATGGGGCGCTGGAGCGGGTGAGCGATCATCTGCCCGTCCCCGCCCCGTTCCAGCCGCGCCAGCGGCTGTGGCGGCTGATCGCCCGGCGCGCCGTGCTGGCGGCGGGGGCCACCGAGCGGCCGATCGTGTTCGGCGGCAATGACCGACCGGGGGTGATGCTGGCCGGGGCGGTCGGCAGCTATGTGCAGCGCCACGCCGCGCTGCCGGGGCAAAAGATCGCGCTGTTCGCCAATAATGACGGCGCCTGGCGGGACATGCTCGCCGCCCACGCCGCCGGGGCGTCGGTGGAGACCATCCTCGATGTGCGCGCCGAGGTGGCGCCTGACCTGGTCGCGGCGGCGCGGGCCGAGGGCATTCGCGTGCTCACCGGGGCGCAGGTGATCGCCACACAGGGCAAGACGCTCACCGGGTTCACCGTCGCCACCGCGTCGGGCACCGAGCGGATCGCCGCCGACACGCTGGCCGTCTCCGGCGGCTGGTCGCCGGCCCTGCACCTCACCTGCCACCATGGCGGCAAGCCCAGATGGGACGAGGCGATCGCCGCCTTCGTGCCCGGCACCTGCCCGCCGGGGCTCACCGTGGCCGGTGCGGCAAAGGGGATTTTCGGCCTCGGCGCCTGCCTGAAGGACGGCGCGGCGATCGGCGCGGAAGCCGCTGGGGCGCTCGGCTTCGCTGTTCCGGCGCTTGATGTGCCTGAAGTGGCGGACGCCCCCTTCGCCCTCGCGCCGTTCTGGCATGTCGAGGGCTCGAAGGGCGCGGCCTTTGTCGATCTGCAGAACGACGTCACCGCCAAGGATGTCGGCATTGCCCACAAGGAAGGCTTCCGCTCGGTCGAACTGCTCAAGCGCTATACTACGCTGGGCATGGCGACCGACCAGGGGCGGACTTCCAACGTCACCGGCCTCGCCATCATGGCGAGCCTCACCGGCGCCTCGATCCCCGAGACCGGCACCACCATCTTCCGCCCGCCCTACACGCCGGTCTCGCTCGGCGCGCTGGCCGGGCACCACAGGGGGAAGGATTTCCGCCCCGTCCGCCTCACCCCGACCCATGAATGGGCGCGCGCGCAGGGCGCGGTGTTCATCGAGACCGGGGCGTGGCTGCGGGCGCAGTATTTCCCCCGCAAGGGCGAGACCGACTGGCTGGAGACCGTCTCGCGCGAGGTGACGGCGGTGCGTTCTTCCGTCGGACTGATCGACGTCTCGACCTTCGGCAAGATCGACTTGCAGGGGGCGGATGTCGGCGCCTTCCTCGACCGGGTCTACATCAACGGCTTCGCCGCGCTCGCGGTGGGCAAGGCGCGCTATGGCGTCATGCTGCGCGAGGACGGCATGGTGATGGATGACGGCACCACCGCGCGGCTGGCGCCCGAGCATTACGTGATGACCACCACCACCGCCAATGCGGCCAAGGTGTTTCAGCATCTGGAGTTCTGCCTGCAGGTGCTGTGGCCGGAGCTCGACGTGGCGCTGTCTTCCGTCTCCGAGCAATGGGCGCAGATCGCCATCGCCGGCCCCCGCGCCCGCGACGTCCTGGCCCGGGTGGCCGATGGCGATGTGTCGAACGCCGCGCTGCCCTTCATGGGCGCGATCGAGGGCACGGTCATGGGCGGGGTGAAGGCGCGGCTGTTCCGCCTCTCCTTCTCCGGCGAGCTCGGCTATGAGATCGCGGTGCCGGCCCGCCAGGGCGCGGCGCTCGCCAGCGCGCTGATGCAGGCGGGCGAGGAGTTCGGCATCACCCCCTATGGCATCGAGGCGCTGGGGGTGATGCGGATCGAGAAGGGCCATGTCTCCGGCAACGAATTGTCCGGCCAGACCACCGCCGGCGATCTCGGCTTCGGCCGCATGGCCTCGACCAAGAAGGACTATATCGGCCGCGTGATGGCCGCCCGGCCGGGGCTGACCGACCCGGAGCGGCCGTGCTTCGTCGGCTTCAAGCCGGTGGACCCCTCGCGCCGGCTGCGGGCGGGCGCGCATTTCCTTAACCTCGGCGCGACGCCTGATATGGCGAACGACCAGGGCTACATGACCTCGGTCGCCTATTCCCCGCATCTGCGCCACTGGATCGGCCTCGGCCTGATCAAGCGCGGGCCGGAGCGCCTGGGCGAGCGGGTGCGCGCCTATGACCCGGTGCGCGGCGAGGAAATCGAGGTAGAAATCTGCGCGCCCGGCTTCATCGACCCGGAAGGAGTGCGCCTTCGTGGCTGACCATTCGTCTCACGATCCCCTCGCGGGCATCCCGTTCGACCTTGTGCCCCCGTCCGGTGCCTATGGCGCGGCGGGGGAGGCGAGCGTCACCGTTTCCACCGTTGAGACGCCGTTCATCGCCCTCGTCGTCGCCCGCAACGGCTTTGCCGCCAGTGTCGCGGGCCGGCTGGGGCGGGCCTTCGGGCTGGAGATCGCCGACCGGGCCGGCGCGGCGATGGGCGCGGCCTCCACCGTGGTCGGCACCGGGCCGGGACGCTTCCTCGTGCTGTCGAAGACCGAGCCGGACCTTGCCGGCACGCTGCGGGCGCTGCTGGGGGCGGAGGCGGCGATCACCGAACAGGACGACGCCTTTGTCACCTTCGATCTCGCCGGCGACAAGGTGCCCGATCTCCTCGCCAAGGGCGCGCTGATCGACCTCGATCCGCGCGTGTTCCTGCCCGGCCACGCCGCCACCACCGTGATCGCCCATGTCGGCGTGACGCTGTGGCGGGTGCATGAGAGCGGCTGGCGCCTCTTGGTGGCGCGCAGCTATGAGGCCAGCTTCACGCGATTCCTCGTCGCCAGCGGCGCCGAGTTCGGCCTGCGTCTGGAGAATGGGACGGCGGGACGAGGTTGACGGCGGCGCGCCGCGCGCTTTCCCCCGTCGCCCATCTCCCCTAGAACGGCCCGGCGCCTTCGCGGCGCACCGGCGTTTCGACGAGACAGACCCATGACCGACAGCACCGAACCCTGCATCCTCACCCTTTCCTGCCCGGACCGGCCGGGCATCGTCGCCGCCGTGGCCACCTTCCTGTTCGAGCATGGCGGCAACATTCTGGAGGCGCAGCAGTTCGACGCCACCGAGAGCGGGCGCTTCTTCATGCGGGTGATGTTCGACCGCGCCGCCGGCTCCGGCCCGCTGGAGGCGCTCAAGGCGGATTTCGAGGCGGTCGCGAAAAAGTTTGCTTTCGACTGGCGCCTGCGCCCGCGCAGCCAGAAGCGCCGGGTGATGCTGCTGGTGTCGAAATTCGACCATTGCCTCGCCGATCTGCTCTATCGCTGGCGCATCGGCGAGATTCCGATGGAGATCGTCGCCATCGCCGCCAATTACCCGCGCGAGACCTACGCCCATCTCGACTTCGACGGCCTGCCCTTCCACTACCTGCCGATCACCAAGGCGACCAAGATGGAGCAGGAAGCCCAGCTGTGGGAGCTGTTCCAGTCCAGCGGTGCCGAAGTGGCGGTGCTGGCGCGCTACATGCAGGTGCTGTCGGACGGGCTGTCGGCCAAGCTCTCGGGCCGCTGCATCAACATCCACCATTCCTTCCTGCCCGGCTTCAAGGGCGCCAAGCCCTATCACCAGGCGCATGAGCGCGGGGTGAAGCTGATCGGCGCCACCGCCCATTACGTCACCTCCGACCTCGACGAAGGCCCGATCATCGAGCAGGATGTGGAGCGCATCAGCCATCAGGACACCGCCGAGGACCTGGTGCGCAAGGGCCGCGACATCGAGCGCCGCGTGCTCGCCCGGGCGCTGGCCTGGCACCTCGACGACCGGGTGCTGTTGAACGGCCATCGCACCGTGGTGTTCCGCGACTGAGGAGGCCATCATGGTCGAGACCCGCCTGATCGACGGCAAGGCGTTTGCCGAGACGATGCGCGCCCGCCTCAAGGACGAGGTGGCGGCCTTTGTCGCCGCGACCGGCGTGACGCCGGGCCTCGCCGTGGTGCTGGTGGGCGAGGACCCCGCCAGCGCGGTCTATGTCCGCAACAAGGGCAAGCAGACGGCGGAGGCCGGCATGACCTCGATCGAGCACAAGCTGCCGGCCGACACCGCGCAGGACGACGTGCTGGCGCTGGTGCGGGCGCTGAACGCCGACCCGGCCGTGCATGGCATTCTCGTGCAGCTTCCCTTGCCCGCCCACATCGACGCGCAGGCGGTGCTCGCCACCATCGACCCGGCCAAGGATGTCGACGGCTTCCATGTGGTGAATGCCGGCCGGCTCGCCGTGGGGTTGGACGCGCTGGCGCCCTGCACGCCGCTCGGCTGCGTGATGCTGCTCAAGGACACGCTCGGCAGCCTCGCCGGGCTGGAAGCGGTGGTGGTCGGGCGCTCCAACATCGTCGGCAAGCCGCTCGCCCAGCTGCTGCTGCGCGAGGACTGCACCGTCACCATCGCCCATTCGCGCACCCGCGACCTGCCGGGCGTGTGCCGACGGGCGGATATTCTGATCGGCGCGGTCGGCCGGCCGGAGATGATCCGCGGCGACTGGATCAAGCCGGGCGCCACGGTGATCGATGTCGGCATCAACCGGGTGGCGGGCGCCGATGGCAAGAACCGGCTGGTCGGCGATGTGGCATTCAATGAGGCGCAGGGCATTGCCGGCGCCATCACCCCGGTGCCCGGCGGCGTCGGCCCGATGACCATCGCCTGCCTGCTCGCCAACACGCTGACGGCGGCACGGCGGCAGGTGGGGTAGAATTCGCCGCAACATTGAAGATGGGCCCACTCAGGACTACATTGATGTCATGAGCGCGAAGCGGCCGAACATTATGCGCGGAGGCTTCCAAAGCGGGGCAAAATCGCTTTCCGGGTCGACCTTGTCCCAAGCGGATAAGTCGTTGAAAGACGTTGGCCACACCATGGGCACGACAGCTGCGACTGGCGTGTCCGCAGAGATGACCAATGTCGATGAAACAACGCAACGCACGAACGCTGCGTTGCGTGAAGGCGGCATCGACTATCAGGTGCCGGCCGGCGGCGCCTTCGATGCGAAGGTTTTCACCACCGCCGCGCTTAAGCGCTGGAGGAAGGTTGCTTCTCGGCTTGCCGAATGACGCTCAACGAGCCTCGCTGGATTACCGTGGCGGAGGCGGAGGATGTTGCGCGCGCCGTCGTTGAGGAAACCGGCGAACCCTTCCTCATAAGAGACGGCGGATTGCTTGAATCGGCCGTTATGGCTGCGCGCAACCGTTGGCACTGCGAGGGCGAAGAAGACTTGGCGGAGCTGGGCCTCGGCACGGCGGTAGCCATTGAGCGCAATCATCCGTTCGAGCAGGGCAATAAGCGGGCGGCGTGGTTCTCAATGTTGGCCTTCTTCGCCTGCAATGGACTGGCGCTGCACAATGAGGATGACCCATCCCTTGCCGATCTCTTCGTCGAGGTCATCACTGGCGCCAAATCTCCTGAGGATCTGCTTGCCGCGATGACCGTCGTCGCTTTGGACTGAAAGCCCCCTCACACCCGCGTCATGCGGTTCCAGGCGTCGAGGCCGGCGATCTTGTAGGCCTCCGCCAGGGTGGGGTAGTTGAACGTGTTCTCGATGAAATAGTCGATCGTGCCGCGCAGGTTCAGCACCGCCTGGCCGATGTGGATCAGCTCGGTCGCGCCCTCGCCGACGATGTGGACGCCGAGCAGGCGGCGGGTCTTCACCGAGAAGATCATCTTCATCATCCCGTTGTTCAGCCCCATGATGTGGCCGCGCGAGGTCTCGCGGAAGCGGGCGATGCCGCATTCATACGGGATCTCGCGCTTGCGCACCTCTTCCTCGCTCATGCCCACGGTGGACATCTCAGGCACCGAATAGATGCCATAGGGGAAGAATTCCGGCGGGGGCGGCGGCTCCAGTCCGAAGGCGTGACAGGCGGCGACGCGGCCCTGCTCCATCGAGGTGGAGGCGAGGCTGGGGAAGCCGATGACATCGCCCGCCGCATAAATGTGCGGCACGGCGGTCTGCAGCGTCTTCGGCTCGACGCCGATGCGGCCGCGATGGTCGACGGCGAGGCCGGCGGCTTCGAGGTTCAGCCGGTCGGTGGCGCCGACGCGGCCGGCGGCGAACAGCAGCATGTCGGACTGCACGGTGCGCCCATCCGCCAGCTTGCACACCGGCCGCTCGCGCGCGTCCAGCGTGATCGAGGTGACGGCGGAACCGAAGCGCAGGGCGACGTTGCGGTCACGCAGCTCATGGACGAATTCCTCGATCAGCTCCTTGTCGATGAAATCGAGAAAGGTCGAGCGCGGCTCGATCAGCGTAACCGACACATCAAGCGCGCTGAAGATCGAGGCATATTCGACGCCGATGACGCCGGCGCCGATGACGGCGAGGCTGCGCGGCAGGCGGGGAAGGTCGACGATCTCGTCGCTGTCGAACACGCTCATGCCGTTGAACGGCACATAATCGGGCCGGAACGGGCGGGTGCCGACCGCGATCAGCACATGGGCGCCGGTGACCTTGTCGATCTCGCCCCCCTCGCCGGTGATCTCGATGGTGTGCGGGTCGAGGAAGCGGGCCTCGCCGCGCGCGGTCTTCACCGCGTTGCGGGCGAACTGGTGTTCCAGAACCTCGACCTCATGGTCGAGCGTCTTGTGCAGCCGCGCCATCAGATCGGCGGCGCCGATATCCTGCTTCACCCGGTAGGAGCGGCCGTAGAAGCCGCGCTCGCGCCAGCCGGAGAGGTTGAGCACCGTCTCGCGCAGGGTTTTCGACGGGATGGTGCCGGTGTGGACCGAGACCCCGCCGACGCGGCGGCCCTTCTCCACCACCAGCACCGACTTGCCGATCTTGGCGGACTGGACGGCGGCGCGGCGACCGGAAGGGCCGCTGCCGATGACAATCATGTCGAAATCGTACATGGAAGCGCGGGACCATTCTGCGGGCGGCAGGAAATTACCGCTCATCGATGCACGATGAATGCCAAGCCTCCATGACAGGGACGCCAGCCGTGCGGAAGGCATCGTGCCGGCGCACGCTGGCTCGGGGCTTGCTTTTGCTGGCGGAACGGGTCCCATCGCCGGGGCGAGCGGAGGGAACGGACGTGGTGAATGGCGGGCGGCGCAAAGCGGGCGGGACGGTGGAGGAGCCGGCCGAGGACCTGACGACCGGCTCGGGCGCGCCTGTGGTGCGCGAGCGCACGCTGGAACAGGCGCTGGGCCAGCATGTGCGGGCGATACGGCACGATCTCGACCTGACCGTCTCCGATCTCGCCAGCGCCGCCGGAATCTCGGTGGGGATGCTGTCGAAGATCGAGAACGGGCTGATCTCGCCCTCGCTCAGCACGCTGCAGGCGATTGCCGGCGTGCTCAACGTGCCGATCTCCACCCTGTTCACCACCTTCGAGGAGAAACGCGACTGCTCCTATGTGCCCGCCGGCGGCGGGGTGCGGATCGAGCGGCGCGGCACCAAGGTCGGGCACCTCTATGAGCTGCTCGGCCATGCGGTGGGCGGCGAGGTGGCGGTCGAGCCCTATCTGATCACGCTCAGCGAGGAAGCGGTGCCCTATACCGGCTTCCGCCATGCCGGGGTGGAGTTCATCCACATGCTCTCCGGCGAGGTGATCTACCGCCATGGCGAGCGCACCTATCACCTCCGGCCCGGCGATTCCCTGCTGTTCGACAGCGCCGCCACCCATGGGCCGGAAGAGCTGCTGGTGCGGCCGATGAGCTATCTCTCGATCATCATCTATCCCCGCGAGAGCGAGCGCTGAGCGCAACCTGCGCCGTGTCCGCCACCGTCATCCCGGACGGCCGCAGGCCGCGCCGGGATGACGACGTGATGGAGTGAGCCGAGCGAGGGCACGGCGGTTTTCTTCTAAAGAAAATATTATTCCTGGATTATTGACGCCCGCGCGGGCGGCTCCTAAAAGACTGGGCAAGGCCTTTGCGCCCTCTGCCCTCTCTTTTGCCTGCAGGAGTATTCCGCCATGTGCGGCATTGTCGGCCTGTTCCTGAAGCAGCCGAAGCTGGAGCCCGAACTCGGCGCCCTGCTTTCGCAGATGCTCGACATCATGTGCGACCGCGGGCCGGATTCGGCCGGCTTCGCCGTCTATGGCGCCGGCACCCCCGGCTTCGTGAAGCTCACCCTTCGCGGCCCCGCCGGCACCGATTTCGCCGCGCTGGGCGCGGAGATCGGCCACCCGGTGATCGCCCGCGACACCCATGGCGTGCTGAGCGTGCCGGTGGCTGAGGAAGCCACGGTCCGCGCCGCGCTCGCCCGCCTCGCCCCGGCGGTGAAGGTGGTCGGCGCCGGCGCCCGCATGGAACTCTACAAGGAAGTCGGTCTGCCCGCCGATGTCGCCAAGCGCTTCAAGCTGGAGACGATGAGCGGCACCCACGCCATCGGCCACACCCGCATGGCGACCGAGAGCGCCGTGACCACGGACGGCGCCCACCCCTTCTCCACCGGGCCGGACCAGTGCCTGGTGCATAATGGCTCGCTCTCCAACCATGCCGGCGTGCGCCGCCTGCTCGCCCGCGAGGGGCTGGAGGTGACGACCGAGAACGACAGCGAGGTGGCCGCCGCCTACCTCACCTACCGCATGCGCGGCGGCGACAGCCTGGGCGAGGCGCTGGAGCATTCGCTGGGCGACCTCGACGGCTTCTACACCTTCGTCGTCGGCACAGAGAGTGGCTTCGGCGTGCTGCGCGACCCGATCGCCTGCAAGCCGGCCGTCATGGCCGAAACCGACGATTACGTCGCCTTCGCCTCCGAATACCGCGCGCTCGCCGGCCTGCCCGGCATCGAGACCGCGCGGGTGTTCGAGCCGGAGCCGGCAAAGGTCTATTTCTGGGATCGTGCCGCATGAACCTCTCGCTGAAGCCTGCCACCGCCGAGGGCGAAACCTTCGTCGACCTCGCCACCACCCCCCTGCGCGAGCTGAACGGCGCCCTGCACAAGCTGGCGCCCGACACCAACCAGACGCTGTGGAAGATCGCCAACCCGGCCGGCCGCCACGCCATCGCCGCCGGGCTGGACGCGCCGATCACCGTCGAGATCGACGGGCCGGTCGGCTATTACTGCGCCGGCATGAACAAGCAGGCGCGCGTCATCGTGCATGGCAATGCCGGCGTCGGCGTCGGCGAGAACATGATGAGCGGGCTCATTCATGTGAAGGGCGATGCCAGCCAGGCCGCCGGCGCCACCGCCCATGGCGGGCTGCTGATCATCGACGGCAACGCCTCGGCCCGCTGCGGCATCTCGATGAAGGGCATCGACATCGTGGTGAAGGGCTCGATCGGCCATATGAGCGCCTTCATGGCGCAGGCCGGCACCCTCACCGTGCTGGGCGATGCCGGCGAGGCGCTGGGCGACAGCCTCTATGAGGCGAAGCTGTTCGTGCGCGGCTCGGTCGCCAGCCTAGGGGCCGACTGCATCGAGAAGGAGATGCGCGAGGAGCACAAGGCGATGCTCGCCGCCAAGCTGGAAGCGGCCGGCATCCTCGGCGAGGTCGATATCTCCGAGTTCCGCCGCTACGGCTCAGCCCGCACGCTCTACCATTTCCACGTCGACAACGTGTCGAGCTATTGAGGGCGCGATGACCGACCACAGCAACACCCCGCGCACGACACCGCGCTCTTCCGCCACCTTCGACGACTACACGCTCTCGGAAATCCGCCGCGCGGCGGCGACCGGCATCTATGATATTCGCGGCGGCGGCGCCAAGCGCCGGGTGCCCCACTTCGACGACCTGCTGTTCCTCGGCGCCTCGATGTCGCGCTACCCGCTGGAAGGCTACCGCGAGAAGTGCTCCACCGAGGTCGTGCTCGGCACCCGCTTCGCCAAGAAGCCGCTCGAGCTGAAGATCCCGATCACCATTGCCGGCATGAGCTTCGGCTCGCTCTCGGCCAATGCCAAGGAAGCGCTCGGGCGCGGCGCCTCGGCCATGGGCACCTCGACCACCACGGGCGATGGCGGCATGACCAATGAGGAGCGCGGGCACTCCACCCAGCTCGTCTACCAGTACCTGCCCTCGCGCTACGGCATGAACCCGGACGACCTCAAGCGCGCCGACGCCATCGAGGTGGTGGTCGGCCAGGGCGCCAAGCCGGGCGGCGGCGGCATGCTGCTCGGCCAGAAGATCACCGAGCGGGTGGCCGGCATGCGCACCCTGCCTGTCGGCATCGACCAGCGCTCGGCCTGCCGCCACCCGGACTGGACCGGGCCGGACGATCTTGAAATCAAGATCGAGGAACTGCGCGAGATCACCGACTGGGAGAAGCCGATCTATGTGAAGGTCGGCGCCGCCCGCCCCTATTACGACACGGCGCTGGCGGTGAAGTCCGGCGCCGATGTGGTTGTCGTCGACGGCATGCAGGGCGGCACCGCCGCGACGCAGGAAATCTTCATCGAGCATGTCGGCATTCCGACGCTCGCCGCCGTGCGCCAGGCGGTGAAGGCGCTGCAGGACCTCGGCATGCACCGCAAGGTGCAGCTGATCGTCTCCGGTGGCATCCGCAACGGGGCGGATGTGGCCAAGGCGCTGGCGCTCGGCGCCGATGCGGTGGCGATCGGCACCGCCGCGCTGGTGGCGCTGGGCGACAACGACCCGCATTACGCCGCCGAATATGAAGCGCTCGGCACCCGTCCCGGCGCCTATGACGACTGGCATGAGGGCCGCGACCCCGCCGGCATCACCACCCAGGACCCGGCGCTGATGGCCCGGCTCGACCCGATCGCCGCCGGAAGGCGTCTCGCCAATTACCTCGCCGTGCTGACGCTGGAGTGCCAGACCATCGCCCGCGCCTGCGGCAAGAGCCATGTGCACAATCTGGAGCCGGAAGACCTGGTGGCGCTGACCATCGAGGCCGCCGCCATGGCCAATGTGCCGCTGGCCGGCACCGACTGGATTCCGGGGCGGAACGGCGGATTCTGATCATCAACCCCGCGCCTCGGCGCGGGGTTTGCACGTCACGACGACCAACGAGCCCGAACGGGCCGGGGAACAGCGAAACCGGATTGCACCATGGCCAATGATCTCGCTCACGCCGCCAAAGAACTCGGCATCAAGTATTTCCTGATCTCCTATGTCGACCTGTTCGGTGCGCTGAGGGCCAAGCTGGCCCCGGCCTCCGCCATCTCAGGCATGCAGCGCTCCGGGGCGGGCTTTGCCGGCTTCGCCACCTGGCTCGACATGAGCCCGGCCGATGCCGACCTGTTCGCCGTCCCCGACGCCTCCAGCCTGATCCAACTGCCCTGGAAGCCGGACGTCGGCTGGCTCGCTTCCGACCTGGTGATGAACAACGAGCTGGTGGCGCAGGCGCCGCGCAATGTGCTGAAAGCCACCATGCTGGGCGCCGACAGCCTCGGCTACCAGATGAAGACCGGCGTCGAGTGCGAGTTCTTCCTCACCAATGCCGACGGCACCAAAATCTCGGATGCCGCCGACAACGCCACCAAGCCCTGCTACGACCAGTCCGCCCTGATGCGCCGCTACGAGGTGATCAAGGAAATCTGCGACTGCATGCTGACCCTGGGCTGGGGCCCCTACCAGAACGACCATGAGGACGCCAACGGCCAGTTCGAGATGAACTGGGACTTCGCCGACGCGCTTGTGACCGCCGACCGGCATGTGTTCTTCAAGTTCATGGCCCGCTCCATCGCCGAGAAGCACGGGCTGCGCGCCACCTTCATGCCCAAGCCCTTCATCGACCTCACCGGCTCGGGCTGCCACATGCACACCTCGCTCTGGGGGCCGGACGGCGCCAACCTGTTCGAGGACGAGACGGGCGAGCTGGGGCTTTCCGCGCTCGGCTACAATTTCATCGGCGGGCTGATCCATTCGGCCGACGCGCTGTGCGCCTTCACCAACCCGACGGTGAATTCCTACAAGCGCATCAACGCCCCGCGCACCGTCTCCGGCGCCACCTGGGCCCCCAACACAGTGACCTATACCGGCAATAACCGCACCCACATGATCCGCATCCCCGATGCGGGCCGGCTGGAGCTGCGCCTGCCGGACGGCGCCGCCAACCCCTATCTCGCCCCCGCCGCCATGCTGGCCGCCGGGCTCGACGGCATCCAGAACCAGCGCGACCCGGGCAAGCGGCTCGACATCAACATGTATACGGACGGCCACAAGGTGAAGGGCGCCAAGAAGCTGCCGCTGAACCTGCTCGATGCCATCCGCGCGCTGGAGAAGAACACCGTGCTGCGCAGCGCGCTGGGCGCGCCGCTGGTCGAGGGCTACACCAAGCTGAAGCACGAGGAATGGAACGCCTATTCCCGCCACCTCACCCAGTGGGAGCGCGACAACACGCTGGATATCTGAGCGGGCGGGCGGGCGGCGCCAAAGGCGGGGATGCAGCATTCCCGCCTGCCGCATGTCGGCTTGGCCTGCGGCCTGGCCGAAAGAGCGCTGTGTTTCGGCTTGATGCGCGTCAAGGTTGATGGACGGCAAATCAAGTTACCTCCAGCGAGGAGGACGCTTGATGACCCTTTATTCGAGCCAACACCCTACCCTCGTTCCGGACCGGAACAGGCGCGACGCACCGAAGCCCGCGTGGCGCACACCGGTCTGCCGGCTGGTGCCGCTGCCGGCGTCGACGCAGTTCGATTTGAGTTCCAACGGCGATAGTATGCTCCAGTCCTGATTCACGACAGGACGACCCGCGCCGCGCGGCCGGGCCGCTCCGCGCAAGCGGCGTTTCGCGCGGCCGGTCGCCCCTTCTCCATTTCGCCACCTACCCCGTGGGAGCTCGCCAACAGGCGGGAGATCCCAGCGGCGCGATTCGCCGGCCTCGGCGGGCGGCGATGGCTGCGCCTCACTCGCTGCGTTTCGGCTTGACGCCGCGCCAAGGCAATAGAACACTTACGAAATTACCTCTGACGCGGACCGAGCTTGATGACTCTTTCTGCGACCCAGCGCCCCGCCATCGTCCGGGCCACGGACACGCGCGACACCAACAAGCCTACATGGCGCACGCCGGTCTGCCGGCTGGTGCCGCTGCCAGCGTCGACGCGCATTGACGGGAGTATCACCGACGATCTTCTCGAGGTGTCCTGATTTCTCGGGCCGATGGCGTGCCGGCGAAAGACTCGGCCGGTGTCATGATCCTTCCGATTACGCCACCGAGACGGTAGGCTGCGCAATTCGAGCAGCGCTTAAGCGCTGGCGCGGGGAGCCTGCGGTTGAAGCATCACGTCCTCATTACCGGCACGGGCCGCGCCGGCACGTCGTTCCTGGTGCAATTGCTCAGCAATCTCGGCCTTGATACCGGCTACACGCCGGGGGAATTTCCGCTCGACCCGATCGCCCATGCCGGCCTCGAAGCTGACCCGCGCGACCCCGCCGCGCCCTATATCTGCAAGAACCCGTGGATCTGCGACACGGTCGAGGAGGTGCTGACCGACAGCTCGCTCCACATCGACCATGTGTTCATCCCGGTGCGGAACATCGAGGCCGCCGCCGCCAGCCGCGTTCATGTGCAGAAGGCCAATACCGGCAGCGAGGACATGCTCCAGCCCGTCGCCGGCGGGCTGTGGCATGTGGAGAAGGGCGCCGACCAGGCCGCGCTGCTGCGCCGCCAGTTCACCCGGCTGGTCGAACAGCTGGTGCGGTTCGACATCGGCATGACCTTCATCTGGTACCCGCGACTGACCGAAGATCCCGATTATCTCCGCGCCAAGCTCGCCGAGGGGCTGGACATGCCGGACCCGGCGATCTTCCGCGAGGTGTTCGCGCGCACCGTGCGCCCGGAATGGGTGCATCGGTTCGGCGCCGAGGACAGCACCGGCGCCCGCTGACGGCATGGCGCCGGCGCCGCGTTCACTCCCTGACCGCGATCACCACCACGGCGCGCTACTGGTATCATATTGACGCCGGGTCGCTGCCGGCAGATAAAATCCGGGTCACATCCACCGGACAGCCCAATGACGACATCTCCGCCATCGCCCGCTACTGCGGGCACCGACCGGAACAGCCGCGACACGAAAAAACCCGCCTGGCGCATGCCGGTCTGCCGGCCGGTGCCGCTGCCGGCATCGACGCAGGTTTCCGTGGTCGGCAACGATGATTCTATTACGAGTTCCTGATCGCTCCCGCCGATAGGAGCCAGGCGGAGCTGCGTGCTTCGGGGCCGCTATAGGCGCCACCTCGGCATGACAAGGTTTATTCCATCGCCCGCGACCACCGTCCTCCCCGGGCGAGGGAAGCGGATCGACGTCTTGCGCCTTCCCGACGTCGTGGAGGGCCGGGCCAGGCCCGGCCATGACGGTGCGCCCGATCCCGCGCCGAACGCCCTTCACTCCCGCACCGCGAACGGCACCACGTCGCGACGGTCAGGGTCCAGTGCGATCGAGCCGTCGAGCGTGCCGTGATTCAGCCTCCCCCGCCGGAACGGAGACCGCACAAGAAACCTGAGCAATGCCGATTCGCGGGCCTGCCGATGAAAGGCGATCATCCAAACACCTCTTGACGCGCGCGCCCGAACGATGGACGGCTATCCATTATCCCCGGTGTGGAGCGACTTTGATGACCCATGTCCTGAAGCCGCATCCCGCCCTCCCGAGCCAGGATACGGGCGGCACGACAAAGCCCGCGTGGCGCGGGCCGATGATCCGCCCCGTGTCCCTGCCGCTGGCGACACGGGGGGATGCCGGCCCCCTCAGCGACGGCATAACCGTGACGTCCTGAAGCCTTTCGCCGGCCGGCCGGAAAGGCCGCCGGCTCTCCCGACACCCTTGGCGGCGACCGCACATGTGCGAGGCGCCTGCCCCCTCACTCCCGCACCGCGAACGGCACCACGTCGCGGCGGTCAGGATCGAGCAGGATTTCGCGGTCGAGCGGGGGGAAGGCGCGTTCCGGGCAGGCGGTGCGCGGGCAGATGCGGCAGTTGACCCCGAGCGGCGCCACGGCGGCCGCCTTCAGGTCCAGCCCGTCGGCATGGACCAGCTCGCCGGCATAGGAAATCTCGCAGCCAATGCCGAGCGCGAAGCGGCGCTCGCGCGCGCCGTGGCGCAGCGCCGGCTTTGACGTGCCGCGCGCCAGGCAGAGATAGCGCGCCCCGTCCGGCATCTCGCCGAGTTGCACCAGCGTGCGGGCCGGCTGCTCGAACGCCTCGTGCACGTTCCACACCGGGCAGGCGCCGCCATAGCGGGCGAACTGGAAGCGGGTGGCGCTGTGGCGCTTGATGACGTTGCCGGCGCGGTCGACTTTCAGGAAATAGAACGGCACCCCCTTCTCGCCCGGCCGCTGCAGGGTGGACAGGCGGTGGCAGACCTGTTCCAGGCTCGCCCCGGTCATGGCGGCCAGCCGGTCGAGATCGTGCCGCGTTTCGCGCGCCAGCCGGGCGAAGCGGCGATAGGGCAGCAGCAGCGCGCCGGCATAATAGTTCTGCAGCGACAGCCGGCAGACCTCGCGCGCCGTGGTGCTGCGCAGGCCCGCCTCCAGCACATGGTGGTCGATCAGCTCGCTCTGCTCGAAGCGGGCGAGGAGCGCGGCGAGGCGGAAGGCGCGGCTGGCGGGATCGAGCGTGCGCGCCAGTGTCGCCACCCGGCGGTGGCGGTCATAGGCCAGCAGCGGCGCGTCGAGCTGGGCGGAAGCCGTCATCTCCACCGCGATGGCGTGGCTCTGGCGCAGATGTTCCACCAGCACCGCCACCGCGTCGTCGCGGCCGAACAGGTCGAGCGCGGCGTTGCGTTCCTCGCCGGCCCGGTCGAGGCCGTCGACGTAATTGTCGATGTAGTGGAAATGGTCGCGCACCTCCTCATAGGGCGCGAGGTTGCGCGCCTCGTCGGGCGGCGCGGCGCCGTCCACCTCGCGCGCCACCGACACCACCGCGTCGTCCTGGGCGGCGCGCCGCTCCTCCAGCCGGCGCAGCGCCCCGTGCAGGCGCAGGAAGGCATGGGCGAAGGCGGGGGCGTGGGTGGTGGCGTTCTTCAAATCCTGCAGGCTGGGCTCGATACCGCGAAACACCGGATCGGCCAGCGCCTCGCGCAGATCGGCGACGATGCGGTCGAGATCGTCGGCGCCGAAGCGGGTGATGTCGAGATCGAAGACGCGACTGATGGCGAGCAGCACGGCGGCGGTGACCGGGCGCTGGTTGCTCTCGATCTGGTTGATGTAGCTCGGGGAGAGCGCCAGCCGCCGGGCGAAATCCATCTGGGTCAGCCCCAGCCGCTCGCGCACATGGCGCACCGCATGGCCGGCGAAGACTTTCTTGGACATGATCGCGTCTTCCTTGCCGCCCGCTTGCGAGAACCACCCTTCGAGGCCCGGCGTGCCGCCAAGCACCTCAGGATGACGTTGCGCCTGCGGACCGATTGAGGATGACGGCGGGCGGGTGGAGCGCCCCCCGTCATTTTTGTGAAAATTTTACAACTTCACGATCCGCATTTTCACAGCTTATGTTTTCCGCTGCAAGCGCCTAGAACGGTTGCAACGGTCCGCATAAAGGCTGGGGGAGCGCCATGAAGCCTATTCTCGACGAGCTCGAACAGCGCCGCGCCGGCGCCCGGCTCGGTGGCGGCGAAAAGCGCATCGCGGCCCAGCATACACGCGGCAAGCTCACCGCGCGCGAGCGGCTGGAGCTTCTGCTCGACACCGGCTCCTTCGAGGAATTCGACACCTTCGTGCAGCACCGCTGCACCGATTTCGGCATGGACAAGGCCGAGAAGATCCCCGGCGACGGCGTCGTCACCGGCTGGGGCACGGTGAACGGGCGCAAGGTGTTCGTCTTCGCCAAGGACTTCACCGTGTTCGGCGGCTCGCTCTCGGAAGCGCACGCGGCCAAGATCACCAAGATCCAGGACATGGCGCTGAAGGTGCGGGCGCCGATCATCGGCCTGTTCGATGCCGGCGGCGCGCGCATCCAGGAAGGCGTGGCGGCGCTGGGCGGCTATGGCGAGGTGTTCAAGCGCAACGTGCTGGCGTCCGGCGTCATCCCGCAGATTTCCGTCATCATGGGCCCCTGCGCCGGCGGCGATGTCTATTCCCCCGCCATGACCGACTTCATCTTCATGGTGCGCGACACGAGCTACATGTTCGTCACCGGCCCGGAGGTGGTGAAGACCGTCACCAATGAGAGCGTGACGGCGGAGGAACTCGGCGGCGCCAAGGTGCACACGACCAAGTCCTCGGTGGCCGATGGCGCCTTCGAGAACGATGTCGAATGCCTGTTGCAGATGCGCCGGCTGATCGACTTCCTGCCCGCCTGCAACCAGTCCGGCGTGCCGGCGTGGCCGAGCTTCGACGATGGCGAGCGGCTCGACCCCTCGCTCGACACGCTGGTGCCGGAACACCCGAACAAGCCCTATGATATGAAGGAGCTGATCGCCAAGGTCGCGGACGAGGGCGATTTCTTCGAGATTCAGGGCGCCTTCGCCCGCAACATCCTCACGGGCTTCGGCCGGGTGGAGGGGCGCACGGTCGGCTTCGTCGCCAACCAGCCGATGGTGCTGGCGGGAGTCCTCGATGCAGATGCATCGAGAAAAGCCGCAAGGTTTGTGCGCTTCTGCGATGCGTTCGAGATCCCGATCGTCACCTTTGTCGACGTGCCCGGATTTTTGCCCGGCACGGCGCAGGAATATGGCGGGCTGATCAAGCACGGCGCCAAGCTGCTGTTCGCTTATTCGCAGGCGACCGTGCCGCTGGTCACCGTCATCACCCGCAAGGCCTTCGGCGGCGCCTATGACGTGATGGCCTCCAAACACATTGGCGGCGACGTGAACTATGCCTGGCCCACCGCGCAGATCGCCGTGATGGGCGCCAAGGGGGCGGTGGAGATCATCTTCCGCGCCGATATCGACGACCCCGAGAAGATCGCGGCGCGCACGAGCGAATATGAGCAGCGCTTCCTCTCGCCCTTCGTCGCGGCCGAGCGCGGCTATATCGACGAGGTGATCACCCCGCGCTCGACGCGAAAGCGCATCGCGCGGGCGCTGGCGATGCTGGCCTCGAAGAAGGTCGAGGCGCCGCTGAAGAAGCACGATAATCTGCCGTTGTAGGCGCTTCCCGCCGGAGCGCCGTCATCCTGAGGTGCGAGCGATGAGCGAGCCTCGAAGGATGCCGAACGGGAGCACGAGACGAACCATCCTTCTAGGCCCGGCTGCGCCGGGCACCTCAGGATGACGACAGCCAAGAAGCGAACGGTCAGGAACGCCCATGTTCTCCAAGATCCTCATCGCCAACCGTGGCGAGATCGCCTGCCGGGTCATCAAGACCGCCCGGCGCATGGGCATTGCCACCGTCGCGGTCTATTCCGACGCCGACCGGGACGCGCTGCATGTGGAGATGGCGGATGAGGCCGTGCCTATCGGCCCCGCCCCCGCCGCACAGTCCTATCTCGATGCGGAGAAGATCATCGCCGCCGCCAAGCAGACCGGGGCGCAGGCGATCCATCCCGGCTATGGCTTCCTGTCCGAGCGGGCGAGCTTTGCGCAGGCGCTGAAAGAGGCCGGGCTGGTCTTCATCGGCCCGAACCCCGGCGCGATCGAGGCGATGGGCGACAAGATCGAATCGAAGAAGGCGGCGGCGGCGGCCAATGTCTCCACCGTGCCGGGCTATCTCGGCGTGATCGAGAATGCCGGCCACGCCGCCCGCATCGCCGACGAGATCGGCTACCCCGTCATGATCAAGGCCTCGGCCGGCGGCGGCGGCAAGGGCATGCGGATCGCCCATTCCCGCGACGAGGTGCAGGAAGGGTTCGACCGCGCCCGCTCGGAGGCGAAGTCCTCCTTCGGCGACGACCGGGTGTTCGTCGAGAAGTTCATCGTCCAGCCGCGCCATATCGAGATCCAGGTGCTGGGCGACAAGCACGGCAATGTCATTCATCTGGGCGAGCGCGAATGCTCGATCCAGCGCCGCAACCAGAAGGTGGTCGAGGAAGCCCCCTCGCCGCTGCTCGATGCCGAGACCCGCGCCCTGATGGGCGCGCAGGCGGTCGCGCTGGCCAAGGCGGTGAACTATGACAGCGCCGGCACGGTGGAATTCGTCGCCGGGCAGGACAAGTCGTTCTATTTCCTTGAGATGAACACCCGCCTGCAGGTGGAGCATCCCGTCACCGAACTCATCACCGGCATCGACCTGGTCGAGCAGATGATCCGGGTGGCGGCGGGCGAGGCGCTGACGCTTCGGCAGGAAGACGTCAAGCTGAACGGCTGGGCGGTGGAGAGCCGCGTCTATGCCGAAGACCCCTATCGCGGCTTCCTGCCCTCCATCGGCCGCCTCACCCGCTATCGCCCCCCGGCGGAGGGGGTGAGCGACGGCGTCACCGTGCGCAACGACACCGGCGTGTTCGAGGGCGGGGAAATCTCGCTCTATTACGACCCGATGATCGCCAAGCTGATCACCCATGCGCCGACGCGGGCGGCGGCGATCGAGGCGCAGGCGGACGCGCTCGACGCCTTCGCCATTGACGGCATCCAGCACAATATCCCCTTCCTGTCGGCGCTGATGACGCATGAGCGCTGGCGGGCGGGAAAGCTCTCCACCGGCTTCATCGCGGAAGAGTACCCGGACGGCTTCCACGCCACCGCGCCGAGCGCAAAGCTCGCCCGCACGCTGGCGGGCGTGGCGGCGGTGATCGACAATGTCGGCAATGCCCGCAAGCGCAAGATTTCCGGCCAGCTGGCCGGGCGGCCGGTCGTGTTCGAGCATCAGCGCGTGGTGCAGCTCGGCGGGCTATCGCTCGCCTGCGAGGTCGATCGCGCGGCGGGCGGCTTCATCGTCAGCTTCCTTGATGAGGCCGGGCGCCCGCTCTCCACCCATGAGCTGCGCTCGGGCTGGCAGCCGGGCGAGCCGGTGTGGAGCGGCGTGTTCGACGAGGAGGCGCTTGCCGTGCAGGTGCGCCCGCGCCTCAATGGCGTGGCGCTGGCCCATCGCGGCATCGCGGTGGAGGCCATCGTCTATACCAGGCGCGAGGCGGAACTCGCCGCGCTGATGCCGGTGAAGGAACAGGCCGGCAGCGGCAAGCACCTGCTCTGCCCGATGCCAGGCCTCGTCGTCTCCGTCGCGGTCAGCGAGGGGCAGGAGGTGAAGGCGGGCGAGACGCTGGCCGTGGTCGAGGCGATGAAGATGGAGAATGTGCTGCGCGCCGAGCGCGACGCCACCATCGCCCGCGTCCACGCCAAGGCCGGCGACAGCCTCGCCGTCGACGCCGTCATCCTCGATTTCGCCTGAGGAGGGGACATGGACCAGCCGGCGCTCGATCTCGACAGTTTTCCGCCCGCCACGCGCGCGGACTGGCTGGCGCTGGTGGAAGGCGTGCTGAAGGGCGCGCCCTATGACAGGCGCATGCTGACGCGCACGCCGGATGGTTTCAGCCTCGACGCCCTGCCCGAGCGGCGGCGCGACGCCGCGCCGATTGCCGGGCGCGCGGCGGGGGCACCGTGGAAGGTGATCGCCCGCCTCGACCATGACGACCCCGCGCGCGCCAACGCGCAGATGCTGGAAGACCTGAACGGCGGCGCCGAGGGGGTGTCGCTGGTCTTCGCCTCCTCGCCCTATGCCGGCGGCTTCGGCCTGCCGGCGCGGTTCGAGGAACTGGCGGCAACGCTGGACGGGCTGATGCCCGAGATGGCGACGCTGCGGGTCGAGGTCGGCGGCTTCCAGGGCCGCGACATCGCCCTTGCGCTGGCCCGGCTGTTCGAAAAGGTGGACCCCGCCGCGCTCGACCTGCGCTTCGGCCTCGATCCGATCGGCGATTTCGCCGCGCGCGGCGCCGCGCCGATCGACTGGGGCACGCTGTCCGCCCGGCTCGGCCAGACGGTGACGGCGCTACGCGGGCGCGGGCTCACCGCGCCGATGGTGCGGGCGGACGGGCGGCTGCACCATGGCGCTGGCGCCACCGACGCGCAGGAACTCGCCGCCGTGCTCGCCACCGCGCTGGCGTATCTGCGGGCGCTGGAGGCCGCCGGCCTGCCGCTCGATGAGGCGGCGCGCACCATCGAGGTGACGCTGACCGCCGATGTCGACCAGTTCGGCACCCAGGCCAAGCCGCGCGCCTTCCGGCTGCTCTGGCAGAACGTGCTGGAAGCCTGCGGGCTCGACCCTTCCCCGGTCGCGCTCCACATGGAAACCGCCTGGCGCTCGCTGACCCGGCACGACGCGCATGTGAACCTGTTGCGCGGCACAATCGCCGCCTTCGCCGCCGGGGTGGGCGGGGCGGACAGCGTGAGCGTGCTGCCGTTCACCCAGGCACTCGGCCTGCCCGACGCGCAAGCGCGGCGCCTTGCCCGCAACACCCAGCTCATTCTGATGGAGGAATCGAACCTGCACCGCGTCGCCGACCCCGGCGCCGGGGCCGGCGCCATCGAGGAGCGGACGGAAAAGCTGGCGGCCGCCGCCTGGGAACTGTTCCGCCAGATCGAGCGCGAGGGCGGCATGGTGGAAGCCCTTGAAGCCGGCAGCTGGCAGGCGCGGCTCGACGCGGCGCGGGCGCTGCGGGCCAAGGACATCGCCACCCGGCGGCTGCCGCTCACCGGCACCTCGGAATTTCCGCTTCTCGGCGAGGCCGCGCCCGCTGTTCTGGCCCCCGCCCGCCCCCGCGTGCCCCGGCCCGCTGCCGAGGGCGCGCTGATGTGCGAGCCCCTGCGCGGCGCCCGCCTCGCCGAACCGTTCGAGCGCCTGCGCGCGGCGGCGGCGTCGACGGCACCGACTGTGTTCCTCGCCGCGCTCGGCACGGCGGCGGATTTCACCGCCCGCGCCGGCTTCGCCCGCGCCGCCTTCGAGGCCGGTGGGCTGGCCGCTCCGGGCAATGACGGCTTCACCGATACGGCCGCGCTGGTCGAGGCGTTCCGCGCCTCCGGCGCCCGGCTCGCCTGCCTGTGCTCGTCCGATGCGCTTTATGCCGCCTCCGCCATCGAGGTCGCCACGGCGCTGAAGGCGGCAGGCGCGTTGAGGGTGTACCTCGCCGGCAAGGCAGGCGAGGATGAGCCGGCCCAGCGCGCTGCCGGCATTGACGCCTATCTCTTCGCCGGCGTGGATCTCGTCGCCTTCCTCGAGGCGGCGCAGGCGGCGCTCGGCATTGCCCTAAGGGTGGAACCATGAGCCCGGCCATCCGTTGCCCCAGGGGTAGCTCTCAGGCTGCCATCAACCTAGGGACAGACCATGAAAACGCTGAATCACGGGTGGAAGACCGCCACCTGCGGCGCGGCGCTTTGGGGGGCGCTGCTGATACCGCCGGCAACGGCGCAGGAACTGGCCGCACTGAGCCTGCACGACGGCATCTGGGAGGTGTCGACGCAGCCGATCTCCGGGCCCTGCGACAAGCGGCTGGAGTTCAAGCTGGCGGTCGAGGACGGCCGGATCAGCTATGCCGGCGCCTGGCCGGTGGATGCCAGCGGCTCGGTGAGCCCGCTCGGCGCCATCACCATCCGCGTGGTGCGCGGCAACGAGACGCTGTCTGCCAAGGGCGTGGTGCGCGGCGATGTGGCGACCGGCAGATGGGAATCGCCTGTCAAGAACTGCACTGGCTCCTTCGTGGCGCGCCGGGCGTAAGTCTCGCCCGTCATGTGGGGGAGGCCCGGCGATGACCGCCATTCCTGATTTCGCCGCGCGGGAGTGGCAGACGCCGCGCGCACCGCTGCCGGCCGCCGGGGCGGAGAGCTGGACCACGCCGGAAGGCATTCTGGTCAAGCCAGCCTTTGGGCCGGAGGATTTGGCCGGGCTTGGCTTTGTCGACAGCTTTCCCGGCATCGCGCCTTATCTGCGCGGGCCCTACCCCACCATGTACGCCACCCAGCCCTGGACCATCCGGCAATATGCCGGCTTCTCCACGGCCGAGGATTCCAACGCCTTCTACCGCCGCAACCTCGCGGCCGGGCAGAAGGGGCTCTCCGTCGCCTTCGATCTCGCCACCCATCGCGGCTATGACAGCGACCATCCGCGCGTCGCCGGCGATGTCGGCATGGCCGGGGTGGCGATCGACTCGATCTACGACATGCGCACGCTGTTCTCCGGCATTCCGCTGGACCAGATGAGCGTGTCGATGACGATGAACGGGGCGGTGCTGCCGATCCTCGCGCTCTATGTGGTGGCGGCGGAAGAACAGGGCGTTGCGCCGGAAAAGCTCTCCGGGACGATCCAGAACGACATCCTCAAGGAGTTCATGGTCCGCAACACCTATATCTACCCGCCGACGCCCTCGATGCGGATCATCTCCGACATCTTCGCCTTCACCTCCGCGCATATGCCGCGCTTCAACTCGATCTCGATTTCCGGCTACCACATGCAGGAAGCCGGGGCGACGCAGGACCTGGAACTTGCCTATACGCTGGCGGACGGCGTCGACTATGTGCGCGCCGGCGCGGCGGCGGGGCTGCCGATCGACACGTTCGCGCCGCGCCTGTCGTTCTTCTGGGCGATCGGCATGAACTTCTTCATGGAGGTGGCCAAGCTGCGCGCCGCCCGGCTGATCTGGGCCAAGCTGATGAAGGATCTCGGCGCCCGGAACCCGAAGTCGCTGCCGTTGCGCACGCATTCGCAAACCTCCGGCTGGAGCCTGACGGCGCAGGACCCGTTCAACAATGTGATGCGGACCATGGTGGAGGCGATGGCCGCCACCCAGGGCCACACCCAGTCGCTGCACACCAATGCGCTGGACGAGGCGCTGGCGCTGCCCACCGATTTTTCCGCCCGCATCGCCCGCAACACCCAGCTGGTGCTGCAGCAGGAAAGCGGCACCACCCGCGCCATCGACCCGTGGGGCGGCTCGTTCTTCGTGGAAAAGCTGACTGCCGACCTCGCCGCCAAGGCGCTCGGCCATATCGCCGAGGTGGAAGCGCTGGGCGGCATGGCCAAGGCGATCGAAGCCGGAATCCCCAAGCTCCGCATCGAGGAAGCCGCCGCCACCACCCAGGCGCGGATCGATTCCGGCGCGCAGACCGTGGTGGGCGTCAACAAGTACCGCCCCGACCGGGAGACGCCGCTCGATGTGCTGCGCGTCGACAACTCGGCGGTGCGCGCCGCCCAGCTCGACAAGCTGGCGCGGCTGAAGGCCGAGCGCGACCCGCAGGCGGTGGCCGCTGCGCTCGCCGCGCTGGAGGCCGGCGCGCGGGAAAATACCAATCTGCTGGCGCTCGCCATCGATGCGGCCCGGGCCAAGGCGACGGTGGGCGAGATTTCCGACGCGCTGGAGCGCGTCTTCGGCCGGCACCGGGCGGATATACGCGCGGTCTCGGGTATTTATCGGCGGGAGGCGGGAGCGATGGCCGACAAGGTGGACCGCGTGCGCGCCCGCGTCGAGGCCTTCGCGCAGGAAGAAGGCCGGCGCCCGCGCCTGCTGGTCGCCAAGGTGGGACAGGACGGGCATGACCGGGGGCAGAAGGTGATCGCCTCCGCTTTCGCCGATCTCGGCTTCGATGTCGATATCGGCCCGCTCTTCGCCACGCCAGAGGAGGCCGCCCGGCAGGCGGTGGAGAACGACGTGCACGTCATCGGCATCTCCTCGCTGGCCGCCGGGCACCTCACGCTGGTGCCGCAGGTGAAGGCGGCGCTGGCGGCGCAGGGGCGGCCGGACATCATGGTGGTGGTGGGCGGCGTGGTGCCACCGCAGGACTATGACGCAGTGCGCGCCGCCGGTGCCGAGGCGATCTACCCGCCCGGCACGGTGATCGCCGACGCGGCCGAACAACTGGTCGACACCCTCGCCGCCCGGCTGGGCCATGCAAGGGATGCGGCGGAATAGCGGCGCCCTGCCGCCCATTGCGGCGGCACACTGACTGCGGAAGCGGCAGAACGGGTGGGGAAGGCGTCCAACCTCCGTCATGGCCCGGCCTGACCCGGCCACCCAGCCCTTGCGGCCGCGCCTCTGGGTCCCCGGGTCAAGCCCGGGGATAAGGGCGGTGGGCGGGGGCACCCCTGCCATCCCTCTTTGCACCGCCGCGCCGACCCGCCCGTACCGCGCCGGGCATGTCTGTCGAGCCGCGCGCCGTTGGCACGCTGATTGCTTACAGGCTTGTATACAAGATTGTCGCCAAGCGTGCGGGCCCAGCCTGATGAACCCAGCCACCGCCAATATCGAGGAAGCGATCCTTTCCGCCATCCTCGCCGGCCGCATCAACCCGGGCACGCGGCTCGGCGAGCAGAAGCTGGCCGACCTGTTCGGCGTCTCCCGTACCCGGGTGCGCGAGGCGATGATGCGGCTGGAGACGCGCGGCGTGGTGCAGGTGAGCGCCCGGCGCGGCTGGTATGTGGTCGAGCCCTCGGCGGAAGAGGCGCGCGAGGCATTCCAGACCCGCCGCATTATCGAAACCGGCCTGCTGCATTCCCTGCGCGAGGTGCCCCCCGACGTGCTGAAAAGCCTGAAAGAGCACGTCGCCATGGAGCGCGACGCGATCGGCGCCGGCGATGTCCATTCCCGCGCCTGCCTGCTCGGCGATTTCCACATCCATCTCGCCGACGCGCTCGGCAACCGGATGCTGACCGAGATCATCCGCGACCTCACCGCCCGCACCACGCTGATCTCGATGCTCTATCAGCCGACCGAGAAGGCCGAAGAATCCAGCCACGACCATGAGGACATCGTCGCCGCCATGGAGGCGGGCGACCTCGCCGGCGCCGCCCGGCTGATGGACGAGCATATCGGCAAGGTCGAGGCCGGGCTGGACCTGACCGCCAAGCCGGACCCGCTGGCCGGGCTGCGCGCCCTGCTCTCCCCGGCGGCTTTCGCCGGCAACGCCCCTTCCGTCCCGCATACCCACGTCCATCCGCAGGACCATTCGCATTCCCATTCCCACGGCCATCCGGCCACCAAGGAGGATTGACCGCATGAACCGCCGCCACCTCATCGCCCTCGCCGCCGGCGCCCTGCTGGCCGCCACCCAGATGCCGCTGCCGGCATCCGCCGATGCGCTCGCCACCATCGAGAAGGACAAGGTGATCCGCATCGCCGTGCCGCAGGACTTTCCGCCCTTCGGCACGGTCGGCGCCGACATGGAGCCCAAGGGCTATGATGTCGACATGGCCAAGCTGATCGCCGGCAAGCTCGGCGTGAAGCTGGAGCTGGTGCCCGTCACCAGCGCCAACCGCATCCCCTATCTCCAGACCAACAAGGTCGACCTCGTCATCTCCTCGCTGGGCAAGAATGCCGAGCGCGAGAAGGTGATCGACTTCACCACCGCCTATGCCCCGTTCTTCAACGGCGTGTTCGGCCCGGCCGATATCGCGGTGACGGACGCGGCCGGCCTCGCCGGCAAGACGGTGGGCGTCACCCGCGGCGCGGTGGAAGACCTGGAGCTGACCAAGATCGCCCCGGCCGACCTCACCATCAAGCGCTACGAAGACAATAACGGCACCATCTCGGCCTTCCTGTCCGGCCAGGTGGAACTGATCGCCACCGGCAATGTGGTGGCCGCCGCCATCCTCGCCCGCAACCCGCCGAAGAAGCCGGAGATCAAGTTCCTGATCAAGAACTCGCCCTGCTACATCGGCCTCAACAAGAACGAGCCGGCGCTGCTCGCCAAGGTGAATGAGATCATCGCCGGCGCGAACAAGGACGGCGCGCTCGACGCCATCTCGCAGAAGTGGCTCGGCGCCGGCCTGCCTAAGGATCTGTGAGGGCGAGGCTTGCGGGCGGTGACAGCCACCGCCTGCGTCGGTCGAGGCCCGGCGGTGCCGGGCACCTCAGGATGACGACGGTGTGAGACGCGCTCAACCGCCGTCATGCTGAGGAGCGGGGTTCGCCCCGCGTCGCGAAGCACGCAGGCCCCGCACCCCGCCGTGCCTCTGACAGTCTCTTCCCTTCCCCCTCACCAGCGGGAGTTCACGGGCATGAACTACACGTTCGATTATGGCTGGCTGCTGCAATACTGGCCGGTTCTCGTGAAGGGCATCGGCATCACCGTCGAGCTCACGCTGGTCGGCGGGGTGCTGGGCGTGATGCTGGGCATCGGCTGCGCCTGGGCGCGGGCGCTGGGGCCGCGCGGGCTGCGGCCCTTCGTGGCCGCCTATGTCGAGTTGATCCGCAACACGCCGTTCCTGATCCAGCTGTTCTTCATCTTCTTCGGCCTGCCGGCGCTGGGCGTGCGGATGGGCGAATTGGAGGCGGCCAACCTCGCCATGGTGATCAATCTCGGCGCCTATGGCTGCGAGATCATCCGCGCCGGCATCCAGGCGACGCCCAGCGGGCAGTTCGAGGCCGGCGCCTCGCTCGGCATGAGCCGGATCCAGACCTTCCGGCATGTGGTGCTGATCCCGGCGCTGCAGCGCATCTGGCCGGCGCTGTCCTCGCAGATCGTCATCGTCATGCTGGGCTCGGCGGCGGTGTCGCAGATCGCGGCGGAGGATTTGACCTTCGCGGCCAACTTCATCCAGTCGCGCACCTTCCGCGCCTTCGAGGCCTATTTCGTCGCCACGCTGATCTATCTCGCACTCGCCATCGGGCTGCGCCAGGCGCTGCGCGGGCTCGGCTGGACCCTGTTTCCCCGACGCAGCGCGCGGTGAGGAGGCGATCATGGATGAATTCACCACCTGGGATATCCTGCGCAACCTGCTGCTGGCGGCGCGCTGGACCGTGCTGCTCTCGCTCGTTTCCTTCATCGGCGGCGGACTGGTCGGCGCCGCCCTGCTGTTCGCCCGCATCGGCAGCGGGCGGATCGGCCCCAGCTTCGTCAAGGCCTATGTCGAGCTGTTCCAGGGCACGCCGCTGCTGATGCAGCTGTTCCTCGCCTTTTTCGGCCTCGGCCTGTTCGGCATCGACGTGCCAGCCTGGCTGGCGGCGGGGGTGGCGCTGATCCTGTGGTCGGCGGCCTTTCTCACCGAGATCTGGCGCGGCTGCGTCGAATCCATCGCGCGCGGGCAATGGGAAGCCTCCTCCAGCCTCGGCATGGGCTACCTCCAGCAGATGCGCCACGTCATCCTGCCGCAGGCGCTGCGTATCGCCGTGCCGCCGACGGTCGGCTTCTCGGTACAGGTGGTGAAGGGCACGGCGCTGACCTCGATCATCGGCTTCGTCGAGCTCTCCAAGGCCGGCACCATCGTCACCAACGCCACCTTCGAGCCGTTCACCGTCTATGGGCTCGTCGCGCTGATCTATTTCTGCCTGTGCTGGCCGCTGTCCAAGTCTTCCCAGATCCTTGAGAGGAAGCTCAATGTCGCTCATCGAAATCACTGAGGTGAAGAAGCGCTTCGGCGACAACGAAGTGCTGAAGGGCATCAATATCGACGTCGCCCCCGGCGAGGTGATCGCCATCATCGGCCGCTCGGGCTCGGGCAAATCCACCCTGCTGCGCTGCATCAACGGGCTGGAGAGCATCGACGAGGGTTCGATCTCGGTCGCCGGGGCGCAATTGCTGCCGGACGAGCTGCACCTGAAGGCGCTGCGGCTGAAGGTCGGGATGATCTTCCAGCAGTTCAACCTGTTTCCCCACCTTACGGCGGGACGCAACGTCATGCTCTCGCAGATGGTGGTGAAGAAGACGCCGAAGGCCGAGGCCGAGGCGATGGCGAAGGCGATGCTGGAGCGGGTCGGGCTCGGCCACAAGTTCGACGCCTATCCCGACCAGCTCTCCGGCGGCCAGCAGCAGCGCGTCGCCATCGCCCGCGCGCTGGCCATGCAGCCCATCGCGCTTCTGTGCGACGAGATCACCTCCGCGCTCGACCCCGAGCTGGTGAGCGAGGTGCTGGCGGTGGTGAAGGAACTCGCCGGCGAGGGCATGACGCTGCTGATGGTGACGCATGAGATGCGCTTTGCCCGCGACGTCTGCTCGCGCGTCGTGTTCATGCATCAGGGCCGGGTGCACGAGATCGGCAAGCCGGAGGACGTGTTCGCCAACCCGAAGACACCGGAACTGCAGCAGTTCCTCGGCGTCACGCACTAGATCAGCCGCGCGGGCCGGCGGCCAGCATGAGCGAGGCGGCGGCGTGGCGGTAGGCGCCGCCGGAGCCGAACAGCTCGGCCACCCAGTCGACAAAGACCCGCAGCCGGCTGCTCAGATGCCGGTTCGGGGCGTAGACGACATGCAGCACGATGGGGCCGGCGTGCCATTCGGGCAGCACCCGCACCAGCGCGCCCGATTCCAGATAGGGCCCCACCATCGGCTCGATGGTCTGGGTGATGCCGAGCCCCGCGAGACCGGCGGCGAGATAGGCGGTGGAATCGTTGGTCGCCACCGCATAGGGCAGGTGAAGCTCATAGCTCTCCTCGCCGCGCACCATGTCGAACGCCGCCGGCCGGCCGGTCCGGGCGTTGAAATAGCCGATGACGCGGTGGCCCTGGTACAGGTCGCGCGGATGCTCGGGCATGCCGTGGCGCTTGAGATAGGCGGGCGCGGCGTAGTGCATCAGCCGCACCTCGCCGATGCGGCGGGCGATGAGGGTCGGGTCGGAGAGATCGCCGCCGCGAATGGCGCAGTCGACATTCTCCGCCAGCAGATCGACGGTGCGGTCGGTGACGCCGAGATCGAGCTGGATATCGGGGTGGCGGGCGAAGAAATCCGGCAGCGCCGGGATGAGGGCATAGAGCGCCAGCGAGGACGGCACATCGACCCGCAGCCGCCCCGAAGGCGTCGCCTGCGAATGCGCCATCGAGCCGTCCAGTTCGTCGAGATCGGTCAGCAGAGCCACCGCGCGCTCGTAATAGGCGGCGCCGTCCGGCGTGACCGCCACCCGGCGGGTCGAGCGGTTGAGCAGCTTGGTGCGCAGATGCGCCTCCAATTGCTGGATCAGCTTGGTGACGGTGGGCTTGGGCGTGTCGAGAAGATCGGCGGCGCGGCTGAAGCTGCCGGCCTCGACCACGCGGGCAAAGGCCCGCATCGCGGCAATCTGGTCCATCGCTACCGTCCGATTATTTCCATATGTGAATAATGTTATCCCATATTCCCTGTTTTTTCGAGAGCCGAAGGGGATTAGCTTCCGCCGCACTGCAACACAACACATCGGCGGAATCGGGTGGCGGGCAGCGCCGGCAACCCGATGGTGGGCGTCATGACAGCATCATGGACCGAGGACCGGCTGGAGATTGAGGGAACCGCGCTGCCGGCGCGGATCTATCGCCCCGCCATGCCCCTGCGCCCGACCCCGCTGGTGCTGCATCTGCATGGTGGCTGCTTCACCGATGGCGACCTCGATTGCAGCGCCAAGATCTGCCAGATCATGGCCGAGGCCGGCGCGGTGGTGGTGTCGATCGACTACCCGCTGGCGCCCGAACATCCCTTTCCGGCGGCGCTGAACGAGTCGTTCAAAGCGCTCGGCCGGCTTTATGACGAGCGGGCGAAATGGGCCGGGCGCGGTGCGCGGCTGTTCGTGGCCGGCGAGGAAGCCGGCGCCAATCTCGCCACCGCCCTCAGCCTGATGGCCCGCGACCAGCAGGCGCCGCCGCTTGCCGGGCAGATCCTGCTCTCGCCCATGGTCGATCCCAGCCTGTGCTCGGGCTCCATCCACGCCGCCGCCGCCGGGGCGGCGGGATGCAAATGGGCCGATGGCTGGCAGCTTTATCTCGGCAGCGCCGACCGGGCCGCCCATCCCTATGCGGCGCCCCTCGGTTCGCGTCGGCTTGGCGGGGTCGCCCCCGCCCTCATCGTCACTGCCGATGACTGCCCGATCCGCGACGAGAGCTTCGCCTATGGCAAGCGCCTGCGCGAAGGCGGCGTCACCGTCGAATGCCACCTGCTCGAAGGCACGAACTGCTCGAACCGGAGCATGGACGAAGCCATCGAGGCCGCCCCGCTGTGGGAAGGCGTCCTGCGGGACCTGTTCAGCACATTCCTGGCGGAAAATTCCGCCGCATCTGTTCGCACCGTTCGGGCCTGAGGGCCGGGAGATCCGTCATGAGTGACAACCACTTCGGCACTGATGCCGCCCCGACAAACATCGTGCACGCCGCCGTCGCCCACGATGCAGCGCCCCGCGCGCCCCGCTTGAAGAAGGCGCGTGGCTGGCGCGAGGCCGGGCTTGCCCTGACGCTTGCCATGCTGGCGACGGCCGGGGCGGTGTTCGTTTCCTGGCCCAGCTCCACGGCGCTCGCCACCGACCCCGCGCCGGCGGAAGCCGCCGCCCCGCCGGCCATGCCGGTGGAGGTCGCGGTGCTGAAGGTGCGCGACACCATGAAATGGGACGAGTTCTCCGGCCGCCTGCGCGCGGTCGAGGAGGTGGAGGTCCGCTCGCGCGTGGCCGGCGCGGTTGAAAAGATCCACTTCCGCGAAGGCGCGCTGGTGAAGCAGGGCGACCTGCTCGTCACCATCGATCCCGCCCCGTTCCAGGCGGCGCTGACCCGTGCGGAATCGCTGAGCGAGGCCGCCGCCGCCCGCGTCGAGCTGACCCGCAGCGAACTGGAGCGCGGCAAGCAGCTGGTCGACAACCGCACCGTCTCGGTGCGCGATCTCGACCAGCGCACCAATGCTTTCCGCGAGGCAGAGGCCAATCTGCGGGCGGCGGATGCCGCCGTGCAGACCGCCAAGCTCGATCTCGGCTACACCGAGGTCCGCGCGCCGGTGGACGGCCGGGTCGGCCGCATCGAGGTGACGGTCGGCAATCTGGTGGCGGCCGGCGCCTCCTCGCCGGTGCTGACCAGCCTCGTCTCGGTCAACCCGATCTATGTCAGCTTCGACGCCGACGAGAACGCCGTCGCCGAGGCGCTGGCCTCGGTGGGCGAGCACGATCTGGCGCTGACCGAGATCGACCAGATCCCGGTCGAGATCACCACCGCCACCACGGCCGGTCGCACGGTGCGCGGCCATCTCCAGCTGGTCGACAACCAGGTCGACGCCGCCACCGGCACCTTCCGCCTGCGCGCCGTGTTCGACAATGAGGACGGGCGTCTCGTGCCCGGCCAGTTCGCCCGGGTGAAGATGGGCCGCGCCAAGACCGAGCCGGCGCTGGCGGTGAACGAGCGCGCCATCGGCACCGACCAGGACAAGAAGTTCGTCTTTGTGGTCGGCGACGACAACAAGGCGGTCTGGCGCAAGGTCACGCTCGGCCCGCCGGCCGACGGGCTGCGCGTCATCACCGACGGGCTGAAGGAAGGCGAGCGCATCGTCGTCAACGGCCTGCAGCGCGTGCGTCCCGGCGCCGTCGTCGCGCCTGAGGTCGTGCCCATGGAAACCGCATCCGCCGCGTCCGCGACGGACCCGACCACCTCCGTCGCCGCGCGCTGATCGCAGCCCGACGCTCTGCCTCCTTGGGGGAGGACGCTATGAATCTGTCCAAATTCTTCATCGACCGGCCGATTTTCGCCGGCGTCCTCTCCGTGCTGATCTTCCTCGCGGGGCTGCTGGCCCTGCGGGTGATGCCGATTTCGGAATATCCGGAAGTCGTGCCGCCGCAGGTCATCGTCCGCGCCACCTATCCCGGCGCCAGCCCGAAGGTCATCGCCGCGACGGTTGCCACGCCCATCGAGGAAGCCATCAACGGCGTCGAAGACATGCTCTACATGTCCTCACAGGCGACGACCGACGGCGTGATGACGCTGACCGTCACCTTCAAGCTCGGCACCGACCCCGACAAGGCGACGCAGCTGGTGCAGAACCGCGTCGGCCAGGCGGAGCCCCGCCTGCCGGAAGAAGTGCGCGCGCTCGGCATCACCACGGCCAAGAGCTCGCCCACCTTCCTGATGGTCGTGCACCTCATCTCGCCCAATGACCGCTACGACATCACCTATCTCCGCAATTACGCGGTGCTGAACGTCAAGGACCGGCTGGCCCGCATCGGCGGCGTCGGCCAGATCGAGATCTTCGGCGGCGGCGACTATTCCATGCGCGTCTGGCTGGACCCGCAGAAGATCGCCGAGCACGGGCTTTCCGCCGGCGATGTGGTGGCCGAGATCCGGGCGCAGAACGTGCAGGCCGCCGCCGGCATTGTCGGCGCCTCGCCCTCGCAAGCCGGTGTCGACCTCCAGCTCACCATCAATGCGCGGGGCCGGCTGGAGACCGAGGAGGAATTCGGCGACATCGTCGTGAAAACAGGCGAGACCGGCCAGATCGTCCGCCTGCGCGACGTCGCCCGGCTCGAACTCGGCGCCGCCGACTACGCGCTGCGCTCGCTGCTCGACAACAAGCAGGCGGTCGGCCTCGGCGTGTTCCAGGCGCCCGGCTCCAACGCGCTGGAAATCGCCGAGAATGTCCGCGCCACCATGGCCGAAGTGAAGAAGACGATGCCGGAAGGCGTCGACTTCGACATCGTCTACGACACGACGCGCTTCGTCGACGCCTCGATCGACGCCGTCATTCACACGCTGTTCGAGGCAGTGGCCCTCGTCGTCATCGTGGTCGTGGTGTTCCTGCAGACCTGGCGGGCCTCGATCATCCCGCTGCTCGCCGTGCCGGTCTCGATCGTCGGCACCTTCGCGGTGATGTACATCTTCGGCTTCTCGATCAACGCGCTGAGCCTGTTCGGCCTGGTGCTCGCCATCGGCATCGTCGTCGACGACGCCATCGTGGTGGTGGAAAATGTCGAGCGCAATATCGAGAACGGGCTGACCCCGCGCGCCGCGGCCTATCAGGCGATGAGCGAGGTGTCCGGCCCGATCATCGCCATCGCCCTGGTGCTGGTGGCGGTGTTCGTGCCGCTGGCCTTCATCTCCGGCCTGTCGGGCCAGTTCTACCGGCAGTTCGCCCTCACCGTCGCCATCTCCACCGTCATCTCGGCGATCAACTCGCTCACGCTGTCGCCGGCGCTGGCGGCGCTGCTGCTGCGTGGCCACGACACGCCGCCGGATGCCCTCCAGCGCGTCATCAACTTCCTGTTCGGCTGGTTCTTCCGCGGTTTCAACTGGGTGTTCGCGCGCGGCTCGCGCGGCTATGGCAGCGGCGTGCGCGGCACGCTGAAGGTGAAGAGCGTCGTCATGCTGTTCTACGCCGTGATGCTGGGCGCAACCTGGTGGCTGTTCCAGGCGGTGCCGCCCGGCTTCGTGCCGGCGCAGGACAAGCAGTATCTCGTCGGCTTCGCCCAGTTGCCTGACGGCGCCACCCTCGACCGCACGGAAGAGGTGATCCGCCAGATGACCGAGATCACCCTGGCCCAGCCCGGCGTCTCCAGCGCCGTAGCCTTCCCCGGGCTCTCGATCGCCGGCTTCTCCAACTCGTCCAATGCCGGCATCGTGTTCTCGGTGCTCGACCCGTTCGAGGACCGCCAGAGCCCCGAGCTTTCCGCCGGCGCCATCGCCGGGGCGCTGAACCAGAAATACGGGGTGATCAAGGGCGCCTTCATCGCCATGTTCCCGCCGCCGCCGGTGCAGGGCCTCGGCGTGGTCGGCGGCTTCAAGCTGCAGCTGGAAGACCGTTCGGGACAGGGCTACGAGGCGCTGAACGACGTGACCAACGCCTTCATGGCCAAGGCCATGGCGGCGCCGGAACTCACCGGCCAGTTCACCACCTACCAGATCAACGTGCCGCAGATCTTCACCGATGTGGACCGCACCAAGGCCCGCCAGCTCGGCGTGCCGATCAACTCGGTGTTCGAGACGCTGCAGGTCTATCTCGGCTCGCTCTATGTCAACGATTTCAACAAGTTCGGACGTACCTACTCGGTGCGGGCGCAAGCCGATGCGCCGTTCCGCGCCCGACCGGAAGACATTGGCAAGCTGAAGGTGCGCTCCAATAGCGGCGAGATGATCCCGCTCTCGGCGCTGCTGCGGGTGGAGACCACGGCGGGGCCGGAGCGCGCCCAGCGCTATAACGGCTTCCTCACCGCCGATTTCAACGCCTCGCCGGCGCCCGGCTATTCCTCGGGCCAGGCGCAGGAAGCGGCGGCGCGCATCGCCGCCGAGGTGCTGCCGCCGGGCTTCGACTATGAATGGACCGACCTCACCTATCAGGAAATCCTGGCCGGCGATTCCTCGTACCTCGTCTTCCCGCTGGCGCTGCTGCTCGTCTTCCTGGTGCTGGCCGCCCAGTATGAGAGCCTGACGCTGCCGATCGCGATCATCCTGATCGTGCCGATGGGCCTGGGGGCGGCGCTGTATGGCGTCTGGCTGGGCGGGGGTGACAACAACATCTTCACCCAGATCGGCCTCGTCGTCCTGGTCGGCCTGTCGGCGAAGAACGCGATCCTGATCGTGGAATTCGCCCGGGAGCTCGAATTCATGGGTCGCAACCCGGTGGAGGCGGCGATCGAGGCCAGCCGCCTGCGCCTGCGGCCGATCCTGATGACGTCCTTCGCCTTCATCATGGGCGTGCTGCCGCTGGTGCTCTCCACCGGCGCCGGCGCCGAGATGCGCCATGCGATGGGCATCGCCGTGTTCGCCGGCATGATCGGCGTCACCTTCTTCGGGCTGTTCCTCACGCCCGTCTTCTACGTGCTGCTGCGGCGTCTGGCGGGCAACCGCCCGTTGCGGCAGCACGGCGAGGCCCATATCGCGCCGCTTGCGGCCGAGTGAGCCCTGCTGCCCGGCCGGGAGGCCAATTTCTGGTGCGTTGGTTGCCCCCTCGACGCGCCTGAGCCCAGCCTCCCGGCCGGTTTAATTCGACAAGGCCGACCCCCGGTGACACATACGGGGGCCGTCATGTCGACAGGAACGCGCAGCGCATGAAGCCGATCAAAGCCGACTGGACCGACGTGGTGCTGGTCTGCCGCAAATGCGCCGGGAAGCTCGATGGCGGCTTCGGCCCCGAGGCCGATCAGCCACTGCCAAAGGCGCTGCGCGCCGCGATCGCCCGGCGCGAGGGCGGCAAGCCGATGAAGAAGCCGCGCCGCAAGGGCGCGCGGGTCGCGGTCATCGAGGTGCCCTGCCTCGACATCTGCCCGAAGAACGCCGTCATCGTCATTCCCGCCGGCGCGCCCGGACGCTGGCTCAGCGTGCCGCGCGGCGCCGATCTCGACGCGCTGCTGGGCGAGATCGCCCCGACACCAGGCGAGGACTGATCAGGCCGGATTGCCCGCCGCCATGTCCGCCTTGGCGGGCGGGTTCAGCGCCCAGACCAGCGCGGTCATGATGCTCACCCCGATGATGATGCCGACCAGCCGGTCCAGCGGCGGAAAGAGCGAGGTCGGCGGCCCGGGATCGACCAGCGTGATGATGAAGGCGATCGCCGACTGCGTGCCGATATAGGCATTGGGCGTCTTCGACAGATGCACCCGCGCGAAGGAGAAGATGCCAACAAACAGCATCGTCGCCCACCAGATCTGATCGGTCGCATCGAGCCCGATAACAAGCAGCCCCGCCACGCCGCCGACGCCGCAGCCGATGATGCGCTGCCAGCCCTTGTGGCGCGTGGCGTTGGGGTCGGTGTCGACGACGATGAGGCTGGAAATCAGCACCTGCGGCAGTTGCGGCAGGGTGAACTGCGACCAGACGATCACGATGACGATCGCACCGAAGCCGGCGATCAAGGCCTGGCGCAGGGCATTCTCCGGCGAGACCTCGACGGTCTGCGCCTTCAGCCGGGCATGGAGCTCGCCGGCATTGGGCCCCAGCGCCCAGCTCGCCAGCATGCCGCAGACCACGCCGATGACGATCTCGTAGCACCGGTAATGCGCGAAGCTGTAGAGGTCCTGCGGCTGGACCATCGAGAACAGCATCACCAGCATGAAGGTGAGGCCGCCATAGAACCAGGCATAGCTGTAGGCGCTGCGCTGCTTGCCATAGGTGCCGATCGCCGCCGAAGCACCCACCAGCAGCGCCTGCTGGATCGGCAGCCCCTCCATCCATTGCGCGACGATGAAGCCGACGCTCACCCCGACCAGGGTGCTGAGGACGCGCAGAATGCCCTTCGTCACCAGCGCGTCGCGGTCGGTATTGGCGATCATCATCACGCTTAGCGCCGCCCAATAGGGCTGGTCCAGCCCCATGGACAGCGCGATATAGACCGCCGCCAGCACGCCGGTGGCGGTGGCGAAGGCCTGCCGGTCGACATCGCTGAGGCGTTCGGGACGGGCTTCCTCCGCCATGATCAGAACCAGATCAGGACGCGGGCATCGGCGCCGTTGAACAGGCCGAGGCGCTCGGGCCACGCGTCCAGCGTCACCTCGACCGGGAAGCGCCGGGGCAGCCGCACCCAGTCCGTGGTCGGCTCGACATAGGGGATGACCTGCGGGTTGTCCGGCGAGCGGGCGACGCCGCCGGCAATGCCGCTCACCGTTCCCTCATGCAGCACCCAGGGGTCGGAGCCCAGCGTCAGCAGCACGCGCTGGCCGAGCGCGATCCGGGCGAGATGGCGCTCGCTCACATTCGCCACCACCCGGCGGCGGCGCTCGGTGACGATGGCGAGCACTTCCGAGCCCGGGCGCAGATAATCGCCTACCCGGGTGACGAAGGGCGCCACGCGGCCGGCATCGGGCGCCGTCACCACGGTCTTGGAGAGGTCGTACTGCGCCTTCGCCACTGCGGCCTCGGCGGCGGCGATCGCCGCCTGCGCCACCGCGACCCGGCGCAGCGTCACCTCCAGCTGCGCCTGCGCGGCCATGACATTGGCCCCGGCGGTGGCGACATCGCGGGTGGCGACATCGAGCGTCGCCTCGGGCGAAAAACCCTCCCCCTCCAGCGTCTTCACACGACCAAGCTGGTCCTGCGCATTGGTCTGCACCGCCTGCGCGGCGGTGACGCTGGCCTTGGCGGCCGTCACCTCGTCCTGGGCGAGAGCGAGATCGGCGCGGGCGGTGGCCAATGCCGCCTGCGTTTCCTGGAGCTTTAGCGCGTAAGGCGTGCGCTCGATCTCGAACAGCAGCTGGTTTTCCGCCACCCTCTGGTTGTTCTGCACCGCCAGCCTCGCGACGGGCCCCTCGATCTGCGCCGACAGGACGACGATGTCGCTCATCACATAGGCGTCGCCCGTATAGGCGAAGAACCGAACGCTGGTCTCGTAAAGGGCGAAAAGCCCGACGACCACGCCGAGGATCAACGATACCGGATGGCGGATAAGACGGCTGAGCATGAAAGGCGCGGCTCCATGAGACCCGGCTGGAGCCGGCACGCGGACCATCATCGCGGCTTTGTCGCGCGTGCTCAATCCTCCCAGGATACCCGCAGCGGGTGACGGGGCGGGGTCGCGCCAACATGGTTAGCGGCGCTCTCTCCAGCCCGGTCATCCCGGAAGGACCGCAGGTCCTCTACGGGATCGCGACGAGGTGCCGCAGACGCCCCTGGCTCTCCGCCTTCGGCTGCGGCCCGGATGACGAACGCCAGAGACCTCGCTCAGTGCCGCTGCTCCTCGATGGCGGGAAGCATCGGCTCCTCGTCGTCCTCGCTGCGCTCGCGCGCGCCGGGATGCTCCTCGATCATCGGGCCCGGCGTGCTGGCGGCGGCGCGGGCGGCCGCGGTGCGGCGGGCGCGGGCGGGCGCGGCAAGCTCCTCCGCGCTCTGGTTCACCACCCGCAACGGCGGGGCCATGCCCTTCTTGTCGCTGCCAAGATAGACCGTCTGGTGCGGATAGGGCATCTCGATGCCGCGCGCATCGAAGGCCGCCTTGATGCGTCGATAGAATTCGCGCCGCACGTTCCACTGACCGAGCGGCCGGGTCTTGAAGCGCCCGCGCAGCTGGATGTGCGAGGGGTCCAGCGCCTCGACGCCCACCACCTCGAACGGTTCGGTGATGGTCTCCGCCAGCGGCCCTTTCGCCACCATGTCGGCCGCGACTTCCGCCATCAGCGCCAGCGCCTCGTCGATGCTCTCTCGATAGGCGATGCGGACATCGACCACGGCATAGGCGAAGTCCTTCGACATGTTCTTCACCGTCTGCACCTCGCCGAACGGGATGGAATGCACATTGCCGTCGAAATCGCGCATGTGGACGGTGCGGATGGTGATCTTTTCCACCAGCCCGGCATGGGCGCCGACCTCCACCACATCGCCCACCGAGATCGTGTCCTCCATCAGGATGAACACGCCGGTGATCACATCCTTCACCAGCGTCTGGGCGCCGAAGCCGATGGCAAGGCCGAGCACGCCGGCACCGGCCAGCAGCGGGGCGATGTTGATCCCGATCTCCGAGAGCAGGATCAGCCCGCCAAGGGTAAGCAGCACCACGCGGAAGGCGTTCTGCAGGAAGGGCAGCAGCGTCTTCAGCCGGGTGGAATTGGGATTGCCCGCCCGCAGGCGATCGGCGAAGGCGGTGGAGATTTCCCAGGCGACGAGGCCGATAAACACCACCACGCCGATGGAAATGAGCCGCCCGACCGCCAGCCGCCCGGCCTCGGAGGCCAGCCGCTCGAAGGGCTGGGCGCCCCAGATCTCCAGCAGCACCAGCGCCGTGACCAACACCACCAGCCCCTGCATGGCGCTGCGCAGCGCCGGCAGATAGCGGTTGGCGCGCGCCTCCAGCAGCGGATAGCGGGTGCTCATCTCGCCATTGAGCCGGAATACCCGCTCGAAGGCGCGATGCATCAGCGCCGTCACCAGCGTGGCCAGCCCCAGCGCCAGTATGGACAACAGCGTCGCCCGGGCGAGGAAGGCGAAGCCGCCATCGACGTCGAGGGTCCAGACCAGCAGGCCGGCGATCACATAGGCGATGGCGAGGACGTGCCAGAAATCGGCCACCGCGTCGCGCAGCCGCGCCACCCTTCCCTCGCGGGCGCCGAGGCGCCGCAGCCGCCCCGCCACCGCGCCGCGCACCTGCAGGATGAACACGATGCACATGCCGGCGACGAACAAGGCGAGCACATTGCCCAGGAATCGGTAGGTCGGCAGGGCCAGCCCGAGCACCCAGGCGGCGCGCAGCAGGAAATGACCGTAGACAAGGGTGTAGGTGAAGCGGCGGACCCAGAGATAGCCATAGGCCGCGCCCTCATGGTCGAGCGGGAACAGGCGCATCTGCGGCGCGTCGGGCGTCAGCACCGCGCGGGCGCCGGCGAGGATGAGCCGCGCCAGCACATTGGCATTGATGACGGTGACGACGGCCAGCCGCACGATGAAGTTCAGCTCCACCAGCGCCAGCACGCCGAAGGCGGCGGCCGCGAAGGCGGCGATCGGCACGATGTCGATCAGCGTGCGCAGGGCCAGAAGCAGCGCGCGCATGAAGAAGCCGCGCCCCGGCCGCGCCTCGATCGCCCGCCGCAGCCGCGCCAGCACCGCCTTGGCGATGTATTCGGCCAGCATAGCGGCGGCGAGCACGGCGATGACCATCGTCACCGCCCAGCCGACGCGCTCCAGCACCAGCGGATCGGAGAGGTCATCGAGCAATTGCCCGGCCTGGGCCGGCAATTGCTCGATCTCGCCGACCAGCGACAGCACCGAGCCGGAAAAGGCGCCGAGCGACTGGGTGGCGCCGGACAGCCAGTCCTCCCGGCCTTGCGCCGGGCTCTCCGCCGCCGGCTGTGCGGCCGTGCTCGCCTCGCTGTCGACGAGCGCCCGCAGCTGCGCGAGGAAACGGGCCCGCGCCGCCTCGTCGCTCAGCGTGTCGAGCAGGGCGCGCAGGTCGCTGGCGGAAGCGCCCGGAGGGGCCTCGGCCGGAGATGGCGCGGCCGCTGCGGCGGGCGGAGGTGTGAGCTGTGCGGCAGCGGGGCCCGCTAAAAGCGGCGCGGCGAGGAGGGAAAGGGCGAGAAGGAGGCGGCTGAGGGCACGCAGCGGCATGAGGCCTTCCGTCGTTCGCGGCCCTTTCGGCGGTGAAGCCACGAGGACGCTGAGGTGAGGGAGCCGGAATGGCGGGTGCGGCTTTTGCAACGCAGGACGTGGCGATTGGTTCCCTCGCAGATGAGCAAATCGCTCGGGGTGCAGCGTCGCGATGTCGCTACGGCCTTGCTCCCGTCACCTTCATCGACACATTGGGGCGATCAAGTTCCGGCAGTGTGAGGACATGGAAGCTTTATCCGCCGAAGTGGTCGCGTTCCTGAGCGGCCACGACTATCTGATTCCGCTCGTCATCGGCCTGATCGCGTTTGGCGAATCGCTTGTCATCGTCGGCCTGCTCATTCCGGCAACCGCGCTGATGCTCGCCATTGGCGGGCTGGTGGGCACGGGCATCGTCTCGCCGGTGCCGGTCATTGCCAGCGCCGTTGTCGGTGCCATCCTCGGCGATATCGTCTCCTACTGGCTGGGGCGCTGGCTCGGGCCGCGCGTGGTGCACCGCCCGCCGCTGCTGCGCTACCGCGAGCAGGTGGCGCAGGCGCGGCTGTTCTTCCGCCGCTTCGGCTTCGCCTCGGTGTTCGTTGGCCGCTTCTTTGGCCCGGTGCGCGCCACCATGCCGCTGGTCGCCGGCATGATGCGGATGGACCAGCGCCGTTTCCAATTCGCCAATGTTTCCTCGGCCGTCGTCTGGGCCCCTGTCATGCTCGCTCCCGGCTGGCTGGCCGGCAAGAGCGCCAGCGAAATGGGCGCCCACAGCCAGGGCGAATGGCTGGTGCTGATGGTGGGCATCACCCTCGTGATGCTGATCGCGACCTTTGTCGTGCTGCGGGTGATCAAGGGCCGCATTTCCAAGCGGCCGCGTGGCCGCCGCCGGCCGGCCGGGGCGCCGATCGCCTGATCCGCGCCGCCCTTCTGCGCCGGTCTTAACCATTTCGTAAGGAATCACCCGCCTGCCCGGCGGCTTGCGATATTATGGCGCCGAGTAGGCCCATTGACGGCCACGCCCCTGGCGCGGCCATCGGTGAGCGACAGGCCTGGCCATGGGCGGACGGGAACGCGCGATGATCAACAAGCTTGAGCCCTCCATCGACCCCCTGCGTGCGCGTGCCGGCGAGGAAAACGGCGGCGCTCCGCGCGTCCCGGCGACACCCTCCCCGGGCGCCGCGCCCTCCGCCGCCGCCCGCGCCAAGGGGCCGCCGCAGGACCCGGTGGCGTTCCAGCGCTGGCTCGGCATCGAGCAGCTCAAGGTGCAGATGCGCCGGCTGGAGCTGGAGAACAAGCGGGCCGAGGCGCCCGCATCCCGCGCCGTCCACCCCGCCCTGCCGGTGCTGTATGGCCTGGTGCTGGTGATCCTGGTGGCGCTGGTCGCCTTCCTCGCCGCCCAGGTACTGAGCCTGCGGGAGGATGTCGCCGCGCTGCGCAGCGCCCAGAGCTCACTGGAAGAGCGCCTGCAGTCGCTGGAAACGCCGCCCCCCGCACCGCAGGCGGCGGCCCCGGAAGCCGCTGCGCCGGCAGCGACCGCGATGGCGCCCACGGATGCAGGTCCCGCCGATCCCGCTCCCGCCCCGCCCGCGCCGGCGCTCTCCGGCCCCTCCCCGGCGGATGCGCTGGTGCCGCTCGCTGGCACCACGCCAATGCCGGCGCCCGCCGAGACGGCTCCCGCCGCCCCGGCCCTGCCGGGCGCGGGCTATACGGTTCGCATCTTCGCGCCGATCAACACCGTGGCCAAGGCACGGGTCGACGCCTTCACCGCACCGCTGAAGGCGGCCGGCTTCGATGTCGTGGTCTCCGATACCGGGGTGGTGCAGACGACCAGCAACACGCTGTCCTTCCATGCCGGGAGCGCCGACATGGCCAATGAGGTCGCGGAGATCATCCAGAAACGGCGGCCGGCGCTCGGGGTCGAGCTGCGGGCCTCGCCCTCCATTCCCGAGAGCGCCCGGCAGGTGCTGATCCTCAACCTGACAGAAGACGCCTTCAGCTGAGGCTTTCCGAGCTGAGGCGCGCCAGCCTCAGGCGGCGGCGCGTCCGCGCCTTGCGGTGCGGCCGGCCTCGCGGATAGCGGCGATGTTGGCGCCATAGGCGTCCCTGCCGCCCTTGAATACGGCCGAGCCGGCGACCAGCACATTGGCCCCGGCGGCAGCGCAGAGCGAAGCGGTCTCGGGCGTTACCCCGCCATCGACCTCCAGATGGATCGGCCGCTCGCCGATCATCGCCCGCAGGCGATAGATCTTCGGCAGCACGTCGGCGATGAAGGCCTGACCACCAAAGCCGGGATTGACCGTCATCGGCAGGATCAGGTCCACCTTATCAAGCACATAGGCCAGCGCGCTCTCATGCGTCGCCGGGTTCAGCGCCACGCCGGCCTTCTTGCCGAAGGAGCGGATGAGCTGCAGGCAGCGGTCGAGATGGTGCGTCGCCTCGGCTTGCACGGTGATGATGTCGGCCCCGGCCTTGGCGAAGGCCTCGATGAAGGGCTCCACCGGCTCGATCATCAGATGCACGTCGAAGACCTTGTCGGTGTGCGGGCGCATGGCCTTGATGACATCCGGCCCGAAGGTGATGTTGGGCACGAAATGCCCGTCCATCACGTCGAGATGAATCCAGTCGGCGCCGGCGGCCGCGACATCGCGCACCTCCTCGCCGAAGCGCGAGAAGTCGGAGGCGAGCATGGAGGGGGCGATGAGAACCATATCTATGTCTCCCGTCATCCCGGCCGAAGCGCAGCGTAGAGCCGGGATCGTCATGAAGTGTGGGGTGCGATCCCGGCTCTACGCTGCGCTTCGGCCGGGATGACGGTCACTTGAGCGGCGGGTAGCTGTCGATGCCGCCGGAGAAGACACGGCTGGCAAGGATGTCCTCGGCGGTGATCGTCACCAGATCGTCCGCCGTCACCGGCCGGTCGGAATTGAACAGTCGGTTGGCCTGGCGCAGCCGGGCGCGGTCGAGCGCGTTGCGGATCGAGCGGCCATTGGCAAAATGCGGCTGCAGCATGCGCAGGTCGATATAGCGGCGGAACGCTTCTTCCGCCTCACGGCTCATGCGGTAGTTCATCGTGTCGAGGATGCGCGCGCCGATGGCGTCGAGCTCGCCGGCGGAATAGTCGGGGAAGTCGACATGATGGGCGACGCGCGAGCGAAAGCCCGGATTGGCGGTGAAGAAGCGCTCCATGCGGTCGGCATAGCCGGCGAGGATGACGACGAGATCGTCGCGCTGGTTTTCCATCACCTGCAGCAGGATCTCGATCGCCTCCTGGCCGTAGTCGCGTTCATTCTCGGGGCGATAGAGGTAATAGGCCTCGTCGATGAACAGCACGCCGCCCATCGCCTTCTTGAGGATTTCCTTCGTCTTCGGCGCGGTGTGGCCGATATACTGGCCCACCAGATCGTCGCGCGTCACAGTGACGAGGTGGCCCTTGCGGACATAGCCGAGCTTCTTCAGAATCTCCGCCATCCGCAGCGCCACCGTCGTCTTGCCGGTGCCGGGATTGCCGGTGAAGCTCATATGCAGGGTCGGACTGGTCGCCTCCAGGCCGAAGCGGCGGCGGGCGGTGTCAACCAGCAGCAGCGCGCCGATCTCGCGCAGGCGGCGCTTCACCGGCACCAGCCCCACAAGCTCGCGGTCGAGCTGGTCGAACACCTCGGCCAGCCCGCTGGCCGCAAACTCGGCGCGGAGGTCGATGGAATGGGGCACCGTCGGCGTGGCCTCGGTGGCGAGAACGGGGTCGTCGATCACGGCGTCCATGGAGGCCTCCATTGGAGTTTTCGTCATCCCGGCAGCGGCGCAGCCGCTCTCCAAGATCGGGCGCAGGAAGCGCGGCAGGACGCTTGATCGCGATCCCGGTTCTGCGTGTCGCTTCGGCCGGTATGACGGCCTGAGGCAGAGAAAGAAAAAAGGGGACCGATGCCGGGCGCGGCATTCCGACATCGGTCCCTCGCGGCCGGGGAGGAAACCGGACGACCGCGGTTCTCCGTCGGGGGAGTAGTGGGAGACCGACGGATCAGTAGCGCGCGCCCTCGGGGCGGTTGGCCGCATAGGCGCGCGTCGTGTAGCGGATCGAGCGGCCGTCAATCTCCTGACGTTCCAGCACGAAGCCGGGTTCGTCAGCGGGACGGTCGGTGAGGAAGGAGAGGCGCAGCGATTCCCAGGTATGGGTGGCGTCGAAGGCGCTGACGCGGATGTAGTGCCGGCCCTTATAGGCCTTGCGGCACTCGTTCAGCTCGAACATCACGCCGGCGGCGTCCGGCACGTCGAACATCGGATGGCCCCACAGCTCCCAATAGGTGTTGCGCGGGTGGGGGTCGTCGGTGAACTCGATGTTCACCGCCCAGCCCTTGTCGATGCAGTACTGGACCTGCTTGGCGATCTGCTCGTCCGTCAGGTCCGGCAGGAAGGAGAAGGCTCCCTGGGTCAGGCGCATGGTGGTGTCCTCGTTTGCATGCCCCGGACAAGCGGCGCGCGGCGCCGTGCCGATCCGGGGCCCAGGAGAAAATTCGCGAAGCGTCAAAGGCTTTCAGCCGGAAGCGGTGGTGCCTTCGGCAGGTTCTGGCGCGGGGTCCCGGATCGCCTTCCGCTCGCGCTTCAGGCGTCCGGGACACGGCCTCGTCACTCCGCCGCGGTGGCCTGCGGCACGAAGTCGGGCGTGTCGGTGGAGGTGTAGTTGAAGGTCACGTCCTTCCACGTCTCCAGCGCCTGCTTCAGCGGCATGCAGTGGCGGGCGGCCTCCTTCAGGATTTCCGGCCCCTCGCCGAGCAGGTCGCGGCCCTCGTTGCGGGCGAGGATCATCGCCTCCAGCGCCACGCGGTTGGCGGTCGCGCCAGCCTGGATGCCCATGGGGTGGCCGATGGTGCCGCCGCCGAACTGCAGCACCACGTCCTCGCCGAGCAGATCGATCAGCTGGTGCATCTGGCCGGCATGGATGCCGCCCGAGGCGACCGGCATCAGCTTGCGGGTCGAGGCCCAGGGCTGGTCGAAGAAGATGCCATGGGCGAGGTTCTGCGGCACGAAATCCTCGCGGCAGAGGTCGTAATAGCCCTTGGTGGTGTGGGGGTCGCCCTCCAGCTTGCCGACCACCGTGCCGGCATGGATGTGGTCGACACCGGCCAGGCGCATCCACTTGGTGATGACGCGGAACGAAACGCCATGGTTCTTCTGCCGCGTATAGGTCGAGTGGCCGGCGCGGTGCAGATGCAGGATCATGTCGTTGCGGCGGCACCACTTGGCCATCGACTGGATCGCGGTGTAGCCGATGATCAGGTCGATCATGATGATGGAGGAGCCGAGATTCTTGGCGAATTCGGCGCGCTCATACATCTCCTCCATCGTACCGGCGGTGACGTTGAGGTAGGTGCCCTTGATCTCGCCGGAGGCCGCCTGCGCCTTGTTCACCGCCTCCATGCAGTAGAGGAAGCGGTCGCGCCAGTGCATGAACTGCTGCGAATTGATGTTCTCGTCGTCCTTGGTGAAGTCGAGCCCGCCCTTCAGCGCCTCATAGACCACGCGGCCGTAGTTGCGGCCGGACAGGCCGAGCTTGGGCTTCACCGTCGCGCCCAGCAGCGGGCGGCCGAACTTGTCGAGCCGCTCGCGCTCCACCACGATGCCGGTGGCCGGGCCGTCGAAGGTCTTGATGTAGGCGACCGGCAGGCGCATGTCCTCGAGGCGCAGCGCCTTGAGCGGCTTGAAGCCGAACACGTTGCCGATGATCGAGGCCGAGAGGTTGGCGATCGAGCCGTTCTCGAACAGGTCGAGATCATAGGCGATATAGGCGAACCACGAGCCCGGCCCGTTCGGCACCGGGTCGACCCGGTAGCACTTGGCGCGGTACTTGTCGCAGGCGGTCAGGCGATCGGTCCACACCACGGTCCAGGTGGCGGTCGAGCTTTCGCCGGCCACCGCCGCCGCGGCCTCGATCTCGTCGACGCCGTCCTGCGGGGTGATGCGGAACACAGCAATCACGTCCGTGTCCTTGGGCTCGTAATCGGGCTGCCAGTAGCCCATCTTGCGGTATTCCATCACGCCGGCGCTGTAGCGGCTGCGCTTCTCCTCGGTGGGCTTGGTCTTGTCGATCGCGTTCATCGATCTTCTCCCTGTGCGTTCCGATCGGCGCCGCGCCTGCAGCGCGCGCCCGAAAATCTCGTTGGATGGCTCCCCATGGCGGGGAGGCGATTACTCCGCCGCTGCCCGGGCGCCGCCGATCACCGGATCGAGGCTGCCGGAGGCGTAGCGCTTGGCCATGGCGGCCAGCGGCAGGACCTTGATCTGCGCGGCGTGGCCGGCCGTGCCGAACTGTTCGAAGCGCTCGCGGCAGAGGTCGCGCATCGCGTCCATGGCGGGTTTCAGGAATTTGCGCGGGTCGAATTCGGACAGGTTGCCCTGCCCCACCTTGCGGAACTGCGCGGTCATGGCGAGGCGGCAATCGGTGTCGATATTGACCTTGCGCACCCCGTGCCGGATGCCGCGCACGATCTCCTCCACCGGCACGCCCCAGGTCTGCGGCATCTGCCCGCCCGAGGCGTTGAACAGATCCTGCAGCGCCTGCGGCACCGAGGAGGAGCCGTGCATCACCAGATGCACGTTGGGCAGCCGGCGGTGGATCTCCTCGATGATGTTCATGGCGAGGATGTCGCCATCCGGCTGGCGCGAGAACTTGTAGGCGCCGTGCGACGTGCCCATGGCGATGGCGAGCGCGTCGACCTTGGTACGGGCGACGAAGTCCACCGCCTGGTCGGGGTCGGTCAGCAGCTGGTCGTGGCTGAGCTGCCCTTCGGCGCCATGGCCGTCTTCCTGCTCGCCGGCCCCGCTTTCCAGCGAGCCGAGCACGCCCAGCTCGCCTTCCACCGAAGCGCCAACCCAGTGGGCGGCATCGACCACGCGGCGGGTGATGGCGACGTTGTAGTCGTAATCCGCCGGGGTCTTGGCGTCCTCCCTCAGCGAGCCATCCATCATGACGGAGGTGAAGCCGTGCTGGATGGCGGAGAGGCAGGTGGCTTCGTTGTTGCCGTGGTCCTGGTGCATGCAGATCGGGATCGCCGGATACATCTCGGTCAGCGCGTCGATCATGCGCGAGAGCATGATGTCGCCGGCATAGGAGCGGGCGCCGCGGCTGGCCTGCATGATCACAGGCGCGTCGACGGCCTGCGCCGCCTCCATGATCGCGATGCCCTGCTCCATATTGTTGATGTTGAAGGCCGGCACGCCGTAATTGTGCTCGGCGGCGTGGTCGAGAAGCTGTCGAAGGGTGATGCGGGCCATTGGCTCTTCCTCTGGCTCAGGCGCAGGTCAGGAGGTCGCAGGTCGCGTCGACCACTGCCTCCGGGGTGATGTTGAAGTGGCGGTAGAGCTCGCCCGCCGGGCCGGAGGCGCCGAAGCCCTCCATGCCGACAAAGCGTCCGCGCTCGCCGATCCAGCGGTCCCAGCCAAGCCGGGCGGCGGCCTCGATGGCGACGCGCGGGGCGGTGCCGAGCACGGCGCGGCGGTACTCATGGCTCTGGCGCTCGAAAAGCTCCCAGCACGGCATGGAGACGACGGCGGCATCGACACCGCGCTCGGCCAGCAGATCCGCCCCCTTGAAGGCGATCTCAACTTCCGAGCCGGTGGCGAGCAGCGTCACGTCGCGCCGGCGCTTGGGCTTGCGAGCGACATAGGCGCCGTAGCCGGTGAGGTTCTCCTCACTGTGCTCGGTGCGGAAGGTCGGCAGGTTCTGCCGCGAAAGCGCCAGCACCGAGGGCGTGCCCTCCGCATGCAAAGCGAGCTGCCAGGCTTCCAGCGTCTCCACCGCGTCGGCCGGGCGGAACACATAGAGGTTCGGCGTCGCCCGCAGCATGGCGAGATGTTCGACCGGCTGATGCGTCGGCCCATCCTCTCCGAGGCCGATGGAATCGTGCGTCAGCACATAGACGACGCGCTGGCCCATCAGCGCCGAGAGCCGCATGCCGCCTCGGGCATAGTCCGAGAACACCATGAAGGTGCCGCCATAGGGGATCGAGCCGCGATGCAGCGCGAGGCCGTTCATGACAGCCGCCATGGCGTGCTCGCGGATGCCGTAATGGATGTAGCGGCCGGCATAATTGCCCGGCGTGACCGACTCCATGCCCTTGGTGAGGGTGAGGTTGGAATGGGTGAGGTCCGCCGAGCCGCCCACCGTGAGGTCGGTCGCCCGGTTGATGACGCCGAGCGCCATTTCCGAGGCCTTGCGGGTCGCCACCTTCGGCGCGGTCAGCGACAGCTCGCGCTTGTAGGCGGTGAGCTTCTCGTCGAAGTCGGCCGGAAGGTCGCCCTCCATCGCCGCTTCGAAATCGGCGCGGCGGCCGGAGGCGGAAAGCCGCTTCTCCCAGGCGTCGCGGGCCTTGGCGCCGGCCTCGGCGATATCCGCCCAGGCCGTCCGCACGCTGTCCGGCACCTCGAAGGGCGGATGGTTCCAGCCGAGCGCCGCCCGCGCGCCTTCGATCTCGGTGGCGCCGAGCGGGGCGCCGTGCACGGCTTCCGTGCCGGCCTTGGTCGGGGCGCCGTAGCCGATGGTGGTGCGGCAGGCGATCAGCACCGGCTTGTCGCTGCTGCGCGCCTCACTGAGCGCGTCGATCAGAGCGTGATGGGCGTGGCCGTCGACCCGCATCACCTTCCAGCCCGAGGCGGCGAAGCGGGCGAGCTGGTCGGTGGAGGTGGAGAGCGAGGTCTTGCCGTCGATGGAGATGCCGTTGTCGTCCCACAGCACGATCAGCTTGGCGAGCTTGAGGTGCCCGGCGAGATCGATCGCCTCGTGGCTGATGCCCTCCATCAGGCAGCCATCGCCGGCGATGACATAGGTGTGGTGGTCGACCAGCTCGTCGCCGAAGCGGGCGTTCAGCATCCGCTCGGCCAGCGCCAGGCCGACCGCCGTGGTCAACCCCTGCCCCAGCGGGCCGGTAGTGGTTTCGACGCCGAGCGTGTGGCCGTGCTCGGGATGGCCGGCGGTGATGGCGCCGAGCTGGCGGAAGTTCCTGAGCTGGTCGGTGCCCATGTCGGCATAGCCGAGCAGATGGTTGATGGCATAGAGCAGCATCGAGCCGTGGCCGGCGGAGAGAATGAAGCGGTCGCGGTCCGGCCAGTCGGGGCGGCGCGGGTCGATCTTCATGAAGCGCGAGAACAGGGCAGTGGCGACATCGGCCATGCCCATCGGCATGCCGGGATGGCCTGACTTGGCCTGTTCCACCGCGTCCATCGCCAGCGCCCGCAGGGCGTTCGCCATGTCGTCATGAGGGATGTCGGCAGGGTCCCGGTGGGGACGCAGCGCCGCAGAGTGGCTGGTCAACATGCTGTCCTCCCGTTTCACGCGGCGCGCCGCTTCTTCTCGACGAGGTTGAGGATCATCGGCGTCAGGATGAGCTGCATCGCGATGTCGAGCTTGCCGCCGGGGATCACGATGGAATTGGCGCGGCTCATCCAGGAGCCCTGGATCATCGAGAGCAGGTAGGGGAAATCGATGCCGCGCGGGCTCTTGAACCGGATGACGACGATCGATTCGTCCGCCGTGGGGATCCACCGGGCGATGAACGGGTTCGAGGTGTCCACCGTCGGCACGCGCTGGAAGTTGATGTCGGTGTGGGTGAACTGCGGGCAGATGTAGTTCACGTAGTCCGGCATGCGGCGCAGGATGGTGTCGGTCACCGCCTCGGTCGAATAGCCGCGATGGGAACGGTCGCGGTGGATCTTCTGGATCCATTCGAGGTTAATGACCGGCACCACGCCGATCTTGAGGTCGGCATAGCGGGCGACGTCGATATTGCCGCTCGCCACCGCCCCGTGCAGTCCTTCGTAGAACAGCAGGTCGGTCGGGGTCGGGATCGGCTCCCAAGGCGTGAAGGTGCCGGGCGCGCCGCCATATTCGGCCGCTTCCTTGTCGTCATGGACATAGTGGCGGTACTTGCCGGTGCCGGTCTGCGAATAGGAGCGGAACGTCTCCTCCAGCTCCTCGAACAGGTTCGAATCCGGCCCGAAGTGGCTGTAGTGATGGTTGCCGCGCGAGGCTTCCTCCGACATGACGCGCTTCATCTCGGCGCGGTCATAGCGGTGATAGGCGTCGCCCTCGATATAGGCGGCGAGCACGTCCTCGCGGCGGAAGATCTGCTCGAAGATGCGCCGCACAGAGGTGGTGCCAGCGCCGGACGAGCCGGTGACGGAGATGATGGGATGATGGATCGACATGGGTCCTCTTCCCTCAGGCGCGCAGCAGGCCGCGGCGGCCGAACAGGGGCGAGCGCTCCGGCATGGCGGCGGCGTCGCAGTGGTAGCGGGCAATGCGTTCGACCTCGGCGCGCGAGCCGAACACCAGCGGCACGCGCTGGTGCAGGCTCAACGGAACCAGATCGAGGATCGGCAGGCGTCCGTCGGTGGCGCCGCCCTGCGCCTGTTCCATCAGGAAGGCGACGGGGTTGGCCTCGTAGACCAGCCGCAGGCGGCCCTGGCCGTAGCCGCGGCGGGCGTCGCCGGGATAGAGATAGACCCCGCCGCGCACCAGGATGCGGAACACATCCGCCACCATGGACGCGACCCAGCGGGTGTTGAAATCCTTGCCCCTCGGCCCGTCGGCCCCGGCCAGGCAATCCTCGACATAGCAGCGGATCGCCACGTCCCAATGGCGCAGATTGGAAGCGTTGATGGCGTATTCGGCCGTTTCCGGCAGCACCAGCGCCCGCTCCTCGGCGAGCAGGAAGGCACCGCTGGCACGGTCGAGAATGAAAATCTGCGTGCCGATGCCCACCGTCAGCACCAGCGCGGTCTGCGGGCCGTAGAGCAGGAAGCCGGCGGCGAGCTGCGCCCGTCCCGGCTGCAGCAGCGAATCGGCGCCGACATAGGGCAGGATCGAGAAGATCGTCCCGACCGTGGCGTTGCTGTCGATATTGGACGAGCCGTCCAGCGGATCGACCGCCACCGCCAGCGTGCCGGCGGCGTCCAGCAGCACCGCCTCATCGGCTTCCTCGGAGCCGAAAAGGGCGACCGGCGCGCCCGCCAGCGCGTCGCGGACCAGATCGTCGGCGATCAGGTCGAGTTCCTTCTGGCTATCACCATCGGCGTGATAGCCGCGCACGGTGGCGAGCGGGCCGGCCAGCGGGCCGGCGGCAAGGAGCTCGGCGATCTTCATGCCGGCGCCGGCCAGAGCGAGCACGGCGTCGGCGACGTCGCGACGCAGGGCGTCGGCCTGTGACCACCCCTCAAGGTGGTCCTGCAATGTCGGGCGTGTCATGGCGTTCCCCAGTTATGTTCTTGTGGGCTTGAGCCCTTTGGCGTGTCGTTTCCGTGTGCCTTCGAGCGGGGACCCGAAGCGGCGGACGCCTTTTGTTGATCGCAGACTGCCTGAATTGCCGGCGTAAGGAAATTCGAATAATCTAACCTATCGCTTCAATTTAGCTGAAATGTAATGTTCCATGCGTAATGCCACGCTCAAGCAGCTGCGGGCCGTCGCCGCCATCGTCGAGACGGGCAGCGTCACCGGCGCCGCCAAGAAGCTGAACGTCACCCCGCCGGCGGTGACGATGCAGGTGCAATTGCTCGAACAGCATCTGGGGCTGCCGCTGCTCGACCGCGCCGGAGACCGCTTCCAGCCCAGCGCCGCCGGCCGCGAGATCCTCGCCGCCACCGCCCGCATCGAGCACGCATTGGCCGATTGCGGCGCGGCGCTCGATTCAATGAAGGGGCTTCGCTCGGGTCGGGTCTCGGTGGGGCTGGTGTCGACGGCGAAATATTTCGTGCCGGCGGCGCTCGGCGCCTTCACCCGCGCCCATCCCGGCATCGACGTGGTGATCTCGGTCGGCAATCGCGAGGCGATCATCGCCGGCCTGCGCTCGGACGCCATCGATGTCGCCGTCATGGGCCGGCCGCCGCTCGACATCGAGGTCGACAAGACGCTGATCGGCGACCATCCGCATGTGCTGATCGCCCCGGCCGATCATCCCCTGCTCGGCCGGCGCATTCTTCCGACGGTGCTGGCCAGTTCCACCTTCATGTCGCGCGAGCCGGGCTCGGGCACGCGCGGGCTGATGGAGCGGTTCTTCCAGCAATCCGGCATCGAGCCGCGCATCGGCATGGAGATCGATTCCAACGAGACCATCAAGCAGGCTGTCATGGCGGGGCTGGGCCTCGCCTTCATCTCCGCCCACACCATCGCGGCTGAGGTGGCGGATGGGCGCCTCGCCGTGCTCGATGTCGAGGGGCTGCCGGAGGTGCGGCAATGGTTCGTGGTGAAGCGCTCGGCCAAGCGCCTCACGCCCCCGGCGGCGGCGCTGACCGAATTTCTCGCCCGGCGCGGACCGGAATTCCTGCCCGACACACTGCATTTGCCCGGCGTAGCCGAGGCAAGGGCCGCGCGGGAGGCGGAGCGACGGGCAGCGGAAGCGCGGGAGAAGCCGTAGCTCTCCACGCGCCTATGCCCGGGCGTTACGCCGCCTCTGACGCCGTCGCCTTGGCCAGCCGGCTCTGGCGCCAGCGCAGCAGCCCGGCGAGGCCCGCGAGGCACAGCGTGCCGATGATGAGCAGGAAGGCGGCGGCCGCCACGGTCGGGCTCACATTCTCACGGATGCTCGAAAACATCTGCCGGGCGAGCGTGCGCTGGTTCGGGCCGGCGACGAACAGGGTGATGACCACCTCGTCCAGCGAGGTGGCGAAGGCGAACACCGCGCCCGAGATCACCCCCGGCAAGGCGAGCGGCAGGGTGATGCGCCGGAACACCGTGGCGGGATTGGCGCCCAGGCTGCTCGCCGCCCGCTCGATCGACCCGTCAATGCCTCCGAGCGAGGCCGAGACGCTGACAATGACGAAGGGCACGCACAGCACCGAATGGGCGACGATGACGCCGAGATGGGTGCTGGCAAGGCCGAGCCGCGTGTAGAGAATCTGCATGCCGACGCCCAGCACCACCGCCGGCACCACCATGGGCAGCAGGAACATCACCCGCAGCAGGCTGGCGAAAGGCAGGCGGGCATTGCGCAGGCCGAGCGCCGCCAGCGTGCCGATGACGGTCGACAGCACGGTGGCGCCGCAGCCGATGATCAGGCTGTTGATGATGGACCGCCGCCAGGTCTCGCTGGTCTGCAACTCGACGAACCAGCGCGAGGAGAAGCTCTCGATCGGGTAGTTCAGGAACACGCTGGAATTGAACGCCAGCGGCAGGATGGCGATCACGGGCGCCACCAGAAAGAACACCACCGCGGCACCGAAGACGATCTGGCCGGTGCGGAAGGCGGGGGAATGCGCCGCCATCTCAGGCTCCCACCATGTTGGGCGAACGCGACAGGCGGCCATAGACGAGATAGAGCGCTGTCGTCGCGACCAGGAGGATCAGGCCGAGCGCGCCGGCCATGCCCCAGTTCGCCGTGCCGGTGGCGAAGAAGGCGATGACGGAGGAGATCATCTGGTCCTCCGCCCCGCCGACCAGCGCCGGGGTGATGTAATAGCCCAGCGCCACCATGAACACGAGCAGTGAGCCGGAGGCAACGCCGGGCAGCGCCATCGGCAGCAGCACATGCCAAAAGGCCCGCAGCCGGCTGGCCCCGAGCGAAGAAGCCGCCGGCATCAGGTTGCGTGGAATGCCGAGCAGCACGGAATAGATCGGCAGCACCATGAAGGGCAGCAGCACATGGGTCATGGCGATGATGACGCCGGTGCGGTTGAAGATCAGCTGCAGCGGCTGGTCGACGATGCCGATGGCGAGGAGCGCCTTGTTTATCAGCCCCTCATTCTGCAGCAGGATCACCCAGGAGGCGGTGCGCACCAGCAGCGAGGTCCACAGCGGCAGCAGCACGGCGAGCAGCATCCCATTGCGCACCCAGCCCGTGCTGGCGGCGGCGATCATCGCATAGGGCAGGCCGATGAGGGCGCACAGCAGCGTCACCAGCGCGGCGATGGTGAAGGTCCGGACCATGATGACGCGGTTGGCCGAGACGTCGGCGGTGATGCTGCCCTCGGTGTCGCGCTTGAGATCGACGGCGGCGAGCAGGTTGCGGTCGGTGTAGTTCGGCATGGCCCGTTGCAGCGCCTGCCAGTAGCGCCCCTCGCCCCAGCGCGGGTCGATCGCCGCGAGGTGGATGGGCTGGCCAGCCGGCGCGTCGCGTACCGCGCTGGCGGTGCGGCTGAGCAGGGTGCGGAAGCCCGACACTTCGCTGTTGAGCCGGCGCACGGCATCGCCGAACGCCATCTGCTCGCTCGGCGCGCGCAGATCGGCAATGAGCGCGTCCTGCACCTCTTGCGGCGGCAGGCCGGAGCCGTCCCAGGCACGGATCGAGCTCGCGGTTTCCGGCATCACCTGCCGCACCGTACCGTCGGTGACGGAGACGGTGATCATCATGACGAGCGGCCAGACGAAGAACGCCGCCAGAAACAGGAACAGCGGCGCCACCAGGAGAAGCGCCGAGACGCGGGCGCGTGCCGGGGACCCGCTCATGAAGCGCTTCCCGGCGCGTTATCAGGCGCGATCAACGTGCATTCAGACGGCTCGAAGCAGGCGAAGGCGGTGCTGCCGACCGGACCCACCGGCACGCGCCGCTGCACCTTGCCGACGAGTTCTATCCCCGGACCGACGAGATGGGTGCGCAGATGGTCGCCCTGATAGACATTATCGGTGACGGTGACCGGGATCACATTGCCCGTTCCCGGCCCGTCCTGGAGGTGCAGCCGCTCCGGCCGCACCGAGGCGAGGATCGGCGCGCCGATCTCCACCGGGCCGAGCAGCGCGGCGCGCACGACGACGCCGCTGGTGAGTGCGACCTCGGCGATGCCGTCTTCCACCTGCTTCACCACCCCCTCGAACAGGTTGGTCTCGCCGATGAATTCGGCGACGAAGCGGGTGCGCGGGCGGTCATAGATGCCTTCCGGCGTGTCGAGCTGCTCGATGCGTCCGCGATTGAACACGGCGATGCGGTCCGACATGGTCAGCGCTTCGGACTGGTCATGGGTGACGAAGATCACCGTCAGGCCGAGCTTGCGGTGCAGGTCGCGCAGTTCGAGCTGCATATGCTCGCGCAATTGCTTGTCGAGCGCGCCGAGCGGTTCGTCCATCAGCACCACGGTGGGTTCGAACACCAGCGCGCGGGTGAGCGCCACGCGCTGCTGCTGGCCGCCGGAGAGCTGGGCCGGGCGGCGGTCCTTCAGATGGGCGAGGCGCACCATGTCCAGCGCCCGCGCCACGCGCTCGCCGGCTTCGCCCTTGCCCACGCCGCGCATGACGAGCGGGAAGGCGACGTTCTCGGCCACGGTCATGTGGGGAAACAGCGCGTAGTTCTGGAACACCACGCCCATATTGCGCTTGTGCGAGGGCAGGTTCTCGATCCGGGTACCGTCGAGCCAGATGGCCCCGTGCGAGGGGTGCTCGAAACCCGCCAGCATCATCAGGATGGTGGTCTTGCCCGAGCCGGACGGACCGAGCAGGCTGACGAACTCGCCCTTGGCGACCTGGAGATCGAGATTGTCGACCACACGCAGCGGGCCAAAGGACTTCGTGACCTGATCGAAATGGATGAAGGGCGCCAACCGCAATCTCCGAGTGATGGGCTTGGCCCTGACGTTACCCGGGCGGGCAGCCCGCACCAAGCGCCGGCCGCTCCCGTCCCCGCCTTTCGGCAGTTGCGGGCGCCGGTCCCGCCTTCGCCCGCACAAGGGGGCGGATTAGAGGCCGGGCCGCGCCCTCGAAAGGCGCGGCCCGGAAATGTGGAGTCGTCGGCGGGCCGGCACGCGCACGGCCCGCGTGGGGCGCCTTACTTCGCCAGCCAGGCGTTGAAGCGCTTGGTCAGTTCCTCGACATTGTCGACCCAGAACGCGCCGTCCAGCGCGATGGCGCCGGTGAGGTTGGCCTGGGTGGTCGGCAGGTCCTTCTGCAGGGCGGGGGGCACCATCGCGGCGGCTTCCTTGTTGGGCAGGCCGTAGGCGATGTAGTCCGGCAGCTTCGACTGGTTGGCCGGCGCGCTGGCGAAGGCGATGAAGTCCATCGCTTCCTTGGCATTCGGGCTGTCCTTGAGGATGACCCAGCTGTCGATGGCATAGATGCTGCCCGGCCAGACGCCCTGGAAGTTCTTGCCTTCGGTCTTGTTGATGCCGGCGAGGCGACCATTATAGGCGGTCGACATCACCACTTCGCCCGAGGCCAGCAGCGAGAGCGGCTGCGCGCCGGCTTCCCACCACACGATGTTCGGCTTGAGCTCGTCCAGCTTCTTGAACGCGCGGTCGACGCCTTCCGGCGTGCCGAGAACCTTGTAGACCTCCTCCGGCTTCACGCCGTCGGCCATCAGGGCGAATTCGAGCGAATATTTCGGGCCGCGACGGAAGCCGCGCTTGCCGGGGAACTTGGTGGTATCCCAGAAATCCGCCCAGGAGGTCGGGGGCGTCTTGAGCCGGTCGGCGTCGTAGCTCAGCATGGTCGACCAGACGATGGCGCCGACGCCGCAATCGCTGACCGCCGCGGGGAGGAACTTGTCCTTGCCGCCGAGCGTGGCCCAGTCGATCTTCTCATAGAAACCGTCGGCGCAGCCGAGTTCCAGTTCCTCGGTCTCGACCTGCACCACGTCCCAGTTCGGCACGCCGGCCTTCACCTTGGCGGCGATGACGCCGATGCCGCCATCCCAGCTCTCGTCCAGCACCGGCTTGCCGATCTCCTTGGAGAAGGGCTCGAAATAGATTTTCTTCTGGGCGTCCTGGTAGTTACCGCCCCAGGACACGACGGTGAGGTCGCGGGCCGAGGCCGTGCCGCCGGCCACCATCAGGCCAAGGGCGAGGCCTGCGCCGCCGATCCGCAGAAGAGTCGATGTCGCCTTCATGGAATTTCCCCCTGTTGTCGCTTGTCCCCGCAGCAAAGCACGCCCCCGGCATGGGCGACAGAACGGCGGGGACCCGGCCGGGGGGTATGGTGAATATACTAACCGATTCTGCCCGATTTTCGAGCGGCGCGGCGCCTAATAGGTGGGCGGATTGATGGCGCTGACAATCTCGCTCGGCTCCTCCGCCACATTGCGGAAGCGGTGCGGCAGCTTGCTGTCGAAATAATAGGCGTCGCCAGCATGCAGGATCTTGGAATTGTTCTCCACCGTCACCTCCACCGCGCCGCGGATCACCATGCCGGCCTCCTGCGCGGTGTGCGAGAAGGCCTCCCCGGTATCGGCACCGACAGCATAGGTTTCGTGCAGGACAAGAATCTGCCGGTTGGGGTGGTTGATGCCGATCACCCGGTAGGAAATCGCCTCGCCACTGCCCACTTCCGGCAGTTCCGAGGCTTCATAGAAGGGCGAGTAGGACGACATCTGCTGAAGCTCGGAGAAAAAGCCGACCAGCGTCGTTCCCAAGGCCTCCAATATGGCGGCGAGCGTGTCGATGGACGGGCTGATGCGGTCGCGCTCGATCAGCGAGATCGAGGAATGCGAGACGCCGGAGCGCAGCGCCAGCCGGCGGATGCCGAGATTGCGGCGGCGGCGCAGCTCGCGAATTCCGGGTCCGATATGCGGCATGCGGGGCCTCGTCTGCGTGGCGCGAATTCCGGGCAGGGTGGAGAATATAATAGACAGTCGCTTCGTCGCCAATTGCCGGCATGGACGGGCGGCCTCACCATCGGCCGATCCTCACAGGAAACCGCCATGCCCGCGCTCAGCCCCGCCCTTGCCGACCAGATCCACCCCGTCAAGGCGCCGCGCCCGGACGATGGCAGCGACACCAACCAGATCGCGGCGACCGTCAAGGAGGTGCTGGACGCCGTACGGGCCGGTGGCGACGCGGCGGTGCGCAATTATTCCAAGCTGTTCGACAAGAGCGATGTCGCCTCCATTGAGGTGACGGCCGAGGAGCGCGCAAGCGCGCTGGCCGCTCTCGACCCGCAGACCCGCACCGATACCGAATTCGCCATCGAGCGGGTGCGGGCCTTCGCGCAGGCGCAGCTTGCCACCATCCTGCCGCTGGACATCGAGGCGCTGCCCGGCCTGCATCTCGGCCATCGGGTGATCCCGATCCAGCGCGTCGGCGCCTATGTGCCCGGCGGGCGCTACCCGCTGCTGTCCGCGCCGATCATGACCATCGTGCCGGCCAAGGTGGCGGGCTGCGACGAGGTGATCGCCTGCCTTCCGCCGACCGCCCACCCCGCGATGATCGCCGGCTGCCACCTCTCCGGCGCCGATCGCATCTTCCGCGTCGGTGGCGCCCAGGCGATCGCGGCGATGGCGTTCGGCACTGAAACCATTCCCGCCGTCGACAAGGTGGTCGGCCCCGGCAATGCCTATGTCAACGAGGCCAAGCGGCAGGTGTTCGGCCCCGTCGGCATCGACCAGCTCGCCGGGCCGAGCGAGATCTTCATCGTCGCCGACGAGACCGGCGACGCGGAGATGATCGCCACCGATCTGCTGGCCCAGGCCGAGCACGACATCCGCACCCGGGTCGGCCTCATCACCACCAGCCGCGCGCTCGCCGAGGCCACGCTGGTGGAAGTGGAGAAGCAGCTCGCCACGCTCTCCACCGCGCCGGTGGCCGGCAAGGCCTGGGCGGATTTCGGCGAGATCGTCGTGTGCGACAGCGAAGAGGCGATGATCGCCTATTCCGACCACATCGCCGCCGAGCACCTGCAGGTGCACACCGCCGACCCGCACGCCATGGCGGCGAAGCTGCGCAATTACGGCTCGCTGTTCATCGGTACGCTGGCCAGCGTCGTCTATTCCGACAAATGCTGCGGCACCAACCACACGCTCCCGACCATGGGTGCCGGCCGCTACACCGGCGGGCTCTGGGTCGGCTCCTTCGTCAAGATCTGCACCCATCAATGGCTGGACGCGCGCGGCGTCGCCGCCGTCGCCCCGCCGGCCATCCGCCAGAGCGCCAGCGAAGGGCTCGAAGGCCACCGCCGCGCCGCCGCCTACCGCGTCCAGGGGTGAGCGGCGGCACGTCGAGCGCGCCCCTGTCCCCCGAGCCCTGGTACGGACGGGGGCGCGTCTCGCTTCCTTGACGTCTCGACAACAAAAAGCCCCCAGAACCGGCCCTCGCCGGCTCTGGGGGCTTTCGACATTTGGAGGCCCAATTGAGGTAGGCACGCTCGGGATTGCAGCTGGCCCGCCGCCTCAATGGAAAGGCGCGGTCGCACCCGCCTGTTCAGTCCCGCCTGCTCAGTCCCGCGTGCTCAGTCTCTCTTGCCGCCGGTCAGCCAGGAGAGCAGCGGGTTGGCCGGCTCGGCCGATTTCGGCATCGCCTCGACCACGATGACTTCCTCGACATGCCCCTTCTTGAAGGCGACCAGGAAGGCGTCGTAATCGGCCAGCGAGATGCAGCCATTGGAATCGCCGCGCGGCCCCAGAAGATAGGGGTGGAGCAGGAAACCGTTGCGGCCATACATCTTGCCGTCGCCGACCGGGGTCATGCGCACCGCCTCGGTGCCGTGGAACAGGGCCTCGCGCATGCGCAACTTGTAGCGGTTCGGCGGGGTGGGGCCGAGCATCTTCACATGCACGTAGCGGGGATCGTCGAACTTGTCGCCATAGCCGGAATGCGCCTCCAGCTTCTTGCCGTTGGGCAGATAGAGCTTCTTGGCGCGAATGTCGTAAATGGCGAACTTGTCTTCGCTCGTGGGGTAGCGCAGCTCGTCCTTCGGCGCCTCGGTGGCGGCGGGCGGCGCCTCCGGCTCGGCCGGCTCGTCTTCCTCCATCGGCGGAGGAAGGGCGGCGATCTGCGCTTCCATATCGGGCTTGCGCGGCGGGCGCGGGGCCAGCGTCAGCACGTCCTCCGGCTCGTCCCCCGGCATCACGCGCCCGGCAAAGAGCGGGTTGGCCATCGGCAGCGGCACGGTGCTCACCGTCTCCATCGGCGGCACGGTCGCGTCCGGGGCCGCGGCAACGGCGGCCGGACGCGCCACCATCGGGTCGGGATTGAACAGCCAGTCGCGCGGCGGCGCAAAGGCGCCGGCCGTCTGGAAATTGCGGATGTCCATGACCGAATAGGTCGGCGGCGGCGAAGGCTCGTCCACCACCACGCTGGCGACGGCCGGCGCGGGAGGTGCCGACATGAGCGGGGGATCGACGCGCGCGGCATCGGCGGGGGTCGGAATCGCGGTGTTGGAAATCCACGCGACGGCAACCGCCACGCCAACAAATCCCGCCGAGCCGATAAGGAACGAGCCAACTAGCCGCATAGGCATCTCTATACAGATGACGGACGTTCGCGCACGACCCGCAGATCGTCCACGCCCGGCGTCAGCCTTCGGTTGCACACGGCACCGGCGCCCAAGCCATTGTCCGCCGGTGGCCCCCAAGCCAAATCGTTCCTAGCCAATTTTAGGTAATATTTCATTAATGCCGTGCCGACAACCCGGCTCTGGCACCAACGCGCCGCCTGTGCACCGGCGGCCCCCTCGCTCCGCGGCACGCCGTCCTTTGGCCTGAAATCAGTGGTCCGGGCGATAGCAATCACTCTAGTTTGGAATTACTAAAGACAGGAATGCCGGCAGGTCATCTGCCCGGCGAACCGACGGTGTCTTCGTGACCCCTCCTGCTGTCGCCGACCTTGCGCCGCACCCGGAACCGAAACCCGTGCGACGACGCGCGCCGGAACTTCGGAACCTGCTGCTGCCCGCGCTGCTGCTGGCGCTGGCGGCCGGTGGAATGGCGTGGGCCGCCGGGCGGGGCCTGCTCGCCGAGCGCATCTGGGCCGGGGCGACGGCGCTGGTGCTGGGCCTGCTCGTCCTCCACATCCTCTCCAGCCTGCGACGCGGCGAGTTCGGCCTCGATCTCATCGCCGCCCTGGCCATGGCGACCGCCCTCGTCTTCGGCGAGAATCTGGCCGGGGCCATCGTCGCGCTGATGTTCACCGGCGGCGAGGCGCTGGAGGCCTTTGCCCAGCGCCGGGCGGCGCGGGAGATGAGCGCCCTGCTGGCCCGGGTGCCGCGCACCGCCGCGCGCTATGAGAACGGCCGGCTGGCGGACATCCCGCTCGACGCGCTGCGCCCCGGCGACCGCCTGCTGGTGCGGCGGGGCGAGGTTGTGCCGGTGGATGGCACGCTCGACAGCGCCCTTGCCGCGCTCGACCAGTCGGCGCTGACCGGCGAGGCGCTGCCTGTGCGCCGGGCGCGGGGCGAAGAGGTCATGAGCGGGGCGACCAATGCCGGCGACGCCTTCGATCTCGTCGCCAGCCACGCGGCGGCGGACAGCACCTATGCCGGCATCGTCCGGCTGGTGGCCGCCGCCCAGCAGTCGAAGGCGCCGATGGTGCGCCTCGCCGATCGCTACGCGCTGGGCTTTCTCGCGCTGACGCTGGTCATTGCCGGCGCCGCCTGGGCGTTCAGCGGCGACCCCATCCGCCTGCTGGCGGTGCTGGTGATCGCCACCCCCTGCCCGCTCATCCTCGCCGTGCCGGTGGCGATCATTTCAGGCATTTCGCGCTGCGCCCGGCGCGGCGTGCTGGTGAAGGATGGCGGGGCGCTGGAGCGGCTGGCGAATCTCCGTACCGTGCTCATCGACAAGACCGGCACCCTCACCGGCGGGCGCCCCAAGCTGGTCGCCATCACGGTGGGTGGCGGGCTTGCGCCGGACGAGGTGCTGCGCTTGGCGGCCTCGCTCGACCAGGCCTCCGCCCATGTGGTCGCGAGCGCGCTGGTGGAAGCGGCGGGCGCGCGCGGCCTCACCCTCGCCTCGCCCGACGACATCAACGAGGAACCCGGCGCCGGCCTCACCGGCCGCGTCGAGGGCCATGAGGTGGCGGTGGGCGGCTGGGGCTTCGTCGCCGCCCGGCTGGCGGCGAGCGCCCTGGACCCGCAGGTCGTGGCCGGGCGGGCGGCGTGGGCCGGAAGGCCGGGCACGGTGGTGGTCGCCGTGGCGGTGGATGGCGCTCTGGCCGGCGCGCTGCTGCTTGCCGACGCGGTGCGCGAGGAGGCGCAGGCGGTGCTCGGCGCCCTGCGCGAAATGGGCGTCGCCCGCCTCATCCTCGCCACCGGCGACGAGACCGGGCGGGCCGAGGCGATCGCCGCCGGCCTCGGCTTCGACGCCGTGCTGAGCAACATGACGCCGCAGGACAAGGCGGCCGCCGTGGCCGCCGAGCGCGCCGGCGGCCCTGTCATGATGATCGGCGACGGGGTCAACGATGCCCCGGCGCTGGCCGCGGCCGATATCGGCGTCGCGATGGGCGGACGGGGCTCGGCCGCCGCGTCGGAGGCCGCCAGCATTGTCGTCCTGGTCGACAAGCTCGACCGGCTGATCGACGCGATGGCGATCGCCCGCCGCTCCCGCGCCATTGCGGTGCAGAGCGTCGTCGCCGGCATCGGCCTCTCCACCCTCGGCATGATCGCCGCCGCCTTCGGCCTGCTGGCGCCGGTGGAAGGCGCGCTTTTGCAGGAGCTGATCGACGTGGCGGTGATCCTCAACGCGCTGCGGGCGTTGCGCGCGCCGCGGGCCGAGGCAAAGGGCTGAGCGGCGGCCCGCCTCACCCCAGCGGCGCGATGATCGACCACCAGCCCCAGGCGGTGAGCAGAGACAGTGGCACGCCGAGGCCGATCAGCAGCGCCACGAGGTCGGGCTCCAGCTCGTGTTCCATGGCGATGATGCTGGCGCCCAGCATGGGCGGCATCGCCATTTCCAGCATCGCTACCTTGGCAACGGGATCGCCGGCCTGTCCGAGCGCGAGATAGAAGCCGATGAGCAATGCCGGCGCGAGAATGAGCCGGTGGAACAGGCCCAGCGCCACCGGCCCGGCGCGACCCGCCAGCCGGTCGAGCCGCAGCGCGAAGCCCACCGCCGCCAGCGCGATCGGGGTCAGCGTGTTGGCGAGGATTTCGATCAGCTGCTGCAGCCAGTCGGGCCGGGCCAGATCATTGGTCGCGAAGGCGATCAGCACCGCATAGAAGGGCGGGAAGGTGGCGATGCGCTTCGCCACCACGGCGAGGTCGAGCCGGCCTGAAATCGCCACCGTGGCGACCGCGAGACCCAGCGTCGACACGGCGAGATAGGTGCCGAACAGGTCGATGACGATGCCGAGCCCCAGCCACTGGCTGCCGGCGAAGGCGGCGATCATCGGCAGGCCGACAAAAGACGTGTTGCCCCAGCCGGCCACCAGCAGGATGGCGCCGGTGCGCTGGCGCGACCAGCCGAGCCAGCGGCAGAGCGGCACCAGCAGCGCGATGGAGACGAGGACGCCGAGCCAGGGCGTTGCTGCCGCCAGCCACCAGTCGGGGCGAAGGGTCACGCCCTGCACGCTGTGCAGCGCCGCCGCCGGCAGCGCGACATTGATCACCCAGCCGCCCAGCACCTTGGTGGCGCTCTCCGGCAGCCGGCCGGACAGCCGCAGCAGCACGCCGATGGCGAGGCACAGCACGATCAGCAGTATTTCCGACATTGCCAGCGATCTCCGCGTCCGCCGTTCCGGCGGTAGTCGGTTCAGGATTGCCGGAAATCCCGCCGGACGTCACGCGGGCGGTTTTCCAGATCGCCGCACTGCACCGGTGCCACTCACTGGTGTTGCCGATCGGCATCACTATATGAGCCTGCGTGGGCCTCCACCCCCCAGGGGAATTTGGGCCTGCCAGGAGAAGCCCATGAACAAGACTGATCCCCGCCTGTGGATGTGGTCGGACGCGGTCGAGATGCTCAACCGCGCCGACCGCCTGCACCGGCAGATGTTCCAGCCGGTAGCGCGACCCGAGGCGCCGGCGCGTCACCGTGCCCCGTGCTGGGAGCCGCCGGTCGACATGCTGGAGACCGACCACGAATTGCTGGTGCTCGCCGCCCTGCCCGGCGTCGACCCCGACCGCATGACGGTGTCGATCCAGAACGGCGTGCTCACCATCGCCGGCGCCCGCGTGCTGCCGCCAGAGCTGCACCGCGCCACCATCCACCGCATGGAGCTGCCGCAGGGCCGGTTCGAGCGCCAGCTCGCTCTGCCGCCCGGCCGCTACGAGGTGAACCGCCCGCGCGTGGTCAATGGCTGCCTCGCCATCGTGCTGCGCAAGGTTTGAGGGGGATTGAACCGATGACACATCCCGATTTCGACAGATATTCCCCGCTCCGCATGGCCGATTCCGGCGGCAATGCCGGAAACGGCGGCGCCACCAATGGCAATGTGCCGGATGACCAGATGATCCTGCTGCCGGTGCGCAATCTCGTGCTGTTCCCCGGCGTGGTGATGCCGGTGGCGGTGGCGCGCCCGGCCTCCATCGCCGCCGCCCAGCAGGCGGTGCGCGAGGGGCGGCCCGTCGGCATCCTCATGCAGCGCGACCCGGCGGTGGAGGAGCCGGGCCCGACCGACCTGCACCGCATGGGCGTGATCGCCAACATCCTGCGCTATGTCACCGCCCCCGACGGGACGCATCACCTGGTCTGCCAGGGCGAGCAGCGCTTCCATGTCGAAGACTTCGTGCGCGAAAAGCCGTTCCTCACCGCCCGCGTGACGCGGATCGAGGAGAGCGAGGAACGCAGCTCCGAGATCGAGGCCCGCTTCGTTCACCTGCAGAGCCAGGCGAACGAGGTGATGGAACTGCTGCCGCAGGTGCCGGCCGAGCTGGTCGCCGCCGTGCGCGGTGCCAATTCGCCGGCCGGGCTTGCCGATCTCGTCGCCGCCTATGCCGACATCTCGCCGGACGAAAAGCAGGAACTGCTGGAGACGGTCGATATCAGCGCCCGCATGGCGAAGATCTCGCGCCTGCTCGCCCACCGCATCGAGGTGCTGCGGCTGTCGCAGGAAATCGGCAAGCAGACGAAGGCGTCGCTGGACGAACGCCAGCGCGAGGTGCTGCTGCGCGAGCAGATGGCGGCGATCCAGAAGCAGCTCGGTGAGGATGGCGGCAACAGCCAGGAAATCGCCGATCTCGATGCTGCCATCATCGAGGCCGGCATGCCGGAGGATGTGGAGCAGATGGCCCGCAAGGAGCTGGGCCGGCTGCGCCGCATGCAGGATTCCAGCGCCGAATACGGCATGATCCGCACCTATCTCGACTGGCTGATCGCCCTGCCGTGGAAGCTGCCGGAGACCGCGCCGATCGACATCGTGGAGGCCCGGCGTGTGCTTGATGAGGACCATTTCGGCCTCGACAAGATCAAGCGCCGCATCGTCGAATATCTCGCCGTGCGCAAGCTGGCACCGAACGGCAAGGCGCCGATCCTGTGCTTCGCCGGTCCGCCCGGCGTCGGCAAGACCTCGCTCGGCCAGTCCATCGCCCGCGCCATGGGCCGCAAATTCGTCCGCGTCTCGCTCGGCGGCGTGCATGACGAGGCGGAGATTCGCGGCCACCGGCGCACCTATGTCGGCGCGCTGCCCGGCAACATCATCCAGGGCATCCGCAAGGTCGGCACCCGCGACTGCGTGATGATGCTGGACGAGATCGACAAGATGGGCTCCGGCATTCAGGGCGACCCGTCGGCGGCGATGCTGGAAGTGCTCGACCCCGAGCAGAACGGCACCTTCCGCGACAATTATCTCGGCGTGCCGTTCGATCTGTCGCGCGTGGTGTTCATCGCCACCGCCAACATGCTCGATACGATCCCCGGCCCGCTGCGCGACCGCATGGAGATCATCCAGCTGACCGGCTACACCGACAGCGAGAAGCTGCAGATCGCCCGGCGCTATCTGGTCCGTCGCCAGCTGGAGGCCAATGGCGTCACGCCCGAGCAGGTGGAGATCGACGACGAGGCGCTGAAGGCGCTGATCCGCGCCTATACGCGCGAGGCCGGCGTGCGCAATCTGGAGCGCGAGGTCGGCCGCGCCGTCCGCCATGTCGCGGTCGACATCGCCGAGGGCAGCGCGACCCATGTGCGCATCGGCGCCGAGACGCTGCCGGAGCTGCTGGGGCCGCCGATCTTCGAGGATGAGGTGGCGCTGCGCGTCAGCGTGCCCGGCGTCGCCACCGGCCTCGCCTGGACGCCGGTGGGCGGCGACATCCTGTTCATCGAGGCGACCCGCATCCCCGGGCGCGGCGGGCTGATCCTCACCGGCCAGCTCGGCGAGGTGATGAAGGAGAGCGCGCAGGCGGCCTGGAGCCTGGTGAAGAGCCGCGCCGTCGAGCTCGGCATCGACCCGGGGATCTTCGCCACCAGCGACGTGCATGTGCATGTGCCGGCGGGGGCGACGCCCAAGGACGGGCCGAGCGCGGGGGTGGCGATGTTCACCGCCCTCGTCTCGCTGCTCACCGGTCGCACGGTGCGCAAGGACACGGCAATGACCGGCGAAATCTCCCTGCGCGGGCTGGTGCTGCCGGTCGGCGGCATCAAGGAGAAGGTGGTGGCGGCAGCGCGGGCGGGCCTCACCCGCGTGATGCTGCCGGCCCGTAACCGGCGCGACTATGAGGATATCCCTCAGGACGCGCGGGACCGGCTGGAATTCGTCTGGCTGGAGCGGGTGGACGACGCCATCGCCGCCGCGCTGGAGCCGGGCGAGGCGGGAAGCGAGGCGCCGGCCTTCAAGGCGGCGAGCTGAACCGGCCGCAGCAAACGGGCCGTCCCGGAACAATGCCGGGGCGGCCTTTCTTCTGCCGCCCTGGCCGCAGATGACGCTGGGCGGGAAACGGGCTAGAGACGCCCTGCCTTAACCGATCAATGGGTGCCATGGAGAGTTTCTGGTCGACCTACTGGCCGCACATCGTGCTCGTCACGAGTGGTACGGTGGGCCTTGTCGCCGCCATCCACGCCGCGATGACCAAGGACGACGTGCGCGCCGCCATTGGCTGGGTCGGCGTCATCCTGCTGTCGCCGCTGATCGGGGCCTTCCTCTATCTCGTCGCCGGCATCAACCGTATCCGCCAGAGCGCGGCCGGGCGCCGGCGCGCCAGCCAGGACCGCCACCGCCGGCATGAGCGGCCGCCCGCCGCCATCGCGCTCTCGCCCAGCCTCTCGGCGATGAAGCGGCTCGGCGACCGGGTTTCCGCCTTTCCGCTGACAACAGGCAATGCGGTGGCGATGCTGGACAGCGGTGATGAAGCCTATCCCGCCATGCTCGCCGCCATTGCCGGGGCGCAACGGCATGTCGCCCTCTCCTCCTATATCTTTGACAATGACCCCGTCGGCATTCAGTTCGCCGAGGCGCTGATCGCGGCGCGCAAGCGCGGCGTGGCGGTGCGGGTGCTGATCGACGCCATCGGCGCGCGCTATTCGCGCCCCTCCATCGTCGGGCTCTTGCAGGCCGGCGGCGTGGTGACCGACCTGTTCATGGGGAATCTGATCGGCCTGCGCCTGCCCTATGCCAATCTGCGCAGCCACCGGAAGATACTGATCGTCGACGGCACGCTGGCCTTTACCGGCGGCATGAACATCCGCGCCCAGTTCACCCGCGCCCATGCCGGCGACAGCCCGGCGCGCGACACGCATTTCCGCGTCGAGGGACCGGCGGTGGAGCAATTGCTCACCGTGTTCGCGCAGGACTGGGCCTTCACCACCGACGAGCATCTCGAAGGACCGGCCTGGGCGGAGGGCGACCACACCACGCCGCGCGGCCCGGTGGCGGTGCGGGTGGTGCCCTCAGGCCCCGACCGCAACCTCGCCTGCGCCCATTCCATGATCATGGGCGCGCTCACCATGGCGCAGAGCCGGGTGAGCCTGTGCTCGCCCTATTTCCTGCCCGACCAGCAGCTGATCGGCGCGCTCTCGGTCGCCGGGCGCCGCGGAGTGGAGGTGGATGTGGTCATTCCCTCCGCCAACAACCTCAAGCTGGTCGACTACGCCATGACCGCGCAGCTCGACCAGGTGCTGGCGGGTGACTGCCGCGTGTGGCGGGCGGGCGGCATGTTCGACCATTCCAAGCTGATGGCGGTGGATGGCAGCTGGGCCTATGTCGGCTCGTCCAATCTCGACCCGCGCAGCCTGCGGCTGAATTTCGAGCTCGATCTCGAACTCTACGACCCCACCATCGCCGGGGAGATCGAGGCGCGGATCGCCGCCATGGTGGCGGATGGGCAGCAGGAGACGGCGGCGACCCTCAAAGCCCGGCCTTTCCTGAAGAAACTGCGCAACCGCGCCATCTGGCTGGCCTCGCCCTATCTGTGAGGCGCGGGGCGACGGCCCCGTCACAGCCGGGCATGACCGGGGCTCCACGACGGGCGCAGCCGCGTATCGGCCGTCGAGCAAGGCCGAAAGACGGGATGGCCGCGCCGTGCCTGAAAGTGACGCTTCAGAGGTGGGTGGCGGCTATCGGGAGGGTCGACGCCCGCACCAAAACAAAAGCCAGCCCCGCGAGGGGCTGGCTTGAGCGAGACGGGGACCCGACTCGGGAGATGGGTCTCGGGAGAGTGCCGGCGGCGGGGTGTCCCGCCGCTTCGCACCTCACGCGGCGGCAACGGCCTTGATTTCGACTTGCGAGATCGTCTTGAGGACCTGGGAAGCGATCTTGTAGGGGTCGCCCTGGGAATTCGGGCGGCGATCCTCAAGGTAGCCCTTGTAGTCGTTGCGGATGAAGGAGTGCGGCACGCGGATGGAGGCGCCACGATCCGCCACGCCGTAGGAGAACTTGTTCCACGGCGCCGTCTCGTGCTTGCCGGTCAGGCGCAGATGGTTGTCCGGACCATAGACCGCGATGTGATCGTCAAGGTTCTTCTCGAAGGCGGCCATCAGCGCCTCGAAATACTCCTTGCCACCCACTTCGCGCAGATACTTGGTGGAGAAGTTGCAGTGCATGCCCGAGCCGTTCCAGTCGGTATCGCCGAGCGGCTTGCAGTGGAACTCGATGTCCACGCCATACTTTTCGGTCAGACGGAGCAGCAGGTAGCGGGCCATCCACACTTCGTCAGCAGCGCGTTTGGAGCCCTTGCCGAAGATCTGGAATTCCCACTGGCCCTTGGCGACTTCCGCGTTGATGCCTTCATGGTTGATGCCGGCTTCGAGGCAGAGCTCGAGATGCTCTTCCACGATCTCGCGGGCCACGTCGCCGACATTCTTGTAGCCGACGCCGGTGTAATAGGGGCCCTGCGGCGCGGGATAGCCATGCTCGGGGAAGCCGAGCGGACGGCCGTCCTTGTAGAAGAAGTATTCCTGCTCGAAGCCGAACCAGGCGCCTTCGTCGTCAAGAATGGTGGCGCGGGCATTGGTGGCATGCGGGGTGACGCCGTCGGGCATCATCACTTCGCACATCACGAGCACGCCGTTCTTGCGGGCCGGATCGGGATACAGCGCGACGGGCTTCAGCACGCAGTCGGAGCTGCGGCCCTCGGCCTGCTCCGTGGACGAACCGTCGAAGCCCCACAGGGGGAGCTCTTCCAGCGAGGGGAAGTGGTCGAATTCCTTGATCTGGGTCTTGCCGCGCAGGCTCGGGGTCGGCTTGTAACCGTCGAGCCAGATGTACTCGAGTTTGTACTTCGTCATTGCGTGTCTCTCATCACTTAAGACCGGGTGCCGAACAGCCCTGGTCGTTGTGCCGGCCGTGCGACCGCCAACGGCTAGCCTCACACAAGCATATGCTGTGCCAAATGGTCGGCGCCGGGCTCGAAGGCGCCCCGTCGGCGGGAGGCGACGGCGACGGAGACGTCCGGTCCACCGGCGGAGAACAGGTTGATTCGCGTTGATCCTGCGGCGTTTGCGGCCCCCCAGCACCTGCCGAGCGCCTGCTGCGCTGCAACAGCCGATGCAACCCTCGGGGGGCGAACGCCGTTACCCCCGCAGGACTTGCAGAAGCGTGTGGCGGTGCACATATTCTATGCTCATTGTGATTGCAAAATGTGCATCTTGCGCAAACGCCATGCAAAAGATGTTATAGGTAAACCAAGGGCTGGCGCAGGAACGCGCAGCCCAGAAAGGAGAAACGTGCCATGAACGCTCACACCCAGCGCGAGAGCGCGCAGATCGTCCCCTTCCCCGTCGGGGGCCGTGCCGGCCTTGCCGCGCGTCGTCCGGATCTGCTGTCTTCCGAGGCCCTCAAGGTATCGCCCCGCGTCATGATCGGGAGCTGGTACCATGAAGAGGCCATCAAGGAAGATGGCGGGCGCACCAACTGAGCCGCATCCGTGCCTGTCTTGCGGATGACCTCAGTGCCTCGTGCCCCCCAGCTACCCACCACCGCCCAAGAGGGCCGCGACTGACCGTCCGGCCCTCTTGTTGTATCTGGACCACTTCGATCAGCCGACGATCGGACTAGCCGAAGATCGACCAGCCCATGCGCTGGGTCAGCCTTTCCAGGGCAATGCGGCCGAGATGCGAATTGCCGCTGGCGTCCAGTCCCGGCGACCACACGGCGATCGAAGCCTTGCCTGGCGCCACTGCCAGAATGCCGCCCCCCACCCCGCTCTTGCCCGGCAAGCCGACGCGATAGGCGAACTCGCCCGAGCCGTCATAATGGCCGCAGGTCAGCATGATGGCGTTGATGCGCCGCGCCCGTTCCGGCGACACCACGCTGAAGCCGGTGGCCGGGTTGCGCCCATTATGGGCGAGGAAGCGACCCGCCATGGCGAGCTGGCGGCAGCTCATGGCGATGGCGCAATGGTGGAAATACACGCCGAGCGTGAAGTCGACCGGGTTTTCCAGCACGTTGAACGACTTCATGTAGTTCGCCAGCGCCCGGTTGCGAAAACCGGTGCGCTGCTCGGACGCCGCCACCGCCTCGTCAATGCCGATCGCCGGGTCCTCGGCGAGGAACTGCAGGAAGCGCAGGATCTCGCCCAGCGTGTCGCGCGGCTGGTGGCCGGAGAGAATGACGTCGGTGACGGCAATGGCGCCGGCATTGATGAAGGGGTTGCGCGGAATCCCGTGCTCGTTCTCCAGCTGAACGATGGAATTGAACGGGCTGCCGGAAGGCTCGCGCCCTACCCGGCGCCACAGCCGATCGCCGATCTTGCCCAGCGCCAGCGTCAGGGTGAAGACCTTGGAAATGCTCTGGATCGAGAACGCCGCCTCGGCATCGCCACCCACCACCACACGGCCCTCGCGGTCAACCACCGCGATGCCGAAGGCATTGGCGTCGGCCCGCGCCAGTTCGGGAATGTAGCTGGCCACCTCGCCCCGGTCGGGACGGGCGCGCATCTCTTCGGCAATCTCGCGGACGACGGTCTCAAGCTCGGGCACGGCGATCGGTCACCTTCTTGGCTGGGGCTCCATCGCCTGTAACGCAGCGATGCGGTGGAAGGCCAGCACCGTGCAAGGCGGGTGCCGCTCGCGGGCCGGCCCGCCGGCGCCACCCATGGCTTGCACAGATGGCGCGGCATTCGCGAAAGAACCGCCCTTCCGTCGGGCCTAGGGTGAGCCATCAGCCAGTCGCCGATCGCGCGCCGGCGCCAAGACGGGAGTAAAGCCGATGCCCTGCCGCCCCCGCGCCGCGCTGGCGCTCGCCAGTGCCCTCTGTCTCGCCCTGCCGCTCGCCTTACCGCTCGCCTTGCCCGCCATGGCGCAGACGGCGCCGGCCGCCGCGCCCCTGCGCAACATCGTGCTGGTGCACGGCGCCTGGGTCGATGGCTCCGGCTGGAAAGCGGTCTACGACCATCTGGTGGCGGACGGTTTCCATGTCACGATGGTGCAGGAGCCGGAAACCTCCTTCGCCGACGATGTCGCCGCCACCAAGCGGGTGCTCGATCTGCAGGATGGCCCGACGCTGCTGGTCGGCCATTCCTATGGCGGCTCGATCATCACCGAAGCCGGCATGCATGCGAAGGTGGCGGGCCTCGTCTATGTCGCCGCCCACGCTCCCGATGTCGGCGAGGACGAGGCCGCGCTGGGCGCGACCATGCCGAGCGTGCTGGCGAAGACCCCTGGCGCCGTCGAGAAGACTGCGGATGGCTACACCTATCTGAACCCCGCGCTGTTCCCCAGGCTGTTCGCCCCGGACCTGCCGGTGGCGCGGGCGACCTTCGAGGCTCGCGCCCAGGTGCTCGCCGCCGCCAGCGTGTTCAGCACCCCGCTCACCGCCGCCGCCTGGCAGTCGAAGCCGAGCTGGGGCATCGTCGCGGGCGATGACCAGATCATCAATCCGGAGTTGGAGCGGTTCTACTACGAGCGGGCGGGGGCGCCGATCACCACCATTCCCGGCGCCAGCCATTCGGTCTACGAATCCCATCCGCGCGAGGTCGCCGCCGTCATCGAAAGGGCCGCGCGCACGCTGGGCGGCGGGCTGAACTGAGCCGGCGGCGGGCGGCAGGCCGCGATCAGCCCACCTTCCGGCGCCCGATCGCCGGCTTCAGCAGCACCAGCGCCCCGCCGAGGGTGATCCAGAAGGCGACGATGTAGGGCCACAGATTGTCCGGGAAGGCTGGCACCGGATAAATCGAGTTATAGAGCGGCCACAGCATCGCCAGCGTGCCGAGAGCGCCCAGCACCAGCCACAGCCGGCTGCCAGCCCGCACCGCGTGCACTGCGGCGGCGGCGGTCACGCCGAGATAGGCGACGATCAGCGCCAGCACGCCGATGGTGCCGACATTGTCGTAATAGCTCGCCGGCCCGATGAAGGGTGCCCAGGCCAGCAGCCCCACCAGCATCGACAGGCTCACCACGCCCACCGCGACGACGGGCGTGCCATAGCGCGGATGCACCCGCGCCAGCCTGTCGGACAACCCGCCACGGCCAAGCACGAACAGCATGCGCGCGCCGGCCGAGAGCGTGCCCAGCACGCAGGAGACGGCGGAAACGGATGCCGCGAGGTCGAGCGCGGTGGCGATGTGGATGTTGCCGTATTTCAGCGCCAGCGTGTTGAGGGGCGCATCGCTGGCCGCCAGCGCCTTCATGTTGTCGAGCCCGAAGCCGATCACCTGGATATAGGAAGCGAAGACGAAGAACAGGCCGGCCACCACCACCGAGCCGACCAGCGCGATGGGAATGGTGCGGCCGGGCTGCCCGGCTTCCTCGGCCAGCGTGGCCGCCGCCTCAAAGCCGGCGAAGGACAGCACCGCGAACACCACCGCATAGCCGATGCCCCACCAGCCGATGGTCGGATCGGGGTGGAACGGCGCCAGGCTCAGCCCGCCCTGGGCCTCGACCGCGATCAGGATGCGGATGCCGAGATAGATGATGACGGCGATGGAGGAGAGCTCCAGCACGAGCATGACCCGCGTGGCCAGGCGCACGTCCCGCCAGGCGAGCAGCGTGCCGCCGACAAGGGCGGCAACCGCGACAGGCAGCCACCAGGCGCCGAGATGCACGCCATGGTCATCGAGTGCCGCGCTGAGAAAATCCCCGACCAGCGCCGCGCTGCCCGAACCGCCGGCGATGTAGAGCAGCACCATGCACCAGCCGGCGATGAAGCCGGCACGCGGGCCGAAAGTCTGGCCGATATAGGCATAGCCTGAGCCGGCACTGGTGACGCGGCTGGCGAAGAAGACGAAGGACAGGCCGACAAGGCCCACCACAAAGGTGCCTACGGCGAAGCCAAGCGGGGCCGCGACGCCGGCCGCGCCGACGGCAAGGGTGACATTGAGCGCCATGCCCATGGTCGGGGCGATGACCGACAGAGAAAGCCCGACGGCCTCCACCGGCCCCAGAGTGCCCTTGAGAACTTCGCCGCCCGTCTTTGCCATGCCGTCCCCCTTGCGCGGGTACAGTCATCCGGCAAGGGGAAGGGCGAGACAATGGCGAAATTTGCTTCTAATGGCGGCGTGGTTACCGCCTACTTCGCGGGCTCATAACCCGCGTCGCGGCCTTCCGGCTTCTGGTCGCGCTCGCCGGCCTTGTCGTCCTGCTGCGGGTTGGCGCTGCGGGCGTGGCCGGCCTCCTCAGGCGCGCGGTCCTTCTTCTCGACGCGGCGATCCCCCGGCTTGGCGGGGTTCTTGTCGTGCTGGTCGGCGATGATCATGGAAGTCTCCTTTGTGCGTGCGGTTCAGTCGCGGGGACGAATGTCGCCTTTGGGCGGAGGAACATCGTGCGGGTGCTCCGCACGGGCCCCGTCCTCCGCACGCGGACGGCGCAGGCCCAGTTCCACCAGAAGCTGGACGACCCAGTTGCCCATGGTGCCGCTCACGAACGCTTGCGGCTGCCGGCCGCGCCGCTCATGGCGCCGATCCGGTCGTCCGCCGGCGAGGTGCGGCCGCGCCGGCTCTTCGGTATTTCCAGCGTCCGGTGGATGGTCTCGATCTCGGTGACCGGCTCGTTGTCCTGCCCCGCATCGGTTCGCACCTGCGGCTCGATCAACCGGTCCTGCGGAGGGCGCTCAGCGGCCTCGATGCCTCCGTCCTCCGAGGGCGCGCGAAAGCCGGGGCCGGCAGCGGGGCTTCCCGCCGCCTCGGGCGGCACCTCGGCCGCATCGACCGGGCGGAAGGCACCGGAACCGTGGCCGGAGGCGTTGCCTTCCGCAATCAGCATCTCGCTGGCGCGGCGCCAGTGGTCCTCGGATTGCCCCTCCGGGCGACCCTCGGCCTCCCACAATTCGTGGGCGCGCTGGCGGATGGCTTCCTCATTCATGCTCATGGACGTTCTCCCTGTTCCACCAGATCAACGCCCGGCTGCGACGCCTGTTCCGGCAGGCCGAGCGCGGGCGGCGGCGAAAGGGACGGCTGCAGCTGGATGTCGGCGATAACAGGCAGGTGATCGGAGGCATGCCGCGCGGCGGCGTCGGTAAAGCTGCGCGCCATCATCCCGCGCCGGCTGCAATAGAGCCGGTCGAGCCGCAGCAGTGGCCAGCAGGCGGGAAAACTGCGCACATCCGTGCTTTCGGGCAGGGCCCGCGCCAGTGCCCGCCGCACCGGGCGGAAGGAGAACCAGTCGTTGAAATCGCCCATCATCACGGTCGGCGCGCCGCTGCCGGCGCGGGCCATCCGGGCGAGCATGGCGGTCTGCCGTCGCCGCTCCAGCAAAGCGAGGCCGAGATGGACCGCCACCACCCGCAGCGGACCCTGCGGGGTGTCAATATGGGTATCGATCGCCATGCGCGGCTCGCGGCGGCGCACGGAGAGGTCATGCAGCACGGTATCGCGCGTCGGCCAGCGCGAATACAGCACATGGCCGTAATGGCCGTCGGGCACGGCGATGGTCCGCGCCTCGGCGAGATGGCCAATGCCCAGCCCTTTGAGCGGCGCCAGGCACGCCACCCCGCGTCCGCGCGTATCCACCTCCTGCAAGGCGAGAATGTCCGGCTGGTGGCGGGCGATGAGGGCGGCGATACGGTCGAGGTCAAAGCGCCTGTCGGGCCCGACGCCGCCATGGATGTTCCAAGTCATCAGCCGCAGGAACGGCGGCGGCGCAACGTTCACGCCGACCTCCGCAAGCGGGCGACGAGGAATTGCAGGCCGAGCGAGCAGGCGATCCACAGCCCGACAAAGCCGATGAGCAGCAGCACCCGGCCCAGCGTCGGATTGGAAATCACCTCGACGATCTGGTGGCCGAGCGCGCTCAGCACCACCAGCCCCGGCAGCAGCCCGAGGGCGGTGCCGAGCACGAAATCCACCAGCCGCAGCCCGGCCGCGCCGGCCACCAGATTGATGAAGGTGAATGGCGCCGCCGGCACCATCCGCATGGTAGCCACCGTTAGAATGCCCTGATTGGCGAGCCCGCGGCGAATGCGGTTGATACGCGGGCCGATGAAGCGGCGCACCACCCCGGCGCCGAGATGGCGGCCGATGAAGAACGTCACCACCGCACTTGCCAGCGCTCCCAGCCCCGCCAGCAGCGCCCCGGCCCAGCCGCCATAGACCGCCACCGTGGCGATGATCAGCACCGAAACCGGAAACACCACCAGCCCGCCCAGTACATAGATGCCGACCACCGCTGCAGCGCCCCAGGGGCGCTCGGCCATGTTGTCCAGGGCGGCGATGATCCGGTCCGGCTCGGAGAAAGGCGAATTGGCCCAGGCGATCACCAGCGCCGCCAGCACGGCGAGGCCCACCAGCGCGGCGGCGATCGGCCATTTGCGCCGCTTGCCGTTCCCCGACGAGGCGCGCTCGTCATAGAGCGGCTCCTGTGGATCGGCAAGGGCGCCGATCTGCGGCAGCGAGAGATCGGTGGCGACGGGGGGCAGGTTGACAAGGCGCCGGCCCTCCCGGCTTTCGCCTGCGGCGGCGATGAGGCCGCGCTCGGCAACGAGGGCCGCGACCTCCTCGGGGGCGTGGCCGACATGCTCGCCGAGCAGCCGGTACCGAATGGCCGCGATCCCTGCCCGCTCCTGCTCGCTGCGGGCCTCGATGACGAGGTCGCACTCGCTGTCGAAGCCCATGGAGCGGTTGCAGATATTGGCCGAGCCGACGCGCATCATCCGGTCATCGACGATGAGGATCTTGGCGTGGATGAAGACCTCGACCGTGGCATCCGCGACGGTGACTTGCGGGAAAACGAGCCGCGCGCGGTCCGCGAGCCCTTCCTGCTCCAGCCGCGCCCTCAGCCGCTCGCGCGGCACGCCCATCACCTGCTGCTCGATCCAGGAGCGGTAGATGTTCGGCGTCACCATCAGCGCTTCAAGCGCGGGCCGCTCCTTCATCCGCGCCACCAGCCGCTCGGTGAAACGCTCACAGGTGATGAACTGGTTCTCGACATAGATCGTGCGCTCCGCGCTCTCGATCATGTCGAACAGCAGGGTCTCGACCTCGCGCGCGCCGGGCGCGCCATCATAGACCGGCAGGGTGCGGGCAATGCCGATCTCGACATCGGTGAAATCGGTCGGCAGCGCCTCGGGCCAGCGGTTGCCCCGCACCCGCGCCGGCGCCAGACGCTCGGACGCGGCGCGCTTCCAGCGGTCGCGGAACAGCGCGCCGAGCGCGTCGGCGGCCTCGCTATCGACCGCCATCTGCACGTCGTGGAACGGCTCATAGAGGGCACCCTGCGGGTCGCGGCGCAGCGGGTCGCCGGGCGTGTGATGAGGGGTGTCCCAGCGATGGCCGGTAAGGTCGAGCCCGCCGGAAAAGGCCAGCGAATCGTCGATCACTACAATCTTCTGGTGGTGCGAGGCGCCGATCGGCAGCGCGTCATCGAGGCATAGCTCGATCTGCTTCGGCGTTGCCCAGAGGAAGGAGAAGATCGGCGTCAGTTCGCGCTCCAGAGCGAACATCACCGAATAGTCCCAGAGCAGCAGCCGGATGCGCAGGCGCGGATTGCGGGCCACCAGCGCCGAGAGAAACGCCGCCAGCGTCTCGGGCAGCCCGTCCTCGGCGGCGCCGCTCTCGCCCACCAGCTTCATCCGGCTGTCGAGGTCCCAGCCGGCGATGTGGATGGTCTCGCGGGCCTCCAGCATCGCCACCCGCAGCGCGCCAAAATAGGCCGCGCCGTCCACCAGCACCCGCGCCCGCGCGGCGCCGGCCACCCGCCACACATTGCGTCCGGGATTCAGCACCGGGCCATCCTCCTGCCGCTCGGGCGGGTTGGGACCTTCCGGGGCAGGCCGGACGGCCATGGCACTTTCGATCAGATCTTGGCTAACGGACATCGCTTCGCATGGCTGGAGGAGGAGACAACAAGCCTGCGCTAACGGCGCACCCGCCGAAGCGGTTCCCGGGAGGGAGGTATGCGAAGGGCGGATAGCGGGTTCGCCAGCGCTGCCGTCGGGGTCAGCTCATCAGCGCCGCGACCAGCGCCCCGGCGCCGATCACTACCACCAGCAGCCCGACCACGGCGGTTGCGAAGGACACGCCGGGCACCGTGGCGCCCTTGTCGTCATAGGGGCGGCCGCGCTCATCCGTGCCGCCACCAGCGCTCGACGTGCCAACTGGACCTGCCGTCGCCGCGCGGCGCTCCACCCCGGCGGGATGGCCGGCGGCCTCGTCGTCCGTTCCCAGGGGTGCGGCGGCGGGATCGGAGAACGGCACCTTGTCACCGGTTCGGCCAGCGTCGATATCGCCGCGCAAGCGTTCAGTTTCGGACATAGGGCCCCTCCTCGCATCGGGGCGAGGTCGCACCCGAGCTCGCTATCAACTCCCGAGCGCCGGGATCGGTTCAGCCGGGGGGAACCTGTTGTCGCGCCGGAGATTGTTACCGGAGCAAGGTTCAACGAGGGGATGTCAGATGGCGCCGCGCGGGCTCTGGAAAGGCTATCTCAAGCTCTCGCTGGTCACATGCCCGGTCGTCCTGGCACCCGCCACGAGCGCGTCGGAAAAGATCCGCTTCCACACCCTCAACCGGGCGACCGGCAACCGGGTCGAGGGCATTTATGTCGATGCGCAGACCGAGGAGACCGTCGATGCCGACGACCAGGCGCGCGGCTATGAGCGCGAGCCGGACACCTATGTGATCCTTGACGACGAGGATCTGGCGTCGGTGGCGCTGGAGAGCAACCGCACCATCGACATAGAGAGCTTCGTGCCGGCCGATACGGTGGAATGGATCTGGTACGACACCCCGCATTTCCTGATACCGGACGACCCGGTGGGCGAGGAAGCCTTCGCCGTCATCCGCGAGGCGATGGTGGCGACCGGCAAGGTCGGGCTGTCCCGGGTGGTACTGCACCGGCGCGAACGGCTCGTGATGCTGGAGCCGCGCGGGCGGGGCATCGTCTTGTGGACGCTGCATTACTCCGACGAGCTGCGCCGGCCTGAGGGCTATTTCGAGGACATTGACGCACCCGCCGAGGCCGATCTGGTGACGTTGGTCGGCAAGCTGATCAACAAGCGGACCGGCAAGTGGGACCCCACTTTGGTGCGCGATCCGTTGCAGGCCAATCTCAAGCAACTCATCGCCGCCAAGAAGAAGAAGAATAAGCGGCCCGCCAGGCGCCGCGCCGCCCGAGCCAGCGAGGAGGACGAGGCGCCGACCAACGTCGTCAACATCATGGATGCGCTGAAGAAGAGCCTCGCGGCCGAACGCAAGCCCGGCGGCCGCAGCCGTTAGAGCACGCGGCGATCAATGGTCGGCGAGGTCGGAGGGGCCTGCATCGCGCCGGGCCGGCGGCTCGGCGTCCGCCTCCAGCGCCTTCTCCATCGGCACCATCGCCGCCAGCAGAACGAACGTCGTCACCAGGGCCAGGAAAACGAGGTGCCAGGAGGCGATGGCGCAGGCGACGCCGAGCGCCGCCGTGACCCACACCGTGGCCGCCGTCGTCAGCCCGTGCACCTCCAGCCGGTCGCCATCGCGCAGCACCACGCCGGCGCCGAGAAAGCCGATGCCGGTCATCACGCCCTGCACGATGCCCTGCACCACGCGGCTGGTGGCATCCGGGTGGCCCTCGATACCCCCGACATTGATCGCCGACAGCGAGATCAGCGCCGCCCCCAGCCCGACCAGCCCGAGCGTGCGCATGCCGGTCGGCTTGCCCTTGAGGTCGCGGTTGATGCCGATGATCATGCCGCAACCGGCCGCCGCGAGCATCCGGAGCAGGTTTTCCATCTCGTCGGGAGTGAGCCACCAATCCTGCGGAAGCCAGTCCATCATCTCTCCTTGGCGCCCCGCCGGCGCCCGCCTGCGGTCTTGGGCAGCGGTACGGCGGCGGCGCGGAAACCGTCCCAGGGATCGGCGGCGAGATGCGCGAGCCGGGCGGGCGCATCGGTCAGGGTGAACTGCGCCGCACCGGCCAGCTGATCGAGCTCGTCCCATGCCACCGGCATGGAAACGCCCGCCCCGGCACGGGCGCGCGGGCAATAGGCCGACACTGCCGTGGCGCCGCGCCCGTTGCGGAGATAATCGACGAAGATGCGCCCCTTGCGCCGCGCCTTGGTGGCCACGGCGATGAAGCGGTCGGGGTCGTCGGCCGCCAGGGAATCCGCCAGCGCCTTGGTGAAGGCCTTGGCCGCCTCCCAGCTCGCCTGCGGCTTCAGCGGCGCCACCACATGCAGCCCCTTGCCGCCAGACGTCTTGACGAAGGCCGCCAGGCCATGCGCTTCCAGCCGGGTGCGGATGTCGCGCGCGCCGGCCACCACCCCCTCCCAACCGACGCCCTCGCCGGGGTCGAGGTCGAAGATCAGCATGTCCGGGCGCTCAATATCGGCCAGCGGCGCGCCCCAGGGGTGAATTTCCAGCGCGCCCGACTGCACCAGCGCGATCAGCCCGTCGAGGTCCTCGATAAAGAGCAGTTCCTCGCCGTCCCTGTCCTTCGCGACCTTGATCGCCTTGTTCATCCCGCGCCAGGAATGCTTCTGGAAGAAGCACTGGCTGGCGATACCGTCCGGGCAGCGCAGCAGCGCCAGCGGCCGGGCGACGACGAAGGGCAGGATGTGGCGCCAGACCTCGGCATAATAGTCGGCGAGACCCTGCTTGGTGATGCCCTCCTCCGGCCAGTAGACGCGGTCGGGATGGGTCAGTTTGACCTTCGAGCGGGCGGCGCTGCCTGCGGGAGCCATGTCCTTCCCCTCCGCCGGCGTCTCGCGCACGATCTCGCGCGCCGGCTTGTCCTCGCGCAGACCGCGAAAGGCAGCGTGGCGCAAATGCTGGTCGCCGGTCCAGCCGCGAAACTCCACTTCCGCCACCAGATCGGGCGCCACGAAGGTTACGCCACGCCGCTCCTGCGCCGTCAGCGTGCCGGCAAACGGGCTGCGGGTGCGGGCAAGGCTGGAGAGCCGGGCGTGAAGATCGCACGCCACGCTCTGCGAGAAGCCGGTGCCGACCCGGCCGACGGCCACCAGCTTGCCCGCCTCGTGCACACCGAGCACCAACGACCCGATCGCGTTCTTGGCGGCGGTGGAGGGCGTGAAACCGCCAATGACGAATTCCTGCCGGAAGGCGCATTTCGACTTCACCCAGTCCTTGCTGCGCCCCGAGCGATAGGGCACGTCCGCCCGCTTCGACACCAGCCCTTCGAGACTGAGACGGCAGGCATGGCGCAGCATGTCACCGCCATCCTCCGCCAGATGTTCGCTGTAGCGCAGCCCGTCCGCAGCTTGGCGAAGCAGCAGTTCCAGCCTCTGCTTTCGCAGCTTGAGCGGCTCGCCGGTCAGATCCCGCCCGTCGAGATGGAGCAGGTCGAAGGCGTAATAGACGAAGCGGTCGTGCCGCCCTTCGCTGAGATCTTGTTGCAGCAGGCTGAAATTCGATACGCCGGCGCCGGTCTCCACCACCAGTTCGCCGTCGATCAGCGCGTCCCGCGCCGGCAGCGCCTCCAAAGCCGCCACCAGCCCCGGCCCGAAGCGGGGGGTCCAGTCGAGCCCGGAGCGGGTGAGCAGCTTTACCCGGCTCTTGCCTTTGGAGGTGGCGTCGATCCGGGCCTGCAGTCGGTAGCCATCGTATTTGATCTCGTGAATCCACGCCTTTCCGCTCGGCGCCTTGGCCACCAGCGTGGCCAGCTGCGGCTCGACGAAAGCGGGCAGCGGGCCCTCGCCGGCCGCAGGGGCGGAGACCTTTGGCTGCGGCGCGGCCTTGGGCTTGGACGCGGTGGGGGCGCGGGAGGGGTTTCGCGTTGTCGTCTTCGGCTCGGCAGCGCCGGGCGGATCGGCCGGCTGCTCGCCTTTGGCGATGGCGTCGAGCGTGCGGCCGGTCTTCACCGAATCCGGGCTCTCGTCGAGAATGTCCGGCGCCCCTTCCGGCCGGGCGGCATCGTCCTCGGCCTTGATCAGCAGCCAGTTGTCGGCCTTCTCGCCTTTGCGCGGCGCCATCCGCACCAGATGCCAGCGCCCGGTGAGCTTCTCGCCGTGCAGCTCGAATTCGAGATGGCCCTTTTTGTATCCCTTCGCCGCATCGCCCACCGGCGCCCAGCTCCCGGTGTCCCACAGCAGGACGGTGCCGCCGCCATATTCGCCCTTGGGAATGGTGCCCTCGAAGCTGCCATAGTCGAGCGGATGGTCCTCGACATGCACGGCGAGCCGCTTCTCGCCCGCCACCAGGCTCGGGCCCTTGGTGACAGCCCAGCTCTTCAGCACGCCATCCATTTCAAGCCGCAGGTCGTAATGCAGCCGCCGCGCCGCATGCTTCTGGATCAGATAGGCATGGCCCGCGGCGGCGCTCTCGCCTCCCTGCGGCTCCTGTGTGCGGGTGAAGTCGCGCTTGCGACGGTAGACATCGAGCGCCATGGCGATCAGCCCGCCTTGCGCGTGGGCGCGCGCGAGGGCTTGCGCGCCGCCGGCTTCCTGGCGGCAGCCTTCTTGCCCGCAGCCTTCTTGTCAGTGCCCTTCTTGGCAGGCGCCTGCGCGGCCGATGCCTTCTTGTCGCCACCGCCTGCCAGACCCGCGCTCTCGCGCAGCGCGTCCATCAGGCTCACCACCTTGGCCGCGCTCTTCTTTGGCGGGGCAATCTTGCGGCCTTCCATCTTCGCCCGCACCAGTTCGGCGAGGGCGTCGTCATAGCGGTCGTCGAAGGCTTCGGGCTGAAAGCGCCCGGCCTTGGTCTCGATGATATGGCGGGCGAGATCGAGCATTTCCGGCTCCATCTTCACCTCGGCGATGTCCTCGAAGGCCTCCTGCGCCGAGCGCACCTCATAGTCATGGTTCAGCGTGGTGGCGATGAGGCCGTCATCATAGGCGCGGATCAGCAGGCTGCGCGGCCGGCGGAACAGGACGGCGCTCGCCACCGCCGCCACCTTCTGCCGGCGCAACCCTTCGCGGATGACGGCGAAGCTCGCCTGCGAACTCTCATCGGCCGGGCGCAGATAATAGGGACGATCGAAATAGAGATCGTCGACCTCGGCGCAGGGCAGAAAGCTGTCGATTGTCAGCGCCTTGTCGCCCTTTGGCGTCACCTCGGCGATCTCTTCCGGCTCCAGCACGATGAAGTCGCCGGAATCGACCTCAAAACCCTTAACCTGCTCGTCGCGCTCGACCACCTTGCCGGTTTCCGCATCGACGAAGCGCCGCTGCAGGCGGTTGCCGGTCTTGCGATTGACCATGTGCAGGCTGACGCGATCGCTGGCACTGACGGCGGTGTAGAGGCCGACGGCACAGACCAGCTCGCCCAGCCGGAGAAAGCCCTTCCATGTCGCGCGCGCCGCCATGCCTGCCTGCCTTTATGCCGGCCCGGGGGTGCCGGGATGCCTCGCCGTTAACGCGCCGGCCAGTGGCGCGTTCCACGACCGACGGTGGCCCGCAGCAGAACGGGCGCCGCAGCGCCCGCCTGTCGTCATGGGGGTAAAACGCTCACGCCACCTTGCGGCGCTCGTGCCGGCCCTCGCCGATCTCCTCGACGATCTTGCCGACAAAAGCCTTGAGGTCGGCCGGCGAACGGCTGGTGATGATGCCCTTGTCCACCGCCACCTCGCGGTCGACCCAGTTGCCGCCGGCGTTCTTCACGTCGGTGCGGATCGAGGCATAGGAGGTCACGGTGCGCCCGCGCACGGCATCGGCTTCCACCAGCAGCCACGGGCCGTGGCAGATGGCGGCCACCACCTTGCCGCTGTCGAGGAAGGCGCGGACGATCGCCATCGCCTCCTTGTTGACGCGCAGCAGGTCCGGGTTGATCTGCCCGCCGGGAATGACCAGCGCGTCGTAGTCTTCCGGCTTAACGGCGCCGAGCGAGGTGTCGGCGTCGGCGCTCTCGCCCCAGTCCTCGCCCTTCCAGCCGCGAATGGCCTTGCCGTCCGGGCTCGCCACGTCGACGCGGGCGCCGGCGGCGCGCAGCTCGTCGCGCGGCACCATCAGCTCGGACTGCTCGAAGCCGTTGGCGGAAATGATGAGAATGCGTGAATCGGCGATCTTCGCCATGGGTTGTCTCCTTGAATGTCGTTGAGCCCCCATGCCCCTTGTGAAGCGAACGTCCGCGCCCGGCCGATGTTCCCAGAAAGGGATCTGGCCGGGCGCCGATACCGTCCCTTCGGCTCACATTGCCTGTTCAGGCGCCGCGCCTGCGGCGGGGGCCGGCGCTTCGGAGGCGACCGGCGACACCCGCCACACCGTATTGCCGACATCGTCGGCGACCAGCAGGCCACCGCGCGTATCGACGAGAACGCCGACGGGACGGCCCTGCGCATTGCCTTCGCCATCGAGGAAGCCGGTGAGGATCTCCTGCGGCGCGCCGGAAGCCCGGCCCTCGGCGAAGGGCACGAAGATCACCCGGTAGCCGGCCGGCTCGCTGCGGTTCCACGAACCGTGCTGGCCGATGAAGGCGCCCGAGGAATAGCGATCCGCCAGTGCCGGGCCATTGGCGAAGGTGAAGCCGAGCGAGGCGGTGTGGGCGCCCAGCGCGTAATCCGGCTTGATCGCCTTGGCGACGAGGTCGGGCCGCGCCGGCTCGATGCGTTCATCGACATGCTGGCCGTAATAGGAATAGGGCCAGCCATAAAAGCCGCCCTCCTTCACCGAGGTCATGTAGTCGGGCACGAGATCGTCGCCGATCTCATCGCGCTCGTTCACCGCCACCCACAATTCGCCATTGGCCGGGTTCCAGTCGATGCCGACGGGATTGCGCAGGCCGGAGGCGAAGACGCGCGAGGCGCCGGTGGCGACATCCACCTCCAGCACGGCGGCGCGGTTCTCCTCCTCTTCCATGCCGTTCTCGCCGACATTGGAATTGGAGCCGACGCCGACATAGAGCTTTGAGCCGTCCGGGCTCGCCAGCAGGCTCTTGGTCCAGTGATGGTTGCGCCCGGCCGGCAGGTCGGTGAGCTTCTCGGCCGGCGCGGTGATCGCCGTCGCGCCCTCCTGATAGGGGAAGCTGACGATGGCGTCGGCATTGGCGACATAGAACCGCTCGCCAACCAGCGCCATGCCGAAGGGCGAGGTCAGGTTTTCAAGAAACACCGTCTTCACCTCGGCCGTGCCATCGCCATCGGCGTCGCGCAGCAGCGAGATGCGGTCGGCGCTCGGTGTCTGCGAGCCGGCCTTCTTCATGAACAGGCCCTGCACCCAGCCGCGCAAGCCGCCTGACTTGTCCTCGGGCTTCGGCGGCGCGTCCGATTCCGCCACCAGCACATCGCCATTGGGCAATTCGTAGAGCCAGCGCGGATGGGCAAGGCCGGAAGCGAAGGCTGTGACCTGCATCCCTGCCGTCGGGGTCGGCTGCGCGCCATTCTGCCAGCCGATGGCCTCCGCCACCTTGATGGTCGGGAGCGTCGACGTAACCGGCTCGGGCAGCTGCGGATCGGGCCCGTAGCCGGCGCTTTCCGGCAGGGTCGGGGGCGCCCGGTCGCACGCGGCGACGCCGACGGCGAGGACCAGCAGGCAGGGCACGGCCAGCGCGCGGCGTGCGAGGGTGTGGCGGGCAGAACGTGCGGACATCAGTATTCCTCTCGAAGACGGCGCGTTCCGTCGCGTTCGACAGGTGACGCGGCGGGCCATGAACGGCGTGATCGGAGGGGCAACGCCGGGGCGGCGCGATGGTTCGGCCTGCGCGCCACCATGGACTGCGCCGTCATGCCAGCTCCGGTGCCTCGTAAAGGGCTGACCGGGGCGATGTCTGCCAAGCCCTTCGCCCCGCGTCGGTTCCGCCGACCACCCCGGAACCAACGCGCCCGCCCTTCGTTGGCCGTGCAACCACCTTTCACCGATGACAGCGACAGGAGCCGTCCATGCTCGACCACCCGCGCCCGCCTTTTCAGGAGCAGCAGCAGCCGATTCCCGGTCGGACGGAGGCGATGTCGCCGCGTCCCGACCATGGCGAAGAGAGCTACAAGGGATCGGGCCGGCTGCAGGGGCTCAAGGCGCTGATCACCGGCGGCGACAGCGGTATCGGCCGCGCCGTGGCGCTGGCCTATGCCCGCGAGGGCGCGGACGTGCTGATCTCCTATCTCGACGAACATGAGGACGCCGAGGCCACCGCTGCCTTGGTGCGCGAGGCGGGCCGGCAGGCGGTGCTGGTGCCCGGCGACATCCAGTACGCCGCCCATTGCCGCGCTCTGGTGGAGAAGGCGGTGGAAACTTTCGGGCGCATCGACCTTCTGGTCAACAACGCCGCTCACCAGAAGACCTTCGGCGACATCGCCGACATTCCCGACGAGGAATGGGAGCTGACCTTCAGGGTGAACATCCACGCCATGTTCTGCCTGACCAAGGCGGCCGTGCCGCACATGAAGCCCGGCAGCGCCATCATCAACACCGCCTCGATCAATTCCGACAAGCCGAACCCCAGCCTCCTCGCCTATGCGACGACCAAGGGGGCGATCCAGAACTTCACCGCCGGGCTGGCGCAGCTTCTCGCCGAAAAGGGCATCCGCGCCAATGCGGTGGCACCGGGGCCGATCTGGACCCCGCTGATCCCCGCCACCATGCCGGCGGAGAAGGTGGCCCATTTCGGCGAGCAGGTTCCGATGAAGCGGCCGGGTCAGCCGGCCGAGCTCGCCACCGCCTATGTGATGCTGGCCGACCCGCTGTCGAGCTACGTCTCGGGCGCCACCATCGCCGTCACCGGCGGCGCTCCGATGATCTGAGATCGGCCGTGGAAGAGGAGAAGATCATGCAGAATCAAGCATCCAGCCGTTCGGCCCATTACCGCCTGCGCGGCAGCGCGGGGCAGTGGCGGGTCGAGGGCGATGGCGAGGCCGGCATGGCCTATGCCAGCAAGGAGGCCGCTTTCGAGGCCGCCGTCGCCGCCGCCTCCAACGCCATCCGCGACGGCTACGACGTCACCATCACCGTGCCCGGCGCCGGAGAAACCATGCTCGGTGTCGAGGACACGGGGCACCGCACATAGAGAGCGGCCGCATCGCGCGCACGGCCGGCGCCGCCGGGAGGACGGCTACCGGCCGCTGTTGTCACCCGGCGATTCCGCGCGGGCGGCACGAAGCCATGCGAAGGAAGGAGAACACGATGGAGATGCTCTATGGGCTCGGCGTCCTGCTGCTTGTCGCGGCTCTCGCCTACGCCATGCACCAGTCGAAAAAACGCCGCCGGGCGAAGGACATCGAGCTTCCGGACGAGAAGGTCGACCGTAAGAGCCCGCACTAGGTCCTGCGTCGCCCTGCGGTCCTATGCGCCGGTGCTCTCCAGCGCGGCGACGCGCGTGAGCGGTTCGACCTTTCGGCTTGCCAGCGCCAGAAGCAAATCGAGGGCGTGGAAATCGCCCAAGGCGGCAGCCTTTTCGCGCGGGTTAAGCACGCCTAGCGCCGCTTCAAGGTTCGGCGCATCCTCGATTTTCGCCACTGCAATCAGCCTATCCGGCGCATAATCGCCGGGCCGGCGTTCGCCATCGACAAGCTGGGCACGATGGAAGGCGGCGAGGTCCGGCGCGACGGCGAGATGGGCGACCGCCTCGGAGGGAGCCGGCGCCGGGTTCGCCTTCCGCAGCTGACGCGCCCGCAGCAGGACCTCGGGCGGCTCCTGTTCCTCGGGGGTGCGGAACAGCGCCGGCAGGGAGGCACGCGCGGCACCCGTCCACATCACAAGCGGGATCGCCAGCGCGAGGCCGAGCACCACCGGCGTCATCCAGAGGAAGAGCGGCAGGGAGATGCTGAGCGCGGCGCCCCCCAACAGCCATCCCGCCACCGTATGGGGCAGGAAGAAGCGCAGGATCGAGGCGGCATCGATGCGGTCGTCGTCGCGCCGCTGCGGCTGCCAGCCGCCATCGCGTCCGGCCAAGATGCTGACCACCGCCGCCGACTGGGTAAACATCGTCACCGGGGCGAGCAGGCCGGAGATCAGCGTCTCTGCCAGCATGCCGAAAAGCGCCCGCACGCCGCCGCCGAAGCGCTGGCGGCCGGCGCGGGACGCCAGCAGCGCCGCGAAGGCGAACAGCTTGGGTAGCAGCAGCACCGCCATGGTGCCGACGAAGACCCACACGGCGCGCACCGGGTCCTGGGCCGGCCAGCTGGGAAACAGCGCGAAGCCGGAAGGGAAATAGTCTGGCGGCACGAAGCGGGCCTGGAGCGCGGTGGCGAGCCCGGCCAGCAGCATCACCAGCCAGAGCGGCGCGGTCAGGTAGGAGCCGATGCCGGTGAGAAGATGCAGCCGGCTGACCGGGTGCAGCCCGCGCGCCGGCAGGACGGCCATATGCTGCAGATTGCCCTGGCACCAGCGCCGGTCCCGCACGGCGAGGTCCGCCAGTGTCGGCGGGCCTTCCTCATAGGAGCCCTCCAGCCAAGGCACCATATGCATGCCCCAGCCGCGCCGGCGCATCAGCGCCGCCTCGATGAAATCATGGCTGAGGATGTGGCCGCCAAACGGCCTGGGTCCCTTCAGCTCCGGCAGCCCCGCGCCCTCGGCGAAGGCGCGGGTGCGGATCATGGCGTTGTGGCCCCAGTAATTGCTCTCCGGTCCGCTCCAGCTGGCGAGACCATGAGCGATGAGCGGGCCATAGAGCCGGCCGGCGAATTGCTGCAGCCGGGCGAACAGGGTGCGGCCGCCGACGATGACCGGCAGGGTCTGGATCAGCCCGGCGGTCGGATTGGCTTCCATGGCGGCGGCGAGACGCACGATGCAGGCGCCCGTCATCACGCTGTCGGCGTCGAGAATGAGGAAGCTCTCATAGGCCCCGCCGAAGCGCGTCACCCATTCGGCGATGTTGCCGGCCTTGCGGCCGGTGTTGCGTGGCCGCCGCCGGTAGAACAGCTGGCCCGGGTCGCCGCGCCGGGCCCGCAGATCGAGAAAGCCCGCCTCCTCGGCGATCCACACGTCGGGATCGGTGGTGTCGCTGAGGATGAACACGTCGAAATGGGCCCCGGCGCCGGTGGCGTCGAGCGACTCGCAGGTCGCCTCCAGCCCGGCCAGCACCCGCGCCGGCTCTTCATTGTAGACCGGCAGCAGGAGGGCGGTGCGTGCGGTCAGGCTCGGCAGGGCCCCGGCCGGCGCGATGCCGAGCTGCCCCGCCGTCCGGCGCAGGAGGCTCGGCAGGCCGACCAGCGCATTGGTGAAGGCAAAGCTGATCCAGGCGAAAAGGACGACGAAAAGGCACAGCACCAGATATTCGAGCAGCGTGACCCCGCCGACATCGAGCACGAGATACATTTCATGGGCGGCGAGAACGGTGAGCGCCCCCGCGCCGCCAAGCACGAAGGCGCGGCGAAAGAAAAGGCTCACCGGGCGCGGACCCGGCGCGGGAGCTGGCGGCACCCTGCCGAGCGACTGCACGGGCATGGCCAAGGGCGCTTGCGGCGGCAGCGCGGGCCCAGCGTCACCCCTGCCAAGGAGGCCGGGGTCGGTGTCGTCTGACCGCCTCATGGCGTCCACCGATAGACCCAGCTTTCGGCCATGCGCTCCTCACCCCGCAGCAGGTCGGCACGCAGTTCGACCAGTCCGGCCCCGCGCGGCTCCAGCGCAAACGAGACGCGCCAACCGCCGATCTCCGGGTTCGGTTGCAGGACGATATCCCTGACCTCGCCGGCATCGGCCGTCACCCGCGCCACCAGGCTTTCCGGGGGCAGGTCCTTCACCCTGTCGCCGACAATATCGAGCACGAACAGACGGCGCTCGGCATTGCCGCCGACACGGGTAGCGGTAAAGCGACCCGCATCCGTGACATCCGGCCCGGACCAGCCCCAGTGCAGGCGGTAGGTGTTGCTGTATTCGCGTCCCTTGCGCAGCGGCTCGCGCGGGCGCCAGAAGGCGACGATGTTGTCGTGGATCTCTTCCGGCGTCGGTATTTCGACCAGCACCACCGAGCCGTCGCCCCAATCGCCGATCGGCTCGACCCAGACGCTGGGCCGTCGTTCATAGCGCGCCTCAAGGTCCTGATAGTCGAAGAACGAACGCTGGCGCTGCATCAGGCCGAAGCCTCGCAGGTCCGAGACGGCGAAGGAGGAAATCTGCAGCCGCTGCGGGTTGGCCAGCGGCCGCCACAGCCGCTCGCCGGTTCCGGTAACGATGGCGAGGCCATTGGCGTCGCACACCATGGGACGGAAATCGTCGATGCCGTCGCGATCATTAGGCCCGAACATGAACATGCTGGTCAGCGCGCCGATGCCGACCTGGTCGATGTCGACCCTGGGATAGACGGTCATCTCAACCGACATCACCGTCTCGGTGCCGGGGCGGATGGTGAAGCGATGCGCCGCCGACGCGCTCGGGCTGTCGAGAAGCGCGTGAACGACCACCGAATCCACCCCCGGACGAGGCTGTTCGAGCCAGAAGGCGCGGAAAGCGGGGAATTCCTCGCCGCCGGCATCGCCTGTCTTCACCGCCAGCCCGCGGGCGGACGAGCCATAGACCTGCCCCTTGCCGACGCCACGGAAATAGCTGGCGCCCTGGAACACGGCGATCTCGTCGAAATAGTCCGGCCGGTTGATCGGACCGTGCAGGCGAAAGCCGGAAAAGCCGATATCGGCTTTCGGCGGCGGCTGGGCGACGCCGTGCTCGAAGCGGAACATCGCCGGGTCATAGGCGAGCTTACGGGCCTGGCCGTCCGCGACCTGGTAGATATCGACGCGGTCCCGGAACAGAAAGCCGCGATGCAGCATCTGCGCCTGAAAACCGGTATTGGCCTCCCGCCAGAGGGCGTGATCGCCATTGAAGCGCACATTGCGATAGTCGTCATAGCTGAGCTTGTCGAAGGCGCCGGGCAGGTCGCTGGCCGGGCCCTTATACGGCTTGGCCGCCAGTTCGCGCGCAAGCTGGCGCACGGTCTGGGCGTCAAAGGGAACAGCCTGCTCCTCTTCTTCCGACCACGCCTCGCTGATGCCAAGACGCGACAACGGCACCGGCGCCATCGCCAGGAGACCCAAACCCAGCAACAGATGACGTCGATGCATGCCTGACCTCGCGCGTTTCAGGGCGGCACGCCCTACGCCCGAAACAAGTGCCGAAAGCGCCCTGGGTTCCGAGAATTGTGCGGCGCGGCATATTTACGCGGGGCTCCCGCCTGCGTGCGCGGCCGGCGTTGCACTGCAGCGCGATCTGTTCTAAGCAACTACCACCCGTCAGGACCCGGTGAAAGCCCGGGTGGCTCTTCCGGCCGCCGATCCGCCGGACCACGCACAGTCAGCGCCTGTTCCGCCGCCTTGTCCGCGGACGCCCGCTCTTTGCGAAGATTGCTCCTCATGACATTGACCTCACGCTATTTCCGCGACTGGACCTCCAATATTCGGGGCGACATCCTTGCCGGAATCGTCGTCGCCCTTGCCCTCATTCCCGAAGCGATCGGCTTCTCCATCATCGCCGGCGTCGACCCGAAAGTCGGGCTGTTCGCCTCCTTCGCCATCGCCTGCGTCTCCGCCGTCGTCGGCGGGCGCCCGGGCATGATCTCGGCCGCCACCGCCGCCACAGCGGTGGTGATGGTTTCCCTCGTGCGCGACCACGGGCTCGACTATCTGTTCGCGGCCACCATCCTGATGGGGCTGATCCAGCTCCTCGCCGGCGCACTGAAGCTGGGGCGGGTGATGCGCTTCGTCTCGCGCTCGGTCATCACCGGCTTCGTCAATGCGCTGGCCATCCTCATCTTCATGGCGCAATTGCCGGAACTGATCGGCGTGCCGATCGAGACCTACCCGATGATCGCGGTCGGCCTCGCCATCATCTATCTGTTTCCCCGCCTGACCCGGGCGGTGCCCTCGCCGCTGGTCGCCATTGCCGCGCTCACCCTGTTCGCGTGGTGGAGCGGGATGGACCTGCGCACCGTCGGCGATCTCGGCGAACTGCCCTCGGGCCTGCCGATGCTGACGCTGCCCAACGTACCGCTCACGCTGGAGACGCTGCAGATTATCCTGCCCTATTCGCTCACTTTGGCGGCTGTCGGCCTGCTGGAGTCGCTGCTCACGGCGCAGATCGTCGACGACATGACCGACACGATGAGCAACAAGAGCCAGGAATGCATCGGCCAGGGCACCAGCAATATCGCCTCGGCGCTGATCGGCGGCATGGGCGGCTGCGCCATGATCGGCCAGTCGGTCATCAACGTTAGCTCGGGCGGACGCGGGCGGCTTTCCACCTTTGTCGCCGGCGCCTTCCTGCTGTTCCTGATCCTGGTGCTCGACGACATTGTCCGCATCATTCCGATGGCGGCGCTGGTGGCGGTCATGATCATGGTGTCGATCGGCACCTTCTCCTGGCGCTCGATCCTCGACCTTCGCACCAATCCGCGCTCCTCCTCGCTGGTGATGCTGGCCACCGTTTTCACCGTGGTGACGACGCACGACCTCGCCATCGGCGTGCTGGTCGGCGTGCTGCTCTCGGGCGTGTTCTTCGCCGGCAAGGTGTCGCAACTGGTGGCGGTCGGCGAGATCATCGACGAGGCGGCCGGTCGGATCACCTTCGTTGTCGAGGGCCAGATCTTCTTCGCATCCTCCGAGGTGTTCCTCGCCGGCTTCGACTTCGACAACCCGGCGCGCGAGGTGGTGATCGACCTCACCCACGCGCATTTCTGGGACATCACGTCGATCGGCGCGCTGGACAAGGCGGTGCTGAAGTTCCGCAAGGCGGGGGCCAGCGTCGAAGTGATCGGGCTCAACGAGGCCAGCGCCACCATGGTCGATCGCTTCGGCACGCACCACAAGGACGAGCCGGCCGTCGCCAGCCTGCATTGATGGGCCGATGGGGCGGCCGGCTAAAGCCCCTGCCCCATCGCCTCGACCCGGACCAGCACCTCGGCGATTTCCGCATCCGTCACGGTGAGCGGCAGCGACAGGCCGATGGCACCGTCACCCTTGGCGGTGGTGGAAAGCCCCTGCGCGAAGGCGCTCGCCACCAGATGCGCGGCAAAATCCGGCCCCGGTCGGCGCCCGCAGCGTGCGGCGTCGAATTCAATCGCCAGCAGCAGTCCCAGCCCGCGCGCGCCTCTCACGCAAGGCACGCGGGCAGCGATGGCGGCCACGCCATCTTTGAGCGTCCGGCCCAGTTCGTCGGCGCGGGCGACCAGATCGTCGCGGGCAATAATCTGCAGCGCCGTCAGCGCCGCGCGGGTGGTGAGCGGGTTCTTCTCGTGGGTGTAGTGACCCAGCTCCAGCTCCGGCGCGGTGTTGAGCCGGGCGTCGGCGACCACCGCAGCGATCGGCACCATGCCGCCGCCCAGCGCCTTGCCGAGCACCACCGCATCCGGCAGCGCGCCGAAATGCTCGAAGGCGAAGAAACGCCCGGTCTTGCCGAGCCCGGAGGGAATTTCGTCGAAGATCAGCTTGACGCCATAGGCGTCGCACAAGGCACGGATGCGTGGCCACAGATCGGCCGGGGGCACATGGCAGTTCGAGCGCATAGGCTCGGCGATGACGGCCGCGATGCGTCGGGTGGCGAGGAGGCCGGCCACCTCCTCCAGCATCCGCGCCGGCCCCTGCTCGCCCGCCCAATAGGGGGTGACGTGATGGCGCCCGGGCAGAAAGCGGCCGAGGCGTGCGTCCGGCGTCGCCGCCGACAGGCCGAAGGCGCCGAAGCCATGGCCGTGATAGCAGCCTTCCAATGAAACCGTCTCATCCCGCCCGGTGGCGACCCGGGCCAGCTTGAGCGCGATCTCGATGGCGTCGGAGCCGCCAGTGGCGAACAGCACCCGCGCCGGCGCCCCCGGCCAGCGCGCCAGCAACGCTTCCGCCAGTGCGACGGCCGGCTCATTGGTGAAGCGGCGCGGCGTGAAGGCCAGTTCGTCGAGCTGCCGCTTCAGTGCCGCCACGATCTCCGGATGACCATGGCCAAGATGGTGCACGGTGTTGCCGTGCAGATCGATGCAGCGGCGGCCGGTTCCGTCTTCCAGCCAGATGCCTTGGGCGGCACGCAAGGCGCCGATGCAGGGGCTGGAGCCCTGCTGGTGGAAAAAGGCCGCCGCATCGCGGGCAACGAGGGCGTCGGGATCGGTCATGGCGTCACCAAGGCGGGGGCGGTCGGTCGGACACGCGGCGAAGCGCGAAGGGCGGGCGTGCGGTTCTCAATGAGCCAGACCAGCCCCATGGCGGCAAGCGCGAACCCGAGCAGGGCCAGGCTCTTGGCAGCCGCGTAGCCATAATCGCCTGACGTGGCGTGGTTGAAGATCGCCACGGAGGCCAGCTTGTGATTGCCGGAGACGAGGAAGATCACCGAGGACAAAGTGGTCAGCCCGTCGATGAACACATACAGCATGCCCAGCAGCAGCGCCGGCCGCAGCATGGGCAGTGTCACCCGGAAGAAGCGGGCGACCAGCCCGGCGCCGAGGCTCTCCGCCGCCTCGTCCATCGAACGGTCGAGCCGCTGCAGCGCCGCTCGGGCGGCGAGCACGCCGACGAACAGGTTGGAGAACAATATGTTGATGACCAGGATCGCCGAGGTCCCGGTCAGCGAGAGCGCCGGGATGCCGAACGGCACATTGAAGGCGACGATATAGCCGATGCCGAAGACGATGCCGGGCAGGATCGCCGGTACCAGCGCCAGGAACATGATGAGATGGGCGCCGGGCGGACGCAGGCGCTCTACCACATAGGCGATGATCACAGCGAACAGCCCGCCGATCGGCCCGGCAATGCCGGCCACACGCACGCTGTCCCACACCAGCCCGAGCCAGCGCTCGGACGAGCCATAGCCGGAACCGGCAAGGCCGACATCGACGCCGGCGCCGGTGAAATAGCCCAGCGTCAGGCTCCAGTCGACGCCCCAGACGCGGGTGACGGCGCCCAGGGCCATGGTGCCATAGACCGCGAAGATCAGCGCCGCCACGACGCCCGCCGTCAGGGTGAGCCCGGCGCGGACGACCGCTGGCACCGGAAGCTCGGCGCGCGCACCGGCGGTGCCGGCATAGGATTTGCGCCGGCCGAACGCTTCCAGCGCGAGATACAGCAGCAGCGAGGGAATCAGCAGCCACATGCACAACGCCGCCGCCAACGGCGTGTTGCGATAGGCGGTGATCTCGTCATAGACCACGCCCGCCAGCACCGGCGTATCGCGGCCGAGCACCATCGGGTTGCCGAAATCGGTCAGGCTCAGGATGAACACCAGCACCACGGCGCGCTTGATGCCCGGCCAAGCCATGGGCAGCGTCACCTGCAGGAAGCTGCGCAAGGGTCCGGCGCCGAGCCCGGCCGCGGCCTCGTCAATGCGGCCATCCTGCCGGCGCAGGCTGTTGTCGAACACGATCAGCGCCGCAGGTACGAAGGAGAGCGTCTGCGCCAGCACCACCCCGAACAGGCCGTAGAGATTGGTCTGGTCGGCATCGATCAGGCCGAGCCAATCGTCGAGCAATGTGTGCGTCACCAATCCGCGCCGGCCGAACAGCATGATGGTGGCGGTGGCGATCAGCACCGGCGGCGCCACCAGCGGCATCAGCAGCACCACGCGGGTGAGCGATGGCCAAGGGATGGCGCGGGCATTGATGCCATAGGCCAGCGCGAAAGCCAGCGTCACGGTGAACGCCACCGAGAGCGCCGCCAGCAGGAGACTGTTGAGCGCCGCCCTGCGCAGATAGGGCTCCTCGAACACTTTGAGATAATGGTCGAGGCCCCAGCGATCATCAGTGCCGTTGCGCAGCGCGTCGAAGCCCTCGGGCCCGAGCGCCTCCCGCACCTTGAACGCCAGCGCCGTGCGCTTGTGCAGCATGATATGGGCGACGGCGAAATTGTCCTCCACCGCCGCGCGCTCGGCCTCGGGCAGCGCCCTGAGCGCCGCCGCCATCGCCGCGCTCTGATCGGAATAGGCGGCCTTGCGGTCCCAGCCCATCGGCGCTCCGGCCAGCGTGAAAGCGGCGGCGGTGGCTTCCACCATCTCGGCCTCAGTGGCGCTGGCCGTCCAGCGCTGCACTAGCGCGTCGCGTTCGCCGGCCGGCACGGCGTCGAGCGCGGCGGATGTCACGGCCTTCAGCTTGGCCGGCGGCATCGGGCCGGAAATGACGAAGCTCTCCACCAGCACCGCGCCGATCGGGTAGGCGATGAACAGCGCCAGCACCAGCGCCACGGCAGCGCTGAGCAGCAGGCCCGGCAGAGAGCGCAGCGACAGAGTCATTCCGCGCGCCCATTGCCGATGAGGGCGGCGCGCAGCGGGTCGGGCCGCAGCCATGCCACCGCTCCACGCCGCCACGGCCCACCGGCCTCGAAGGAGGGGCGGTCGGCGATGACGGCACGTCCGGAGGCGAGGCGGAGGCTCAGCCGCACATGCGCGCCGAGAAAGGTGGCGCTTTCCACCGTCGCGGGAATGCCGCCGCCCTCGCTGGCAAGCCCGATATGCTCGGGCCGGTAGACCGCGGTAAGCGGCGCGCCCGGCGCGAGCCCGGCCGGCAGCGCCAGCGGCCAGACCACGCCCTCGGACTCGATCCCTCCTGCCACCGCCCGACCCTCGATCAGGTTGGAGATGCCGACGAACGCGGCGACGAAGCGCGTGGCCGGGCGATGATAGACATCGGCCGGGCTGCCGATCTGCTCGATCCGGCCGTGGCGCATCACCGCCACCCGGTCGGAGAGTGCCAGCGCCTCCTCCTGGTCATGCGTCACATAGAGGGTAGTGATGCCGAGCCGGTCGACCAGCGCGCGCAGTTCCCCGCGCAGCTTCACGCGGATACGGGCGTCGAGCGCCGACATCGGCTCGTCGAGCAGCAGCACCTCGGGGTCCGAGGCCAGCGCCCGCGCCAGCGCGACACGCTGCTGCTGGCCACCGGAAAGCTCATGCGGAAAGCGTTCCAAGAGCGCGTCGATCTCGACAAGGCGCGCCAGCTCCTCGATGCGGCGGGCGCGGACAGCGCGGGGGCCGGAGAGCGCGAAGCCGATATTCTGCGCCACCGTCTTGGTCGGAAACAGCGCGTAGGACTGGAACACGAAGCCCATGCGGCGCCGGGCCGGGGCCATGTGGGTGACATCCTCGCCCTCGCGCAGCACCTGGCCGGCATCGGGGCGGGCAAAGCCGGCAATGATCCGCAGCAGTGTGGTTTTGCCGCAGCCGGAATCGCCCAGCAGGGTGACGAACTCGCCCTTGGCGAGGTCGAAGGACACCGCGTCCACCGCGCGATGGCCCTCATAGTCCTTGCTTACCGCCCGCACGGCCAGATGCGGCCGGCTCACCTGCGGAGCCGGCCGCGCCGGGGCGCGCGTGAAGGAGGCGTCGTTCACTGCTTCAGGATGCGGCGGGCGAACTCGCGGCGGAAGGCCGCGATATCGACCGGGCGGCGCATCTGCCACAGGGTGATCTCGTTAAGGTCGACCAGGCCATGGCCGGGAACGGCGGTGGCACCGACGACCTTGCCGAGAACCTGCGCCGCCTCTTCGCTCGCCATGAAGTCGAGGAAGGTCTTTCCTTCCGCCGGGTTCGGCCCGCCGGCGACAAGACCGCCGCCTTCCGAGACGTTCGGGGTGATGCGGCCATAGACGATGTCGACCGGCTTGCCGGACGACTTGGTCTCAAAGCAGGTGGTGTCGAAGGTGAGGCCGATGGCGACCTCGCCCGCGCCCGCCAGCGCAGCGCCGCCCGAGCCGCCATCGGAATACTGGTAGACGTTCTCGTTCAGGTTCTCGACGAAGGGCCAGCCGAAGGCGTCGACGAAGGTGGTGAGGATCGCCCCGCCCGTGCCGGATTTCAGCGGCGAGGGCAGCGCGATTTCCTTCGCGTAGACCGGCTTGATCAGGTCTTCCCAGGTGGTCGGCATCGGCAGCTTCTTCTGCGCCAACCGGTCCTTGTTCACCACCATGCACATCGTGGTGGCGAAGTACTTGCTGTAGAAATCGTCGGGGTCGCGGAAGGCAGGGGCGATCTTGCTGTCCTTGGGCGCGTAGGGCTCGAACACGCCCGCCTGCTTCAGCTGTTCCAGCGCGACATTGTTGACGAGATAGACCACATCCGCCTGCGGCTTGCCCTTCTCGGCAATCGCGCGCTCGGTGATCGGCCCGGTCGAGCCGGAGACGAATTTCACCTCGATCTCCGGGTGTGCCTTCTTGAAAGCGGCAACCAGCGCGGTGTTGACGCTGTCGGAGGCGTTGTAGAGCACGACTTCCCGGGCAAGGGAGGGGGCCGCGCCGAGCGTGGCGAGGGCGGCGGCAAGGCCGAGGGCTTTCAGCGTATCGAAGAACATCGGGGTCTCCGCAGGCAGGGGAAATGAGGCCGTGATATAAGTGTCGTTAAAGTGTGTGACGGCTGAATGAAGCTGCACTTATGTCCTGAGTCCCCTTGCCGAGACCGATCACCATGAATTTCGCCCAGCTCCGCGCCTTCCAGGCCATCGCCACCCACCGCACTTTTTCCGCGGCGGCGCAGGCACTGGGGGTGAGCCAGCCGGCCATCACCCAGCATGTGAAGGCGCTGGAGGAAGCGGTCGGCGCGCGGCTGTTCCTGCGCACCGGGGCGGGCATCGAGCTCTCCCCCGATGCCCGCGACCTGCTACCCCGGGTGCGGCAGGTGATGCTGATGCTCGACGATATCGGCGCGCGCATGGAGGAGGGCCGCACGCTGAATGCCGGCTACCTCGCGCTGGGCCTATGCGCGCCCTATGTGGCGATGCCGATCCTGCAGCGTTTCACCGCGCTGCATCCCGGGATCAGGCTCGATGTGCGGCTGGAGAATTCCAGCTTCCTGCTCGATCTCGTGGCCCAGAACCGTGTGGATGTCGCCATCGCCACGCTGGAAGCCCCGCACCCGGACTTCGCCTGCGACCGCCTGCTCGCCCAGGAGGTGATGGTGCTGGTGCATGAGGGTCATCCCTGGTGGGGACGAGGCACGGTCGCGGTTGCCGAACTGAAAGACCAGCGCATTGTGCTGCGCGAGCCCGGCTCGATGACGCGGCATTTGTTCGAGGCGGCGCTGGCGAAGCACGGCGTCACCCTCGCGCCGCACCTAATGCTCGGCAGCCGCGAGGCGGTGAAGGAGGCGGTGGCGGCGAAGATCGGCCTCGGTATCGTGCTGAATCGCGAACTGGGCTGCGACCCTCGCCTGCATGCGGTGGCGATCGAAGGCGCGCCGGCGCGGGCTGACGAGTATCTCGTCACCCGTCGGGAGAACCGTCCGCTCGGCGCCGTCGCGGCTTTCGCCGCTGTGGCGCGCACGGTGTTCACCACGCAGGGCAACGTCCCGACCGATACATCGACCAGTGCTGGCACGTCGTAGCCCTCCGGCGTCGCCGACGGCTAGAGCCGACCGAGTTCCGCGTCAGCTGCCCTTTGCGGGGTCATCGATCTCGACATCCGGCCGGTCGACGCCCTGCGCCACCTCCTCATGCCACCGCCCGCTCTTGTCCTGATAGGCGATGGGCCGGGTCTCGCCGGAAAGCGACTGCCGCGCCGCCGCGTCGCGGGCGGCGGCGAGCGCCGATTCATGGGTGGGATGGGTTTCCGAGAACACGTCGCCGAGCTTGTAGGCCCAGCCCCCGTCATGCTCGACGATCTCGTAGCGAATATGGCTCATGATGGTTCCTCCCGCTGGCTAACCGTGCAGCCGGCATAGCGGTTCCGCATCCCTAGCCCCGGAACACGCCAGCGTCTTGCCGATTGCCACGGCGTAAGCACGGGCCATCACTCGGGCAGGCGGAGCACACGCTGCAGGCGTCTGAAGTCGTCGTTCGAAAAGTCGTGCCTTAGCGCCGCTATGCAGCGTGGATGGTAGGCATGCACTGACATCACCGCCTGGGGTACGAACCGCACACCAGCAGAGCGAAGTGTCGCGTCAATGATCTCCATTCCGTCGAGCCAGGAGCCACCGACAGGCGGGGCGTAGGCGGGACTTGCCACCGTTCCGTCGCGGAAAGTGACGGCGTAGATCATCCTGTTAACTGGCCCGCCCTTGGCCTGATAGTGGTTGCATCCAATCTCAACAGAGACCGCAGAGGCCCAGGGCCGGAAGCGAGGCGTCTCCCAGGGGAGCAGGGGCGATACGTAGTAGTCTTCAGCCGTGAACACCTCGAACGCCCGGACCTCGCAAAACGCCAATGGGACGCTGATTGCGAGAACGAGAACGCCCGCGCCTGCGAGAAACCAGGCCGGCATGAGAACGAACCGGCGCACATAGCGCGCAGGGTCGGCCTCATTCGCGAGCCGCGCCATGATCAGCCGCTGTAGCTGCCGCGTGAACCGCTTCCTCGCTGGCGAAGTGACAAACACGGCAAAACCGGCAGCCTGCCAGTTGCTGAGTGAGAGAGTCGAAAATATCGACAGCGCAAGAGAAATAAGTAAAATACCGATAATACCAACAACTACATGATATAACAGTCCATATTCATATAAAACGCCACCCATTCTGTCGGCAAAAATACAGACATTAGGGCGTGTTATATCCTCGAAACGCCTCGATAATAAAATAAAATTCGTCAATAGAAAAATTGATATAATTATAAACACAATCATAATAGCCATGTCGAGCGATCCGACACGGCTGTATTTCGAGACATGCTCGATGACCGATTGAGGAACGCCCTCCCACGCCAGCCTTGCGCTGATGTCTTCTTTCTCGCTTCCGTCCACAGGCGCCTCCCCGCCACTGAACCGACATTCAACGGCCGGGGCACCCGGAGCCGCCAGCGGGCATGGCTGCGACGCGCGCCGCAGCGCCCCTTCCACGAGAGGTGCGGCGGAGCGCAACGCCCGATGGATGTAAGCCGCCAGTCGGCCTTTCGTCCATTGCCATGCGCGCACACGCGCCGGGCGGCATCCCGTGCCGCTGATGACCTTTTCTTGATGCAACTCGTTTGCAGTTGCACAAGCATCGGCTTGGCGTAGAATGCTTCTGCAACTCATTCGCAAAAGGGGGCCGGCATGTGGAGACAATCGAGGCGCGTAATCCTGACCGGCCTTCTGGCCGTCGGCCTGGCCGGGTTCGCCGGGGCGCCCGGCGCCCTGGCGCAGGAGGGCGCGGCGCCGGACAAGCCGCCGAAATTCAAGGCGGTGACGACGTTCACCGTCATCGCCGACATGGCGCGCAACGTGGCCGGCGACGCGGCGGTGGTGGAATCGATCACCAAGCCCGGCGCGGAAATCCACAATTACGCGCCGACCCCGGGCGACATACAGCGCGCACAGGGGGCGCAGCTGATCCTCTGGAACGGCTTGAACCTTGAACTCTGGTTCGAGAAGTTCTTCCAGAACCTCAAGGATGTTCCCAGCGTCGTCGTGACCGAGGGCATCACCCCGATGAGCATTGCCGACGGCCCTTATCGCGGCAAGCCGAACCCGCATGCCTGGATGTCGCCGGCCAATGCGCTGATTTATGTCGACAACATCCGCGACGCCTTCGTGAAATACGACCCCGCCAATGCCGCGACCTACGAGGCCAATGCGAGCGCCTACAAGGCCAAGCTGGAAGCGGCGGTGGCGCCGATCCGCGCTGAACTGGACGCCATCCCCGCCGACAAGCGCTGGCTGGTGACGAGCGAAGGCGCCTTCTCCTATCTCGCCCGCGATTATGGCCTGAAGGAACTCTATCTCTGGCCGATCAATGCCGACCAGCAGGGCACGCCGCAGCAGGTGCGCAAGGTCATCGACGCGGTGCGCAAGAACAGCGTTCCCGCCGTGTTCAGCGAAAGCACCGTCTCCGACAAGCCGGCGCGGCAGGTCGCGCGGGAGACCGGCGCGGCCTATGGCGGCGTGCTCTATGTGGATTCGCTCAGCGAGGCTGACGGCCCGGTGCCGACCTATATCGACCTGCTCCGCGTGACCACCGCCACGGTGGAAAAGGGCCTGTCGCAGGGGCTGTCGCAATGAACGCGCCCTCGCCCGTCCTGTCGGCGACCGGGCTTTCGGTCACCGGCCTCACCGTGACCTATCGCAACGGTCACACCGCGCTGCGCGATGCCAGCTTCGCCATTCCGCTGGGCACCATCACGGCGCTCGTCGGGGTGAATGGCTCGGGCAAGTCCACCCTGTTCAAGGCCATTATGGGTTTCGTGCGCCCGGCGGCGGGTGAGATCAGCATTCTCGGTGGCACCGTGGGCGAGGCATTGCGGCAGAACCTCGTCGCCTATGTCCCGCAGAACGAGGAGGTCGACTGGAACTTCCCGGTGCTGGTCGAGGACGTGGTGATGATGGGCCGCTACGGCCATATGGGGTTCATGCGCCTCCCCCGCGCCGCCGACCGGCAGGCGGTGACGCAGGCGCTGGGCCGCGTCGGGATGAACGACTTCCGCACCCGGCAGATCGGCGAACTCTCCGGCGGCCAGAAGAAGCGGGTCTTCCTTGCCCGCGCTCTGGCGCAGGATGCGCGGGTGATCCTGCTCGACGAGCCGTTCACCGGCGTTGACGTGCAGACCGAGCAGGCGATCATCGCGCTGCTCCGGTCGCTGCGCGACGAGGGTCGTGTCATGCTGGTCTCCACTCACAATCTCGGCAGCGTGCCGGAATTCTGCGACCGCACCGTGCTGGTGAAGGGCACCATCCTCGCCCATGGCCCGACCGCCGAGACCTTCACCGAGGCCAATCTGGAAAAGACCTTTGGCGGCGTGCTGCGCCATTTCGTGCTGGGCGGCGCCGGGCTGCACGCGGATGACGACAGCCGCCAGATCTCGGTTCTGACCGACGATGAGCGCCCACTGGTGTTCTATGGCGAGAAGGGCGAATGCCCGCCCCGCACGCGGGAGAACGCCCCGTGATCGACCTTCTGGCGGAGCCCTTCGGCTACGAGTACATGCGCAATGCCATGTGGGTGTCGGCGCTGGTCGGCGCCGTCTGCGCGTTCCTGTCGTGCTATCTCATGCTCAAGGGCTGGTCGCTGATCGGCGACGCGCTGTCCCATGCCGTCGTGCCCGGCGTGGCCGGCGCCTATATGCTCGGCCTGCCCTATGCGGTCGGTGCCTTCTTCTCCGGCGGGCTGGCGGCCGCCGCCATGCTGTTCCTCAACCAGCGCACAAGGCTGCGGGAGGACGCCATCATCGGGCTGATCTTCTCCTCCTTCTTCGCGCTGGGGCTGTTCATGGTGTCGCTCTCGCCGACCTCTGTGAACATCCAGACCATCGTGCTCGGCAACATCCTCACCATCACCCCCGAGGACACGCTGCAACTGGCGATCATCGGCGTGGTCTCGCTGGTGATCCTCCTGCTGAAATGGAAGGATCTGCTGGCGGTGTTCTTCGACGAGGCGCATGCGCGCTCGATCGGGCTGAAGCCGACCGCGCTGAAGATCATGTTCTTCACGCTGCTCTCGGCTTCCACCGTAGCGGCGCTGCAGACGGTGGGCGCCTTCCTCGTGATCTGCCTCGTGGTGACGCCCGGCGCCACCGCCTATCTCCTGAGCGATCGTTTCCCGCGCCTGCTGATGATCGCCGTCGCCATTGGCGCCGTGACAAGCTTTGTCGGCGCCTATGTCAGCTATTTCCTCGACGGCGCCACCGGCGGCATCATCGTGGTGCTGCAGACGCTGATCTTCCTCGCCGCCTTTGTCTTCGCCCCCAAGCACGGCATGCTGGCGGCGCGGCGGCGGGCGGCGCAGGCTCTCAAGGTCGAGGAGGCGTGATCATGGTGGAGACCCTGCTCGCCCCCTTCCAGTTCCCCTTCATGGTCAATGCGCTCGTCATATCGGCGCTGGTGGCGGTGCCGATGGCGCTGCTGTCCTGCTTCCTGGTGCTGAAGGGCTGGTCGCTGATGGGCGACGCCATTTCTCACGCCGTTTTCCCCGGCGTGGTCATCGCCTATATCGTCGGGCTGCCGCTGGCGGTCGGCGCCTTCGCCGCCGGCATGTTCTGCGCCGTGGCGACGGGATTCCTCAAGGACAACAGCCGCATAAAGCAGGATACGGTGATGGGCATCGTGTTCTCCGGCATGTTCGGCTTCGGGCTGGTGCTCTACGTCAAGATCCAGACCGAGGTGCATCTCGACCACATCCTGTTCGGCGACATGCTCGGTGTCGCCTGGCGCGACATTGGCGAGAGTGCGCTCATCGCCGCCCTTGTCGCCGGCGCCATAGCGGTGAAGTGGAAGGACCTGCTGCTGCACGCCTTCGACCCGGCGCAGGCGCGCGTGGTCGGGCTGCGGGTCGGGCTGCTGCATTACGGCCTGCTGTGCCTGATCTCGCTCGCCATTGTCGGCGCGCTCAAGGCGGTGGGGCTGATCCTGGCCATCGCCATGCTGATCGCACCGGGGGCCATCGCCTTCCTGGTGACGCGCACCTTCGGCGCCATGCTGGCGGCCTCACTGGTGATCGGCGTCGGAGCGTCGCTTCTGGGGGTCTATCTCTCGTTCTTCCTCGACAGCGCGCCGGCCCCGACCATCGTGCTGGTGATGAGCGCGGTCTTCATCGCCGCCCTGCTGCGCTCATCGCTGGCGACCCGCCGGATCGAGACGGGAGATGCCGGCTAGGGCGGCGCCGGTTTCCTCAAACCCAGGCACGGACGCTAGACGACCAGCATCACGGCCAGCCAGACCAGCGCCCCCGCCCGGGCAAGCAGGCCCTCGCCGGGTGCTACCTGCCCGGCGGACCGCCACACCGAGACGGTGAGCAGCACATTCAGCGGCAGCGGCAGGAAGAAGATCAGCGCCGCGAGCCAGAACGGGGCGCCGGCGACATGGGCGGCCAGTGCCGTCCCGCCGGCGATCAGATTGACCAGCGTGCCGACGATGAGCATGTCCCACCAGAAGACGCGCGCCAGCGGCACCCGGCCTTGCCAATGGCATCTCACGAACTCCACCCTGCCACCTCGCACTGACACATCGGCGGCGCCGGCCTCCCGGCGCGCCAATGTGCCTTTACGGGAGGTTGCGCGAGAGCGCCACCGGCGCCGCACTCCCGCCCCACCGCGCCGTCAATGCGCAAAAGCCTCCGCGACTCCCTGGTTCTCCGCGTCGCGCGGCTTCAGGCCGGCGCGGTCGAGCGAGACCAGGCGCGGGGCCATCTGCGTGTCGACCACCGCGGGCGTGCGGTCGTCCACCTTGCCGGTCCAGCCCCCGCCCAGCGCCTTGTTGAGCGCGACATAGTCGGTGGCGATGGCCACCCGGCTGGTGAGCAGCGTGTCGTCGGCGGAATAGGCCGAGCGCTCGGCGACGAGCACGTCGAGAAAGCTCGACGAGCCGCTCTGGTAGAGCACACGGGCGAGGTCCACGGCCTGCCGGTAGGACGCGGCGGAGGCGCTGAGACTGCGATATTTGAGGCGCTCCTGCTGAAGGGCGACGCTGGCATTCTCCACATCCTGCAGGGCGGTTAGCACGGCGGCGTGATAGGTGAGGAAATACTCGTCGCGCTGGGCCTGGGCGAAGTCTACCGCCGCCTTCAGCTGGCCGGCGTTGAAGATCGGGATGCTGACGCTCGGCCCGAAGCTCCAGCTGACCGACGAGCTCTTGGCGAGATCGCCAACCGTGGCGGCTGAGGTCGTGACTTCGCCGACGAGGCTGACATCGGGATAGCGCGCGGCCTCGGCCTGGCCGATCTTGGCCGTGTACTGGGCGTATTGGCGTTCGGCGAGGCGCACGTCGGGGCGCGAGAGCAGCACATTGGCCGGCACGCCGCGCGGGATCGCCTTGACCGGCGTCGGGATCGGGGCGCTGCGCTTCATGGTCTCGTTGAGCGCGCTCGGCGGCTGGCCGAGCAGGATGGCCAGCTGATGGACGGTCTGCTGGTAGTTCGATTCCAGTTCGGGAATATTGGCCTCGGTGCTTGCCGCCTGGCCTTCCGCATTGGCGACATCGACGGCGGAGGCCGAGCCGGCCTGCAGCTTGGTGCGGGTCAGGGCGGCGGTCTCGCGCTGCGAGACGGCGGTGCGGCGGGCGAGTGCCGCCCGGGCCTGATAGCCGCGCGCCTCGACATAATACGTCGCCACATCGCCGATCAGGGTGAGCAGCGTGTTGCGCAGCGTCTCCTCCGCCGCATCCAGCCCATAGGTCGCCGCCTCGGCCGCGCGACGATTCTCGCCGAACAGGTCGAGCTCCCAGCTGGCATTGGAACCGAGGGAGAAGGAATCGAACGGACCGGAGACGGTCACGTCGCCGGTATCGGAGACGTTGGTGCCATTGTCGGCGCGGGTATAGCTGCCCGATCCAGTGACGCTGGGTGCCAGCGCGCCGATTGCCTGCTGTCGCGTGGCGCGGGCCTGGCGCACCCGCGCCTTCGCGGTGGCGACGTCGAGATTGCCCGCGATCGCCTCGTCGACAAGCCGGTTCAGCGTCGGATCGCCGAGCCGTTTCCACCAGTCCGCGAGCTCCGGCGGGCGGTTGTCCGCCTCCTCGCCGGTGGCGGTCACGGACGGTGAGGCCTTGCCCCAGCTGGCGGGCAGCTGGAAGCCGGGGGCGCGGTAGTCGGGCCCCACCGCGCAGCCGCCGAGCAGCGCGGCAAGAAAGAGCGCGCCGGCCAGGCGCGGCGCCGCGACACCGAAGGGGCGACACATCACAGGCGAGAGGGACATCGGTTCACCTGACGGGCGAATGAGGGGCGTGGCGGGGCGGCGGGGATCAGGCGGAAGGAGCATCGTGCGCCTCCCCGGCCGGACGGGCAGGCGCCGATGCCGGCGGCGCCTCTTCCTTGGCCGGCGCCTTGCCGGCAAAGACCCGGCGCACGACGACGAACAGCAACGGCACGAAGAAGACGCCGAGCACGGTGGCGGCGATCATGCCGCCCATGACGCCGATGCCGATGGCGTTCTGCGCACCCGAGCCGGCGCCGCTGGCGATCGCCAGCGGGGTCACGCCCAATATGAAGGCGAAGGAGGTCATCAGGATCGGGCGCAGCCGCTGGCGCGCGGCGTCCAGCGTCGCCTCGACGAGGCTCACCCCATGCGCCTGCCGCTCGAGGGCGAATTCGACGATGAGGATCGCGTTCTTGGCCGCGAGGCCGATGGTGGTGAGCAGGCCGACCTTGAAGTAGACGTCGTTGGTCTGGCCGAAGAGCGAGGCCGCGAGCAGCGCGCCAAACACGCCGATCGGCACCGAGAGCAGTACGGCGAACGGGATCGACCAGCTTTCATAGAGCGCGGCGAGGCACAGGAAGATGACCAGCACAGAGATGGCGTAGAGCGCCGTCGCCTGATTGGCGGAGAGCCGCTCCTGATGCGACAGCCCGGTCCATTCATGGTCGAAGCCGGGCGGCAGCTTGCCGACCAGGGCGTCCACCGAGTCCATCGCCACGCCGGAGGAGACGCCCGGCGCCGCCTGGCCCTGTATCTCCACCGCCGAGGCGCCGTTGAAGCGCTCCAGGCGCGGCGACCCGTAGGTCCAGCGCGTCGAGGCGAAGGAGGAGAAGGGCACCATGGCGCCTTGGGAGTTGCGCACCTCCCATTTGGCGAGGTCTTCCGGCTGCATGCGGAAATCCGCCGCCGACTGGAGATAGACCTTCTTCACCCGGCCGCGGTCGAGGAAGTCGTTCACATAGTCGCTGCCCCAGGCCGAGGAGAGCGTGTCGTTGATATCGGCCAGCGACACGCCGAGCGCGCTTGCCTTCTCCTGGTCGATGTCGACGACGAATTGCGGTTCGTCCTCGAGCCCGTTCGGGCGGGTGGCGACGAGTTGCGGGTCCTGCGCTGCCATGCCGAGAAGCTGGTTGCGGGCCGCGATCAGCTTTTCATGGCCGGCGCCGGTGACATCCTGAAGATAGAAGCTGAAGCCGCCGGAATTTCCCATGCCCTGGATCGCCGGCGGCATGAGGGTGAACACCATGGCGTCGCGTGCGTGCAGCGCCGCCATCGCCCGGCCGGCAACCGCGCTGGCGGACACTGCGGGGGATTTGCGTTCGTCGAAGGGCCGCAGTTGCACGAAGGCGATGCCAAGATTCTGCCCCTGCCCGCTGAAGCCGAATCCGTTGACGGTGAACACCCCCTGGACCGCCTCCTTCTCATCCTCGAGGAAATGGGCCCGAACCTTGTCGAGCTCCTGTTCCGTGCGGTCGGATGTGGCACCGGCCGGCAGCTGCACCATGGTGATGAGCATGCCCTGGTCCTCCTCCGGCAGGAAGGACGAGGGAAGCCGGGCGAACATCCAGCCCATGCCAAGGGCGATGGCGAGGAACACCACGAGGAAGCGGCCCGAGCGCGCCACTATACCGGCGGTCCCGTGGCGGTAGGCGTTTGTGGTGCGGTCGAACGTGCGGTTGAACCAGCCGAACACGCCACGGCTCTTGGCGTGCTCCTTCGGCGGCCTCAGCAGGGTCGCGCACAGGGCCGGGGTGAGGACCAGCGCCACCACCACCGAGAGCACCATGGCCGAGACGATGGTGACGGAGAACTGGCGATAGATCACGCCGACCGAGCCGCCGAAGAAGGCCATCGGGATGAACACGGCCGAGAGCACGGTGGCGATGCCGACCAGCGCGCCGGTGATCTCGCCCATCGACTTGCGGGTCGCCTCCTTCGGCGAAAGCCCCTCCTCCTCCATCACGCGCTCGACATTCTCGACCACGACGATCGCATCATCGACCAGGAGGCCGATGGCGAGCACCATGGCGAACATGGTCAGCGTGTTGATGGAATAGCCGAACAGCGCCAGCACGCCGAAGGTGCCGAGCAGCACCACCGGCACCGCCAGCGACGGGATCAGCGTCGCGCGGAAATTCTGCAGGAAGACGAACATCACCACGAAGACGAGGACGATCGCCTCGAACAGCGTGCGCACCACCTCCTCGATAGAGAGCAGCACAAAGGGCGTGGTGTCGTAGGGATAGACGACCTCCACCCCTTCCGGGAAGGTCGGCTTCATCCGCTCGATGGCGGCCTTGACCTTCTCCGCCGTGTCGATGGCGTTGGCGCCCGTGCCCAAATTGATGGCGAGCCCGCCCGCCGCCATGCCGTTGTAGCGGGAGGAGGTGGTGTAGCTCTCCGCGCCGAGCTCCACCGTCGCCACATCGTTAACCCGCACCAGCGAGCCGTCCGTGGTGCTCTTGAGGATGATGTTGCGGAACTGCTCGGGCGTTTGCAGCCGCGAGCGCGCCGTGACCGTGGCGTTGAGCTGCTGCCCCTGCCGCGCCGGCAGGCCGCCGAGCTGGCCAGCGGAAACCTGCGTGTTCTGTGCCTCGATGGCACTCGCCACGTCGCTCGGCATCAGCTGGTACTTGGAGAGCTTTTCGGGGTCGAGCCATATGCGCATCGCATAGGAGGAGCCGAACAGCGTGGTGGAGCCCACCCCCTCGATGCGCCGCAGCGTGTCGTTGAGGGTGGAATCGACATAGTCGGACACATCGGTCGACGACATGCGCCCATCGGTCGAGACGAAGCCGATCACCATCAGGAAGCCGTCGGAGGCCTTGTCGACCGAGATGCCGTTGGTCTGCACCACGCTCGGCAACTGGGGGGTGACGAGCTGCAGCTTGTTCTGCACCTGCATCTGCGCGATGTCGGGATCAGCCGCGTTGGTGAAGGTCAGCGTGATCGTCGACTGCCCTGTCGAGAGCGAGGTCGCCGACATGTAGTCGAGATTGTCGATGCCGGTCAGGCCCTGCTCGATGACCTTGGTGACCGAATTCTCCACGGTCTGGGCGTCGGCGCCGGGATAGGAGGCGGTGACGCTGACCGTGGGCGGGGCGATCTGCGGGTATTGCGCAATGGGCAGGGTGTTCAGCGCCAGCACGCCGCCGAGCATGATCAACAGTGCGATGACCCAGGCGAAGACCGGGCGGTCGATGAAGAAACGGGACATGGACGCGCCTTCAGTTCGACGTGGCGGTCGGGGAACCGGCGGAGGAGCCGGCGGAAGCACCGGCCATGGCCTGTCTGCCGGCGGGAACAGGCGCCGTGCTCTGCTGGCCTCGGTCGCGCACTTCACCGGTGGTCTCGTCCACCACCACGTCGACCGGGGTGACGTCCTGGCCCGGGCGGGCGAACTGGCTGCCCTCGACGATGACGCGGTCGCCATCGGTTATACCGCTATCAACCAGCCAGCTGTTGCCGACGCTGCGCGACACGGCGAGCACGCGCTGCTCGACCTTGTTGTCGGCGTTGACGACGAGCGCCACCGGCTCGCCCTTGGAGTTGCGCGTCACCCCGCGCTGGGGGACGAGGAAGCTGTCGGGGGCGACGCCTTCCTCGATGACGGCGCGCACATACATGCCCGGCAGCAGCAGCCGGTCCGGGTTGGGAAACTGCGCCCGCACGCCATAGGTGCCGGTGGTCGTGTCGACGTAGGCCGAGGTGAATTCCAGCGTGCCGGGATGGGCGTAGGTCTCGCCATTGTCGAGTTCGAGCCGCACCTGGACGCGGTCGCCGGAGATCTTGATCCGCCCGTCACGGATCGCCTGGCGCAGGTTCAGAAGGTTGGTGCTGGACTGGGTGACGTCGACATTGATCGGGTCGAGCGTGCGGATGGTGGTGAGCGCCGTGTCCTGGCTCGCCGTGACCAGCGCGCCGGGGGTCAGCGTCGACTTGTCGATCCGCCCGCCGATCGGCGCGGTGATGCGGGTGTAGTCGAGATTGATCCGGGCGGTGTCGACATCGGCCTTGGCGGCCGCGACATCGGCCCTGGCCTGCGCCAGTGAAGCGACAGCGTCGTCGTAGTCCTGCTTGCTGACGGCGTTCTGCTTGATGAGCCCTTCATAGCGCTCCACCTTGGACTGGGCGCTCGGCACCGCCGCCTCGGCCTTCTGCTGGCTCGCCACCGCGCTGTCATAGGCGGCCTGATAGCTCGCCGGGTCGATCTGGTAGAGGGCGTCGCCGGCCTTGACCTCCGACCCTTCCTCGAACAGCCGCGACTTGATGATGCCGCCGACCTGCGGGCGCACCTCGGCAACGACCGAGGCGGTGGTGCGCCCGGGCATTTCTGCGGTTATGGCGACCGACTGCGGGCGCACCGTCACCACGCCGACCTGCGGGCGACCCTGCGCGCCAGGGCCCTGCGGCTGGCCGGCCTCGCGGCCATCGCAGCCGATGAGCGCGAGAAGCAGGGCCAGAGTGCTGGGAAGGAGCGCCGAACGCGCGGGGCGAAATGACGCCACAGTGAAATTCCCTATATAGAGTACCGATCAGTATCTATATTATCGAGTCTGTTGATCTGTCAATTGGTGCGCTCGGACGGTCCGCCGGGCCCCGGAAGGGGAGAAGTCGCTTGTCGCAGGCTGGAAATGAGGGGCAGGGGCTGCAGACCCGCGGGCGCGGGCGCCCGAAGACGGCGCCGGATTCGGCCCGGCGCAGGGAAATCGTGGCGCAGGCGCTGCAGATCTTTCGCGAAGTTGGCTATGCCCGGATGACGACCGACACCGTGGCCGCCCGCTGCCAGATCTCGAAGACGACGCTCTATCGGCTGTTCCCGAGCAAGACCGCGCTCATGGCGGCGATCATCGAAGCGCATACCGAGAGCATGATCGACCTGCCGCGCGACTATGACCATCTATCTCTGGCAGAGGCCCTCGACCGCATCTTCTTCAACGAGATCGACGATGAGGCCGATCGCGAGCGCTTCGCCTTTCTGCAGTTCCTCTTTCTGGAGGCGGCGGTGAACCCCGAGCTCAGGGCGATCTCGGACAAGTTCGGCCGCAACGCCGTGCTCCGGCTGCTCACCGACTGGCTCGACCACCAGCGCTCGCTTGGCCGGATCGACGTACCGGACTTGCACGATGCCGCCTCGATGCTGATGGACCTGGTGGGGGGATCGATCGCGCTGACACGCGACGGTCGGATGCACTGGCCCGGCAGCGAGCGGCGGCGCGCCTATGTGCGCGAGTGCATCCGGGTGTTTCTGCGCGGGGTGGCGACGCCCGCCGGCGCCACGCCCACCGAGGGGGATGGCCGTTCAACGTGAGGCGAGGCCCAGCCCCACGCAGGCAGCTTCGCTCTCGCGGGCCAGTTCCTCGAACTGTGCCGCCCGCCCGTTGCCGGCGCGCCAGAAATAGCCCATGTCGCGGCTGGCCGGCCAGCCGTCGAGGGTGAGCAGGGCGATGTCGTCCTCCATGCGGAATTCCGAGCGCGCATAAAGCTCGGGGAACAGCGACATGCCCATGCCCATCACCACCATCTGCCGCAGCGCGTCGAGGCTGGTGCCCTCGTAATCCTCCCGCATGTCGGCGCCGCAGGCCGCGGCAAGCTCGCGGGTCCGCTCGAACAGATGGTGCCCACGCCCGAGAGTCAGCAGCCGCTCGCCCCGCAGCGCCTGGGGGTCGACATGACCGATGCTCGCAAGCGGGTGGTCCTTGGGCACGCCGAGGAAGATCGTCTCGCGGCACAGCCGCCGGAAGGTGACGGCATGGCCGGAATCCGGCGCCGGACCCAGGCCGCAGTCCAGCGCGCCGGAGACCACCTCGCGCAAGATCGCCGCCGGCCGCTCCTCCTTGATGTAGATTTGCAGCGCCGGATAGCGCGCATGCAGGGGCGGCAGCAGGTAAGGCAGGAAATAGGGCCCGAAGGTCGGCGCCACCCCGAGCCGGATCAGCCCGCCGAGATTGCGCGCCCCGCTCGCCGCCACCGCGACGATATCATCCAGCGTCAGCAGCACGGCACGCGCCGCCTCAATGACCCGCTCTCCAATGGCGGTGGGCTGCACGCGGCCGGGCGTGCGGTCGAACAGCGTGGCGCCAAGCTGCGCCTCCAGCTGGGCGATCTGCACGGAAAGAGTCGGTTGAGAGACATGGCAGCGCCGCGCCGCCGCGCCGAAATGGCCGGTCTCGGCCAGCGCGACGGCGTATTCGAGCTGGCGGTGGGTTGGACGGAAGGCCATAGCCGATAGTTCCGATCTATCGATGATATTGAGACTATGCATTGGAACTATGGGCCCGTCCACGTCATCTTGCCCTCATCGAAAGGAGGGTGACGTGGACCAGTTCCTCAAATCGCTGACGACCCGCAGCCAGATGCTCGATGTCGAGCTCGCGGCCGAGCGCCGGCGCGACAAGCCTGACGGCGAGCGCATGATGGCGCTCAGGCGCATCAAGCGCCAGCTGATGGCGCAGATCGACTATATCCGCCGTGAAGGGCGCGATATGGCCGAGGTGAGGGTATCGCGCCGGCCAGGGCGCTTCACTGATCTGAGCCTCCCGCCGCTGCGCTGAGCGCCACGTCCCCGCCTAATCCCTTCCAACCCGAGGTCCGGGTCCCTCTGACGGCATCGCGCCGCCATGTCGGTCCTCCCCCTACCCGCACTCCCCAGCGCACGTCCGCGCGAACGACCTGCGGCGCCTGCCCGGCGCCGCCGGCCGGCGTGTCGGCGTGTGTCGTGGGGGCTGAACCGAGGACCCGATGGACACATTGATATCACTGATCACGGCCGACATCGTCGGCACGCCCGCCTGGCTCTGGCTGAGCTTCCTCGCCATTGTCTTCGTCCTGCTCGCCTTCGATCTCGGCGTGCTGAACAAGGGCAACAAGGAACTGGGCATCGGCGAAAGCCTCCGGCTCTCGCTGTTCTATATCTTCGTCGCCGTGCTGTTCGGCGGCTGGGTCTGGTACTCGCGAGGGGCCGACGCCAGCATGCAGTACTTCACCGGCTATGCGATCGAGAAGGCGCTCTCGATCGACAACGTCTTCGTCATCTCGCTGATCTTCAGCTACTTCGCCATTCCCCGCATCTACCAGTACCGCGCCCTTGTCTGGGGCATCATCGCGGTGCTGGTGCTGCGCGGCCTCATGATCGGCGTCGGCGCTGCGCTGGTGCAGGAATATGACTGGGTGCTGCTGCTGTTCGGCGCCTTCCTCGTCGCGACCGGCATCAAGATGCTGATCGTCAAGGAAGGCGAGCAGGACATTTCCAAGAACCCGGTGGTTCGCCTGCTCTCGCGGGTCCTGCGGGTGACGCCCCAGTTGCACGGCCAGCGCTTCATCGTGCGCCAGCCGCACCCGGTGACGGGCAAGATGGTGCTCTGGGTGACGCCGCTGTTCCTGGCGCTGGTCGTCATCAACATTGCCGACCTGGTCTTCGCGGTCGACTCGGTGCCGGCGATCTTCGCCATCACCACCGACACCTACATCGTCTTCACCGCGAACATCATGGCGATCCTCGGTCTGCGCGCCCTCTACTTCGCGCTGGCCGCCATGGTGCACCGCTTCGAGTACCTGAAATACGCCCTGGCGCTGGTGCTGGTGTTCATCGGCGGCAAGATCTTCTGGAACTACTTCTACGGCAAGCTCGACCCGGCGGTCTCGCTCTCGGTCACGCTGGCGATGATCGCCGGTGGCGTCGTCTTCTCCCTGTGGAAGACCCGCAAGACCGGGCTTGGCGCCCATTGATCCCGAGGCCGGCGCTACGGCGCCGGCCTTCCCCTGAAGCCTTCGAGGGCCGGGCCGGCCGCCGCGCACAGCGGTGCCGCGCCCGGCTCTTGCCTGTCCACGACGCCCCGTCAGACGAGGGAGCCCCCATGTCGCTCGCCAGTGCCGCCCTGCTCTCGCCTCCGGTCCTGTGTTTCGGCCTGGGAGCGCTCGCCTGCGCCCTGCGCAGCAATCTGCGCGTACCGGCGCCGGTATTCGAGGCGGTTTCGATCTATCTGCTCCTCGCCATCGGGCTGAAGGGCGGGGCGGAGCTGGCGGAGACGCGCTGGGTGGACTTCGCCGCGCCGGCAGGCGCGGCGCTGGCACTCGGCCTGTTCATCCCGCTCTGGTGCTTCCTCGCGCTGCGCCAGGCCGCCGGCTTTAGCGTGGCGGACGCCGCCTCGCTCGCCGCGCATTACGGCTCGGTCTCCGCCGTCACCTTCATCGCGGTGGTGAGCTATCTCGCCCAGGCCGGCATCCCCCATGAAGGCTTCATGACCGCCATATTGGCGCTGATGGAAGCCCCGGCGATCGTCGTCGCACTGCTGCTGGCCCGAATGGTCAGGGACGGGTCGGAGGATCGGTCGGGCGCCGCCACGGCGGACATCGCCCAGCCTTCGCTTGGCGCCGCCCTGCGCGAGGTGGTCTCTTCCAAGAGCTTCCTGCTGCTGGTCGGCGGTCTCGCCATTGGCGGGGTGATCGGCAAGGCCGGCATGGCTCCGGTACAGCCCTTCTTCGGCGATCTGTTCCTCGGCTTCCTCTGCCTGTTCCTCCTTGAGCTCGGCATCGTCGCGGCGGAGAAGGCGGACGAGGCCTGGAAGGCGGGCGGCCGACTGCTGGCCTTCGCGATTGCCGCGCCGCTGGTCAATGGCGCGCTGGGGCTGCTCACCGGGGCTGCGGCCGGCCTGTCGGAGGGCGGGGCGATCATACTGGCGACGCTGGCGGCAAGCGCCTCCTACATCGCCGCTCCGGCGGCGGTTCGCCTCGCCCTGCCGCAGGCCAATGCCGCCTACGCTTTGGCCGCCTCCCTCGCCGTCACCTTTCCGCTGAATGTGGTGATCGGGATCCCGCTCTATGCGGCACTGGCGGGCCTGATCTATCGCTGAGCGCCAGATCGTCTGGAGGCGCCCTGATCCGGGCGGCCGGGCGCACCGTAAAAGCAGCATGAGCCCGGCTGCTGCCTCTTTGACCCCTGCCCCTGCCGTCCGCGTCACCGCCTGGCTGCTCGCGGCGGCCGGGACATTGCCGTTCCTGGCCGCCATCGCCGATGCCGCACGGCTCGGCGGGATCGGCACCGTGCAGATCTATGGCGCCGTGATCGCCTCCTTCGTCTGCGGCATGCATTGGGGGGCGGCGCTGTTCGCGCCCGAACCCCTGGCTGTCCGGCTCTTCCTGCTGAGCAACGTCGCCGCGCTGTTCGCCTGGCTGGCCGCGCTGCTGACGCCGCAGCCCGGCTTCCTGCTGCTGGCGGTGATTTTCGCGGCGCTGCTCGGCGTCGACCGGCATCTGCGCGCACGCGGGGTGTGGGCCGGCTGGTTCTGGCAACTGCGGGTCGCCATCAGCGCGGTGGTGGTGAGCGCCTGCGGGTGGATCGGGATGGCGGCATGAAGCGCATCGCCATCATCGGTGCTGGCCTCTCCGGACTGACGCTCGCCCACGCATTGAAAGGGCGGGCGGAGATCGCCGTGTTCGAGAAGGCGCGGGGCCCTGGTGGGCGCACCGCCACCCGGCGCGAGGGCGTCTACCGCTTCGACCATGGCGCGCCCTGCTTCACGGCACGCACGCCGGCCTTCCTGGCCTGGCTGGCGCCCCTGCTCGATGCAGGGGTGGTGGCGGAGTGGCCTGGAGCAGTGGTCAACCTCCAGGCCGACCGTGTCACCGGCATCCGCCATCCATCCGAACGCCTGCTGGTCGGCGTGCCCGGCATGAGTGCCCTCGCAGCGCATCTCGCGGCGGACATTGATCTCAGGGTCGGGACCGATGTCGCCCCACTCGATGCCGGCGCGGGACCCTACGCGCTCCGCAGCGTCAGCGGCGAGGCGCTGGGCACGTTCGACCTCGTGGTCTCGACCGCGCCGGCGCATCAGAGCCGGGTCCTGTTCGGCGCGGCGGCGGGCGGGGCCGCCCTGCCTGAGGCCGCGATGAAGCCCCGCCACGCCTTGATGGTCGCGCTCGACATGCCCTGGCACCAGGGGTGGATCGCCGCCCGGGTGAGGGGCGGGCCGCTGCGCTGGATCACCATCGACAGCTCCAAGCCCGGGCGTGCGAGCGATCGCACCACCCTCGTCGCCCAGACCCGCAGCCGCTGGTCGCGGCTCCATTGCGACACGCCGGCGGAGCTGCTGGCGCCGCTCCTGCTGCATGCGCTGCGGGCGGCATTGCCCTTCCAGCTGCCCGAGCCGGCCCTGGTGAGGGCGCACCGCTGGCGTTCGGCGCTGGTTGAGCGCGCCAGCCGGCCCGGTCCATGGATCGCGCCGGACGGCTCGCTGGCCGCCACCGGCGACTGGGCCACCTCCAGCCGGATCGAGGAAGTGTGCTTGGCCGCGCTCGACCTCGCCGAGCGTCTCACGCGGGGTCTGCCATGAACGCGGTGACGGTTTGGTACGATTCCCAATGCCCGCTGTGCCGGCGCGAGATCGCCCTGATGAAGCGCCTCGACCATCGCGGGCGCATCGCCTTCATCGATCTGGAGGCGGCCGACTCCTGCCCGGTCGATCGCGGCGCAATGCTGGCACGCCTGCACGCCAGCGAGGACGGGCGCCTGCTGACCGGCGCGGCGGCCTTTGCCGCGATGTGGCGGCAAATTCCGCTGCTGAGGCCCTTGGGCCTCGCGGCGCGCAACCGTCACATTCTGTCCCTGCTCGAGCGGGCCTATACCGGCTTCCTGCGCCTGCGGCCACGCCTGCAGAATCTGGCCCGGCGCTTTGAGGAGACGCACAGGTGAGGCTCGCTGTGGTCATCGGGTCCAGCGGTGGCATCGGCGCGGCGCTGCGCGAGGCTCTGATAGAAGGCGGCGGCTTCGACGCGGTGATCGGCCTCTCCCGCCAGTCCGTCCCCCGGCTCGATCTTCTTGAAGAGGCGACGGTGGCGCAAGTGGCCCGCCACGTCGCGGAACGGGGAACGCCGCATCTGGTGCTGGACGCCACCGGACTGTTGTCCGATGAAACGCTGCAGCCGGAGAAGGCGCTGCGGGCGATCGACCCGGCAGCAATGGCGCGGTCCTTCGCCATCAACGCCATCGGGCCGGCGCTGCTGATGAAGCACCTCCTGCCCCTGCTGCCGCGCAGCGCGCCCGCCGTCTTCGCGACGCTGTCGGCCAAGGTTGGCAGCATCGGCGATAACCGGCTGGGCGGCTGGTACAGCTACCGCGCCTCGAAGGCCGCGCTCAACCAGCTGGTGCGCTGCGCTGCCATCGAGCTGAAGCGCACCCATGGCGCGGCGGTGTGCGTCGCCCTGCACCCCGGCACGGTGTCGACGCCGCTGTCCCGCCCCTTCGCCAAGGTGGGGCTGGAGCCGCTCTCCCCCGCCGAAGCGGCGCGCGACCTGCTGGCAGGCCTGGCACGACTGGGCCCGGCCGATAGCGGCGGCTTCTTCGACCGCCACGGCAACCCGCTGCCGTTCTGACACTTCGGCAGCCCCGCGGCATCGGCTCAAGCGCCGCGCAACCGCAGCTCCGATCAGGCGCCGGCCTGCGTCATCCGCGCCACCGCGCGGCGGGCCATCGCGCCGACGAGGTGGGCGCGATAGGCGCCGCTGCCATGAATGTCCTCGATCATTTCATCCCCCGACAGGACGAGACCTGCCAGCGCCGTGGGCGAGAAGTGAGCGGCAAGCGCCGCCTCCGCCTCACTCCAGCGGAAAACGCCGCCCTGCCCGGCCCCGGTGACGGCGACGCGCACCGGGCCCTCGCCCGGCAAAGCCTGGCCCCGCCAGATGAACACGCCCGCCATGGCATAGCGCGAGGCGGGGTTGCGGAATTTCTCATAAGTCCCCTCCCCGCCCAGCGGAAAGGCGACCTGGATGATGATCTCGTCCGGCTCCAACGCGGTCTCGAACAGGCCAATGAAAAAATCGGCAGCCGCGATCTCCCGCCGGTCGGTGACGATGGTGGCGTCGAGTGCGAGGCACCCGGCGGGATAGTCGGCCGAGGGGTCGTTATTGGCGATCGAGCCGCCGAGCGTGCCGCGATTGCGCACGGCGGGATCGCCGATCAATCCGGCCAGCGCCGCTAGCGCGGGCAGGCTTTCGCGCACCAGAGGCGAGGCTTCGACATCGGCATGGCGGGCCATGGCGCCGATGACCAGCCGTCCGTCAACGCGCGCGATGGCGCGCAGTGCCGGCAGGGCGCCAAGGTCGACAAGGTCGCTCGGGGCGGCGAGCCGCTGCTTCAGGGTGGCGATGAGCGTCTGTCCACCGGCGAGCGGCTTTGCCTCTTCACGCCCGCGCAGCAGGCCGACGGCCTGCGTCAGGGTGTCCGGGCGGTGATAGGTGAAGGCGAACATGGCGCGCTCCTAGTCCAACCCGACCGCCGGACCGGCGCCCATGGCGCGTGCCCCGGCAATGATCGCCTTGACGATGTTGTGGTAGCCGGTGCAACGGCAGAGATTGCCCTCCAGATCGGCCCGCACCGTCGCCTCGTCGAGAACGGGACCGTGACGGCGCACCATGTCCATGGCGGCGAGGATCATCCCCGGCGTGCAGAAACCGCATTGCAGGCCGTGATGCTCGCGAAACGCCTCCTGCATGGGGTGAAGCGTCTCCGCCGTCGCCACGCCCTCGATCGTCCGCACCTCACGTCCTTCAACCTGAACAGCGAGCACCGCGCAGGCTTTCACCGCCGCGCCATCGACAAGCACGGTGCAGGCGCCGCATTGGCTGGTGTCGCAGCCGACATGGGTGCCGGTGAGCCGCAATTCGTCGCGCAGCAGCTGCACCAGCAGGGTCCGCACATCCACCGTGACGGAAACGGCAGCCCCGTTGACGCTCAAGGCGAGCGGGTGCGCCGGAGCGCGCACAAGCGAGGTGTCCTTGAATGAAGTCGGCTGCATCGCACTACTCCCGCGTTCCGGCGGCGGTTGCGGTTTGGGGGCCGATCACGGCGCGGCCTCGCTTGGCAGGGCCGGCGCCGGAATCGGGGGCGGGGCGACGATCTGCGCGAAGGCGCTGAAGAACTCGCCCGCCAGCTTGCGGGAGGTGCTGTCGATCAGCCGCGCGCCCAGCTGCGCGATCTTGCCGCCGACCATGGCCTGCGCCGCATAGGTCAGAAGCGTGGCGCCGTCCGGCTCGGGCTCCAGCCAGACATCGGCACCGCCCTTGGCGAAGCCGGCGACGCCGCCCTGCCCCTCGCCCGTGATGCGGTAGCGGCCGGGCGGATCAAGGTCGGACAGCGTCACCGCGCCGGAAAAGCTGGCCTTTACCGGCCCGATCTTGAGGACGACCCGCGCGGTGAAGGCGGTCGACGAGGCCTGCACCAGTTCCTGGCAGCCAGGAATGCACCGGCGAAGAATGTCCGGATCGTTGAGGGCCTGCCAGACCACCTCGCGGGGAGCCTCGATGCGCTGCGCGCCGGTCAGTTCCATGTGCCACCTGCCTCAAAAGCCGCGCGCCGGCGCGGACGCCACGCGCAAGAACCACTCGACCGCCTCGCCCCGCCTGACCGCGGGCGGCGATAGGGACGCCGGGCACAGACGTCCCCGAACGGCTAGCAACGCTCGTGCCAACCGCTGCACCACCTCCCAAGCCACGGCCAAGGTTGCCATTTCCGTTGACGAGACCAGCGGCGGGAGCGGATTGCCACCTTGTTCACCGCCGGCTGCCCAAAATTAACGCATTCATCAACACCATTAAATATTGAGCAAATCCTCCTCATTGGTATGGTTACATAGCACACCATACCATGCGGTGCCGGCGCTGACCCGCCAGCGCCTGTGGCGCGCGACACGGAGGCCCCGCCGGGCAGGGGCCGCAGCGACCCTTTGGCATTTCCAGCACAGGAAACAATCGCATGTTCGCTCACGGTATCCTTCGCTCCGCACGTGCCGGCCTGCTGGCCGGCGGCGTCGCCACCGGCCTTCTCGCCGCCGCGCTGAACTCCCCCGCTTTGGCGCAGGAGACGATCAAGATCGGCGCGCCGCTGGCCCTCACCGGCGGCCTCGCCGACGAAGGCCACAAGCAGGATGTCGTCTGGAAGATGTGGGTCGAGAAGATCAATGCCGGCGGCGGCATCCAGGTCGGCGACAAGAAGCTCAAGGTGGAGCTGATCGAATATGACTACCAGTCGGAAGGCCAACGGGCCTCCCAGCTCGCCGAGAAGCTGATCAACGACGACAAGGTGCAGTTCCTGTTCTCGCCCTTCGGCTCGGGCCACACCAAGATCGTCGCCGGTGTCGGCGAGCGCTACCAGATACCCACCATCGCCTGCGTCGCCTCCTCCGAGAGCGTGTACGACCAGACGCTGAAATATCTGTTCGGCACGCTCTCCCCCAATGGCGGCATGACCACCGCCATGGTGAAGTTCTTCAAGGAGAAGTTCCCGGAAACCAAGTCGATCGCGGTGCTCGGCCGCGATGACGTCTTCCCCAAATCCATGGCCGAAGGCATCGCCAAGGCAGCCGAGGCGGGCGGGCTGACCGTCGCCTACAAGGAACTCTATCCCGTCGGCACCATGGACCATGCCGCCGCGCTGTCCTCGATCAAGGCCGCCAAGCCCGACTGGATCTACATCACCGGCTACACTCAGGACCTCATTCTGGCGCGCAAGCAGATGCAGGACCTTGGCGTCACCGCGCAGATCGTCACCATGGTTACCGGCCCGTCCTACAAGGAGTTCACCGACGGCCTCGGCCCGCTGGCCAATGGCATCTCCTCGTCAAGCTGGTGGCATCACCTCACCAGCTATGAGGGCCAGGGCGTATGGCCGACCACGGCCGCTTTCTATGAGGACTTCAAGGCCCGCACCAAGGGCGACCCGGATTATGTGCACGGCTCCTGCGCGGCGGCCGGCGAGGTCATTGTCGACGCGCTCGCCCGCGCCGGCTCGCTCGACAAGGCCAAGGTGCGCGACGCCATCGCGGCGACCGACATCCAGACTTTCTACGGCCCAATCAAGTTCGGCCCCAACGGCATGAACCTCTCGCGCGAGCTGCCGATCATCCAGGTGCAGGACCAGACGATCAAGGTGCTCGCCCCCGCCGAGATCAAGAATGCCGACATGATCGCGATGCCCTGACCGGCTCGTCTTCCCCGCGCGCGGCGGATCGTCCGGCGCGCGCCCTCTTCAGTCTTGCGGCCCGCCCACGGGCCGCGAGCGCGGGTCAGCGACAAGGGCGGCAGCGGTTAAGAGTGACATGGCGATCTACCTGCAGATCCTCTCCAACGGCCTGATGCTCGGTGCGCTCTATGCGTGCCTGGCGGTCGGCTTCTCGCTGGTCTGGGGCGTGTTGAACGTCATCAACATGCTCCACGGCTCGTTCATCATTCTTGGCGGCTACCTCACCTTTTTCGCCTGGCATCTCTACGGCATTCATCCCGTGGCGATGCTGCCCGTCGTCGCGGCGCTGATGTTCGCGCTCGGTTTCGCGCTGCAGAAGCTGGTGATCAACCGGGTGGTGAGCGCTCCCGTCCTCACCACGCTGACGCTGACCTTCGGCCTCGACATGATCCTCTACAACGCGATGACCTACTGGTTCACCGCGACCCCGCGCCGGATCACGCTCGATCTCGGCGCGGTGCAACTGGGCTCCATCGTCCTTCCGGTGGACCGGCTCGTCGGCACCGGCCTCGCCTTGGCGATGACGCTGCTGCTCTATGCGGTGATGCGCGGCTCCTCGATCGGCCGCGCCATTGTCGCCGTGCGGATGGACCGCTCCGCCGCCGAGCTGATGGGCATCCGCACCGACCGCATCTACGCCATCACCTTCGGGATCGGCGCGCTGATGGCGGGCGTGGCCGGCGTGGTCTTTGCTACCGTCTTCCCCATCACTACCAATGTCACCGGCATCTGGCTCGGCAAGGCGTTCGTGGTCTGCGTGGTGGGCGGGCTCGGCTCAGTGCCGGGCGCGCTGGTCGGGGGGCTGGTGCTGGGGCTGGTCGAGAGCTTCGCCGGCCACTGGTTCGGGCCGCAGCAGGCCATCACCGCCGGCTTCGTGCTGATGCTGGTGCTGCTGCTCACCCGGCCCACCGGCCTCGTCGGCGTCAGGGGGTACGAATGAAATCCGGCTTTCCGCTTTACGCCGCCCTGGTTGCCGGCCTTCTCGTGCTCGCCACCACGCCGCTCTATGCCGACAATTACGTCGTGCGCACCGCCGCCATCGTCGCCATGTATGGGGCGCTGGCCACCTCGTGGAACTTCATCGGCGGCTTTACTGGCTATCCCTCCTTTTCCACCGCCGCTTTTTTCGGCCTCGGCGCCTATGTCGGGGCGATCTGCCAGCGCCACGGCATTCCGATGGGCCTTGCCTGGGCCATCGCGACAGTGGTGGTCGCCGCCTTCGCCGCGCTGCTCGGCGGCATCATCCTGCGGCTGCGCGGCCATTACTTCGCCATCGGATCCATTGCCGTGGTGGAGCTGTGCCGGCTGGTCGTTTCCTCCTGGTCGACCCTCACCGGCGGCGGCGACGGGCTCAACCTCCCGCTGATGTCCTGGCCGCCGGAAGAGCTGATGCGCTTCTTCCTCTTCGTGATGCTCGCCATCCTGCTCGCCAGCCTCATCGCCACGATCCTCGTCGACCGCTCGCGCCTCGGCTTCGGCCTGCGCTGCATCCACCAGAACGAGGATGCCGCCGCCATGGTCGGCATCAACACAACAGTCTACAAGATCGCCGCCTACACGCTCTCGGCCATGTTCTGCGCCACCGCGGGTGCGGCCTATGCCTCATGGACCGGCTATATCGACCCAACCGACTCCTTCCAGATCGTGATGACGGTGAAGGTCGTCGTCATGGCCCTTCTCGGCGGCGCCGGCACCATTCTCGGCCCGGCGCTGGGAGCCGCCGCCTTCGTGCTGCTGGAGGAACTGTTCTGGGCGAACTTCCTCGACTGGAACCGCGCCATCCTCGGCGTCGTCATCGTGCTGCTTATCTTCTTCCTGCCGGGCGGGCTGCTCAGCCTGCGCGCGCTGCGGCGGCTGCGTGCAGCCAAGATCGGGGGCCGGGAATGATCGAGCCCATCCTGCGCCTCGACGGCGTCTCCAAGCAGTTCGGCGGGCTCGCTGCCCTTACCGACGTCTCCTTCTCGCTGAACGAGGGCGAAGTCGTCGGCCTCATCGGACCGAACGGGGCGGGCAAGACCACGCTGGTCAATGTCGTCACCGGAAATCTGCGCCGCTCCTCCGGCCGCATCCTGTTCAAAAGCGAGGATGTCGGGCTGCAGAAGCCCTATCAGGCCGCCCGGCGCGGGCTCGCCCGCACCTTCCAGATCGTCCAGCCCTTCCCGGCGATGACGGTGCTGGAAAATGTCACCGCCGGCGCGCTGTTTGGCGCCGGGGCCGGCTCGCTGGGCGACGCGCGCGACATGGCGATGCAGAGCCTCGAATTCGTCGGCCTCGACGCGCTGGCGGACCGGCCCGCGGCCAATCTCGCCTTGGCGGCGCGCAAGCGGCTGGAACTGGCCAAAAGCCTCGCCATGAACCCGAAAGTGCTGATGCTCGACGAGGTCAATGCCGGCCTCAACTCGTCCGAGATCGACGGCGCCCTCGCCCTCATCCGCAAGATCGCCGAGCGCGGCGTCACCGTGCTCATCATCGAGCACCTGATGAAGGTCGTCCTCTCGCTGTCGAAGCGCCTGCTGGTGCTGCATCACGGCCAGCTCATCGCCGACGGGCCGAGCGCCGAGATCGTCGCCGACGAGCGTGTCATCGAAGCCTATCTCGGCGCCAAGTTCGCCGCGCGCCTCAAGGAGCTCAACCATGGCTGAGCCGATGCTGGCACTGGAAGGCGTGACCTCGGGCTATGGTCAGATCCGGGTGCTGTGGGGCATGGACCTTGTGGTCCAGCCCTGCGAAATCGTCGCCCTGGTCGGCTCGAACGGCGCCGGCAAGACCACCCTGCTGCGTACCATCTCCGGTCAGCTGGCCCCGCAGGCCGGCACGATCCGCTTCAACGGCGTCCCGATCGAAGGTGCCCGGCCCGATGTCGTGCTCAAGGCCGGCCTCGCCCATGTGCCGGAAGGCCGCCGCCTGTTCCGGGGCCTCACCGTGCGCGACAATCTGATGCTCGGTGCCTATCTGCGCACCGACCGGCAGGAGATCGCACGCGACCTCGACTGGGTGTTCGACCTGTTTCCGATCCTGCGCGACCGTCAGCGCCAGGACGCCACCACCCTCTCGGGCGGCGAGCAGCAGATGTGCGCGGTTGGGCGCGGAATCATGTCCCGCCCGCGCCTGCTGATGATCGACGAACTCTCGCTCGGGCTCTCGCCGCGCATGGTGGAGCATCTGAGCGAGGCGCTGCTGGCGCTGAACCGCGCCGGCCAGACCATCCTCCTTGTCGAGCAGGACGTAATGACCGCCTTCGAGCTCTCCCACCGGGCCTATATCGTCGAGAGCGGCCGCGTCACCCGCTCCGGACTCTCGGCGGAACTGGCGCGCGATCCGACCGTCAGCGAGGCTTACCTGTCGATTTAATCGCGGAGATATAAGAATAATTTGCACCAATGGTTCTATCATTAGTATCATATAAACTCGTCGCGTCGCCGACCCTCGCTCGCCGCCTCGCAGGAAACGCATGAACCCGTTCGATCTGCCCTCCGCCGTCGCCGATGCCTCGACCTACCAACGCACTGTCGCGCATCTGCGCGCGCGCGGCATCGTGTTGCCGCGCTTCTCCGAACTGGCGGCGCCGGCGACAATGCCCTCCGGCGCGCGCGCCTTGGCCGAGGCCGCAGACAGGAACGCCCCGGACGCGCGAAATCTGTTTGGCCTGCACTGGTTCAACGAGGCGGCAACGCTCGCTGGCCGCACTGTGCCGGCGCATATCGAGCTGCCGAGTTCCATTACCGGCGTTCCGGCGCGAATCGTGGTGATGCTCGGCCGGCATTTCCCGATGATCCAGGCGCACAAGGTGCTGGCGGCCTATGCGTGCCTGGCCCCGCGCCTCGTCACCGGCACGTTCGATCCCACCCATCACCGCGCCGTATGGCCTTCCACAGGCAATTACTGCCGGGGCGGCGTCGCTATCTCGCGCATTCTCGGCTGCCACGGCGTTGCCGTGCTGCCGGGCGGGATGAGCGCTGAGCGCTTCAACTGGCTGGAGAAATGGGTCACCGACCCCGCCGATATCGTGCGCACGCCGGGCACGGAATCGAATGTGAAGGAAATCTACGACGCCTGCGCGGTGATGGCGAAGGACGAAAGCAACTTCATCCTCAACCAGTTCTCGGAGTTCCCGAACTACCTCGGCCATTATGCCGTCACCGGCGCGGCCGCCGGGGCACTGTTCGAGGCGTTGAGCGCGGGCGCGCCCGGGCTGCGGCTGGCGGCCTTCGTCGCCGGCACCGGCTCGGCCGGCACGCTGGGGGCGGGAGACCACCTCAAGGAGACATATGGGGCCCGCATCGTCGCCATGGAGCCGGTGGAGTGCCCGACCCTGCTCTATAACGGCTTTGGCGAGCACAACATCCAGGGCATCGGCGACAAGCACGTTCCCCTCATCCACAACGTCACCAATACCGACATTGTCGCCGGCGTCTCCGATGCCGCCTCGGACGATCTCGCTTTGCTGTTCGGAACCCCGGCCGGACGCGCCTATCTCGCAGAGCGGCGCGGGGTGGACACGGCGACACTGGCCGGCCTCGCCGCGCTCGGGCTATCAGGCATCGGCAATGTGCTCGCGGCCATCAAGACCGCGCGCCGGCTCGACCTCGGCGTGGAGGACGTCATCCTCACCATCGCCACTGACGGCTCCGAGCTGTACCCGAGCGAACTCGCCGCCCACCTCACCAAGAAAGGCGGCCGCTACGACCAGATCGATGCGGCGGAGGCCTTTGGCCAGCATCTGCTCGGCGCCGGCGCCGACCATGTGCTGGAGCTCGATCACCGCGACCGCCAGCGCGTGTTCAACCTCGGCTACTACACCTGGGTCGAGCAGCAGGGAATCAGCGTCGAGGATTTCGAGCGGCGCCGGAACCAGAGTTTCTGGCGCGGGCTGCGGACCCATCTCGACGTCTTTGACGAGTTGATCACCCGCATGAATCGCGACATCGGCAATGTGCAAGCGGCGTAGGAGAGACATGTGAGCATTCCCTCCTATCTCGACCTGCGCCAGAAGACCCGCGCGCGCGACCGCAGCCTGCGCGACAAGGTGATGTCACTGGAAGAGGCGGCAGCCCTGGTGGCGGATGGCGACAGCCTCGCCATTGGCGGCTGCACCGCCTCGCGCACGCCGATGGCAATGATCTGGGCGCTGATCCGCGCCGGCAAGCGCGACCTCGAAGTCTCGCGCTCCATCGTCTCCACCGAGGGCGACCTGCTCTACGCCTCGGGCGTCTCCCGCCACATCATCACCTCATGGTTCAGCCAGGGCATCGTGTGGGGCGTGTCCAAGGTGATGCGCGCCTATACCGAGTCCAAGCGCGCCCGCTTCGAGGAATGGAGCCACATGGCGATGGGCCTGCGCTACCGCGCCGGGGCCATGGGCGTGCCCTTCATGCCGATGCGCTCAATGCTCGGCTCGGGCGTGCTGGACCGCACTGAGGGCGCCAAGACGATGGAATGCCCCTTCACCGGCGAGACGTTGCTGCTGGTGCCGGCGCTGAACCCTGAGGTCGCGATCATCCATGTCCAGCGCTGCGACGCCTATGGCAACGCCCAGATCGACGGGCTGACCTTCATGGATATCGACATGGCGATGGCGGCCAACAAGGTGATCCTCACCACCGAGCGCATAGTCTCCAACGAGCAGATCCGCCGGCATCCGGACCAGACCAAGATTGGCTTCTTCACGGTGGATGCGGTGGTCGAGGTGCCTTTCGGTTGCGCGCCGCATGAATGCTACGGCCTCTACGAGCCGTTCTACACCCACATGGACCTCTATGCGCAGATGACGGCAAGGGACGCAGATACCGGCGCCAAGGCCTATCTCGACCGCTTCTATCACGAGCCGAAAAACTGGGCCGACTACCTCAGCCGCATCGGCATGGCGGAACTGCTCGATGCCCAGCGCCGCGGGAGTGGCATCTATGACGACTGAACGCGCCCGCATCAGCCTCTCCGTCGCACCGGCCTATACCGGCTCCGAACTGCTCGCGGTGATGAGCGCCCGACTGCTCAAGGATGGGCAGACCGTGTTCGCCGGCGTCGGCATTCCGCTTCTGGCCGCGATTCTCGCCCAGAAGACGCATGCACCGGGCCTTACCATTCTGTTCGAGGGCGGAGTGATCGGGCCGTTTGTGGAAGCGGGCAAGCTGCCGCCCTCCACCAATGAGCAGCGCTGCTCGCGCCGCGCCAACATGCTGGTGTCGATCACCGAGGTGCTGCTGCTGCTGCAGCGCGGCTATGTCGATGTCGGCTTCATGGGCGGCGCGCAGATCGACCGTTTCGGCAATCTGAATTCCTCCTTCATCGGCGATGCCGAGAACCCGAAGATCCGCCTGCCCGGCACCGGCGGCGGCAACGACATCGCCTCGCTCGCCGACATGATCGTCGCCATGAAGCATGAGAAACGCCGCTTCGTGGAGAAGGTGGATTTCATCACCTCACCCGGTTTTCTCGACGGCGGCGACACGCGGGCCCAGGCCGGCCTGCCCGCCGGCGGCATGTTCCGGGTGGTGACTGATCTCGGCATTCTCGGCTTCGAGGCGGAAAGCCGCGCCATGACGGTGCTGGCGCTCCACCCCGGCGTCTCGGCGGCCGACATCAAGGCCAATACCGGCTTCGAGCTGCCGGTGCCCGACGATGTCGAGGTCACGCCTGCACCGACCCCGAACGAGCTCGCCATCCTTCGCGAACTCGATCCCGAACAGCTCTACACGGCCTGAAGTGCCGCCATCCGGAAGCTTGGAGACGATCATGAGTGTGCCGGCCTTCGGCGTGGCGATGCGCAACTTCACCCGTTTCCCGGAGCTTCCGGACGCGGGGGCGCTGATCGACTACGGCGTGCGGATGGAGGAGCTCGGCTTCGAGTCCCTGTGGGTGTGGGACCACATCCTGCTCGGCACCGACCCGCATTTTCCGATCCTCGATTCGCTCTCCCTGCTGACGGCGGTGGCCGCCCGCACCAAGACGATCAAGATCGGCACCGGCGTGCTCGTGCTGCCACTGCGCAACCCGGTCATCCTCGCCAAGCAGCTTTCCACCATCGACCTGATCTCGAACGGTCGCCTGATGCTCGGCGCGGCGGTGGGCTGGTACAAGCGCGAATTCGACGCCGTCGGCATTCCCTATGAGCGGCGCGGCAAGATCATGGACCGCAACCTCGACATTCTGAAGCGTCTGTGGACCGAGGATTCCGTCAGTGGCGAATGGGACGAACTGAACCTGCGCAACGCGGTGATGTTCCCCAAGCCGGTGCAGAAGCCGCACCCGCCCATCCTCATTGGCGGCTATGTCGATGTGGTTCTCAAGCGCGCCGCCACCAGGGGCGACGGCTGGCTGACCTATTTCTACACGCCAGACTCCTACTCCGAGGCCTGGGGCAAGATCTCCGCCTATGCGGAAGAGGCCGGCCGCGACCCGGCCGAGTTGTACAGCCTCAACCAGTTGCCGATCTATGTCGGCCCGCGTGAGGTCGGCATGCCCAAGATGCAGGAATGGCTGCATGCCGAATGGGACCTGTCCAAGGGCTCGCTGTCCAGCTTCGACAGCGCCATTGTCGGCACGCCGGCCGAATGCGCCGAGCAGATCGCCGCCCATGTCGCGACGGGCGTAAAGAAGATCGTCTTCGTACCGTGGCGCTATGAGAAAGAGCAGGTCGACCTGCTCGCCCATGAGGTACTGCCGCTATTGCGGAAGTGAAGGGCGACTCTGCGAGCCGTGCTCAGGCGTTTACGACGAATCGAGGCGCCGCTCGACTCGCTTTTCCCTCCTGATACGGTGCGCCATCCAGGAACTGCCAACCGTTCAGGAGACGCTACCGTGAAGATGTCTGCGATCGCGGCACTGACGCTCATCGGCGTTACGACCGCCGCCTGCGTGACGGCGACCCAGCAGAAGGAGAACATGCTCTCCGCCGCCGGTTTCCAGATCCGCCTCGCCGATACACCGGCAAAGATCGCCTCGCTGCAGAGCCTGCCGCCTCATAAGTTCACCGTTCAGAATCAGAACGGCCAGCCGGTGTTTCTCTATGCCGACCCGACGGTGTGCGGCTGCATCTATTACGGCACGCAGGACAATTTCGCGGCCTATCAGCAGATGGTGTTCCAGCAGCAGCTCGCCAGCGAACAGCAGATGACCGCCATGATGAACCAGCAGATGGCGTTCGACTACGGTCCGTGGGGCGGCCCCTTCATCCCCTACTGATCCCGCCCACGGCCTCGCGGACGGTTTAGCCCCGCCGCACGGCAAGACTTCCTATCCGCGCGAACTTCCCGGCCGCCGGCTCCACCCGGGGGCTCAGCGGCTCGGCGGCGTAGGAGCGCTGCTTCTGCCGCGAGGGAGCATCGGCGTAGAGCGTGGTGCGCTGGCGGGCGAGCCGGCCGGCGGCGCCGATCGCCGCCTCCATTCGGTCGGGCGAAAACTCCTGCCCATGCGCCCCGCCGGCGGCGCGACTGATCGATTCATCCATCAGCGTTCCGCCAATGTCGTTGGCACCCGCCTTCAGCGCCTCGACCAGCCCCCCAGCGCCCAGCTTGACCCAGGAGGCCTGCACGTTGGGAATGAGCGGATGCAGCGCCAGCCGCCCCACCGCATGCATCAGCAGGGCCTCGCGCCGGCTCGGCCCCTGCCGGGTGCCGCCCTTCAGGTACAGCGGCGCCTCCATGTGCAGGAAGGGCAGCGGCACGAATTCGGTGATGCCGCCGGTCTCGGCCTGCAGGCGGCGCAGGCGCAGCAGGTGGCGCGCCCAGTGCGCGTAAGTGTCGACATGACCAAACATGATGGTCGAGGTGGTCTTGAGCCCGCCGCGATGGGCGTCGCCCACCGTTTCCAGCCATTCCTGCGTGGTCAGCTTGTCCGGGCAGATGAGCGCGCGCACCTCATCGTCGAGGATTTCCGCCGCCGTGCCGGGCAGGCTGCCGAGGCCCGCCTCCTTCAGCCGCAGCAGGAATTCCGGTACCGGCAAGCCGAGCGTCGCCGCGCCGTGGCGCACTTCCAGCGCCGAGAAGGCGTGCACATGCATCGCAGGCACCGCCTCCTTCACCGCGCGCAGGATGGCGAGATAGGTCTCACCGGAGAAATCCGGGTGGATGCCGCCCTGCATGCAGACTTCCGTGGCGCCGCGCGCCCAGGCCTCCCGCGTGCGGCGCTGGATCTCGGCCAGGTCGAGCTCATAGGCCCTGCCGCGCAGATGCTGGTTCTGCCGGCCCTTGGAGAAGGCGCAGAAGCCGCATTTATAGGCGCAGACATTAGTATAGTTGATGTTGCGGGTGACGACGTAGGAGACGGTGTCGCCCACCGTCTCCCGGCGCAGCGCATTGGCGGCCTCGAAGACCCGGCGGGCACGGTGGCCGCGCGCGTCGAACAGGCGGGCGATCTCCGCCTCGTTCAGTTCCCGCCCGGCGAAGGCGCGGTCGAGGACGGCATCGAGCCCGTGGTCCGGCCCGGCAAGCGCCGGTGCGGCCGGCCATTCGACCACTTCCGCACCCTCGCCCGCCATCCCAACCCGCCAGCCGCTCTCTTGCGCGAGACCGGCCGCATCGGCGCGGCGCAGCACATGAGGGGCGACGCGGGCATCGAGCCACGTCGCCCGGTCGGCGATATGGCCGGGATAGATGGCGAGACGGGGCGCGAGCACCTTGCCCGCGCGGGCGGTCGCCGCCCCAAGAGCCGCCAGCGCCGGCCAGGGCGCCTCCGGGTTCACATGGTCCGGCGTCACCGGCGACACGCCGCCCCAATCATTGATGCCGGCCTCGATCAGCGCTTTCAACCCCTCCGGCTGGAGATTAGGCGGCGCCTGAATCGAGACATCCGACCCGAGGATGAGCCGGGCGACCGCAACGGTCCACAGATGCTCCTCCAACGAGGGCTCCGGCGCACTCGCCATTCGGGTGCCGGCCTTGGCGCGGAAATTCTGGATGATGACTTCCTGCACATGCCCGTGCCGCTCATGCGCGGCGCGGATGGCGAGCAGCGCCTCGATGCGTTCGCGGCGCGTCTCGCCGATCCCGATCAGGATGCCGGTGGTGAAGGGCACCCGCGCCCGGCCCGCCGCCTCCAGCGTGGCAAGACGCACGGCCGGCAGCTTGTCCGGCGAGCCGAAATGCGGGCCGCCCCGGGCGGACAGCCGCTCGGCGGTGGCCTCGATCATCAGCCCCTGGGAGGCCGACACGTCGCGCAGGCTCGCCAGTTCCGCCTCGTCCATCACCCCGGCATTGAGGTGGGGCAACAGGCCGGTCTCCTCCAGCACCAGCGCCGCCATGGCGCGCAGATAGGACAGCGTGCTGGCATGGCCGAGGGCCGCCAGCTCCTCGCGCGCCAAGGCGTAACGCCGCTCCGGCTTGTCGCCGAGCGTGAACAGCGCTTCGTCGCAGCCCATCCGCGCGCCGGCGCGGGCAATCTCCAGCACCTCGCCGGGGGTGAGGAAGGCGCGCTGTCCCCTGCGGGGCGGATGAGCGAAGGTGCAGTAGTGGCAGACATCCCGGCAGAGCTGGGTCAGCGGGATGAACACTTTTCGCGAGACGGTGACGGTGCCGCCGAAACCGGCATCGCGCCGCCGCGCCGCACGCGCCATCAGCCCCACGAGATCGGTGTTGTCCGAGAGCGCAAGGGCGGCCGCCTCGTCGAGGCGCCCGCCCGGAAGCACCACCGCCTCTCCCCGCGCGCCGCTCATCGGTTCAGCCCGCCATCATCTCGGGCAGGGTGACAAGCTCGACGCCGGCCGCCCGCAGCGCCTCGCAGCAGGCGGATGCCACCGCGATGGCGCTCGGCTCGTCGCCGTGCACGCAGAGCGAATCGAACCTGGTCGGCATCTTCTTGCCGTTCACCGAGATGATCTCGCCATCCAGCACCATGCGCACGACACGCTCCGACGCCACTTTGGGATCGCGGATCATCGAATCCGCATGTACGCGCGAGCGCAGGTTGCCATCATCCTCGTAGAGCCGGTCGATGAAGGCTTCCCGTGACAGCGGCACGCCGAGATCGATCGCCGCCTTCTCCATCTCGGTGCCCGACAAAGCGAGGTAATAGAGCGAGGGGTCGACCACCTTGATGGCGCGGCCGACGGCGCGCGCATAATCCTTGTCGACCGCGCACATGTTGTTGAGGGCGCCATGCGGCTTCACATGCGTCACCTTCACGCCCGCATAGGCGGCCATGCCAGCGAGCGCGCCGAGCTGATAGGCGACGAGATATTCGAGATCGTCGGCATTCATCCGGATCTGCCGGCGACCAAAGCCCCAGACGTCGTTGAAGCCCGGATGGGCCCCCACCGAGACGCCGTTCGCCTTGGCCTTGAGGCACACGTCGCGCATGACCGTGGCATCGCCGGCATGCTGGCCGCAGGCAACATTGACACTCTTGACGATCTTCAGGATCGCGTCGTCATTGCCGATGTCATAATGGCCGTAGCCCTCGCCCATATCGGCGTTGATATTCATGCGCTTCGCCACGGCCAGCCTCCCGACACCCTAGGTCCTGTTGACATTAACACATTATATAATCATGCATTTCAAGTCGAAACGTACTAACATTAGTATGATTGCCAGACAGCGGCAAGGCGCGAGGTGGCTGGGGAGGCGGGGATGGTGGACGCAGAGGCGATGACGGCCAGGCGGATCGACGCCCGGGCACGCTTCCTGCCCGTGGGCGACTCCGCCTTCGCCGTCGAATTCGGCGACCGCATCGATCCGGGGATCAATGCACTGGTCCACCGCACCGCCGCCCTCCTGACCGAGGCCCGGCCGGAGGGGCTGGTGGAAACCGTTCCGAGCTTCCGCTCGCTGCTGGTTCATTATGATCCCCTCTCCACCAGCGCGCAGGCGCTGCAAAGGTTCATCGGTGGCCTGGAACTGGAGGACGAGGCCGGGCAGGCGCCCCCACGCATCTGGCGGATTCCCGTGCTCTATGGCGGCGAGGCGGGCCCGGATCTCACCGAAGTGGCTGCCGCGACGGGGCTGAGCGAAGCGGAGGTGATCGCCCTCCATGCCGGCACGCTCTACCGGGTCTATGTGCAGGGCTTCCTGCCGGGATTTGCCTATCTCGGCGACCTGCCGGAGGTGCTCGACCTTCCGCGCCGGACCAGCCCGCGCGTGCGCGTACCGCCGGGCTCGGTCGCCATCGCCCAGCGCATGAGCGGCATCTACCCCGTCGAATCGCCGGGAGGCTGGCACCTCATCGGGCAAACACCGCTGCGCTTCTTCGATCCGGCGCAGTCGCCGCCGACCCTGTTCGCGCCGGGTGACGGGGTGCGATTCGTGCCGGTGGATGCCCGAGCGCATGCCGCAATCGCCGAGGCCGTCGCCCGGGGCCGCTATGAATCCGAACTGGAAGGTGGATCGGCATGACCGCCCGCCTGCACATCCTGCAGCCCGGCCCGCAAACAACCGTCCAGGACCTTGGCCGCCACGGATTCCAGGCCTATGGCGTGCCGGTCTGCGGCGCGCTGGACGGAACGGCGCTCCGGCTCGCCAATGCCCTGGTTGGCAATGAGGCGGGACAGGCAGGGCTGGAGATCCGCCTTGCCGGTCCGGCCTTCGAGGTCGTCGGCGGACCGGCAAGGCTGGCGCTGGCGGGGGCGCAGGCGCGCATTGAGGTTACGCTCGGCGACGAGACGCGGCGCTATGGGGCCTGGCGCGCCATCGACGTGCCCGAGGGGGCACAGGTGCGGGTGGGCGCGCTCGCAGGCTCCGGCTGCGCGGTGCTGGCCTTTGCCGGCGGCGTCGACACGCCGCCCGTGCTGTGCTCGCGCTCCACCGATCTCAAGGGCCGTTTCGGCGGGCATGAAGGCCGCGCGCTGGCTTCGGGCGACCGGCTGCTCCTCGGCAAGGGGAAAGCGCAGGGACCTTGCCTCGAACTCCCCTCGCCCCCGCGCGTCGCCGGCGAGGTCACGTTGCGCGCGGTTCCCGGCCCGCAGGCCGATGCCTTTACCGATGAGGCGGTGGCCGCCTTCTTCGCCACGCCCTATCGCATCTCGCGCGAGGCCGACCGCATGGGGATGCGACTGGAAGGCCCGCCGCTCGCGTTCCGGCACGGCGCCGACATCGTCTCCGACGGCATCGCCACCGGGGCGATCCAGGTGCCGGGCTCCGGCCTGCCCATCCTGTTGCTCGCCGACCATCAGACCATCGGCGGCTACGCCAAGATCGCCACCGTTATTTCGGCCGATCTGCCGCTCGCAGGTGGCCTGATGCCGGGAGGGCTCGTCCACTTCCGGGCGGTCACGGTTGCCGAGGGAGAAGAGGCCCGTCGCGCGCGGGAGGCGGACATCGCACGCTTGGTCGCCTCGTTGGTTCCGGTGCGCGAGGGCGCACGCATTGATGAGGCGGCGCTCTACCAGGCGAATCTCATCTCGGGCGTTGTCACCGCACTGGAAAGCAGCTAACCCGCCCGGCGAATAGGATTTCATGATACCGAAGATAGAACGACTTCGCCGATTCTTCCCTTACGAGAGGCCGCCGATCGAGGCGGCGCGAGCGGACCGATACGACCATGCTCAAGGATTCTCCCGCCGCGACGGTCAATCCCGATTACCGCCGCAGCCCGGTGCCGCGCTATCTGCAGATCGCCGGCGTCATCCGCCGCCGCATCGAGGACGGCGTGTGGGGGCCGAATGAGAAGATCTCGACGCTGCAGGAACTCGAAGCCGAGTTCCAGGTGGCGCGCGTCACGGTGCGCCAGGCGGTGGAGGTGCTGCAGGGCGAGGGGCTGGTGCGCCGCATTCAGGGCAAGGGCACCTTCGTCTCCGCCTCGGTCGAGGATAAGCGCTGGCTGAAGCTGGACCTGAAATGGCACTCGCTGGCCGGCACGATCGGCGCCAATATTCCGCGCTTCCTGCCCGTGGCGACGCCGCCCGCCCCGCCGACGATTCGGCCGGAAGACGGCACTCCGGCCACGCGCTACCGCTATCTGGAAAGCGTGCAGTCCCGCCGCGGCCAGCCTTATTCCTTCGCCCGGGTGCATTTCGACGCGGCGCTGTATGAACTCGCCCCCGCCCGCTTCGACCGCGAGCCGACCATCGCCGTGGTCGCCTCGCTGGAGGGGCTGAAGGTGAAGCGCGCCCGGCAGTCCTTCATCGTCGGCACGGTGGAGCCCCGCGTGGCGAACCTGCTCGCCACCGGGATCGGCTTCCCCACCGTCGAGGCCCATCTGGTCATCACCGACGAGAACGACGTGGTGATCTATGTCGCCGATATCGTCTATCGCGGCGACTGCGTGCAGCTCGACATCGACCTGCTGGGCTGAATATCGACAGGCGAGTCTGCCGGGCCCTCAGGCCCGCCGAAACAGGCGCCTGAGCCAGTCCTTCACCAGCGAGAACAGCAGCGACCCGGCATCGAGCGGGGCAGGCTGCGCCGGGGCGGTCTCGCCCCGCAGCAGGGCGGTCAGATTGGTCGCAAACGCCGCCGTCAGGCGCGCGGCCAGATCGCGCGCGAGCGCTCCACGGCTCATCTGCGCGAGCGGGCCCTGCAGCACATAGGCCACCTCCACCCGAACCCGCGTCGCCGCCGCTCCCGGCAGTTCATCGAGACCATAGACCAGCCGCGCCTGAACCCGCGTCGCGCTGCGCCGATCGACACCGCCGCCTTCGATCGTCCCGGTCCAGTTCGCCGGATCGGCAGCGATCACTCCTGTGCCGCCAAAGGCGGCCTGGATCGGCCCGAGCTTCACCAGCATTTCCGCGTTCACCCTGCGCCCGTCGCTCGGTGCCGTCAGCCGCGCGCCCGGCAGGCAGGCGATTACCTGTGCCGGATCCTGGAACAGCGCCCAGACCTGTGCCCGGCTCGCCGGCACCTCGAAGTCCTGCACCAACTCCACCGGATTGCGCAAAGGTTCCGGCACGAAACCCGCGCCGGCGGCCGGCTTGTCCTCGCTTCGGCCGGGGCGCGCATCCTGCCCGTCCGGAAGCCGCGCCGGAGCCACCGGCAAGGTCAGCGGCGAGATGTGGAGCGGGGGAGCGACCGCCCCGCTGCGCGTCACCACCGCCGCCTCGCCGGCCTTGGCCCGCTCGGCCGCCACCGCCCGGACGGCGCGGATGATGCCGATATAGCCGGTGCAACGGCACAGATTTCCCGCCAGTTCATGACGGATGGCCGCATCATCCGCACCAGGGCGCCGCAGCACGATGTCGCGCGCCATGATGAGCATCCCCGGCGTGCAGAAGCCGCACTGCAGCCCATGCTCCGCCATGAAGGCCTCGCGCAGGCGGGCGGCAACGGGATCGTCCGCCAACCCTTCCACCGTTGTAATGGCGGCACCATCAAGCGCGACGGGAAAGGCGATGCAGGCACGGGCGGGAGCGCCGTCGATCAGCACGGTACACGCCCCACATACACCATGCTCGCACCCCAGATGCGTACCGGTGAGCAGCAATTCCTCGCGCACGAAATCGGCGAGATGCTGGCGCGGCTCGACCTCGACCTCGATGTCGCGGCCGTTGACGGAAAGGCGGATCGGCTTCATGCGGGCTGACCTTCAGGCTGGCTTTTCGTTGCCAGCGCGGCAATCGCTTGCCGTACAACCTCGCGGCGCAAGCGGAATGTGGCCGGATCGGCGGCAAGGCCGGCCGCGCGGAGAATGTCGTCGACGACCTCGGGGGAATTGATGGCAGTGCCGGCCTCGGCGATCACCAGCTGCCGCGCCTCCGTGGCGCCGATGGCGAGACGCTGAACATCGCCTTCCGGGTCGACCAGCACCGCGCACATCGCTTCGGCGAACTCGCCGACCTTGCGGCAGGACTTGCGATAGCCGAAGCGTGCCCTCGCCGAGCGGCGCGGGACGAATATCCCGGCGATGATCTCGCCGGGCGCAAGCGCCGTCTCGAAGGCGCCGAGGATGAACGCCTCGACCGGCAGCTCCCGTGTTCCAGCCGGTCCGGCGAGATGCACCCGGGCGCCAAGAGCGGCGAGCGTCGTCGGCCAGTCGGCGGCAGGATCGGCGTGGGCAAGGCTGCCACCGATGGTGCCGCGATTGCGCACAGCGCGATAGGCGATGCCATGGGCAATACGCGCGAGAAAACCGGGCGTCGGGTCCGCCACGGCGCCGTCCTCAAACTCGGCATGGGTCAGTCCGGCGCCGTAAAGGATCCCGTCCGGGCGTTCCTCGACCCGCCGCAGCTCGGGCAGGCGGGAAATGTCGACCACGCAACCCGGCCGGGAGAGGCGGAGATTGAGCATTGGGCCGAGGCTCTGCCCGCCGGCCATCGGCCGGGCGCTGGCATCCTCGAGCGCGGCAATGGCACCGGCACAATCGACCGGGCGCAGATAGTCGAACCGCGCGGCCTTCACGACGCGAACCCTCCCACTGATCGGCTTTCCGCTGACGCCTTCTGTCGCGCCGCCTCGACCGCGTCGCGCACCCGGCGCGGCGTCATCGGCGAGACGGTCATCTCAGCGCCGAGCCCGGCCAGCGCGTCGTTGATCGCATTGCCGATCGCCGCCGGTGGGGCAATGGCACCGCCCTCGCCTATGCCCTTCTGGCCGAAGCGCGTATTGGGCGACGGCGTTTCCATGTGAGCGATGCACACATCCGGCATCTCGCCTGCGCCGGGCAGGAGGTAGTCCGCCAGCGTCGAGGCCAGCGGCTGGCCGTGACCATCATAGATCATCTCCTCATAAAGCGCTGTGCCGATGCCCTGCGCGGTGCCGCCATAGATCTGGCCGTCCACCACCATCGGGTTGAGCAGCACACCGCCATCCTCGACGATGACGTAGTCAAGGATCTCCACCTCCCCCGTCTCCGGTGCCACCGCCACGACGCAGGCATGGGCGGCATAGGAAAAAGTGCCCGTGTCGACGGTCGGGCGGTAGCCGGCGACGAGGTCCAGCCCGTCCGGGTCGATGTCGGCGGGCAGGTTCTGCGGCGCGAGATACCAGGTTGCCGCCACCTCCCGGAAGCTGACCGACCCCTGCGGGCCGATCACCTGGGCGTCGCGGACCGTCACGGCCTCAAGCGGCGCCTGCAACAGATGCGCCCCGATCCGGGCAATACGGCCGGCCAGCCGCTCGCAGGCGCTCGCCACCGCTCCGCCGGCCATGACGGCCGAGCGCGAGCCCCAGGTGCCGGTCGAATAGGGCGTCATGGCGGTGTCGCCATGGACCACATTGACGAGCTCGGGGTCGATGCCCAGCACTTCGCAAGCCACCTGCGCCAGCGTCGTCTCCATCGACTGGCCATGGCTCTGGCTGCCGATCCGGACTTCCAGCGTGCCATCAGGGGTAAGCCGGGCGCCGCAGGATTCGATACCGGGGACCATCGGAATGCCCCAGCCATGATAGACCGACGTGCCATGGGCGCCCTGCTCGCAATAGACGGCATAGCCGAGCCCGATGCGCCGCCCGTCCGCCTCCGCCGCCTGCTGGCGGGCGCGAACCCCCTGATGGTCGATCATCGCGAAAGCCCGTCGCAGGCTTTCGGGATAGTCGCCCATGTCGAAATCCTTGCCGGTGATCGAAGTGAACGGCATCTGGTCAGGGCGCACCAGATTTCGCTGGCGCACCTCATAGGGCTCCAGCCCGGCCGCGCGCGCCACCGCATCGATCATCAGCTCCATCGCCGTGCACACGCCGGTGCGCGCCACGCCGCGATACGGCACGATCGGCGGCTTGTTGGAGCAGACGGAATAGGTGCGGCAGCGATAGGCCGGCAGATTGTAAGGCCCCGGCAGGTTCGACACCACCTGCGCGCCCTCAAGACAGGCGGAGAAGGGATAGACCGAATAGGCGCCGGCATCGACATGTGCCTGCGCCTCCAGCCCGAGTAGGCGGCCTTCGGTGTCGGCATAGGCCGTCATCACATAGTGATGCTCGCGGCAATTGGCGGCGGCGATGAGATGCTCTCGGCGGTCCTCCAGCCATTTCACCGGCCGGTCGAGCCTCAGCGACGCCCAGGCACAGCAGACTTCCTCGGGCTGCAGCAGCCCCTTCCAGCCGAAGCCGCCGCCGACATCGGGCGCCACCACGCGGATCTTGCGGGTGTCGAGCCCGAGGCATTCGGCTAAGCCCGAGCGCACGATGTGCGGCATCTGGGTGGAGGTCCACAAGGTAAGCTGCTCGACCGTGCGGTCGAACAGGGCGATGCAGCCCTTGCCCTCCAGCGGAGCCATGCACTGCCGGCTGGTGCGCACCTCGCGCGTCACCTGAATCGGCGCGCCCTTGAGCGTCTCGTCGAAATTCTTCTCGGTCGAGGAGACGAGGAACACGTTTTCCGCCCAGTCCTCATGGATCAGCGCGGCGCCGTCCTTGGCGGCGCGCAGCATGTCGACATTGGCCGGCAGCTCCTCGTACTCGACCTCGATTTCCTCGCACAGATCCTCGGCAAGCGCCCTGTTTTCCGCCAGCACCATCACCACCGGCTCGCCGACGAACCTTACCTTGCCGCTCGCCAGCGAGGGCTGGGCGGAGACGCGAAAGCCCGGCAGCCCGGTCTTTGCCAGAATGTCCTTCACACCCGCCATGTCGGCATGGACGAAGGCGCGCCCTTCCAGATGCGCCGGAATATGCACTGCCTTAATGCGCGCATGGGCCAGCGACGAGCGCAGGAAAGCCGCTTCCAGCTGGCCCGGAAATCGCATGTCGCCGATGAAGCGCCCGCGCCCGGCCAGCAGGCGGGCATCCTCCTTGCGGCGAACCGAGGCGCCGACGCCCTTATGCGCCTTTGCACCGCCGGAACGCTCGCCATCCTGCCCTTGGGCGACCATAAGCAACTCCCGCGGGACCACTCCCGCAAAATACTATCTCATTCGATTATCGACACTATCGTGCGATATGTGCTTATCTTTACATAGATAGAATGATTAGAAAAGATGCAGCTATGAGACTGCTTCGTTGCGCGCCACTCTGATCGGAAGCCGAAAGGGAAAGCCATGAAATTCGGGGTTGGCCAGCCGTTTCGCCGGGTGGAGGATCTGCGCTTCATCACCGGCACCGGCCGCTTCACCGACGACCACCGCTTTGAGGGCGAGGCGTTCGCCTGCGTGGTGCGCTCCCCTCTCGCCCACGGAGTGATCAACGGCGTCGACACCGCGTCCGCCCGCGCGATGCCCGGCGTACTGGACGTCTACACCGCGCAAGACCTCGCCAATGACGGGATCGGCGCCCTCCCCGTCGTCATCGTGCTGGATCACGCGGAGGGCGGGCGTATGCCTCTGCCCGCGCACACACTGCTGGCCGCCGGCAAGGTGCGCTATCTCGGCGAGCCGGTCGCCTTCGTGGTGGCGGAAACCGCGCGTGCCGCCATCGAGGCCGCCGAGGCCGTTGAGCTCGACATCTCCGACCTGCCCGCCGTGGTCGAGCCGGAGGCGGCGCTGGCGGACGGCGCGCCCCTGCTGTTCGACGAAGCCGCCGGCAATCTCGCCTTGCACTGGCAGCTCGGCGACAGCGCGGCGGTGGACGCCGCGCTCCAGGCCTCCACCCGGGTGGTGGAGTTGGAGCTCGTCAATAACCGCATCGTCGTCGCCTCGATGGAGCCGCGCAACGCCATCGGCCTTTATGACGGCCAGAGCGGGCAGTTCACCCTGGTTTCCGGCAGCCAGGGCAGCCACATGATCCGCGACTTCATGTTCGAGGGCGTGTTCGGCCTGCCGGCGGCAAAGCTGCGCGTCATCACCCCGGATGTCGGCGGCGGCTTTGGTATGAAGGCCATTCCCTATCCCGAACAAGCGCTCGTGCTTTATGCCGCGCGCAAGCTGGGCCGCCCGGTACGCTGGCAATCGAGCCGTGCCGAGGCCTTTCTCTCCGACACGCAGGGGCGCGATAATCTCTCCCGTGCCACGCTGGGGCTGGATGCCGACTCCCGCTTCACCGCCTTGAAGGTGGAGACGCTGGCGAGCGCCGGCGGCGCGCTCTCCGCCTTCGGCGTCTACTGCCCAACCCTCTCCGGCCCGCCCATGGCACCCGGTGTCTATGTCATTCCGTCCGTCGCCACCGATGTTCGCATCGCCTACACCAACAACGCGCCGATGGACGCCTATCGCGGCGCCGGCCGCCCGGAGGCCGCCTATCTCATCGAGCGTTTGGTCGACAAGGCGGCGCGGGAGATCGGCCTGAGCCCGATCGCGCTGCGCGAGATCAACATGATCGCGCCCGAGGCTATGCCCCACCGCACCGCGACCGGCGTCGTCTACGATTCCGGCGACTTCGCCAGCGTGATGAGGGCGGGCCTTGGGGCGGCGGACTGGGAGGGCTTTTCAGCCCGGCGCGATAGAGGCGACGGCCTTCTGCGCGGCATAGGCCTAGGCTATTACATCGAGCGCACCGGCGTGCCGGGCAACGAGGGCGCCGTGGTGCAGATCGGCACTGACGGCAGTGTCGTCGTCCATGTCGGCACCCAGTCGACCGGACAAGGACATGAGACCACCTATGTGCAGATGACCGCCGAAGCGCTGGGCATCGACCCTTCGCGCATCGCGGTGAAGACGGGCGACACCGACCAACCGCTGCCCTCCGCCGGCGGCACGGTGGCCTCCCGCTCCATGGTGCATGGCGGCGGCGCCCTGCGCCTCGCCACCGGGGCGATTCTGGGCAAGGCGAGCCGGGAGGCCGCGCATATTCTCGCCGTCGACGAGCGCGAGCTGGAGTTCGATGCCGGCATCTTCCGGGTGCCCGGCACAAACCGTCATGTCGGGCTGCTGGAGGTTGCCGCGCAGGTGGGCGGGCTGGAAGGCGTCGGCGATTTCGAGCAGTTGGCCGGCACCTTCCCGAACGGTGCCCATGTCTGCGAGGTCGCGGTTGACCCGGAGACCGGGCACATCACGGTGGAACGCTACACGGTGGTCGACGATTTCGGCCGCACGCTCAATCCGCTGGTGCTCAGCGGGCAGGTGCATGGCGGCATCGCCCAAGGCATCGGCCAGGCGATGATAGAGCGCACGGTCTACGATCCCGATAGCGGCCAGCTGCTCTCGGGCTCGTTCATGGATTACGGCCTGCCGCGCGCCGACGACCTGCCCTTCTTCGATGTCTCGACCCACAACGTGCCCTGCACGACCAACCCGCTGGGCATCAAGGGCGCCGGGGAAGCCGGCGCCATCGGCGCGCCGCCCGCCCTCGTCAATGCAGTGGTGGATGCCCTGGCCCCGCTGGGCATCACCCATCTCGACATGCCCCTCACCCCCGCGCGGGTATGGGAGGCAATACGAGAGGCGCAGACAAAGGGGTGACGGGCACTCAGGGCAGGTCCGGCAAGGTCGCGTCGACTGGCCACCATCCGTCCGCGCGCAGGGTGAACAGCGGGCAGCCATAGGCGGCGCGCACCTGCTCGGGAGCCAGCATGCCTTCCATCGGGGCTACCCAACGGTTGGTCTGCTTCATCGCCACCACCATGCCGGCAAGGCTCGCGCCGGCCCTCTCCAGCAGGCGGCCGGCGGCGCGTGCGGTCGCTCCGGTCGAGATCGCGTCGTCCACCAGCAGCACGCGGCGCGCCTCGACCAGCGGCAGCAGGTTGGGGTCGAGCCGCAGGTGCTTGCCTGCCTCCGGACTGGTGATGGAGGATACGGGTTCTGAGAGGTCGTCGCGGTACCAGAACTTTTTGGAGTAGCCGAGCGGAACGTAGCGCGGCTGCCCCAGCCGCTCCGCCACGAGGGCGGCAAAGGAGAGGCCGAGCGTCGGCAGACCGACGACGCAGTCCGCCTGGAGCGCCCGCGCCTCCTGCGCCATCGCATCGGCCAGAGAGCTCACCACCGCATGCGAGGCCTGGTTGGCAATCAGTGAGGCGGCGGCGTGGACGCCATCGGGCAGGCGGCGCAGCGGCAGAACGAGAACCTGCCCGTCCGCCAGCCGCACCGGATAGCCATGGCGATGCGGCGGGGTGAAGGAAAAGCGCGCGGGAGGCTCGTTGGCCAGTTCCTGCCAATAGGCCAGCGTCGGTTCGGTGAAGTCCTCGCTCACAGCGCGCCGGCCGCCATCTGGCGTGTCATGAAATCGGCCTGCCGGATCGCCAGCGCGACGATGGTCAGCGTCGGGTTGCAGGCGCCGCCGGTAGCAAAGGCGCTGCCATCGGCGATGAACAGGTTCGGCACCTCATGGGCGCGGCCTTGCCCGTCGAGGACGCCGTCCTCGGCTTTCGCGCTCATGCGGTTGGAGCCGAGATTGTGGCTGGCGGGATAGGCCGGCGCCTCGATGGAGCGCTTTGCCCCCGCCGCCTGATGGATGGCGGTCATGGTCTTGTAGCCATGGCTGCGCATCTTCAAATCGTTGGGGTGCTCGTCATAATGGATGTTGGCGACCGGCACGCCGAAGGCGTCGAGCTCATCGGTCAGCGTGATGCGGTTGCCGGCCTGCGGCATGTCCTCGCCGGAAAGCAGCATGCCGGCCATATGCGCGTATTGCTCGATGACGCCGGCAAAATCGCGCCCCCACCAGCCCGGATCGAGGAAGGCGGCGGTGGTCGGCAGCCCCATGGAGTTCAGCTCGACATAATAGCCGCCGGCAAAGCCGCGCGCGGGGTCATGGCGAACGAAATCATCGACCATGCCGGTCATGATCTCGCCGCGGTGCATGTTCACCGGCTTGTCGAACACCGACCAGACGGTCTGGATGATGTGGCGCAGATAATAGCGTCCGACATTGCCGTGGCCATTCGCCAGCCCATGCGCGAACATCCCGCTGGCGGAGTGCAGCAGCAGGCGGGAGCTTTCCACGCAATTGCCCGCCAGCACCACCGCCCGCGCCCTCTGCCGGTGACGCGTGCCGGCCGCGTCCACATAGACCACGCCTGACGCCTTGCCGGCCGCATCGTGCTCGATGAAAACCGCTCGGCTTTGCGGGCGCAGCTCCAGCTTTCCGGTGGCGAGGGCGCGCGGAATCTCGACATTCAGCGTCGACCAGCGCGAGCCCACCTTGTCGCCCGTGACGGTGAATCCGTCCTGGATCGTCGCCGGGCGACCGTCATAGGGGATGGGGTTGATCGCCTGCCGTCCTGTCGAGGCGTTCAGCCCCAGCGCCGTGGCCCCCGCATACATCACCTTGAAATTGTTGTTCGCCGGCAGACCGGGCAGGCCATTGGTGCGGGTCACGCCCATCTTGGCCTCGGCGAGGTGGTAATAGGGCTCCAGTTCGTCCAGCGTGAGCGGCCAGTCGATCAGGCTGGCGCCGGGAATGTCGCCATAAACGGTACGGGCGCGCATCTCGTCGGCGATCAGGCGGTAGCAGCAGCCGGACCAGTGCGTGGTGGTGCCGCCGACCACCTGGCAGCTCCAGCTCGGCGTCAGCGGATGGTCGCGGGCGACGCGCCAGTCGCCCGACGCCGTGCGCTTGTCGAGCCAGGACAGCATCTCGTAGCCGCCCCATTCGTCATTGACGAAATCCTCGGCAGTCAGATGCTTGCCGGCTTCCAGCAGCACCACATCGACGCCGCGGCGGGTCAACTCATGCGCCAGCGTGCCGCCGCCCGCACCGGAACCGATGATGACGACGACGCCGGCATCGTCGAGTTCATACTGTGTCATCCTGGCACCCTTGCTGTGAGCGGAATCAGACGCCGGCCGGAGGTTCCGGCAGCCAGTCGAGATCGTTGAAGCCGCGCGCCACATACCCGCCGAGATGCACCGAGGCGCCCTCATAGCCGAAGGCCTGCCAGACCTCGACATCGTCATAGAGGAAGCGGACGGTGGAGCGCTGGACCAGCCGGAAGGCCGCGCTGGTCTCCATCTCCTTCAGCACCGCCACCCGGTAGCTCTCTGACAGTTCGCGGAAGGGCAATGGCATCGTCGCGTCCGCGCGGTCGACGAATTCGGCGAAGGACTGCGCGGCGGCGGGCGAGTGTGACGCCATTCGGTCGAAATGCAGGATGACGCGGCGATAGACCCGCTCGGGCAGCCCGTCATGTGGATAGAGGGTGCGGGCGGCGGCGAGGAGCGTATGCGCCACGTCGCGGTCGAGGATCGTCAGCGCCTCGACCCATTCCGGTCCGTCCGCGACCTCGATCGGTGGCGGCAGCTTCGGATCCTTGTAAGCGTTGATCCCGTTCATTCCGATCATCCCTTCACCGCGCCGAGGGTGAGGCCGCGCACGATGTGACGTTGCAAGACAAAGACCACTGCGAGGACGGGCAGCAGCGCCGTCATGCCGACCACCGCCATCTCGCCCCAGCGCACGCCCTGCGAGGTGATGAGCTTGGGAATGGACACGGGTAGCGTCTGCACCGCACGTCCGCCGAGCATGAAGGCGAACAGGAACTCGTTCCAGGCGAAGATGAAGCACAGCACGGCCGTGGCGACGATGCCGTTGCGCAGCAGCGGGAACACCACGCGGCGGAAGATCTGCGGCTTCGACCAGCCTTCCAGCGCCGCCGCCTCCTCCAGTTCCACCGGCAAATCGCGGCAGAAGGAGCGCAGCACCCAGATGTAGAAAGACAGGTTGAAGGTCATATAGGCCAGCGTCAGCCCGAGGAAGGTGTCGAGCAGGCCGACCTTGGCGAAGATCAGGTAGAAGGGAATGACGAGACACACTGGCGGGGCCATGCGCGAGGCGAGGATGAATAGAAACAGGTCATCCTTCGCGCGCATCTCGAAGCGGGCAAAAGCATAGGCGGCCGGCGTGCCGATGATGACCACCAGTGCGGTGGACACCGTGCACAGAAGGAACGAGGTCAAAAGGTACCAGTGGAAGCCGTGCTCAAGCACGTAGCTGAAATGCTCCAGCGTCGGCACGAACAGAAACTGCGTCGGCCGTGCGAACATGGCGTCGTTCGGCTTCACCATCATCGACGCCATCCAGAAGATGGGAAACAGCATGATGGCGGCGTAGACGACCGTGATGCTGGTCCAGAGCAGTGCCGTCGAGCCTTCGGGGCGGCTTTGTGCTTCGGCCATGGCGGGGTTCCTCAGAAGGCGTTCAGGCGCTTCTTGGCGACCTGGTAGAAGACATTGCAGAAGGCAAAGAAGGCGAGCCACACCAGCACTGCGAGCGCCGAGGCCTCGCCGATGTTCCAGAACTCGAACGTCATCTTGTTGGCGAGGATGGAGGGCGTCTCGGTGGCAATGCCCGGGCCGCCGCCGGTGAGGATGTAGATGGTGTCGAACACCTTGAAGGCGTCGATGAAGCGCAGCAGCCCGATGACCGCCAGCAGCGGTGTCATCATCGGCAGGGTGATGTGGAAGAACATCTGCAACGGGCTCGCGCCATCCACCGCCGCCGCCCGATAGGGACCCGTGGGCAGCGCCTGCAGGCCGGCAAAGAAGGCCAGCATCATGAAGGGCGTCCACTGCCAGATATCGACAAAGATCAGCGCATAGAGGGCGTATTCGGGCGAGGCGAAGACCGAAGTCCCCTCAAGCAGATTGAAGCGTTCCAGCACATTGTAGGAGAAAAACCCCCAAGAGCCGGCCAGCATGATCTTCCACAGCAGCCCGACCACGATCGGCGCCATCATGGTCGGCATGAACAGCAGCGGCACCAGAAGGGAACGCCCGCGCACATTCTGGTTCAGCACCAGCGCGCCGGCCAGCCCGAGCATGAATTCCACCGGCACCGCGATCAGCACGAAAGTGGCGGCGACGCCGATGGAGTTCCAGAAGCGCGGATCGGTGAGCAGCACCGCGTAATTGTCGAAGCCGACAAAGTCGGTCACGCGGCCGAACTTGGCGGCGTGGAAGCTCAGATAGATCGTGTAGAGGAACGGCACGAGCGAGACCACGACCAGCATGATCATCGACGGCGCGATGAGAAGGTAGGGGTACCAGAGCCGCTCGCGCGGCGCCCGAATGACGCCCTCCGCTGGGGTGATCGTGTCGCTTGCGCTTGCCATGGATAGGTCCGTTCTCCGGGTTTCGGCACGCATTGCCCCGCCCGCGAAGCGAGGCCGCGGCATCTGGAGGGAGCGGCGAGCCCCTCGCTCCATCCCTCTCCCCCATGGGGGAGAGGGAGCCGATCCTGTTCAGTTCAATCGATCAAGCCAGGCCGTTCACAGCAGGCAGCTGGTGCAGAGCTTTAGGAGTTCCGCCTGGCCCTTCTTCGCGCCCTCTTCCGGCGAGATCCGGCCAAGGCCGACTTCCTGCGCGACGCCGCTCATCACGTCGTAGATCTCGTAGAATTTCGGCATCTTCGGCTTGGCCTCGGCCACGTCGAGGGTCGCCTTCATCGCCACATACAGCGTCTTGTTGGCCGAGCCGGTGATCGCCGGCAGCGCCCAGGAGGATTCGCGGATCGGCACACCGCCGGAGCCGAGGGCGATCAGCTTGTCCTGCTGCTTCTTGTCGGCAAGCCACTGCAGGAAGATGAAGGTGGCCTCGGGATTCTTGGAGGCGGCGCTGATGACGGTGACCGACGGCTCGGCCTCGGCGTAGCGCTCCGTCGAGCCGGCCTTGATCGGGATCGGGCCGTAGACGAACTTGCCGGCGAGCGGCGAGACGCCGGGCTTGTCGATGCCGAGCACGAAGTCCGACCAGGCGATGGACTGCGCGGCGATGCCATTGCCCATCACGGTCGGCACGTCGACCAGCGAATATTCAGCGATGCCGGGCGGGGCGAAGGTCCAGAGCTCGTGCCACATCTTCAGCGCGGCGACGGTCTGCGGGCTGTCGAAGTCCGGCTTGCCGGCGGCGTCGATCAGGTTGCCGCCATAGTTCTTGACGAAATTGTTCCACAGCGTCGGGAAGGTCGAGCCGCCCTTGATACCCTCAAGCACGATCCCGTAGAAATCGCTCTCCAGCGGCTTGCCGGCGAGCATCGCGCCCTTCTTTCGGGTGAAGAATTCGGCGATGTCGCGCATCTGCTCGATGGTGGCGGCCGGCGCCAGCTCATAGCCATACTTGGCCTTGAACGCTTCCTTCTCGCCGGGATCGTTCAGCAGGTCGGCGCGCGCCCAGTAAATCTGGTTGTAGTTCCAGTTGATGAAGGAATACTGCTTTTCGCCGACAAAGGCCGCCGTCTTGAACGGGTTCTGGATGAAGTCCGCCGAATTGAGGTTGGGGTTGGCGAGCTTCGGATCGGCAACGAAATCATTCAGCTCGCGGATCACCCCGGCCGAGATCATCGGGCCGAGCTGAAAGCCGTGCAGCATGATGGCGTCGTAATAGCCACGGCCGGACAGCATGTCGGCCTGGCCCTTGTTGATGACCTCGAAATGGTTGAGCAGTTCCCACTCCACCTTGATCCCGGTCTCTTTCTCAAAGTCCGGGACGATCTTGGACAGAGTTTCCTGCAGCGGCGTGATCTCGTCGAGCACGCGGATCGTGCTGCCCTTATAGGGCTTGGCCGCCTCGGCATAGAAGGACGTGTCGTCCGCCTGCGCCGGCACAAGCGGCGCCATCAGCACCGTGGAGGCCGCCAAGGCGGCGGCGAAACACCAGAACCTGCTCTTCATCGCTCTTTCCCTCTGTTTGTCGTCAGCGGCTTCAAGTGCCGGGCAGCGCGCGGCCCGTCGTCCCGTCGAAAAGCGCAAGACCGTCCTTCGGGAACATCAGTCCCACCGACCGGCCGATGCCATCGCCCGCGCCGCTCCCGAGAGAGGCGGCAATGGCCATGCTCGTCTTCGCCTTGGCGAGCAGGGCGCCGAGATCGAGAGTGACGATGGCGTGCTTTCCGAACGGCTCGTTGGAATAGATTTCGGCGCCCACCGCGCCGGGCGCATCCGCAGCGGCGAAGGCGATATCGTCCGGCCGCACGCCGAGACTGACGCCCTCGCTCCCGGCCTGCTCGGCGACCCGGACGAGGGCGGCGGGCAAGGCGATCCGCAGATCACGGCGGGTGAAGAACACTGTGCCGCTCTCTCGCGCCAGCTGCCCCTCGATCAAATTCATCGGCGGATCACCAAGAAGCCGGGCAACTCGTGTACTGGCCGGCCGCTGCCAGATGTCCTCCGGAGTGCCGACCTGCTCGACCCGCCCGCCATCAATCACCACCACGCGGTCGCCGACAGACAGCGCCTCCATGCCGTCCGGCGTCGACCACAGGGTCGGCGCCTCCTGGCGGGCGAGCCGGCGGCGGATTTCGCCGCGCAGCTTGTGGCGCAGCTTGGCGTCGAGATGCGAGATCGGCTCGTCGAGAATGTAGAGATCCGGCACCTGCACCAAGGTTCGAGCAAGCGCCACGCGCTGCTTCTGCCCGCCCGAGAGCGCACCGGGCAGGCGTTCGCCTAGATGGCGTATTTCCAGCAGCTCCAGCACTTCGTCGACGCGCGCGGCGGCGAGGGCCGGATCGAGCCGGCCGCTTGGGGCCTGCAGCGGAGAGAGTGCGTTTCCGTGCACGGTGAGGTGCGGATAGAGCGCATAGGATTCGAACATCAGCGCGACGCGCCGCTGTTGCGGCGGCACGCCTGCGAGAGCACGGCCGCCCAGCGTCACGCTGCCGGCATCGGGCTGCTCAAGGCCGGCAAGGATGCGGCAGAAGGTGCTCTTGCCGGCGCCCGAGGGCCCGGTGATCGCCACAAGCTCGCCCGGCGCGATGTCGATGCCGACATTATGCAGAACCTGCTGCGCGAAGCTCTTCGAGATGCCGCGTGCGGCAAGCCCGGACGAAACCGATGCGCTCATGGCAGAGCCTCCCGGTTTCGTCCGCTGGCCGCGTCGAAGACCAGCAGCCGCGTCTCGTCTATACCCAGAGTCACACGGTCGCCCGCCCGCCAGGGCGCGGGGCCGGGGATCTCGGCAACGAGCTTCACTGCGCCTTCCCCCGCCTCCGCGAGGGCGACGGTGAGAATGTCGGCATCGCCGCGCGGCTCGCGATAGACGATGGTGCCGCGCGCCTCCCCCGCCGCGTCTGGCCCGCGCACCGCAATGTTCTCCGGACGGATGCCGGCAATGATGGCGGTTCCGCCAGAAGGCAGCGTGCCGAGCCGCGCCGGACCGAGCCGCGCGTTCCAACCCTTGCCGATCACGCGGCCGGCTTCGGCAAGAGTCGCCTCCATCAGGTTCATTGGCGGCTCGCCGATGAAATTGGCGACGAAGAGATTGGCCGGGCGCTCATAGAGGTCCTGCGGCGCCCCCACCTGCTGGAGCACGCCATGGTTCATCACCGCCACCCGGTCGGCCATGGCGATGGCCTCAGTCTGGTCATGAGTGACCAGGATGGACGTCACTTGCCGCAGCTTCTGCAGCCGCTTGATCTCGGCACGCAGCTGCACCTTCTGGTCGGCATCGAGATGGGAAAGCGGTTCGTCGAACAGGATCACGTCAGGATCGCGCACCAGAGCCCGACCGATCGCCACGCGTTGCTGGGCGCCGCCGGAAAGGCCGCGCACGTCCTGTTCCGCCATCTGCCGCAACCCGAGGAGTTGCAGCACCTCGCCGATGCGCTGCGCCGCCGGCTGGCCGGTGATGCCGCGCACCTTCAGCGGGAAGGCGACATTCTCCCACACCGTCATGCGGGGGTAGAGGGCATAGTCCTCGAACACCATGGCGATGTTGCGCGCCCCGGGCGCAAGGCGCGACACCGGCCGTTCGCCGAAATAAATCTCGCCCGCCGAGACGGCCTCAATGCCCGCCGCCATCTTTAGCGTCGTGCTCTTGCCACAGCCCGAGGGGCCGAGCAGCGCCAGCATTTCTCCCGACGCGCAGGCTAGGTCCAGCTGACTGACCGCAGCGACCTCGCCGTAGCGCTTGGAAACGGAGACAAAGGCTATGGACGACATCCGGCACTCCAGGGCTATGCCGATGATCCATCCAAGTTCTGTGCCAAAGTGTGCTGGTTTATAGAAACTCAGGATAACTGGGTTCGACAGGAGCCTCTCCTATCGCGTCTGCACAAAACGTCGCCTCGTCTATCGAGGCTGCACCGATTATGAGCAGTGCCCGGATGCGAGCAGTCGGGCGGTATGGGAGCCGGGCCGAAGGTCCGTCAGCCGGCGCACCTCGTCCGGCGTGTCGATATCGCGCGCGAAACCGGGAAAGCGTGCAGACTCATGCACCTGCGGCACGATGCCGAGTGCCTCCGCGCCGGCCTGGTGCCGGGCGAAGCTCCCAGGCCCGAAGGCAAAGCCCATCGCCTGTGGCGGGGACAGTAGGAGGGCATTGGTGCCGTCCCCATCCTGCGACGCAATGAGGCTTGCCGCCCTGCCGGAACCGTGGCTGGAAATGAGCGCGTCGATCTCGCCCGCTGTGACGGCCGGCAGGTCGCCGGGCAGCACCAGCAGGCCGGCGGCGCCTTCCGCGCCGAACCGGGCTGCCGCCTCCGACGCCGCAGGGTTAAGGCCGCGCACCTCGCTCTCGATCAGCCAGCGGCCGCCACGGTCCCGCGCCAACCGGCCGGCCTGCGGATCTGCGGTGATCACGGCAAAACCGGCCAGCCCCCGCGCCTCCCGCAGCGCCGCGAGCACGTCGCACAGCATGGCGCGCACCAGTTCCTGGCGGAAGATGGGCGTGAAGGCGCTGGCGAGCCGCTGCTTGGCGAGACCGAACGGCTTCACCGGCACCACCGCCCAGATGCCACCCGTCTTTGCGTTCATGCAAGTCGCGCCGCCAGGCCGTCGGCAAGGCCGAGCACGAAACGGGCAAGGCGTTGCTTGTCGTCGAGGCTGCGCATCAGCGTCGGGGTCGTCGCAACTTGCACTCCCGCGATCGCGAGACTGGCATCCGCCTCGTCGACCACGAAGGCGTCGATCAGCCCGGCATAGTGGCGCGCCACAGTCGCCGCGCTGGGTTCCAGCCCCAGCTCGGCCATCATCTTCGCCGTCGGGCCCTTCACCGCCTGCCCGGCGATGATCGGCGAGACGGCGATCACAGGCGCGGCGCACCCGGCCAGCGCCGCCCGCATCCCGGGCACGGCGAGAATGGGATCGACGCTGAGATAGGGGTTGGACGGGCACAGGATAACGGCCCGCAGGGCCGGATCGGCCAACGCCGCCGCCGCCTCCGGCGCCATCCTTGCCGTGTCCGCCCCGGCGAAATCGAGCCCGATCACCCGTGGCTCGCAGCGCCGGCGGACGAAATAATGCTGGAAATCCAGCCAGCCCTCATCGGTCTGCACCCGGGTGGCGACCGGCTCGTCGGTCATCGGCACGATCCGCGCGCCGATGCCGAGCCGGCGCCTCAGCCCCTCCGTCACCTGCGAGAGCGTCTCGCCCGCCGCCAGGCGCCGCGTGCGTTCGACATGGATGGCGAGATCGCCGTCGCCGAGCTGGAACCAGGTCTCGCCGCCCAACTCCGCCAGCGCGCGCATGAAGGTCCAGCTCTCGTCGCGTCGCCCCCAGCCCTTCACCGGGTCGTCGAGCCCGGCCAGCGTGTAGAGCAGCGTGTCGATATCGGGCGAGATGTGCAGGCCGAGATGGCGGAAATCGTCGCCCGTATTGGCGATGATGGTCAGCTCCCCCGGCGCCAGCACGCGGTCAAGGCCCAGCGCCAGCTTGGCACCGCCAATGCCGCCGGAAAGCGCGATCACCTGCCCGCTCATCGGAAAAGATCCTCGGTTTCGGGCCGCAGAAGCGCCGCCGCGGGGTTCGGCGGCGCGCGCCAGGTGAGGCCGCGCAGCAGCACGACCGGCCGCCCCTCATCCGCCGGCCCCATCAGCAGCGAGGCGGCGGCGGCGATCTCGTCGGCATGGCCGATCTGGGTAATCTGAAGGGCCCGGCCGAACAAATCCGGGTCGCCGCGCCGGTCGATCAGCGCCGGCAGGCCGGCCGCGCCTATGGCGGTTCCCGTCGTGCCGCGCCGCCAGGGCCGGCCGAAACTGTCGTTGATCACCACGCCGACCGTCGCCCCGCTCGCCTGATAAAGCCGCGCCCGCAGGCTTTCCGCGCTGGCGTCCGGGTCCTGCGGCAGCAGCAGCGCCATTTCCCGGCCACCGGCGTCGATATTAGACTGGTCGATGCCGGCATTGGCCATGATCAGCCCGAGGCGGTGCTCGACGATCAGCACATGCGGCCGGGCGCGGACCACGCGGCGGCTTTCGCGCAGCACCAGCTCGACCAGACGCGGGTCTTTAAGCACCTGGCCGGCCAGCGTTTTTGCTTCGCCGGAAGGCGTGACCGTGGCGAGGTCAACGAGCCTCCCCTCGGCCTTGGAGACGACCTTCTGCGCCAGCACGACCACATCGCCGTCCTGGAACTCCACGCCGGCCCGCGCGGCCCCCTCGACGACCAACCGGCAGAGGTCATCCCCTTGGTCGACAAGGGGAAAGCCCGGCAGCGCGATCAGTTCGAGGCGGGCGGACGCTGTCGCCATGGCTCAGCCGAAGGCCGCGCGCAGCTTGGGCAGCACGGCGCTGGAATAGAGGCGCAAGAACCGCTCCTGGTCCTCGCCGGGGGCGTGGAACACGAGATGGCGGAAGCCGAGTTCGACATAGGGGCGAATGCGCTCGACATGCTCGTCGGCATCGTCGGAGACGATCCAGCGGCTGGCCGCCCTTTCGGCGGGGAGCGCATCGGCGAGGCGCTCCATCTCCAGCGGGTCGCCGATCGAGTGTTTCTCTTCCGGCGACAGCGCCAGCGCCGCCCAGTTCCGCGTGTCTTCCAGCGCCCGCGCCTTGTCGGTGTCGAAGGAGACCTTCATCTCGATCATCTGGTCATAGTCCCTGGCCCGCCCGGCCTCCTCCAGCCCGGCGGCGACGTTGGGCAGCAGCGTGTCGCGGTATAGATCCCAGGATTTTCCGCTGGTGCAGATGAAGCCGTCGCCGGCACGACCGGCAAACTTCGCCACCATCGGACCGGCGCCGGCAATGTAGATCGGCACCGGCTGTTCCGGCTTGTCATAAATGGTGGCGCGCTCGGTTTTGTAGAACGCGCCTTCAAAACTCACTCTTTCCTCGCTCCAGAGCTGGCGGATAAGGCGTACCGCCTCGCGCAGGCGGGCGAAACGCTCCTTCATCTCCGGCCAGGGCGCTCCGGTGGCGGGCACCTCGTTCAGCGACTCGCCCGAGCCGACGCCCAGAATGACGCGCCCGGGGTAAAGCTGACCCAGCGTGCCGAAGGCCTGGGCGACCATGGAGGGGTGGTGGCGGAAGGTGGGGGTGAGCACGCTGGTGCCCATGACGATGCGCGAGGTCGAGGCCCCCAGCGCGCCGAGCCAGGCAATGGCCGAGGGGGCATGGCCGCCGGTGTGGCGCCAGGGCTGGAAATGATCGCTGACGAACACGGAATCGAAGCCGCAGCGCTCCGCCAGAACGGCATAGTCGAGCAATTTGCGCGCGTCGAACTGTTCCGCCGACGCCTTGTAGCCGAGCCTGAGCATGATCCCTCCTGCCGTCGAGAGGGAGGATCATAGAGTCATATTGTAGTGCAGCACAATATGTTAAATTATCTTTCTAAAACAATGAACTGACTTTTCATTTTCTCCGTATATGCCCGATCAGCGCCTCGACGGCGACGCCATAGCCGGAGGGGCCCAGCCCGATGATGCAGCCCATCACCGCGGCCGTCAGGGGGGCGTGGTGGCGGAAGGGCTCGCGCTGGAACACGTTGCTCACATGCACCTGGATCGCCGGCTTTCCGACGGCCGCGAGGGCGTCGAGCAGGGCGATCGAGGTGTAGGACAGGCTGCCGGCATTGATGACGATGCCGTCCGCCTTTGTGCGTGCCTCCTGGATCCAGTCGACCAGCACGCCCTCATGGTTCGACTGGCGGAAATCCACTGTTGCGCCAAGGGCCTGCGCCCGCGCCCGGCAGTCCTGCGCGATATCCTCAAGGGTCAGGCTGCCATAGGGGCCCGTGGGGTCGAGGCCGTAGAGATTGGTGTTGGCACCGCTGAGGACGAGCAGGCGGACGGGCGGCAGGCTCATGATATCCAACGCTTTTTCGAGAGGATCAGGCCACGCGCTCATGCGGGCGGGTGCCGGCCATGGAAGGGCGGGCGTCGAAGCCGGCGAACCACTCCGCCGCCGCCGGACGGCCCTGCCGCCATTGCAAATCCGCATAGCGGAAGTCGAGATAGCCGAGCGCGCAGCCAAGGGTAATCAGGCCGATGTGGTGGAGTGTCGGGCCGATCAGGCCGGTGTGAACAGCCTGCTCGATCACGTCGAGCCCGCCCACGATCTTGGCCATCTGCGCCTGCGACCAGTCCGGCCAGCGCAGCTGCGCCGGGCGCATCACGCTCTCATAGCGCAGGCCGACGGCGGCATCGAGCAGGCCGTCGCCGAGCGCCTGCATTGTCAGCGCCGGCCAGCGCGCCGGGCCGGTGGGGAAGATCGCGGTGTCGCCGGCGCGGGCCGCGAGATACTCGCAGATGACGGCGCTGTCATAGAGCGCGGTGCCGTCGTCCAGCAGCAGCGCCGGGATCTTGCCAAGCGGGTTCAGGCTCGTCAGCGCCGGGTCGCGCGTGAGCGGGCTGGCGGCGCTGAAGACGATCTCGATACGGTCGGCGAGGCCGGTCTCGTGCGCGACGACCATGACCTTGCGCACAAAAGGCGATGTGGGAGCGTGCAGCAGTTTCACGGGATCTGGTCCTCCGCGCCGATGGCGGCCAAAGCGGCGCGGGCCACTTCGACATCCTCCGCCCCCTTGCCCGAGCCGACCCCGATGCCGCCGACGCAGACGCCGTCGATGACGATGGGCAGGCCGCCTTCCAGATTGGTCAGCCGCTGGCCGGCGGCGAGCGAGAGCTTGATCTCGTCGGCCGGGTTCAGCCGCGAGGAAGGCTGGCGGTGCGAGGCGGAGCCGGCGCGCGTCAGTTCGGCCTGGACAGGATGATGGCGGCACGCATGCACGACTTTGCCGATTTCGGCCCCGACCGTTTCGCCCTCTCGGGCTGCCTCACGCCCCGCGCTTCCGCCGCATGAGCACAGGCCAGCCACCCGCCGATCGCGTGCCGGTGGCGATCATCGGCGGCGGCTTTTCCGGCGCCGCTGTCGCCTGGCACCTGCTGCGCCTGCGCCCGGCGCTGGCGCGGGTCGTCGTCATCGAGCCGCGCACCGAGCTCGGCCGGGGTATGGCCTATTCCGCCGCCGACCCCAGCCACCGCATCAATGTGCCGGCGACGCGGATGTCGCTGATCCCGGACCAGCCGACCCATTTCAACGACTGGCTGGAAGCCTCCGGCGCGCTCGACGCCGACCCGGCGGCGCGGCGCAGCGAGGGGCGCAATTTCCCCGCCCGCGCGGTGTTCGGCGCCTATGTCGCGGAGCAACTGGCCGCGCTCGGCCCGCGCGTCACCCATGTCGCCGCCGCCGCCGAGGCGGTGGAGGCGCACGGCGACGGCTACCGCATCCGCACCGGCGACGGCGCGGTCATCGAGGCCGGCCTCGTCGCGCTGGCAGTGGCGCATGCGCCGCCAAGCCCGCCCTCCGCCCTCGCCCGCGTGCTGGCTGGCCATCCCCGCTTCGTGCCCGACCCCTGGCAGGCAGGCGCGCTGGCCGCCGTGCGGCCGGACGACCGGGTGCTGATCGTCGGCACCGGGCTCACCATGGCCGATATCGTGGCGAGTCTCGAACGGCTCGGCCATCGCGGGGAGATCGTCGCGCTCTCGCGCCGGGGCCTGCGCTCGCGGGGCCATCCGGCGCTGGTGCACGAGCCGTTCGGCGACTTCGCCACCGACCCGACCCGCACGGCAGGCGAGTTGGTGCGCCGCATCCGCGCCAGCGTGAGGGAGGCGGAACAGGCGGGCCAAAGCTGGCACTGCGTGCTCGACCAGGTGCGGCTGCAGGGCAGCACCATCTGGAACGCGCTGCCGCCGCCTGAGCGCGCCCGGCTGCTGCGGCATCTGCGCCCGTTCTGGGACGTGCACCGCTTCCGCATCGCCCCGCAGGTGGAAGAGGTGCTCGACCGGCGGATCACAGAGGGCACGCTCGCTCTGCGCGCGGCCTCGCTGCGCGAGGTGACGCTCAGTGACGACGCCATCCATGTCACCCTGCGCGCGCGCCGCACCGGCGAGGTGACGCAGGCCGCGTTCGACGCCGTCATCACCGCCACCGGCCCGGCGCATGGGCGGGTCTTCGCCGACAACCCGGTGCTGGCGTCGCTGGAGCGCGCCGGCCTCGCCCGGCCGGACACGCTGCGTCTCGGCATCGAGGTGGCGGCGGACGGGCGGGCCATCGGCGCGGCGGGCGTGCCGACGCCCGGGCTCTATGTCGCCGGCCCGCTGGCGCGCGGCACGGTGGGCGAGCTGATGGGCCTGCCAGATGTCACCAACTACGCCATCCGCATCGCCGAGCAGCTGGCGGCGCGACTGGACGCCAGCTGCGATTTGGACGCGACAGCAGGGCCTTACGCCTCCGCGTGAGGCGCCTGGCATAAGCGCTCCGGGCCGCGCGCTCACCGGCCCCTGTGTCGTCTCGCCTCCGCGGAGCGAGGACGCCCGCCCCTCGCCGCGCGCCGGAAGGACGCACGCCATAGGCGCTTCCCATCGTACCGGCAGCGGGTGGGGAAAGCGCGCGCACGGCCTTGTCTCGCCGTCTCAACTGGTATAATGACTATATCAAGATACGAGTGAGCACAGACTCACCGGATGAGGAAACGCATGGAAGGCTGAGGCGGCGGCGCAGACTTGCGCGGCGGATCGGTTTTGCGTGCCGAGCCAGGAGTGCCGCATGCCCGCGCCCCACCGGATTGAAGCCGACTATCTGATCGAGACCGCCTATGACCCGCGCCGCGCCGCCGAGGCCATGGCGGGCGAACAGTCCAGTGGCACCTTTGTCGCCATTCCCGGCGAGACGCCGGAACTGAAGGAGCGCTCCGCCGCCCGGATCGAGGCGCTGGAACTCGTGGGCACCGCGGAGGCTCCCTCCCTGCCCGGCGCCGGCCGTCCCGAGGGCGGGGTGATCCAGCGGGCGCGCGTCACCCTTTCCTGGCCGATGGACAATCTCGGCCCCTCGCTGCCCAACCTGCTGGCGACGGTCGCCGGCAATCTGTTCGAACTGAAGCAGTTCTCCGGCCTGCGCCTTCTCGACATCCGCCTGCCGCAGGCCTTCGCCCAGGCCTATGGCGGGCCGAAATTCGGCATTGAGGGCACGCGCCGCCTCGCCGGGGTCGAGGGCCGTCCGATCATCGGCACCATCGTCAAGCCGAGCGTCGGCTTCGGGCCGACCGAGACGGCGGAGCTGGTGAAGCTGCTGGCGGAAGCGGGCATCGACTTCATCAAGGACGACGAATTGCAGTCCGACGGCCCGCACTGCCCGTTCGAGGACCGCGTCCGCGCGGTGATGCGCGTCATCGACGACCATGCCGACCGCACCGGCAAGAAGGTGATGTTCGCCTTCAACCTCACCGGCGAAATCGACCAGATGCGCCGCCGCCACGATCTCGTGCAGGAGCTGGGCGGCACCTGCGTCATGGCCAGCCTCAACTCGGTCGGCCTTGTCGGCATGATCGAGCTGGGCCGGTTCACGCAGCTGCCGCTGCACGCCCACCGCAATGGCTGGGGCTATCTCTCCCGCGCGCCGATGCTCGGCTGGTCCTATGTCGCCTGGCAGAAGATCTGGCGGCTGGCGGGGGCCGACCACATGCATGTCAACGGCCTCGCCAACAAGTTCTCGGAGGCCGATGACAGTGTGATCGCCTCCGCCCGCGCGTGCCTCACCCCGCTGTTCGACGACAAGCCCTGCATCGCCATGCCGGTGTTCTCCTCCGGCCAGTCGGCCAAGCAGGCGCCCGGCACCTATGCCGCGCTCGGCACGGCCGACCTGATCTTCGCCGCCGGCGGCGGCATCATGGCCCACCCGGACGGCCCCGCCGCCGGTGTCGCCTCGCTGCGCGAGGCGTGGGAAGCGGCGATGAGCGACGTGCCGCTGGCCGACTATGCCCGCGACCACGCCGCGCTCGCCCGCGCGCTGGAGACCTATGCGGCATGAGCCCCTCCCCGCTCGCTTCCGCCCCGCGGTTGCCGGGCGGCCCGCTCATTGCCTTTTACGGCGACGACTACACCGGCTCGTCGGCGGTGATGGAGGTGCTGAGCTTCGCCGGCCTGCCGACGGTGCTGTTCCTCGGCCCGCCGACGCCGGCGCAGCTCGCCCGCTTCCAGGACATGCGCGCCATCGGCATCGCCAGCGTCGCCCGCGCGCAGCCACCGGAATGGATGGACGCGCAGCTGCCGCCGGTCTTCGAACAGCTCGCTTTGCTGAAGGCGCCGATCAGCCACTACAAGGTCTGCTCCACCTTCGATTCCGCGCCGCATGTCGGCTCGATCGGCCGCGCCGCCGAGATCGGCGAGCGCGTCCTCGGCGGGGACTGGCACCCGCTCATTGTCGGCGCGCCGGCCATTGCCCGCTACCAGGCCTTCGGCAATCTGTTCGCCGCCATTGACGGCACCGGCTACCGGCTCGACCGGCACCCTGTCATGGCCCGCCACCCGGTGACGCCGATGGCGGAGGCGGATGTGCGCCTGCATCTGTCGCGGCAGACCGACATGCCGGTCGGCCTGGTCGATTTCGTCGCCATGAAGGCCGGCCGGGCCGAGCAGCAGCTCGCGGACCAGCGCGCGGCAGGCGCCCGCCTCATTGCGCTCGACGTGCTCGACGACGAGACGCTGGCCGAGGCCGGGCGGCTGGTGTGGGAGCATCGCGGCGAACGGCTGTTCGCCATCGGCTCGCAGGGGCTGGAATATGCGCTCGTCGCCTATTGGCGCCGCGCCGGCCTGCTGGCGCCGGAAGCGCCGACGGCACCGCCGGCGCGGGCCGCGCACATCGCCGTCGTCTCCGGTTCCTGCTCGCCGATCACGGCGGTGCAGATCGACCACGCGCTGGCGAACGGCTTCGAGGGCATAAGGCTCGACGCGACGCACGCGGTGGATTGCCAGGCGTGGGAGCGCGAAATCGCGCGCGGCACGGCGGCGGCGCTCAAAGCGCTGGAGGCCGGCCGCGACCCGCTCGTCTTCACCGCCAGCGGGCCGGACGACCCGGCCGTGCCGGCGCTCAGCCACGCGATCGAGGCGGCGGGTGTCGCCCCGGCGCAGGTCAATGCCCGCATCGGCGACGGGCTGGGGCGCGTGCTGGACGAGGTGGTGCGCCGGGCGGGGCTGACGCGCGCCGTCATTTCCGGCGGCGACACGTCGGGCCATGCCGGCATGACGCTCGGCATCTATGCGGTGACCGCGCTGGCGCCGCTGGCGCCGGGCTCGCCGCTCTGCCGCGCTTATGCCGAAGGCGCCCATGACGGGCTCGAAATCGCGTTCAAGGGCGGCCAGATGGGCCGGCCGGACTTCTTCTGCGCCGCGCGGGGCGGCGCCGCCAACCACTGATCAATGGGAGAGGACCTCAGATGAAAAAGATCGCCTTGCTGGGCGCCGGCGGAAAGATGGGCGTCCGCCTCGCCACCAATCTCCAGGGTTCGCCTTATGAGGTGATGCATGTCGAGCCAACCGAGGCCGGCCGTGCACGCCTGAAAGAGAAGACCGGCCTCGACTGCATCGACGGCGACAACGCGCTGGCCGATGCCGACGCCGTGCTCATGGCCGTGCCGGACCGGCTGATCGGCAAGATCGCCCACACCTTCATCGAGAAGGTGAAGCCCGGAACCGCGATCATCATGCTCGACGCCGCCGCCCCGCATGCGGGCGAACTGCCCAAGCGCGACGACGTCACCTATTTCGTCACCCATCCCTGCCACCCGCCGATCTTCAACGACGAAGTGACGGAGGAGGCGAAGGCTGACTTCTTCGGCGGGGTGCATGCCAAGCAGCACATCGTCTGCGCGCTGATGCAGGGCCCGGACGAGCATTATGCCCAGTGCGAGCAGATTGCCCGCACCATCTACAAGCCGGTCATGCGGGCGCATCGCTGCACGGTCGAGCAGATCGCCATCATGGAGCCGGCGCTGGCCGAGACCATCGGCGCCACGCTCTGCCTCGCCTTGCGCGAAGCCACCGACGAAGCGGTGCGCCGCGGCGTGCCGCGCCAGGCGGCCACCGACTTCCTGCTCGGCCACCTCACCATCGAGCTGGCGATCGCCTTCGAGATCTTCCCCGAAGGCAAGTTCTCCGATGGCGCGCTCTATGCCATCGACCAGGCCCGGCCGCAGATTTTCCGCGAGGGCTGGCTGGAGCGCATCTTCGACCCCAAGGCCGTGCAGCGCTCGGTCGAGGAAATCTGCAACCCGCCCAAGGCCGCCTGAGGCCGCCCACCGGGCCCAACCGCCCGGCTCGTCCGGGGCCCTCGACGGCCCCGGACGCATGAAATCCAACAGGGACAGGAACGCCATGAACCGGATCATCGCCCTTGCGGCCGCCGCCGCGCTCAGCCTCGCCGCAGCGCCCTTCGCCACGCCGGCGCTCGCCACCACCATCATCAAGGCCGGCCACGGGACGCAGACCGCGCATCCCACCCATATCGCCCTGCAGAAGTTCGCCGACATCGTCGCCGAGAAGAGCAAGGGCGACCTGAAGATCGAGATCTATCCCGACCGCCAGCTCGGCGAAGAGCGCGAGATGGTCGAGGGCCTGCAGCTGGGCACGGTCGACATGGCGGTGGTCTCCACCGGCCCGCTCGTCGCCTTCGTCCCCGCGCTCGGCACGGTGGACCTGCCCTTTCTGTTCAAGAGTTCCGAGCATGCCTACAAGGTGCTGGACGGCGAGGTCGGGCAGGACCTGCTGGCCAAGTTCCAGGACCGCGGCATTGTCGGTCTCGCCTGGTGGGAGAATGGCTGGCGCAGCCTGACCAGCAAGAAGGAAGTCAAGTCGCCGGCCGACCTGAAGGGCATGAAGCTGCGCACCATGCAGAACCCGGTGCACATCGCCGCCTTCAAGGAGCTGGGCGCCTCGCCGATTCCGATGGTGTGGGGCGAAGTGTTCACCAGCCTGAGCCAGGGCGTGATCGACGCGCAGGAGAACCCGGTCACCATCGTCTACAGCAACTCGCTGTGGGAGGTGCAGAAGTACATGACGCTAACGCGCCACGTCTATGGCCCGCACCTGGTGCTGTTCAGCCAGCAGGTCTGGGACCGCCTCACCCCGGCGCAGCAGACCATCCTGAAGGAAGCCCTGATGGAGGCGACGACCTTCCAGCGCCAGACCTCGGCCCGGCTGGAAACCGAGCAGCTGAAGCTGCTGGCCGACAAGGGCATGATCGTCGAGCAGGTCGACATCACCCCGTTCCAGGAAGCGACCGCCAACACCGCCTCGGCGTTCAAGAACATCGATCCGGCTGTCGTGGCCAAGATCAAGGCCGCCGCGAACTGAGCCGCGCGCCGGCCGCAGCCCTGACGGCTGCGGCCGGTTCGCAAGCCAACTTTGCCGCAGCCCTAACGGCTGAGGCCGGTTCGCAAGCCAGTGTTGCCGCCCCCTCGTCGGAGCGGCCGATGCGTCCTCCAACGCAGCCGCAGCCCGGAGGCGCCCGCCTCCACGGGAGAGGTGTGACATGCTCTTGAAGTTCTGGACCGGCGTGGAATGGCTGGCGCGCGCCGTGCTCTGCGCTCTGCTGAGCACGATGGTGATCGTCTGCCTCGGCCAGGTGATCTCGCGCTACGTCTTCAACGATCCCTTGACCTGGTCGGAAGAGCTGGCGCGCTTCCTGTTCGTCTGGGTCGGCTATCTCTCGGCCTGGTTCGCCTGGACCAAGCGGGCGCATATCGCGCTCGACGCCGTGACCTATCTGCGCGTTCCGGCGCTGGAGCGGGCCTGCGGCCGGATCGTCGAGGCGCTGGTCCTCGTCTATTGCGGCTGGACGCTTTATGCCTGCCTCGGCTTCCTCCGCCTGACCAGCAACCAGCCCTCCGCCGTGCTCGACGTGCCGATGAGCACTGTCTATGCCGGCTATGCGGCCATGTGCGTCCTCATCATCGGCGACATCCTGATCGGCTGGGCCTATGGCCCCCGCCAGCCCTCGCCGGCTGTTCCCCAGGAGTAAGAACCATGGCCACGGTCCTGTTCATTGCCTTTGCCGTGCTGCTCATCCTGAACATGCCGGTCTCTTTCGCCCTCGCCGTGGCCTCGGTGATGGCGCTGCTCTATGGCGGCCTTCCGCTGGCGCTGGTGGTGCAGAAGATGACCGCCGCCATGGACAGCTTCGTGCTGCTGGCGGTGCCGTTCTTCCTGCTCGCCGGCCACCTGATGGCCCGCAGCGGCATCGCCCGCGACATCATCGACTTCGCCGACACGCTGGTCGGCTGGATGCGCGGCGGGCTGGCCCACGCCAATATCGGCGCCGGCATGCTGATGGGCGGCATGACGGGTTCGGCCGTGGCGGAGGCCTCTTCCACCGGCGGCGCGCTGATCCCGCCCATGCTGAAGAAAGGCTATGGCGCGCCTTTCACCGCCGCCGTGACGGCGGCCGCCTCGACCATTTCGGTGGTCATTCCCCCCTCCATCCCGATGATCGTGTTCGCCGTCGTCACCGGCGTCTCGGTGAGCGACCTGTTCATCGCTGGCATCGTGCCGGGCATTCTGATGACGGTGGCGCTGATGGTCACCGCCTGGCTGATCGCCGTGCGGCAGGGCTACCAGCGCGGCCCGCGCCCGACGCTGGGCTCCATCGCCCGCGCCACCCGCGCCAGCGTGTGGGGCCTCTTGATGCCGGTCGTCATCATCGGCTCGATCCGCTACGGCATCGCCACGCCGACCGAAGCCTCGGTGGTGGCGGTCGTCTATGGGGTGCTGGTCGGGCGCTATGTCTACCGCACCATCGCCTGGCGCGACCTGCCGGGCATTATTCTCGACAGCGCCGTCACGACAGGCATCGTCATGCTGATGATCGCCGCCGCCTCGGTGTATGGGCTGATCGTCACCCGCGAACAGATTCCGCAGGCGGCGGCGCAGTTCATCCTGGAGCTGACCAACAACCCGCAGCTGGTGCTGCTGCTGATCCTGTGCGTCTATCTCGTCGCCGGCATGCTGCTGGACCTCGCCGCCAACATCATCATCCTGGTGCCGGTGCTGTGGCCGCTGGTGAAGCGGCTCGACATCGACCCCATCCAGTTCGGCGTCGTGACCGTGATCGGCCTCGCCATCGGCCTGATCACGCCTCCCGTCGGCGCCTGCCTGTTCGTCACCTGCGGCATTGCCAAGACCGACCTGCTGCGCGGCAGCAAGGCGGCCGCGCCCTTCATCGTCGCGCTGATCGCGGTGGTGCTCCTGATCATCGCCGTGCCCGGCGTCGCCACCTGGCTGCCCTACAGCGCCAAGGCGATGCACTGAGACAGGGAGAGGCGGCGCAACGCAGCTGGTCCGCCGGGGACGCCACTGGTATGCTCAACATGCCGATCTGCGGCGAGACGGCCCCGACCTGGCAGGAGTGCGTGAATGGCTGATGTTTCCGACACCATAGTGCGACGAAAACTGTCCCATGAGGTGTTCGACCACCTGAAAACGCTCATCACCTCTGGGAACTGGGCCCGGGCGACGCGCTGCCCTCCGAGCGCGACCTGATGGAGCGCTTCGGCGTCGGCCGCCCCGCCATCCGCGAGGCGATGCAGGCGCTGGCCAATATCGGCCTCATCGCCATCACCCATGGCGAGCGGGCGCGGGTGCAGCAGATCTCGGCGCGCTCGCTGTTCCAGCAGGTGGACCTCACGGCGCAGATCCTACTCTCCGCCTCGCCGGACAGCCTGGAACACCTCAAGCAGGCCCGCCGCTTCTTCGAGCGCGGCATGGTTCGCGAGGCGGCGCAGCGCGCCACCGCCGAGGATGTGGCGCGGCTGCGCGGCATTCTCGACCAGCAGGCGAAGGCGGTGAGCGAGCCCAAGCAGTTCATCGCCTATGACATGCGCTTCCATACCCAGATCGCGGCGATCTCCGGCAACTCGATCTTCGAGGCGGTGAGCGAGGCGATGCTGTCCTGGCTGCGCCAGTACTACACGGAGATGCTGACCTGGTCGGGCCGCGAGAACGTCACCCTGGTCGAGCATGAAGAGATCATCGACCACATTGCCCGCCACGATGCCGACGGCGCCGAGGCGCTGATGGTCAAGCATCTCGACCGCTCCAGCGCGCTGTTCACCCGGCAGGGGTGAGGAGTGAAGGCTCAGCCCTCGACCCGCAGCACGGCGTAGGGCGGCAGGGTGAGCGCTCCGGTGCCGACAGCCACCGGGCGCGGGCCCTCGCCGGCAAGCACGCTCGTCTCATCCAGCAGTTGCGCGCGACCGCCAAAGGGCAGAGCCAGGGCCTGCTCGCGTGGCGTGAGGTTCGCGGCCAGCATCACCCGATCACCGGCTTGCGTCGCGCCAGCCAGCGCCAGCACCCGCGCTGGATCGGCGGACACCAGGGCGATCGCCGGCGCGCCCCCGATCGCCGCCAGCCAGCGCGCGGCGTGGAAGACCGGGCGGCGGCGGCCCGGCTCGCCCTCGCCCAGCAGGCCGAACGGGCCGGTGAGAGCGGCACCGATGAAGCTCTCCACCCCCGCTTCGGCGAGGCGCGCGGCGGTGCCGACGAGGAAGGCGGCGGCGAAAAGGCCGTCCTGCCGTGGGTCGATCTGCGCCATCGGCACCCGCCGGCGCTCGGGATTGGGCATCACCCGCGCGCCATAGGGATTCTGCCGCATGCCGATGGTCGAGGGGCCGATGCGGTAAGGGGTGTCCGCGCCGATGAGGGCGCGGGCTGAACGCAGGATGAAGGGCAGCGCCTCCAGCGTCTGCATCACCGCGCGGTCGTCGGCATCGTGCACGATGGGACAGGTGCAATGGGTGACATAATCCAGCAGCGCCACCGGCGGGCGCTTGCGGTTCAGCTCGGTGAAATAGCTGAACATGCCGCCGCCGAGCCGCAGCGCCGGGAAGGCGCGGCGGGCGGCGGCATAGACCTCCTCCAGCGGCGGACAGGGCGGCCAGGTGCTGCCGGGCGGGGTCGAGCGCCGGTCGACCGAGGGGCTGACGGCGATGGCGTCCAGCCGCAGCCCCGCCGCCGCCACCTGCCCGGCGAGGTCGCCCAGTTCCGCGTCCAACGGACGGGCACAGGGCACCACATATTCCAGCACGGCTTCCCCGCCCTGCGCCGCCGCGAGCTTGGCGAAGGCCGCAAGCTCCACCGGCCCGTGCCCAGCGGTGGGGTCGATGTGGAACAGCAGGGTCTGCGGCGCGATGTGAGCCAGCTCATCGGCGGCGCCCCGCGTCGCGGCGGCTTCCTCGGGCGCGATCACCAGCCCGAAGAGCGGCAGCCGCCCGCGCGTCGCGCCTGGCGTGAGCACCACCGGCGCGTCGTCGCGCGGAGTCGGCGCGGCGGCGGCTTCCGCGACGATGTCGAGCGTCACGCGCTGGCGCACCGGCACGCCGGCCGGCAGCACATAGGGCCAGGGCAGGGCCAGCGGGCGGACATAGGTTTTGTAGGAGGCGTCCGACCAGTTGCGCTGGTCCTCCATCTCGAAGGTGTCGCCCTCCAGGCGGCAGGTCGCCCGCACCCCCGGCGCGACAGTGTGGGTGATCGCCCGCATGTCCTTGAAGGGCTGCGCCGGGTCGATCAGATCAGGCAGGCGCGCCGGCACGCGGCGCCCGTCGACATGCTCGACCTCCACCTCCGCGCCGGCGAGGGCGACGATGGGGTGAAGCACGGTGAAGCCGCAGCGATTGGTGAGGAAGTCGCCCTCCGGCACCGCCTCGCCCTCGAAGACGAGGCCGGTCGGGCGGCCTTCGATGCGGCCCTGATAGACCAGCTTCTCGCCGCCGGCCCCGGCGCATTCGGCCCGGTAGCCGACCGCAAAGCGTCCCTCCCCCTCCTCAATAGCGAGATCGTGCAGCACCGGCGCGTAGGTGCCCCAGTCCTTGTCGCGCACCAGGAAGGAAATCGCCCGCAGCACCTCGATGCCGTGGAAGCGGATGTTGCGCAGATCGCCACCGATCAGTTCGACGCTCAGCGCGCCGGCTTCGAGCAGGCGGGCCTGCGGCTCCAGCTCCGGGGTCCCGAACAGCGCCCGCCGGCGCGCCTCGGGAGAGGTGGCGGCGGTCATGGTGCCACGGCCTCCGGCTTGGGGGCGGCGCGCCGTCGGCGTACCGCGCGCCCGCCCGCCAGCGCCAGCACGGCGATGACGACGAGCCCCTGCACGATGTCCTGCGTCCCCGCCGGCAGGCCGGCGACCTGCATGGTGGTGACGATGAGGATGAGAAGGAAGCTGCCGCACAGCGTGCCCAGCGCCGTCGACGAGCCGCCGAAAATCAGCGATCCGCCGAGCACCACCGCGCCGAGCGACTGCAGCAGATAGGGCTGGCCCATCTCCAGGAAGGCGCCGCCGACATAGGCGCCGAGCAGCATTCCCGTCAGCGCCGCCAGCAGGGCCGAGGCGAGGAAGGCGGAAGCGATGACGCGGCCCGTGTGAATGCCGGCCAGCGCCGCCGCCCGCTCGTTCTGCCCGACGGCGGAGAGCCGGCGCCCATAGACGGTGCGGCCCAGCAGCAGGCCGGCGAGCGCCACCGCCACCAGTGCGATGACCAGCATCAGCGGCACGCCCTCGACCCGGCCGGCGGCCAGCATCTTCAGGAAGGGGCTCATGGAGAAGCCGGCGGCCCAGCGATTGGCGATCAGCGTCGCCGTGGCGAGAATATAGCCGGTCGCCAGCGTGGCGATGATGGCGGGGATGCGCAGCACGACGACCAGCAGCGCATTGGCGAGCCCGGTCACGAGGCCGATGCCGAGCACCGCCGCCAGCGCCAGCGGCAGGCGGGCATCGGAACCCGCAGCCACCACGATGCTGGCAAAGGCGCTCAGCGTCAGCACGCTGGCGATCGACAGGTCGATATTGCCGCGCCCGGTGGTGACAACCAGCATCTGGCCGAGGGCGACGAGGGTGAGGAAGCTCGCCGAGATCGCCACCCCGGACAGCGCATGCAGGCTGAAGCGCCCGGTGGTGATCGACAGCACCGCCCACAGCAGCAGCACGCCGAGGGCGGACCAGATCCAGCGGTGGCGTTCCAGCCGTTCCATCAGCGCGGTCATCGGCGGGCCTCCCGGCGATCGGCAACGGCGCGCAGCGCCAGCATGGACAGGAGCAGGCAGCCCTGCACGGCGGCATTGTAGTCGGTGGAAACGCCGAGCGCCCCGAGCAGTGCCCCGACCAGCGCGAGGGTGAGCGCGCCCGCCACCACGCCCAGCGGCGAGATCATGCCGCCGATCAGGGCGCAGCCGCCCATGACCACGGCGGCGACGCTGATCAGGGTGAACGGGCCGCCGGCATTGATGTCGCTGGCGGTGTTGATGGCGGTGAGCGACAGGCCCGCCGCCAGCGCGAACAGGCTCGCCAGCATGTAGCGCAGGATAGCGTAGCGCAGCGGCGACCAGCCGCCCAGCGTCATCGCCTGCGCGTTGTTGCCGAAGCCGCGCAGCACAACGCCCAGCGGCGAGCGGTCGATCGCCAGGGCGATCACGGCCGCCACGGCGATGAGGATGAGGGTGGCCGGCACATCGGCCAGTGTCCAGGCGAAGGCCGCCGACAGCCATTCCGGCGAGGCGCCGCCGGGGGTGGGCTGCAGCGTGTAGCCGAGGCCGAGCCAGATGAAAGATGCGCCCAGCGTGACGACGATGGCGGGGATGCGCCGCAGCTGGATCGTCGCGCCGATCAGCCCATAGGCGAGGACGCTGGCGATGAGCGCCACCCCGCCGAGCCAGGGCGTGTCGAACAGCAGCGTGGCGCTGAGCACATTGACCAGCCCGGCAAAGGCACCGACGCCGAGGTCGATCTCGCTGCCGCCGACGACGAACATCTGCGCCAGCGCCACCAGAACCAGCGCGATCGCCGGACCGAGCAGCAGTTCCAGCCCGAACATCGAGACGGTGAGCGGGTTCACCCAGGCCATCAGCGCGAAGACGGCGGCGAGGCTGGCAAAGGGGGCGAGATCGACCAGCCGGTCCAGCGGCCCGCGCGCGCCGGCGGTGGCGTCGCGCTCCAGAGCGCCGGTGCCGGCGAAGGACGCGTCGACGATGGCCTGCTCGGTGATCTCCGTGCCCACCAGCTCGCGCACAATGCGCCCGCCAGCGAACACCAGCACACGGTCGCACTCCAGGAACTCGATGTCTTCCGTCGAGTGCCAGATGACGAGGCGCCCGGCCTGCGCCACCGAGCCGATGAGGGCGTAGAAATCCTCCTTGGCCGCGACATCGACGCCGCGCGTGGGGTCGTCGAACAGGATCGTGTCGGCCTCGCCCACCAGCGCCCGGGCGACCAGCGCCTTCTGCTGGTTGCCGCCGGACAGATCGAGAATGGGCGAATCGAAGCGGGCGGGATCGAGCTTCAGCTTCTCGGCGGCGACGCGGGCGGCGTCACGCTCCTGCCCGTTATCGACCCGCCCCAGCGGCGCCCGGCCTTCCAGCCGGCCGAGGGCGATGTTGGAGAGCACACTCCAGAGCGGAAAGACGCCCTCCTTCTGCCGGTCGCCGGAGACGAAGCTCGCCTTTCCTTCGCGGGAGATGCCCGGGCCGGGCCGTCCATGCAGCCCGTGCAGCAGGTCGCGCTGGCCCGAGCCTTCCAGCCCGGCAAGGCCGACCACCTCGCCGGCGCGCAGCACCACGTCGCGCCCGAGCGGGGCAATGAGGGCGCCGGTCAGCCGGACCCTTTCGCGCGCGCGCTCGCCGATGGCGGGGCGGGCGGCGCGGCGGCTCAGCATCACTCCCTCGGCCGGGCCGCCCATCGCCTGAACCAGCGCTTCCACACTCGCCTCCACGGCCGGCCCGGACCAGACGGAACGGCCATTGCGCAGCACCAGAACGCGGTGGGCGATGTCCACCACCTCCTGCAGCTTGTGGCTGATGAAGATGAAGGCGAGCCCCTCTCTGGTGCGGGCCTTGATGAAGGCGCGCAGCTGCCGGCTGCGCTCCAGCCCCAGCGAAGAAGTCGGTTCGTCGAGGATGACGAGGCGCACCTGCGGGGTGGCGACGGCGCGGGCGATTTCCACCATCTGCCGCTGGCCTATGGCGAGATGGGCGACGCGGGCGTCGACCGAAATGCCGTGATCGGGAAACACCTCGTCCAGCGCGGCGCGGGCGCGGGCGCGAAAGGCGCGGCGCCAGCCCGGCAGCGCCCGCGCCGCCTCCGGCGCTTCGAGAAAGAAGTTCTCGGCCACCGAGAGATTGTCGCACAGCGACAATTCCTGATGGACGATGCGGATGCCGCCGGCCTGCGCCAGCCCTGTGTCGTAGAGATCCGGCGCGATGTCGATGCCGCGCAGCGCGATGCGGCCCGCATCGGCGCGGGTGACGCCGCACAGGATGCGCATCAGCGTCGACTTGCCGGCGCCATTGCCGCCGACGAGGCCCAGCACCTCGCCGGGCGCGACCATAAGGTCGATGCCGTCATTGGCCCGGGTGGGCCCGAACGCCTTGCAGATGCCGGACAGGCGCACGACCGGCGCGGCGGCGTCCGTCCCGGCCGCGACATGGGAGGGGCGAAGCGGCGCCGACACCCCGGCCCTGATGGCCGGAGCGTCCTGCGCGGCAGAGAAAGCTGCCGTCATCATGCGTATCCGTGGTCTGCCTCAGGAAGCGGTCGGCCGGCGGGTCAGTTGCCCGCCTTCGCCTTCAGCAGATTGTCCTGGACCCATTGCTGGGAATAGGACGGGCTGACGATAACGCCGGCCGGAAGGCTCTGATAGTCCTTGAGATTGTCGTCGGTGACGGTGGCGACCGGCATGATCATCAGCTTGGGCGGGTTGGCGCCCTTGACCAGCTCATAGGCCAGCCAGAAGGCGGCGCCGCCAATGCCAGGCGTCGTGTTCATCGAGATGGTGGAATAGCCGTTGGCGTCCTTCTGCTTCGCCCACCACTGGATGAAGTTGGAGGAACCGCCGCCCTCGATGACCGGCATCTTCTTGGCGTACTCGCCGCCATACTGGTCGAAGGCCTGAGCGATGCCGGTATCGTCCGAACCGCCCTGCCCGAGCACCGCATCGACATGCGGCAGGCTGGGGAGCGCATTGGCGACCGCCGACTGGGCGACCGAGGCGGTGGCCTGGCCATAGACGGTCGCCACCACCTTCACGTCGGGAAAGTTCTTCAGCACGGCTTCCTGCGCGCCATACATGTCGGCATCCGGCGCCGAGCCCTTCACGCCGCGCACGACGATGACATTGCCCTTGCCGCCGATCTTCTTCAGCACCCACTCGGCCTGCTCGCGCTTGTAGCCCTTGAAGTCGAAATTGAGCTGCCAGTTGCACGGTGCGGAGGCGATGGAATCGAAGGACACCACCTTGATGCCGGCCTTGCAGGCCTTCTCGATGATGCCGTTCACCGCCGTCTCGGAGGCGGCGTCGACGGCGATGGCGTCGACCTTCTTCAGGATCAGCTCGGCGATCTGGCTGTTCTGCTGGGCGACGGTGCCGTCGCCGTTCAGGATGATGTAGTCGGCGATCTTGCCGTCGGCCTTGGCCTTCTCGGCCGCTTCCTTGAAAGCGTCGACCATCTGGTGCCGCCAGCTATTGCCGAAATAGGCGTTGGCGAGCGCGATCACCGGCTTGTCCGGCGTGGCCAGCGCCGGCAGCGCGCCGGCGGCAACGAGAGCAAGGGTGGCACACGCGGTCGCGCAGACGCGCGAAAGGGTTTTCAGGCGCATATCATTCCTCCCAATGGCCCCGTTGGTGGAGCTCTTGATGGATTTCCCAGGTATCGGCGATCTTGTGCCGCTCGATGGTAGCAACAGTATCTCATTATACCAGTTGCGCAAGCCCGCCGGCCGGGTTCATCTGTCTCCCGGCAGGGCCGGAGGCTCTCCATACCGCCACCGAGGGTACCCCGATGCTTGATGTGTTCGAGATCGTCGATCCCCGCTTCCGCGACCTCGTCCTCCCCATTGCCTGGCTGGAGCGGCTGCATACGGGGATGCGCTGGTGCGAGGGGCCGGTCTATTTCGCCGATCAGCGCTGCCTGATCTGGAGCGACATTCCCAATAACCGGCTGATGCGCTGGTGCGAGGACACGCAGGCCGTCGGCGTGTTCCGGGCCGATTCCAACTTCGCCAATGGCAATACGCGCGACCGGCAGGGGCGGCTTGTCACCTGCGAGCACCGCACCCGCCGCGTCACCCGCACCGAGCCGGACGGCACGCTCACCGTTCTGGCCGACCGCTACCGGGGGCGCCGGCTCAATTCACCCAACGATGTGGTGGTGAAGTCGGACGGCACGCTCTGGTTCACCGATCCGACCTACGGCATCGCGTCCGACTATGAGGGCGGCCGGGCGGAGTCCGAGCAGGACGGGCGCTATGTGTTCCGCCTCGACCCGCGCGACGGCACGCTGGCCGTGGTGGCCGACGATTTCGACCAGCCCAACGGCCTCGCCTTCGCGCCGGATGAAAGCGTGCTCTATATCGCCGATTCCGGCGGCATCGGCCGCGAGGCCGGCAACCGCCACATCCGCGCCTTCACCGTCCGCGCCGACAACACGCTCGCCAATGGCAGGGTCGTCACCGAGGTGACGCCCCATGCTCCCGACGGGTTTCGCGTCGACGAGGCCGGGCGCCTATGGTCGAGCGCCGGCGACGGGGTGCACTGCTATACACCGGAGGGACAACTCCTCGGCAAGATCCGGGTGCCCGAGCGGGTCGGCAACCTCGCCTTTGGCGGCGCGGCCGGCAACCGCCTGTTCATCTGCGGCCACACCTCGCTCTACGCCCTCTTCGTCAACACGCGCGGCGCAACCGCTGCGCCGGCCTCCGCCGCGTAGGCGTGGGTCAGGGGACGGTGCGAACCGTCGGCCTCGGCGAATCCGCCCGCGTCGGCAGCGCCAGGGTGACAAACCAGCAGATGAACAGCATCACCGCCGAGCCGAGCAGGCAGGCAGTGATGCCGCCGAACTGGTAGAGGAAGCCGGAGGCGAGAATGCCGAGGAAGCGCCCCGCCGCATTGGCGGCATAGTAGAAGCCGACATCCTCCGCCGCCTTCTCCGAGCCCGCATAGGCGAGCACGAGATAGGAGTGCACCGAGGAATTCACCGCGAAGGCGACGCCGAAGACGGCAAGACCCACGACCAGCACCAGCGTGGGATCAGGCGGCGCCAGCGCCAGCGCGGCGGCGATCAGCGCCGGCACGAGGGCCAGCCCCAGCGACCACCAGCGCGCCGCCGGCACCTCGCGCGACAGGCCATCGGGACTGCGGGCCACAAGCGAAGGGGCGGCCGCCTGCACCAGCCCGTAGCCGATGGTCCACAGCGCCAGAAAGGCGCCGACCATGGTGAAGGTCCAACCGCTGGCATAGAGGAACACCGGCACGCCGACGACGAACCACACATCGCGCGCGCCGAACAAGGCGACGCGGGCGGCCGCCAACAGATTGATGCCCTTCGACTTGGCGAAGAGTTCGCGGGCGCTGGCGCTGGCCTTGGCCTTGCCCATCATGGCGGGGAGCGAGAACACCACGCCGAGCATGACCAGGAACAGCGCCCCCGCCATCAGCCACAGCCCATAGCGGAAGCCGACCAGCTGCAGCAGCAGGCCGCCGAGGAAGAAGCCGACGCCCTTCATCGCGTTCTTCGAGCCGGTGAACCAGGCCACCCATTTGAACAGCCGGCCTTCCGCCTCCCCGCCCGCCTGCGATTCCGTGATCTTGATCGCGGACTTTGAGGCGGTCTTGGTCAGGTCCTTGGCGACGCCGCACACGCCCTGCGCCAGCAGCACCCAGGTGACGAGCAGCGTGCTGCCCCATTCCGGCGACACCGCAGACAGCAGCAGGAAGCCGGCGATCTGCGTCACCAGCCCGACGGTGAGCATGCGGGTGATGCCGTAGCGCGCCGCCAGCCAGCCGCCGATGAAATTGGCGCCGATGCCCGCCGCCTCATAGAGCAGGAACAGGAAGGCGAGCGTGAAGGGCGAATAGCCGAGCTGGAAGAAGGTGAACAGCACCAGCATGCGCAGGGCGCCATCGGTGAGGGTGAAGCCCCAATAGGCCGCCGTCACGATGGCGTAGTTGCGCAGCCCGCTCGCCGATGCCCCCGACATGCTCATATCCCGACCTTCTGCATGTGGCAGGCGAGATCGACCATGCGGCAGGCATAGCCCATCTCATTGTCGTACCAGGCATAGACCTTGAGCAGCGTCCCGTCGGTGACCATGGTCGAGAGGCCGTCGACGATGGAGGAACGGGTGTCGCGGGCATAGTCGGCGGACACCAGCGCGCGCGGCTCATAGCCGAGAATGCCGTTGAGCGGGCCCTCGGCGGCGGCGCGGAACAGCGCGTTCACCTCCTCCACGCTGGTCGGGCGTTGCATCTCGAACACCGCATCGGTGAGCGAGGCATTGAGCACAGGCGCGCGCACCGCATGGCCGTTCAGCTTGCCCTTCAGCTCGGGATAGATCAGCGCGATGGCGGTGGCGCTCCCCGTCGTGGTCGGCTGCAGCGACAGCATGGCGGAACGGGCGCGGCGCAGATCCTTGTGCGGGGCGTCGACCACGACATTGGTGTTGGTGGGGTTGTGGATGGTGGTGATCTGGCCGTGGCGGATGCCGATCGCCTCATGCACCACCTTCACCACGGGAGCGAGGCAGTTGGTGGTGCAGGATGCGGCGGTGACGATGGGATGCGTTGCCGGCTCATAGAGATGCTCGTTGACGCCGACGACGACATTGAGCACCGAGGGGTCCTTCACAGGCGCGGCGACGATGACGCGCTTGGCGCCACGGTCCAGATGACCTTGCAGCGCCGCCGGGGTCAGGAACTTGCCGGTGCATTCCAGCACGACATCGACGCCGAGATCGCCCCACGGGATGTCGCCCGGGGCGGCATGGGCCGAAAAGGAGATGGGCGTGCCATTGACGGTGATGGCCTCCTCGCCGACGGCCTCGATCGGCGCCCGCCAGCGACCCTGCACGCTGTCGAATTCCAGAAGATGCGCCGTCGCCGCCGCGCCGCCCTTGAGCTCATTGACATGAACGATATCGAGCCGGTTGCCGGCGCGCGGATCGCTGGCCTGGCGCTCGGCAGCCCCCATCGCCGCGCGCAGGGCGAGGCGCCCGATCCGCCCCATGCCATTGATGCCAACTTTCATCCCCGGTTTCCTTCTGCACAGGCCCGCTTTCGCCATGTGCGCCATGGCTGTTGCGCCGTACCAGCCGCAGATGACAGTTTGGTGACAGTCTCGGACACCTCCCGGCGGAAGGCATTGAAAATCGGTCGTTCAGTTCTCATTTATTTCGAGACGCATCGACGCAATCGACGAACCTTGCCTCAGCGTGTCGGGGCCGCGCCGGTCATGGCGATGGTGGAGAGATCCCCCTCCGCTGCCACCGCCGCCTTGAGCGCGGCCTCGCGGCGCTCGCTGTAGCGGCTGGTGAAATAGTCCCGGCGCTCGCGGGTGAGCAGCGTGAACTTCATCAGTTCCTCCATCACGTCGACCACCCGGTCATAATAGGGCGACGGCTTCATCCGCCCGGCGGCGTCGAATTCCTCGAACGCTTTGGCCACCGAGGACTGGTTGGGAATGGTGATCATCCGCATCCAGCGGCCGAGCACGCGCAGCGTGTTCACCGCATTGAAGGATTGCGAGCCACCGCTCACCTGCATCACCGCCAGCGTGCGGCCCTGGGTCGGGCGGATGCCGCGATATTCCAGCGGCAGCCAGTCGATCTGGCTCTTGAACACGCCTGTTATGGTGCCGTGCCGTTCCGGGCTGCACCACACCTGCCCTTCCGACCATTCCGACAGGCTGCGCAGTTCCTGCACCTTGGGATGGTCCGCCGGCACCGCGTCCGGCAGGGGCAAGTCGCGGGGATCGAAGATACGCGTCTCCGCGCCCATGGCGGTGAGCAGGCGCGCCGCCTCCTCGACCAGTAGCCGGCTATAGGACCGCTCGCGCAGCGAACCATAGAGCAGCAGGATGCGCGGCGGATGGGTCAGCGGCGCGGCGGGCGCCAGCTTGTCCGCGTCCGGCCGGTCGAAATGGGCGAGATCGAGCGCCTCGGTGAAATCGTCTGTGGTCATCAAGAAACCTCGGATGATGCGCGGCGCGACAGGAAGGCGGCCAGCCAGAAGCCGCACGCCAGCAGCAGGGTCAGGACGATGATGGCAAGCAGCACACCATCATAGGAGCCCGACATCGACCAGATCAGCGCCGCCGCCAGCGGGGCCACTGCGCGCGAAATCGTGCTCGGCGCCGACATCGCCCCGTTCACCGCGCCATAGGCCTCGCGGGTGAGCATTTCCGGCACGGAGAGGCCGCGCACAATGGTGGTGATGCCGTTGGCCGCGCCATAGAACAGGGCGACGAGCGCGATCAGCAGGAAGCTCGGCGGCAGCACATCGAGCGCCACCAGCGCCAGCGGGAACACCGCCACCGTGACCGAACCGATCAGCCGCACCGGCGCGCGCGGCGCGAACACCCAGATGGCGACGCGCCCCGCCACCTGCGCCGGGCCGATCAGCGTCATGGCGGCGACCACGGCGGAAACCTCGAACCCCTTCTCCACCAGCATCGGGTAGAGGTGGAAGGTGAAGGCCGAGAAGGCGGCGGAATAGGCGGTGAAGGCCACCGCCAGCGCCCAGAACACCGGCTGGCGCGCCGCCCACGCCACCGCCGCCCGGCCGCTGAGCGGCGCCACTGACGCGGAGGCGCGGTGCGGCGGCGCATCGGCGGCGGGGTCGATCACCGACCAGTAGCAGCCGGCACAGACGAGGATGTTGATGCAAGCCAGCACCAGCAGCGCGTCGCGCCAGCCCACCGTGTCGAGCAGCAGCTGCACCAGCGGGATGAACACGGTGGAGGCGAAGCCGCCCCACAGGGTGAGCGCCGTGATCCCCGCCCGCGCATGCGACGGGCCGGAGCGGCGGGCGATGACGGCGAAGGCGGGATCGTACAGCGTCGCCGCTTGCAGCGCGCCGATGCCGGCCACCGCGACATAGAACAAAGCGAGGCTCTCGACCTGCGACCACAGCACCAGCAGCAGGCCCGCCAGCACCGAGCCGATGGTCATGATCGCCCGGCCATGGCCCCGGTCGATGGCGGCGCCGATCGGATAGGCCGCCAGCCCTGCGAAGGCGAGGCCCAGCGTCGCCGCGCCATAGAGCGCGCTCTTCGACCAGCCGAGCTCATGGCCCATCGCCTCGGCGATCAGCGGGAAACTGTAATAGAGCGAGCCCCAGGAGCAGATCTGGCCGATGCCGAGCCCGGTGACGAACAGGCTGCGCCCGCCGGGCGGGCGATGCTCGCCAGCGCCGGCGACAAGAACATTCTCGCTCACGCCGGCACTCCACAGCAGCCCGTGGAGGCGGCGGGGATCGCCGGCGTGGGAGGCGCGCAACAGGCGGCGCCGGTTTCACGCGGGGCGGTGCTGCACACCCCGGTTTCGGGCAATACCAGATGCACGTCCCGCGCCGCCGCGTGATCGCCGGCAATCTCGGCGATGACGGAGCGGACCTGCTCATAGCCGGTCATCATCAGGAAGGTCGGCGCCCGCCCATAGGCTTTCGAGCCGACGATGTAGAAGCCGGGTTCCGGATGCGCCAGCTCCGCCGCGCCATGCGGCGGCACGGTGCCGCACGAGTGGAGATTGGGGTCGATCAGCGGCGCGAGCGCCAGCGGGGCCTCGACGTTCGGATCGAGCGCGGCCCGCAATTCGCGGCACAGCGACAGGTCGGGCCGCGAGCCGGTGGCGATGATCAGGCGGTCAAGGGTGAGGCGGCGCGGGTCGCCCTCCACCCGCGCGGTGAGGGCCAGGGCCTCGCCCGCCCGCTCCAGCCGCTCCGTCGCGAAGGGCGAGAGCACGGTAAGCCGGCCCGTTTCGACCGCCTGGCGGGCGGCGAGGCCAAGGGCGCCGCGCTCGGCCAGCTTGTCATCGAGACCGCCGCCCAGCGCCTTCTGCAGCCCGTTGCGGCGCAGCGCCCAGAGGATCCGGGTCTCCGGCGCGTCTTCCTGCAGACGCAGCAGATCCAGCACCGCATTGATGGCGGAATGCCCGCTGCCGGCGACCAGCACCCGCCGGCCGGCATAGTCGGCGCGGGCATGGCCCAGAATGTCGGGAATGCCATAGGCGATGAGGTCCTGCGCCTCGCGCTCGCCGGGAACGGGCAGCCCGTCGACGCCAAGCGGGTTCGGCTGGTCCCAGGTGCCGGAGGCATCAAGCACGGCGCGCACCTCGGTGCGCTGCTCGGCCCCGTCGGCATCGCGCCAGATGATCTGGAACGGGGCCTTCTCCCGGCCGGCGGTGGTGAGTTTGTCGAGGCCGGCGCGGGCGATGGCGCGCACATCGGCCGCGCAGCGCAGATGCGGCGCGAGGGCGGGATGGCGCGCCAGCGGCTCCAGATAGTCGCGGACGATGTCGGCACCCGTCGGCAAGGCGTCGGGATCGGGCGCCTGCCAGCCCTGTTCCAGCAGCAGGTCCCGGGCGGCGGCGTCCACATTGTATCGCCACGGCGTGAACACACGCACATGCGCCCAGCTGCGCAGCGCCGTCGCCACCGAAGGGCCACGCTCGAAGATCAGCGGCGTGAGGCCGCGCCGCACCGCATGGGCGGCGGCGGCCAGCCCGACGGGCCCGGCGCCGATGATGGCGACCGGAAGGTCGGGCGTCGAGGCGGGGTCCATTTTCTATCCTTCCGGTATCTTGGAAATATAGGCCCAGAATTTCAGCTCGCCGCGGCCTCGGAGGCGACGCAGGCGGCATCGGCACAGCATTCGTCGGCGAGATAGCCGATCAGCGCGTCCATGGCGGGATAATGGGCGCGGCAGATCAGCGTGGTGGCGTGGCGCTCCTGCGTCACCAGCCCGGTGTCGACGAGGCGCTTCAGATGATGCGACAGCGTGGAAGCGGCGATGCCGATCCGCTCCTGCAGGCCGCCGACCGGCAGGCCGGCGTGGCCCGCCCGCACCAGCGTCCGGTAGATCTGCAATCGGGTCGGATTGCCCAGCGCTTCAAGCTGGCGGGAGGCTTGTTCGAGATTCATGGAAATAGGTTAGGAGCAGGTGCGGCGCGCGGTCAATCCCTATTTCGACATTTATCGAAGAAAGCCCGTCGCGCCGTCCCCGCCGCCCTTTAGGAGCCACCGGGCGCGGTCGCTGGAAACCACTTCTTGCCGAGCCGCAGCGCGACATGCACGAGCAGGATCAGCACCGGCACCTCGACCAGCGGCCCGATGACGGCGGCAAAGGCCACCGGCGAGGCCAGGCCGAAGGCGGCGATGGCCACTGCGATCGCCAGCTCGAAATTATTGCCGGCGGCGGTGAAGGCGATCGCCGTGGTGCGGGGATAATCCGCCTCGATCAGCCGGCCCATGGCGAAGCTGATGAGGAACTGGACGACGAAATAGATCGTCAGCGGGATGGCGATGATCACCGCGTCCATCGGCAGGCGCACGAGATCGCCGCCCTTGAGGCTGAACATGGCGACGATGGTGAACAAAAGCGCGCCGAGCGTGATCGGGCTGATCCTGGGCAGGAACACGTTGGCGTACCAGTCCGGTCCCTTGCGCGCGATCAGGATGCGGCGGGTGAGGAAGCCGGCCAGGAACGGAATGCCGAGATAGATCAGCACCGCCTCGGTGATGGTCCAGAAACTGACATCGACGACGCTGCCCTCCAGCCCGAACAAGGGCGGCAGCACGGTGAGGAACAGCCAGGCATAGGTGGAGAAGAACAGGATCTGGAAGATCGAGTTGAACGCCACCAGCCCGGCGACATACTGGTTGTCGCCCTTGGCCAGCTGGTTCCACACCAGCACCATGGCGATGCAGCGCGCCAGCCCGATGAGGATCAGCCCGGTCATGTATTCCGGGTAGTCGCGCAGGAAGATCACCGCGAGGGCGAACATCAGCGTCGGCCCGATCAGCCAGTTCTGCACCAGCGAGAGCACCAGCACCCGCTTGTCGGCGAAAACCCGATGCAGCTCCTCGTAGCGCACCTTGGCGAGCGGGGGGTACATCATCAGGATCAGCCCGATGGCGATGGGGATGTTGGTGGAGCCGACCGAGAGCGTGTTCAGCGCCTCCGGCAGACCGGTGAACACCGTGCCGAGCACGACGCCGAGCGCCATCGCCGCGAAGATCCACACGGTGAGGTAGCGGTCGAGAAAGGACAGCCGCGCGGGCCGGGGCGTGAGCGCCAGGGTCTGGGACATGAGGGCTCCGGTTCGGTTCAGGCGGCGCGGTTGCCGTGGGCATCAATGACCAGCTGGCCGTCTTCCTTGCGGAATTCGCCGCGCTGGGGGGCGTCGAGAAGGTCGAGCACGCTCTCCGACGGCCGGCACAGCTTGACGCCGCGCGGGGTGACGACGATCGGCCGGTTCATGAGGATGGGATGCGCCATCATCGCGTCGAGCAGCGCCTCGTCGCCGAGCGTGGGATCGTCGAGGCCGAGCTCGGCATAGGGCGTGCCCTTCTCGCGCAGCAGGGCGCTGACCGGAATGCCCATGCGCGCGATCAGCGCCACCAGTTGCTCGCGGGTCGGCGGGGTCTTCAGATACTCGATGATCACAGGCGCGATACCGGCATTGAGGATCAGCCCCAGCACGTTGCGCGAGGTGCCGCAGGCGGGGTTGTGATAGATCGTGACGTCGGCACGGTCAGGCGACATCGCAGGCCTCCTTGGTGGAGTTTCCTTGGGCGTCATAGGCGTCTGCGGGCTGCGTCCCGCCGGAGCAGCAGGGCTGAAGATCGGCGATCAGCGGGGCGCAGATCTCCGGCTTGCCACCGCAACAATCCTTCAGGATGAAGGAGGCCAGATGACGCACCGCCTCCAGCTGGGCGCGGTAGATGATGAGCCGGCTTTGGCGCTCCGCCACGATCAGCCCGGCGCGGGCGAGAATGCCGAAATGGGTGGAGAGCGTGTTGTGCGGCACATCAAGCCGCCGCGCGATCTCACCCGCCGCCAGCCCCTGCGGCTCATGGGCGACAAGCAGCCGGAACACGTCGAGCCGGGTCGGCTGCGCGAGCGCCGCAAAGGCGGAGAGAGCGTGATCTGTGTCCATATGTCGACGATAGCCGACATGTAGACGCGACACAAGCGTTGTTATCGTGGCCGCCTTGGATGTTCGACCGTCGCGTGGCGACCTAGGGCGGCAACGCGGTCCAGTAGGTCCCTTCCAGCGGGAAGGGCTGAAAGCGCTGGTGCAGCCGGCGCAGCAGGCCTTCCGGGTCGAGATCGGCGAACAGCTCGGGGTGGAGCCATTTGGCGAAGGCCTGCAGCGCCGCGACATTGAACGGCGAATTGTAGAAATGGTGCCACACGGCAAAGGCCCGGCCGGATTTCACCGCTGACAGTTCGGCGATGCCGACGCGCCCGGTGGCGCGGGCGAGGCTGGCGGCTGCCTGCCGGGGCGCGACATCCGGCCCGAGCGCGATCCACGGGCTGTCGGGCGGGCTCGACGCGCTGCCTATGGCGGTGCCGACATAGATGTCGGGCGGATTGACCAGCAGATATTCCAGGCTGACCGTGCCGGCATCGGCGGGGATGACACCGGCGGCGAGGTTTGTGCCGCCTGCCGCGGTGACGAAATCGCCCATCATGCCGCGCACCATCGTCTCGCAGCAGGGCATCAGCCCCACCCGGCTCTCGATGAAGACGCGCGGCGCCGGTGGGCGGTGCCGCGCCAGCCGATCGCGCACCTCCTCATAGGCGGCGCGCCACTCGGCGATGAATGCCGCCGCCTCCTCCTCCCGCCCCAGCACGGCGCCAAGCACCTCGATGCTCCTCGGCGTGCTGACCAGCGGATCGGTGCGGAAATCGATGAAGACGATGGCCACGCCGGCCTGTTCGAGCACCTCGATCACCCGCGCATTGCTTGCTCCCGGGCCGTGGCCGTCGACGCCGAAGATGGCGACCTGCGGGCGCAGCGCCAGGGCCCGCTCCAGGCTGAAGCTGTCCGCCGAGGCGCGGCCGAAGCGGGGAATCCCGGCGATGGCAGGAAAGCGCGTGCGGAAGCGGGCATAGGTCGCCGGATCGACCTGCTCATACTCGCCCATCATGCCGACGACGCGGCCGATAGGGTCGTCGCGTTCGAGAATGGCGAGGGCCGGGATATAGCGGCCCTCGCCAATGATGAGGCGTTCCACCCTGTCGGGCACGGTGACGGCGCGGCCGGCGAGGTCCACGATCTCCCGCGCGGCCGCCACCGCCGGCCAGAGCGCCACCAGCCCGGCGGCCAGCAGGGCGGCAAGCGCGGCGACCTTCCCGGCGCGACGCCTCGTCATCGGCGGGTCAGAACTTCGCCGAGGCGGTAACGATGAAGGAGCGCCCCGGCTGGTAGAGCGGCACGACATCGGCGATGTCCTGGCCATAGGTGCCGCGGCTGGCATAGGTCTCATCGAACAGATTGTTGACGTCGAGCCGCAGCATCAGGTGCGGCGCGGTGACCGGCCGGTACTCCGCATAGATGTTGACGACGGTATAGCCGGGGATCGACGTGGTCAGCGTGTCGCCCCAGCCATCGGGCACCACGGTGGGAAGGTCGTCATATTCGAGCGCGACTTCCACATTGCCGCCGATGGTCAGGCCCCATTGCGGGATGCGCTGGGCGACGACGAAGGTGATCATCTGCCCGACCGGGGTGGCGAGGTAGTTGCCGGTGTCGGAATCGGCCTGCACGCCGTCAATGGTGACGTCGATGTCGGCATATTTCACCCTGATGAAGCCGGTCTCCCATTCATAGCCGCCGGCGATCTCGAAGCCGCGCGATTCGATGTCGCGGGCGCGGATCGCGCCGAACTGGGCGTTGCTGTAGGTGACGACGCGGGCATTGTAGATGTCGGTGCGGAAGACGCTGCCCTCAAGGGTGAAGCCCTGATAGGTCGCCTTCAGCCCGGCCATGGCGTTGTTCGAGGTTACCGGCTCGGCGCCGCCGGCATAGTCCCAGGCCGGGTTCATGTAGAAATTCTCGGCCAGCGGAATGCCGGCCCAGACATGGGAATAGCCGGCGCGCGCGGTCAGGAAGTTCTCGATCACATCGTACTCGCCCGACACATTGCCGCTGAGGCCGGCATTGTCCCAGGACTCGCCGGTCGTGCCGGTGAACCATTGGTTGTCGGCGCGGCCGCCAAAGGACAGGCGGGTGCGCTCCCACGGCTCCAGCCGCGCCTGGGCGTAGAGGCCGACATTGGTCGCCTTCTCGGTGGCGGCGTCATAGGGATCGTAGAGCTGGGCGGTGTCGTCGTAGAAGTCGATGCCGGCGATGACGGTGCCGAGGCCGAAGGCGAACTTGTTCTCGAACTTGCCGTTGAAGCTGTCGGTCTTGCCGGAGGTCGTATAGGGCGAGGGCAAGCCGGAGCGGGGGTTGAGATAGGTGAGCTTCGAGATCTCCGTCGAGCTGTAGGCCAGCACCAGCTTCGGGTCCCACCAGCCCTCGGGCGTGGAGTCGGTATAGGTGAACACCGTGTTCTGGCGCTGGATATCGTAGGGCGTCAGCTCCGGGTCCCATGGCCGCGCGCCGGGAAAGTCCGAGCCATTGGCGCGGTAGGGGCGCGGGGCGTCGTCGCTGACGCTCTCATAGCTGATGCTGAAGCGGTCGCCGGTGGGCGCCTCGTAGGACACCTTGCCGATGCCGTTGACGAGGTTGGTGCTGGTGCCCATCACCACATCGCCATTGCCGGCGGTGAATTCGTTGCCCTGGCCGATATTGAAATAGCCCAGAGTCTCGAAGCCGCCCTGGCGGGCATAGCCGGTGATGTTGGCGAGCGACGTATCGCCGTTGAAGTTGAAGGAATATTTGCCGATGCCGCCGAAGCCGTCGGCGTCGAGGAAGTCCCGCGCGTCCTTGGTCTCGTAAGCGATGGTGCCGGCGAGCGCGCCGGGGCCGGCATCGGCGGGGGCGACGCCCGCATCGACGCGCACGGCCTTCAGGACGCCCGGATCGATCAGGTTGGTGCCCATGTGGTGGAACACCTTGTTGTTCTGCCGGCTGCCGTCGATGGTCACGGCGAGGTTGGTCTCCTCGATGCCGTGGACATAGACCTTCTGCGACATCGGCACGGAGCTGCCGACCTCGATGCCCGGCTGCTCGCGGAACACATCGGCGAGGTCCTGCGGGTTGAGCCGCTCCAGCGCCTGCGGGCCGATGACCGTCTCGGCCACGCCGCCCCGGCTGATGCCGTCGCCGGCGACCGAGACGACGTCCAGCAACTCGCCCTCGACCGCGCCGGCATGGCCTTCCACCGGCGCGCTCTGGCCGACAACGGCAGTGCCTTCCCCGGTGATGCGGAAGGCGATGCCGGTCCCGTCCAGCATGCGGGCGAGCGCCTGCTGCGGCGTGAGGCTGCCCTGCACCGGCCGCGAAGTGATGCCGCGCGAGGTGGCCGAGGCCAGAGTCACCTGCAGGCCGGACTGGCGCCCGAAAGCGTTCAGCGCGCTGGCGAGCGGCTGGGCGGGAATGTTGAAGGGGCGGGCCGCGCTGGTGGCGACGGGGGCCGGCGCCGTCGTCTGGGCGAGGCCGTCCGTGACACCGGCGAGGCAGATGAAGGCGGTCGTTGCCATCAGGCGCAGCGCGCGGCGGTTCGGTGTGGACGGCGCCGCAACAGTGTCGGCGGGGCGCATCGGCGCGCTCATCAAGTCTACTCCCCAGATCGTTCCGTGCGTTCAGCAAACGCATCCCGGGTGTCAGACGATCGAGCCGCCACGGTTTTTCATCCCGCCGGGCAAAATCTTCTAGAAGCGCGAGAGAACCCGCATATAGGGCGAGATTTCCCGCATCCGGCCGCCATGCGGCTCCACCAGGGCGCGCAGGGCGCGATCGGGATCGGTGAGATCATAGAGGCCGGTGACGCGCTGCTGCGCCAGGGCGCCGTCCGGCACGGTGATCCAGGCGCGGTGGTAGCGCTGCAGCTGCTCGACCACGGCGGCGATCGTCGCGTCCTGGACGAACAGCCGGCCCTCGCGCCAGACCGCGATGTCATCCACCGCGATCTCGCCCGTGACGAGCGCGCCCGTCCGCAGGTCGACCAACGCGCTCTGGCCCGGCACCAGCCGGGCATGGGCCTGCCCATGGCCGGGATAGTCCAGGCTCACCGCCCCCTCCGCCAGCTCGACGCCGGCATCGGTGGAGGTGAGCCGCACATTGAAGCGGGTGCCGAGCACCGTGACATCGACGCCGCCGGCATCGACCACGAAGGGGCGCACCGGATCGGGGCGCACATCGAAGAAGGCCTCGCCCGCCAGCAGGCGGACGACGCGCCGGGCGCCGGACATGTCCACCGCCACCGCGCTGTCGGCGCCGAGCTCGATGCGGCTGCCATCAGCGAGGGCGAGGGCCTGACGGGCACCCGTGCCGGTGCGGTAGTCCGCCTCCATCAGCAGAACGAGCGCGGGAGCGGCGAGAAAAGCCACCAGAGCGGCGGCCAGCGCCGCGCTGATCGCCAGCGGGCGCCACAGGCGACGCGGGAAGGCAAGGACGGCGGGAGGCGGGGCTTCTTGCCGATCATGGCCTTGCAGATCGGCAGGAGCGGGCGCCAGTTCGGCCATGATCTGCCAGGAACGCTCGACGGAGGCGTAGGCGCGGCGATGCTCGTCACGCTCGTCCAGCCAGTGCGCCAGCGATCGCGCAAGCGCGGCATCGCCGGGCGCCTCCCGCACCCGTATCAGCCAGTCCGCCGCCACGTCGTGGAGCGACAATGCTCTCTTCTCAGTCAAGGCGCGCCATCGCCATCCATTCGCCGGTCCCAGGGGGACGCGGCACCCTTATCACGCAGAAGACGATCTGCTGCGCCGCAGTTTTCATATCTCCCTCGTGCCTGTCACGCTCCTGCGCGGTCGAGTTCCTGCGCGAGACGCGCCAGCGCGGCGCGGACATGGCGATGGGCTGTTGCCACCGAAATACCCAGCCGGGCGGCGATCTCCTCAAGCGTACAGCCGGAAAAACGGTACATTTCCAGCGCCTTGCGCTGCTCGGGCGGCAACTGGTCGATCAGGCGGGCGACGCGCCGGATCTCGTCCCGGTCGATGACATGCCGCTCGGGCGAGGCTTCCGGCGCCGGCTGCGCCCAGTCGGGCAGCTCGCCCGCCTGCGTGCGGGATTCCAGCCTGCGCCGCTTCAGGCTGTCAAAGGCAAGGTTGCGGACGATGCGGTAGAGATAGCCGATGCCGCGCTCGGCCTCCTCGGTCGCGGGCGGGAATTTGAGGAAGGCGTCATGCACCACATCCTCGGCCGCCTCGCGCGAGCCAAGGATCGGCGTCGCATAGGCGACCAGCGCCGAGCGATGCGTGGCGTAGAGGCCCGACCAGTCATTCCGTCCCATGCCGACAACATTGACCCAGGGTCATATCGTCATGTGGATAGCGGGATCAGTTTTATCACGCAATAACAATGATTTAGAAGGAATACAATGTGCGCGGGCGCGCACGCCCGGCACGGGACTGGCCGCGCCCGCCAGGGACGGACGGGATCGGGCCGGCACGCCGGCGCCGACCGCCCTTACAGCGGACCCATCACATAGGTGGGCAGCCAGGTGGCGATTTCCGGGAACAGGCTCAGAATGACGATGCCCATCAGCATCAGCACCACATAGGGCACCGATCCGCTCAGCACCTGCCCGGCCGGCACCTGCGGCGCGATCGCCTTGACCACGAACAGATTGAGCCCGACCGGCGGGGTGATGAGGCCGATCTCCATGTTGATGGTCAGCACCACCGCGAACCAGTAGGGGTCGAAGCCCGAGGACACGATGATCGGGTAGAGCAGCGGCGCCGACATCACGATGATGGCGACCGGCGGCAGGAACATGCCGGAGACCAACAGGAACAGGTTGATCAGCGCCATCAGCACCCAGCGGTTCACTTCCAGGCCGGCAATGGCGGCGGCGACGGTCTGGGTGATGAACAGCGACGACAGAGCGAAGGCGAACAGTTCCGCCGACGCCATGATCATCATGATCATCACGCTTTCGCGCAGGGTCGAGGAGAAGATCTCGAAGATCGGCTTCGGCTGGAACAGCCGGTACATGATGATGACGACGCCCAGCGTCAGGAAGGCGCCCGCGCCGGCCGCCTCGGACGGGGTGGCGACGCCGCCATAAAGCACATAGAGCGTGCCGACGATGATGATGAGGAAGGGCGTGACCTTGGGCAGCGCCGCCAGCTTCTGGCCGAAGCTGAAGCGATTGCCGCTAATATCGAAGGTGAAGTTCTTGCGGCGGCAGTCATAGAGCGCCCAGGCCATGAACATGGCGGTGAGCATCAGCCCCGGCATCACGCCGGCCAGGAACAGCCGGCCGATCGAGGTCTCGGTGGCGATGCCGTAGACGATCATCGTCACCGACGGCGGAATAAGTATGCCGAGCGTACCGCCGGCACAGATCGAGCCGGTGGCGACCGAGGCCGGGTAGCCGCGCTTGAGCATCTCCGGGATGCCCATCTTGCCGATGGCGGCGCAGGTCGCCGGGCTGGAGCCGGTCATGCCGGCGAAGATGGCACAGGCGCCGATATTGGACAGCACCAGCCCGCCCGGCACCCGGTTGAGCCAGCGGTCGAGCGCCTCGTAGAGGTCGCGGCCCGCCGGGGTGGCGGCAACCGCCGCGCCCATCAGCACGAACATCGGGATCGAGACATAGGCGAGGTTGGCGATGCCGGCGAACATGGTTTCGGCCAGCACCTCGAACACGCCGATGCCGTTCGCCATCAACAGCCCACCAATGGCGGTGAGGCCGAGCGCGAACGCGATCGGCATGCCGGTGGCGAGCAGAACGAACAGCAGGCCGATGATGAGCGCGCCTGAGGAGGTGGGGGAAAGGCTCATCACGCGTGACCCTTGGCTTCATAGGCGCCGCACAGGCGGCGGATCAGCTCGGCGACATATTGCAGCGACAGCAGGGCGAAGCTGACCGGCAGCGGCAGCAGCGGAATCCACAAGGTGATGGCCGCCACCGTCGAAGTGCGCCATTCGTTGACATAGGCGTCGTGGAAGAACATCGCGCTGGCGATGGTCATCAGCACCGCGAAGGTGAAGCCGAGCAGCGCACCAATGATGCCGAGAATCCGCCGCGGCGCGGGCGGTAGCGCGATCTCGATCACGTCGACGCCCACATGGCCGCGGGTCTTCAGCACATAGGGCGCGCCGAGGAACATGGCGGCCGTGGCGGAAAACACGACGAAGTCGGTCTGCCAGATGGTGGGGGCGCGGAAGACGTAGCGCAGGAAGATCATCTCGCAGATCACCAGCATCGCCGCGATGAGCAACAGCCCGGCAAGCAGGGCAGCGACCTTGGAGAGGAGATCGACCGCTCGTAGGAACAGGCTGACCATGGGGGGCTTTCGTTCGTCGAAGGGAGGGGGCACGGCGCGCGGGCGACGCCCCCGTCTCATCGCGGGGGCGCGCCGTCGCAGGTCGGAGGCCTTTGTCCCGCGGCGCCCGGCCGGGGCCGCGGGACGAGCAGGCTACTGGACGGACAGAGCCTTCTTGATCAGCTCGTCGCCGCCCTTCACCTTCTCGGCGAAGTTCTTGTAGGAGCTTTCCTGCGCCACCTTCAGCCAGGCGTCGTAATCGGCGGCGGACATTTCCACCACTTCGACGCCGGCCTTCTTGTAGGTGTCGATCAGCTTCTGGTCGCCCTTGCGCACTTCCGTGGCGAACCAGGCCTGCGCCTTCTTGCCGGCATCGAGAAGCGCCTTCTGCTGCGCCGGGTTGAGCCGGTCGAAGGACTGCTTGGACATCAGCACCGGCTCATACATGAACCAGATCGCGTTCTCGCCCGGCGCCGTCAGGCACTTCACCTGCTCGAAGAGGCGGTAGGAGACGAAGCTCTCCGAGGAAGTGTTGGTGGCGTCAAGCACGCCGGTCTGCATGCCGGAATAGATTTCCGAGGACGGCATCGAGGCGATGGAGGCCCCGGCGGCGGCGAGCATCTGCTCGAAGGCGGGGCCGGCCGCGCGCGTCACCTGTCCCTTGATGCTGTCGGGCCCGGTGATGCAGCCCTTCTTCGAGGCGAAGGCGCCCGAGAGCCACGCATCGGCGATGACGAGCGCGCCGTTCTTCTCGATCAGCGCCTTGATCTCCTGCATGAAGGGCGACTCGTTGAGGCGGTCGGCGCGGTCGAAATTGCGCACCAGGCCGGGCATCAGCGTGGCAGAGAACTGCGGCACGCGGCCCGAGGCGTAGTCGAGCGGGAAAGAGGTGATGTCGAGCTGGCCCTTGGTGATGGCGCCCCACTGCTCGTTCGCCTTGAACAGCGACGCGCCGGGGAAGACCTGGATCTTCAGCCCGACATTGGCCGCCTCGACGTCGCGGGCGATCATCTGCACCATCTCGTCGCGGGGGTCGCCCTTGCCGCCCGGGAACTGGTGCGAGGCGCGCAGGGTAATGTCCTGCGCCAGGGTCGACGTGGCAAGGGCGAGGCCGCTGGCCAGGGTCAGGGCGCAGCCAAGCATCAAGGCGCGCGCGATACGTCGCGTTGCGTTCATGGTTTCCTCCGTGTCGCCGCCTTCCGGCGGACTGTTGGCGTTTCCTCGGTATCGTCTCGTCGGGCGGCTTGTACGCCACCTTGTCGCTTTTTCCAGAGCCGGTGTGATCGCAGTGGATCAACGATCTCAGGCGCTCCGGCGGTAGAGGTCCTTGTAGCTGTCCCGCAGAATGTTCTTCTGCACCTTGCCCATCGTATTGCGCGGCAATTCGTCGACGAAGAACACCCGCTTGGGCTGCTTGAACTTCGCCAGCCGGCCTTCGAGGGCCTGGAGAATGGATTGCTCGGTCAGATCAGCCCCCTTGCCCGTCACGACGACGGCGGTGACGCCCTCGCCGAAATCGGGATGCGGCACGCCGATGACGGCGCTTTCCACCACGCCGTCAATGGCGTCGATCTCGCCTTCGACTTCCTTGGGGTAGACGTTGAAGCCGCCTGTGATGACGAGGTCCTTGCCGCGGCCGACAATGCTGAGATAGCCGCGGGCGTCGATAAGGCCGAGATCGCCGGTCATGAAGAACCCGTCATGGAACTCGCTGGCGGTTTTCTCCGGCATGCGCCAATAGCCCTTGGTCACGTTCGGGCCCTTTACCTCGACCATGCCGATCTCGCCGGCGGGGAGTTCGGCGCCGGTCGTGGGATCGGTGATCCGGACCGATACGCCCGGCAGGGGCATGCCGACCGTGCCGGCGATCCGCTCGCCCTCATAGGGGTTCGAGGTGTTCATGCAGGTCTCGGTCATGCCATAGCGCTCCAGAATGGCATGGCCGGTGCGCTCGCGGAACGCCCGGTGCGTCTCCTCCAGCAGCGGAGCCGAGCCGGAGACGAACAGGCGCATGTGCGCGGTCGCCTCGCGCGTCAGGCCCGGCTGGTCGAGCAGGCGGGTGTAGAAGGTGGGCACGCCCATCAGGCAGGTGGCGCGGCCCATCAGCTCGATCGCCTCGCGCGGGTCGAACTTCGCGCGGAAGAACATCGACGCGCCGCTCAGCAGCACGATGTTCACCGCCACGAACAGCCCGTGAGTGTGGAACAGCGGCAAAGCATGGATCAGCACGTCGGCCTCGGTGAAGCGCCAGCAGTCTTTCAGCGCCTGCGCATTGGACAGCAGGTTGCCATGGCTGAGCATGGCGCCCTTGGCGCGGCCGGTCGTGCCTGAGGTGTAAAGGATGGCGGCAAGATCATCCGGCCCGCGCGGCACGTCGTCGAAGTCAGACGGGAAGCCGGCCGCCGCGTCCATCAGCGAGCCAGCCCCCTCGCCATCAAGCGTCTCGACACCGGCCACGCCGAGTTCCCCCGCCAGCGCGCGGGCCTCGGCCTCTATCTCCGGCCGGCAGACAAACAGCGCCGGCTCGGCGTCACCGAGAAAATACCGCACCTCGTTGAGGGTGTAGCCGGTGTTGAGCGGGAGGTAGACCGCGCCCGCGCGCACCGTGGCGAGATAGAGGGCGAGGCAGGGCCAGGATTTCTCGACCTGCACCGCCACCCGGTCGCCCGGCTTCACCCCGCGTGCCACCAGCAGGCCGGCGAGCCGGGCGGAGAGCGCCAGCATCTCGCCATAGGTGACGGCCGAACCGTTCGCCAGCAGGGCCAGCTTCTTGTCGAGCGAGGGGGCGGCGGATGCGAGGCCGGAGAACAGATGATTGTCGGACATGACGCTTTTCAGGTGACGGGAACGAGGGCACGGGAGGCGGGATCGACCTTGAGCAGCTTGCGCACCTGCGGGCTGGCGACGATCGCGCCTTTTCCGGCAAAGGCTTCGTGGTTCTTCTCGATATCGGCGGGCGTGTAGCGGTAGTTCACCATCAGCCCGGCCGCCTGGGCGATGCCCTTGGGCGAAAGATCGCCCATGGGATTGATACGCTCCAGCCGCGCGCCATTGCCCAGATGAAAGCGGGCGACCGGATCGACGGGGGCGCCCTTCGGCGTGCGGGCGGCGAGGAAGTAATAGGCGGCGATGGGGGCGAGCACGCCCGCCAGTTCCTCGCGCACCTCAGGCTTCTCCGCCCAGTCCGGCGCGTCGAGCGCCTCCAGCGCTTTGCGGTCGGCGGCGGAGAGGACGAGGCTCTCGTCGGCCCGGCGTTCGGCGTCCAGCCATTTGCGGAAGCCCGGCACCGGCGACAGGGTGACGAAGGTGGTCAGCGCCGGCAGTTCGCGGGCGATTTCGTCCAGCACCTGCTTGATGAGGAAATTGCCGAAGGAAACCCCGGCAAGGCCCTTCTGGCAGTTGGAGATGGAATAGAACACCGCCGTGGTGGCGTCCTGCGGCCGCAAAATGGGGCGGGCCGGATCGAGGATGGGGAAGATCGCGCCGGGGCTTTCCTTCATCAGCGCGACTTCGACAAAGATCAGCGGCTCGTCGACCAGCGCCGGGTGGAAGAAGGCGTAGCAGCGCCGGTCCGGTGAATCGACCCGCGCGCGCAGGTCGTCCCAGTCACGGATGGCGTGGACGGCCTCATAGCGGATGATCTTCTCCAGCACATTGGCCGGGGTCGACCAGTCGATGCGCTTGAGCACCAGAAAGCCGCGATTGAACCAGGAGGAGAACAGGTGGGCGAAATCGCGGTCGACCTCGGCGAGGTCGCGCCGGCGGACCATCGCCTCCATTAGCTGCTCGCGCATCCGCACCAGCGAAAGCGTGCCGCCCGGCGCGAGGTTGAAGCGGCGAAAAAGCTCCTGCCGGCGCGGCTCGCTCGCCCGGTGCAGATCGGCGACGGCCGACGGGCTATTCCGGCCATAGGCCTCGATCGCGGCGGCGAGGCGTTCGCTGTCAGGCCCGAACTTCTCGGCCAGCACCTCGAAGAAGGCGATCGACTCGCCGGTCTTCATATGGGCGTAGCGGTCGAGGATGTCGGCGGCGAGGGCGACGCCTGAGGCTTCGCCGCGCCCGGACAGCAATGTCTGGCAACGCTCGGCCAGCGTCTCCACCCGCGTCGCCCCGTTCACCCGGTGCGAACGGTCGAGCAGCGTGCGGCCACGCTCGGCGATGGAGGCGAGCAGGTCTGCCACGAAGGAGGTGTTCGATCCCATGGCCGTTCCAATGGTGGAATTTTGCCCATGGCCACGTTGGAACGCGGCCCCTGTATGGAATGATGACGGATTTGCATCTCCAGTCAACCATCAAGTATACAAGATGACGCCTCTTGCATTGCAGCAGGGAAAATGGCTCTCTCTGTGCGGAGGTATGCCGTGCGTGGTGAACAGACGCCGAGGCTTCGCGAAGCCCTTGAGGAAGACATCGTCGCCGGACGGCTGCGCCCGGGGCAACGGCTTGACGAGGCCGGCCTCGCCGAGCGCTTCCGCGTGTCGCGCACGCCGATCCGCGAGGCGCTGATCCAGCTCTCCGCCTCCGGCCTGATCGAGATGCGCCCCCGGCGGGGGGCATTCGTGGCGCTGCTCGGCCCGCGCGAACTGGTCGAATCCTTCGAGCTGATGGCGGAGATCGAGGCCTCCTGCGCGCGGCTCGCGGCGCAGCGGCTGGGACCGGCGGACCGTGCGGCGATTACGGAGGCGCATGTCGCCTGCCAGCAGGCGGTCGCCGCCGGCGACGACGATGCCTATTACCCCGCCAACGCTCATTTCCATGCCGCGATCTACGCGGCGACCGGCAACCGCGTGCTGCGGGCCGAGGCGACACGGCTGCAGACCGCCCTGCAACCCTATCGGCGGCTCCAGCTGAAGGTGCCGCGCCGGATTGCCAACTCTCTTGCCGAGCACGAGGCCATTCTGGAGGCCCTGCTCGCCGGCGATGGCGCGGGCGCCGCCGACCGGATCCGCGCCCATGTCCTGGTGCAGGGCGAACGATTCATGACGCTGCTGGCCGCGCTCCAGCAGGAAGCGCAGATGGCCGATTGATCAGCCGGCTGCGGCGACGCGCCGGGCCGCTCAGTTCCGCCGCGCCTTGATGTCCCGCAGCACTTCGCGGGCGGCGTTGAAGCCGGGAATGCCGGAGACGCCGCCGCCGGGATGCATGGAGGAGCCGCAGATATAGAGCCCCTTCACCGGCGTGCGGTAATCGGCATAGCCAGAGACCGGCCGCTGGAAGAACAGCTGGTCGGTCGAGAGCTCGCCGTGGAAGATGTGGCCCTGCGGCAGGTTGACGATGTTCTCGATATCAGGCGCGACCAGCAGCTGCGCCTCGATGACATCGTCGCGGAAGCCGGGGGCGTACTCCTCGATGGTGTCGAACACCGTCTTGCGGAAGTTCTCCTTCTCGTTCGCCCAGTCGCCGCCCTTCAGCGTATAGGGCGCGTGGCCGCCGAACAGATTGACCACATGCTTGCCCGGGGGCGCCAGCGTCGTGTCCACCATGGTCGGCACCACGGGGGTGATGAAGGGGCGCGACGAGTACCACCCATGCTTGGCCTCGTCATAGGCGCGCTCCAGATAGTCGATATCGGGCGCGATGTGCATGTAGGTCGGGTAGTCGAAGCTGCCGAGCGTCCCCTCGCGCCGCACCCGGTCCAGAATGCGGTATTGCGGCGGGCGCTCGCAGGCGATGTTCATCTTGAAGGCGGTCGAAAAGGTCCGGTAGCCCTTGATCTCCCGCACCACCTCTTCCGGCAGGTGCCGTTCGCCGACAAGGTTGAGATAGAGCGTCTTGGCGTCGGCATTGGAGATGATGGTCTTCGCCGCATAGCTCTCGCCGGTGGCGGTCGAGACCGCCGTCGCGCGGCCGTTCTGGATGCGCACTTCCTTGATTGGCGCGCCGGTGACGATGTCGACACCCTTCTCGCGCGCCGAGGCGGCCAGCGCCTGGGTGATCGATCCCATGCCGCCCTTGATGAAGCCCCAGCCGCCGGCGCCCTCATGCTCGCCCATGATGTGGTGCATGATGACATAGGCCGAGCCCGGGGTTTTCGGCCCGGCGAAGGTGCCGATCGAGGCGTAATAGGCCAGCACCGCCATGATGCGGTCGTCATCGAACCATTCGCGCAGGAAGTCATAGGCGCTCATCGTCAGCATATCGACGATGCGGTACATCTTCCGCCCGATCTTGCGATGGCGCCACAGCAGCGAGGCGCCGTCCTTGAAGGTGCGCCAGTCGCGCTTGGTCGGATCGACCGGCGTCTCCCACAGCAGCTTGCGCACGATGTTGGCCGCCTCGTTCAGATAGCGGTCGAATTCGGGATAGATATCGGCATCATGCTGGGAAAAGCGGGCGAAGCTCGCCTGCGACTTGGCGATGTTGTCGGAGAACAGGATGTAGTTGTCGCCGTCGAGCGGGGAGACCATGTCCGAGCAGGGCAGCACTTCGAGCCCATGCCGCTTCAGCTCCAGCTCGCGGATGATGCGCGGGTGCAGAAGGCTCATCAGATAGGAGAAAATCGAGGCCCGGAAACCGGGGGCGATCTCCTCCGTCACCGCCGCGCCGCCAACGACGTCGCGCCGCTCCAGCACCAGCACCTTCTGCCCGGCCTTGGCGAGATAGTTCGCGCAGACGAGCCCGTTATGCCCGGCGCCGATGATGATCGCGTCGTAAACCTTGCCTACGGTGATGTCGGCACTCATCGCTTCAACCCCAATCTGACTGGACCCGGCCCGAAGGCGGCACGCACTATTCGGCGGCGACACCCCGCAGCGGGGCCTTCGGTGCGAGCCCGTCGCGGCACATGTTCTGGAAGGCCTTCACCGCGTATTCGTATTTCGGCGAGAGCGGCCCACGCGTGTAGATGCCGGCCTCGAGGTTGCGCTGGACGCCGGTGATGATGTCGAGATCCTCGGTCACGATCTGCGCCGACCATTCCGCCGACTGGCGGTTCGCCTCCGCCTTCTCCGGCGAGACGTCGTTGAAGAAGTACCAGTTGATGTGGCGGATGCGCCCCGGCCCCAGCGGCTCGACGGTGGCGATGGAGGAGCCCCAGTCGTAGAGATTCAGCATCAGGAAAGGGAAGCGGTAGAAATAGAGGCCCCGCGTCAACCCGCCATCGCGCTTGGGCGCGTGCAGGTGGAAGAACTTGTCCGTCGCATAGGTGTCGATGCGGTAATTGTCGATATCCAGCGACTGGCACAGGCCCGGATGCATGGTCCGGCAGTGGTAGCATTCGAGATAGTTCTCGCCATAGACCTTCCAGTCGACGGCGCAGTCGCGATCCTTCGACATGAAATAATGCTGCTGCTCCAGCGGATAATCCGCCGCCATGGCATGGATCGGGCCGAGCCAGTCGATGAGGCTCTCGTCGCCGCGGGCGATGCGCAGAAACACGAGGCCGCGCCATTCCTCGGCATCAATGGCATAGAGCCCCCAGGCCTGGGGATCGAAGGCGATGCCCTCGCCGAAATCCACCGCCTTGTTCAGGGCGCCGTCACGGGTGAAGCTCCAGCTGTGATAGGGGCAGACCACCAGCTTGCCGCAATGGCCTTCCTCCTTCTCCAGCAGCTGCGCGCCGCGATGGCGGCACACATTGTGGAAGGCGCGCACCACCCCGTCATCGTCGCGGATGACGAAGACGGGGTAGCCCGCCAGCGTGCCGGAGACATAGTCGCCCGGGTTCTTCAGCCGTTCCGACCAGGTGAACAGCATCCAGCTGCGGGCGAAGATCTCCTTGCGCTCGCGCTGGTAGAGAGCGGGATCGCAATAATCGCTGGCCGGCAGCGTCCAGTCGAACATGCCACCGCTGGCGGCGTGGGTTTCGGCACTCATGTGCGGTTCTCCCGGGCTTTCGGATCTTGCTGATCCCTTGAATGTTCAGGTGCGGTAGGAGGGATCGATGTCGTCGAGCAGGCGCAGATGGGCGTCCCATTCGAGCTGAAGGTCGCCATCGTCGAAATTCATCTGGTCGTATTGCGCCCCGACCTTCTCGCAGACCTCGCGCGGTGGCAGCACGATCTCGCGGCCCATGGAAAGCGTCGCCACCTGCACCTCGCAGGCGCGCTCCAGATAGAACATCAGGTTGAACGCCTCGGCGACGCTGCGCCCGACGGTGAGCAGGCCGTGATTGCGCAGCAGCAGCCCGCAATGCGTGCCGAGGTCGGCGATGATGCGCGCGCGCTCGTCGAGGTCGAGCGCGATGCCCTCATAGTCATGCAGGCCCAGCCGGCCATAGAACTGCAGCGCGATCTGGTTGAGCGGCAGCAGCCCTTCCTTCAGCGAGGCCACCGCCATGCCGGCACGGGTATGGGTGTGGATGACGCAGGCGGCGTCGTGCCGGGCCATGTGCACGGCGGAGTGGATGGTGAAGCCGGCCGGATTCACCCGGTGCGGACTGTCGCCGACCTTGTTGCCGTCGACATCGATCTTCACCAGCGAGGAGGCGGTGATCTCCTCCCAGCGATGCCCGTAGGGGTTGATGAGAAACCGCCCCGGCTCGCCGGGCACCCGCACGGTGCAATGGGTGTAGATGAGGTCGGTCATCCGGTAATGCGCGAGCAGCCGGTAGCAGGCGGCGAGGTCGACCCGCTGCTGCCATTCGGCGGCGCTCATATCGGGGCTCAGGCTGGCAACGGCCATGATGGCTTTTCCTCAGTTCGGTTCGGCAACGGGGCGCGCAGCGGCGGCGTCCCAGTCCTCAAGCGCCCATTGGCGCAGGTGCAGGGCTTCCTCCGCGCGGTCCGACAATTCCTCGCCCTGCGCATCGGTGATGGCGTAGTCGCGGGGCCCGAGCTCGCACAGAAACAGGCAGTCGGCGTCAGTGCCGTGTCGCGCCTGCCATGAGGTGAACCCACGCCGCCACCAGTCGCGGAACACGGCGACCCAGGGCTGGTGCTGGGGGAAATGCAGCGGCAGCTGCACCTGGCAGCGATTGGCCACCCGGCCCTGGAAGCTGTCCGAGCGCTCCAGCAGCCGGCCCACCTGCGCCTGATACGCGGTGCTGATCGGCAGCATCATCTCGCGGTCGACGACATAGTGCGACAGGTCGGCGGCGAGCCGCAGCTCGGGGATGGCGTCGAGCAGCAGCAGCGTCGCGAACATGTCGTTGGTGATGCAGTTGCGGTGGGTCTCGAACTGAAGCGGCACGCCCTCCTCCCGCCCGATCCGCATCCACGCCTCGATGACGGGCACCATCTCCGCCACCGAGAGCGGCATCACCTGACCGATGACGATGACGAAGGGCGCGCCGATCTCCTTGGCGAGGTGCAGCGCCGGGCGCAGTTCCTCGATCGAGCGCGGGAAGGCCGTCAGCAGCCCGCCAAGCCCGGTGCGGGCGAATTCCGGCACCGTTTCACGCGCCGCGTCGATGTCCATGGCGCCGAGATCGATTGCCATGCCGTCGAAGCCGGCCGCCTTCACCGCGTCGAAGCGCTCGGCCACCGGCCGCTCCGGCGTGCCGGGGCGGCGCCGTTCGGTGGCCCAGAGCGACTGGTAGACCTTGAGCGGCATGGGTCAGGCCTGCTTCGCGGTGCGAGGCCCGACCGGCTCCAGGTCGGTGTCGTCCATGATCCAGATCTTGTCGTCGGGATAGTCGGCCTCGGTGCGCCCGTTCCAGAACGCCCTGATCACCGCCAGCTGGAAGCCGAGATAGGTCATGGAATGCGGCTTGCGGCCCTTCTCCACGAAGATGGTGCGATGCAGGTCCGGCAGCCGGTGGAACGGCACGCCGGGGAAGGCGTGATGGGCGGTGTGGAACTGCATGTTCCAGCACATCCAGCGCATGATCGCGTTGGTGCGCGTCGTGCGGGTGTTCTCGGTGATCTGGTCGATATGCGGCAGGCCGAGATGCTCGATGGTGTTCTGCAGCTGGTGCACCGGCTTCATGACCAGCATCGGCAGCAGCCAGAGCTTGACCGCGATCCAGCTGCCCGTCGCCACGGAAAGGACGGCGATCAGCGCGTAGCCGGCCATATGCCAGCGCGCTTCGCGGATCACCCTCGGGTGCTGGTCGGCGGGAATGTAGTGCTCGCTGACGATGCCGAGCGAAAAACGGATGACGCGGCGGATGCGGGTGTACCAATAGGTCGGGCCCAGCACCCAGAGCAGATAGGACAGCATCGAGTAGCGCTCGCGGCCCAGTTCACCGTCGCCTTCCCAGTCCTGGGTGTAGCGGTGATGGGCGAAGTGCTGGATCTGGTCGAAATCGCGGGGATAGATTAGCACGAAGCCGAACAGGCGGCCGAAAAACTCGTTGAGGCCCTTGGTCTTGAAGACCGTCGAATGGCTCATCTCGTGCTGGCCGGCATAGAGGAAGTTGATCAGCATGCCGTGCGCGATGAACGCCGGCACCATCCACCAGCTGCCCCAGCTGAACCAGAGCGCCGCGCCGGTGACGGCGAGCGCACCGAGATGGCTGCCGAGCTGGATGAAGCCCGAGACATCCGACTTGAGGCTCAGTTCCTTGAGCCGGGACGGACTGATCATGTCCTTGCGGCCGAATACCTCGTCCATCTCATTCCTCCTCGAATTCCGGGCGGCGCTGGAACGCCATGCGGGCCAGCAGGACCAGCAGGGTGACGACGATCAGCACCACCGAAATGGCAGCGATCGCCGGATCGACATTGTCGCGAAGACCCATCCACATCAGGCGCGGCAGGGTGATCGCGTCGACGCTGGTGATGAACAGCGTCACGCCGATCTCCTCCCAGGACAGGACGAACACCAGCAGCGCCGCCGTCGCGACGCCGAAGGCGATGTTGGGCAGGATGACGTGGAAGATGCGCTGGGCGACGCTCGCGCCCATGCCGCGCGCGGCGAGGTCGATGCGCCGGTCCACCTGCGCCAGCGCCACCAGCACCATCACCACCGCGAAGGGCACGGTCATCACCGTGTGGGCGAGGGTCACGCCGATGACGCTGTCGAAGCCGATGGAATGGGACATCTGCGACATGCCGGTCAGCAGGAAATACAGCGTCATCGCCGAGACCACCGGCGGCACGATCATCGGCAGCAGCACGAAGCCGACCAGAAGCTGGGAAAAGCGCGGCTGCAGCATCCAGATGCCGAGCGCGAAGCTGGTCGCCAGCGTGGTCGAGAGGACGCTGGTGAACAGGCCGATGCGGGCACTCAGCAGGATGCTGCGCAGCCAGTCCGGGTTTTCGAACAGCGTGCGGTAATGGGTCAGCGAAAGGCTGCCCTTGGGCAGCGTCAGCAGCCGGCCGGGCGTGAACGAGATCGGCACCACCGCCAGCAGCGGCAGCAGCAGGAACACCCCCACCAGAAGGGCGAGCACGACCGCGACGGGGCCGGGGCGCTGGATCCTCATCGCCCGCCCCCCGTCAGGCCGAGCCGGGCGAAGCGCGCGAGCAGGCCCATCAGCGCCGCGACGATGACGACCAGCGCCACGCTGATCGCCGCGCCCAGCCCCCAGTCGGGGCTCTGGAACATGCGCAGATACACCAGCTCGGCCACCATGATCGACCGCCCGCCGCCAAGAATGGCCGGGGTGACGAAGAAGCCGAGGCTGAACACGAAGACGATCAGCGTCGCCCCGATCACGCCGGGCAGCGTCAGCGGCAGGAACACCGACCAGAAGATGCGCAGGCGCGAGGCGCCCATGCCGCGCGCGGCGAGCAGCATCCGCTCGTCCACCGTCCGCATCGCCGAGGCGAGCGGCAGCACCGCGAAGGGGATGAGCACATGCACCATGCCGGCGATCACGCTCGGCTCGTTACGTACCAGCGCCAGCGGCCCGTCGGTGAGACCGAGCGCCTGCAGCGACGCATTGACGATGCCGCGCGTCGACAGCAGGGCGAGCCAGCCGAAAGCGCGCGTCAGCAGCGAGATCCAGAACGGTACGAAGATGCAGATCTCGATCAGGCGGCGCTGCAGCCGGGAGCCGCGCACCCAGACATAGGTGACCGCATAGGCGCAGGCGACCGCGATGACCGTCACGATGAGGCAGATGCGGAAGGTGCGCAGGAACACCGACTGCACCAGCGGATCGCCGACCAGCCGCTCATACTGGCCCAGGCCCGGCTCCGGCAGCGTGACGCTCCACAGCGCCACGCCGAGGAACGGCAGGGCATAGGCAAACGCCAGGAACAGCACCAGAGGTGCCGTCAGGGCGAGTGCGGGCCAGAATGCCGAGGAACTGCGCATGGTTTGATCCGTCGATGGAGCAGCCCCTCCGCGCGCGGCGCGGAAGGGCGCGCGGCTCACGCCGAGATGACCCGGGTGAACTCGTCCAGCGCCGCGCCGTAATTGTCGGCGTACCAGGGCATGTCGAGCGCGACCTGGCTCTTCATGTTGGCGGGGTCGACCGGGTTGTAGCGCTTCTGGTCGGCCGGGATCAGCGCATCGGTCGCCGGGTTCGCCGGCCCCTGCCCCAGCATCTCGAACATCACGAGCTGGCGCTCGGGCACCGAGGTCGAGGCGATGAACTTCATCGCGTTCTCCTTGCCGCCGGGGTTGTTCTTGATCACCGCCAGCGCGCCCGGCGACAGCAGTCCCTGATTCCAAGTGAACTTGATCTGCCCGCCGGAATCCTTCTCGATCAGCGAGGCGCGGGTCGACCAGATCAGCCCCATCGAGGCGTCGCCGCTCAGCATGAGTTGCTGGCTCTCGGCGCCGCCGCCCCAATAGGCGACGACCTCCGGCTTCAGCGCGGCGATTTTGGCATGGGCGCGCTTGAGATCGAGCGGGTAGAGCTTGTCGGGAGCGACGCCATCGGCCAGCAGCGCCGCCTCCCACATGCCCGCGCCCCATTTATACATGGTGCGCTTGCCCGGGAACGTCTTCACATCGAAGAAGTCGGCCATCGTCTTCGGCGGGTTGGCGCCGTATTTCTCCGCGTCATAGGCCAGGACATAGGAGAAGAAATAGGTCGAGGCGGCGTATTCCCAGTCGAAGCCGGGGCGCATCTTCGATTTATCGACGACGCTGTAGTCAATTGGCTCGATCATGCCCTGCTTGCCGAGCGAGATCGCCGAGAACGGGTCGGCATCGACGATGTCCCAGGTCGGCTTGCCGCTCTTGAACTGGGCGGCGATGGCGCCCTCGGTCGGGCCGGTGCCGTCCTCCTTGACGACGATGCCGGTCGCCTTTTCGAAGGGCTGGCCATAGGCCTTGTCATAGGCTTTCAGCGCGTCGCCGCCCCAGTTGACGAGGACGAGCTGGCGCACCTGCGCCAGCGCCTCGGGCGTGCGCAGGAGCAGCGGGGCGCCGCCGAAAATCAGCGCGGCGAGCTGGGTGAAGCGGCGGCGGTCGATCTCGCCACGCGCGGCCTTCGCCGCGAGAATGTCGAGGCAGTCTTTCTGGAATGCGTCGTTCACGGCGTGCTCCTGCTGTTTTCAGCTTTGCTCTGGAAGAAGGAAGCCATTGTCGAAGGACCAGGTGACCCAGAAGTCCGGGCCGCGATCGAGGATGCGGCCGGCGGCCTCGCTCGGCAGGGTCACAGTGAGCGGGGTGCCGCTGCTTGTGGCGAAGGCAAGGCGCATCGCCGAGCCGAGATAGGTGGTGCCGGCGAGCCGGGCGGGAACGCCATTGCCCTCTGCCGGCGGCTCGGCGCTGACCGACATGTGCTCGGGCCGCACCGCCAGCACGGCGCTGCCATTGAGGTTTTCATGCCGTGGCGCGGTGAGGCGCACCTCCTCGAACAGGCCGCTGGTGCCGCGCGCGCAATGGCCGATGGCCTCGACGGGGAGCAGGTTGATCTCCCCGAGGAACTCGGCGACGAACCGGCTCGATGGCCGCTCATAGATGTCGCGCGGCGCGCCGACCTGAAGCAGCCGGCCATGATTGAAGATGGCGATGCGCGAGGACAGCGACAGCGCCTCGCTCTGGTCATGGGTGACGAAGACGAAGGTGGTGCCGAACTCGCCATGCAGGCGCGCCACCTCCTCCTGCATGCGCCCGCGCAAATGCTTGTCGAGCGCCGAGAACGGCTCGTCGAGCAGCAGCACCGGCGGCTCGAACACCAGCGCGCGCGCCAGCGCCACGCGCTGCTGCTGGCCACCGGAAAGCTGGGCGGGGCGCTTGTTCTCATGCCCCACCAGCCCGACGCGGGCGATGATGGCGTCGACCCGGCGGGCGATGTCCTCGCGGGCAACGCCGCGCACCTGCAGCGGAAAGGCGATGTTCTGCGCGACGCTCTTGTGCGGGAACAGGGCGTAACCCTGAAACACCATGCCGAAGGAGCGGTCCTCCGCCCGGCTGCGGGTGATGTCGACGCCGTCGCTGAGCAGCCGGCCCTCGCTCGCCGCCTGGAAGCCGGCCAGCACCATGAGGAAGGTGGTCTTGCCGGAGCCGGAGGGACCGAGCAGGGTCAGGAACTCGCCGGGGGCGATGTCGAGCGTGATGTCCTTCAGCGCGGTGAAGTGGCCGAAGGACTTGCCGATCCCGATCACCTGCAACCCGACAGCCCGTTTGCTCAAGTTCGCTGCGCGCTCCGTTACTATGTAGAAATCCTAATCTCGCGATCCACTCACCTCAAATGAATAAAAATCCCATGTGGCGTGAATAATATTCACCCCATTGCCGACGTCCTGGGCACGTCAGTTGAGCCGCCCAGGAATGCATCACTCAACTGCGCATGACAGGCGCGGTCTGCACGAGGCGCGATTTCAGCCAGGCCGCGAAGGCCTGTATCGCCGGATTGCCCGGACGGTCGCGCGGCGTGACGAAATAATAGGCCCGCGCGGCACGGATGGTGAGATCGAACGGCACGACCAGCCGCCCGGTCTCGACCGCCTGCCGGCAGACGAAATTGTCGCCGATGGCAATCCCCTGCCCCGCAAGCGCCGCCGCCAGCACGAGGTTCATGTCGGAGAAGATCACTCCATGATCCGTGCGCGGCCCGACCACGCCGGCCGCCGTCAGCCAGGTGAGCCAGTCGCCGAGCCCGTCGAGATGCAGCAGCACCGAGCGCAGCACGTCGACGGGTTCGTTGAGGCCGCCAAGCTGGTTGAGCAGCACCGGGCTGCACACCGGCATGAAGTCGACGACGCTGAGCAGTTCCACGCTGTGGCGCGGCCAGTCACCATCCCCATAGGCGATGAAGGCGTCGACGCCCGGCGCCTCGACATCCTCCAGCCGCGGCGGCGTCACGATGCGCAGCGTCACGCCCGGATGCAGCTGGCGGAACTCGGCGACATGGACACACAGCCAGAACGTGGCAAAGCCCGGGGTCGAGCTGACCGTGATCGCCCCCTGCAGCAGCCCGCGATCGCCATAGTGCACGGCGGCATCGGCGATAAGCGCCAGCGCGATGCGCACATCGGCGGCGTAGCGCTTGCCTTGCGGCGTCAGCATCACGCCCTTGCCGGCCCGCTGCAGCAGGTCGAAGCCGAGATCCTGTTCCAGGAAGCGCAGCTGGTGGCTGACCGCGCTGCGGGTGATGTTCAGCTCGGCGGCTGCCTGCCAGAGCGTGCCGTGCCGGGCGAAGGCTTCCAGCGCCCGCAGGGCCTGTGTCGAGGGGAGGCGCATCGCTTCTCGTCCTTCGCGCGACGCCGCCGCTCACACCGGCTTCAGATAGGCCTCGACCAGCTCCGTCCAGAAGGCGGCGCCGATCGGCAGCAGGTCGTCATTGAAATTGTAGCCGGGGTGATGCAGCGGCCGGTCGGCCTCCGACATCCGCCCGCCGAGGAAGAAATAGCTGCCCGGCCGCGCCTTCAGCATATAGGCGAAATCCTCGCTGCCCATGCTGGGGCGCGCCATCTCCCGCACCTTCTCCGGCCCGGCAAAGCGCGTCGCGAGCTCGCGCAGGAAAGCGGTCTCGGCGGGGTGGTTGATGGTAGCGTCATAGCTGCGCTGATAATCCACCGTCGCGCTCATGCCGTAGCTCGCCGCCTGTCCCTCAGTGATCAGCCGGATGCGGCGCTCCAGCTCGTCGCGAACGCCGGGATCGAAGGAGCGGATGCCGACCACCAGCTCGGCGCGCTCGGGGATGACATTGCTCGCCGCCCCGGCATGGAAGGCGCCGACCGTGATCACGCTCGGGTCCATCGGGTGAATGTTGCGCGCGACGATGGACTGCAGCGCCATGACGATGGAGGCCCCGGCGACGATGGGATCGGCGGTCGCTTGCGGCTCCGCCCCATGCCCGCCGCGGCCATGGACGGTGATGCGGCACTCGTCGACCGCCGCCATGATCGGCCCGTCGCGAAACACGAAAGTGCCGAAGGGCACGTCGGGGTCATTATGCAGGGCGAACACCGCGTCGCAGGGAAAGCGGTCGAACAACCCCTCCTCCACCATGATCTTCGCACCGCCGAAATTCTCTTCCGCCGGCTGGAAGATGAGATGCACCGTGCCATCGAAATGCCGCCGCTCGGCAAGCGCCCGCGCCGCGGCCAGCAGCATGGCGGTGTGCCCGTCATGGCCGCAGGCATGCATCAGCCCCGGCGTCTTGCTGGCATAGGGCAGGCCTGTCTCCTCAAGGATCGGCAGCGCGTCGATGTCAGCACGCACGCCGACCGAACGCCCGCTGCTGCCGTTGGACAGCGTGGCGACGAGCCCGGTCCGGGCGAGGCCGCGCGTGACCTGGTAGCCGAGGGCGTCAAGCTGGCGGGCGATGAGATCGGAGGTGCGCACCTCCTCAAGGCCGAGCTCGGGATGGGCGTGCAGGTCCCGGCGCAGCGCGACCAGCTCGGGCATTGCGTTGGTGAGCAGGACGCGAACGTTCATCTTCAGGCACTCCGGGTTGGTATTCTCTTCTCGAAATAGCGGAACGCCGCGACGAGCAGGGCGGTCAGAATCAGGTAGATCAGCGCCAGCAGCAGCAGCGGCTCGTAGGTCAGATAGGTGACCTGCCGGATCTTGGAAATGACCGCATAGACATCGATCACCGTGATGGTGGCCACCAGCGGCGTGGCCTTCAGCTGCAGCACCGTCTCGCCATTGAGCGTGGGCAGCGCGCGGTGCACGGCGCGCGGCAGCCAGATGCGCCAGAACAGCTTCCAGCGGCTCATGCCATAGGCGCGGGCCGCCTCCAGCTCGCCCCTGGGCACGCCGGCGAAGGCACCGCGCATCACCTCGCCCTCATAGGCCGCGAAAGAGAGGGTCAGCGCCGCCACGCCATAGGGCCAGGCCTCGCGCAGATAGGGCCAGAGAAAGGACTGCCGGATTTCCGGGAACTGCGGAAACAGCGAACCGAGCCCGTAATAAAGCAGCCAGAGCTGCAGCAGCAGCGGCGTGCCGCGGATGACCGTGCAGAAGCCCTGCGCCGGCAGGCTCAGCCACCAGGGGCCTGTCACCTGCACCAGCGCGATCGGCACAGCGAAGAAGAAGCCGAGGAGCGAGGTGCTCACCAGCATGAGCAGGGTGACGCCGACCCCTGAGGCGATCGCCCCGGCATATTGCGGCAGCCAGTCCCAGCGCATGAACCAGGCGGCGCAGAACACGATCCCCGCTGCCACCGCCATCAGGGCGATGCGGTGCGGCTCCAGCAGGGCCCGCCCGCGCGGCAGGCTGGTCAGCGCGGTCGCGTCGAGCGTGCTCTCCTCCGGCGGCAGCGTGACCCGCGCCTCGGGCGCGCTGGCTCCTCGCTCGCCCTTCATCGTGCCGCCCAACCGCGCCGGGCGCGGGCCTCGATGACACGGATGATGAGACTGGAGACCAGCGTCAGCAGCAAATAGAGCACGCCCGCCGCGCAGAAGAACAGCATGTAGGCTTTCGTGGTACCCGCCGCCTGACGGGTCACCAGCGTCAGCTCGCTGAAGCCGACCACCGCTAGCAGAGCGGTGTCCTTGGTGCAGATCAGCCAGAGATTGGAGAGCCCCGGCAGGGCATGCGGCAGCATGGCCGGCAGGGTGACGCGCCGCATGATCATCAGCGGCGACATGCCGAAAGCCCGCGCCGCCTCGATCTGGCCGGCCGGCACGGCGAGGATCGCCCCGCGCAGCACCTCGGTCGAATAGGCGCCCTGCACCACGCCGATGACGAAGATGCCCGCCGCCAGCCCGCTAATGTCGACCGAACCATAGCCGAGCGCGGCGCTGACGCGGTTCAGCAGGTCGGTGCCGGCGTAATAGAGCAGCAGGATCAGCACCAGTTCGGGCACGGCGCGCACGACGGTGGTGTAGACCTCCATCAGGTCCCGCAGCACCGGGCCGCCATAGAGCTTGCCGAAGGCGCCGCCAGTGCCGAGCACGAGCCCGAGCGAATAGCCGCCGAGCGCGATCTTGATCGAGTTCATCAGGCCGGCGAGCAGCACGCCGCCCCAGCCGGGCGGCTCGAGTGCCAGCAGGCTCCAATTGATCATGTCAGCCGCCATGAGCCCCTCTCGGACGTGGAGACGCACGGGCCGGCGCCGGGCGCCGGCCCGGCCCAGCCCCCTAGCGCTCAGCCGCCATAGACGTCGAAGTCGAAATACTTCTTCGAGAAGGTGTCATAGGTGCCGTCGGCACGGATCGCCTTGATCGCGGCGTTGATCTTGTCCTTCAGCTCGGTGTCGCCCTTGCGCAGGCCCACGCCGACGCCGGCACCGAGGATTTCCGGGTCATCCTTCACATTGCCCTTCAGGTCGCAGCACTGCTTGCCCTGGTCGGACTTGAGGAAGGCGTCGAGCGCGATGGCGTCGGCCTGCACCGCATCGAGGCGCCCGGCGGCGAGGTCGGCATTGACCTCGTCCTGCGTCTGGTATTCCTTCACGGTCGCGCCGGCGCCGCCGAAATATTTGGTGGCGTAGTCCTGGTGGATAGTGGCGACCTGCACGCCGATGGTCTTGCCCTTGAGGCCTTCCGGCGTCGCGGCAAATTTCTCGCTCTTCGGGCCGATCACGCCGGTCGGCGTGTTGTAGTACTTGTCGGAGAAGTCGATGGTCTTCAGGCGCTCCGGCGTGATCGACATCGAGCCGACGATCATGTCGATCTTCTTGGAGGTCAGCGCCGGGATGATGCCGTCCCAGGCGACGGGGGTGATGACGCATTCGAGCTTGGCCTGCTTGCACATGGCCTGCATGAACTCGACTTCCCAGCCTTCCCAGTTGCCGCTGGCATCGGGCGAGGCGAAGGGAGGATAGGGCTCGGCGGCGAAGCCGACCTTGAGCGGCTCGGCGGCCGCGCCACAGGCGCCGGCAAGGCCGATAATGGTGGCGGCGATCATCGTCCTGAATGCGTGTTTCATCGTTTTCCCCTCTGGTTCCCGGGCTTTTTCAGTGGCTGGAGCTGATGAACTTCTTCAGCAGCTCCGACTTCGGGTCGCCGAAGATCTGCTCCGGCGGTCCTTGTTCCTCGATCACGCCGTGGGCGAGGAACACGATGTGGCTGGCGACGTTGCGGGCGAACTTCATCTCGTGCGTCACGAGAATCATCGTGCGCTGCTCCTGCGCCAGATCGCCGATGACGCCCAGCACCTCGCCGACCAGTTCCGGGTCGAGGGCGGAGGTCGGCTCGTCGAACAGCATCGCATGCGGCTGGATCGCCAGCGCCCGCGCGATGGCCGCGCGCTGCTGCTGGCCGCCGGAAAGAAAGGCCGGGTAGACGTCGCGCTTGTCGAACAGGCCGACGCGCCGCAGCAGCGCTTCGCCGCGCTCGATCGCCTCGGCCTTCGGCACGCCGAGCACATGCACCGGCGCCTCGATGACATTCTGGATGATGGTCATGTGCTGCCAGAGGTTGAAGCTCTGGAACACCATGCCGAGGCGGGCGCGCAGGCGCTGCACCTGCCGGCGGTCCGACGGGGTGAGGCCGCCAAGGCGGTCGGATCTGAGCGCGATCTCCTCGCCACGGATCGCCACCGAGCCGCGGCTCGGCACTTCCAGCATGTTGATGCAGCGCAGGAAGGTGGACTTGCCCGAGCCAGAGCCGCCGATGATGGCGATGACGTCGCCTTCGCGCGCCGTGAGCGAGATGCCCTTGAGGACCTCCAGCGCCCCGAAGCGCTTGTAAAGGTCGCGAACGGCGATGGCCTCGGCGCGCTCCGTCATCGGATGGGCGCCTCCGGAGGCTGACACCAAGGCATCTGGCTCATGCCGTCTCCCTCATCCCTGCCGAAACCGCCACCAACCATCGCCGGAACCCCGAGGCAAATGGCGGGCCACCGCTCCGCGCACCCATCTCACAGGCTAAACGTGCACTTTCCCTCGCAGTTATTCAAGCGTATAACAAATCCGTAGGCGATGTTTTTGTGCAGTGCCAAAATTTCGGCAGTTCACCGTCAAAGAGGTATCATATGTCGGGTTTCGGGTCTCAGGATATGTCGGCGCCGCTGCAGCGCGTCTTGATGCGCCGGCCCGGCCCCAGCCTGATGCAGGCGGACCCCGCGCGGTGGCATTACGGCCCGACCTTTGACGGCGCGAAAGCGGTCTACCAGTACCGCGCCTTCGCCCAGCTGATCGAGCAGTCCGGCACCGAGATCATCTGGCTGGACGACGAGGGCGACGGGCTGGCCGATGCCATGTTCACCCATGATCCCTCGCTGATGTCGGACCATGGCGCGATCATCCTGCGCATGGGAAAGCCGCTGCGTGCCGACGAGCCCGCGCTGCATGAGAGGGCCTATGCCGCGCGGCAGATTCCGATCCTCGGGCGCATCGACGCCCCCGGCACGGTGGAGGGCGGCGACTGCGTGTGGCTCGATGCGCGCACGCTCATCGTCGGGCGCGGCGTGCGGACCAATCAGGAGGGCATCGACCAGCTGGGCGCCCTCCTCGCCCCCCACGGGGTCGCCGTGCTCGGCTTCGACCTGCCGCTCTGGCAGGGGGAAGAGGCCTGCCTGCATCTCATGAGCGTCATCAGCCCGCTGGCCGACGACCTGGCGCTGGTCTTCGCCCCGCTACTGCCAGCGGCGTTCTACCAGCTGCTCAAGGCGCGCGGCATCCGCCTGATCGAGGCTCCCGCCGACGAGTTCCACGCCAGCAACGGCCTGTCGCTGAACGTGCTGCCCACACGGCCGGGCGAGGTGATCATGGTCGAGGGCTTCCCCGCGACAAAGGCCGCGATGGAGGCCGCCGGCTGCACCGTCTCGACCTTCGCCGCCGACGCGCTGTGCATCGCCTGCGAGGGTGGCCCGACCTGCCTGACGCGGCCGGTGCTGCGTCGCGCGGCATGAGCCGCCGGGACTTCCATAGGGCCACCGAGGCCGAGCGTCGCCACGACCTGATCGAGGCGACGCTCGACTGCATTGCCGAAGCCGGGCTGCAGGGCGCGACCGTGCGGCAGATCGCCGACAAGGCCGGCGTGACGGCGGGCCTGATCCGGCACTATTTCGCATCGAAGGACGTCATCCTCCAGGAAGCCTACAAGGTGCTCATCACCCGGCTGACCGAGAAGGCGAAGAACCTCGACGGCACGCCCGAGCAGCGGCTCGCCAGCTTCATCTTCGTCAACCTGACCGAGCCGGTCGCCAACAGCCGCAGCCTGTCGCTGTGGGCCGCGTTCATCAGCCGGGTCAGCGTCGACCCCGCTCTCGCGGCGATCCACCGTGAGGGCTATCTGAGCTTCCGCCAGGAGCTGGAGCAGCTGCTGGCCGACTTCTTCGCCGCCAGGGGCGTGGCGGCCGATCCCGCGCGTATCTGCACGCTCGCCATCGCCATGAACGGCATCCTCGACGGCCTCTGGCTGGAAGGCTGCCTCGCCGGCGAACTGTTCGGGGAAGGCGAGCTGGTCTCGATCGCCTTTTCCTCCATCGAGGCGCTGATCGGCCATCCGATCAAGCCGCCAACCCCCACCGAGACCGACCGGGAGTACCGCGATGCGCTACGCATCCATCACCGATAGGCTCGCCCGCCTCGGCTCCGAGAAATGGGCGGTGCATGTCGAGGCGCGCCGTCGCAAGGAAAAGGGGCTGCCGATCATCGAACTGACCATCGGCGAGCCCGACCTGCCGCCGCATGAGCGGCTGATCGCCGAGGCCACCCGCTCCATGGCCGCCGGCCGCCACCGCTATTCGAACGGACGCGGCGAGCCGGGCGTGGTCGACGCGCTGGTGCGCAAATATGCCCGGCGCCGGCCGGGCGTGACGGCCGAGAACGTGCTCTGCTTCCCCGGCACCCAGACGGCGCTTTTCGCCGTCATGCTCGGCCTTGTCGAGACGGGCGACGCGGTGCTGGTGGGCGATCCGCTCTACGCCACCTATGAAGGCGTGGTCCGCGCCACCGGCGCCGACATGGTGCCCGTGCCGCTGCGCCCGGAAAAGGGCTTCCACATGCAGGCCGAGGACCTTGAGCGCGCCATCACCCCGCAGTGCCGCGTGCTGCTGCTCAACACGCCGCACAACCCGACCGGCGCGGTGCTGACCGCCGGCGAGATCGCCGCCATCGGCGAGGTGTGCCGCCGTCACGACCTCTGGATCGTCTCCGACGAGGTCTATGAGGAACTGATCCTCGAGGGCCGCTTCGCCTCGCCCTTCGAAGATCCCGCGCTGGCCGAGCGCACCATCGCCTGCTCCTCCATCTCGAAGTCGCACGCCGCGCCGGGCTTCCGCAGCGGCTGGGCGATCGGGCCGGCGGAACTGTGTGCCCGGCTGCTTTCGGTTTCCGAGACCATGCTGTTCGGGCAGCAGCCCTTCATCGCCGACATGACCGCCTATGCGCTCGACAATCCCGTCGACACGTCGGAGATCATGCGCCGCGCCTATCGCCGGCGCGTCGACATCATCCGCGCCGCTCTGTCGGACGCGCCGGGGCTGGTGCCCTTCCCGCCCGAGGCCGGCATGTTCATCGTCATCGATGTCCGCGACACCGGCATGAGCGGCGAGGACTTCGCCTGGGCCCTGCTCGACGAGGAGGAGGTCGCGGTCATGCCCGGCTCGGCCTTCGGCGCCGGCGGCAACAATTTCATCCGCCTCAGCCTCACCGTGCCGGACGACAGGATCGAGGAAGCCTGCCGGCGCATGGCGGCGCTGGCCGCGCGCTCGGGGCGACGGAAGGTCCGGCGGGCCTAGAGCCATTCCCGCAAAAGCGCAGAGCGGTTTTGCGAGGGGAATTGCGAAAGAACAAAGAGTGAGAGCGGCGCACGGGTCGCGGCCGGGCATGGCGGATCGGGAGAACGGGCATGGGTGTTAAGACGGTCGGGGAGGCGCTGATCGACCTCCTGCAAGCCAATGGCGTCGAGGTGGTGTTCGGCATTCCCGGCGTCCACACGGTCGAGCTCTATCGCGGGCTCGCCGGCTCGACGATCCGCCACATCACCCCACGCCATGAGCAGGGCGCGGGCTTCATGGCCGACGGCTATGCCCGCGTCACCGGCAAGCCGGGCGTCGCGTTTGTCATCACCGGTCCGGGGCTCACCAACACCATCACCGCCATGGCGCAGGCGCGGCAGGATTCGGTGCCCATGCTGGTGATTTCAGGCGTCAATCGGCGCTCTTCCCTCGGCCAGGGCCTGGGCTGCCTGCACGAATTGCCCGATCAGGCCGCGCTGATGAAGAGCTTCGCCACCGCGTCCTGGACGCTGAACGATCCGGCGGAGCTTGCCTCGGTGGTGGCGCAGGCCTTCGCCGTCATGGGATCAGTGCGGCCCGGGCCGGTGCATATCGAGATCCCGACCGATGTGATGCCGCTGCCGGCCGGCGCGCTCGTCGCCAAGGCCACCGTGTCGGCGCGGCCCGGCGCGGCGCCGGCGACGCTGCGCCAGATCGCCAGCTTGTGCGACGGCGCCCGGCGCATCGTGCTTATGTGCGGCGGCGGCGCCGTCTCGGCGGCCGGCGCGGTGCAGGCGCTGGCGGAAAGGCTCGACGCCCCTGTCGTGATGACGGTCAATGCCCGCGGGCTGCTCGCCGGCCATCCCCTGCGCGTGCCGGCGAGCCCGAGCCTCGCCGCGGCCCGCGACCTGATCGCCGAAGCCGATCTCGTCCTCGGGCTGGGTACCGAGATGGGCCAGACCGATTACGACATGTATGCCGACGGCCGCTTCCCGCCGCTCGCCAAATTCGTCCGGATCGACATCGACGCGCTCCAGCTCGCCCGCGAACCCCGCGCCGACCTTGCCGTGCTCTCCACGGTGGCGGCAGTGGTGGAGGGCCTCGCCCCGCTCGTCACCGCCCGTACCGGCGATGGGGCGGCGCGGGCGGCGGCGGTGCGCGAGGCGGCGTGGCAGGGCCTGACGCCGAAGATCCGCACCGAGATCGGCGTGATCGGCGCGATCTATGCCGCCCTGCCCGACGCCATCATCGTCGGCGATTCCACCCAGGCGGTCTATGCCGGCAATCTCTATCTCGATCTTGGCCGCCCGCTGTCCTGGTTCAACGCGGCAACCGGCTTTGGCGCGCTGGGCTATGGCCCGCCGGCCGCGATCGGCGCCGCGCTGGGCGCGCCCGGCCGGCCCATCGTCTGCCTCACCGGCGATGGTGGCTTCCAGTTCTCGCTCGCCGAGATCGGCTCGGCGGTGGATGCGGGGGCGAAGGTGATCTTCCTCGTCTGGAACAATGACGGCTATCAGGAGATCGAGACCTACATGATCGAGTGCGGCATCACCCCGGAAGGCGTGAAGCCCTCGGCGCCGGATTTCCTCACCGTGGCGCGGGCCTATGGCGTGCCGGCGGTCCGTCTCGCGGATGTCGGGGAACTCGGCGCCGCGCTCGCCTCGGCCAATGAGCGCAACGGCCCGAGCCTGATCGAGATCCACCAGACGCACACACGGGGCGCGACCGCCTGACCGGCGGCCCGCTCTTGCAGAGGGCCGGCCGCCAATCGGCGCAACGTTCTGGATCGGCCCCGGCCACGCGGACGATTCCAGATATCGCCTGTGCCTGAGCGGCTCGGTCGTTGCACCTTGCAGCGTGGCTTCGCGAAAGACGCGCGGTCTGGTTCGTCTAGCCTCGCCCGTTCAGAAAGCGGGCGCCCGGCATGCATCACTTCTACATCGTGCTTGTTCTGCTGCTCGGCGTCGTTGTGAGCCACTGGATCGCGGGCACGCTGCGCGACCGGGTGGCTTTGCCTCTTGTCCAGATCGCGCTGGGCGCCGCGCTCGGCCGGGTCGGCCCGTTCAGCGTGACACTTGATCCCGCACTCTTCTTCCTCCTTTTCCTGCCGCCGCTGCTTTTTCTCGATGGGTGGCGCGTGCCCACGGAAGACCTCCTGGACAATGCCGGGACCGTGCTCTCCCTGGCCTTCGGCCTCGTCTTCTTCACGGTCCTCGGCATCGGCTACCCCTTGCATGTACTGGTGCCGGCGATGCCGCTCCCGGTCTGCTTCGCCCTCGCGGCCGTGGTGTCGCCGACCGATGTCGTGGCCGCCGGGGCGATGGTGGCGAACGTGCCGGTGCCGCGCCGCATGCTGCGCATCCTCCAGGGCGAGGCACTGTTCAACGATGCTTCCGGGCTCGTGTGTCTGCGTCTCGCCGTCGCGGCGACCGTAACGGGAACCTTCCATTTCTGGGATGCACTGGCCGAACTGGCATGGACCGCCATCGGCGGCGTGCTGATCGGCGCGGCGCTGACATGGGCCGTTTCCGGCGCCAAGACGTGGGTGAGCTCGCAACTGGGCGAAGTTACATCCACGCAGATCATCATCAGCCTGCTCGTGCCCTACGGGGCCTACCTTATTGCCGACGGCGCCGGCTGCTCGGCGGTTCTGGCGGCGGTCTCCGCCGGCATGGTGATGAGCCGGCTTGAAGTGCGCGGCATCACGCTTCCGATGACGCGCCTTCGGCGGACGACCGTCTGGGAAACGCTCCAGTTCACGCTCAATGGCATTATATTCCTTCTGTTGGGCGAGCAATTGCCGAACGTGCTCGCGAACATCAACGCCAGCGTGGCCGAGGACGGGCACCGAAGTCTGGCGTGGCTGGCGGGCTGTATCACGCTGATCACCGTGGCGCTGGCGCTGCTCCGCTTCGTCTGGGTCACCGCCATCATCCGTCTGCGCCGGCCCGGCGGCGACGCGATCGGCGGCGACGCGATCGGTCCTCGGCCGAACTGGCGTCTGGTCGCCGCCATGTCGGTGGCTGGCGTGCGGGGGGCGGTCACGCTGGCGGGAGCGATGAGCATTCCGCTTACCGGATATGACGGCACGGCATTTCCGGCCCGCGACCTCGTCATCGTCCTGGCGGCAGGCGTGATCGTCACCTCGCTCGTGCTGGCCAATCTGGCCCTGCCGCGTCTGCTGCGCGGTGTGACCTCTCCGCTGGAGCCCGACGGCAGCAAAGCCGCGCTGGAAGCGCGCATCCAGGCCACCCAGGCCGCGCTGGCGGCGGTCGCGACCGCCGGGGCTGAGCGCGCCAACCCGCAGACGGGGTTCATCGCCGCCGCGGCGCGTGTGACCGGGGACTATCAGCGCCGCCTCGAACACCTGTCCGGCCACGCCGAAGCCGCGCCGAAGGACGATCGGGGCGAGATGGAACAGGCGCGGCAGGACGAGCGCGCGCTGCGCCTCCTGGCCCTGCGGGCGGAGCGCGCCGCCGTCATCGGCATGGCGCGCAAGCGACACATCTCAAATGATCTCGCGCGAACTCTGATGCGGGAAACCGATCTCGCCGAAACCTACTATCTCTCGCCGCCGGAAACGGCGTGACTACCGCCACGCACACTCACGTATGAGGCAAGCAACCGAACGGCCGATATCAGTAGCCTCCGCGCGGTCCTAATTTTCCTGCGCACGACAGCCGAGATGGCTCCCTCACATGCAGGAATAGGGGCGATGTCGAAACACGAGAAGATCGATAATGGCGCAGCTGTGAAGGCCAGGATCGGCGCGGGCACCACCTTCGCCATGGCTACCGCCTCCGGCATCGCCGTCGCGAATATCTATTACAACCAGCCGATGCTCGCCCTGATCGAGCAGGACCTGCCGGGCAGCCTGGCGGGCGCGATACCGACCGCGACCCAGCTCGGCTACGCGCTCGGCCTCTTCCTGCTGGTGCCGCTGGGCGATCTGATGGAGCGTCGGCGTCTCATCGTCGGCCAGTTCATCGTGCTTGCCGCCGCACTGGTGCTGGCAGCACTGGCACCGAGCGCGCTGCTGATCGTGCTCGCCTCGCTTCTCGTCGGCCTGGCGTCCACCGTCGCGCAGCAGATCGTACCGCTCGCCGCCCATATGGCAGCGCCGGAGCGGCGCGGGGCGACCGTCGGCACGGTGATGGCCGGTCTGCTTACCGGCATCCTTCTCAGCCGCACGCTGGCGGGGTTTGTCGCCACCCATGGCGGCTGGCGGGAAATGTTCTGGCTGGCTGTCCCCATGGCCCTGGCGGCGGCAGGCCTGATGGCGGCGATCCTGCCGCACAGCCCGCCAGACTCTCGAATGAGCTATGGCCGGCTGCTGCACTCGATCTGGCATCTCTGGTTCGCGTTTCCGGCGCTCCGCCTGGCAGCGTTGACGCAGGCTGCGCTGTTCGGCGCTTTCACCGTGTTCTGGACGATCCTCGCCTTCCGCCTCGAACAGCCACGGTTCAGCCTTGGAGCGGATGTCGCGGGCCTCTTCGGTCTGGTCGGCGCCGTCGGCATTCTCGCCGCCCCGCTCGCCGGCCGCTTCGCCGATCGGCATGGGCCGAGCCGGGCCGTGGTCCTGGGCACCGCCGTCACCTTGCTGTCCTGGGCGGTGTTCGGCGTCTGGGGCTCGCTGGCCGGTCTGGTTGTGGGCGTGATTCTGCTCGATTTCGGCATGCAGACAGCGCTGGTCTCCAACCAGCACATCGTTTTCTCCCTGCGTCCGCAAGCGCGCGCCCGGCTCAACACGGTGCTGATGGGAGCGATGTTCCTGGGTGGCGCGCTCGGTTCCGCGCTGGCGACCGTGGTCTGGGGAGCCGGGGGCTGGCTGCTTGTGAGCGTCCTCGGCACCGGCTTCGCCGCCGTTGCGGCAGGCCTTCAGGCGCTGGCATGGTTCCGGCGCTGAGCCTGCGGCCGTTGCAAGGGTCGGCAGGCTAACCCAGGGAGTGCCCCAGCCGCTGCCCATAGGCGACGATCGAGCGCCCGACCGGCGCTCGCTCCGCCTCATAGGCGGCAAGGGCGGCCTCGATGTCGGGTGTTGCGCGCAAGGCATTGCGCAGGGCGAAAGCGTCGCCGGCGGCTTTCGCGACGCCCATCGCAGTGTGCGGGCGCGCCACGAAGGCGGCATCGCCCATCAGCGCCACGCGGCTCGCGACCATATGGGCCGGCGCATAATCGAAAATGGCGTGAATGAAAGGGCGGGGCTCGGCCGCAACGGCCGCAGCGAAGGAGGGCGGCAGCAGCCGCTCGGCATCGGCACGCATCGCGGCGACGACCTCGGACCGCATATGACCGGGGGCGAGCGAGAAGGGACGACGCACCCCGCCGGCGTCGGTCAGCACCGCGTGGAGTTCATCAGGTGTGTAGCGGCGGTACCAGACCCAGTTATAGCGGCGACGGCGGACAGCGGTCGCGCCGTCTGATCCCGGCACGAGATAACCAAGAATCTGCGATCCGGGCACTTCATAGAAGGCGAAGCGCTCGAAGAGCTGTTCGGCGGCCGCCGACGGGATTTCAGCTTCGGGCACCAGGCCACGCCAGGTGGCGTAGCCGACATAGCCCGGCAGGGAGTGCGGGCCGCAGACGGCGGACCGCACCGCGGAACCGATACCATCGGCGCCGATCACAACATCCGCCCGCTCCTCGCCGCCATCGGCGTAGCGCACCCGCACGCCCTCTAAGCCCTGCCGGATGTCGACCGCACGCTGGCCTTTCTGGTAGTGGCTATCGGGCAGCAACTCGCGAAAGGTGCGGAACAGCACGTCCCAGGACAGTTGCGTCTGCGGCGTGCGCTGCCGATGGATGATGTCGCCCGCGCGGTCGAGATAAATCCGCTCGCGCGCCTCCACCCCGATCTGCACCATGTGCGCGACGCCGACCTCGCGAAGGATATCGAAGACCTCGCTTTGCGCGACGAGCCCGGCGCCGCGTCCTTCCAGACCGTGGATTGAGCGTTCGGTGACGGTGACATCGAAGCCGGCGCGGTTCAGCAGCACGGCGGCGAACAGGCCGCCGATCGAGCCGCCGACAATGAGGATGCGAGCGTTCATGAGGGGCGCTCCTCGCCGGCCGTCAGATGAGGGAGTCGATCACGCCGCCATCGACCCGCAGCGCGGCGCCGGTGGTGGCCGAGGCGAGCGGCGAGGCGATGTAGACCGCCATGTTCGCCACTTCCTCGACAGAGGCCGGCCGGCGGATGATCGAAGTCGGACGGTGCGCTTTCACGAAGTCGACCCCGGCCTGTTCCAGGGTCTTCCCGCTGGCGACGTCGGCCTTGAGCATTTCGGCCACGCCCTCGGACAGGGTCGGCCCGGGCAGGATCGAATTGACAGTGACGCCGGTGCCGGCCATCCGCTTGGCCAGACCTCTGGCAAGCGCGACATCGGCGGTTTTGCTCACCCCGTAATGGACCATCTCCACCGGAATATTGAAGGCGGATTCAGATCCCAGAAAGATCATGCGGCCCCAGCCGCGCGCGGCCATGCCGGGCAGATAGGCCCGGGCGAGGCGCACCCCTGACATGACGTTGACCTGCCAGTGCCGTTCCCACACTTCGTCTGTCGTGTCGAAGAAGTCCGAGGGCTGGAAGATGCCGAGATTGTTCACCACGATGTCGAAGGAAGGCTCCTTCGCGATCAGTTCCCGCACGCCGTCCGGCGTACCGAGATCAATCGCGCGCCCCCGTGCCGAGCCACCGAGGCGGCTCAGGGCGACGTCGACCTTGGCCGGGGTGCGGCCATTGATGACGATGCGCGCTCCCGCCTCCTGGAGGCCCTTGGCGATGGCGAAACCGATGCCCTCGGTCGAGCCGGTGACGAGGGCGGACTTGCCGGAAAGATCGATCTTCATCCCCTGCTCCTGTCGCGATAACCGGCCCGGCCGCCGAATGGCGATCGATGGGCCTGTAATTTCTGGCGCTGGACGCGAAGATAGAAGGAGCCTGGACACCGGCTGTCCGGTTCGCCCGCTCATGCGCGGAACCGGGCGAAGCCTTCCGCTTCAGCCGGCTCGGTTGAGTGCCTTGTCGATGCAGTCGATCATGTCGTTGCCGTCGAAAGGCTTGCTGAGAAAACCGACCGCCCCGGCGGACATCGCCTGACGGCGCACCCGTTCCTCGGGGAAAGCCGTGATGAAGATCAGCGGCACGTGATGCCCTTCGGCCAGAAGGCGGTTCTGCAGTTCGAGGCCAGACATGCCCGGCATCTGCACATCGGTGATCACGCAATTGCTGTCACGCACCTGCGGCGAGCGGAGGAAATCGTCGGCCGAAGCGAACATGCTCGTCCTGAAACCCAACGATCGAACAAGGCTGGCGGTTGCGGCTCGCACAGCGTCATCATCGTCGATGATCGAAATCATCGTGTCCTGGCGCACGTCCAATAATCCTTCTCGCTGACCAGCGATGCCGCCCGTTTTTGCCCAGCCCTCTTATGAAAATCTGGGCGCCAGATGTTCAGGTATCATAGGGGGCTTTATCAAGCCGCCCGTTACCGGGAGCGCATGCCGGTGCAGTGGCAACGTCCTGCCAACAACGCCGTCGCGCGCGACTCTTTGCCAGGTCAAGGCAACTTATTTACCGGCGGCGCCACCACCGGCGCGCTTGCAGCTTCGCCCGGCCCTCTCGCGTCCTCTCCGGCTTCGGAAGAGGCTACGATCGATACGGTCGCGGTAAGGCCGGCCGCGAGCGTGATGTCCGGCGGAACATGGTCCAGGACGATCCTCACGGGCACCCGCTGGGCAAGCCGGACCCAGGTGAAGACCGGGTTGACCGTGGCAAGGCCGGAACCATCGGGCTGCGCATTGGGAACGGCAATGCCGCGCCCAATGCCCGTGACCCTGCCGGTCAGCTTTTGGGGATAGGCCATGAGAGCGACCCGGGCCGTGTCGCCGACATGGATGCCGCTGAGCACCGATTCCTCGAAATAGGCGTCGACCCAGAAACTGTCACTGTCCACCACGGAGAGGACACGTTGCCCGTTGGTGGCATAGTCGCCGGGCTGGGCGAGAAGATTGGTGACGTAACCATTCACCGGCGAGACGATCCGCGTGCGGCCGAGGTTCAGCCTGGCCTGGTCGCGATTGGCGAGCGCCTGCTGATACGCCGCCGCCGCCATGTCCGCCACGGCCGCGAAGCTCTGCTGCTCTTCCTTGGACACGGCAATGGCGGTGAGCTGGGCGCGCCGCTGCGATTCCGCCTGCTTGTTGTCGAGATCGGCCTTGGCGCGGGCGACGGCGGCTTCGGCATTGGCGAGCGCGATCTGGTAGTCGTCAGGCTCGATCACCATCAGCAGATCGCCCTTGCGCACAAACTGGTCGCCCTTGACCGGGAGTTCGACGATGCGGCCCGAGACCTGCGGCGTGACCGTCACCACATAGGCGCGCACGGTGCCGTCGCGCGTCCAGGAGCTTGTCATATAGGCCTGCCACATCCACCAGCCGAGCAGGATGGCGGCGGCGAGGGCGGACAGGGTCAGCAAGACCGACAGCATGGATCGAAATGGCGATGGCCGGTCATCGGCCGGATGGATCATGGTCATTGCCGCGGCCCCGCATAAAGGACGATGAGTGAAAGAATGATGATGTAGATGCAGAGATTAAACAGGCCGGGATGCCATACCCGACGGGAAATCCCGAAATGATTGGCCACCAGGCTTAATGGAAATGTCGCCACCCAGGCCGCCAGCATCATTACGGCGAAGGGAGCGACATAGACCCCGAGAATGTTGATCTCCGTGTACATGGGTTCCTGCTTTCTCAACTGAAGCTCGACAGGAAGAGCGCGCGCGTGTCGACGCGCGACGTAAGCAATTCGGTGTGGAGGTCGATGGCATCGATGATCACCTCCACCGCCGCACGCGCCTGGACAAGCGGTGCGGCAGGTGCGGCGCCCGGGGCGGCTGCCCCCGCACCCGCCACCTCTGCTAATTTCTGCAATGAATCCTTAGCCTTAGCGGTCCGCCCTTCGGCGAGGGAAGCGAGAGCGTGCGCCAGCAGGCCGGCAGCGGGTTCGTCGGGAAGCAGGGCCCTGAGATGGATGACGGCCTGGCCGAGCGCGAGCAGCGCCATTAGCGCGCCGGCTTCCTCCGGCGTCGCCTGCGGCGGCAGCGCCTCGGCGCGCCGCGCTAACAGCTTGTTCCAGCGAGAAAAATCAGCCGACCCCTTGCTTGCCAGTCGGCGGAAATCGCGGAGCGAGAGGGCGAGAAGGCGGCGGGCGCGCTGCGGCGGCGGAATCGTCGGCATGACGACGAAGAACAGCGTGCCGATGACGGTGCCGCTAACGATCGACAGCGCAAGGTTAAAATAGCTGACGGCGTCGTAGGTTATCGGGTTTCCCACCCCGAGCAGCGGCAGCGAGGCGATGGACATGGCGAGGAAGACGACACTGTGCCAGCTCCCCGCCTGCAGCATCCCGAGTGGAACGAAGAGGAGGACGATCAGTGCGATGAGAGCGGGAAAGGTCGACAGCGACGGCAGCACGCCGAAATAGAGCACGCCGCCCAGAACGGCCATCAAGGCCGCGCCCAGCGCATAGTCCTTCGCCCCCGCCCGGGCCTGGTCGCCGAACGCGCCGAAGACCAGCGTGGCGACGGCGGCGAACACGATGGCGAAGGCCCCGTTCGGCCAGGCGGACACCACCCAGAAGGCCGACATCGCCAGCACCGCCGCGAAAACGCGCAGCCCGTTCAGCAGAGCCGGCAGCGCATCGGCGATGACGAAGGGATTCCGGGGTGGCTTCAGGCGCGGGCTCCTGCGATCGCGCAGCAGAAGAATCCCGTCGATAAGGCCGGCCAGCCCGGACACGACGTCGCGCGCCGCCTCGATGACGATGCAGCTGGCGGAATCGGCGATGGGAAGCGCCCGCAGCTGGGCCCTCACCTCCTCGACGGTCTGGCGCAGCTGCCGGGGCGCGCGGTCGAGCTGCGCCAGGTCGATGCGCTCCAGCAGCGGCAGCAGCTGCGCGCGGATCAATGCCGGACAGCCCCCGCGCAGCGCCAGATGGGCGCCGGCATTGCGCCAGCCGACCAGGGCGCCGACCAGCGCCTCCATCATGATCTGGAGATTGCCGGCGCGGGAGCGGAGATAGGAGGACTCGCCGATGGCGGCGTCGATCTGGGTATGAAGCGTGCCAAGGTTCCGGGTCACGCCGCGTCGCGCGGACACAAGCTCGGGCGTCTCGCCGCTCTGGGCCAGCGTCGCGATGAAGCCGGACGCGACCTGCCCGGCCGTCTGCCGCAGCGTGCGGGCGAGAAGCTGCCGCGCGGCGCCGAAATCGGTGAGCACCATCACAAACCCGGCCGACGCGATGCCGATGCAGATCTCGCCCACGCGAATGACGGCGAGAAAGAAGGCCGTGCCGGGGTCCGCCAGCGTGTCGGCGAAGATGATCACCGCCGTAATGCCGGCAAGGGCGGCGGCATAGGAGGCGAAGTTGCGCAGCATCACCACCGCGAAGCCGCACAGGCCGCACCACAGCGCCAGGCAGAACAGCAGTGAGTTGCGCTGCTGCGGGAACACCGCCAGCAAAGCCACCATCACCAGCCCACCAATGATGGTGCCGATCGCGCGGTAGCGCCCTTTCTGCAGCGAGGCGCCAAGATTGGGCTGGCAGACGATGGCGGCGGTCGTCGCCGCCCAGAACGAGTTCTGCAGTTCGAGATAATAGGTGATGTAAAGCGCGAGAGACACGGACGTAGCGAGGCGCAGACCGAACACGAGGCGGGGTCCCAGGAAGGAAACAGGCGCCAGCGCCGCAGCGACGACTGCAAGCGGGCGGCCAAACGCGCCAAAGGACCTTTGATATACGTCGCTCATCTCTAGCCTTGCCGGGCTCGCTCCCAAGGATCGTTGAGCCAGCATAGGCACTGCGCGGCGAGGGAAAATCATACAGCGGTACGGGCGCATCGCACTTTGGTATGCCGCGCCGCCCACCCGTCCACGGGTCTGCCCGTTGCCCGATCGCGGGATCGGGCCGCGAGCTGAACGCCCGCCCCCGTCACCCCGCCCGCGCGGTGCGGGCGAAACGGGCGGTCACACCCACCATGAGCAGAAGCCGTAATACCTAGGTTTATTGCCCGCATATGATGAGATCATTTATCCGCCCCCGCTCTCGTCTTTAGATAACGACGGGCTGGCTGAGCGAACTTCTTTAGCGCAGCGATTCCCATGGCGGTGACACGCCGACCGATCTCTCAAGCCATGCGGTAGGAGACTTTCATGGGCGTTGTGAAGACTATTCGTCCCTATCACGAGCCGGCCGGTGGCTGGGGCGCGCTGAAGGCGATGGGCACCGCCCTTGCCGAGCAGGACATCGCCCTCTCCGGCATGGCGACGCTCGCACGCATGAACCAGCATGGCGGCTTCGACTGCCCCGGCTGCGGCTGGGCCGACCCGAAGAACCCCTCGCCGTTTGAATATTGCGAGAATGGCGGCAAGGCGGTGGCGTGGGAGGCGACCACGAAGCGCTGCACGCCCGACTTCTTCGCCGCCCACACTGTCTCCGAGCTGGAGGCCTTTACCGATTTCGAGCTGGAAATGCAGGGGCGGCTGACCCATCCCATGCGCTACGACGCCTATACCGACACCTATGTGCCGGTGAGCTGGGACGAGGCCTTCGCCATCGTCGCGCGCCATCTCAAGGCGCTGCCGGACCCGAACATGGCGGATTTCTACACCTCGGGCCGCGCCTCCAATGAAGCCGCGTTTCTCTACCAGCTGTTCGCCCGCGAATACGGCACCAACAACTTCCCCGACTGCTCCAACATGTGCCACGAGGCCACCAGCGTCGGCCTGCCGCAGTCGCTCGGCGTCGGCAAGGGAACGGTGCTGCTGGAGGATTTCGAGAAGGCCGATTGCATCTTCATTTTCGGCCAGAATCCCGGCACCAACTCCCCGCGCATGATGACGGACCTGCGCAACGCCTCGCGGCGCGGCGCCACCATCCTGTCGTTCAACCCGTTCCGCGAGCGGGCGCTGGAGCGTTTCCAGGCGCCGCAGAACCCGGTGGAGATGGCGACCCTCACCTCGACGCCGATTTCCCAGCGTCTGTACCAGGTCCGGGTCGGCGGCGATGTCGCGCTGATCAAGGGCATGATGAAGCGGATGGTCGAGGCGGACGAGAGCGCCCGCACGGAGGGACGGGGCCCGGTGCTGGACTGGGATTTCATCCACGGCCACACCATTGGCATCGACGCGCTGATCGCCGATCTGAAGGCGACGCAATGGGGGGATATCGAGCGCAAATCCGGCATTGCGCGTGCCGATATCGCGTTCGCCGCCGACGCCTATATGAAGGCCGAGCGGGCGATCCTCGTCTTCGGCATGGGCATCACCCAGCACCGCCACGGCACGCAGAACGTCCAGCAACTCGCCAACCTCGCGCTGCTGCGCGGCAATATCGGCCGCGAGGGTGCCGGCATCTGCCCGGTGCGCGGCCATTCCAACGTGCAGGGCGACCGCACCGTCGGCATCACCGAAGTGCCGAGCGATGCCCTGCTCGATGCGCTTGAGGCGCGCTTCGGCTTTTCGCCTCCCCGTGCGCCCGGCCACAACGTCGTCACCGCGCTGGAGGCCATGGTGCGCGGCGAGGCCCGGGTCTTCATCGGGCTGGGCGGCAATTTCGCCGCCGCGATTCCCGACTGGGAGCAGACCCAGGCCGCCATGCGCCGGCTCGACCTCACCGTCCACATCGCCACCAAGCTGAACCGCAGCCATATCGTGCATGGCCGCGAGGCGCTGATCCTGCCCTGCCTCGGCCGTACCGAGCTGGACGAGCAGGCCGGCGGCCCGCAGGCGGTCACGGTCGAGGATTCCATGTCGATGGTGCATGCCTCGCGCGGCCACAACCGCCCGGCCTCGGAGCAGCTGAAGAGCGAACCCGCCATCATCGCCGGCATGGCCCGCGCCACACTCGGCGCCGGCTCCAGGGTCGCGTGGGAGGAACTGATCGCCGACTATGCGCGGATCCGCGAGGACATCGAGGCGGTGTTCCCGATCTTCCAGGGCTATAATGAGCGGATCAAGGAGCCCGGCGGCTTCCACCTCACCTCGCTGGCGCGCGAGCGGATCTGGGCAACGCCCTCCGGCAAAGCCAATTTGCTGGTCTGCGAGGGGCTGTGCGAGGACCCCGCCGTCGATGATCCGCAGGCGCTGTGGCTGACCACGGTGCGCAGCCACGACCAGTACAACACCACGCTCTATTCGCTCTCCGACCGCTATCGCGGCGTCTACGGCCAGCGCGACGTGCTGTTCCTCAATGAGACGGAGATGAACCGGCGCGGCCTGAAGGCCGATGACCGGGTCGACATCCTCACCCTGTCGCAGGACGGCATCGCGCGGGCGGTGCGCGGCTTCAGGATCGTGCCCTACAGCTTCCCCGATGGCAGCTGCGCCGCCTACTACCCCGAGACCAACCCGCTGGTGCCGCTCTACGCGCATGACCCGCAGAGCTTCACCCCCTCGTCGAAGGGGGTGCCGGTGCGCCTCGTGAAGACCACCACCCAGCCGGGAGCGCAGTGAGATGGACGCGGTCGCGCTTTCCCGCCTGCAATTCGCCTTCACCATCGGCTTCCACATCTTGTGGCCGACGCTGACCATCGGCACCGCCTGGTTCGTCACCGTGCTCAGCGCCCTGTGGTGGCGCACCGGCAACACGGTCTATCGCGACCTGATGCGGTTCTGGATGCGGCTGTTCGCGCTCGGCTTCGGCATGGGCGTCGTCACCGGCATCGTGCTGAGCTACGAGATCGGCACCAACTGGGCCGGCTTCTCGCGCTCGGTCGCCAATGTGCTGGGGCCGCTCTTCGCCTATGAGACGATGACTGCCTTCTTCCTGGAGGCCGGCTTCATCGGCATCATGCTGTTCGGCGAGGGGCGGGTGTCGAAGGGCGCGCATGTCTTCGCCTGCCTGATGGTGGCGATGGGGGCGCTGATCTCCTCCACCTGGATCATCGCCGCCAATAGCTGGATGCAGACCCCGGCCGGCGCGGTGGCCGATGCCCAGGGCATCTATCATGTGGTGAGCTGGTGGGACGTGATCTTCACCGCGTCCTTCCCCTATCGCCTCGCCCATATGGTGTGCGCGAGCTTCCTGACCTGCTCCTTCGTCATCGCCGGCGTCTCGGCATTCCATCTCTGGCGCGGCCAGCATGTGGCGGCCTCGCGCACGGGGTTCTCGATGGCGCTGTGGCTGGCGCTGGTGCTGGCGCCGCTGCAGATCGTCATCGGCGACATGCATGGCCGCAACACCATGGTCGAGCAGCCGACCAAGCTCGCGGCGATGGAGGGCCTGTGGGAGACCACCAAGGGGCCGGCGATGACGGTGATCGCCTGGCCGGACATGGCGGCGCAGAAGAACCTCTACGCCATCGACATTCCCCACCTCGCCAGCCTCTACCTCACCCATAGCTGGGACGGGCAGGTGCAGGGGCTGAAGGCGGTGCCGCCGGCGGACCAGCCCTATGTGCCGGTGGTGTTCTTCGCCTTCCGCATCATGGCCGGCATCGGCGTGGTGCTGCTGGCGACCGCGATCACCGGCTTCGTCCTTCGCCTGCGCGGAAAACTGTTCACCGCCCGCTGGTTCCAGATCCTTACCATGGCGACGACACCGCTCGGCTTCCTCGCGGTGCTGGCGGGCTGGACGGTGACGGAGGCGGGGCGGCAGCCCTGGATCATCTATGGCGCGCTGCGCACGGCGGATGCCGCCGCGCCTGTCGCGGCCGGGGCGGTGACGACCAGCCTCCTCATCTTCTTCGCCGTCTACAATGTGCTGCTGCTGGCCTTCGTCTGGTTCGCCGGGCGGGTCGCCCTGAAGGGCCCGATCGATACATCGCCGCCGACGCGCGAGCATCCCGGCATGGAGCGCAGCACACTCGGCGCCTTCACCACGTCTCCCGTCCCGTCGCCCGCGCGCGGCACCGACCCAGCGAGGGCCTGACCATGACCGAACTTCTGCAGGCGGACACTGTGCCGCTGGTCTTCGCCGCCGTCGCCGTGTTCTGCGTCACGGTCTATGTACTGGCCGACGGGCTTGATCTCGGCGTCGGCATCCTGTTCCTCGCCGCCCCGCGCGACGCCGATCGCGACCTGATGATGACCTCGATCGAGCCGGTGTGGGACGGCAACGAGACCTGGCTTGTGATGGGCGGCACGCTGCTGTTCGCCGCCTTCCCCGCCGGCTACTATATCCTGCTGCCGGCTTTCTACCTGCCGATCATGTTCATGCTGTTCGCGCTGATCTTCCGCGGCGTGGCGTTCGGCTTCCGCCTGCAGGCGACGCGTTTCCGCCTGGTGTGGGACATCGCCTTCTTCGCCGGCTCGGTGCTGGCCACTTTCTGCCAGGGGCTGATCCTCGGCGGGCTGATCAATGGCGTGCCGGTGGAAAACGGCATGTTCTCGGGCGGTCCGTTCAGCTTCCTCAGCCTGCTCGGCGTGCTGTGCGGGGCCGGCCTTGTCGGCGGCTACGCGCTGATCGGCGCCGGCTGGCTGATCTGGAAGACCGACGGCGCGACGCAGGTCTTCGCCCGCGAGATCGCCCATGCCGCGCTCATCCTCACGGCCGCGATGATGGCGCTGGTGAGCGCCTGGAGCGCCTGGAGCGTGCCGGAGGTGGCGGCGCGCTGGTTCGCCTTTCCCAATCTCGCCCTGCTCGCGCCCGTGCCGCTGGTGACGCTTGCCGTCATCGTCGCGCTCTGGCGCGGGATCTGGGAAGGCGCGCAGGCCCGCACCTTTCTGCTCGCGCTGGCCCTGTTCGCGCTCGGGCTGATCGGGCTCATCGTCAGCCTCTGGCCCTATCTCGTGCCGCGCCACGTCACGGTGTGGGACGGCATGTCCGACCCACAGTCGCTCGCCTTCCTCGCGGTGGGGGTCGCGGTCATCATCCCGATCGTCCTCGCTTATCAGGCCCACGCCTATTGGGTGTTTCGCGGCAAGACCGTTCACGAGCACGGCGCCTATGGCCGCCATGCCGGCTCCTGACGCGGCGTTCTCCGGTCGAGGCGTTCCAACGGACGGAAAGTGAGAAACGACGATGGCACGGACGCAGGTTTTCCGCCTCTGCATCGCGGCGGCGCTGTCGGTTCTCCTGTCGCTGCCGGGCGCGGCGGCCTTCGCTTCCGACACGGCAGCGCCCCGGCGCGGCGTGCTGGTGGCGGCGACCCCCGTGCCCGGCTTCTACCGCTATGGCTCGGTCTACCGCATTCTCTACCGCTCGCGCACCTCGCGGAACGCGCCGGTCATCGTCTCGGGCCTTGCCATCATTCCCAATGGTCCCGCCCCAGCCTCGGGTCGCCCCGTCGTTTCATGGGGGCATGGCACGACCGGCGTCGCCCGTGACTGTGCGCCCTCGCTCAATGTGGAACGGGCGATCGGGGCGACGCTGGGCCTCACGCAGATGCTCGCCAACGGCACTGTCGTGGTCGCCGCCGATTATCCCGGCCTCGGCTCAGCCGGCGTTCACCCCTATCTCGACGGCGTCAGCACCGCCCGCGCGATGATCGACGCGGTGCGTGCCGTGCGGGAGTTGCCCCAGGCCGATGCGGGCCGGCGCTATGCCGCCTGGGGCTTTTCGCAGGGCGGGCACGGCGCCCTGTTCGTCGCCTCGATCGCCGGCAGCTACGCGCCGGAACTGACCCTGGTCGGCAGCGCCGCCGTATCGGCCCCGACCCAGCTTCGCCGGCTTCTGCGCGCCGACGCCGAAACGGCGGCGGGGCGGGTCATCGCCTCCTATGCCATCTGGTCATGGCAGCGCTTCTACGGCGCGCCGATCGACAAAATCGCCGATCGGCAAGCGATCGCGGCCATTGATGCCATTGCGCAGGTCTGCAGCCTCGGTCCGCTCGAAGACCTGCAGCTCGGGCTCGACAGCCTCGGCTTCCAGCGCAGCGGCTTCCTGGCGACCGAGCCCGGCGATGCCACGGTCTGGGGCCGCCTGATCGCGCGCAACAGCACGCCGGAGACGCAGCGCGACGTGCCGATCCTGATGCTGCAAGGCGGGGCCGATCCGATCGTCGAGGCGTCGATCACCCGGCGCTACGTCAAGCATCTGTGCGCGACGGGCCGGCGTGTCCGCTATGTCGAGATGGCGGGGGTCGACCACGGCACCGCCGCGCGCCGGGGCGCCGACATGGCGGTTCGCTGGCTGGCCGACCGCTTCGCAGGGGCGCCCGCCACCGCTGATTGCGCCATGCGGGAGTAGCCGCCATGATGCCCGCCAGACGCCTCGGGGCCTATTTCCTGAAGGATTGCCGCCACAGGCCGGGACTCGTGCCGACCAGGCGCCGGAACACGCGGGTGAAATGGCTTTGATCGGTGAAGCCGCACATCATGGCGATGGTCGTCAGTGGCAGGTCGGTCTCCATCATCTGCCGCTTGGCCTCGGTGATCCTGAGATCGGTCAGGTAGCGATATGGTGCGCGGCCGAAAGTGCCGCGAAAGGCGCGGGCGAAATGGCTGGGCGTGATCTGACAGGCGCGCGCGATCTCCTTGATCGTGAGCGGGCCGCCGAGCCGCGCCTGCATCATGTCCGTGGCGCGACGCTGCTGCCAGGGCGCCAGACCGGCCACGACGATCCCAGCAATCGGGGAACCGGCCATGTCGGGATGCGTGATGATGCGCTCGCCGAAACGGCCCTGCCCTATTGTCAGCTCGCCTTTGCTTGGTGGCATCGTCCCAGTTCTTTCATCCGCCGGCGGACGCAGGAGGCTAGGTAGTTTGATGAGCGTGCGAAACCGGGATCGGATGCCGGATGATGCGGACAAGAATTCCGCATGAACAAGCTGGATGGTATTTCAGTATTCGTTCAGGTGAACGATTCCGGGAGCTATGCGGCGGCGGGCCGGGTTCTCGGCGTCACCGCCTCGGCCATTGGCAAGGCTATCGTCCGGCTGGAAGCGCGCATGGGTATCCGGCTGTTTCATCGCAACAACCGCAGCATCGGGCTGACGCCGGAAGGTGTCGTCTTTCTCGACCATTGCCGCCGCATCATGGCGGAGCTCGCCTCGGCGGAAGCCCGGCTGTCGAGCGTCCACGCGACGCCGAGCGGAAAGCTGCGCGTCAGTGCCCCCGTGGTGAGCGACCGCTGGAACCGCGTTTTCCTCCAGTTCATGGCGCGCTTTCCCGACATCGACCTGGACGTCAGTTACACCAATCGGATCGTCGATCTGGTCGAGGAGGGCTACGATGTCGTCTTGCGCATCGGTCCGCTGCAGGATTCGCGCCTGCTCACCCGGCGGCTCGGCGTGTTCAGCCTGCGGCTGGTGGCGGCGCCCGCCTATCTGGAGCGGCGCGGCGTTCCGCAGACGATCGAGGATCTTCTCGGCCACGCCTGCCTGCGCAATCGGAACGTCTCCAGCCGGCGCATCGACAATTGGCCGCTCGGACCGGACAAGGCGCATGTGAATGCCGGGCTGTCCAACAAGCTGGTCGCCGACCATTATGCGATGCTGCTGATGGCCACGCTGGACGGGCTGGGCATTGCCTGCCTGCCCAGCTTCTGGGCCGACGAGCACATTGAAAGCGGCGCGCTGCGGCCGCTTCTTGCCGACCAGACGGCCAATCAGCGCGCGGTTTCCGCCGTGTGGCCCGGCGGTCCCGGCTTTCCCGTCAAGCTGGCCGCCTTCGTCGACTTCATGGCGCAGAACCTGCCGGCCATGCTGCGCTGAGCCCGCCTTGCCGCCTGGTTCGGGCGCTTGCCGCCAGACAAAAGCGGCGATGCCCGTCAAGGCATCGCCGCAGGTTGGAGGACGGTCGGCGCTCGCTCAGCCCTTGATGAAGGCGAGGATGTCCGGGTTGATGACGTCGGCATGGGTGGTCAGCATGCCGTGCGGGAAGCCGGGATAGACCTTCAGCGTGGGGTTCGGCAGCAGTTCCGCCTGCAGCGCGCTGGCGTTCTTGTGGGGGACGATCTGGTCGTCATCGCCCTGCAGCACGAGGGTCGGCACCGTCATCGCCTTGAGGTCGGCGGTCTGGTCGGTCTCGGAGAACGCCTTGATGCCCTCGTAATGCGCCTTGGCGCTGCCGGCCATGCCCTGGCGCCACCAATTGTCGATCACGCCCTGCGAGACCTTGGCGCCGTCACGGTTGAAGCCGTAGAACGGGCCGGAGGCGACGTCGATGTAGAACTGGGCGCGGTTGGCGGCCAGCGCCGAACGGAAGCCGTCGAACACCTCGATCGGCAGGCCGCCGGGATAGGCCGCGGTCTTCAGCATGATCGGCGGCACGGCGGCGACCAGCACCGCCTTGGCGACGCGGCCCTGCGGCAGGCCGAACTTGGCGACATAGCGCGCGACCTGGCCGCCGCCGGTGGAATGGCCGATATGGACGGCGTTCTTCAGGTCGAGATGCTCGACCACGGCGGAGACGTCGGCGGCGTAATGGTCCATGTCATGGCCCTCGCTCACCTGCGCCGAGCGGCCATGGCCGCGACGGTCGCTGGCGACGACGCGGAAGCCTTCGCCGAGGAAATACAGCATCTGCGCGTCCCAATCGTCCGAGGACAGCGGCCAGCCGTGATGGAAGACGATGGGCTGGGCGTCCTTCGGGCCCCAGTCCTTGAAGAAGATCTCGACGCCGTCCTTGGTGGTGACATAGCTGGTCATGGCAGTTCTCCAGGAGAGGCCGCGCCCCCGCAGGATGCGGCGAGCCGACGGCAGGAATGGAATGAGAGCGGATCGGCCCGGGGTTCCGGGCCGGCGACGGAAGCCGCGCCCGCCTCCGATCGGGAGCGAGGGCGGGGCCATGGAGGCGACGTTGCCGCCAGCTAGTTCGCGACGCCGTAGCGCGGCGGGGCCGCCTTTGCGGAGCCTTCCCAGATGCCCGCCACCAGCCCGAGGCTGGCGCGCGGCGCGTGTTCCGCAAGCGGACGGTGGCGCGGCTTCACGGCATTGGACTGGCGCGCCGCCGTCACACGCCACTGGCGCGGCGTGTCGCCGACAAGGCGCTTGAACACGGTGGTGAAATGCGCCTGCGTCTGGAAACCGGCCGCCAGGGCGATGTCGATGATGCGCTGGTTGGTCCCGGCGAGCAGCTCCTGCGCCAGCTCGATGCGGCGGCGCAGGAGGAAGTCGTGCGGACGCAGCCCGGTCGCGACCCTGAACTGGGCGGCGAAGTGCATCCGGCTGAGCCCGGCCGCGCCGGCCATGTCGGCGAGGCTGACGCGCTCGGCGAGATTCATGTTCACATATTCGATGACGCGCTTGAGGCGCCATTTCGGCAGGGCCGACCGGACCCGCGCATTGCGGTCAATGGCGTTGATCTCGCCGTCTGCTTCCTGAAGACGCTCAATGGCCTGGCAATACACGCCGTTTACTGATGTGGTAGCGACTGGGGAATGCATCTGAATTCCTCTCAAGATCATCAGGCAATTCGATGAGTTGAGAGTAGACGCATCCCCGCTATGCAAAATTGTACGAGCGTTTCATTCAATATGCTCTTGGATGCCAAACTTCATACTTTGGTATATTTCGTGGCCGCGCCACGCATGCCGACGTGGCCGACCACACGCAGGGGCGCGGCCGGGTGCGTGTGGTCTGCCCTCGCCGCCAGGGGAAACGCCCGTTGCCCCGTTTCTGGCTTCTGTTCTAGACCGTGCGAAAGAGAAAGCTTTACTTGGCGTGTTGAACCGTCATGCGCGATCTGACGATGCGTCATGACGAGCTGAGTACAGCGGCGGCAGCAAGGGGGGCCCGTGGCTATAAAAGGTACGCGCGCGGAGAACGGAGCGGGTTCTCCTTTTTTCTTCCCGGTCATCGCCTTCATCATGGCCGCACCGATCTTCGCCGTCGATACGCTCACGCCGCTCGACACCGCCATTGCCGTTCTCTACGTCGCGGTGATCATGCCGTCGGCCCACTTCGTCGGGCGACGCGGCGTGCTGGCGGTCTCGGGCGGGTGCATCGCCCTTACCAGCATCAGCTTTCTGATCGTCCACCAGCATGATTGGGAAAGCTCGGCGCTGGTCCGGCTGGGCGTGAGCCTCTCCGCCATCACCATCACCAGTCTCCTGACCCTGCGAAACCAGCAGGTGACGTCGGCGCTGCGCGAGCAGGCCAACCTGCTGAACCTCACCCATGACGCCATCTTCGTGCGCGATCTGGCCGACCGGATCACCTATTGGAACCAGGGTGCGGAAGAGCTTTATGGCTGGAGCCGGGCGGAAGCGCTTGGCCAGATGGCCGCCAGCCTGCTGCGCACCCGGTTTCCCGACACGCCGGCCAGTATCCAGGCCGCGCTGCTGGCGGACCACCAATGGTCCGGCGAACTGACGCACTTCAAGCGCGATGGCACACAGGTGACTGTTCTCAGTCGATGGTCGTTGCAGATGGACAAGGCCGGCCGTCCGGTGGCGGTGATGGAAACCAACAACGACATCACCGAACGCAAACGCTCGGAAGCGATGCTGCAAAAGGCCCAGACCGAGCTGGCGCACGCGACGCGGGTCGCGACCATGGGCGAACTCACCGCCTCCATCGCTCACGAGGTCAACCAGCCGCTCGCCGCCGTCGTCACCAATGGCGAGGCATGCCTGCGCTGGCTCGGGCGCGAGGTGCCGGACCTCGGCGAAGCCCGCGCCTCGGTGGAGCACATCATCAGCAATGGCAAGCGCGCCAGCAACGTGATCGCCCGCCTGCGGGCGCTGGCCCGCCGTGCCGACCCCGATCACATGCCGGTCAATCTGAACGACGTCGTCGAGGACGCGCTGGCGCTGGTGGAGCGGGAAGCTGCGTCGCACAGCATCAGCGTCGGGCTCGACCTCAAGGCCGCGCTGCCCGACATTTCAGGCGATCGCGTGCAGCTTCAGCAGGTCGTCATCAATCTGCTGATGAACGCCATACAGGCCATGGCCAGCGTCTCGGGACGCGCCCACACACTGTTGATCGCCACGCGCGAGGCCCGCGAGGGCGGTGGGGAGTGCGGCGCCCTGCTTGAGGTGCGCGACACCGGCATCGGCGTCGACCCGCAGAGCGCGGGCCAGCTCTTCACCGCCTTTTACAGCACGAAGAAGGAAGGGCTTGGCATGGGGCTGTCGATCTGCCGCTCCATCATCGAAGCCCATGGCGGCCGCATATCCTTCGCGGCCAATGCCGATCATGGGATGAGCTTCACCGTCAAACTGCCCGCACTGAAGGAACAGGTGCCGTGATGTCCACGTCGTCCTCCAGCCGCACGCCCGCCGCTCCGCCCGCGCCCACGGTGATCGTGGTCGATGATGACGAGGCGCTGCGCGAGGCGCTCAGCAGCCTGTTCCGCTCGGTCGGGCTGCGCGTCGAGCTGTATGGCTCGGCCGCCGAACTGCTTGCCGCCAAGCCCCCCGCCGTGCCGCGCTGCCTGGTGCTGGACATTCGCCTGCCGGGCGTCAGCGGGCTCGACTTCCAGTCGCAGATCGCGTCATCGCCGATGAACATGCCGATCATCTTCATGACGGGGCACGGCGATATTCCGATGACGGTGCGGGCGATGAAGGCCGGCGCGGTCGACTTCCTGACCAAGCCGTTCCGCGATCAGGACATGCTGGACGCCGTGGCGACGGCACTGGAGAACGACCGCCGGCAGAGCGAGGCCGAGAAGGCCTCGACCGACATCCGCGCCCTCTACCAGTCACTGACCGCGCGCGAGAAGGAAGTGATGTCGCTTGTGACCTCCGGGCTGATGAACAAGCAGGTGGCGGCTCAGATCAATCTGTCGGAAATCACCGTGAAGATTCATCGCGGCCATGTGATGCGCAAAATGAACGCGAAGTCCCTGGCGGATCTGGTGCGCATGGCGGAAACGCTCGGCCTTGGCATCACAAAGGCCTGAATTCCAAACCTCCGTATAATGTGAACTTCGGATCTTTCGCGCCATTGTCATCGGGACGCGCCAAGGCGTGCCGCTTTGACCGCGAAAGGGATATCCCGTGTCTGACGTTCCGATGATCGCCATCATCGATGATGATGAATCGGTGCGCGTGGCCATCGAAAGCCTTATCCGCTCTTTCGGCTTCAGGACGAGCGTTTTTGCTTCGGCAGAAGCCTTTCTCGCCTCGTCGAACATGCCGCAGGCCCATTGCCTGATCACCGATGTTCAGATGCCTGACATGAGCGGCATTGAGCTGTTCGATGTTCTGCGCGCGCGTGGCGCGGGCTTGCCGGTCATCTTCATCACCAGCTTTCCCGAGGAGCGGGTGCGGCGACGGGCGCAGGAGGGCGGGGCCCTCGGCTTCCTTGCCAAGCCGTTCGACGCCGACACCATCATGGGCTTCGTGTTCGAAGCGCTCAGAAGCCGGCCTCGCCCCCATTAGGCGCGCGCGCCTGCACGAGCCGACCGTTCAAGCCGGCAAGACGCACGCCCTTTCGCGGCGCATGCTCAGCCTTGCCATGTCTCAAAGACCGCAACCCCGAACCCACTTTATGGAGCCTGTCATGGATATCGAAGCCACCAAGAAGCGCCGGCTTGCACCGCTGGCCACCCCCACCTCGCTGCCTTCCAACGCCGTGGCCGACCTCGCCGCCGCCATGACCACCCTGCTGGCCGATGTGTTCACGCTCTACATCAAGACCAAGAACTTCCACTGGCACCTGTCGGGCCCGCATTTCCGCGACTATCACCTGATGCTCGACGAGCAGGGCGACCAGATCTTCGCCATGACCGACGCACTCGCGGAACGCGTGCGCAAGCTGGGCGGCACGACGCTGCGCTCGGTCGGCCATATTGCCCGCCTGTCGCGGATTGAGGACAACGACGCCGATTTCGTCACCGCCCAGGACATGCTCGCCGAACTGCGCAGCGACAATGTCGCGCTCACCGGCTTCCTGCGCGCCACCCACGCGCTGTGCGACGAGCACGGCGATGTCGCCAGCGCCAGCCTGATCGAGAACTGGATCGACGAGACCGAGCGCCGCACTTGGTTCCTGTTCGAATCCGGCCGCAAGGACGAAGCCCGCGGCTGATCGCCGGGCGCGGATTTGCGGAGGTTTCAGCCGGCGCTGCGTGTGAATAAGCGTCGCGATCGGACCCCGGCGGTAAACGTGGTAACTCCTTTATTCCGCGCGTAAATTCCGGGGACGGCCGGGGTCCGCTCGCCGCGCGAATTCACACCTTTTTTGCGCCATCGGGCGGCAGCGAGCGACAAAGTGACGGCTGCCGCGCATTTTCAACACTGTTCCGTGCTTGAATGCGCACTTCGCCGTGCCGAACGCGCGGCCTCACCCCACGAACATCGACGAGCCGCCCGGACACGCGCGATCGAGGTGCGCAGAGACGGAGATGCAGATGTTGATGTTAGGTGAAAGCGCGCTCGCGAAGGCCGATGCGCGAAGCTGGGCGCGCCGGCTGAACGACTACCGCCAGTCCGATCCGCGCCGCAGCGTCCGCGAACTTCTCATCACCGCCGTGCCCTTTGCCCTTGCCTGGGCCGCGATGCTGACGGCTTTGAAGCTGGATCAGTTCTGGCTGTACGCGCTCCTCATCCTCCCGGCGGCGGGGCTGCTGGTGCGCCTGTTCATGATCCAGCACGATTGCGGCCACGGCTCGTTCTTCGGCAACCGGCGCGGCAATGACTGGACCGGCCGGGTGATCGGCGTGCTGACGATGACGCCCTATGACCATTGGCGTCGCAGTCACGCGATCCACCATGCCAGCGCCGGCAACCTCGACCGCCGCGGCATTGGCGACATCGACACGCTGACGGTGGACGAATATCTGGCGCGCTCGCGCTGGGGACGGCTGCGCTATCGCCTGTACCGCCACCCGCTGGTGATGTTCGGCATCGGCCCGATCTACGTCTTTCTGCTGGAGAGCCGCCTGCCGGTCGGCTTCACCCGCAAGGGCTGGACGCCGTGGGTGAGCACGATGACGACCAATCTCGGCATCGCCGTCGCGGCGGGGCTGCTGATGTGGGCTTTCGGCATCGGGCCGTTCCTGCTGGTCCACCTGCCGATCGTCATCCTGGGCGCGGCCGCGGGGGTCTGGCTGTTCTATGTCCAGCACCAGTTCGAGGGCACGCACTGGGACGACAATGAGAGCTGGGAATTCCACGAGGCGGCGCTGCACGGCTCGTCGCATTACGACCTGCCAGCCGTTCTGCGCTGGTTCAGCGCCAATATCGGCATGCACCATGTGCATCACCTGTGCGCCCGCATTCCCTATTACCGGCTGCCGGAAGTGCTGCGCGACCATCCGGAACTGCGCGATGTCGGGCGGCTGACGCTCTGGGAGAGTTTCGGCTGCGTGCGGCTGACGCTGTGGGACGACCGGCAGCGGCAGCTGATCTCCTTCCGGGAGATGCGCGCGCTCTATCAATAGCAGGCGTTCCGTCGGTGGCATGATCCGGCACGCCCGGATCGCGGCTGCGCTATGGTCTTCGCATCGACACCGGCGGATGCACACCGGGGGATGCACCGGGGGGATTCATGGAGCGCAAGACGGGCACCAGCGGAACGACGGCCCGCCCGGGCGGCGAGGCGAACGGTCTTCGGCCTCACGGCGAGGGGCCGACGGTGGCCGCGCTGCTGGATGCGCAACGCCAGAACGCACACGACCCCGACGACGGCACGGCCACCCGTTCCGGATGGCGCCGGGGCCTGCGCGAGCTCTATGCGGGGACCGACCGGCGGGCGACCCGCTTCCAATGGGCGGTCGCCAGCATCGACCTCGTCATCGTCGGCTTCTTCATTCTGGGCCCGGTGCTCCAGCACTGGCGGGGTTATCTGTGGATCGACTACGCCGTCGCCCTGCTGCTTGCCGCCGATCTCTCGGCGCGGGCGATCGCGTCGGTCCATTTCGGGCGCTGGCTTCGGCAGCCCGTGGTCTGGGTCGATCTGGTCGTCCTCGCGACGCTGCTCGCGCCGCTCTGGCTGGCGAATCTGGGTTTCCTGCGGATCCTGCGGCTGTGGTCGATGTCGCAGAAGGACATCTTCTGGCGCGCGCTGCGCCGACGCGGCTATGGCGAGTGGGAGGATGTCGGCCGCGCCGGCATCAACCTCGTCACCTGCCTGTTCGTCATCACCGGCTTCATCTACACGGTCTTCGCCCGGCCGGGCTCAGGCATGGAGGGGTGGATCGACGCGCTCTACTTCACCGTCGCCACCATCACGACGACGGGTTTCGGCGACATCACGCTTCCTGGCCCGGCCGGCAAGCTGACCGCGATCGTCACCATGATCGTCGGCATCTCGCTTTTCGTGCGGCTCGCCCAAGCGCTGTTCCGCCCCTACAAGGTCTCGTTCCGTTGCCCGACCTGCGCGCTGATGCGCCATGAGCCCGATGCGGTGCATTGCAAGGCGTGCGGGCAGCTGCTCACCATTCCCGACACGGGCGGAGAATGAACGCGCGGGCCCGGGAGTTTGATCCGGGCGCAGATCGGCTACAGGCGCCGCCCCGGCCACTTTGCAGGCAAGCCATCCCCGGCGGTCGACAATATGCTCGATCGCCGGCGTGACGTGGCGGCGGCGGCCAGGGCCTGATCAGGCACGCCGCGCCAGGGTTCCGCCCGATCGGAAAGGGCTCTAGGCGATGAAATCGTCGGCCACCGGCCGCGGGGCGGCCACGACGTCCTCGATGCGGTCGCCGGTCGGGTCCGCATGCGCGGCCTCGAACGCCGAGAGGGTGGCGCTGTCGCCTTCCGGCGGCGCGCCGGCGGGGGCGTCGAAGGTGAGGAACTCCTCGCCCTCGGCCCGCGCGTCGTCGCCGACACCGGAGAAATCCAGCAGGCCGGACGATGCGTCCTCGCCGGCCGCATCGGACTGGAGCACGAAATCATCCGCGCCGCCGCCCTCCGGCGACGAGGCGTCGCTCGACCACCACTCAGGTAGCTTGTTGAAGCTGATGCTGATGTCCTCGATCGGCCGATTGCCGTCGTCGTCAAGGCCCGCCGTGCCGCCGCCCTCCGACGACGAGGCGTCGCTCGACCACCGCTCAGGTAGCTTGTTAAAGCTGATGCTGATGTCCTCGATCGGCCGACTGCCGTCGTCGTTTCCACTGCCCAGCGTATCGCTCGACATATCCTCGATCTTGCTGAAATCGAGGCTGATATTCTCCGTTGGCCGGTCGTCGGTGCCACTGCCCAGCGTATCGCTCGACGTGCCCTCGATCTTGCCGAAATCGATGCTGATGTTCTCCGTTGGCCGGTCGTCGACGCCGCTCCCCATGCTGGTGACGCTGGAGGGCGCGGCCCCGGAGGTGGCGTCCTGGCCGGCAAGATCGAGGCTGGCTGTCGTGCTCATCGGAGAACTCCCTTGATGAAAGCCAGTTAGAGGTAGCATATAACGGGATGGTTGCGGGAGTGTCATCACGCCAAGGTGTTTCATCCGCGTACCGCGTTCCGTTCACTCTCCGCGAGCCGCCGCCCCATGAATGCGCGTCCAAGCCATGCACCGGCCATCGCCCCGACGCGGTGGACCCGGACGCCAGAGCCGGCCCGCGGAACCGATCGTGAATGACCTGTCCGCCCGGGGCGGCACCCCGGTGGCGCAGGCGCTGCGCGAGGTGCGCGGCGCCTTCCTGGGCGTCGGGGTGCTGAGCGGGGTGAGCAACCTGCTCATGCTCACCGGCCCGCTGTTCATGATCCTCATCTATGACCGGGTTCTGACCAGCGGCAGCGTGCCGACGCTGGTGGCGCTGGGCGTGCTGGTGATGGGGCTCTATGCCTGTCTCGGCCTCATCGAGATCCTGCGCAGCCGTGTGCTCGCCCGGATCGGCGAGCGGATCGACGAGAGGCTCGGGTCCGCCAGCTTCCGGCTGGCGCTGGAACTGCCTCTGGCCGCGCCGCCGGGCACGCCCGCCCGGCCGGTGGGTGATCTCGACCTGATCCGGGGCTTTTTCGCCGGGCCGGGCCCGGTGGCGCTGTGCGACCTGCCCTGGCTACCGGTCTATCTCGTCGTGGTGTTCGCCTTCCATCCCTGGCTGGGCTGGCTGGCGGTGGCCGGCTCGCTGCTGCTGATGGCCAGCACGCTTGCCAGCGAGTGGGCGATGCGCGCGCCCGTGCGCGAGAGCGCCGGCCTCGCCATCCGCCGCCAGGACCGGCTGGAGGCGGGACGGCGCAATGCCGAGGTGCTGCGCGCCATGGGCATGGCCCCGGCCTATGCCGCCGGCTGGAGCCGGATCAATGACGAGCATGCGCGGCTGCGCCTGCGCCTCGCCGACATTGCCGGGCTGCATGGCGGCCTCACCCGGGCGCTGCGGCTCGCGCTGCAATCGGCGGTGCTCGGTCTTGGCGCCTATCTGGTGATCCGCCAGCAGCTTTCGCCGGGCGTGATGATCGCGGCCTCCATCGTCACCGCCCGGGCGCTGGCCCCGGTCGAGCAGGCGATCGCCAACTGGCGCGGCTTCATCGCCGCGCGGCAGGCCCGCGCCCGGCTGGAGACGCAGCTCGCGCGCCCCCCCGATGCCGAGAAGCTGGTTCTGCCGGCGCCCGCGGCCAGCCTCGCGGTGGAGCACATCGCCGTCGCGCCGCCGGGCGTGGCACAGCCGGTGGTGCGGGAGGCGAGCTTCCGGCTGGAGGCGGGGCAGGGCCTCGGCATCGCCGGTCCGAGCGGCTCGGGAAAGTCGAGCCTCGCCCGGGCGCTGGTGGGAAGCTGGCCCTGCCTGCGCGGCACCATCCGGCTCGATGGCGCCGAGCTGAAGCAGTGGCCGCCGGAGGCGATCGGCCGCCATATCGGCTATCTCCCGCAGGATGTGGAGCTGTTCGACGGCACTGTGGCGGAGAACATCGCCCGCTTCGAACCAGGGGCCCCGGCAGAGGAGGTGCTGGCGGCGGCCCGCAATGCCCATTGCCACGAGATGATCCTGCATTTTCCCGAAGGCTACGACACGCGGATCGGGATTGACGGCATGGCGCTCTCGGCCGGGCAGCGCCAGCGCATCGGGCTGGCCCGCGCGCTCTACCGCAAGCCCTTTCTCATCGTGCTCGACGAGCCCAATGCCAATCTCGACCGGGATGGCGAGGCGGCGCTCGCCGCCGCCATCCGCGCCGCGCGCGAAGGCGGTGCCATCGTCATCGCCATCGCCCACCGAACGCAGCTGCTCGGCACGCTCGACCAGCTGCTGATCCTGAAGGAGGGCCGGGTCGCCGATCTCGGGCCGCGGGACGAGGTCCTCGCCCGGCTGAAGATGCCGGTGGAGTAGCCGATGCACACTGTCACGCCCCCCGAAACTCCGGCCCGCGCCATCTCCCCCGCCGCCCGCGCGATCCGGCGCGACCTTGCGCTCGGCTTCGGCGTCATCGCCCTGCTCATCGGCGGCCTCGGCGGCTGGGCGGCGACGACGGAACTCGCCGGCGCGGTGATCGGCAACGGCACGCTGGAAGTGGACGGGCGGGTGAAGAAGGTGCAGGCACGCGACGGCGGCGTGGTCGGCGCCATCACCGTGCGCGACGGCGACCGGGTGGCCGCAGGGGAAGTGCTGGTCCGGCTCGACGACACGCTGACGCGAGCCAACCTCGCCATCGTCGAAGACCAGATCCGGCATCTGGTCGCCCGGCGCATGCGGCTCATCGGCGAGCGCGATGGCACGGCGCGCCTCGCCGTTCCCGAGGAGTTGCAGCCCGCCGATGATCCCTCCGGCCGTGCCGCCGCTCTCGTCGCCGCCGAGCAGTCGCTGTTCAAGGCCCGCCGCGACCTCGGCGCCGGGCAGAAGCGCCAGCTTGAGGCGCGCATCGCCCAGATCCACCGCGAGGTCGAGGGGCTGGCCGAGCGCCGGGACGCCAAGACCGAGGAACTCGCCTGGAACGCGCGCGAGCTGGAGAGCGTCACCACGCTGCACGGCAAGGAGCTTGCCACCCTCGGCCAGGTGGCGGAACTGAGCCGGCTGCGTGCCCAGCTCACCGGCGAACATGGCCAGTTCGTCGCCGAGATCGCCCGCGCCGAGGCCCGCATCGCCGAGACGGAACTTGCGATCATCGAGATCGACCAGCAGCGGCAGGCCGAGGCGATGGCCAGCCTGAGCGAGATCGACTTCCGTCTGGCCCAGCTTGCCGAGCAGCGGATCGCCGCCTTCGAGCGGTTGCAGGGAATGGAGGTGCACGCCCCGCAGGCCGGCGTCGTCCACGACCTCGCCGTGCACACACTCGGCGGTGTCGTCGCGCCAGGCGAAACGCTGATGCAGATCGTGCCGAGTGCGGACGCGCTGGTGGCCGAGATGCGGCTGCGCCCGCGCGACATCGACCAGGTCCACACCGGCGAGCCGGCGGTGCTGCGGCTCACCGCCTTCAACCAGCGCACCACGCCCGAGCTGGCCGGCACGGTGACGCAGGTCTCCGCCGATGTGCTGGTCGACGCGGCCAGCGGCGAAAGCTGGTACACGGCGCGAATCACCCTCGACCCCGCCTCGGTGGCGAAGCTCGGCGGGCTCCAACTGGTGCCCGGCATGCCGGTGGAAGTGTTCATCCATACCGAGCCGCGGCTGGCGATTTCCTATTTCCTCAAACCGCTGAAGGACCAGCTGATGCGCGCCTTCCGCGAGGAATGAGGGCGCAAGGCCGGGCGGACGACCTGCCGGCGGTGAGCCGGGCGGCGGCATCCAGGCCGACCGCGCCGGAGCGGGTCTCGCCGATCTGCAGGAGGTGGCGGGCCGACTCCGAGCGCACGCAAATGGCGGTCGAGCCGGTCGCCCCGAAGATCATCGCCGAGAGCCTGAAGGACTTCTCCGAGGTCGCGCGAGCCAAGCTGCGCATAGAGGCCGGTGAATATCACCGCGGCCATCTGCGCACGCTCGCTCAGTGGGTCGAGGTGGTGAGCAGGTCAGAGATTCGGCGGATGGGGAACAAGTCGGACCGTCTGCGCACGCGTGCTGCCGCATCACGCGTCGGAGCGGCGGCGAACGGTGTTCGCAGTTTTGTACGGAAGTGGCGCGCCCGAAGAGATTCGAACTCCTGACCCCCAGATTCGTAGTCGGTCCCGGCCCGTTGTTCCGGCGCCGACTTCTCGCAAAACGCCGCCAAGCCGAGCCTATACTTTTCAATGGCTTAGCATAGGTTTCGCAAACCGTCTTACCCGGTATCATGGGAGGGCGGCATGACCGATTTTCCCGACCTGATGGCGGCGGTTGCGGGGCGGCTTCTAGGGGAGCCGAACCGGGCGATGTCGTCGAAGGACGAGCTTCGCTTCGGCACCCATGGCAGCCTGTCGGTGAAGGTGGGCGGGCCGCATAAGGGCACATGGGCGGACCATGAGGCCGGCGAAGGCGGCGGCGTGCTCGACCTGATCGCCCGGCTGCAGGGCGGCGGGCGCGAGGGCGCGCTGAGCTGGCTGAAGCAGACCTTCCCCGACTTCGCCGGCCGGCCGGAGGCGCCCTCTACCGGGCGGCGCATCGTCGCCACCTACCCTTATGTCGACGAGGCCGGCGCGCTGCTGTTCGAGGTGGTGCGCTATGAGCCGAAGGAGTTCCGCCAGCGCCGGCCGGACGGCGCCGGCGGCTTCGCGTGGAACCTGCAGGGCGTGCGCCCGGTGCCCTATCATCTCCCCGAGCTGATCGAGGCCATCGGCTCGGAACGCACCGTCTTCATCGTCGAAGGCGAGAAGGACGTCGATCGCCTGCGCACCCTCAACGTACCGGCGACCTGCAATGCCGGCGGCGCCGGCAAGTGGAAGCTGGACTTCGTCGAGCACTTCGTCGGCGCCGATGTGGTGATCGTGCCGGATAATGACGATCCCGGCCGCGAGCACGCCGAGAAGGTGGCGCGGGCGCTGCAGCCGGTGGCGACGCGGGTGCGCGTGCTCACCCTGCCGAACCTGCCGCGCAAGGGCGACGTCTCGGACTGGCTGCAGGCCGGCGGCACGGTGGAGGAACTGCACCGGCTGACGGAAGCGGCGCCGGACTGGCGCCCGGCGGCGGCGACCCGGCTGCCGGCCGTGTGGTGGGGCGACGAGGACAAGCAGCCGCCGCTCTCCTGGCTGGTGAAGGGCCTGCTGATCGAGGGCGGCTTCTCCACCGTCTACGGCCCGCCCGGCACCTCCAAGAGCTTCCTCGTGCTCGACCTTGCCCTGCACGTCGCCCATGGCCGCGACTGGTTCGGCAAGCGGGTGGCGGCGGGCGGAGTGGTCTATGTCTCCGGCGAGGGCGGCGCCGGCATGCTGATGCGGATGAAGGCGTGGCGGCAGGAGAAGGATGGCGAGGCGGGCAAGCCCTTCGTGCTCGTCCCTTCCTCGGTCAACCTCTATGACGACGAGGAAGGCGTCGAGACGCTGATCGCCGATGTGAAGGACCACCAGGCCCGCATGAGCGCGCCGCTGCGGCTGGTGGTGCTCGACACGCTCTCGCGCATGATCGGCTCGGGCGACGAGGACAAGGCGCGCGACATCAACGTGGTGGTGCAGAAGGCGGAGCGTATCCAGCGCGAGCTGGGGTGCCACGTCCTCGTCGTGCATCACTCCGGCAAGGATACCGATCGCGGCGCGCGGGGCTCCAATGCCCTGCTGGGCGCCGTGGATGCGGCGATAGAGATCACCCGTCACGAGACGGGTGTGTGTGCAGGCAAGATCGCGAAGGTGAAGGACGGCGGCGATATCGCGCCCTTCAAGTACGAGCTGCTGCAATCGGTTCTCGGGACGGATGAGGACGGTGACGACATCACCTCCTGCATTATCGCTCCCACGGATGCGAGCACCGGCGAGTCGAAGGGCACCACGCGGCTACCCGACGCAGCGCGCATCGCGCTCGAAGCCCTCAAGGCAGCGCTGGTCGAGCAGGGCCAGCCCTCGCCCGGCGGGCAAATCCCCAATGGCGTGAAGATCGTGTCGGTGGAGGTGTGGCGTGAGTACGCCTACCGGCGCGGTCTCGGCGACACACAGGAGGCGAAGAAGAAGGCATTCCAACGGGCTCGGGAGACCCTGTCGAGCAAGGGCGAGGTGGCAATGTGGGAGCCGTGGGCATGGCTAATCCGTTGAAGCGGGACATGAATGTCCCGGCGGGACAGTCCCGGGAGTCCCGGTGGGAACGGGACACGGGACATCCCCCTAAAGGGGATGTCCCGTGTCCCGCCACACCCATGCCGGCCGTGCTGGTCGAGCTGGCGGACCGGGTGCGGCGGCTGGTGCCGAGCCACCGTGACCCCGAGGCGTTCCACGAGGCCAAATCGGAGATCGAGGCGGAGCTGCGGCGCCTGTCGCGGGTCCTCCCCCCGGTCCCTGTATGCGGGCGGCGGGAGCGCTTGAGTTCGCTAGACGGGGCGGGATTGAGTCCTAAAGTCTCCGGCTTGAGAAAGGGTTGAGAATGCAGGATTTGCATGGCTCCTCCCTCTTCGGCGACGTGACCGGGAAGCCGGCGGAAACCCTCTCCAAGAAGGGCTTTGCCGAGGCGATCGGCGTCTCTGCCGGGCGCGTGTCGCAGATGATAGCCGGCGGGCTTCCCGTCGAGCCGAACGGGCGCATCCATGTGGCGCGGGGCAAGGCGTGGGTGGCCGAGAATGTCGACCCCAACCGGCGCCGCGCCTCGCTCGACGGCCCGGCTTCCTCGGCTTCCACCCCGCCGGCTCTTGTCTCGCATCGGGCCGTTCGCGACGCGGCGGAGGCGGAGATCGCCCGGCTGAAGGCCGAGCGCATGGGGCGTGCGCTGATCGACCGGGCGGCGACGCTGCGCACGATTGAGAGCCGCGCCCGCTTCGAGCGCGACGCCTGGCTCGGCTGGGTGAACCGGGCCGCGCCGGACATCGCCTCCACCACCGGGGCGGACCTTGCCGCCACCGTCGCCGTGCTGGACCGGCTGGTGCGCGCCCAGCTCAACGTGCTGGCAGACCTTCCTCTCGATAAGCTGGGCGCCAGCGATGATGACTGGCAAGGAGACGACGCATGAGCGCGACTATCGCGATGAAGGACGTGCTGGCGGCCATGGACGCTCTCCGTGCGTCCCTTGCCCGTCACGAGGCCAAGGTCCTGCAGGTCGAACACTCACTGTACTGGGAGGTGCCTCTCGAAGAAATGGACGTGAGCCTCGACGCATATCCCGAGAACCTGGACGTCGGCGATCTGGAAGACGACATGAGCCACATCCGCGAGTTCTACTTTGCCGAGCCATGGCCGGAGATGTACGCCGAGAAGCTCGCAGCGATCCTGCGCTACATCGGCACCCTTGAGCTTGGGAAACCCGCCGATGACTGACCTTGCCCAGGCGACGCTGGCCGAGCTCACCGCCGAGCTGGTCGATGCGGCCTGGCGGCGGGGGCTGCGGCCGGAGCTGCAGCTGACCGTCACCGAATGGGCGGACGCCAACCGCACCCTGCCGGGCACCAATGCCGAGCCGGGCCCGTGGCGCACCGCCCGCGTGCCCTATCTCGCCGAGATCATGGACTGCCTCTCGACCGCTTCGCCCGTCGAGCGGGTGGTGCTGATGAAGGGAGCCCAGACCGGCGGCACCGAGGCCGGGCTCAACGCCATCGGCTATTGGGTCGCGCACGCGCCGGGGCTCATCCTCGCCGTCTGGCCCTCCATCGACATGGTGCGGCGTAACTCGCGCACCCGCATCGAGCCGCTGATCGAGGGCACGCCTGCCCTGCGCTCCCGCATCGCCCCGGCCCGCTCCAAGGATCCCGGCAATACGGTGGGGCTGAAGGAGTTCCCCGGCGGCGCCCTCATCATGACCGGCGCCAACTCCGCCACCGGCCTGCGCTCCACCCCAGCGCGCTATCTCGTGCTCGACGAGGTGGACGCCTTCCCGGCGGACGCCGATGGCGAGGGCGACCCGGTGGCGCTGGCGGTGCAGCGCACCGTGACCTTCCGGGGGCGGCGCAAGATCTTCCTCATCTCCACCCCGACCGAGGCCGGCGTGTCACGGATCGAGAAGGCCTATGCCGAGAGCGACCAGCGCCGCTACTTCGTGCCGTGCCCCCACTGCGGCACGCACCAGGCGCTGAGCTGGCGCGGCGTGACCTGGCCGGAGGGCGAGCCGCGCAAGGCGTTCTATGCCTGCGAGGCCTGTGGCGGGGTGATCGAGGAGGCGGACAAGCCCGCCATGCTGGCCAAGGGCGAGTGGCGGCCGACAGCCCAGGGCGACGGGCTCACCGCCGGCTTCCACCTCTCGGCGCTGTACTCGCCCTTTGAGAGCTGGGGAGAGATCGCCGCCGACTTCCTCACCTCGAAGCGCGACCCGGCGCGGCTGAAGACATGGACCAACCTCAAGCTCGGCGAGGCCTATGAAGACCGGGACATGGCGCCGCTGGCGCCTGATAGTCTCGCCTCACGCGGCATCGCCTGCGACCCGGCATGGACCGAGTTGCTCCCGGAAGGCGTCGCCGTCATCACCGCCGGCGTCGACACCCAGGACGACCGCATCGAGGTGGAGTTCGTCGGCTGGGGCCGGGGCGAAGCCAGCTGGTCGCTCGACTACGATATCCTGCACGGCGACACCTCGCGCCCCGAGGTGTGGGCGGCGCTCGATCGCCTGCTCGCCCGTCGCTTCCGTCACCAGAAGGCCGTCCCCGACCTTCCGATCCTCGCCGTGGCGATCGATTCCGGCGGGCACCGCACCGACCAGGTGATGCGGTTCTCGGCCGAGCGGCTCAACCGCCGGATATGGGCGATCAAGGGCCGAGGCGGGCCGGGTGTGCCGCCCTGGCCGAAGCGCCCGCCCAAGCTGCGCAGCGCCAGCCTCGCCCCGGTGCACATTGTCGGCGTCGACACGCTCAAGCATGGCCTGCTCTCGCGCCTGCGCATCGTCGATGGCGGCCCCGGCGCCTGCCACTGGCCGGCCGAGCGCGACTATCACTGGTTCACCGGCCTCGTCGCCGAGCGCCCGGTGCGCCGCTACACGCGCGGCGTTGCCCGCATCGAGTGGGTGCCCGACCCCGGCGTGCGCAACGAGCCCCTCGACTGCCGCGTCTACGCTACGGCCGCCCTGCACGGGCTCTATGCCGCCGGCATGAGCTTGGCCGAGATGGTGGGCAAGGTGGAAGGGGCGGAGGTGCGGGCTGGGGCTGTGGGAGCGGAGCCTGCCGGCGAAGTAATGCGCCGGGCGCCGGCCGTGGTGCGGTCGAGTTGGGTGGGGTGAGGGGGCTTAGGCGGAGCTATTGCTGATACCCCCGTCAGATGCCACGCTGCCGCTCAATCGCGCGCAGCGGGGAAGTTGAAGCAATGCTGAACCTCCAAGTGAAATCGTTCCATGACGCGCTCGCGGAGACTCCTGACCTAAAGGTCAATGGTGAGTGGTTGTGTATTAACATCGAATCCCGAACCGCTTGGCCTACGAAGCCGCAAGCATTCATCTTCGAGGGCCGTCAGGTCTGGGTGATGCCACTATCAACGGACTGCTACCCTGGACTGGCTACCAGAAAACCATCCGACATGGATCATGATGAGTGCCTAGCCCTTCTACACCGTGCACTGAGCGTCCTTACGTGGCTTGAAAACGCCGGCGCAACAGTGGTTCAGATGAGCGGCGGCAATATTCCACGTATGATGGGGATGCGGCTGGGGTTAGGATATGCAATTCGCGAAGACTTTGATTTGTCTGATCTGCCTACGATTGAAAGTCCGCGTGGCAAGCTTGCGCTAGCGCTCATGCGCGAAGGTCGGGGACTAAACCACCCTGGCTACTCATTCCTTTCATTCTTTCGGGTGCTGGAGACAGCCATTCCGAACGGCAAGATCCGAGGCACTTGGGTAACCGACAATATCGACAAGCTCGATGGTCACCGCGCCAAGAAAGCCATCGAAAAATTGAAGGCGACAGTTGAGGGCGATATCGGCGAACATCTCAGGGACTCGGGGCGACATGCTATCGCGCACGCCAGTTCAGAGCCGGTAATAGATCCCGACGACCCGCGCGACTCACGGCGGCTAGAGGCAGAGTTGCCGATAATCGAGGCGCTGGCAGTTTTGGCGATCGAGGAGCATCTAGGTATACAAACTACGCAAACAATCTGGAAAGAGCATCTATTTGAATTGCGGGGATGGAAGGGCATAGTTCCGCACACTGTTATTGAGGCAAGTCGCTCCGGAATACCTCCTGAATTTGAAGGTTCTATTGACCTTCCCATCATCAATTTTCGACTCCGTCGCAGTGAGCCGTTCCCATTATTCGAGGGGATGATACCGGCACGAATAGGTATCACAGATCAGCGCGTTGAGTTGGTTTATCGAAGCGCGGACGGACTCGCTGAGTTAACATTCTGGTTGAATTTCGCGGCGGAGAGGCTCGAGTTCGACATCGATAGCAGCCTCATCCTGCACGATGATGGTAGCGCGGCGGCAGTACGAAATGGAAAACAAATATGTAGATTTATCTGGGATTATTTCTGTAATGGGGAGATTCAAATTTGGGATGCGGACACGGGACGTCTTTTATCTAGGGTTGGCGCATTCATTCCAATAAATATGATGGCCAACCATGATGGCCATGTTGCTGAACTCGCAAAATGGGACGAAATTATACAATCGAGAGAACAGGCGGAGGGCATCGCGATAACTGACGTCTAATTATCGTATAATATACAGTTAAAAAGGCCGACTATCGCAATTTCAAATTTGAAGCCACGCAAAGTCGGGTGAATACAGGTTCGTTTTTAGGCATATCGCCGCAGATTATCTTTATAATCTCTGGGTTCGCGAATTCCGGCTGCGGCTCCACCCTGTGGATCGTCATTTTCGTGCAGACGTCAATCCTGAAGTCCAACGTATCCTTCATTTCCACCGAAGTTGACTTACCCATCGATGGATCGCGAAGGTACATTAGTTTTCCGCAATTGCCGACAACTTCGGCTTGAATACTAGACATGTCACGCGTCGCAACCCAAGCGTCGAGGCGTCGCAAGTACAGGGCGCGCAACTGCTCAATCTGCTCGGGTGAGACATTAGGCAATGTTTGCGCATGAGCCGGCAGTGCAAGGGCGGTCGACAGAAAAAACAGCGTTAGTCGCTTCACTGCGCTTTCCTCCGGTGGGCTCACGCTCAATTATACGAAACAGCACGCTTAGAGTCTCGCGTGAGTTCATTGGGCCATTGCGCCAGCGATAGGCGTCGTGTCGACTTCGCTGCCCGGCCGCATGGCGCAAGCACCCCTTGGCTGCCGTTGGGCAAGGCAGTACCGTCCGAGAGTTGTAACGTGCGGATGGTGCCATGACGGTTGAACTGCAGCCGCTTATCCTCGTGATCGCGGCACTCGTCGCCTTCGTCCTCCTCGCGGTTTTGGTCGCCCTGGCGCTAGGCTTGATGCGCGCCCGCCGGAAGCTCGCGGCCCTCGAACAACGATTCAAGCCCGTTCTCGATGTCGAGGCCGAGATAGAGCGGCTCAGGGCCGAGGCGCACCGCACGATCACGCAGGCACTCACCGAGGCTACGGGCACACTGGAAAAGCTACGGTCCGAGACGGCCCAGGCTGAAACCCAGCTCTCGACCTTGCGGACGGACTACAAGGACAAGCGGACGACCTATGAGCGCCTGGCGGCCGAAGTCGCGATCTTCGACGAGCGCCTGGCCTTTGCAGAAATGGGCGTCTACGAGCCGCATTTCGACTTCACCGACAGCGAGGCCTACAAGGCCGAAATCCTGAAGGTGCGGGGCCTGCAGAAGGAGCTGGTGGCGGCTGGCACCGCCGTCGTCTGTCCGATCGAGTGGGCAGTGGACGGCAGCAAGGCCAAGGGCCGAACGATGACCAACCGGAACATCCGGCTCACCCTGCGGGCTTTCAACAATGAGTGCGACGCGGCCATCGCCAATGCCCGGTGGAACAACATCAACGCCATGGAAAAGCGGATAGAGCGCGCGTCCGAGCAGATCGACAAGCTGAACGAATCCAACAAGATCTTCATTGGAAGCGAATACGCGAAGCTGAAGCTGCGGGAGCTGTATCTCACCCACGAGCACCGTGAACGGGCGAAGCAGGAGCGCGAGGAACGATCGGAGGCCGCTCGGCTCGCCCGCGAGGAGCAGAAGCTGCTTCGCGATCTCGAACGCGCCCAGGACGAGGAGGCGCGGTATGAGCGCCTGCTGGCGAAAGCCAGGGCGGAGGCCGCGAGCTTTCAGGGGCAAAAGCTGGAAGCCTTCGAGGCGCAGATACAGGTGCTGGAGCGCGATCTCGCAGAGGCTCACGCGAAAGCCGAGCGCGCCCAGGCGATGGCCGAACGCACCCGCTCCGGCTACGTCTACATCATCTCGAATGTCGGCTCGTTTGGCGCGGACGTGGTAAAGATCGGCCTGACCCGGCGCCTCGATCCGAACGACCGCGTGCGCGAGCTTGGCGATGCCAGCGTGCCGTTTTTCTTCGACACCCACGCCATCATCTACAGCGATGATGCGCCGGCGCTGGAGCGGGCGCTCCATGCTGAGTTCAACCGGGGCCGCATCAACACCGAAAACAGCCGCAAGGAGTTCTTCCGGGTGCCGAGCATCGACGATGTCGAGGCGGCTGTTAAGCGGCTGGCGCCCGCCTCGGCGTTCTTCAGGGACGTGGAAGCGCAGGAGTATCGCGAAACGCTGGCGCGGCGGAATGCGGCGCTCTCCGTTTCAACGGACGCGAAGCAGAGCATGTTTCCAGAAGAACTATAACACGGAATTATCTTCCAAAGCGGTCTACTAGATTCCAACAGAAAGGACCGCTACATTCGGACAACGAGATATTTTATCCATATCATGGCAAATTCGATTGCAAACTGTGTTTGCTCTCGCGATAGGACTGGCATTTCGGCACTCCCAGGCCCATGCCCTAGAGGATTCCTAATCTTAGTAAAAAATTCCTTGAGTAAAATGGCTTCCCACGGCGTAATGAATGAATTTTCCTTCGAGGCAAGATTATCTATGTAGTTGTGTGCACCTTTCTCTTTGCCGTGCGTCCATCCTTTTTGTTCTGATATTATTTTTATCGTACTTTCAAGGGCGCGAGCGGCATAGAATGCAGGATCGCGTCCATTAGAATCTCGTAAATCCAACGCCTCTTTCATGTCGTGATCGACGTTCTTCCAAATCGGAGACGATAATATTAACCAAAATGGAGACTCAACTTCCTTTTGCACTAATCCTTCATTCGATATTTGAATATAACCATTGTGATAATTAATAGGATAACCCGCTTGGGTGAACCGAGCGTTCAACTCCTCAACAGATGAGCGAAAATCAGAAAGCTCCTGCTCTCGCATCCTATGCACAGCTTGGATCTGATCTTTGGGCAAATTTAAGTCGGCCCTCCTAAGAGAGGCGAGCGTTTTCTCAATAACTGAAACTGGTTTGCTGTGCCTCGTGGCTATTTGATTCTCCCTTAGCCTAAATCCAAGCTCAATCAAGCTGATACGATCTTTAATATGAACATCTGGAGATCCGGAAATTGGCTGATTCATCCAATTTTCGCATATTTTAATCATCGTATTTTTATGAGTTTGAATAGTATCATTTCCATTCCATTTAATATTGTACGAGTACCATTGTGGAGCAAGCTCGATAAGTCCTAGCTCTCTTGATAGCTCTCTGTGAAGTCGCGTCCAAATCTCTACGTTATAAGCAATCTCTTTTCCATCATCGTAGTATGGAAATAAATCCTCTGATAAAATTCGGAACGACTGAACTATTAATCTCTTATCTCTGTCATCGAATGATCTAAAAATAGCGGTGCTTTCGTAGCGTCTGGCGAATATATCTATAAGCATATTTTTCTCCGGAGAAACGTAAGCGTCCGTTGGTTGTTTTGTTTGATCTTAATTCGCTATAGGTTCATCTCCCTCTATCGTCACACCGTCGAATTGAGTCTATTCGTATCAACTTATTCATTAGATTCAGGTGCCGTTCACCCGCTTCACGAACCACACCCGAAACTCCTCAATCGGCGGCGTCCATTTCGTCAGCTTACTCGCCGCCCTGGCAATCATGAACGCGGCGGCGTCGAGTTCGATCGTGACAGGCTCGGTCCGATCGCTCGAATGCTTCAGCCAAGTGAGCTCCCAATTCAGGAGCGCGATCCATTCCTTACGGCTAAAGCGTGCCAGCGCGCGTTCGGAGGCCACCAGACCATCGAAGATCGTGTCCTCTTTCCGAAAGTCGAACATGCCTTCGGCGGCACCTGCCAGAGTGATGGCGACATCAAAGCCGCCATACTCAAGGGCCGCGATCGCTGCTTCGATCTGGCGTGTTGCCGCTTGCTCTCGCGTAAGCGTTAGCGGTTGCTCGGGAGGGTTCACGGCCGCTCTTTCCTCAACCGCACCCCCGGCCCTTCGCCGTTCTCGGCGACGAAGATGACGCCAGCCCCCTCCAGCGCGCGCTGGATGGCCGACACCGCCTCCTCTGAGACAGCTCGACGAGCCTTCTCGAAGTCAACGACCGTGGACAGTCCGAGGCCCGCTGCGGAGGCGAGCTGCGGTTGCGTCCATTCGATGAGTGCGCGGGCCGCACGGCTCTGAGCTGGCGTCATTGGATCAACATTTTCTGTTGACGACCGCAGTCAATCAACCTATCAACATAAACTGTTGATCCATTCCTATCACAGGAGCACGCGCATGGGCACCCATGAACGCGAACGGGTGAGGTACGTCCCCAGCCGGCGCGCGGCGCTTGGCCGTGGTGTGCCGAGCCCCATGCGGCCCCGCAGCCATGTGGCTGAAGGCTCCTAGCCGGATGGGCGGGGTGCGTTCGGATAAGCGCACGCTGGGCATCCGGGGCCGCGCGTCCGTCAAGGCGCGCTGGACTTCCTGCCCGGCGTGGAACGCACCCCGCCCGCCACCGGCAGGGGCCTCGCCCGGCGGATGGGTGCCTCTGGCCTCCGCGCGCTGATCTTGGCCAGCGCGCCGGAGGGCACCGCACCCACCATCAGCTGAGGCCCCGGCCCGGAGGGGCGTGGCGCGGCCGGCCGGCCCGCGCTGGGATTCCTGGGCAGCGCGGTGCGCGCCACGCCCCTTCGTCATCGAGCCGCCGGCGGCGTTCGCCGGCCTTTCAACCTTCCCACCATTGAGGAGCACGCGCATGGACAGCCATGTTCGCGAACGGGAGAGCCTTGTTCCCAGCCGGCGCCAGGCGCTTTGCCTTGGCGCGGCGCTTGTGACCGTGCCGACGGGCGTTCTGGCGCTGGCAGTGCCGACCCCAAGCCTTGCGGCGCCGGTCCCGATCACCCCCGCCGACCCGCTGCAGCGCGCCCGGTCGGCGTGGCTGGCCTTCGCCGCCGCCATGGACGAGCTGGCGGCGCCGGGTGATGGCTGGAGGCTGGAGGGCGCCGGCGCGCGGCGTGCCGCGCATGGGCGCCCGGCCGAGGCGTGGGTCTATGCCAGCCGGCTGACCTATGAGTGGCAGGCCGATCCGCGCCTGCGCGCCGGCGGCTTCCTCGACGAGCGCGCCGAGCCGATCGACCTTTGGCGCAAACCCCGCGTCTCCCAACCGGAGGGGCGGACATGAGTGGCCAACCCCTCGCCCCCAGCCGGCGCCAGGCGCTCGCCCTCGGCGCGGCACTGGTCAGCCTTCCCGCCGGTGCCGTTGCAATGGCGGCGCCGCCCGATCCGATCTTCGCCCGCATCGCCTGGCATAAGCGGCTGATGGAGCCGGTGCGCGCCTGCCCGGCCGTGACGGAAGAGGACGAGGAGCGGCTCGCCGTGCTGGTCCGCACCGCCGACCATGGTTATGCCGAGATGCTCGGTACGGCGCCCACCTCGCTCGCCGGCCTGTACGCTCTGGTGGCCTATGTCGAAGGCTCCGGCCAGGGCGGCGTGCGCCGCGACCTGCCGCTCGGCACGCAGGAGACGGACGGCGGCGTGACCTATGAGGACCTGTTCCTCGCCGCGCTGCGCCGCTCCCTTTCCCAGCTGTGCCGGGAGGCGCGGCCATGAACGCCCACACCCGCGAGTTCGTGATGGTGGAGCGCCAGCGCCTGCGCGAGCGGGCCGAGCGCACGATCGAGGCGCTGATCGGGCTGCTCGACGAGCTGGACGGCAACCCGGACGAGGAAGACGGCGGCGATGATGAGCCGGACAGCGATGGCGAGCCCTCGCTCGGCTGGGAAGATGGCCGGCCCGAAGGGTTCGCTGGCGGCACCGGCCATTGGGATTGCGACTGCGAGCACGACCAGGCGGAAGACGGGATCGCCGACGCGGAGGGGCTGATGGAGCAATGGGGCGGCGCGTTGAACGGGTGGCGGATCGCATGAGAAGCGCCGAAAGATCACCGGCCGCACTTGACCGTTGGATGATGCGATGGTTATAACCGTTGCATCGTCCAATGGTGTGAGCTCCCATGCAGTACTTTTCGCCCCAGCAGATCCGCGAACTGACCGGCATCACCCCGGAGACCCTGCGCGACTGGCGTCACCGTGGTCTGCTGACCGGGTTCGGCGTGGTGCCGCTGGAGAACGGCTGGACGCGCGATCTGGAGAAGATCAAGCAGCTCAAACGCCCGACGTGGCTGTATCTGCGTGGCGAGGTCACGACGCTCGCTCTGGCGAAGTCGCTGACGACGCTACGTGTCGAACTGAGCGCGGCTCTTCACATCGCCTCGCTGCTCAACCTTTACGTCATCGCCTGGCTGGTCGAGAGCTACGGCGCGTACCGCGACATGCCCTATGCGATCGCCTGGCCCGAAGAGGACGGCCACCCGTCCCCCATCGGGATCGAGCCCGGCAAGTTCGGAGTTGTTCGACTCGACGACCTCAATCGCATCCCCGCCTATGCGGGCGGCAAGGCGCTTGTTTTCGACCTCAAGAAGCTGGCCCTCGACCTTCCCGAGCCGCTTCGCGACCTCCTGTCCAACGAACAGGCCTCGTGATGATGGGCCTCGTCTCCTCCCTCTTTGACCGCGCCAAGAGCGCGCTGCGCCCGGCCTCGCGCTCCTATGAGGGCGCGGCGACGGGCCGGCGCGCGACCGGCTGGGGCGGGATGCGCAACCAGCACGGCGCCGCGCAGGCGGCCCGTGCTCCCCTCGGCTACCGCGCCCGCTATCTGGTGGCGAACAACCCGAACGCGGCGGCTGCCAAGGCGGCGTGGGTGGCGGCGCTGGTCGGCACGGGCATCGTCCCGGCCGTGACCGGCACGCTGGCGGCGCGCTGGACGGCCTGGACGGACGAGGCCGACGCCGACGGCCTGATGGACTTCTATGGCCTCACGGCCCTGATGGTGGGCGGCATGGTGGTGGATGGCGAGGCGCTGGCGCTGCTGATCGCCACCCCGGCGGGCCTGCGCATTCGGGTGCTCGATCCCGACCAGCTGGATGCCTCGCTCACCCGCCCGCTCCCCCAGGGCGGGCGCATCGTCAATGGCGTCGAGTTCGATATGTTCGGCTCCCGCGTCGCCTACTGGATCGTCAAGGAGCGCCCGGAGATCGGCCTCGGCCTCAACCTTCAGCCGGTGCGCGTGCCGGCGGAAGACGTGGTGCATCTGTTCCGCCCCGACTTCCCCGGCCAGGTGCGCGGCGTGTCGTGGTTCGCCCCGGCGATCCTGCGGCTGGCCGAGCATGACGAGTGGCACGGCGCCCAGCTCACCCGCCAGAAGGTCGGCGCGCTTCTCGCCGGCCTCATCACCACCACGGATGGCACCGCGCCCTTCGGCGGCGAGACGCAGGGCGAGGCGCTGATCGGCTCGCTGGAGCCGGGCGCCATGGTGGTGCTGCCGCCGGGCAAGGACGTGACCTTTTCCAACCCGCCCGCTATCGCGCAGGAGGCCAACGACTTCGCCCGCATCACCCTGCACGAGATCGCCGCCGCGCTCGGCCTGCCCTATGAGGTGCTGACCGGCGACCTCTCCAGCGTCAACTATTCCTCGATCCGCGCCGGCCTCGTCGAGTGGCGCCGCCGGGTGGAGATGACCCAGCACAATGTGATCGTCTTCCAAGCGCTGCGCCCCATCTGGCGCCGCTGGGCGATGATCGAGAGCCTGCAGGGCCGGCTTGCCGCCCGCCCGCAGGAGCTGCTCCCGGTGCGCTGGATCACCCCGAAGCAGCAATGGGTGGACCCGGCCAAGGACGTACAGGCGGAGATCGAGGCGATCAATGCCGGGCTGATGAGCCGCCGCGAGGCGGTGGCGGCGCGCGGCATGGATGTGGGCGCGCTCGACGCCGAGATCGCCGCCGACAAGGCCCGCGAGGCGAGCCTCGGCCTCGCCTTCACCGCGCCCGCCACGGCCAAGCCGACGCCGGCGATCGAGGAGACCGTGGCATGAACGCTCCCGCCGAGATCCTCACCCGCCGCGCGCCGCTTCCCGCCTCCAGCTGGGATGCCGACAGCCAGACCTTCGAGGCCGTGCTCTCCACCGGCGCCGCCGTCGAGCGCTGGGACGTGCGCGGCCCCTATGACGAGATTCTCCTCCTGTCGCAGCCGGCGTGGCCCGCCCGCGTGCCCCTGCTCGACAGCCACGGAAGGGAGAGCGTGGACCGCCAGCTCGGGAACGTCGACACGCTGCGCGTGGTCGGCGGGGACCTCCTCGGGCGCGCCACGCTCTCCCGCCACAATCCCCGCTCCCGGCGCATCGCCGCCGAGCTGTCGGACGGTGCCACCTTCGGCATCTCCATCGGCTACGGCGTCGAGCGCTGGTCCGAGCGCACCAATGCGAAGACCGGCCGCCGCGAGAAGGTGGCCGAGCGCTTCACCCTGATCGAGGCCAGCCTCGTCGTTGTCCCCGCCGACCCGCATGCAGGCATCAGGAGCCACGACATGACGGTCAGCACCGAGCCGGCGCCCGCGCCCGCTCATTCCACCCCGGCCCCCGCGCCGTCCCTCAACCCGCCGGCCGCTGCAGAGCGGGCGGCGATCAACATGGAGATCCGTTCCATCGCCAACGTCGCCGGCCTCGACCAGGGCTGGATCGACAGCCAGATCGACGCCAACGCCACCACCGACGCCGCCCGTGGCGCCGCCTTCGCCGCCATGCAGGCCCGCAGCGCCCCGCTGCAGACCTTCCACCCGACCGTGGCGACGGTCACTCAGGATCACACTGACCCGGCGGCGATCCGTTCCGCCATGGGCGAGGCTCTCGCCCATCGCCTCGCCCCCGGCCGGGTGAAGCTGGAGGGGCGCTCGCGCGCCTATGCCGGCTTCCGCATGCTGGACATGATCGGCGACCTCGCCCAGGCGCGCGGCGAACGCCTTAACCTGCGCGACCAGAACGCGCTGATGGAGCGCGCCGTCGGCGCCCATTCCACCAGCGACTTCCCGCTCTTGCTGGCGGACGCGGCCAACAAGGCCCTGCTCGCCAACTACGCCGCCGCCGAGCCGACCTATCGCCTGATCGCCGCGCGCCGGTCCTTCACCGACTTCCGCGACCACTCTTTCCTGCGCATCGGCGACTTCCCGACCTTCCGGGAGACCAACGAGGGCGGCGAGCTGAAATACGGCACCCTCTCCGAGAACCGCGAGAAGGTGCGGGCGAAGGAGCTGAATGCCGGCATCGCCATCGGCCGCCGCGCCCTCATCAATGACGACCTGTCGGCGCTGGCGGACTTCTCCTCCATGATCGCCATCCGCGCCGCCAGCGACGAGAATGCCCGCGTCTACGGCCTGCTCGCCGCCAATGCCGCCCTCTCGGACGGCAAGGCGCTGTTCCATGCCGACCACGGCAACAAGGCCGCTGCCGGCGCCGTCCTCTCGGCCGCCTCGGTCGCCCTCGCCGTCGCCGCGCTGCGCAAGCAGAAGAGCCTCGACGGCGTGCCGCTCAACCTCGCCCCCCGCTTCCTCGTGGTTGGGCCGGACACCGAGCTTGCCGCCCGCCAGGTGCTCGCCGCCATCACCGCCGCCAAGGCGGGCGATGTGAACCCGTGGGCGGGCACGATGGAGCTGGTGGTCGACGCCAACATCACCGGCGCGGTCTGGTACGTCATGGCGGACCCCGCTGCGGCGCCCAGCCTCGTCTATGGCTACGTCTCCGGCGCTGAGGGGCCGCAGATCCGCACCGAGATCGACTTCGACACCCGCGCCGTCAAGGTTGCCGCCGGGCTCGACTTCGGCTGCGGCGTCATCGACTTCCGTGGCCTCTACAAGAACGAGGGCGCGTGATGGCGGTCAGGGACAGCCTCGAAGACCGCCTTGCCCGGCTGCGCTCAGTGCGCGCCGATGGCGTCCGCCGCCTGCGCTACACCGACGGCAAGGAGGTGGAGTATCGCACCGACAGCGAACTCGCCGCCGCCATCGCCGACGTCGAGCGCCAGATCGCCGGGGCAAATGCCCCGGCGAAGGTCGTCTATCTCGCAACAAGCAAGGGGCTCTGAAAACGATGGCGAAGCGCCCTGCCCTCATCCCGCAGTCTGACGCCACCCGCCTGTTCAAGGCGGCGCGGGCGGCGGGATATGCGCGGGCGCGCCTTATCACCCATCCCGACGGGCGGATCGAGATCGTCGGCGAAGACGCGGAAGCTGCCTCGCCGGCGATGGAGCTTTCGCCTTACGAAAAGTGGAAGGCGGGCAATGCGCGCTAAGCTCTCAGGTATCAACACGATCCGCCGCAGGCTCGCGAGCGGCAAGGAGGCGACGTACTATTATCACCGGGCGAGCGGGCAACGCCTCGCCGGCGAGCCCGGTTCGCCCGCCTTCCTCGCCTCGATCGCTGAGGCGGAAGCGAGCATGCGCAACCGGACGGCCGGCACACTGGCCGGCCTGTTCCGTGACTTCGAGCAGACCGCGAAGTGGCGCCGGCTGGCCGAGAGCACGAAGGCCGAGTATCGGCGGATTTTCACCTTCTGGGATGGCGAGTACGGAACCTGCCCTGTCCTCGCGCTGCAGGACAAGGCGTTTCGTCGCGACGTGCTGAAGTGGCACGACACCTTTTCCGCCGACAAGCCGCGTGAAGCCGACAACCGCGTCACGATTCTCGCGCGTGTGCTCTCGTGGGCAGCAAAGGACGGCCCGCTGGACGTGAATGTCCTGCAGGGCTTCGATCGCGCGTATCAGGGCGACCGTTCTGACAAGATTTGGCTGCCGGAGCATGTCGACGCCTTCATGGCGGTAGCGTCGCCAGAAATGCAGCTGGGTCTCGTGCTAGCACTGCATACGGGCCAGCGCCAGGGCGACCTCCTGCGCCTCGCATGGGGCAATTATGACGGCGCGCGCATCACACTGCGCCAGGGCAAGTCACGCCGTGCCGGGCGGGAGGGGCGCCTCATCACCATCCGCTGCACCAAGGCGCTGAAGGACACGCTCGACGGCCTCGCCAAGCGCTCGACCCTGATCCTGACCACCAAGACCGGCCGGGCGTTCAAGAAGCGGTACTTCGCCGACCAGTGGGAAGCCACCTGCAAGGCGGCGGGCATCGAGGATCTACACTTCCACGATCTGCGCGGAACGACCGTCACCATGCTCTTTCAGGCCGGCTGCAACCTCGGCGAGATCGTCGCCGTGACCGGGCACACCCTGCGCCGCGCGCAGGAGATTCTCGACAAGTATCTCGCCCGCACGAGCACGATGGCGGACAGCGCAATTGCCAAGCTGGAGAACGTTCTGGAAACGGAGTTTGCAAAACAGACTGCCAAACGGGAGGCTCAGTCCGATGCTAAGTAATGGCGCGCCCGAAGAGATTCGAACTCCTGACCCCCAGATTCGTAGTCTGGTGCTCTATCCAGCTGAGCTACGGGCGCCCGGCTTCCTGCCGATGAAGGAGGAAGCCTGTTCGCGGCGGGTCGGCAACAGGTGATAACCAACCGCGAGGGCCCGTCTGCTACCCCGTTTGCGTGCGCATTGCAAGACGCCGTGCAAACGAAGCGCACTATCCACAGCCTAGCCACAGGCTTCCCACAGGCTTGCCGCGCGGCCGGCGCTGACGCCCGAGGCCCGTCGCGCCAGGAGAAGAGCGGCCGGCCAGGGGCTTTGTCCCCTCCAAAACGTGCGGCCGCCCGTCGTCCTCCGCGCGTCGACGCCCCACGCCGTCGTCCCGAGCCATGGCCGTGCGAAGCCTTTGCCTCCAATGCTCTCAGCCGAGATCCCCAGCCAGGAGGCTTGGCCGAGCCGAGAGTCTTGGCCGGGAGTCTTGGCCGGGATCCTCCGCCGAGAGCCTCGGCCAACCGGGCCGCGCCGGCCAGGCGCCATTGGCCAGGCATCGCCAGCCGGGCCCCGGCGCCCCGCCGGCTTCAGGCGCGGTCCTTACTGCACCTCGAACGGCATGTTGGCGGTGGCGCCGGCGCCCTTGCCGTCGCGCAGCTCGACGAAGATGCGGTAATGGCCCGGCTTGAGGCCGGAGAGCCGGGCGCCGGTCGGCCCGCTCTGGCGCACCGAATCGGGGAAAAGCGCCGGCACCTGCTCGGCGTCGCCGCCAATGCCGCGGTCGTCGCTTTCCGCCATGACGAACCAGCGCACCTCCATCAGGTCGCCATCGGGCTCGAGGGCGTCGAGGGTGAAGGCGCCCTCCTCGTCCGCGCTCCAGCGGGCGAAGGGCGCGCTCGGCTCCCCCGCCACCCGCAACGAGGCGATGCGCGGCGCCTGGTTGCCGCCAGGCGGCTGGCCACCCCAGGCCTGCGCCATGGCTTCCGCCGCCTCCAGCCACACGCCGTCCGGCAGCAGCAGGCTGTGCCAGCTCGGCGTCACCTCCTGCTTCTGGCCCCAGAGGAAGAGAATGGTGCCGGCCCCCTGTTCCTCCAGCGCGGCGAGATAGCGGCGCAGCTGAATCGCCTTCTGGGTCGAGCTCGGCTCGAAGGGCGCGCCCCAGGGCGCGTGCGCCGCCTGCCACTGGCCGAGCGCGCCCAGCTCGGTAATGATGATCGGCCCGTCCCAGCCCTGCTTGCGCGCCCGCTCGGCCACGGAATAGAGCGCGTCGCCATAGGAATTCAGGCCGAGCACCCTGATGCTGGGGGCCGCCTTGCGCAGCTTCTCCACCTTGTCGGTGCCGGTCTCGGCCAGCACGGCGAGCGGCGGGTGCCTGGCATCGACGCGGGCGACCATCGCGGCCACCTCCTCGATGACAGGCCAGACCGCCGAATCATCGTCGAGATCGACCTCCACCTCATTGCCGATGCCCCACATCAGCAGCGCCGGATGGTCGCGATACTTGGTCACCACGGCTTCCAGCTCGGCCAGCTGGCGGGCGCGGAAGGCGGCATCGGTGTAGTCGGCGCCCTGCCGCGGCTGGCCGACCCACAGGCCGGCGATCACCTTCAGCCCGAGCTTGCCGGCCTCGTCGAGCAGCGGGCCGGGGTCCTCGCCATAGCTGCGCACGGTGGTGGCGCCGAGGCCCGGCAGCAGCGCCAGCGGCCCGTCACCGGCGACGCCGCGCACCGCAAAGGGCTGGCCGTCGACAAGGAGGATGTGGCCCTCGATGGTCACGTCTGTGGGCGTCGCGCCCGGCGCGCCGGGAATCACCGGGGTGGCGAGCTGGGGCTGGGCAAGGGCGGGCACCGCCATCAGCGGAACCGACGCCGCCAGCGCGCCCAGAAGGCCCCGCCGGCTGAGGATGGCCGGCGCAGGGCCGACCATGGTGGAGCTCATTTTCAAATCGCGTCCTCTCTCGGCGCTGCGCCCCCGCGCCCTCAGCCGTAGGATCGCAACGCCCGATGAGCGTCGAGATCGACCGGGCGATCGGGCACCCGCAGCTGGAAGGTAGCGCCGATCGTGCCGGGGACCAGCTGCACATCGCCGCCATGCGCCTGCATCAGCTCAGCGGCGATGGCGAGGCCGAGCCCGGTGCCGCCCCGGCTCACCGAGCCCTGGAACGCCTCGAACAGATGCGCCTGTGCCCGCGCGGGCACGCCCGGGCCGGTATCGGCGACCTCGATGACGACAATGGCGCCCTCGCGTCGCCCGGTGATGCGGATCTGGTCGCGGGCGACGTCGTTGGGCGCACGGGCGCGCAGCGCCTCGACCGCGTTGCGGCAGAGATTGAGCAGCACGCGAAAAAGCTGGTCCGGATCGGCATCGACCATCAGGTCGCGGTCGATCGATTCGACGAAGCCGATGCCGGTACCGTCCTCCCCCACGCCGAGGCCCAGCGTGTCGCGCACTTCCGCCACCAGCGGGGCGAGCGCCACCATGCGCCGCTCGGGCGGGGGCTCCTGCGCCTTGCCGTAGGCGAGCGTGTGCTCGCAATAGGCGATGGCACGGTCGAGCGCCGCTTCCAGCTTGGGGGCGAAGCGCTGCACCGCCGGGTCGCGTATGTCGGCGAGGCGGTCGGAAATCAGCTGCACCGAGGCCAGAAGATTGCGCAGGTCGTGGTTTATCTTCGACACGGCAAGGCCCAGCGCGGCGAGATGGTTCTTCTGCTGCAGCGTCTCGGCGATCTGGCGCTGCATGGTGGTGAGCTCGCGCTCGGCCTGGCCGATTTCGTCCAGCCGCCGGTCGTCGTCCAGGTCCAGCACCGGCAGGGTCGGGTTGAGGCGGAAGGCGACCATGCGCTGGGTGAGACGGCGCATCGGCCGCACGAACATCCAGGCGAGGCCGAGATAGACCAGCGCGCCGGTAAGGGCGGCGATCACCAGCGACACCAGCAGCACATTGCCTGTGAAGCGCAGCATCGCCTTGCGCAGCGGCGTCTCGCTGATGACGATCTCGACGAAACCCTCGCCGCGCGGCGGGTTGCCGACGGCGCGGATCACCCGGCCATCCGGCGAAAGCAGCGTGTCGAACGCCTCCCGCACCGCCTGCCACGGCCCGACATCGCGCACATCGGCGTGGTGGTCGACTTCCGGCGGCATGTCGGAGGAGGCCAGCAGCCGGCGGGTATTGTCACGCTTGAGCGCCACGGTGATGGCGCCGACGCTGCGCAGCAGTTCCTGCGTCAGCTGCGGCGAGATCATGCCATCCGGCGCCGCGTCGAGCACGAGGGCGGCGGTACGGGCGGAAGCGAGACGGTCGGACAGCCAGTTGAGCCGGAAGGCGGCAACGGCCGGCACCAGAATCAGCACCTCCGCCAGCAGCACGAAGGCAAGGGTGAAGGCCAGCAGCTTGCCGGACAGGCCGAGATGGAAACCGCGCCCCTCGCAAAGCCGTGGCGCGGCGGTCCCGTCCGTGCCGCCGAACCCCGTCGTCCCCGACGGCAGCCCGCCGCCGCCCGGACGCGAGTCGGTACCGCCCGCCGTAAGGGCGGGCACGGCGACGCCATCGGTCCCGGCTTGCGAACGCTTCTTCATGCCAAACAACGCTTCTTCCGCTCCCGCGCCGCCCCTCCCGGGCCCGACGCGCGCGCCATCGGATGGGAGGATTACGGCAGGGAAACGACGCCGGATCAGGAAAGCGCAGGCCTTTCCCCCTCCCTGGCCCGCCTCCCGCGCCCGATCACATTCATGTAAGGCGGGCGAGCGCCGTTGCCAGAGGCGCCCCGATGGCAACGCTTTTGCGTTAGCCTTTTGCGGAAGCCTATCGCGTTAGCTGGCGGCTTGGCATGGCCCACCGCGCATGCCCCCGCGGAAGCAGCAGAGGAGCGGAGCGCGGGAAGGTGGATTGGTCGATGCAACCGGGATTGGCGCATTGACTTGGGCAGGAGTGCCCCCTATAAGCCGCCCAACCACGGCTGCCCCGCCGTTGGATTGCTTCCCGCATCTGCGATTTTCGCCCCGGCTGGTTCCGTGGCGTGCCGGAACGGGAAACCTCCGGCATCAGGGCGGCAGATCGAACAAGCGGAGAAAGACCCGTGAAGCGCACTTATCAACCGAGCAAGCTCGTGCGCGCCCGCCGGCACGGCTTCCGTGCGCGCATGGCGACCCGCACCGGCCGCAAGATCATCAATCTGCGCCGTGCCCATGGCCGCAAGCGCCTGTCGGCCTGACCGAGCCTTTCGACCCCACATGGCTGGGGCGCGCCCCTCTGTTGCCTGAGGATCGGCGCCCTATCATGGACCGGCTCGTCAAGCGCAAGGATTTTCTGGCCGCAGCGTCCGCGCTGCGCGCCAATTCCGGGCCGCTCCTGCTTCAGGGCCGCGACCGCGCCGATGAGGCGCCGGCCCGCATCGGCCTCACCATTACCAAGAAACACGGCAATGCCGTGGTACGAAACCGTATCCGCCGGCGCCTGCGCGCGGCGGCCCGCGACGCCTTGCCACGCGCGGCCAAGGACGGTTTCGACTATGTGATCGTCGCCCGGCGCGCCGCGCTCGGCACGCCTTTCACCGCCCTCATCCACGACATAGAGCGGGGAATCGCCCGCCTTCACTCAGGAAGCCGGCGCCCGCCGAAGCCTGCGCGCGAGCCTGCGCAGAGCCCGCCGCGCGCCGACGGAGAGCCCCTGCCATGACGTCCGAAAACCGCAATATGATCCTCGCCATCGTCATGTCGATGGCGGTGCTCATTGCCTGGCAGTTCTTCTCCGGCGTGCCGCAGATGGAGCAGCAGCGCCAGGCCGCCCAGCAGCAGGCGGCCCAGCAGGCCGCCGCGCCGGGCCAGGCCGGCAGCGAGGCCGGTTCGCAGGCTCCCGCGCCCGGCACCGCGGCCCCCACCGCCGCCGGCACCGCGCCGCGGGCGATGACCCGGGCCGAGGCGCTGGCCCGCACGCCGCGCATCGCCATCGAGACGCCGAGCGTCATCGGCTCGGTGGCCCTGCGTGGCGGGCGCATCGACGACCTGTCGCTGAAGGGCTACCACGAGACCGTCGACAACAGCAGCCCGATCATCGTGCTGCTCTCGCCCTCGGGCGGGCCGAACCCGTTCTATGCCGAATTCGGCTGGGTGCCGGGCGCGGGCGCCAATGTCGCGGTGCCGGCCGGCGACACGCTGTGGACCGCCCCGGAAGGCGCGCGCCTCACCCCCGAGACGCCGCTCGTGCTGACCTGGGACAATGGTGCCGGCCTCACCTTCCGCCGCACCCTCTCCATCGATGCCAACTACATGTTCCATGTGCTTGATGAGGTGGACAACACCACCGCCGAGCCGGTCGCGCTGCACCCCTATGCGCTGGTCTCGCGCCACGGCACGCCGCACACGCTCGGCTATTACATCCTGCATGAGGGCCTGATCGGCGTTACCTCCGAGGGCGGGCTGCACGAGATCAAGTACAGCGCCATCGCCGAATCCCGCAGCCAGACCTTCCCCTCGGTCGGCGGCTGGCTCGGCATCACCGACAAATACTGGGCCGCGACCATCATCCCCGGCTCGGCCGAGAAGGTGCAGGCCCGGTTCTCCGCCGCGCAGAACGGCAATGACCTGACCTACCAGACCGATTTCCTCGGCGACGCCGTCACCGTGGCGCCCGGCGCCAAGGCTTCCACCGATGGCCGCCTGTTCGCCGGCGCCAAGGTGGTGCAGCTGGTCGACGGCTACCAGGCCCAGTACAATATTGACCGCTTCGACCTGCTGATCGACTGGGGCTGGTTCTATTTCATCACCAAGCCGCTGTTCCTGGTGATAGACTGGATCTATCGCTTCGTCGGCAATTTCGGCGTCGCCATCCTCGTCGTCACCGTGCTGCTCAAGGGCATCTTCTTCCCGCTCGCCAACAAGAGCTACGCCTCGATGGCGAAGATGAAGGCGGTGCAGCCGGAGATCGCGGCGCTGCGCGAGCGCTATGGCGACGACCGCGTCAAGCTCCAGCAGGAGATGATGGCGATCTACAAGAAGGAGAAGATCAACCCGGTCGCGGGCTGCCTTCCGATCCTGATCCAGATCCCGGTCTTCTTCGCCCTCTACAAGGTGCTGTTCGTCACCATCGAAATGCGGCACGCGCCGTTCTTCGGCTGGATCCGCGATCTCTCCGCCCCCGACCCGACGACCATCTTCAACCTGTTCGGTCTCATCCCGTGGGATCCCGGCACAGTGCCGGTCATCGGCCACTTCCTCATGCTCGGCGTCTGGCCGATCATCATGGGCTGCACCATGTGGGCGCAGATGAAGCTGAACCCGGCCCCGCCGGACCCGACGCAGAAGATGATCTTCGACTGGATGCCGCTGGTCTTCACCTTCATGCTGGCCTCGTTCGCTTCCGGCCTCGTCATCTACTGGGCATGGAACAACACGCTCTCGGTGCTGCAGCAGTCGATCATCATGCGCAAGAACGGCGTGAAGGTGGAATTGTGGGACAATGTGAAGAGCATCTTTGTCCGCACGAAGAAGCCGAAGGCCGGCTGATGCGGGGACTTTGAACGCCATGGAACAGGCCGACGATACGTCTGCTGCGTCGGCCTTCACGGCCGACGAGATCGAGGCCGGGCGGCGCCTCTTCGCCGGCGAGTGGACCTTCCTCACCGCGGCGCCCACCATCGCCACGCTGCCGCCGATGCGCTCGATCGAGATCGCCTTCGCCGGCCGCTCCAATGTCGGCAAGTCGAGCCTGGTCAACGCGCTGACCGGGCGCAAGGCACTGGCCCGCACCTCGGTGACGCCGGGGCGCACGCAGGAGCTGATCTTCTTCGGCCTCGGGCCGGAGCTGACCCTGGTCGACATGCCGGGCTATGGCTTCGCCAAGGCGCCGAAGGACAAGGTCGACGCCTGGACCGCCACCGTCCACGCCTACCTGCGCGGGCGGGCCAATCTCGCCCGCGTCTTCGTGCTGATCGATTCCCGCCACGGGCTGAAGCCGATCGACCGCGAGGTGCTGGACGGGCTCGACAAGGCCGCCGTCTCCTATGCCGTTGTGCTGACCAAGGCCGACCAGCTGCGGGCGGACGAGCTGGCGGAACGGGTGGCGGAGACGCAGGCGGGCCTGGCCCGGCGCCCGGCGGCCTTTCCCATCGTCTTCCCCACCTCCAGCCGCGAAGGCTTCGGCATCGGCGACCTCAGGGCGGCGGTGATCCGGCTGATGGCCGAGCGCGGCATACGCTGAGGCATCTTCCTGCGGGTTGGCGCGTTAACGTCCTGCAGGGTTAGATCGCCGGCTTTTGACCCCTGTCATGGCCGCCCCCTGTCGACCGCGCGAGGATCGCGCGCGTCAACCGCAGGAGAGTGCCATGCCCAAGATGAAAGCCGCCATCTTCGTCGAACCCGGCCGAATCGTCCTCGATGAGAAACCGATTCCCGAAATCGGGCCGCTCGACGCGCTGGTGCGCATCACCACCACCACCATCTGCGGCACCGATGTGCACATCCTCAAGGGCGAGTATCCGGTCGCCCGCGGCCTCACCATCGGCCATGAGCCGGTGGGCATCATCGAGAAGCTCGGCTCGCAGGTGACGGGCTATGCCGAGGGCCAGCGGGTGATCGCCGGCGCCATCACCCCCTCAGGCTATTCCTATGCCTGCCTGTGCGGCTGCGGCTCGCAGGACGGGCCCGGCATGAAGCACGGCTTCAAGCCGATGGGCGGCTGGAAGTTCGGCAACACCATTGACGGCACCCAGGCCGAATATGTGCTGGTGCCCGACGCCCTCGCCAATCTCGCCCCGGTGCCGGATGCGCTCTCCGACGAGGAAGTGCTGATGTGCCCGGACATCATGTCCACCGGCTTCTCCGGCGCCGAAAGCGGCGCGGTGCAGATCGGCGACATCGTGGCGGTGTTCGCGCTCGGCCCGATCGGCCTGTGCGCCGTCGCCGGCGCCAAGCTCAAAGGTGCCACCCGCATCATCGGCGTCGACACCGTGCCGGAGCGGCTCGCCATCGCCCGCCAGCTCGGCTGCAGCGATGTGGTGGACTTCAAGCAGGGCGACGTGGTCGAACAGATCATGGCGCTGACCGACGGGCGCGGCGTCGATGTCGCCATCGAGGCGCTGGGCACCCAGGGCACTTTCGCCAGCGCGCTGAAGGTGCTGCGCCCCGGCGGCACGCTGTCCTCGCTCGGTGTCTATTCCACCGACCTGACCATTCCGCTCGGCGCCTTCTCCGCCGGGCTGGGCGACAACAAGATCGTCACCACGCTCTGCCCCGGCGGCAAGGAGCGCATGCGCCGGCTGATCGACGTCATCGCCTCCGGCCGCGTCGACCTCAAGCCGCTGGTCACGCATCGCTTCAAGCTGGACGACATCGAGGCCGCCTACGACCTGTTCTCGCACCAGCGCGACGGCGTGCTGAAGGTGGCGATCACGCCGTAGAGCGGCCGGGAGCCACTCTCTCCCTCTCGCCGTCGGGGAGAGGGTTGGGGTGAGGGGCGCTCCGTCGCAGGGGCGTTTCCATCAATCGCAGCGGCGCGGCGAAGGACAGGGACGGCACCTCAATGGCTCCAGCAATCCCGGATCGGCCCTGAGGGCCGGCCGGGATGACGCGCGCGGGTCAGCCATCATTGGCGGAAGAGAGCTGCTCGGCCGGGATATAGCCGCCCTGCTGGCGGATGCGCAGGCCCGGACCGCCGCCGGTGCTGGCCTGGCCCGGCGCGAGCAGTTCGATGCCGGCCTCCTCCAGCGCCCGCAGCATCCTCCCCGCCTCGCCGGGGTCAAAATCGTCCACCGTCTCCCCGCCGCGCTCGAAGGCCTCCAGCCAGGCCGGGGTCACGCGCGCCTTCTCGGCCAGCTCGGCGACGCTCCATCCGAGCAGGGCGCGCGCCGCCCGGCACTGGCCGGCGGAAAGGGCGAGGCTGGCGGGAAGGGTTTCGGGCATGGCGAGGCTCCTGACGTCTGACCCTGTTGAGGTAGGGCGCGGGGCGGGGAAAGTCATCACCCGCCCGCATCTTGTCCGGCGAAGGCCGACGCCGCCGGCGTTCTATGCCGCGTCGGTGGCCGCCGTTCCGGTCAGCAGCGTGTGGATCGCCTGCGCGTCGCGGCAGTGGCGCAGCTTGCGGGCGGTCTCGGGATCGCGCAGCAGCCGGGCCACCCGCGCCAGCGCCTTGAGGTGATCGGCACCCGCCGCCTCCGGCGCCAGCAGCAGGAAGATGAGGTCGACGGGCTCGCCGTCCAGCGCCTCGAAGTCGATCGGCCGCTCCAGCCGGGCGAACATGCCGAACAGCTTGTCCATCTTGGCCAGCTTGCCGTGCGGAATGGCGATGCCGTTGCCGACGCCGGTGGAGCCGAGGCGCTCGCGCTGGTTCAGCGTCTCGAAGATCTCGCGCTCGTCACGCTTCAGCAAGGCCGCCGCATGGGCGGAAAGCTCCTGCAGCGCCTGCTTCTTGCTGCCGACCTTGAGGGTCGGGAACACGGCGGATGGGGCCAGTATGTCGTTCAGAGCCATGAGACGATCCGCGGCGTGGCGATCCGGGTCGGGGCGAGACGAAGCGCGCGAGCCGCTCCAGCGGCCGCGCGCTTCCCATGAGGCAGGGTGATCAATGGATTTCGTCCGCCAGGGCGTTGGCCGGCGGGTCTACCCAGCCGACATGACCGTCCCCGCGCCGGTAAACGACGTTGATGCGGCCATGGCCGGCATGGCGGAACACCAGGGCGGTGGCGCCGGTGAAGTCGAGTTCGAGAACCGCGTTGCTCACCGAGAGGCGCGGCAGGTTGGCCGTTGCCTCGGCAACCACGGTCGGGCACCAGCCCTCGCTGGGCTCGGTATCCTCGTGGTCGGGTGCCGAGAAGACGGTGAGCGGAACGGTCTCGCCGCGCGGGGCGGGCTCGCTCGTGCCCTCGCCATTGCCGGCGCGGCGCTTGACCCGGCTCTTGTAGCGCCGCAGCCGCGTCTCGATCCGCTCCACGGCGGCATCGGCGCTGGCATAGGGGTCCTGCGCGTCCGCATGGGCCTGCAGCACCGTCCCGCTGTCGAGATGCAGTGCACAGTCCGCGCGATAGCCGGAACCCTCACGGGCTACGGTGACGTGGCCGGACCAGCCACCGTCGAAGTACTTGTCCATCGCCCCGGCGACGCGATCGGAAACGCGCTGCCTGAGAGCTTCGCCCACGTCGAGATTTTTTCCTGAAACCCGCAGCGGCATCGTGACTAGTCCTTCTGCTGGGGCGGGTCGGGAAGCGTTCGCGAAATCGCCCCTCGCCCTGCCCGAACTCCCTAACATGCCCGGCCGGTGCCACTAAGAGGTATGAGCCGCGAAGGAAAGTGTCAACGAGAAGCGGTGGACAGCGTGTGTGAAGCTTGTGTGAAGCCGGTTTGAACCCGCCTCGCGCCCCCGTGCCGGCCGGCTCAGCCGGCGGCGGCGGCCGCCTGCTTCTCGCGCCGGCGCTGCACGGAGGAGGGAATCCGCATCGCCTCGCGATATTTCGCCACCGTGCGGCGGGCAATGTCGATGCCGGCCTCGCGCAGGCGCTGCACCAGAGTGTCGTCGGAGAGCACGTCGTCCGGGCTCTCCGCCTCGATCATCTGCTTGATGCGGAAGCGCACCGATTCCGCCGAATGCGCCTCGCCGCCATCGGAGGACGAAATGGAGGACGAGAAGAAATACTTCATCTCGAAGATTCCGCGCGGCGTCGACATGTATTTGTTGGACGTCACGCGCGAGACGGTTGATTCGTGCATGCCGATGGCGTCCGCCACCATACGCAGGTTCAGCGGCCGCAGGTGCTGCACGCCGAGCGAGAGGAAGGCGTCCTGCTGGCGCACGATCTCGGTCGCCACCTTGAGAATGGTGCGGGCGCGCTGGTCCAGCGAGCGGGTGAGCCAGGTCGCCGTCTGCATGCAGTCGGAGAGAAAGGCCTTTTCGCGCTCATTTCGGGTGATTTTTTGCACCCGGGAATAATAGGCCTGGTTGACCAGCACCCGCGGCAGGGTCTCGGAATTGAGCTCGACCAGCCAGTTGTCGGTCGCCCCGCGCACGAACACATCCGGCACCACCGGCTGGATGATCCCGGAGCCGAAGGCGAGGCCCGGCTTGGGGTTCAGCCGGCGGATTTCGCCGACCATCTCGGCCAGGTCCTCGTCGTCGACGCCGCACACGCGCTTGAGCGTGCCGAATTCGCGCCGTGCCAGCAGTTCGAGATGGGCCAGCAAGGCCGCCATGCAGGGATCGTAGCGGTTGCGCTCGCGCAGCTGGATGGCCAGGCACTCGGCCAGAGAGCGCGCGCCGATGCCGGGCGGGTCGAAGGTCTGCACCACGGCCAGCACCTTCTCCACCGTCGCCAGCGGGGCGCCGAGCCGCTCGGCGACGCCGGCAAGGTCGGCGGAGAGATAGCCGGCCTCGTCGATCAGGTCGATGAGGTTGAGGCCGATGAGGCGTTCGACCGGATCGCTGACCGCCAGCACCAGCTGGGCTTCGAGATGGTCGGCCAGCGAGGTCTCCGCCGAGACGAAGGCTTCGAGATTGTAGCCCTCGGCGTCCTGCCCGCCGCCGCCCGTCCCGGTCCATTCGGAATAGGAGGGCCCTTCGCCGCTGGGCTGCGGGGCCACCGGCTCACGGCCGGTATCGTCGGGAAAGACGTTCTCCATGCTGGTGTCGAGGCGGTCCTCGATGGCGCTGCGGCTGGTGTCGAGCCGCTCTTCCAGCCAGTCCGACACCCGCTCGTCGCGGCCGTCGCGCTCGTCCCGCATGTCGCGTTCGCCGGCGGCTTCCGCCCTCGGGTCGAGATCGGCATCGCTGGTGCGCTCGCGCACCGCGCCGGCCTCGGCCTCGCCCTCCCCCGTGCCGGCCCGCTCGCCCTCGGGCTCGGTCTGGCGTTCCAGCAGCGGATTGCGCTCCAGCTCCGCCTCGACATAGGCCACCAGATCGAGATTGGAGAGCTGCAGCAGCTTGATCGCCTGCATCAGCTGCGGCGTCATCACCAGCGACTGGGTCTGGCGGAATTCGAGACGCGGACCTAGCGACATGGCGCGCACTCTCCACGGGCGGCGGCAACAGCGGTGGGCGGGGAGCGGTCCATGCTACAGACGGAACTCCTCGCCGAGATAGAGGCGGCGGACTTCCTCGCTCGCCACGATTTCCTCGGGCGAGCCTTCCATCAGCACGGAACCGGAGTGGATGATGTAGGCGCGGTCGATCAGGCCCAGCGTCTCGCGCACATTGTGGTCGGTGATCAGCACGCCGATGCCGCGCTCGGTGAGCTGGCGCACCAGCGCCTGGATGTCGCCGACCGCGATGGGGTCGATGCCGGCAAAGGGCTCGTCCAGCAGCATGAAGGTCGGGCGCGAGGCCAGCGCGCGGGCGATTTCCACCCGTCGCCGCTCGCCGCCGGACAGGGCGATGGAGGGCGACTTGCGCACATGGGTGACGCGGAACTCTTCCAACAGCTCGTTGAGCTGGCGCTCCCGCTCGCGCCGGTTCGGCTCCACCACCTCCAGCACCGCGCGGATGTTGTTTTCCACCGACAGGCCGCGAAAGATCGAGGCTTCCTGCGGCAGGTAGCCGACGCCGAGGCGGGCGCGGCGGTACATCGGCAGGTGGGTCACGTCGTGGCCGTCGAGCTCGATGCGGCCGGCATCGGCCTTCACGAGGCCGGTGATCATGTAGAAGATGGTGGTCTTGCCGGCACCGTTCGGCCCCAGCAGGCCCACCGCCTCGCCGCGCCGCACATGCAGGCTGGCCCCGCGCACCACCTGCCGGCCGCCATAGCTCTTGGCAAGGCCGACCGCGTTCAGCATGCGCTGTTCGCCCACCGTCGGCTCAGGCGTGCGGAACGCCGTCACAGTGGACCTGGCCGGAGCCGATTCGGCCGTGCGGACGGACGGCGCCTCGCGCGGCGCGCGCAGATCCGCCGCCAGCGCTGCTTCGAAATCGGCCTGGAAACGCGCCTCGATGTCGTCGGCTTCGGGCGCCGCCTCGTCATGGCTGCCGAAGCCGCGCACCGGCGCGGACGCGGACTCGGAACGTTGCGACGCTGTTTTGCCACGTCCGACGATCGTCGAGAAAAGTCCCACGCGCACCCTCCGTGGTGAGATCACCACCCGGAAGGTGATAAACGTTCGGCGCGCCGCTGGCAAATCGCGATGCAAGAACCGGGCCGAAATGGGGGCAGAGTCAGGCGGAACCCGGAAACGGGTGTTTGCATACCCATGACCCCTGGGCGGAAACCCGTAGCGCCGGGGATCGCTCAGCCGGGCGCCGCCCGGGCTCGCAAGAGGCGCGAGCCGGTCCCGCGGGCGGCTTACGGCGCCGGCTTGGGCTTGGCGGCCGGCGCGGCCGGCTTGCCCCCGGGCAGGCCGCCGCCGCTGCCCATGCTGTTGGGCACGATCAGGCTTTCAATGCGGCCGCCATCGAAGCGCGACAGCCCGCTGGTCAGGTCGACGGTCAGCTTCTTGCCGCGAATGACATTCGGCCCGGAGGTGAGCACGACGGGGTTGCCGGTGAGGGTGATGGTGTTCGCCTTGGTCTCGAACACGCCCTGGTCGCCGGTGGCGGTCTGTTCCTTGGTGGTCACGACCACCGAGCCGTTGATTTCCAGCCGGCGGATGGCGGACGAGTTGATCGGGCTGCCGGCGGCCAGCGCGTCGCCGGACGGCGCCGCCGCCTCCTTGCCGCCCGTTTCCTTGCCGTCGTAGAAAACCACCAGTTCCTTGCAGCGCATCGTGGTGTCGCCCTGCTGCACCACCACATTGCCGCTGAACACCGCCTGCTTCTGCTGGTCGCGCACTTCCAGGCTGTTGGCGTTGATCCGGATCGGCGCGTCGCGATTCGCCGCGAAGCCCTGCAGGGCGTTCGGGACATTGTTGCCTTGCGCCTGGGCGGCCGAGGCCAGCGGGCCGAGGCCGGCGGCGATGACAAGGGCGGCAAGGCCGGCACGGCTGAAAGCGAGGGGCATGTTCATGCCGACATGTCTAGCCGCCCCGCGCCGAGGGTTCAATGAGGGCAGGGTCACGGATGTGTGCCGGCGGCGCCGGCCTCGACCGCCGGCGCCAGCGCAGCCTTGCCGGCCGCAGGCGCTGCCGCCGGCGCGTCGGCTACCGGCATCTTGAAGTCCAGCTGCACATTGCCGACCAGAAGCGCGCGTGAATCCTTCTGCGACACTTCCAGCGTGTCGGCGGTCAGCTTGCCGTCGAGATAGGTCAGCTCGACCGGGCTGTTCGACACCATCGTGCCGCCCTTGATGTCGATCGAGGCCTCTTTCAGCCGCCCGCCATAGCCAGAGGAGGTGTCGAAGGTCACGCCGCCATCCAGGGTGAGATTCTCGGTCTTGGTGTCGTAGCTGCCGCCGATGGCGGTGAGGTTGGCCCAGCCCTTGTCCGCCAGTTCCAGCTTGGCCTCGATCTTGTCGAGGGTGATTCGGTTGGGCTGCGTCAGGTCCTGCGAGGCGGAGAAGGCGGAAACATTGTAGCCGCGATTATCGGCGGTGAAGCCATGCAGGCGGGGAAACTCCATCTTCACCTGCGTGCCCGACAGTGACACCCGCCCGAGGTCGAAGGGCAGGTCGACGGCGAGGGTGAAGGGATCGAGATAATTGATCGCCAGCGTGGTGCCGAGCGCCAGAACCACGCCGAGCGGCAGGGCGACACGAAAGAAACGCACCCGGCGGCTGTGACGCCGCGCGTTCTTGAACAGCTGGGCCTGCGAGGGGCCGCGCGAGCCGCCAGGAGCGGAGGCGTGAGTCGGCACGCGGCGCTCCACCGGCTCGCTCGCTTTCGCGCCCCGCAAAACGGGGGGTTCGACATGCTTGTTCATGCGCGACGGTTCATCCCCGGCTGACGGCCACCTCCGCACCCCGGCCGCCGCTCAAGATGGCGGCTTCCGACCAAAGGCGCAAGCCGGAGCGGCCGCATGCTTCCCACTCGCCCGAGAAGCCGGCGATTGTCAGGCGGCACGCTCACATATGCGCGAAAATATCCTCGTCCGGCCATCCCGCGAGGTCGAGCTTGGCGCGGGTCGGCAGAAATTCGAAGCAGGCCTGCGCCAGCTCGCCGCGTCCCTCGCGCGCCAGCATGGCGGCGAGACGGGCCTGCAGCGCGTGCAGGTGCAGCACGTCGGAGGCGGCGTAGTGCAGCTGCGCGTCGCTCAGTTCCTCGGCCGCCCAGTCCGAGCTCTGCTGCTGCTTCGACAGGTCGATGCCGAGCAGTTCGCGCACCAGCTCCTTCAACCCATGCCGGTCGGTATAGGTGCGGGTCAGCCGCGAGGCGATCTTGGTGCACCACACCGGCGAGACGGTGAGATCGAAGGTCTTGCCGAGCACCGCCACATCGAAGCGGGCATAATGGAACAGCTTCACGCTGCGCGGGTCGGTGAGCAGGCTTTCGAGGTTCGGCGCGCTGCCCGGCCCCGCCCCGGCGGGAATCTGCACCACATCGGCGGTGCCGTCGCCCGGCGACAGCTGCACCACGCACAGCCGGTCGCGGTGCGGCTTGAGGCCGAGCGTCTCGGTGTCGATGGCGACGAAGGGGGCCTTGTCGGGGGTATAGCGGGCGAGATCGACAAGATCGCCGCGATGCAGGCGGATGCTCATGGGAACCGTGGGTTCTGAAAGGTTTGCGCTGCTTAGCACCACCTGCCCCGCCGCAGCAACCTCCCGCGGCCTCCCGGGCCGGGCGGGCGCTCAGGCCAGAAGCGCGTCGGCGAGGAGGCCGGCAAGCAGGATCAGCCCGGCGTCGCGGTTGGAGCGAAACAGGCGCAGGCACAGGGCGCGATCGTCAATGTCGAGCCGGCGTATCTGGGTGACAAGCTGCACGGTGAAGATGCCGAGCCCGCCCCAGGCCGTCGGCCCCGCCCCCGCGCTCGCCAGCGCAAGTCCGATCAGCACCACCGCCGCGCCATAAAGCCCGACCAGCCATTTGCGTGTCTGGCCGGCGAACAGCAGGGCGGAGGATTTCACCCCGACAATGGCGTCGTCCTCGCGGTCCTGATGGGCATAGATGGTGTCATAGCCCACCACCCACAGCACCGCCCCGGCATAGAACAGCAGGGCCGCTGGCGGCAGCGCCTCCAGCAGCACGGCGAAGCCCATCAGCGCGCCCCAGGAGAAGGCAAGGCCGAGCACCAGCTGGGGAATCCACATCACCCGCTTCATCAGCGGATAGACCGCCACCAGCCCGAGCGAGGAGAGCGCCACCGCGATGGCGAAGCCCGGCAGGCAGAGCAGCACCACCAGCCCCACCAGGCACTGAAGGGCGAGAAAAAGCACCGCGCCCGTCAGCGTCACCTGCCCGGCGGGCAGCGGACGCGAGCGGGTGCGCTCCACCTTCCCGTCAATGTCGCGGTCGAGAATGTCGTTCCAGGTGCAGCCGGCGCCGCGCATCGCCACCGCACCGAGGGTGAACAGCGCCGCCCAGACCGCCGCCTGCCCATAGGCAGCGACGCCGCTTTCCGCCTGCACCCGCAGGGCGAGCGCCAGCGACCACCAGCAGGGAATCAGCAGGAGCCAGCTGCCGATCGGCCGATCGGCCCGGGCAAGGCGGAGAAAGGGGCGCAGCGCGGCGGGGGCGTAGCGATCGACCCAATTGCCGGACGAATCGGCCGGGGCCGGCGCGACGGGAGACGGCGCGGCGGTCGTCATCGGCTCAGCGCAGCGCGTCGCCACCGAGCGTGTCGAACACGCCGCCCGGAGGAGCCTCCATCGTCGGCAGCCCGGTCGACAGACCGAGGCCCGCCGATACCGAGCCCTGTGGGGGCGGGCCGCCAGGGCCGGCGCCGCCGCCGCTCTCCTGCAGCTTGGCCACCTCGCAGACGCGGTTGCGCGTCGAGTTCACCGAGGTGACGTTCTCCTTGAACTTCGCCAGCACATCGTCCGGCACGCCGCATTTGGCCTTGTTGGTGTTGAGGAAGGAATAGAACGCCTGCTGCGCGCTGGCGAAGCTGCGGAACATCGGACACAGCTCGCTGGGCGGAAGCTTCTTCTTCGACGCCGACTGGAGGGCGCCGCCGCGCTTTTCGAGATCCTCGCGCAGCTCGGCGATCCGGCCATGGCAATTGGCGGCGTCCGGACCCGCCTGCTGCGGCGCGCTCACCCCGGGGGCGGCGCCAAGACCGGGAGCGCCAATACCGGGCGAGTAGCCCGGGGCGACACTCGGGCTGAAGCCCGGTGACGGCTGCGCGGCCGGCAATTCCGCCTGCGGCGCCGGCTCGATCGTCACCGCGCCCGAGGAGGCGCCGTCGGTCGAGCCGCCAGGGGCGCCGATCCACTGCGCGCCGGCCGGAAGGGTGCCCAGGAGGCCGACAAGCGCTAGGCCCGCCAGGGCCGCCAGCGCGGAGCCCGCCCGCAGGCGCATCGGGTGACTGTTCAAAGGCCAATCTCTCATCAGGAGGTCGATCGGTGCCGTGTCATTGACCAAGCGTGATACAGAGGCATGAAAGATTGGGCAACATCACGGCGCACGCGATATTGCCTGCATATTACGGACAAAAAACGCCCCATGACCCGCGCTCCCGCCGATTCCACCGCCGAACCCTATGATTTCCGCGCCCAGAGGCTGTTCGTCGACGATGCGCTCACCGAGGGCGCGCAGGTCAGTCTCGACCGCGACCGGGCGCATTATGTCTCCGACGTGATCCGGCTGGCGGTGGGCGGGCACCTTCATCTGTTCAACGGCCGCGATGGCGAGTGGCGCGCGGTGCGCGAGGCGGGCGGGCGGCGCGAAGTGCTGCTGCGCTGCGAGGCCCTGTTGCGGCGCCAAACCCCGCCGCCCGATCTCGACTATGTGTTCGCCCCGCTCAAGCATGCGCGGCTCGACTATATGGTGCAGAAGGCGGTGGAGATGGGCGCCGGCCGGCTGGTGCCTGTAATGACCCGCCGCACCCAGGCGACGCGCGTCAACACCGAGCGCATGCGCGCCAATGTCATCGAGGCCGCCGAGCAATGCGGCATCCTCACCCCGCCCGACGTGCTGGAGCCGGTCACGCTGCCGCGCTGGCTCGCCGATCTGCCGCCCGAGCGGGTGCTGGTGTTCTGCGACGAGGCGGCGCCGCAGGCCGACCCGCTCGCGCCGCTGCGCGCCGCGATCGCCGGCCCGCTCGCGGTGCTGATCGGCCCGGAAGGCGGCTTTGCCGACGAGGAGCGCCGCCTGCTGGCCACCCGTCCGGGCGCCGTGGTGCTGTCGCTCGGCCCGCGCATCTTGCGCGCCGACACCGCCGCCGTGGCGGCATTGGCTTTGGTGGAGGCCGCCCGGCAGGCCGCGCCCTGACCGCCCGCCCCGCAGAAACACCACAGAAGCCGGCATGGATTTGCAACAAATAAACAAAAAACATCCTCTCAATTAGAGTAAATACACGTTATATTCTCAATTACCCGCACTTTTGAAAGGTCACATTACGGTCTTACTTTTCCATCATCCCTCACCCCGCCGCCAAGCAAGCTGATTCTCTGCCGGCTAAGCTGTGATGCGACGCGCGATCTGGAATGAATGCGGGGAGGACGCCATGCCCGGGACCAGCACGGAAGAGTACCGCATCGGCATCGAGGAAGAGTATTTCGTCGTCGACACGGCGAGCAAAAGCGCCCTGAGGCGGATGCCGTCCGCCTATATGGGAGCGGTGCGCGCGGCGCTCGGCCCCGGCGTCAGCGGCGAAAGGCTGCACGCCCAGATCGAAGTGATGACCCGCCCGCACCGCGCCGCCGCCGACGCAAGGCGGGAGCTGCACGGCCTGCGCCGCAGCCTCGCCGAGGTAAGCGCGGGGTTCGATCTCGCTTTCATCGCTGCCGGCACCCACCCCACCGCCAGCTGGCAGAGCGGCAAGCGCCCCCCGACCCAGCGCGATGACGGGCTGATGCACGATCTGCAGATGCCGGGCGAGCGCAACCTGCTGTGCGGCATGCATGTGCATGTGGAACTGCCGGACGCCGACCAGCGCATCGACGTGATGCGCCGCATCCTGCCCTATCTCCCGGTCTTCGTGGCGCTCTCCACCTCCTCGCCGTTCTGGGAATCCCGCCGCACCGGCCTGATGGGCTATCGCCTCGCCGCCTATGACGAATTGCCCCGCACCGGCCTGCCGGAACTGTTCGAGAGCGCTAGGGATTACCAGGACTATATCGACGCGCTGGTGGCGGCGCGGGCGATCCGCGATTCGAGCTATGTGTGGTGGACCATCCGCCCCTCGGAGAAGCAGCCCACGCTGGAACTGCGCGCCCCCGACAGCTGCACCCGGGTGGAGGATTCGGTCGCCATCGCCGCGCTGTACCGGGCGCTGGTGCGCCATCTCGTGCGCAATCCGAAGCTCAATGCCGGCATTGACGCGGTCGACCGCGCCATCGCGGTGGAGAACAAGTGGCGGGCCCAGCGCTACGGCATCCATGGCAGCTTCGTCGATCGCCACACCCGCGAGGCGGTGCCGGTCGCGCAGGCGGTGGAGCGTCTGATCGACCAGCTGACCGATGATGCCGACGCGCTCGGCGGGCGGGCGGAGCTGGAACATCTGCGCACCATCATGCTGAGTGGCACCAGCGCCGACATCCAGATCGCCGTCTTTCAGGAAGCCGCCCACCGCACGGGCAATCGCGCGGAAGGGCTGAAGGCGGTAAATACCTGGCTCACTCACGCCTCGGCCCAATAGGGGGCGGATTCGGGCGAACGCAGCGGCAGGTTGAAGGGCCGTTTGCGGCGCCGCAATCTCCATTTTCGGTCGGTAGTTACCGTGATTTGCGCCGGCCCTGCGCCTGTGTATGGTCGCGCGCCCAGCATGCCGGCCGGAGTTCCCTATGGCGCGAGACCAGATCGACACGCAGCCCATCGAAAGCCGCGACGAACTCGTCGCCTGGTTTGAAGCGGGCAGCAAGGCGCCGTCGAAATTCCGGATCGGCACCGAGCACGAGAAATTTCCCTTTACGCTGAAGGGCCATGAGCCGGTGCCCTATGAAGGCGCCAACGGCATCCGCGCCCTGCTCGAAGGTATGCAGGCGCTGAATTGCTGGGAACCGATCATGGAAGGCGAGACCATTATCGGCCTCGCCGATACGGTCGGCGGCGGGGCAATCTCGCTGGAACCGGGCGGGCAGTTCGAACTGTCAGGCGCGCCGCTGATCACCATTCACGAGACCTGCGCCGAGGTGAACAGCCATCTCGACCAGGTGCGCGAGGTGGCGACGCCGCTGGGCTTCGGCTTCCTCGGCCTCGGCATGAGCCCGAAATGGACGCTGGCGGAAACGCCCGTGATGCCCAAGGGGCGCTACAAGATCATGTCGAACTACATGCCGAAGGTCGGCACGCATGGCCTCGACATGATGTTCCGCACCTGCACCGTGCAGGTGAACCTCGATTTCGCCTCCGAGGCGGACATGGTGAAGAAGCTGCGCGTCGGCCTCGCGCTGCAGCCCGTGGCCACCGCTCTCTTCGCCAATTCGCCCTTCACCGAAGGCAAGCCGAACGGCTTCCTCTCCTTCCGCTCGGAAATCTGGCGCGACACCGACAATAACCGCGCCGGCATGCTGCCCTTCGCCTTCGAGGACGGCATGGGGTTCGAGCGTTATGTCGACTACGCGCTGGACGTGCCGATGTATTTCATCAAGCGCGGCGACGCCTATATCGACGTCGCCGGCTCGTCCTTCCGCGACCTGCTCGCCGGCCGGCATCCGGCCGTGCCGGGCGATAGCGCCACCGTCTCCGACTGGGCCAACCACCTCTCCACCATCTTCCCCGAGGTGCGGCTGAAGCGTTACCTCGAAATGCGCGGCGCCGATGGCGGGCCGTGGCGCAATCTGTGCGCCCTGCCGGCGCTGTGGACCGGGCTCTATTACGACACCACCAGCCTCGACGCCGCCTGGGACCTCGCCAAGGGCTGGAGCGCCGAGGAGCGGCAAAAGCTGCGCGACGACGTGCCCCGGCTCGGCTTCAAGGCGGAGATCGCCGGCCGCTCGATGCTGGATCTGGCGCGCGACGTGGTCGAGATCGCCCGCGCCGGCCTTGTCCGCCGCGACTATCGCGACAGCCAGGGCCGCGACGAGAGCCGCTTCCTCGCCCCGCTGGAGGCCAGCCTCAAAGCCGGCCAGACCCCGGCCGAGCTGCTGCTGGCGCGCTATGAGGGCGCGTGGAACCGCTCGGTCGAGCCGGTGTTCGTCGAGGATGCTTATTGAGGCAGACGCCTGTTGAGGCACAGCCACGCGCGGGGGAGGCCTACTCCGCCGCGATCGCCGTCTCGGAAATATTGTCGAGCCCCTGCACAATATGATGCGCCAGCGCATCGGCCAGCGGCGAGGCCTCGTGCCGGTTGCGCAGCAGGCCGATGCGGCAGGGCGCCAGCGTCGGAAAGCCGTCGGAGGGCCCCAGCACCCGCATGCCCGGGCGCAGGCCCGATTCCGGCAGCACCGAGATGGCGAGCCCGGCCAGCACCGCCGCCGAGACCGCCGTCGAGTTGGACGAGGTGTAGAGGATGCGGAACGGCCGGTCGGCGGATTGCAGCATCGAGATCGCCTCCTGCCGCCAATTGCAGGTCTGCCGCCCCAGCGCCAGCGGCACCGGGGTTTCCAGATGCAGCGAATGGCGGGTGGAGCCGACCCAGAGCAGCTGCTCGCGGCGGATGATCTCGGTCTCGCGATTCATCGTCTCGCAATCGGTAATGATGGCGAGGTCGAGATCGCCGGTGTCGATGCGGTCGATGAGATCGGTCGAGGGATCGCAGACCACGGTCAGCTCGACATTGGGATGGGTGGCGGAGAACCGCGCCATGATCTCGGGCAGGTATCGGTCGGCATAGTCGTCCGGCACGCCAAGCCGCACCCGGCCCGACAATTCGGCCGAGGCGAGGCTCGCCATCGCCTCGATGTTCAGCTTGACGATGCGGCGGGCATAATCGAGCAGCCGGTCGCCCTCGTCGGTGAGGCGCGAGGCGCGCCCATCGCGGGCGAAGATGGCCCGGCCGACCCGCTCCTCCAGCCGCTTCATCTGCATCGACACCGCCGACTGGGTCTTGTGCACCACGTCAGCGGCTTTCGTGAAACTGCCAGTTTCAGCGATTGCAATGAATGTTCTTAATTGATCAATGTCCAGCAACACGCTCATCGGAGCCCTCACGACGGCCTATCATCAACGTTGATGATATCAGCGATCATAAACATTCGCTAGTGTGATCGATTGCCGTCCTCCATAACAATCCCGCCGCGAACGGATGATGTCGATATCGGGTGGCTCCAGCGCCTTCCCGCGATCAGAAAGCCCAACGTCGTCGCTGCGCGGCCGGCACATGGAGGTTACGATGTCGTATGTTGGCGAAGTTCGGAGAACCGCGTTCTCCTCGTTCGGTACCGCGGCGAGCGGTCTGCTGATCGCCGTTGTCATGGGTTCCATCCAGTTCATCAAGGCGGTTGCCCGCCGGCGCCATCTCGCCCAGCTCGGCGGGTTCGACGATCGCATGCTGCGCGACATCGGCCTCACCCGCGGCGATGTGCTCGACGCCTCGTCCGGCCCGCTCTGGCAGGACCCGACCGCCCTGCTCGTGGTGCGTGCGGTGGAACGCCGCGCCGCCCGCCGCATGACCATGCGCGAGGCGCTGCGTGAGGCCGCCCGCCAGGATGCGGCGCAGAACGCGCGTCAGGAATCCCGCCGCGACGGCACCGCCAGCCATATGCCTGTCACCCCGCGCCGCGACGATACCGTCTCCTGCGGCTGATCATGCCCGCCACTCCTTCGCGGCCACATCAGGCCGACCGAGTCTACGGCGACATCGACCCCCTCGTGTCGCCGACTTGAAGCCCGCTGGCTGGTCCAGCGGGCTTTTTTTCTGCCTGCACGTGTTTGCGAAAGTGAAATCCCGTCCTTGCACCGGCGGGGATGCACGCCCGCGCGGTCCGGTCCATATGGGGAGCGCCGGCACGATGCCGGAGACAAGGGGACCCTCTCCCATGGCACAGCTTCTCGAACTCGGCCTCGACACTTTCGGCGACGTGACGTCAGGCGCCGACGGCAAGGCACTCTCCCACGCGCAGGTGATCCGCGATGTGGTGGAGGAGGCGGTTCTGGCCGACGAGGTCGGCATCGATTTCTTCGGCGTGGGCGAGCATCATCGCGACGATTTCGCCGTCTCGGCGCCGGAAGTGGTGCTGGCCGGCATCGCCACGCGCACGAACCGCATCCGCCTCGGCTCGGCGGTGACGGTGCTGTCCTCCGACGACCCGATCCGGGTGTTCCAGCGTTTCGCCACGGTGGATGCGCTGTCGAACGGGCGGGCGGAGGTGATTCTCGGGCGCGGCTCCTTCACCGAATCCTTCCCTCTGTTCGGTTTCGACCTGCAGGACTATGAGGCGCTGTTCACCGAGAAGCTCGACCTGTTCGCCGCGCTGCTGCGCGACAATGGCTCGCCGGAGGGCGTCAGCTGGCAGGGTGATCTGCGCCCGCCGCTCAAGGGCCAGCACGTCTATCCGCTGGTGGAAACGGGCACGCTGAAGACTTGGATCGGGGTGGGCGGCTCGCCGGAATCGGTGGTGCGGGCGGCGCGCTATGGCCTGCCGATGATGCTGGCCATCATTGGTGGCAACCCGGCCCGCTTCGCCCCCTATGTCGAGCTCTACCACAAGGCGGTGGGCCAGCTCGGCGGGGAAAGGCTGCCGGTCGGCGTGCATTCGCATGGCTATATCGCCGAGACCGATGCGCAGGCGCGCGAGGAGTTCTATGCCGACTACAAGCGCATGCATGACCGCATCGGCGCCGAGCGCGGCTGGCCTGCCTATGGCCGCGACGCGTTCGAGCACGAGATCGCGCACGGCTCGCTCTATCTTGGATCGCCGGAAACCGTGGCGCGCAAGATAGCGAAGACGGCGAAGACGCTCGGCCTCCAGCGCTTCGACCTGAAATACAGCGCCGGGCCGCTCTCCCACGCGCGGATGATGCGCGCCATCGAGCTCTACGGCACCAAGGTGATCCCGCGCGTGCGGGAGATCCTGGCCGAGGAGAAGGTGGAGGCGTGAGCGGTCGAGGCCGTTGGAAACGTGATCCCCGCGGTTCGGGAACCTGTGCGGCATCCTTCGAGGCTCGCTGCGCTCGCACTTCAGGATGACGGCGTGCCGGCTGGGCTTGCCCGTCACGCCCTTCGTCATGCTGAGGTGCCGGCCGCAAGGCCGGCCTCGAAGCAGGCTGGCGATAACGGCCCCCTCCCCGGCGGGGAGGGGGCCCTGCCTCACACGTTCAGTAGCAGATATTCCCGCTCCCAGGGCGAGATCACCCGCATGAAGGTGTCGAACTCGGTCTGCTTCACCGCCGTATAGGTCTTCACGAAGGATGGCCCGAGCACGGTGGCGATCTCCTCGGAATGCTGCATCGCCGCCACCGCTTCGAGCAGGCCGCGCGGCAGCTCGAAATCGAGGCCCTTGGCGTCGGCTTCCAGCGGCTCGGTCGGGCGCAGCCCTTCCACCATGCCGAGATAGCCGCAGGCGAGCGAGGCGGCGATCACCAGATAGGGGTTGGCGTCGGAGGACGGCACCCGGTTCTCCACCCGCCGCGCCGCCGGTGAGGAGGGCGGAATGCGCAGGCCGGCGGTGCGGTTGTCATAGCCCCACTGCACGTTGATCGGCGCCATCGAATCGCGCGTCAGCCGGCGATAGGAATTCACGTAAGGCGCGAGGATCGACATGACAGCCGGCAGATAGCGCTGCTGGCCGGCGATAAAGGAGAAGAACTCCGGCGTCGGGTCGCCATCCGAGTCGGAGAAGATGTTCTTGCCGGTTTCGCCATCGACGATGGACTGGTGGATGTGCATGGCCGAGCCCGGCTCGTCGGCGATCGGCTTGGCCATGAAGGTGGCGTAGATCTTGTGCTGCAGCGCCGCCTCGCGGATCGTCCGCTTGAACAGGTACACCTGGTCGGCGAGCACGATGGGATCGCCGTGCAGCAGGTTGATTTCCATCTGCGCCGCGCCGTCCTCATGGATCAGCGTGTCGATCTCCAGGCCCTGCGCCTCGGAATAATCGTACATGTCCTCGAACAGGGCGTCGAACTCGTTCACCGCCTGGATCGAATAGGACTGGCGGCCGATTTCCGGCCGGCCCGAGCGGCCGATCGGCGGCTTCAGCGGGTAGTCGGCGTCGATGTTCGGCTCGACCAGGTAGAACTCGATCTCCGGCGCCACCACGGCCTTCCAGCCCTTCTTGGCGTAGAGATCGACCACGTTCTTCAGCACCTGCCGCGGCGCCAGCTCCACCGGACGGCCGTCGCGGTGATAGGCGTCGTGGATGATCTGGGCGGTCGGGTCCTGCGCCCAGGGCACGATGGCGAGGGTGGAGAAATCCGGCTCCATCACCAGATCGCTGTCCACCACCACCGAATCGACGAGGTTGTCATAAGGCGGGTAGTCGCCGGAGATGGTCTGGAAAAACACGCTGAGCGGCAGGTTCATCGTCGGGCCCGAGAGGAACTTGGACACCGGCATGATCTTGCCGCGCCCCACCCCGGCAAGGTCCGGGACGGCGCATTCGATCTCGGTGATGCCGCGCGCGCCCATCCACGCCTTCGCCTCGGCGAGGGACGCCACACCGCGGGGATTGTCGACCGCGTCCTTGTCGGAACGCTTCTTCTTGGCCATGATTGCCTTCCTGATGCGCTTTCTGCGCCGCCAGAGGCAATCACGCCCCGCTTATGGCCGTCAAGGCGGCGGCGCGTCGCCACCTTTAAAGGCATGGTAAAATTGTTCGCATTCTGCCGTTGAGCCGTCACGAGAAGCCGGTTAGCGTCTACCGGCCGACATAGCCGGCGGGGGAAACGGGATCAGTCAGCATGAGCACCGGCGTCGCCGAAAAGACGCAGAAGACCATTGGCGGCATCCGCCGGAAATTCGCTCCCTGGAACGACCCGCAGGCCGTCCCGCTGATCAGCTACAAGAACGTCACCAAGCGCTTCGGCGAGTTCGTGGCCGTCGACAACCTCTCCCTCGACATCTATGAGCGCGAATTCTTCGCCCTGCTGGGCCCGTCCGGCTGCGGCAAGACCACGCTGATGCGCATGCTCGCCGGCTTCGAGGATCCGACCGAGGGCCAGATCACCCTGGCCGGACAGGACCTCGTCGGAACGCCGCCCTACAAGCGGCAGACCAACATGATGTTCCAATCTTACGCGCTGTTCCCGCATATGACCGTGTGGGACAACATCGCCTTCGGCCTGAAGCAGGACCGGATGGAAAAGGGCGCGATCGACGCCCGGGTCGAGGAAATGCTCAAGCTGGTCAAGCTTGAGAAATTCGCCAAGCGCAAGCCGCACCAGCTTTCCGGCGGCCAGCGCCAGCGCGTCGCGCTCGCCCGCTCGCTGGCCAAGCGGCCGAAGGTGCTGCTGCTGGACGAGCCGCTCGGCGCGCTCGACAAGAAGCTGCGCGAGGAGACCCAGTTCGAGCTCATGGACATCCAGATGGAGCTCGGTATGACCTTCCTGATCGTCACCCACGACCAGGAAGAGGCGATGACGGTGGCCGACCGTATCGCGGTCATGAACCAGGGCCGCCTGGTGCAGGTCGACCAGCCAGCGGTGATCTACGAGCACCCCAATTCGCGCTATGTCGCCGATTTCGTCGGCGACGTGAACATTCTCGACGCCACGGTCGAGACGGTCGAGCCCGGCATGGTGACGCTGCGCCCGGTGGCGGCGCCGGAGCGGCGCTTCCGCATCGCCCAGGACTGCGCCGCCAAGCCCGGCGACAGCGTCGCCATCGCCCTGCGGCCGGAAAAGATGCGGGTCGAGCTCGATCCGCCGGCGGATACCAACGTCAATTGCGTCCAGGGCGAGATTTGGGACATCGGCTATCTCGGCGACCTCTCGATCTACCATGTCGAGCTGCCCGGCGGCGTCCGGGTCAAGGCCGCCAAGCCCAACCTCACCCGCATGGTCGAGCGCCCCATCACCTGGGACGACAAGGTCTATGTGTACTTCTCGCCCGATGCCGGCGTGGTCCTGACCAGCTGAGGAGGCCCCGATGGCAAGCAAGGCGACCGGGCGATGGCTGGTCCTCGCCGTTCCGTATCTGTGGCTGCTGGCGCTGTTCCTCGTCCCGTTCCTGATCGTCTTCAAGATCAGCCTGTCGCAGGACGCCATCGCCCAGCCGCCCTATTTCCCGACCTTCGATCTGGCGGAAGGCTGGGCGGCGTTCAAGGAGGCCTTCGCCGAACTCTCCTTCGAGAATTACGGCTATGTGCTCTCCTGGGACAATGAGTTCATCGAGGCCTACGGCTCCAGCCTCTGGATCGCCGGCATCTCCACCCTGCTGCTGCTGCTGGTGGGCTACCCGATCGCCTATGGCATGGCGCGGGCGCCGAAATCGCTCCGCCCGACACTGCTGATGCTGGTGATCCTGCCGTTCTGGACCTCGTTCCTGATCCGCGTCTATGCCTGGATCGGCATCCTCTCGCCCGAGGGGCTGCTGAACCAGCTGCTGTTCGCGCTCGGCATCATCAACCGCGACGCGCCGCTGCAGATCCTCAATACCGACACGGCGGTCTATATCGGCATCGTCTATTCCTACCTGCCCTTCATGATCCTGCCGCTCTACGCGGCGCTGGAAAAGATGGACGAGACGCTGCTCGAGGCCGCCGCCGATCTCGGCTGCCCGCCCTTCGCGGCGTTCTGGAAGATCACCTGGCCGCTCTCGCTGCCGGGCGTGTTCGCCGGCTGCCTGCTCTGCTTCATTCCGGCGGTGGGCGAGTTCGTCATCCCCGATCTGCTCGGCGGCTCGGACACGCTGATGATCGGCAAGGTGCTGTGGACCGAATTCTCGGTGAACCGCTCCTGGACCGTGTCCTCGGCGGTGGCGGTGCTGCTGCTGCTGGTGCTGGTGATCCCGATCGTCTTCTACCAGAACCTCCAGGCCCGCGAAGTGGAGAGACGCTGATGCGCAAGGGACTCTCCTGGTTCAACGTCACCTCGATCGCGCTGGGGTTCGCCTTCCTCTACATCCCCATCGTCCTGTTGGTGATCTACTCCTTCAACGCCTCGCGGATGGTGACGGTGTGGGCGGGCTTCTCCACCCACTGGTACTGGCAGCTGTTCCAGAACCAGCAATTGCTGGACGCCGCCTGGGTGACGCTGCGCGTCGCCTTCCTCACCGCCACGGTGGCGACCGTGCTGGGCACGCTGGCGGCGATCACGCTGACCCGCTATGGCCGCTTCACCGGCCGCACCCTGTTCTCCGGCATGGTCTATGCGCCGCTGGTGATGCCGGAAGTCATCACCGGCCTGTCGCTGCTGCTGCTGTTCGTGGCGGTCGACATCGACCGCGGCTTCTGGACCATCACGTTGGCACACATCACCTTCACCCTGTGCTTCGTCTCGGTGGTGGTGCAGTCGCGCCTCGTCACCTTCGACCGCTCGCTGGAAGAGGCGGCGCTCGATCTCGGCTGCCCGCCCTTCAAGACCTTCTTCGTGGTGACGCTGCCGATCATCCTGCCGGCGGTGATTTCCGGCTGGATGCTGGCCTTCACTCTGTCGCTGGACGACCTCGTCATCGCCAGCTTCACCACCGGCCCCGGCGCCACCACCCTGCCGATGCGGATCTACAGCCAGGTGCGGCTCGGCGTGACGCCGGAAATCAACGCCGCCTGCACCATCCTCATCGCCATCGTCACCGTGGTGGTGATCGTCGTCTCGATCATGACCAAGCGGCAGGAAATCGAGCGCCAGAAGGCCGAGCGGCTGGCGGCGGCGGGGTAGGCCGGGGCCGCCTCACGCCGCGCCGCTTCCCGCGCGTCCCCTCCAGCCTATTGCCTTCCCTCATCCCCGGGCGTGTCCCGGGAATCCAGACTCCCATGCTGGCGCCAACGGTGAAGCCTGGGTGCCCGGGTCGAGCCCGGGCATGAGGGACGCTCTGGCTGCGCCGGCACATCAGGACGTCGATGGCCGGAGACGCCATCCATGGCCCACCCGACCGGGCATCGCCCGCGCGCCCCTGCTATAGTGCCCGCACGCGCCTCCCGAATCGGACCTTGCCGGATCTCCTCATGCCGCTGCGCCTTCTGCCTTCCACCCTGGTCGACCGCATCGCCGCGGGCGAGGTGGTCGAGCGCCCGGCGGCGGCGCTGAAGGAGATTGTCGAGAACGCGCTCGATGCCGGCGCCACGCGGGTCGAGATCATCATCGATGGCGGCGGCCGCCGGCTGATGCGCGTCACCGACGATGGCTGCGGCATGAATGCCGAGGACCTCGCCCTTGCAGTAGAGCGCCACGCCACCTCCAAGCTTGATGGCGAGGACCTGCTCGCCATCCACACGCTCGGCTTTCGCGGCGAGGCTTTGCCCTCCATCGGTTCGGTGGCGCGGCTGTCGATCACCAGCCGGCCGCGCGAGGCCGACAGCGCCTTCGAAATCCGCGTCGAGGGCGGGGTCAAATCCCCGGTGCGCCCGGCGGCGCTCGGCTTCGGCACAAGGGTGGAGGTGCGCGACCTGTTCTTCGCCACCCCGGCGCGGCTGAAATTCCTCAAATCCGAACGGGCCGAAACGGCGGCGGCGGTGGATGCGGTCAAGCGCCTCGCGCTCGCCCGGCCCGACGTCGGCTTCACCCTCGTCACCGATGATCGCCCGCCCCTCACCTGGCCCGCCCGCGCGCGCGACCCGGCCGGGCGGCGCGCCCGCATCGCCGATGTGCTCGGGCAGGAAGCCGGCGGCAACGCGCTCGATGTCGAGGGGCTGCGCGAGGGCGCGCGGCTGTCGGGCCTGGCCGGCCTGCCGACCTATTCCAAGGCCAATTCGCTGTCGCAATATCTGTTCGTCAATGGCCGCCCGGTGCGGGACAAGGTGCTGATCGGCGCCATCCGCGCCGCTTACGCCGACCTGCTGCCCTCCGACCGCCACCCGGTGACGGCGCTGTTCCTCGACCTCGACCCGCGCGAGGTGGATGTGAACGTGCACCCCGCCAAGACCGAGGTGCGCTTTCGCGACGCCGGCAATATCCGCGCGCTGATCGTCCGCACCCTCACCGACGCGCTCACCTCAGGGGTGCCGCGCACCACCTCCACCGCCGCCGACCGGCTGACCCAGTTCGCCCGGCGCGACTTCTCGACCGATTACCGGCCCGAGGCGCGGCCGGGGAATTACGACTGGTCGCGCTCCTGGGCGGCACCGGAAGGCTTTGCCGGCAGCGCGCCGACCGAGGCCGGCTTGCGCGAGGCGCCGTCGCGCTTCGATTTCGACCTGCCGGGCGCTGACGGGCGCGGCTTCGATGGCCTCGGCCTCGGCCTCGCCCTCGCCCCCGCGGCCGATGCCCGCGCCAATGCCGCCCCGGCCGCTCCGGAGGCGCTGGAGCGCCCGCTCGGCGCCGCCCGGGCGCAGCTGCACGAGACCTACATCATCGCCCAGACCCGCGACGGGGTGGTGGTGATCGACCAGCATGCCGCCCATGAGCGCATCGTCTATGAGAAGCTCAAGGCCGCCATGGCGCGCGACGGCCTCGCTCGGCAGATGCTGCTGGTGCCGCTGGTGGTCGAGCTTGACCCCTCCGAGGCGGCGCGGCTGGCGGAACGGGCGCCGGCGCTGGAAAAGCTCGGCCTGGTGATCGAACCCTTCGGCCCCGGCGCGCTGCTGGTGCGCGAGGTGCCGGCGCTGCTCGGCGATGCCGACATCACCGCCCTGCTGCGCGAGCTCGCCGAGCACGCGGCGGAATGGGACGACGCGCTGCCGCTGGAGCGCCGGCTTCTCCATATCGCCGCCACCATGGCCTGCCACGGTTCGGTCCGCGCCGGCCGCCGGCTGCGGGTGGAGGAGATGAACGCCCTGCTGCGCGAAATGGAAGAAACGCCCAACGCCGCCCAGTGCAATCATGGCCGGCCGACCTTCGTCACTTTGGCGCTCGCCGATATCGAGCGGCTGTTCGCGCGGCGATGAAAGCCCGGCAAGAGGCAGGCATGGCGTCCGAAACCGATCACCCCACGAGTTGGTACGCTGCCACGGCCAACCGCTCCTCCCCCCTCCCCCCGCTGCAGGGCGGGGCGCGGGCGGATGTCTGCGTCATCGGCGGCGGCTATACCGGGTTGTCGGCGGCGCTGCATATGGCCGAGGCCGGGCTCGACGTGGTGCTGCTGGAAGCCGGGCGCGTCGGCTCGGGCGCCTCGGGCCGCAATGGCGGGCAGATCCACACCGGCCAGCGCCGTGACCAGGACTGGCTGGAGGCGCGTGTCGGCCTCGACGATGCCAAGGCGCTCTGGCGGATGGCGGAGGACGCCAAGGCGCTGCTGCACGATCTCATCACGCGCCACGCCATCGACTGCGACGTCCGCCCCGGCCTCATCGTCGCCGACCACAAGCCGGGCTATGTCGCCCATAGCCACGCCTATGCCCGAAAGCTCAACGAGGTCTACGACTATCCCCACGCCGCGCCGCTGACGCGCGAGGAGTTGCGGGAGATGGTCGGCTCCGACGCCTATCATGGCGGCATGATCGACCATGGCGGCGGCCATCTGCACCCGCTCAACCTCGCGCTCGGGCTCGCCGAGGCGGCGCGGCGGGCCGGGGCCCGGCTCTATGAGCGCTCCCGCGCGCTGCGCATCGAGGAAGGTGCGAAGGTGCGCGTCATCACCGCCGCCGGCTCGGTGGAGGCGGATTGGGTGCTGGAATGCGGCGACGGGCTGCAGGACGGGCTCGACCGCCGGGTCGACACCCATGTGATGCCGATCGCCAACTACATCGCCGCCACCGCGCCGCTCGGCGAACGCGCGCGGGAGATCATTTCCAACGGCGCGGCGGTGGCCGACAGCCGCTTCGTCGTCAATTACTACCGTCTCTCGGGCGATGGCCGCCTGCTGTTCGGCGGCGGCGAGAGCTACAAGCGCGGGCTTCGGCCCAACCCCGGCGCGTTCGTACGCCCCTACATGCTGAAGATCTTCCCCCAGCTCGCCGATGTCAGCATCGACTATGGCTGGGGCGGCATTCTCGGCATCACCATGACCCGCCTGCCCTTCGTGCGGAAGCTCTCGCCGCGCGTGCTCACCGCCGCCGGCTATTCCGGCCAGGGGGTGATGCTGGCGCCCTATTTCGGCAAGCTGCTGGGCGAGGCGGTGCGGGGCCAGCTCGGCGAGTTCGACCTTTTGGCGCGCCTGCCGGTGCCGGCCTTCCCCGGTGGGCCGCTGATGCGCTGGCCGCTGCTGGTGGCCGGCATGAGCTATTACGCCCTGCGCGACCGGCTCTAGCCGCGTGCCGGAATTTCACGCCTATGCCCGCGACGTGATCGCCTTCGTCGAGGCCCATGCGCATTACGCGCCCTATGTCGCCTTCCTGCTCGCCTTCTGCGAATCCCTGGTCATCGTCTCGCTCGTCATTCCCGCCACCTTCGTCCTGCTTGGCCTCTCCCCGCTCATCGCCGCCGGCGGCGTGCCGCTGCTGCCGGTCTGGGCGGCAACGGCGGCGGGCGCGGCGCTGGGCGACAGCGTGTCCTACTGGATCGGCTTCCGCCTGAAGGGCAGCGCCCGCCAGCGCTGGCCGCTCAACCGCTTCGCCGGAGGGCTGGCACGCGGCGAGCGCCTTTTCCTGCGCTACGGTATCTGGGGCGTGTTCTTCGGCCGCTTCTCCGGCCCGCTGCGCGCCATCGTGCCGCTGATCGCCGGCATGTTCGCCATGCCGCCCTTCCAGTTCCAGATGGTGAACATCACCTCGGCCATGCTGTGGGCGCTGGTGATCCTCGGCCCCGGCGCCGCGGCGGTGAAGGCGCTGGGCTACTGAGCTGGCTCGCGAGCGAACCGGGCTTGCGTTTCCTCAACGACACCGGGCCCGGCTTCCCCGACACAGGGCGCAACCAACGCAGCCGAGGAAGGAACCCCAATGGCCAAGATCCACGAAGTGGAAGGCGACATCCTGCTGAGCGGCGCCGCCGCGATCGCCCATGGCGTGGCGCCCAACGATCATTTCGACACCGGCCTCGCTCTGGCGCTGCGCGAGCGGTATCCCTCGCTGGCGAAGGATTTCCGCCATTATTGCCGCATCGAGAACCCCAAGGCCGGCGGGCTCTGGGTGTGGAGTGGCGTGGCGGAAGAGGGCGGCGCGGCGCGCATCGTCAATCTGCTGACGCAGGAAGCGGCGGAAAACGCGCTTGGCCGGCCCGGCCGGGCGACGACCGAGAATGTCGGCCACGCGCTGAAGGCGCTGGCGCGCCATGTCGAGGCGGAAGGTATCGCCAGCCTCGCCTTGCCGCGCCTCGCCACCGGCGTCGGCGGGCTGGACTGGGCCGAGGTGAAGCCGCTGATCGCGCGGCATCTGAGCGAGCTCGACATCCCGGTCTATGTCTATGTGGTCTACCACAAGGGCCAGAAGGGCCAATGAGCCGGGGCTGAAGGCGGCGGCCTGAGGCGGGGCAATTCCTGCCGTTCGCTGCCGTCCTTCTGGCGCTCCCTCCCCCGCCCTCATCCCCGGGCTTGACCCGGGGACCCAGACTTACCCCAAATCGTCATCCCGGAACGGCCACAAGGCCGTATCCGGGATCGCGTGCGGGAAGCGGCTATCTCTGCCGGCGATCCCGGCTCTGCGGCTTCGCCTTCGGCCGGGATGACAACATTTGGTAGCCGGGAACGAACATGGCCGGGACAAGCCCGGCCATGACGTTGTTTCCGAAAGCGAAAAACCTCAGTTCTTCGACTTGTCGACCAGCTTGTTGGCGCCGATCCACGGCATCATGCCGCGCAGCTTCTCGCCGACCTGCTCGATCTGGTGGCTGTCGTTCAGGCGGCGGATGCCCTTGAAGCGCGAGGCGCCGGCCTTGTATTCCTGCATCCAGTCGGAGGTGAACTTGCCGGTCTGGATGTCGGTGAGCACACGCTTCATCTCGGCCTTGGTCTCGGCGGTGATGATGCGCGGGCCGGAGACGTACTCGCCCCACTCGGCGGTGTTGGAGATCGAGTAGTTCATGTTGGCGATGCCGCCCTCATAGATGAGGTCGACGATCAGCTTCACCTCGTGCAAGCACTCGAAATAGGCCATCTCCGGGGCGTAGCCGGCTTCCACCAGCGTCTCGAAGCCGGCGCGGATCAGCTCCACGAGGCCGCCGCAGAGCACCACCTGCTCGCCGAACAGATCGGTCTCGCACTCTTCCTTGAAGGTGGTCTCGATGATGCCCGAGCGGCCGCCGCCGACGCCGCAGGCGTAGCTGAGGCCGAGGTCGAGCGCATTGCCCGAGGCGTCCTGGTGCACGGCCACGAGGCAGGGCACGCCGCCGCCCTTCTGGTATTCGCCGCGCACGGTGTGGCCGGGGCCCTTGGGGGCGATCATCACCACGTCGACGGAGGCCTTCGGCTCGATCAGGCCGAAATGCACGTTGAGGCCGTGGGCGAAGGCGATGGCGGCGCCGTCACGGATGTTGGGGGCGATCTCGTCGCGGTAGATGTCGGCCTGCAGCTCGTCCGGGGTGGCCATCATCATCAGGTCGGCCCACTTGGCCACGTCGGCGACGGTCATCACCTTGAGGCCGTCGGCCTCGACCTTCTTGGCGGTCGCCGAGCCCGGCTTCAGGCCGATGGCGATCTCCTTGACGCCGGATTCCTTGAGGTTCAGCGCATGGGCGCGGCCCTGCGAGCCATAGCCGATGATGGCGACCTTCTTGCCCTTGATCAGGTTAACGTCGGCGTCGCGGTCGTAATAAACGCGCATGGGTGTCTCCTTGTGTCATGCGTTGGTTTTTTGGCAGGCCGGCGCGGCGTTGGCCGTGCCGTAGAGGGCGAGGAACTGGTCGGTGGCGCGGGCGGCGTCGCGCTCGATCTCCGCCGGCGTCAGGCTGAGCGTGTCGCCGAGCAGCAGGCGGATCTGCACGTCGCGGCCGACCAGGCCGATAAAGCTGCGAAAGGCGGTCTCGGTGTCGTCGAAGTCGATCAGCCCCGCCTCGCGGCCGGCCTCCAGCACCGGCTTCAGCCGGGCGCCGATGGCGAAGCGGCCATTGGCCAGCATGATCGCGCCAAGGCCGCCGCCCGGCGCGCGCGCGCCGGCCTGCGCGATGGCGAAGCGGTTGAGCGCGATCGAGGTCGGGCTGGAAATCACCCCGAGCCAGTTGGCCGCGAAGCGGATGAAGCTGTCGCGCAGGGCGAGCGCGTCGAGACGGGTGCGGTCATAATTGCCGGTGCGGACCTTGGAGGCCTGCCAGCGCACGGTCGCGGTCAGCAGCCCGTCGCGGTCGCCGAACCATTTATACAGGCTTTCCTTGGAACAGGAGGCGCGGCGCGCCACCGCGTTCATGGTCAGCTCGCCGCCCTGCTCCACCATCAGCGCGAGCACGGCGTCGAGGACCGCCTGCTGGCGCTCCGTGAACGTCTCGTCCTGCGTGTCCGGGGGTAAAGCCATGGGCGGAAAGGGTCCGTACCGTACGTTACGGTTCTCGTACAGCACCGCCCGCCACTCCGCAAGCGGGCCGGCGGTGTTCCCCCATCAGCGGCGGCGAAGGGCGTTGAGGCGGGCCCGCCATGTCAGGGGCTGCGCCGAGGCCAGCGCGACGCCGGACGCCGCCAGCGCCATGCCGGCCCAGGCGAGCAGCGGCATCTCTTCGCCAAGCAGGAAAAAGGCAATCAGCGCCGAGCAGGGCGGTACCAGGAAGAACAGCGCCGAGACCTTCGCCACCTCGCCGGCGCGGATCATGGCGAGATAGAGCGAGATGGCGATCAGCGAATTGCCGATCACCAGATAGGCCAGCGCTGCCACGAAGGGGACCGACCAGTCGACATGGCCGTCATCGAGCAGGAGCGCCAGTGGCAGGGTGAACACGAAGCCGACGGCATATTGCACGCAATTGGTGACCAGCGGGTGCTGGGCGATGCCGTGGCGCTTCTCATAGAGCGAGGCGGTGGACATGGCGAGCAGCGCGCCCACCGCCAGCAGGATGACGCCGGGCGAGGTGACCTCGATGGCGGCGCGCGAGACGATCACCAGCCCGGCGCCGGCAAGGCCCAGCAGCAGCCCGCCCCAGCGCAGCAGGCCGACGCGCTCGCCGGCAAAGACCGGCGCGGCAAGGCCGACCACGATCGGCTGCATGGAGACGATCAGCGCCAGCGCGCCGGCCGAAATGCCATAGCGAAAGGCGAAATAGCTCAAATCGAAATACAGCACCTGGATCAGGAAGCCGACGATGAACAGGTTCAGCCATTCCCGCCGCGTGCGGGGCCGCGCCGGGCGGAACCAGGCCAGCAGTGGCAGCAGCACCACCAGCACCAGCCCATAGCGCATCGCCAGCAGGGTGAAGGGGCCGGTGGAGAGGATGCCGATCTTGCCGACGGCGAAGCCGCCCGACCACAACAGCAGGAAGATGAACGGCGCCGCCATCAGCCACAGGGGCTTGCCTGCTGCCGTCGCCGGCACCGCGCCTGCACGCTCGCTCACGTTTCCCACGCCTCCGTCGCTCTCGCGTGGCGACGGCGCGAGGCGCCGCGACGCACCCCGCGAAACACCATCTTCACACGGCTTGACCGGACAGGCCAAGCGTTCGTGTGCAGCGCAGCACAGGCGTGGGGCTCGACTTTAGCCCGCGCGCCGTCCTATCCGGGACCGTCGACAGAAAACGGAGCCCCCGCCATGCCCCTGCCGAACATAAGCCTGCCCACCGCCGACGACATCATCGCGTTCTGGCGCGAGGCCGGGCCGGACCGCTGGTTTGCCAAGGACGATGCCTTCGACGCCGCCATCCGCGCCCGCTTCCTCACCGCCTATGAGGCGGCGGCCGCCGGCACGCTGACGGGCTGGGAGGAGACGGCGGAGGGCTGCTACGCGCTGATCCTGCTGCTCGACCAGTTCCCGCGCAACCTGTTCCGTGGCTCGGAACGGGCCTTCGCCACCGACGCACAGGCGCGCGCGGTAGCGGATACCGCCATCGCGCGCGGCTTCGACCGCGCCTTCGAGCTGCCGGAGCGGCGCTTCTTCTATGTGCCATTCATGCATTCGGAGGAGCTGGCGGACCAGCAGCGCTGCGTCGCGCTCTGCGAAGCGGCGGGCGATGAGGAAGGCCTGCACCACGCCGTCATCCACCACGACATCATCCGCGATTTCGGCCGCTTCCCGCACCGCAATCCGGTGCTGGGCCGCGCCATGTCGGAGGAAGAGCACGCCTTCCTCACCTCAGGCGGCTTCGCCGGCTGAGGGCGGCGGCGCGGCAGGCCGGGCCGCCGCGCCTGTCCTTCACATGCCCTCGGCGCCGCGGCCGATGGCGGCAACGCCGGTGCGCGAGACCTCGACCAGGCCGAGCGGCTCCAGCAGCGAGACGAACTGGTCGATCTTCTCCGGCTTGCCGGTGATCTCGAACACGAAGCTCTCCAGCGTGGTGTCGACCGTGCGGGCGCGGAAGCTGTCGGCGATCAGCAGCGCTTCCTGGCGCAGTTCGCCCTTGCCGCGCACCTTGATCAGCGCCAGCTCGCGCTCCACCGACTTGCCGGCGACGGTGAGGTCGACCACCCGGTGCACCGGCACGAGACGATCAAGCTGGCTCTTGATCTGCTCGATGATCGGCGGCGCGCCGGTGGTCACGACGGTGATGCGCGAGAGGTGCGAGGCATGGCTGACCTCGGAGACGGTCAGGCTGTCAATGTTGTAGCCGCGCCCGGAAAACAGGCCGACGATGCGGGCGAGAACGCCCGGCTCGTTGTCGACCAGCATGGACAGGGTGTGGCGCTCGGCAGGCTCGATAACGGGAGGCATGGGGCACTCTGAAAAGGGGGCTGCTGAAAAGCGAAATATCCATCATTCCTCATGGCCGGGCTTGACCCGGCCACCCAGACGTCGGCGTCACCCGGACACTGGGTCCCCGGGTCGCGCCCGGGGATGAGGGAAGGAAGCGAAGGCGACGAAAACGCACCTCACACCAGCATCTTGCCTTCCTCGTCGATGGCCTCGTCCAGCGCCTCGGGATGATCAGGCAGGATCATCTCGTTATGCGGCTTGCCCGACGGGATCATCGGCAGGCAGTTCTCCATCTTGTCGACCAGGCAGTCGAACAGCACCGGACGGTTGACGTTCAGCATCTCCTGGATCGCCCCGTCGAGATCGGCCGGGTTGGAACAGCGAATGCCGACGCCGCCATAGGCCTCGGCCAGCTTGACGAAGTCCGGCAGCGATTCCGAATAGGAATGGGAGTAGCGCCCGCCATGCAGCAGGTCCTGCCACTGCCGCACCATGCCCATATATTCGTTGTTGAGCACGAAGATCTTCACCGGCAGGTTGAACTGCAGCGCCGTCGACATTTCCTGCAGGCACATCTGGATCGAGGCCTCGCCGGCGATGTCGATCACCAGGCTGTCGGGATGGGCCACCTGCGCGCCGATCGCCGCCGGCAGGCCATAGCCCATGGTGCCGAGGCCGCCGGAGGTCATCCAGCGGTTAGGCTCCTCGAAGTGGAAGTGCTGCGCCGCCCACATCTGGTGCTGGCCGACTTCCGTCGTGATGTAGACGTCCTTGTCCTTCACCGCATTGTACAGCGCCCGGACGGCCTGCTGCGGCTTGATGATGCGGTCGGAGGGCTGGAACGCCAGCGACTTGCGGGCCCGCCACTTGTCGATCTGCCCCCACCAGGAGGCGATCGCCTGCCGGTCCGGCTCAGCCTTCATGCCGCGCCACACGGTCAGCATGTCTTCCAGCACATGCTTCACATCGCCGATGATCGGCAGGTCGACCTTGACGTTCTTGTTGATCGAGGACGGGTCGATGTCGATGTGGATCTTCTTCGAGCCCGGCGAGAAGGCGTCGAGGCGGCCGGTGATGCGGTCGTCGAAGCGCGCGCCGACGCACACCATGACGTCGCAATCATGCATAGCCATGTTGGCTTCATAGGTGCCGTGCATGCCCAGCATGCCCAGCCACTGCCGGTCGGAGGCCGGGAAGGCGCCGAGGCCCATCAGCGTCGAGGTGACGGGATAGCCGGACAGCCGGGCGAATTCGCGCAGCAGGCGGCTCGCCTCGGGGCCGGAATTGATCACGCCGCCGCCGGTATAGAGGATCGGGCGCTTGGCCTTGGCCAGCATCTCGACCGCCGTCTTGATCTTCTCCGGGTCGCCCTTCAGCCGCGGCTGATAGGTGCGGTGCTGGATGTTCTCCGGCCCGACATACATGCCCTTGGCGAACTGCACGTCCTTCGGGATGTCGACGACGACGGGACCCGGGCGGCCGTTCTGCGCGACATAGAACGCCTCGTGCATCACGCGGGCGAGGTCGTTGATGTCACGGACGAGGTAGTTGTGCTTGGTGCAGGGCCGGGTGATGCCGACCGTGTCGCACTCCTGGAAGGCGTCCGAGCCGATGAGATGGGTCGGAACCTGGCCGGTGATGCAGACCAGCGGAATGGAATCGAGCAGCGCGTCGGTGAGGCCCGTCACCGCATTGGTGGCGCCGGGGCCGGAGGTGACGAGCACCACGCCCACCTTGCCGGAGGAGCGGGCATAGCCCTCCGCCATGTGCACCGCACCCTGCTCGTGCCGCACGAGAATGTGCTTCACCTGGTTCTGGTGGAACATGGCGTCATAGATCGGCAGCACCGCGCCGCCGGGATAGCCGAACATGTGCTCGACACCCTGATCGATCAGGGCCTGCATCACCATTTCGGCGCCGGTCATCTCGCGCATCATGGTCTTGTTCCTTTTTACGCTCGTCGTCTCTTGCGTCGTTTGCGGAAGGGTCGAGGGAGTGCCAGAAAATCAAAAGGCCCCGTCAGGGGCCATTTCCGCGCGTCACCGTTGAGCGGAGCAGCCGTTAGGCCAACTCCGCGGCGACGCGCCATCCTACGATAAGGGTAATATTCTTGCGCATTGCGGCGCCGCTCCTTCGTAAAGTTGCGCGAGCTGTACAGGGGCCCCGCGCAGGCGTCAAGACACTCGGTGTCCTGAGGCGAAGAATGTAAGGTGATAGCGCACTTTTCGTGGCGGGTGAACGCCGCTATACCGCGCGTGGAAACAGGGAGTTGGCGTTCATGACGCAGATGCGGCTCGTCGTCGTCGGGGCCTCGGGCCGCATGGGCCGGGTGCTGGTGCGCGCCATCAGCGAGGCGCCCGATCTCCTGCTGGTCGGGGCCGTGGACCAGCCCGGCAGCGAATTCCTCGGCCGCGACGCCGGCGAGCTCGCCGGCCTGCCGCCGCTCGGCCTCAAAGTCTCGGACGACCCGCTGACGCTGTTCGCCGCCGCCGACGGGGTGATCGACTTCACCATTCCCGCCGCCAGCGTCGCCTATGCCGCCTTCGCCGCGCAGGCGCGCATCGCGCATGTCATCGGCACGACAGGCTTTTCGCCGGAGGAGGAGGCGCGCATCGCCGCCGCCGCCCGCCATGCCGCCATCGTGCGCTCGGGCAATATGAGCCTCGGCGTCAACCTTCTCTCCGCGCTGGTACGGCGCGTGGCGCGCACGCTCGATCAGGATTTCGACATCGAAATCGTCGAGATGCACCATAACCGCAAGATCGACGCTCCCTCCGGCACCGCGCTGCTGCTGGGCGAGGCCGCCGCGCAGGGGCGCGGGGTCACGCTGGCGGAGAATGGCGTGTTCACCCGCCACGGCCTCACCGGCCCGCGCCAGCCGGGCGATATCGGCTTCGCCACCCTGCGCGGCGGCACGGTGGTGGGCGAGCACAATGTGATCTTCGCCGGCGCCGGCGAGCGGATCGAACTCGCCCACAAGGCCGAGGATCGCGGCATCTTCGCCCGCGGGGCGCTGGCCGCCGCCCGCTGGGCGCGCGGGCGCAAGCCCGGCCTCTATTCCATGACCGATGTCCTCGGCCTCACCGACTTCTGATCGACCCGGAGAACGACCCGATGTCCGAACGCCTTCTCGTCCTCGTGCGCCACGGCCAGAGCGAGTGGAACCTCAAGAACCTGTTCACCGGCTGGCGCGACCCGGATCTCACCGCCCTCGGGGTCGAGGAAGCGAAGAAGGCCGGCGCGCGGCTGAAGGCGGAGGGCTACCAGTTCGACATCGCCTTCACCTCGCAGCTGTCGCGGGCGCAGAAGACGCTGGACCTCGCACTGAATGAGCTTGGCCAGACCGACCTGCCGATCACCCGCGACCTCGCGCTGAACGAGCGCGACTATGGCGACCTGTCCGGCCTCAACAAGGACGATGCCCGGGTGAAATGGGGCGAGGAGCAGGTGCATCTCTGGCGCCGTTCCTATGACGTGCCCCCGCCCGGCGGCGAGAGCCTGAAGGATACGGTGGCCCGCACCCTGCCCTATTACGTCACCGAGATCCTGCCGAAGGTGCTGCAGGGCAACCGGGTTCTGGTCGCCGCCCATGGCAATTCGCTGCGGGCGCTGATCATGGTGCTCGAGAAGCACACGCCCGAGACCATCACCCATCGCGAACTCGCCACCGGCGCGCCTGTTATCTACCGGCTGAAGGCGGATTCGACGGTGGAGAGCATCACCGACCTCGCCGGCTGACCGTGCCGGCTTGCCTCGCGGGCAGACCTTGCCGGCAGATCGCCGGCTTGCCTCCCGGCCGGCGCGCGTCGCCGGCCGGCCTTGCCGCAGACGGAAGCAGACCCATATGAGCGATGTGAAGACGGCTTCCCCCTCCCGGGAACCCACGCGGGACGGCCCGACATGAAGGGGAAAACCGTCATGCGCGGGACCGCCGATCGCATCCGCCACGTCGTCAGCTTCGAGATCATCGCTCTGTCGCTCATCACCCCGCTCGGCGCGTGGGTGTTCGGCGTGCCGATGTTCGACATGGGCGCCATCGGCGCCGGCGCGGCGCTGATCGCCGCCAGCTGGAACTATGTGTTCAATCTCGGCTTCGACCATGCGCTGGCGCGGCTGCGCGGCTCGGTGCGCAAGACGCTGGGGCTGCGCGTCGTACACGCCCTTCTGTTCGAGGCTGGCCTCGTGCTCGTACTGGTGCCTTTCGTCGCCTGGTATCTCGGCGTCGGGCTGGTCGAGGCCTTCCTGATGGACCTCGCCTTGACCGTGTTCTTCCTCGTCTACGCCTTCGCGTTCAACTGGGCCTATGACGCGCTGTTCCCGCTGCCCGAAGCCCGCCATCCGGCCATCGCCGGGCAGCGTTAGAGCGTTTTCGAGCGAAGTGGATACCGGTTCGCGTGAAGAAAACGCGACAAGACAACGAATTAGATCATTCCACCGTTTCAATGAAACAGTGAAATGATCTAGCCCGCGCGGGCGCTCAGCTGCCGCCCCATTCCTTGCACAGCTGCCCCGCCTCCCAGCCGAGAATGGCGCGCTTGCGGGTGAGCCCCCAGTGATAGCCGGTAAGATCGCCGTTCTTGCCGAGCACGCGATGGCACGGCACGACGAAGGACATCGGGTTCTTGCCCACCGCCGCACCGATGGCGCGGGCGGCCTTCGGCTTCTCCACGCATTGCGCGATGCTGGAATAGGTGGTGGCCTTGCCGAGCGGAATGCGCATCAGCGTCTCCCACACCTTCACCTCGAAATCGGTGCCGATGAAGACGATGCGCAGCGGATCGTCCGGGCTCCAGGCGCCGCGATCGAAGATGCGCGCCGCATAGGGGGCGGTGGCCACCGGGTCCTCGATATAGATGGCATTGGGCCAGCGCCGGCGCATGTCGGCCAGCGCCGCGTCCTCTTCGCCCTCATCGGCGAAGGCGAGGCCGCACAGGCCGCGCGGCGTCACCATGGCGAGGGCACTGCCGAAGGGCGAGGCGTGGAAGCCGTAGCGCACCACCAGCCCGGCGCCGCCGGTCTTCCATTCGCCGGGCGACATGGATTCATGCACCACGAACAGATCGTGCAGCCGCCCCGGACCGGAAAGGCCGAGCTCATAGGCGGCATCAAGCACATTGTCGGATTCGGTCAGCACCCGCCGGGCGGCGTCGATCGTCACCGCTTGCAGGAAGTCCTTCGGGGTGAGGCCGCACCAGCGGCGGAACAGCTCGGTCAGCGCGCGCGGATGCACGCCGGAGGCGCGGGCGATCTCCTCCACCTCCGGCTGGTCGCGGAAGCGCAGATTCACATATTCCACCGCGCGGCGCACGATCTCATAATCGGCGGCGGCGATTTCCAGGGGGTGGGCGGCGTCGAGATTGGGCGCGAGCACGGGCGTTCTCCTCAAGCTGGCTGCATCCGACCACGCCCGCCAGCCCCGGGCCACCCGATTTCGACGGAACCGTCAGACCACCGAGCGCGCCACCCCACGCTTGGCCTCGGCCAGCGCCCGGGCCAGGTTCTCCGCCAGTTCCTCGCGCTGCGCCGTGTGCAGGAAGCTGCCGACCACATAGGGCCGGCCGCGCATCTCCAGCGCCAGCCGCTGCACGCCGAAATCCTCGATCTCGTCGCAGGTCAGCCGGGTCCAGAGCGGGTTCAGCTCCTCCCGGTACTCAGTGCCATCCGCCGCGACATGGCGCAGCCGGATGACGCTCGGCGTCACAGTGATTTCCTCGCAGGCGCGGGCGGCGCGGAAATTCAGCCGGAAACCCCACCAGATGGCGAGAACGTCGAGCCCGAACAGGCCGAACACCGGCCATGCCCCCATCATCAGAAAGGCGAGGCCGCAGACAAAGCTGATGCCGGCGACGATGCACATCACCACCAGAAAGCCGCGCGGCCCGAGCGAGCGATGGGGCTGGTAGCGCACGGAAAACAGTTCCGGCTCGTCGAAGCCGGCGCTCTCATTCGGGGAGGCGGTATTGGCAGCGCTCATGGGCGGGCATTATAGGTCGAAAATGGCGGATGAGGACAAGGATTCGGTGCGTCGTAACGCGCGCCCGCGAACGCGGCCGGCGGCGAAGGCCGGCCCGCGCGACGGCACCTCCGCGCGCCGCGCCAAGGCCTCGGAAAAGGTGCCCGACGGCGCCAAGGTCAAGGTCAGCACGGTCAAGGTCAGCACGGCCAAGGTCGGCAGGCCGAAGGCGAGCACCTCCAAGACCAGCCCGGCCCGGGCGGTGCTGGAGGCGCAGGCCGCCACCCGCCCCGCCCGCCGGCGCGCGGTGGCCAATGCGGCGGCCGCCGCGCTGGGCGGCGCCTTCCGTCCGTGGAGCCATGAGGAGATCGCCACCGCCTTCGCCCGCTTCGAGGCGGCCAACCCGCACCCGGAGGGCGAACTCGACTATCACGACCCGTTCACCCTGCTGGTCGCGGTGGTGCTCTCGGCGCAGGCGACCGATGTCGGCGTCAACAAGGCGACGCGCGGCCTGTTCAAAGCCGCCCCGACCCCGCAGGCGATGGTGGCGCTGGGTGAGGAGGGCGTGGCCCAGCACATCCGCACCCTCGGCCTTTATCGCGGCAAGGCGAAGAACGTGGTCGAGCTCTCCCGCCGCCTCATCGCCGAGCATGGCGGGCAGGTGCCGGCCGACCGCGCGGCGCTGGAGACGCTGCCCGGCGTCGGCCGCAAGACCGCCAATGTCGTGCTCAACATCGCCTTCGGCCTGCCGACCATCGCCGTCGACACCCATCTGTTCCGCATCGCCAACCGCACCGGGCTGGCGCCGGGCAAGACGCCACTGGAGGTGGAACTGGGGCTGGAGCGGACGATTCCCGAACGCTTCCTGCTGCACGCCCATCACTGGCTGATCCTGCACGGGCGCTATGTCTGCAAGGCACTCAAGCCCGACTGCTCGCGCTGCCTGATCGCCGATCTCTGCCGCTGGCCGGAAAAGACCCCGGCCTGAGCCTCAGCCCTGCCGGGAGAGCCGCTTGTGCAGCCGCACCATGAAGATGGTGGCGAAGACCGGGGTGATCAGGTTGAGGATCGGCACCGACACCACGGCGGCGATCACCAGCCCGCCGAGAAAGACGCCGACGCCATGGTGCCGGCGCATCAGCGCCACCTCGTCCTCGCTGCGGTAGCGCATCGCCGCGAGCTGGAAATATTCCCGCCCGAGCAGATAGCCATTGGCGACATAGAACACGACGAGGTTCACCCCCGGCACCAGCAGCAGCAGCAGCGCGACGAGGTTCACCGCCAGCATCACGCCGAAGAATTTCAGCGTCAGCACCAGCGAGCGGCCGATCGGCAGCGCCTGCCCTTCCGGCTCCAGCGGGAAATCGGTGCGCTCCACCTGCGCGGCGACATCGTCGAGGAAAAGCCCGGCCACCAGCGAGGTCACGGGCGGAACCAGGAAGATCGCGCCGATGAAGATGCCGAAGGCGGCGAGGATATCGACCGTGATCTCCGCCCAGCGCAGATCCAGCGTCACGAAATAGGTCAGCGCGTAATGCGCGCCGATGCCCAGCGCGACCAACAGACCGATGGCGAGGCCGACGGAGCGCAGCAGCACCCGGCGATAGGCCGGCGAAAAGGTCTGGGCGAAAGCCGTGATCGCGTCCCGCAGCATCAAAGTTCCCCTCTGGCGACCGCACGTAAGTAGGGCGCGCCGCCCGATCTCTCAAGGCAATGACGCAAGGTCGGCCGCCGGCGCGGGCGATCGAGGCCCTTGCATTCCTGCACCGAGCCGTGAGTCCCGATTCGTTCTCCCCTGAACAAAACATGATTCACGCCAAGCGCTTAGCCGGCATCGGCGCGCGCGGACCGATCCGGCGGCGCCGCAGCTTCGCCCGATGGGCCGGGCGTGCTAGCCTGCGCGCCTCACCGCTTGAGTGCTTGCCGCATGACCCGACCGCGCCACCCCGGCACGCTGAACCGCCGCCATTTCCTCGCCGCCGCTTCCGCCGCGCTGCTGCCCGCGCCCGCCCTCGCCCAGACCGGCGCGAGCGATGTCGAGGTCGTCATCATCGGCGGCGGCGCCGCTGGCATCGCCGCGGCACGGCGCATTGCCGAGGCCAAGCGCTCCTATGTGCTGCTGGAGGCCTCGCCGAGGCTGGGCGGCCGGGCTCGGACCGAGGATGCCTTCGGCCTCAGGGTCGATCTCGGCGCGGGGGGCTTTGCCCGCAGCGAAGGCACGCTCGCCGCCAGCGCGCAGGGCGCCGGGCAGACGCTGATCGCCCTGCCCTCCGGGCGCCGCCTGTTCGCCCATGGCCGCGAGGTGCGCGAGAGCGCCTATGACGCCTTCGCATCGGCGCTCGGCACGGCGCGGCGCGACATGCTGACATCGGTCGATGGCGGCAAGGATATCGCCGCCGCGCAGGCACTCGCCAACGCGCCGCCGCCGGCCAAGGGCACGCCCGGAGCGAATGGCCCCTGGGCCGCCACGGTGGCGCAGTTCCTCGGCCCGCTGGGCTGCGGGCGATCGCTCGCCACCCTCTCCGCGCTCGATCTCGCCCGCCGCGACGCCCCGCCGGACGACACCACGAGCCCGGCCGGAATCGGCACGCTGATGGAGGGCCTCGGCGCCTGGCTCAATGTGCAGAAGGACGCGCCGGTCACGCTCGTCACCCATGGCGGGCGCTTCCACAGCGTTTCGGTGCGCGGGCAGCGCACGCCGATCCGGGCGCGCGCCATCGTGCTGGCGGTGCCGGCGCCGGTGCTGGCGGCCGGGGCGATCCGCTTCAATCCCGGCCTGCCGGCGCGCCTCGTCACAGCGCTGCGGGCAATCCCCGCCGGGCATCTCGAACAGGTGGCGTTCCTGCTTCCCGGCAATCCGCTGGCGCTGCAGCCCAATGAAGCCGTGCTGACGGCGGCCGGCACCGCCCCACCCGCCTTGCTGCGCGGCCGGATCAATGGCAGCGACCTGCATGTCCTCACCTTTGGCGACGCCCCCGCGCGGACCATTGCCGAAAAGGGCGCGGCGGCGGCGCTGCCGTTGGCGCGCGACTGGCTGCGGGCGAATTTCCCCACGGCGGAGGCGGTGGTATCGGAGGTCGTGGCCTCGAACTGGGGGCAGGACCCGCTGGTCCGCGGCGCGCTCAGTGCCGCCCTGCCCGGCCAGGGCGCGCAGCGCCGCGTCTTTGCCGATACGGTGCAGAACCGGATCTTCCTCGCCGGCGAGTATGTGCCTGTCAGCGGCTGGGGCACGCTGGGCGGCGCTTGGGCCTCCGGCGAGGCCGCCGCCACCCGGGCGCTGCGCCTGTTCGGCGACGGGCCGGCGTAAGGCGCGACGGACGACGAGCCCGGAAGATCATTCCACCATCGAAAACAGTTCCGTGCTTACGGACAGTTCTATCCCAATTGTGTAATATAATTTAATATTGTCGACGATATATTTTGAAACTAAATTCAGACTTCCCTTGTTGTCTGCACGGACGATGCTGAAGATTTCCTGAACGCGTCTTTCCTTGTGAGCATCACGTGCAGAATATACAGAAGAATATTATCCGACTTAACGCCCGCCTCATCGGCGTTGGCATGCTTACCGCCTGCTTGATGGTGGCGGTTCCGGCTTACGCGACGGGCGGCGGCTCCGGTGATGGTGGTTCCAGCGATGGCGGCGGCGGCGACAGCGGCGGCGGCGGATCGCCCGGTGGCGGTTCCGGCGGCGGCGACAACAGCTCCCCGGGCGGTGACGGCGGCGGTACTCCCGGTGGTGATGGCGGCACGCCCGGTGGCGGCGGCGAGACTCCCGGTGGGGGTGGCGAGACTCCGGGCGGCGAGGCTCCCGGTGGCGAGGCTCCCGATGGCGAAGCTCCGGGCGGCGAGGCTCCGGGCGGCGAGACCCCCGGTGGCGAGACTCCCGGCGGAGAAACTCCCAACACCGAAACGCCCGCTACCGAAACGCCGGGCGGCACGACCGGAACGACGCCGGGCAGTTCCTCGTCCAAGACCGATCGCAGGCAAAAAGGCGAACAGTGTGCCGAAGTGATGGCCCGCCCGGGCAGCTTCGATGCCACCGTGGTCAAGTACTGCCGCGACCGGGCCAGCTGACCCGCACCCGCCCCCTCACGGGGGCGGGACCGGTGGCTCGCCACCACCGTCCGGACCGGACCGGGCCCGGACATCGACGATTTCCGAGCGAACCGAAACAAGACGTGGATCCCCGGGCCAAGCCCGGGGGATAGCGTCTATCGCCTCAGCCGCGCAGCGTGGCGCCGGTCTTCTTCGTCACTTCGGCGACGATCCTAGCCGCCACCGCGTCGATCTCGGCATCGGTCAGCGTCTTCTCGCGCGGCTGCAGCGTCACCGAGAGCGCCACCGACTTCTTGTCGGCGTCGATCCCCGGCCCCTCATAGAGGTCGAACACGTTCACCCCGGCGATCAGCTTGCGGTCGACGCCGGCAGCCGCCTTCACCATGTCACCCGCCGCCACATGGCGCGGCACGACGAAGGCGAAGTCGCGTTCGACCGGCTGGAAGGCGGCAAGCTCCAGCAGCGGCTTGACCCGCGTCGCCTTGGCCTTCGGTTCGGGAATGCGGTCGAGCAGGATCTCGAACCCGACCAGCGGCGACTTGCCGTCCCCGGCCGCGTCCAGTGCCTCCAGCACCGAGGGGTGCAGCTCGCCGAAATGGCCGATCACATTGGGCCCGAGCCGGAACGTGCCGGAGCGGCCGGGGTGGAACCATTCCGGGGCATCGGTCGAGATCTGAAGGTTCGCCACCGGCGCGCCGCAGGCGGCGAGCAGCGCCAGCGCATCGGCCTTGGCGTCGAACGCGTCGACCGCGCCCGCCTTGCCGGCCCAGTGCCGCCCGGCGCCCGAAGGCTTGGCGCTGGCCCGGCGCAGCCCGGTGGCGGCGATGAACTGGTCCTGCGGCCGGTCGCCCTTGAACACCTGGCCGAGCTCGAACAGCGCCACGTCACCGAAACCGCGATCGGCATTGGCCTGCGCCGCGCGGACAAGGCCCGGCAGCAGGCTGGGGCGCATGTCGGAGAGGTCGGCGGCGATCGGGTTGGCCAGCGCCAGCGTCGCGCTGCCGCCGCCGAACAGTTCCGCCTGCGCCTTCGGCACGAAGGACCAGGTGACGGCCTCCACCAGCCCGCGCGCCGCCAGCGCCCGCTTGCCCTTGCGGGTGCGCAGCTGCAGCGTGGTCAGCACCGGCTTGCGGGCCGTCTCGTCGCGCGGGAAGGGAAGCGAGGGCACGCGGTCGAGGCCGGCGATGCGGATCACCTCCTCCACCAGATCGGCCTTGCCCTCGATATCGCCGCGCCAGCTGGGCGGCGTCACCTCTACCGTGCCGCCCGTGCCCGCAACGGAGAAGCCGAGCCGGCGCAGGATCGCCACCTGCTCGTCGTCCTCGGCCACCAGCCCGGTCAGCTTCTCGGTCAGGGCGAGCGGAAACGCGATCACCCGCGTGGTGTCCGGGATCGTTCCGGCCAGCACCACCTCGGACGGCTCGCCGCCGCACAAATCGAGAATGAGCTTGGTCGCCAGTTCCAGCCCCGGCAGGGTGAAGGCCGGGTCGATGCCGCGCTCGAAGCGGAAGCGCGCATCCGAGTTCAGCCCCAGCTTGCGGCCGGTCTGGGCGATGTTGATCGGCTCCCAGAGCGCGGATTCGACCAGCACATCGACGGTCGCCTCGTCGCAGCCCGATTCCTCGCCGCCCATCACGCCGGCGAGCGATTCCACCGCCCGGTCGTCGGCGATGACGCACATGGTCTCATCAAGCCCATAGGTCTTGCCGTCGAGCGCCAGCAGGCTCTCGCCCGCCATGGCGCGGCGCACGACGAGGTTGCCCTGCACCTTGGCGGCGTCGAACACATGCAGCGGGCGGTTCTGGTCGAGGGTCAGAAGGTTGGTGATGTCCACCAGCGCGTTGATCGGGCGCAGGCCGACGGCGCGCAGCTTGGCCTGCAGCCAGTCCGGCGAGGGGCCGTTCTTCACCCCGCGCACCAGCCGCAGCGCGAAGGCCGGGCATGGCGCGTCCTCCGCGATCGTCACCGAGACCGGGCACGGGAACACGCCCGGCACCGGGGCAATCTCGTCCTCGACCAGCGTGCCGAGCCCGGCGGCGGCGAGGTCGCGGGCGATGCCGTGCACGCCGAGCGCATCGGCCCGGTTCGGCGTCACCGCGATCTCGATCACCGGGTCGTCAAGGCCGATCCAGTCGACATAGGTCGCGCCAATGGGGGCATCCTCGGGCAGGTCGAGAATGCCGTCATGGTCTTCCGAGAGCTGCAGCTCGGCGGCCGAGCACAGCATGCCCCGGCTCTCGACGCCGCGAATGGTGCCGATGCCTAGCGTCATGTCCTTGCCGGGAACATAGGTGCCGGGCGGGGAGAACACGCTCTTCATGCCGGTGCGGGCGTTCGGCGCGCCGCACACCACCTGCACCGGATCGCCGGCGCCGGTGTCGACCATGCACACGCGCAGCTTGTCGGCATTGGGGTGCTGAACGGCGGAGACGACATAGGCGATGGTGAAGCCGCGCAGCTTGGCCGCCTTGTCCTCGACGCCTTCGACTTCCAGTCCGATGCGGTTGAGCGCGCCGGTCACGTCGTCGAGCGAATAGTCACCGGAAAGGTGCTCGCGCAGCCAGGAGAGGGTGAATTTCATGGGAGTGCCCTACCGTTCCGCTCGTTCATTTGCTCTGGGCGTGGCTGGCCCAGGTGTAGCCCTTCTCGCCCGTCCCGCCGCCGGGCCAGGCAAGGGGCACGTCGTCGGCGGCCACCAGAAACTCGAAGCCGATATTCCGCTTCTTCGCCGAATCGCCATCGCTCTTGCGATAGTCGAGGATCTTGCCCTGGCGATAGGACCTGTCGGCGCGCGAGCCGTGCAGCGCCAGCTTGCCGCCCGCATTCATGCTCTTGATGACCTCGTCCTCGGGCACGACCCAGGAGCCGGTCCAGAAGAAGCCCTCGCCATCGGTGCTGACGCCGCGGTCATTCTCGCAGACGAAATGGAACACTGAGACATAGTCCCGCGCCGCACGCTTGCCGGGTGAAGAGGTCGAGGAGGTGCCGGCCGGCTTCTTCACCGGGCCGCGCGTGGCCAGAACCTCTTCGCACTGCGCCGCCAGCGCGTCGGCACCGCGCGCCTGCGCATTGGCGAGCAGCTGCTTGAGCTGCGCCGTCTCCATTGCCGTGAGTCGTTCGATCGACCAGACGGGTGCCTTGCTCACGCGCTCAGCCCTCCCGCCAGTGTCGGGAAGTCGAGCGGGCGGAAGCCGTAATGGGCGAGCCAGCGTGCATCCGCCTCAAAGAAGGCGCGCAGGTCCGGCATGCCGTATTTCAGCATGGCGATGCGGTCGATGCCCATGCCCCAGGCGAAGCCCTGATACTCGTCCGGGTCCAGCCCGCAATTCCTCAACACATTCGGGTGCACCATGCCGCAGCCGAGAATCTCCAGCCAGTCCGAGCCCTCGCCGAAGCGGATCTCGCCCGGGCGCGAGCGGTCGCACTGGATGTCGACCTCCATCGACGGCTCGGTGAAGGGGAAGAAGGACGGGCGGAACCGCATCTTCACATTGTCCACCTCGAAGAACGCCTTGCAGAACTCTTCGAGAATCCACTTCAGGTGGCCGAGATTGGAGCCCTTGTCGATGACCAGCCCTTCCACCTGGTGGAACATCGGCGTGTGGGTCTGGTCGCTGTCCGAGCGATAGGTGCGACCGGGGCAGATGACGCGGATCGGCGGCTTGTTGGCCAGCATGGTGCGCACCTGCACCGGCGAGGTGTGGGTGCGCAGCACGAGGCGCGAGCCGTCCTCGCGTGTCGGCAGGTAGAAGGTGTCGTGCATCTCGCGCGCCGGGTGCCCCTCGGGGAAGTTCAGCGCGGTGAAATTGTGGAAGTCGTCCTCGATGTCCGGCCCTTCCGCCACCGCGAAGCCCATATCGGCGAAGATGGCGGTGAGTTCGTCGATCACCTGGCTGATCGGGTGCAGGCGGCCCTGTTCGGCGGGCGTCTCGCGCACCGGCAGGGTGACGTCGACGCGCTCGGTCTCCAGGCGCTTGGCCAGCGCGACGGCCTTGAGTTCGGTGCGGCGGGCGCCCAGCGCCTCATTGAGCCGGTCGCGCAGGCCGTTGATCGCCGGGCCGGCGCTCTTGCGCTCGTCCGGGCTCATGCTGCCCAGGCTCTTCAGCAGCTCGGAAACCGAGCCCTTCTTGCCGAGGGCGGCGACGCGGATCGTCTCCAGCGCCGGCTCGTCGGCCGCCGCCGCAATGCCGGCGGTCAGCTCGCGGTCCAGCGCGTCGAGATCGGGAAGGGCAGCAACAGACATGAATCGACCTCGACGGCAATGCGATGTGGACAGAAGGGAAGAGGCGGAACGGAGGCCATGACCTCCGCCCGCCTGCCGTCATCCTGAGGCGCGAACGCAGTGAGCCTCGAAGGATGTTCATCTGGGACGACATCCTTCGAGGCCCCGCCCACGCGGGGCACCTCAGGATGACGGCGCGAGAGGATGACAGCACCTGACCCGCGGTGTCTTAGCCGAGCTACACCAACGCGAAAAGCCCCAACGCTCGCGCGCGGGGCTTCTCGATTTTGGTCTCGGCACTGCCGAAAGATCAGGCGGCCTGCTTTTCCGCTGCGGCGCTCTCAAGCGCCGCCTTGGCCTGCTCGACCAGCGCCGCGAAGGCGGCGGGCTCGTGGATGGCGATATCCGAGAGCACCTTGCGGTCGACTTCGATCCCGGCCTTGCTGAGACCGTCGATAAAGCGGCCATAGGTGAAGCCGAGCTCGCGGGTCGCGGCGTTGATACGCTGGATCCAGAGCGCGCGGAAATTACGCTTCTTAACCTTACGGTCGCGATAGGCGTATTGCTGCGCCTTCTCGACGGCCTGCTTGGCGATGCGGATGGTGTTCTTGCGGCGGCCATAATAGCCCTTCGCCGCCTTGAGCACCTTTTTGTGCTTGGCGTGAGAAGTTACGCCGCGCTTGACACGTGCCATGGGAATTTCTCCTGGGACTGGCTAAGGCTGGCGTCAGCCGTTGGGCAGAAAGAACTTGCGAACGTTGAAGGCATCACGCTCGGACATGACCGTGGTGCCACGCTGGTCGCGGATCTGCTTGTTGGTGCGCTTGATCATGCCATGGCGCTTATTGGCCTGGGCCATGATCACCTTGCCGGTTCCGGAGAGCTTGAAGCGCTTCTTCGCTCCGGACTTGGTCTTCATCTTGGGCATTTGGCTCGATCTCCACGGCCGGCGGCGCTCCCGCGAGGGGATGTCCCGGCCCAATCTAGTGTGAGCGTTCGAACCGCCACGGCAGCCCTTGTAGCCGGGCGGTTCTTGAAGGCCGCACCCTCTACAGGAGCGGCGCGATTATTTCAAGGGTGCGACAGTGATGCCCGGCCGTATTCCCCGGGCATCGCGCCGCTCTGCGCGGCAGCGCGGACCCGGCGGAAGCCGCCGGGCGTCCCGCGCCGGCTCTCAATTGGCGCAGTTGGGGGACCCCTTGATGCAAGGGCCCCGCACCTGACCGGGCTTCTGCCCCTGCTGCGGCTGGCCCTGCGGCGGACGCTGGCCCTGCTGCGGCGGACGGCCCTGCTCAGGACGACCACCACCGGAAGGACGGCCCTGCTCGGGACGGCCGCCGCCCGGAGGACGCCCCTGCTCAGGGCGGCCACCACCCGGCGGACGGCCGGCATTGGGACCTCCCGGCCCCCCCGGACCACCCCAACCCGGGCCGCCGGGATTACCCGGACCGCCCGGACGCCCGGGATTACCGGGATTGCCCGGACCACCGGGACCGCCCGGCTTGCCTGGACCGCCCCAGCCGGGACCACCAGGTCCGCCCGGACCTCCGGGCCCCCCCGGATTGCCGGGACCACCGGGGCCGCCGGGCTTGCCCGGTCCACCCCAGCCGGGACCGCCAGGTCCGCCCGGACCTCCGGGACCGCCCGGCTTGCCCGGACCGCCCCAGCCGGGGCCACCCGGATTGCCCGGCCCACCGGGCTTGCCCGGTCCACCCCAGCCGGGACCACCAGGTCCGCCCGGCTTGCCTGGGCCGCCCCAACCGGGATGGCCCGGCCCCCAGTTTGGCGGACGGGGGCCCCACCCTCCGGGAGGCGGAGGACCCCAGCCACCCGGAGGCGGCGGGCCCCAGCCCGGTCCCGGACGCGGGCCGGGATAGGGGCCCGGCCGGTAGGGCGGGCCCCAGCGGTCATAGGTCGAATACCAGGGGCGGCCGCGATAGTAGGTTCCCCAGTAATCATTGAAGCTGAAAGCGACGATCGGCACGCCGATGGTGGGCGCGTAATCGTAGAATTCCACGCGCCGGCCGCGATAATCCGTCTCGATATAGGCCGCCGCGACCCAGCCGCGCACATCGTCCACCGCCACGTCGCACCAGCTATAGTCGCTGAGGCAGCCGAAAATGGTGAGCGGCGCGCCCTCGCCCAGCACGACCACCACCGGGTAATCCGTGCCGGGCCCGGCCCGCAAATTTACATTCGTCGTCACATAACCGCGGTCCTGCGCCACCGCGGCCCCCGCAAGCGCCAGCCACAGCAGGGCGCCCGCCACCAGACTTTTCATTGAAAACTCCCCAAACGCCGCCATTTTACGGCAACGCCGACCAAAACTGAGGGAACCCGCCAGTTGAGGCGGATTCATGTCTGCCGCAGCTCGGCGCCTACGGCAACGCTCCTTTATTTCCGGCGGCTGTCGCCAAGCCCTCCGCGCCACCTGCCACAGCGTCACGTTGCGCGGGCCGGGCGAAGCGGACAGGATGCGCCCGCGTCGCCCCGCGCGGCGGCGCCCGCCCCTTGCACATCTTCTCCCACGGAAAGCGCCTCATGTCGTTCGGCACCTTGCTCGAAGCCTTCCTTCTCGGCCTGCTGGAAGGCTTTACCGAGTTCCTGCCCGTCTCCTCCACCGGGCACATCCTGCTGGCCGGCCATTTCCTCGGCTTCGAAAGCGAAGGCAAGGTGTTCGAGGTCGTCATCCAGCTCGGCGCGATTCTCGCCCTTGTCGTGGTCTATTTCCAGCGATTCCTGAAGGTGCTGCTGACACTGCCGTCGAGCCCGCGCTCGCGCAACTTCGTCCTCGGCATCCTCGTCGCCTTCCTGCCGGCGGCGGTTATCGGCGCCTTCGCCCATGGCTTCATCAAGGAGGTGCTGTTCGAAACGCCGGCGCTGATCTGCATCATGCTGATTCTCGGCGGCATCGTGCTGCTGTGGGTCGATACGTTGAAGATGAAGCCGGCCTATGAGGACGCCATGGCCTTCCCACCGAAGCTGGCGCTGAAGATCGGCTTCATCCAGTGCCTCGCCATGATTCCCGGCGTGTCGCGCTCGGGCTCCACCATTGTCGGCGGGCTGCTGCTGGGGGCCAGCAAGCCGGCGGCGGCGGAATTCTCGTTCTTCCTCGCCCTGCCGACCATGACCGGCGCCTTCGCCTATGACCTCTACAAGAATCACGACGCGCTCAACGCCGACGACACGGCCCTGATCGTGGTCGGCTTCATTGCCGCCTTCATTGCCGCGCTGGCGGTGGTGCGCAGCCTCATCGCCTTCGTCTCCCGCCACGGCTTCGCGCCCTTCGGCTGGTGGCGCATCGGCGTGGGCGGCGCCGGGCTGGTGGCGCTGGCGCTGGTCGGCTGAGGCAAGCCGGGACGCATGAAAAAGCCGCCGGCGCGGGCGCGTCGGCGGCTTTTCTATACCCCGTATCGGAAGATCAGGCCGCTTCCGGCCGGGAGAACTGGCCGGCCTTGCGGTAGCGCCAGAGATAGCCCGGCAGTATGGCGCCGAGCGCGGTGGGCGCAATGCCCAGCCCTTCCAGCGTGCGCCCCTCGGCCTTGGCGGCCTCCGAGACCACATTGTCATAGCCGAGCAGCCGCACCTGGTCGCGGGTGAGCAGCGGGTTCGGCAGCATTTCGAGCAGGCGGGCATTGAACGAGGCCAGCCCCGACGGCATCGGCACCAGCAGGCGCTTGCGGTCGATCTCGGCCAGCAGCAGTTCCATCAGCTGCTTGAAGGTCTTCACTTCCGGCCCGCCCAGCTCATAGACCGTGCCCGGCCGCGCCTGCCCGTCCACCGCTTTGGCGAAGGCGTCAGCGACATCACCGACAAAGACCGGCTGGAAGCGGGTTCCGCCGCCGCCGATCAGCGGCAGCGCCGGGGAAAGCCGCGCCATGGCGGCGAAGCGGTTGAAGAAATCATCCTCCGGCCCGAACACGATGGACGGGCGCATCACCACGGCGCCGGGCACCGTCTCCAGCGCCGCCGCCTCGCCCGCCGCCTTGCTGCGGGCATAGAAGGCTTCCGAATCGGCGCTGGCGCCGATGGCGGAGGCGTGGATCAGCCGCGCGCCGACTTCCCGGGCCGCCAGCGCCACCTGCTTGGCGCCGAAGGCGTGCACCGCCTCGAAGCTCTGGCGGCCACTCTCATGCAGCACGCCGACGAGGTTGATCACCACCTCCGCGCCTTCCGCCGCCCGCAGCACCGAGGCGGGGTAGCGCAGATTGGCCTGGACGGGGATGATCTGCCCCACCGCGCCCAGCGGCTGCAGATGGCCGGCGAGATCGGGCCGGCGCACCGCCACCCGCACCCGCCAGCCCAGCCGCGCCAGCGCGCGCACCACATGGCGGCCGACAAAGCCCGAGCCGCCATAGACCGTCACCAGCCGTTCCATCGGCGCGGCCCGGCGCACCAGCGCGGCCTCGCTCTCCAGCGGCAATTCCCTCGTGGTGTCGACCATGTGACGTCTCCCGGCCCGGCATTGGCATGCCACGACGATTAGCGCGCCGCTGCGGCAGCGTCCAGCGTCCGCGCGCGCCGGCATGCCGGGCTTTTGCGCGCACCGCCCCCCGAGGGCCGGCGCGCGGCGCGCATGGGACCGGCGCGGGACCGGGCGAGGGAGATTTCCACCGCTTCGTGGCATCTCGGGCGAAAGGTGCGTTGACAAGAGGGAGTCCACACGACTATCTCTCGCCGCCGTGCCGCAAGGCACATGCCCAGGTGGCGGAATTGGTAGACGCGCACGGTTCAGGTCCGTGTGGGTAACACCGTGGAGGTTCGAGTCCTCTCCTGGGCACCATTTAACCGTCGCAGACGGTTCGGGGACTACCGAAAAGCCGCTGGAACCCTTTGGTTTCGGCGGCTTTTTCGTTTGCGACCGTCCGAAGCGATCCGTTGGCATCCAGTGCTTTGTAGGCAATGACAACTCCGCGTTGTTTCCATCACCCCTCCGAAGGCCTCTGCAACTCTGCCACCTTCTTCTTCAGCGCCTTCATTTCCTCGAAGCGCGGCGTGATGTCCCGCAGCACGGCCACCATGCCGGTCACCTTGCCGGCCTCGTCCTTGAGCAGGGCGATGGTGAATTCGAGCGAGATCCGCCGCCCGTCCCGGGTGAGGCCGGGCACGGAAAGCATGTCGCCGGCGCCATAGCGGCTTTGGCCGGAGGCGACGGTCTCGCGGTATCCCTCCCAGTGCCGCGCGCGGAACGGCTCGGGAATGATGATGTCGAGCGAGCTTCCAAGAGCCTCCTGCTCGGTGAAACCGAAGATGCGCTCGGCGCCCGGGTTCCACAGCGTGATCGCGCCCTCGGCGTCGCTGGCGACGACGGCATCGGCCGGGCTGTCGATCAACGCGTCGCCGATCGCCTGGCGCGCAATGCCCGCACCGGCGCGCGAGCGGCGGGCCGCCACAGTGGGAGCCGTAGGTGGAGCCGAGGGCGGGGCCGACGCGGACTCGTCGAACAGGTCTTCCACCGCTCCGAAGAACTCGTAATGGAGGCGCTCGGCAGGAACGCCTGATGTGGCGAGGCCCGGCACGAAGCTCCTGAGGAAGGCCCGTGGGCCGCAGAGGAAGTAATCGGCTTCGGCGATCGGGGAATGCGTTTGCAGCCAGTCCAGCGTCAAATGTCCGGCGATGTCGAAGTCTCGCCCGGCAACCTCCTCCTTGCCTGCCCGCGTATGGAAGAAGGTTGTCTCAGCCCCCACAGCGGCGGCAAGCGCGCGCACAGGCTCGCGGAAGGCGTGGGTCGCGTTGCTCTGCGTGCAATGAACGAACTGCAGGGGGAGCCTGCGGTTCGCGGCGGCAAGGGCCTCGAGCATCGCCACCATCGGCGTCAGCCCAACGCCGGCGCTCAGCAGGACGAGGGGGCGCTCATCGCCTGTGGGGAGCACGAAGGCGCCGGCCGGTGGCGCGATGTCGAGGATCGTGCCCACGACCGCTTCGTCGTGCAGCCATGTCGACACCCTCCCCTCCGGCTCGCGTTTCACCGAGATACGGTAGGTCTCGCCATTCGGCGCGGACGAGATGGTGTAGTTGCGCTTCTGCCGGCCCGCGGCGCCGATATCGGCGAACAGCGTCAGATGCTGGCCGGCGACATGTGGGGCGGGCGGCTCTTTGTCGAGCGGGCGCAGCACGAACGAGGTGATGACCTCGCTCTCCTTGCGGCGGCTCTCGATCGCGAAGGGTCGCACCGCCTTGCCTAGTGCGCGTTCATGACTGTCTGTTTTCGCGCCATTTTCGGTCATGCTTGCCTCCACTTTAATCATGTATATGATATACAAGTATCAGCGGACTGGAAACTGTCCAGACAGGCGGCCATGCAACTGACACGCTATTCCGACTACGCCCTGCGCGCGCTGCTGTACCTCGCGGCCCGCAACGACAGGCTCTGCGCGATTTCCGAGATCGCGGCCGCTTATTCCATTTCGCAGAACCATCTGGTCAAAGTCCTGCACGACCTCGGAAAAGCCGGCTATGTCGCGAGCGTGCGCGGCCGGACCGGCGGCTACCGGCTGGCGCGGCCTGCCAGCGAGATTCGCATCGGCGCATTGCTGCGTCACACCGAGGATGATGTCGATCTGGTCGATTGCGGCGGCTGCGCGTTGTCGGGCGGCTGCGGCGTGTCGCCCGTGCTGGACGAGGCGATGGCGGCTTTTTTCGCTGTGCTGGACAATTACACCCTCGCCAGTGTTGTGGAGCGCAAACACGGCTTCCAGCACCTGATCCTGTCTCTCGGCGCCGGCGCTCCGAGGGAGAGGATAGCATGAGCGTCGACATTCCCCCGTCGTTGATCGCCGCTCAGCTCTGGAGTTCAGCCGGACGGCTGCCGATCCATGTCGCGCAGGTCCGGCCGTGAAACCCTTACGCCCTAACGACATTTCCGAGGTCATCGTGTCCGAAAGCTCCCGCCTGAAACTGTTTCGGCCCATCCTGGCGGGCGCGAATCTGCGTGACCGAACGCTGGCGTGCACAGGCGCCTTGGCCGGCATCGCGCTGACTGGACTGATCTGCGGATTCGCCGCGACCGACGGGCAGCAGGCGCTGTGGCTGGTGCCACCCATGGGCGCCTCGGCCGTGCTTCTGTTCGCCGTGCCCGCCAGCCCGATGGCGCAGCCCTGGCCGGCGATCGGCGGCAACACCCTTTCCGCACTGGTCGGGCTATTGGTCGCTCATACGATGCCGCTTTCGGCGCTTTCCGCCGGCCTGGCGGTGGGTGCCGCGATTGGCCTGATGTCGCTTCTGCGCTGCCTGCATCCGCCGGGCGGGGCGGCCGCCCTCGTGGGTCTCTTCGCGGGCGCGTCCTCAAGCTACGCTTTCCCGCTTCTTCCGGTCGGGCTCAACGCGGTCGTTCTTGTCGCCTCGGCCTGGATCTATCACCGCTTTTCCGGGCACTCCTATCCCCATGTCGCCGCGCCGCCCGCCAAGGCGAAGAACGAACTGCCGTGGACATTCAGCCGCACCGATCTGGCCGCCGCCCTCGATCGGACCGGGGAGACCTTCGACATCGACGTGAACGACCTTGAGCGGCTGCTGCGCGAGATGGAGCAGAAAGCGCTGGCGCGTTCCTATCGGGACCTCACCTGCGCCGACATCATGCACGCAGGCGTCGTTGCCGCCCCCCTCGCCATGCCGCTGGATGAGGTGCGCGCGCTGCTCGTCCAGCACGATGTGCGCCGCTTGCCCCTCCTCGACGACGACGGACGAATTGTCGGCGCGATCGGGCTGCGGGAACTCGCGACCCCCGGCGAGGCGCTCGAGGTACTGATGACCGCCGCCGTTACCGCATCGCCGGAAACGCCGGCCGTCGGTCTCCTCGACCGCTTCGCCGTTGACGGCGCCCACGCGGTCTTCATCGTCGACGCGGCAGGTCGCCCGCTGGGGGTCGTGACAGAGGCGGATTGGCTGGCCGTATTGCGACGCGGCTTGGCGTGAAACGGGACCGAGCCGCTCCGCATCGCGCCTCCCCGACCCCGCAGCAATCGGCAGCCCGGGCCGCGAAAAGGCGAGATGGCGCAAAGATTGCTAGCTCCACCGCTCGCCGTTCCCTCGAACGTGGACCGTGGATTTCGATTTGCGCCAAGACCTGACGAACGATCCCGGCCTGAAGATCGTCATCGTCGATGCCAGCCCATTACGAGCCGCCATCCTCGAAGCGGGACTGCGCGAAGCCGGCTATGTCCACGTCATGCGGCTGGCGGAGCACACCAACCTGCTCGCCCGGCTACATGCCATAGACCCCGACGTGATCCTGATTGATCTCGAAGACCCCAGCCGTGACGTGGTCGAGCAGATGTTCCAGGTCAGCCGCGAAGTGAAGCGGCCGGTCGCCATGTTCGTCGACCAGTCGGATTCCTCCACCATCGAGGCGGCGATCGAGGCCGGGGTGTCCGCCTATATTGTCGACGGGCTGAAGAAGGAGCGCGTGCGGCCGATCGTGGACATGACGATCAGCCGGTTCCGGGCTTTCTCGCGACTGCGCGACGAGCTGGAACAGACCCGCACCGCGCTTGAGGAGCGCAAGACGCTCGATCGGGCCAAGGGCATTCTGATGAAAATGAAGGGTTTCGACGAGGAGGCTGCCTATGCGTTGCTGCGTCGAACCGCGATGAACGAGAAGAAGCGCATGGTTGACATTGCCCAATCCGTCATCACCGCGGCGGACCTGTTCAAATGAGGCCGCATAAAACATGAGACGACTCGCCATCGGCTTCATCCCCCTCACCGACGCCGCCGTGCTGGTCGCCGCCGCCAAGCTCGGCTTCGCCGCCGCCGAGGGGCTGGAACTCGACCTGCACCGCGAGGTGTCCTGGGCCAATATTCGCGACAAGGTCAATGTCGGCCTGCTCGACGGCGCTCACATGCTGGCGCCGCTCGCCATCGCCTCCAGCCTCGGGCTGGGCCATGTCCGCGTGCCGCTGGTGGCTCCCTTCGCGCTGAACCTGAACGGTAGCGCCATCACCCTTGCGCACCCGATCTATGAGGCGATGGAAGCGACGGGCCATAACCTGTCGTCCGGCCTCGGCGTGGCGCAGGCGCTGGGCCAGATGGTGCGTGCGCGGGCCGCGCAGGGGCTGGAGCCGCTCACCTTCTCCACCGTCTACTCCTTCTCCACCCACACCTACATGCTGCGTCATGTGCTGGCGGCGGGCGGGCTCGATCCCGACCGCGACGTGCGGCTTGTGGTGGTGCCGCCCCCCTTCACGGTGGAGAGCCTGCGCAGCGGGCTGATCCACGGCTTTTGCGTCGGCTCGCCCTGGAACGCGGTGGCGGTGGAAGCCGGCGTCGGGCGCATCGCCCTGCTCGGGCCGGAGATCTTTGGCTGGGCGCCGGAAAAGGTGCTGGGCGTCCACGCCCGGTTCGCCGAGGCGGAGCCGGACGTATTGCGCCGTCTGGTGCGGGCGCTGCACGCGGCCGCGCGCTGGAGCGAGACGGCCGCCAACCATGTCGAACTGGCCCAATTGCTGTCGTCCCCGGAGTTTCTGGGACTGCCGGCGGAAACACTCGGCCGCATCCTGCAGGGCCGGCTGGACACGACGCAGGCCGGGCTGCCACGCGAGAACCGCGACTTCCTCGTGCTGCATCGCGACGGTGCCAGTCGGCCCGATGCCCGCCACGCCGCGTGGATCTACGCCCAGATGGTGCGGGCGGGGCAGACCGCTTTTTCGGCCGCCGGCGCCGCGGAGGCCGGGGCGGTCTATCGCGCCGATGTCTATGATGCTGCCCTGGGCACCGCTCCCGTGTCATCCGGGCCGGCCGGAGACCCGGTGAATACCCGGTTCGGCGAGCCCTTCACCCCCGACGACATCGACGATTATCTCCGGCGCGTGAGATCGACATAGACCGCCTGCGCAATTGCGCGCCACATGATGCCTGACTTTGCGCCGCTCTCGCCCCGACGACACCGCGTTGCCAGCCCAGGAACACACGGTGACGCGGCCGCGCAAGTATCTGATGTCACATGACTTCTGAACCGGATTTGGAATAGAGCCAGAGACTGGCACGGGTCTTGTATGGGTAGTCGTGCCGGTCGGCCAACGATGACCCCGGCATTTTCCTTTCGAAGCCCAGCGGTGGGTCTGCAGCAAAGATGCTGATTCCGCGACGGTTCAACCCGTCGGGATCGGCAATTCGATGCGTTTCGTCGCCGCGTTGGCTTCCATGGCACGCGCGGCTTCTCGAAGACTTCCGAGGGCTCAGCCATGACACTCCGTCTTCCGTCCATCCGCCGCCCGTCCGTCCGCCCCGCCGGGGCGGGCAAAGGCATTTCCCGGCGTTCGCTGCTGACATCCTCCGCCGCGACGCTGGCGACCGCCGCACTGTTCGATGCGGTCCGCATGGCCTTCCCCGGCGGCGTCCCGGATGCCCATGCGGCGACGCCGGAGACCACCAGGGCCGTGCTCGGCTACATCGCGCTGATGGATGCGGCGCCGCTGGTCATCGCCAAGGAAAAGGGCCTGTTCGCCAAATATGGCGTGCCCGATGTCGAGGTGAACAAACAGGCCTCCTGGGGCGCGACCCGCGACAACCTCGTGCTCGGCGGCGCCGCCAACGGCATTGATGGCGCTCATATCCTCTCGCCGATGCCCTACCTCATCTCCACCGGCAAGGTGACGCAGAACGGCGTGCCGACCCCGATGTATATCCTGGCGCGGCTCAATCTCGACGCGCAGGGGATTTCGGTCTCCAACGACTACAAGGATCTCAATGTCACCGCCGACGCCTCGGCGCTGAAGGCCGCCTTCGCCGCCAAAAAGGAGGCCGGCAAGGAGGTGAAGGTCGCGATGACCTTCCCCGGTGGCACGCATGATCTGTGGCTGCGCTACTGGCTGGCCGCCGCCGGCATCGACCCCGACAAGGACGTCTCCACCATCGTGGTGCCGCCGCCGCAAATGGTGGCGAACATGAAGGTCGGCAACATGGACGCATTCTGCGTGGGCGAGCCGTGGAACGAGCAGCTCGTCAACCAGGGCATCGGCTTCACCGCCTGCACCACCGGCGAACTCTGGAAGAACCATCCGGAGAAAGCGCTCGGCATGCGCGCCGACTTCGTCGATGCCAATCCCAATGCCACCCGGGCGATCGTGATGGCGGTGATGGAAGCCCAGCAATGGTGCGACCAGATGGCGAACAAGGAAGAGATGTCGGCCATCGTCGGCAAGCGGCAATGGTTCAACGTGCCGGTTGCCGACATCATCGGCCGCACGCGCGGCGACATTAACTACGGCAATGGCCGCGTCGTGAAGGGTTCCGACCAGTATATGCGGTTCTGGGCCGACCACGCCTCCTATCCCTTCAAGAGCCACGACGCCTGGTTCGTCACCGAGGACATACGCTGGGGCAAGTTCGACCCGGCCATCGACGTGAAGGGTCTCGTCGACACGGTGAACCGCGAGGACATCTGGCGCGCCGCCGCCTCGGCGCTGGGGATCACCGACGTCCCGGCGGGTTCGTCGCGCGGCAAGGAGACCTTCTTCGACGGCAAGGTGTTCGATCCCGAGAACCCCACCGCCTACCTCGCCAGCCTCGACATCAAGCGCGTGGCGTGAGCGGCCGCACGCCGCTCCTCCCGATAAAGGACCCCCGCATGTCCGTCTCCGCCCTGAAGACCAAGCCCGCTATCGCTCCCCGGCCGAAGAGCGCCGACGTCGTGACGCTCGCCATGCCGCGCAAGGCCGCAAAGCCGAACCGCCTTCAGACGATGGCGTATGGGTTCGCCGTTTCGGTGGTGCCCCCGACACTCGTGCTGCTGCTGTTGCTGGGCATCTGGGAACTGCTGTGCGCAGGCCCCGGCGCCACGCTGCCACCGCCCTCCACCATCTGGCAGGAATCCTACGATCTCATCGTCAACCCGTTCTTCGTCAACGGCTCGCAGGATATCGGCCTCGGCTGGCGGGTGCTGGTGTCATTGCAGCGCGTGGCGATCGGCTTCGGGCTGGCGGCGGTGGTCGGCATCGCGCTCGGCGTGGTCATCGGCCAGTCCATCTGGGCGATGCGCGGCCTCGACCCGGTGTTCCAGGTGCTGCGCACCGTGCCGCCGCTCGCCTGGCTGCCGATCGCGCTCGCCGCCTTCCGCGACTCGAACCCCTCGGCGATCTTCGTGATCTTCATCACCGCGATATGGCCGGTGATCATCAACACGGCGGTCGGCGTGCGCAACATCCCGCAGGACTACCGCAACGTCGCGCTGGTGCTGCGGCTCAACGCGCTGGAGTTCTTCTGGAAGATCATGCTGCCGGCGGCGGCGCCCTACATCTTCACCGGCCTGCGCATCGGCATCGGCCTGTCCTGGCTCGCCATCGTCGCGGCCGAGATGCTCACCGGCGGCGTCGGCATCGGCTTCTTCATCTGGGACGCGTGGAACTCCTCGCGCCTGTCCGACATCATCGTGGCGCTCGTCTATATCGGCGTGGTCGGGTTCATCCTCGACCGCATCGTGGCCGGCATCGGCGCCTTCGTCACCCGCGGCACGCAGGCCGCGTGACCTTGCCGCCTGAGGAGGCCCCCATGACCGCTTATCTCAAGCTCGACCACATCGACAAATCCTTCGCGCGCGGCGGCAGCACGACCGACGTGCTCCGCGAGGTCTCGCTCGACATCGCCAAGGGCGAGTACATCTCGGTGATCGGCCATTCCGGCTGCGGCAAGTCCACGCTGCTCAACATCGTCGCCGGGCTGACACCGGCCACCCATGGCGGCGTGATCCTTGAGGGAGCCGAGGTCAACAGCCCCGGCCCCGACCGCGCCGTGGTGTTTCAGAACCACTCGCTGCTGCCCTGGCTCAGCGTCTATGACAATGTGCGGCTGGCGGTCGACAAGGTGTTCTCCGGCGTGAAGTCGCGCGCCGAGCGCCATGACTGGTGCCTGCACAATCTCGATCTCGTGCAGATGGGCCATGCCCGGGACAAGCGCCCCTCGGAAATCTCCGGCGGCATGAAGCAGCGCGTCGGCATCGCCCGCGCGCTGGCCATGCAGCCCAAGGTGCTGCTGCTCGACGAGCCCTTCGGGGCGCTGGACGCGCTGACCCGCGCGCATCTGCAGGATTCCGTCATGCAGATCCATGCCAGCCTCGGCAACACCGTGATCATGATCACTCATGACGTCGACGAGGCGGTGCTGCTCTCCGACCGCATCGTGATGATGACCAACGGCCCGGCCGCCCATATCGGTGACGTGCTCGACGTGCCGATGCCCCGGCCGCGCCGCCGGCTGGAACTTGTCACCGACCCGGCCTACCTCAAATGCCGCGAGGCGGTGCTCAAGTTTCTCTATGAGCGCCACCGCTTCGTCGAAGCGGCGTGAGGGCGGCATGAGCGCCCCCCTCATCGTCATCGGCAACGGCATGGCCGCCGCCAAGTTCTGCGAGGAACTGGCGAACCAGGGCCTCGGCCGCTATTCGGTGGCCGTGATCGGCGCCGAGCCTCACCTTGCCTACAACCGCGTGCTGCTCTCCTCGCTGCTGGCCGGCGAGGTCACGGCCGGCGACATCGAATTGCGCAACCGCGACTGGTGGCAGGCGCGCGGCGTCACGCTGATCTACGGGCGCCCCGCCCTCTCCATCGACACCGAACGGAACCGCGTGAACCTTGCGGATGGCTCGTCGCTGGGCTTCTCCAAGCTCGTGCTGGCGACCGGCTCGCACCCGATCCGCCTGCCGATTCCGGGCATGGAGCTTCCCGGTGTCATGACCTTCCGCGAAAGGGCGGATGTTGACGCTCTGCTGGCCGCCGCCAAGCCCGGCACCCGCGCCATCGTCATCGGCGGTGGCCTGCTGGGGCTGGAGGCGGCGACCGGCGTCGCGGCTGCGGGCGCGCGGACCACGGTCATCCATCTGATGGACCGGCTGATGGAACGCCAGCTCGACCCGCGCGCCGGGGCCCTGCTCAAACAGGCCGTCGAGGCGCGCGGCATCGAAGTCCTGCTCGGCGCCTCCACCGCCGCGATCGAGGGTCAGGAGAGCGCCGAGGGCCGGCGTGTCGCGGGCCTGCGCCTCAGCGACGGGCGGCTCCTGCCGGCCGATCTCGTCATCGTCGCCTGCGGCGTGCGGCCCAATGCCGACCTCGCCCGCGCGGCCGGGCTGGACTGCAACCGGGGCGTCATGGTCGATGACGGGCTCGCCACCAGCCACGCCGACATCCACGCCATCGGCGAATGCGCCGAGCATCGCGGACAGGTCTATGGGCTGGTCGAACCCGCCTATGACCATGCCCGCGTGCTCGCCCGCTGCCTCGCCGGGCGAGCCGCCGCTTATGAGGGCAGCATCACCGCCACCAACCTCAAGGTCTCCGGCGTCCATGTGTTCTCGGCCGGCGATTTCACCGGCGGCGCGGGGACGCAGGACATCGTGCTGTCCGATCCCGGCATCGGCCTCTACCGCCGCCTCATCCTGCGCCAGGATGGCCAGGGCACCCGGCTGATCGGCGCTGTGTTGTTCGGCGATACCGCCGACGGCCTGTTCTACCTCGATCTCATCCGATCCGGCCGAGACATAGGCGCCCAGCGCGCCGACCTCGCTTTCGGCCCCACTTTCATGACCGATTTCGACACTGCGGAGGCCGCGTGATGGGCACCGAATTCACCGCCGAGCAGAAGCGTTATCTGGAAGGCTTCGTCTCCGGCCTCGCCGCCACCCGGGCGGCGGGCGGCCTTGCCGGCAGCCCGGCGCCAGCCCCAGGCTCAGCCCTCCCCCCTGCAACGCCTGCGACCGGCCCTGATGCCAGCGCCCACCGGGCCATGGCCCGCGTGGAGGCGGAAGGGCGCAAGCTGGTGGCCGAGGAGAAGGGCAAGCGCGAGGAACTCGGCCTCGATTCCTATGCCCGGATGAAGCAGCACGCCCGCGACGGCGTGTTTCCCAAGGGGCCGGATATTTTCCGGTGGAAGTTCCACGGCCTGTTCTATGTCGCGCCGACGCAGGACAGCTTCATGTGCCGGCTGCGCATTCCCAACGGCATCCTGAAATACTGGCAGTTCGCCGGGGTGGCCGACATCGCGGCCACCCATGCCGGCGGCTACAGCAACGTCACCACCCGCGCCAATCTGCAGCTGCGCGAGATCCCCGCCACCGATGGGCCGATCCTGCTGGAGAGGCTGATCGGGCTCGGCCTCACCTCGCGCGGCGCCGGCGCCGACAATATCCGCAACGTGACCGGCGGGCCGACCGCCGGCATCGACCCGCAGGAACTGCTCGATACCCGCCCCTACGCGCTCGACTGGCACCACCACATCCTCGCCGACCGCTCGCTCTACGGCCTGCCGCGCAAATTCAATGTCGCCTTCGATGGCGGCGGGCGGATCGGCGCGCTGGAGGACACGAATGATATCGGCTTCCAGGCGGTGGAGGTGGCCGACGGCTTCGGCGTGGAGCCCGGCGTGTGGTTCCGCCTGGTGCTGGGGGGCATTACCGGCCATCTCGACCTCGCCCGCGACACCGGCGTCATCGTCCGCCCGCCCGACGCCACGATGCTGGCCGACGCCATCGTGCGGGTCTTCATCGACCATGGCGACCGCACCGACCGCAAAAAGGCACGGCTGAAATATCTGCTCGATGCGTGGGGTTTCGAGAGGTTCCTCGCGGCCACCGAGGAAAAGCTGGGCGCGACGCTCCACCGCGTCCCCGCCCACGCCATCGCCCCGCGTCCGGTGCCGGACCGGCTCGGCCATGTCGGTGTCCACCCGCAGAAGCAGGCGGGGCTGAACTGGGTCGGCGTGGTGCTGCCCGTCGGCAAGATGACCGTGGAGCAGATGCATGGCCTTGCCCGCATCGCCCGCGATCTCGGCGACGGCGATCTGCGCCTCACCGTCTGGCAGAATCTGATCCTTTCGGGCGTCGCCGACGCCAACATCCCCCTCGTCGAAGCGGCGCTGGAAGCGCTCGGCCTCACCTCCAGCGCCACCGCGATCCGCGCCGGGCTGGTGGCCTGCACCGGGGCCGTCGGCTGCAAGTTCGGCAATGCCGACACCAAGGGGACCGCCGAGGCCATTGCCCGCCATTGCGAGGAAAGGATCGCCATCGACCTGCCGGTGAACATCCATGTCACCGGCTGCCATCATTCCTGCGCGCAGCATTATATCGGCGATATAGGGCTGGTCGGCGCCCGCGTGCCGGTGAGCGAGGATGGCGACACGGTGGAGGGCTATCACCTCATCGTCGGTGGTGGCTTCGGCGCCGACGCCGCCATCGGCCGCGAACTCTATCGCGATGTGAAGGCGGTCGACGCGCCGATGGTGGTGGAGGGGCTGCTCAAGGTGTGGATGGCCCGGCGCGCCGCCCCCACCGAGACGCTCGCCCAGTTCACCCGCCGCCATGAGCCGGAGGCGTTGCGCGCCCTGGTCGAGGAGGCCGCGCCATGAACGCGCCGACCCAGATTCCGCCCGTCTTCGCCTTCATCTCCGAGACGGCGCCGTTCAGCGAGGAACAGCGCTCCTGGCTCAATGGCTTCTTCGCCGGCATGCTGGCGCCGCAGGCCGCCCCCACGGCCTTGTCCGTCACCGACACTGCCGCGCTCGCCCCCGCTCCGCTCGACGATGGCGCGCCCTGGCACGACGCCTCGATGCCGCTCGACGAGCGCCTCAAGCTGGCGGAGGGAAAGCCGCTGCCGCGCCGGATGATGGCGGCGATGGCGCAGCAGGATTGCGGCCAGTGCGGCTATCTCTGCGAGACCTACGCCGCGGCCATCGCCGGCGGCAAGGAAGCGCGCCTCAACCTGTGCGCGCCGGGTGGGAAAGAGACGACCCGGACGCTGAAGGCGCTCGCCGCCGAGCTTGACGGCGTCGCGCCGGCGGCGCCGGCGGCAGGCGTGGCGCCAGCCCCGGTCGACGTGCCCGGCTTTTCGCGCGACAACCCGGCGCTGGTGACGCTGACGGCCCGACATCGTCTGAACAAGGACGGGTCGGAGAAGGACACCTGGCATGTCGCGTTCGACCTGGGGCCATCCGGCCTCGACTACGCCGTCGGCGACAGTTTCGGGATCTTCCCCGAGAACGACCAGGGCCTCGTGGCCGCTGTGCTCGACGCGGTGGGCGGCACGCCGCAGGACATGATCGGCGAGCGCCACGCCGCCGACGTGCTGGCGCGCGACATCTGCCTCGGCACCGCGCCGGACAGCCTCTATCAGCTGCTGACCTACCACACCGGCGGCGACATGCGCCGCAAGGCGCGCGCTCTGGCCGCCGGCGAGGATCCGGACGGCGACGCGGCGACCCTCGACGTGCTGGCCGCCATCGAGAAATTCGGCCGCCCCCGCATCGCGCCGGAGGTGCTCATAGAGGCGCTGGAGCCGCTGCAGCCGCGTCTCTACTCGATCTCGTCCAGCCCGAAGGCGACCCCGCGCCAGCTGTCCCTGACCGTCGACACGGTCCGCTACCGCGTCGGCGACCGCACCCGCCTTGGCGTCGGTTCCACCTTTCTAACCGGCCGGCTGGACGGGAACACGCCGATGCGCGCCTATGTCCAGAAGGCGCATGGCTTCGCCCTGCCGGTGGACCCGGCGACGCCCATCATCATGGTCGGCCCCGGCACCGGCATCGCCCCGTTCCGCGCCTTCTTGTGGGAGCGCCTGGCCATGAAGGCGCCGGGCCGCAACTGGCTGTTCTTCGGCCATCATCGCAGCGACTGCGATTTCTTCTACGAGGACGAACTCGCCGGCATGCGCGCCTCCGGCCATCTCTCGCGCCTGACGCTGGCCTGGTCGCGCGATGCGGCCGAGAAGGTCTACGTGCAGGACCGCATGCGCGAAGTCGGCGCCGACCTGTTCAGCTGGCTGGAGGACGGCGCGCATTTCTACATCTGCGGCGACGCCAAACGCATGGCGCGCGATGTCGAGCATGCGCTGGTCGATGTCGTGGCGACCCATGGCAAGCGTGCGTCCACCGACGCGCAAGCCTATGTGACCGCGCTGAAAAAGGCCGGCCGCTATCAGGCGGACGTCTATTGATGAACGCGCCGGTGCCCCCCATCGCCCCTGAGACCGACGCGCCCGTCATGCGCACCACCTGCCCCTATTGCGGCGTCGGGTGCGGCGTGCTCGCGCGCCCGGATGGCGCCGGTGGCACCTCGGTTGCCGGCGACCCCGATCACCCGGCGAATTTCGGCCGGCTCTGCTCGAAAGGCTCGGCACTTGGCGAAACGCTGGGGTTGGCGACGCGGCTTCTGCATCCGATGGCGCGCGGCGGCGATGGCCGGATGGCCCGCGTCGAATGGGACACGGCCATCGGTCAGATCGCGCAGGCCTTCGGGCAAACCATCGAAAGGCACGGGCCCGATGCCGTCGCCTTCTATCTCTCAGGGCAATTGCTGACCGAGGACTATTACGCCGCCAACAAGCTCGCCAAGGGCTTCCTCGGCACCGCGAATGTCGACACCAATTCGCGACTCTGCATGGCCTCTTCCGTTGCCGGCCATCGCCGCGCCTTCGGCTCCGACACCGTGCCCGGCGTCTATGCCGATCTGGACGAGGCCGATCTCGTTGTTCTGGTCGGCTCCAATGCGGCGTGGTGCCATCCCATCCTGTTCCGGCGTCTGGAGGCCGCCCGCGCCGGGCGCGGCACTAAGCTGGTCGTGATCGACCCGCGCCGCACCGCGACAGGTGACGAGGCCGACCTGTTCCTGCCGGTGAACCCGGGCAAGGACACGGTGCTGTTCGCAGGGCTGCTGGCTTGGCTGGCGGACCATGAAGCGCTCGACCACGCCTATATCGACGCCCACACCAGCGGCTTCGCGCAGGCGCTGGCGAGTGCCCGCGCGATGGCGCCCGATATCGAGCAGATCGCGCGCGAGACCGGCATTCCGACGGCGGACCTCGTCGAATTCTACACCTTGTTCACCACGCATGAGCGCGCGGTCACCTGCTACTCGCAGGGGGTGAACCAGTCGGCGCAGGGCACCGACAAGGTGAACGCGATCCTCAATGTTCACCTCGCTACCGGCCGTATCGGCCGCCCCGGCATGGGCCCGTTCTCGCTCACGGGTCAGCCGAACGCGATGGGCGGCCGGGAGGTTGGCGGCCTCGCCAACCAATTGGCGGCGCATATGACTTTTACGCCCGCCGACATTGATCGGGTGCGCCGTTTCTGGCGGGCACCCCGCATGGCGGCACGCGAGGGGCTGAAGGCGGTCGAGATGTTCGAGGCCGTCGCCGCCGGCCGGATCAAGGCCCTCTGGATCATGGGCACCAACCCGGCGGTCAGCCTGCCGCAGGCAGCTTCGGCTGCCCGCGCCCTCGGCTCTCTGGATTTTCTCGTCGTCTCCGAGAACGTCGCCACGAACGACACCGTGTCCTGCCGGCCGCATCTGGTGCTGCCGGCGCTTGCCTGGGGGGAGAAGGACGGCACCGTCACCAATTCCGAGCGGCGGATTTCCCGCCAGCGGGCGTTTCTGCCGGCTCCCGGCGAGGCGCGAGCGGACTGGTGGGCGATGGCACAGGTCGGTCGCCGGCTCGGCTTCGATGAGGCCTTCGCCTGGCGCAGCGCCGCCGATGTCTTTCGCGAACATGCCGCTCTGTCCGGCTTCGAGAACGACGGCAGCCGGGATTTCGACCTTGGTGGCCTCGCCTCTCTCGATGATGCCGCCTTCGACCTTTTGGCGCCGGTGCAGTGGCCGGTGCGGTCCGAAGGCGACACGGCCGACAAGCGCTTCTTTGCCAATGGTCGTTTCTTCACGCCGGATCGCCGGGCGCGTTTTGTTGCGCCGATGGCGGCGCGACTGGCGACCGAGGTCGGCACGGACGTCCCGTTCATCCTCAACACCGGCCGCATTCGCGACCAGTGGCACACCATGACGCGAACCGGGCTCAGCCCCCGGCTTGGCGCGCACCTGCCCGTGCCCTTTGTCGAGATACACCCCTCGGACGCCGCGCAGCTCGGCGCAGAGGACGGCGCGCTGGTAGCGCTGCAATCCGCCCATGGCAGCGCCGTGCTGGAAGCCCGGCTCAGCGCCGGCCAGAAACGCGGCGCCTTGTTTGCACCCATTCACTGGTCCAATGCCACCTCGTCGAACGCGCGGATCAATGACCTCGTTGCGGCGGTCACGGACCCGGTTTCAGGTCAGCCTGAATCGAAGGCGATGCCGGTGCGGGCGGCTGTCCTGCCTGTGAGGTTTCGCGGGTTCATCCTCAGCCGTGCCGCTGTCGCCGACCTGCCGGCGCTTTGGTGGGCGAAAGTCGCGGTGGAAGGCGGGGAAGGCTATCTGATTGCCACCGACCAGGAGCCGGACGAGTGGAGGCATCACGCAGCTGCGATACTGGGGACCCGCGACTATGCCGAATATGTCGACGCCCCCGGGGGCATGTATCGCGCGGCCGCGTTCGATGACGCTGGCGCGCTTGTGGGCGCGGTCTTCCTCTCGCCCGGTGGCGCCCGCGCGTCGTGGGACGGGCTGAAGGCGCGGCTGGCAGCGCGGACGCTCAGTTCAACCGGGCGCCGTCATCTCCTGTCCGGCCGAGGCGACGACCGCGCGGCGGCGTCCGGCCCGCTGGTCTGCGCCTGTTTTGCGGTCTCCACGTCGCAGATCGACGCCGCACTCGCGGCGGAACCGGGCGCCGATGTTCAGCGGCTGGGGCAGATGCTGCGGGCCGGAACAAACTGCGGCTCTTGCGTGCCGGAACTGCGAAAGCTGATCCAACGCCGAGCCCCGGCCGACCTTGCCACTGTCGGGGTGCTCGCGTGATCCCCCGTTCCGCTCACACGCCGTTGGGCGGCTGTGAAAGCTTCGACGGCTTCCATGGCGCGAGGCCAACCGCGCGGCGGTCTTGGGTCGATCACGCCCGAAGGCATAAAAATGCGGCGCCCACAGCTGGGGCCACGGGCGCGGCCGGCGCCGCTATGTGGGTCAACGACCCGAACCGAACGGCGCCGGCGGAAGGGGGTGAGGCGCGCCTTCCGCCGGCGCCAATTATTGTCGCCATCCGGCGCGGCGCGCGCGCAGGACGGCCGAACTGAGAGCCTCACTTCAGCGACAGAGCCAGCCCGCTCAGATCAAGGCTGACGATGACGCCCTTCTGCTCGCCGCTCAGCTCCAGAACGGCGCCGTTCTGGTTGGTCAGGATAACGGCCTGCGCGCCCTTTCCGAAGGCGGCGCCCGCACCGCCCTGGGCATAGACCCCGGAAACGTCAGACGGGCGCTGGATGTTCTTCACCGTTCCATGCAGCCGGGTCTCGGAAGCGCCGAAGGTGAAGCCATAGCTCAGTCCTCCGACCGAGAGCGGATATTTGCGGCCCTGAAAGGTCAGCACGCCGTCACCGGCGGACCCGCCGACCACGAAACCGGCCTTCACGATACGGATGGTGATGGTGCCATCGGCCGCGCTCGCCATAGACGCGGCGCCGATGAGCGCGACCAATGCGAGGAGCCCGACCCTTAGTGCCGACAGGACTTTCATCGACGATACCTTCCAAACGAGAGCGATGTGCGATGCGCGATGTTGCCCATCGTGGGACAACGCTCACTTTGGCGTTTCGTTGCGCGACAATCAACCGGGACGCCGTGTGCGCCTCCGTCGAGCCACGGCTCGGGGACCATTGCCCGTCGGCTCACGGCCATGCCGGCCGCACGCGCCCTCAGCCGGCGAAGCGGGCGATCGCGGCGGCCAGCGCGTCCATGTCGCGCTCGCGCAGGGCGAACAGCCAATAGGGCAGCGCGATGGCGAGGCTGCCGATCCGCTCCACCCTCCCCGCGTCCAGATGGGCCCGCGCCGCCCGCTCGGGCAGCACGGCGAGGTGGCGCCCGGCCCCAAGCAGCGAGAGCACCGCCATGCTGGAGGCAAGCCGCAGCTTCGGGTCGAGAAGCCGGCCGGGGTCCAGCCGCTGCGCCGTCAGCCCGGCGGTGATCGTCGGCGTCAGGTCGCTCTGTTCCCACACCAGCGGGGCGTGATCGGCCAGCTCGCGCCAGCCGGCCTCCGCCGGCAGGCGACGGGCGAGGGTCGGGTGGGCGCAGACGATCAGCGTATCGGCGAAGACGCGGGCGAGGCGGAACTGCGGGTGGCTCGGCATGACATTGGTGATGCCGACATCGGCGCTGCCGCGCATCACCAGCGCGGTGACATCGTCGACCCCGGCGCGCAGCAGCCGCAGGGCGGGAAAATCCTCGCCGCCGGCGGCCGTCATCTCCGGCATCCAGTGGTCATAGGCATGGCCGGTGCAGGCGGCGATGGCGAAGGCGTCGAGCGGGCGCCGGCTCTCGATGCGCAATATGGTGAGGTCCACATCGCGCAGGATACGCTCGGCCTCGCTCAGCAGCACCTGCCCCGCCTCGGTGAGTGCCAGCCGCCGCCCCGTCCGGTCGAACAGGGCGACCTCGTGCTTCTCCTCCAGCTTCTTGATGCAGACGCTGACCGCCGACTGGGTGATGCCGAGCCGCTGGGCGGCATGGGTGAAGCTGCCGTAATGCGCCGCCTCAAGAAAGATCTTCATCTGCTCGAAGGTCACGGCAGGTCTCCGATTACGCCAGGTCTCCGGTCACGCAAATCTCCGGTCACGCCAAATCTCGAGTCGCGCCCGTCTCCCTCGCCGGCTGCGCTGTGCCGGGCCGCCCCCGGGGAATGGCGGCCGCGTTCGAATTCGGCCCACACCGGCGATGCCGGTGCTGCCAAATCGATCAGCCCGGTGCGGCACGATGAGCCCGGCTCATCTTCCGCAACAGGAACGATGATGTCGACGCCGAACCATTAATAATATTCCGCGCGCATGAACTGAATATATGAGCTTGCCTATTCTGCATCTAACATAATCATTTTACTGACTATTATCGCCCATATCAGCCTAAATTGACGGCATTTCATTATTTCTGCACCCGCCTCGCTCTGTTGGCGCGCGGCTTGCCATTCCAGGGACACAGCGCTGCAGCGGCGGGGAGAGCGGGCGGACGAGGGTCGCCGTCCCACCGCGCCGGGCGCTCACGTCGCAGGGTGAACGGGTGAGTGGACACATGGAAATCGGCATCTGGCTTCCGGTCTATGGCGGATGGCTGCGCTCGCGGGATGCGCCCACCGGGCCGGACGTGGCCGCCTGCCTCGCCATCGCGCAGCAGGCCGAGGCGCTGGGCTTCGATTTTCTCTACGCCTCGGAGAACCTGCTCAACTGCATCCACGGCCCGCGCGAAAGCGTCGCCGATGCCTGGACGATCCTCGCCGCCATCGCCGCCGTCACCAACAAGGTCGGCCTGTGCGGCGCGGTGAAGCCGGGCTTCCGCTCGCCCTTCCTCGTCGCGCGCATGCTCGACACCCTCACCCGCATCTCCGAGCGGCGGCTCGGCATGAACATCGTCTGCGGCTGGTGGCGCGAGGAGTTCGATCTCTCCGGCGTCGACTGGCTCGACCATGATGGCCGCTACGACCGGGCGGCCGAGTTCCTGCGCTCGCTGCACGGGCTGTTCAACCCGCCCGCCGAGGCCAACGCCGCCGGCGGCACGGAGGAAGCCGGGATCGGCGAGCCGCCCAATTATGGGCTCGACCCCGCCGCCCTGCCGGAAGTGTGGATCGCCGGCCATTCCGATCGCGCCATCCGCATGGCGGCGGAGTGGGGGCACTGCCTGTTTCTCAACGGCATGGCTGACGACGACCTCAAGCGGCACATCGACAATGCCCGCCAGGAGGCCAATCGCTGGGGGCGCGAGCTGCTGATCGCCGCCAATGCCTATGTCATCGCCACCGACACGACGGAACAGGCGCGGCAGCGGTGGAAATCGGTGGTCGCGCGCCGGAACCCCGACACCATCGCCTTCTTCCGCGAGGTGATCGGCGCCTCGGGCGCGGCCGCCTGGGCCGCGCTCAGCGAGGACCAGATGGTCGATTCCAATGCCGGCTTCGAACTCGGGCTGATCGGCTCGTTCGAGGACATCCGCCAGCGCATTCCCCGGCTGGAGGCGCTCGGGGTCAACCGCATCGTCTGCCAGTTCGATGACCCGATGCGCGATGCCGGGCCGTTCATGAAGCACGTCATTCGCCCGCTTCGGACCTCACGGCCGCTTGAAATCGCCCTGAAATAAGGTTTTATATAAAATCTATAGATAATACATACAACCAGATGAGGCCGCCCGTGTTCCTTGCTTCAGCCCGCCCACGCGTTGCCGCCCGATCGGGCCTCGCCTGCCCCTGCGGCGCGCCGGTGCCGCTGCGTGCCCGGGGGAGTGGGCGATGACGGAACATCCCCACGACATCACCCGGGGCTTCAAGGATGTCTTCAGCCGGCTCGCTTCCGGCGTGTGCGTCGTCTCGTTCTGGCGCGGCGACAGCATTCACGGCTTCACCGCGACCTCCGTGACCTCGGTGTCGCTCGCGCCGCTGCGGGTGCTGTTCTGCCTGTCGCGCGGCAGCGACAGCCATGCCTGCCTGCGGCCGGGGCTGCCGGTCGGCATCTCGGTGCTCCATGCCGAGCAGCAGATCCTGTCCGAACGCTTCGCCCGCCGCGTCGGCGAGGGCGAGGGCTATGGCGATGTGCCCCTGTCCCCGGCCATCCGCCACGCCCCGGTGCTCGATGGCGCCATCGGCCAGATCGCGGCGCGCGTGGCGCAGATCATCCCCTCGGGCGACCACTCCATCGTGCTGTGCGACGTCACTGACGCCCAGGCATCCAGCGATGGCGAACCGCTTCTCTACTGCAAGAGAAACTACCACCGCCTTCACCACAGCCTCTAAACCTGCGGAGAATATCGCAATGGACAAATCACTATTTGCGTCTATGCCGAGTCTCACGCCGACGCTCGGCTTCGCCTCGATGATCGGGCTGGGGCTGTTCTCGCTGGCGCTTTCCTATGCCGTGAAACTGCTGCTCGTGCGCAACACGCACGACTTCATCATCGCCGACCGGCGCGTCGGCTTCGGCTTCGGCGTCGCCTCCGTCATCTCGGTCTGGACCTGGGCCATGGCGGTGATGATGAGCTCGGCCATGACCTTCCAGTGGGGCCTGTCAGGGCTGTTCTGGTTCGTGGTGCCGAACGGCCTCGCTGTCATGGCGATGATCCCGTTCGCGCGGGTGCTGCGCAAGAACATGCCCGAGGGCTACACCATCTCGGAGTTCATCCAGTACCGCTTCTCCAAGTCCAAGGTGGCCACCGGCATTGTCACCCTGACGATGATCTTCGGCATTGTGCTTGAGATCCTGATCAACCTGAAGGGCACCTCGCTGGTCGTCTCCACCGTGTTCGGCATCGACTGGCGGGTGGCGACCGTGGTCGGCATCGTCTGCGTGCTCACCTATTCCTATTTCGGCGGGCTGTGGACCAGCGTGATGACCGGCACGCTCAACACGCTGATGATCACCGTGCCGGCGGCGATCGTCGTCGCGGCGGTGTTCGCCACCATTCCGGGCGGGGCCGATGCGGTATTCGGCGCGGTGAACACCGCCGGGCCGGAATATCTCTCGGTGCTGCGCCCCGAGGCGGCGGCGGGCTTCGGCATCACCCTCGCCTTCGGCCTGCTGGCGGCCACCGTCTCCGACCAGACCTTCTGGCAGAAGGTGTGGGCGATCAAGAGCCGCGATGTCGGCCGCACCTTCCTCTGGGCCGGCGCGCTGTTCTACCCGATCCCGATCTGCCTCGGCATGCTCGGCCTCGTCGGCATCGCCTATGGCCTGACGCCGGCCGATTTTGGCGGCGATATCGCGGCGGTGGGACCGTACATCGTCTCCCATATCGGGCTGCCGCTCACCCTTGTCCTGCTCTATGTGCTGGTCATTCTCGCCGCCTGCTACTCCACCATTGACGGCGCCTCCTCGGCCCTGTCGTCGATCGTCGCGGTGGACATCGTGAAACGCTATTTCCCCAGCGTCTCCGAGCGCCTGCTGTTCCCGATCACCAAGATCTCCGTGCTGCTGGGCGGCCTTGTCGCCACCATCATCGTGCTGTCGGGCGTCGACTTCACCACGCTGGTGCTGACCACCTACGCCCTCAAGACCTCGATACTGCTGCCGCTCGTCTTCGCCATTCTCTGGCCGCGGACCAACACGCTCGGCTTTGTCGGCGGCATCGTCGCCTCCATCGCCATCGGCATGCCGATCTATGAATGGGTCGGCGAACTGGCGGGCACGCTCTCCATCGTCGCCATTGGCGGGCTCACCGTGGTCGTGTTCGGCATTCTGGGCGGCAAGGATTTCGACGTCACCAGCCTGCGCCGCGTGCGCGACGAGATCGCCAGCCCGGTTCCCGGCGCCGAGTGAGACCGGCCGCGCCGCCGCGCCGCACCCGCAGCGCGGCGGCTGTCCCCCAACCTTAGGAAGGATCGAACATGTACACGCTCATTGTCGTCCTCGGTATCGCGGCGGCTCTCCTGTTCCTCGCCGGCTTCTCGCGCGGCGTGCGCAACGCGGTTGTTGAGTACAGGCGCGGCACGCCCGAGCCGACCGAGGTCCCGGCCTACAACTATGTCGGCATGGCCGCCGTCTCGGTGGTGCTGTCAGCGACCTTCATCGCGCTGGCCGGCGTCGCCCCGATGTGGATCTACGCCGGGCCGCTGCTGGTGCTCGGCACCGCCGCCGGCATCGGGATTGCCTTCTTCGTCGAGCGCCCGAGCGTCTGACGCCGGGCACCCGCCCCTCCGACACGTACGCATGGCCGTTCAGCAACGGCCATGCCCGTTCATGACCTTAAAGGCGCGAGGCCCGACCATGACGACAGCGACCAAGAAGCACGCCCATCTTCTCGGCTTCATCCAGCACGGCGTGAACAGCCACGCCACCGGCATGTGGCGGCACGCGCGCGACAAGGTCGAGTGGAACTTCGCGCGCCCGGAATACTGGCAGCACATGGCGCGAACCATGGAACGCGGCCTGTTCGACGCCATGTTCATCGCCGACGAGCTGGCGCCCTACAACACCCATGAGGACAGCTCCGACGCCATCGTGAAATGGGCGGTGCAGTGCCCGACCCACGAGCCCTCGACCATCGTGCCGATCATCACCGGGGCGACAAAGCACCTCGGCGTCGGCGTGACGCTGTCGACCGCCTTCGAGCACCCCTATTCCATGTGCCGGCGCCTCTCCAGCCTCGATCACCTCTCCTCCGGCCGGGTGGCGTGGAACATCGTCTCCTCCTATTCCAAGAGCGAGTGGGACGCCTATGGACAGAAGATGACCGACCGCAGCGGGCGCTATGAGCGGCTCGAGGAGTATATGGAGCTTTGCTACAAGCTCTGGGACTCCTGGGAGCCCGGCGCCATCATCGCCGACAAGGCGAGCGGCATCTATGCCGACCCGGAAAAGGTCAAGGTGGTCTCCCACGAGGGCAAATACTACAAGTGCAATGGCCGCCATTTCTGCGCCCCCTCGCCGCAGGGCCGGCCGGTGCTGTGGCAGGCCGGCTCCTCCGGCCAGGGCCGCGACTTCGCCGCCAAGCATGCCGAGGCGATCTTCGCCGTGCATCCCACTGTCGAGCGGATGAAGGGCTATGCCAGCGATCTCAATGAGCGCCTGTCCGGCACCTATAACCGGGCGCCCGGCTCGGTGAAGCTGATCTACGGCCTGCAGACCGTCGTGGCGGAAACCCGCAGCGAGGCGCAGGAAAAGTACGAGCGCATCCGCGCCTGCATCCCGCCCGAGGGCGCGCTGGCCTGGATGTCCGGCCATTTCGGCCTCGACTTCTCCAAATTCGAGCCCGACGCCATCGTGCAGAACATCGAGGTGCCCGGCATTCAGGGCCTGTTCGATTCGATCATCTACGCCAAGGGCGGCGCGCCGGTCACGGTGAAGGAGGCGGCGATGATCTATGCGCAAGGCATGGGCATGCCGGTTGCCATAGGCACGGCGGCCGACATTGCCGACCAGATCGAGCACTATATGGACGAGGGCGGCGCCGACGGCTTCATGCTGGCCGCGACCTACACGCCGGGCTGCTTCGAGGAGTTCGTCGATCTCGTCGTGCCGGAACTGCAGCGGCGCGGCCGGCTGCGCACCCGCTATCAGGGCACGACGCTGCGCGAGAACCTGCTCGAACACTAAAGGCCGGAGAAGCCAGACCTCACCGCAGCAGCAGCAGCGACGCCCCCGCCGCCAGCAGGGCGAGGGCGCTCGCGCCGGCAAGGGCGAGCGCGAAGCCCCGCGCGCCCAGCAGGCCGGCATAGGCCGCCTTGGCCAGCATGTTGGCGAGCACGGCAAGGCCCAGCGCCCGCGCCGCCACGGCGGGGTCGAGCGTCGGCAGCATGCCGGCCACCGTCACCGTCACCGCGTCGACATCGGCCAGCCCGGCCAGCGCCGAGGCGGCATACAGCCCGCCATCGCCCCAGAGCTGGCTCGCCACCCGCGCGGCAAAGGCCACGCCGACCAGCAGCAGCGCCATCTTGAACACCGAGGCGAGGTCGAACGGGTTCTTCGGCTCGGGGCTACCCGGTTCAAGGCTGGCCGATTCGGCGTTCGCCCCTTCTTGCCCCGTCGCCTCCCGCTCGGCCGGCGGCGCGGTGGCGCTGGCGCGCGCCAGCAGCAGCGCCCCGGCGAACATCGTCGCCGCGCCGGCCGCCAGCGGCAGCAGCAACCGGTCCGCCAGCGAGGGCAGCACGGCCGACACCAGAAATCCGGTCCGCAGCAGTGACATGCCGCCGGCGCTGACCGCCCCGGCCGCCAGCGCCCGCACGGCCGGGCTCTGCCGCGAGCGGCGGGCATTGGCGATGGTGGTGGCGGTCGACGAGATCAGCCCGCCAATGGTGCCGGCCACCAGCTCGCCGCGCGTCGCCCCCAGCAGCCGCACGGCGATGTAGCCGCAGAAGGAAATCGCCGCCAGCACGATGGCCATGATCAGGATCTTCGCCGGCGACACGCCGCCGAACGGCCCGACCGGCTCGGCGGGCACGATCGGGCGCAGCACGAAGGCGAGCGTCAGCAGGATGAGGGCGGAGCGCAGCTCCACCCAGCGCAGCCGCTTGATCGCCCGATGCAGAAATTCCCGGCTGGCGAGGATCACCGCCAGCACCACCCCGCCGGCCGAGGCGAGCATCGTGTCGCCGATCAGCGCCAGCGCCCCCAGCGCGAAGGTCAGCATCGCCGCCACCACCGCCGTGGCGCTAAAACGGTGCTCGGCGACGCCCTCGCGGTACTGGAACAGCGCGAACACCGCCGTCAGCGTGACCAGAAACCCGACGAGCACGAGGCCCGGCAGCGCGCCGGCCGCCCCGAGCAGCCGCTCCAGCAGCCCGGCAAGGCCGCCCAGCATGCCGATCAAGGTATAGGTGCGGATGCCGGCGGTGCGGGAGCCCTCGTCCTCGTCGCGCTCGCGCCAGTGGCGTTCTACTCCCACGAGCGCGCCGATAGCGATCGCCAGGGCCATGCGCTGCAGGATTTCCATCTGGTCCACGGCACGGCCTCGCCCGATTCCGGCCCTGCGGCCGCCCACCGGACTATCCGCCCGGGGCAGGCCCGGCGGCAAGGGGAAGCACGAGGCACACAACCCCATCCGCGCCCCGCGCGACGGCCTCGACAAGCCGGCGCCGTTGCGCCATGTCCTGCCACGGCGCCGCCGAGGCGCTGGCGAGGGAGGGCGTGATGGAAGCTCTAAGCATCGCGGCAGCGGCACGCGCCGGCGGATGGCGGGCCCTTGCCACCCTCGCTCTTGTGCTCGCCCTCGCCGGCCCGCCGGCCCGCGCCGAGGAGGCCCCGGCATGGCCGGACGACGCGGTGCACCGGCTCGCCGCGCTGGCGCTGGTGCAGACGCTCAACGCCGACCTGCTCAGCCATGCCAGCGCCACGCTGACGCTGGACCGCTGGTGCGCGGCCCATCGCCTCGCTGAAAAGCCGCTGATCGTCGCCGACCGCGTGCGCGGGCAGGACAAGCCGGCGGGGCCGGAGATCCGGGCTTTGCTCAAGGTCGATGCGGATGAGCCGGTGCGCTACCGCCGGGTGCGGCTGCGCTGCGGCGACAAGGTGCTCTCGGAGGCCGACAACTGGTATCTGCCCGCCCGGCTGACGCCCGCGATGAACGAGACGCTGGAGACCACCGACACCTCCTTCGGCCGGGTGGTGAAGCCGCTCGACTTCCGCCGAACCACGCTCGCCACGCGCCTGCTGTGGCAGCCTCTGCCGGAAGGCTGGGCGATGGGCACCCCCCTGCCGCCGCCCGGCCCCGGCGCGTTGGACTTCCCCGACTTCCTGCTGGAACACCGCGCCGTGCTGACGCTGCCGGACGGCACCCCGTTCAGCGCGCTGGTGGAGAGCTATACGCGGCAAGTGCTCGCGTTCCCGCTGGCGTTGCCCCCACCCTCCCTTCCCGCGCCGTGACATGAAAAACCCCGGCGCGGAGGACCGGCCGGGGTTGATCGTGCACAGAGGGATCAGGCGATCAGAGCGCGGTGTTGACCCACTGCAGCATCTTCGCCTTCGGCGCCGCGCCGACCTGGCGCGAGGCCAGCTGGCCGTCCTTGAACAGCAGCAGGGTCGGGATCGACATGATGCCGTACTTGGAGGCCGTCTGCGGGTTCTCGTCGACGTTCAGCTTGACGATCTTCACCTTGTCGCCGAGTTCGCTCGCCATCTCGTCGAGCACCGGGGCGACCATGCGGCAGGGACCGCACCATTCGGCCCAGAAATCGACGATCACGGGAGCGGAGGAGTTCAGCACGTCGGACTCGAAGCTCTGGTCCGAAACCTTTTCGACGCCCATTTGGACACCTTTCACGAATCTAGGAAATTCAGGAAGTTGAGGCTGAAAGTAGGTAGCCGCCCCCCGGTGCGTCAAGGCGGCGTCACCCCAACGTGACACTTTCCACCGCCCTCTCCAGCGTCGTGCCGTCGAGAGTGTGGACAAGCGGGCCGGCGGTGTAGACCAGCAATGCCTCAACTTGCTTGCGTGGGAATAGCTTGGCGAGCAGCCGGGCATAGAGCGCGACTTGCCGGACATGCGCCGACGGCATGGCAGATGCGACGGCCGGCACATGCCGGTCGGTCTTGAAATCGGCGATCAGCACGCGCTCGCCAATCACGCTCAGCCGGTCGATACGGCCGGAGACCGGCGTGCCGTCCGCCAGCTCGCCGGCCAGCGGCACCTCGCCAAGGCTGCCGGGCGCGAACAGGGCGGCGAGTTCCGGCAGGGCGAGCGTCGCCAGCGCCTCGGCCAGCACGTCGTCGCGCGCCGCCTCCGGCCAGTCGCAGCTTGAGGCCAGCAGCCGCCGGCCCGGCTCGGCCCGCGCCGGGACCGGCAGCGGCGCCAGCGCCGCCATCAGCCGGTGCAGCAGGTCGCCGCGCTCCAGCGCCCGCGCGGCGGGGCCGGTGGGGACGGGCGCGAAGACATCGGCGGCCGACGGGCGCAGGCTCGCCCGCTCCACCGGCTCGATCACCGGCCGCGCCAGAAGCCGCGCCAGCGCCCGCTCCTCCGCCGCCAGCGGCGAGGCGACAGGCGGCGGCAGCGCCGCGACGGGGGGCTCCTGCCCACCGCCACGCCAGCGCCGCACCGTGCCGGCAAAGCCGGTGGCGGGGTGCTCCATCGCTTCCGTCTCCAGCGCCCCGCGCACCAGATCGTACCAGCATCCCGCCGGGCGCTGGCGCGCGCCCTCCGCCCCGCACAGCACCAGCGCGGTTTCGGCGCGGGTGAGCGCGACATAGAGCAGGCGGCGATACTCGTCCTGCTGGGCCTCGTCGCCGTGCTGGCGCGCCGCCGCCATGGCGGGCGTGTCGCCCTTCTTCGCCGGGGCGTGCAGCGCCACCCGGCGCCCGTCTTCTAGTTCGACACGCAGCAGCCCGGCGCTGCGGCGGGTCATCGGGCCGGAGGTGGTGTCGGCGAGAATGACATAGGGCGCCTCCAGCCCCTTGGCGCCGTGCACGGTCATCACCCGCACCTCGTCGCGCCCGGCCTCCATGTCGCGCTTGGCCTCGGCGCCGCCGCGGCGCAGAAAGGCGAGAAAGCCGGCGAGCGAGGGCGCTTCCAGGCTCTCATAGGAGCGCGCCAGCGCCAGCATCTCGTCGAGCGCATCGGCCGCCTCCGGCCCAAGCCGGGCGAGCATGGCGGCCCGTCCCCGCTCGCGCCCGAGCACGCGGGTGTAGAAATCGAACGGCCGCAGCCGCCGCGCCTCGCCGCGCAAGCGCGCCAGCCGCCCGGCGGCCGCACGCCATTTCGGGTTCTCGCCCGCGCGGGCGATCAGCGTGTCTTCCAGAAGCCCGGCGCGGCCGGGCGCCAGCTTCATGAGGTCATTGTCGTCAAAGCCGAAAAGCGGGCTCTTCAGCACGCTGGCCAGCGCCAGCTCGTCGTCGCGGGCGAGCAGTGCGTCGCCCAGCGCCATCAGGTCCATGACCGCGATATGCTCGGCCACCACCAGACGGTCGGCGCCGGCCACCTCCATCCGCGCCTGCTTCAGCTCGCGGATGATGGAAGTGAACAGCCCGTCGCGCCGGCGCACCAGAATGAGGAAATCGCCCGGCCGTGCCGGGCGCGTGCCGTGCCGGCCGGTGACGGGAAAGCCTTCGCGGATGCGGGCGGCGATATGGGCGGCGATCTTCTTCGCCAGCCGTCCCTTGGGGTCGTCGGCGCCGGGCGCGTCGAGCGGGCGCTGCCAGGCGTCGACATCCACCTTCTCGCTCGGCGCTTCCGGCTCCCACATCTCCACCAGCGCCGGCAGCGCGGCGTGGATCGGCGCATGCACCGGGGGCTTGGCCTCGGCGGAAAGGCCGCGATAGGAGGCCTCGCGGCCGAACACCGCGTCCACCGCTTCAAGAATGCCCGGCGCCGAGCGGAAGGAGTGCTGCAGCTCCACATGCACGAAGCCGGCGCCGCCCGCCGCCTCGAATTCGCGCCGCACCGTGTCGAAGCGGCGCGGATCGGCGCCCTGGAAGGAGAAGATCGACTGCTTCTCGTCGCCGACCACAAACAGCGTGCGCGGCAGCTTCCCCTCCTCACGCGCGCCCATGCCGGCGAAGAACTCGGCCACCAGCGGGCGGATCACCTCCCATTGCTCGGGGCTGGTGTCCTGCGCCTCGTCCAGCAGCACATGGTCGATGCCCTGGTCGAGCTTATAGTGCACCCAGGCCGAGGCGCCCGAGGCCAGCAACCGCCGCGCCGCGTCGACCAGATCGGCGAAGTCGAGCACGCCGCGCACCGCCTTGGCCCTGACATAGCGCCGCGCCGCCTCGCGGCCGAGGATCAGCACCGCCCGGCTGCGCTCGAAGGCGCGGGCGGCGGCCAGTTCGCGCGCCAGCGGGGCGATGCGGTCGCGCTCGGCGATCAGCTGGGGGTATTTCGCCCGCGCCGCCGCATTGCCGAACTGCCCGTCGGCATAGGGCTCGCCATCCTCCTTGAGGAACACGCCGGCATAGGCCTCGGCCACCGCTTCCTCAGGCGCCAGCCCGGCGGCGCGCAGGCCCTGCCCGCGCTTGGCGCAATTGCCGCCTTCAAGGATCAGCGCCTCCGCCAGCCCGCTCCACGCCCCGCGCGGGATCAGCGCCGCCTCGATGATCGCCCGCTCGATGTCGGCGGAGGCGACGGGGGCGTCGAGGCCGACGGCGCGGGCGAGATCGTCGTCGCTCGCCTCCAGCGCCGGCGCGTCGGCCACCAGTTCCTTGAGCAGGTCGTTCAGGCCGGAATCGGAGGTGAGGCCGACGATCAGCGCCAGCGCCTGGCCGAGGTCGCTGTCGGGGGCGCCGGCCGCCTGCAGCACCACTTCCGCCCGTACCCGGGCGAGCAGTTCCAGCCGCGCGGCTTCCTCCAGCTCGCCGAAGCCGGCCGGCACCCCGGCCTCGAAGGGGAAGGCGTGCAGCAGCGCGCCGCAGAAGGCGTGGATGGTCTGGATCTTCAGCCCGCCCGGCGTTTCCAGCGCCTGCGCGAACAGCCGCCGCGCCTGCGCCCGGCGCAGCGGACCGGGTTCGCCGCCATCGGTCTTGAGGATTTCCTTATCGAGCGCGTCATCGTCCAGCGTGGTCCATTTGCGCAGCTCGCCCAGCACCCGGTTGGCCATGTTGGCGGCGGCGGCCTTGGTATAGGTGAGGCACAAAATGCGCCCGGGCGGCACGCCGCGCATCAAGAGGCGGATCACCCGCCGCGCCAGCACATGGGTCTTGCCGGAGCCGGCATTGGCCGAGACCCAGGCCGAGAACATCGGGTCGGAGGCGGAGCTCTGCAGCACGGTCGCCGCCCGCAGCGCGCCGGGGGCGAGGTCGGTGATATCGCTCATTCCTCGCCCTCCCCGCCGGTGGACCATTCCTTGGCCCGCGCCAGATGGTCGTAATCGCCATAGCGCCCGCCGAACATCGGCCGCGCCAGCGAGGCATAGCCGCGCGAGGGGTTCTCGAAGGCGGCGATCAGCGTCTGCAGCCGCGCCAGCGTGTCGCTCGCGAGGCCGGCGGCGGTCGTCTCCTTGTCCACCGCGTTCACCTCCTTCACCTCGGCCGTGCCGAGACGGACATAGGCGAGCCCGGCCGCCTCCTCGCCCGGCACGTCGGGGAAGCAGCCGGCCGCCGCCATCGCCGCTTCCAGCGGCAGCTGCGGGGAATAATGCACCGCCGTCTGCTTGGCGGTCGGCACCGCGCCGGTCTTGAAGTCGAGGATCGCCAGCCCGCCGTCGCTGAGTTGCTCGATGCGGTCGGCGCGGCCGGTGAGGGTGAAGCGCCCGCCGGCGAGTGCCAGCCGCCCATATTTCTCCGCGAAGACCCGCCGGGTCCGTGTGCGCCGGGCGCGCTCCCAGCCGATGAGGCGCGGCACCAGCCGCTCGAAACGCGCCCACCACAACGCATGCTCGGCGGGGAAGCGCTCCAGCGGGGCGAAAGCGCGCCGGCCGAAGGCGAGCAGCGCCGCCTCCGCCGGCTCGGGCAGCGCCTCCGGGAATGCCTGCGCGAAGGTGCCGAGCGCGTCGTGAATGGCGCTGCCGCGCTCCCCCGCCCCCGGCGCCTCGTCGAGCCCGTCGAGCGGCGCGAGGCCAAGAACATGGCGGGCATAGATGGTGTAGGGGTCGCGCAGCCAGGTCTCGATCTCGGTGACGCTGAGCTGGCGCGGCCGCAGTTCCACCGGCGGCGCCGGCTCCGGCCGGGCGATGCGGGCGGCGGGCGGCTCCTCCTCAATGAAGCCGGCGAGGCGCCGGAAGCGGTCGCCGCGGGCGATGGCCGCCTTCCAGCGCGCCTCCCCGCTCACCGCCGCGAGTCGCTGCAAAAAGCGCGAGGGCACGGTCGGCGCCCCGCCGAGCTTGCGCGGATAGGACAGCACCAGCTCCGGCGCGCCGCAGCCCTGGGCGAAGTCATGGGCGGAAAGGCCGATGCGCCGCTCCGGCGCTTCCAGCCCCAGCGCGGCGCGCATCGGCCGGCTGAGCCAGGGGTCGGCGCGCACCGCGTTCGGCCAGGTGCCCTCGACCAGCCCGGCCAGCACCACGCGGTCGACGCCGACGAGGCGGGCTTCCAGCGGCCCGAGAATGCGCAGCCGCGCGCCCGGCACCAGCGGCGGACGCACCGGCTGGCTGGAGAGCAGCAGCACCAGCGCGGCGGCATAATCCGCCAGCGTCATATCAGGCGCATGGCCGGCGCCCTCCGCCAGCGCCTCGAAGGCGCGGGCGAGTTCCGCCAAGGCCGTCGCCTCGGCGGGGGAGTCGATCTCGGGACCCGTGGCGTCAGGTCCGTTCCACGCGGCGGCGATGGCGGCGCGGTGCGCCTCCAGCAGGGCGGCAAAGGGGTGCTCCCCCTCCCCCAGCGCCAGCAGCGGCGCGAGGGCGGCGGCGAGGCGGTTTGCGAGCGCCTCGGCCAGCGTGCGGCGTTCCTCGCCCAGCCGGGCGCGGGGGTCGCGCGGGTGGAAATCGGCCGGCTTGAAGCCGGCCACCGCCTCGGTCAGCCCGGAGGCCCCGGCGGCCGGGCGCGGGCCGCGCAGCACCATCATTTCCAGCGCGTCGGCACCGGCATTGAGCGTGGCGCGCTCCAGCCCGAAGCGGGCGAGCGGGTGACGCAGCAGGGCGGAGAGCGGCAGCGGCGCCAGTGCGTCGCGGCAGGCATCCGCCACCAGCCGGGCGAAGCGGCCCGGCCCGCTTTCCGACAAGGGCTCACCGGCGGAATCGTCGATGGCGACCTCAAAGCGCAGCAATTCCGCCGCCACGCGCCGGGCGAGGTCGCGGTCGGGGGTGATGAGCGCGCCGGTACGCCCCGGCACTTCCAGCACCTCGCGCAACGCCAGCGCGATGGCGAGCGCCTCCTCGCGCGCATCCTCCGCCTCGATCACGCTGACCTCGGCGAGCGCGGCGTCGATGGCGGCGGGGCCGAGCCGGTCGGAAAGGCTCGCCCATTGCTCGGTGGAGGCGACGGGGCGCAGCGCCTCGGACAGCAGCCGCTCGCGGCCATGGGCGGCCGGCGGCGCCAGCTCTTGCACGGCGTCGCGGGCGACGCGCATATGGCGCTGGAGCAGCAGCGCGAGGCCATATTGCGGGTGGCTCGGCGCGCTGGCCTGCTCATCCGTCAGCGCCTGCCACGAGCCCTCGTCGAGCGCGAAGTCGAGCCCCGGCAGCACCACGGCGCCGCGCGGCAGATGGGCGATGGTGGCGAGCAGCCGGGCAGTGGCCGGCATCGAGCCGGTGGAGCCGGCGGCGATCACCGGGCCGCCGCCGGGCTGGCTCGCCAGACGCTCGGATTCGGCGGCGATCAGCCGGTCGCGGCGCACGCTGGCATCGACGCAGCCCTCCGCCTCCAGGAAGGCGGGCCAGAACGTGCGGGCGATCTTCAGGAAGTCGAGCGCCATGTCCCAGTAGCGGTCATGCTCGCCCGGCACCAGCGCGTCCAGCCGCTCCCACGGCACTTCCTGCGCCGCCATTTCGTCGATCAGCCGCGCCAGTTCGTCGGCCAGCGCGAACTCCGCCCCCGGCCCGGCGGCGACGGCGACACGTCCGTCCTGCCCGGCCAGCGCCCGGCGCCAGGCCCGGATCAGGCTGGCCAGCGCCAGCCGGCGGGTGGTCGGCGGCACCTGGCGCGGCGGGTCGGTGTAGCTCTCGGCGAAGGCCAGCGCGTCCTCGTCGACGTCGCCGACCGGCACGATGCGCGGCAGCAGCGTCACCCCCGCCCCCATGCGCTGGCGCAGCGCCTCGGCCAGCAGGCGCCCGGCGCGGCGGGTCGGCAGGAACACGGTGGCGGTCGCCAGCAGCAGCGGATCGCCGCGCGGGGCGAAGCCCTCCACCAGCACGCCGTCGAGCAGCGCGTCCGCCAGCACGGCAACGAAGGTGGCGGAGGGCGGAATGGAGAACAGCCGGGGTCCCCGTCGCTGCGCGTCAGGCGTCAGCTGCGCGTCAGAGGTCATGCGCGCGCTCCGCTGGCCATCGGGGGGCGGGCACGGCGTCAATCCTTCGAGCGCGCAATGGCCTCTTCGGCCTCGGCGATGGCCTCCGGCGTGCCGACATGCATCCACACCCCTTCCATGCGCTGGCCATAAAGCCGGCCGGCCTCGGCGGCGCGGCGGAACAGCCGGCTCAGCGAGAACGCCCCTTCCGGCACATCGCGGAAGATAGCGGGGGAAACCACCGCCGCGCCAGCATAGACGAAGGGCACGGTGAGGCGTTCCGGCCGGGGGGTCAGGCGGCCCTCCCCGTCCATCAGGAAATCGCCGCGCCCCTCATAGCCGATCGAGGTGACGGCCGGCGCCAGCAGCAGGCAGATATCCATCAGCGCGGGATCGAAGCGGGCGGCGAGCGTCGCAAGGTTCGGGCGGATGCCCTCGATCCAGATCGTGTCGGCATTGACGACGAAGAACGGGTCGGGCCCGAGCAGCGGCAGCGCCCGGACGATGCCGCCGCCGGTTTCCAGCAGCGCGTCGCGCTCGTCGGAGAGGACGATGCGCGGCCGGGTACGGGAGGCCAGATGGCGCTCCAGCAGGTCGGCATGGGCGTGCAGGTTGACCACGGCGGTGGTGACGCCGGCCGCGTCGAGCCGGTCGAGCGCGACGTCGATCAGGGTCCGTCCATTGACCTCGACCATCGGCTTGGGCAGGCGATCGGTAATCGGGCGCATGCGCGTGCCGAGGCCGGCAGCGAGCACCATGGCGGTGGTGATGTCGGTCATGAACGGCCGGGTTCGTTCGGCGTGGCGGGAGGTGGAGCGGTCGGCGCTTTCGCCGCGACGGGAAACACCGCCGGCCGCACGCCGGGCGGCAGCCGCGAGGCGCCGGGCGCCGGCACATGGTCCTTGTACCAGCTCGCCAGCCCGCCGAGTTCGGGGAAGGACAGGCAGCGCTGGAGATAGGTCCAGATGCGCGGCAGATGGGCGAGATAGACCGGCTTGCGGTCGCGCTGGTTCAGCCGGGCGAAGATGCCGAGGATCTTGGTGGCGCGCTGGGCGCCCATCACCGCATAGGAGGCGGCAAACGCCTTGGTGTCGAAGGAGGCATCGCCCGCCCGGCGCGCCTTCACATAGCGGGTGAGCAAGGCGAGTTCGAGCGCCTCGGGCACATCCACCCGTGCATCCTGCGCCAGCGAGACGAGGTCATAGGCGGCCGGGCCCATCACCGCGTCCTGGAAATCCAGCAGGCCGATCCGCGCCAGCCCGGCGCGCTGGGGCAGCCACATCAGGTTCGGCGAGTGATAGTCGCGCAGCACCCAGACCGGCTTCTGCGCCAGCGAGGGCGCCAGCGCCGCCGCCCAGAGCTGGCGGAAGGAACGGTGGGCGTCCGGCGACACCCGCGTGCCGGCATGGGGCAGGTACCAGTCGAGCAGCAGCTCGACCTCGATCAGCATCGCGTCGAGGTCATAGGGCGGCAGCCGGTGGTCCAGCCCGGTGGTGACGGCGATCGTCGCCGGCAGGTCCTGCCCGTGCAGCGCCGCCAGCACGTCGACGGCGAGTTCATAGCGCTCGGCCACCGGCGCCGGCGGGGTGCCTTCCAGCACGCCTTCATGGCCGAGATCCTCGATGACAAGCAGCCCGGCGTCGAGATCGCCGCCATAGATGGCCGGCGCCGAGAAGCCGCGCGCCCTGAGCGCCCGCGCCATGGCCACAAAAGGCTTCACGTCCTCGGCGAGATGGGCGATGGCGCTGTAGGGCTTGCCGCCGCGCACCGGCGGGCCGTCGGTCCGGCGCGGCGAATTCATCAGCACGGCGTTGCGCTTGGGGCCGATCAGCCGCTCATAGCTGCGGGCGGACGCGTCGCCCTGCAGGAAACGGCGCTGGGCCGGGCCGAAGCCGACCTGGTCGATCAGCGCCCGTATCGCCTTCATCCGGTAGAGCCCGCCCGCCATCCGTCCATAGCCGAACAGCCGCACCCGGCGCATCTTCTCGGCGCCCTCCAGGGGAAGGGTGATGTGCACTTCCATCCGGTCCGGCTGCAGCACGGCGCCTTCGGCGCGCTCGGCCCATTCCACCAGCGTCACCGCCCCGTCCGTCTGTTCGGTCCAGCCGAGCTCGTCCAGCTCGGACGGGTCGCCGAGGCGGTAGAGATCGGCATGCACGACGCGGTGGCGCGGCAGGTCGTAGGTCTGCATCAGGGTGAAGGTGGGGCTCGGCACTTCGAGGTTCGGGTCGCCGGCGAGTTCGCGGATGATCGCCCGCGCCAGCGTGGTCTTGCCGGCGCCGAGATCGCCGCCCAGCGTCACCAGGTCGCCCGGCCTCAGCAGGGCGGCAAGGTCCATGGCGAGCCGCCCGGTGGCGGTCTCGTCGGGCAGCACGACGTCCCAATGCGCCACCGGCGAGGTCGGAACGGCTCCCGTGCTACGGTTGTCGATCATCGCTCTACTCCGCCGCGTCCCGGCCGGCGTCCGCCGCGCGGGGGAAGGTGCAGGTGACGAGGGTGCCCCCGCCCGGCGCCGCGCTCAGGCTCACTGTACCGCCATGCAGCGCCACCAGCGAGCGCACGATGGACAGGCCGAGCCCGACGCCGCGATGGCGCGAGCCGGCGGTGTGGCTCTCGAAGCGGTCGAACACCCGCGCGCCGATTTCCGGCGGGATGCCCGGCCCGGCGTCGCGCACGCGGAACACCACCTTGTCGTCCCGCCGCTCGGCCGAGAGCGTGACGGTGGAGCCCTCCGGCGCGAAGCCGACGGCGTTGGAAAGCAAGTTGTACAGCACCTGCCGCACCCGCTTGGCATCGGCGCGGAAGGTGCCGGCGGCGGGCGGCAGCTCGATCGACAGGCGCAGGCCGCCCTCGGCGAGGCGGTCGCGCACCCCTTCCGCCGCCGCCTCCATCGCCGCGCGCAGATCGACCTCGCCCAGCTCCAGCGTCATCGCGCCGGCGTCGATGGTGGCGAGGTCGAGAATGTCGTTGATGATCGCCAGCAGCGCCGCGCTGCTCTCGGTGATGTGGTTCACATAGGCGCGCTGCTTGGGGTTGAGCGGGCCGATGCCGGTGTCGTCGAGCAGCTGGGCGAAGCCGATGATCGTCGTCAGCGGCGAGCGCAGCTCATAGGAGACATGGCCGACAAAGGTGCTCTTGAGGTGGTCGGCGGCGACCAGCGCCTCGTTGCGCTCCACCAGCGCGCGCTCGACATGCACGCTGTCGGTAATGTCGCGCAGCGTCACCAGCGTGCCGCCATCCGGCAGCGGCTGGGTGGAGCCGTCGAGCACGATGCCGTCGCTGCGCTCCATGCGGAACTCGGTCGGCACCCGCGCCTCGATGCCGGTGACGGCGGAGCGCAGCTTCGGCCACACCGCGCCATCGGCGGTCAGCCGCCGGCAGGCCTCGGCCACCGCGTCGATATGGGGATGGGCGCCGAGCGCGGCCTTGTCGAGATTCCACAGCTGCCGGAAGGCGGAATTGGACAAGCCAAGCCGCCCGTCGCTGCCGAACACCGCCACCGCCTCGGCCAGCGCGTCCAGCGTCTCGCTCTGGATGCGGGTGAGCGAATTGAAGCGGCTTTCCAGCGCCAGGCGCTCCGTCACCTCGTCGAACAGATAGGTGACGCCGCCCTCCGGATTGGGGGCGGTGACGACGCGCAGCGTGCGCCCGCCCGGCAGGTGCCACCAGTGCTCGCGCGGCTCGATGGCGCGGTAGGCGCCGTGCAGGTCCTCGCGCCAGACGCGGAAATCGGCCTGCTCGGGCAGGCGGCGCGCCGCCCGCAGCCGGTCGAGCACCGCCCCGTCGGTCGGCCGGTCGTCGAGAAAGGCCGCGTCGAGCTCGAAAAGGCTGGCATAGGCGGCATTGTGGAACACCAGCCGCTGGTCCTTGCCGAAGATCGCCACGGCGGTCGCCAGCTGGTCCAGCGTGCGGCGATGGGCGCCGACGACATGGGCGAGTTCCGCCCGCACCGTCTCGGCCTCGGTGGCGTCGAGCGCGATACCGGCGGCGCCGCCGCCGACAGGCACTTCCAGCACGTCGCGCACCTGCCGCGTGCCGGCGATCACCACAGGCAGCCGGGCCTTGAAGGGCTGGCTGTCCGCGTGCAGCGCCTGCGCCCGGGTGCGGGTCTGCCGGTCGAGCAGCGAGAGGTCGCGCTGGGCCGCGTCGTGGCCGTCGCGGGCCTCCACCGCATGGGCATAGGCGGCGTTGCTCCAGCGCAGCTTTCCGTCCTCGCCCCCGACCCAGACCGGGGCGGGCAGCGCCTCCAGCAGCGCCCGCAGCGCCGAGGTCTCGTCGTCAAGGGCGCGATAGGCGGCTTCCAGCCGCGCCTGGTCGAGCCGCACGCCGGTGATATCGCGCAGGCGCAGCACCACGGCCGAGCCGACCGGCCGGCCCTCCGCCTCGACGAAGCGGCCATCCTGCGTCGCCAGCGTGGCGGCGAGCGGCGTGCCGCGCGCCCTCAGCCGATCGACCGCCGCCTCGATCTCGCCCGCCGAGGCCGGGCTGAGCCAGGAGCCAAAGGCGAGGATGCGCGCGGGGGCGGCGACGCCGGTGAAGGCGGGGGTGTTGCCGATGATTTCCGGGTCGGCGGCGGGATCGCGCCAGACCACGACGATCTGCGGCTCGGCCATCAGCAGGGCGCGGGCCTCGTCGATCTGCGCCTCCAGCCGGGCGATCTCGCCGAACGCATCGGCCTCGCGCCGCAGCGACTGCCGGCGGTAGCGCAGATGCACGATGGCGGTGGTGGCGGCGAAGACGATCAGCCCGACGACGAGCGCCAGGCCGATCAGCGCGCTCGGGTCCTGCACCGCCAGCACGGCGAACAGCCCGTCGGGGGCGGGCTGGGCTGCGGGCGAGGCGACGGTCTGCGCCTGCGCGGGAAAGCTGTGGACGGCAAGGCCGAGGCTCGACAAAGCCGAGCCGGAAGCCCCCGCCACCGTGGCCGGCGGGGCGGCGAGAAGGCGCGCCATCCGGCGGGCGAGCCGCCTGAACAGACGCACGACGTGGCGTCGCAAATGGCGCGGGGTCAAGCCGGCAGCAAAGCCGGGAACGACGTTGGGAACAGGGCGTGGAACCGTGCCGGCGCGCGCGTCGACGCGCCAGCCGTCTTCCGTCCCGCCCCTGCCGGCCGGATGCGCCATCCGCGCCCGTCTCCCCTTGCCGACTGCCGCCCTCCGGCAGGCGCCCCGCCCATGGCGAGGCACCGAATCAACGCGACTTTATCGAAGCCGGAGTCGCACTAGAAGGGCCGGGCGCGCGCTACACAGGAGGAGACGTCAGAGTCCCTCGAACAGGGCGGTAGAAAGATAGCGCTCGGCGAAGGAGGGAATGATGACCACGATGGTCTTGCCCTCGTTCTCCGGCCGCGCACCGACCTCCAGCGCCGCCGCGATGGCCGCGCCCGAGGAGATGCCGACCGGAATGCCTTCCAGCCGGGCGATGGCGCGGGCGGTCTCGAAGGCGGTCTGGTTGCCCACCGTCACCACCTCGTCGATCACCGAGCGGTCCAGCACATCAGGCACGAAGCCGGCGCCGATGCCCTGTATCTTGTGCGGACCGGGCTGGCCGCCAGACAGCACCGGGCTGTCCTCGGGCTCCACCGCCACCAGCCGCAGGCCGGGCTTGCGCGGCTTCAGCACCTGGCCGAGGCCGGTGATGGTACCGCCGGTGCCGACGCCGGAAATGACGATGTCGACCGCGCCGTCGGTGTCGTTCCAGATTTCCTCCGCCGTGGTGCGGCGGTGGACGGCCGGGTTGGCGGGGTTGCGGAACTGCTGCGGGATGATGGCGTCGGGAAGCTCCTTCATCAGCTCTTCCGCCCGCGCCACCGCGCCGCGCATGCCCTGCGCCGCCGGGGTCAGCACCAGCTCGGCGCCGAGCAGCGCCAGCATCTTGCGGCGCTCCACGGACATAGATTCCGGCATGACCAGGATCAGCCGATAGCCGCGCGCGGCGGCGACGAAGGCGAGCGCGATGCCGGTATTGCCCGAGGTCGGCTCGACCAGCACGGTGCCGGCCTTGATGACGCCCGCCTCCTCCAGCGCCTCGATCATCGAGACGCCGATGCGGTCCTTGACGCTGCCGATCGGGTTGAAGAACTCCAGCTTGGCGAGAATGCGCGCCTTCACCCCCCGCTCGGCCGGCAGCCGGTTCAGCTGCACCAGCGGCGTGTCGCCAATGGTCTCGGTGATGGAGGAATAGACCCGCCCGCGCCCCGGCTTGGCGGTGGGCGCGGTGTGGGGAGCGGTGTCGGCCATGGGTGCCTCCAGCAAGCGGACCGGCACGTTGGCGCGGCCCGTCAGTAGCGAATTGTTCTTCAACGAACGGTTTTCGCCGGCAGGGCTAACATATTCACGACTCAAAGTCGAGAAAACAAATTATCTACAAAATCAAATGGTGAAATCGATGCCTTCGGGCATGCCCTTTCGCAGCGTGTTCTGCGCGGCGGCGCGGCAGAGGTCTTCCACCGTCACCGCGTCGAGCGCCGCCTCGAAGGCGCGCTCCGCCTCGGCCACGGCCGGCTGCACGATATCGCGGACGATGGGGGGGAAGGCGTCCAGCGCCTCCTCGCTCTCGGCCTCGACCACGCGCACCACTTCCGCCACCGTGATCCGTCGCCGCTCGCGCGCCAGTTCATAGCCGCCACGCGGGCCGCGCACGCCCTTCAGCACCCCGGCATGCACCAGCGCCTGCAGCACCGGCTCCAGATGGCGGGGCGGCAATTCGTGCCGCGCGGCGAGCGCCTTGGCCGCCACCGGCATGCCGCGGGCGTGCAGCGCGACGTCGACGACGGCGGCGATGGCGAGGAGGCTTTTATCGGAGAGGCGCGGCATGGCTCTTGGCTAGCGCGATATTTGCCGGCCGTCGAGCCCTGTCGAGCCAAATCCACCTTCTCCCCGCGTTGTTTCCTCCAAATTACCGACCTCGACCAGATGAATGCGCGTCACCGGCGCCACCACCATCTGGGCGATGCGCTGGCCACGCTCCAGCACCACCGGCTCGGCCCCGAGATTGACCAGGATCACCTTCACCTCGCCGCGATAGTCGGAATCGACCGTGCCCGGCGCGTTCAGCACCGTCAGACCCTGCTTGAGCGCGAGGCCCGAGCGCGGGCGCACCTGCGCCTCGAACCCTTCCGGCAGCGCCAGCGCCAGCCCGGTCGGCACCGCCGCGCGGGCGAGCGGGGCCAGCGTCAGCGTCTCGCCCTCCGCCAGCGCCGCCATCAGGTCGAGCCCGGCGGAACCCGACGTGGCATAGGCGGGAAGCGGCAGGCCCTGCCCATGCGGCAGGACGCGGACGGCAACCTCGATACTCATGATTCACTCTCCTTCTCGCCCAGCGCGGCGGCGATGCGGGCGATCAACCTTTCGGCCACCTCCGTCTTGGAGGCGCGCGGCCACGCTTCGCTGCCCTCGGGGGTGATCAGGTGCACCTCGTTGGCGTCCCCGCCCATCACTCCGCCGGGAATGCCGCTCTGGGCCGAGACGTCATTGGCGACGATCCAGTCGCAGCCCTTGCGGACGCGCTTGGCCTGCGCATACCCCACCACATTCTGCGTCTCCGCCGCGAAGCCGATGACGAGGCGCGGACGGCCCTCCGTCCGGTGGGCGATGGTGGCGAGGATGTCGGGATTCTCGGTCAGCGCCAGCGGCGGCAGGGCGCCGCCATCCTTCTTCATCTTCTCGGGCGCCTCGCTGGCGGCGCGCCAGTCGGCCACCGCCGCGGCGAAGATGGCGACATCGGCCGGCAGCGCGGCCTCCACCGCCGCCAGCATGTCGCGCGCGCTTTCCACCGGGCGCACCGTGACGCCGGACGGCGCGGGCAGGTTCACCGGCCCGGAGACCAGCGTCACCCGGGCCCCGGCCCGGGCGGCGGCGGCGGCGAGGGCGTGGCCCTGCTTGCCGGAGGAACGGTTGGCGATATAGCGCACCGGGTCGATCGGTTCATGCGTCGGGCCTGACGTGACCAGCACATGCCGCCCCGTGAGCGGCCCGCCGGCCGCCAGCAGCGCTTCCACCGCCGCGACGATCTCCAGCGGCTCGGCCATGCGCCCCGCCCCGTCCTCGCCGCGCTCGGCCATGGCGCCGGCATTCGGCCCGACAAAACGCACCCCGTCGGCGGCGAGCTGCGCCGCGTTGCGGCGTGTGGCGGCATTCGCCCACATCGCCGGGTTCATCGCCGGCGCGAGCAGGATCGGCCGGGTGCTCGCCAGCAGCACGGCGGAGGCGAGGTCGTCGGCGAGGCCATGCGCCATCTTCGCCATAAGGTCGGCGGTGGCCGGCGCCACAATGAGAAGGTCCGCCTCGCGCGAGAGGCGGATATGGCCGATATCCTGCTCCGCCTCGCGGTCGAACAGCTCGGTGAACACGCGGTCATGCGACAGCGCCCCGGCGGCCAGCGGCGTGACGAAATGCTGGGCGGCCGATGTCATCACCACCCGCACCGCCGCGCCGCGCTCCTTCAGCCGGCGGATCAGGTCGAGGCTCTTATAGGCGGCGATGCCGCCGCCGATGACGAGTAGGATTCGCTTGGTGGCGAGCATGGGAAGTTCCGTGGCCGGCGTCGGCGCCGAGACTAGGCCGGCAGCCGGGCGCGCGATAGTTCCGGATGATGGACGAGGTTAATCCTTCCCTCGGCCGGGCCGATGCGAGGAGCGGAGACCGTGCCGCCGTTCAGCACTGAGAGGAGAGGGCCGAGCCCGCCCACCGCCATCACGGCAATGGCAACGCCGTTCAGATCGGTCGCGGAGAGTTCGCCCGCTCATTGTGGACGAGACTCACCCAGCCCCGCCTCAGAACAGCATCTGCACCAGGATCAGCCCGGCGATCGCCCAGAGCGCCAGCGTCATCCAGCGATTGCCGCGCCCCTCGGCGCGGCCGATGGCGTCGGTGGTGGCGGGCGAGAGGGTCAGCCCGTCGCGGGTGGCGGCGTCGAGCTGGGCGGCGATGCGCTGGCCGTGCGCGATCAGTTCGGGCAGGGTCTGCAGCGAGCGGCCGACCGCGCCGATGCCGACCGCCACCTCCTCGATCCGCCCGGCTGGGCCCAGATTGCGCTCGATCCAGGCCCGCACCACGGGCTCGGCGGTCTTCCACATATCGAGCTGCGGGTCGAGATTGCGGGCGACGCCCTCCACCACCACCATGGTCTTCTGCAGCAGCAGAAGTTCGGGCCGTGTCTGCATGTCGAACAGTGCCGTCACCTCGAACAGCAGGGTCAGCAGCTTGGCCATGGAAATCTGGTCGGCGCGGCGCGAATAGATCGGCTCGCCAATGGCGCGGATCGCCTGGGCGAAATCCTCCACCGAATGGTGCGGGGGGACATAGCCGGCCTCGAAATGCACCTGCGCCGTGCGCAGCCAGTCGCGGGTGATGAAGCCGAACAGGATTTCGGCGAGGAAACGCCGCTCCTTGTGGCCGAGCCGCCCCATAATGCCGCAATCGACCGCCACCAGCCGCCCCTCGGGGTCGATGAACAGATTGCCGGGGTGCATGTCGGCGTGGAAGAAGCCGTCGCGCAGGGCGTGGCGCAGGAAGGACTGCATCACGATGCGCCCGAGCTGCGGCAGATCGTGCCCGGCCGCGCGCAGCGCCTCCAGATTGTTCAGCTTGATGCCGTCGACCCATTCGGTGGTCAGCACCTCGCGGCCGGTGCGGTCCCAGTCCACCGCCGGCACGCGGAAATCGGCGTCCTCGGCGGTGTTCTGCGCCAGCTCGGACATGGCGGCCGCTTCCAGCCGCAGATCCATCTCCATCGAGACCGAACGGGCGAGCGTGTCCACCACCGCCACCAGCCGCAGCCGCTTGCCCTCGGGGGAAGAGCTCTCGCCGAGACGGGCGGCGCGGTAGAAGGAGGAGAGGTCGATGCGGAAACGCCGCTGCACGTCCGGGCGCAGCACCTTCACCGCGACGCGGCGCGCCGTGCCGTCGGCCTCGATCACCTCGCCCTGGTGCACCTGCGCGATCGAGGCGGCGGCCAGCGGCAGGTCGAGCCGGGCATAAACGTCGCTCACCGGCCGGTCGAAGGTGCGGGCGATGGTCGCCTCCGCCACATCCTGCGGAAAGGGCGGCATGCGGTCCTGCAGCAGCTCCAGGTCGCGCGCCAGCTGCGGGCCGACCACATCCGGCCGGGTGGCGAGGAACTGGCCGAGCTTCACATAGGAAGGGCCGAGCCGCGACAGCGCGGCGCCGAGCCGGGCGGCGCTGGAGGCCGGGCCGCGCCGCTCGATCAGGGCGGCGAGCGCGAACAGCGGCTCGGAGCCGGGCGGGCGCACGCCGGGATCGATGCGCGAGGCAACGCCCTCGCGCGCCATCACGAAGCCGGCACGGGCGAGGCGCAGATAATCACCGAGGGGCGTGGCCACGGCGCTAGATCCGCACGCCGGAATGCAGCGCCACGATGCCGCCGGTGAGCGGCTGCCACGCCACGCGCTTGAACCCCGCCTCGCGCATCAGCTCGGCGAAGGCCTCCGGCGGGGGGAATTTGCGGATCGATTCGACGAGGTACTGGTAGGAATCGGCGTCCCCGGTCACCAGCTTGCCCATGCCGGGAATCAGCTTGAACGAATAGGTGTCGTAGATCGCGTCCAGACCGGGCACGTCGACGCGGGAGAATTCCAGCACGAAGCAGCGCCCGCCGGGCTTCAGCACGCGGCGCATCTCGGCGAGCGCCTTGTCCATGCGCGGCACGTTGCGGATGCCGAAGGCGACGGTGGCGGCGTCAAAACTCTTATCGGCGAAGGGCAGCTCTTCGGCATTGGCCTCGACGAACTCCACCCGCTCGGCAAGGCCGAGAGCGGCCGCGCGCTCGCGGCCGACGCCGAGCATGCCGCCATTGATATCGGCGACGACGGCGCTGGTGCCCGGCCCGCCGGCTTCCACCGTGCGGAAGGAGACATCGCCGGTGCCGCCGGCGACGTCGAGCAGGCGGAAGGCGCGCTCGCTCTTCGGCGGGCGCAGGCGCGAGACCAGAAGGTCCTTCCACACCCGGTGCAGGCCGAGCGACATCAGGTCGTTCATCAGGTCGTAGCGGCGCGCCACCGAGTGGAACACCTCGTCGACCATGCGCTGCTTCTCGCCGAGCGGCACGGTGCGGAAGCCGAAATGGGTGTCGGCGCCAGCGCCGTTGCCGTGTGTGTCCCCGGCCTGTGTGTCGCCAACCATGGGTGCGCGGCTCCCGCGTTCGATCCGAATTCGGGCCGGACCATAGCGGAGAGGCCGCGCGGCTCCAAGCGGCGGGCCGGGCCGCTCAAGCAACCCAGCCCCGTGCGCGGGTGGCTACCCGCGGCTGCGGCGAATCAGTCCCGCCCGCTCACGGGCAGCGGACATAGACCATGGTGCCGTAGCGGCCGGCCACTTCCGGGTCCATCCATTTGAGCACCAGCACCTGGCCGTCGAATCGCACCACTTCGCGGTCCGAGCGCGCGCCCGGCGGCTCGTCCGGCAGGCCGATATAGATCGGGCCGTTGCCGACCTGCTTCGACACCACCTCGGACGGCTGCGCGTCGTCGGCCAGATACATCATGAAGCCGCCCGACGGGCCGGCATTGATGACATAAGGCTGGCGGCAGCCCTGGCGGGCCTGCGCCTCGGTGCGGGCCGCGTCCTCCGGGCGGTGATAGGCGGCAAGGCCCCATTTGCCCATCACCTGCTGCGCCGTGATCGGCGAGGTGAACTGGGGCCGCGCCGGCTCGATCGGCCGGGGCGGCGGCGGGGAGGCGCAGCCGGCGAGCACGGCGGCAAGCGTGGCGACAAAGGCGAGGCGGGCAACACAGCGAGACACGTTCATAGAGCACTCCGGAACGGAAGGCTGGCGGGCGGGCGGGCAGTCACGGATCAAGCGCGGGCCTGCCATTTCAGATCCATGTATCGGGCATAATGAATGGTCTTTACGCCAGAAGACCAGCCGAACATAGTCCGCCCGCGCCCCGCCGTCGAACTCTCCCAGCCTTCCCGGCGAGAAAATGGACCGCCGGGCCGGAGTGAACGACGTGACCGATTTCCTGATCCGGCCGGCGACCGATGCGGATGGCGATGCCATCGCCGCACTGATCGCCGCCGCCTTTGCCGAATATGAGGGCTGCGTGTTCGACCGCGCCGCCGAATTCCCCGAACTCGACGCCATCGCCAGCCATTTCGCCGGGCGCGGCGGCACCATCTGGGTCGCCGAGGGCGGGGGCGGCGTCATCGGCTCGATGGCGCTGGCCCCCACACGCGACCCCGACGCCCCGCGCGGCGGGCTGGAAATCTTCAAGGTCTATGTGGCGCGCGCGGCCCGCCGGCGCGGCATCGCCCGCGCCCTGTTTGAGACCGCCCTCGCCGCGGCCCGCGCCGCCGGCGCGCGGGAAATCCGGCTGTGGACGGACACGCGCTTTGCCGACGCGCACCGCTTCTATGAGCGCTGCGGCTTCACCCGCGCGGGGCCGGCGCGGGAGTGCCACGATCTGTCCGCCACCTGGGAATATTCCTACCGCCTGCCCCTCGCGGCGGTCGGAACGCGCGAAGGCTGATCCCCATGTGGCAGGCAACCCTTCGACGCGCCGTTCTCAACGGCCCCGCGCTGGTGACGATCGCCGCCATCGGCATTCTGTCGATCATGGACGGCGTCATAAAATATGTGGCGGCCACCCATGGCACCGGGCAGATCGCGATGCTGCGCTATGCCGTCGGCGCGCTGGCGGCGGGCGCGGTATTCGCCGCCTGCCGCACGCCGCTGCCCGGCCGGTCCATGCTGCGCCCGCATCTGTGGCGCTCGGTGCTGGTGTCGATCACCGCCCTCACCTTCTTCTATTCGCTGTCCGTGCTGCAGCTGGCGGTGGCGCTGGCGCTGTCCTTCACCTCGCCGCTGTTCATCGCCCTGTTCGCCGCGCTGTTCCTCGGCGAGCGACCGGGCAAGTCGATCCTGCTGGCCCTCGGCCTCGGCTTTGCCGGCGTGCTGGTGGTGCTGTGGAACGAGCTGGACATGGGCGCCGGCGGCAGCCTCGCCAACGGGCCGGGCATCGCCGCCGCGCTGGTCGCGGCCGTCACCTATGCCCTCGCCATGGTGACGCTGAAGAGCCGGGCGGCGCGCGACCCGATCCCCACCATCGTGCTGCTGCAGAATGCGTTCGCCTGCGTGCTGGTGACGCCGCTCGGCGCCTGGCAGTGGGTGCCGGTGTCGGGCGGGGAACTGGGCCTGTTCGTGCTCATCGGCGTGCTCGGCACGGCGGGGCATCTGTGCATGGCCTGGGCCTATGGGCGGGCGGATGCCAGCCGGCTCGGCGTTTTCGAGTACACCGCCTTCCTCTGGGCGCTGGTGATCGGGCTGGTGGCGTTCAGCGAAATCCCCTCCCCCAGCACGCTCGCCGGCGCCGCGCTCATTGCCGGCGGCGCGCTCATCGCCTCGCGGCGCAGCCGCCTGCGCGAGGCCGAGGTCGAAGTCGGCCCCTAGGCCGCGCTTCACCGGCGCGGGGCTGGACCCCGCGCCGCAAGACGATAGGTTAGGCCGCCAAACGCCCCCTCGACGTCCCCCATGTCGGCGCTGTCCCGTCGATCCACCCGGAGTTCTGCGATGCGCCCCACCAAGCGCCTGCGCGCGGCCCTGTTCACCGCCGCGACCCTCGCCGCCGCGCTCGTGGCGCCGGTCCTCTCCTCCAGGGCGACGGCCGCCGAGCCGATCCGCATCGGCGAGCTCAACAGCTACAAGGCGCAGGCCGCCTTCCTCGATCCCTATCGCAAGGGCATGGAGCTGGCGCTGAAGGAGATCAACGCCGCCGGCGGGGTGATCGGCCGGCCGCTGGAACTCGTCTCGCGCGACGATGGCGGCAATCCCGGCGACGCGGTGCGGGTCGCCACCGAGTTGCTGACCCGCGACAAGGTGGACCTCCTCACCGGCACCTTCCTCTCCCATGTCGGGCTGGCGGTGTCGGATCTGGCCAAGCGCCGCAAGGTGTTCTTTCTCGCCGCCGAGCCGCTGACCGACAAGCTCACCTGGTCGGACGGCAACCGCTACACCTTCCGCCTGCGCCCCTCCACCTACATGCAGGTGGCGATGCTGATGCCGGAGGCGGTGAAGGCCAACCGCAAGCGCTGGGCCATCGTCTATCCCAATTACGAATATGGCCAGTCGGCCGCCGAGACCTTCAAGCGCCTGCTCAAGGCGGCGCAGCCGGATGTCGAATTCGTTGCCGAGCAGGCCACCCCGCTCGGCAAGATCGACGCCGGCCCGGTGGCGCAGGCGATCGCCGACGCCAAGCCCGATGCCGTGTTCAACGTGCTGTTCGCCGCCGACCTCGCCCGCTTCGTGCGCGAGGCCAATACCCGCCGGGCGCTGGAAGGCACCTTCGTCGTCAGCCTGCTGTCGGGCGAGCCGGAATATCTCGACCCGCTGAAGGAAGAGGCGCCGATCGGCTGGGTCGTCACCGGCTATCCCTGGTACGCGATCACGATTCCCGCGCATCAGGCCTTCCTCGATGCCTACCGCGCCGCCTATGACGACTATCCGCGCCTGGGCTCCATCGTCGGCTACGCCACCATCAAATCCATCGCCGCCGGCATCGCCAAGGCCGGCAGCACCGACACGGAGAAGCTGGTCGACGCCTTCCAGGGGCTTGAGGTGAACGGGCCGTTCGGCCCCTTCGTCTACCGCGCCAGCGACCACCAGGCGACGCTGGGGGCCTTTGTCGGCACGCTGGCGGTTAAGCACGGGCGCGGCATCATGCTCGATCCCGTCTATATCGACGGCGCCAGCGTCCTGCCCTCGGATGCCGAGGTATCGAAGCTGCGGCCGGCGGCGAACTGACGCTTCGGAAGGCAGGAAGACGTCATGTCGTTCGAGGCACTGCTGTTTCAGGCGGTCAACGGCTTCGCCTCGGCCTCCGGCCTGTTCCTCGTCGCGGCGGGACTGTCGATCATCTTCGGCGTCACCCGCATCGTGAACATGGCGCATGGCTCCTTCTACATGCTGGGGCTCTACCTCGCCGTCACCCTCGCCCCGCTGCTGGGCGAGGCGTTTGGCGGTGCGCTGGGCTTCTGGGGCGGCATTCTCGGGGCCGCGCTGGTGACGGCGGCGCTCGGCGCGCTGGTGGAGGTGGTGCTGCTGCGGCGCATCTATGCCGCGCCCGAGCTCTACCAGCTGCTCGCCACCTTCGCCCTGCTGCTCATCATCAACGACGCCGCCCTCGCCTTCTGGGGGCCGGAGGACATTCTCGGCCCGCGCGCGCCGGGCCTGTCGGGCTCGGTGGAGTTCCTGGGCCGGCGGCTGCCGGACTACGACATCTTCCTTGCTCTCATCGGCCCCGTCGTCCTCGTCGCCCTCCATATGCTCCTCACGCGCACCCGCTTCGGGCGGCTGATCCGGGCGGCGACGCAGGACCGCGAAATGGTCGCGGCGCTCGGCATCAACGAGGCGGTGCTGTTCACCGCCGTGTTCGCGCTCGGCACCGGCATCGCAGGCTTCGGCGGCGCGCTGCAGATGGCGCGCGAGCCCGCCAATCTCGCCCTCGACCTCTCCGTGCTGGGCGACGCCTTCGTCGTGGTGGTGGTCGGCGGCATGGGCTCGATCCGCGGCGCCTATCTCGCCGCCCTGCTGGTGGCGGAGGTGAAGGCGCTGTGCACGGCGCTCGGCCTGGTGGAGCTGGGCGGCTTCACCTTCAACATGTCGCGGCTGACGCTGGTGGCGGAGTTCCTCGTCATGGCGGTGGTGCTCGTCATCCGCCCGCACGGCCTGTTCGGCCGGCCGCAGCCGGCGCAGGCCCGGCGCGGGGAAGCCGAGGCGCCGCTGGTGCCGCTCGGCCGGACCGGGCGTCTCATCGCGCTGGCGGTGCTGGTGTGTTTCGCCGCCATCCCCTTGTTCAGCGCCGTCGCCAGCTACGCCCCGGTGCTGGCGCTGGATATGGTGATCGCCGCCCTGTTCGCCGCCTCGCTGCATCTGCTGATGGGGCCCGGCGGCCTCGCCTCCTTCGGCCACGCCGCCTATTTCGGCCTCGGCGCCTATGGCACCGCCTATGCCGCGACCGTGCTCGGCCTGCCGACGCCGCTGGCCTTCGGTGTCGGCATGGCGACGGCAGCGGCCGGCGCCGTGCTGTTCGGCTGGTTCTGCGTGCGGCTGGAGGGGGTGTATTTCGCCATGCTGACTTTGGCCTTCGCGCAGATCGTGTGGTCGATCGCCCATCAATGGGAAGAGGTCACCGGCGGCTCGAACGGTCTGTTCGGCGTCTGGCCCGACCCGCCCTTCGACAGCGCCAGCGGGCTTTATCTTGCCGCGCTGGGCGTGACCGTGCTGGGGCTGGTCCTGATCCGGCGGCTGGTCTTCGCGCCCTTCGGCCTCGCCTTGCGGGCGGGGCGGGATTCGCGGCTGCGGGCGGAAGCGCTTGGCATCGCCGTGGACAGGGTGCGCTGGCTCGCCTTCGCCATCGCCGGCACGCTGTGCGGCGCGGCGGGCGGGCTGTTCGCCTTCGCCAAGGGCTCGATCTCGCCGGAGGCGATCTCGGTCGGCCGCTCCATTGACGGGCTGGTGATGGTGCTGCTCGGCGGCGTGCACTCGCTGATGGGGCCGCTGCTCGGCGCCGGCGGGCTGACCTTGCTGCAGGACATGGTGATGCGCGAGAGCCCCTATTGGCGCGGTCTGCTCGGCCTGATCATCCTCCTCATCGTCCTCATTTTCCCCTCCGGCCTCGCCGCCGGACTGCGCCGCAAAAGGGGGAGCGCAGCATGAGCGGAAACGCACCTGCGCCGGTGCTGGAGGTCTCGGCGCTCACCAAGCATTACGGTGGCGTGCGGGCGCTGGACGGCGTGAGCTTCGCCATCGCGCCCGGCGAATTGCTGGCGCTGATCGGCCCGAACGGCGCCGGAAAATCCAGCTGTTTCAACATCATCAACGGCCAGCTGCGGCCGGATGCGGGCGAGGTCCGCCTGCATGGCCGCGCCATCACCGGGCTCGCCCCGCGCCGCATCGCCCGGCTGGGAGTGGGGCGCACCTTCCAGGTCGCCACCGTCTTCGGCTCGATGACGGCGCTGGAAAATGTCCAGATGGCGCTGATCGCCGCGCAGGGCCGCGTCTTTCGCCTGTGGGCGCCGGCGCGCCGCATGGCGCGCGAAGCGGCCCTCGCCCTTCTGGAACAGACCGGCACGGCCGCGCTGGCCGAGCGCCCCGCCGCCGCGCTCGCCTATGGCGATGTGAAGCGGCTCGAACTCGCCATGGCGCTGGCGGGCGACCCCAGCCTGCTGCTGATGGACGAGCCCACCGCCGGCATGTCGGCCGAAGAGCGGCAGGCGATGATCGCCCTGGTGCGCCGGCTCACCCGGTCCCGCGGCCTTGCCGTTCTATTCACCGAGCACGCGATGGACGTGGTGTTCGGCCATGCCGACCGGGTCGTCGTGCTGGCGCGCGGTCGGCTCATCGCCAATGGCAGCGTCGAGGCGGTACAGGGCGACCCGGCGGTGCGCGAGGCCTATCTCGGCGGTGTCTCCGCCTCCATCAGCGAGACGCCATGAGCGCGACCACACCCCTGCTTCAGATCGAAGGCCTCAACGCCTGGTACGGCGAGGCGCAGATCCTGTTCGGCCTGACGCTCCACATCGCACCCGGCGAAGCCGTCGCCCTTGTCGGCCGCAATGGCGCGGGCAAGTCCACCACGATGAAGGCGATCATCGGCCTCGTTCGGCGGCAGGCGCGCCGACTGACCCTGGGCGGCGCCGACCTCTTGGCCTTGCCGACCCATGCCATCGCCCGTCTCGGTGTCGGCTACGTGCCAGAGGATCGGCACATCTTTGCCGACCTAACCGTCCTGGAAAACCTCGATCTCGGCCGCCGCCAGCGCCCGGCAGACATGACCTTGCCGGACTGGACAACGGATGCGGTGTTCGACCTCTTTCCCCAGCTTGCCGATATGCGTGGGCGCCTCGGCGGCCAGATGTCTGGCGGCGAGCAGCAGATGCTGGCAGTGGCTCGCGCCCTTGTCGGCAATCCCTCGCTTCTGCTGCTCGACGAGCCCTCCGAAGGAGTGGCGCCGATCGTCGTCGAGCAGATGACCCGCGCACTGGCGCGGTTGAAGGCAGGCGGCCTTTCCCTGCTGATCTCCGAGCAGAGTTCGGATTTATGCGCGGCGATCTGCGATCGGGCGTACCGCATCGAACAGGGCGAACTGCGTGCACACGGTCCTAGGACCGGGCAGGCATCGGAAACGTCGCTGAAGGCCGCCCTGGCGCCGGGGAACGCACCAACTCGCTGACAATTTGCATTTGCGCGCCGGCTGCGCTGTGCTCTCATAGGTCGGAGGTACTCGAGGGGGATTGCGGTGATGAACAGGGGCGGTCCGGACCAGCCGGACGGCGCCGGTCGCGAGGGCGCCGCCGCCTACAGGCTCGACGAGCAGGTGGGCTTCTTGATGCGCGTGGCCAGCCAGCGCCATACTGCCCTTTTCACCGCCCGCATGATCGAGGGATTGACCCCGCCGCAATTCGCCGCGCTCGCCAAACTGCGCGAAATCGGCGCCTGCTCGCAGAACCACCTGGGACGCCTGATCCATCTCGACGCCGCGACCATCAAGGGCGTCGTCGACAGGCTGCAGGCGCGCGACTTGCTGGTCATCACCGACGACCCGCTGGACCGGCGCCGCCGCGCCGTTGACCTTTCCGCTCGCGGCCGCGAGGTCGTCGACGCCGCCATACTTGTCGCCGGAGAGATCTCTGCCGCGACGCTCGAACCGCTCACCGCCACGGAGCGCGAGCAGGCCATGCGGCTTCTGCGCAAGCTCGGCTGACGCACGTCACCCGCCGGTCGGGGCGAAATCGGCCATCCGGCCGCTATACGCCTTGGCGCGCGGGGGCGCATAGGCCCCGCTTTTCGAGGTCGCGAGCCCCACCCGCACGAGACCCTCGGCCAGGGCCACCGCGCTTGCCACGCCGTCAATCACCGGCACGCCATGTGTCTCGCCCAACGCGCGGGCGAGGTCCGCCATGCCGGCGCAGCCAAGCACAATGGCCTCCGCCCGGTCCTCGCGCACGGCGCGGCCGATTTCTTCGGAGATGCGGGCGCGCGCATCGGAGGCAGGGTCCTCCAGCTCCAGCACCGCCACTTCCGAGGCCCGCACACGAGCGCAACGCCTCTCCAGCCCCGAGCGCAGGAGATTTGCCTCAATGACAGGGATCGAGCGCGAGAGCGTCGTCACCACCGTGAAGCGATGGGCAATGAGACTGGCGAAATGGTACCCGGCCTCGCCGATGCCGACGACCGGCGCGCGGGCAAGGCTTCGGGCCGCGTCCAGCCCGGTATCGTCGAAACAGGCGATGATATGGGCATCAACGCCCGAAGCCTCCGCCTGGGCAATGGCTGCCAGCAGGCCGGGCAGGGCGAGGGCGTCGTCATAGTGACCTTCGATCGACGCCGGCCCCATGGTCGACGTCGCCTCGACGATCTCCGTTCCCGGTGCCGCCACTGCACGGGCCGCCGCCGCGATCTTCTCGGTCATGGAGCGGGTTGTGTTGGGATTGACGAGATGGATGCGCAATGGAAAAGCCCGGCGATGGAAGAAGCCGCAGCCTTTCTAGCACGCTGCGGCACGCCGGGGGAACGCACACGGGCAGCCTGCCCAAGCCGCCTTTGCACCGGCTTGAGGAGACAAGCATGCGATCGGCGGAAGTGTTCTGCGAAGCGCGCCGCGTCGCGACGACGCAGATGGGCGGGGCCGCTCGATCAGTCGCGAAGTGGGCGGCGGGAGAGCGCAGCCACAACCGACTGCGCCAATTCATCGGGCGGGCGTTCGCCGCGCAGACGAAGCACCGGTGCGGATTGCTCGTTTAACCAACGCTCATGCTGCGCCTGATTACGCCCTTCGAAGGAGGGATCGTCGTAGCGCGACGCCCACTCACGAAATGCGCAGTGGGCTTCATGCATGTCGCCGCCGGGTAAAATGCGCGGGCCATGCCGTTCCGCCTCGCGCGCCGCCAACCGCGCCAATCGAACGGCAGTGGGCGTCGAGAGGAAGACGATCAGATCAACGACCCGCACCAAAGCGTCACCCCAGCCGATGAATGACCCTGTGAGGACCCACCCCTCGGCGTCGTTCTGCCGCTGCGCGATCAAGCGAACGCGGTCCTCCGGGTGACGTTTGACGCTGTAAGGGGGATCGGTCGGCATCCAGTAGAAGTCGTCGACATCGAGATGCGGCAGGCCGAGCCGAGCGGCCAGAGTGCTCCCCAGCGTGGAAACGCCGGAGCACGATGCTCCCATCACATAGAGGCGCGGCGGACCCATCGTCCCTCTCTCGGAGAATTCCATAGCGGCTCACAAAGCACGCCGAGTCGTCGGCAGGCACGGCAGATGCAGAACTACGATTATGACATCAGCTGGATAATGGAGATGGCTGGGGCGGGAGGATTCGAACCTCCGCATGGGGGAATCAAAATCCCCTGCCTTACCGCTTGGCGACGCCCCAACGGGTCGCGACCGGGCCGGCGCGTTCCGTGGGCGCGGAGATAGCCACAGCTGGCCGCCGCTTTCAACCTCGACGCTTGGGCAGGCCACAGGCAGCTTATCCACCGATCCCCAAGCAAGTGGCGACAGGGCCCTTGTCGGCCCGCTCATTCGCATGCTAGAGGCTCGCGCCAAGGCGGAGTGTAGCGCAGCCTGGTAGCGCACCTCGTTCGGGACGAGGGGGTCGCAGGTTCAAATCCTGCCACTCCGACCATAATTTCCCGAGACTATCCACGTTTCTGCCGAGACGACCCGCCGCCCCTCGGGGCGGTGCCGGCGGCGTGTGAGGCGCGTCTGGACAAGACGCGCGCGCTCCCCATATCCGGCCGATGAGACAGACCCGCTGGCACCTCACGTGAGCGCGCCTTCCCCGCCTTTTCATTCGCTGACCTCGCGGTTGACGGTGGACGGCCGCCCAAGGCTGGTCGGCGTCGAGATCGAGTTCACCCGTCTGTCCGAACGCAAGGCCGCCGAATGCCTGCGGGGATTACTCGGCGGCATGGTCGAGGAAGAGGACCCGCACGCCTTTCGGCTCCGGGGCTCGCGGCTCGGCGATATCGGCGTTGAGCTGGACATGCGCCATGTCCATCCCCGGCGCAACGGGCCAGGGCGCTGGCTGGCACCGCCGCTCTCCACCTGGCTCGGCGCGGCGGTGCAGGCCTTCGTGCCGCGGGAGATGATCACCGGGCCGCTGGCGCCGGAGCGGCTCGGCGAGATCGACACGGTCACGCAGAGGCTGCGCGGGGCGGGAGCAGGCGGCGAAGGCGCAATCCTGAGCGATTCGCTCGGTCTGCATTTCAACATCATGCCGGTGGCAACCGATGCGCCCGCCTTGCTGAGGCTGCTGCAGGCCTATCTGGTGCTGGAGCCTGGCCTGCGCGCGGAAAGCCTCACCAGCCGGCTGGAGCGCTTTCACGCGCCGCCGCCCTATCCGGCGGCCTATATCAGGCGGACGCTTTCGCCCAACTACCGACCCGACATTGAGCAACTGTGCGCGGACTATCTGGCCGCCAATCCGACGCGCAAGCGGTCGCTGGATTTGCTGCCGCTCTTCCTGCAGCTGTTTCCCCATCAGGTAGGCCCACGCATTCGCGGCAAGGTGAAGCCGCGCGCCGTGCTGCACTATCGGCTGCCGCTGGCCTATGTGGGCCGGCCCGGCTGGAGCCTGGCGGCGGACTGGAACCGTTGGGTCGCTGTCGAGGCGCTCGCCGCCGATCCGGACCGGCTCGCCGAGGCGTGCCGGCGGGCCAGTGGCTAGAACATTACAAGCCCGCCGAGGGTTTCAGCTGGCGATCGCCACGGCCACCGGGCCATGCCCACCCTTTCCCAACGCGCGGGGATTGAGCCGCTTTTCGGCCAGCTGGCGCATCGTCTCCGCCGTCCGCTGATGCTGGACCAACCCGGCCTGGAGCAGCCGCGCGCAGTCAGGGCGCCCGACAGCGTCGAGCCAACCCATCAATGTGGTGTAGCGACCCGATGTGTAGATCGCGGCCGACTCGACGGCACCGGCGATGGCCGTATCGAGCACACGGCAGTCGTCTATCTCGCCGGAAAGCTCCTCCGCACCGATGAAGATGCCGTCAATCGCCGGGCTCTCCGCCACCTGCGGCCGGCAGTCACGCCGCCGACAGACCTGCTCGATTTGGGCGAGGTTGGCGGTGCCGGCGTTCGCACACTGATCCAGTGCCTGCCCGAGAGCTGTGTCCGAGGCCTTGCCAGCCATGATCGCCAGTGTCTTGGCGACCCGGCGCTCGGTGTAGAGAAGCTCGCCCAGACCCTGGACGAGGAGATCATCGAATGACCTGATATCTTTCGAGAGCAGTCCCATGGCACATCCTCCCGCCGTGACTGAAGGTCGGGAGAACCCGGCCATTCGCGAAACGCCTGGGTGGCCAGCCGGGTTCCATGCTCGTTAGGCCGATAGTATTAGGCCGGAGCGAAGGTGCCATCCGGGCGCAGTTTTTCGAGCACGCCAGTGGCAACGGCGAAATAGGCGCCCTGCAAGGTGAGCCGGCCATCCTCGATCCGCTCGCGCACCCAGGGAAAGGTCTCGAGATTGCGCAGGGAGAGCTTGACGCACTGATATTCGAGAATGGTCCGGCGCTCGGCAGGATCGTCGCTGAGCTTCAGCGCGATGTCGCGGGCCGGGCCGCCGATGCGTATCCAGTCCGGCAGAAAGTCCTGCGCCTGCGGCGGCGCCCCGTCGACCAGTGCGCCAGCACCGCCGCACAGCGCATGGCCGAGCACCACGATCTCGCGCACTTCGAGAACCCGCACGGCAAACTCGATCGCCGCGCTGGTCCCGTGGTGCAGGTGGTCGGGGATGGTGTAGGGCGGAACCAGATTGGCGACGTTGCGGACGACGAAAAGCTCGCCCGGCCCCGCATCGAAGATCATGGACGGATCGACGCGGCTGTCGGAGCAGGCAATGACCAGCGTCTCGGGCTTCTGCCCAAGAGCCGCCAGCCGTTCAAAAAGCGCCTTGCGTTCCGGCCAGGCGGTGACGCGAAATCGGCGATAGCCGTCGAGCAGTTTGTCCATCCCTCATCCTTGCGATAGGCAGTCCGCGCAGTAGCTGAATAGACGTGCCGGGGCCGGCGCGCAAACGGGGCGGAGCCGACGCGCGGAGCGGCTGCCGCAAGAGGCATGCCATGGCGGAAGACATTCCCTTCGACCGGCGCTTCGACGCCCTGCCAGGGGTGGTAGACGAGGTGGCACCTGGCGTGCGCCGGGTGCTGGCGCCCAATCCCGGGCCGTTCACCTTCACCGGCACCTGCACCTATATCGTCGGACGCGGCGAGGTGGCGATCATCGACCCGGGACCGGACGACGCCTCGCATGTCGCTGCCGTGCTGGCGGCGGTGCGCGGAGAGAGGGTGACGCACCTCTTCCTGACCCATACCCATCGCGACCATAGTGGCGCACTGGCGGCGCTGAAGGCGGCGACGGGGGCGCCGACCTATGGCGAGGGACCGCACCGCTCCGCCCGCCCGCTGCACGCGCAGGAGATCCCCGCTCTCGACTCCGCCGGTGACCGGGCCTTCCTGCCCGATGTCGCACTGGCCGACGGCACCCGGGTCCAGGGCACTGACTGGACGCTCACGGCATTGGCAACGCCGGGCCATACCGCCAATCATATGGCCTTCGTGCTGGAGCAGGCGGCCGCCATCTTTGTCGGCGATCATGTTATGGGCTGGTCCACTACCGTGGTGGCCCCACCCGACGGCTCGATGAACGACTACATGCACTCGCTGCGCCGGCTCGGAGAGCGGCCAGAGACACTGTATCTTCCAGGCCATGGCGGGGTGATCACGCGGGGCCCGGCCTTCGTGGAGCGCTTCCTTCGTCACCGCCAGGCCCGCGAGACGGCCATCTTGCGGGCGCTCGAACGGGGCCCGCGCGCGATACCGGAGATCGTGCGGGCGATCTATTTCGGCCTCGACCCCCGGCTTGCCGGCGCGGCGGGCTTGTCCACCCTGGCCCACCTTGAGGACCTGGTGGAGCGCGGCGACGTGGTCACGGAGGGCCCTGCCACGCTCACGGGCCTCTACCGTCTGCCCTGAGCCGCGCTAGCACCGGCCTGCTCTCCAGGTCGCCTGGACGGCCGGTCGGGGGCGCTGAGCCACCTCAGCGGCGCAGCGGGCGGCCCTGCTGGTCGGCGAGTTCGGCGAAGAGCTGGGAAATGCGCCGGGCGTTGGAGCCGAAATCGACATCACCGCTGCGCGCCGTGGAGCGCATGTCGACCCGCGTGCCGGTCGCGATCGGGCGAACACGAATCACCAGATCATCGCGCAGGCCGAAGGGCAGGCTGCGGGCCACGGCCTCGACGCGGCCGTCACGGCCCTCGCGCGGCGGCACCGCATCGACGATCAGCCATTTATGGCGCTTGGCCAACAGCAGCAGCCCACGGAATATCTCGTCAGGTGGCGCATCGAAAGTCATCGGCTTGATCCCAGGATAGAGATCGAGCTGCACCCCCGCCAGCCTGTCGCCCGGATAGACCAGGCTGTTGGCGACGCGCGAGCGAACCGCACCGAGCGTGACGAAATCAGGCGGATCCACCGTGTCGGTGGTCACATCGGGCAGGTTGCGCACGCCCATGCCGAAGGCGGCCAGGGTGGCCGTCGGCACGATGAGCACCAGCGCCAGCAAGACGGCACCGATGACGCGCCATAGCCCCTTCAGCCCCTCGGCCCAGATCACCACGAAGCCCGCCAGCGCCAGCCCCAACGCCAGCGCCGCCACGCCCACCCCGGCCAGCACGGTATATAGCGCGCTGCGGAAATCGAGCGTCTCGGTCGCGTAGAGCACGGCGCCGATGAAAGTCACGGGAAAGGCGAAGATGGCGGTGCGCAGACTCCAGACGGCGAGCCGCGACATGCGCTCCTCAATATAAAGCCGTCGGCGGATCACTGCCATATTTCCCCCGCTCGCCTCACGCCAAGGCGACCTGGACCTCCGCCGCGCCGAGGATCAACGCGGCGAGTTCCTCTACAGTGTCGACGACGAGGTCGGCCTCATGAGCGAAATCGTCCACCGGTGCGGGACCGCACCGCACAAGGACCGCCATCGCGCCGGCGGCACGGGCAGTTTCAAGATCATGCCGGGTATCGCCCACCAGCGCGATGGCGGCCGGGGGCAGGCCGGTCAGCGCGGCGAAGGCCTGCACCATGCCGGGCGCTGGCTTCGAGCCATAACCCGAATCATGGCCATAGACGGCGCTCAGATAGGGCGAAAGGCCGAGACGGTCGGCCTGCAGACGCGCATTCGGCTCCGCGTCATTGGTGGCAATGCCGAGCGGCAGGCCGAAAGCGTGCAGTCGCGCCAGCGTTTCAGCAGGCCGCCCGATGGGGGTCAGGAATCGTTCTCCTTCTTCGCAGAAGAGAAGGTCGACCTGATGATAGAAGGCCGCATCAGCCACGCGCGTCAGAATCTCCGCCCAGAGCGGACCGTATTGGCGCGAGGAACCGGCGATAAGTGGCGAGGTCTGCAGGAATCGCCGTTCATGGGCGACATAGTGGCTGGCGTGGAACAGCCGTTCCAGCGTTTCGCCTTCGTCTCCCGCTAGACGCCGCATCACCGCACCGGCGGCGGGTCCCCAGGTATGGTCAAAGTCGACAAGAGTACCATCCTTGTCGAACAGAATGGCGCGTGGCGCGTTCACTGTCTGTCGCAATCCGGTTGGTCCGGGCCTGTAAGCCGGCATTGGAGGCCTGATAGCATGGATTTTCCCCGGCTCCCATCCGGCCCCGGCTTTCCCCTCTTGCGTCTCCCCGCACTCGTGGCGGGCCTCGCGTTCCTGCTGGCAGGTAGCTTGGCACTCTCGGCAGAGCCGGTTCAGGAGCTGAAGCAGTCGATCGACCAGGCGGGCACCGCCGTCAACCGCCAGCTCGGTGAATGGCTTGGCGTGGCGCCCGAAAGGCCTGCCCGACGCAAGGCGTCGACAAAGCCAAGGGCAAGCGCCAGCATACCGCTTCCGCGCCCCCGCCCGCAGGATATAGCGGCCGCGACGGCGGCGGGCACAGCGGCGGAGGCCACCTCGGCCACGCCAGTCGATGCTACCGAAACCGCAAGCGCCCCAACGGACACTGACGTTTCTGCTCCCGTGACACTGGCGTCGCCCGCCTCCCCTGTGGTCCCGGTGGAGCCGCGCCCGAGCCGCAGGGACCAGGCTATCGCGGCATCGCCTGCGCCGGAAAGCGTCACAGGGCCGGATGAGACACCTTCGCCGCAGGTCCGCCCGGACACGCCATCAGAGCCAGCTGGAGCGGCCGCCGTCCCTCTCCCCACGCCCGGGCCGGAGCGCCAGTTGGCCGCTCTTCCGCCCGTGCCGCCCTCGCCCCCGATCCCTGCACCCACCGACGCGCCGCAGGCCAGCGCCGCCCTGCCTACCATCTGCCCGGAACTCTCGAATGAAGACCTCGGTGTCTTCACCCCCGTTGCGGTCACGGCCACCAACACGGCCTGCACCGTCGACCGGGGCGTCAGCCTTTCCGCCGTGCGGATGAAGGATGGCCGGCTGGTGACGCTGGAGCCAGCGGCAACACTTCGCTGCGAGATGGCTGCCGCCGTTGCGCGCTGGGTGCGCGAAGGGGTGGAGCCCGCCGTCGCCACGCTCGGCGCGCCGCTCGACAAGGTGCTGGTCGCCGCCTCGCAGCAATGCCGTCCCCGCAATCGCGTGGCCGGCGCCAAAATCAGCGAGCATGGCAGGGGCAACGCCATCGACACCCGCGGCTATGTGCTGAAGGATGGTCGGCGCTTCATCATCGGCGCGCCTGCGCCGGGCAGCGCTGACCAGCCGATGCCGGTCGCCTTCCAGGAATTGCTGAAGGCAAGCGCCTGCGCGGAGTTCACCACCATCCTCGGGCCCGGCTCGGATGGCTATCACGAGTTGCACCTGCATGTGGACCGGGCCGAGCGGCGCAGCAGGGCGGTGCTCTGCCGCTGGGCCGTCGAGGCGAAGGCCAAGGTGCCGAGCCCGCCGAAAAGGCCGGATATTCCCGCCGCGACTGACGATGGGGAAGATGCCGAGAGAGCGGATCACCCAGCCCCGGAGGGCGCTTCGGCCACCGAAAACCCCGGCACAAGTCAATAGGAATGCACGTCCGACCAAGGGCGCGCTTCCGGCGCGCCCGCCGGCGCTTTAGGGTGGGATCCGGTTCCACCCGGCCGGCGGAGTAGCTGCCATGCTTACCAATCTTCAGGCTCGCGACGTCGAGACCCTTATCCACCCCTATACCAATCTCGCCAGCATTCGCGAGACCGGGCCGCTCATCCTCGAACGCGGCAAGGGCGTGTGGGTGCACGATGTCGACGGCAAGCCCTATCTCGAAGGCATGGCCGGGCTCTGGTGCACGGCGCTAGGCTATGGCAACGACGAACTGGTCGATGCCGCGGCGACGCAGATGCGCAAGCTGCCCTTCACCCACATCTTCGGCGGCAAGAGCCACGATCCCGCGATCGAGCTGGCGGAAAAGCTGAAGGAGATGGCCCCGGTGCCGATCTCCAAGGTATTTTTCACCAATTCCGGCTCCGAAGCCAACGACACCCAGATGAAGCTCGTCTGGTACATGAACAATGCGCTGGGCCGGCCGAAGAAGAAGAAGATCATCTCCCGCATGCGCGCCTATCACGGCGTGACCATCGCTTCGGCCTCGCTGACCGGCCTTGCCGGCAACCATAACGACTTCGACCTGCCTATCGCCGGCGTGCGGCACACCAGCTGCCCGCACTATTACCGGCTGGCGGAAGCGGGGGAGAGCGAGGAGGACTTCGCCACCCGCCTCGCCGCTGACCTGGAAGCCCTCATCATCGCCGAGGGTCCGGAGACGGTCGCCGCCTTCATCGCCGAGCCTGTGATGGGCGCCGGCGGGGTGATCGTGCCGCCCAAGACCTACTATCCGAAGATCCAGGCCGTGCTGAAGAAGTACGACGTGTTCTTCATCGGCGACGAGGTCATCACCGGCTTCGGGCGCCTGGGCACCGCCTTCGGCAGCGAAGCGATGGAGATGCAGCCCGATTCGATCTCGGTGGCCAAGGCGCTCTCCTCCGCCTACCAGCCGATCGGCGCGGTGATGATCCCGGAGATGATGTATGAGGCCATGCTGACCGAGAGCACCAAGCTCGGCAATTTCGGCCATGGCTACACCTATTCCGGCCACCCGGTGGCCGCCGCCGTGGCGGTGAAGACGCTGGAGATCTATGAGCGCGAGAGCATCTTTGAGCGGGTGCGGGCGAAGATTCCGCAGTTCGACGCCCGCTGCGCTGCGCTGGAAGATCACCCGCTGGTGGGCGAGGCCCGCCGCAAGGGGCTGGTGGCCGGCATTGAGCTGGTGGCGGACAAGAAGACCAAACACCAGTTCGACCCCAAGCTCGCCATGGCGGCCAAGTGCGTCGCCTTCTGCCAGCAGGAAGGGTTGATCCTGCGCAACGTGTTCAGCGACGCCGTCACCATCTGCCCGCCGCTGGTCATTTCCCCGGCGGAGATCGACGAATTGTTCGACCGCCTCACCCGGGCCCTCGACAAGACGCTGGACTATGCCGTGCGCGAGAACCTGCTGGCGGCGTGAGGCGGCGACGCATTCCGATCGTCATCCCCGGGCTGGACCCGGGGATGCAGGACGTCGGGCGAGCCGCACGAAAAGACGCATCATGGCCGGGACAGGCCCGGCCATGATGTCCCCAGCCTGAATTGCCGTCTGGGACGACGTCACCAAGGGCCCAGACTTGCCCCGCACAAACAAAAAGGGCGCTGCCGACGGCAGCGCCCTTTTCATAACAACCGTGACGCCAGCGTCAGAGGACGACGACGTTGGCCCCCTGCGGGACGCGGGTATAGAGGTCGATCACGTCCTCGTTGAGCATGCGGATGCAGCCCGAGGAGATCGCGAAGCCGATATATTCGGGCTGGTTGGTGCCGTGGATGCGGAACAGCGTGTCCTTGTTGCCCTGGTAGAGATAGAGGGCGCGGGCACCCATCGGGTTGTGCGGGCCAGGACCGACGAAGTTCGGAATGCCCGTGAGCCGCTGCTTGATCTCCGGGGTCGGCGTCCAGGTCGGCCATTCGGCCTTGCGCCCCACCTTGGCTTCGCCCTTGAACGCCAGGCCTTCCTCGCCGACGGTCACGCCGTAGCGGATCGCCTTGCCGTTGCCCTCGACGAGATACAGGAACTTCTTGTCCGTATCGACGACGATCGTGCCGGGCTTCTCGCTGCCGGCATAATCGACGATCGCCCGCTGATACATCTCCGGCGGCAGCACCTTCTTGTACGGCGCACTGGCCAGCAGCTTCTTGTCCCGCGGCGTCAACGACGCCTCGGGTGCCGCCTGCCGCTGTGCATTGCTGCACGCACCCAGAAGAACCGCCAACAGGACAACCGCCGCCCCGCGCAAAACCATTTCCAAAGCTCCGAATCCCGCCACGCGCGCCTCGCGCGTCAAATCGCTCGCTACCCGTCGATTAGACCAAGTGCGGTCCGCCTTGAAGGGGCCACATGAGAGACACGGGTTCGTCGCCATAAGTTGTTGCGGAAAAACATCAGTTCCGTTGGAAGAGGTCGAAAAAGCCGAGAGGATGCCGGCTACGCAACGAGAGGCCTTATCTCGGACCCCAACTTTGCATATTTTTGACGCAGTCGGCGCCCACTTCGTCGGCAGCCACCCGGAGCGGGATGGTTCAACCTGGAGAACGTGATGTCTACCGAAGAAGAAAGCCCGGCCCAACAGAGCCGCGCGACCGAGAGCCGCCCCAGCGAGCGTTGGGACCGCGCAGAGCAGAGCGCCCATTGGCGCGAGATCGGCATTTCGGCCGTTGCCGCCGCCGCCCGCTACGCCTCCTCCAAGAAGACGGTATCCGATGCCCCCGTTCCGGGCGCGGCGCGGACCGACGATGCGGAAGCCAAAATCATTACGCTTCGCGACGTGGAATATTTCGCGGCCTGACGCCGCCCCTTTTCCCAGAGCCGATGAAGGACGAACCGCCCCGACCGGGTGCCGCGCTGGCGTGCGCCCGGACAGGACAGGCGCGCCCGATTCGCGCTGGGAGACCGCAATGGTGCGGCTCTGCGCCTTGGCACTTTCTGAATGATCGGGTGTTTCCGCCTATCGGAAAGGCGTCGGGCAGGGCCCGCTGGAATCCGCTTGCGATCCAGAGCATGGTCGGCGCCGACGCGACATTGCCGGAGGGGCCATGATCACCGCTTATTGCATCCGCGAGGGATTGCTCGCCCCGGTTCCCGTGCGGACCGTGGACGACATGCCCGCCGACGCCGTCTGGGTCGACCTGTTCCGGCCCTGCGAGGGCGAGGACCGGATCATCGAGGCCGCGCTGGCCCTTTCGGTGCCGACGCGCGAGGAAATGGTCGAGATCGAACCCTCCAGCCGCCTGCGGGTGGAGAATGGCGCGCGCTACATGACGGGCGCCATCGTCACCAACAGCGAGGGCGACAAGCCGGCCCTGGCCGAGATTTCCTTCATCCTCGCTGGCAGCCAGCTCGTGACCGTGCGTTATGAGGAGCCAAAGCCGTTCCGCCTTGTCATCGCCAAGCTGGATCGTGCCTGCCCGCCGGGCACACGCGGCGAACGGCTGCTGCTGATTCTGCTCGACACCATCATCGACCGCGCCGCCGACATCATCGAGAGGCTGTCGGCCGATATCGATTCGGTCTCGCAACAGGTGTTCGAGACCGAATCGGAAGGCGCCGGCGACAGTGGTCGCTTCCGTACTATTCTCAAGCTGCTCGGCCGTCGCGGCGATCTCGCCTCCAAGGTGCGCGAGAGTCTCGTCTCGATGGGGCGGCTCGTCACCTTCCTGGCCACCGAGGGCGAAGCGCAGCGCTTCGACAAGGACCAGCGCGCATTGCTGAAAAGCATGCAGCGCGACGTGGTCTCGCTGAACGACCACGTGTCCTATCTCGGCAGCAAGATCACCTTCCTGCTCGACGCCACGCTCGGCATGGTGGGGATCGAGCAGAACAACATCATCAAGATCTTTGCCGTGCTTTCGGTGGTGTTCATGCCGCCGACCCTGATCGCGTCGGTCTATGGCATGAACTTCCAGGACATGCCGGAACTCGACGAGCGCTGGGGCTACCCGCTCGCCCTCATCGCCATGCTGGCGGCGGCGATAGGCCCCTATCTGTTCTTCAAGTGGAAGCGCTGGCTGTGAGACGATAGCCCGTCCTTCCGGTCGCCGTGCAGCGGAGGGATGGGATCGCTCTACACTCCGCCAACGATCCCGGATCGGCCCGCTGCCGTCCGGGATGACGCCGTCATGCCGCCCGCATCAGACGTGCTGGCCGCCATTGATGTGGATTTCGGCTCCGTTCAGATAGGACGAGGTCTCCGTGCACAAGACATAGATGATCTTGGCCACCTCGTCGGGCGTGCCGAGGCGCTGCATCGGGATCTGCTCGACGAGCTTCTCCGTGCCCGGGGACAGGATCGAGGTGTCGATCTCACCCGGTGCGATGGCATTCACCCTCACGCCCAGCCGGCCGAAATCGGCCGCCATCTCCCGCGTAAGGCCGGCCAGCGCCGCCTTCGAGGTCGCGTAGGCCGCTCCGGCGAAGGGATGCACCCGCGAGCCGGCGATGGAGGTGACGTTCACCACCGCGCCATGCGTGCGCTTCAGTTCCTCCAGCAGGCCGCGCGCCAGCAGGATGGGGGCGAAGAAGTTCACCTGGAACACCCGCCGCCAGTCCTCCTCGGGCGTGTTGAGCGTGCCGAGCCGCGCGCCACCCGCCCCCTTGGGCGAAATGCCGGCATTGTTGACCAACGCATGCAGTTCGCCATTGGCCAGCCGGTCCTTGATTTCGTCGACCGCCCGCAGCGTGTCCACCGGGTCGGAGAGGTCGACCTGGATATGGTCCTCAGGCCCCATCTCCCACGGACAGTTCTCGGGAAAAGCATGGCGCGAGCAGGTGATGACGCGCCACCCTGCCGCCGAGAAGCGCTTGACGGTGGCGTGGCCGATACCGCGCGAGGCGCCGGTGAGCAGGAGGGTGCGGCGAGGCTGATTGTTCATGGGACGATGTCTTAGCTCAGAGGCAGGGCGGTGTCAGGGACAAAGCCGCTCGGTGAAAGGCCACTCACGGGAAAAGGCGGGTCTTCGTCCAGTCGGGCATGTCGGCATTATCGCGCGCGAACAAGACACGGTCATGCAGCCGGAACGGCCGATCGTGCCAGAATTCGATCTGGACCGGGCGGATGCGGAAGCCGGTCCAGTGCGGCGGGCGCGGCACCGAGCCCAGAGCGTATTGCGCCGTGACCTTCGCCACCGCCGCCTCCAGCGCGAAACGCCCTTCCATGGGCCGCGACTGCTGGCTCGCCCAGGCGCCGATCTGCGACAGGCGCGGGCGCGAGGCGAAATAGGCGTCGGCTTCCGCGTCGCTCACCGTTTCCACCGCGCCCCTCACCCGCACTTGCCGGCGCAGCGATTTCCAGTGGAACACGGCCGCCGCCTTCGGCACGGCGGCAAGCTCGCGCCCCTTCGCGCTGCCTGTATTGGTGAAAAACACGAAGCCACGCGCATCGCGCTGGTTCAGCAGCACCATCCGCACATCGGGCAGGCCATCGGCGTCCACCGTGGCGAGGGCCATGGCGTTGGGATCGTTCGGCTCGCTCTTCTTGGCCTCATCAAACCATTCCTCAAACAGGAGAAAAGGCTCCGTCGAGGCAGTGAAATCACCGGATGTTAACTGTTCAGGCGCTTCCATGAGGGTCTCTTCAGGCGGAAGAATACGGGACCCATGGGCATGTTCCACAGGCGGCGGAGGCGGACGGCAGGCGGTGCGGCGAGCACCGGCCTCCCATATAAGCCCGCGGCATCGCTCCGCACAGCACCCTGCGCGCTGACTTTGGTCGGCGTGGCCCTGCTTTTGGGCGGCTGCTCATCGGGGCCGAACCTCGACACGCTGGCCACCGGCTCGGTGACGCCCCGCGCCTATGCCCGAGAGCCGGTGCCGAAGGGCATCGCACCTGACGATTGGGCCGCCGCCCGCACCGCTCTCGCCGAAGCGCTGCACGAGAAGGAAGCCGCCCCCAGCGTGCCGTGGGAGAACTATGCCAGCGCCACGCGCGGCACGGTGACGCCGCTCAGCGAGACGCGCGACGGTGGCAGATGCCGCGAGTTCCTGATGAGCTTCGTCCGCGAGAGCCGCGAAGACTGGCTGCAGGGTGAGGCCTGCCGCTCCGGCAAGAGCGGCTGGAAGGTCGACCAGGCGCGCCTGCTCGACCGGAGTTGATCCGCTCACGCGCGTTCTCAACCCGCGCTTCCTGCCGTTGCATCACGGCAACACCGTCACTACATGCTCGAAAGCCGGAACCGCCGGACGAGAACACCATCCATGCGCGATCCCTATGACATCCTCGGCGTCGCTCGCAACGCCGACCAGAACGAGATCAAGCGGGCTTTTCGCAAGCTCGCCAAGAAGCTGCACCCGGACGCCAACAAGGACAGCCCGAAGGCGCAGGAGCAGTTCGCCGAATTGAACGCGGCGCATGAAATCCTGTCGGACGTCGACAAGCGTGGCCAGTTCGACCGCGGCGAAATCGATGCCGAAGGCAAGCCGCGCGGCTTCGAGGGCTTTCCCGGCGGCGGATTCAATCGCGGCTTCCGTCGCGCTTCCCCGGGCGAAAATCCGTATGAGAGCTTTTCCTTCGGCCCCGAGGGCGCGCGCCGTTCCGGCCATGGCCCCCATGATGCGGGCGGCTTCGACGATGTGATCGCCGACATACTCGGCGGCCTCGGCGGGCGAGGTCGGGGCAAGGCACGCGGCGCGGGCGGCGAGATGCCGCGCGGCGGCGACGTCGACATCACCGTGCCGGTCGCGCTGGAGCGAATCGTCGAGGGTGGGTCGGTGAAGGTCCACCTGCCCAATGGACGCGCCGTGGAGGTGAAGATCCCCGCCGGCGCGGTCGAAGGCCATCGCATGCGACTGAAGGGACAGGGCGAGCCGAGCCCGTTCGGCGGCGCGCCAGGCGATGCCTATGTGGTCGTTGCCTATGCCCCGCACCGGCATTTTCGCATCGAGGGCACCGACCTGCGCACCGATGTGTCGCTCCCGCTCACCGATGCCGTGCTCGGCGGCAAGGTGCGGGTACCGACGCTGGGTGGCGAGGTCTCGCTTTCCGTTCCCGCCCACACCCAGTCGGGCCGCACCTTCCGCTTGCGCGGCAAGGGCCTGCCAAAGGCCGACGGCGCGTCGGGCGATCTGCTCGCCACCATGCGGATCATGCTTCCCGAGGCCCCGGACCCGGAACTTGAGGAACTGATGCGCCGCCGGCGCGAGGCCAAGGCCTGAGCCATGCCTGCGGCGGGAACCGCCCGCGCGCCACCGCTCGCTTGAGCGGGTCCTGTTGCTGTGCGATAGGAACCTGCGCCCAGAAAGGTGGGCAGCAGTACGGAGCATCGTGACGAGCATGGCATCGGGCGGATTGATGAGCGGCAAGCGCGGCCTGGTGATGGGAGTGGCGAACAACCGCTCCATTGCCTGGGGTATCGCGAAGGCGGCCCACGCGCAGGGGGCGAAGCTCGCCCTCACCTATCAGGGCGAACCGCTGCGCAAGCGCGTCGAGCCTCTCGCCACCGAACTTGACGCCGCCATCGTCGGCCATTGCGACGTCACAGACCCCGCCACCATCGACGCGGTGTTCGCCGAAACCGAGCGCCAGCTCGGCGGGCTGGACTTCCTCGTCCACGCCATCGCCTTCTCGGACAAGAACGAGCTGGATGGCCGCTATGTCGACACCACGGCAGAGAATTTCAGCAAGACCATGCTGATCTCCTGCTACAGCTTCACCGCCGTCGCCCAGCGGGCTGAGAAGCTGATGTCCAATGGTGGCTCGATGCTCACCCTCACCTATTACGGCGCCGAGAAATGGATGCCGCACTACAACGTCATGGGCGTTGCCAAGGCCGCCTTGGAGGCCAGCGTGCGCTATCTCGCCGCCGATCTCGGCCCGAAGAATATCCGCGTCAACGCCATTTCGGCCGGCCCGATCAAGACGCTGGCCGCCTCCGGCATCGGTGATTTCCGTTACATTCTGAAGTGGAACGAGCTGAACGCCCCGCTGCGCCGCACCGTCACCATCGATGAGGTGGGCGATGCCGGCATGTACCTGCTCTCCGATCTCGGACGCGCCGTCACCGGCGAGGTGCACCATGTGGATGCGGGCTACCATATTGTCGGTATGAAGAACCCCGACGCGCCCGACCTCACCCTCGATCGCGACTGAGGCGACCCCCAGCGGAGCACGCGCCATGATGAAGGCTCGCTTGAAAAAGCTCTTCGGCCCCAGCGCCCTGACGGCACTGGCCGCCGCCGCGACGCTCGTGGTCGCCGTGGCCGGCACCGCCCCGGCAGCGGCACAGTCCGGCCCCATCATCATCAATCCGCCGCCCGGGTCGGGACTTCCCTATGTTCCCCCGCCGGACGCGCAGGACAGCGGCGTGCCGCCGACCTTCCAGCAATACCCGCTGATGAACCGCATCTTCGGCTTCGGCGGAGCAATTTTCCCCGGCTATGTGAGCCCCAGCGACGGGCGCGACGATTATGACCGGCGCGGCTTCCTGACCGGGGGGCGTCAGGGCCGGGTGCTGTTCGCCGCAGGCTCCGCCGATTCGCTGTGCCAGATGACGCAGGCGCCGCAGGTGAAGGTGCTCTCCGCACCGCCGGGGGTGAAGCTGAACTTCACTATCGGCAAGTTCACCGCGACGGGCGTCGATGGCGGCTCGCATCGCTGCCTGGGTCGCACCGTCGGCGGCGTCCTCGTGACCGCCAAGGGGCGGGCGCCGGCGGGCGCCACTGCGACGCTCCGCGTCTCCTATCCCTTCAAGCGGATCAGCTACACGCATGTCGTGAGCTTGCCGTCCAAATGACCCGTCGCATCTTCCTCGTCCGGCATGGTGAGACCGATTGGAACCTCGCTGGCCGCCTGCAGGGCACCCATGACATTCCGCTGAACGATCTCGGCCGCGAGCAGGCGGCCGACACGGCGCGCGTGGTGGAGCGCCTGAGCGGTGGCGCGCGCCATCTCGATTTCGTGGCCAGCCCCCTCAGCCGCGCCGCCCAGACCATGGCGATCCTGCGCGCCGAGCTCGGCCTGCCGCCCGACACCTTCCGTCGCGACCCCCGCCTGCGCGAGATCAGCTTTGGACGCTGGGAAGGCTCGACCTGGCCGGAACTGCGCCGGCGTGACCCGGTGAGCCTCGCCGCGCGCGATGCCGACCCCTGGAATTTCGCCCCGCCCGGCGGGGAGAGCTACACCGAACTTTCGACCCGGGTGCTGGCCGCCATCGGCGAGCTCCAGGGCGACAGTGTGGTGGTGACGCATGGCGGGGTGGTGCGGGCCATGCTGCACGCCTTTGCCGGCATGCCGCCCGCCCAGGCGGTCGAGCTTCCCGTCCGCCAGGGTGCGGTCTACCTGATCGAGAACGGCGCGTTTGAACTCGCCGTCGCCTGACGGCGCTTGCGGAGACGACCCATGGCCGCCCAGCTAATCCATGCCGACGCGGCCCTCTCGCCCCGTCCCATCTGGTGCGTGACACCGACGAACTGGCGCACCGTTGCTGGCGACCTCCCCGCCCCGGCGCTCGCCTTCGCAGAAGCCAGCGGCTTCAAGGCGGAAACTGGCGCACTGCTGGTGCTGCCGGCGGCGGATGGCGCGATTGCCGGCGTGCTGTTCAGCTGCGAGGAGGCCCCGCGCGACCCGCTGAGCTTCGGCAAGCTCGCCACCACGCTGCCGGCGGGCGACTATGTCCTCGCCCACCCCCCGGCCGATCCACGCCTTGCCGCGCTCGGATTCCTGCTGGGAGGCTACCGCTTCACCCGCTACGGCAAGCGACCCGTGGCCGATGTGCGCCTCGTGGTGCCCGATGGGACCGATGAGGGCTATCTCCGCCGCACCGCCGACGCGGTGGTGCTGACCCGCGACCTCGTCAACACCCCGGCCAACGATCTCGGCCCGGCCGAGATCGAGGCAGCGGTGCGGGCGCTGGCCGCGCGCTTCGACGCGCAGGTGAGCGTGACCACCGGCGACGATCTGCTTGCAGCCAATTTCCCGCTCATCCACGCCGTCGGCCGCGCCTCGCCGCGCGCGCCACGCCTGATCGACCTGAGCTGGGGCGACCCGGATGCGCCCAAGGTGACGCTGGTCGGCAAGGGCGTGGCTTTTGATACTGGCGGGCTCGACATCAAGCCGTCGAGCGGCATGCTGCTGATGAAGAAGGACATGGGCGGCGCCGCCAACGCCATCGGTCTCGCGCAAATGGTCATGGGGCGCGGGCTGAAGGTGCGGCTGCGCCTCATCGTGGCGGCAGTGGAGAATGCCATTGACGGCTCGGCCTTCCGCCCAGGCGACATATTCCCCTCGCGCAAGGGCCTCACTGTCGAGATCGGCAACACCGATGCCGAGGGCCGGCTGATCCTCGCCGACGCGCTGAGCCTCGCCGATGAGGAAGCGCCCGAGTTGCTGATCGACTTCGCCACCCTCACCGGCGCCGCCCGCGTCGCGCTGGGGCCGCAGCTGCCGCCGGCCTATACTGAGGATGACGTACTCGCCGTCGACCTTGCCCGCCATGGCGCGGCGGAGGCCGATCCTTCCTGGCGCATGCCGCTCTGGCAGCCCTACGCCTCGATGCTCGACAGCAAGATTGCCGACCTCAACAACGCCCCCGGCAGCGGCTTTGCCGGCTCGATCACGGCGGCGCTGTTCCTGCAACGCTTCGTCTCCCGCGCCGGCACCTGGCTGCATCTCGACATCTTTGCCTGGAACCCCTCCTCCCGCCCCGGCCGGCCGGAAGGCGGCGAGGCGCAGACCATTCGCGCGCTCGATTCCCTGCTTGCGGAGCGCTACGGCACCTGAGGCCACGCGACGCTGCGTCATATGCCGCGCCGTTAATCCTTTCTTCGTCGCGAAGCCGCCATAGTCCGGGGAACAATCCGCAACCGTAACGATTGCGGACCGGGAACACGGCAATGGCGGTCGAGCTGCGTCCATCGCAGGCGTTGCGTCTCCTGCACGAGCTCTCCCTCGCGCAGGTGCGCGACGACGCGCCCGATCTAAGCCCCCGCCAGCTCGCCATCCTGCTCAGCGTCTACCTCGAAGCGCCGCCGCACACGGTGCGTGGCCTTGCCGCCCGTCTCGGCGTCACCAAGCCGGTCATCACCCGCGCGCTCGATACGATGGGCCAGCTCCGCCTCGTCTCCCGCCGGCGCGACGAGGCGGATCGACGCAATGTCATCATCCAGCGTACGGTGGAGGGTGCGCTCTATCTGGAGCGGCTGGGCGATCTCGTCGTCGCCACCGCGAAAGCCCTGCCTCGATGACTGCCGTGACGCTCGACCCCCGCCTCACTCCCGCCCGACCCGACCTTGCCGCGCACCACCTCAAAGGCGTGGTGACGGCAGAGCGCTTTGTCGCCGGGGAGCCCCACCGCGTCATCCGCCCCGCAACCCCGGTGCGCGGCACGCCGGATCCGACGGCGCCCCTGGTCACGGAAGCGCTGTTCGGGGAGACCATGACCGTATACGAAATTGACGTCGAAGGCTGGGCCTGGGGCCAGTTGGACGCGGATTCCTATGTCGGCTGGCTGCCCGCCGAGGCGCTCGTTCCGGCGGGTCCCGTGCCGACGCACAAGGTGGCCGCGCTGCGGACCCCGGTTTTCCCCGGCCCCTCGATCAAGCTGCCGCCGAACGAGCTTCTCTCCTTCGGCAGCCGCCTCACCCTCGCCGGTACCCGCGAGCGCTTCGCGGTAACTGCAGAGGCCGGCTTCGTCTTCGCCGACCACCTGGCCCCGCTCAATGCCTTCGAGGAGGATTTCGTCGCGGTTGCCGCCCGCTTTCTCGGTGCCGCCTATCTCTGGGGCGGGCGCTCCAGCCTCGGGCTGGACTGTTCCGGCCTCGTGCAGGTGGCGCTGAATGCCTGCGGCGTTCCCTGCCCGCGCGACACGGACATGCAGGAACATGCGGTTGGGGCGCCGGTGGCCTTCTCCGGCGATCTTGGCGAATTGCGGCGCGGCGATCTGCTCTACTGGCCGGGCCATGTCGGCATTGTCGAGGACGGCGCCACCCTGCTGCACGCCACCGCCCATTTCATGTCTGTGGTGCGCGAACCGCTCGGAGCGGCGCTCGCCCGCATCGAGGCCTCCGGCACGCCGCTGCGCAGCGTGCGCCGGCTCTAACGATTTGCCTCGACAAAGGCCGCGACCCGCGCCCGGTTCAGCGCGAACCATTGCAGTGCGATCAGCACGAATCCATTGGCGAAGGACGTGGGAAACGGCGCCGTAAGGCCCGCCAGAGCCTCATCGACGGGAACGAAAAACGGCCGCGTCAGCTCAGTCTCGCCCGGCTCGCCGGCCACATCAGGCACGTCAGTGGAATCGATCAGGCCGAGATAGACCGTGGCATGTTCATCGGTCACGCCCGGCGTCGGCAGGAAGCGGGCGATCGGCAGCAGGGCGCGCGGCGCCACGCCGATCTCCTCAACGCATTCGCGGCGGGCCGCGGTCTCAACGTCTTCGCCCGGATCGACAATGCCGGCCGCGATCTCGACCAATTCGCCCTCGCCGGTGGCAAGCTGCGCGCCAAGCCGGAACTGGCGGATAAAGACGAAGCATGACGCCAACGGATCATAGGCCAGCACGCCGACCACCGAGCCGACCCGCAATATGTCGCGCTGCTGGCGCAGCCGTGCCCCTCCGGCACCCTCAAATGTCGCGATGAAGCGGTGATAGGGCCGGAAGCCCGTGGCGACCTCCTCGGGCCCGGTGAGATCGAGGTCGATGGAGCGATCAACGAGCCTGCCCGTCTTGGCCGGCCCGCTCATGAAGCGTCCACCGCTGTCTCCATGTCGAAGGCGGCCGCGAACAGCGCCCTTGTATAGGCGGTCTTCGGCTGGGCGAAGAGATCGGCGGCCGGTCCCTCCTCCACCACAACCCCGCCCTTCATCACCATCACCCGCGAGGCCAGGGCCGCGACGACGCGCAGATCATGGCTGATGAACAAGTACGTCAGGCCGCGCTTCTGCTGCAGATCGCGCAGCAGGTCGACGATCTGAGCCTGAACGATCATGTCGAGGGCACTGGTCGGTTCGTCCAGCACGACGAAGGACGGCTCAAGCACGATGGCGCGGGCGATCGCGACACGCTGGCGCTGACCGCCGGAGAACTCGTGAGGATAGCGGTGCCGGGCCTCGGGATCGAGCCCGACATCGATAAGCGCCGCGACAACGCGGGCATCGCGCTCCTCGGCACTCAGCTTGGGCTGATGGACGCGCAGCCCCTCCCCGATGATGTCCGTGACCGACATGCGCGGGCTGAGCGAGCCGAACGGGTCCTGGAACACCACCTGCATCGCCCGGCGCCGCGAACGCATCTGCTTGAAGCCGAGCGTATCGATGGGATCGCCCATGAACACGATCGGCCCTTGACTGGAGATGAGCCGCAGCAAAGCGAGGCCGAGCGTCGTCTTGCCCGAGCCGCTCTCCCCCACCACACCCAGCGTCTCGCCGCGCCGGATCTCGACCGAGATGCCGTCCACCGCCTTGATGTGGCCGACGGTGCGGCGCATCACCCCGGCCTTGATCGGGAACCAGACCTTGAGGCCGGTGGTCTCCAGGACCACGGGGGCTTCCGGGTGAGGCGAGGCCGGATTTCCTCGCGGCTGGGCGGCGATCAGCGCCTGCGTGTAGAGATGCCGGGGATGGGCGAAAAGCTCCGCCACCGGCCCTTCCTCGACGATCTTGCCATGGTTCATCACGCAGACCCGGTCGGCGATCTTGCGCACGATGCCGAGGTCATGGGTGATGAACAGCATCGCCATGCCGAGGCGACGCTGGAGATCCTTCAGCAGGGCGAGGATCTGCGCCTGCACCGTGACGTCGAGCGCCGTCGTCGGTTCGTCGGCGATCAGCAATTGCGGCTCATTGGCGAGCGCCATGGCGATCATCACTCGCTGGCGCTGGCCGCCGGAAAGCTGGTGCGGGTAGGAACCGAGCCGCGTCTCCGGCTCGGGAATGCCAACCTCGGTGAGAAGTTCGATAACCCGCTTCCGCGCCGCCGGCCCGCGCATGCCGCGATGCAGGAACAGGATCTCGGCGATCTGCTGCTCGACCGTGTGCAGCGGATTGAGCGAGCTCATCGGCTCCTGGAACACCATGGTGATGTCGTTGCCACGCACCCGGCGAATGTCGCCCTCCGCCATGGCGAGCAGGTCCTCGCCCTGAAACAGCACCTGGCCCGAGGGATGGCTGGCGGCGGGATATTGCAGCAGCTTGAGGATGGAGAGCGCCGTGACCGACTTGCCGGAGCCGCTCTCGCCGACCAGCGCAACCGTCTCGCCGCGGTTGACGTCGAAGGACACGCGGTCGACGGCAAGCGTGGAGCGTGCCCCCTGCGCGAAGGCGACGGAAAGATCGCGAATGGAAAGGAGGGGGGCGTCTTTCAACGGCGTTTCGCTCACTGGAAGGTCTTCCGGGGATCAAAGGCGTCGCGCACCGCTTCGCCGATGAAGATGAGCAGGCTCAGCATGATGGCGACGGTGAAGAAGCCCGTGAGGCCGAGCCAGGGCGCCTGGACGTTCGACTTGCCCTGAGCCAGCAATTCACCCAGCGAGGGCGAGCCGGGCGGCAGGCCGAAGCCGAGAAAGTCGAGCGCAGTCAGCGTCATCACTGAGGAGGAGACGATAAAGGGCAGCATGGTCAGCGTCGCCACCATCGCGTTGGGCAGCATGTGCCGCCACATGATGACGCCATTCGACACCCCGAGCGCCCGCGCGGCCTGGACATATTCAAAGTTGCGGGCGCGCAGGAATTCCGCTCGCACCAGCCCCACCAGCGATACCCAGGAGAACAGCAGCAGGATGCCGAGCAGCACCCAGAAGCCGGGGGCGAGGATGGAGGAGATGATGAGGAGGAGATAGAGCGCGGGGATCGAGGTCCAAATCTCGATGAAGCGCTGGAAGATCAGGTCGGTCCAGCCACCGAAATAGCCCTGCACCGCGCCGGCGGCGACGCCGATGACGGAGGAGATGATGGTGAGCACGAGGCCGAACACGACCGAGAGGCGGAAGCCGTAGATCAGACGGGCCAACACGTCGCGTCCCTGGTCATCGGTACCCAGCCAGTTCCACTCCAGCGCGTCGCAGCCGCCACTGCGCCCGAGCCTTTCCACCACCGGAGCGCATTGCGCGTCGGTCAGCATCCAGGTCGGCGGCGACGGGGCGGGGGTCGGGAGATTGAGATTGTGCGTGGAATAGGAATAGCGGATCGGCGGCCACACCATCCAGCCGCCCTTCTCATGAATGAGGTTCTGCAGATAGGGGTCGCGGTAGTCCGCCTCGGTTTCGAAATCGCCACCGAAAGTGGTCTCGGGGTAGGCGATCAGGCCGGGGAAATAATAGCCGCCGTCATATTCGATCAGGAATGGCTTGTCGTTGGCGATGAATTCCGCCCCAAGGCTGAGGATGAACAGCACGGAGAAGAGCCAGAAGCTCCACCAGCCGCGGCGGTTGCGCTTGAAATTGGCCCAGCGGCGCTGGTTGAGCGGCGACAGAAAGGGGCGGCGCGGTCGGTCGGACGCGGTATCCACCGGGGTGGGCGTCAGGGCGGTGTTGGCGGCGTCCATGCTCAGACGTCCCGCGTGTCGAAGTCGATGCGCGGATCGACCCAGGTGTAGGTGAGGTCGGAAATCAGGTTCACCACCAGCCCGACCAGCGAGAAGATGAAGAGATTGGCGAACACGACCGGGTAGTCGCGGTTGAGCACGCTCTCGAAGCCGAGCAGACCCAGCCCGTCGAGCGAGAAGATGGTTTCGATCAGCAAGGAGCCGGAGAAGAAGGCCGCGACGAACGCGCTGGGAAAGCCGGCGATGATGATGAGCATGGCGTTGCGAAACACATGCCGGTAAAGAACCGCCCGCTCCGACAGCCCCTTCATGCGCGCAGTGACGACATATTGCTTGCGGATCTCGTCGAGGAACGAGTTCTTGGTCAGCAGCGCCATGGTGGCAAAGGCGCCGAGCACCATGGAGGTGATTGGCAGCGCCAGATGCCAGAAATAGTCGAGGATCTTCCCTCCCAGCGAAAGCTCGTCCCAATTCTCCGAGGTCAGCCCGCGCAAGGGGAACCAGGAGAAGAACGAGCCGCCAGCAAACACGATGATGAGCAGGATGGCGAAGAGAAAGCTCGGAATAGCATAGCCGACAATGATGACCGCCGAGGTCCACACATCGAAGCGCGAGCCGTCCCGCACCGCCTTGGCAATGCCGAGCGGGATGGAGATGGCGTAGGTGATGAGCGTCATCCAGAGGCCGAGCGAGATCGACACCGGCATCTTCTCGGCGATCAGGTCGATCACCGACACGTCGCGGAAATAGGAGCGGCCGAAATCGAAGCGGACATAGTCCCACATCATTTTCAGGAAGCGCTCATGCGCCGGCCGGTCGAAGCCGAATTGCTTCTCCAGATCCTTGATGAAAGCCGGGTCCAACCCCTGCGCGCCGCGATATTTCGAGGAGACCGGGTCGCCGCCCGGCGCGCTCTGCTGCATGCCGCCGAAATCACCGCCGCCGCCGGAGATGCGGGCGGTGGCGGAGCTACCTTGCCCGGTCAGTTCGGCGATGACCCGCTCGACCGGCCCGCCCGGCGCGAACTGCACGACGGCGAAGGAAACCAGCATGATGCCGATGACAGTGGGCACCATCAGGGCGATGCGTCGGACGATATAGGCCAGCATACGATCAGGTTTCCTCCGCGAGGCGGGCACAAGGTGGAGGGCGGGCGCACCCGCGTCAACTTAACGTCCGTTCATGCGGCGGCTCGAGCGATTACAGGCGTTACGAAATGTCTGCCGCATGGATCGCCGTCATCCTGAGGTGCCGGCCGCAGGCCGGCCTCGAAGGATGGGGACCACCGGCACGCCGAGGCCGGCATCCTTCGCGGCTCGCTTCGCTCGCACCTCAGGATGACGTTGCGCACGCATGGCCCATCACCTCGCCGACCTCGTGCGTGCCGACCAGAGTTCCGGAATGGCACGGGCATAGGTGGGGCGCGGCGCGGCGGGCCAGCCGAACTCGTCCCAGAAAGCGATGCGGAATTCGGCCGAATACCATTGCGGCACCCAGTAGCGCCCCGCGCGCAGCCGGCGGTCGAGCACACGGCAGGCGGTGCGCAGCTGATCGCGCGTCGGCGCCGCGATCACCTCCTCGATCAACAGGTCAACGATCGGATCGGCGATGCCGGACAGATTGTTGGAACCGGGCGTGTTTGCCGCCGACGAGCCGAAATAGTTGCGCAGCGATTCACCCGGGACGGTGGAGAGCGAGAAGCGGCGCACCGTGGTGTCGAAGTCGAAGTCGTTGAGGCGGCGCTGGTATTGCGGGGAATCGACCAGGCGGAAATGCGCCTGGATGCCGAGCAGTTCGAGGTTCTTGATGAAGGGGGCCGTGTGGCGCTCCAGCCCGTTCTCGTCATCGAGGAATTCGATGGTGAGACCCTCGCCCTGCGGGTCGACGAGGCGGCCATTCTTGACCGTCCAGCCCGCCTCGCGCAGTAGCTGCGTACCCCGGCGCCGGAGCGCCCGGTCCTGGCCCGACCCGTCGGAAACCGGCGGCGACCAGGGCGGGGCCTTGAGCACCGCCACGTCCTCAGCGCTCAGCCGGTCGCCCAGGCGTGCGATCAGCGCCACCTCATCCGGGCCGGCCGGGCCTTCCGCCTTCAGGTCAGAATTCTCGAAGAAGGATGTCGTGCGCTTGTAGGCGTCGTACATCAGGTTCTTGTTGGTCCACTCGAAATCGAAGGCGTAGGACAGCGCCTCGCGCACGCGCGGATCGGCGAATTTCGACCGCCGCAGATTGAGGAACCAGCCCTGCGCACCCGATGGCGTGCGATCGGGCAGGATCTCGCGCTTCACCCTTCCCTCGTTCAGCGCCGGGAAATCGTAGCCAGTGGCCCAGGTGCGGGCGGTGAACTCCTGCCGGAACAGATAGGCCCGCGCCTTGAACGCCTCGAAGCCGACCTCGCGGTCGCGAAAATACTCGTAGCGCAGCACGTCGAAATTGTTGACGCCGACATTCACCGGCAGGTCGTTGCCCCAATAATCGGGATCGCGACGATACTCGATGAAACGCCCGACCTCGAACCGCCCGACCTTGTAGGCACCCGAGCCGAGGGGCGGCTCCAGCGAACTCGCGTCGAAGGGGGTGGCGCTGTAGTAGGCCTTGGAGAAGATCGGCAGCGAGGCGGCGAACAGCGGCACGTCGCGTGCACGCCGGGGCGCGAAACGCAGCACGACCGTCTCGGTGCCATCGGCCTCGGCGCTCTCCAAATCGCGCAGGTTCTGGGCGATGATGGGATGGCCCTTGCTCTTCAAAAGAGTGAGCGAGAAGGCGACATCCTCGGCGGTCAGCCTTGAGCCGTCATGGAAGCGCGCCTGCGGCCGCAGGCGGAAGCGGTAGACCGTCCCGTCTTCCGAAATTGCGACACTCTGCGCCACCAGACCGTAAATGGCGTCCGGCTCGTCGAAAGCCCGCGCCATCAGCGTGTCGAAGATGAGATCGAGCCCCTGCGCGCCATCGCCCTTCAAGATGTAGCCGTTCAATGAATTGAAGGTCTGGAACGACTGATTGAACGCTGCGGTAGGGCCAATCTGCGAGAAGGTGCCGCCCCTGGGTGAGGCGGGGTCGACATAGTCGAAATGGACGAAATCGGCGGGATATTTCAGGTCGCCGAACACCGACAGGCCGTGACGCTCCGGACCGTAGCCGGGAGCGCCGGTCGCCTGAGGAGCGGCGGAAGGGGGCGCGGCCTCCTGAGCAAAGGTCTGCCGGCCGAGCCAGGGCACGAGCGAGGCGCCGGCGGCGAAAGCGAGCAGGGCGCGGCGGGAGACCCCAAAGCCGTCATCCCGGACGGCCGCCACGGCCGATCCGGGACCGCGCTCCGTCGACGGCCAATGAGGATGACGATCCCGGCTCTCCGGCGCCGCCTCCGGCCGGGATGACGGCAAACGGCGCGTCCCGCCGCCGCTCACCGTGCCGCTCCGGTCTTGGCCGCCTTCTCCGCGTCCCACCACCAGATGGTGGGGAAAGAGTCCCCACCATATTCAGGCATCTGGTCGGGGTGGCTGAAACGGTTCCAGCGCGCCGTGCGGGTGTTTGGGTAGTTCCAGCTTGGAACCACATAGTCATGCGCCAGCAGCACGCGGTCGAGCGCGCGGGTCGCGGCGACCAGTTCCTCGCGGCTGGTGGCGTAGATGACCTTTTCGATCAGGGCGTCGACGCCGGGATCCTTGATGCCGGCATAATTGCCCGAGCCCTCGCGATCAGCGGCGCTGGAACCCCAGAAATCGCGCTGCTCATTGCCCGGCGAGAGCGACTGGCCCCAACCCGTGATGATCATGTCGTAGTCGCGGGCGCGCAGGCGGTTGATGTACTGGGACGTATCGACCTGACGAACAGTAACGGTGATGCCAAGTCGTTCCAGCGAGGGCTTGTAGAACAGAGCGACACGCTCGAAAGCGGGATTGGAGATCAGAATCTCCATGGTGAAGGGCTCGCCCTTCGCATTCACCAGCTTGCCACCCTTCACCTCATAGCCGGCTTCCTTGAGCAGGTTCGCCGCCTCGCGCAGATTCTTGCGTCGCAGCCCTTCGCTCCAGCCCTCGGGGTTGGTGTAGGGTGCGGTGAAGACGCTGGCGGGGATCTTGTCCTTCACGCTTTCCAGAATATCCAGCTCCAGCCCCTGCGGCAGGCCGGAAGAGGCCAGCTCGGTGTTCTGGAAATAGCTCGACGTCCGCTTGTACTGGCCGAAGAACAGGGTTCGGTTCATGCCGTCGAAGTCGAGCGCGAGATTGAGAGCGCGCCGCACCCGCTGGTCCTGGAATTTCTCGCGGCGCAGATTGGGAATGAACGCCTGCATCGATCCTGAAGACCTGTTGGGAAATTCTTCAAGGATGACCTTGCCTTCTTTCACAGCCGGAAAATTATAGGCTGTGGCCCAGTCCTTGGCCGACGATTCGATGCGGAAATCATACTGGTCGCCCTTGAAAGCTTCCAGCTCAACCGTCGAGTCGCGGAAATACTCGTAGCGCTGCTCGGCGAAATTGTCGGTGCCGATGTTCACCGGCAGGTCCTTGCCCCAGTAGTCCGGCACGCGCTCGAAGGAGATCGAGCGGCCGGGCTGCACCTCTTTGACCCTGTAGGGACCGGAGCCGAGCGGCACCTCCAGCGTACCCTGGCTGATGTCGCGCGGCTTGCCGTCCGGCCCGTTCGCCGTCCACCAGTGCTTGGGCATGACGCGCAACTGGCCGACGATCTGCGGCAGTTCGCGGTTGCCGGCCTGGTCGAAGGTGAACGTCACCTCGCGCTCGCCAGTGACGGCTGCGCCCTTCACATGGCTGTAGTAGTAAGCCTGCCGGGGATTGTTCTTGGTCAACTGCTCGAACGACCACACCACGTCGTCCGCCGTGATCGGCTGACCATCATGCCATTTCGCCTCCGGCCGCAGGCGGTAGGTCACGGAAGAGAAATCGGCGGGATAGCGCACGCTTTCTGCGATCAGGCCATACTCGGTCGCCACCTCGTCATAGGCCGACGTCATCAGCGTATCGTAGATCAGGTGAAGCCCGGCGGCCGGCGTCCCGCGCGGAATGATGTCATTCAGCGAATCGAACGTGCCGTCGACCGACTGCCGCACGAGGCCGACCTTCGGCGCATCCGGATTCACATAAGCAAAATGCTTGAAGCCGGCCGGGTATTTCGGCTCGCCCATCAGCGAGAGACCATGCCGCCATTCACCCGCCCCCGACGGCGCTGCGGCGGCCGGGGCGGGCGCGGTCTCCTGAGCCATGGCCGGGCCGAGCAGTCCGACGCCGAGGGCGACGACCGCCAGGGACCGGGTCATCGCGCCGCTCCATGCTGGCGGGCGCCGGCCATAAGCGGCGGGTCGGTCGGAGCGGCGGAACGGGGTCATGCGCGTCTTCCCTCTGGCACGTCGTCTGGCGGAGCGGCCGCGCGGCCGCTCATGACGATTATGAACATTGGTGGCGATTATGAAGGGGGCAGTCCGGAAAAGAATAAGGCCGGCGACGCATTGCGCCGCCGGCCTGACGTGATCGTGAAAGAATGTGCCCTGTCGGGCGGTCGCCTCAAGGCGTGGCGGGCGCCGCCGGAGCAGGCTCGGCCGGAGCCGGTTCCGCTGGCGCGGGAGCGGCAGGTGCTTCGGAAGCCGGGGCCTCGGGAGCGGGAGCCACAGGCGCCTCGGACGCGGGGGCCTCCGGCGCAGCCGGCGCGGGTGCCGGCACGGTGGTGGCGGGCGCGGCGGAGCCGGCCGGCGGCGGCACATTGCCGCCCGTCTCGCCAGAAGCCGGCTGTGTGGCCGCAGGCTCGGCGGCGGCGGGCGTCGCTTCCGGCGAGGGCAACGGCAAAGGGTTGTGCGACAGAGTGTTGAGGTAGGCGATCAGATCGGCGCGGTCGGTGTCCTTGGCGATGCCGGCGAAGCCCATCGAAGTACCGGGAATATGCGTCTTCGGGCTCTTGATGAAGCCATTCAGCTCCTCGAAGGTCCAGTCGCCGCCATGCGCCTTCATAGCGGCGGAATAGGCGAAGCCTTCTGCACTCGCTACCGGACGGCCGACAACGCCGTAGAGGTCCGGACCAACCTTGGCGCCGGCGCCTTCCACGAAATTGTGGCAGGCCGCGCACTTCTTCGACTGGGCCTCGCCCTTCTCAGGACTGGCGGCGGCGAGCAGCTGGGCCAGAGGAACCGCGGCCGGCTCGGCCTGTGCCTCGCCCGTCAGTTCCTCCTGCACGGCGATCTCGTAGCCGGCCTTCTCCGGCCCATGGCTGGAGAACAGGATGTCGGCGAACACGTTCAGACCGAGCGTCAACGTCAGCACGCCCAGGACCGCACCAGCAACCTTGTTCAGCTCGAAGCTGTCCATCGAAATATTCGCTCCCTCACCCGGCACGCGGACCATCCGGCTGGCCTGCAATACCCTGCGCGCAATGTATCAGCGCTCGCCTACGACCGCCAATGGCGCGCGGGAACTAATCATTTTGACGGTTCGCGTGCAACCCGTATAAGCGCGCTGCGGTGCTACGTTTCGCCACTCTGAGAGAGGCGCCCGTCACCGCGCAGGACGATGACAAGGCACCAACATGTCCTCCCAGGACACACTTATTCTTATTCCAGCCCGCATGGCCTCGACCCGCTTGCCGGGAAAGCCGCTCGCCGATCTTGGCGGCCGGTCGATGATCGTCGAAGTGGCGCGGCGTTCGGCCGCGGCAGGCATCGGCCGGGTGGTCGTCGCCACCGATGATGCCGGCGTGCAGGCTGCGGTTCAGAGCGCCGGATTCGAGGTCGCCATGACCCGCGCCGACCATGCCAGCGGCTCGGACCGAATCTTTGAGGCGCTCGGGCGCCTCGACCCGGACCGACAGGTGGCGCGCATCGTCAATGTGCAGGGCGACCTGCCGACGCTCGACCCCTCGCTCATCCGCGCCGCGCTGGACCTGCTCGACGACGCGGCGGTCGACATCGGCACGCTGGCCGCCGAAATCACCGATGCGGGCGAGCGCACCAATCCCAATGTGGTGAAGGCCGTCGGCAGCCCGATCACCCCGCGGCGGCTGCGCGCGCTCTATTTCACCCGCGCCACCGCCCCTTACGGCGAGGGGCCGCTGTTCCACCATATCGGCCTCTATGCCTATCGCCGCAGCGCGCTGGAGCGCTTCGTCACCCTGCCGCCGTCACCACTCGAGAGCCGGGAGAAGCTGGAACAGCTGCGTGCGCTGGAGGCCGGCATGCGGATCGATGTCGCCATCGTCGACACCGTCCCGCTCGGGGTCGATACGCCGGAAGATCTGGAAAAGGCGCGCGCCATGCTCGCCCGGGAAGCGGCGCATGTTCAGGCCGCTCACGAATCAAGGACACTCTCATGACCAGCCGCCGCACCATCGTCTTCCAGGGCGAGCCGGGCGCGAACTCGCATATCGCCTGCCGCGAGGTTTATCCCGATCACGAGGCCTTGCCCTGCGCTACCTTCGAGGACGCCTTCGCCGCGCTCCAGAATGGCGAGGCCGATCTCGGCATGATCCCGATCGAGAATTCGGTCGCCGGGCGGGTGGCGGACATCCACCACCTGATGCCGACCTCCGGGCTCACCATCATCGGCGAGTTCTTCCTGCCGCTCTCCCACCAGCTGATGGCCATCAAGGGCGCCTCGCTGGCGACGGTGAAGTCGGCGGAGAGCCATGTCATGGCGCTCGGCCAGTGCCGCAACATCATCCGCAAGCTGGGGCTTAAGGCCATTGTCGGTGCCGACACCGCCGGCTCGGCGCGTCTGGTGGCGGAATCGCAGGACCCGACGCGCGCCGCCATCGCCTCGCGCCTCGCCGCCGAAATCTATGGCCTCGACATTATCGCCGAGAATATCGAGGACGAGGCCCACAATACCACCCGCTTCGTCATACTGGCGAAGGAGGGCGAATGGGCTCCGGCCAATAACGGGCCGACCGTGACCACCTTCGTGTTCCGCGTGCGCAACGTGCCGGCGGCGCTGTACAAGGCGATGGGCGGATTCGCCACCAATGGCGTGAACATGACGAAGCTGGAATCCTACCAGCTCGACGGCGAGTTCTTCGCCACCCAGTTCTATGCCGATGTCGACGGCCATCCGGACGATCCGGCCCTCAAGCTGGCGCTGGAGGAGCTGTCGTTCTTCTCAAAGGAAGTACGGATTCTGGGGGTTTATCCCGCCCACGCCTACCGGATCGCGCTGAGGGCCTGAGGGGCACGCCGGCGCCGACGTCATCCCGGCCGAGCACGGCGAGAGCCGGAATCGTTCTCCGGCGTCTCGCGATCCCGGATCGGTCCTGCGGACCGTCCGGGATGACAATGCAACGAAGAGCGGTGGACCCGCCCTACTCCGCCGCCTCACCAGCGGCGCGTTCCTCGGCATCCTCGATGGTCTTCAAGGCGTCGGGATGCGGCATAGAGATGATGTTGTAGCCGGAATCGACGAAATGGACCTCGCCGGTAACGCCGGTCGAGAGGTCCGAGAGCAGATACAGCGCGGCGCCGCCGACCTCGTCGATCGAGACGGTGCGGCGCAGCGGGGCATGGCGCTTCTGGTAGTTGAACATGAGGCGCGCATCGGCGATGCCGGCACCCGCCAGGGTACGGATCGGGCCAGCGGAAATCGCGTTCACGCGCACCCCCTGCGGACCGTAATCGGCGGCGAGGTAGCGCACGCTCGCCTCCAGCGCCGCCTTGGCGACGCCCATCACATTGTAGTTGGGCATCACCCGCGTGGAACCGCCATAGGTGAGCGTGATCAGCGAACCGCCATCCGTCATCAGCGGCGCCGCACGCTTGGCGAGCTCGGTGAAGGAGAAGCAGGAAATCACCATGGTGCGCGTGAAGTTCGCCCGCGTGGTGTCGGCGTAGAGGCCCTTCAGCTCGTTCTTGTCGGAGAAGCCTATGGCATGGACGAGAAAGTCCAACGTGCCCCACTTTTCCTTCAGCGCCGCGAAGACCGCGTCGACAGAGGCAAGGTCCTCGACATCGCAGGGCAGCAGCGTGTCGCTGCCCAGGCTCTGCGCGAGCGGCTTGACCCGGCGGCCGAGCGCCTCGCCCTGATAGGTGAAGGCGAGTTCGGCGCCCTGCGCCGCCAGCGTCCGGGCAATGCCCCAGGCGATGGAATGGTCATTCGCGACGCCCATGATAAGGCCGCGCTTCCCCTGCATCAGGCTCATGCTGGCTGTCCCTTCCGCCGCCGCGCCGCGTCGATCAAGCTTCGGGATGCTGGAAGACCAGCACCGCATTGGCTCCGCCGAAGCCGAAGCCGTTGGAGAGCACCCGCTCCAGCCGCACATTGTCGACGCGCTCGCGCACGATCGGCATGTCGGCGAAGGCTGGGTCGATCTCGTCGATATGGGCGCTGGCCGAGATGAAGCCGTTCTGCATCATCAGCATCGAGTAGATCGCCTCATGCACACCGGTCGCGCCCTGCGAATGGCCAGTGAGCGACTTGGTGGCCGAAATCGGCGGCGCCTTGTCGCCGAACACGGCACGGATCGCCTCGATCTCCTTGAGATCGCCGATCGGGGTCGAGGTGGCGTGCGGATTGATGTAGTCGATGCCGCCCTTCACGCCGGACATAGCCAGCTTCATGGCGCGGGCCGCGCCCTCGCCCGAAGGGGCGACCATGTCGGCGCCGTCCGAGGTGGCGCCATAGCCGACGATCTCGGCATAGATACGCGCGCCACGGGCCTTGGCATGTTCCAGTTCTTCGAGAACCAGCACGCCGGCGCCGCCGGAGATGACAAAGCCGTCGCGATTCTTGTCATAGGGGCGGGAGGCAACGGCCGGACGGTCATTATAATCGGACGACATGGCGCCCATGGCGTCGAACAGGCAGGACAGCGTCCAGTCGAGATCCTCGCAGCCGCCAGCGAACATGATGTCCTGCTTGCCGTACTGGATCATCTCGGCAGCATTGCCGATGCAGATATTGGTCGTCGCGCAGGCGGCCGAAATCGAATAGCTCAGCCCCTTGATCTTGAACCAGGTGGACAGCGTGGCCGACGCCGTCGAGCCCATCGCCTTCGGCACAGCGAAGGGGCCGACGCGCTTCGGGCTCGAATTCTTGCGGGTGATGTCCGCCGCCTCGACGATGGTGCGGGTGGAGGAGCCGCCCGAGCCCATGATGAGGCCGGTGCGTTCATGCGAGATTTCGTGCTCTTCCAGCCCGGCATCCCGGATCGCCTGGTCCATGGCCACATGGTTCCAGGCGGTGCCGCCGCCATGGAAGCGCATGGCGCGGCGGTCGACCACCTCGCTGGCGTCCAGCTGAGGCGCGCCATGCACCTGGCTGCGGAAGCCGAGTTCGGCATAGGTTTCGGCCCGGCGAATGCCGCTTCGGCCCTCACGCAGCGAGGCGAGAACCTCCTGCGTGGAGTTGCCGATGGACGAGACGATGCCCATTCCGGTTACGACAACACGGCGCATAGGCTTCCTTTCCTTCAAAGCACGCGAGGGGATCTAGGCACGCGAAATGGCCCTGCGGGTACACCCCCGCAAGGGCGCGGGCGTCAGGACTGGAACAGGCCGACCTTCAGGTCGCCCGCCCGATAGATGACCTCGCCATCGGCTTCCACCCAGCCATCGGCAATGCCGAGAACCAGCTTGGAGCGCATGACGCGCTTGAAATCGATCCCGTACACAACCTTCTTTACGGTCGGCAGAACCTGACCGGAAAACTTGATCTCGCCGGCACCGAGCGCCCGACCGCGGCCGGGGGAACCGAGCCAGCCGAGATGGAAGCCAACCAGCTGCCAGAGCGCATCGAGGCCGAGGCAGCCAGGCATGACAGGGTCGCCAATGAAGTGGCAGCCGAAGAACCAGAGGTCCGGCCGGATGTCGAGTTCGGCGCGCACATGGCCCTTACCGTTCGGGCCGCCATCCTCGGAAATCTCGGTGATGCGATCGAACATCAGCATCGGCGGCGCGGGAAGCTGCGCGTTGCCCGGTCCGAAAAGCTCTCCGCGCCCGCACGCGAGCAGTTCCTCGTAAGTGAAGCTCGTCTGCCGCTCGACCATCGTTTCGGTAATACCCACGCTTGCTGTTTCCATTGCCTTGAGCGACCCGCGGCCGCCGTTCTTCGCGGCATGGGCGCGGGCTTGTTCCCGCTCCGGCCGCCTGACGCAGCGCGCTTCCTATCACAGCGCCCCGCCCGCTCAAAGCCGCTGCGCCCCGGCGGGAGCATTCAAAATGTCACCTAGGTGACGGCACCCTGGCACCATGACACGGGAAAAGTACAGCCGCCCCTCGCGGCATTGCGGCGTCGATGGCGGCGCAGATTGGAACCATTACGATTATTCCGCACGATATTGCCCCACCGCCCGGCGTACCGATATAATGCTTGGTGAAAATGGCACCGTGCGCGTGCTTCCCGCGTCGCCGGGCGGTGCGCCTGATGCCTGTTGTGCTGCGGATCGACCTTACCCCCTTCGGGGCGGGAAAGGCGGTAATGATGGTTCGGAAGAAAAGATGAGCGAAGGCTTTCGCCCCCAGAACCTGGCCTTCTCCCGCATGGTCGTGGAGGAAGATGGCCCCATCCTGCCCGTCGCCAAGCTGCGTGACGGCGCCGGCCGTACCGGCTGCCCGTTCCACGACGTGCGGCACATGTTGCGCGATGTCGGCCTGCGCCCCACCCGCCAGCGCCTTGCGCTCGGCTGGCTGCTATTCGCCAAGGGCGACCGCCACGTATCGGCGGAAATCCTGCACGAAGAGGCGATCAAGGCGCGCTTCCCGGTGTCGCTGGCCACTGTCTACAACACGCTGCATCAGTTCACCGAGGTTGGCCTGCTGCGCGAGTTGGCGGTCGACGGGTCGAAGACCTATTTCGACACCAATCCGTCGGATCACCACCACTTCTTCCTGGAAGGCGAGAACAATCTCGTCGACATTCCCAGCGCCTCGGTCGAGGTGGAGCGCATTCCCGAGCCGCCGGAAGGCTATGAGGTTGCGCGTGTCGACGTGGTGGTCCGCCTGCGCCCCAAGCGCCGCTCGTAGCACCACAGGCGCTCCGCATTGCTTTCAAAGGCCGGTCGGGTGACCGGCCTTTTTCATTGCGGTCCCGCAGAGCAGGCGCCGGTCGGCGTGGTTCAATCGGATCGTATCGCGCTCTGGCCGGCCCGCAGAAACGCCGCCAGTTCGCGCAGCGCCGCCTTGGCGGACGCGTCGCCGGTGCGGGCGACCAGCATCACCGTGGCCGCCGGGAGCGCCGGCAGGCCCAGCGCCGGGCCGACATCCACACTGCCGAGGGGCGCAAGATGGGCGGCCAGCGGCGCCACGGCCAGCCCCGCGGCAACTGCCGCGCCGACCGAAGAGACGCTACCGCCGGTGAAGGCCTCGTGCCAGGCGATACTGGCGGAATCGAGCCCCTCGATCGCCTTGGCGCGCACGCCGCAGGGTGACGCCAGCAACGCCAGCGGCAGCGAATCGCCGCGCGCCTGCCAGTCGCCGGCGGCAAACCAGCCATAGCGATCCTGCCGCAGATTCTCCCCTTCCCTCCGGCTGCCCTCGCGCCGCACCACGGCCGCGTCGAGTTCACCAGCATCGAAGGCGTCGCAAAGCACCTGCGAGAACCCCATGCGGATGTCGAACACGATGCCGGGACTGACCGCCGCAAGTCGACGCAGCAGTGCCGGCAGCGTATCGCCGGTGGTGTGGTCACTGATGCCCAGCCGCAGCCTGCGCGTGGGCGCCGTATCCCACAGGCGAGCCTCACGATCCGCCGCCAGCAAGCGGTGGGCGCGCTCCAGAAACTGCGAGCCATCGGCGGTGAGACGCACCAGGCGCGGCGTGCGCTCCAGCAGAGTGCGGCCGAGCCGCGCCTCCAACTTGCGCAGCTTGAGGCTCACCCCCGCCTGCGTGCCGCCCAGCGCCTCGGCGGCGCGGGTGAAGCTGGAGAGCTCGGCCACATGCACGAAGGCGCGGACGAGGTCGAGATCGAGGGGGCGATCAGTCATAATGAAATGCTATCATTGATAGTTTTAATGATAGCATTCTATCATGTATCGGCACGCTCTACGACTCCCCTCACACACCGCGAAGGGAGCCCTGCCATGCCGATGATCCAGATACGATTCGCCACGCCCTCGGGCGTCCCGGGGCTGGAGGCCGCGATCGCTCAACGCGCCGCGCAGCTGGCGCAGGACCGGCTGGGCAAGGACCCTTCGGTGACCGCCGTTCTGGTAGAGCCGGCCGATCCGGCGCACTGGTTCTGCGCCGGAAAAAGCTTGGCAGAACAAGGCCTTGCTGCGTTCTGGCTCGACATCCGCGTGACCGAAGGGACCAACACCAAGGACGAGAAGGCCGCCTTCATCGCCGCTTCCTTCGCAGCGATGGGCGAACTTCTGGGGCCGCTCCACATGGAGAGCTATGTGCATGTGGTGGAAGCGCGCGGCGACGCCTATGGCTATGGCGGGCTCACCCAGGAGCGGCGCTATATCGCCGCCCGCCTGGGGTGACGCTCACTCCAGCTTTTCGCCGGGATAGACGCCCCAAAGGCGTTCCTGCTCGATATAGCCGTCGAAGCCATTGTCGAAGAAGCGGCACCATTTGCCGTCGCAATGCTCGACCTTGCCGAGCACGCCGGCCTCGAGCCGGGCGCGGACCGGCGAGCCCGTGGAAGGTTCAGCATAAAGCGATATTTCCTCGCCGGCCTTCCACGGATTGACCAGTGCCGTGCGCCGACCCGACAGCATGGAGTGATAGACCCAGCCCTCCGCCCCATCGGCATCGCGGATCCGCCGCCATGTCTCGAATTCGGCAGTAATTTCAACGGGTAACCCGGCGCGGGTGAACACCCAGGCCACGCCATGATCGCGGGTGGGGCCGGAGCGGACGTTCACTTTGTCGGCCTTCAGGCTGACAAAGCGCGGCACGGGCAGGCCGCTGGTGCGCCCAACCGGGCCCGCCATATCGGCTGGCGCCGGCTCCTGAGCCCTGGCCGGTGAGTACGATGTGGTGGACAGTGAGGCCGAAGAGACCACACAGGCCAGCAGAAAACTCGTCATCGGCAGCTTCGTCCGGCCTCGAAGCTTGTTGTTATGCATCGTCTCAATCACCCTTCGCCCATCGCGGCGGCACCTGTCCGGCAGCACGATCGTGAAAACACGCCTGCACTGCGAATCGGTGCATTTTTGTGTTTCCCGGACCTGTCTGCTAAGGAACGCCTCGCCCGGTTTTGGCGCGAGTGTGGGGCCCGTAGCGTTAACGGGAGCTTGATCGCCACGGTGAATCGTACGGGGAGCAACATGGCCCGCAGGAAGCCGCTGGTCGTCGTGACGCGAAAGCTGCCCGACAAGATCGAAACCCGCATGCGCGAGCTGTTCGACGCGCGGCTCAATGTCGACGACGTGCCGATGAGCCAGGCCGACCTGTGCGAGGCGATGGCCACCGCCGACGTGCTGGTTCCCGCCATCTGCGACCGGATCGACGCCCGGGTGATCGAGGCCGCTGGCCCCAATCTCAAGCTGATCGCCAATTTCGGCAATGGCGTCGACCATATCGACGTCACGGGCGCGACGAATCGCGGCATCACCATCACCAACACGCCGGGCGTCCTCACCGAGGACACCGCCGACATGACCATGGCGCTGATTCTCGCCGTGCCGCGCCGGCTCACCGAGGGGGCGGCGCTGATTACCAGCGATGACGGCGCCTGGCCCGGCTGGTCGCCGACCTGGATGCTGGGCCACCGCATCTGGGGCAAGCGGCTCGGCATCATCGGCATGGGCCGCATCGGCCAGGCGGTCGCCCGCCGCGCCCGCGCCTTCGGCCTGCAGATCCACTACCACAACCGCCGTCCCCTGCCCGCCCAGATCGAGGAAGATCTGGAAGCGACCTATTGGGACAGCCTCGACCAGATGCTGGCGCGGATGGACATTCTCTCCATCAACTGCCCGCACACGCCGGCCACCTTCCATCTGCTCTCCGCCCGCCGGCTGAAGCTGGTGCGGCCGGACGCCTATATCGTCAACACCGCGCGCGGCGAGGTGATCGACGAGCATGCGCTGATCCGCATGATCGAGCATGGCGAGATCGCCGGCGCCGGCCTCGACGTGTTCGAGCGCGAGCCGGCGGTAAGCCCGAAGCTGCTCAAGCTCGCCCGCGCCGGCAAGGTGGTGCTGCTGCCGCATATGGGCTCGGCCACGGTGGAGGCCCGCGTCGACACCGGCGAGAAGGTGATCGTCAACATCAAGGCGTTCATGGACGGCCACCGCCCGCCCGACCGGGTGCTGCCGGCGATGCTGTAGGGCGGGCTGAGGCCTGCATGCGTGCCCCCGGACCAGCCGCGCCTCGCGCGGCGCCGATCCGGGCCCAGGAGAGGCCTCGCGCCAGCGCATTGGGCTTTCACCCCTCGTACCTGCGTGCTTCGAGGCGCGCTGCGCGCGCACATCAGCATGATGGGGCCTTTTTTCGGCGGGAGGACCGAGGGAACGATGACAATTCGTTTCGCGCCCATCATCGCGGAGGCGAGATTGATAAAGCCATTCCACTCCAGTAACGAGGTCAGCTTCATGGATGAATTCATCTCTGTATTCATGAGAGAAGAAGTGACCCCCTATATCAGAAAAATGATATGCGATAAAATATTTAACAGAACATCAATAATTATTGAAACAATAAATTTGAACAGATATAATATTATAATCGATTTTGAAAATAATACTGTATTGATTGATGAGATAACATTTATCGAATTTGCGGAAAGTCGAAAAATGTCTATTTCCGAATTCTCTGAAATTATCAATTGCTAATAACTTTCGTGGCTATTTTCATACTCCAAAGGAGGGTAGCGAGATAACGGATATTTTTTACAGCCTTTTCTTGGAAGATGATTTGATCTCGGAGCTCCGTTAAGCCACCTCACGGCATGTAAGCGGCGCCGCATACACTAGTTGCACGCGCCTCTGGGCGCTTCGCGACCATCGCGCGGCGCTGCCACGATGAGTGTGTGCGAACACCCTGTCCGGCAACGCATGTCCGTTCCTCGCCGGCGCCGCCTCAGAGCCTGTGCGAAAATTCGATAGTCGGATGGGGAACTGGCACTTAACTGTCCATCGGCTCTTTTCGGGCTCGTTGCCACTCCTCCCAGCAATTTTCGGGATCGATATCGAGGTAACCTCGTGCTTCATCGATCTTCCGGGCAACGTCGGGCGGAACAGCAACCGCTTCACAATTGTCGCGGATTTCGATCACCTCTTCCTCAGTCAAAGGGCTTCCCTTGTCTCGCTCCCGGCTGATTAGAGTGGAGACAAGACTGGGAATTGGATAGATAATGAGATATTCGTCCTTGCTCATGGAACATCCTTCAAAGCGGTGACTCATCTTGGCTTGAAGGCGGCTGTAGAGCCCTGAGCAAACAGCCCACTTCTGCGAGAACAGCGAGGCTGAATTCATAGGGGCGATCTCGCCCGCCAATGCAATACCTGATTGTAGTAATGCTATTCCGAGCAAGAGCAACCTCATACCCTACCTCTCCCCTGAATAGCGCGACGATAGAACTCCCCTGAGCCTGACGTCAACTTCAGTCCGGCAACCGATGACATAGTTCTCCCGCAGATGGCCGGAATGGTCGCCTAACTACTGATTCCAGGCCGACTTATGCCTAAACGGAAACGCTATGTGGAACCCGACCACCCGGCGACAGTATAGTCGCGGTCGGCCACGATACGAAGCCGACCTGACGCATGCTGAATGGGAAGTGATCGCTCTGCTTCTTCCAGACCGAGCGTCGAGAGGGCGTAAACCAGTCTGGCCGCTGCGCGAAATCGTCAACGCCATCTTCTATGTTCTGCGGGGCGGCATCCCATGGCGCCTGATCCCGAAAGACCTTCCTCCCAAGAGCACTGTGTTTGGCTATTTCTGCAACTGGCGCGACGCTGGCGTCTTCACGCCGATCAATCGGACGGCCGAAGGCCGATCCGGGATCACGCCGAAGGATCGCGCGCAACGATAACCCCGATCCCGGTTCTCGCGCCGCCCGGCCGGGATGACGCCAGCCTGAAGCCATGCGGGATGCGCCGCTTCAGCGCCTATGCCCCCCCCCCCCGACAGATCCGCGCCCGACCGAGCCACCCCATGGCACGTGAACACCCTGTCGCGTTGCCTCGCGTCCATTCAAAGGGTAATGATCTTAGCGATTACGGCCTCACATCGCAGATTTTGCCGAGCTAATCGGTCTATGCACGGAGCCGCATATGATAAAACGTGCATTATTTGCTATATTTGGATTCTTATCATTATATATATCATTATTTATATTTATGATAAGCTTAAATATTATAGTATTTGTCGTACATGTGGAAAATTTTCCTGGTGGCACCATCGAAATAGGCGACGGCACCCGGCATATTTCAAAAAAAGATGGATATATAGCGTTCATCCAACAATTAAATAGCGGCTCCGGCGTCACCTTGAAGTGCGCAGAATCTGTAGATAGAGATGGATATTTTCTACCTCTACTTGATCAGTTTATATACATTGAAATAGATGGCTGCCATATAAAGTATGTCTGGGGATATGATTTAATATATCCATTTATGATTATATTCGATTTTTTAATTCAAATTTACATTTATATGTTCAACTGAGCACTCATCTACATCCACAACAGCGGCCCGCGCGCTACTGGCCTGACGTAGATCGCCGCACATTGCTCAGGTCTCTGTTCGGCCCGCTCGCCGGAGGGACAGTACAGCCCCCGCGCGCTCGGCTTCCCCGGACACGTCGCGCCTCGCGCGACGCCGATCCGGGACCCGGGAGAGCGTCTTCAGCCTCACACCTACGCATCTGCGTGCTTCGAGGCGCGCTGCGCGCGCACCTCAGCATGGCGTGGTCCGGCCTCTGGCAGATCGTCCCCAGTGCGACGCTTCGCTTGCGGCTCAGCATAACGCAGCCCTGCCTGGGTGCAGCGTCATCCTGAGGTGCCCGGGCGAAGCCCGGGCCTCGAAGGATGGGCCTCGAAGAAGGACCCACCCGCTGCCGGTCAGCGCCTATGACCCGACAGATCCTTGATCGTCGGGTTCTCGCCGGTCAGCGGGTTGTCCGGGTCCCAGCCATAGCTCAGCGTCTCGAAGCGCATGGTGAGGGTGTCGATCATCAACAGCCGCCCGACCAGCCCCTCGCCGAAGCCGACCACGGCGCGCACGGCCTCCAGCGCCACCAGCGTGCCGGCGACCCCGGCCACCGCGCCGAGAATGCCGGCCTCGGCGCAGCTGGGCACCAGCCCCGCCGGCGGCGGCTGCGGGAACAGGCAGCGATAGGTCGGGTTCGGCGTGCCGTCTGCCGCCTTCTCATGCGGGCGCAGCGTCGTCACCGTGGCATCAAAACGCCCCAGCGCGGCGGAGACGAGAGGCACGCCGGCCAGCGCGCAGGCGTCCGAGACGAGATAGCGGGTGGAGAAATTGTCCGAACCGTCGATCACCACATCGGCCCCGCCCACCAGCGCCAGCGCGTTTTCCGCCGTCAGCCGGGCGTTGATGCCTTCAAACGCCACATGCGGGTTGAGCGCGGCGATGAACGCGCCCGCGCTCTCGGTCTTGCGCCGGCCGATGGCGGCGGTGGTGTGGATGATTTGCCGCTGCAGATTGGACAGCGACACCTCGTCATCATCAATGACCGTGAGATGGCCGACCCCGGCGGCGGCGAGATACATCAGCGCCGGCGCGCCGAGCCCGCCCGCGCCCACAACCAGCATCCGCGCCTTTTTCAGCTTCTGCTGGCCCGGTCCGCCGATTTCAGCGAGCACGAGATGGCGGGCATAACGCTCCACCTCCTCGGGGGAGAACAGCGGCGCGCGCGGCGGCGGGGCAGAGGCGGCGGGAGTGTCTGTCATGGCTGAGCTATATAACAACCCGCCGCCCGCTCGCCACACTCTGCGTGGCGAGGCCGCATTGGCCGCGCGGCGATTAGCGGCTATCTCCGTGGCATGACACCGGACCATGCAACGCTCTTCGCCGCCGCCGCGCGCCATGGCGACACGCTCGCCCGCCAGCGCCTCGTGCTCTATGCCGGCGCCAACCTGCCCTCGCCGGAGGTGATCGCCGCCACGGCGCCCGGGCTCGGTGCCATGCCCTCGATGGGGCCGAGCTTCGACAAGGAGCAGCCGGGCACGGAACTCGTCTCGCAGTTCGAGGTGGCGGTGCGGCAGGAGGCCTGCGCCCTCTTTCGCGCCGGCTGGGCCGAGCCGCGCCTGCCGAGCGCCACTTTGTGCAATCTCGCGGTGTTCCACGCCTTCGCCCGGCCGGGCGAGCTGATGCTGGCGCCTGACAAGGCGCAGGGCGGGCATCTGAGCCAGCGGCGCGGCGGCACGCCTGATCTTGCCGGGCTGGTCTGCGACGAGCTTCCTTTTGATGCCGCCGGCCTGTGCCTCGACGCGACAGGCGCCGCGCGGATGGTGGAAGAGCGGCGGCCGCGCCTCGTCATGCTCGGGCGCAGCGCGATGGTGCGGGCGGACGATATCGCGCCCGTGGTCGCGGCGGCGCGCGCGGTGGGGGCAACCACCGTGTTCGACGCCTCGCATGTCGCCGGGCTGATTGCGGGCGGCACCTATCCCAACCCGCTGGAGGCCGGCGTCGACGTGCTTGTCACCTCGACCTACAAGACCCTGCCCGGCCTGCCGCACGGCCTCATCCTCGGCCGCGACCCGGCGCAGGGCGAGGCGCTGACGCGGCTGCTGGATGCGCGCTTCCTCGCCAATTCCAACGCCGCCCTGCTGCCGCCGCTGCTGCGCCTGCTCACCGACATGCGCGCCGGCGCGACTGACTACGCCGGGCGCGTGGTGGCCAACACCGCCGCCCTCGCCGAGGCCTGCCGCGCGCGCGGCCTGCCGGTGATCGCGCCCGAGGCCGGCCACACGCACCAGATGCTGATCCCGATCGCGGCGGGCGCCGCGCCGCGTGCGCTGGTGGCGGCGCTGGCGGAAAGCGGCGTCATCATCGGCCTCTGCCCCGACATCACCCGGCCGGGGGGAACCGCGCTGCGGGTCGGCACGCAGTTTCTGGCGACGCTGGGGCTTCTCGCCCCCGACATGGAGGCCGTCGCCGACATCCTCGCCGGCCTGCTGTCAGGCGACGACGGTGTCGGCCTGCGCCCGGACCCGGCGCCGGGCACCCCGGCGCGGATCGAGGACCTGCTCGCCGGGCCGGCGTGAGCGCGCCTGAGGCCGGCCCGAGAGCGCGCGCGGCGTTCATTCGAGATACCGGCGGGCCGGGGATGCTGCTAGGTTCCGGGGACCTTCCTCAAGGCAATGACCGAGCGCAACATGACGTACACCGTAGGTAGCTATCTTGCCGCCCGTCTCGCCCAGATCGGGCTGAAGCACCATTTCGCCGTGGCCGGCGACTTCAATCTGGCACTGCTCGACCAATTGCTGACCAATGAGGAAACCGAGCAGGTCTATTGCTGCAACGAGCTCAATTGCGGCTATGCCGCCGAGGGCTATGCCCGGGCCAATGGCGCCGCGGCGGCCGTCGTCACCTTCAGCGTCGGCGGTCTGTCGATCATCAACGCCATTGCCGGCGCCAATGCGGAGAACCTGCCGGTGATCCTGATCTCCGGCGCGCCGAACACCAATGACCGCGCCACCGACCATCTGCTGCACCACACGATGGCGACCTCCGATCTCTCCTACCAGCTGGACATCGCCGCCCGGATCACCTGCTGCGCGGTGGCGATCACCTCGCCCGAGCAGGCGCCCTCCCAGATCGACACGGCGATCCGCACCGCCCTGCGCGAAAGCAAGCCGGCCTATATCGAGATCGCCTGCAACATTGCCGGCGCTCCCTGCGCCGCGCCGGGGCCGGTGAGCGGCCTTCTCGCCGGCGCGCCCAGCGATGCCGCGACGCTTGAGGCGGCGGTGGCGGCCGCGGCGGACTTCATCAAGGGCCGCAAGAAACCGGTCATCCTCATCGGCTGCAAGCTGCGCGCGGCCAAGGCCGAGCGCGCGGCGCTGGCGCTGGCGCAGGCGCTGGGCTGCCCGGTGGCGGTGATGGCGGCGGCCAAGAGCTTCTTCCCCGAGACGCACCCGCAATTTGCCGGCATCTACTGGGGCGAGGTCTCCGCGCCGGGCACGCGCGAGATCGTCGACTGGTCGGACGGGCTGATCTGCATCGGCACGCTGTTCAACGACTATTCCACCGTCGGCTGGACCTCGAACCCGGCCGGGGCGAACGTTCTCACCCTCGATATCGACCATGTCACCCTTGCCGGGCATGATTTCAGCGGCCTGCACCTTGCCGAGGTGCTGGACGGCCTGGCGGCACGGGTGGACGCGAACCCCACCGCCCTGAACGAGTTCCACCGGCTGCGCGCCGCGCCGGCCACGGTGCCGGAGGCGCCGCCGGAGGCCAAGCTCTCGCGCACCGAGATGATGCGCCAGATCCAGGGGCTGCTGACCGGCGACAGCACGGTCCTCGTCGAGACCGGCGATTCCTGGTTCAACGGCATGCGCCTCGCCTTGCCCGAAGGCGCGCGCTTCGAGATCGAGATGCAGTGGGGCTCGATTGGCTGGGCGGTGCCGGCCACCTTCGGCTATGCGGTGGGCGCGCCCGGCAGGCGCGTGATCGCGATGATCGGCGACGGTTCGTTCCAGCTCACCGCGCAGGAGGTGGCGCAGATGATCCGGCGCAAGCTGCCGATCATCATCTTCCTCATCAATAATCGCGGCTACACGATCGAGGTCGAAATCCATGACGGCCCGTATAACAACATCAAGAACTGGGACTATGCCGGGCTGATCAACGTCTTCAACGCCGAGGACGGGGAAGGGCTCGGCCTGCGCGCCGGCACCGGCGGCGAACTCGCCGAGGCGATCACGCGGGCGCTCGGCAACACCAAGGGGCCGACCCTGATCGAATGCGCCCTCGACCGCGACGATTGTTCGCCCGACCTCATTTCCTGGGGACGCCGCGTCGCCACCGCCAATGCGCGCCCACCGCAGCCGAAGTGAACCAAGGCCTGCCGGCACGGCCCTGATGCGGGGCGTGCCGGCACGGTTAGGTGCGCTCCCGACGAAAGGCCCCTCGCACCCGGTTGCCGGGGGGCCATGGTTCGATTATGAAGACGCGGCACAGGCGCCTCGCGCGCCTCGGCACCCGTAGCTCAGCTGGATAGAGCGCTGCCCTCCGAAGGCAGAGGTCGCACGTTCGAATCGTGCCGGGTGCGCCACTTCGGCACAAAACTGCGAACGCCGTTCGCCGCCGCTCCTACACTTGATCCGGCCGCAAGCGTGCGCAGCAGGTCCGATTTGTTTCCCATCCGCTGAATCTCCGACCTGCTCACCACCTAGACGCGCTGAGCGAGCGCTCGAAGATGGTCACGGTGATACTCGCCGGTCTCGATGCGCAGCATGGCGCTGGCGATCTCGGAGAAGCGCTTCAGGCCTCAGCGGTGACGATGGGGCCGACCCGCTCGACCGCGGCTTGCGCACGCTCAGCGTCTGCCTCGGTCTGGTCGCGAATCGCGGCCAGTTCGGCAATGCGGTCCTTCAATCAGAGATCGGCCAGGTTGATCAGGCCGTTCTCGATCGCCTCATGAAGGCGCTGCAGCTTGGCCTCAGCTTCGGTCGCCCGCTTATTGAGCTCGGTGATGTGGCTGCGCCGCCGCTCGACCCATTCCTCGCGCCGGTCGAGAAGCTGCTCCAGAAGGGTGGACAGGCGTTCCGGATCGAGGATGCGCCGTTCCAGATGATCGATGACGGCGCGGTCAAACCGGTCCATCCGGACGGCAAGGCCCTTGCACTCCGTCTTGCCCATCCGCCCGTTTCGGTGGGATGGATGTGTCGGAGGCCAAACGACGTCGGGTTCTCGAGGACGAAAACGGCAATCGGACCGCGCATGCTGGCCTTTGCCATGCTCGACAATGTGGTGCTGAAGGATCTGACCGAATGGCAAGACTGGCAACACGCAGCCCGAGGTTTGCGTCCGGCGTCCTTGGGATGCCGCGTTCCTAAAGCAGCCCCCCGGAAAACGACCGCGAAAACGGGACGTCTCACCTGCCGGCGGTTCAGGTCTGCTTTTAAGAAATAGAAAGCAAGGCCTGAACGACCGAGAAGGCGGCGCAAAGCGGCCAGTTACAACGGCGTGCCGGGAGGGCCGCTTGAGTATCAAAAGCGCCAGCTCTGTGTATGGCACCTCCCAATTCTGTCCCGTTTGAGTAAGACTGTGCCGACGATTGGGAAGGCGCTGCGTCGAATGAGATCCCTGTGATGGAGATCCAGCCTCTGCTGTCGGCGAACGACATCCTGGCGCAACCGCGCTTCGGGCTGGCGCGCGAGATCTATGTCCGCGACATGCTCGAACTGCACGAGAACCAGCCGGCCGAGAACCGGCTGCTGATCGATGGCGGCGCAGCGACGATCTTCATGAGCGTCATCATCATGGACGCCGGACATCGACCCCACGACCGCGCGACATGGCCGACCATGCAACTGCTTAAAAGGCAGATGGAGGCCCATGGCATCGCGAGCTGGCGCCGCACCCACGATATCGTCCGCCGTCTTGCGGATACCGGATACATCTCGGCCTACCGGGCGCCGAACGATCGCCGCGTCACATTGCTGGCGCCCACGGACAGGATGCTCATCCATGATCGCCGCGCGCTCCGCGTCTATTATCACCCGCTGCACGTCCTCTTTCCGGACCCCGGATATCCCGAACCGGTCAACCACGACCCGGCCTTTCATCGCATGGCGCGCGAAATATGTGCCGCGTTCCTGGCCCATGCGCAGCAATTCATCCTGGCCAATCCGGTGATCGCCTTCTTCCTGCCCCGGCAGGCCGGCCACATGATACTGACCAAGCTCATGCATGTGTGCGCCCATCAGGACGATCAGGCGCCGCCGCAGGTGTCCTTTCTCAAGATCGGCGACAGCTTCGGCGTGTCCCGTACCCATGTGCGCAAGTTGCTGCAGGGGGCGGCGGAACTCGGCTTCGTGCGGCTGTCGGGCAACAGCGTCGACGTCACGCCCAAATGTCGCGCCGGCTTCGACCGATTCCTGGCCGACACCATGGCTGGCCATGATCTCATTTATCGCATGGCGAAAGCACGCATGGCCCCTGGCGAAGACGCCGCAGCGGCCCCAATCGCGACCGTTGAAGCCCTTTGACGGTATAAAGTAACCTGCAGCACCGCCTTTCGCTTTCCTTCGCCAATGCAGGCGAAAAGTTCCGTAACGCCCCTACGTTGGTGCCTTTAGTGTCGGTGCGTCGGGACGTGGCGCGCGGCTCATCAGGTGGCCAGCAGCGCCCCGTGGCGATTGAAGCATCAGTATCGGAGGGATGTCATGGTACCCATTGTTGCCGCCGACACGCTCGCGCGGATCCATGTGCACGGCGCGACGGACCCGTCCGTCAACTGGCTCGGAGCCTTCGCCACCTGCGGCGGGCATGGCGCGAGCCAGTCCTCCACCATCGTCTACGAGATTCCGCCCGGCGGGCGCCTGGGCTGGCACACCGATGCCACGGAAGAGACCCAGTACATCCTCGCCGGGACCGGCGAACTCCTGATGGAGGACGGCAGCCGCACCATCGGCGCGGGCAGCGTCTTTGCCTTGCCGCCGAACGTGCGGCACGACATCGTCAATACGGGCAGCGAGACGCTGCATGCGGTAGCCTTCTTCGCGGCGGCCATGTTCACGCAGACCTTCGACCAGGTGATGCTGCCGCCCGATACACATGTGCTCGGCACGCCGAACCGGGACGGCTGACGTCCGGCGCTGAAGCGCCCTCTCTTTTCTGATAATTAAGTTAGCCGACTATTTAATCCGAAAAGCAGAGGTCTCACCTTCAAATCGCGCCGGATGCGCCATTCTCCAGCGCACGATCAGTGACCGATCAATCGACCCTTTCGGGTATGTCGCAAACACGTCGCTCAGGCCTCGCTGCGTATCTGCCGGCGCAGCTCATCGGCCAGCGGATGCAGCCGGTCCGGGGCCACCGCTCCGACGAGGCTGTAGCCGAGGCCATCATCGGCCCAGGCGAAGCCGTTGAGTGCGCCGTCGGTGTGAGGCGACATTGGCAGGGCCGGATCGGCCTTCATCGGGCGCGCCAGCATCACGAGCCGCGTTCCGCGATCGTCGTCAAACATGAACAGCGCGGCAGGGCCGTGCTCGGTCGGCACTACGCGCCCGCCCATCAGCCGATAGCCCGCCGCCGTCAGGTCCGGAATGCCGATCGGACGGCCAATGCGCTTGGCGGTCCAGGCCGCGAGCACGTCGCGATCGCTGGCACGGATCTCGACCGGCCGCACCTGGTCCGGCACATAGGTCGCATAGCTCGCGGCCGCCTCGCGGGCGAGCGCCTGGACACCTTCGGAGGTCGGAGGACTCAGGTCGCGCAGCGACCAGCCGCCGGCGGCGCCCACCGACAGCAGCAGCACCGCCGCCGCGGCCATCGCCCAGCGTGGCGCCTGCCGTGGCAGGCGGCGCTCCTCGATCATGCGCGAGAGGTCGAGCTCCGTCGGCACCGGCTCGTCCATGACAGGCGCGAAGGCGTCGCGCAGCATGTCGCGCTGCTCGCCATAGACCGCGATGCGTCGGCCAATATGCGGATGGGCGTCGAGATAGGCGCTCACCTCGGCGTGGCGTTCGGGCGTGAGCGTGCCGTCGACAAAGCCGTTCAGGTCGTCTTCGGTGATCGGAAGAGGGTTCATTTCACGCTCCGGAGATGGGGCGACGGACGGGCTGCGCGCGGGTCGGCGGACATCAGCCTGGCAAGGCGTTCGCGGGCACGCGACAGACGCGACATGACCGTGCCGATCGGCACGCCCAGCACCTGCGCCGCGTCGGCATAGGAGAGTTCCTCGACCGTGACCAGCAGAAGCACGGTCCGCTGCTCATCCGGCAGCTGCGCCAGCGCGTTGACGAGGTCCTGGCAGCGCAGCCCGTCCTCCTGTCGGGCCGCCGAGGCGAAGCTCGCCGGATCGGCGTCGTCGAGCCCGATATGGATCGGGCGCTGCGTCGACCGGCGCAGCCGCGTCATCGCGAGATTGTGCAGGATGGTGAAGATCCAGGCCCGCGGGTCCTCGCCCGGCCGCCGCTGATGCCAGCGGCTGATGGCGCGCTCCAGACAATCCTGCACCAGATCGTCCGCCGCCGTCCGCTCGCGCATCAGCGCCCGCGCATAGCGCCGCAATGCCGGAATCAGCGGCTCGATGAGGCGCACCATCTCGTGGTTCACGGTGTCTCCTTTCGAGGAGAGGCGCGCCTCCCCCATCAGCGACTGTCCTGGCGCAGGCGGGGCGCGTCAATCCAGCGTCTGGCGCTGGACGACGGCGCCGGGCTGGGCGACCGTGCCCTGCGTGATGACGAGATAGCGGCGCTCGGCCTTGGCCGCGTTCTGCACGATCTGGCGGATGGGTCCGGCGGCGTTGACGATCGCCGAGCCGGCGGGATTGGACATGAAGGCCGAGAGCGGTTCGATCGCGCCCGTGCCGTCGGGCTGGCTGGCCAGCGCCAGTACATGCGGCTTCTTCGGCGCGAGGCCGGTTACTGACGCCTGCAGGACCTGGATCAGACCCTGGTCGAACAGCGTGATGCTGGTCGGGGGCGTGTCGGCGGCCTTGCCGTCCGTGGTCAGGCTGAGATGGGCCGCCTGCCCGGCGACGCCGAGCGGCTGGAGGTTCTGCGTGCCCTCGCCCTCCGGCACGGCGCCGGGCACGTAGTTGACCGCCTGCGGCGCCTGGCCGATCGGGATGGTCGCCACCACCGTGTTGGTCAGCGTGTCGATGGCCGCGAGAGCATCGGCGTTTTCCAGCCCGACATAGACGCGCGAGCCATCACCCGACGGCCAGAGGCCATGCGGCAGCTTGCCGACAGGAATGGTCGCCACCGGCGTGAAGTCGTCGGTGCGGAACACCTTGACCTCGTTGAGCCCGCCCACCGTCACATAGGCGAAGCTACCCTTGGCATTGCGGGCGAAGTTGACATGGTTGGTGATCGGGCCGGTCTCTAGCGTCTTGATGACCTCGAACGGCGGCTGCGCGTTGAACACCTGCACCTTGCCGATATCCTTCAGCGTGAACCAGACCTGCTTGCCGTCCGGCGTCGCCGCGATGTTGGGACAGAACGGGCTTTCCTGCTTCACACGGCCGACAATCCTATGGTCGGCGACCGAGATGACCACGGTCTCGGGCATGAAGGAGGAGCAGACATAGCCGTATTTCCCGTCGGGCGAGAAGATCTGCATGCCCGGGCCGTTCGGCACCTTGATGCGCGTCTTCTCCTCATAGGTCGCGCTGTCCAGCACGGCGATGTAGTCCTCGCCGCGCACCGTCACCCAGACCTCCTTGCCATCAGGCGTGAAGAACGCCTCGTGCGGCGAGCGGCCGATATAGGTCGTGTGCTTCACGGCATTGGTCGACGTGTCGATGAAGGTGACAGCGTTCGAGCCGATTGACACCACGGCGAGCGTCTTACGATCCGGCGAGAAGCCCATGCCGTGCACCAGCACCTGCCCCTTGTAGAGCGGGCTGAAGTTCGTCGGCTGCGGCTCACCCAGCCGGATGATGCCGACCAGCTTGTTGGTCGCGGGATCGGTGACGGAGATGGTGTTGGAGAACTGCTCGGCGGCATAGACGCGGTCGCGGCTGCTCAGCGGAATGTCCGGGGCGGAGGCGGCGAACGGCGCCTGTCCGGCGAAGGCGGGCACCGCACAGGCGAGCAGGACGCTGGCGAGCACGCCGGTGAGGACGGATGTGTTCATGGGACGGTTCCTAATTCGCCGGGGCCGACAGGGCCGGCATCGCCATGGTGCTGGCGGGCATCGGGCGGAGCGACAGGGTGCCTGGGGGCATGGCGGAAGGGTCATGGGCGGCGCCGGTCCCGGGCAGGGTTGGCGCCGGCGCGGAAGGCGGCAGGGGCTGGCCGAGCGCAAGCCGCATCGCGGCGATCTCCTGCTGCTGCTCGATGACGATCTCCTGCGCGAGGCGGCGCAGCTGCGGGTTCTGGCCGTAGCGCAGATAGGCGACCGCCATGTCGATGGCGCCCTGATGGTGCGGGATCATCATCGCCGTGAAGTCGGCGTCGATGTCGCCGGTCGGCGTCACCTCCATGTCCGCCATCATCTTGTCCATGGCGGCGGCGTTCTCGGCGAGAAACGGCGATTCGGCGCGGGTTGTGGAAGCCGTGTCGGCGCCATGGCTGTGGTCGCCCGCCGCGACCGCGCTCCCAGTCAGGCAGAGCGCGAGCAGCACGCCGACACGAGACAGGTGTCGTTGTCGCATGGACTTTTCTCCTTCGGGCGATGACGCCTTCGGGAGGTTGGACTCGCAGCCGGCGCGATTATTCCGCCCCGGCGCGAATTTTCTCCGGCCTTCGCCTGACCCGCCCGACGCCCACCCCGTGCGACGCGAAAATCGGAACGCACGCCCCGTCAGGCGGAATAAAGCGCCGCGACGAGAGTCTCCCGATGCAGGCCACATTGGAGATTCAGGCACATGCGCCTTTCAACCCTCGCCGCGACGTTCGTCCTTATCGCCGCTTCCGGCTCGGCCGCGCTGGCGGGTTCTGCCGAAGACCTCGCCAGGTGGCGCATCGCCGCCATTGCCGGCGGCGACCTCGCTGTTGTGTCGGCGGCCTACGGCCCCGGCGCGACGCTGCACTGGGTCGGCGGCCCGCTCGACGGCACCTATAGCCAGCCGGGCGCGATCAGGGAGATCTGGTCGAAATTCTTCGCCGCCCAGGGCGCCCAGACGGCGACCATCGCCATGGCGGTAGCGGCGGCCAATCCCAAGGGTGGCACGGTCACGGCCGATGTCACCTTCGCCGGCAAGAACACGGTCAAGGTGCGCTACGTGCTGCTCTATCGCGGCGACAGGCTGGTCGACGAAATCTGGCAGGTCAATCCGACCGCGACTTACTGAACGGACCGATCGCGCGGGGGGGCGTTCACGTCCCCCCAACGGACGGGCGAGCTGGCGCGGCACAGGTCCACGCCGGACGGCCGACACGTCCACCCCCATGCCGGCGTGAGCCGACCGGGCCGCTGCCCGGGCGATCGGCTGCGCACGGCTGGCGCGGACACGAGCGGGGCCCCGACGCCACGGCAACGAGGCCCTGCTGTCTCGCGTCGCGGTTCGCCGCCGCGATTTAGCATAAAGGCTATATTTGATTAATTTGATAAAATTGATACCACGTCGCCATTCAGAGGAGTTTGCGACATGAGCGAGATCGACAAGGACGACGCGCCGGACTTCGCCAGGCGGGTCGCCGAGAACCAGAACCGGCTGCGGGAGCGGCCTCCGGCGCAGTACAATTTCATCGTCTGCGGCGCCGGGTCTTCCGGTTCGGTCGTGGCGAGGCGCCTGGCCGAGAACCCCGATGTCGATGTGCTCCTCGTCGAGGCGGGGGGCGATGACGAAGCCGACACGGTGCTCGACCCCTCGCAATGGCCGCTCAATCTCGGCAGCGCGCGTGACTGGGGCTTTCAGGCGACGCCCAATCCACACCTCGACGGCCGGACCCTGTCGATGTCGATGGGCAAGGGCCTGGGCGGCGGGTCCAGCATCAATGTGATGGTGTGGGCGCGCGGGCACCGCAGCGACTGGGACTTCTTTGCCAAGGAGAGCGGCGATCCCGCCTGGGGCTACCCGGCGGTGCTCGACATCTATCGTCGGATCGAGAACTGGCAGGGCACGCCCGATCCGCACTATCGCGGCACAGCGGGCCCGGTGTGGGTGCAGCCGCCGCGCGATCCCAGCCCGGTGGCGCTCGCCCTGCTCGATGCCGCGACCGAAATCGGCATCCCGCGCTTCGATCATCCCAATGGCGCGATGATGGAAGGCGCTGGAGGCGTCGCCCTCTCCGACATGCTGGTGCGGGATGGGCGACGCCACTCCCTTTTCCGCGCCTATGCGCGGCCCTGGATGGACCGGCCCAACCTGACGGTGCTCACCGGAACGACGGTGCGCCGGGTGATCTTCGAGGGCCGGCGCGCCGTTGGGATCGACGTGGTTCGCGACGGAGAGGTCTCGCGCATTTGCGCCAGTGCGGAAGTGGTCCTGTCGCTCGGCGCCATCCATACGCCGAAAGTCCTTATGTATTCGGGCATTGGCGACGCCTCGGAACTTGGCCGGCATGGCATCCCCGTCCGCCAGCATCTACCCGGCGTCGGCGCGAACCTGCAGGATCACACGGCCTTCTGCTGCATCTGGGAGTATCGCGACGCTCTCGCGCCGCGCAATAATGGCAGCGAAGCGAAACTGTACTGGAAGACGCGTCCCGAGCTTGAATCGCCCGACCTGCTGTTCTGCCAGGCCGAGTTTCCGGTGCCGAGCGAACGGACGGCGGCACGGGGCGTGCCCGCGCAGGGGTGGACGATGTTCGCCGGCCTGGCGCGGCCAAGCAGCCGTGGCCGGCTTCGCCTCACCGGCGCGGATCCGCTCTCGGCGATCGAGATCGACGCGAACATGCTGTCGGACCCCGCCGATATGGAGACGGCGCTCGCCTGCATCGAGCTCTGCCGCGAGCTTGGCAATGCCAGGGCCTTCCAGCCTCTGGTGAAGGGCGAGGCGCTGCCGGGCCCGCTCAAGGGCGAAGCGATGAAGCAGTTCGTGCGCGAGTCCGCCGTCACCTACTGGCATCAGAGCTGCACGGCGAAGATGGGGCGTGACGCGATGTCGGTCGTGGACGCCTCTCTCAATGTCTATGGGGTCGAGGGTCTGCGGATCGCCGATGCCTCGATCATGCCGCGCGTCACCACCGGAAACACGCAGGCCCCCTGTGCCGTCATCGGCGAGCGTGCCGCCGAGCTGATCCGCCGGACCTACGACCTCTGACGTCCTCGCGCCGGGGCCGTCCATGAGGGGCGGGCCGGCGCCGGGGCTGCGGGTCAGGAAGGCATCGCGCGCGTCCCTCCACCTCCGTCGGGTGAAGCCGGCCTTGGGAGGTTTCAAGCCCTGCGGGGTGATGGAAAGCTCATACCCGATCCGGAAGACGCGCAGGCCCGGCGGGCGCGGCCGGGGCGCTGTGGCCTTGGCCAGCTGTGTGCCGCTCCGCCTTGCCGAGCGCGTTCCGCAGCTGCCGCTCGATGGCGCGCAGCCGCACCTCGTCCGATGCCAGCGCCGCAAGCGCCATCAGGGCCCGCCGCTCGCCGTCGTCCAGCGTGCGCGGCCTCCGGTCGATGATGCACAGCGACCCCACGGTGAAGCCCTCACCGTCATGGACGGGGGCGCCGGCGTAGAAGCGGAAGCCGAGATCACCCGCGACGGCCGGATTGGCGGCGAAGCGCGGATCGCTCGGCAGGTTCTCGACCGAGAACACCGCCTTCTGCAGGATCGTATGATTGCAGAACGCCCAGCTTCGCGGGGTTTCCGGCGCATCAACGCCGATGCGCGACTTGAACCATTGCCGTGTGGGAGTGAGCAGGGTCAGCAGCGCGATCGGCGCGTCGAGCGTGCGGGAGGCCAGCCAGGTCAGGCGGTCGAACGCTTCCTCGGGAAGCGTGTCCAACAGCCCCGAGCGCTCGAGTGCCACCAGCCTCTGGCTCTCATTGAGCGCGATTGGAAACAGCGCCTCGGCGGGCGGCGGGGTCGGCGTGCCGGTGTCGATCAGCGACACGCGTATCGCGGCGGCTGCCTGTTCGGCGGTCTCGACAGGCACGACGCGGCCGGGCAGATCGCCACTGGCGATCGTGCCTGCGGCCACGACCGCGAGAATCCGGCTGTGACCCAACGACGGGTTGGCAGAGAGGCTGTGCAGCAGCCTCACCCGCTCGGCATCGGGCGGCGCGAGATCGACGATGATGGCGTGCGGCCGGACGGAGCCGATGGCAAACAGCGCCCGGTGGACATTGTCGAAGGCTTCCACCGTGCATTCGGGAATGCCGGCCAACAGGCGATCATAGTGGGCAAGCCGTTCGGACGAAGCGACAAGGATGACGGTGGCGGACGGGAGCGGCGCGCCGGGCGCGCCCGGCGCGGGCCGCTCGATCAGTGCCATGACGTCCGCGCGGTAGACCCGGCGGTGCCCGCCCGGTGTCTTCCACGACGGCACCGAGCCACCCTCGATCAGCAGCTGGGCGGTGCGGACCGACACGCCGAGTATTCTGGCGGTCTCGGCCGTGGTCAGGATGTCCTTGTCGGTCTTTCCCATCGCCTTCCCCACACGCGGAGATCGCGCACCACCCGGCAAAGGCACCGGGAGGGCGCGGATCCCGCACTATAGGGCGCGCGGCGGCAAAATGGGAGAGTTGCTGGATTTGATTAAAACGATAGAAGGCGCAACCAGTGCGTGGCGTCAAGGAAGCGGCCCCGCCTTGCCGGGCCAGCGCCCCCTGAGGGTGCCGGCCCGGCAAGGCGGCCGCATCGACCGCTCACGGCCGCTTGGAAACCGTCCGCGCCGCCTTGTCGATGGTGTCGGCGACGACCTTGGGCTGGGTCATGAAGAGCGCGTGGCTGGCGGAGACCGTGGTGATGTCGGCACCGATCCGCTTGGCCATGTGCAGCAGCATCGCCTGGTCGAACGCCTTGTCCTCCGTCGCGATCACCGCCCAGCTCGGCTTGGAGCGCCAGGCCGCGTGCGTCAGCTTGGTGCCGAACGCGGACAGGTTGATCGGCACCTGCGAGTCCCGCATGAAGGCGACGTCCTGATCGCTGACGTCATGGGCGAAGCCGGCCTTGAATTTCTCGCGGTCGACAAAGGCGAAGCCGTCCGCCGCCTTGTCGAGCACGAACTCCGTCGCCGGCGCAAAGCCTTCATATTGCTGGCCGGTCGTTTCTCCCGCGTCGGGCGACAGCGCGGAGACATAGACGAGCCCTGCCACCTTCGGAGTGTCGCCGGCCTCGGTAATGACCGTGCCGCCCCAGGAGTGCCCGACGAGAATGGCCGGGCCGCTCTGCCGTTCCAGCACGCGCGTGGTGGCCGCGACATCGTCTGCGAGCGAGGTCAGCGGGTTCTGGACGATGGTGACGCGATAACCGCGCTGGGTCAGCTCGTCATAGACGCCGCGCCAGCCGGACCCGTCGGCGAACGCCCCGTGCACAAGCACGACGTTCTTGACCGCCTGGCTCTGCGGGATGGGGTCGGCCGCGCGCGCCGGGTCCATGCCGAGGACAGCGGCGGCGGCCGCGGTGGCGGCAAGGATGTTTCTTGTCTTGGTGTTCATGAGGCTTTTCCTTTTCTTGCCCGATACCATTATCGGCAATTTCTGCTTGATCCGCTGTTGTGACGGCCGCGCGCGGCTGCAATCGCGAAAACGACTTCCGCGGTTACGTGGCCATTACTTGGTGAGGTGGATGTCGAGGCCGGATCGGCGCTGCCGGCGGCGGTGGTCAGCCGATCAATCGCGCCGCGCGTGTTTCGCGGTGTCGCATGGCGTTGTCCTTCGGTGGCATGGTGGCGTCTGAAGGATGGACTCCGTGCCGCGCCGCTTATTCCCGTCCGGTACGGATTTTCTCCGGGCGGCCCCGGGTTTGTTCGGCCCCGGCCTAGGCGGTGGGAACCGTGCCGCCGTCAATGAGATATTCGGTGCCGGTGATCGCCGCCGCGCGGTCCGAGGCGAGAAAGGCGATGAGGCTGGCCACTTCGTCCGGCTTGGCCGGGCGGCCGAGCGGAATGCCGCACAGACCGTCCATGATGATCTTCCTGCCGCCCTCATAGTCCGTGCCGGCCTGCTCGGCCAAACGCTGGACGAGGCGTTCGGCGGCTTCCGTCTCGATCCAGCCCGGGGCGACGCGCACCACGCGCACGCCCTTTGGCGATACTTCCTTCGACAGGGCCTTGCTGTAGGTCGACAGCGCGGCCTTTGCGGCGGCATAGGCCGTTGTCGATTCCGGGAGCGGCAAGACGCGCTGGATCGACGAGACATGGATGACGACGCCGCTTCCGCGCTCGACCATGCTCGGAACGAGCAACCGATCCAGCCGAACGGCCGGCAACAGGTTGAGATCGAGTTCCTGCTGCCACAAGGCATCGGTGAGCGCGGCAAAGCCGCCCCCCGGTGCCGAGGACCCGCCGAGCACGTGGACGATGATGTCGACGCCGCCCAGCCGCCGGCGGGTCGCCTCGGCCACGCGCGCGCAGCCCTCCCCGGTGGTCAGGTCCGCCGCAATGAAGAGCTCCTCGGGCAACTCTTCGGGGCGCGAGCGGGCCGTCGTCAGCACTCTGGCACCGAGCGCGCGGAACAGTTCGACGGTGGCCGCACCGGCGCCCTTCGTTCCCGCGGTGATCAGGGCGCGCTTGCCGTCGAGATTGAGGAAATCGGTCATCAGCCGATCTCCAGCGCGACGATCTTGCCCTGCGCGATGGTGAAGGCGAAATCGAGCGTGGCCGGGCTGTTGGGGAAATCGCCTGACACCAGCGCGCAGACGGAAACCTTGTCGCCCCCTCCGGACATCTCGATCGGGGCGGTGACGTGGTGGGTCTTCTCCTTGGCCGCGACCCACCAGCGGCGGATGGCGGGCAGCCCCTCATGGACGGCGCCCTCATCCCGCACCACCGCTCCGGCGGCGAACGCCGCCACCAGCGCCTCGGGGTCGTTGCGACGTTCGGCGTCGAAATAGGCCTTCACACTCTCGGGCATATCCATCGTGCGGCTCCTCACTGGCAATGTCTGATTGTCAGGATAGGGCTCGACGATTACTGAGATAAGTGGGACAAATCGGCATCAAGGGGCGGATCGCCGAGCTGAACTACTATCCGGGTGTGAAGGCGCTCGAAACCATCATCGATGTGCCCAGGGGCTGGCCGGGGCATCGGGCGGGCCAGTTCGCCTTCGCCATGTCGGATGCGTCCGAAGGCGCGCATCCCTACACCATCGCCTCCGGCTGGCACCCGGACCATCCGCGGATCGCCTTCATCACCAAGGAGCTGGGCGACCACACCGGCCGGCTGCGCGAGAAACTGCGCGCCGGCCAGGAGGTGCGGGTGGAAGGCCCCTATGGCTGCTTCACCTTCGACGACGATTGCCGCCACCAGATCTGGATCGGCGGCGGCATCGGCATCACGCCGTTCATCGCCCGGATGAAGCACATGGCCCTGCGCGGCGACGCGCCCGACGGGCCGGAAGGTCAGACGGCGGACCTGTTCCACACCACCGCGGATTTAGACGAGGTCGCACTTGCGAAGCTCGCGCACGACGCGCGGGCCGCCGATGTGCGCCTGCATGTCCTGATCAGTGCCCGCGATGGCCGACTCACCGGTGCCCGCATCCGGGAGGAAGTGCCGGACTGGCGCGAGGCGAGCATCTGGTTCTGCGGCCCCGCCGGCTTCGGGGAATCACTGCGACGGGACTTCGCCGCTCAGGGCTTTCCCGTCGAGGCGCGCTTCCATCAGGAACTGTTCGACATGCGGTGAATGACCGGTTCTCAGTGACGCGGGCGCCATCAGGTGTCGGAATCAACGGGGTGGCGGAGATCTACCGGCGGGCGGGGATCAGCCAGGCGACCTACTTCAACTGGAAGAGGCAATATCAGAAGCTCGCGCCGCTCGAGATTAGGAGGCTGAAGCAGATCAAGGATGAGAACACGAAGCTGCGCACGCTCGTTGCCGACCTCACGCTGGACCGGGAAATTTTGCAGGCTATCGACCGCCGAAGAATCTGAGGCTTGGGCCTATCAGAAGTTTGTCATTCTCGACTTCGCCAGCCCCGGAAAGCCGACAGACAACAGCTTCATCGAATCGTTCAACGGCAAGCTCCGCGCGGGATGCCTGAACACCCGCTGGTTCATCAGCCTTGACGACGTCCGCACGAAAACGGAGGCTTGGCGTAGAGACTACAATGAGATCCGGCCACGCGGCGCCATCGGCAACGAGCCATCGATCGCGCTGATCGGTGGCTCTCAGGCACCTCCGCCCGCATGAGCCCTACCCCCGGAGAATTCCAGCTCCGGCGGGCCTAGAAACGGGAAGCGATTCAGCTGTTCATGGGCACAGGCTGAAGAATGGCCGACACGGCGGGATCGCTGCCGGTTGAAGCTACCTGGAGCCGGACCTCACTTCCGAGCGAACGTGCCCAGTCCGTTCTCATCGAGATATTCGATGGTAACCGCACCAACACCTGTGCCTTCCTTGTGGAAGGTCGCGAGGGAGATGGAGCCGTCGGTCGCATTCTCGCTGGACGGTTCAAACGTGAAGGCGTCGCCGTCCCAATGCGCCAGCGCGTATTGCTTCGCCGCCGGACCGAGCCTTACCGCCAGCCCCTCTCCGCTCCGAACGATATCGAGGCTGCCATAATAGTCGCTTTGGTAGGTGCCGACATAATCCGAAAGTCTGGCGGCCGATGCCGGGTTGCTCGGCCGTTCCTTGCCAACGAGGCTGCCCAGCGGCCGATTCACAACCATCAGTCTGGGGCCATAAGCCGCCAGCCAGTCCCGCTCGATCTTGCCGAACTGCACCAGATCGGTGAATTCGGCGGCCAGCGCCTCCGGCGCCCCCAGGGGCCACGCATTGGTGAGCACTATGATGCCGACGCCTGCCGACGGAAGCATCGTGAATGCCGTAGCGGCGCCACTGGAGAAGGCGCCGGAATGGGAGAGTTGGACCCGACCTGCGGGGTTAATGCTCACATTGAAGCCGTAGCCATAAAAACCGGGCCGGGCGACGACGGCCGGCGAAGGGCTGGAGATCGTCTCGGCCAAGACCGCCGGCAGCAACGCAGTGGGGTCGATGACCGGCGTGCCGGCATAGGTGCCGCCCTGCAGTACCATGGCCATCCAGCGGGCCATGTCGTTGACCGACGAACTGACGCCGCCGGCCGGCGACTGCGCGTCGGGCTCGCGCTGATATTTGTGAACAAAGCTGCCATTCACCCGGACATGGTTCACGGCCTTGTTGGCGCGCTTGTCGAAATCGGCGAAGCGCGAACTGGTCGAGGTCATGCCCAGCGGCGTGTAGAGCACATCTTCGGAAAGCGCCGCCCAGTCCTTGCCTGCCGCTACAGCCACCGCTTCCGCACCCGCGGTAAAGCCGAAATTGGTGTAGGCATAGGAGATTCGGAACGGGTCCAGCGGCAGAAGACGCAGGCGCTCCAGCACCGCGCGCCGGTCAAAGCCGATATCCTCGAGAATGTCGCCGCCATGGTCCGGCAGACCGGAACGATGAGACATCAGATCGGCAATGGTGACGTGCTCGCTGACCCATTGGTCCTTCAAGCGGAACCAGGGCAGATGTTTGATGACCGGGGTTTCCCAGCTCACTGTGCCGGCGCCGACCTCGTGGGCGACGACCGTGCCGGCGACCGCCTTTGACAGTGAGGCCAGCTGGAACACGGTGTCGGCGTCCACTTTGCCCGGCTCGCCCACCTCGCGGATGCCGAAGCCCTTCGCGTAGACTGTCTTGCCGTCCCTCACCACAGCAACCGCCATGCCCGGAATTCCGGTTTTCTTCATCACGGCGTCGGCAAGACCGTCGAGTTGATTTACGGCCGCGTCGATCTGACCGTCAGGAATGGCAACGGCGGAGATGTACGGAGGCGGCGGAAGATCTTCGGCGTTTGCCGGCAAGACAGCGAACATAAGTGCCGATCCGACCGCAACTACACTACGTGTCTTCATCCAGCATTCCCCTGCCGTGTCTAAACATGAACCGCCGCTAAGGCGGACCCTCTCACCAGCTAACGCTAACACCGATGCGTCCTCCGATAGCGTGTCCCTGCTCGCTATCCACGCGCAGATCATAGTCCCCTGATGCGAACAGGCGCACGGTTTCGGATATCGTCATCGAAGTGTCGAGGCCAAGCTGCACCCATGTGCCGCCAAGGCCTGAATCGAAGGAAGCCGCATTGCTACCGGAGAGATCGGCAAATGTGACCTCCGTGCCGTCGCCGAAAGCGTGCCACAGGCTGGCCCGTGCCGCGCCGGTCAGCCTCGTGCCGCTCTCCAGCATCCATGCATGGCTGATACGGGCGCCGACGCGACCGAGAATATCGCTGGCCGCGTCGTAGTCGATCGAGCCGAAACTGTCGGTGCCACCCTCGAAGGATAGGCGCTGATAGATGAGCTGCGCCTGCGGCTCGATCGCCCAGCCGCCGCCAAGGTCGAACCGGTAGCCTGTCTCCAGCGAGGCGATCAGGCCGAAACCGTCCGTACTCAGTTTCTGCCCGAGGACTGAACTCGCATTTGCCTCGGCGAAAAAAGTGCCCTGGAGCACCGTGTCGATGTAGAGGCCGCCCTCCCGCGCATGCGTCCAGTAAGCGCCGAGCGAGTAAGCGTTCATCGACACCTTGCCGGCCGGACCGCCATAGACGGCATCGACGCTTCCGCGTGCCTCACCGGCACCGACATAGAAGCCGATGACATTCTGCACCGTTTCGCCTGGCTCCGAGACCGGAACGTCATATCCCGCCTGGAAGCCGGCAAGGTCGATGCTGTAGCTCGGGCCGTTGCTTAGGAAGCGATTGAGCTGGGTCGCGGGATTGCCGCCGCTGGAGCCTTGGCTGCCCGTCTCACCGAACAGGCGGGCCCAGCCCGAACCTGCGTGACCGTCAGGCTGGGCTGCTCGTGCGGCCGCGCGTTCGGCATAGGTACCAAGCATCGCCATGCTGTACTGCGAGGCAATCGCAGGGATGGCGGTATCGACGGCAACTTCCGGCCGCAGGTTCGGCAGCGCACCGGGCCCGGTGGCCCCCGCCTGAGTCGATCGCAGGAACCAGTCATCGGCCCCCGACGCGCCGCCGCGATAGAGGCCGAACTCGTAGGCGCCGCCAGCGACGCGACGACCAAGGGTGAAGGCGTCCGGATCGGTCTGGCCGCCATTGATCGTCTGGATCAGGCCGATGCCGTCGCCCGAGGTTGGGGCCACGGTGCCGTGCGACTGGACAATAATGCTCGTTTGACCCGTGGCCGTTCCGCCGTCGATGACGAGCCGGTCCGCAACCCCGGTGCCTGCGAAGGCGGCATTCATGAGCAGCGTGCCGTTGACTCCCTGATAGTCTTCGACGGTGAGGCTCTGGAAGAGGGCCGGCGATGCGCCAGCCGGCGGCGCGAATGCGATTGTGCTGTTGTCGTTCGTCAGCTGGTCGACCTGAGAGTTCACGGCGTTTCCAGCGGCAGGAAGCAGCCAGGTGCTGCCGTTCTGGAGCGCGAGGCTGATGCTGGCATCGTTCGAGCGGGTCATGGCACCGATCACCTGCGCGTTCGAGGCGATGAACCGCAGGTCCGTGCCGGCCGCGACCACCGCCGTGCCGCTCACTGCGGCAAGGGAGCTGTCGCTCATGGAAAGGTAGGCGGTCCGGCTGGTCGAAGCGCCCTCGATCGATATGGCGGCAACCGCCGCTGCCGCCTCTCCAGAGGCGAGCACGCTCGTTCCACTCAGATCGACCTGCCCGCCTTCGCCGATCACGATCGCATGCGCCTCGGCGCCGTGGGTTGTCACCGCGCTCTCATTTAGCGCGACCGCCGCACCGTCGCCCCATGCGAGAATGCCGACGCTGCCCGCCGCCTGCGTTTCGACCGTGAGGCGCGTGCCGAACAGCTGCGCCGAACCATCGCCACCAGTGACGCGCAGGCCGCTGCCGGCGCCGTTCAGACGGATGGAGCTGTCGACGAGGTCGACCGTGCCGTTCGGCTCGACCCAAACGCCGTCACCGCTGGTGAGGTTGATGTCGACACCAACACCGCCGATAGCGGCCGGCGCCTCACCGCCCGCATGCAGGCCGGCAAGGGCGCTGCCGGTGATGTTCACACGGTTCAACACGGCGCCTGAGTTGTCGCGCGCATCAATGCCGGTGCCGCTGACCTCGTCGCCGGTCAGCACGATGTTCACGTCGGTAAGGACAAGCGAGGCGATCCCGGTCTCGGCACGCAGGAACGCGCCGTCGCCGCCCGGCGACGCGGTGATGTCGCCGCCAAGGCCCAGCTCGACGCGTCCGCCGCTGCCGACGAAGATAGCGGGCACATAGTCCTGCATCGGCGCGAGTGCCACCCGCCCATCCGCGACCGCCGACCCGCCATTGGCAGCGTAGACGGCGGCGCGCGCACCGAAGGGTCCGCTCACCAGCCCGGTCCAGACTGTACCCGCTCCCACCACCGCGTTCGCGCCATCCGCCACCACCTGAATCTGGCCGGTCGGGGTCCAGCCGAGAATGGCCAGAAACTCCTTGAACAGATGCGCCGGCGCATCGGGATCGTCAGGATTGCTGGAGTTGATGAGGATGGTGATCGTGCGGTCGTTTGCCCGGTCATACATGACGAGCGCCTCGAACCCGAGGCCGTTGCCGGTATGGCCGATATAGCCGGAAATCTCGCCCGTGCCGAAGCCGTAGCTGTCATATTCGGGGCTTTGCGGATCGGTCTTGGTGGAGCCGAACGACTTCAACCGTTCGACGAAGTCACGCTTGCTCAGCAGCTCGCCGCTGCCAACCGCCTTCCCCCAGCGCTCGGCATCGGCGATGACGCCGACCAGCGCGCCCGAAGCGCCCGCACCGGTGGCGTTGAAGGCGGCGAGCGATTCCGGGCCGTTGCCGTCATCGAGGTCGATGTAGCCGACCGCGTTTGGCGTCGGCATCGAGCCGGCGCCCTGGTTGATCACCGAGCTCAGGCCAAGCGGGCCTGTCAGGCGGCGACTTACTTCGTCGGACCAGTCATTCCCGGTCGCGGCCGTGATGACCTCGCCGAGTAGGATCGTGTTGCTGTTGGAATACTCGTAGGAGGCGCCGGGCGTGAACTGCAGCGGCTCGGCGAAGGCGAAGGCGAGCAGCTCGCGCGCCGTCCATGCCTTGCTCGGATCGACGCCGAACTGTTCGGCGAAGGCGGCTGAGCTTGTATAGTTGAACAGGCCGGATCGCATCTGTGCGAGCTGGCGGATCGTCATGACGTCGCCGCCGGGCACGCCGTCGACATAGTCGCCGACCGGATCATCCAGGCCAATACGCCCCTCTTCCGCCAGCTGCAGGATGACCGTGGTCACGAACGACTTGGTGATGCTGCGATAGCCGAAATAGGTGTCTGCGGTGGGTGCAACGCCGTTGGCGACATCTGCGAGGCCGGAATTGGACGTCCAGCGAATGTCGCCCTGCCGGATCGCGACCGAGGCTCCCGGGATTCGCTTTTCGATCAGGGCCTGATCGATGGCGGCCTGAAGCTGCGCCGCGGTGGTTGAATCGTCCCATGGCGCGCTGCCGACAGGGGCCTGCGCCAGCGCGATCGTGCCATGAGCGGAGAAGATCAGGAGAGCCGCAAGCCGGGAGAGGCGCCGGTTCTTCTTCACAGCCGAAATGTCGTTCAATACCCGCCCCCGAGCGTTCGGGCACGGCAGCCCATCACAGGCGGCTCAGGGTATCGACCCACGATTGGGCGGCAATCGTCGGAGCGTCCCAAATCACGGCGCCGGGTCTCAGCGCTTGGGCAGTCAGCCCCCCCGACACGGATGCCGCGCCTCGCCGAGCCAGGGCCGCGGCCCGCCTTCTGTGAGCCAACGATCCGGCTACGCGTCTCAATATTCGTCCTGGTGTATCAGCTGGCCCGCCGAGGTAAAAATACCGTTGCGTCGCCGGCAGCGATGATGCTTTCCAGTTGAAATGAGGATGCATCGCAGCGTGCCGTGAGCACTCTGCGTGGATCCGCGTGGAAATACATTGGCTGCCGGAATCCGCGCAGCTGAACCCATGATCCATGCCTCGTAATGCTATGGAAGCTGCCGATGTCCCCGCTCCACAATCGCCGCCGCCCTCTGAACGCGAATGCGACGGCGCTTCTCGGCCAAACGTTTCTATCCTGCAACTTTGGCCGCACGCTGCCCGCGCTGCTTCTGGCTCTGGGGCTGGGCGTAGTGGCGGCGCCGGCGCAGGCGGCGAATTTCAATGTCGCCAATGAGGCCCAGCTGGCCGACGCCGTCGCGAAGGCGGCCAATGGCGACACCATTACGTTTACGGCCGATATCGAGCTCAGCGCCAAGGGCAAGGCCGGCACCATCACGACCAATGTCACCATCAACGGCAATGGCCACAAGCTGCTCGGCAAGGCGGGGGCAAACGCCAACGGCCTCTATGTCCAGTCCGGCACGGTGACGATCCAGAATCTCGATCTGTCCGGCCTGACCACCAAGGGAACGAGTGGCGGAAATGGCGGCGGCGGCGGCGGCGGCGGGGCTGGGACGGGCGCCGGACTTTTTGTCGGAGCGGCAGCGAATGTGACCCTCGCCAACGTGGCCTTGCAGAATAACAGCGCCGTCGGCGGCAATGGCGGCGTTGGAGTCACGGAGTATGGACGGACGACGGCACAGGGCGGTGGGGGCGGCGGCAGTGGCCCCAATGCAGGCAACGGACAGACATCCAGTGGCGGCGCCGTGGGGCATGGCGGCCCTATCGGGGGCGGCGACGGCAATGGCGGGAATGGCCAGTGGGGTGCTGGCGGCGGCGGTAGTGGCAGTGTCGGAGCCGCAAAGGGCGGCAATGGCGGGTTCGGCGGCGGTGGCGGCGGCGGCCAGGACAACAATATCGGCACCGGAGGATTTCTGGGTGGAAACGGCGGCGCGGGCAGGGCTGCCGGAGGCACGAGCAGTAACTGGTATAATGGCGGCGGCGGCGGCGGCGCCGGCATGGGCGGCGCTGTCTTCGTTCAGGATGGTGGGAAACTCTCCGTCACCGGAACGTTGACCATTATTGACAACAGCGTTGCCGGGGGAACCGGCGGCAGCAGCACAGCGGGAGCCGGAGGGAACGGCGCCGCCGCCGGTGCCGGCCTTTTCCTTGCCGGCAATGGCACCCTTGGTCTCTCTTCCGTGGCCGGCGAGACGCAGACGATTTCCGACGCCATCACCGATCAGACCGGCGCTGGCGGCACCGGGGCGAATGCGGGCAGCTGGGGGCTGGTGAAGACCGGTGCAGGCACCCTCACCCTCACCGGCGCCAACAGCTACACCGGCGGCACGACGGTGAGCGGCGGCGTGCTGCGCGGCAATTCGACAAGCCTGAAGGGTGGCATCGTCAACAATGCCAGCGTGGTGTTCGACCAGACTGCCGCCGGGATCTATGCCGGCAGCATGTCCGGCACCGGCGCGCTGACCGTTACCGGGGGCAAGCTGACCCTGACCGGCGCCAACACCTATACGGGCCTCACTTCGGTGACCGGCAGCGGAACGCTCGACGTCACCGCCGCCAACACGCTCGCGGCGGCGAGCACCGTCGCACTCGACAATGGCGCGCTGCTGATTGGCAGCGGGGTCGGCATCAGTAACGCCATCACGGTGACGAATCGCGGCGGCCTCGGCTCAAATGGCGGCATCGCGACGGTGAGCGGCGTCATCAGCGGCTCCGGGGCGCTGGACGTGAATGCCGGCACCGTTGCTTTGGCGGCCAACAACACCTTCAGCGGCGGCCTGAACGTCACCGGCGGCGCGACGGCGCTTTTCACCGCCGATGCCAATCTCGGAGCCGCCGGCGGATCTGTCACCGTGACAGACGGCGGCATGGTCGGCGCGGCGGCGAATGCGGCGGCGAATTTCGAGACGAACCGCAACCTGACCGTCACCGGCACGGGGGGCATTTCCGGCGCGCAACACGCCGTGAATTGGAAGGGCGCCGTCGGCGGCGCCGGGACTCTCGTCGTCAGCGGTGCCAATGTCGTGGAACTCAGCGGGACCAACACCTATTCCGGCGGAACCTCGATCCAGGGTGGCGCACTGAAGGTCGATTCCGACGCACGGCTCGGCGACCTCGCGGGCACGCTGGCCTTTTCCAACAATGGCCGCCTGCTGGCATCCCAGTCCTTCACGACCGGACGTGACATCAATGTGGGAACGGGCGGAGGCGGGTTTGAGCTGGGTGCAGGGACGACCCTCGGCCTGAGCGGCACAATCACCGGCGGCGTCGTCAATCAGACGGGCCAGGGCACGCTCGTCGTCACCGGCGCGAACTCCAACGCCGGCTTCGCGAATTATGGCGGCACGCTTGAGGGCAGTTCCGCCACGCTCGGGCGGGCCATCCGGTTCGATAGCGATGTCTCCAACACCAATTCCCGCACCGTGGTCTTCGCGCAAGCCACGGACGGCACGTTCACCGGTAATATCGGGAGCACCGGCTCCACCCCGGGTCTTGGCAATGTCGTCAAGACCGGCGCCGGCAAGCTCACCCTGATGGGCGAGAGCAACTTCAAGTCCCAGGTGGCCGGTACGGCGGAATTCCAGGTGCAGGAAGGCACCTTGCAGGGCAACAGCAAGAGCCTCGCCGGCAATATCGAGAACAATGCGGCGCTGATCTTCGATCAGTCGTTCGATGGCACCTATGCCGGCGCGATCACAGGCACCGGGTCTGTGACCGTCAGTGGCGCCGGCAAGCTCACTCTTGACGCTGCCAGCACGATTGCCGGCGCCACCTCCGTCACCGGCGGCGGCATCCTCGTCACCACGACCGCCAGCAATTTCGGCGCCTCCTCGACCCTCGGCCTCAACGGCGGCACGCTGATGCTTGGCACGGGAGCGACCGCGTTCAACAAGGCGGTCACGGTCACCGGCATTGGCGGCATCGCTGCAACGGGCGGCACCACCCCGAACAACGCCGTCGCGACGATGAGCGGCGTCATCAGCGGCGCCGGCCAGCTGGACGTCAACAGCAACACCGTCATTCTGGCGGCGAACAACACGTTCACCGGCGGCCTGCGCGTCATCGGCAGCAATGCCCAGGCGCTCTTCACCACCGACGCCAATCTCGGAGCGGCCGGTCAGGCGATCACGCTACAGAATGGCGGCGTCGTCGGAACAACGGCTGATGCCGCGCCCAATCTCACCATGACCCGCAACCTCAACATCATCGGCTCGGGGGGGCTCTCCTCCGCGCTCCATCCGCTGGTCTATGCCGGCACCATCAGCGGCAACGGCACCTTTATTAAGTCCGGCGGCGGTATCGTGAACCTCACCGGTACCAATAACGCAACGGGCGGCACGGCGGTGCGCGCCGGCACGCTGCAGGTTGCCTCCGACGATAAGCTGGGTGCGGCGGGCGCAGGGCTGGAGCTTTCCGAGAACGGGCACCTCTGGGCGACCGAGAGCTTCACCACCTCGCGGGACATCACCCTCGGCGGAGTCGCGGGCGGTGGCTTCCAGCTCGACAGCGGCACCACGCTCACCCTCACGGGCGCGATCAGCGGCACCACACTCAGCCTGCTGGGCACCGGCACGCTCGTACTCAACGGCACCAGCACCTATGCCGGCATCACCAACAGCGGCGGCACCATCATAGGCAACACCGACACGCTGAAGGGCGACATTATATTCGACTACAATGCAGGCAATACCAACGCCCGCTCGATCGTCTTCCAGCAAGACGCAGTCTACAGTATATTTGCGGGCAACATCACAGGCCTCGGCACCGAGACAGGGTACGGCACCGTTGTGAAGACCGGCGCGGGCACCCTCGTCCTGACCGGCGAGACCAAGTTCGCGGGGCTGGCCGACGGCTACGCCTTCGATGTGCAGCAAGGTTATCTTGAGGGTTCAAGCAAGAATCTCGTCGGCAAGATCCATATCGCCGAAGGAGCGGAGCTGACCTTCAAGGAGATTGTCGACGGCACCTATGCAGGCGGTCTTGAAGGCGAAGGCCAGCTCGCCAAGAACGGCGAGGGGACGCTCATCTTCAATGGCATCAACAGCGCCCTTGGCGGGACCACGATCAATACCGGCACCCTCGTCCTGAACGGCACCCTGAACACGGCCGGCGAAGGCACCACTGTCTGGGGCACCCTTGCCCTGAACGGCACCCTGAACAGCGCCGGCGACGGCACTAACATCGAATATGACGGCCTCCTCTCCGTGAATGGCACGCTGAACGGCGACGTGTCTGTCAACAAGGGTGGCACGCTTGAGGGAAGCAGCCGGATCAACGGCAAGGTCACCAATAAGGGTGGCAAGATCAACCCCGGCAACTCCATCGGCCACATCACGATCAACGGCGATTTCGAATTCGACGATGGCGAGATGGTGGTGGAGGTGAATGCCGAAGGCGAGAGCGACCGCGTCATCGTCGTCGGCGCCGGCCATACGGCGACCATCACCGCCGGCACCCTCAGCGTCATAATGGAGCCCGGCGACTACACGCCCGGCACCATCTATACCATCGTCACCGCCGAGGGCGGGGGCACGGCGCATTTCGACTCCATCACCGGCGGCACCGCTTTTCTTTCGCCCGAATTGTTTTCGGACCCGCAGAACCTCTACCTCACCCTCGATTTCGCAGCTGACGCCTTCCGGTCCGCCGGTGTCACGGCCAACCAGCAGGCAGTCGGCAGCATCCTCGATCTGGTGAATGCCAGCGGCAGTGCTCCAGCCCTCGTCAACGCGCTCGCCAACGTGCCTGTTGGCTCCGGCGCCGCCGCGCTGCAGCAGCTCAGCGGCCAGCCCTATGCCGACTTCGCCACGGTGAACATGCGCGGCAGCCAGCTGTTCATGAACACGGTGGGCCGCCAGATGGCGAATGATCGCGGCGCGGGCCTTGGCGGCGGGCAGAGCGTCGCTCTCGATGCGCCGGGCCTCGACGGCCAGTCACGCTTCAGCGCCTGGGTCAGCGCCATCGGCACCAAGGGCAGCGTCGACGGCAATGGCAACGCCGCCGATCTCTCCTATTCGCTGGGCGGCACCGCTTTCGGCATCGGCTATCGGGTCGATCCGCGCGTCCAGATCGGCATCGCCGGCGCCTATGTCGGCGGCTCGCAGTCGGTCGACGGCTTCATGGGCGACGGCAACACGGAGGCGGGCAGCGTCGCCCTGCACGGCTCCTTCGCGGAAGGCCCGCTCTATGTCGACGGTCTGCTCGGCTATGCCTATGCCAGCAATGATCTGGAGCGCAAGATCGCGGTACCGGGCGTCTTTGGCATCGCCAATGGCGCCTCATCCTCCAACCAGTTCCTCGGCCAGATCGAGACCGGCTACCGCTTCCCCATCGACGCCAGCTCCACCAGCACGATCACGCCGTTCGGCCGTCTGCAGGTGGTGAGCGTCAATCAGGGCGGGTTCACCGAAACCGGCTTCAGCGATTTCAATCTCACCGCGAGCGGGCAGACCCTGACCTCGGTACGCACCACGCTGGGCGCCGATTTCAGCACCCGGCTCGACGTCGGAGGCACGGCGGTGGAACTCAGCACCCGGCTCGGCTGGGTGCACGAGTTCGGTGACACCACCCGCCCATTCACCGCGGCCTTCACCGCCGCGCCCTGGGCGTCGTTCACCGTGTACGGAGCGCCGGAGCCGCGCGACAGCGCCCTCATCGGTGTCGGCGCGCAGGCCCAAATCCTGGAAAATACGACGCTGTTCGCCAGCTACGACGCGGAACTGGGCGGCGGCAGCGACAACCATCAGCTCTGGGGCGGCATCCGCTTCTCGTGGTGAGCGGGATGCGGGACTACTGTTTTGGCGGTTCCGCATATCCCGGCGTCAGCGCTGCTGCGGCGCGGGCTCAACTGAACTGGTCGCGCCACTCGCTGGGCGAGACGCCGAACCGGCTACGGAACAGCCTTCCGAACGAGGACGCATCCTTGAAGCCGCAATCATAAGCAATGACCGATATGCTTCGGCCGGTGGCCGCCTCGATCAACTTGCGCGACATTGCGAGCCTTACCTCGCGAACGGTATCCATGATCGTCGCGTCGTGCTGCGTGAAGGCCCGGTAAAGGGTCGCGCGCGAGCATCCGAGCGCCCGAGCGATCGCTTCGGGGGAGAGGTCGATCATGTTGTAGTGGGATTGGATATAGCGCTTTGCCGCAAGGAAGAGTGCGTTCGCGTCGGCCACACGCGAGCCGTTCAAATCGCGCCCTATGCGCTGGAGCAGGAGCAGCGCCAGCGTGTGAAGTGCGTCGAGCGCGGTCGCCATCTCCTTTGGCTCGAGATGCTCGGCATGGCGATCGAGGCCCAGCATTTGCTCACGGACCATGACGCCAAGCGGGATCGTGTCGAGCGGCAGGAAAAGGCCAGGAATGCTACCGCCTAGAGCTTCGAGCGCCTTGGCACGCGGAAGAAGAAGATAAATCTCCCTCCCCGAACTCCAATGATAGCGCATGGGACGTGTCGCATCATAGGCGGCGAGCCGGCCATGCGGCGAGATCGACTGCGCGCCGCCGAGGCTCTCCAGCCCGAGTTCGCCTACCGGCCTCATTGAAATCACAACGGCATCGCCTGCGCCGCTGAGGCTGGCGGCCCGCGAGAATACCGTCCTGTGCTCAGATCCTTCCTGGCTGGCGAACACACCCATCTCGCCGCTGACCGATCGCTTGATGGCGAACAAGTCGGCCTCCCCGGCAGGGGGGGGCTCAAGATCGACGACACTGTAGGCCGTCTCGCGCCAGGCATCGAAGCGCTCGGATAGGTCGAAGTCCGAGGTGGATAGCCTCTTCAGGCGGTAGAGACCAGTATCGCCCTCCTGCGGGAATACCATTTTGACATGAGCCCTGCCCCTCCGCTCGCTCATCGAAACAAGGCTCCCTCTTTAGCGCAAAGATGGTGGCGGGCAGCATGTCCACGCAGCCATGGATCGGCCTATATCAGGCGATTGTTTGCCTGATATTTGAAAGCAAACATCGTTGGGTGGGCGACGCTGTTGCGCGGGATGCCGTTCTCGGCACATTTGGGCCGATCTCGCCCATCCGTTGCGCGGTCGCAGGGAAACGACAGCGCACATGCATGCCCTAACGGCATGGGCCGAAGGTCAGGCTTGGGACATTCTGGTATCGTGTGTTTTCGGGACTGTATGCCGTGCCGACCGGCAATCGGAGGCGAGTGCGGATGGAATCAAAAATGCTGCCGACGGACCGCCTTTTCTTCGGCGACATCGTACTGGATGAGACGTGCCTGTTCGCCCATCGCAACGGGGAGGAGATTCGATTCACGCGCAGCGAGCGCGCACTCCTTCTTGTGCTGTCCCGGAATCCGCATCGCCTGATGCAGCGCAGCCAGTTGCTCGACGCGATCGCGCCAACCCAATCCGATGCGTCCGACCGCAACGTTGACTTTCTCGTCAATCGCCTGCGCACCAAGCTCGGCGATAACGCTCGGTCGCCAAGATTCATCGCCACGCAATATGGCGAGGGCTATGTCTGGATCGCCGCGAAACTGCCGGCCGTTGCACCGAAGCACGATCCGACGCCGGTCAGCGGATTTCTGGCGATAGCGGCTGTCATTCCACCGCATGACAAGCACCTTGCCGAACGTGCCGAGGTCATTACCGGTCAAATGCGCGACATGATAGCGGGCCGGCTCAGCACCGACGAGAGCGTGATCGTCGTGAAGCGCGACGAGGGCACGGTGATGCAGGCGATGCGCTATGTCCTGAAGGTGAGTTTCCAACACAGCGGGAATCGGTTGGATTGCACCGCCACCCTGCGCGAGGGGCCGTCACGGCGCATTATCCGGGCCTTCCGGCTCGAGTTCGGTGACGCCGACATGGCCTCGTTCGCGCCGGTGGTGGAACGCGCCTCGATCGGCATCAGCGAGGCGTTGCAGCGCAACTTGGCAGAGGCCTCGGAGGGGCTTGGCACGCCCGTTGACCAACCGCACGAAATCCGCCAGCTCAAGGCGTCAACCCTGCTGTCGGCGTCCAATCCCAAATGGCTGGAGAAGGGCCGGGAGCTGCGCGACGCGCGGACGCAGAATCCTGCAAGCGCCGACATTGCCCTGCAATGGTGCCTGCATCTTTTTGCGCGCCTTGTCCTCGCCAATCCCTTCACCGGCATAAGCCGCGACGAGCGCGACGAAATCGAGAACGAGATCGAGGCGACGGTGCTGGACTGCCTACCGCTCATCGACACCAACCCGCTGCTGGTGCTGACTGCCGCGAAGCTGCTCTATTTCGTCGACCGCGGCCATCTCGAGCTTGCCGAGGATCTTGCGGACAGGGCCTTCGCTCATATGGGAGACTCTCCCGCCGCGCTGCCCGTGCTCGGGCAGCTGCGGCAGGCACGCGGCGACTTCGCTGCTGCGGTAGCGTTCTTCGATCGCGGCATCGCGATGGCGGACCCCGATTCCGCCTTCGAGTTGCACATGCGCGTCCTCAAATACATCGCACTGCTGGCGGCAGGCGACCGCGAGGCGCTGCACGTGCCGGCGGCGTTCTTTCACGAGAGCCCGCATTCGACGCCGGACCTCAGTGTGATGGTCACCGTTCTGATCACGCCCGCCAGCCAAGAACTGCCGAAGGCGGTCACCGACGTTCTGAAAGCGGCCGGCCACCAGGGCGCACGGAACGCGATCGAATACACCTACATGACGTCGGTGCGGCATCTGACCTCGGTGCCGGCGCGCGCCAATATCATGCAGGGGCTCGTCAGCCATCTGACCCGGCTGCATGGCAAGGATGTAGTTACGCCGTTCGTGCGTGTGGGGGCGGGTCTACCCGTACCTTCTGATCAGGTTGTTCCGGCGAGTGCCTGATCGGGTGTCCCTCGGGCGAGGCTACCATGGGGCCTGTGGAGATTGCACCAGGCCAGCCATCGGGGCAGGTCGGCGGCGCCGCGCCGAGCGCTTCATCCAGACACTGCTGCGCGAATAGACCTACGCTATCCCGTTCACGTCTTCAGATTGGGCGCGCCGGGCGGCCTCACGCATCCGTGCCGAACGCCTCTTCTTCCGGCTGCCGCGACAGCGTCCAGGCGACGATCAGGCTCTGCACGGCGAATACCGTGACCCAGGCCGGACTGCCGCCGAACAGGTCGGCCGGCGTGGCACGGACGAAACGATGGGCCTGATCCGGCTGCGGAAGCAATCGCAGCCCCGCTTGAATGGCATCCATGTCGAAAATGTCCGCCAGCCGCGGCGACGAGCTGGCGCGCAGCCTCGCCGCCAGGGCCAGAAGATCCACCCTGTGGTCCGCATAGCGCACGAAGCGGTCGTCGAACAAACCGACCTTGTGGCGCGCAAGCCGCACCCGTTCGGGCAAGATGCCCCGCATGGCGCGGCGGAAGGGTTGCCGTGCCTGCCCATCGGCGAGGAACAGGTGAACCGGCAAGGACAGCACGAAATCAACAATCCGGCGGTCCAGCAGGGGAAAGCTGGCCGCGAGCCCGTGGCGGGCCGCCAGAAGAGCGTAATAGGTGCAGCGCGAGGGAATGTGGTGGTCGGCAAAAGCCCGCACACGGTCGGCCGGCTTGTTGCTGTGGAGAACGGGCGGCATGCGCCGGCTCAATACCTCTTGCCGGATCGACGCCGCCAGATAGCGGATCCCCCCGTGCACCGGGTCCGCTATCCCGACGTGCCGGCGCCGACGCAGGCGCAGGCCGGCCGGCAGAAGGGGATTGATCAGCCGTCCACGGATGGCGCGCGGAAGCGAAACGCCATCGCTCTTCGCGCGTGCCGCCAGTTCGCGCGCCAGGGTTGGCAGGCGTCCCGTCCGCAGGAGCGCGACGTAGAGGTTGGCGCCGTTATAGCTCGCCCCCTCGTCACCGCCCACGCCACTGAGAAGCCGGTCGGCGCCGAAGGCGGCCGCGGCAGCCATCATCTCGTCATCCGCACCGCCGATCACGCTTCCCGGCCAGTCGGCATCCTCGGCCCGCCCTGGCATCGGCAGCATGTCGTCGACCTGCCGATGGACGATGTCGGGTTCCTGCGCAAGCACGGCGGCGATCATCGGCCGCTCGTCCTGCTCCGGAGGGCCCAGTGCCATGGGCGCGAGGCTGCTGAGGGCGAGCACCTTGCCCGCGTGGTGGCGGGCGTGCCGTGCGGCCAGCACGGTGATGGCGGAACTGTCCAGTCCGCCGGTCAGATGGCAGGCCACCGGACCCGCCGCCGGCATGCGGGCGGCAACCGCCTCCCGCACCAGGCGTTGCAGCGTCTCCGCCGCCTGTTCAGGCGTCCCGCGCCAGCGCCCCACCCGCGCGGGGCTGGGGCGATAGGCCCGGTGCGGACGGGGCGGCTCATCGTCCCCTAGCCGGACACACAGGCTGTGTCCGGCCTCAAGATAGGCGATCTCGGCGAAGCCCGTGGCGGGTCCCGTGAAATAGGTCTGCACAACCTTGGCCGCCACCGCGGCCTTGTCGATGGAGGCGGGAGCGAGGCCGGCGCCGTGCAGTCCCTTGGGCAGGCTTGCGAAGGCGAACCAGCGGCCCGGCTGGAACGTCCAGGCCAGCGGCCTGACGCCGATGTAATCGCGTCCCAGCCACAGCTCCTCGGCCTCGCGACGCCAGAGCGCCACGGCGAAATCGCCATCGAGATGGTCGGGAAAATCAGCGCCGTGACGGCCAATCGCAGCCAGTAGCGCCGCCTCTTGCGTCTCGTCCGGGCGATCCAGCCGAAGGTCGGAGGCGATCACCCAGCCATCCCGTTCCACCACTCCAGCGCTGCCGCCGCCGAAATCGATAACGGCCAGCCCCAGCGATCGCTCCAGCCGGCACGACACCGCCGGCGTCAGGCCGGGGCCGGTCATCGCGGCCGCCATCCGGTGCAGGACGGCGTCCGTCGCCGCCGCACCGTCGAGGCGAAGCATGCCGCAGATGAGGCGCATGCTCAGGCGTCCATCAGCAGGCCGCGCGCGCGCAGGTTCGCCAGGAACCCGGCGACCTCACGCTGGCAGTCCTCCGCCGAGACATCGAACTCGGCTACAAGACGGGCCACCAGCCCGGCCTCGTCAATCGGATCGGCCAGCAAGTCCCAGATATGCGCAGCCACCGGATTGAGGCCGTGGTAGCGGCCGGTCGCGACACTCAGCAGCAAGGTGGTCTCTTCCATCGGCGCCGCGAAGACATCGCCATTTCGGCGCAACAGCCGTCCCATGTTTTCCCCCTCTTAGTCGATACGGTTCGGTCCGCCTTCGAGCCGTGTCACAGTGGTCAACCTTCCGGACGGTAGCCGAGCCGCGCCATGACCGGGGCGAAACGGTCCTCGATGGTACGAACCTGCGAAGCCGTCAGCACGTCCCGCCATTCCCCCACCCGGCCGGAGCGGAAAAAGCGGACCTGTCCCGGAAGGCTCTCCCGGAAGCCCTTGGTGGCCTCCTGCCGCTGCAGTTCATCAAGGCTGGAATGGGCGACGGCCCGCTGGATTTCCGCTTCCGTCACCCGCCCGCCGAGGAACTCGACGATGCCCCCCAGTGTTCCCGCCGTATCCTCGCGCAAGTCCTCGTACCGCACGACTTTCGTGCGCACGAGGGTTTGGCCGGTCCATTCCAGAACGTGGCCGGCCCAGTCGCCGACGCGCGAACGAAGCTGCACTCGGCTGCTGAGGCGGAAATCGGGGTCGTTCATCGCCGCGATGGTGGCTTCCAGCGACAGGCTGGCGTGATGATGCAGCGAAACAGCCACATCGCGCGGGTCGCGCACCATGTAGAGGGCGCCCAACGCCCGCATTCCCAGGATGGGGCGCCCGGACCGGTCCGTGAAGCGGTCATGCGTCTTGCAGAAAAACGGCACCGTCAACCGGCCGGCCACGAAGTCGCATTGCAAGGGGCGAAGCCGCTCGATGTCCTGCTCGTCCAGCAAATCGGGCTCGACCAGCAGGTCGTCGGCGAAGCGCCAGCGCCCCAACAGCGTGAACGGTTCGGCAAGATTGTTGATGTCCGCCGGCTGGGCCTTGCCCGCGGCCAGATTGGCCAGAAGCACACGCACCCAGGTGTTGCCGGATTTGGGATAGGAGGCGAGCCAGACCAGCCCTGGGGGAAAGAACGCCATCGTCTATCCCGAGCCCAGCCGGTCCCAGTGGCTGCGAAGCTGGGTCACGGTCTCCTGAAGGCGGGCAAGTTCGCGCGGCCGACGCAGAGAGAAGACCGGGATGCGGGAAAGGAGGGCCGCCGTCCGCAGCGCAAGCATGCCGTGCCCGCAATAAGCCTGTGCGAGTTGCCGACGATAGGTGTGATGAAGCAGAGACTGGGCCGCTTCAAGGGTTGGCAGGCGGTCGATGCCGGGCGGAAAAGCCGTGTCAGCATCCGCCAGCATGTAGACGGCCGCCAGCGGCACGGATTCCGGCGCGTTGTCGGGCATCGGTGGAGCGACATGGAACTTCTCCAGCCGCCGCCGCACCCGCGCGCCGACCGCGTCGGAGAGCCCGACCTGGTCGATACTGTCGGCATAGAGGCGCAGCGCCCGGCCATCCGAATGGATCATCGGAGGCCGGTCGCCGTTCTCTTCCACTGCGCAGACATCGTCCGCCAGGATGTCGCAGCCCGACCGCATCAGGGCCGCGGCAAGCGTCGACTTCCCGGCCCCGCTCTGTCCGCAGAAAAGGAAGGCACGCCCGTCGCGGACCACTGCCGATGCATGCAGCAGCAAACCTTTGCGCTGGTATAAAATTGCGCCGAGAGCCGTGCCGGTAACGAAGACGAGAATGTCGTCCAGGGAGGTGACCGGGGCCGGGCAAACGGTAATGCGCTGCCCGTCTTCACACAGGAAACGACCGATATCCGGCAGATCCAGCAGGAAAGCCTGGTCATTTGCCATCCAGGTGGCCCCCCGGTGGGTGGGGTGATCCAGGCAAGACGGCACATGGCCGACATCAATCACCACATCGACCGGCCCTTCCCCTGCCGGATCGACCTCCATCCTCGCGGGCAGGGCGATCTCGGAAGACACGCGCAGTCCCGATAAGCGGTAGTGGTAACGAGGCGCCGACGAACTCGCAGTCATCCGGCCTGATTGCCTGCATCGTAAGATATTGGCAAGAGATTCCACCCAATCTCGCCAGTCATATTTATTATCTTTCGTAGGGAAAGGTACTATATTATCCCCTTCGGCGAAATCCAAAAGGCCGTGTCAGGGCCAGTCGAAGCGGGACCATTTCTAACATTAATTACAATATATTACGGGCATTCAACGAGTCGGACGGAAGATAACATTTAATCGGTGGCTGTATCCCCGCACCGCGCCCATCTCGTTTGATGATGTGGCGTTTCACTGCTATCGTCGGCATGTAAAATGCTATGAAGTGAAGGTCATCCGATGGAAATCGATATCGCTACGGCTCAGGCACACGCGACAGCCAAAGAAGCCACCGGGCGCCGGGCATGGCACCCGCCGGTGATCGAGGATGCGGACATCAGTGCGCTGACCAACGGAGGCGGCACATCCGGCGTGGAAGGCACTAGCTTTCTGAAGCCGGGATCCTGAAGCCATCGGCGCCGCCGGGAGCGTTCGACTTCCGGGCGCCTCTCGGCCGCCGCCTCTGTCGACTCTGAACCGATATTGGCACGGCCTGCCCTGGACCGGGCGGGGCTGGACGTCCGGCAACGACCCGGTTTTAGCCGATCTGCGGCAGTGGGCCGCTGAGGGTTGGCTCCAGTCGCGATCACCCCTCCTGCGCCCCGGCCTCCGACTGGCCGACCGCCTGATCTGGCCGCTCGCGGCTTTCGCCCGCAGCCGTGCCTTTGCCCGCACTTTCGAGGGCGGTGCGTCGCCGTCGGTTTTTCACGACAGCCTCATGACGGGGGCCGATCCCCTGGAGGCGTGGGCCTGGCGGGCTTTGTACGGAACGCGCCATCCTCTTCCGGCGCGTGCCTCCGCCCTGTTGATGGCTCGTCTGGGTGAGAGCGCCGCGCACCGCTTGCTGGCCGACAAGCTCGCCACGGCGGCGGTTCTCGGCCCGGTCGGCATCCCCTTTCCCGCGCTGCGCGGACTCTGCCGCAAGGGCGAGGTGCTGCGCCCTCTCGCCGAGATCGATGAGGGCGGGGACCTGTTCGTCAAGCCTCGCCACGGACGCGGCGGGGGAGGCACCTTCTCGCTGACACGTACCGGCGGCACCTGGCAGATGAATGGCCGCTCGGTGACCGCCTCCGCCCTGCTTGACCGCCTCAGCCGCGCAGCGGAGCAGGACGATCTGCTGGTGCAGGAGCGGCTGGTCGCTGCGCCGGATCTGGCGGATCTTGTGGTCCATGGCCGCCCCCCCGTGCTGCGGGTGGTTACGGCTCGCTATCCCGGTGCGGCGCCATTCCTGCACTCCGCTCTGCTTTCAATGGGCGTTCCAAGTTCTCACCCCGCCCACTTCCTGCGCGGGGCCGTTTACGCTGCTGTCGATCCAGCCACCGGCCAGCTCGCGGACGGGCTTTCGCTCGGCGAACCCGGGGAACGCATGACGACGTTGCCTTGGAACGGCGCCCCCCTGACCGGCCGCCCGCTGGTCGCCTTGGATGGCGCCGTGTCGATCGCCCTGCGCGCCATGGCCGCGCTGCCTCCGCTGCCGGTTGTGCACTGGGATTTCATCCCAGCCGTCTCCGGCCCGGTTCTTCTGGAGGGCAATACGAGCGGAAACTGGATCCTCGCCTGCTTGCCCGGCCTATTCGGCCTTGAGGCCTGCCCGCTCACACCCATGCTGGCGTCCTGGCGCGCAGCTCCGCCCACGGGACACCCGCGGAGTGCGTGACTGGAGCGAAGAGAAACCTGCGCAAATCTTGCGTGTTTGAGTGATCTGGGCTTTGTCGTTAGCGAAGTAGCCTTCCCAACAGGCGTTGAAAGTCAGTTGATCAGCCGCAGCTCGATGTTGGCTCCTGGGGCATCGCGGTGGATCGCAAATAGCTCTATTGGGCCAGGATACTCTCCACATAATCGGCAAACGCGCGCGCCTTGGCGCTGGCGAGGCGCCCGGTGGGGAACACGGCCCACAGGTCGACGGGCGGCAGCTCCCAGTCCTCCAGCACGCGCCGCACCGCGCCGCTTTCGAGTTCCGGTGCGAACATCCAGTCGGAATTGACGGTCAGCCCGATGTCAGCGAGCACGGCGGCGCGAATGCCTTCCGCCGCGCTCAGGCGCACGCGCCCCTTCACGGCAACGGAGGCCAGCGTGCCGTTCCGGCGGAAAGTCCAGCTGTCGCCGAGCTGGCTGTAGACAATGGCCTCGTGGGTCGCGAGATCGGCGGGGGCCTGCGGCGTGCCGGCGCGGGAGAGATAGCCCGGGGTCGCGATCACCGAGCGCCGGCCACGGGCGATCCGCCGGGCAATGGCGGTGGAATCGGCCAGTTCCCCCATCCGAAGCGCGAGATCGACACCCTCTGACACCAGATCGATGACGCGGTCATCGAGCAGCACGTCGATTTCGATGGCGGGATGGCGGGCCAGAAATTCCGGCAGGCGCGGAACGATGAGCAGGCGCGCGAAGGTCGTCGCCGCCGAGACGCGCAGGCGTCCCGACAGGCCCGCGCCGGCACCCCGCGCTTCGAGCTCGGCTTCATCAGCCTCGCGGATGGCCGATCGCGCCCGTTCATAGAAGCGCACGCCCGCATCGGTCGGTGCGAGGCTGTGCGTCGAGCGCACGAGCAGGCGCACCTGAAGGCGATCCTCAAGCTGGGCGATCGTCTTGGAGATGGCCGGCTGGCCAACGCCGATCCGACGTGCCGCAGCGGAGAACGATCCCGCCTCCACCACGGTCACGAACACCTGCATGGCCTGAAGTCGATCCATGTTCATTCCTCTTGAGAATGAGCATTATCGCCAAGAGCGGGCTGCCGCAACATTCCAGGAATGACGATAACAGCTTCACGACACGCCGATACGGGTTCGGGAGCTGAACATGATCGAAGTCTACGCCTTCGCCACGCCCAACAGCGTCAAGGTCCCGATCGCGCTGGAGGAAATGGGTCTCGCCTATGAGATGAGGCCGGTAAACGTCCGCGCCGGCGAGCAGAAGGCCGCCGCCTTCCTTGTCCTGAACCCCAACGGCAAGGTTCCAGTGTTGGTCGAGCGCGACGGCAACACCGCGTTCGTGCTGACCGAGAGCGCGGCGATCCTGGTTCATCTCGCGGAGACGACCGGCCGGCTGCTGCCGACGCAAGGTGCGGGACGTGCCCGCGTCTTCGAACAGCTGTTTTTCCACGCCTCGGCGCTGAGCCCAGCCTTCGGCAATACCGGCTTCTTCAAGCGATCGGCACCCGAGCCTCAGCCCATCGCCGAAGCCCGTTTCTCCGCCGAGGCGGAACGCATCCTCGATCTTCTTGAGGAAAAGCTGACCACCCAGCGTTTCACCGCCGGTGACGATTTCACCATCGCCGACATCGCCCATTTCGGCTGGCTGTGGCGGCGTGCCTTTCCCGGGGTGACGCTGGACGCCCGCCCCAACCTCTCCCGCTGGTACGAGGCGATCGCCGCGCGGCCAGCCGTGCAACGCGCCATCGCCCGCGTCGAGGCCCTCGTCCCGACGGCCTGAACTTTCCCCATCCCCTCAACCGTGCGCACGCACGAAGGAGCCATCCCATGTCCCGCTTCGACACCTACAAGACCGCCTTCGCCAACGCCCACCTCACCCGCTCCGACAGCGGCGTGCTTGAGGTCCGCCTCCACACCGATGGTCAGAAGCTGGTCTTCAACGGCCATGCCCATGAGCAGTTCGTCGAGCTGTTCCACCAGATCGGCGCGGATCCGGACAACCGGGTCGTCATCCTCACCGGATCGGGCGACGCTTTCATGGATGCGATCAGCCCCGAGGGCTTCGATTTCTTCTCGCCGCGCGGCTACGACAAGATCTATCGCGAGGGCAAAAAGGTACTCATGAACATCCTCGATATCGAGGTGCCGATGATCACCGCCCTGAATGGTCCCGTGCTGCTGCACAGCGAATATGCCCTGCTGACTGACATCATCCTCGCCACGCCGGAAACCGTGTTGCAGGACAAACCGCATTTCGACTTCGGCATCGTTCCGGGCGACGGCGTCAACCTGCTCTGGCCGGAAGTGATCGGCAGCGTGCGCGGCCGCTACTTCATCCTCACCCGGCAGGTGCTCGACGCCGCGACGGCGAAGGAGTGGGGCGTGGTCAATGAGATCGTCCCCGCCGACCGGCTGCTCGCCCGCGCCCATGAGATTGCCGAGGGGATCGCCACCCTGCCCCCGCTCACCAGCCGCTACACCCGCATCGCCCTTACGCAGAAGCTGCGCCGGATCATCGACGAGGGCGCCGGTTATGGCCTGGCGCTCGAGGGCATCAGCGCCGCCGAGGTTGCCCGCTCGATGGCGGCAGCCGGCTGACTGCCCCCCCTGGCTACCCCACATCAAACTCCATCAGGGATAATCCCATGTCTCTCCAGGCAAAGCTCGACGCCTTCAAGGCCGATTTCCAGGCCGGCAGGCCGCCGTACAACGTGCCTCGTTCAGTCATCGAGACGATGCACCGCGCCACCGCTGAACTCATCGCTTCCGGTGCGGCGCAACGGGCGCTCAAGGCCGGCGACAGGATCCCGGCCTTCGCTCTCGCTGATCCCGACGGGAAGCCGGTCGCCTCGGCCGATCTTCTCGCCAGAGGGCCGCTCGTTATCAGCTTCTATCGCGGCGTCTGGTGCCCTTATTGCAATATGGAGTTGCAGGCGCTGCAGGAGAATCTGCCGCAATTCCAGGCGCTGGGAGCGAGCCTTATCGCGATCTCGCCCCAAAACCCGGTCAACAGCCGCAAGTCGGTGCGCCAGAACACACTGTCCTTCCCGATCCTGTCGGACCCGGGCAACGAGGTCGCCGCCGCCTTCGGCCTGCGGTTCCCGCTGCCGGATTATTTGGTCGATCTCTACAAATCGCTGAAGAACGACCTGCCGGCGTTCAACGGAGACGCGAGCTGGACCCTGCCGATGCCGGCCCGTTTCGTGGTCGGCGAGGACGGCACGATCCTCTATGCCGAGGTCAATCCCGACTACACGCGCCGGCCCGAGGCGGAAGACATGCTGCCCGCGCTTCGCCGCGCCCGCAGCGCGACGCCCGCCTGACCCATCAGGATATGCCTCGTCCGATGCGGCGGGGCGGAGAACGCACATGCAACGGACCTTCCTCATCACCGGCGCCACCAAGGGCATCGGCCTCGCTCTCTCGCAGCGCCTCGCGGCACAAGGGCATCGGGTCATCGGCATCGCCCGCAACCAAGCCGACGACTTCCCCGGAGAGCTTCACACGCTCGATCTCGGCGCCACCGAGGCGAGCCGGCGACTGGCGCAGATCGTCGACACCCATCCGGTCGACGGCGTCGTCAACAATGTCGGGCTGGTGCGCGCCGCGCCGCTCGGGGCGATCGAGGCCGCGACGCTCGACGAGGTGCTGCGGACCAATCTCCACCCCGCTCTCGCCGCCGTTCAGGCCGCCTTGCCGACCATGAAGGCGCGCGGCTGGGGCCGCGTCGTCAATGTCTCCAGCCTCACCATCCTCGGCGCTCTGGAGCGCACATCCTACGCCGCAGCCAAGGCGGCGCTGGTAAGCTTCACCCGCAGCTGGGCTCTAGAGCTTGCAACCACCGGCATCACCGTCAATGCGGTTGCGCCCGGACCGACCGAAACCGAGCTGTTCCGCGCCAATAACGCGCCGGGCAGCATAGGCGAGGCGCGCTACCTGTCCGGCGTGCCGATGGGGCGGTTCGGAACACCGCAGGAGATCGCCGCCGCCATCGGCTTCCTGTTATCTGACGATGCGGCCTTCATCACCGGACAGACGCTGCATGTCGATGGCGGCGCTTCGATCGGCAAGGCGTCGCTCTGACCTTCGACCAATGTCCGCTCTGCGCGGATATCGTGGAAAAAGTGGCCCTGAAGCGCGATGCCAGTGCTCACGCGTCGATCGACGAGCGTCCTTCCCCGCGCCATGTCGCGGGCGCCCTCATGGATCGAACGGAGGACATTGCGCGCCGGCCATTGCGCCGCCGGGTCAGACATTGAGACAATCCCGGCTTCACCTCGCTGGCCGCACCCCAGGCCGCCTCGTCGCGTGTGTCGAGATTCTACCGAACCGAACGGCGGCTTGTTGGCATCCGCCTTGATCAGGCTGGCATCGACGGTGATGCTCTCGCCCCCTATTGACCCATTCACGCCGTCAGCTAGATGCTCGCAGCTGTGGCCCACAGTGCGGCGAGATCCCGCTCCTGGTCGATGGCGCGCAGGCGGCCCAGCATGGCGTCGGCCGCTGCCGGCGCCATGGCGCGCGTCGCGCATGAGCGGAATTTGGCGGCATGATCCTCCGGGCTCATCGGCCGCTCCGGATTGCCGATGGCGAGGTCGTGCGCGCCATGGATCACCCGGCCGTCGCGCAGGTGAAACGTCATCCGGACCGGCGCCGTGCCGATGAAGCCAAGCGCCGCAAGCTCGGGGGACAACTCAATCCGAACGACGCCCATGAGCTGCTGCACCATCGGGTCGGCGAGCGTCTGCTGAGCGAAAAGGTCCCATGTCAGCGGGCCGTGTACCAGCGTTGCGGCCAGTGCGAACTCCATCGAGAAGCGGGCTTCCTGCGGCGTTTTTGGCGCGTGGACCACCAGCTCCCGTTCGGCGAGCAGGCTGACGCCCACATGGATGTCCGTCACGTCGCCGGCGCCAAAGCCGTGCTCGGCCATCAGGTCGAGCGTGAGGTCACAGGCCGGATGCGAACCGCTGCAGCAGGGGAAGCGCTTGAACGCCAGCCCGCGTGCAGCGAGATCGAACGGTGCCCCGAAGGTCAGCTCTCGGCCGGCGAAGCGCGCGCGGGCCGCGACGCCGGCAAGGCATGCGATGTAGCCGTCCTGGCCCTCGATCGCGGTGCGCGAGGCGGTGACACCGGCGCGCGCGAGCGAGACCGCTTCGAGCCCGTTGCGCGCCGCCATGCCGGCATGCCACGGCTTCGCCTGCGTCCCGAAGTTGGAACGGACGCCCCCGGAGCGCGAGGCCGCAAGGCCAAGCGCATGCACGCATGCGGTCCGGTCGATGTTCAGCAGCACGGCGGCCGCGGCGGCGGCGCCCAGGACATAGAGCGCACCCGTCGTATGCCAGCCAGCCTCCGACGCCTCCGGCATGCAGAGTTCCGCGATCCGGTGCGCGACCTCGACGCCCGCGACATAGGCCCGGAGCGCGTCCGCGCCGGAAGCGCCGACCTGTTCGGCGACGGCGAGCGCGGCGGGCGCGACCACGCTTGTCGGATGGCCGATCGTCACCCAGCTGGTATCGTCGAAGTCCAGCGCGTGGCCGGCAACCGCGTTGCACAACGCGGCATTTTCCGGGTCGAGCCGCAGCCCGGCCGTGCCGATGACGGTTGCGCCCGCGCCCGAGGCCCGTTCACAAGCCCACGCCCGCACATTGCGGGCGACCGGCTCGGCCGCGCCCGCGAGCGCGACGCCCACATAGTCGGTGAGCGCGGTTCGCGCAATCGAGGCGACATCGGGCGGCAGCGGGCTGTTGCGACACGCGATCAGGAAGTCCGCCGCCTGCTCGGCGACGCTACGCGCGGCGGCCATCACAGCACCTGGGACAGGAATTCCTGTGTGCGCGGATCACGCGGCGCGCTGAAGATGGTGTCGGGCGGCCCGTGCTCGACGATGACGCCGCGATCGGTGAAATAGACATGATCGGCGATGTCGCGCGCGAAGTTCATCTCGTGAGTCACGAGCATGCAGGTCATGCCTTCCTCGGCGAGTTCGCGGATGGTGAACAGCACTTCCTTGACCGTCTCCGGATCGAGCGCGGCGGTGACCTCGTCGAACAGCATCACGTCGGGCCGCATGGCGAGCGAGCGGGCAATGGCGACGCGCTGCTGCTGGCCGCCGGAGAGTTCGCCGGGATAGGTGTGCTCCTTTCCGGTAAGCCGGACCTTCTTCATCAGGGCGCGAGCGCGCTCCTCGACCTCGCCCCTGTCCTGATGGAGCACGTGCATCGGAGCCATCATCACGTTCTGCAGGGCGGTCTTGTGGGGGAACAGGTTGTACTGCTGGAACACCATGCCGACCTTGCGGCGCAGCGCCAGCTTGTCGAGCTTCGGATCGGCCACCTCGATGTTCTCGACCAGAATGGTGCCTGAAGTAACCGGGACCAGAGCGTTGATGCACCGGATCAATGTCGACTTGCCGGAGCCCGACGGGCCGATGATGCAGACCACCTCGCCCTTCTTCACGCTGAAACTGACGCCTTTCAGCACTTCGAGCGCGCCGAACGATTTATGAACGTCGATCAGCTGGATGATGGGCTGGTCGGGTGTCCAGGGGCGGGGTTCGGTCGCAACGGCCATGCGCAAAAGGTCTCTCAGCGGATGTGGAACCGACGCTCGAGCCGGGCAGTGAACCGGTCGATCGGGTAGCAATAAAGGAAGAAGCAGAACATGGCGAAGCCATAAAGCGGCGCGAACAGCTCCGGGCGTCCGCCCTCGGCGGTATGAACCTGCGCGGTAAGCGTCAGCATCTCGGAAACGCCGACGATCGACGCCTGGACCGTCGCCATGGTGACCAGCGAATAGAGGTTCATCCACGGCGGCAGCATGCGCTTGACGCATTGGGGAAGAATGATCCGCCACATCGTCTGCCGCGGAGTGAAGGCGAGCGATTCCGCCGCTTCCCATTGCGTCGACGGCACGGAACGCACCGCGCCACGGACGATCTCGGCCACGTTCGCCATCACTGGCAGCGAGAAGCCCACCGTCGCCTTCACCCAGTCCGGCAAGGGGATCCGGACGCCGAACACCGTGATCTGGAACGGCACCAGGAACATCACGAAGAACAGCAACACCAGCCAGGGCGCGTTGCGGAAGAACTGCGTGAGCGCCCAGCAGACACGGGCCAGCACGGGGTTATGGGAAAGCATGCCCAGCCCGACACCGAGGCCGGCGCCGGTGCCGATCGCCATCGCGATCATGGAGATCAGGATGTTGAACGCGAAGCCGGACAGCAGCAACGGCGCCCATTTGATGATGACGTCGAGCGGCGACAGCCGGGTGTCGACGGCCTGCGCCCAGGCGGTCCCCGCCAGCAGCGCGAGGCCGGCACCAAACAGCAGGGCGTGCACGGGCGCGAGGCGAGGCGTTCCCAGTCGGGTCGGCTCGATGCGGAACGGCAGGAGGACAGGAAGCGGCGCGTCTGCCCTGGCCGGCGTGTTCTTCGGGCTCATCGGCCATACCCCGGAATGCGCAGCGACTTCTCCCAGCGGTGCATGATCCAGACCAGGATGCCGACCAGGAGGCCGTAGGTCACGAACAGCACCAGCATCATCTCAAACACGTTCTGCGATTCCGACCAGATCTGCTTTACCGCGTAGAGCGTCTCCGGCACGGCGATCGCATAGGCAAGCGTCGTGGTCTTGAGCAGGTTGACCAAATTGTTGTTCAGGGCCGGCAGGCACACTCGCAGGGCGAGCGGCAATATCACGTAGATATAGGCCTTTAGCCTCGTATAGCCGAGCGCCTCGGCCGCCTCCACCGTGGTCTTCGGCACGGCTTCGACGCCGGAGCGGAAGATTTCGACATTGAAGGCGCCGGCGAACAGCGACAGCGCGATGATCGCCCATTCCACATTGTCGATGAAGGGCTGGCGCAGGCCAAATTGGTCCTGCCCGGCGGGCAGTATCGCGCCGATGCCGAAATAGAAGAAGAAAATCTGCACCAGCGGCGGCGTATTGCGGAACAGGACCACGAAGCCGTTGACCGCGCCCCGCACGATGCGCGAGGGAGCGCTTTGCAGCAGGGCGCCCACCACGCCGATCAGAAGGCTCGCCATAATGGTGGAGACCGTCAGCAGCACGGTCATCCTCACCCCGTGGATGTAACGGTTCCAGTCATAGGGGTCGTAGAAGACCGTGAAATTGAGACCAGTCGTCTCGTAGAGCTCTTTGAACCAGGTGGCTATGACGTCCATCGCGCTATCCGGTTGGCGATCCGTGAAAGGCGCGCCGTCTCCTAACGTCGAAAACGCGGCCAACCCGGCAAGGGTCGGCCGCGCCAGGCGATCAGTTGGTCGAATTCTTCATCTTCTCGTACATGGCCTTCGAGTAATCGGTCGGCTCGATGCCGTACTTCTTCTCCTCGGCGACGATGAAGCCGGTCTTCATCCAATCCTTGGTCGCGTCCTCAAGGAACTTCATGAGGCTTTCATTGCCGGTCGCGACCGCCATGATCCACGGCGCGTCCAGGACGCCCTTCAGCGGCATCTCGTAGGCACCGCTCCAGTCGGCGTCGAGCAGCTTGCCCTGGATGAAGGTCTGGTCATAGACGTAACCCACGCAGTTGCCCTGCTTGAGCGCGAACAGCGGCTTCTCGGAGCCGTCGAAGGCGACGATCTCGACGCCGTATTTCTGGGCGATCTCCTTATTGTACCAGGCGCCCGAGGTGGCGCAGAGCGGCTTGCCCTTCAGCTCGGACCAGTCCTTCACGCCGGCCTTCTTCGGCAGCAGCACGTTGACGAAGTCGGAGTAGTAGGGCGGGTCGATCGCCTGCACGACCTTCCGGCGCTCCGGCTTGTCCGACATGGTCGCGATCAGCATGTCGACCTTGCCCTGCTGGAGAAATTCGATCCGGTTCGATGAAACCACCGGCACCAGTTCAAGCTTCACGCCGAGACGCTTGGCGACGTCGGCCGCGAGGTCCGGCTCGATCCCGACCACGGCACCCGACGGGTCCCGGAAGCCGAAAGGCTTGTAGTCGGCTTTGACACCGACAACGAGCGTGCCGCGCTGCTTGATGGCGTCGACACCGTCCGCCGCGTGGGCGGCGAAGGGCGCGAGCGCGCCAGCGAGGAGGAGAGCGATCATTGATTTGCGCATGCGGAGAAACCTTTCATCAATGTCGGGACGACGGAATTCGTCTTTCGTTATTCACAGCCAGCACGAACGCGTCGCCGGAGAGCACATAGAACGTCATACGGACGCCCGCTGGAAGCGTCTTAGCGAAAAGGGGGCCAGATCGAAGGCGCTGGGGGCGCCCGTGACCGCCTCCGCCACGGCCTGACCGATGCCCGCCGAGTGCTTGAAGCCGTGGCCCGAACAGGCGGAGACCACCATCACGCGGTCCAGTTCCGGGTGGCGGTCGATGACGAAGCCGCTGTCGGGCGTGACCGTATAGAGGCACGCCGCCGCCTGTACGGCCTCGGGGGTCACGCCAGCGATACGCCCGGCGACATGCGCCCGCCACATCGCCTCGGATTCTGCGGCGGACACCTGGCGCTCAAGGGTCTCGGCCGTCGTCGTCGCCACATATTGCTCGGTTGCCACCTTGAGCCGGTCGTCGCCGGCCAGCGGGGGAAAGCCGTAGAAATAGTCCTCGTCGCCCGAACCATGCATCCAGATGAACACCGGCGCGCCGGCATGCGCGGTGACATCCGCCAGCCTGAACCAGTGCAGCACCTGCCGCCGCACGGTCAGCACCCGGTCGAACGGCGCGCCGAGCAGCGGCGCCGTCCAGGCGCCGGCCGCGACCACGACCTGGTCGGCGACGATCTCCTCCCCGCCGACAGCGATGCGGACCCCGTCGCCCTCTTGCCGGATCGAGGTGACCTGGGCGCCGAGCCGGACGCGCGCGCCGAGCGCGCGGGCCTGGTCGCGCTGAACCGCGATGCAGCGTTCCGGCCGCACATAGCCGCCGCCGGGTTCGAAGTAGACCTTGTCGCCGTCGGAAATCCCCGTGAGCTGGGGAAACCGCTGGCGCGCCGTGCCGCCGTCGAGAACCTCGTGCGGAATGCCGAATTCCCGCGCCGTCTCGATCGAACGCGCCACGAAATCCCGCTTGCCGTGATGGGACGACATGCCCGAGCCGGGAGCCAGCACGAGAACACCGCAGGCCTCCAGCAGCGTCTCGCCAGAGAGCGCCTCAAGCTCGCGCCAGATCACATGCGAGGCGAGCACGAACGGCACGTAGTCGCGACCTTCGCCAACGGCCTGACGGGTGATCCGCGTCTCGCCATGGCTCGAACCGAGATCATGCGGCGGCTCGAAGCGATCGATCCCGATCACGTCGACGCCCCGTCGCGCGAGCTGGTACAGGGTGGCCATACCCATAGCGCCGAGACCGATGACGGCGACCTGCGTACGTTCCACGGCTCCATGACCCCCGTCTGCACAAAATGACATCATGTCGCAAAAACGACCACGCCGCCGTGTCGGGGTCAAACGAAATGCGGCATATTAAGTAGATTTACTAACAACCATTCGTCAGACTGATAATGCCATGAACGATCTCGACCTGCATTCCCTTCGCCTGGTCGCCGCCGTCGCGGAGACGGGCAGCGTGACGGCGGCGGCGGAGCGCGCCGGGGTCACCCAATCGGCGGTCTCGCAGGCGCTGCGGCGCGTGGAGGCGCTGATCGGCGCGCCCCTGTTCGACCGCCGCCGCAGGCCGCTCACGCCGACCCATGTCGGGCGAATGGTCGCCGGTCGCGCCGATGAGCTCGCGCACGAAGCCGAGCGGCTGCTGGCCGATGCCCGGGCCGCCGCCGAGCTGCCCGGACGCATCGATCTGCGTATCGGCCTCGTCGATTCGCTGGCAGGCACTATCGGCGCGCGCATCGTGAGGGAGCTCGCCGACGGCGCGCTGGCCTTGACCGTGACGGCGTGGTCGGGCCTCGCCTTCTCCCACACCCGCGCGCTGATGCGCCACGAGATCGACGCCGCCCTCACCTGCGACCCGATGGAGGGGCTCGACGAGGTCGAGCGGATCGTGGTGTTCCGCGAGCCTTATGTCCTGATCGCCCCGCACGACGAGATCGAAGCGGTGCGCGGCAAGGACCTACGGGCCGTTTTCGAGCGCTATCGACTGGTGCGCCACAGCGCCCGTTCCTACGCCGGCCAGCACATTGAGCGCCATCTCGGCCGGCTGGGGCTTCGTCCGCCGCGCGCCTTCGAGTTCGACACCTCGGACGCTCTTGTCGCCATGGTCGCGACCGGCATGGGCGTGGCCATCACCACGCCGCTCTGCCTGTTGCAGGGGACGGCGCATGTCGCAGGCGTCGTGGCCCTGCCACTGCCAGGCGCCGCCTTCTCGCGCGAGCTGCTGCTGGCCACGCGGCGCGGCGACGTCGGCGATCTGGCGCCGCGCATCGCGGAAGTGGCGCGAAGCGTGGCGCGCTCCCATGCCCTCCCCCCCATGCTCGCCCTCGCCCCTTGGCTGACGCCCGAAGCCCTCGCATTCGGCTGAGGTGACCGAGGCCAAGCACAAGCGCTGGTTCGCGAACAGTTTCATGACCGCCCTGTCTCTGCTCTTTGCCTGCGGCAAGGAACGCGGCCACATGAAGGACGAACCGGCGGGGGGGCATCCGCAGCATTCGCCGCCCCAAGGGCCTGCCGAAGCAGAATCGCCGCTGGACCGACGAGGAGCGCCACGCGGTGCTCGATGCCGCCCCGGCGCATATGCTGCCGGCGCTGGCCCTGATGATGTTTACCGGGCTGGGGCCAAAGGATGCGCTCACCCTGCCCCGCACGGCCTATGCCGGCGGCCGGATCAACACCAGCCGGTCCAAGACCGAGGAAGGCGTCATCTGGCCCGTCATCGACCCGCTGCGCGAGATTCTGGCGGCGGCACCGGCGCATTCGGCCATCACCCTGTGCGCCAACTCGCGCGGCCGGCCGTGGACGGTCTCCGGCTTCAACTCGTCATGGATGAAGCTGCAGCACACGCTGGAGAAGGCCGGCGCCATCGGCGAGGGCCTGACGCTCTACGGCCTGCGTCACACAGTGGCGGCGATCCTGCGCGAGAGCGGCGCCGACCTGCGCACCATCGCCGACGCACTCGGCCAGAAGACCGAGGCCATGGCGCAAATGTACGCGCAGGGCTCCGACCTGTCGAAAAAGATGGATGAGGTGGCCGGCCGCTTCGGCCACGAAGTGAACAGCCGCAGAACAAAGGCTGTCAAACCGGGTCAGAAAATATGACAAACTGGCTGAAAATCACCGCCCCTTGCGCTGAAAAGTCTAGCGATATCAAGGGGGTAGATGGTGCCCAGGGACGGAGTCGAACCGCCGACACTGCGATTTTCAGTCGCATGCTCTACCAACTGAGCTACCTGGGCGTAGCCGGCAAGGCTTCAAGCCCTGCGGAGCGGGCGGGTTATAGAGTCTTGGCCGCCCCCTGTCCATATCCACGCCAAGGGAAATTCCGGCTTTCCCCAGCCCTGCGTTCCGCAGGGCCGGCGCGTGGCGTCGGGCGGCAGCTTCGGGAGCGCAGAGCGAGCCGCGCCGAGGCGGCCGTCACGTCGCGCCTAGCCGCAGGCAACGCTCGCCTGGCTGCAACATTCCTGCGCGCGGCAGCGGCCGGTTTGCGGCAGGCCACCATCTGTGCGGCTGCAGGACAGCCGGCGCGGCGATCGCAAATCGCGCATCGCCCTGCCACACGGCGGCTTCAAGGTAAGGCAGGCCGCTCACCTTGCCTGCCCTCGCCGATCAGCCGAGCGCCGGGGCAGGAGGTCCCGCCCGCAGCCCGCGGCTCAGTCCTCGCGCGGCGGCTTCGGGGCGAGCGAGGGTTCCTCGCCGTCCTCGTCGTCATTCTCCGTCACCGGAATCGCATAGGCGCCGGTGAGCCAGCGGTGCAGGTCGAGGTCGGCGCAGCGGGCCGAGCAGAACGGCCTGTATTTCTCCACCATCGGCTTGCCGCAGATCGGGCAGGGCTTGCCGCCAGCGGCGGGAGGGGCGGCCGCGCTCATTCCGGGTGGCCCCAGCGCTGATAGACCGGGAAGCGCTCGCCCCCCAGCAGCGCCACCGTCTCGGCGAGCGGCAGGCCGACGACATTGGTGTAGGATCCGACCAACTTGACCACGAACACGCCGGCCAGGCCCTGAATGGCGTAGCCGCCGGCCTTGCCTTCCCATTCGCGGGCGGCGAGATAGGCGTCCATCTCCTCGCGCGAGAGGCGCTTGAAGCGCACGCGGGTCTCGACCAGGCGGGTGCGGATGCCGCCCTTCGGCGTCATCAGGGCAATGCCGGTATAGACGCGGTGGGCGCGGCCCGAGAGCAGGCGCAGGCACTCGGCTGCCTCTTCCGCGACGTCGGGCTTGGGCAGGATGCGCCGGCCCACAGCCACCACCGTATCGGCGGCAAGCAGGAAGGCGCCTTCATGCTCGCCCACCGTCCGGCGGCGGGCATCGGCGGCGTCGAGCTTCTCGCGCGCCAGGCGCAGCGCCAGCCGGCGGGGCAGTTCGCCGCGCTCGGGGGTCTCGTCAATATCGGCCGGCAGCAGGGCATCGGGTTCGATTCCGGCCTGGGCGAGCAGCGCCAGGCGGCGCGGCGAGCCCGAGGCCAGCACCAGTTTCGGGCGGGCGCTCACGCAGTCACTCCTTTTCCGCCGGCGGGCCCGGCGGTCCAATTCGCCGGCACGCTAGAGCATGTCGCGGCAAAGTTGAACGCTTTTCGCGAACGTCCCACCCCGCTCATCGCGGCCGGAAGCGGGTGCGGATGCGCCGCTCAAGCTCGTCGCGCACGTCGCGATAGGCATCGAGCCGCTGCTCGCGATTGCCGGTGGCCAGCGTCGGGTCGGGGGTCGGCCAATATTCCACATCGATGGCGTTGGTGCGGGTGAGTTCCAGCGCCCGGTGATGGGCGTCGGGCGAGAGCGTGATGACGAGATCGAAGCCGAGGCCCTCATTCTCCTCCAGCTCCTCCAGCGTCTGCGGCCGGTGGCGGGACAGGTCCAGCCCCACCTCGTCGATGGCGGCGATCACGAAGGGGTCGGCCTCGCCCTTGAGCACGCCGGCCGAGCCGACATAGAGCGAGCGGCCGAACAGATGCCGCGCCAGCACCGCCGCCATCGGCGAGCGCACGCTGTTCTGCCCGCACATGAACAGCACCGATTGCGGCCGCTCCCGTCGCGGCGCTGGGCCCGGGCCGGCCGCTGCACCCTCCAGGGGGCCGGGCGCGGCCACGCTCAGCCTTTCCAGTGCAGGGCGCAGACCAGCGTGAACAGGCGCCGGGCCGTGCCGAAATCGAGGGCGATCTTTTCCTTCAGCCGCTCGCGCAGCAATTCGGATGCCTCGTTGTGCAGGCCGCGCCGGCCCATGTCGATGGCCTCGATCTGCGACGGGCTGGCGGTGCGGATGGCGGAGTAATAGCTCTCGCAGACCATGAAGTAATCGCGCACCACCCGCCGCAGCGGGCTGAGCGAGAGCTGGTGCTGCACGACAGGCGCGCCGTCCTCGCGGGTGACATCCAGCACCAGGCGGCCCTCGCTCAGCGAGATGGCGAGGCAATAGGGGCCGGGCGCGGTGTCGCCCAGCGGGGCGAAACTGTTCTCCGCCAGCAGATCATAGATGGCGACGGCGCGCTCATGCTCGACATCGACATTGGAACGGCCGATGGAGGCGCCGTCCAGTGTCACCGCGGCCAGGCGGCGAGTCTCGGCATAGGGATCCTCCCCGGCCATCGCGCGGCCGTCAGAGGTTGAGCCGGATCGCGACGGAGCGGGCATGGGCGCTGAGCCCCTCCGCCTCGCCGAGCGCGATCGCCGCCGGGCCGAGCGCGCGAAGCTGCTCCGGCCCGCATTTGAGGATCGAGGTGCGCTTCATGAAGTCGAGCACGCCGAGACCCGAGGAAAAGCGCGCCGAGCGCGCGGTCGGCAGCACATGGTTGGAGCCGCCGACATAATCGCCGATCGCCTCCGGCGTGTGGGCGCCGAGGAAGATGGCGCCGGCATGATGGATGGCGTCGGCCAGCGCATCGGCATCCGCCGCCATGATCTCCAGATGCTCCGGGGCGAGGCGGTTCGCCAGCGCCGGCGCCTCAGTGAGGCTGCCGAGCAGGATCACCGCGCCGAACTCGGCCCAGCTCTTCGCCGCAATGTCGCGGCGCGGCAGGGTGGCAAGCTGGCGCTCGAGGGCGGCGATCACCGCCTCGGCCAGCGCGGCATCGTCGGTCATCAGGATCGACTGGGCGGCGGTGTCGTGCTCAGCCTGGGCGAGAAGATCGGCGGCGATCCAGTCCGGGTTCTGCTCGCCATCGGCGATGACCAGAACCTCGGAGGGGCCCGCCACCATGTCGATGCCCACAGTGCCGAAGACATGGCGCTTGGCGGCCGCCACATAGGCATTGCCGGGGCCGACGATCTTGGCGACGGGGGCGATGGTCTCAGTCCCATAGGCCAGCGCGGCGATGGCCTGCGCCCCACCGACCCGGTACACCTCGTCGACGCCGGCGAGATCGGCGGCGGCCAGCACCAGCGGGTTCAGCACGCCATCGGGCGCCGGCACCACCATGGCCAGGCGCTTCACCCCCGCCACCTTGGCCGGCACCGCGTTCATCAGCACGGAAGAGGGGTAGGCCGCCGTGCCGCCGGGCACATAGAGCCCCACCGCGTCCACCGCCGTCCAGCGATGGCCGAGCTCGACGCCGGCGGCATCGACATAGCGCCCGCTCGTGGGCAGCTGGCGCTGGTGATGCGAGCGGATGCGGTCATGGGCGAAGGCCAGCGCCTCGCGCGTCGCCGGATCGGACGCGGCGACCGCCGCCGCGATTTCCTCGCCGGTCACGCGGATGCCGATGGCGCCGAGATCGACGCGGTCGAAGGTCTTGGAGAGGGCGATCAGCGCCGCGTCGCCGTGCTGGCGCACCTCCTCGACGATCTGCGCCACCGCCTGCGCGACATCCGCCGACACTTCGCGCTTGGTGCCGAGGAAGGCGCGGAAGCGCTCAGCAAAATCGGGGGAGCGTGAGTCGAGGCGAAGCGGCATGTCGGGGTCCTGCGGGTCGGCGGTCCTGCGCGTCGGGAGCCGGCGCCCAGCGTCCTGCGGGCCGGGCCGCCGCGCATGCGCGGCAGGCGCCAGGCCGCGCGGGGGCGGGCACCGCGTTCGCCTTGTCCTATCGCAACGGCGCTCGCCGAAGACAAGCGCATTCCGACACAGCCCTCACCGCCTCAGGCGAGACGGGCGCCCGATCACGGGTACCGCGCTCACTCCACCTCGTGGCAGGGCGTTCCCTTGGCATCCCAGGCCGGCCCGAGATCCTCCAGCCCCGCTTCCAGGCATTCGACGTCGAGCTGCACCTCGCCCCCGCCGGAAAACAGGAAGGTCACGGTGCCGGAAGGCGCCTCGATCTCCTCGAAGGTCAGCGCCAGCAGGTTGAGGACACCCTGCTTCTTCGTGAGGTCGAGCCCGCGCACCCGGGCGCCCAGCACCCGCTCGAAACGCAGACCAGCGCGGCGCCGCACGCAGGGTCCGACCGCGGCTGCGGCCGCGCCGAGCGGCGCGTCGATATCGGCCATCGCCTCGGCCTGGATGGCCTTCTCCCAGTCGAAGCGGTTGGCGAGCAGCACGAACCGCTTCTCCTTCGGCAGGAAGGTCATGTCGCCGAGCGCGACCACCGCGTCCTGCAGATGCACCGAGAGAACCGCGAGATCCTCGCTGTCGAGCGCAATCAGCTTCAACCCGGCCATGTCTTGTCTCCGCCTGCCTACCTGCCGCCCAGATGGCGCCGCGAGGCCGCGTCGGCAAGGGGCCTGAAAGCGGACTCGTAAGACTGCTTAGCCCGCTCAGCCCGCCAGACGCTCGATCTCGGCACCGCAGGCGGAGAGCTTCTCCTCCAGCCGCTCGAAGCCGCGATCGAGATGGTAGACACGGTGGATCATGCTCTCGCCTTCGGCGGCGAGCGCGGCGATGACCAGCGACACCGAGGCGCGCAGGTCGGTGGCCATCACAGGGGCACCCTTCAGCCGCTCCACGCCTTCAATGGTGGCGGTCTCGCCGTCGAGATGGATGCGCGCGCCGAGGCGGGCCAGCTCCTGCACATGCATGAACCGGTTCTCGAAAATGGTCTCGGTGATGCGCGAGGTGCCGGCCGCCCGGGTGGTGAGCGCCATGAGCTGCGCCTGCAGATCGGTCGGAAAGCCCGGGAAAGGCGCGGTCGTCACCGTCACCGGGGAAATGCCGGCGCCATTGCGCTTGACCCGCAGCCCCTCATTGGAGACCGAAACCTCGGCACCCGCCTCGCGCAGCGTGTCGAGCGCCGATTCGAGCAGGTCCGCCCGCGCGCCGGAGAGCAGCACGTCGCCGCCGGTCATCGCCACCGCCATCGCATAGGTGCCGGTCTCGATCCGGTCCGGCAGCACGCTGTGGCGGGCGCCCTTGAGGCGGGGCACGCCGACGACGCGAATGGTGGATGTGCCCTGGCCCTCGATCCGCCCGCCCATGGCGTTGATGCAATCGGCGACATCGACGATCTCCGGCTCCCGCGCGGCGTTCTCGATGATCGTCTCGCCATCGGCGAGGCTGGCGGCCATGAGCGCGGTATGGGTGGCGCCGACCGAGACCTTGGGGAACACGATCCGCGCGCCCTTCAGCCCCTTCGGCGCCCGGGCGATCACATAGCCCGCATCGATTTCGATCTCGGCGCCGAGCGCGCGCAGCGCGTCGAGGTGGAAATCCACCGGCCGCGTGCCGATGGCGCAGCCGCCCGGCAGCGACACCTTGGCCTCGCCCATGCGGGCGAGCAGCGGCGCGATGACCCAGAAGCTCGCCCGCATTTTTGAGACCAGCTCATAGGGCGCCGTGGTGTCGACGATGACCCGCGCGTCGATTTCCAGCGTCTGGCCGGCATAGGCATCGTCGCCGCGCCTTTTGCCGTTCACCGTGATGTCGATGCCGTGATTGCCGAGAATGCGCTGCAGCTGCGACACGTCGGCGAGGCGCGGCACATTCTCCAGCACCAGCTTCTCGTCGGTCAGCAGGCCGGCGATCATCAGCGGCAGGGCGGCGTTCTTGGCGCCGGAAATCGGGATCGTCCCGTTGAGCGGGTTGCCGCCGACGACGCGGATGCGGTCCATGAAGCTCGATACTCCTTCAGCGCGCGACAGAGGGCGCGACCTGTCCGTGCCCGGAACGGTGTCGCGTCCGGCGCCTGTCGGCAGCGGCATGTCTGGACGATGGGGCCGATTCGTGGCGGCCCACCGTCATTCCCGTCCATCTCTACCGCGTGGCGCGGCCTGCGACAACGCGTGCGCTCAACCCTCGCCGTCCGGCCGGGATGGAGCCTCGGGCGAAGGCGTACCGCCACCTGCCGGTTCCGGCGCGGTGCGCGCGGACTCGTGTACCGCCGCTTGCGCCGCCTCGGGCGGATCCTTCCGGCCGCGCGCCTGCTGCTTGCGCCGGGCGAGATTGGCGCGCAGCGCCGCCGCCAGCCGTTCCGCGCGCGCCGCTTCCTCCTGGCCGCTCATCCCGCCTTCTCCCCCATGGTCCGGGCACGAGCGGACCCCCGCCCCTCGCCCGCCGGCCGCCCGCTGCGGCCCGTCGTCTTGCCAAGCCTTACCGTGTTGCCAAGCCTTACCGTGCCGCCTTTCCCCGCGAAAGGGGCGCAAAGGGCCTCGAAGAGTGGCCGGAAGAGCCGCGCCCGCGCGCTCCGGCGCCACCACTTTGCACAGGGCATGCACAGGCAGCGGGGGAATTGCACGGCGGGCGCTTGCGCCGGCCGGCGCGCTGTGGCAAACGTCCCCGCGCCTTGGTGGCCCGCGCCGCCATCAGCCGGCGCTGCGGTAGCTCAGTGGTAGAGCACTCCCTTGGTAAGGGAGAGGTCGAGAGTTCAATCCTCTCTCGCAGCACCATTTTTCCCAAGAAAAATCAGCACTTAAGCGCGAAGCTTGTCCCACACCCGACGGATGGGAAGACAGGCCCTGTCGGCCATGCGGGACGGGGTGAAGGCGCGGCTTCGTTCTGCGGCCGTTCTGCTGCGGAAGAGGGCGAAACGGTGGGCACCCGTTCCTCGAATCCGCCTCGCTCTGCCGGCACTAGGCCTCAAGGCGACCGCCGGCGAGCGGCGCACCTTTTATCTATAATCACTCTAATTCATTGATGTTGCGTCGTATTTTCGATCGTATAAGTCTATCGGGGCTTCCTTTCTGCGACCCCGCCTCGCGCCGGCGATGAACGGCGCGAGGCGTTTCCCGGTGACAGCCTTGGCCCCGAGCGCGACCAAACCTTGCACACTGCCGGTCTCTGCCGTCGCCCGTGCCGGCGGGGACGCCTGTGAGTAGCGCGCTCAATATCTGGCTGGGCGATCTCTACCGCCGGCATCATCGCGATCTCGTGCGCTTTGCCGCCCGGCTGGTGGGGGACCGCGACGGCGGCGAGGAGGTGGTGCAGAACGCCTATCTCCGGCTCGCCGGCCGCCCCGCCCAGGCGGTGGCGATCGAGCACCCCAAGACCTATGCCTTCGCCGCGACCCGCACCGCTGCCATCGACTTCACCGCCCGGCGCCACGCCGAATGGCTCCACCGGGTCGATATCGAGGAAATCGACGCGCTCGCCGCCAGTGGCGATGCCGACGGCGCCCTGCATCACCGGCGGCGCATCGTACGCCTCGCCGTGCTGCTCAATGAACTGCCCTCGGCCTGCCAGACGGCCTTCGTGATGAACAAGCTGGAAGGTCGTGGCCATCGCGAGATCGCGGCCCATCTCGGCGTTTCCGTCAGCATGGTGGAGAAGCACATCCTGCGCGCGCTCATGCACTGCCGCGACCTGATGCGCGACGACGACTGAGGGCACCATTGAGGATTTCGCGCGCGACGGCCGTCTATAAGGATGAGCCCCTCCCTCGTTCCGGTGCGAGAAGCCCCGCGTGACGCCGCCGATCCATCGCCCCGCCCATCCGCCCCGCGCTCTCTCCGACGAGGCGCTGGCCTTCATCGTGCGGCTGAACTCCGGCGAGGCGCAGCCCGCCACCCTTGCCGCCTTCACCGCCTGGCGGCGGCTCAGCCCCGACCATGAGGCCGCCGCGCGCGAGGCCGAGCAGCTCTGGGGCGATGCCTCGGAACTGCACCAGGATTCGCGCAGCGGCCTCATCCGTCCCGGCGCGGGTCGGCACTCCGGCCTCTCGCGACGCGCCCTGCTGGGGGGCGCCGCCGGCCTCGGCATCGCCGGCACGGGCGGCGCCTGGCTGGCGGGCAGGCTGGGACCGCGCGCGGATTTCGCCACCGGCACGGGCGAGGTGCGGACGGTGACGCTGACTGACCACTCGCGGGTGACGCTCAACGCCCGCAGCGCCATTGCCCTCGACCTCACCGCCGCGCATCGGCATGTGCGCCTTCTCGAAGGGCAGGCCTTCTTCCAGGTGGCGGCCGACCCCGCGCGTGCCTTCGAGGTGACGGCGGGAACCGCCCGGCTGCGTGCCCTCGGCACCGCCTTCGATGTCGACGCCAATCGCGGCGACGGCTCGCTGGCGGTAAGCGTGATCGAGCATGCGGTGCGGGTCACGGGGGCGAGCGAACTGACGCTGCAGGCGGGCGAGCGGGTCCGGATCGGCCCGGATGGCCGCCTCGGCCCGGTGACGCTGCAGCCGGCGGACGTCACCCTCGCCTGGCGCTCGGGCCTTTATATCGCCGAGGACCGCCCGCTCGCCGACATCATCGCCGCGCTGCGGCCCTACCATGCCGGGTGGATCGTCACCCGCGGCGAGGGGATCGACGCGCTGCGGGTCAATGCGGTGCTCGATCTGCGAACCCCCGAGGCCTCGCTCGCCGCCCTTGCCCAGGGCCTGCCGATCCGGGTGATCGCGCTCTCGCCCTTCCTCACCATCGTCGCGGCGGGGTGAGCGCAAATTTTTCCGGCAGGACGCTGAGGATTTCCACGCCGCTTCCCGTCTTAGCCAGCGAGGGACCGGACGACCCGGCAGGGCGCGCCCCTCCTCACGCGAGCGGAGACAGGACGGATGGCGGGCTTCAAGGGGCGGACGGGAATTCTGCGGGCATGGCTGGTGGCGACAACCATGCTGGTGCCGGCCCAGCTTGCGACCGCGCAGGCGCAGCAGCCGAGCGCGGCGCGGAACAGTTTCGATATTCCGGCCCAGCCGCTCGGGGCGGCGCTGACCGCCTTCGCCCGCCAGACCGGCATCAAATTCGCCTATCCGGCCGCGCTCACCGCCGGACGAACGTCCCCGGCCCTGCGCGGCAGTTTCCTGCCCGAGGAGGCGCTGGCCCGGCTGCTGGGCGGCAGCGGGCTGACCTATGCCTTCACCAGCCCGACCCGCGTGACCATTTCGGCGCCGGCGCCCGGTGGCATGGAGGCGGCAGCCGACGGCGCGATCGAGCTCGGCACGATCGACGTCACCGGCACCGGCACGCCCGCCGACCGGCCCTTCGAGACGGCGGGCTCCACCAACTACATCTCCTCCGAGGAAATCGAGCGCTTCCCGCCGCAGACCGCCGGCGCGCTGTTCCAGGGCACACCCGGCGTCATTTCCGGCGGCGGCAATAATGGCGCCTCGATCGACCCGAATATTCGCGGCCTGCAGGGCCAGAACCGCGTCGCCACCACGATCGACGGCTCGCAGCAATCGACCTCCTCCTATCGCGGCTATGCCGGCGTCGACAGCCGCACCTATGTCGACCCCGACCTGATCTCCGGCATCACCATCACCAAGGGGCCGGACGGCGCGGTGGCCGGCGCCATCGGCGGCACCATCGCCATGGAGACGCTGAACGTCGACGACATTCTCAAGGCCGGCGAGCGCTGGGGCGTGCGGGTGCGCGGCGGCATCAGCACCAATTCCGTCTCTCCGGTGATCGGCGAGGAGGCGGCGGTGTTCGGCGGCGGTGACGGCGCGGCCATCACCAATGGCAGCTTCGCCCTCGCGGTGCGCGAGGACAATGTGGACGTGATCGGCGCCTTTGTGCGGCGCCAGACCGGCAACTACTTTGCCGGCACCGAAGGCTCGCTGACCACGACGAACTATCTTGGCGAGGACGTGCCGCTGTCGAATTACGGCCATGGCCAGCTGGTCTACAACACCTCCGAGGACGTGACCTCGGCGCTGCTGAAGGCGACCTTCCGCCCGACCGACGAGCAGGAACTGCAGATCGGCTATCTCTATTACGGCAACGAATTCGGCGAGATTTCGCCCTCGGCGATCAATGCCGGCACCAATGTGACCTTCCAGATCCCGCTCAGCTCGGTGACGATCAACCAGGTCACGGCGCGCTACCACTATGATTCCGCCGACAACGACCTCATCGACTTCAAGGCCAATGCCTATCTCTCCAACACCGACGAGAGCAACGTCTTCGCGGTTCTGGGCACGACGCCGGAGCTTCAGCAGCAATCGGAGAATGTCGGGTTCAGCGCCAGCAACACTTCGCACTTCACGGTGAGGGACACCCCGCTCGACCTCACCTTCGGCGGTTCGTTTTCCTATGAGGATGCCGAGCCGGTCTCGGTCGACGCCTGGGCCGATACGACATGGTGGGCGATTCCGGCCGATGGCAACCGCACGATCGGCGCGCTGTTCGCGCGGGTGAACTGGGAGCCGACCTCCTGGCTCGCCCTGGCGGCGGGGATCGAGTACCTCACCTATGAGACCAATTTCAACGGCACGACCTATTACGCGACCGATGAGCCCTTCGCCGGCTATTCCGGCGACGGGTTCAGCCCGAGCGCCAGCATCACCGTGACGCCGCTTGAGGGCTGGCAGATCTATGGCCAGTACCAGAGCGGCCTTCGCCCGCCCAGCGTGCGCGAGACCAGCCAGACCCGCGCCGACCAGGTTTTCACCAGCGATCTCGACGCGGAACAGGCCAGCAACTGGGAAGTGGGCACCAATCTCCTGCGCGACAACCTGTTCATGGAGGGCGACAAGGCGCGGCTGAAGCTCGCCTATTTCGACAACACGACGAATAATTATATCGGCCGCACCTATAATGGCGCATTGAGTCTGTTCAATTACGACTATGTGCGTTTCAAAGGCTTCGAAATCTCCGGCCGCTATGATGCCGGGCCGATCTTTACCGAATTCGGGTTCAACTATTACACCGACTACGAAGCCTGCCTCGATGACGGCACCTGCCTCAACTACACGCTGCCCGCGGACTATTTGACCAACCAGGTGCCGCCGCAGTTCACCGCCTCCTTCACCGCCGGCGCGCGGCTGTTCGACGACCGCGTGACCATCGGTGGCCGCGTCACCTATATGGGCGAGCGCCTTGCCCCGGTGGTCGATGACGGTTCCTATTTCGTCACCACCAAGCTGTGGGAGCCCTACACCACGGTCGATGCCTTCGTGCAGTGGAAGATGAACGAGAATCTCACCCTCGACATCAGCGCGCTGAACATTCTCGACGCCTATTATGTCGATGCGCTCAATAACACCGACATGCCCGCCCCCGGCCGGACCATCACCGCGACGCTGACCGGGCGCTTTGGCAGCGGCGAGCCGCTCGCCCCCCTGCCGCTCGGCCTGCGGCTGAATGAAGAGGCGTGGACCGGCCTCTATGCCGGCGCCTCCTTCGGCTACGGCTTCGCCTCCATCGACGGCACCACGACGCTGGCGGACGGCACCGCCAACGCCATTGCATCGACGGAATCGGCCGATGAATCGCTCGACGGCATGATCGGCGGCGGGCAGATCGGCTATAATTACCAGTTCGGCAACGGCATCGTGCTCGGCGTCGAGGCGGATTTCAGCTGGCTCAGCCAGAAGGCCACGCATGAAGCGCTCGCCACCGAGGCGCAGATCCTCATCGACAAAGAGATGTGGCAGGCCAAGACCGATTACGCCCTCGAATGGCTCACCACCATCCGCGCCAAGGCTGGTTATGCCGTAAATGACCGGCTGTTCGTCTACGGCACCGGCGGCGTCGCCTTCCTGCGCGAGAGCGAGCAGCGCTCGCAATACATCGCCACCACGTCAGGGGCGAGCGTACCGAACGGCCACACCACGACGCTCTTCTTCACCGAGGCAGCCGGCGCGACCCGCACCGGCTTCGCCGTGGGCGGCGGCGCCGAATACGCGCTCTCCGACCGCTGGTCGCTGAAGATGGACTACCTCTTCACCGGCTTCGGGTCCGAGAGCTTCGTCTTCCCCAATGCCCGGGCCGGCGTCGGCAAATCCTACACCGTGACGACACGCTGCACCCGCAACAACTCCACGCCCCCCTGCCCCGGCGGCAGCTTCGTCGTCATCACCCAGAACTTCACCGGCAGTTCGGAGACGGTGAACGGCCGTGCGGCCTCCAATGATGCCGAGTTGCAGATGCTGAAGATCGGCCTCAATTACCGCTTCTGACGCCCGGCGCCGGCCTTCGCGCTCCCCACAGGAGACGCGAAGGGCGGCGCGCGGCGGGGAGAGGAACATGCGCGCCACGTGAGGCGTTGCGCCCGAGGTATCTCAACGGGAGCGCGCGCGTGATCACCGACCTCTGGTACAAGAACGCCATCGTCTACTGCCTCTCCGTCGAAGGCTTCATGGATTCGAACGGCGATGGCGTCGGCGACTTCCGCGGCCTGATGCGGCGGCTGGATTACCTGCACGGGCTCGGCGTCACCGCCATCTGGCTGATGCCGTTCCAGGCCTCCCCCGGCAAGGATGACGGCTATGACGTCTCCGATTATTACGGCGTCGATCCGCGCTACGGCACGCTGGGCGATTTCGTCGAATTCACCCACGCCGCCCGCCAGCGCGGCATGCGGGTGCTGATCGACCTCGTGGTGAACCACACCTCAAACCAGCACCCCTGGTTCAAATCCGCCCGCTCCGACCCGGAGTCTCCCTACCGGGACTGGTATGTCTGGTCGAAGACCAAGCCGAAGAACGCCAATGAGGGCATGGTGTTTCCCGGCGTGCAGGAAACCACCTGGACCTATGACAAGGCGGCTAAGGAATATTATTTCCACCGCTTCTACGATTTCCAGCCCGACCTCAACACCGCCAACCCCGACGTGCAGGCGGAGATCCTGCGCATCATGGGGTTCTGGCTGGAACTCGGCGTCTCCGGCTTCCGCATGGACGCCGTGCCCTTCGTGATCGCGGAGAAGGGAGCCGATATCGACGGCAAGCCGATCGAGCATTTCAACATGCTGCGCACCTTCCGCGAATTCCTGCAGTGGCGGCGGGGCGACGCCATCATCCTGGCAGAGGCGAACATCCTGCCCGAGGACGACAAGAAGTACTTCGGCGCAGACGGCGACCGCATGCACATGATGTTCAATTTCCAGGTCAACCAGTCGCTGTTCTACGCCCTGGCCAGCGCCGACATGAAGCCGCTGGTCAAGGCGCTGAACGCGACAAGGCCGGACTATGCCACCGCCCAATGGGGCCTGTTCCTGCGAAATCACGACGAGCTCGACCTTGGCCGGCTGACGCCGGCGCAGCGCGAGGAGGTGTTCGAGGCCTTCGGGCCGGACAAGTCGATGCAGCTCTATGATCGCGGCATCCGCCGCCGGCTCGCCCCCATGCTGAAGGGCGATCGCCGCATGATGGAGCTGGCCTACAGCCTCATGCTGTCGCTGCCCGGCACGCCGGTGCTGCGCTATGGCGACGAGATCGGCATGGGCGACGATCTCGGCCTGCCCGAGCGCACCTGCGCCCGCACGCCCATGCAGTGGTCGAACGAGCCGCAGGGCGGCTTCAGCGCGGCCGAGAAGACCTATCTGCCTGTCATTTCCGAAGGCGCCTATGCCTATAGCGAAGTAAACGTCGCCGACCAGCGCCGCGATCCGCAATCCTTCCTCAACTGGATGGAGCGGATGATCCGCACCCGGCAGGAAACGCAGGAAATCGGCTGGGGCGCGTTCGAGATCGTCGATGTCGGCCACGACGCGGTGCTGTGCCTGCGCTACGAATGGCGCAACAACGTCGCGGTATTCCTGCACAATTTCCACCCCGAGGGGTTGAGCGTCCGCTTCAAGCTCACACCGCCGGAAGGCGAGCCGAACCGGTTGGTCAACCTGCTGTCGGACAGTCACAGCGAGGCCGACGACAAGGGCCGGCATGCGATCACGCTCGAACCCTATGGCTATCGCTGGTTCCGCATGGGCGGGCTCGACTATGCCTTCCGCCGCACGGAGCTTTAACGCCCGCCGGACAGCCGGCGGCGCCGGCTGTCCGCAAACGTCCCTCTCTCTGCTAGGCAGTGGCGTCGAGCGCGACGATGACCCCTTCATAAGGCCGCAGGGAGAGGTGGCCTTCCACCCTTTCCTCGCGGTCGCGCTCGGTGGAGGCCAGCACCCGCCCATGGGTGTCGGGCGGCAGCGGAATGTCGTCCTGCACGGTGCCCGCGAGATTGAGCGCGACCAGCACGCATTCCTCCGCGCTCTCGCGCAGGAAGACCAGCACATCGCCCAGCGCGGTGATCTTGCGATAAGTGCCGGCGTGCAGCACCGGATGGGGGCGCCGCAGGGCGATGAGCTCCCGGTAGAGCCCGAGCAGCGAGGCGGGCTGTTCCAGCTGGACGGCAACATTGCGCGTCGTGAAGTCCGCCGCCAGCGGCAACCAGGGTCGGCCATTGGTGAAGCCGGCATAAGGCGAGGCGTCCCACTGCATCGGCGTCCGCTCGGGATCGCGGCCGAGGCCGAGGCCCGGCTCGTTCTTCTCCCAGGGGTCCTGCGCGTCCTCGGTGGCGATCGGCACGTTCTCCATGCCGATCTCATCGCCGTAATACATGGTCGGGGTGCCGCGCAGGGTGAGCAGCAGCATGGCCGCCACCCGGGCGCGGCGGGCACCGATGCGCGAGGCGATGCGCGGCTGGTCGTGATTGCCCAGCACCCAGTTCGGCCAGCCTCCTTCCGGCACCGCCCCGTCATATTCGGCGATCAGCGCGGCGAGATGCGGCGCGTTCCAGCTGGCGTGGATGAGCTGGAAGTTGAACGGCAGATGGGCCCCTTCGAGGTTCTCGCCGTAATAGGCGACCAGCCGGTCGATCGGCAGGTAGATCTCGCCGATCAGCACCCGGTCGTCATATTCGTCGATGACGCCGCGCAGTTCGGCGATGATCGCATGCACGTCCGGCTGATCGGTCGAGCGGCTCTGGATGAAGCGACGAATGTCGGGATCGCCGGGCTCGTATTCCGGGTTGGGCGGATTATCGCGGAAATCGGCGTCCTTCATCAGGTGCCAGATCACATCGACCCGGAAGCCATCGACCCCGCGCGCCATCCAGAAGCGCAGCACGTCGTGCATCGCCGCCCGCACGGCCGGGTTGCGCCAGTTGAGGTCCGGCTGCTGGGTGAGGAAGGCGTGGTAGTAATACTGGCCGCTGGCGGGATCGAGCGTCCAGGCCGGCCCGCCGAAATTGCTCATCCAGTTGTTCGGCGGCCCGCCATCGGCTGCGGGATCCCGCCAGATGTACCAGTCACGTCTGGGGTTTTCGCGCGAGGCCCGGCTCTCGAGGAACCAGGGATGCTGGTCGGACGTGTGGTTCGGCACGAAGTCGAGGACGATCTTCAGGCGGCGGGCGTGTGCGGCCTCGATCAGGCGATCAAAGGCGTCGAGATCGCCGAACATGGGGTCGATGCCGCAATAATCGGCGACGTCATAGCCGAAATCGGCCATGGGCGAGGGGAAGATCGGCGAGATCCAGACCGCGTCGATGCCGAGTTCGACGAGATAGTCGAGGCGGGCGCGGATGCCGTCGAGATCGCCGATTCCATCGTCATTGGTGTCCTGAAACGAGCGGGGATAGACCTGATAGAAAATCCCGCGCTGCCACCACTGTGCCTGCGCCATCCGCGCCTCCTGAGGGTTTGGTCAGGCCCCGCCCCGAAGCTGGGGAAGCACGAGGGCACCGAACGTTTCGATGAACGTCCGCTGGTTTAGCCCGACATTGTGAAGGTAGATGTCGCGGAAGCCGAGTTCGGCAAACTCGCTCAGCTGGGCGGCGTGCCAGTCGGCATCGTCGGAGATCAGGATGCTCTCGTCGAGGTCCTCCGGCCGCACCAGCCGCGTGGCGGCGTCGAACTGCTCGGGCAGCTTCAGCTCCGCCGCGACGGAAGAAGACAGCGTGTTGAATCGCCACTGATCATGCGCGCTGGCGCGGGCCACTTCCAGAGTGTCGGCATAGGAGAGATGAACCTGCAGGGACAACGGCTTGCCCTCGCCGCCGCCCTCGCGGAAGGCCTCAATGATCGCCCGCAGCCGGTCCAGCGGCTGGTTGATGGTGACAAGCCCATCCGCCCATGCCCCCGCCCGGCGCGCGGTCTCGGGCGTCAGTGCCGCGGCGATGAAGAGCGGGGGCACGTTCGGCCGCGTATAGAGCCGCGCTTCCTCGACATCGATCAGCCCGCCGCGCCGGCTCACCGTCTCGCCCGCGAACAGGGCGCGCATGATATCCACCGCCTCTCCCAGCCGCGCATCGCGCTCGGCTTTGGCCGGCCAGCGCTCGCCGGTCACGCGCTCGTTCAGCGCCTCGCCGGAACCCAGCGCCATCCAGAACCGCTCGGGGAACATTTCCGCCAGCGTCGCCGCTGCCTGGGTGGTGATAACGGGGTGGTAGCGCCGGCCGATCGGGGTGGTGACGACGCCGAAGGGCAGCGTGGTCGTCGCCAGCGCGGCGCCGAGCCAGCTCCAGGCGAAGCCGGAATGAGGCTGACGCGCGCTCCACGGGGCAAAATGGTCCGAGCACATGGCCGCGTCGAAGCCCGCCTGTTCCGCCGCCTGCACGCCGCCGAGCAATTCGCTAGGCGCGAACTGCTCGTGTGAGGCGTGGTAGCCGATGCGGAGGCGGTCGGCTGGCTCGGCGCGCATGCGTGATGATCCGGTGAAGCTGGAGGGGCGGGCGGGCTCGCCCCGCACGGGGGGCGGGAGGAGAACGCCCCACACGGCCAAGTGTTTCAAAGCCAAGTGCTTCATCGCGCTTCATCGCTTCATCGTGCTTCGTCGCCAGCCTTACGCCCGCCGGGGCGATACGGACCCGCCCAAACTTCGCCATCCACGCAGCTGCGCGGAACGTCTATGGTGGCTACCGAGAAGCAGAAGAATATTCATCCAGGGAAGGAAGCCCCACATGCGCGCAATCATCATGGGACTGTCGATGTTCGTGGCCCTCGCGGCCGGCAACGCCGCGCAGGCACAGCAGAACGACCTCGCCAAATACTGCAAGGCGGACGTGGCGCGGCTGTGCCCCAACGTGCCCCCGGGTGGCGGCAAGATCATCCAGTGCCTCAAGGCGCACAGCAAGGAGATGTCGGTCGGCTGCGCCCAGGCGCTGCAGAAGATGAAGGGCTGACGCCTTTTCATCTTGCCCGCGGTGCAGATGGTGGAACAATCGCGCCCGTGCCGGCTTTTGTCGGCAGCATCTCGACACCATCAACACCGGGGGACACCATGGTCGCATCCATCAACCGGCGCCGCCTGCTCGGTTCCATCGCCGCCGCCGCCCTTGTGCCGGCCGCGCTGGCCCATGCCGCCGCCCCCGTGGTCGTCAGCTCCAAGATCGACACCGAGGGCGCGGTGCTGGGCAACATCGTCGCACTGGTGCTGGAACATGCCGGCATCCCGGTGACGCGGCGTCTGCAGCTCGGCCCCACCAAGATCGTGCGCACCGCGCTTCTGGCGGGGGAGATCGACCTCTATCCCGAATATACCGGCAATGCCGGCTTCTTCTTCGCCATGGCGGACGATCCGGTTTGGAAGAATGCCGGCGCTGCGTATGAGAAGGCCCGCGATCTCGACGCCGCCAACGGCCTTGTCTGGCTGGCGCCGGCGCCGGCCGACAACACCTGGGGCATCGCCGTGCGCGGCGATGTGGCGTCGGCCGAGAAGCTGGCGACGCTGGAGGATTTCGCCCGCTGGACGAAGGCTGGCGACGTGAAGCTCGCGGCCTCGGCCGAGTTCGTGGAAAGCGCGGCGGCGCTGCCGGCCTTCCAGAGCGCCTATGGCTTCACGCTCTCCGGCGGGCAGCTGCTGGTGCTGTCGGGCGGCGACACCGCCGCCACCATCAAGGCGGCAGCGGAGGGCACGTCCGGGGTCAATGCCGCCATGGTCTATGGCACCGACGGCGCCATCGCCGCGCTCAACCTCAAGGTGATGGCGGACACCAAGCAGGTGCAGCCGGTCTACCAGCCGGCGCCGGTGATCCGCAAAGCGGTGCTGGACGCCTATCCGCAGATTGCCGCCCTGCTCGCGCCGGCCTTTGCCGGCCTCACCTTGCCGGTGCTGCAGCAGCTGAACGCGCAGGTCCAGCTTGAGGGGCTCGATGCCCGCTCCGTCGCCGAAGCCTATCTGAAGGCGCAGGGGCTGCTCGGGTGAGGCTCCCGGCCGGGCGCGAACCGGCGCCCACTCTGCGCACCGGCGCGGGCCTCGATATCCTGCCCCTGCTCATCTCAGCCTTCGCCCTTGCGGCCCTGCTGCTTGGCGGCTTTGTCGTGGTGGCGCCCAACCGCCTGCTGTCGGGCACTCCCCTCAGCCTGTGGCACGCGGCGGGGCCCGGTGGGGCCGCGACAATGCTGGCGATCCTGGGAGCGATCGCGCTGCTCGCGGTGTGCCCCGCCTTTCGCTTCCAGCGCGTCCTGATCGGCCTGGCCGCCGGCGCCCTGATGGTGCTGGCGCTGGCGCTGGCGGGGATGGCGGCGAGCGAACAGGCGGCCGCCGCCGGCCGGCTGACGCGGGTGTCGCTGGGTGCCGGATTCTGGACGCTCTTTCTGGCCGGCCTGCTCCTGCTGGCCGATTGCGCCGAGCGGGAACCCCGCCGGGCCGGCAAGGCGCTGCCGCTTCTCGCCACGCTGATCGGGCTCGCCGCGCTCCTCACCAGCGGCCGCCTGGCGCAATTGTCGCTGGCGCGTGAATATGCGGTGCGCCAGCAGGCCTATTGGGACGAACTGGTGCGCCATCTCGAACTGACCGGCGCCGGCCTCGCCTTGGCCCTCGTCGCCGGCGGGGCGATCGGGCTAATGGCCTATCGCCGACCGCGGCGCGCGGGGCCGGTCTTCGCCGTGCTCAACATCGTGCAGACCATCCCCTCCCTGGCGCTGTTCGCGCTCCTCATCGGTCCGATCACCCTCCTCACCGGCCTGCTTCCCGGCCTCCGGCAACTCGGCATTTCCGGCATCGGGCCGACCCCCGCGATCCTGGCGCTGGGTCTCTACGGCCTGCTGCCGGTGGCGCGCGGCGTGCATGCCGGCCTCTCCGCCGTGCCAAACACGGTGGTTGAGGCGGCTCTCGGCATGGGGATGACGCGGCGGCAGATTGTCCATAACACGCTGATTCCTCTCGCCTTGCCGACCCTGCTGCAGACGCTGCGGCTGACCCTGGTGCAGCTTATCGGCCTCGCCGTTCTCGCGGCGCTGATCGGTGCCGGGGGCCTCGGCGCCTTCATCTTCCAGGGGCTGGGACAGACGGCGGCCGACCTCGTTCTGCTCGGCGCGCTCTCGGCCATCGCGCTGGCCCTGCTGGCCGATACCGCCTTGCGCGGGCTCACTCTTTTCCTCGTTCGGAGGCCGGCCCAGTGATCCGTTTCGAGGGGGTATGCAAGAGCTTCGGCGGTGCGAGGGCCGTCGACGAGGTGACGCTCGACGTGGCGCGGGGAAGCCTCTGCGCGCTGGTCGGCACCTCCGGCTCCGGCAAGTCCACTTTGCTGCGTCTGGCCAATCGCTTGCTGGAGGCCGATGAGGGCAGCATCCGGTTCGATGGGGCCGATGTGACCGGCATCCCCCCGGTCGAGCTGCGCCGGCGCATGGGCTATGTCATCCAGTCGGTCGGGCTATTCCCGCACTGGACGGTGGAGCGCAACATCGCCACCGTGCCGCGCCTGCTCGGCTGGCCGTCGGCACGGATCGAGCAGCGGGTGGCCGAGCTGCTGGACCTTGTCGGCCTGACGCCCGGCCTGCATGCGCGGCGCTACCCGGACGAGCTGTCCGGCGGCCAGCAGCAGCGCGTCGGCGTGGCGCGGGCGCTGGCGGGCGAACCGGAACTGCTGCTGATGGACGAGCCGTTCGGCGCGGTCGACCCGCCGACGCGGCGCGGGCTGCAGGACAGCCTGATGGCCATTCAGAAGCGCACCGGCACCACCATTCTGCTTGTCACCCATGACGTGGAGGAGGCGATCCGCCTCGGCGGCACGCTTGCCGTGCTCGACCAGGGACGGCTGCTGCAGACCGGCACCCCGGCGCAGGTGCTGACGCAGCCGGCGAATGACGCGGTGGCGCGATTCTTCGGCGGGCCGCTGCTGGGGCTCAACCGGCTCAAGGCGCTGCGGGTCGGCGACCGGGCGCAGGCCGGCGCGCCCTCCCCGGGCGAGGGCGTGCCGATCGACAGCGAGGCCACGCTGGAGGCGGCGCTGGCGCGCATGGTGGCGGAGGGCTGTTCGCGGCTGCCGGTGCGCCGCCTCGCCGATGGCTCGCGCGGTGTTCTGGACCTTGCCGATCTGGTCCGGCCGTGAGGAGGGCCGCAGCGAGGCGTGCGGCGGGGCTTGCGGCGGGGCGTCTTGCCCGCCGGCCGGTGGTCTGGGTCGGCGCGGTGTTTCTCGGGCTGACCTTCGGCATGGGCACGCTGGCGCCCTATCTCGGCTTTCTGTTTCCCGCGGGCACGCGCCTTGTCTATACGCGGGCCAGCTTTCCAGAGCTGGTCGCGTCGCACGCGCTGCTGACCGGAGCGGCGAGCCTCATCGCCATCGCGATCGGCCTCGCCGCCGCGCTGTTCGCCACCCGTCCGACCGGCCGCCCCTATGCGGCGACGCTCGACCGGCTCGGCGCGCTCGCCCAGACCTTTCCTCCGGTCGCCGTTCTCGCCCTCGCCGTGCCGAGCCTCGGCTATGGCGCCCTGCCGACCGCCTTCGCGCTGGTGCTCTACGGCGTGCTGCCGGTGCTGGGCGCCGGCATGGCCGGGCTGAGCAGCGTGCCGGCCGCCGTGCTGGAGGCTGCGGATGGCACCGGCTTTTCCCCCGCCGGCCGGCTATGGCGGATCGAATTGCCGCTGGCGGCGCCGATCCTCCTCGCCGGCATCCGCACCTCGGTAACGATCGGCATCGGCACGGCGACCATCGGCTCGACGGTCGGGGCGCTGACACTGGGCTCACCGATCATCGACGGCCTGTCGGGCGACAACCCGGCCTTCGTGCTGCAGGGCACGGTGCTGGTGGCGCTGTTCGCCGTCACTGTCGACCTTGCCATCGGCGAGGCCCAGCGCGCGCTGCCGCAGCGCGCGCGGTGAGCCGCGCGGCGGGCCTAGAGCACGTCCGGTGAAAACTGGTTCACCTGATGTGCTCAAGGTTTTTGCTTTTACGCATTTTCTTCACGCGAACCGGAACCCACTTCGCTCGAAAATGCTCTAGTTGCCGTGGCCGGAGCGCTCCTGGCAGCGATAGCCGGCGAGGCACTGGCTCTGGTCCTGCGAGGGAATCCAGCTCGGCGCGCCCCCGTCCGAGGCCATGCACAGGCTGGGATTGGAGACGACGCGGCTGAGTTCGCCGCCGCCGGTGTCGAAAACCACCTGGCCGCGCTCCTGCACCAGCGCCGCCACCGCCGCGCAGCTCATGGAGGTGGAACGCGGGGTTTCCTGGGCCGAGGCCGGGACGGCGGCAAGGATGAGCGCGGCAGACAGGAAGAGGACGCTTCGCATAGGGGGCTCCCGAAAGCTTTCGTCGCACCCGGGCGGGTTCGACATCCGGCCCGTTCGGCGGGCCGTTGCGGCATCCTAGCAAATCCCCGGCACGGCGACAGGCAAAGCGGCGTGAACCGGCCCGCCACGCAATCCTGGAGCAAGCTCGCGGGTCTATCGAACGACACCCGCCGCACGAGGATGGCGGACGGAGCCTGTCTGATGCACCTTCTGTCGCGCAATCACGCCCAACTCACCCTGAACGCGCTTGATCGCTCCCTCGCAGTGATCGAGTTCACGCCGGACGGCCAGGTTGTTACCGCAAACGCCAATTTTCTCGGCCTGATGGGCTATGAACTGGCCGACATTGTGGGCCAGCCCCACGCGGTGTTCGTGACGGCAGAGGAGCGCGCCAGCGACGCCTATCGCAGCTTCTGGCAGGAACTGCGCGCGGGCTCGTTCAAATCGGCCGAGTTCCAGCGCGTCGCCAAGGATGGCCGGGCCGTTTTCCTCCAGGCGACCTACAACCCGATCATGGTCGGCGGCAAGGTCATCAAGGTCGTCAAAGTCGCCGCCGATGTGACCAAGCAGAAGACTCAGCAGGCGGAATGCGAGGGCATTATCCGCGCCGCCAGCACCACGCAGGCGATCATCCAGTTCACGCCGGACGGCCATGTGCTGGAGGCGAACCAGAACTTCCTTGATGCGATGGGCTACACGCTCGATGAGATCCGGGGCCGGCACCATTCGCTCTTCGTGCCCGCGCAGGAGCGGGAGACGCCGGCCTATCGCGCCTTCTGGGCTGAGCTAGGGCGTGGCACGTTCCAGACCGGCGAGTTCCGCCGCATCGCCAAGAACGGGCAGGACGTCTGGATCCAGGGTTCCTACAACCCCGTCTTCGACGCGGCCGGCCAGCTGACCAAGGTGGTGAAGTTCGCCGTCGACACCACGGCGCAGGTGAATCAGCGCCGGCGGCGGGAGGCGACGCAGAGCTCGATCAGCGCCGATATCGAGCGCATCGCGCAGGAAATCACCGATACCAGCCACCAGGCGGCGACCGCGTCGGCGGCCACCGACCAGACCTCCGCCGGCATCAACGCCGTCGCCTCCGGCGCGGAGGAACTCTCCGCCTCGGTGGCCGAGATCAGCCGCCAGCTGGGCCTTGCGCTGGGCATTTCCCGCGACGCCGTGGCCGAGAGCGAGCGCACGAACGAGGTCGTCTCCGCCCTCGCCGAGGCGGCGCAGCGGATCGGCCAGGTGATCGACCTGATCAAGCAGATCGCCTCGCAGACCAATCTCCTGGCGCTGAACGCCACCATCGAGGCGGCGCGGGCGGGCGAGGCCGGGCGCGGCTTCTCGGTCGTGGCGACCGAGGTGAAGAGCCTGGCCGGCCAGACGGCGCACGCCACCGACGAGATCGCCACCCAGATTGCCGCGGTGCAGGAGCGCACGCAGGAGGCGGTGGCCGCCCTCGCCACCATCGGCAGCCGGATCCGCGACATCAACGAGATCTCGACCGGCATCGCCACCGCCGTCGACGAGCAGTCGTCGGTGGCGAAGGACATGTCGCACAGCATGCAGGACGCCGCGCACGGCGTCGCCTCCATCACCCGCAGCATGGCGGCCATCGCCGCCTCGACGCGCCATGTGGAACACGCGACGCAGGAACTGCGCACCGTCTCGCGCGAGATCGCCTGAGGCGCCGCCTCACCGCCAGAGTCGGGCGCAGCGCCTTACCCCGCGAGGCGCCGCGCCCGGCGCTTGCGCAGCACGGCAATGGTCGCCAGCGCGATGAGGATGACCGCCATGGAGAACAGCGTCGTCACCGTGCCCAGCGCATAAAGCACCGGGGTCGTGACATTGGTGGTCATGCCGTAGATTTCCAGCGGCAGCGTGTTGAAGCTGCCCGAGGTCATCAGCGTGCGGGCGAATTCGTCATAGGACAGGGTGAAGCCGAACAGGCCGACGCCGATGAGGCTCGGCAGGATGATCGGCAGCACCACATGGGCGAAGGTCTGCCACGGGCTGGCGCCAAGGTCGCGCGCGGCCTCCTCATAGGCCGGGTTGAAGCGGTTGAACACCGCGAACATGATGAGCAGGCCGAAGGGCAGCGTCCAGGTGAGATGCGCGCCGAAGCCGGAGGAGTACCAGGCCGGCTCCAGCCCGAACACGTTGAAGGCGAGCCCGATGCCGAGCGAGATCAGGATCGAGGGCACGATCAGGCTGGCAATGGTGAGATAGAACAGCGGCCCGCTGCCGAAAAAGCGCCGGCGGAAGGCCAGCCCCGCCAGCAGCGAGACCACCACCGTCGTCAGCATGGTCATCAGGCCGAGAAGGAGCGAGCGCGAGAAGGCGCCGCCGAAATCGCCCACCGCCTGCTGCTCGAACAGCAGATTCTCGAACCAGCGCAGCGATACCCCGTTCATCGGGAAGGTGAGCCCGCCATTCGGCCCCTGGAACGACAGGATGAAGATGGTGGAGAGCGGGCCGTACAGGAACAGTACGAACAGGATGAAGAAGGCGGTGAGCACGTAGAAGCCGGGGCCGCGCTTGTCCGAGTTCATCGGCTGGTCCTCCCCCTGAACCTGCGTGCTTCGAGGCGTGCTGTCGCTCGCGCCGCAGCGTGACGGGCCGTTGCCCCCGCCGGCTCAACGTCATGCTGAGGTGCCCGGGCATGGCCCGCGCCGCGAAGGATGTGGGTCGCGCACGCCCTTCCCACCCGCATCTCACAGCTCCTTGCGGATGTTGACGATGCGCAGGATGGCGGCGACCAGCAGCAGCACCAGCACCAGGAGGATCACCGCATTCGCCGCCGCCGCCGGGTATTGCAGCAGCGCGATCTGGTTCGCCATCATCAGCCCGACCGAGGCCGACTGCCCGCCGGACATGAATCGCACGGTGATGAAGTCGCCCATCACCAGCGTCACCACGAAAATCGAGCCGATGGCGATGCCGGGCTTGGCGAGGGGCAAGATGACATTGGTAAGGATCTGGAAGGCATTGGCGCCCGCGTCGCGCGCCGCCTCGATCAGCGCCCGGTCGATCCGCATCAAGGTGTTGAAGATCGGCGTCACCATGAACAGCGTGTAGAGATGCACCATGGCCAGCACGACGGCGAAATCCGAAAACAGCAGGAATTCCAGCGGCTGGTCGATCAGGCCCATCGTCATCAGGCTCTGGTTCAACAGCCCGTTGCGCCCCAGGAACGGTATCCACGAGATCATGCGGATGATGTTCGAGGTCAGGAACGGGATGGTGCAGACCAGGAACAGCACCATCTGCATGGTGGCCGAGCGGATGTGGAAGGCGAGGTAGTACGCCACCCAGAAGCCGACCAGCAGCGTCACCGCCCAGACGATGACGGTGTATTTCAGCGTGTTGAGATAGGTGCGCCAGGTCACCGGCGAGGTGATCGTCTCCTCGTAATTGGTGAAGACGAAATCCGGGAAGATCTGGATCGAGTCATAGTCCCAGAAGCTCACCATCACGATGGTGGCGATCGGCAGCACGAGAAACGCCGCCAGGATCAGCGTGAGCGGCGCCGCCTGCAGATAGGGTGCGATCCGGTACAGGGTCATCAGCGGCTTCCGGTGAGCGAACGTCCGGGACGAAAGCCCTCTCCCCGTCGGGGAGAGGGTTGGGTGAGGGGAGCTTGCGGCGGCCCCTCGCGGCCGCGCCTTACGCGGCGATGAACTCGTTCCAGCGGCGGACCATGTAGCGGTCCTCGTCCATGACCGAGTTCCAGCAGGCTACCGCGCCCATGCGCTGCTCGAACGAGCCGCCATCGCGCACCGCGCCGGCGGTGTACATCACCTTGCCCTCGGGCGAGAGAATGTCGGTCTTGGCCGGCTGGCCGAGCATCCAGAACGCCCATTCGTCCGGCGTCATGTTCTTCTCGGCGGTGGAGAGCACGGCGGAATAATAGCCCTGCCGGTTGAGATAGGCGCCGACCCAGCCGGAGAGATACCAGTTGATGTATTCATAGGCCGCGTCGAGCTGCGCGCCCTTGAGGTGCTTGGCGATGCCGAGGCCGCCGCCCCAGGCGCGGTAGCCCTCTTCCAGCGGCTGGTAGACGCAGGGAATGCCCTTGGAGCGCACCGCCGCCACCGCCGGCGACCACATCGACTGGATCACCACCTCGCCCGAGGCCATGAGGTTCACGCTCTCGTCGAAGGTCTTCCAGAAGGCGCGGAACTGGCCGGCCTGCTTGGTCTTGATGAGGAAATCGATGGTGATATCGATCTCCGCCTTGGTCATGTTGCCCTTGTCGGCATATTTCACGATGCCGGCGCTCTCGCAGATCATCGCCGCGTCCATGATGCCGATGGACGGGATGTTGAGGATCGAGGTCTTGCCCTTGAAGGCGGGGTCGAGAATGTCCTTCCAGTTCTTGATCGGCCGGCCGACAAGATCGGGGCGGATGCCCAGCGTGTCGGCGTTGTAGATGGTCGGGATCAGCGTCATCCACTGGGTCGGCGCGGGGGCGAACTTCTTGGAATCCGGGCCCTCGACGAAGCTGACCGTGTTCGGCGCCGTGCCCTGCGCGATCTGCGATTGCGGGGTCAGCTTGCCGGTGGTGAAGATCGGCACGATCTGGTCGTAATACTTGATCTTGGCCACATCCATCGGCTGCAGCGTGCCGGCGGCGAACACCTTCTTGCAGATCCAGTATTCGATGTCGGCGATGTCGAAGGAATTGGCCTGCGTCACCACGCGCTGCGACACCGCGTCGGAATCCAGCGCCGTCATCTGCAGGGTGATGCCGAGGTCCGCCTTGCACTTCTCGGCGATGGCGTTGAGGTTCGAGACGCCGGTGCCGAACTGGCGCAGCGTGATCGGGTTCTGCGCCCACACGGTGGGAAAGCCGGTGACGGCCTGCCCGCCGACGGCAAGGCCGCCCAGCGCCGCCGCTCCCTTCAACAGGCCGCGGCGGCTGACGCCCGCCCCGGCTGGCGCCGTCTTGCCGGCCGTGCCTGCCGCGCCGGACTTGGCGGACTTGGCGCCGGTGCGATCCGTGGTCTTCTGGCTCATGAACTGTCTCCCGAGCGTTATCGGCATTGGCGTGAAGCGGTTGAGGATTCAGGCGGCAGGCGAGGCTTTGAGGATGTGGACGTCCTGCGGCGTCCAGGCGAGCGGCACGGCGTCGCCGACGCTGAGCGGCGCGGCGAAGAAGGCCGTCTCCGGCACCTGCACGGCGAATTCCGCCACGCCGGGCGCGGCGAGCGCCACCTGCACCTTCTGGCCGTGATATTCGATGTTCTGCACGAGGCCGGTGAGGCCGCACCCAAGCATCGCCCCGGCGCCGAGCGTCACCCGATCGGTGCGCACGGCGATCTCCACCGGCGCCCCCGGCTCCAGCCCCGGCGCGGCCGGCGCGCGGAAGGAGGCCCCACCCGGCACCTCGAACGTCACCTCGTCGCCGCCAATGGCGGTGACGCGCCCGGCGATCACATTATGGTCGCCCATGAAGCGGGCGACGAAGGCGGTGGCGGGGCGATTGAACACTTCGCGCGGCGTGCCCGCCTGCTCGATCCGCCCGCCATTCATCACCACCACCAGGTCGGAAAGCGCCATCGCCTCCTCCTGGCTGTGGGTGACGTGGATGAAGGAGATGCCGAGCTGAAGCTGCAATTTCTTCAGCTCCTGCCGCACCTTGATCTTGAGGAAGGGGTCGAGGGCGGAAAGCGGCTCGTCCAGCAGCAGCACCTGCGGATCGGTGATCAGCGCCCGCGCCAGCGCCACGCGCTGCTGCTGGCCACCGGAAAGCTGGGCGGGGCGGCGCTCGGCCAGATGGTCCATCTGCACCAGCTTGAGCATCTCCATGGCTTTCGCCCGGCGCGACGCCTTGTCGACCCCCTTCATCTTCAGCGAGAAGGCGACATTGTCGACCGTGTCGAGATGGGGGAACAGCGCGTAGCTCTGGAACATCATCGCCGTGCCGCGCTTGGCCGGCGGCAGGTCCGTCACCACGGTGGGGCCGAGGCGGATATCGCCTTCGGTGATGCTCTCATGGCCGGCCATCATCCGCAGCGTCGTGGTCTTGCCGCAGCCGGAGGGCCCGAGCAGGCAGCAATAGGTGCCGGCCGGAATCTTCAGCGAGACGGACTCGACCGCCAGCGCCGCGCCGTAGCGCTTGGTCACCTCGATGAGTTCAATGTCGGCGCCCTTGCTCATGTGGTCGGCATGGCTCCCCTGCTGCTCCGAACAGGCGGTGGCTCTCGCAAGCGATATGCCAGTCGGGGCAACCCTGCCGCGAAGCCCGGCCCGTCTCGCTCGCCGGAAGCCGGCGCCTTTCCCGTGCGGAGCAGAGTACCCCACGCGCCGCGCCCTTGCCTAGCGAACAGGCAGAGCGCCTGCCCGGTGACCAGATCCCGGCCCAGACCGCGCCCGCGCCGGCCCTGTTCTGCGACGCATGACGGATTGAGCGTGACGCGGTGATGCCGCACTCTAGATAGGTCCATAGCCCGCAGAGGCATGCCCGCGCATGGAGCGCGGGGATCAGGGAGATCGCCGGATGATACGCACGCTCATCGCCGCCGCCATGGCCACGCTCTTCGCTGCCGGCACCGCCGGCGCGCAGGATTTTCCCAACCGCCCGGTAACGCTGGTCATTCCCTTCTCCGCTGGCGGCTCCACCGATCTGGTCGGCCGGCTGATCGCCGAGCGCATGAGCGCGGAACTCGGCCAGCCCGTGGTGGTGGAGAACAAGGGCGGCGCCGGCGGCAATCTCGGCGCGGCGCAGGTCGCCAAGGCGACGCCTGACGGCTACACCATCCTGATGGGCACGGTCGCCACCCACGCGCTGAACCCGACGCTCTACAAGAAGATGCCCTATGACCCCGTCACCAGCTTCGCCCCGGTGTCGCTGCTGGTCATCGTGCCGAACGTGCTGGTGGTGCACCCGGACTTCCCGGCCAAGACCACCGAGGAGCTGATCGCGCTCCTGAAGAAGGACCCGGACAAGTACTCCTACGCCTCGTCGGGCAACGGCACGCCGCTGCATCTCTCGGGCGAACTGTTCAAGAGCATGGCCGGGGTCGACATGCAGCACATTCCCTATCAGGGCGCCGGCCCGGCGCTGATCGACGTGCTGTCGGGGCAGGTGCCGATCATGTTCGACAACCTCCCCTCCTCCACCGGCCACATCAAGTCCGGCAAGCTCAGGGCGCTGGGCGTGACCACGGCCAAGCGCGCGCCCTCCTTCCCCGACCTGCCGGCCATCGCCGAGGCGGTGCCGGGCTATGAGACCTACACCTGGAACGCCGTCTTCGCCCCCGCCGGCACCCCGCCGGAGGTGGTCGCCAAGCTCAACGCCGCCGCCAACAAGGCGCTGGAAGACCCGAAGGTGCAGGCGCGCCTCGCCGATTTCAGCGCCGTCTCGGTCGGCTCGACCCCGGAAGAGCTGGGCGAGCATGTGAAGAAGGAAATCGCCAAATGGGCGCCGATCGTGAAGGCGTCCGGCGCGCAGCTGGACTGAGGCAGAGGCCGCTCGTCCATCGCCCCCTCTCCCAGACGGGGAGAGGGGGTAAGCCCCTTCAGAACACCGTGCCGTCGGCGTCGATGGCGAGCGGCGGCGGGCCGGCGGGCGGACGGCGCTCGGCGGCGATGCGGCGCCCCGCCGTCCAGGTGCCGCCCTGCAGCAGCTTGGCGAGCGGAAATTCCGAGGCGTCGAGGCCGAGCCGCTCGCGCACCCGGTCGGCGAGTCCGTCCATCAGCGCCACGGTGAGCGCGCGCCATTCCACCACCATCTCGGAATCGACCCGGTGCTTGTGGCCGGGGTCGAGCGGGGCGCGCGGCACGATCGCGCCGAGGTCGATCAGCAGGCCGCCATTGCGGTATTCCGGCAAGGCGGTGAGCGCGTCGAGATCGGTGACGGCAAGGCCGGAAGCCTCGAACGGCTCCAGCAGCGAATAGGTCAGCCATTGCGACAGCTTGTGGAACGGCACCAGCTGGTCGGAGAGATCGTCCATCCGCACCGCCGGGTGGCGCCCGACATCGCCCAAAGCCATGCCCGCCACCTCCAGCCCCGAGGGCCAGATGACGGAGAGCCCGTCGAGCAGCGCCTTGAGGATGGCCTCGGCCGGCAGCCGGCCGATCCGCGCCTGCGGGGCGAGTGTGTCGTAGAGCCCGCCCGGCCGCCCGCCCGGCCCGAACACATCCGGCCGCGCCGCCACCGCCTGGCCGAGCCGGTTCAGCAGCGCCGCCCGGCCGGCGAGACCCACGAGCGGATTTTGCTCCGACACCTGAAAGAACCGGCCGAGCGTCGCCGCGTCGAGGCCGATCAGCGCGGAGGCATCCGCGCGCAAAGGCTGGCCGGGATCGGCGGAGAAGCCGCCGGCCGCGAACATGTTCACGCTCGCCACCGCGAGGCCTTCCGAGCGGCCGATGCTGAGCCCGGTCCCCTCCTCCCGGTAGCGCCAGGCGTCCCCGGCCCCGGCGTCGAGCAGCACGCTGACCACGGCGAGGTCGATCATGGTGCGCGCGCGCTCGGCGGCGTCGACGCCCTCCAGCCGTTCGGCAAGCCGCTCCCAGCGCGCCATCCCGCCGGCATCGAAGTGCCGCCAGCGGCTGTGATAGGGGATGTCGAGGCTGGGATAGTCCTGCCGCGTCACCCCGGCCACATAATCCGCCACCCCGTCCAGCGCGGCGAGATCGACGGAGAAATGCGGCGAGCGCCCTTCCTGCACATAATCGAGCACCTGATGGCTGCGGGCCCGCACGGCGGCGGGCGAGCGCAGGGCGGCGAGTTCGGGGGGAAGGCTCTGGGGCGGGGTCATGCGGTACTTTCTTTCTGCGACGTCCTCCCCGGAGCGACGTCATCCTGAGGTGCGAGCGCAGCGAGCCTCGAAGGATGTTCTCTTAGGGCGGCTCTGCGATGACCATCCCTCAAGCCCGGCGTGCGCCGGGCATTTCAGGATGACGTGGCGTTGTAGGACAAAGAGCCCCCTACTCCTCCAGCGCCCGGCCCTGCGTGGCGTCGAATTGGCTCTGGAAGCCGCCGCTGAAATAGCCGGCGGAGACCTTCGCCTCCATCTCGACGCGGGCGTCGAGCGGGATCAGGTCTTCGGGGATCGCCACCCGCTCGCCCACCGTGATGCCGGCCCGCTCCAGCGCGTTGAACTTCATGTCGCTCATCGAGGCGAAGCGGTCGATCCGCGTAATGCCGAGCCAGTGGAACACGTCCGGCATCAGCTCCTGGAACCGCATGTCCTGCACGCCGGCGACGCATTCGGTGCGCTTGAAATAGGTTTCGGGCAGGTCGCCGCCCTCCTGCCGCTTGCGGGCGTTGTAGACGAGGAACTTCGTCACCTCGCCCAGCGCGCGCCCTTCCTTGCGGTTATAGACCACGAGGCCGACGCCGCCCTTCTGCGCCATCTCCACGCAGATCTCGATGCCATGGGCGAGATAGGGCCGGCAGGTGCAGATGTCGGAGGAGAACACGTCGGAGCCGTTGCACTCGTCATGCACCCGGCAGGCGAGCGGGGTGATGCCGTCGCCGATCTTGGCGGGATCGCCGAACAGGTAGAGCGTCATGCCGCCAATGGGCGGCAGGAACACCTTGAGGTCGCCGCGCGTCACCAGCTCCGGGAACATGCCCCCCGTATGCTCGAACAGCGCCCGGCGCAGCGCGCCCTCGGAAACGCCGAAGCGGGCGGCGATGCCGGGCAGGTACCACACCGGCTCGATCGCCGCCTTGGTCACGCGGACATCGCCCTTCGGCCCGATGATGTCGCCGTCGATCTTCAGCCGGCCCGCGCGCAGCGCGTCGCGGATTTCCGGCATGTCGATATGGGCGCGGGTGATGGCTATGCTCGGGCGCACATCGAGCCCGGCCGCCACCTCGGCGCCGAACGCCTCGCCGATCATGTGGCCGAACGGGTCGAGCGAGACGATCTTGCCGGGATCACCCCATTGCGGGTGCGGGCCGATAATGTCGGAAGGCGCGGTATTGGTGAGGTCGGCCTTGAAATCGGCCGGCAGCGCCCCGGCCGCGATGGCCAGCGCGCGATAGACCGCGTAGCCGCCGGCATGGGTGCCGATGGCGTTGCGCCGCGTGGTGTCGGTGAGGGTGGCGACGACGGGGCCGCGCAGGGCCGGGTCGGGGGCGCCCCAGTTCAGCACCGGGCCGTCGGCGGCAACGCCGGTCGACGCGCCATGGGAGGTAAGGACGATGTGGTTGCGGGAACGACCGCCTGCACTGGCATTGACGGACATATTTGGCTCGCTTCAAGTCCGGCGGACATCGCCGGCGTCCTGGAAGCAACGCATGTGAGCGTGAAAACGCGGCTTCCGCAAGGGGGCGGCGCACGGGTCGAGCAAAAAAACGGACGGGATGGTCCGTTTCTTGTATCGGATTTCGCGCTATCCTGACGCCAATGGCAGGCTCCGGCACATGGCCGCAGACCGCCCCCACCCCGAGGACGACGCCGAGATGAACGCGCCCACCAGCCCCAAGGCCGCCCTGCCGCCGAACATTGTCGTCGTCGACCACCCGCTGATTCAGCACAAGCTGACCCTCATGCGCCGCTCGCGCACCCCGGCCAACGAGTTCCGGCTGCTGCTGCGCGAGATCAGCATGCTGCTGGCCTATGAGGTGACGCGCGACATGCCCACCGAGATGACCGAGATCGAGACGCCGCTCACCACGATGCAGGCGCCGATCCTCGCCGGCAAGAAGCTCTGCTTGGTCTCGGTCCTGCGCGCCGGCGGCGGCATTCTGGAGGGCATGCTGGAAATCCTGCCCGCCGCGCGGGTCGGCCATGTCGGGCTGTACCGTGACCCGGTCTCGCTGGCGGCGGTGGAATATTATCTCAAGCTGCCGCGCGACATTTCCGAGCGCACCGCCATCATCCTCGACCCGATGCTGGCCACCGGCAATTCGGCGGCGGCGGCGGTGTCGGAGGTCAAGGCGGCGGGCTGCCAGTCGGTGAAGTTCGTCTGCCTCATCGCCGCGCCGGAAGGGCTGAAGACGCTGCACGACGCCCATCCCGACGTGCCGGTCTATACGGCGGCGGTCGACAGCCATCTCAACGACCACGGCTATATCGTGCCCGGCATTGGCGACGCCGGCGACCGCATCTTCGGCACGAAATAATCGGCACCAGGTCAAGCGCCCGAACTTTCGGCGCCGGCGCGGAAAATTGCCGCTTATCGGGGCTTCTCCCCGGCGCCGGACCGATCTAGGCTTGAGGCAAATGTCCCTAGGGTTCCGGTGCCGCGACGCTGCCGCGGCGCGCTGGTCCGAGAGGGGCAGCCGGGCACACCTGACAGGGCCCGGTCCACGGCGGGACAAAAGCCCGGGAGGCTCGCGCGGCGGCATTCGCGGCGAAGACCCTTCCGCGTGCGCGCCAGGGTCTCCCCGCGAGGGCCGTCAAGGCCCTTCGACGAATGGAGACAGGACATGCCCCACCCGTCCAGCATGCGTCACTCCCTCACCCGTTCCCGCCGCTTCGCCGGCCTCGCCCCGGCCCCGCAGCGGCAGCGCCTGCATCACCCCAATTTCGAGATCCGGGGCATGCAGGGCTGGAAGGCGCTGGAGGCCGAGGAAAGGCTCTCCGAGGATGGCTGGCGCAAGGAGCAGCAATGGGCGCTCGACATGGGCCTGCCCGGCGCGGACTCCATCACCGACAAGTCGATCCCGACCTTCGCGCGCGGCGAGCTGCCCCACTTCGCCGGCATCAACACCTTCATGAAGGCCCCTTACGTCGAGAATGTCCGCGATGTCGGTAAATACGACGCCGCCGTGCTCGGCATTCCGTTCGATAGCGGCACCACCTACCGGCCCGGCACCCGCTTCGGGCCGCAGGGCATCCGCCGCATCTCGGCGCTGTACACCCCCTATAATTACGAGCTGGGCGTCGACCTGCGCGAGCAGATGACGCTGTGCGACGCCGGCGACGTGTTCACCATTCCCGCGAATCTCGAAAAGAGCTTCGACCAGATCTCCAAGGGGGTGAGCCACGTCTTCTCCTCCGGCGCGCTGCCGATCATGCTCGGCGGCGACCATTCGATCGGCTTTCCCTGCGTGCGCGGCATCGCCGAATGCACCTCCAAGCGCATCGGCATCATCCATTTCGACCGCCACATCGACATCCAAGAGAAGGATCTCGACGAGCGCATGCACACCACGCCCTGGTATTGGGCGACCAACCTGCCGAATGTCTCGCCGAAGAACCTCGTCCAGCTCGGCATCGGTGGCTGGCAGGTGCCGCGCTATGGCGTGCAGGAGGCGCGCAAGCGCGGCACCAATGTGCTGACCATCGACGATATCGAGAAGATCGGGCTGGAGAAGGCGGCCGAGATCGCGCTGGAACTGGCCTGGAAGGACGCCGACGCGGTCTACATCTCCTTCGACGTCGACAGCATCGATTGCGGCTTCGTGCCCGGCACCGGCTGGCCGGAGCCCGGCGGATTTTTGCCGCGCGAGGCGCTGAAGATCCTCGGGCTGGTGGCGGCGGAAGGGCTGTGCGGGCTTGAGGTGGTCGAGGTTTCCCCGCCCTACGACACCTCGGACATCACCGCTCTGTTCGCCACCCGCGTGGTGGTGGAAGCGCTCGGCTCCATGCTCGCCCATGGCAAGCTGGGCAGCCACAAGCACATGATCGACAAGCCGGTGAGTTACTGAGCCGCCGACGTCATCCCGGACGGCCGCAGGCCGATCCGGGATCGTTCGCCAATGTTGCGCCTCACTGTTACGCGGTCCCGGATCGACGCGCCTGCGGCGCCTCGTCCGGGATGACGATCCCTGAAAGGCGAAAGCGATGCATCGCGGCCACGACCATCATCACCACGAATCGCACGGCGCCGGCGGGCACTCCCATGCCGAGGCGCATTCCCACGCCCATTCAAACGCTCACTCCCATGGCCATAATCACGGCCACTCCCCGCGCCCGGCGGCGCAGTGGCAGACGCCGCATCTGCCGCACGCGCCGGAGGCGGGCGACGCGGCCCCGGCCGAGCCCGACCTCGACCTGGTGGAAAAGGCCTTCGTCGAGAGCTTCGCCACCGCCAGCGACCCCACCAGCTTCCTGCGCCTCGCCCGCGTGCCGTTCGACGCGGTCACAGCGGAGGGCACGCGGGTCAGCCTGCTGCGGGTGGAGACCGGCGAGACCACCGATATCGGCGCGGTGATGCCGCATCTGGGCGGCGGCAGCTTCCGCTACGATCCGCTGCCCGCCGCCATGGTCTCGCGCCGGCGCACGCTGCGCTTCGTCTATTTCGACGGCAGCGCGCCGGTTCCGATGACGCTGGCGCAGGTGCGCGCCCTCGCGCAGACGTGAGAGCGGTGGCTTTCCGATAGGCGCGCCCGATCGCCGCGTCAGGGCTTTGCCGGGTTGATCGGAACCGCTCCAAAGTTCATGGTGCCGACACAGTGCCTCGCTGGCCCGCCGGCGACGCCCAGTTGGGATGCGCCATGGACTACGCCCGCTTCTTCCAGGATGCCGTCGACACGCTCAAGAACGAGCGTCGCTACCGCACCTTCGCCGAGATCGAACGCGACACGGCGCGTTTTCCGCACGCCATCTGGCACACGCCGCAGGGCAAGCGCGACATCGTCATCTGGTGCTCCAACGACTATCTCGGCATGGGCTGCCACGAGGCCGTGGTCGAGGCGATGTGCGCCACCGCCCGGCAGGCCGGCGCCGGCGCCGGCGGCACCCGCAACATTTCCGGCAACAGCCATGCCGTGGTCGAGCTTGAGGCCGAACTCGCCGATCTGCACGGCAAGGAGGCCGGGCTGGTCTTCACCTCGGGCTATGTCTCCAACCAGACCGGCATCGCCACGCTGGCCAAGCTGATCCCCGACTGCCTGATCCTGTCGGACGCGCTGAACCACAATTCGATGATCGAGGGCGTGCGCCAGGCCGGGCGCGAAAAGGTGGTGTTCCGCCATAACGACCTCGCCCATCTGGAAGAGCTGCTGCGCGCCGCCGGCGACCGGCCGAAGCTGATCGTGTTCGAGAGCATCTATTCGATGGATGGCGATGTCGCCCCCATCGGCGCCATCTGCGACCTCGCGGAGCGCTACGGCGCCATGACCTATCTCGACGAGGTGCACGCGGTCGGCATGTATGGCCCGCGCGGCGCCGGCCTTGCCGAGCGCGACGGCGTCATGCACCGGGTCGATGTGATCGAGGGCACGCTGGGCAAGGCGTTCGGCGTGGTCGGCGGCTACATCACCGGCTCGCGCGCGGTGATGGACGCGGTGCGCTCCTATGCGCCGGGCTTCATTTTCACCACCGCCCTGCCCCCGGCGGTGGCGGCGGCCGCCGCCGCGTCGGTGCGCCACCTCAAGGCCTCCGCCAGCGAGCGGGCCCGCCAGCAGGCGCAGGTCGCCAAGGTGAAGCGGGCGCTGGATCTGGCCGGGCTGCCGCAGATGACCACCGACACCCATATCGTGCCGATCATGGTCGGCGATGCCGAGGCCTGCAAGGCGGCGAGCGATATGCTGCTTCAGGACCACGGCATCTATATCCAGCCGATCAACTACCCCACCGTGCCGCGCGGCACGGAGCGGCTGCGCATCACCCCCGGCCCGTTCCATGACGACGCGCTGATCGCCCATCTGGCCTATGCGCTGACCGATGTGTGGAGCCGGCTCGGGCTCGACTTCGTCAAGCGGGCGCAAGCGGCGGAATAATCCGCCGCGAAACGCGACCAAGCGGCGGAGTTAGCCGCCGCGCGTCAGTCCTTCGGCTCGGTCTTGTCGATCTCGACATTCTCGGACGGGATGGCCGCCCGGCCGAAGCACAGCCTTGCGATGACCGGGATCGCCAAAGCGAGGCCGAGAAAGCGCACCAGATGGTGCGCGGCGACGAAGGCCGGGTCCATGCCGAGCACGAAGGCCATGATGGTCATCGCCTCCAGCGCGCCGGGCACATAGGCCACCAGCACCTTGGGCAGCGGCTCGTCGGCCAGCCAGGCGCCGAGCACGGCGAAGGCCAGCGCGATGGCGGTGGCGATCGCCAGCGCCACCAGCGAATCGACCAGGAAATGCCGCAGCGTGGCGATCCGCGTGCCGGCGAAGCGGCTGCCGGTATTGGCGCCCAGCACCACGAAGCCGACGATCAGGAAGATGTCGGGCAGTCGCCCCTCGATCAGCCCGAAGCCGTGCACCAGCGCGCTCGCCAGCATGGCGCCGACCATGGCGCCGCCGGGAAAGCGGCTGCGCTCGGCGAGAAACCCGCCAAAGATGCCGACGCCGAGAGAGGCGAGGAAATTCGCCATGTCCGGCACGACAGGGTTGATCGGCAGCGTGCCGGAGGGCTCATGGCCAAGCCCGCCAATCGCCGCCGGCAGCAGCGCCACCAGCACGAACAGCCGCAGCGACTGGCCGAACACCACCCGGCGCGTGTCGGCGCCCGAGCTTTCCGCCATGACCAGCACGGTGGAGAGCGCGCCCGGCGCGGCGGCGAAGAAGGCGCTGCACCGGTCCCAGCCGGCGACCTTCTCCAGATAGAGAATCACCGCCACCATCATGACCGGCACCGAGGCCACCAGCACTGCCATCGTCACCGGCCAGGCGGTGATGCCGCTCAGCGTTTCCGGCGTGATCGCCGAGCCCATCGAGGTGCCGAGGATGATGTAGACGCCGAGCCTTGTGTTCTTCTCCACCCCCACCGGGGCGCCGAGCAGCGCCGCCAGGGCGGTGGCCACCAGCGCGCCGGAGAGCCAGCCCGCCGGCATGGCCAGCCAGGCGAAGAAGGCACCGCCGGCAAAGGCGAGGGCGAGCGTCGCGCCATACCAGGCAGAACGTTTGGCGGTAGGCGACGTCAGAAAGGCAGGCAGCGGCATCGGGCAGGAACCTGGGGCGGGAGCCCCGGCACGCCCGAGGGCCTGCGCGAACGCCCGCAACGCGGCGACATTTGCGCGGGATCAATGCGACGAATGCCGGGGCGGGTCAAATCCTCTGCATGCATAACACAACGCTCATCCATGCAGAGCGGGCCGTGCCCCGCTACACCTCCTACCCCACCGCGCCGCATTTTACCGGCGCGATCCGGGCCGGCGCGCATGCGGACTGGCTCGCCGTCCTGCCGGCGCAGGCCAGCGTCTCGCTCTATCTGCATGTGCCGTTCTGCCCGGCGCTGTGCTTTTATTGCGGCTGTACCACCAAGGCGACGCGCCGGGCCGAGCCGGTGGCCGCCTATGCCGAGCGGCTGGAGCGCGAGATCGACCTCGTCGCCGCCCGCATTGGTGGGCGCAGCGTAACGCACATCGCCTGGGGTGGCGGCACCCCGAGCCTGCTGGGGCCGGCGACGCTGAGGCGGCTCGGGGAGCGACTGGCCGAGGGCTTCCAGCTCGACCATCTCGCCGAATATGCCTTCGAGCTCGACCCGCGCGAGACCGACGAGCCGCTTGCCGACGCGCTGGCCGCGATGGGCGTCGACCGTGTCAGCCTCGGCGTGCAGGATTTCAGCGCCCATGTGCAGCGGGCGATCGGCCGCATCCAGCCCTTCGCCACGGTGGAGCGCGCCATGCGCCTGCTGCGCGAGGCCGGCATTTCCTCGATCAATCTCGACCTGATGTATGGCCTGCCGCACCAGAGCGAGCGCGACATTCGCCGCACCACCCAGCTCGCCACGCTGCTGGCGCCGGAACGGCTCGCTCTGTTCGGCTATGCTCATGTGCCGTGGATGCGCGCCAACCAGAAGATGATCGACGAGGCCGCCCTGCCCGGCGCCGCCGAGCGGCTCGACCAGTCGGAAGCGGCACGCGAGGTGCTGCTGGCCAATGGCTATGTCGCCATCGGCCTCGACCATTTCGCCCGCGCCGACGATCCGCTCGCCCGCGCGGCCGCCTCCGGCCAGCTCAGGCGGAACTTCCAGGGCTACACCGCCGACCAGGCCGATGTGCTGATCGGCATGGGCGCCTCGGCGATCAGCCGCTTTCCCCAGGGCTTCACCCAGAACGCGCCGGATGCGGGCTCCTATATGCGCGCCATCGACGATGGCGGCTTCGCCACGGTGCGCGGCGTCGCCTTCACCGCGCAGGACCGCCAGCGCGGTGCCCTGATCGAGCGGCTGATGTGCGACCTCGAAGTCGATCTCGACCCCTCGACGCTGGCCGATGCCGCCCCGCGCCTCGCCGACCTCGCCGCCGACGGGCTGATTACGCTGGAAGGCCGGCATGTCGCCATGACCGCCGGCGGGCGCCCCTTCGTGCGGCTCGCCGCCGCCGCGCTGGACCACCGGCTGCAGAGCCAGAACGCCGCCCGCCACTCGGCCGCCGTCTGATCCGCCGGCTCGCCAAAGAAAAGGCGCCCCGCGACATGGGGCGCCCGATCACCTTCCCAAAAGAAAAGGGCGCGCTGCGAAACGGGGCGCCCGATCACCACCCCAAAAGAAAAGGGCGCTCCGCGATGCGGGGCGCCCAGGTGCTGGAAGGGAGGAAGCGTCGGCCTCGGGCAAGGAGAGCCGGCGGAGGCGCGGGACGGTCAGAGCGCCCCGGCGAGGCGGCGCATGCTGCCGCGATCCTGGATGCGCACCTCGTCGGCCCGCTGCAGCACGACGAGGCCGCGCCGCTTGAGTTCGGAAAAGGCCCGGCTCACCGTCTCCAGCGTCAGGCCGAGGAAATCGGCGATCTCCTGCCGGGTCATCGACAGATGCAGCGTGCCGCCGACCATGCTCTCCGGCATCAGCCGCAGCAGGAAGAAGGCCACCCGCTCCAGCGCCGACATGCGCCCCAACACCAGCGCGTGGGAATGCATGACGCAGAGCTGCGCCTCGAAGCGCCGCAGCAGCCGGGCGGCCAGCACAGGGTCGCGCTCCAGCGCGCTGCGGTCATGGGTGTTGATGGTGGCCGGCGTCAGCGTCTCGGCCGAGCAGGCATAGATATCGGCATGGGCGAGGCCGAACACGTCGCCGGGGCCGAGCAGTTCCACCACTTGGCGGCGGCCGTCGGGAAGCAGCTTGCTGAGCATGACAGCGCCGTCGACCACTTCCATGATGCGGCGGGCGGGATCGCCCTCATGCAGCACGGTGACATGGGCGGCGATCCGCATCGTCGGGCAATGGGGCTCGGCGCCATAGGGCGGGCGAACGGTGCCGCCGGTGCGTTCGTCGATGATCTGTCGCATCTTTATCGCTCCACCCTTGATCTTGCGCAAAGCTAGCGGGCAAAGCGGGCCGGCACAGTTCGGTGGGCTGCGTAAGGGACTTTCCGGAAGCGCCGGCGAAAACCGCCCGCCGGGGCGCCGATTCCCGCCGGCGCGGCGCCTCAATGGGGCGGCAGAACCCGGGCGATGGCGTCGACATCGAGCGGCTTGCGCATCACCCCATCAGGCACCAGTCCGCGCAGCTGATGGTCGATGAAGCCCTGCGACTGGCCGGTGATGACCACCACGCGCGGCGGCGCGGCGAGGTTGAGCAGCCAGCGCACCAGCTGCGCGCCCGGTATGCCGGGCAGGCTGAGATCGACGATGACCGCGTCCGGCGCCTCGGGCACAGAGCCTTTGAACAGGCTCTCCGCATCGCGATGAGAGATCACCGTGTGTCCGATATTGCGCAGGATGAGGGCGAGCGAATCGCTGACCCCGGCATCATCCTCGACCACGTGAACTCGCAAGGGCTATCTCCCGCTCTTTTCACAGACAGTGGAAAAGAGCGGGGGCATCAGCAATTCGTAGGGATGCGTAGAGGGCCGCGTCCTGCACGGGCGTGGCGCAAGGCCGTCCGCTCAGTCGCGCATGTCCTTGAGCACGATGCGCACCAGGTCGGCGGCGTTCTTGGCGCCGAGCTTTTCCATGATGCGGGCGCGGTGCACCTCGATGGTGCGCGGCGAGATGCCGAGCGTGCGGCCGGCTTCCTTGTTGGAGGCACCGGAGGCGATCTGCACCAGCACCTCGCGCTCGCGCGGGGTGAGCAGGTCATGGCCGGGGAAATGCGCCGTCAGCAGGTCGCCCGGCTCGGCCGAGGCGCGCCGTCCATGGGCGGCGATGGCGTCGCGCACCCGCTCCAGCACCGTGTCGGCGTCGAACGGCTTCTCGATGAAGTCGAGCGCGCCGTGGCGGATGGCGTCCACCGCCATGGGAATGTCGCCCTGGCCGGAAATGATGAAGATCGGCGCCGGGTAGCGGTCGGCCTCCAGCTCTTTCAAAATGTCGAGCCCGGAGCGGCCGGGCATGTGAACGTCGAGCACGATGCAGGAGGGGACATGGCTGCGCGCCACCGAGAGGAAGGCGGCGCCGTCGGAGAAGCCCCGCACATGGTAGCCCTCCAGGCTGAGCACGAGCGAGAGCGCATCGCGCACTGCGGCATCGTCGTCGACGATGAAGACCTCACCCAGATGCGCCATCAACGGTCCCCCTCACCCGACCTCGCCCGGCATCGACGCCGCCGGCAGGACCAGCGAGAAGCACGCGCCCCTGCCGTTGCCGCCGGGATCGACCAGCAGGTCTCCCCCGTGGTTCTGGGCGATCGTCCGCGAAATCGCAAGGCCGAGCCCCATGCCGCGACGTTTTGAACTAGCGAAGGCTTCGAACAGCTTGGGCAACGCCTCCGGCGCGATGCCGGGGCCATTGTCCTGCACCTCCAGCCGCACGCTGCCGTCGCTGGCGCGGGTGCGGATCTCGATCGCCGGGTCGGGCATGCCGGACGCCGCCTCGATGGCGTTGCGCACCAGATTGACCACGATCTGCTGAATCTGCACCGGGTCGACCGACACCGGCGGCAGGTTCTCGCCCGTCTTACGGTCGATGCGGATGCGGTGACGCTGGCCGAGCAGGGTCAGGTCGATCGCCTCGTCGATCAGCGGATCGAGCGGGCGTACATGGCGCTCGGGGTCGCGCTTTTCCACGAACTGGCGCATGCGCTGGATGATATGGCCGGCGCGCTCGGCCTCATTGGCCGCCTTGTCGAGAATGTCGCCCACCACCGTGACGATGTCGATGCCCCGGCTATGGGCGCGGCGGATCGCCTGCAGATAGAGCATCAGCGCGGTCAGCGGCTGGTTCAGCTCATGGGCGATGGCGGCCCCCATCTCGTCAATGGCGGAGACGCGGGCGAGGTGCACGAGCTCGCTCTGCAGATCGGCGAGCCGCTGCTCGCTCTCCTTGCGCGGGCGCAGATCGCGCAGAATGCCGATGAACTGCCGCCCTTCCGGGGTGGCCGCCTCGCCGACCGACAGCTCCAGCGGGAAGACGGTGCCATCGGCATGCCGGCCCTGCACCTCGCGGCCGATGCCGATGATCTTCTTCACCCCGGTGCGGATATAGCTGCCGACATAGGTGTCGTGCTGGCGCGCATATTCGGTCGGCATGACCAGCTTGACGTTCTGGCCCACCGCCTCGCTGGCGGCGACCCCGAACATGCGCTCGCAGGCCTTGTTGAAGATCAGGATGCGCGCGTGCTCGTCGATGACGATGATGCCGTCGGCGGCGGTGTCCAGCACCGAGAGCAGCCGCGCCTCCGAGACCGTCGGCGGAGGCAGCGCATCGGCGGGTGGCGCAAAATCCTTCATGATTTCAGTGTGCTCCGCCAGCACGCCGGCCGCAACCGCTGCAGGCGCGATTTCGGTCGATGAGGCCCCGCCGCCGGTTCATTTCTGCAGCCAGCGCACCAGCCGGTCGGTCGCCTCCACCATCTGCGCCTCGCCGCGGGCGAAGCACATGCGGATATAGCTTTCCCCGCCGGGGCCGAAGGCGGTGCCGGGAGCAAGGCCGATCCCCGCCTCGTCGACCAGCTTGAGGGCGAGGTCCCGCATGTCCGCCTCGCCCTCGACGCCGAAGAACATGTAGAAAGCGCCCGGCGGCGAGGCGAAGCGCACGCGGTTGGAGGAGGCCAGCCCCTTGGCCACGATGTCGCGCCCGCGCCGCGCCCGCTCGATCTGGTGGGTGACGAAGCTCTCGCCGCGCTCCAGCGCCGCGACGCCCGCCCGCTGCATGAAGGCGGCGACGCCGGAGGTCGAGTACTGGATCAGGTTCTCCAGCACCGGGCCGAGCGAGGGGTGCGCCTCGATCCAGCCGAGCCGCCAGCCGGTCATCGCCCAGTTCTTCGAGAAGGTCTGCACGAAAAGGATGCGGTCGTCCTCCTCCATCACGTCGTGGAAGGAAGGGGCGAGGGCCGGGCCGCCCTCCTCCGCCTCGTAGAAGAAGCGGCCATAGATCTCGTCGGCGACGATCCACAGACCATGCCGGCGGGCAATGTCGAGCACGCCGCGCAGCGTGTCCGGGGAGGCGACGAAGCCGGTCGGGTTGGCCGGCGAGTTGATGAAGATGACCCGCGTGCGCGGCGTCACCGCGCTCTCCAGCCGGTCGAGATCGAGCCAGAAGCCGCGCACCTCGTCGAAGGAGAACGGCACGAACACCGGCCGCGCGCCCACCACCTCGGCCGCCGCCGCCGCATTCGGCCAGGACGGCGAGGGGATGAGGATTTCATCGCCCGCCGACAAAGTGAGCGCCAGCGCCACCTGGATCGCCTGCATCCCCGAGCCGGTGACGTAATAGCGCTCCGGGTCGTCCACCACGCCATAGAGCCGGTGCATGTAGCGGGCGAGCGCGGCGCGCAGCTCCGGGATGCCGCGCTGCCAGGTGTAGAAGGTCTCGCCCGCCGCCAGCGAACGGGTCGCCGCCTCGCTGATGAAGGCCGGGGTCGGCAGGTCGCCCTCGCCGGCCCAGAGCGGGATCAGCCCCTCTTTCCGGCGGCCATAATTCATCACCTCGACAATGCCGCTCTCCGGCAACGAGAGCGCCTGCGGGCGGATATGGTCGAGCAGCGAGGGCTTGGCGAAGAAGGGCGCGGCGTCGGCGGACATGGGGAAACCTGAGAGAGGGCGGGTGGTCAGTCTACATCCGGCGGCCGGCGCGGATTCATCAAAAGAGATGAGCCGGCAATGAAATAAAGCGATGGATCGCGCGCGATCAGCCTTCCTCCTCGGCGATGCGCAGGAGATAGGCGCCATAGGCCGACTTCTTCTGCGCCTCGCCGAGCGCGCGCAGTTGAGCGGCGTCGATGAAGCCGGCGCGGAAGGCGATTTCCTCCGGCGAGGCGATGCGCAGCCCCTGCCGGCTTTCCAGGATCTGCACGAACTGCGCCGCCTCGATCAGCGATTCCGGCGTGCCGGTGTCGAGCCAGGCGAAGCCCCGGCCCATCATCAGCACGTCGAGCTCGCCGCGCTCCATATAGGCGCGGTTGACGTCGGTGATCTCAATCTCGCCGCGCGGCGAGGGTTTCAGCCCGGCGGCGATCTCCACCACCCGGTTGTCGTAGAAATACAGCCCCGTCACCGCGAGATTGGAGCGCGGCACCGCCGGCTTTTCCTCGATGGAGATGACCTTGCCGCCCGGCCCCATCTCCACCACGCCATAGCGCTCGGGGTCCTTGACCGGATAGCCAAACACGGTGGCGCCGCTCGCCCGCCCGGCTGCCTTGCCCAGCAGTTCCGGCAGGCCATGGCCGAAGAACAGATTGTCGCCCAGCACCAGCGCCACCGGATCGTCGCCGATGAACTCGCGCCCGACGATGAAGGCATCCGCCAGCCCGCGCGGGCTTTCCTGCACCGCATAGCTCAAGCTGAGGCCGAACTGCGCCCCGTCCCCCAGCAGCTTCTGGAACAGCGCGCTGTCATGCGGCGTGGTGATGACCAGAATGTCCCGGATGCCCGCCATCATCAGCGTGGTCAGGGGATAGTAGATCATCGGCTTGTCGTAGACCGGCAGCAGCTGCTTCGACACGACCAGCGTGATCGGATGAAGCCGCGTGCCGGAACCGCCGGCGAGGATGATGCCCTTCATGTGCGGTGCTGTCCTCTTGGATTCACGTCGCCGGCGACGCCAGCAATTGGTCGACCACCTCGGCCACCCGGTCCTGCCAGGGCGCGGCGCGGAAGCCGCTCGCCTGCGCGAAGGCCTCGCTGGAGAGTTCCGAATTGGCCGGGCGGCGCGCCGGGGTGGGATAGTCCACCGTGGCGATCGGCACGGTCTCGGGATGGCGGCCGGTATGCAGGCCGGCCCGCTCCACAATGGCGGCGGCGAAGTCGAACCAGCTCGTCGCCCCGCTGCCGGCGAGGTGATAGGTGCCCGGCGCCAACGTTCCGGCAGCCAGAAGCGGCGCGGCGGCCAGCAGGCCTTCGGCGATGTCGCGCGTCGCGGTGGGGCAGCCGCGCTGGTCGGCGACGATGGTCAGCCGGTCGCGCTCGGAGGCGAGGCGCAGCATGGTTTTCAGAAAATTCGCGCCATGGATGCCGTAGACCCAGGAGGTGCGGATGATGAGATGGCGCGCCAGCCCCGCCCGCACCGCCCGCTCGCCCGCTTCCTTCGAAGCGCCATAGACCCCGAGCGGGGCGACGGGGTCGCTCTCGACATAGGCGCCGTGCTTGGTGCCGTCGAACACATAGTCGGTGGAGAGATGGATCAGCGCCGCGCCCTGCTCGGCGCAGGCTTGCGCGATCAGCCCAGGGGCGACCGCGTTGATGAGATGCGCCCGCTCCGGCTCGCTCTCAGCCCGGTCCACCGCCGTATAGGCGGCGGCGTTGATCACCACCTCCGGCCGCGCCGTCGCCAGCGCGCGGCTCAGTGCGGCGGCGTCCGTGATGTCGAGCCCGGCATGGTCGAGCGCCACCAGATCATGGCCGGCCTCGCCCGCCCGGCCGGCGATCTCGCGGCCGACCTGCCCGCCGGCGCCCAGGAGAAGAATCCGGGTCATGTCGCGAGCCCGATGCGCTGGCGGGCGTAACGGGCCTTCAGCGGCTCCCACCAGCCCGGATTGTCGAGATACCAGCGGACGGTCTTCTCGATGCCGCTCTCGAAGGTTTCCGCCGGCACCCAGCCGAGTTCGCGCGTCAGCTTGCTGGCGTCGATGGCGTAGCGCGCATCATGGCCGGGGCGGTCGGTGACAAAACGTATGAGGTTTTCGCGCGGGCCGATATTCGCGTCGGGCTTCACCCGGTCGATGATGGCGCAGATGGTGCGGACCACGTCGATGTTCCGGCGCTCATTGTTGCCGCCGACATTGTAGCTCTCGCCGAGCTTTCCGCGGGTGGCGATGAGGTCGAGAGCGCTCGCGTGGTCGTCGACATAGAGCCAGTCGCGCACATTCTCGCCCTTGCCATAGACCGGCAGCGGCGCGCCCTCCAGCGCGTTGAGAATGGTCAGCGGGATCAGCTTTTCCGGGAAATGATAGGGGCCGTAATTGTTCGAGCAGTTCGACATCACCACCGGCAGGCCATAGGTGTGGAACCAGGCGCGCACCAGATGGTCGGAGGAGGCCTTCGAGGCCGAATAGGGCGAGTTCGGCTGGTAGGGCGTGTCCTCGCGGAACAGGCCCTCGGCCCCCAGCGTGCCGAACACCTCGTCGGTGGAGATGTGGTGGAAGCGGAAGCGCCCGCGCGCCGGCGCGTCGAGCCCCCGCCAATAGGCCAGCGTCTCCTCCAACAGGGTATAGGTGCCGACGATATTGGTGCGGATGAAGTCGCCGGGTCCGTCGATCGAGCGGTCGACATGCGACTCGGCCGCCAGATGCATCACCAGATCGGGCCGGAACTCCGCCAGCGCGGCGCGGAACGCCGTGCCGTCGCAGATATCGGCCTCAAGGAAGCTGTGACCGGGCTGGTTGTGCACCTCGGCCAGCGAGGTGAGCGTGCCGGCATAGGTCAGCTTGTCATAGGTCAGCACCTGCCTTCCCTGCCGGACCAGCCGGCGCACCACCGCCGAGCCGATGAAGCCGGCGCCGCCGGTGACGAGAACGCGCTGGGCGGGAATGTTCATGCGCTCACCCTTCCGCCGGCTGGAAGGTGAAGGGGCTGGCATAATCGCGCAGCAGCGGTGCCGTCCGGTCCTTGCCCGAGAGGATCGCCGCCCCGGCCGCCAGCGGCCAGTCGATGGCGAGGTCCGGGTCGTCCCAGCGAATGCCGGCATCATTGGCCGGCGCATAGGGCGCATCGACCTTGTAGGCGACGATGGTGTCGGGCTCCAGCGTGCAGAAGCCATGGGCAAAGCCGTGCGGCACCAGCAATTGCTCGCCCTTTTCCGCCGTCAGCGTCGCCGCCACCCAGCGGCCATAGCTGGGCGAGCCTTTCCGGATATCCACCGCCACGTCGAAAATGGCGCCGCGCACCGCCCGCACCAGCTTGGCCTGCGCCATTGGCGGGGTCTGGAAGTGCAGGCCGCGCACCACGCCCACGTCGCGCGAGAGCGATTCATTGTCCTGCACGAAGGCGATGTCGATGCCGAAGGCGTCGAATTGCGGCTTCTTGTAGGTCTCGCAGAAATAGCCCCGATCGTCGCCGTGGCGGACCGGCTGGACGAGGACGACATCGGCAATGGCAAGGCGGGTGAAGGTCGTCATATCGCTCTGCACTCGACGGGAACTCCGGCGCTTCTACCCGGTCTTGCGGTCCCGTCACAGCCCTCAGGGGGTCGTCGATTGGTCTAGGGGGCCGGCTCGGCCTTGCGGGCGAGAATGTCGCGGATTTCCGTCAGCAGCACCTCCTCCTTGGTCGTCGGCGTCGGAATCGGCGGCTCCTTCGCCGCGTTGCGGCGCAGGCGGTTGATGCCCTTCACCACCAGGAACAGGATCCAGGCGATAACGAGGAAGTTGATGACGACGGTCAGGAAATGGCCATAGGCGAAGACCGCGCCCTGCTCGCGCGCGGCGGCCAGCGAGGTGGCGGTGACGCTGGACGACAGGCCGACGAAGTAGTTCGAGAAGTCGAGGCCACCGAACACCGCGCCGACAACCGGCATGAACAGGTCGGTGACGATCGAGGACACGATCTGCCCGAAGGCGGCGCCGATGATCACGCCGATGGCGAGATCGACCACATTGCCCTTCACCGCGAATTCGCGGAATTCCTTCAGAACCGTGCTCATGCGACCTCCGATACGCTGCCACCCGACCGCGCCACTGTGATACGGCGGACCGGCGCGGGCAACCCTGCCGACCGTGCCGGCGCGCGCGCATCTTGCCGGAGCGGGCGGGCGCGGCGCATAAAGGGCGCGGCTCCACGCCGCCGGGAGAGTGCATGCTTCAGGCATGGTCCATCATCGCCGTCGCGCTCGTCTATCTCGGCTTTCTCTTCGCCGTGGCGAGCTTCGGTGACCGGCGCCTGCCGCGGCGCGGGCGCGAGGGGCGGCCCTATATCTATTCGCTCTCGCTGGCGGTCTACTGCACCTCCTGGACCTTTTTCGGCTCGGTCGGGCTTGCCACCACCCAGGGCATCAACTTCCTGACCATCTATATCGGGCCGATCCTGGTCTTCGCGCTGGGCACGCCGTTCCTGCTGCGGGTGGTGCGCCTCGCCAAGGCGCAGAACATCACCTCGATCGCCGATTTCGTCGCCGCCCGCTACGGCAAGAGCCAGGGCGTGGCGGCGCTGGTGGCCTGCGTCGCCATTGTCGGCTCGCTGCCCTACATCGCCCTGCAGCTCAAGGCCGTCTCCGCCGCCCTTCTCGCCATGCTCGGCGATTTCGAGGGGCTGGGGCTGCACTACCCGCTGGTGGGCGACCTGGCGCTGACCGTGGCGGTGGCGATGGCGGTGTTCGCCGTGCTGTTCGGCACCCGCCACATCGACGCCACCGAGCACCAGGAAGGGCTGATGCTGGCGGTGGCGACCGAATCCATCGTCAAGCTGGTCAGCTTCCTGGCGGTGGGGCTGTTCGTCGTCTTCGGCATGTTCGCCGGCCCGTGGGACCTGTTTGAGAAAGCCGCCGCGAAGGGCGTGCTGCCGGTGCTGACCGACGGCTTCACGCTCGGCAGCTGGGCGGCGATGACGCTGCTCTCGGCGCTCGCCATCCTGCTGCTGCCGCGCCAGTTCCACGTCGCCGTGGTGGAGAACACTTCCGAGAACGAGATCCGCACCGCGCGCTGGCTGTTCCCACTCTATCTCGTGCTTATCAACCTGTTCGTCATTCCCATCGCGGTCGCCGGCCTCGTCGCCTTTCCGCCCGGCTTCATCGATGGCGACATGTATGTCGTCACCCTGCCGCTCTCGGCGGGGGCGCAGATCATGTCGCTGGTGGCCTTTGTCGGCGGCCTCTCCGCCGCCACCGCCATGGTGATCGTCGAGACGGTGGCGCTTGCCGTCATGGTCTCGAACGACATCTTCATGCCGCTGATGGTGCGCGGCCGGCGGCTGCGCGAGGGCGAGGATTCCGGCCGCGCCGGCGCCCCGCCTGATCATGTCGACATGGGCCACCGGCTGCTCACGGTGCGGCGCATCGCTATCTTCGCCATCCTGCTGCTGGCCTATCTCTATTACCGCGTCACCGGCGAGGCGCAGCTGGCGCAGATCGGCCTGCTCTCCTTCGCCGCCGTCGCCCAGTTCGGGCCGGCGCTGCTGATCGGCCTCGTCTGGCGGCGCGGCACCGGGCTCGGCGCGCTGGCCGGCATCGCCGCCGGCATTGCGCTCTGGGCCTATACGCTGCTGCTGCCCAATCTGGTCGATGCCGGCCTGTTCACCCCGGCGCTGGTGAGCGACGGGCCGATGGGCCTCGCCTTCCTGCGCCCGCAGGCCCTGCTCGGCGTGCAGGCGAGCCCGCTGGTGCATGGGGTGCTGTGGAGCCTCACCGTCAACGTGCTGGTGTTCTTCGCCGCCTCGATGATCCGCCGGCCCACCCCGATCGAGCGGCTGCAGGCGAGCGTGTTCGTGCAGAGCGAGCACGTCCCCTCCGCGCCGAGCTTCCGGCTGTGGCGCTCGCCGGTGACGGTGGGCGAACTCATCGCCACGGTGGCGCGCTATCTCGGCGAGGAACGCACCCGCGCCTCCTTCGAGAGCGTGGCGGCGATGCGCGGCGTCTCGCTGGAGCCGGGGCGCGAGGCGGATTTCCAGCTCATCCGCTATGCCGAGCACCTGCTGGCCTCGGCGATCGGCGCGGCCTCCTCGCGGCTCGTGCTGTCGCTGATGCTGAGGAAGCGCACCGTCTCCACCAAGGCGGCGCTGAAGCTGCTGGACGATGCCTCCGCCGCCATCCAGTACAATCGCGAGATCCTGCAGACCGCGCTCGACCATGTGCGCCAGGGCATCGCGGTGTTCGACCGCGACCTCAGGCTCGTTACCTGGAACCGGCAGTTCGGCGAGATGCTGGACCTGCCGCCGGAAATCCTGCGCATCGGTATCGGCATCGACCAGATCATCCGCTTCAACGCCACCGCCGGCCAGTTCGGCGCCGGGCCGGTGGAGGAGATCGTGCGCGAAAAGCTCTCGCGCTACGCCCGCCGCAATGTCGCCTTCCAGGAACGCCTCGCCCCGCGCGGCGTGGTGATGGAGGTGCGCGTCAGCACCATGCCGGATGGCGGGGTGGTGGTGACCTTCACCGACATCACCCCGACGGTCGAGGCCGCCGAGGCGCTGGAGCGCGCCAACGAGACGCTGGAGCGGCGCGTGCGCGAGCGCACCAAGGCGCTGGAGAACCTCAACGCCCAGCTGGCGCAGGCGAAGTCCGAGGCGGATGAGGCCAATATCTCGAAAACCCGCTTCCTCGCCGCCGCCAGCCACGACATTTTGCAGCCTTTGAATGCGGCCCGACTTTACGCCACCAGCCTGGTGGAACGCGCCGAGGGCGGCGACGATGCCCGCCTCGCCCGCAATGTCGATGCCTCGCTGGAGGCGGTGGAAGAGATTCTCGGCGCGCTGCTCGACATTTCCCGCCTCGACGCCGGCGCCCACAAGCCGGAATTCGCCGCGCTGCGCCTCGACGAAATCTTCCGCCAGCTCGACGTCGAATTCGCGCCGATGGCGATGGAGAAGGGGCTGCGGCTGACCTTCGTGCCCAGTTCCGCCGCCGTGCGTTCCGACCGTCGCCTGCTGCGCCGGCTGCTGCAGAACCTCGTCTCCAACGCGCTGAAATACACCCCGCGCGGCCGGGTGCTGGTGGGGGTGCGGCGTCGGCGCGGCAAGCTGCGCATCCAGGTGCTCGACACCGGGGTCGGGGTGCCTGTCAACAAGCAGAAGCTGATCTTCAAGGAATTCCTGCGCCTCGACGAGGGCGCCCGGGCGGCGCGCGGGCTGGGGCTCGGCCTCTCCATCGTCGAGCGCATCGCCCGCGTGCTCGGTCACGCCATCACCCTCGCCTCGACGCCCGGCAAGGGCTCGGTCTTTTCAGTCGAATTGCCGGCCGCTCCCGCCATTCCCGCCCGCGAGGCGCCGTCACCGCGCGCGAGCGTGCCGCTGGCGAGCCTGCAGGGGCTGACCGTGCTGTGCATCGACAACGACCCCGCCATTCTCGACGGCATGGAAACGCTGCTCAGCGGCTGGGGCTGCGAGGTGCTCAAGGCGCCGGGGATCGAGGAGGCGCTCGCCATGCTGCGCGAGCGGCGCACCCCGCCCGACATGCTGCTGGTCGACTACCATCTCGACACCGGCGACGGCATCGAGGCGGCCAAGCAGCTGCGCTGGAAGCTCGGCCAGAGCCTGCCGGCGGTGCTGATCACCGCCGACCGCTCCAAGCGCGTGCGCGACGGCGCCAAGGCGAAGGAGATGGAAGTGCTGAACAAGCCGGTGCGCCCGGCGGCGCTGCGCGCTTTGCTCGCCCAGTGCCGCGCCGCCCGGGCGGCGGCGGAGTGAGGGGGCGCCTTTAGTGCCTCGTCATCCCGGACGGCCAAAGGCCGATCCGGGATCGCGTCCCACCGCGAGACGATCCCGGCTCTGCGCTTCGCTTCGGCCGGGATGACGGCTGTCATAGGATCCCCGGGTCACGCCCTGAAAAGACAGGGATACACCGACGCGGGCAAAAATCGTCGCCGGCACCCGGAAGCGGGCATGGCGATCGTCTGTTCGGGGGGAGAAGCGACATTCGCATCAAAGCCACTCGATCTTCCAGCCGGCCTCCAAAAAATAGCGGACCAAAGCGTCATGGCTGTCCACCCAGTTGTCGAAACTCGACGCAAAGGTCGGCGTCGCTGATGTGAGGATCAGAAAGCCTCCGCTATCGGCATTGTCATCAATCACTTTGACGAACCAGCCCGTCTCATCTCCAGCCAGAATTTTGCCCGTTCGCGCGATAGGGACCTGCATCCCGCCACCTTAACCGAACGACATCGCGATGTCCGGATTGGGTCGAAGCTCACATTGGGCTACCGGCCGGCAAGTCGACCTTCAGATCGCGGACCGCCAGCGACTGTCTGTCCCGGTGAACACTCGCTCGGGGATGACGGGTGCAGTATGATCGGGCTGCGGTCACTGAGGCCGGATGACGGCTCTTGGCTCACCCCGCCGCAGCGCTTCCCTGCGCCCAGGTGCCGCCCTCGATCTTGGAAGCGGCAATCACCGCCTGGGTGCGGCTCTCCACCCCGAGCTTTTGCAGGATGGCGGAGACATGCGCCTTCACCGTCGCCTCGGAGACGCCGAGCTCATAGGCGATCTGCTTGTTGAGCAGCCCCTCGGACAGCATCATCAGCACCCGCACCTGCTGCGGGGTCAGGGTGGCGAGGCGGGAGACGAGGGCCTGCGTTTCCTTGTCGGCACCGCCGGCGAGGTCGACATCCGGCGGGGTCCAGGTGCGGCCCTCCAGCACGGCGGCGATAGCGGCGCGCATGGTTTCCACCGCGCTGGTCTTCGGGATGAAGCCCGAGGCGCCGAATTCCATGCAGTTGCGGATGACGCCGGATTCCTCATTGGCGGAAACCACGACCACCGGAATGCCGGGATATTGCGCGCGTAAGTACATCAGCCCGGAAAAGCCGCGCACGCCGGGCATGGTGAGGTCGAGCAGGATGAGATCGAGATCGCTCTCGCGCTCCAGCAGTGCCTGGAGATCCTCGAAGCCGCCGGCCTCAAACAGCTCCGCCGCCGGAAACTGGCGCGATACCGCCTCGCGCAGCGCGCCCCGGAACAGCGGGTGATCATCGGCGATCACCAGCCGGAAACTCGTCGTCATATCCACGCGCAGCGGCCCCTTCCACCTGCACAGACCCGCTCTCGGCGCAGGTCCGCGCCGCGATCATGGGGCGGACGGACCGCCACCGCAAGCCGCGAGCCCGGCAGCCCCGCAGAGCCCCCGATCGCAGGTCAATGCTCGACCTTTAGTGGGCCTCGCCGACAAACGCCACAACCAATTCGCGCCGGTGCGGCCGCACCCGGTGCTCGACGAGATAGAGGCCCTGCCAGGTGCCGAGCGCCATTCGCCCGCCGATCACAGGCACGGCGAGATGGACGCCGGTCAGCACCGCCTTGATATGGGCGGGCATGTCGTCCGGCCCTTCGAGATCATGCACCCATCCCGCATGCTCGGGCGCCAGCCGCTCCAGCGCGGTGAGCAGGTCGGTCTTCACATCAGGATCGGCGTTTTCCTGCAGGGTGAGCGAGGCGGAGGTGTGCCGGCAGAACACCGAGACCTCGCCCTCGCCGGCGCCGATGCCGGCGAGAAACGCCGCCACCGCCTCGGTGATCTCGATAAAACCGCGGCCCTTGGTGTCCACCGCGAGAACGGTGGTGAACCGCCGCGTCACCACGCTTTCGCGCACCTCGCCGTGCCGGATCCGCGCCATCGGCATGCCTCCTGTCACCCTTGCGCGCTGGACGTAGCGCGCCAGCTGGGTTTGGATAGACGCGATCAGCCCCTGATGACAGGTCCTTCGCCACCCCCGTTCCGGAGTGTCGCTTTCCCATGAATTCCGTGAGTTCCGCGCCCGCGCCGACGCGCGCCGCCGCCCCGCTGGTGGTCGATCCCGCTCTGTTCGACCCCGCCGCCATCGCCCCGGACACGCGGGCGGTGAATACTGGCATCGTCAAGGCGCTCGGCGCCGTGCCGGACCGCTGGGTGTTTCCAATGGCGATGCTGCGCAAGCTGCGGCTGGAGGGCAAGGGCCCGTTCCCGCTCTCGCCCGAGAGCCCCTATGCCCAGGTGATCGAGATCGAGGGGCCGCATGGGCCGGTGCCGCTGCGCATCCTCACCCCTCAGGCGCCGCCCAAGGGGGTCTATCTCCATTTGCATGGCGGCGGCTGGTGCCTCGGTTCGGCCCGCGAGAATGACGGGCTGAACCATCGCTTCGTCGAGCGCACGGGCTTTGCCGTCGTCTCGGTCGACTACCGGCTGGCGCCGGAGATTCCCTATCCCGCCGGTCCCGATGATTGCGAGGCCGCCGCGCTCTGGCTGCTGCGCGAAGGGCCGGCGCGCTTCGGCACCGACCGCTTCGCCATTGGCGGGGAATCGGCCGGCGCCAATCTTTCCGTCGCTACGCTGCTGCGCCTGCGCGACCGGCACGGACTCACCCCCTTCCGCGCCGCCAATCTCAATGCCGGCGCCTATGACCTCGCGCTGACGCCGAGCGCGCGCCACTGGGGCGACGAGCCCCTGGTGCTGAACACGCGGGACATTAACGTCTTCGTCGGCCACTATCTGCGCGAGGGCGGCGAGCTCGCCTCCGCCGACGTCTCCCCGCTCCATGCCGACCTCAAGGGCCTGCCGCCGGCGCTGTTCACCATCGGCACCCGCGACGCGCTGCTCGACGACACGCTGTTCATGGCGCCGCGCTGGCTTGCCGCCGGCAATAGGGCGGAACTCGCCGTCTATCCCGGCGGCTGCCATGTCTTTGTCGGTTTTCCCGGCTCGCTGGCCGACCAGGCGCAGGCCCGCATCCACGCCTTCATCGGCACCTGCTGAAGCGCAAGCACGTCAGGTGACAGCCGGTTCACCTGACGTGCTTGAGCCTTTTGATGTGACGCATTTTCTTCACGCGAGCCGGAACCTACTTCGCTCGAAAAGGCTCTAGAACGGCTCGCCCTTGGGCGGCACGGGGGCCGACGGCCCATCCGGGGGCAGGTCCTTGCGCAGGCGCTCGACCATTTCGACGAAGCGGCGGAACGCGTGCTCGGCAAGATCCATCGCCTGGTCGAGACGCTGGCGGGCCTGTGCCGGAAGCTCCCCGTCGGCATCGGGCGTCGATGCCGCGGGCGGGGGCGCATCGGGCGGCGCGGCGGGGGGCGTATTCTGCGGCGGCACCATGATGTCGGGCACACCGGCACCACCCGTGGCGCGGTTTTTCTCCAGCACCGCCAGGCGCGCCTGCAGCCGGTCGATCTCCGCCTCCAGCGCCGCCCGGTCGTCCGGCACCGCCTCGCAGGCCCAACCGGCCGCGCGCTGGGCGCAGAACGACATGGCGCCGGTCTGGGTGTCCAGCCGCATCAGCCCGCCCTCGACCTTCTGCACGGTGAAGCGGACCGGATCGGCGGCGGCGGGATCGGCGGCCGGCTGCGCCGGCGCCAGCCCGGTTCCGGCGAGCAGGACGAGGCCCGCCAGCGCGCCCCTTCCCGTGATGCTGAACTCACCCATCGCCAACTCTCCTCCGGCTCCGCCCCTATGGTGTGAAAGGCGCCCGCCCGCTGGTCAACGCACCGTCGAGCAGTTCGATCCGGTCCTGGCCCCAGAACACCTCGCCATCGAGTACATAGGCGGGCGAGCCGAACACATCAGCCTCGATAGCGGCGTCGTGATTGGCCTGGTAGATCGTCGCGGTGCGGTCCTGCGCCGCCGCCTCCAGCAGCGCTGCCGGCAGGCCGAGCTCCGCCAGCACCGCGGCCAGCGTCGCCGGATCGGCAAGGTTTTCCTCGCGCTGCCAGACCCCGGACATCATCCGCTCCGCCAACGGCCCGACATCGTACCCGTCGATCTGCGCGGCGATGATCAGCCGGTCGGCCGGCTTGGGATCGAACGGCCAATGGGCCGGCTTGATGTTGAGCTCGATGCCACGCGCCTCGCGCCAGCGCTTGAGCTCCAGCAGCCGGTAGCGCTGGCGGGCCGGGTGGCGCTTGGCCAGCGGCAGCCCGCCGGTTTCGGCGAACAGGTCGCCCAGCTGCACCGGGAGGAAATTCACCCGCACGCCATGGCGGCCCGCCAGAGCGAGGAAAGGGGCATGGCCGATAAAGGCCCAGGGACTGACGACGGAGAAATAATAGTCGATCGAACGGGACATGGGGGCACTCGGCTGAACGTGTTGATCCGGACCTTGCCGCCCACGCTAGACCATTTTCGTCCGATGTGGGGCACCGTTCGCGCGTGCCCACGCAAAAGCGAACGGCGCCCCTGCGGGCGCCGCTCAGGTCTCATCAGCAGGTGAAGGACGAAATCAGGCCGCGCTGCGGGCGGAGAAGGCGGCAACCATCTGGCGCAGCTCGCCAATGGCGTCCTCGATCTCGACCTTCTGCTGCTCCAGCAGAGCGAGCTGCTCGGTGCACTTCTCGGCGGTGAGGGCGAGGCCGCCGGCCGGCACCGCGCTGCCTTCGCGCAGGGCGACCATGGCCTTGATCTCCGCCAGGGTGAAGCCGAGCTTCTTGCCCTTGAGGATGATGGCGAGGCGGGTGCGCTCGGCGGCGCTGTAAAGGCGGGTCAGGCCTTCGCGGCGCGGGGCAAGCAGGCCCTTGTCCTCATAGAAGCGCAGGGCGCGCAGCGTCACGCCGAATTCGCGGGCGAGATCGCCAATGGTGAAGAAACCGCTCTCGCCAGAGGTGGCAAGGGCGACGTCGGGGGTGCGTTCGGCCTCGTAGGAGGTGAAATCCATCTGGGCAGCTCCAGGCTAACGACGGGTAACGCGACAGCGATGTTGCCCCACTCTCGCAGACAGGTTGCCGTTAGGGGAGAAAGTCGCACCCGACGTTAGGGAAACTTACTGTTAAATGGGAAGCCATCTTGTTGATTTTATTTGCATTATTCAAAACACCCGCCCGGACCCGCCACCGGCGCTAGCCGCCGGCCGGCCGCTCGCCTCCGCGCTTTGACGGTTCGCCTTCGGTGCGCAGCGGCCCTCGGCCCAGCTGCCGGACCGCCGCATCGGCCCCCGCAAGTGGCCGCCGGCGGCCCCCGGCGGACCCGTTCGGGCCGGCGGGCGTTAACGCGCCCTTTACCAAGATTCGTAAGAGTTGCGGCAGGCAGCCTCCTGCGGTCGCCGCGGTGATTCCTGCCGCCATTCGTGCCGGACGACGGAGACCCAAGGTGAGGCAAGAGGCCCCTTCGACGACCGGACAGATCGCTCCCGAAGCGTGGCGCGCCATGGGCGAGGCGGCGCGCCGGGCCGGGCTGCCGCTCGACCAATGGCTGCGCGGGCAACTCATGGGCACCACCGCAGCCGGCACCTCGCCGGCCGGCATTGACGGGCTGAACAATTTGGCCGAGCTGCGGCGCCGCATCGAGGAACTCGCCGGCCAGATCGGCCGGATCGACCTGTCCGCGCCGGCCGAGCCTCCTGTCGCCCCTCCCCCGGCCGCCCCGCCCGCACCGGAGGCGCCGGTCCGCGTCGCCGCGCCGGAAAGGCCGCGCGCGGCCTCCTCCACCGGCTCCACCTATGCCGATGAGCGGCTCGCCGCCGCGATGCGCGAGATCGACCAGCGGCTGGAAGCCCTGCAGCTCACCCGTCGGCGCACGCCGACGCCGGACGCCGCCCCCAGCCCCGCCGCCATTGAGGCAGCGGTGGCCGAGATCGCCGCCCGCCAGAGCGAACTCGACCGCGACAGCGGCCAGCGCCGGCGCGCCGAAAGCGCCTATGCGCGGCGCGAGCCCGCGCCGGCGAAGGCCGCCGTGCCCGTCGCCCCGCGTCTCGAATCGGTCCTGCCCGACCCGTTCTCGCCCGAAACCTTCGTACCGGACGCCTTCGTGCCGGAACCCTTCGTGCCGGAAGCGCCGGCCCCCTCCCCCGCGCCGCTGCCGCATGACGGGCTCGCCGCGCTGCAGCAGGAACTGTCCAGCCTGCGGCAGGCGGTGGCCACATTGGCGCCGCGCCACGCGGTCGACGAGCTCCAGCGCGTGGTGCAGCAGCTGGTCGAGCGGGTCGAGCGCTCCGATACCCGCGACGAAGGGCTGCGGGCGACGCTGGCGACCCTGCGCGAGATGATCGGCGGGCTGCGGCTGCCCGAACCGCCGGAGCTGCTGCTCGGGCGCATCGGCGCGCTGGAGCGCAAGATCGACATCGTCAACGCCAAGGTGGTGGACGGCGCCACCGTCGCCCGCCTGCAGGCGCAGATCAGCGAGATCCGCGAGCTTCTGGCGCGGGCGCTGTCGTCGGATTCGGTGCGGCTGCTGGCCGAGCAGGTGTCGCTGCTGGCCAGCCGCGTCGCCGAGATGGCGGCGCAGGAGGACGAAGCCGTCCGCACCGCGTTCGGTTCGCTGGAGCGGCGCATCGAGACGCTGTCCGACCGGATCGGCACGCCGGCCCCTCTGCCGCTCGACGACCTGCTGGGCCGGCTCGACGCGATCCAGACCGATCTCGCCAGTGCGCGGCGCGAACTGCCCGCCGGGATGGAGACGCTGATCAAGGGCCTGTCCGACCGCATCGAGCGGATCGAACGGCCGCAGGAGCGGGCGGATGATGGCGCCCGTTTCGAGGCGCTCGGCCGGCAGATCGAGGAACTCTCGCGCCGGCTCGGCGAAACCGGGCGCGGCGAAACGGCGATATCGAGCCAGCTGGCCGGCCAGCTCGCCGGGATCGAGCGGGCGGTCAATGACCTGTTCATCCAGATCGAGGAGACGCGGTCGAGCTTGCTCGCGGCCTCCCGCCCTCGCCCGCCGTCCGGTTCCGGCAGCGACCCCGACAGCGTCACCGCCCTGATCCGGCGCGAGATCGCCGCGCTGGAGGGCCGCCGCGCGGCCGAGAGGCCAGCCGAGCGCGGGTCTGTCTCCGCCGCCGCCGAGGCGGCTGTGGCGGCCGAGCTGGCGAGCCTCGCCGCCGCGCCGCAGCCGGATGCGGCCAAGCCCGCTGCGGCAAAACCTGCCCCGGCAACGGCACGCGAAGCGGCGAACGAGGTCGTGTTCACGCCGACGCCGGCCTCGATCCCGAAAGCCTTCGAGCCGCAGCTGATGCGGGCCGCGCTGGAAGCGCTCAGCCGCACCTCCGCCGCCACCCGCCGCCCGTCCGCCGCAAGCCCGACGCCTCCGGCGGAGGCTGAGGTGGAGGGGCCGTTGGCGCCGCCCGTGGCCACGAACGACACCGCCACCAGCCGGGCGACCCTGATTGCCCAGGCCCGCCGCGCCGCGAACCCGGCCGACCGGCCGACCGCCCCCCGGCCCGCCCCCGGCGCGCCAGTGGAACTGCGCAGCCATATCGGCACGCGTGCGGTACCTTCGCCCGGCCGCTGGCTTGCGCGCATCCGCGCCACGCTGGTGATCGCCCTGTGCGGCTCGGCGCTGGCCTATGGCTGCTGGCATCTCGTAGCCCAGCTGCGGCAGGAGCCGCTGCGGGCCGCCGGCCCCGCCACGGTGCCGGGGCCCGAGGACATCACCGGCTCGGTCGGCGGCCCCGCCCCGCGCGCCCCGGCCGCCCCGTCCAGCCTGTTTTTCTCGCGCTAGGGCGTTTTCAAGCGAAGTGGATTCCGGTTCGCGTGAAGAAAATGCGTCAAGCAAAAACCTAAAGCACGGATCGAGTCCGCGCCGCTCAGCGGTCCGGCAGGCAGGCGTGGTGGGCGATGCGGTAGGTGCGCGCCGCCCCCACCAGATGCGCGTCGAACGCGCCGCCGAACAGCCCCGCCAGCGCCGCGTCGCGAATGTTCAGCCCGCCAGCATAGGCGCCGAGCGCCGGCAGGACGAGGCGGGCGCCATCGGTGGCGAAGCAGCGTCGGCGCAGGCTGCGCCCGCGCAGCACCAGCCGAGCGACGGGGTGGAAATGCCCGGCGACCTCGCCGTCTTCCGCCAGCGCGGCGGGCTCGTGCCGCAGGGTGAGCGGGCCGAGCTTCAGCTCCCCGGCATGCAAGCCGGCGAGGCCTGGCATCGGTTCGGGATCGTGATTGCCGGCGATCCACACCATCTCGCGCCCGCGCGCCAGCGCGGCGAGGCTCGCCCGCTCCTCGTCGCCGAGCCGGCCGGCGCCGCCGCGATCATGAAAGCTGTCGCCCAGCGCGATGAGCGTGCGCGGCGCCCAGCGCGCGACGAGGCGCTCCAGAAGGGCAAGGGTGGCGCGGCTGTCATAGGGCGGCAGCGGCACCCCGCGCGCGGCGAAGGCGGAGCCCTTTTCCAGATGCAGATCGGCGACGATCAGCGCCCGTTCGGCCGGCCACCACAGCGCGCCGGCGGGGTCGAGCACGAGCCGCGCGCCGGCGAGCTCGATCTCACTCTCGCCCGTGCGCTCATCGGCCGGGCTCGCTGTCATCGTCGCCGGCACGCATCGCCTCCCTGATCAGTTCGTCCTCGGCCTCGGCCAGCAGCGCGTCGGACGCGCCGCCCGCGACCATCTCCCGGCCGATCTCCAGCATGACTGGCACTGCCAGCGGCGAGACGCGGGACAGAGCGAGATGGTCGATTCGGCCCCGAATTCGCGTGAGCATGTCGGAGAGCCGGCGAATGTCCAACAGACCCGTCGCCGCATCCGCCCGCGCCGCCCGCAGCAGCACATGGCCCGGCTCGTGCCGGCGCAGCACGTCATAGACGAGGTCGGTCGACATCGTCACCTGGCGGGAATTCTTCTCCTTGCCGGGAAAGCGCCGCTCGATCAGCCCGGCGATAACAGCGCATTGCCGGAAAGTGCGCTTCATCAGCGCCGATTCCGCCAGCCATTCCTCCAGATCGTCGCCGAGCATGTCGGCATCGAACAGCGCATCCAGCGAGAGCCGGCCCTGCGCGATCGCCAGCGACATATCGGAAACGCCATAGATGACCAGCGCGTAGTCATTGGCCATGAAGCCGAGCGGGTGCAGCCCGGCGCGGTCCAGCCTGCGGGTCAGCAGCATGCCCAGCGTCTGGTGGGCGAGCCTCCCCTCGAAAGGGTAGGCGACGAGATGATAGCGGCCGCCGCGCGGAAAGGTCTCGACCAGCAGATCCTCCCGCCCCGGCAGGCGCGAACGCAGCTTTTGCAGCTCCAACCAGTCGCGCACCTGGCCCGGCAGGCTCGCCCACCGCGCCGGCTCGGACAGCAGCGCCCGCACTCGCGCGGCGAGAAAGGTGGAGAGCGGAAACTTGCCGCCGGCATAGGAGGGCACGCGCGGCTCTTTCGCGCTGGTGCGGGCGACGCGGACCTCGTTCTCGACAATGGTGAGATATTCCAGCACCTCGCCGGCGAAGACGAAGGTATCGCCGGGGCTCATCGTCTCGACGAAATATTCCTCCACCTCGCCCAGCACCCGCCCGCCAAAGCGCGACTTGGCGCTGGCGAGCCGCACTTTCAGCATGGTGGATTCGACGATGGTGCCGACATTCAGCCGGTATTGCTGCGCCACCTGCGGGTTGGCGACGCGCCAGCGCCCGTCCTTCATCCGGCGGATGCGGGCGAAGCGCTCATAGGCGCGCAGCGCATAGCCGCCATTGGCATTGAACCCCACCACATCATCGAAATCGGCGCGGAGGAGATCGGCATAGGGCTCGGCTGAGGTGACTTCCGCGAACAGCTCGTCCGCGTCGAACGGCGTGGCGCAGGCCATGCCGAGCACATGCTGCGCCAGCACGTCGAGCGCGCCGGAGCGCACCACCGCGCTGTCCTGCGCTCCCGCCCGCACCGCTTCCAGCGCGGCCCGGCATTCCAGCACCTCGAAGCGGTTGGCCGGCACGAGCACCGCGCGCGAAGGCTCGTCCAGCCGGTGATTGGCCCGGCCGATGCGCTGCATGAGGCGCGAGGAGCCCTTGGGCGCGCCGACATTGACCACAAGGTCCACCGCGCCCCAGTCGATGCCGAGATCGAGCGAGGAGGTGCAGACCACCGCCTTGAGCCGCCCCTCGCCCATCGCCGCCTCCACGCGCCGGCGCTGCGAGACGTCGAGCGAGCCGTGATGCAGGGCGATGGGAAAGTTGGCGTCGTTGATGTGCCAGAGTTCCTGGAACAGCAGCTCCGCCTGCATGCGGGTGTTGACGAAGACCAGCGTCGTCGTGTGCCGCTCGATCAGGCCGTAAATCTCCTTGAGCGAATGGCGCGCCGTATGCCCGGCCCAGGGCACATGGGCGGCGCTGTCGAGCATGGAGAGGTCGGGCGCGGCGCCGGGATCGGCGATCACCAGTTCGCCCATTTCGCCGTTCCCGCGCTGCGGCACCAGCCAGCGGCGCAGCGTGTCCGGGTCGGCCACGGTGGCGGACAGGCCGACCGTCTGCGCCATCGGGGCGATCGCGCGCAGCCGGGCGAGGCCGAGGCTGAGCAGATCGCCGCGCTTGGAGCCGGCCAGCGCGTGCAGTTCGTCCAGCACGATGCGCTTGAGATCGGCGAACAGCGGCTCGGCATCGTCGGAGGCCAGCAGCAGCGCGATCTGCTCCGGCGTGGTCAGCAATATGTCAGGCGGGTCGCGGCGCTGGCGCTGGCGGCGCGAGGCCGGCGTGTCGCCGGTGCGGGTCTCGATGCGGACGGCCAAGCCCATTTCCTGCGCCGGCCGCTCCAGATTGCGGGCGACATCGACCGCCAGCGCCTTCAGCGGCGAGATGTAGAGCGTGTGCAGGCCGGGCGGGCGGGCGCTGTTGCGCGGGACAGGCCGGCCGGCGAGTTCGACCAGGCTCGGCAGGAAGCCTGCCAGCGTCTTGCCCGCGCCGGTGGGGGCGATGAGCAGGGTGGAGCGGCCGGCGCGCGCCTGCGCCAGCAATTCCAGCTGATGCGCGCGCGGCGCCCAGCCCCTGCCGGCAAACCAGCGTCGGAACGGCTCGGGCAGAAGATCGTCGGGCGCGGCATCGATGTCAGGCACGGCGACAAGCTAGTCACTCGCCGCGCAATTGCGAGGGGGGAGGCGTTCGGCGCCGAAGGCTCGGCAGCGACGGCTAGATCTCGACGCCCTTCCCCGGCCCCGCCGGAAGCGCCGTTGGCACGAGACGGTTGATTTCCGCCCACAGCGCCGTGGCGGCCGCACCGATTTCCTGGGCGGCATAGTGCCAGACGATCAGGCTGAGCGCGATATTGAGCGCCGCGACCAGCGCCGGCCCCTGCCACGCCCGGTCATGCAGGCGCTGCGGCTGCTGCGAGACCTTCAGCCCGATGATGGCGAGCGCGGCGATGGGCGGGCCGACGAGCAGCGGCACCCACGCCAGAATCCGGGCGATCTCCAGCAGGCTCAGGCTGCCGAGCGGCCGCCCGAGCAGCGCCGACAAGGCACTGCTGATCACACCGCTGCCGGCGAGCTCGGCCACCGGGATCACCGCCCCGCAATTCTCGCACACCGTCGTGTGGGCGGCGATGCGGAACCCGCAGGCCGGGCAATGCAGGCTCGTGCGCAGGCGCTCGACGTTCAACGAATGATCCCCGCGGCGAGATTGCGGAGATAGCGCTCGTTCATCGCCTTCGCGGTCTTGTAGGCGTCGATCCACGACCAGATGTTGATGATCCAGCCCAGCAAGACGAACCACAGGAGAATGCAGCCGAAGAACATGAGAAGGCCCTTGCCGATCTGCCCATTGTACAGCTGGCCCAGCCCGACGATGAGAATGGAGAGGACCAGCGCCGTGCCGGCGGATTTCGGCTGGGCGATGCCCGGGTCCAGGATCACCACCTGCTGGGGGCGGGGATCGCTGGTGATGTTGTTCGTCACCTGAACCACGGTGGCACCGGCCTCCGCCCGCACCGGCCCGGCGGGCGGCAGCGCGGGAAGGGCGGCGCGGGGGAAGAGCGACACCAGCGCAGCGTCATCGGCCGCCCGGGTCCAGGTCTCCGCTCCCAGCCTCACCACCTGCGTCTCGGCGCTGACCCGGCCCTCCCCGGTGAAGTCCCGCAGCTGGTGGCCGGTGAAGGGGCCGAACACCTGGCCGTCGAGATGGACATACCATTCGCCGTCGAGCGGATGCGGCGGCGGCTTCGGCACGGCCGAGGCCAGTCCGGGCGCTGCCGGCGTCACATGTTGCGTGCCGGCCGTCCTGTTCTCATTGTCCATTCATCCACCCCACCTTTTGGTACCATCATTCTGCGGGGCGGCGCGCACGTCAACCGGAGGGACAAAAAAGGCGAGGGACATCTTGAGGTAGGCGTGCGCAGCCAGCGCGCCGCGCTCAGCCCAGTCGCTGCGCCACCACGACGAGGCCGGGCACGGGATGGTTATGCTCCTTGCGGGCCCAGTCATCGGTGAAGGCGAGCAGGCTCAGCCCGGCGTCGGCGAGGGCGTCGCGCACATAGTCCGCCGCATGGGCGAAGCGCAGCGTGTCGCGCAGCTTCACGCCGGCGCCGTCATGGGTCTCGGTGGTGAAGGCGAGCAGCCCGCCCGGCTCCAGCACGCGGCGGGCCTCGGCGAGAATGGGGGCGAGGTCGTCGAGATAGCAGAAGGCATCGCCGGCGAAGATCAGATCGACCTCGCGCGCCGGGCGCTCGCGCAGGAAGGCGACCATCTCGCCGGCCACCAGCGCGTCATAGATCGTCCGGCGCCTCGCATGGGCGACCATATTGGGCGAGAGGTCGACGCCCTCCATCCTGCCGATGCGGTCGACGAGGCGGGCGCCGACCAGCCCGGTGCCGCAGCCCAGGTCCAGCCCGTGGGCGAAGGCGAAAGAGCGGCCCAGCCCTTCGCAGGCCGTGGCCAGCACCGCCTCGATCACCTCCGGCCCGCGATAGTCGAGCCGGGCCAGCGCGGCGTCGAAACGGTCGGCATATTGGTCGAACAGGGCGCGGACATAGGCTTCGCTCATGCCCGCCACCTCGCCCTCCAGCCGGGCGAGCCGCAGCGTGGCGCCCAGCGTGTCGGCGGGGTCGAGGGACAGCGCCGCCTCGAAGGCCGCGCGGGCCCCAGGCGCATCGCCGGCCGCCTCGCGGGCTTCGCCGAGCAGGAACCAGCCCGGCGCGTACTGGCCGGCGCGGGCCACCGCCTCGGTCAGCAGCTCGGCCGCGTCGGCCACCCCGCCTTCCTCCATCAGCGCGCGCGCCCACTCGATCCGGCGATCGACCGTCGGGTCGCCGGAAGAAAGGATGAGCCGGCCGGAGGCCATGGGCGGGGTGTCTCGCGAAAAAGCTGGAGGGCGCCCTATATAGGGTCCACCATGCGCCCGGAAGAGCTTCTCCACACCACCCCACAGGGGCTTTATTCGCCGGCCGGCGACTTCTTCATCGACCCGACGCGGCCGGTGGCGCGGGCGCTGATCACCCATGGCCATTCCGACCATGCCCGCGCCGGCCATGGCAGCGTGCTGGCGACACAGCAGACGCTCGACATCATGGCCATCCGCTATGGCGAGGCCTTCGCCGGCACGGTGCAGGCGGCCGACTATGGCGCGCGCATCGAGGTGAACGGCGGCGGCGTCACGTTTCATCCCGCCGGCCATATTCTCGGCAGCGCGCAGATCGCGCTGGAATGGCGCGGCTGCACCATCGTCGCCTCCGGCGACTACAAGCCGGGCGCCGACCCCACCGCTTTGCCCTTCGCCCCCGTGCCCTGCCATGTCTTCATCTCGGAGGCGACCTTCGGCCTGCCGGTGTTCCGCCATCCCGCCCCCGCCATAGAGATCGCCAAGCTGATGGAGTCGCTGGCGCTGTTTCCCGAGCGGGCGCATCTGGTCGGCGCCTATGCGCTGGGCAAGGCGCAACGGGTGATGGCGCTGCTGCGCGCCGCCGGGCACGATCGGCCGATCTTGCTGCACGGGGCGATGGAGAAGCTGACCGACTATTACCGCACCCAGGGCATCGATCTCGGCGAGACCCGCCCCGCCCGGGACGCCAGCCCGGCCGAGCGCGCTGGCGCGGTGGTGCTGTGCCCGCCGGGCGCGCTGGCCGATGTCTGGTCGCGGCGCTTTCCCGATCCCGTCACCGCCTTCGCCTCCGGCTGGATGCGCATCCGCGCCCGCGCCCGGCAGAACGGCGTCGAGCTGCCGCTCATCCTTTCCGACCATGCCGACTGGGACGAGTTGCAGGTCGCCATCCGCGCCACCGGCTGCGAGGAGCTGTGGGTGACGCACGGGCAGGAGGACGCGCTGGTGCACTGGGCGACGCAGGAAGGGCTGCGCGCCCGGCCGCTGCACATGGTCGGCTATGGCGAGGAGGAGGGCGAGGCCGCCGCGCCCGATGCCCCCGCCCCGGACGCGCCAGCGGCACCGGAGGTGGCGCCGTGAACCGCTTCGCCGCCTTGCTCGACCGCCTCGCCTATGAGCCGCGCCGCAATGGCAAGATCCGGCTCATCGCCGATTATTTCCGCCACACGCCCGACCCCGAGCGCGGCTGGGCGCTGGCCGCGCTCACCGGCGCGCTCTCCTTCCGCAACGCCAAGCCGGGGCTGATCCGCCAGCTCATCGGCGAGCGCACCGACCCGGTGCTGTTCGCCCTCTCCTATGACTATGTCGGCGATCTCTCGGAGACGGTGGCGCTGATGTGGCCGGCGCCGCCATTGGCTTCCCTGCCCCCCTCACCCAACCCTCTCCCCCACGGGGAGAGGGCTTTGGACGTGGAGCAACCGGCTCCCTCTCCCCCACGGGGAGAGGGGTGGGGTGAGGGAGACGGCGCCGCCGCGCAGAGGGCCCGCGACCTCCCGCTTTCCGCCATCGTCCACGCCTTCACCCATATGGGCCGGGCCGAGATGCCGGCCACGCTCGCCGCGCTGCTCGACCGGCTGGACGAGACCGGGCGCTGGGCGCTGCTGAAGCTCATCACCGGCGGGCTGCGCATCGGCGTTTCCGCCCGCCTTGCCAAGACCGCCGTGGCGGCGCTGGGCGAGCACGCGCCCGATGCGATCGAGCTGGTCTGGCCGGGGCTGGCGCCGCCCTATGAAGAGCTGTTCGCCTGGGCCGAGGGGCGCGGGCCGAAGCCCGAGACAGAGGACCCCGCCCCGTTCCGGCCGGTGATGCTCTCCCATCCCTTGGAGGAGGCGGATGTCGACAAGCTCGACCCCGCCGCCTTCCGCGCCGAATGGAAATGGGACGGCATCCGCGTGCAGGCGGCCCGCGCCGCCGGGCCGGACGGGCGGCATGTCACACGGCTCTACAGCCGCACCGGCGAGGATATCTCAGGCGCGTTCCCCGACCTTGCCGAGGCGCTGGCCTTTGACGGGGTGGTGGACGGCGAATTGCTGATCCTGCGCGAGGGGCGTGTGCAGTCGTTCAACGTGCTGCAGCAGCGGCTGAACCGGAAGACAGTCTCGGCGAAGCTGATGCTGGAATTCCCCGCCCATATCCGCGCCTATGATGTGCTGGTGGCGGCGGGCGAGGATCTGCGCGAACAGCCCTTCGAGGCCCGCCGCGCGCGGCTGGAGGCGCTGATCTCAGCCCATCCCACCGAGGGACGGCTCGATCTCTCCCCGCTCGTGCCCTTCCCCAGCTGGGACGATCTCGCCGCCGCCCGCGCCGACCCTGCCGCCCATGGCGCCGGGGCGGATGCCGAGGCGGTGGAAGGGGTGATGCTCAAGCGCGCCGACAGTGCCTATCTGCCCGGCCGCCCCAAGGGGCCGTGGTGGAAATGGAAGCGCGACCCGCACAGCGTCGACGCGGTGCTGATGTACGCCCAGCGCGGCCACGGCAAGCGCTCCTCCTATTATTCCGACTACACCTTCGGCGTGTGGACGGAAGCGGGCGAGTTGGTGCCGGTCGGCAAGGCCTATTTCGGCTTCACCGATGCCGAGCTGATCGAGATCGACCGCTTCGTGCGCCGCCACACGGTGAACCGCTTCGGCCCGGTGCGCGAGGTGGTGCACACGCCGACCGAGGGGCTGGTGGTGGAAGTGGCGTTCGAGGGGCTGGCCCGCTCCACCCGCCACCGCTCCGGCCTCGCCATGCGCTTTCCCCGCATCGCCCGGCTGCGCTGGGACAAGCCGCCGCTTGAGGCCGACCGGCTGGAGACGCTGGAGAAGATGATCGGCGACGAAAGCCATGCTCCCCGCCGCCCCACGGCCGTGCTAGGGAAGCAGCGTTCGCCTGCCGGGGAAATGTGAGTCATGGCCGATAATCAGCTTGCCCGCTGGATGGGCGGTTCGCCCTTCTGGGTCCTCCTGCGGCTCGTCGCGCTCTCGGTGGTGGTCGGCGTCATTCTCGCCGCGCTCGGGCTCGATCCGTTCAACATCCTCTCCAGCCTGGAGAGCTTGCTGCGGCATCTGTTCAATTTCAGCTTCGAGGCGATCGAACGGCTGTGGCGCTATTTCGTCCTCGGCGCCGTCATCGTGATCCCGCTCTGGCTGATCCTGCGCATCGCCAGCCGCGGCCGCTGATCCCGTGAACGTCACGGTCGCCGGCCGGGTCGAGGTCACGTCCCGGCGGTTTCTCGCCATCGCGCTGCCGGCGACGCTGGCGCAGATGACGACGCCGGTGCTCGGGCTGGTCGCGACAGGCGCTATCGGCCGGCTGGGCGATGCGGTGCTGCTCGGCGCGGTGGCGCTGGGGGCGCTGCTGTTCGATTTCGCCTTCTGGATCTTCGGCTCGATCCGCATGGGCACGGCCGGCCTCACCGCGCAGGCGCTGGGGCGCGGCGAGAGGGTGGAACTGCGCGCGGTGCTGATCCGGGCACTGCTGATCGCAGCCGCCATCGGCCTCGCCCTGATCGTGCTGCACGGGCCGCTCGCCGACCTCGCCTTTCTCGGCATGGGGGCGAGCGAGGGGGTGCGGAGCGCGGCGACGGTCTATTTCTCGATCCGCATCCTGTCGGCGCCCTTCGCCATCGGCAATTTCGCCGTGCTCGGCTGGCTGGTCGGCATCGCCCGCACCGATATCGGCCTCGGGCTGCAGATCCTCATCGCTGCCGTGAATGCGGTAGCGACCGTCGCTCTGGTGCTGTGGTGGGATTTCGGCATTGCCGGCGCCGCATGGGCCAATGTGCTGGCGGAGATCACCGGGACGGCGTTCGGCCTCATCGCCGCCGCCCGGCTGGTGGGGCGCGACTGGCGGGTTCCGTGGCGCACGGTGATCGACCGCGTCCGGCTGGTCGAGACGGTGGCGGTCAACCGCGACATCATGATCCGCACCGCGCTGATCATGAGCGTGATCCTGTTCTTCACCGCGCAGGGGGCGCGGCATGACGACGTGACGCTGGCGGCCAACGCGGTGCTCTACAACATCGTCATGGTCTCGGCCTTCTTCCTCGACGGCTTCTCCACCGCCGCCGAGCAGATCTGCGGCCAGAGCGTCGGGGCGAAGGACCGGGCGGGCTTTCGCCGCGCGGTGCGGCTGGTGCTGTTCTGGGGCTTCGGCTTCGCCGCGCCGGCCACCGCGCTGCTGCTGGTCGGCGGCGGGCCGCTGATCGACCTGCTGTCGGCCAATGAGCAGGTGCGCGAGGTCGGCCGCGCCTTCCTGCCGCTGGCGGCGCTGACCCCGCTGCTCGGCGTCGCCGCCTTCGCCTATGACGGCATCTATGCCGGCGCCACCTGGGCCCGCGACATGCGCAACATGATGATCCCGGCGGTGGCGCTGTTCTTCCTCGCCTGGTGGCTGACCCTGCCGCTCGGCAATAGCGGCCTGTGGCTGGCCTATCTCGCCTTCATCGCCGGGCGCGGAGTGTTCCTGGCGCTGCGGCTGCCGGCGCTGGAGCGGGGCACCTTCGGCTAGAGCACGGGGAACGGCGCCGCCACCAGTTCGCGCGCGCGCCGCCCGGCCAGCGCGGCGAGCGTCGTGTTCTCGCGCGTGAGCTTCGCCCGCAGGCCGTCCTTGATCTTCTCCACCAGACCCAGCCCCTCATAGACCAGCCCGGAATAGAGCTGGATGAGGCTGGCCCCGGCCTCGATCTTGGCCAGCGCCGTGGCGGCGCTGTCGATGCCGCCGACGCCGATCAGCGGGAAGGCGCCGTCCACCCGCACATAGGTCTCCGCCAGCATGCGGGTGGAGAGGGCAAAGAGCGGCCGGCCCGAAAGCCCGCCGGTCTCGCCCTTGAAGGGGGAACGCAGGCTCGGGGGACGCGAGATCGTCGTGTTAGAGACGATCAGCCCGTCGATCCGCCGCCGGCGCGCCACGCTGACCACGCCGTCGAGATGCGGCAAGGCGAGATCGGGCGCGATCTTCAGCAGCAGCGGCACGCCGGGCGCCGCCTCGTCGCGCGCCGCGATCACCCGCGCCAGCAATTCGTCGAGCGCGTGCTCCTCCTGCAGATCGCGCAGGCCCGGCGTGTTGGGCGAGGACACATTGGCGGTGAAATAGCTCGCCACCCCGGCAAAGGCGCGGATGCCTGAGACATAGTCGGCGGCGCGGTCGGTGCTGTCCTTGTTCGCCCCGACATTCACCCCGACGATGCCGGGCGCCCCGCGCTTGGTGCGGGCGGCGAGGCGAGCCAGCGCCGGGCCATGGCCGCCGCTGTTGAAGCCGTAGCGGTTGATCACCGCGCGGTCCTCGACCAGGCGGAAATTGCGCGGGCGCGGATTGCCCGGCTGCGGGCGCGGGGTGATCGTTCCCACCTCGACGAAGCCGAAGCCGGCGCCGAGCATGGCGTCCGGCACCTCCGCCTCCTTGTCGAAGCCCGCCGCCAGCCCCACCGGGTTGGCAAAGGCGAGGCCGAAGGCCGAAACCTTGAGGCGGGAATCGTCCACCGGCACGGGCCGGGGCGGCAGGCAGGAAAGCGCGCGGATCGACAGGCTATGCGCGGTCTCGGGGTCCAGCATCCGGGCGAAGGGAAGGGCGAGGTCGAGCAGGCGGCTCATGGGATCAACCTTCCAGCGCCGGAAACAGATGGCGCCCATGCGGCCCGAGCGGCAGCTCGCGCGCAAAGGCGACCGCGTCAAGGGACAACGGGCCGTAGAGATGGGGAAACAGGTCGCCGCCGCGCGAGGGCTCCCAGCGCAGCGTGTCCGGCGGCAGAAGTTCCACCCGGATCGCGACCAGCAGCAGATCCTCCTGCCCGGCAAAGTGCTTGGCGGCGGTCTCCGCCACCTGCCCGGCGGTGGAGAAATGGATGAAGCCGTCCGCCAGATCCACCGGCGCGCCCTCGAACCGCCCGGCGCTCTCGGCCGCCTGCCACAGCGTGCGCGGCGCGATCTTGTAGATGAGGCTTGCCTGCGCTGCCGCCATGTCCAAATCCCCCCGCATTGCCGTCGGGGTCCGTCCTACAGGGCCCCGGCCGCACTGGCAACGCGGCGCCAGGCGTCGATGATCGCCTGCGCCGAGAGGCGGATATCGTCATCGGTGGTGGAGGCGCCGATCACCGATAGCCGCAGGATCCAGCGCCCCCGCCAGGAAGCCCCGGCGGCAAAGCAGGTGCCCTCCTCCTGCACCGCGGCGATGGTGGCGCGGGTCAGCGCGTCGCCTTGCGCCCCCTCCGGCGCCCCCGCCACCGCGCCGCCGAAGCGCACCGCCACCTGGTTCAGCACCACCTCGTTCAGCACCGTGATGCCCGGCTCGGTGGCGAGCAGGCCCGCCAGAAGCCGCGCCTGCGCGCAATGGCGCTCCACCATGGCGGCGATGCCGTTGCGGCCGAAATGGCGCAGCAGCGCCCAGCTGGCGAAGCCGCGCGCCCGGCGCGACAGCTCCGGTACATAGTGCGAGGGGTCGCGCTCATGCTCGCTCACCGGCGGCAGATAGCTCGCCGCGATCGTCATCGCCCGGCGATGGGCGCCCGCGTCGCGCACGATGGCATAGCCGCAATCGAACGGCGTCTGCAGCCATTTATGGCCGTCCGTGGCCCAGGAATCCGCCGCCTCGACGCCGGCGGCGAGGTGCGCCCGGGCGGGGCAGGCCCGCGCCCACAGGCCGAAGGCGCCGTCCACATGCACCCACCCCGCCCGCGCCTGGGCGAGCGGCACGAGCCGCTCATGCGCATCGGTGGCGCCGCTATGGATGTGCCCGGCCTGCGTCACCACGATCAGCGGCGCGCCCTCGGGCACCTCGCGCGCCAGCAGATCCTCGAAGGCGTCGGGCCGCATCACGCCCTCAGCATCGGCCGGCACGCGGATCAGGCTCGCCTTGCCGAAGCCGAGATAATGCAGGGCGGAGAATACGCTGGCATGCGCCTCCTCGCCGATCAGCACCCGCACCGGCGGGGCGCCGAACAGGCCCTGCGCCTCCACATCCCACCCTGCCCGGCGCAGCACCTCGCCGCGCGCGGCGGCGAGGGCGACGAAGCTCGCCATGGTGGCGCCGGTGACGAAGCCGACCGAGCACTCCGCCGGCAGGCGCAGCAGCTCCAGCAGCCAGCGCGCCGCCACCGTCTCGGCGGCGGCGGCGGCGGGCGCGGCGAAGTGGTTGGCGGTGTTCTGGCCCCAGGCGGCGGTCAGCCAGTCGGCGGCGACGCCGACCGGGTGGGAATTGCCGATCACCCAGCCGAAGAAGCGCGGCCCGACGGAAGCCCGCAGCCCCGGCTCGGCCCGCGCCACCAGCGCGTCGAGCACGTCCGCGCCCGGCTCGCCGGCCTCGGACAGCGGGCCGTCAAAGGCGGCGAGGCAGGCGGCATAATCCGTCGCCGGCGGGTGCGCCGTGGGGTCCGCGCGGTAGGCGATGGCCCGGCGCGCCGCCGCCAGCAGCAGGGCCCCGGTCTCGTCCTGTGGCGTCTCGTCCATGCGCATGCCGGCCCCTGCCCCGAAGGGCGGCCATCCTAGGCAGCGCGCGCGCCCTGTCCAGCGCCGGGCACCGGCGGCAGGCAACGCGCGGCAAAACGGCTGGACAGCGGCGCGAATAGGGTATAATTCCTAACATACAGATAAAATTCCGAGCAGCCGATCATGCTGACCCACGCCCATATCTGGCGCGCCCTCGACACGCTGGCGGAGCGGCTGGGCCTCAGCGCCTCGGCCCTCGCCCGGCGCGCCGGGCTGGACGCCACCACCTTCAACCGTTCCAAGCGCGAGGCGCCGGACGGGCGGCCGCGCTGGCCCTCCACCGAGAGCATCGCCAAGGTGCTGGCCGCCACCGGCACCAGCCTCGACGAGTTCATGGCGCTGATGGACGGGGCGGGCAGCGGGCGCCGCGCCATCCCGCTGATCGGCTTCGCGCAGGCGGGCGAAGGCGGCTTTTTCGACGATGCCGGCTTCCCGGTCGGCGGCGCCTGGGACGAGATCGCCTTTCCCAATGTCGGCGACGAGCATGCCTATGCATTGGAGATTTCAGGCGATTCCATGCTGCCGCTGTACCGCGATGGCGATGTCGTCGTGGTCTCGCCGGCGGCGCCGATCCGGCGCGGCGACCGGGTTGTCGTGAAGACTCGCGAGGGCGAGGTGCTGGCCAAGGAACTGAAGCGCCAGACCAACCGCACGGTGGAACTGCGCTCGCTCAACCCCGAACATCCCGACCGGCTGCTGCAGGAGGCCGAGATCGCCTGGATCGCCCGCGTGCTCTGGGCGAGCCAGTAACCACGCACAAAAACGGCCCCGCTGGGGGGCCGTCTGTCGAAACCGTTTCGCGGCGCTGCGGTCAGCAGCGCACCGCCACGCGGCGGCCATAGCGGTCATAGGCGTAGCAGTCGCCCGGCGAGGTCGCCGCGCCGATGATCGCGCCGGTGCCGGCACCCACGCCCGCGCCAATGGCCGCGCCGGTGCCGCCGCCGGCGATGCCGCCGATCACCGCACCCGTGCCGCCGCCGATCAGCGCGCCGCCGGCCGCGCGGCGTTCCGTGGTGGTGCAGGCGGCGATGCTGAGCGTGGCCAGCGAAAGCACAACGATCTTGAGCATGATCCCTCTCCTTTTGAGCATGCCGGACCTGCCCAGCAGATCGCGACGGCCAATCCCTGATGTTGACGGCACCCCGCGCCACCGCATCGGCTGCGGCGGAGCGCCCATCAGGTAACGTGCTCTTCGCCCGCCAGTTCCACTGTCATGGGGTATGAGTAGCATGCTGGCCTTGCACGCTTCGCTGCGCGGAGTATTCTACAAAAATAATCGATTTCTTACGGGAGTTCGCCATGACCATCCGCCTTGGGGACGTCGTTCCCGATTTCACCGCCGAGACCACCGAAGGCCCGATCCGCTTTCACGAGTGGCTAGGCGATTCCTGGGGCGTGCTGTTCTCGCACCCGAAGAACTTCACCCCGGTCTGCACCACCGAGCTCGGCCAGGTGGCGCGGCTGAAGCCGGAATTCGACCGCCGCAACGTCAAGGTGATCGGCCTCTCGGTCGATCCGCTCGACGCGCATGAGAAATGGGCGGAGGACATCGCCGAGACGCAGGGCTATGCCCCGAATTTCCCGCTGATCGCCGATCCCGAGCGCACCGTCTCCGGCCTCTACGACATGATCCACCCCAACGCCTCCGACACGATGACGGTGCGCTCGGTGTTCGTCGTCGGGCCGGACAAGAAGCTGAAGCTCTCGCTCACCTACCCCGCCAGCGCCGGGCGCAATTTCGACGAGATCTTGCGGGTGATCGACTCGCTTCAGCTCACCGCCCAGCACGCGGTGGCGACGCCGGCGAACTGGAAGGACGGCGAGGACGTCATCATCGTCCCCTCGGTCAGCGACGCGGCGGCGAAGGAGAAGTTCCCCGGCGGCTGGAAGACGCTGAAGCCCTATCTGCGCGTGGTGCCGCAGCCGGGCAAGTGACGGCGCGGCCGACCGGCTCACTCGAACACGTCATCCCGGCCGCAGCGCCGGGATCGTCCGCCAATGTCACGCGATCCCGGACCGGCCCTGCGGCCGTCCGGGAGGGCGGTGCCGTGCGCCCCCTCAGGGCGTCAGCGGCTTGCGGTACTGGATGAAGCCGGTGCGCTCGGCCACGCCATTATAGAGCCGCTGCGCCGTCAGATTGGTCTCATGGGTCAGCCAGTAGACCTTCGGGCTGCCCTTGGCCGTGGCCTCGGCCGCGACATGGTCGATCAGCTGGCGGCCGAGGCCCTGCCCGCGCTGGCTCGCATCGACATACAAATCGTTGAGGTAGCACACCGCGCCCACCGACCAGGTGGAGCGGTGGAACAGCCAGTGCGCCAGCCCCACGGCCTGCCCGCCCGCATCGAAGGCCAGCGCGCCATGCACCGGCTCGGCCGGGTCGAGCAGGCGCTGCCACGTCGTCGCCGTCACCTCCGCCGGCAGCGTCGCCTCGTAGAAGACGAGATAGGCCTGCCAGAGCGGCAGCCAGCGGGCGTGGTCGTCCGGGGTGAGCGCGCGAATATCCGTCATGTCAGCACCCTGCCTGCGGCGAGATCGCTGCCGCGTAAGAACTCATCCGCCGCCATCGCCCGGCTGCCGGCCTTCTGCACCTCGACCAGCCGCACGGCGCCGTCACCACAGGCGATGGTGAGCGCCTCGTCCAGCAGCGTGCCGGGCGCGCCGCCCCCCCGCGCAAGCGTCGAGCGCAGCACCTTCACCCGGGTGCCGGCGAGGTCGAACCACGCGCCGGGAAAGGGGGAGAGGCCGCGAATATGGTCGTGCACCGCCTGCGCCGGCCGGGTCCAGTCGATGCGGGTCTCGTTCTTGTCGATCTTGGCGGCATAGGTCACACCGTCTTCCGGCTGCGGCGTGAAGCCCAGCGCCCCACGCTCCAGCGCCGCCAGCGCCCGCGCCATCAAATCGCCGCCGACGATCATCAGCCGGTCGTGCAACTCACCCGCCGTCATGTCCGGGCCGATGGTGACGCGCTCCACCAGCCCCACCGGCCCGGTGTCGAGCCCCGCTTCCATCTTCATGACCGCGACGCCGGTTTCGCGGTCGCCGGCCATGATGGCGCGCTGGATCGGCGCCGCGCCGCGCCAGCGCGGCAGCAGCGAAGCGTGCAGGTTCAGGCAGCCAAGCGGGGGAAGATCGAGGATCGCCTGCGGCAGGATGCGGCCATAGGCCACCACCACGGCGGCGTCGGCCTCATGCGCGGCGAAGGTTGCTGTCGCGTCCTCGGTGCGCAGGGTCGACGGCGTCAGCACGGGAATGCCGAACCGTTCCGCCGCGCGGTGCACCGGCGAGGGCACCAGATCGAGCCCGCGCCGTCCGGCCGGCGCCGGCGCGCGCGTATAGGCCGCCACCACCTCGTGGCCGGCGCCGACGATCTCGACCAGGGTGGAGACCGCGAAATCGGGCGTGCCCATGAAGACGATGCGCATGTGGCTCCCCGCTGGGATATGGAGACGAGGCGTCGCGAGCGGCGGGGATCAGTCCCCGATCCGCTCCTTCTTCGCCAGCTTGGTGAACTTGGTGATCACCCGGTCGCGCTTGAGCTTGGAGATATGGTCGATGAACAGCACGCCGTTGAGATGGTCGATCTCGTGCTGCACGCAGGTGGCGAGCAGGCCATCGGCGTCGATTTCCTGCGTCTCGCCGTTCAGGTCCATGTAGCGGACCTTCACGCGGGCCGGCCGCTCGACATCGGCGTAATATTCCGGGATCGACAGGCAGCCCTCGGAATAGACCGACAGTTCCTGCGACGCGGCGATGATTTCCGGGTTGATCAGCGCCAGCGGGTGCTTCTCGCGCTCGGCATCCTCGTCGCCATCCTCGTCCTGCGCCTCGCGCGAGCCGACATCGACGGTGACGATGCGCTCGGGAATGCCGACCTGGATCGCCGCCAGCCCGATGCCGGGCGCGTCATACATGGTCTCGAACATGTCCTCGACGATCGCGCGCACGCGCGCATCCACCCGCACGATGGGATCGGAGATCTGGCGCAGGCGGGTATCGGGGAGGATCACGAGAGGACGTATCGACATGCCGTCCAGATAATCGCTGGCCGGGCTTCGGTCAACGGAACGAATGCACGGTTCGGGCGGGATGTTCACTCTACGTTCGCGCCTGCTGCAGAATCTGCTAGAAGCGGAGCATGGATCAGGTTCTGTTCGTCCTCGGCGCGCAGCCCGTGACGCTGGCCCAGCTGGTGGCCGGCGCGGGCGCGCTCGCCTTCCTGCTGCTGGTGGCGGTGCTGCGCGCGGTCTCCCGCAGCGCCCGGCAGAACGCGGCCGAGGCGGACGAGCAGGCGCGCCGGGCCGACGAGCTGGAAATGCGGCTGGTGGAACTCGCCCGCACCCAGGCGGAGACGGTGGGGCGGGTGCAGTCCATGGCCGAAGTCCTGGCGCACCGGCAGGGCGAACTCGCCCGCGCCGTGGCGGAGCGGCTCGATGCCTCCTCGCACCGCATGGGCGAGAGCCTGGCGCGGGCCAGTGAGGCGACGCATGAGAACCTCGCCCGGCTCAATGACCGGCTCGCCATCGTCGACCAGGCCCGCGCGAGTCTGGGCGAACTCTCGGGGCAGGTGATGAGCCTGCGCGAGACCTTGTCCAACAAGCAGGCGCGCGGCGCCTTCGGCGAGGGCCGGCTGCAGGCGATCGTCGCCGACGCGCTGCCGCGCGACAGCTTCGCCTTCCAGCACACGCTGGGCAATGGCAAGCGCGCCGACTGCGCGATCTTCCTGCCCGGCGACAAGCGCCCGCTGCTGGTCGATTCCAAATTCCCGCTGGAAGCGATCACCGCCTTTCGCGAGGCGCGGACGCCGGAGGCCCGCAAGCCGGCCGAGGCGCGGCTGAAGGGGGATGTCGGCCGGCATGTGAAGGACATCGCCGAACGCTACCTCATCAGCGGCGAGACGCAGGACGTGGCGCTGATGTTCGTGCCGTCGGAATCGGTCTATGGCGAATTGCACGAGCATTTCGACGACATCATCCAGCAGGCCTTCCGCGCCCGCGTCATCCTCGTCTCGCCCTCGCTGCTGATGCTGGCGGTGCAGGTGGTGCAGTCCATCTGCAAGGATGCGCGCATGCGCGAGCAGGCCGACCTCATCCGGGCCGAATGCGGCAAGCTGGTCGCCGACGTGATCCGGCTGCGCGAGCGGGTCGGCAATCTGCAGCGGCATTTCGGCCAGATGAACGAGGATGTGGCGCAGGCGCTGACCTCCGCCGACAAGATCGCCAAGCGCGGCGAGCGGATCGAGCAGCTGGAATTCGAGGCCGACGGGCCCTCGGGTGATAGTGGACTGGCGGAGCTGCTGCCGACCCCGCCGCTTTCCACAGCTTCCCTGCGCGGCGCGGCGGAATAGCGCGCCCGTCTTTAATCCGTCCAATTCGCAAGGACCGGCTTTTCTGATAGTTTGATAGAACGTTTCTATCGTTACGTCTGAGAAAGCCTCCCGCGTGATCGACCGTTTCGAACTTCTGCTCGCCCTCGCCAAGGAGCGCCATTTCGGCCGCGCCGCCGAATCCTGCGGCGTCACCCAGCCCACCCTCTCGGCCGGCCTCAAGCAGCTTGAGGAGCAGCTGGGCGTGCGCCTGGTCGAGCGCGGCTCGCGCTTCATCGGCTTCACCCCGGAAGGCGAGCGGGCGCTGCAATGGGCGCGGCGGGTCATCGGCGATGTGCGTGCGATGCGGCAGGAAATCGCCGGCATGCGCAAGGGGCTTTCCGGCCATCTGCGCATCGCCGCCATTCCCACCGCGATGCCGATGCTGTCGGAACTCACCACGCCGTTCCATGCCAAGCATGCCGATGTGCGCTTCACCCTCATTTCCGCTTCCTCCAACGAGGTGCTGCGGCTGATCGAGAATCTGGAGGCCGATGCCGGCGTCACCTATCTCGACAACGACCCGCTCGGTCGGCTGAAGACCGTGCCGCTCTACAAGGAGGGGTACCGCTTCCTGACCTCCGTCGGCGCCCCGCTGGGCGACCGCGCCACGGTGACGTGGGAGGATGTCGCGCAGGTGCCGCTTTGCCTGCTCACCCCCGACATGCAGAACCGCCGCATCGTCGACAAGCAACTGGCCGAGGCGGGCCACGCCACGATCGTCCCCATGCTGGAAGCCAATTCCACCATCGCCCTGCTCTCGCATGTGCGCACCGGCAAATGGGCGAGCGTGGTCGCCAACACGCTGGCGGATGTGTTCGCCTTTCCCGCCAGCATCCGCTCCATCCCGATCGAGGGGCCGGAGGTGCTGCACCAGATGGGCCTCGTCGTGCTCGACCGCGAGCCGATGACGCCGATCGTCACCGCCCTACTGGCGGAAGCCCGCGCCGTCGCGCCGGGCCTGACCGAGCGGATCTGACCGCCTGCCTCGCGTGGGGAACCCTGAGCCGTCTCATCGGTTGTCCCGCCATGCGGCCACGGCCGTATCGTGATGTGGAGGCTTACATGCTGGGTTGGGCGCTGACCTTTCTCGTGGTGGCTCTGATCGCCGCCGTTCTCGGCTTCGGCGGCATCGCCGGAACCGCCATCGAAATCGCCAAGATCATCTTTTTCGTCGCCATCATCCTGTTCCTGGTGTCGGCGGTGTTCGGCTTCATGCGGCGCGGCCGGGCACCCTAGGCTGGCGCCTTGCCGAATGATGCCGAACGCAAAACGCCCCCGGCCGAAACCGGGGGCGTTCTCGCGTGGGGCGCGCGAGTGGAACAGGCATGTCAATTTTAGGATAGGGGTCGGTCGGTCAGTCGGCCGGCGGTGTGGCCGCTCAAGTACGCTCGGCGGCAAGCACCGCCCGCGTGGTCTTGTCGGGGCCGAAATCGCTGGCATCGTCCAGAGCCAGCATCTCGCCGAGGCGCTTGCGTGCCCGGTTCACCCGGCTCTTGATGGTGCCGACCGCGCATTGGCAGATATCGGCGGCTTCCTCATAGGAAAAGCCCGAGGCCCCCACCAGTACCAGGGCTTCCCGCTGGTCGGACGGCAGCTGGTCGAGCGCCGCGCGGAAGTCCTCGAAGTCCAGATGGGTGTTCTGGTCGGGATTGCTGGTCAGCGTCGCGGCGAAGGCCCCGTCCGAATCCGGCACTTCGCGCCGGCGCTTGCGGTATTCCGAGCGGAACAGGTTGCGCAGGATGGTGAACAGCCACGCCGGCAGGTTGGTGCCCGGCCGGAAGCTGGAAATATTGGCGAAGGCGCGCAGAAGCGTCTCCTGCACAAGGTCGTCGGCGCGGTCGACGCTGCCCGACAGCGAGATGGCAAAGGCGCGCAAATTGGGAATGGCCGCGATAATCTCATCGCGCAATGTCGGATCGAACTTGCTCACTTCCGCCCTCCGCCCTCGCCGGACGTGGTGTCCGCCTTGTCGAGCTTGGAAAGCAGATCCATGAACCGATCCGGCACGCCCTGGCGCACCACGTCATCATACATGGCGCGCAGGTGCTGACCGATCTTGGCCTGGATATCGCTGCCGAGGACGGTTCCATTACCGTCGCCGAGCGGAGAAGAGGGCCCATCCGCCATCGCGGACGCGCTCTCGGAATGATCGTCACTCATCAATTTCTTTCCCGACATTGAGCCCCCGGAAATGGTCGAGAGGAGTTGGCTCCGTCGCTACATACGCAGTCACAACGGTCCAGATACGAAACGGTTCCGGCAATTTCGGTGCGTCGCATAAATTTTTCGCGTACTCCGGAACCGATCGGTCCATGATGCGTTAACAGCCGCTTCACATTTTGCAGCTTCGGGGAGACGCGAGTGAGCACTTCTCAACTTGTCGCGCAGCACCTGCCCTTTCTGCGCCGCTATGCGCGCGCACTCAGTGGCAGCCAATCGGCTGGCGACGCCTATGTCACGGCCATGCTGGAGACCCTTATCGCCGACCCCAGCACGCTCGACCGCACCGTGGATCCCCGCGTGGCTCTCTACAGCCTGCTGACGCGCCTGTGGGATTCGGTGGCGCTGAACGCGCAGGTCGACGCCGTTCCCGCCCCGCTGCAGGGCGAGCGGCGCCTCGGTCACATCACCCCGGTGGTGCGGCAGGCTTTCCTTCTGGTGTCCCTCGAAGGGTTTTCCGAGGAAGAGGCCGCCGGCATCCTTGAGATCGACGTGCCCACCCTTCGCAACCTGGTGGAGGATGCCGGGCGCGAACTGGCGGCGGAAATCGCCACCGACGTGCTCATCATCGAGGACGAGCCCTTCATCGCGCTCGATCTTGAGGGCCTCGTGGAAGGCCTCGGCCACCGCGTCACCGGCATCGCCCGCACCCATACCGAGGCGGTGGATCTGGCCCGCCGCAAGGCGCCCGGTCTCATCCTCGCCGACATCCAGCTGGCCGACGGCTCGTCCGGCCTCGATGCGGTGAACGAACTGATCGAGAAGACCGAGGTCCCGGTCATCTTCATAACAGCGTATCCCGAGCGCTTCCTTACCGGCGTGCGCCCCGAGCCGGCCTTCCTGATCGCCAAGCCCTTCCAGCCGTCGACCGTCGCCGCCGTCATCAGCCAGGCGCTGTTCTTCGAGCGACGCGCCCGCCCCCGGGAGCAGCGCGCCACCGCCTGAGCGCAGATAAATGCCCCTGCTCGATATTGCTCTCGTCGACAACGCGGCACGCTGGATCACGGTCCTGTCGTCGCTGGCGATTTTCGTGGGGCTCGTGCGCCTTCTGCACCTGCGCCGTAATCTCGCCCTCCGCACCCGGCTCCTCGGCCTGCTTCTGGCAACCTTGGTGCTGATGTTCGGCCTGCTGTCGCTGCTCGTCATCTTCGATTTTGGCAACACCTTCCCGTTGCTGCCGATGGGCGTGCGCATCGGCATTGCGTCGCTGAACCTCGTCGGGGCGGTGGCGCTGTGGTCGAACTTCGCCGCGCTGATCGACATGCCGACGCCCCGCCACGCGGTCAGCGAGCAGCGCCGGCTCACCCTTGAGCTGGCCACCGCCCTGCAGCGCTACGAGATGGCGCTGCGCGGCTCGAATGTCGCCATCTTCACCCAGGATCGCGACCTGCGCTACACCTCGGTCAGCAAGCCGCTCTTCGGCTTTCCCGTCGAGCAGGTGCTCGGCTCCACCGATGCCGATCTGCTCGGCGAGGGGCAGGCCCGGACTCTGACCCTGCTGAAGGGCGAGGCGCTTGGCACCTCATCCTCGCGCAAGGGCGAGATCGAGATCGAGGAGGCCGGCCGCAAGTGCTGGTACGACATCCATATCGATCCGCTGCGCGACCTCGCCGGCACCACGGTGGGACTGACGGGGGCCGCCGTCGACGTCACCGACCGCAAGGAGAACGAGCAGCATCTGCGCCTTCTCATGCGCGAACTGACCCACCGCTCGAAGAACCTGCTGGCGGTGATCCAGGCCATGGCCCGGCAGACCGCCCGGCATGCCGGCTCGATCGACGGTTTCGTGGAAATCTTCAGCGCCCGGCTGCAGGCATTGTCCAAGTCGCACGATCTGCTGGTGCAGGAGAGCTGGTACGGCGCCTCGCTCGCCGACATGGTGCGCTCGCAGCTCGGCCATCATCTCGACCGCGAGAACAGCCAGTTCACCATCAAGGGCCCGAACCTGTTTCTCAAGCCGGAAGCGGCGCAGAATATCGGTCTCGCCATCCACGAGCTTTCCACCAATGCCGCCAAATATGGCGCGCTGTCGGTGCCCACAGGCCATGTCGACATCACCTGGGTGCGGCGCACGCCGGAAGCCGGCGGCGGCTTCGAACTCTCCTGGCGCGAACGCGGCGGCCCTCACGTGACAAAGCCCGCCGCCCGCGGCTTCGGCTCGCTGGTGATCGAGCGCAACCTCGCCCGCGCTCTTGATGGGACGGTGGATCTCGACTTTGCTCCGTCCGGCCTCGTCTGCTCGGTCAGCGTGCCCGAGAGCCATCTGATCCCGGACCGCTGAAATCCCTCGCTGACCGCACGGGGCCCGTGCCCCAGGGATCCACAGTCGCCCCGCCCGCGCACCGAAACGTGATCGCCGGCGGGAACGCAAACCCTTCCCGCGCATTAACCTTAAGACGACGGCGAACAGTGTCGCCGTCCGATTTTCACCGAAGAAAGCGTCTGCGGACAAGCTCCGGCGGCGGCGTGGTTCACGTCGTCGTGCCGATGGCGGCTGCCTGCGGACCTCAGCCGGAAGGGGACGCCGTGATGACGGGCATCGACAGCATCTTCAAAGGTTCCGCCTATCTTCTCGGCGCCGTGACCGGCGTCGCCCTCATGGTGCCGCTCGCCGCCGGCGCCCTCGCCACCGGCTCGATGACGCGGGTGGCGCCCCAGGTCGTGGCGATCGAGGCTTTCGGCCCCATGATGCAGCCCGGCCAGGGCGCGGTGCAGGCGCATCTCGTCAACCGCACCGCCAAGAGCTCCCGCCTCGATCTGGCACCGCGCCCGGCCGCCGCCTCGCCGGCCCCGGCGGTGATCGTTCCGGCCCGCGCGCCCGCAGCGATGCCCACGCCGGCGCCGGCCATCGTCAATAATCTGCCGGAACCTGGCCCCGTGGCGCCGAGCCGCGCCACCCGCACGCCGAAGGGCTGTCTTTCGGCACTTGGCGTAACAAAGCACAGTCTATCGACCGAAGAGCTGACGGTCTGCGTCGCCGACGCCTCGATGATCGGCCGCGGCTGAGGTCGACTTAACTCTATACCTTTTAACGCAAATCAAAGAGTAGACGGAACTTCTGCCAACCTGGTTCGTTTATTCTACGGATGATCGAACAGTCGATCTGATTTACGAAATCTCGAAAACACGACGGAGAAGACGATGACCAGCAAGCTTGCGACACTCACCGCCGCCGCTGCCCTGGCGCTCGCCCCGGCGGTCGCCTTCGCCCAGAGCCCGGCCCCGCAGACCACCACGCCGCCGGCCGCCAGCCCGGTGCAGCCGGATGCGGGCAACCCGCAGGCCCCGGCTGCCGAGATGCCCGCGACCACCCCGACCCCCGGCACCGCCGGCTCGACCGACAGCATGGCCCCGGCCAGCTCGGCGATGGGCAACCCCGCCAAGCCGAAATTCGTCAGCGCCCAGAGCTCCGGCCAGTGGCTCGGCTCGGACCTGAACGGCAGCGAGGTCGTGACGTCGAATGACGAAGATCTCGGCTCGATCAGCGACGTGCTCGTCGAGCGCGACGGCCGCATCGTTGCCGTGGTGATCGATGTCGGCGGCTTCCTCGGTCTTGGCGCCAAGCCGGTGGCGGTGTCCTTCGACTCGCTGACCGCCACCCCGACCGATGATGGCGACAAGATCGTGGTCACGCTCACCAAGGAAGAGCTGAACGCGGCGCCGGAGTTCAAGAGCCTGGAGCAGGTGCGTTCCGACGCCAACACCGGCACCACCGGCACGGCCACCGGGACCACCGGCGCGACCACCAACTGACACCTAACGGTTCGGCCGCCCCGCGCGGCCCTCATGTAGCGACCGCCGGCGTCCGCCGTGCCGTCAGGATGGACATGCCCGGCCCTCGCGCCGGGCATGTCTCGTTAAAGGCTCTGCCCGGCCCTCGCGCCGGCCATGTCTCGTTAAAAGCTCTGCCCGGCCCTCGCGCCGGGCATGTCTCGTTTTCGCTTCTGGCAGCGCACGATGACGGCGCGCGCCGGATCGGGTAAAGCGGGTATCCGACCAGCCGGACCCTGCCATGACCGAACCCCGCCGCCGCCTCGACCATCCCTTCAAGGACCTGTTCGACATCGACGCCATGCGCGTCGAACTCGGCACGCTTGCGCGCGAGGTGCTCGACAAGGGACAACCCGGCCGCGAGATCGAGCTGCGCACGCAATTGGCGCGGCGGCTGAAGACCGCCTACCAGCACGGCCACCAGGTCGCCGAGCGCTGGCTGATGGTGGAAGGCTCCGGCCGGCGCTGCGCCGAGCGGCTGTCGCGGCTGCAGGACGAGATCATCACGCTGGTGCACGAGCTGGCGGTGAAGACGCTCTACCCCTCCGACAACCCCTCCACCTCCGAGCGCATGGCGATCGTCGCCGTCGGCGGCTATGGCCGCGGCTTGATGGCGCCGGGCTCGGACACCGATATCCTGTTCCTGCTGCCCTATAAGCAGACCGCCTGGGGCGAGAGCGTCGCCGAGGCGATCCTCTACGTGCTGTGGGACATGGGGCTGAAGGTCGGCCACGCCACCCGCTCGGTCGATGAGTGCATCCGCCAGGCGCGCGGCGATATGACCATCCGCACCTCGCTGCTGGAGGCCCGGCTGCTGATCGGCGAGCGCAAGCTGTTCGACGAGCTGGTCGAGCGCTTCGACAGGGACGTGGTGCAGGGCACGGCGGTCGAATTCGTCGCCGCCAAGCTGAACGAGCGCGAGGAGCGGCTCAAGCGCGCCGGCCAGTCGCGCTATGTGGTCGAGCCCAATGTGAAGGACGGCAAGGGCGGCCTGCGCGACCTGCACACGCTGTTCTGGATCGCCAAATATGTCTACCGCGTGCATGAGACGCGCGAATTGGTGGCCAAGGGCGTGTTCACGCCTGAAGAAGCCAAGATCTTCCGCCGCTGCGAGAATTTCCTCTGGTCGGTGCGCTGCCACCTGCACTTTCTCGCCGGCAAGGCGGAAGAGCGCCTGTCCTTCGACCTGCAGCGCGAAATGGCCGAGCGCCTCGGCTATCTCGCCCATCCCGGGCTGAAGGATGTCGAGCGCTTCATGAAGCACTATTTCCTGGTGGCCAAGGATGTCGGCGATCTCACCGCCATCGTCTCGGCCGCGCTGGAGGAACGCCACGACAAGCCGGTGCCGCGGCTTGACCGGATGATCGCCCGGCTGCGCCGCTCGGGCCGGCGCACGCTGAAGGAAAGCGCCGATTTCATCGTCGACAATGACCGGATCAACGTCGCCGATGCCAGCGCCTTCGGCCGCGATCCGCTGAACCTCATCCGCATCTTCCATCTCGCCGGCAAGCACGGGCTGAACTTCCACCCGGACGCGATGCGCCTCGCCACCCGCTCGCTCAAGCTCATCGACCACAATCTGCGCGAGAGCCCGGAGGCCAACCGGCTGTTCGTCGAGATCCTGTGCTCGAAGGAGACGCCGGAGATCGTGCTGCGGCGGATGAACGAGACCGGCGTGCTCGGCCGCTTCATCCCGGAATTCGGCCGCATCGTCGCGATGATGCAGTTCAACATGTACCATTCCTACACGGTGGACGAGCATCTCATCCGCTCCATCGGCGCGCTCTCGCGCATCGAGCGCGGCGACCGGCCCGATTACGGCCTCGCCAACGAGCTGATGCCGACGATCAAGAACCGCCAGCTGCTCTATATCGCGGTGCTGCTGCACGACATCGCCAAGGGCCGGCCGGAGGACCATTCCATCGCCGGCGCCCGCGTCGCCCGCCGCCTGTGCCCGCGCTTCGGCCTCAGCCCGGTCGACACCGACACCGTGGCCTGGCTGATCGAGCAGCACCTCACCATGTCGACCATCGCCCAGTCGCGCGATCTCTCCGACCGCAAGACGATCGAGAACTTCGCCGCCGTGGTGCAGAATCTGGAGCGGATGAAGCTGCTGCTCATCCTCACCACCGCCGACATCCGCGCCGTCGGGCCGGGGGTGTGGAACAACTGGAAGTCGCAGCTGCTGCGCACGCTCTATCACGAGACCGAGCCGGTCATCACCGGCGGCTTCTCCGAGAGCAACCGCAACCAGCGCGTCGCCCGCGCCCAGGCCGAGCTGCGCACCGCCCTCACCGGCTGGGACGCCGCCGCGCTCGACGCCTATATGGGCCGCCACTACCCGACCTACTGGCTGCAGACCGACCGCGTGCACCAGATGGAGCATGCGCGCTTCATCCGCGACACCGAGGAACAGGGCAAGGCGCTGGCCACCCGGGCCAAGACCGACCCTGAGCGCGGCATCACCGAGCTGACCGTGTTCGCCCCCGACCATCCCAAGCTGCTGGCGGTGATCGCCGGCGCCTGCGCCAGCGCCGGGGCGCACATCGTCGACGCGCAGATCAGCACCACCACGGACGGGCGGGCGCTCGACACCATCTCGCTCACCCGCGCCTTCGAGCAGGACGAGGATGAGGTGCGCCGCGCCGACCGCATCGCCGGCGCGATCGAGAAGGCGCTGGCCGGCGAGATCAAGCTGCCCGAGGTGGTGGCCCGCCGCATCCCGAAGCGCCCGCGCGCCTTCACCGTGGAGCCCGAGGTCACGCTCAACAATTCCTGGTCGAACCGCCACACCGTGATCGAGGTATCCGGCCTCGACCGGCCTGGCCTGCTCTACGGGCTGACCCAGACCCTCTCGCGGCTCAACCTCAACATCGCCTCCGCCCATATCGCCACCTTCGGCGAGCGGGCGGTGGACGTGTTCTACGTCACCGACCTGATGGGGGCGAAGATCATGGGCGCCGCCCGCCACTCCGCCATCCGCCGCGCTTTGCTCCAGGTGCTCGACGCCGACGACGAGGCCAATGCGGCGTGAGGCCCCTTCCCGAAATGGCCCCTTAACCCCCGCTTAAAAGCCCTGATTTAGAGTTCGTTTACCGGCTCAACATCAGGTGCCCGCAGGGGCGGAGGGTCATGTTCGGACGACGCGGCAACAGGGAGAGGCGCGAGCCGGTGCTGGGCACGCCCGGCTTCGACGGCGACCTGCGCCTGAATGCCGACGACCGCCCGACGATTCCCACCGCGCCGCTGGAGCGTGAGCGCGCCCGCAACCGCAAGGCGCCTCCGAAAGCGCTGCCGCCGCCGCGCGTCAACCGCCGCCGCCATGACGAATGGGAAGAGGCCGAGGAAGCCGATTGGGAGGACGAGCCACGCGTGGCGAGGAAGGGCCGCAGCCGCCGACAGGACGATGAGCGCCCTCGCGGCACCGGCCGTGGCGGCGGGCGCCGCCGCCCGCCCAGGCGCGGCCTCATCGGCCGGCTGGTCTATTGGGGCGTGGTGCTCGGCCTATGGGCGGCCATCGGCGTTGTCGGTCTCGTCTTCTATGAGGCGAGCCAGCTGCCGCCGATCCAGAATTTGGCCATTCCCGACCGCCCGCCCACCGTCATCATCCAGGGCGCGGACGGGCAGGCGATCGCCACGCGCGGCGAGATGGGCGGCACCAATGTGCCGCTGCGGGCGCTGCCGCCCTATCTGCCGCAGGCGTTCGTCGCCATCGAGGACCGCCGCTTCTATTCGCATTTCGGCCTCGACCCGCTGGGTCTCGCCCGCGCCGTCGTCGTCAACCTGACGCAGGGGCGGCTGCGCGAGGGCGGCTCGACCCTGACCCAGCAGCTGGCCAAGAACCTGTTCCTCACCCAGGAGCGCACCCTCTCGCGCAAGGTGCAGGAGCTGATCCTCTCCATCTGGCTGGAGGCCAAATACTCCAAGAACGAGATCCTCGAACTCTATATGAACCGCGTCTATTTCGGCGCCGGCGCCTATGGGGTGGAGGCGGCGGCGCAGCGTTATTTCGGCGTGTCGGCGCGGCAGGTCACGCTCTCGCAGGCCGCCATGCTGGCCGGGCTGGTGAAATCGCCCTCGGCGCTCGCCCCCACCCGCAACCTTGAGGGCGCGCAGGCCCGGGCCGAAGTGGTGCTGGGCGCGATGCAGGAAGCCGGCTTCATCACCCCGGAAATGCGCCAGACGGCGCTGGCCCGCCCCGCCACCGTCGCCAAGGCGCAGGGGCCGGATTCCTATGGCTATGTCGCCGACTGGGTGCTGGAGCAGGTGAAGACGCTGGTCGGCCCGGTGACGCAGGACCTGGTGGTGCAGACCACGCTCGACCCCGCCCTGCAGAGCGCCGCCGACAAGGCGCTGAAGGACGCGCTGGCCAAGTCCGGCAAGAAGCTCGGCGTCGAGCAGGGCGCGCTTGTGGTGATGGACACCGGCGGCGGGGTGCGGGCGCTGGTCGGCGGGCGCTCCTATGAGGAGAGCCAGTACAACCGCGCCGTCACCGCGCGCCGGCAGCCCGGCTCGTCGTTCAAGCCCTTTGTCTATCTCACCGCCATGGAGCGCGGCCTGACGCCCGAGACCGTGCGCGCCGACGCGCCGATCCAGCTCAAGGGCTGGAAGCCGGAGAACTTCTCCCGGGAATATCGCGGCGCGGTGGACCTCAAGACCGCGCTGGCGCTCTCGCTCAACACCGTCTCCGTGCGGCTGGCGATGGAAGTGGGGCCGGACGAGGTGGCGAAGACCGCCCATCGCCTCGGCATCAATTCCAAGCTGGAGGCCAACGCCTCCATCGCCCTCGGCACCTCGGAAGTCTCGGTGCTGGAGATGGCGAGCGCCTATGCGCCCTTCGCCAATGGCGGCGTCGGCGTCACCCCGCACATCATCGAGCGGGTGCGCGACAAGAGCGGCACCATCCTCTACGCCTATGCCGAGGCCGGGCGCGGCATGGTGATGGCGCCGCCGCATGTGGCGATGATGAACCGGATGATGCAGGAGGTGCTCGTCACCGGCACCGCCCGCCGCGCCGATCTGCCGGGCTGGCCGGCGGCCGGCAAGACCGGCACCAGCCAGGATTACCGCGACGCCTGGTTCGTCGGCTATACCGGCCGCTTCGTCACCAGCGTCTGGCTCGGCAATGACGATTCCTCGCCGACCAGGAAGGCCGGCGGCTCCGGCCTGCCGGTGGACATCTGGAGCCAGGTGATGAAGGCGGCGCATGCGGGCCAGCCCGTCGTCGCCCTGCCCGGCACCGACAGTGCCGCCCCCGTCGCCGGCGGCCAGCTGCCGCCGGGTGTGGTGCCGGAGGAGCCGGTCGTCACCGGCGGCCCGCAGCGCGCTCCCGCCGCCCCGCGCCCGAGCCTCGACAACTGGCTGCTCGACAAGCTGTTCGGCAACGGCTGAGGCTGGCCCCTTTCCCGTCATCCCGGCCGCGCGCAGCGAGAGCCGGGATCGTCGGCCGGACTATTCCGCGCCGTAGCGGTGCAGCCCGGCGCCGTGCGTCTTGAGCCAGGCCTCGGCGGCGTGACGTTCGGGGAACAGCGCGTCCACCGTCGCCCAGAAGCGGGGCCCGTGGTTCATCTCGCGCCGGTGCGCCACCTCATGGGCGGCGAGATAATCCAGCACCGAGGGCGGGGCGAGGATCAGCCGCCAGGAGAAGGACAGCGCCCCGGCGCCGGAGCAGGAACCCCAGCGGCTCGCCGTGTCGCGCAGGGTGACGCGGGCGAGGCTGACGCCGAGCGCGCTTGCATGGCGCTGCGCCGCCTCCACCAGATCGCGCCGCGCCTCCCGCTTGAGGAAATCGCCCACCCGCCGGGCCACATGCGCGCCGTCGCCGGCGACAAAGAGCGCCGCCTCCCCGTCCTCGCTGCCGGTCCACACCGTGCCGCGCGCGCCGGGTCGATGAATGATGCGGTGCGGAGTGCCGCGCAGCGGCAGGAGCGCGCCGGGGGCGAAGGCCACGCGCTCGGGCAGGCGGGCGAGGCGCACCTCCACCCAGCCGGCATGGCGACGGGCGAAGTCCAGCGCCTCGGGCAGCGTGCCACGCGCCGGAACGGTCAGCACCACGTCGCGCGTCGCCGCGCGGACCCGCAGCGTGTAGCGCCGGGCGCGCGGGTTGCGGCGCAGCTGCACTACGACCTCCTCGGCCGTCAGCCGCAGCGTGAAATGGCCGGGCTCAGGCGCGGCCGGTATCTTGCGTCGGGAGGATTGCAGGGCACGGAACAGCATGCGGCGACCGGGCCGGGAAAGTTGGTCCCAATTATGGCACCGTCTGGCACGCAGGCGCCAGCCCGTCCTTCACCCGCCCATCAGGCGATGCGGGCGCGCCTCAGCGCGCCAGGCGCCGCCGGTTGCGGTCCTGCACCGGCTGGTAGGCGATGCGGGCGTGATAGGCGCAATAGGGCAGCCCGGTCTTGGAGCGGCTGCCGCAATAATGGAAATCGCCCTTGCCGGGATCGCCCACCGGCCAGCGGCAGGTGAACTCGGTCAGGTCGAGAATGGTGCAGCGCTCGCCCATCGGGATCACCTTGGCGACCGGGTCGGAAGCGACCTCGGGCTCGGGCTCCACAACGGCCTCGACAACCGGCGCCAGCGCGGTGTTGCCCTGCACCATCGGCCGCATGACCTGGGCGCTGGTGGCGGGACGCGGCTTGCGCGGGCGGGGCGCCGGCGACGCGGCAGCCTTGGCGCGGCCGGAAAGGCCAAGCCGATGCACCTTGCCGATGACCGCGTTCCGGGTGACGCCGCCAAGCTCTGCCGCGATCTGGCTCGCCGAGAGCCCTTCCGACCAGAGTTTCTTGAGCAGCTCGACGCGCTCGTCCGTCCAGTTCATCGCATGGCCTCCTTCGTGCCGACCGGGAGGCGGAATCCCTCACCCCTCCGGCAAGTCCAACTTGCCGAACCCAACGCCCGCAAACGCCACCAGGGAATTGCCGCCGCACGAGATGTCGTATCTCACTGGGGGGAGGCTACAATATGCGCGGACTCGGAGCGAGTAGGTTCAGGGCCGAAACGATCGTTTTCCCCAGCTAGAGTCCGCGTTGCAACACTCCCCTGTGAAGCGGAGTCGCATCAAGCACTTGGCTGGACAGGGCGCCGCGCCACCGGGTACCACTGCGCCGGCCGGCGCATCCGAGACCGGGGAACCGCGCCGTCTCTCGCCGCTTGTTAGCCGGGAGTGTGGCCCCTCGCCGGTGCCGCGACAAGGCCGGCGCAGCGTTCCCGACCAAAGGCGGATCGGCGCCGGGCCGATCCATCCGCACCCCGCTTCCTCGGCAGGACCGCCCCTGCCGCACGCCCATCCGGCCCAGCGGCAATTCGCGCCCCGCCCTGCCGGCCCAATATTGACCACAGGCCTGCAATCGCTAGAATTGCCGCCATCGGGTGCCGCCCCCGCAAGGGCGGCACGTTTCGTTTTGGGGCAGGCGCAGACCGATCGGGGGCGCCTCAAGCTTGAGAGAGGGAGGGGCGCGGTGATCACCCCCATCCTGCCGACCTATAATCGTGTCGACCTCGTCTTCGAGCGGGGCGAAGGCGCCTGGCTGTTCACCAGGGACGGCGAGCGCTATCTCGATTTCACCGCCGGCATCGCGGTGAATGTGCTCGGCCATGCCCATCCCCATCTCGTCGCGGCGCTGACCGAGCAGGCCGGTAAGCTCTGGCACCTGTCCAATCTCTTCCGCATCGAAGGCGGCGAGCGTCTGGCCGCCCGCCTTGTCGCAGCGACCTTCGCCGACACCATGTTCTTCACCAATTCCGGCGCGGAAGCGCTGGAATGCGCGATCAAGATGGCGCGCAAGTACCATTCCGCCAATGGCCGGCCCGAGCGCGCCCGCATCATCACCTTCGAGGGTGCCTTCCACGGCCGCACGCTGGCCACCATCGCCGCCGGCGGCAACGCGAAATATCTGGAGGGCTTCGGCCCGGCCATGCCCGGCTTCGACCAGGTGCCGTTCGGCGACATCGAGGCGGTGAAGGCGGCGATCGGCCCCGAGACCGGCGCCATCCTCATCGAGCCGGTGCAGGGCGAGGGCGGCGTGCGTTCCGCCTCCTGGGGCTTCCTGCGCGAACTGCGCGCGCTGTGCGACGAGAACGGGCTGCTGCTGATCCTCGACGAGGTGCAGTGCGGCGTCGGGCGCACCGGCAAGTTCTTCGCCCATGAATGGGCCGGCATCACGCCCGATATCATGGCGGTGGCCAAGGGCATTGGCGGCGGTTTCCCGGTCGGCGCCTGCCTCGCCACCCAGGAGGCGGCCAAGGGCATGACGGCCGGCACCCATGGCTCGACCTATGGCGGCAACCCGCTGGCGATGAGCGTCGCCAATGCGGTGCTCGACGTGGTGCTGGCCGATGGCTTCATGGACCAGGTGCTCGCCACCTCCACCAGGCTGCGCCAGCGCCTGGCCGAGCTGAAGGACCGCCACCCGGCAGTGATCGCCGAGGTGCGCGGCGAGGGCCTGCTGCTCGGCCTGCGCACCGTGGTGCCGAACACCGAGCTCATCGCCGCCATGCGGGCCGAGGGCATGCTCGCCCCGTCGGCGGCAGATAATGTCGTGCGCCTGCTGCCGCCGCTGACCATCGGCGAGGCCGAGATCGACGCCGCATTCGAGAAGCTCGACGCCGCCTGCGCGCGGATCGAGCAGGGCCTGAAGGCCGACACCGCAAAGGGAGCGGCCGCATGAACGCGATGAACCCGGGCGCCGTGAAGCATTTCCTCGATCTCGACCAGCTGCCGGCCGGCGAGCTGCGCGCGCTGATGGAGCTGTCGAAAGACCTCAAGAGCCGCCGCCGCGAAGTGGCGCTGGAAAAGCCCTTCGCCGGCAAAGTTCTGGCGATGGTGTTCGACCAGCCCTCCACCCGCACGCGCATTTCCTTCGATGTCGCCATGCGCCAGCTCGGCGGCGACACCATCATGCTGACCGGCGCCGAGATGCAGCTCGGGCGCGGCGAGACCATCGCCGACACCGCCCGCGTGCTCTCGCGCTATGTCGACGCGATCATGATCCGCATCCTCGACCACGCCGCGCTGGCCGAGCTGGCGGAGCACGCCACCGTGCCCGTCATCAACGGCCTGACGCGCGACTCCCATCCCTGCCAGGTGATGGCGGACGTGCTGACCTTCGAGGAGCATCGCGGGCCGATCACGGGTCGCACCGTCGCGTGGACCGGCGACGCCAACAATGTGCTCGTGTCCTGGGTGCACGCCGCCCAGCGCTTCGACTTCGCGCTGAACGTCGCCACCCCGCCGGAGCTTTCCCCGCGCCCGGCGCTGGTGAACTGGGTGCGCGAGACCGGCGCCAAGGTGAGCTTCGGCCACGCCGCCGAGGCGGCAGTGGAGGGCGCGGACTGCGTCGTCACCGACACCTGGGTGTCGATGGGCGATGCCGAGGCCGAGCGCCGGCACAATCTGCTCAAGCCCTATCAGGTCAATGGCGCGCTGATGCGCCGGGCCGCCAAGGACGCGCTGTTCATGCACTGCCTGCCGGCCCATCGCGGCGAGGAAGTCACCGACGAGGTGATGGACGGCCCGCAATCGGTGGTGTTCGACGAGGCGGAGAACCGGCTGCACGCGCAGAAGGGCATCCTCGCCTGGTGCCTGGAAGGCGCGGTGGCATAGCTTCGGGCCGTCATCCCGGCCGAAGCGCAGTTTCGAGCCGGGATCGCTTTCCATCCTGAAGCCGGTCCCGGATCGGCCTGCGGCCGTCCGGGATGACAGCACATGAAGGGGCGTCCTCCGGCCCCCTCGCACATTCCCGGCGGCGCTCCTATATGGGCGGGCGACATGACAACACATTCCTCTTCTCCCTCCCCCGCCACCCGTGGCCCCGATCCGCGCGCGGTCGATGACCGCGTCACCCCGTTCCACATCGACGGGCTCGATGTGCGCGGGCGCGTCGTGCGTCTTGGCAGCAGCCTCGATGCCGTGCTCGCCCATCATGACTATCCCGCCGCGGTCAAGCGCCTGCTCGGCGAGGCGGTGGCGCTCACCGTGCTGCTCGGCTCGACGCTGAAGATCCAGGGCCGTTTCATCCTGCAGACCCGCACCGACGGGCCGGTCGACCTGCTGGTGGTGGATTTCACCGCCCCGCAGGATGTGCGCGCCTATGCCCGCTTCGATCTGGAGCGGCTGGAGGCGATGCAGGCCGGCCTGCCCACCGGCGCCGGCTTCGACAGCGGCGCGCTGCTCGGCCATGGCCATCTCGCCATGACCATCGACCAGGGGCTGAGCGTCAACCGCTACCAGGGCGTCGTCGCGCTGGAAGGCGGTGGGCTGGAAGCGGCCGCGCACCAGTATTTCACCCAGTCGGAGCAGATCCCCACCCGCGTGCGCCTCGCCGTGGCGGAGGAGATGCACCCGGGCGGCGCCCCGTCTTCCTGGCGCGCCGGCGGGCTGATGGTGCAGTTCCTGCCCACCGAGGGCGGGCGGGTGCGCCCGGTCGACCTGCATCCCGGCGACGCCCCGGAAGGCACCGATCTGCCCGAGGCGCAGGAGGACGATTCCTGGGTCGAGACGCTGTCGCTGGTGGCCACGGTGGAGGATGTCGAGCTGGTCGATGCCGATCTCTCCAGCGAGCGGCTGCTGTTCCGCCTGTTCCACGAGCGCGGCGTGCGGGTGTTCGAGACCGAGAACGTGGTCGCCAAATGCTCCTGCTCGCGCGAGCGGGTGATGAACGTGCTCGCCAGCTTCACCCCGGAAGAGCGCACCAGCCTGGTCGAAAACGACAAGATCGGCGTCACCTGCGAGTTCTGCGGCCGCACCTACGACTTCAAGGCCGAGGAGATCGTGGACGTAGAGGCCGGCGACGGCGCGGCGCAGGGCTGACCCTACCGCGCCTTCGCGTCACCTCATCCCCGGGCGCCGCCCGGGGATTTCCGCTAACGGCGCCTCCTACCCCACGCACTCCGCGATCAGCCCGGTGAGGAACCGCTCGCAGGCGCGCAGCTGGCTGATTTCGATATACTCGTCCGGCTTGTGCGCCTGGTCGATCGAGCCCGGCCCGCAGACGATGGTGGGGATGCCCTGGGCCTGGAAATGCCCGCCCTCGGTGCCATAGGCCACCGTATAGGTGCGGTTCTGGCCGGCGAGGCGCAGCGCCAGCAGCTCCGCCTCCGAGCCGGTCTGGGGGCTGAGCGGCGGCACCTTGTAGATGAACTCGGTGGTGATCGCCGCGTCCGGCGCCGTCTCCAGCAGCCCGGGCAGCACCTGCTCGCGGCCGAAGCGCTCGAAGCGCTCCAGCAGCGCGTCCTCGTCGAAGCCCGGCAGGCCGCGCACATTCCAGCGCAGCGCGCATTGGCGCGGCACGATATTGCCGGCGGTGCCGCCGTTCACGACCGTCACCTGCACCGTGGAACTGGGCGGGTCGAAGCGGCCTGTGGGGTCGCCGGCCGCGATCAGCTCGGCGCGGATGCGGTCGAGTTCGCCGATCAGCGCGGCGGCGGCGAAGATGGCGTTGGCGCCGAGCTGCGGCATGGAGGAATGCGCCTCCCGGCCGGTCACGGTGGTGACATAGGCGAGGCCGGATTTGTGCGCGTCCACCACCCGCATCGATGTCGGCTCGCCGACGATGCAGGCGCGCGGCAAGGGCAGGTCCACCCCCAGCCGGCGCACCGCCGGCACCACGCCGGTGCAGCCGATTTCCTCGTCATAGGACACCAGCAGATGGATCGGCGTCGCCAGCGGCGCCGCCACCATCTGCGGCACCATGGCGAGGCAGCAGGCCAGAAAGCCCTTCATGTCGCAGGCGCCGCGCCCATACACCCGGTCGCCATCGGGCGTCAGAGTGAAGGGGTCGGTGCTCCAGGGCTGGCCTTCCACCGGCACCACGTCGGAATGGCCGGAGAGGCACACGCCGCCGACACCGGCCGGGCCGATGGTGGCGAACAGGCTGGCCTTGTCGCCCTCGGGGCTCGGCACGATGACGCTCTCAATGCCGAAGGCGGCGAGGTAGTCGCGCACGAAGGCGATGAGATCGAGATTGGAATTGCGGCTCGTCGTGTCGAAGGCGACCAGATAGGCCAGAAGTTCCTCGGTCGTCGTAAGTACGGCCAGCATGGAGAATCCCCGTCGCGAAGTGAGCGCCAGCATACCGGCTTATGCTGCAGCGCCCAACTAGCGCCGCCAGAAACTCGGCAGGAAGAGCACAAGAACGGTGAACAGCTCCAGCCGTCCCACCAGCATGCCCAGCGACAGCAGCCAGATCACGCTGTCCGGTAGGCCGGCGAAGTTCTGCGCCGGCCCCACCACCGGGCCGAGGCCGGGACCGACATTCGCCAGCGCGGTGATCGAGGCCGAGAACGACGTGATGAGGTCAAACCCCAGCACGTTGATGGCGATGCCGATCAACAGGAAGGTGGCGAGATAGAGAAAGGCGAAGGACAGCACCGAGGCGACCACCTCGTCGCCGATCGGCTTGCCGCCATAGAGAACCGGAAACACCCCGTTGGGGTAGATCACGCGCTTGAGATGCTGCTTCAGCGCCGAGCCGAGAATGGCGATACGAAAGCTCTTCATGCCGCCCGCCGTGGAGCCGGTGCAGGCGCCGAGGAACATCACGACGAAATACAGCGCCTCGGTCGGCGGGCCCCAATTGGTGAAGTCCTTCGCCACGAAGCCGGTGGTGGACATGAGCGACACCACGTTGAACAGCGCGAAGCGCAGCGCCGTCTCGCCCTCGTTTATGCCGCCCCATACCTGCTGCACGGTGGAAATGATGGCGAACATCGCCACCAGCGACAGGAACAGCCGCACCTCCGGATTGACGAACAGCCGGCTGAAATCGCCGGCCAGCACCCGCACATACAGCACGAAGGGCAGCGAGCCCGACAGCATGAAGAAGATCGCCGCATATTCGATCGCCGGGCTGTTGAAATAGCCGATCGAGGCGTCGTGGGTGGAAAAGCCGCCGGTGGAAATGGTCGCCATCGCATGGGCGACGGCGTCGAACACGCTCATGCCGCAGAAGGCATAGGTCAGCGCGCAGGCAAAGGTGAGGAAGAGATAGGAGGCGAGGATGCCCTTGGCCATCTGCGCCGCGCGCGGCAGCATCTTTTCCGACTTGTCGGAGGATTCGGCGCGGAACAGCTGCATGCCGCCGATCTGCATCATCGGCAGCAGCGCGATCGCCATGACGATGATGCCGATGCCGCCATACCAGTGCAGGAAGGCGCGCCAGATCAGCAGGCCGGGCGGGCGGTGGTCGAGGCCGCCAATCACCGTCGCGCCTGTGGTGGTCAGCCCGCTCATCGCCTCGAAATAGGCGTCGGCCAGCGAGAGGTCGGTCTCCGCCCACATGAACGGGATCGCAGCGAAGGCGGAGAGCAGGACCCAGCTCAGCGTGGTGAGCACAAAGGCCTGGCGCAGCGACAGCTTCTCCACCTCGCTCGACCGGCCGGCCAGCCACAGCGACAGGCCGACAAACACGGTGATGACGGAGGAGGCGCTATAGGCGAGGAAATCGCCGCGGCCGGCGACGAGGTCGACCAGCGCCGGAATCATCATCATCGTGCCGAGGATGGCGAGCAAGACGCCGAGAATTGCGGCGATCGGGCGAAAGTCGATCACGGGATCAAGAGACCGTTCGGCGCGGCGGGAAGCTCACGGCGTGGAAGCTGGCGCCACCATAGCTGCTTCGCCGCGGCGCCGGAAGCGCCATGCGCGCGGCCATCCCGCTAGTTGAGCGTGCGGGCCGCGCCCGGAACGTCGAGCGAGAAGGCCGGCACCTCGGCCTCGAAGCTGTCGCCGGCCGTCGTCGTCAGGCTGTAGCGGCCTTCCATGATGCCGGTGGAGGTCGGCAGCGGCACGCCGCTGGTGTATTCGAAATGCCCGCCGGGCGGCAGCACCGGCTGCTCGCCCACCACCCCGGCCCCGCGCACTTCCTGCACCCGGCCGAGCGCGTCGGTGATGATCCAGTGGCGGGATCTGAGCTGCACCGTATCGACGCCGAGATTGAGGATCTCGACCGTGTAGGCCCAGAAATACTGGCCACGCTCGGGGTCGGAGCGCTCGGGCGCGAAGCGCGGCGTCACCGTCACCTGCACGCCTTTCGTCGTCGCCCGATACATGCCCGCTCCTCTGCGCCCCCCGAATCGCTCAAGTGCCACTACTGAAAGGCTTTTGCCCGGCGAGGGCAAGGCGGCGGCGCTTCACGCCTGCGTTTGTGCACCGCCGCCCGATACCCCCCTCACACCGCCTGCAGTGCGCGGGCGATGTCGTCGGTGAGGTCGTCGACATGCTCCAGCCCGACCGAGAGCCGCACCATACCGTCGAAAATACCCATCTCGGCCCGCGCCTCCGGGCTGAAGCGCTGATGCGTCGTGGTGGCGGGATGGGTGACGAGGCTCTTGGCGTCGCCGAGATTGTTGGAGATGCGCACCACCTTCAACGCGTTGAGGAAACGGAACGCGCCCGCCTTGCCGCCCTCGACCTCGAAGGTCACGAGCGTGCCGCCGCCGCGCATCTGGCGCCGGGCCAATTCGTGCTGGGGATGGTCGGCGCGCCAGGGATAGATCACCCGCGTGATGCCCGGCAGCTCGGCCATCCGGTCCGCCAGCGTCGCCGCGCTGGCCTGCGAGCGCTCGACCCGCAGCGGCAGCGTCTCCAGCCCCTTCAGCATCACCCAGGCGTTGAACGGCGAGATCGACGGGCCGGTCTGGCGCAGGAAAGTCTGGAGATGGTCGGTGAGGAACTTCTCCGAGCACAGCACGACGCCGGCCAGGCACCGCCCCTGCCCGTCAATATGCTTGGTGGCGGAATAGACCACCACATCGGCGCCGAGCGCCAGCGGGCTCTGCAGCATCGGGGTGGCGAACACATTGTCGACGATCAGGCAGGCGCCGGCCGCCTTGGAGATCTCCGCCACGGCCGCGATGTCGACCAGTTCCAGCGTCGGGTTGGTCGGGCTCTCCAGGAAGAGCACCCGGGTCTGCGGCCGCACCGCCGCCTTCCACGCGGCAAGGTCGGTGCCGTCGACCAACGTGGTGGCAATGCCGAAGCGCGGCAGCAATTCCTCGATCACATAGCGGCAGGAGCCGAACAGCGCCCGCGCCGCCACCACATGGTCACCGGCTTTGAGCTGGCACAGCAGCGAGGCGGTGACCGCCGCCATGCCGGACGCCGTGCCGCGCGCCACTTCCGCGCCTTCCAGCAGCGCGAGGCGGGTCTCGAACATCGCCGCCGTCGGGTTGGAATAGCGGGTGTAGATGAAGCCGGGGTCCTCGCCCTTGAAGCGGGCTTCGGCCTGCTCGGCGCTCTCATAGACATAGCCCTGGGTGAGGTAGAGCGCCTCCGCCGTCTCGCCGAAGGGCGAGCGCAGGATGCCCCCCTGCACGAGGCGGGTCTCGGGCCGCAGCTGGGCGATCTCGGCGGAGGAAAGCTTGGGGACGGTCTCGGTCATCTGCGGCTCCGGTCTCTCGCATTCAACCGGGGTCGCTCGCGCTGTCGCGCGGCCCCGGCCTTTTTAGCAACCTTGTTTAGCGTGGCGGCAAGCCGGCCGGCTCAAATGACCACGTGGTGCTTTTCGCTTACTCCCAGCCCCGAGGTGCCGTCAAGCGCACTTCACGACAAGCAGGCTTGGCTCAAGGGGGCCTGTCCGGTAAAGCGAACCGCACGAATGGACCAGCCATCATCAGCGGAGCGGCGCGCGTGGCCGAGAACGGCATGACAGTTTCGGGCACGGCGACATCCGGGCTGGCCGGGGCGGGCATCCTGCCCGGCCATGCCATCGAGGCGCTGGCCGCCGGCGGCGCCATCCGCAGCACGCGCCCCTTCGATGCCGACCAGGTGCAGCCCGCCAGCCTCGATCTGCGCCTCGGCCCGGTCGCCTGGCGCATCCGCGCCAGCTTCCTGCCCGGCCCCGGCGAGACGGTGGCCGACCGCCTCACCCGGCTCGGCCTGCACCAGCTCGACCTCACCGGCGGCGAGGTGCTGGAGACCGGATGCGTCTATCTGGTCGAGCTGGAGGAAGCGCTGGCGCTGCCCGCCGACATCGCCGCCTCGGCCAACCCGAAAAGCTCCACCGGCCGGCTCGACGTGTTCACCCGCGTCATCGCCGATCGCTCGCGCGCCTTCGACATCGTGCCCGCCGGCTATGCCGGCAAGCTCTATCTGGAAATCAGCCCGCGCACCTTCCCCATCCTGGTGCGGCAGGGCTCGCGCCTGTCGCAGATCCGCTTCCGGCGCGGCGATGCGCGCCTCGACGAGGCCGGCATCGCCGCCCTCAACGCCACGGAGCGTCTGGTGGACGCCCCCCTCGCCGATGTCGCCGGCGGCGGCATCGCGGTGAGCGTCGATCTCTCCGGCGAGGGCTTTGGCGGCCTGCTCGGCTTCCGCGCCAAGCGCCATACCGGGGTGATCGACGTCGATCGCCGCGCCGCCTGCGAGGTCGAGGATTTCTGGGAGCCGCTGGTCACGCGCGGCCGGCGCGAGCTGGTGCTCGACCCGGACGCCTTCTACATCCTCGCCTCCAAGGAGGCGGTGCATGTGCCCCCCAGCCACGCGGCGGAGATGGTCCCGTTCGACCCGCTGGTCGGCGAGTTCCGGGTGCATTATGCCGGCTTCTTCGATCCCGGCTTCGGCCATGACGCGGCCGGCGGGCGAGGGGCCCGCGCCGTGCTGGAAGTGCGCTCGCGCGAGGTGCCGTTCATCCTGGAAGACGGCCAGATCGTCGGCCGGCTCGTCTATGAGAACATGCTGGAGCGCCCCCGCACCCTTTATGGCGAGGGCCTCGGCTCCAACTATCAGGCGCAGGGGCTGAAGCTCTCCAAGCATTTCAAGGCCTGGACGCGGGACTGAGCGCCGTCAGGCCGGGCGCGCGGCAAACACCTCGCGGGCGGCGAACAGTCCGTTGAGCGCGGCGGGGAAGCCGGCATAGACGGCCATCTGCATGAGAATTTCGATGATCTCCTCGCGGCTGAGGCCGACATTCAGCCCGGCCTCGATATGCACCTTCAGCTGCGGCGCGGCATTGCCCATCGCGGCCAGCGCGGCGATGGTCGCCACCTCGCGCAGGCGCAGGTCCAGCCCCGGGCGGGTGTAGATGTCGCCGAAGGGGAACTCGATCAGCAGCCGGCCGAAATCCGGGGCGATATCGCTGAGTTGCTCCACCACCCGCGTGCCGGCCTCGCCGTCGATCCGCGCCAGCGCCGCCCATCCGGCCGCGTAGCGCGGGTTGGTGTCACTGTCAGCGTTCGGCATCGTGCGCGGGTCCGGGGCCGAGGTTGGGGCTTTGATCGTCGGGGTCATGGTTCACGTCCTCACGGGTGCTGCCGGCATAGCCGGCGATCTTGCTGTCGAGGACATCGAGGCAGGCGTGAAGCTCGTCCAGATGCGCCTGCACCGCGTCGCGGTGATGCCGGAGCAGGGCACCGCGTTGGGCAACAGTCTCCTCCCCCTGCGCCCGCAGGGCGGCATAGCGAACCATGTCGCGGATCGGCATTCCCGTGGTTTTCAGCCGCCGGAGAAAGGCGATCCAGGTGAGGATGGACGGGTCATAATCGCGCTGGCGCGCCGCGTTCCGGTCGGCGCGCGGGAGCAGGCCGATGCGCTCGTAATAGCGGATCGTGTCCATGCTCAATCCCGTGCGCCGGGCCAGTTCACCGATCTTCATCTCTGTCCCGAAATGCTACGACGCTCATGGGTCTAGGTGCTGGAGCGCACTCCAGGTCAAGCGCTTTCTCGCCCGCGCCCACTCCACGAACGTCCTGCGCCGCGCCGAGCCGCACCGGCCAGTGCGTTCATCCCCCCGGCGGGTCGCGGCCTTCCACGAAGGCCCGCAGCAGATGGTGCGCGATCGCCATGCGCGGCGGCGCCACCAGCCCCTCGGGATGGGTGCGGGTCAGCAGCAGCCGCGCCTCCTCGCGCGAGAACCAGCGCGCGGCTTCCAGCTCGTTCGGGTCGATGACGATCTCCCGTGACGCCGCCTGCGCGTGAAACCCGGTCATCACAGACATCGGGAACGGCCAGGGCTGCGAGCAGAGATAGCGCACCGCGCCGGTGGCGATGCCGGCTTCTTCCATCGTCTCGCGCCGCACCGCGTCCTCGAAGGTCTCGCCCGGCTCGACGAAGCCGGCGAGGCAGGACCACATGCCGGGCGCGAAGCGGGCGGAGCGCCCGAGCAAGCACTGGTCGCCATCCACCGTGAGCATGATGACCACGGGGTCGGTGCGCGGAAAATGCTGCGCCCCGCAGGCGGGGCAATCGCGCCGCCAGCCGGCCTCCGCCACGGTGAGCCGCCCGCCGCAATTGGAGCAGAAGCTGCGCCGCGCATGCCAGGCCAGCATCGCCTTGGCGGTGGCAAGCTGGCCGGTCTCCTCGACGCTGGCCAGCTCGCGCGTGGCAATGGAACGCAGATCGGTGACGAGCAGGTCGGGCCGCGCCTCCGGCGGCTCGGTCAGCGCGCCGAGCGCGGCGGCGGGAAGCGGCAGGGCGACATGGGGCACCTCGCCCTCCAGCCCCAGCAGGCAGGCCTCATCCAGCCGCCCGCCCAGCGCCACCGCCTCGTCGAGCGCAAACAGCGCGGTGCAGGAGCCCGGCCCGTCTTCCATGCCGGCGATGAAGCCCGGCAGGCGGCGCAGCACGACGCTCTCGCCGGAGATCAGGCACGCCCGGGCACGGGGATCGCGCAGGAAAAGCTCCATCTCGCCGCGCCGCAGGCCGGCCCGGTCGAGCCGCGCGCCGGTATAGCCAAGATGCGGCCACAGGCCGAGCGAGGCGGCGTCAGGGGAGGCCAGGTCTGTGGTGACGATCTCGCTCATGCCGCCAGCGCCTCGCGCAGCTGGCCCACCAGCCGCATCGCCTGCGGCGCGCCATAGCTCTGGCGTTCGCCGCCCGCGCCCCACACCGCGCCCGGCCAGGCGGCATCCCGCTCGAAGCGGGCGATGACATGGATGTGCAGCTGCCGCACCATATTGCCGAGCGCGGCGACATTCAGCTTGTCGCAGGCGGTGAGGGCTTTCAGCGCCCGGCTCACCGCGTCGATCTCGCCCCACAGCGTGGCGCGGGCCTCGTTGTCAAGGTCGATCAGTTCGGCCAGGCGGGGGCGGCGCGGCACCAGGATCGCCCATGGAAAGCGGGCATCGTCCATCAGCCGCACGGTGGCGAGCGGGAGGTCGATCACCGGGAAGCTGTCGCCCTCAAGGCGCGGGTCGAGGACGAAGGTCGAGGCATCGCTCATGCTGGCGCACGCTCCCATGCCCGGCCGGACTGCGGGCGCGGAAAAGCTATAGCGCCGCGCGGGGCGCCTTTCCATGGCCGTGGAAGGCACAGGTCCCCGCGCTCACGCGGCTGGCTGGGCGCGGATAAAATCGATGAAGGCGCGCAGCGGCGGAGGGACCAGCCGCCGGCCGGAGTAATAGAGGAACGGCCCCGGGAAGCGCGGCCACCATGCCTCCAGCACCGGCTCAAGGGCGCCTGTCGCGAAGTGGGGGGCGAGCCAGTCCTCGAACAGGTAGATAACGCCGGTGCCGGCGATGGCGGCGTCCACCGCCAGCTGGATCGCCGGTCCCATATTGACCAGCAGCGGGCCCTCGCCGTCGATCAGCACCGTTTCGCCGGAGCGCTCGAATTCCCACACGGGGGAGACGCCGCTGGAGAAACGTCCGCGCAGGCAGGCATGGCCCAGCAGGTCTCGGGGATGGGCGGGGCGACCGCGCGCATCGAGATAGGCAGGCGCGGCGGCGCAGGCGAAACGCTGCATTCGCGGGCCAATCGGCACGGCGATCATGTCCTGCTCCAGCCGCTCGTCATAGCGGATGCCGGCGTCGCAGCCGGCGGCCACCACGTCCACGAAACTGTCCTCCGCCGTGATGTCGAGCCGGATTTGCGGATAGGCCTTCAGGAAAGCGGGCACGATCGCCGGAAGCACCAGACGCGCCGCGCTGACTGGCACGTTCAGCCGCAGCGTGCCCGCCGGCCCGGCGCCAAGGACCGCGACACCGGACAGGGCGGCCTCCACCTCGCTCAGGGCCGGCTCCAGTCGCGCCGTCAGCCGGGCCCCGGCCTCTGTGAGGCGGATGCTGCGGGTGGTGCGATGCAAAAGGCGAACGCCGAGCCGGCCTTCGAGCCGCCGTACCGCATCGCTCAGCGCCGAGGCGCTGGAGCCCGCGATGCGGGCAGCGTTGCGAAACCCGCCCGCGCGGGCGACCGCCAGGAAGGCATTCACATCCGCCAGATTGTGCGACATTGTCCGAAATTCCGTACAGCCCGTACAGATTGTGGGCGATTATCGCGCGGCTCCGCAACGACTAATCTACTCCTTCAAAGGAGACCGACATGACGACAGCGACCTACACTTTCGCGGGCCGGACGGTGAACCGGCTGGGCTATGGTGCCATGCAGCTTGCGGGGGCGGGCGTGTTTGGCCCGCCCCGGGACCGCGAGACCGCGCTCGCCGTGCTGCGTGCCGCCATGGAGGCCGGCGTGAATCACATCGACACCAGCGACTTCTACGGCCCGCACATCACCAACCAGCTGATCCGGGAAGCCCTTCACCCCTACCCTTCCGACCTTCTCATCGTGACCAAGATCGGTGCCGTGCGGGGCCCGAACGCCGAATGGCTGCCGGCCTTCTCTGCCGACGAACTGACCAGGGCCGTCCACGACAACCTGAGGAACCTCGCGCTCAACGTGCTCGAAGTCGTCAATCTGCGGCTCATGTTCAGCGTCCACGGCCCGGCCGAGGGCTCGCTGGAAGCCCCGCTTACGGCGCTGGCCGAACTCCAGCGCCAGGGGCTTGTCCGTCACATCGGCCTCAGCAACGTCACCCCTGCGCAATATGCGCAAGGCCGTGCGATCGCCCCGATCGCCTGCGTGCAGAACCAGTACAATCTCGCCCACAGGGCGGACGACGCGTTCATCGACCAGCTCGCGGCGGAAGGGGTTCCCTATGTGCCCTTCTTCCCCCTCGGCGGATTCTCGCCGCTGCAATCGGACGTTCTGAAGCAGGTCGCAGCCGATCTTCACGCGACGCCCCTGCAGGTCGCCCTCGCCTGGCTGCTGCGCCGCTCGCCCAACATCCTGCTGATCCCGGGCACCTCGTCGCCAGCGCATCTGGCGGAAAACCTCGCCGCCGCCGATCTGACGATCCCGGACGCGGCCATGGCGGCGTTGGAGAGCATCGCAGGCTAGCAGTGCCCGGGCGCGCGAGGGCAGTGGACAGCGCCGGCTCATCTCCTGTAACGAGACTCACGCACGTCCCTGCCTGTTGCACGATGGCGAACCGCCCGCGCCTCTCCGCGGCCGGCGCCTCGCCTCCGCCAAAGTACAGTGCCATGACCCTTTCCGTGCCGGTCGATTCCCTGCGCCGCACCGCCCTGCCGGTGCTGGTCGCGCTCAGCGCGGCGCATTTTCTCAACGACATGATCCAGTCGCTGATCCCGGCGATCTACCCGCTGATCAAGGATGCCTATGCGCTGGACTTCGCCCAGATCGGCGTCATCACCCTCACCTTCCAGATTTCCGCCTCGCTGCTGCAGCCGCTGATCGGGCTGTTTACCGACCGCTACCCGATGCCCTATTCGACGATTGCGGGCATGGGGTTCACTCTTGTCGGCCTCATTGGCCTCGCCCATGCCGGAAGCTACCCGCTGCTGCTGCTGGCGGCGGCCTTTGTCGGCATCGGCTCGTCGATCTTCCACCCCGAGGCGACGCGGATGGCGCGCAAGGCCTCGGGCGGGCGGCACGGCTTCGCGCAGGGGCTGTTCCAGGTCGGCGGCCAGACCGGCGGCGCCATCGGGCCGCTGCTGGCGGCCTTCATCATCGTGCCGAACGGCCAGTCGAGCCTGGCTTGGTTCTGCGCCGCCGCGCTCCTCGCCATGCCGCTGCTGTTCTGGACCGCCCGCCACCGCGCGCTCGCCGTGCCGGTCCGGCTGGCGGGTGAGCGGCGTGAACCGGAGGTGGCGCACCGGCCGTTCCGCGAGGTCGCCTTTCCGCTGGCGATCCTGATCGTGCTGCTGTGCTCGAAGACCGCCTATACCGCGAGCTTCACCTCCTTCTACACCTTCTACCTGATCGAGCGTTTCGGCGTGTCGGTGCAGGCCTCCCAGCTCATGCTGTTCCTGTTCCTGGTCTCCTCGGCGGCGGGGGTGCTGTTCGGCGGCATGCTGGGCGACCGCATCGGGCGCAACAAGATCATCTGGTTCTCGATCCTCGGCGCCCTGCCCTTCACCGTGGCGCTGCCCTATGCCGGGCTGTTCGGCACCGCCGTTCTCACCGTCCTCATCAACCTCATCATGTCGAGCGCCTTCGCCGCCATCCTGGTCTATGCCATCGACCTGATGCCGCACCGGATCGGTCTGGTCGGCGGGTTCTTCTACGGTCTGGTGTTCGGCCTTGGCGGGCTGGCGGCGGCGGCGCTCGGCATCTTCGCCGACCGTTACGGCATCGACGCGGTCTACCAGCTCTGCGCCTTCCTGCCGGCCTTCGGCCTGCTCGCCTTCCTGCTGCCCAGCCTGCGCGGCGCGCGGGTGTCGTGAACCTCCCACCAATGGCCCCGAGATGAGCGAACTGCGCACGCTGTATCCCCCGATCGAGCCCTTCGAGACCGGCAGGCTCGATGTCGGCAATGGCCATTCCATCTATTGGGAGCGCGCGGGGACGAAGGGCGGCAAGCCCGCCGTGTTCCTGCATGGCGGCCCGGGCGGCGGCATCTCGCCGGCCCACCGCTCGCTGTTCGATCCCGCCCGCTATGAGGTGATCCTGTTCGACCAGCGCGGCTGCGGGCGCTCCACCCCCTATGCCGAGCTGGAGCACAACACCACCTGGGATCTGGTGGCGGATATCGAGCGGCTGCGCGAAACCTTCGGCTTCGACACATGGCAGGTGTTCGGCGGCTCCTGGGGCTCGACGCTGGCGCTGGCCTATGCGCAGACCCATCCCGCCCGGGTCAGCGAGCTCATCCTGCGCGGGGTCTACACCCTCACCCAGGCCGAGCTCGACTGGTACTACCGCTTCGGCGTCTCCGAGATGTTCCCCGACAAATGGGAGCGCTTCCTGAGCGTGCTGAAGACCGAGGAAGAGCGCGCCGACCCGATGACGGCCTATCGCGCTTTGCTCACCGGCGCGGACGAGGCGGCAAAGCTGGAGGCGGCAAAGGCCTGGTCGACCTGGGAGGGCGAGACCATCACCCTGCTGCCGGACGCCGGCTTCACGGCGGCGTTCAGCGACGGCCATTTTGCCCTCGCCTTCGCCCGGATCGAGAACCATTATTTCGTCCACAAGGCCTGGCTGCGCGAGCGCCAGCTGCTCGACGACGCCCACAAGCTCAAGGGCATTCCCGGCGTGATCGTGCATGGGCGCTACGACATGCCCTGCCCGGCCCGCTATGCCTGGGAGCTGTCGAAGATCTGGACCGATGCCGAGCTGCATCTGGTCGAGGGCGCCGGCCATGCCTATTCCGAGCCCGGCATTCTCGACCGGCTGATCCGCGCCACGGACACATTTGCCCGCTAGTGGGCAGGTGTCCGTGCCAGAGAGGTCCCCGATGATCACCTTGTCCCGCCGCGCTCTGCTCGCGTCCACCCTGCTGCCGCTCAGTGCCGCGCTGGCACCGGCCCGCGCGCAAAGCGCGCCCGATTTCGGCAAGGTGGCGGCGCCGATTTTCACCGCGCTGGCCAAGGCGAACGACATTCCCGGCCTCGTCGTCGGCATCACCCGCAAGGGCGAGCACGAAATCCTCGCCATCGGCCAGACCGCCCGCAAGGACGGACGGCCAGTAGACGGCAGCACGCTGTTCGAGCTCGGCTCGGTGAGCAAGACCTTCAATGTGGCGCTGGCGGCGCTGGCGGCGGAGCACGGGCAGCTCGCGCTCGACGCGCCGCTGGATAAGGTGGCGCAGCGGCTCACCGGCACCGCCTTCGGCGCCCTCACCCCGCTCGATCTCGCCACCCATGCCACCGGCGGCATGCCGCTGCAGCTGCCCGACAGCATCCGCAACGAGAAGGAGCTGGTCGAATGGCTCGCCGCCTGGAAGCCGGCGGCGCCCCCGGCGACGCGCCGCGCCTATTCCAACATCAGCATCGGCGTGCTCGGCCTTGTCACCGCCACCGCGCTCGGCACCAGCTTCACCCGCGCGGCGCAGCGCGACCTGTTCCCGCTGCTGGGGCTGAAGAGCACCTATATCGAGGTTCCGGAGGACGCCATGGCGCGCTACGCCATGGGCTATACCAAGGCGGACAAGCCGGCCCGCGTCACCCCGGGCCTGCTGGCGCCGGAAGCCTATGGCGTGAAGTCCACCGCGCTCGACATGCTCGCCTTCCTCGACGCCAATATGGGCGTCGGCGCGGTGGCCCCCGACATGGCGCGGGCGCTGGCCCGCACCCATACCGGCTACTGCGAGACCTCAAGCTATGTGCAGGAGATGGTCTGGGAGCGCTATCCCTGGCCGGTGACGCGCGACCGGCTGCTCGCCGGCAATTCGCTCGACATGGCAATGAAGCCGCAGCCGATCAAGAAACTCGACCCGCCCTCCCCGCCGGCGCCGGCGAGCTTCATCAACAAGACCGGCTCCACCAATGGCTTCGGCAGCTATGTGGTGATGCTGCCGGCGGAACAGCTCGGTGTCGTTGTGCTCGCCAACCGCAACTATCCCAATGAGGAGCGGGTGAAGGCGGTCTACGCGCTGGTGCAAGGGCTGCTCGGCGGCGCCGGCTGACGCCCGCGCCACCAGTCCCGTTGAGGCCGCGCGACTACGCCGCCTTGGAGGCCGCGCTGCCCAGCCGGATGAAGGGCAGGCCGGCCAGCAGCACGCCGACGCCGACCACCGCGCCATAGCCGGTATAGGCGATGCTGGCATAGAGCAGATAGGCGCAGGTGAGGCAGAACAGCGCCGGGGTCAGCGGGTAGAGCGGCGCCCGGAAACGATCGGTCCGGCCGCTCTCGCGCTGACGGAGCCGGAAGAACGACACCCCAACCAGCAGCAGGAAGAACCAGAACACCGGCGCGGTGTATTCGACCATCGCCTGGAAGCCCACCCGCGTGCTGGCGCCGAACACGACAAGCGCAAGCGCGATGGCGCTCTGGGCGAGAATCGCGTTGACTGGCATGTTGCTGCGCTCCTCCCACAGGCCGATGCGGCCGAGAAGCGGCAGTTCGCGCCCCAGCGAGTAATACAGCCGGGCGCCGGTGAAGATGGTCGCGTTCATCGTGCTCAGCGCGGCGAAGCACACCAGCAGCGCCACCGCCAGCGAGGCGCCGGGCCCGAAGAGCTGGTGCAGCGTGTCGGCCGCCACCACGTCGCTGGCGCGCAGGCCATCGAGCCCCAGCACGTTCAGGTAGGCGAGATTGATGAGGAAATACAAGGAGGTAATGAGCGCCACGCTCGCCACCAGCACGCGCGGCATGGTGCGGCGCACATTCTTCATCTCGCCCGAGAGATAGGCCACCTCGTTCCAGCCGCCATAGGTCAGCAGGATCAGCACCATCGCCAGCCCGAACGCGCCGCTGGCCGAGCCGGCATCCGGCGGCGGGGCGAGTGTCGGGGCGCGGCCCAGCGCCAGGCCGAAGCCGGCGACGAGGACGATGGCGAGGATGATGAGGACGGTGAAGACGATCTGCAGCGTGCGGCTCTGCTTCGAGCCGGCCAGGTTGATGACGGTGAAGACCAGGATCGCCCCGGCCGCATAGAGCGCCGGCCCCCAGGGGCCCAGCGGCAGGATTCCCTGCGCGTAGTCGCCGAATACGAAGGCCACTGCCGCGATGGCGCCGGTCTGGATCACGGTGAGCCGCGCCCAGGCGAACAGCAGCGCCACCGGCCGCCCCAGCGCCCGGCGCAGATAATGATACTCGCCCCCGGCATGGGGATAGGCGGAGCCGAGTTCGGCATAGACGAACGCGCCGATGAGCGTGACGGCGCCGCCGACCAGCCAGAAGCCGACAAAGGCCCATTCGCTCGACACGTTGAGGGCGACAATCTGCGGGGTGCGGAAAATGCCGATGCCGACCACGATGCCGACCAGCATGGCGACGCCGTCCAGCGCCGACAGGCTCGATTTCGGGGCGCCCTGCGCCGCCGGGGCGGGGTCGGCGGCGGCGACGGCATCGCGCGCAATCGCGATCGGCTTCACGGAGCACTCTCCCGTTTTTCAGCTGGGGGCAGGTATTCAGGGGGATAGCGGCGCCGGGCCGCCGGAAAGCGCGTCAGGGCGACGAGCGCCGGGATCGCCGGGCGGCGCAGGCGCCCCGCCCGGCAGGCTCCCGAGGGCGAAGATCAGTCGCGGATGGCGGTCCAGTTGCGCACCGGCCCGTCCGAGGCGATGCCCGAGAGACTGTTGCCGACCACGTTGCCGACATAGTCGATGCCGCCGGCGGTGAAGTGCAGTTCCTTGCCGACGACACGGCCCTTCTCGATCGGCGTGCCGCCGAGGTCGCCCGTGACCTTCTGATAGGTCTGCGTCAGCCGCAGCGGCTGCTCGCCGAGGCGCCAGTCGCCCTCCACCTTGGCCGGCACGATCCACATCAGGGCCGTGCACCACCGGCTGCAGTCATCGCCGAGGCGATCGACCCGGTCGGCCTCCCAGTCGCCCATGGCGAAGCTGTTGGAAACGACGCGGGTGCCGGGCTCGAGGTCGAGGATCTGCGGGCGCAGCCGCTCGTTCAGCTCCGGCAGCAGGAACAGGGTGAGCACCTGTGCCTTGGAGAAATCGGTCTCGAAGATGTCGGCCTGCTCGAAGGTGGCGCGGTCGGCGACGCCGGCCGCCGCGGCCCGGCGCTTGGCCAGCGCGACGAGATCGGGATTGTATTCGATGCCGTGGGCCCGCAGCCCGCGCTTGGCCGCCGCGATCACCATGCGCCCGTCGCCGGAGCCGAGATCGATCAGATAGTCCTGCGGCGTCACCTGGGCCATGTCGAGCATGCGTTCGACCAGCGAATCGGGCGTCGGTACCCACACCACGTCCTTGCCGGGCTGGCCGGATTTGGGGTCGTAGCCTTCCGCCGCCGGGGCGATGATATCAGGCGGGGCCGCGGCCGGCGGCGGGGCGATGCCCGGCGGCGCCGTCTGCGCCAGTGCCGGGGAGGACAGGGTGAGCGCGCCGGCAGACATCACCACCGCGATGGTGCCCGCCAGAAGGCCGGAGCGCGGCACCCGTCGTGACGCGCGCCTCGACGTCGCGACCAACGCATGATTATCTTTTCCGTTGATACAATTTGATACAGTTGATTCGTTGTCGAATGCCCGTAACAACTTACCTCTCCTTCGGTTGATACTTGACGTGTCGACCTCTATTGCGACTTTACGTTTGCGTAACATTCGAGATTGCCACGCACCACTCAAATAACGTTGACGACTTTGCGGTCACAACGGTTTGAATGAGGCTTTCCGGATGACGCCGGTGCCCTAGGCGCACGGCGATCAAACGCACCAAGGCGCGCGTGCCGCACGGATGGCACGGCCGTCCGGGGCGCCTGCGGCGCGTTGACAGGAAGCTCTCGCGTGTATTCCCTCGTGGCCCATGAGCGACGCGAAGATCAAAGGCCCGGCGTCCTATTTTCCTTCCATCGAGAAGGCATACGGTCGGCCGATTGCCGAGTGGAAGGCGCTGGTGCGGGCCGCCTGCCCGGCCCGGCACATGGAACTCGTCGCCCTGCTGAAGCAGCAGCACGGCATGGGGCACGGCCATGCCAATGCGATCGTCGCCCACACCCTTGCCGAGGACGACGGCTAGGCCGTCATGTGCGCGCCGCGTCGTCCCACCTCTTGCATCCCCCGCCCATCTGGACGATATAGGCGGCGGGAGGTTGGCGGTGGACGAGCCACTCGCCAACCGGGTCAGGTCCGGAAGGAAGCAGCCCCAACGAGCCCGGATCGGGTCTCTGTCCAGCCTCCCACCCTTCGCCCGCTTTGTCGGCAGCGATCCGCGCCGTTCTTTCCCGGCACGCGGAGCCGGGCGCTCCCCCGATCTGAACAAAAATCGACAGGGTCGCAGGGATGACCCGGCCCCCGCTCGGGTTGCCCCGCACGGCGCACGCCATCATTTTCGGCGCTCCGAAATGACGGAGGGCGAATGGTGAAGGCGGTAAGGCGACAGCGGCGCGGGGCGCATCGGGCAGGTCAACGGGCGGCGGGCGGGATGGCGGCCCTGATCGGCACGCTTTTCCTCTCCCCGGCGGCGCAGGCCCAGTCGATCTGGGACCCGGTGCTCAGCAACAGCTACTGGTACGTGACCGTCCCGCAGATGCTGGCCTATGCCGCGCCTAGCACCAGCTTCGCCAACCCGCTCCCCATCGGCGACCAGACGCTATGGGCGCTGGGCACCTCCACCGACGGCGTGTTCACCGGAACGAGCACCGGCACGCTGGCCATCGGCCCCATCATCTCGACCTCGGAACTGACCATTCAGGGCACGGTGACGCCGGCCGGCCAGATCACCATGGTGTTCACCTCCACAGATGGCGGCCCCGGCACGATCGGCCTCGGGCAGATGACGCAGATCGGCGACGCCACCTCGATGGAAATGCAGATGATCATCGGCACCGACCTGCTGGTGAGCCACTGGGCCTATATGCTGCCCTATGATCCCGACGTCTTCACCCCGCCGGAAGCGCAGGTGGTGCCGAGCAATCTCTCGCCGCAATGGGCGTGGTCGCAGGGCACGCCGTGGCGGATCGTCAGCCCGGAAGCCTTCGGCACCACCCAGCCCGGCACCTTCATCATCACCGGCTACAAGAGCGGCTATTTCTGGGGCGAGGGCCTGCGCCCCGACGGCACCGCCTTCACCCTGCTCGGCTCGATCACGCCGGAAGGCCGGGTGCTGTTCAACACAATCACCGATGGCGAGCTCGCCAGCCTCTATGGCGGCATCGAGGGTGACGCCTCGAACGCGCAGATGCTGCTCGGCACCTATGATTCCTCCGCCGTCTTCACCGGCGACATCACCAATGCCACGGTCGTGCGCCCCTATGCGCAGACCGTGGCGGCCACCGGCACCACCGCCGCTGTCGGTGCCGCCCGCACGCTCTACGCCGTCGCCGGCACCACGAACGGCCTTTTCGGGGCGATGGCGCCGGTGACGCTCACGCTCAACGATCTCAGCGGCCCGGCGCTGTCGGGCGCGATCAGCCAGACCCTGCCGGTGCTGGCCGGCGCCGCCACCGAGGCGACCGCGAACGTCCAGCGCATGCTGGGGCAGGTCGTGACCGAGCGCCTCGACGGCCCCGACCGTCCGGACAGCACCACCCAGGCCTGGGTGCGGCCGCTCGGCGGTGGCGGCCAGCAGGGCGCGATCGGTGGCGTGCCCGGCTACAGCTTCGACGGCGGCGGCGCCGCTTTCGGCGTCGACCGGAGCTTTGACGGGCAAGGCCGCGCCGGCGCCCTCTTCGCCTTCACCTCCACCAGCGTCACCGCCGACACCGACGCCGCGCGGGCCAACCTCGCCGCCGGCTCGGCCAATCTGCGCTCCTACGTTCTTGGCGCCTATGGCACCACTGCGCTGGCCGAGGGGCTCGACCTCGCCGCCTACGCCAATGGCGGGCTGGTCGACACCGACACCTCACGCAGCATCGGCTTTGCCGGGGTCGCGGCGACGGGCGACTACCAGAGCCGCGTGCTCCAGCTCGGCGCGCGCCTGCGCGCAACGATGCCGATCGACGACAGCCTCACCCTGATGCCGGCGGTGCGGCTCGATTTCCTCGGCGTCGACGCGGACAGCTACCGCGAGACCGGCGCCGGCCCGCTCGACCTCGCGGTGGAGGGCCAGACCACTCGCGAGCTGTTCCTCTCCGGCGAGATCGCCCTGCGCTACGCGCTGACCGACACGCTGGCACTGACGGCGCGCGGCGCCATCGGCTACGATCTGCTCGGCGACACCGAGGGCGTCACCGCCGCCTTCGCCGGCGGCGGCGATCCTTTCGTCACGCCCGGCGCCGACCTCTCGCCCTGGCTGTTCACCGCCGGGGTGGGCCTCATCGCCCACGGCACCGAGCGGCTCACCTTCGAGGCCCGCTATGACGTACAGGCCAGCCCCTCCGCCTATCTCAACCAGACCGGCTCGGTCGCGGTGAAGTGGCGGCTGTAGCGGCGGGGCCAGGATCGCGCCTCAGCCGCGTGCCCCTGCCGCCTGCCCCCGCCGCGCGCGGCAGGCCGACGGCGGGCGAGCGTCCCGTCCCCGGAAATTTGCCCGTCCCGTCACTGCGCCGTTGTGCCCTGCCCCGCCGGCGATGCTATGAAGGGGCATGAGCGCCGACACCCCCGACATGCCTGACCTGATGCACCCCGGCGATGACGGGCCGGGCTTCGACCTTGGGCCCGCGCCGCGCGTGCCGGCCGTGGTGCCGGCCGTGGTGCCGGCCACGGCGATGCCCTATCGCGTGCTCGCCCGCAAATACCGGCCGCAGACCTTCGCCGATCTGATCGGCCAGGAGGCGATGGTCCGCACGCTGAGCAACGCCTTCACCTCCGGGCGCATCGCGCAGGCCTATATCCTCACCGGCGTGCGCGGCGTCGGCAAGACCACCACCGCCCGCATCCTCGCCCGCGCGCTCAATTACGAGCCGGCCGACGGCCCGGTGGGCGGCGGGCAGCCGACGCTCGACATGCCGGTGCTCGGCCGCCACTGCCGCGACATCATCGAGAGCCGCCATGTCGACGTGCAGGAGATGGACGCCGCCTCCAATACCGGCATCGGCGATATCCGCGAGATCATCGAGGCGGCGCGCTACAAGCCGGTGCTGGCGCGCTACAAGGTCTTCATCATCGACGAAGTGCACATGCTCTCCACGGCGGCCTTCAACGGCCTGCTGAAGACGCTGGAAGAGCCGCCCGAGCATGTGAAGTTCATCTTCGCCACCACCGAAATCCGCAAGGTGCCGGTCACGGTGCTCTCGCGCACCCAGCGCTTCGATCTGCGCCGGGTCGAGGCCGGCACGCTGGCGCGCCACCTTCACGGCATCTGCACGGCGGAGGGCGTGAACATCGACGCCGAGGCGCTGAGCCTCATCGCCCGCGCGGCGGAAGGCTCGGTGCGCGACGCGCTCTCGCTGCTCGACCAGGCGATCGCCCATTCCGGCAGCCAGTCCTCCGGCGGCATGGTGCATGGCGAGCAGGTGCGGGCGCTGCTCGGCCTCGCCGATCGCGGCAGGGTCATCGACCTGTTCGAGGCGCTGATGAAGGGCGACATCGCCCAGGCGCTGACCGAGCTGCGCGAGCAGTATGATTCCGGCGCCGACCCGGCAGTGGTGATCGCCGATCTCGCCGAGTTCACCCATCTCGTCACCCGGATGAAGATCCTCCCCGAAACCGCCGACGATGCCGCCTTGGTCGAAGCCGAGCGCCTGCGCGGGCGGGACTTCGCGCGCGGCCTGTCGATGCGGGTGCTCTCGCGCGCCTGGCAGATGCTGACCAAGGGGCTCGCCGAGGTGCAGCAGGCGGCCAAGCCGATGCAGGCGGCGGAGATGGTGCTGGTGCGCCTCGCTTATGCAAGCGACCTGCCGACCCCGGACGAGGCGCTGCGCCGGCTGCGCGACGGCGCGCCCGAGCCGGCCGGCCGGCCGTCCGGCGGCGGCGGCGGAATGGGCGGCGGCTCCGGTGGCGCCTCGGCGATGGCGGCGACCGCCCCGCGCAGCTATGCCGCGCCGAACCCCGCCCCCTCGGCCGCCCCAAGCGCGGCGAGCCATCTCTCGGTGGCCTCGCGCAGCGCGCCGCGCCCGGCCGCGCCGTCGCAGTCGCCCGCCGAGGCGCCCACGCCCGCCCCGGGCGTCGGCGTCGCGACCTTCGAGGATCTCGTGGCGCTGGCCGCCGCCCGGCGCGATCTCCGGCTCAAATTCGCGCTGGAAAACCATCTGCGCCTGGTCGGCTTCGAGGATGGAAGGCTGGAAGTGGCGCTGGCGCCGGGCGGCTCGCCCAATCTGATCCAGGAACTGCAGTCGAAGATTTCCGAATGGACGGGAAAGCGGTGGCTGGTCGCGCTGTCGCGCGAGGAGGGCGAGCCCACCCTGGCCGAGAGGGCCGCCGCCCAGCGCGACGCGATGATGACCGGCGTGCGCGCCGACCCGCTGGTGGCGGCGGCGCTGGCCCGTTTCCCCGGCGCCTCGATCGTCGATGTGCGCTCGCTGGCAACGGAAGAGCCCGCCGGGGGTTTCACCACCGATACCAACGACGCCGATCTGATGGCCGCCCGCGACGACGGGCCGGGCGCGGACGACGAGATCGAATTCTGACACAGGAGTCCCGGATGAAAGACCTTCTCGGCATCATGTCCAAGGTGAAGGAGATGCAGTCCAAGATGGAGCAGCTCCAGGCGGAACTGGAGGCCATCGAGGTCGAAGGCGCGGCCGGCGGCGGCATGGTCACGGTGCGCCTCTCCGCCAAGGGCGCGCTGAAGGCGATCCATGTCGACCCCAGCCTGCTGAACCACGAGGAAGCGGAAATCCTCGAAGACCTGATCGTCGCCGCCCATGCCGATGCCCGCGCCAAGGGCGAGCGCATCGTGCAGGAAAAGACCCAGGCGATCACCGCCGGCCTGCCGATCCCGCCCGGCATTAAGCTGTTCTGAGAGACGGGCGCCGCGCCCCGCCGCCCCCTCTCCCCGACGGGGAGAGGGTTGGGGTGAGGGGGCCGCCTGTTGCGCCGGGCCCGCCCGCTCCCCTTACCCGCCGCTGCGCGGCGACCTCTCCCCCACGGGGAGAGCTAAAGAAATCTCGGCCGCCAGACAGGCCTGCCGCCTGCCGTCATCCCGGCCAAGCGAAGCCCGGCGCCGCTCAGCGCTTCATCGCCCCTTCGGCGATGCCCATCACCGCCGCCGCGATGGCGTCCACCTGCGCCGTCAGCGGGCCGCGCAGCCGGCCATAGAGCGCGAACACCGCCGGCTGCACCACGCAGCCCAGCGCCATGGCGCTGGCGAGCGCGGTGCGTTCGGGCGGCACGCCGGCGCCGCGCAGCAAGTGCGCCACCGCCTCCACCACATTGGCCTCCGGCGCGTCCGGCACCAGGCCCAGATGCTCGTGCTGGTGGATGAGCAGATAGGCGAACAGCGCCGGCTCGGCATCAAACAGCCCGCAGGCCAGCCCCACCACCGCCCGCAGCTTTGCCCGCAGTTCCGGCTCGTCGGCGTCGATGGCGCAGATCTCGGCCGCCAGCGCCCCGTAGCGGGTGAGGTAGAGCACCCGCGCCAGTTCCTCCTTCGAGGCGAAATGCCGGTAGAGCGCGCCCTCGCTCACCCCCACGCCCAGCGCGATGTCGCGCACCGAGGTGCCGGCCACGCCCTTCTGCGCGAACAGCTCCAGCGCCACCGCCTCGATGCGCGCGCGCGTGTCCGCGCCATCGCGGCCGCGACGGGCCGGCGCGGCGGGACGCGGGGCCGAACTCATGCCCCCTCTCCCGCGCCGCCGCCGCGCGCGGCCAGCATTTCCAGCGCGATGGTGCGCGCCTTGGTGAAGTCGACCTTGCCCGAGCCGAGCAGCGGCAGCTCGTCCATGCGCAGGATCTCGGCCGGGACCATCAGCTCGGTCACGCCGCGCTCGCGGACATGGGCCTGCAGGGCGGCGCGGGCGAGGTCGGGGGCCGTGGTCATCAGGATGATGCGCTCGCCACGCCGCGCATCCGGCACCGCCACCGCGACATGCTCGGCATCGGGCCGCAGCGCCGCGACCATGGCGTCGATGGCGGCCAGCGAGATCATCTCGCCGGCGATCTTGGCGAAGCGCTTCACCCGGCCGCGAATGGCGACGAAGCCCTCCTCATCGAAGGTGACGATGTCGCCGGTGTCGTACCAGCCCATTTCAGGCGCCTCGATCACGCCGGGCTTCTCGGCGCGGAGATAGCCGAGCATGACGTTCGGCCCGCGCACCTGCAGCCGGCCGCCCTCCTCAATGCCGGCCATGGTCTCCAGCCGGTGGTGGACGCCCGGCACCATCCGCCCCACCGTGCCGACGCGGTTGAACATCGGCGTGTTCACCGCCAGCACCGGCGCGCATTCGGTGACGCCGTAGCCCTCCAGGATGCGGTGGCCGAACTTCTCCATCCACACCCGGCGCGTCTCTGCCTTCACCGGCTCGGCCCCCGCCACCACGAAGCGCAGCGAGCGGAAATCATAGGGGTTGGCGGTGCGGGCATAGCCCATGAGGAAGGTGTCGGTGCCGACAATGGCGGTGGCGTTCGTCGCGTAGACCAGCTCCGGGATGATCCGGTAGTGCAGCGGCGAGGGGTAGAGATAGGTCTTCAGCCCCGACACCATTGGCAGCACCAGCCCGCCGGTGAGGCCGAAGGAATGGAAAAACGGGCAGCACGTTGAACATGATGTCGGCGGGCGAGAAGTCGATCCGCGCCGCCACCTGCGCCACATTGGTCAGGATATTGCGGTGGGAGAGCACCACGCCCTTGGGCGTGCCTTCCGAGCCCGAGGTGAATAGCACGAAGGCCGGATCGTCGGGATCGGCGGGCTTCGGCGCCGGCAGCGGCAGCATCGCCCTTATCTTGTCCGGCGTGGTGACGGAGGCGCGGATATCCTCGCTCATCAGCACCCGCACATGTTTTTCGAGCTCGGCCACCTCCGCCTCCAGCCGCGCCTTCTCGACGAAGGCGCGCGAGGCGACCACCAGCTTCACCTCCGCCGCCTTGCAGGCGAGGACGAGATTGGTCGCCCCGGCGGTGTAGTTCAGCATGACCGGCACGCGGCCATGGCGGCAGAGGCCCAGCAGCACCACGGCGATGCCGGCGGCGTTGGGCAGCAGCACGCCGACCTTCTCGCCCGGCGCGGTTTCCTTCGCCAGCTTGTCGCCGAGGATCTTCGCCCCGAGCAGCAGCTTGCGGTAGGACAGGATGGTGCCGAGCGGGTCCTCCAGCACGATGCGCTTCATGCCGAGCCGCACCGCCGCGTCTTCCACCGCCTGATAGACGGTGACGTTGGTGTGGCTGGTCTCGAAGACGAGATCGCTCATCACGTCATAGAGCGCCGCCCCGGCCGCGCGCCGGCGCTTGCGGCCGAACAGCTCCTTGTCGACCTTGAGCTTGCGCGGCGGCAGGATGGTGACGCGCACCTTGGGGAACAGCCGCTTGCGGGTCTGGTGGCCGTCGAGGCGGGAGAAATAGGTCTGCTCCAGCCCCTCGATCCGCACCGGCACCACGGAGGCGTCCGCCTTGTCGGCGATCAGCGCCGAGCCGTCATAGATCTTCATGATCGAGCCGGTGACGGTGATCCGCCCCTCGGGAAAGATCACCAATTGCTCGCCCTGCTGTACCTGGCGGATCAGGTCGCGGGTCGCCATCGGCTTGGTCGGGTCGAGCGGGAAGGCGCGCACCAGCTTGAGGAACGGCTTCACCCACCAGGCCTCCGCTATGGCGCGGTCGACGGCGAAGACGGGATCATTGTCGAGCAGCGCCATGATGAGCGGCGCGTCGAGGAAGCTGACATGGTTGATGGCGATCACCGAGCCGGGGCCGGCGGCCTTCAGATGCTCGGCTCCCGTCACCTCGACCCGGAACAGCACCCGGAACACCAGCTTGATCAGGTCGCGCAGCACCTGGCCCTGGAAGGCCCGGCCGGCGAGCACCGCCACCAGCAAGGTCGACGCGCCGATCAGCCCCAGCAGCGCGGGAGCGCCGAAGCCGGCGAATTGCAGCCCGGCGACGACCACCGCGCCGGCCACCATGAAGGCGGCGTTCAGCACATTATTGCCGGCGATCACCCGGGCGCGGCGGTCCTCGTCGGCGGCCGCCTGCACGAAGGCGAAGGTCGGCACCACGAAGGCGCCGCCGGCGGCGGCGAGGCCGATCAGCCCGATGGCGGCATGCACGCCCGGGCCGGAGGTGAGGAAGTCGTACCAGCCGATCGGCTGCGTGGCCGGCGTCAGCGACGCCATCATGAAGGCGAGGTCGAGGGCGAAGACGCCCATCAGCAGGCCGGCGGCCGGCACCAGCGCCATCAATATGTGCCCTTCCGACAGCTTGGCGGCCAGGGTCGAGCCGATGGCGACGCCGATGGTGAACAGCACCAGGAACAGCGTGACCACGCTTTCCACCCCGCCGACATTCTCCTTCACCAGCGTCGGCAGCAGCGAGAGCACCACCGCGCCGACCAGCCAGAACCAGGAGACGATCAGCGCCCCGCGCCAGATCGGCTTCTCGGCACGGATATCGGCCAGCAGCGTCATCGTGCTGCGCCAGATATTGCGGTCGATCTTGAGGTCGGGCGCGCCCGGCAGGGTGCGCGGAATGCCCCGCGCCGACAGCCAGGCGATCACCGCCAGCACGAAGGTGAAGCCGGCCACCGCCCATTCCCCGGTATGGGTGAAGGCCAGCGCCCCGCCCACCGTGCCGCCGAGAATGGCGGCAAACGTCGCCATCTCGATCAGCGCATTGCCGGAGACCAGTTCGTCCTTGGTGAGGTGGTCGGGCAGGATGCCGTATTTCACCGGGCCGAACAGCGCGCTCAGCGTGCCCATCAGGAACAGGCCGACGAACAGCAGCGGGATCGACTGGATGACGAAGCCGGCGCTGGCGATCAGCACGATCCAGATTTCGGCGAACTTCACCCGCCGGGCGATCAGCGACTTGTCGTAGCGGTCGGCCAGCTGGCCGCCGAGCGAGGAGAACAGGAAGAAGGGCAGGATGAAGATGCCGCCCGCCAGCGTCACCAGCGCGCCGCCATTCACATGGGCGATGCCGTAAAGGATCAGCAGCGCCATCGCGTTCTTCACGAAATTGTCGTTGAAGGCCGCGAAAAACTGGCACCAGAACAGCGGCGCGAACCGCCGGGCCGTCATCAGCCGTGTGAACATGCTCGATCCCTCACCGCATTGTCAGTGAGCGATCACTTACATAAAGCCGCAGAGGCGTCAACCTGCCTTCCGCCGCGTCCTAAATCACAGAAGCGTGCCCGCCAGCGCCGCCAGCAGCAGCGCGCCGTCATGCACGCCGAGTTGCAGCCGGGAGGGCGCGCCGGCGCCATGCAGCATCAGGGTGGTGCCGAGGCTCGCCAGCGCCCAGCCGGCCCCCACGGCGAGGAAGGCGAGGGAAATCGTCACCGCGTCATCGGCCAGCGTCACCATCAGCGCCGCGCCGATGCAGAGCGCGAGCGCCAGCAGCGCCAGCGGCGCCGCGCCGATCCACCGCGCCAGCACGCCGCCCGCCAGCGCCGGCGCGTACATCGCCACCACATGCCAGGCGACCACGCCCGAAATCAGCGGCACCCCGACGCCGCAGCCGGCGAGCGACAGCGGCGCGCCGGCCATGGCGGAGGTCATCGCCCCCCAGGCCAGCGCCCCCAGGAGGGTCGGCAGCGCGAGCGCCCGCCACGCCAGCGGCGCGGGGCGGTCCGCCGGTTCCGCCGTCGCCATCGCCTCGACGGTGAGCTCGGCATGGGAAAAGCGCGCCTCCGGCAGCGACACGGCAAAGCCCAGCGCCCCGAGCTGCGCCACCGCCGCGAGGATCAGCGTGCCGGCGAAGGTGTAGGGTGTGAACGCCGCTTCCGCCGCCCCGGCCAGCAGCGGGCCGGCAAGACCCGCCAGCGCCCCGGCCCCGAGGAGCCGCGCCACCACGCCCGCCCGCAGTCCCGCGGCGGTACCGAAGGCCGCCGCGTGGCGGTAGAACATGCCGAAGCCCTGCGCCGCGCCCAGCCACGCCGCGCCCAGCACCAGCATCGGAAAGGCGCCGAGCATCAGCGCATAGGCCGCCATCAGCCCGCCGGCGACGCCGAGGCTGGCGCCGAGCGCGAAGGCGGCGCGCCGGCCGAACGTATCGAGCAGGATGCTGGCGGGCAGGCTGGCCAGCGCCGCGCCGAGCAGCAGCGCGGCCAGCGGCAGCGCGGCAAGTTCCGGGCGCGGGGCCAGCATGGCGCCGGCCAGCGGCAGCGCGCCCAGCGTCAGCGCCTGCGCCAGCACCACAAGGGCGAAGCCGCCGGACAGCCGGCCGATGCCGAGCGCGCGGCGCAGCGCCCGCGGCGAATCCTCCGGGCAGGCGCAGCCGAGCCGGCCGGCGCGGGCGGCTTCCGCCTCGGCGTCGAAAGTGGCGCTCGCGCTCATGCCCGCGGCTCGCCGGTCAGGGCGTTGCGGTCCGGGCGCGCAGGCGCGGTCTCGCGCAGATCGTCATCGGAGAGCACGCGCACCGCTGCGCCCTCGATATCGTCATACTGGCCGCTGCGCAGCGACCAGAGAAAGGCCACCAGCCCGAGCAGGCCGAGGCTCAGCGCCGCCGGCACCAGATAAAGAAGCACGCTCATGCCGCCACCCTCCCGCCTTGCCGCGCGCCCCGCGCCTTCACGCCTGCCGGTGCAGCGGTGGCGTCCATTTGCGTGCCGCCCGCGCCGCCGCCCTGCCGCGCCCGCAGCGCATTGAGGGTGACGATGATGGAGGAACCCGACATGGCCAGCGCCGCCACCAGCGGGGTGACGTAGCCGGCCACCGCCAGCGGCACGGCGATGAGGTTGTAGATCACCGCGATCATCAGATTCTGCCGCATCAGGTGCCGCGCCTGCCGCGCCACGTTCAGCGCGGCGGCGACGGGGGCCAGCTTCTCGCCGAGGAACACCGCGTCGGCCTGCGCCCGCGTCACGTCGGCGGCGCTGATCGGCGAGAGCGAGACATGGGCGCTGGCGAGCGAGGGCGCGTCATTGATGCCGTCGCCCACCATCAGCACGCCGTGCCCCTTGGCATCGAGGCTCTCCAGCACGGCGATCTTGTCGCCCGGCCGCATCTGCGCCCACCACTCCTTGATGCCGAGCTGCGCCGCCACCGGCGCCACCGCCGCGCGGCGGTCGCCCGAGAGCAGCACGACCTTGAGCCCGGCGTCGCGCAGTTCGCCGATCACCGCGCGCGCATCGCTGCGCAGCGCCTGCCGGATTTCGAGCACGGCGCAGGCCTCGCCGAGGCGCACCGCGACCAGCGAGGCATCGGGAGCCGCCTCGGCCCGCGCCGTCGCCAGCGCCTCGCAGCCGCAAAAGGCCGGGCTGCCGAGCCGCGCCGACACGCCGTCGATCTCGGCCTCGACGCCGGCGCCCGGCACTTCGCGCACGTTGTCGAGCGGGCGCGCCTGCGGGTGCGCGGCGGCGATTGCCCGCGCCAGCGGATGGGTGCTGGCCAGCGCCAGCCGCGCCGCCACCGCCAGCAGCGGCGCCGGCACGGCAGAGGTGTCGGAGAGGCTGGGCTCGGGCAGGGTAAGCGTGCCTGTTTTGTCGAAGGCGACGGTGTCGATCTCGGCCAGCCGCTCGAAAGTGTCGCCGGAATTAATGAGAACGCCGGCCCGCATCAGCGTGCCGGCCGCCACCACCTGCACCGCCGGCACGGCCAGCGCCAGCGCGCAGGGGCAGGTGATGATGAGCACCGCGACCGCGATCAGCACCGCCTGGTGCAGCGAGGCGCCGGCGATCAGCCAGCCGACCAGCGCCAGCAGCGCCGTGGTGTGCACCATCGGCGCGTAGAGCCGGGCGGCGCGATCGGCGAGGCGGATATAACGCCCGCGCGCGGTCGAGGCCTTGTCGAGCAGGCGCTCGATCTCGTCAAGGAAGGTGTCCTCGCCCGCCGCCGTGGTGCGCAGCCGCAGCACGCCGTCATGAATGAGGCTGCCGGCATGCACCATGCCGCCGACGCCGACCGCGCGCGGCAGCGTTTCGCCCGTCACCAGGCTCTCATCCACCGCGGCGGTGCCCGACAGCACGATGCCGTCCACCGGGGCGCGCTCGCCCGCCCGCAGCATCACCTCGTCGCCCGGCTTCACCGCCGCGGCGGGCACGGTGACGAGCCGTCCATCCGGCTCAATGCGGTTGGCCGACACCGCCTTCAGCGCCGCGAGATTGCCCGCCTCCGCCCGGGTGCGCCGGCGCATGGCGTGGTCGAGATAGCGGCCGGCAAGCAGGAAGAACAGCAGCATGACCGCCGAATCGAAATAGGCGTGCTCGGCATGGTGCAGCGTCTCGAACACCGAGACACTGAGCGCCAGCAGCACGCCGAGCGTGATCGGCACGTCCATGTTGAGCGAGCGCGCCTTCAGCGCCCGCAGCGCGCTCTGGAAGAAGGGCTGGCCGGCATAGGCGGCGGCGGGCAGCGCGATCAGGGCGGAGAGCCAGTGGAAGAAGTCGCGCGTCTCCGGGGTGATGTCGGTGACATTGCCCGACCACACAGACACCGAGAGCAGCATGATGTTCATCGCCGCGAAGCCGGCGACGCCGAGGCAGCGCAGCAGATGGCGCGCGGTGGCGTTGTCGATCTCCTCCAGCCGGTCGGCCTCGAATGGCCAGGCGCGATAGCCCGCCTTCGCCAGCGCCTCCAGCACCCGCGCCGGGGCGGGTTCGGCCTGCGCGTCCCAGCCGATGGTGAGGCGGTGGGTGGTGTAGTTCAGCCGCGCCCGGGCGATGCCGGGCAGCGCCTCGCAGCCATCCTCGATTTCGTCGATGCAGGCGGCGCAGTCGATGCCCTCGACGGCGAAGGCCATCTCCGCCTGCCCGCTCGGGTCGCGGCGCAGGAACAGCGAATAGTCCTGCGCCACCGGCGCGGCGGCGGCCGGGGCCGCCGTCGCCGGGAAGGGAAGGACCTGGGTGCCCATGCGGTGTCTCCCGCCGCTACCGGATGATGACGCGGTTGGTGGAGCGGAACATCCGCTCGCCCTCGCGGGAAAGCTCGATCACCAGCTCCCATTGCCCGGAGGCCACCGTGTCGGTGGCGCGCCACTGGCCCGCGCTCACCCGCACCGGGTCGAGGGCGACGTCGAGCCGGCGATTGGTCGGGTGCTGCAGCGTCGCCGCCAGGGCGACATCGGTCAGCGGGTTGCCGTCGGCATCGCGCGCCGCGACATCGAGTCGGCCGGGCTCGATATGCGCATCCACCTGCCAGTGGCGGGCATCCTGCGCCGCCGCCGCCTCGCTCTCGGCCCGGAAGGCGAGGCCCGCCTTGTAGGAGCTTTCCGTCTCCAGCCCGCCGAAGCTCGTCACCGCCGCCCGCACGAGGAAGAAATTGGCGGTGAAGACGATACCGAAGAAGCCGATGAAGCAGGCCAACACGGTCCGGCCGGTGATCGGCCGGCCCTTGCCTTCATCAGATGCGTTGCGGCGCGCGGCCATGGTCGTCCTCCGGTTCGGTCTCAGGGGCCCTTGAAATGGTCGGGAGCGGTCGTGGTCTCGCCGCCGATCACGTCGGTGACGGAGAAGGTGACCGGCAGCGAGGCATTGGCCGGCAGCTTGGCGGAGGTGGAGACCAGCGCCCGCAGCTCATAGGTCTGGTCTGGGCCGACCTCGACCACGGGATGGCCGTTCTCGGTCTCGGAAATGCCGCCCACCACTTCCAGCCGCGCCTCCGGAACGCCCTCCACCGCGATGGCGAAGCGGCGCGGCAGCGACTGCTTGTTGACGATGCGCAGCGTGTAGGCATTGCGCAGCGACCCGTCGGAGAGCCGCACGAACAGCGGGTTGCGGTCATGGATGACAGAGACGCCTTCCGAGCCGCGCATCGCCAGCGTCGCCACCATGATGCCGCCGACGATGACGATCAGCCCGGCATAGAGCAGGGTGCGGGCGCGGAACACCTTCGCCACCGGCGCCAGCCCCTGCTGGCGGCGCTGGATGTTCATCTCGGTGTCGTAGGCGATGAGGCCCGTGGGCCGGCCGACCTTGTTCATCACCGTGTCGCAGGCATCGATGCACAGGCCGCACTGGATGCAGGCGAGCTGGCTGCCGAGCCGGATATCGACCCCGGTCGGGCAGGCGGCGACGCATTGCTTGCAGTCGATGCAGTCGCCCGAGGGCACGCCGGCGGCGCGCAGCGCCTCGCTCTTCTTGAACGAGCCGCGCGGCTCGCCGCGATCATAGCGATAGGTGACGTTGTAGGCGTATTCGTCGGTGAGCGCCGCCTGGATGCGCGGCCAGGGGCACATATAGGTGCACACCTGCTCGCGCATGTGGCCGGCCAGCACATAGGTGGTGAAGGTGAGGATAGCGATCCAGAGATAAGCGACCAGCGGCGCCGTGCCGGTGAAGAGCTGCCAGACCAGCGTCGGCGCATCGGCGAAATAGAGCACCCAGGCGCCGCCCGTCCACCACGCCACCATCAGCCACAGCGTGTGCTTGGCCACCGCCTCGAAAGCGCGCTGGCTGCGCGAGGCGGTCTTCAGCTTCTCGCGCCGCTCGCGCGGGTCGCCCTCGACCATGCGCTCGATCGCCTGGAACAGGTCTGTCCACACGGTCTGCGGGCAGAGATAGCCGCACCAGAGCCGCCCGGCGACCGCGTTCATCAGGAACAGCACCAGCGCGGCAAGGATCAGCAGGCCGGTGACGTAGTAGATTTCCTGCGGCCAGATCTCGATGAAGAAGAAATAGAACCGCCCATTGGCGAGATCGACCAGGACCGCCTGCGAGGGGGCGTTGGGCCCGCGGTCCCAGCGCAGGAAGGGCAGCAGATAGTAGATGCCCAGCGTGACGATGAGCAGGGCCCATTTGATCCGGCGGAAGGTGCCATGCACAGCGATCGGGTAGATCTTGCGCCGTGCCTCGTAAAGCGGGGCGTCGTCGTCGCCCGGCTCTTCCAGCTTTTCCACCTTGATCGCCATGTTCATGTCGGTCCCCGAAACGGTACGCGCCTGCGTGGAGGTTTTCTAAACCCGCCGGTCGCGGCCGTTGATCCGGGGCTTGCCGGGCGGAAAAATGCTTATGCGGCGGGACGTCGCTGAGACGCCCCGCCGCATGGCCTCACTCCGTCCCGCGCAGGCGTTACTTCCCGCCCCCGAGCGCATGCACATAGACGGTGAGGGCCTTGATCGTGGTCGGGTCGAGCCGGCCGCCCCAGGCGGGCATGATGCCGGCGCGGCCATTGGTGATCGAGGCGATCACGGCGTCGCGGCCCGAGCCGTAGAGCCAGATGCCGTCGGTGAGGTTCGGCGCGCCGAGCTCGATATTGCCCTTGCCGTCCGCCCCGTGGCAGGCGGCGCAATTGGCCTCGAACACCTCCTTGCCCTTGGTGAGGTCGGGCGTGACCCCGGCCGGCACCGGCAGATTGGAGAGCGAGCGCACATAATCCGCCGCCGCGATGATGTCCGGGCGCGGCAGCATGGCGTCGCGGCCGAAGGCGGGCATGTCGCCGACATGGGCGTCGGCATCGGTGGAGCGGATGCCGTGCAGCAGGGTCTGGTGGATCTGCTCCAGCGAGCCGCCCCACATCCAGTCGTCGTCATTGAGGTTGGGGTAGCCGACCGAACCGGCCGCCCCCGAGCCATGGCACGGCGCGCAATTGTCGCCGAAGGCGGCCCGGCCCTGGGCGCGGGCGAAGGACAGCAGTTCGGGGCTGGCCTCGATCTCGGCCAGCGACGCCTGCTGCAGCTTCTCGGCGAAAGCGCCGCGCTGCGTGCGCAGATCGGCGAGCTGCACCTCGACCGCGTCGCGCGACTTCCAGCCCAGCACGCCTGACGTGTAGCCGGAGACGAGCGGCCAGGCGGGATAGACCACCCAGTAGGCCACCGCCCAGACGATGCAGGCATAGAAGGTCCACAGCCACCAGCGCGGCAGCGGGTTGTTCAGTTCGCGAATGCCGTCCCACTCGTGGCCGGTCGTCGACACGCCGGTGACGGCGTCCACGTTCTTTTGATGCTCGGCCATGGTCAATCCTCGCGCAGCGGCATGCGGGCGGCGTCTTCAAACTGCTTGCTGCGCCGGGGCGAAAGCGCATAGGCGAGCACGCAGAGGAAGATGCCGACGAAGTAGAGAAGCCCCCAGGTCTGGGCGAATTCGGCGAGGGCGCGATAGGTCTCGTTCATCCCGGCCTCCTCAGCGGATGTTTGCCTTGTCGTCGTAAAGCTTGAAGTCGACCATGGTGCCGAGCGCCTGCAGATAGGCGATCAGCGCATCCGCCTCGGAGATGACCTTGGGGTTGCCGTCGAAGTCGCGCTGCTGCGCGCCGGGATAGCGTTCGGTCAGCCCGTCGCCATCGGCGTCGGGGGTGGCCTGCGCCTTCAGGTCGGCCAGCGCCTCGGCGATCATCGCTTCCGAATAGGGCACGCCGAGCACGGCGTTGACCTTCATGTCGTCGGCGATCTCGTAGGTCTTGAGCGGCGTCTGCGCCAGGAAGGGGTAGCCGGGCATGATCGAGCCCGGCACCACCGAGCGCGGATCGGCGAGGTGCTGGCGCTGCCATTCGTCGGAATATTTGTTGCCGACGCGGGCAAGGTCCGGCCCGGTGCGCTTGGAGCCCCACTGGAACGGCCGGTCATACATGCTCTCGGCCGCCAGCGAGTAGTGGCCGTAGCGCTCCACCTCGTCGCGCAGCGGGCGGATCATCTGCGAGTGGCAGTTGTAGCAGCCCTCGCGGACATAGATGTTGCGGCCCGCCAGTTCCAGCGGCGACCAGGGCCGCACGCCGGACACCTTCTCGATCGTGCTCTTGAGGTAGAACAGCGGCACGATCTCGACGAGGCCGCCAATGGCGACGACGAGCAGGATGCCGATCATCAGCCAGATCGAGTTCCGTTCGAGGAAGGCATGCTTGGCCCAGAGGGACTTTTTGGGAGCGGCGGCTTCAGCCATGATCTTGCGTCCTCACTCAGCCGGCACGAGGGAAGGGTTGCGCGCGCCGGTGTCGGCCTCAGCCGTCTCCGGCTGCCGGATGGTCATGAAGATGTTGAACGCCATGATCAGCCCGCCGACGAGGAACAGCACACCGCCCACCGCGCGGATGATGTAGAAGGGGTGCATCGCCTCGACGGTCTCGATGAAGGAGTATTCGAGGAAGCCGAGCGAGGTGTAGGCGCGCCACATCAGGCCCTGCAGGATGCCCGCCACCCACATCGCCGAGATGTAGAAGACGATGCCGATGGTCGAGATCCAGAAGTGCCAGTTGACCAGGCGCAGCGAATACAGTTCCCGCTTCTGCCAGAGCCACGGCACCAGGCAGTAGATGGCGCCGAAGGAGATGTAGGCGACCCAGCCCAGCGCACCGGAATGCACATGGCCGATGGTCCAGTCGGTGTAGTGGCTGAGCGAGTTGACCGACTTCACCGACATCAGCGGACCCTCGAAGGTCGACATGCCGTAGAAGGCGACCGACACCACCATCATCCGCAGCACCGGGTCGGTGCGCAGCTTGTCCCAGGCACCCGAGAGCGTCATCAGGCCGTTGATCATGCCGCCCCAGGAGGGCATCCACAGGATGATCGAGAAGGTCATGCCCAGCGTCTGCGCCCAGTCCGGCAGCGCGGTGTAGTGCAGATGGTGCGGGCCGGCCCAGATGTAGATGAAGATCAGCGCCCAGAAGTGGATGATCGACAGCCGGTAGGAATAGACCGGCCGGTCGGCCCGCTTGGGGATGAAGTAGTACATGATGGCGAGGAAGCCGGCGGTGAGGAAGAAGCCGACCGCGTTATGGCCGTACCACCACTGCACCATGGCATCCTGCACGCCCGACCAGACGATGTAGGATTTGGGCGAGAACACTGAGACCGGGATGCTGGCATTATTGCCGAGATGCAGCATCGCGATGGTGACGATGAAGGCGAGGTAAAACCAGTTCGCCACATAGATGTGCGGCTCCTGCCGGCGCCAGAGCGTGGCGAGATAGACCAGCAGATACGTCACCCACACCACGGTCAGCCACAGATCGGCGTACCATTCCGGCTCGGCATATTCCTTCGACTGGGTGATGCCCAGCAGATAGCCCGTGCCGGCGATGACGATGAAGAAATTATAGCCCAGCACCACGAACCACGGCGCGAGATAGCCGGCGAGCCGGGCGCGCGAGGTGCGCTGCACCACATAGAACGAGGTGCCGATCAGCACGTTGCCGCCAAAGGCGAAGATCACCGCCGAGGTGTGCAGCGGCCGCAGCCGGCCAAACGCCGTCCAGGGCAGATCGAGGTTCAGCCAGGGAAAGGCGAGCTGGAAGGCGATGATGACGCCGACCAGGAAGCCGGCAATGCCCCAGAACATCGCCGCGATCGTGGCGAACTTCACCGGGCCGAAATTGTAGTTCGGCTTGCCGTCGATCTCCCGCGCCGGCAGCGCCGCCGGGCGGTCGACATAGCGGTTGAGGATGACGAACACCGCCGCCAGGCTGGCGAAGGCGGAGAGATAGGCGTGGAAGGCGTAGGCGGCATCGTGCGTCTTCGCCGCCACCGTGATGCAGGACAGCGACAGGACCGCGAAGACGAAGGCGAGCCCGCCTTCGCCAAAGGTCATTTTCTTGCCGCTCTGATCGACGCCGGGCTCGGTGGCACCCGAGCCTCGTCCCTCGCCAGCGGAGCTGTGTAGCTGCGTCATTCGACCCTCCACGTTCCGATCGGCCGATCTGGAACGACTCCATGATGTGGAGGGAGCTTTCGCGCCGCAGGGCGCCGGCAACCTTGATCCACGTCAAGGCTAAGGGTCTTCACGGACGCGCGAGCCGGCGGCGCATTGCCGCGATGGCGGGCGCTCCAGCCGGGTGGCGGCGCCCCCCACCCGGCGCGCGGCCCTTGCCTCCCCCGCCCGCGCCGCCTACAGACGGTTCGACGCGACAGATGCGCCCTTCGCGCACGAGGACCGGGACGCCGCATGATCCGCTTTCTCTTCCGCTTCGTCGGGCTGTGGGTTCTGGCCGGCGCCTTTGTCGCCCTGGTGCTGGACGGCGTGCGCTCCATCGCCTCCTCGGAGATTGTCACCACCCCGCTCGGCGTCACCTGGCTGGCCGTGAGCCCGGAGTCGCTGGCGCGCTTCCAGGCCTTCATCGAGCGCAGCCTGTCATCGACGGTGTGGAGCTATCTCGTCGTGCCGGTGCTCGGCGCGCCGCTCTTCGCGGTGCTCGGCATCGCCGGCGCGCTGCTGCTGCTGATCGGCCGCCGGCCCAACGCCGCCTAGAGCGTCGCCTGATGCCGGGCGCGTGATGGCCCCCGCCCTCGCGCGCGGGCCCGCCACACCCCATATCGGCGCCAGTCCATGAAGGGATGTGCTCCATGTTCTTCTTCAAGAAGAGTGCCGACCTGCCCACCGCTGAGCAGGCCCTGCCCGGCCGCGCCCGGGAACTGCCGACCGCCGACGTCCATTTCGTCAACGGCCACAAGCTGAAGGGCCCCTACCCCGAAGGCTTCGAGACCGCCATTTTCGGCCTCGGTTGTTTCTGGGGCGCCGAGCGCAAGTTCTGGCAGACGCCGGGCGTCTATGTGACCGCCGTCGGCTATATCAACGGCATCACACCGAACCCGACCTATGAGGAGACCTGCACCGGCCTCACCGGCCATGCCGAGGCGGTGCTGGTGGTCTATGACCCCTCCAAGCTCAGCTATGCCGAGCTGCTCAAGCTGTTCTGGGAGAACCACGACCCGACCCAGGGCATGCGCCAGGGCAATGATGTCGGCACCACCTACCGGTCCGGGATCTACGTGACCTCGCCCGAGCAGCGGGCGCAGGCCGAGGCCAGCAAGGCCGCCTATGACGTCGCGCTGAAGGCCAAGGGTTTCCCTGATATCACCACCGAGATCGTCGACGCCCCGCATTTCTACTTCGCCGAGGAGTACCACCAGCAGTACCTCGCCAAGAACCCCGGCGGCTACTGCGCGCTCAGCGGCACAGGCGTCTCCTGCCCGATCGGCACCGGCGTCGCGGCCTGACGATAACGGGTGCGGCGGGCCTTCCCGCCGCGCCCCGCGCCTGCCGCAGCGGCGCGCCCTGTCTATTCTTGATCGCATCGCCCGGGCATCTTCCCCTGCCCGGCGCCTCCGCCGTAACGTTCGCGCCTCGCTGATCGAATGAGGAACGACCGTGACCTCTTCTTCCCGCCCCCTCCTTTCCGCCCTGTTCGCTTTGCTGGTCCCGCTGTCCGGCGGCGCCTCGCTGGCGCAGCAGCCGGCGCCGGAGCCGACGCCGAAGCTGCCTGCCGTGCTGCGCGACGCGCGCTATTGCGAACTGGTGGCGGTGCATCTGACCCTGGACGGCCTCCGGGCCTCCGTCTTCAACACGCTCGGCTTCGACGACTGCCCCGCCGACAAATGGGACGCGCTCACACGGCGCGAGCTGCTCCGTCAATTCGACACGCTCGCCGTGGTCATGAACGGCCCGCGCCATTTCATCATGGATGGCATCTCCGCCACCGGCGACACCAAGACCGGCGAGATCATCACGGTCGGCGGCATCGTCATGGCCAAGCGGGCCGAGGTGTCGCTCTCGCTGCACCAGGCGATGGGCCCGACCTATACCGAGCAGACCATCGACCGTAACACCACCTATCGCTTCGATGCCGGCAAGCCGGTGTTCCAGCTCACCGCGCCTGATGGGGCGGTCTATGTGATGCAGTCCTACGCCCAGATCGTCGACCCGGCGCTGAGCTATGCCGACCTGCCCGGCCTCGGCGCCAAGCTGAAGCCGCCGGCGGGCTGGAGCTACAGCACCCGCACCCCGGACGCGGACCTGCTTCTGGTCGCCAAGGGCACGGCCATCGTCATCCAGGACGAGCTGAAGAACACCTACCAGAAAGTGACGGCGAACTGACACGCTGTCACCTTGCGAGGGGTGCGCGACGCCCCGCGTGCGCCCCTCGCGCCCCTTCGCAAAGCCCACTGTCCCGCCCTCCCACCGCGCGCCGCACCCAGCCCGCCTCACGCCCGCATCACGGCCTCTTGCCGCCATCGCGGCGCCGTGGCACGCCTCTCGCATCCGCGAGAGGCGGGGTCAGGCTGGGGTGACGGACGCATGGAAAAGCTCATCGAACGCATCATTCTGCTCAGCCGCTGGATCATGGCGCCGTTCTATCTCGGGCTGGTGATCGCGCTGGCGGTGCTGCTGTACAAATTCGGCGTCGAGCTGCTCCACTTCGTCACCCATGCCGGCCAGTTCGACGAGAGCGACACCATTCTCGGCCTTCTGGCGCTGGTCGATCTCACCTTCACCGGCAGCCTGGTCATCATCGTCATCTTCTCCGGCTACGAGAACTTCGTCGCCAAGATCGACGGCTCCGGCCATGCCGACTGGCCGGAATGGATGACCAAGGTCGATTTCGCCGGCCTCAAGCAGAAGCTGCTGGCCTCCATCGTCGCCATTTCGGCGATCGCCCTGCTCAAAGCCTTCATGAATCTCGACCGTGGCGTCGACGAGAAGCAGCTGATGTGGCTGGTCATCATCCATGTCGTGTTCGTGCTGTCCGGCGTGGTCCTGGCCTGGACCGACCGATTGTCGGAAAAGAGCCACTGATATTTTCCCGGAAATTTACGTCTATTGACTTCAATGGACGAGAATTTTGTGTGATAAGTGACCATTCGCCCTCTCGGACCGACCGCCGCAATGACCGATTCCGCCCCTCCCCCTCCCGCCCCTGAGCGCCGCGCCCGCCCGGCCCCGGCGCGCATGGCGCCGCTCGCCCGCCTGCCGGTGTTCTTCGCGCTGTCCGGGCGCCGGGTAGTGCTGGCCGGCGGCTCGGAAGCGGCGGCGTGGAAGGCGGAACTGCTCTCCGCCGCCGGCGCGCATGTCGAGGTGTTCGCCGTCGACCCCTGCGAGGACCTGCTGGCGCTGGCCGCCGCGCCGCCGGATGGGCCGCTCATTCTCATCGCCCGCGACTGGACGCCGGAAGACCTTGCCGGCGCCGCGCTCGCCATCGGCGCCTTCGAGGACGACCCGGACTGCGCCCGCTTTGCCGACGCGGCCCACGCCGCCGGCGTGCCGGTCAATGTGGTGGACAAGCCGGCCTTCTGCGATTTCGCCTTCGGCGCCATCGTCAATCGATCGCCCCTCGTGGTCGGCATTTCCACCGACGGCGCCGCCCCGGTGTTCGGCCAGGCGGTGCGGGCGAAGATCGAGGCGGTGATTCCGCAGGGCTTCAAGCGCTGGGCCGAAGCCGCGCGCAGCTGGCGCCCGGCGGTGTCCGCCCTCGCGCTCTCCTATCAGGGCCGCCGCAGCTTCTGGGAGCGCTTCACCCGCGCCGCGCTGGAGACCCCGGAGGACGAACCGTCGGAGGCGCTGCGCGAGCAGTTTCTCGCCCGCGCAGAGGTGGAGCGCACCGACACGCCGCGCGGCTCGGTCGCCCTTGTCGGCGCCGGTCCGGGCGACCCGGAACTGCTGACGCTGAAGGCGGTGCGGGTGCTGCAATCGGCCGATGTGGTGCTCTATGACGACCTCGTTGCCCCGGCGGTGCTGGATGTCGCCCGCCGCGAGGCCCGCAAGATGCTGGTCGGCAAGACCGGCTACAAGCCCTCCTGCAAGCAGGACGACATCAACGCGCTGATGGTCTCGCTGGCCAAGCAGGGCAAGCGGGTGGTGCGGCTGAAGGGCGGCGACCCGATGGTGTTCGGCCGCGCCGGGGAGGAGATCACCGCCGCGCGCAATGCCGGCCTGCCGGTGGACGTGGTGCCCGGCATCACCGCGGCGCAGGGGGCGGCGAGCCGGCTCAGTGTCTCGCTCACCCATCGCGACCATGCCCGCCGGCTGCAATTCGTCACCGCCCATGCCCGCGACGGCAAGCTGCCGCGCGATCTCGACTGGCAGGCGCTGGCCGATCCCGCCGCCACCACCGTGGTCTACATGCCGCAGCGCACCTGGGGCGAGCTCTCGGCCAAGGCGATGGCGGCCGGGCTCGACCCGGCGACCCCGGCCATCGCTCTCTTCTCCGCCACACGGCCGCAGGAACGGCAGGTGCCGGCCACCGTCGCCACGCTGCAGGCGGCGCTGGAAGCCGCCGTTGCGGACGGCGCCAGCGGCCCCTGCCTCGTGCTATTCGGCCATGCCATCGGCGAGGCGGCGGCGTTCGCCCTGCCGCGCGAGGTCGCCGAAGAAGCGGAAAAGGCCCACGCCGCGCAGGGGTAAGGCCATGTCCCGGACCAGCCGTGCGCCGCACGGCGCCGATCCGGGACCCAGGGAAGACTCCGCGCAGCGCCTCGAATCCTTCACAGAGCGCGGCAGAAGCGTTTCGCGCTGGGTCCCGGCGCGGCGCTCCGCCTTCGGCTCCGCTGGGCCGGGACACGGTGCATTGCGCTGGGGATGACGGGATTTGTCTTCCCTCATGCCCGGGTTTGGCCCGGGCACCCAGCCTTTGGACCTGTCGTTGCGGTGCTCTTCCTGGGTGGCCGGGTCAAGCCCGGCCATGAGGGAGCAAGGGTGGTCCCGCCCCTACCCGATCCGCGCGTCCAGCTTTTCGTAAAGCGGGTTCTCGGCGGCGAACACATAGTCGAGCGGGCCGACCGAGACGGTCGACGCCCCCTGCTCGCGCAGAAACACCGCCAACGCGTGCAGCGTGTCCGGCGGGCAGTGCAGCGTCACCATGCCCGACGAGGTCGGCGCGCCGAAGGGCGCCACGGCGCGGAAACGGCGCACCGCCTCCTGCACCACCTCGGCATCGCAGGCGGCAAAGCGGGTCTTCACCTCGCGCATGGTGGCGGCGCGCTTGGCCGCCGTCACCCGGTCGAGCAGCGCCCGCGCCGCCGCCTTCGCCGCCGGGTTCCAGTCCGCGTGCAGCGAGGCGACCAGATTGGCCTCGGAGCGCAGGATGACGCCGTCGTCGATCACCTTCAGCGCGTTCGCCGCCAGCGTCGAGCCGGTCGTGGTGATATCGACGATCAGCTCTGCCGTGCCCGCTGCCGGCGTGCCCTCGGTGGCGCCCAGGCTTTCCACGATGCGGTAATCGACAATGCCGTGGCGGGCGAAGAAGCCGCGCGTCAGGCTGAGATATTTCGTCGCCACCCGCACCCGCCGGCCGCGCGTGGCGTGGAAATGCGTCGCGACATCGTCGAGGTCGCGCATGGTGCGCACGTCGATCCAGGCCTGCGGCACCGCCACCACCACATTGGCGTGGCCGAAGCCGAGGCCTTCCACCAGCAGCACCTTGGAATCGGCGTCCGGTATGCTCTCGCGCACCAGATCCTCGCCGGTGACGCCGAGATGCACCGCGCCCGCCGCCAGCTGGCTGGCGATTTCGGAGGCGGAGAGATAGGCGACCTCCACCCCCTCCACCCCGGTCAGCGTGCCGCGATAGTCGCGCACGCCGCGCGACTGGGTGAGCGACATACCGGCGCGGGCGAAGAAGCCGGTGGCGTTTTCCTGCAGCCGGCCCTTGGAGGGCACGGCGATGATCAGCGCACTCATCAGCGGGCCTCCACGGCGTCGAGCCGGCCGAGCCAGACGGCGAAGCCGACGGCGGGAATGGGCTCGCCGGCGCCGAGCCGGCCGAGCAGCCCGTCATAGCGCCCGCCGGCGACGAGCGGCGCCCCCGCCCCGTTCTCGTGCAGCTCGAACACCATGCCGGAGTAATAGTCGAGCGGCCGGCCGAAGGCGGTGGCGAAGGAGAGCCGCGCCGGCTCGATGCCCTGCGCGGCGATGAAATGGGTGCGGGTCTCGAAGGCGTCGAGCGCGCGGGCGAGCTCCAGCCCCGCGTCCCCGGCCAGCTGGCGCAGGCTCGCCGCCGCCTCGTCGGGCGTGCCGGCAATGGCGAGATAGCGCTCGATCACGCTCACCTTCTCCGCCGACAGCCCCTCGGCATCGCCGGGCGCCGCCTGTTCGAGAAAGCGCTCGGCGATTTCTGACACGCTGCGCCCGCCGACGGTGGAGATGCCGGCGATGGAGAGCAGGTCCGTCACCAGCGCCCGCGCCGCGTCGGGGTCGGAGCCCGCCAGCGCCGAGAGCACGCCGGCATGGGCGGTGACGCCGCCCTCTTCCGGGCGCTGCTTCAGCAGAGCGAGATCGGCGCCGAGATCGCCGGAGCGGGCGAAATCCTTGATCAGCCGCCGCCGCCACACCGGAGGCAGGTTCAGCGCGTCGAGCAGGGTGGCGAACAGGCCGGCATCGCCGAGCCGGATGGTGGGGTCGATCACCCCCCACAGCGCCGCCGTCTCCAGCCCCAGCGCCAGCAGGTCGGCATCGGCCGCCTCGCGGTCATGCCGGCCGAAGGATTCGACGCCGGCCTGCAGGAGTTCGCCACCCGCCACATCGGAGCGGAACACCGGGCCGAGATAGGCGAAATCGCGCATCTGCGCGGCGCCCTCAGTGATGTAATGGCGGCACACCGGCAAAGTGAGGTCCGGCCGCAGGCACAGCTCGCGCCCGTCCGGGTCCATGGTGATGAACATGGTGCGCCGCATTTCCTCGCCCGAGAGGTCGAGAAAGGCATCGGCGGGCTGGAGCACCGGCGGCTCGACGCGCGCGAAGCCGGCACGCGCATAAAGCGCGAGCAGTTCCTCGGCGTGGCTTTGGTCGGCGGGCATGGGCGGGTCCGGTCTGCGGTAAACGGGGCGGCGAGAAGCTGCGCGCTTCTAGCAAAGCCCCGCGCCCCGGTCCATGCGCGGGGTGTGAGATGGTTTCCGGGGTAGTCTCCCGGACAAGCGCAGCCACAGGCGGAGCGCCGATCCGGGACCCAGGAGAAGACCCGCCGCAGGCGGCCATATGCCTTCGTATCGAGCACCGCCCGCCGCCGGTTAAGGGGAAAGGATGCGCCTACCCCCCCTGGGCCCCGGATCGCGCCATGCGGCGCGTCCGGGGAACAGGGTGCACATGCGCCCCCCTACCCCAGCGCGGCGCCGTGGGGAACGCCGTGATGGTCGAGCAGCTCGCGCACCTTCGCCACCAGCTCATCCTCGGTGCAGGCGAACTGCGCCGGGCGGCTCTCGCGCCACTCGGCATTGTCGGTGATGGCGGCGGCGGCCTTGGCGCCCTCGATCAGGTCCTTGATCTGCACCTGGCCATTGGCGCGCTCATCCGAACCCTGAATAACCACGCAAGGCGAATTGCGGCGGTCGGCATATTTGAACTGGTTGCCGAGATTCTTCGGGTTGCCGAGATACATCTCGGCGCGGATGCCGGCCTGCCGCAGCGTGGCGACGAGGCCCATATAGTGGGCGGTCTGGTCGCGATCCATCACCACCACCACGACAGGGCCGAATTCCGGCGTGGCGTCGGTCTTGAGGTAGGACAGCGCGGAAGCCAGCCGCGAGACGCCGATGGAAAAACCCGTAGCCGGCACAGCTTCGCCCCGGAAGCGCCCGACCAGCCCGTCATAGCGCCCGCCGCCGCCGACGGAACCGAAGCGCACCGGCCGGCCCTTCTCGTCCTTCACCTCAAAGGTCAGCTCGGCCTCGAAGACCGGGCCGGTGTAGTATTCGAGGCCACGGACGACGGAGGGGTCGATGCGGATGCGGTCGGAGTAATTTGATGTCTCAATAAGTGCACCAATTTGGCCGAGTTCATCGACACCGCTTGCGCCCGTTGCAGTATCCCCAGCGAGTGCACTCATGCGCCTTAAGACGCCATGCATCACTTTATTCGGGTCAGACTTGGGAGCGACACGCTGTTCGACGGGCCAATCACCCGGCTCCAAGGCGTCGGAATCAGCCTCCTCATAGGCAAGAAAAAGACCGAGTAAGCGATCTATCGCCTCCTCATCCAGCCCCGCGCCCTTGGTGAAGTCGCCGCTCTTGGCCTCGGGGTTCTCCCAGCGGCCTTCGCCGAGCAGGTCGCGCACGCCTGATATGCCCACCTTGTCGAACTTGTCGATGGCGCGCAGAACCGTTAGCCGGCGGCCGGCATTGTCGTCGCCGCCGAGGCCGATCGCCTCCAGCACGCCGTCCAGCACCTTGCGGTTATTGACCTTGATCACATAGTCGCCGCGCGCGATGCCCAGCGCCTCCAGCGTGTCGGCCATCATCATGCAGATCTCGGCATCGGCGGCCACGGTCGGCGCCCCCACCGTGTCGGCGTCGAACTGCATGAACTGGCGGAAGCGCCCCGGGCCGGGCTTCTCGTTGCGAAACACCCAGCCGGCGCGGTAGCTGCGGAAGGGCTTTGGCAGCTTGTCGAAATTCTCCGCCACATGGCGGGCGAGCGGCGCGGTCAAATCGTAGCGCAGCGACAGCCACTGCTCGTCATCGTCCTGGAACGAGAACACGCCCTCATTCGGCCGGTCCTGGTCGGGCAGAAACTTGCCCAGCGCGTCGGTATATTCGATGAAGGGCGTCTCCAGCGCCTCGAAGCCATAGAGCTCATAGACCTTGCGGATGGTCTCCAGCATCGCCCGCGTCGGCACGAGGTCGCCCGGCCCGCGATCGGCGAAGCCGCGCGGCATGCGGGCGCGAAGCTTGGTGGGTTTGTCCTTGGCCATGGGCGCCGTCCTTCTCGAAGTACGGCGCGGGTTTAGAGGATGGGGCGCGTGGCGGCAATGCCGGCGCGGGGGAAGAGGTTTGGCCGAAGCGTTTTCGCTGGGTCCCGGATCGGCGCTGCCTTGCAGGCAGCTGGTCCGGGACACGGACGTTTCTTGTGTCCCGGACCAGCGACGCCGCAGGCGGAGCGCCGATCCGGGACCCAGCAAAGACTCTTCAGCAAATCCCCCTGTCGCGCCGCTCAGTCGAACAGTTCCGCCATCGCTTCCTCGGCGATCGCGAAGCCGGTGGAGGCGCCGGTGCCGCTCGTCACCACCACGAGGCGGATGTCGTCGTGCGGCCGGTCGATGAAGGCCAGCCGGTCGGAAGCGGAGGCATAGGTGCCGATCCAGCGTTCAGTGACCGGCGGCCGGCGGCCGAACAGAGCGGCGTATTCGTCAAGGATCAGCTCGTCGACGAAGTCAGGCGCGAACGGGTCCGGCGTCGCGCCATAATGATGGCTGTCGCCCACGACAAGCGAGCCGTCGGCCGACTGCACCACGATAAGGTGGACGCCGTGCTTGAGGTGTTCAGCCTGCTCGGCCTCCAGCACCCGCTTCAGCGCCTGCGCCTCGGGCAGTTCGGCATAGCCGAGATAGCGCCCGAGCGAGAGGTCGGTCATGACAGAGCCCGGCAGGGTGCCCAGCGCCGGGTCGGACACGCGCAGCATGTGCAGCTTGCAGCGGGTGACGCCATAGGCCTTGAAGCGGTCCTCGAACAGGGTGTGGAAATCGTCGCCCGGCGCCACCACGATGCGCGACGCCGTCACCGTGCCGGAGGGGGTGACGACCCGGCCCGGTTCCACCGCCGTCACCGCGCTTTCGCGGCGGAACTCCACCCCCTCGCTGGCCAGCCAGGCGGCGAGGCGGGGAATGGCGTCGCGCGATTCCACCCGCATGTCGTGCGGGCTCCACAGCCCGCCGGAAAGCGCGCCGGTGAGCGCCGGCAGCCGCTCGCGCGTCGCCTCGACGCTGAGCAGTTCGCAGCCCTCGCCCATTTCGGTGGCGCGGAAGGCCTCCAGCACCGGCATCGCCTCCGGCCGGCGCACGGCCACCAGCAGGCCGCGATGCACCACCTCGATGCCGGCCCGGGGCGCCACCTCGGCCCAGATGTCGCGCGAGCGCATCGCCCGGCGCCAGCACTCGCCGCGCTGCTGGCCGGTGACGGTGACGAAGCCGAAATTGCGCACCGAGGCGCCATTGGCCTGCGCGTCGCGGTCGATGACAACCGTCTTCAGCCCGCGCCGCCGCGCCGCAATGGCGTGGCCAAGGCCGACGACACCCGCACCGACGATGGCGAGATCGAAACTGTCCGACATGAGAAGGGTCCGCGTGGAAGGAGGGTATCCGGGAAGCGGACCAAGCCTATAGCCGCTCTCGCCCGCCCGCGCCACGCGACCTTGTGCGCGCCTGCCGGGCGCCAGCGGGTTTCAGTTCGCGGCGGCGGAATCGCGCAGCTTCAGGCCGAGATCGGCGAGATCGGCCCGCACCTTGCGGGCGACGTCGGCATCGGGAAAGAACCGGCCGATCATGGCGTCGGGCTCGCTGGCCCAGGCGGGAGCGAGCGCCACCAGCTTTCGCAGGTCGGCGCGCGCCTCGTCGTCCTCGCCGGCGAGATGGCTGGCCAGCGCCCGCGCCAGCAGCCCCGGCGCGTAGCCATCGCCCATCAGCTGGTCCGCCGCCGCCGCCGCCGCCGGCGCGTCGCCCCTGAGATAGGCGGCGATCACGCGGTGATAATCCACCCAGGGCGGCATGCCCGGCGCCGCATGGGCCGCCTGCGCCAGCATCGCCTCGCCGCGCGCGGTTTCCCCCAGCGCGATCAGTCGGCCGCCGAAATCGGCCAGTATGTCGACATCATAGGGGTTGAGCTCCAGCGCGAGCGTGCCCGCCGCCAGCGTGGCCGCGCGCCCGCCGCGGAAGAAATGCACGTCCATCAGCACCCGGCGGGCGAAGGCGCTGGTCGGGGTCAGCTCCACCGCCTGCTCCGCCGCCGCCAGCGCCCGGTTGAGCGCCGGGGTGGCAGCGCGCGGCGAGGCGCCGGCGCGGATCTCGTCGAGATGCAGTTCCGCCAGCAGCGCATAGCCGAGGGCGAAGGTGCGGTCCGCCGCCACCGCCTTCTCCAGGCAGTCGCGCGCCGCCTCATGCTCGGCCGGCAGGTAGGAGCGCCAGTAGGAATAGGCGATCAGCACGCAGCCATAGGGCCCGGCCACCGCCGGCCCGCCGGCGGCGGTGACGCGCGCCCGCGCCCGCGCCTGGATCACGCCATAGGGCTCGGCGATCGCTGCCATGATGTCGCGCACCAGGGCGATCTCCAGCGCCGTGGCGTCGCCGCCGCGCCGGAGGCTGTCGAACTCCCGCGACCAGACGATGGTGCCGTCGCACAGGTCCGATAGGCGCAGCAGCACCGAGAGCGTGCCGTCATCATGGTTCTCCACCAGCCCGCCCAGCGCGAAGGCGGAACTGGGGGAGGCCTCCTCGCCGGAACAGCGCAGCGCCGGGCGCGCATCCGGGCTCGCCAGCACGTCGAGCAGGTCGAAGCGGGCCAGCGCGTCGCGCACCCGCACCTCGATCGCCTCGGCGGTGAAGTCGCCGCTGTTCACCGCGCCGGCACGGGCGGCCGTGTCGCCGGGCGCCGGCACCCGGGCGCCGGCGGTTTCGAAATCGCGCACCTCGATCATCGGCATGCCCAGCCGGTTGGCCCGCTCCATCGGCTGCCAGGCGGGCCCGGCCATCAGCGCCCGCAGCCCCAGCGGGTCGAGGCTGCCCATGGCCAGGCCGGCGCCGACAATCAGAAGCGCCGCCAGCCCCAGCGCCAGCGCCAGACCGGCGCCGCTGCGCCGCCGCGCCGGCGCGGGCGGCAGGGAGGGCGGCGGCGCGGCGGTCGGCCTGCCGGGAGGGGGCGCGGCCGGGACGCTCTCCGCTTCGACCGGCACGGCATCGGCCTCGTCCGCCTCCAGCTCCATCGCCGGCCGCGGCAGGAAATGCGGCACATAGCTGCCGCGCGGAATGGCGATCTCAAGGTCGTCGGCGGCACCGGCGCCGGCGTAATAGCGCTCGAGCGCCCGGCGCAGCCGTGTCGCCTCCACCCGCACGATCGGGTCGGCCTGCGGATCGAAGGAGGGGTCGCGCCCCAGCGCCTCGACCGCGATGGTGTAGCCCTTGATCGCCTCGCGCCGCCCGTCCAGCGTCGCCTCGACGACGAAGCGCAGGATGTTGGCGAGCTGCGGCGAAGAGCGCAGCTCATCGGAGGCGAGCACATGCGCCAGCGCGCGCCGCACCGCATCGGGGGCAGCGGCATCGGCTCCGGGCGTCTCGACTGTCGTGCTCTCGGGCACCGCAACGTCCTATCCTGCGCCGTTCCCGGACGCCCCCTCCCGGACACGGCAGAAACGCTCTCTTAAGGCACGGCGCGCCGCGCCCACCCGCTGACGCAGCGTGAACGCCCTAGAGCACCCGCCGATCAGCCTGCATCGCAAGCTGATCGGATAACGCGTTCTCTCTCCTAGAGTTAGAGGGCGATTTACCGATCAGACTGGTTCAATCTGATCGGATCGCACTCTAGCTCTGCCGTGCGTTGATGGCCGCGATGAGGCCGCCGGGTCAAGCCGGCCCATGAGGCCGCCGGCCCGGCAGAAAGGAAAGTGATCACATCATGATTATTTCTCGTGAGCGCATCCTGCTTACGTATTATACATGACTAAAAAAGCGCGGCTTGTCCCATTCGCCGTATCAGCCGGAGTCATCCATGTCTGCTTACTCTTCCGCAGCCGCCAGCCCGAACGACCTCGAGGCGTTCTTCATGCCGTTCACGCCCAACCGGGCGTTCAAGGCGCGGCCGCGCCTGCTCTCGCGGTCCAAGGACATGCACTACTACACGCCGGAAGGGCGTGCGGTGCTTGATGCCACCGCCGGTCTGTGGTGCGCCAATGCCGGCCATAACCGCGATCCCATCGTCGAGGCGATCCAGCACCAGGCGGCGGAAATGGATTTCGCCCCGCCCTTCCAGTATGGCCACCCCAAGGCCTTCGCCGTCGCCGCCCGCATTGCCGCGCTGGCGCCGGGCGATCTCGACCATGTGTTCCTGTGCAATTCCGGCTCGGAGGCCGGCGACAGCGCGCTGAAGATCGCGCTCGCCTACCACGCCACCACGGGCAACGCGACGCGCACCCGCCTCATCGGCCGCGAGCGCGGCTATCACGGCGTCGGCTTCGGCGGCATCTCGGTCGGCGGCATGTCGCCCAACCGCAAGATGTTCGGCTCGCTGCTGCCGGGCGTCGACCACCTGCCGCACACCTATAACCGCGAGAAGCAGGCCTTTTCCAAGGGCGAGCCGGAGTGGGGCGCCGAGCGCGCCGACGCGCTGGAGAACCTCGTCGCGCTGCACGACGCCTCCACCATCGCCGCCGTCATCGTCGAGCCGATGGCCGGCTCCACCGGCGCCATTCCCGCCCCGGTCGGCTATCTCAAGCGCCTGCGCGAGCTCTGCGACAAATACGGCATCCTGCTGATCTTCGACGAGGTCATCACCGGCTTCGGCCGCCTCGGCTATGCCTTCGCCGCCGAGCGCTACGGCGTGGTGCCCGACATGATCACCTTCGCCAAGGGCGTCACCTCGGGCGCGGTGCCGATGGGCGGCGTGCTGGTGCGCAAGCACATTTACGACGCCTTCGTGAAGAGCGACGCGCCTGTGATCGACCTGTTCCACGGCTACACCTATTCGGCCCATCCGCTGGCCTGCGCAGCCTCCCTGGCGACCCTCGACCTCTACCGCGAGGAAGGCCTGTTCGAGCGCGTGCGCCAGATCGAGCCGATCTGGGCGGACGCCTTCCATTCGCTGCGCTCCAAGCCCGGCGTACTCGACATCCGCACCGTCGGCCTTGTCGGCGCCATCGACTTCGAGTCGCGCGCCGACGGCGTCGGCCGCCGCGCCTATGAAGGCATGGAGCGGCTGTTCCACGACGAAGGCATGATGGTGCGCACCGCCGGCGACACCTTCGCCGTCAGCCCGCCGCTCATCGTCAGCGAGAGCCAGATGGGCGAGATCGTCGAGAAGATCGGTCGCACCCTCGACGCGATCTTCTGAGCCTTCCAGCCTCCCTCATCCCCGGGCCTGTCCCGGGGATCCAGCGGTCCCGCCTTGCACCGCTGAAGGCCTGGGTGGCCGGGTCAAGCCCGGCCATGAGGGCCCAGTGGGCAGCAGGCGTGTTGGGTCGCGCCCGTTCCCGCGCAGGGCAACAGGCTGTATAGCCCTGCGCCATGGCCGCACCGCTCGCCCCCCTTCCCATCGACGACGCCCTGCCGGAACTGACCGCCGCCCTGCGCGCGGGCTCCTCCGCCGTGCTGGTCGCCCCGCCCGGCGCCGGCAAGACAACGCGGGTGCCGCTCGCCTTGCTTGACGAGCCGTGGGTCTTGGGGCGGAAAATCCTCGTGCTGGAGCCGCGCCGCCTCGCCGCCCGCGCCGCCGCCACCCGCATGGCGCAGACGCTGGGCGAGGAAGCCGGGCAGACGGTCGGCTACCGCGCCCGCTTCGGCTCCAAGGTCGGGCGCACTACCCGCATCGAGGTCATCACCGAGGGCATCTTCACCCGGATGATGCTTGACGATCCGGAGCTTTCCGGCGTCGCTGCCGTGCTGTTCGACGAGTTCCACGAGCGCAGCCTCGACGCCGATCTCGGCCTCGCCCTCGCCCTCGACGCGCAGGGCGCGCTGCGCGAGGACCTGCGCATCCTCGTCATGTCGGCGACGCTGGACGGCGCCCGCGTCGCCCGGCTGCTGGCCGGCGCCCCTGTCGTCGAGAGCCTCGGCCGCGCCTTCCCGGTGGAGACCCGCTATGCCGGGCGCACACCGGGCGCGCCGGTGGAGCGGCAGATGGCGGAGGTCATCGCCCGCGCGCTGCGCGAGGAAAGCGGCTCGCTGCTCGCCTTCCTGCCCGGCGCCGCCGAGATCCGCCGCACCGAGCGTTGCCTGCGCGAGGCGGTGCGCGATCCCGTCCTCGACATCGCCCCGCTCTATGGCGCGCTCACCCCCGCCGAGCAGGACCGCGCCATTTCCCCCGCCCCGCCGGGCCGACGCAAGGTGGTGCTCGCCACCTCCATCGCCGAGACCAGCCTCACCATCGAGGGCGTGCGCGTCGTCATCGACAGCGGCCTCGCCCGGGTGCCGCGCTTCGAGCCCGGCGTCGGCCTCACCCGGCTGGAGACGGTGCGGGTCTCGCGCGCGGCGGCCGACCAGCGGCGCGGCCGGGCCGGGCGCACCGGGCCGGGCGTGTGCCTGCGCCTGTGGCACGAGCCGGAAACGGCGAGCCTGCCGGCTTTCGCCACGCCGGAAATCCTCGCCGCCGATCTCTCCCGCCTCGTGCTCGACCTCGCGGTCTGGGGCGCGCGCGATCCCGCGACCCTCGCCTTTCTCGATCCGCCGCCCGCCCCGGCGGTGAAGGAGGCGCGGGCGCTGCTCCGCGCGCTCGGCGCCTTCGATACGGACGGGCAGGTGAGCCCGCTCGGCCGCGCCATGGCCCGGCTGCCGCTGGAACCGCGCCTCGCCCGCATGGTGATCGAGGGCGCGCGGCGCGGCGCTGGCGCTGAGGCCGCGCGCATCGCCGCCCTGGTCTCCGAGCGCGGGCTCGGCGGCGACGCGCTCGACCTCGCCCACCGGCTGATGGATTTTTCCCGCGACCGCTCCCGCCGTACCGAGGAGGCGCAGCGGCTGGCCGAGCGCTGGGCCGGGGAGGCGGAACGGCAGGTAAATGGGCGGCAGGTCGCCGGCACCCGGACGAGTGGTGACGCGCCCTCCCCCGCCATGCTGCTGGCGCTGGCCTTCCCCGACCGGGTGGCGCGCGGGCGCGGCGACGGGCGGCGCTTCGTGCTGGCGAATGGGCGCGGCGCGGCGCTGGACCCCGCCTCCTCGCTCGCCCGCGCCCGCTTCCTCGCCATCGCCGAACTCACCGGCACGGCGGATGAGGCGCGCATCCTGCTCGCCGCCGAGCTCACCGAGGCCGAGATCGAGGCCGAGTTCGGCACTGACATCACCGAGGGCGTGGAAACCGCCTTCGATCCCGCCTCGGGTGCCTTGCGCGCCCGCCATGTGCGCCGGTTCGGCGCGCTTGTTCTGGCCGAGCGCACCGCGCCGCTGAAGCCGGGGGAAGACACCGCCCGGGCGCTAGCCCGCGCCGCCGCCGCGCGCGGGCTGGAGCGGCTGGGTTGGTCCGAGGCGCAGCGGCAATGGCTGGATCGCGCCCGCTTCCTCCACGCGAGCGCCCCCGATCTGTGGCCGGACCTCGCCTGGCAGGCGCTGGCGGCCACGGCCGAGGACTGGCTGGCCCCGGTGCTGGACGACATCACCAGCCTCGGCGCGCTTGATGCCGACCGGCTGGGCCGCGCGCTGTCCGGCCTGCTACCGTGGGAATTGTCGCGCGGCATGGAGGCGGCGGCGCCCACCCATTACGAGGTGCCGACCGGCTCGCGCCTGCCCATCGACTATGCCGCCGAGGGGGGGCCGACGCTGCATGTGCGGGTGCAGGAACTGTTCGGCCTCACCACCCACCCCAGCATCGCCGGCGGGCGGGTGCCGCTGATCCTGTCGCTGCTCTCCCCCGCGCACCGGCCGATCCAGTTGACGCGCGACCTGCCCGCCTTCTGGGCGGGCTCCTGGCGCGACGTCCGGGCCGAGATGCGCGGGCGCTATCCCCGCCACCCCTGGCCGGAAGACCCGGCGGCGGCCGAGCCGACGCGGCGGGCCAAGCCCCGCAGCTGAAGGCGGGCGGCGCTCAGCGCCGCGATGCGGGTTGCGCCAGCCTCAGCGCCGCCAGCACCGTCGCCAGCCCGGCACCGGCCAGCACAGGCCATGCCTGCGCCTCCCGCATCGCCAGCAAGGTGAGGCCGCTGAACAGGCACCACAGCAGCGGAATCGGCAGCAAGAGGGCGAGCCACCGCCCGCGCGCCATCAGCAACAGGCCGATAGTCACCAGCACGGTCGGATCGGGCGCGATGCCGAACACTTCCGCCATTGTCAGAGGCCGGCCGGAGGCGAGGGCAAGCGCGGGATAGGGCAGCAGCCCGGCGACGGCCAGCCCCAGCCCGGCCCTACTGACGGCATCACGCCGCCCCAGCGCCGGGCCACCCGGCATCACGGCGGCGGCGAGCAGCAGCACGGCCTGCAGGAAGAAGGCCGGCGCGGCATAGTCCATCGCCCAGTTGATCCCGGCATAACGCTGCAGCAGGAACGACCAGGCGACGAAGGCCCAGAGCGGCGCCAGCAGCAGCCCGGTCCAGAGCATTGCCCGGCCGGGGCGGCGCAGGATCAGCAGCACCAGCGCCAGCCCGGCCAGCATGGTCGCCAGATGCAGCGGCCACAGCGCCGCATTCTGCGCCTCGAACAGGCGCCAATAGACCCGGGGCGAGAACAGCAGGAAGTCGTCCAGCCGGTAGGTCGACCATGGCTCCATCACAGCGCGCCGAGATGCGCGGCGATGCGCCCGCGCAGCTCCCGGTCGGGCAGCGGGCCGCTGGCGGCGGCGAGGTTCTCGCGCACATGGTCGACGCGGGTGGTGGCGGGAATGGCGACGGTGACGGCCGGCTCCGCCAGGATGAATTTCAGGATCAGCTGCGCCCAGCTCGTCGCGCCGATCTCCCCCGCAAAGGCGGGCAGCGGCGCGCCTTCCAGCCGGCGCGTCAGCGCGCCCTGCTGGAACGGACGGTTGACGATCACCGCGATCCCGCGCGCCGCGGCGAGCGGCAGCAGGCGCTGCTCGGCCTCGCGGTCAACCGGATTATAGCTCAGCTGCACGAAGTCGAGCGGCTGGCGCGCCATGATCTGCTCGACCAGATCGTGGCGGCGCCCCTCCGAGGTGGTGATGCCGACATAGCGCAGCCGGCCCGCCGCCTTCATCGCGAACAGCGTGTCGAGATGCGCCTCCCAGCCCAGCAGATTATGCACCTGCAGCAGGTCGAAGCGCTCCACGCCCCAGAGCCGGCGCGTCTCATCGATCTGCGCCGGCCCGTTCGAGCCCGCGGAGGTCCACACCTTCTCGGCCGAGAACAGCGCCGCCGGGCGCCCCAGCGCGGCGAGGCCCCGGCCGATCACCGCCTGCGAGGAGCCATACATCGGCGAGCTGTCGATCATGTGCCCGCCGCCGGCGAAGAACGCCGCCATGACGGCGGTGCACTCCGCCTGCAAGGCCGGGTCATTGCCGACATTGAAGGTGATCCAGCTGCCGAGCCCCACCGCCGGCATCATTTCGCCGGAAGAGGGGATCGCCCGGGCCAGCGGCGTCGGCTGGGCCAGCGCCCGCCCCGGCGGCAAGGCGAGCATGGCAGTGCCCAGCGCCGCCGTCGCCATCAGATCTCTGCGCGTGAGTGTCACCGGCTCCCCCGTCCGCTACGGCCTCTGACCTAAGGTCATATCCGCGCGCGTCCACCGGCGGGGCGGATCACAGCTGCGTGCGGGGGACGACAACCGCCGGCGCCGCGCCGGCGTCGATCTCCCGGCGCAGCCGCGCCTGCGCCGCCTCGTCGAGCGGAAATCCCCACATCAGCGCGATCGCCGCCAGCTTGGCCGGAATCGGCAGCCACGCATAGAGCATCGCCAGCGCCGCGCCGGCCTCGGCCGTGGGCGCCCCGGTGCCGGGCTGGTAGCCGGCCCAGTCCAGCAGCGGAAAGGTGACGCCCACCGCGATCGCCAGCGCCAGCTTGGTGGCGAGCGCCCATAGCGCGAAATACAGCCCCGAGCGCTGCTCGCCGGAGGCGGCGGTGTCGACATCGATCACATCGGCCTGGATCGCTGGCGGCAGCGCCACGTCGAAGGCGAGCAGCAGGCCGGTGGCGCCGCAGATCAGCGCGAAGGGCACGACATCTCCCGGCCCGAGCCAGCCGGCGCTGGCGAAGACGAGGCACGCCACCAGCATCGCCCCGCACCAGGCGCGGTGCTTGCCGAACCGCGTCGCGCAGCGCAGCGCCAGCGGCAGGCCGGCCACGCCGCACAGGAAATAGAGGAACAGCAGCGGGCCCTGCAGCGCGGCGGCACCGATGCGGTCGGCGACGAAATAGAGGAACAGCGTGGCGGGAATGGCGTTGGCGATGCCGTTGAGCAGGAACGCCGCGATCAGCCGCAGAAACGGCCGGTTTGCCCTGAGATGGCGCAGCCCCGCCCGCATGCCGAGCCGCTCGCGGGTGCGGTCTGTGGGTTCCGGCACGCCGGCGACACAGGCGAGGCTGGCCAGCGGTAGAACGATCAGCACGAACACGCCCATCGCCGCCAGCCCATGGAAGCCGGCCGCGCCACTGCCGAGCCCGACCGCGAAGGGCAGCGCGATGGCGAGCAGCGTGCCCAGCAGCGTCACCCCCTCGCGCGCGGCGACCACCCGGGCGCGGCCGCGATAATCCGGGCTGATCTCGGCGCCCCAGGCGGTATAGGCGAGGCTCAGCGCGGTGTAGCCGAGCGAGAGCCCGAGCCCCCACAGCACCAGATAGGCGATGCCGGCTCCCGCGCCGGGCCAGAACACCATGAAGGCCGAGATCGCCGTGACCGGCGTCGCCAGCAGCATCAGCGCCCGCCGCCGGCCCATCGCCGGATTGAAGCGGTCCGAGGCCCAGCCGAGCAACGGGTCGGCGAGCGCGTCGAGGATGCGGATCGCCAGCAAAGCGGTGCCGACGGAGGCGAGCGAGAGACCGAGCGCCTCGGCGTAGAAGCTCGGCACGATCACATAGAAGGGCAGCGCCAGCGCCGCCAGCGGCAGGGCCGGCAACGCATAGAGCGCGAGGCTGCGGAGCGTGACGCCCGGCGCCGCCGGCGCCCGCGTCATCTCAGCGGCCCATCTCGGCGGTGCCGGACAGTCCGTCGTCGCGGGTCCAGGCGATCTTGTCCGGCCCGAGCGAGGTGATGGTGAAGCAATGGGTGCGCCCGTCATACCAGCTTGGCCATTTCTGGCAGAGCCGGTCGTCCTTCACCCACCAGCGCCCCTCCTCGCGCGGGGCCAGCATGGCGCCGATCGAGAAACCAGAGAGATCGCCGGAGACGACGCCGTCATCACGATAGATCAGCGGCAGGGTGAGGCCATAGGGGGTGCTCAGCCGCACCAGCTCGCCGCCGATCCTGTCCTTGATCTCGGGGCCGCTCAGCGGTTCGGCGACGGCCGGCACCGCCGCGAGGGCGAGAAACAGTCCAATCGAAGCGGATGTCACATGTGAGCGCATGGATGTCCTCCGGAAAGGTCGAGGGGAACGTTGGAGGGCGGGACCTCCTGGAGCGTTTTCGAGCGGAGTGGGCACGGGTTCGCGTCAAGAAAACGCGACAAAACAATGCTCTAGGGGCGCCGGAACTCGACCCGTGTCAGCGCCACCGGGAAGCCGTACTTCGTGACCCAGGCGGTGTTCAGCACGGTGCCGTCACCGCGCAGCACCATCCGGTCGTGAAAGCGCACGAGGTTTTCCTCCGCGCCGGGATCGAGGTCGACGAGATAGCTGAAGGTGGCGATGTTGCCCTTCACCCGCACCTGCGTCTCGCCCCGCACATCCTCGCGCGTGCCGCGATAGGAGCCGGGTCCCAGCTTCTCGAACCGCCAGGTCTTGCGGTCGGTCTCGCCGTCGGCGAAGCGGAAATCCTCGACCAGCGTGAGCACCTGCCCGTTCCAGCGGCCGTCGAGATCGACGGTGAAGGCGCGCCGCACGCCGTTAATGGCGGAAAAGGTGCCCTCCGCAACGGTGCGGCCGGCAAAGAACTGTTCGAGCACCAGATCCCGGGCCTGGGCCGAGGGCGTGCCGAGCCCGACAAAGGCGAGCAGTCCGGTAAAAAGAAGCGTTCTCATCCGCGATGTCTCCGCTGCGTTGCTCCGGTTACGCGGGCTCGGCGGCGGTGGATCAGATGACGAGGCTCGCGAGGCGCACGGATCAGCGACGACCGGCCCGTACCGGCGCGGCCTCTTGAGGCACCGGGCCTTCGAAGCGGTGCCGGCGGCCCGGGCGCCCAGCCGCCCGCCGGCGGAGATGGCTGATGAGGCGCGCCGCCACCGTGCCCATGGCAAGCCCGGCCAGGGCGCCGCCGCCGCTCATCAGGAAGTCGCCCCAGGTCGAGCTACGGCCCGGGGAGAGCTGCTGAAGTACCTCCATGAGACCGCCAAGGCCGATGAGGCCGATGCCCGCCACCACAAGCACCCGGCCCCGCCCCCGGAAGGCCAGCGCCATCAGGCCGCCCGTGCCCCAATAGGCGATGAAATGGTCGATGCCGTCGGCAATGCCGGTGCTCGGCATCTCCTGCGCCGGCAGAAGGGAGAGGGCCATGATGGTGAGCACGCAGGCGAAGGCCGCCCCGTAGAGAAGAACATTGACGGCGGCCGGCAGCGGGGCGGGCTGGGGGGTGGGCGTAGGCGCGGTCGGGGGGTGGGGCGTGCTCATGTCCGCCGCATACAGCATCGCCTTGTCGATTGCAGGGCGCGGGTCATCACAAGGACCGGAGCCGGGGTGCGGCTGTTCCCTGCCCTTGCGTGCCCCCGCACGGCCCGGCCTGCGCGTGCCCGCGCTCTCGCCCATGTCGACCCCGTTTACGTCGAACCCCGCCCGGAAAGCCGCCGTCGCATGCTGCCTCAATCGTGACGCAAAGGCACGGTATCATTTTCATCGTCGCTCATGCGGCCAGCCCCATCACACCGATGCCGGGCCTTTTTTACTCACACATTGACGCAGCATGCGTCGGCCGCCGACCACGGGTCGAGGCGGCCAAGAGGATATATGCGTACTTCCAAGCTTACCCCGCCCGCACCCTCCATCATCCGCTCCAGCCCGGAGTGGAAGCCCGAGCCCTGCGGCCTCACGCGCGAGCAGATCCGCGCCATCATCATCGAGCAGATCGGCTGAAGCATTTTCGAGCGACGTGGACTCTGCTTCGCGTGACGAAAATGCGTAAGAACAAGACCTAGCATTTTCGAGCGACGTGGACTCCGCTTCGCGTGACGAAAATGCGTAAGAACAAGACCTAGAACACATCAGGTGAACCCGATTTCACCTGATCGGCTCAAGCGCCGGCGCCGACCCTCTTGCCTCGCAAGCCGGTCGGAGCCGGCGTTTTCTCTTCTGGAGCTGGAGCGCGCTGCACCGATCAGACGGGTGTGCCCGGATCGGATCGCGTTCCAGAACCTCTTTCGCCAAAGCTGAGAAACCTTCGCGACGGCACGATGCGCCGGCCCCTCCATTGCAGCGCCTCGTCGCGTCGATCCGGTCGTTCCACCTGATCGACACCGCGCTCGCCGCCGCGCGGCCGCGCCGCGCGCGCCTGCCGCTTCAGTCCCCTTCAAAAACACGGCACGCCGCGCCATCGCCGGCGACGGTCCGGATGATCGTCCGTCGCCGGCGATGGCGCCGCGCGCCTCTGGACGCCGGACCGCGACCGGGCCGCCAGGTGACGCCCCCCCGATCGTCTCGGTCGCAAAGTATTAACCATCCACCGCCGCCAAACATTAACCACGGACCAAGAGGACGCGCGGCCGACGCTGGTTTTAACGCGCGGTCAAGGTGTAGGGCGCAAGCTGTCCTCATAACAAGATCTGTCCGAAGACAGATGTCATGTGGATGAATTCAAGCAGAGACAGGTCCATGCGCGAAATGGTGGAACGGGAAATGGTCGGGCAGTCGATGGCATCGCGCCGCCGCACCGCCGTCGCACGCCGGCCCCACGGCACCGGCCTCGAATATGGCCTGATCGCCGCCGCGCTCGCGGTCGCCATCGTCACCGTCGTCGTCGGCGTCGGCACCCGCTATGGCGGGCTGCCGGCGGCCGCGCCGGCGCTCTCGGCCGACATTGTGGTGCGCTGAGGTCGTTCAGCCCAGCAGCGGCGCCCGCCGGCGCGGCACCACGGCGCGCGCGACCAGCAGCTTGTCGACGCGCCGTCCGTCCATGTCGACCACCTCGAAGCGCCAGCCCATCGTCTCGAAGGTAGCGCCCTCCTGCGGCAGCGCCTTCAGCTCGTGCAGCACCAGCCCGGCGGCGGTGTGGAAGCCGGCATCCTGCGGGATGCGGATGCCCAGCACCTCGGAGAGTTCGTCGAGCGGGGTCGAGCCGGCGACGAGATAGCTGCCATCCGCCCGCTCCACCACATCGGGCTTGGCCAGCCCCGCCTCGTCCAGCACCACGGTGCCGGCGATGGCGTCCAGGAGGTCGGCCGGGGTGAGGATGCCGACCATCGAGCCATATTCGTCCACGACAAGCGCCAGCGGCGAGTCGGCGTGGCGCAGCGATTTCATCGCGTCGAGCGCGCCGGCGGTCTCCACCATCACCACCGCCGGCTTGACGAAGCGGCGCGGGTCGGGCGTCTCGCCGTCGAGATAGGCCTCCAGCAGGTCGCGAATGTCGATGACGCCGACCGCCTCCTCCGGCGTGCCCTCGCAGGCCGGCATCCGGGTGTGGCGGGTGTGGCGGATGATCTGGCGCACCGCGTCGGGGTCGTCGGTCAGGTCGATCCAGTCGACATCGGTGCGCGGCGTCATCACCGCCCGCACCGGCCGGTCGGCCAGGCGCATCACCCCGGCGATCATCTTGCGCTCGTCCGGGTCGATCACGCCGGCGGTTTCCGCCTCCATCACGATGGCGCGGATTTCCTCGTCGGTGACGTTGTTCTCCTCGCTGGCGCCGTGCTCGCCCAGCAGGCGCAGCACGAGGCGCGAGGAAATGTCGAGCAGCCACACCGCCGGCGCGCCGATGCGGGCCAGCATCACCATCCCCGGCGCCACCAGGCTGGCGAGCTTTTCCGGGCTGCGCAGCGCCAGCCGCTTGGGGATCAGCTCGCCGATGATCAGCGAGACATAGGTGATCGCCGCCACCACGAGCGAATAGCCGAGGCCGCCGGCGACGCCGGGCGAGACGCCCTGCGCCTGCAGCCATTCGCCCAGCATGGCGCCGAGCGTGGCGCCGGAAAAGGCGCCGGCCAGAATGCCGATCAGGGTGATGCCGATCTGCACGGTCGAGAGGAAGCGGCCGGGGTCGGAGGCCAGCTGCAGCGCCATGCGGGCGCCGCGCGAGCCATTATCGGCCATGGAGCGCAGGCGGGCCGGGCGGGCGGACACGACGGAGAGCTCGGCCATGGCAAGCACGCCATTGATCAGGACGAGGACAAGAACGACGGCGATTTCAAAAAGGGGCATCGGCTCGGGGGTGGCAATCGCGGGATCGCACTGATGTAGCACGATTGGTCCCATTCTCCATGGCGCTCAACGGCCGGAGGGCGCGGCGCCGCGTTTGACGCCCGCCGCGCGGGCGCCTAGAAGCGCCCCACTCCCTCCTGCCGCCGGCGGAACCGCTATGTCCTTCAACAGTTTCGGCCACCTCTTCCGCGTCACCACCTTTGGCGAGAGCCATGGGCCCGCCATTGGCGGGGTGATCGATGGCTGCCCGCCCGGCATCCGCTTCCGGCTGGAGGAGGTGCAGGCCGCGCTCGACCGCCGCCGGCCCGGCCAGTCGCGCTTCACCACCCAGCGCCGCGAGCCGGACGAGGTCCGCATCCTCTCCGGCACGCTGGCGGAAGAGGACGGCACGCTCATTTCCACCGGCACGCCGATCGCCTTCCTGATCGAGAATGTCGACCAGCGCTCCAAGGACTACTCGGCGATTTCCGAGAGCTACCGCCCCGGCCATGCCGACTATGCCTATGACGTGAAATACGGCCTGCGCGACCATCGCGGCGGCGGGCGCTCCTCGGCGCGCGAGACGGCGGTGCGCGTCGCCGCCGGCGCCATCGCCGCCAAGGTGCTGCCTGGCGTGACGATCACCGGCGCGCTGGTGCAGATGGGCGAGATCGGCATCGACCGGGCGAACTGGGACAGCGCCGAGATCGGCCGCAACCCGTTCTTCTGCCCGGACGCGCAGGCGGCCGCGCGCATGGCGGACTATCTCGACGGCATCCGCAAGTCAGGCTCCTCGGTCGGCGCGGTGATCGAGGTGGTGGCGGAGGGCGTGCCGCCGGGCCTTGGCGCGCCGCTTTATGGCAAGCTCGACGCCGATCTGGCGGCGGCGCTGATGAGCATCAACGCGGTGAAGGGCGTCGAGATCGGCGAGGGCTTCGCCAGCGCCACGCTGACCGGCGAGGACAATGCCGACGAGATGCGGATGGGCAATGATGGCCGCCCGGTCTTCCTCGCCAACCATGCCGGCGGCGTGCTCGGCGGCATTTCCACCGGCCAGCCGGTGGTGGTGCGCTTCGCGGTGAAGCCCACCTCCTCCATCCTCACCCCGCGCCGCACGGTGACGCGCTATGGCGAGGATGCGGAAATCATCACCAAGGGCCGGCACGACCCCTGCGTCGGTATCCGCGCCGTGCCGGTGGGCGAGGCGATGGTCGCCTGCGTGCTCGCCGACCATTTCCTGCGCCAGCGGGGCCAAGTCGGCACGCCCCCGGCCTGGCCGTTCCCGCGCTGAGGCTGGAACGTCCGGCTAGCGCGGCGAGGCCTCACTACGCCGTAGAAGGGTTGAAGCTGGCGGTTGCAGAGGTCGCGTTGCTCGCCGACACTGCGACGGTGCCGGGTTGCGGCTGTGAACCTCAAATTGAGGCCTCTGGGAGGATCGACCCATGCGAAGGCTCCTCAAGCTCATTGCGCTGCTTCTCCCCCTCGCCTGGATCGTTCTTGTTGCGTTTTTCTTACATTTGTTCTTCCTCCGGGACAGATATGTCGCGCTCTGGGAGGAGCAGCACCGTATGACGACCACCCATTCCGACATGAGCAGCACGGGAAATAATCTTCGAGACACATACGAATACATGCAGGAGGCGCAAGGTGACTATCTGCAGGCACTGCAAGACGTGACAGTTCTGGCGATACTGCCGGCATTGTTCGTTTACTTTCTGATATCGCTCTCCACCCTGCGCTCACGTCGATAGTATTCAGAAGGTCTTCGGCCGCTGCGATCTTCGTCGCCGAGAAAGCCGAAGGTTCAGGCGTGCGGCGAAGCTCTGTCATCCCGGCCGGAGCGCAGCGAAGAGGCGGGATCGCTCGCCAATGCCCATACGATCCCGGATCGGCCTGACGGCCGTCCGGGATGACGGCGCGGGAACGTCAAAGGAATAAAATCCTAGACACGCCCCATTTTCTCTGCCATCCTTGCCCCACCTCATCCCGACGAAGGGGGCGCAACCGGAGCGGCCGGCTCGCGCGGGATGGGGGGCGGTGGCCGAGTGGCGGCGATAACGCACCCCGGTGCCCGGCGGCCCAAGCCATGCGTCCCCGGTCGGTCTTCCCACCGGCCACGGGGCGACGCGCGCCGACCGTCCGACAAGGGCGCGCCGGCGCGTCACGCACCCCACAGGGGAGGATAGAAAGCGACAGTCCTCCCGGGCGCGCATGGAGCAAGCCTAGAAACACCGCGTTGCGGGGCGTCGGAGACGGCGCGTCGGAAGGTTGAATACCTGCTTGCACCACTTTTCACACACGGTGCAGGCGACCGCCGGGGCTCCCGTCCCGGCGCCCCGCACGCCCCTTCTCCAAGGGGCGAAGGCGACGTGCCGGCCCGCAGCTCCGCGCCTGAACGGGCGACGGAGCGCTTCAGCCTGCGTGCCTGCCGGGGCGGATTTCAGTATGACTGAAACGGTCTAGAATTTTCATTGCCAGTGAATAGTCGCACCTTTATCGTCGCGTCATGAAACTCGCGGACTGGCTCACCACCACAGGCACGACCAAGAGCGCCTTCGCGCGCGCCGTCGGCCTGTCACCGGCCAGCATCACCGCGCTGTGCAAGGACGAAACGGCCTGGATTTCGCGGGAAGCGGGCGGGCGCATCGCCGCCGCTACCGGCGGCGCGGTGACGCCGAACGATTTCCTCGGGCTCGCGAGCGTGGAGGCGATATTCATGACCGACAATCTGCAGGCCCGCGTCGAAGCGGCGATCGAAGCCTTTGCCCGGGGCGAGATGCTCGTCGTCACCGATGACGACGACCGCGAGAATGAGGGCGACCTCATCGTCGCCGCCCAGTTCGCGACGGCGGAAAAGCTTGCCTTCATCGTCCGCCACACCTCGGGCATCGTCTGCACCCCGCTCACCGCCGAGCATGCCAAGCGGCTGCGGCTCAACCCGATGGTGACGGACAACGACGCCCCGCACTCCACCGCCTTCACCATCTCGGTCGATTACCGCCACGGCACCACGACGGGCATTTCCGCCGAGGACCGCACCGCCACCGTGCGCGGCCTCGCCAACCCCAATGCCGGCGCGGTGGATTTCGTCCGCCCCGGCCACATCTTCCCGCTCATCGCCAAGGAAGGCGGCGTGCTGATGCGCTCCGGCCATACCGAGGCGGCGGTGGATCTGTGCCGGCTGGCCGGGCTGGAGCCGGTCGGCGTCATCTGCGAACTGGTGAACGATGACGGCTCGGTGATGCGCGGGCCGAAGGTCACCGACTTCGCCGCCGCGCACAAGCTCACCCGGATCTCGGTCGCCGATCTCATCGCCTATCGCCAGCTGCGCGAGAAGCTGGTCAGCCGCACCGCCGAATTCGCCGCCCCGACGGCAGTGGGCGAGATGCACGCCATTTCCTATGTCACCCCGTTCGAGCCGGTGAACCACATCGCCCTCATCCACGGCAAGATCGGCGACGGCCGCGACGTGCTGGTGCGCCTGCACCGGGCCGACCCGATCGGCGACGTGTTCACCGGCGGCAAGGCGATCCGTGCCTCGCTGGAGCGGATCAAGGCGGAAGGGCGCGGCGTGCTGGTCTATCTGCGCGACGGCACCACAGGCGTGCCCGCCGTCACCATGGGCGGCGAGGACAAGATCGAGAGCGCCAAGATCCGCGACCAGAACTGGCGCGAGGTCGGCCTCGGGGCGCAGATCCTGCGCGATCTCGGCATCTCTTCCATCCGCCTGCTGGCCTCGCGCGCCCGCACCTATGTCGGCGTCGCCGGCTTCGGCATCGAGATCACAGGCACCGAGACGCTGGACGTCTGACACGCGTGAGCGTTCGCTACCCCGGTAGCCCGCTCACGCGAACGGCATCGGGCACCGGCGCCCGCCTGCACTTTCGGCTCGTGCCCCCGCGCCCCTCATGTCACCATGGGCGTGACGGTTCTCCGAAACGTCGAGGTCCCGTCACCGACGGAGGTCGCGATGTCGCGCATGCGTGCGTTTCTCGCCCTGCTCGCCGCCCTGTGCAGCCTGACGGCCGCCAGTGGCGCGCGCGCCGCTGACACCGTCGATGTCGAGCTGGTGCTGGCGGTCGACGTCTCCTACTCGATGGACCTCGACGAGCTGGCGCTGCAGCGCGAAGGCTACATGCAGGCCGTCACCTCGCCGGAATTCCTCAACGCGCTGCGGCTGGGCCCCAATGGCCGCATCGCCATCGCCTATGTCGAATGGGCCGGCGCGGACGAGCAGAAGCTGGTGGTCGACTGGATGCTGGTGGGCAGCCCCAGTGAGGCCCGCGCCTTCGCCGCCGCCATCGGCGCCGCGCCGCTGCGCCGCGTCTACCGCACCTCGATTTCCAGCGCGATGACTTTCAGCGCCGACCTCATCGAGGGCAACGGCATTCGCGGCCTCCGGCGGGTGATCGACATATCCGGCGACGGCACCAATAATCAGGGACCGCTGGTGGATGTGACGCGCGACGCCATCGCCGCGCGCGGCATCACCATCAACGGCCTGCCGCTCATGCTCAAGCAGGCCACCGGCTCGCTGCTCGATATTGGCGACCTCGACATTTATTACGAGGACTGCGTCATCGGCGGCCCCGGCGCCTTTGTCATTCCGGTGCGCGGGCCGCATGAATTCGCCGACGCCATCAAGACCAAGCTGGTGCTGGAAATCGCCGGCGTCCGCCCGCCCGAGACCGGGCTGATCCGCCCGGCCTCCAGCGCCGAACCGCGCGTCTCCTGCACCATCGGTGAGCGCATGTGGATGGAACGCTGGGGCAATTGAGACTGGCGGCCGGCTTTCGCCCCGCCGCCCGTTCAGCGCCGGAACACGCCCACCAGTTCCACATGCGAGGAATAGAGGAACTGGTCGACCGGGGTGACGCGCTCCAGCCGGTAGCCGCCCTCGATCAGTATCTGCGCGTCGCGGGCGAAGGTGGTGGTGTCGCAGGACACGCCGATCACCAGCGGCACGGCGCTCGCAGCCAGCTGGCGCGCCTGCGCCTCCGCCCCCTGGCGCGGCGGGTCGAACACCGCGACATCGACGCACTTCAGCTCCGGCGCGAACAGCGGCCGGCGAAAAAGGTCGCGCACCTCGCCCGTCACCGGCTTCAGCCCGGCCGCGCCGCGCACCGCCTTGGTCAGCGCCTCGATCGCGGGGGCGGAGGCTTCATAGGCCGCCACCCGCACCCGCTCGCCAAGCCGCAGCGCGAAGGTGCCGACGCCCGAGAACAGGTCGACCGCGCGCGCCGCGCCGCGTGCGCCCTCCACCGCCTCCATCACCAGCCGCGCCAGCGCCGCCTCCCCCGCTGCGGTGGCCTGCAGGAAGGAACCGGGCGGCAGGGCGACGCGCGCGCGGCCCATGGTAAGCAGGGGCGGCTCGCGCTGTAGCACCAGCTCGCCATGCCGGGTGAGACGCGCCAGCCCGTGCGCGCCGGCGATCTCAGCCAGGGCGACGACACGGTTCGGCTTTAGCGGGCCGCTGCCGCGCACATCCATGTCGAGCCCGGTTTCGGTCGCCGTCACCTGGATGTCGAGCGGTTTGGCGATCGGCACCAGTTCCTGCGCCACCGCCCAGGCGGCTTTGAGCGCGCCATCGAGGCCGGGCGCAAGAATGGGGCAGGCGTCGATCGCCACCACCGCATGGCTGCGCCGTCCGGCGAAACCCACCGCCAGCACGTCACGCCCCTGCGGCGCGCTGCCGCCGGTGCCGCGCGCGTGGAAGGTCGCCCGTCGACGGCCCTCGCCATGTGCCGGCACCAGTGAGGCCACCTCGGTCTCGATCCCGGCCCGCGCCAGCGTCTCAACGACGAGGCCGCGCTTCCAGGCCTCATAGGGCGCCGCCGCCCAGTGCTGCAGCGCGCAGCCGCCACACGGGCCGAAATGAGGGCAGATCGGCGCGATCCGCTCCGGGCTCGGCGCGAGAACCGCGAGCAAGCGCGCCCGGTCGTGCGCGCGCTCAACCTCCACCGCCTCGCCGGGCAGGGTCAGCGGCACGAAGACCGGCCCCTCCGGCGTGTCGGCAATGCCGTCGCCCCGATGGCCGATCCGCGCAATGTCGAGCTTGGTCACGCTCATCCGGGCTTCACCTCTATCATGATCCATAAGTTATAATGTATTTGCGAGAAAAATTCAGCTTCCCCACGTCCAGAAACTTAAACCCTCATTCTCAAAACAATAATCCACGCTAATATACGCGCGGCTGATTCCACTTCTACAAATGGACAGCCTCGTTTACTTAGCACCCGCATATAATAATAAGTATCTCAACACATAAAAGGGGGAAAGAATGCCGCTTGTTTCCGCACTTGCCATCAGCGTTGGCGTCCTTGGGGGCGTCGCGACCTGGCTGTTTCTCGGGCCTCTCGCCGGTGGCCTGCAAATCTGGGCCGCCTTCATTGCCTGGGCCTGCTTCTTCCACTGCGGTGGCAAGGAAGCCGGGCTCAAGGCTACGGTCCTCGCCAACATCGCCGGCGCCGTCATGGCGTGGCTCACCCTGCTGGCGGTCAGCCGCGGCGGGCTCGGCGAGATGCTCGGCCTGCCCGTATGGGCCGGCATCTGCGTCGGCGTCGGCGTACTGGTGATGATCCTGCTCGGCCATCTTCCGGCCTTCGCCGCCATTCCGGCGATGGTCTATGGCTTCGCCGCCATGGCGGGCTATTCGCTGCTTGCCACCGACGGCCTCGCCAACCTGACGGCGGCCAACCTCGCCAATCCGCTGGCAACGATCGTGCTGTCGATGATCGTCGGCGCCGCGCTGGGCTATGTCTCGGAAAAGGTCGCGGGGATGCTGGTCGCCAGCGGCGGCCAGACGCGCCGCGCCTGACCGGCGCCGTTCCTGGGGTAAAGGCGCGGGCGGCATCACTCCGCCCGCGCCGCCACGAGAAGACTCTCCTCATTGCCGTCCCCGCCCAGCACGGGCGAGACGAGCCTGTGTGTCACCTTCCAGCCGAGTTCCTCCAGCAGGGCCACGATGCGCGCCGCCGCCTCGGCGCGAGCCTCGGCGTCTTTCACGATGCCGCCCTTGGACAGCTTGTCGCGACCGACCTCGAACTGCGGCTTCACCAGCGCCACCAGATGCGCCTTTGTCGCCGCATGAGGGAGAAGTGCCGGCAGCACCTGGTGCAGCGAGATGAACGACACGTCGACCGTGATGATGCCCGCCTTCGGCACCGCGCCGGGCGCGAGGCTCCTTATGTCGGTCTCCTCCAGCGAGACAATGCGCGGATCGCCCCGCAGGCGCTCATGGAGTTGCCCGCGCCCAACATCGACGGCGTGCACCCGCAAGGCGCCGCGCGCCAGCAGCACCTCGGTAAAGCCGCCGGTGGAGGCACCAACATCCAGTGCCTCCAGCCCCTCGACACCAAGCTCGGCGGCGTCGAGCGCCGCTTCCAGCTTCAGCCCGGCGCGCGACACCCATTCATAGGCCTCGCGCGCCTCGATGGTGGCGGTGGCGGAAATCGTCTCGGAGGGTTTTGCAACCCGCTTGCCATCGGCGGTGACGAGGCCGGCCTCGATCGCCGCCTGGGCGCGGGCGCGGCTGTCGAAGATGCCGCGTCCCACCAGCACCCGGTCGGCGCGGTCACGACCGATGGGCTTGGACGATTCTGAACTCATGACGAATCCGGGGCGGCTCAGCCGCGCAGCAGCGGGAGCGCGGCTTCTTCCTCGCGGCCGAGCGCAGTGAAGACGCCGCGCACGATGCCTTCCGCGTCGAGGCCGGCCTCGTGCATCTGGCTGGACGGGGAATCCTGCTCGATGAAGCGATCAGGCAAGGCAAGGGTGCGGATCTTGAGACCGCGATCGAGGGCGCCCGCCTCGGCCAGCAGGGTCAGCACATGGCTGCCGAAGCCGCCCACGGCGCCTTCTTCCACCACGACAAGCACCTCGTGCTCGCGGGCGAGCCGCAGCACCAGATCACGGTCGATTGGCTTTGCGAAGCGCGCATCAGCCACCGTGGTCGACAGGCCGAATCCGGCAAGTTGCTCCGCAGCGGACAGGCAAGCGGCGAGCCGGGTACCGAGCGAGAGCAGGGCGATCTTCGAGCCCTCGCGCACCACGCGCCCACGCCCGATCTCCAGCGGCGTGCCGCGCACCGGACGCTCCACGCCCACGCCCTCGCCGCGAGGGTAGCGGAAGGCGATCGGACCTTCATCGTAAGCCGCAGCCGTGGCGACCATATGCATCAGTTCCGCCTCATCCGCCGCCGCCATCACCACCATGCCCGGCAGGGTGGCGAGCATGGGCACGTCGAAGGCGCCGACATGGGTGGCGCCGTCCGCCCCCACCAGACCGGCGCGGTCGATGGCGAAGCGCACCGGCAGACGCTGGATCGCCACGTCATGGACGATCTGGTCATAGGCCCGCTGCAGGAAGGTCGAGTAGATGGCGCAGAACGGCTTGTAGCCCTCGGTCGCCAGCCCGGCGGCGAAGGTCACGGCATGCTGCTCGGCAATGCCGACATCGAAGCAGCGCGCGGGAAAGGCCGCGCCGAACAGGTCGAGCCCGGTACCGGCCGGCATGGCGGCATTGATGGCGACGATCTTGTTGTCGTGGCGGGCTTCCTCGATCAGGCTCTCGGCGAAGACCCGCGTGAAGCTGGGCGCGTTGGAGGCCACCTTCTTCTGCGCCCCGGTGGCAACATCGAAGCGCTGCACGCCGTGATACTTGTCGGCGGAAGCTTCCGCCGGCGGATAGCCCTTGCCCTTCTGGGTCACGACATGGACCAGCACCGGGCCGGTCTCAGCGTCGCGCACATTGCGCAGAATGGGGAGCAGATGGCTGAGATTGTGGCCGTCGATCGGCCCTACGTAGTAGAAGCCGAGTTCCTCGAACAGCGTGCCGCCGGTCCAGAAGCCGCGCGCGAACTCCTCCGCCCGCGCTGCCTGCCGACCAAAGAACTTTGGCAGATTGCCGGCGAGTTGCTTGGCTGTCTCCCGCAGCGAGCGATAGGTGCGCCCGGACAGCAGCCGCGCCAGATAGGCCGACATGGCCCCCACCGGCGGGGCGATCGACATGTCGTTGTCGTTGAGGATGACGATCAGGCGCGAATCCATCGCCCCGGCATTGTTCATCGCCTCATAGGCCATGCCGGCCGACATAGCGCCGTCGCCGATCACGCACACCACGTTGCGCTGACCGCCGCCGAGGTCACGCGCCACGGCCATGCCGAGGCCGGCTGAGATGGAGGTCGAGGAATGACCGGCGCCGAAAGGATCATATTCGCTCTCAGCCCGGTTGGTGAAGCCGGAGAGCCCGCCGCCCTGGCGCAGCGTCCGCATGCGCTCGCGCCGTCCGGTGAGGATCTTGTGCGGGTAGCACTGGTGCCCGACATCCCAGATCAGCCGGTCATTGGGCGTATCAAACACATGATGCAGCGCCACCGTCAGTTCGACCACGCCGAGACCTGCGCCAAGGTGACCGCCGGTGACGGAAACCGCGTCGATCATCTCCTCGCGCAGTTCCGCCGCGATCTGCGGCAACTGCTCCTCCGGCAAGCGGCGCAGATCGGCCGGCTCGCGGATGGTGTCGAGTAGCGGCGTCGAGGGACGGGTCAAGAACGGCTCCGAAAACACATTCGCCGATGGCACACACACAGGGCACGCGCCGCCGGGCGAAGTCCAACGGCATACACAAGGACGGCGGGGCACGCAACGCACGCTCGCGCGACCCCCGGGAGCGACCCCGGGCGCAACCGGATGTGGAGACCGCGCGGACGGACCGACGCGGCGTTGGCCACGCGGCCCAGCTTCCTTTAAAAACGCCACATGGAAGCACGAGTCGCGACGTCGACGCACAGGGACGACAGAACGCGGGGGCCCGCTGACGCGGGTGTCGCCATCGACAGCCCTCTCGTCGACGCGCCCCGCACCGACACGCCGACCAACCGGACCTTCCGGCGGCTGGTACTGTTCTTCCCCGGCCACGACCCGACCGATATGGACTATCACCATGGCCGCTTCACCAACCAGGCGGAACGGTTCGGCAAGCTCTGGTCGGTGGAGGTTGACGTGACGCCCCGGCTCGACGACGGGGCGCAGCCCTATGCCCGCTGGGATGTCGCCGCGCGCGGGCCGAACTGGTCGACGCACACCGAATACCGCATCCTGCGCTGGGAGGACATCATCGGGGCGCTGGACGCGCGGCCGGACCCGGTGCGGCTGTGGCGCGGCTTCGGAGGGCTGTGGGATTTTCTGCTCGGCGGCGCGGCGCGGGGCTACTTCCGCGCCAGCCCGCGCTACGGCGCTTTCTTCTTTTTCCCCTATCTTATCTGCGCGCTGTTTCTGGCCGGCGGCGCGCTTGTCGGAAGCCTCGCCCACTGGGCCGCCTCGCCGTTCCTGCCGGCCCCGCTGACCTGGATTCTCGCCTTCGCCGCCGGCACCGCCACCTTCTTCGCCCTGTTCCACCGGCCGGGACGCGACTGGCGGCTGCATCAGGCGCTCGACGACTGGGATCTGGCGCGTGACTATCTGCACGATCGCACGCCCGTCCTGGACGCCCGGCTCGATCGCTTCGCCGAGGTGCTGCGGGAGGCGGTCCGCACCGGCAATCATGACGAGATCATCCTCGTCGGCCACAGCCTGGGGGCGACGCTGATGCTTGGCGTGATCGACCGCGCGCTCGATCTCGATCCCGGCCTGACGGAGGGCCAGACGCGGGTCAACCTGCTCACCTGCGGCGCCACCATCCCCAAGCTCGCGCTGCACGCCAAGGGCGGCAAGGTGCGCCGGCAGGCTGCCCGGATCGCGCAGACACCCGGCCTCACCTGGGTTGAGTACCAGGCGCGGCACGACGCCATCAATTTCTACAAATTCCACCCGGTGACGCTGCGCCGCGCCGGCTTCGACCACGCCGAGCCCAGCCCGCCCCTGCTGCGCAACGCCAACATCAAGGAAATGCTCACCCACGCCAAGCTGAAGCGGCTGCGCTGGCACGCCATGCGGCTGCACTACCAGTTCCTGCTGGCGAATGAGCAGAAGGCGCCCTACGACTATTTCATGTTCGCCCTCGGCCCGCTTCCCTTCCCCGACCTGTCCGCGCGTGCGGAGGGGCCGGTGGGTCGCTTCGCGGCGGATGGCACCCTGATCGCCTGAAACAACGGACGCTTCATGACCCTTCTCGTCGCCGCCAAGATCGTGTGGGCCGCCGGCTGCATCGGCTGGTACGTCATCCGCCTGCCCTTCGAGCGCAAGGTGAAGCGCGAGCGCGTCATCGACGCCCGCGACCGGCTTCGTGAGCTCGTGCTGCTCTCCTGCTCGACCTTGGGCCTCGGCATTGTCCCGCTGCTATGGGCGACCTCTCCGGCGTTCGACGGTGCCAACTATCCCTATTCGCCGGTGCAGTTCGCGCTGGGCACCCTCACCTTCCTCTTCTCGCTCTGGCTGTTCCGCCGCACCCATCGCGACCTCGGCAAGAACTGGTCGGTGACGCTGGAGATCAAGGACGCGCACAAGCTCATCACCGGCGGCGTGTACCGGCATGTGCGCCACCCAATGTACTCGGCCTTCTTCCTGTGGGCGCTGGCGCAACTGATCCTGATCCCGAACTGGATCGCCGGCCCCGCCGGTCTCATCGGCTTCGGCATCCTCTATGCCTTCCGCATCGGCCGCGAGGAGAAGATGATGCTCGACACGTTCGGCGACGAATACCGCGCCTACAGCGCCCGCACGGCGCGGCTGATTCCGGGCGTCTACTGAGAGCGAAGGGAGCGCGGCATGCTGGAGCTTCGTCCGAGTTGTGAATGCTGCGACCGCGACCTGCCACCGGGCTCGCGCGAGGCGCTGATCTGCACGTTTGAGTGCACCTTCTGCGTCGATTGCGCCGGCGCCGTGCTGGGCGGCATCTGCCCCAATTGCACGGGCGAGCTGGTGCGCCGCCCGGTGCGGCCCGAAGCGGCGTTGGCCCGCCACCCGGCCTCAAAGGTGCGGGTGTTCAATCCGGAATGCCGCAGCCTCCGGACGGGCTGAGGCCTGCGCCGGAGAGCCGTGTTCCCGCAAACCCCTGCGCGGCGATCTGCGTGCAGAAATCCGACCATTGGCACCCCGCGCAGGCGGCCCGCATGGCCCCCTCGGCAAAGGCCCTTCGCATCCGCTCAATCCGCTCGGTCGTCAGGGTGATCGCTCGTCCGGGCTCCAGCGGGCGGCCCAGCAGTCCCGCAATCGCCATCCGCGCCTGCGTATCGCGCAGGCCGATACTGGCATTGCGGCAATGGTGCCCGGGTTCGTCCAGCATGGGGGTGCAGATATCGTCCGGCCCCTCCACCAGTTCCACCACCTCGCCCTCATTCAGCCGGACGACAATGCGTCGGTAGTGGGCGGTGAAGACGAGCGTGTAGCCCCGGCCGACAAATGTCAGCAGGCAGAGCAGGTGGTGGGCACGCAGCCGAATGGTCATCGGCGAACCGCGTCAGGCGCGCTATTCCCCATCCAGCGGCTGGGCCCCCACGGGACGACCGTCGGCGCTGAGCGTTATCTTCTCGACCCGCGCCTCGGCGTCCTTTAGCAGCGCGTCGCAGCGCGCCTTGAGTGCCTCGCCGCGGGCATAGAGCGCAATGGACTCCTCCAGCGGGACATTGCCACCTTCGAGCTTGGCAACGATGGTCTCCAACTCGGCGAGCGCCTTCTCGAAGCTCAGCGCGTTCACGTCCGCCGCATCGACCATCCGATTCTCCTCCATCCGTCGAGTCGCGCCCCTTATACAGGCAGGGGGCGCTGTTCTCACCCCCTCGCGCTCAGCCGCGCATCAGCGCCATGACATGGGCGGAAGCCGAGCGAGCCAGACCTTCGAGGTCGTAGCCGCCCTCCAGCACCGAGACGATCCTGCCGCCGCAATGTGTGTCGGCAATGTCCATCAGCTTCTTCGTCACCCAGGTATAATCGTCTTCCAACAGGTTGATATTACCGAGCGGGTCGCGCGTATGGGCATCGAAACCAGCGGAAATGATCAGGAGCTCCGGCCCGAAGGCCTGCAGACGCGGCAAGATGCGGGTCTCGAACGCCTGGCGGAAATGCTCGCCATCATCGCCTGAGCGCAGCGGGGCGTTGACGATGTTGTCGGTGGTGCCGCGCTCACCCACGGCGCCGGTGCCGGGGAACAGCGGCATCTGGTGGGTGGAGGCGTACATCACGCTCGGATCGGAAAAGAAGATTTCCTGCGTGCCATTGCCATGATGCACGTCGAAATCGACGATGGCGACGCGGCCAATGCCATGCACCTTCTGGGCGTGGCGGGCGGCGATGGCCACATTGTTGAATAGGCAGAAGCCCATCGGGGTGCGGGTCTCGGCGTGGTGGCCAGGCGGGCGCATGGAGACGAAGGCGTTGTCCACCTTGCCGGACAGCACCTCGTCGACGCCCAGCACCGCGCCGCCGACGCCGCGCCAGATCGCCTCGCCGGTGCCGGGCGACATCACCGTGTCGCCGTCGATACGCACCATACCCTCAGTCGGACTGGCCTCCTCCAGGGCGGCGACATAATCCTCCGGGTGCACGCGAACGATATCCTCGCGCGCGGCCACCGGCGCCTGTTCGCGCGCCAGCGTGGCGAACTGCTCGCCCTCGAACACCCGGTTCAGCACCCGCACCCGGTCGGGACGCTCGGGATGACCGGAGGGCGTGAGGTGTTCGAGGCAGGCGTCATGCGCGATCAGCAATGTGGTCATGGCGTTCCTTTGGCAGATCCTTGGTCGTCCCGGTCGTTGGCTCTCTTGGCCCGGCAAGCGGTGGACGATAGGCCACGCCGCCGGAGGGGGCCAGCCATGTGCGGGGCGTTTTTTCCGCCTCCTGCCCCGGCCAGCCCGGGGCGTGACGTTGACCCGCCGGGCGGGAGAGCCTATCCGAGCGCGCCTAAGCGGGAGATGCAAGCGTGGCGACAAGCACGAGCGGGCGACCGGCGTCAATGACGCGCCCGCCCCGGCGGACGACCCGGATGCTGGCGTCAGACGCCGCCGGCATCGCAGACGCCGCGCGCCTGCTGCGTGCCGGTGGGCTGGTGGCTCTGCCGACAGAGACGGTCTACGGCCTCGGCTGCGACGCAACCGATCCCCTCGCCGTCGCCAGTCTCTATGCCGCCAAGGGACGTCCGAGCTTCAACCCGCTGATCGCCCATGTACCGGACCTCGCGGCTGCCCGGCGTGTCGGCCTCTTCACCCCGGCCGCCGAGAGGCTTGCCGGCCGCTTCTGGCCGGGACCGCTGACGCTGGTGGTGCCCGCGCTTGAGGGGGCCACCTGCGAACTCGCCCGTGCCGGCCTCGCGAGCGTTGCCATCCGCGTGCCTGCTCATCCTGCGGCGCAGGCAGTGCTGGTGGCCGCCGGGCGGCCCATCGCAGCCCCCAGCGCCAACCGCTCCGGCCATGTCTCGCCCACCACGGCCGCCCATGTCCTCGCCGATCTCGACGGTCGTATCGACCTGATCCTCGATGCCGGTCCCTGTGCTGTCGGCGTAGAATCAACGATTCTGGACTGCACAGGCGGCGCGCCTGTCCTCCTACGTCCCGGCGGGCTGGCGCGCGAGACGATCGAGGCGGCGCTCAGTGTACCGCTGGCGATCGCCGCGCCGTCACCGGAGACATCCGGTCCAAAGACCGGCCCGCTCGCCCCCGGCATGCTCGTGTCCCATTACGCGCCCTCCGTGCCGGTGCGGCTCAACGTTCACGAGATTCGACCCGGCGAGGCACTGTTGAGCTTCGCCGGTGCCCGCCCGCCCGGCAGCGAGACTGCAGCGCTGGTGCGCGACCTCAGCCCGTCCGGCGACCTGGTCGAGGCCGCCTCCCGCCTGTTTGCGCTGCTGCGGGAACTGGATGCGGCCGGCGCCCAAGGCATCGCCGTGGTGCCGCTGCCGCGCCACGGCCTCGGGGAGGCCATCGCCGACCGCCTGCGTCGGGCCGCCGCCCCTCGCCCGGACTGAGCGCAAGAAGGCCGGTCCACCCTTGCCGCAACGGCATTAACGCTCGGGCAAGGTTAATGCGCGACAACTGGATGGCGCGGACGCGCCTGCCCTTGCCTGTGGCACAGCGGGCACGCACGGCGGGTTTAGTTGCGTGGTGGTGCGTGGGCGTCGGGTAACATGCGAATCTCAACGCGCATTCGGAGAATGGGCCGGACCGGCGCCACGGCGCTGGCGGTCTTTCTCGTCGGCTCGTCGACTGTCGGCTTGCAGGACGTACGGAGCCGCCTGACAGGCCAGCCTGGCGTCGCCGAACGCGCCCGCATCTCCATCCTCGGCGAGCCGGTACACCTGCTGAAGGCCTCCACCTTCGCCTGGCCCTCCCATTCGGCGCTGCTGGCTCCGTCCGAAATCACCGCTCCGCCGCTGGCCGCCCTGGCGATCGACATCAACCGCGTTGTCAAGGCAGACCGGCTGGCGCTTACGCCGGTGACGCTGCTCGATGCCGACCCGCTCGCCGTCTCTGGTGTCGCCACGCCGCCCAGCCTCGCTGGCGCCGGTGCCGGTGCCGGTACGATGGTTCGCGCCGACCAATTCGCCGCCACCGGAGCCGGCAGCGGAACGGAGCCATCCGGCTTTACCGGCAGCGGCACCGATCCGTTCGAAAACGACGACAACGCTGAACTCGGTGCAGTGCCAGCGGACGGCCTCTACGCCGTAGCGGCCGGCGACCCGACCGGCGACCCCGCCCAGCTTGAGGAGGATGGCCCCGGCCTCGACACCGGCGACACCGAGATCCGCGTTCCCGACGACGGCGCGCTGGCGGCGGCGCTGGACGGCGCCGACGCGGTGTCTGCGCCCTCACCTGACGCGGACCCCTCCCTTCCTCTCTATCGTCAGAGCGCCTTCATCTTCGGGCTGGACGAGAACGCCCTGCCGCCCCAGCCATTCCTGCACATGAGCGCCTTGCCTGGCGGCGACAGCGGCACCACCGAAGCGCACAAAGCCGAGGCCGACTCGCGACGTGTCACCGACGGTCCCTCACCGGCGGAGCGGCTGGGCCTCGCCGGCAAGCGGCGCGAGCGGGCGGAAAAATGCCTCGCCGAAGCGGTGTATTTCGAGAGCCGGGGAGAACCCCGGCGCGGGCAGGTCGCTGTGGCGCAGGTGGTGATGAACCGGGTCTTCTCCGGCTACTACCCCGCCGACATCTGCCGTGCCGTGTACCAGAATGCCCATCGCCGGCTCGCCTGCCAGTTCACCTTCGCCTGCGACAATGTCCGCGACGTAGTGACGGAGCCGGAACTCTGGAAGCAGGCGAAGGAGATTGCCAGCGACATGCTGGAAGGGCGCGTCTGGGACGACAAGGTCGGCCGGGCGACGCATTACCATGCGCGTTCGGTACGCCCGAACTGGATCCGCGAAATGCGCAAGCTCGACCGTATCGGCGAGCACACCTTCTACCGCCCACGCCGCTGGACCAGCTAGGGCGCCCGGCCTCGCGCACCGATGCCGCTATGCCTCTCACCCGCCGCACGTGGCGCACTCGGCGATGATCGTCTTGCCGAGCCGTTGGGCCAGAAGCAGCGCCTGCTCGCGCGTCTCCGCCGGGTGCCAGCGTCCATTTCGCTCGGGGGCCCCAGTGTGAATGCCGCGCCCATTATTGCACATGCAGCAGTTGCGCCGATGGACCCGGATATAGTTGTGGGTCCAGTTTTCGAACACCCAGAACTCGCCCATGCACTGTCCCGCCCCCGCCTAGATTGAAGAGGTTTCATAGCACCATAAGGCAGCAAACAAAAAGCCCGGCGCTAACCGGGCTTCTGTTGTTCAGTGGAATCAGTCGCTCAGTTGAGCTTCGATGTCACCTCGGCGACGGCCGCGTCAAGCACCCGGTCCGCGGCGCTGCCGACCAGCTGAGTGGTCAGGAGAAGCTCCGAAGCCTTAACCGCCGCATCGGCCGCAGCGGCCTTCACTTCGGCGAGGGCCTGCGCCTCTGCCTGGGCGATCTTCTGCTCGGCCATCTTCGTGCGGCGGACGATGAGGTCATCCAGCTTCTGCTTGGTTTCGGCGGCAAGGCGCTCGGCCTCGGCCTTGGCCGTGGTGATGATCGCCTCGGCCTCTTCCTCGGCTTCGCGCTGGCGCCGCTTGTATTCGGCGACGAGCTTCTGCGCCTCTTCCTTCAGTCGGCGGGCTTCTTCCAGCTCATGCCGGATGCGGTCACCGCGCGCGTCGAGCTTGGAGACGATCCCAGAGAAGGCTCCCGCCCGGGCGAGCAGGAGAAAGAAGATCACGAAGGCGACGGCGACCCAGAAAGTATCACTACCCATGGTGCGCTCCTCAGCCCTTGATGGCGGTGTCGACCGCCTCTTCGACCGCGCCCGACGTGGGCGTGGTGCCGATAAGCGTGTTGACGATGGTGCCAGCCGCCTCGACGGCAATGCCGCGGACATTGGCCATGGCCGCCGTCTTGGTGGCGGCGATCTGCACTTCGGCCGCCGCCAGCTTGACGTTCAGGTCGGCTTCCAGCGACTTGCGGCGCGTCTCGGCTTCCGCCGCCAGCGTGTCGCGCGTCTCGGTGGCGATGCCATGGGCCTTGGTGCGGGCGCTGGCGAGGGCCTTCTCATAAGCTTCGGCCGCCGCTTCGCTTTCCGCCTTCAGCTTGCCGGCTTCCTCGATATCGTCGGCAATGCGGTCATGCCGCTCTTCGAGGATGGTGGCGATGCGCGGCAGCGCCACGCGGCTCATCAGCAGGTAGAGCGCGGCGAACGCAATCACCAGCCAGAGGAGCTGCGAGGGAAAGGTATGAACATCGAAGGGAGGGAAGTTGCTACCGTGTGCTTCTGCTGCGGGCACGGCAATCTCCACACCGCTTGCGGCCGGCAGAGTGCCCGGCGCCGCCTGTGCGACAATGATACCGGCCGGACCGTGGGGCTCGGACATGGGTTCAGACTTCCTCGATCACTGCTGATGGCCGCTCATCCCGGCCGCACAGACCCGCCTGGGGCCCGTGCGGCCGGGTGAGGCATCAGACCACGAAGAGGAGGACGAGGGCGACGACGAGCGAGAAGATGCCCAGACCTTCGGCAAGCGCCGCGCCGATGAAGGCGCGGGCGAACTGGCCATCGGCCGCCGACGGGTTGCGCAGGGCGCCCGCGAGGAAGTTGCCGAAGATGGTACCGACGCCGATGGCGGCGAGGCCCATGCCGAGCGTGGCGAGACCGGCGCCGAGGAACTTGGCGGCTTCCGCTTCCATGATCTTCTCCTGTTGGAATAGTCAGATTGGTTGGATGGCTGGATGAGCTTCCCGCGACGCGCGGGTCAGTGACCGGGGTGGAGCGCGTCGTTGAGATAGATGCAGGTCAGCACCGCAAACACATAGGCCTGCAGGGCGGCGACCAGGAATTCGAGGGCCGTCAGCGCCACCACCATGAACAGCGGCAGAACGGCACCGAACCACCCGACGACGCCCGAGGCCGTCATCATCACGATGAAGCCGGCGAACACCTTCATGGCGATATGGCCCGCCAGCATGTTGGCGAAGAGACGCAGCGAGAGGCTGATGGGGCGCGAGAGGAACGAGATGACCTCGATCACGACCATGAAGGGCAGCAGGAAGGCCGGCACGCCCGAGGGCACAAACAGGTGCAGGAAATGGGTGCCGTGGCGCACGAAGCCATAAATGATGACCGTCAGGATGACGAGCAGCGCCAGCGCCGCGGTGACAATCAGATGGCTGGTGACGGTGAAGGCATAGGGGATCATGCCGACCATGTTGGCGGTCAGCACGAAGATGAAGAGGGAAAACACGAGGGGGAAGAACTTCATCCCCTCATTACCCGCCGAGCCGCGCACGGTGGAGGCGACGAATTCGTAGGAGAGCTCGGCCAGCGACTGCAGACGCCCGGGAACGAGGGTACGGCCACGAGTGGCGAAGGTGAGGAAGAAGAACACCAGCGCCACAATGCCGAACATGAACGCGGCAGAATTGGTGAAGGCGAGCTCGACGCCGCCAGGCTGCCCCAATTCCACGATCTTGATGATCTGGAACTGATGGATCGGATCGATCACACTGCCGCTGGCCATCGCCGGTCGCTGCCCTCAACACGCGGCGCCGCTGGCGCTCGCCCCCATCTCAAGCACCGCCGGAGCGGCACCGTCCTTTTATCTGGCACCCGCCACAGGGCCGGCACCGAAATTCCCTATGCACCACCCTTGGGCGGACTCTTGCGGCCGGTTTCCCCCGCCGCGCGCATCATGTTCACGATGCCCGCGCCAAAGCCCAGCAGCATAAAGACGATCATTCCCCACGGCGCGATGCCGAGAAAACGATCGATGGCCCAGCCGAGGCCAGCACCGACCAGCACACCCGCGACGAATTCGGCACCCAGCCGAAACGCCAGCGTCATGCCGGCTGAAGACGACGTCCGATCCTGAGTGGCGGACGCCTTCTCCTCGGCTTGCCGCTCGGCCTGCACCTTATCCAGCGCACTGCCAAGACCACGAAGTCGGCCCAGGAGCTCAGCCTCGGACGGGTCCGGCTGCGCTGAGCCGCCATGGTCGTCCGTGTTTTTTCGGTCGCCCATCATCCGCACTCAAGCCTGACCGGAGAAGGACTTCCCGACCCCGAAGACGGGCGCACCATAGTGTTCGCTCCTAGGGGTGTCAAGGATGTGAACTCATCTTTTAAGCCATTGAAATGCCTGAACAAAAGCAAAGTCAGGACGCTCTGTCGCAGGCGTTTCGATCGCATCCTGCACCAAGGGAAGGGATCGGCGATGTTTTTGGCATGCCAGCGACGCACCCGAAATGGTGCGCTGACCCGTCAGCTCGCCTCCAAGAAGCGTTCGGCGGTAGCCAGATCGACCGAGACCAGCTTCGACACGCCGCGCTCGGCCATGGTGACGCCGAACAAACGGTTCATCCGGCTCATGGTGATCGGGTTGTGGGTGATGGTGACGAAGCGGGTCTCAGTGAGGCGGCGCATCTCGTCGAGCAGGTTGCAGAAGCGTTCGACATTGGAATCATCGAGCGGCGCATCCACCTCGTCCAGCACGCATATCGGCGCCGGATTAGTGAGGAAGACGGCGAAGATCAGTGCCATAGCGGTCAGCGCCTGCTCGCCGCCGGAGAGCAAGGAGAGTGATTGAGGCTTCTTGCCGGGTGGCTTGGCAATGATGTCGAGGCCAGCCTCCAGCGGGTCGTCCGAATCAGTCAACACAAGCTGCGCCTCGCCGCCGCCAAACAGCGTAGTGAACAGCTGGCGGAAATGCCCGTCGACGACATTGAAGCTCGCCTGAAGCCGCTCGCGCGCCTCCCGGTTGAGACCGTAAATGCCGTGGCGCAGACGCTTGATCGCCTCGGTCAGGTCGTCGCGCTCGCCGGTAAGGCCCTTCTGTTGGGTCTCGATCTCGATCAACTCGTCTTCGGCGCGAAGATTGACAGCGCCCAGTCGCTCACGGTCAGCCTTGAGCCGACCGAGCTGGAGGTCGAGCTCAGCCAGAACCGGGAGTTCCGCCTCAGGGGTGAATCCGGCGATGTCGCGCGCGCTCTCGGGCGGTCCGTCGAGGACGTCGCCAATTTCGCGCGCCAGGTCTTCGCGCCGCTGGCGGGCAGCCTCCACCCGTGCCTCGGCGCGAGCGCTCTCTTCGCGGGCGGCGGCCAGTGCCTCGAGCGTGGCGCGGGCGAGCTTGTCGCCCTCCACCTGAAGCGATTCGGCGCTCGCCAGCCGGTCGGCCGCCTCGCGGCGCGCTGCCTCGGCACGGGCAACCTCGTCGAGCAACGCCCGCCGCCGGGCGGCGAAGCGCACCGGCGCATCATCGAGATCGTCGCGCTCGCTGGCGGCTTCAGAAAGGCGCGCCTGCAGCGCGGCCACCCGCTCGCCCGTTCCGCCGGCCCGCGCTTCCCAGGAGGCGCGCTCGGCGGCGATGGTGGAGAGGCGCCGCACGCGCTGCTCGCGCTCGCGCACTAGCGCATCGGCCTTTACCCGCGTTTCCGCCAGAACGGCGCGGTCCATGGCAACACGAGCGCGGATCTCCGCCAGTTGCGCCTCGCCCGCGGCGGGCGGGGGTTGGTCGGCGACGTCGGCGCGGGCCTCTTCGAGCGTGATCGCGGCGATCTCGCGATCTTCCTGAAGGCGCACCAGATTGGCACCGAGGGCGGCGAGGCGGGCGCTCTGCTCGGCGGCGGCGCGTTCGGCACGGGCAAGTTCGTCGCGCGCGGTCTCCATAGCGCGCAGACTGGCGCGGCGGGCCTCGCGGGCGGCGTTCTCGCGGGCGCCGGCGGCGCGCAGGGCGGCCTCAGAGGCCTCAAGATCGCGGCGATGGCGGGCTACCTCGGCGCGGGCACCTTCAAGCTGCGCCTCGATATCGGCCAGACGGTTGCGCTCGGCCAGCCGGCGGGCCGCGGCGGTGGGGGCGTCCGCAGCGGCGATGAGGCCGTCCCAGCGCCACAGATCGCCCTCGCGGGAGACCAGGCGCTGGCCGCTCCTCAGGTGCGCGGCGAGGCGCGGCCCGTCTGCGCGAGCCACCACGCCAATCTGGTTGAGGCGGCGGGCCAGTACCTTGGGCGCAATTACATGCGAGGCGAGCGGTTCAGCACCGTCGGGCAGCGGCGCGTCGCCAAGGGGGGCGATCAGCGTCCAGTGCACCGGCGCAGCGCTGTCCGACGGCGCGTCGAGATCGTCGCCGAGCGCCGCGCCCAGCGCGGCCTCGAAGCCGCGCTCCACCTCGATGAAGTCGAGCACCGGCGACCAGCGACGGGGCGTGCCGACATCGAGCAGCTTGGCCAGCGTGCGTGCTTCGGTGTCCAGCCGCTGGGCGGCCCGCTCGGCCTCGGCCAGCGGGCGGCGGGCCTGGTCGAGCGCGGCGCGGGCACCCACATGAGCGTTCTCGGCCTCTTGCGCCGCCGCCTCGGCGGTGACGAAGGCCTCCTGTGCCAGCTCGGCCCTCTCGCGCCGCTCGTCGAGCCGTGCGGCGTCGACATTGGCTTCCAGCTGGCGCCTCTGGCCGGAGAGCTGCTCTACGTCGCGGTCGAGGCGCGACAGGCGCTCGCCTGCCTCGCGCAGGGCGCGCTCCAACGCCCCACGCCGGGCGGCAGCTTCGGCATTGGCGGCTGTCGCCTCAGCAAAGGCGCGCTCGGATTCGGCAAGCCGGCCAACGGCTTCGCCATTTAGCGCGAGCGCCTCGTCTTCAAGCTGGGCCGCCTGTTCCTGCGCGAAAGCCAGCTCTTCGGCTTCCTGGGCAAGGCGCTCCAGCATCTCGCCGGCGTCCTTCTCCAGCGCCCGCTCGCGCTCCATGTCGCCGCCCAGCTGGGCGAGGCGACGGTCGAGCTCTTCACGGCGGGCGCCGGCGCGGGCTTCCTCGCGGTCGAGTTCGCCGCGGGCCAATGTCAGGCGCTGCAGCGTTGCGGCGGCGACGGCATCGGCCTCACGCAAGGAGGGGATTCCGTGGGCCGCGATGGCTGCAGCGCGTGATGCCTCGCCCTGCTGCAACGTCCGGGCAGCCACTTCGCGCACGGCGAGATCGAGCGCCCGGCTGGCCTCGCTGAGCCCACCCTCCGCCTCCAGCCAGCGCAGCCAGAGCAGCGCCGCCTCGGCCTTGCGGATATCGGCGGAAAGCACCCGGTAGCGCGACGCCTGCCGCGACTGGCGGCGCAACGCGTCGAGCTGGCCGGTGATCTGGCCGATGACGTCTTCGAGGCGGGTCAGGTTGGTCTCGGCGGCACGCAGCCGCATCTCGGCTTCGTGCCGGCGGGCATGCAGGCCGGCGACGCCGGCGGCCTCCTCCAGCAGGCGGCGCCGGGCTGTAGGCTTGGCGCCGACGATCTCGCCGATCTGCCCCTGCCGCACCATGGAGGGCGAGCGTGAGCCGGAGGAAGCGTCAGCGAACAGAATCTGCACGTCCCTCGCCCGCGCCTCGCGCCCGTTGATGCGGTAGGAGGACCCCGCCTCACGCTCGATGCGGCGGGAGATTTCCAACAGGTCGGCATCGTTGAACACGGCCGGGGCCGAGCGGTCGGCATTGTCGACCACCAGCACCACCTCGGCGGTATTGCGGGCGGGCCGTGTGGTCGAGCCGCCGAAGATGACGTCGTCCATGCCCTCGGCGCGCATCGCCTTGTAGGAACTCTCGCCCATTACCCAGCGCATCGCCTCGACAAGGTTGGACTTGCCGCAGCCATTCGGGCCCACAATGCCGGTGAGGCCGGGCTCGATCAGCATTTCCGTCGGCTCGACAAAGGTCTTGAAGCCGGTAAGGCGCAGGCGGGTGAATTTCATGAGCCTAGGGTGCCGCCCGCCAGCCACAAGTTCAAGTGGCGTGAGCGGCTCGATCCACGACATGTTGCGGTTTGCAGCCTCATTTGCGCGCTTCCCCGCGTGCCGGTCAGACCGGCTGCCAGCCCAGCCACCGGCGCAGGCGCGCATTGACCATCAGCGCCGCCAGCGCGAAAGCGCAGCCCAGCGTGACATCCGCCACCCGGTCGGCGGCGGCGTGGATGGGTACGGCCATCAGCGTGCCGACGAGCTGCAGCAGCAGGATGATAAACGCCGCCATTGCAGCCATGCCTAGCGCGCCGTGCAGGCGCTGCCCCGGCCAGCGCACCAGTGCCGCAAGAGTCAGGCCGGTCATCAGCCCGGCCGGCGAGGTGACCAACGCGCCGTAGATAAAGGCCGCGCCCGCCCCGAGCACCGTGCCGAGCACCAGATCGACCATCATCCGGCGGCTGAAATGGGTGTCGTCGCGCAGCACGATCACCACCGCGAACACCGCCCAGTGCGGGTGTGGCAGGCCGAGCAGGCGGCCCACCAGAAAGGACGCCGCTACCGCCACCGACACAATGCCGGCGAAGAGCAGCCGCTCCCCCCTCGTCGCGCGCAGATGCACGGCTATGGCGGAGAGCGTCGGCGCGGTCGACGCCCGCCGAAGGCCGGTCATCACGTCCCACCCCACCGACACCAGCCAGGCATAGGCGGCGAAGATGGCCATCACACCGACATCGCCGGGCAGGAAGGGCACGTCGAGCGCGGCGATGGCGGTGGCGAGGCAAAAGAAGCGCGCGGCAAAAGCGGCGCTTGGATGCACCGCCTCCACCAGCGCATAGAGCGCGGCGGTGGCCACCAGCGCGATCGCTGTCAGCCACAGATGGCCGGCCACGAGCGCACCAAGCATGGCGCCAGCCAGAACCACAAGGCCAGCCGTCGCAAACAGTGCCGCGCGTTGCCGGGCGGTACCGCCGGTGTCGAGCGTGAATCCGAGGATGCAGGTGAGCAGCGCATAGCCAACCCAGTAATTCTGATGCAGCGACAGCCCCGCCGCCATCGGCGCCATCACCGTTGCGGTGAAGCGCAGCGAGCGGCCGAGCAGCCCGTCGCCATGCCAGCGCGGCAGGCCTTCGGCCATCGGGCGGGACGAGCCTGGCTGCGACGGGCTGACGGGCGAGTTTGCCGACGATATCGATGAATGCAGTTTTGGCGGCATCGCTTTACCCGGTCTTTACCCTGTCCGGCGGAGATTGTGGATACACGAGTTCCGTTGCATCCGTTACGAGTAGGGTAGAGCGTTCATGAAGGTCGTTCGCAACGGGGAGGCCCCGAGGGCTCCCCGATCCGGCATTGCCCGTTCCGCTGGCCTGCCCTCCAACCTCCCCCTTGACAGCATTGTGCGTGGCGATTGCATCGCCGCTCTGTCACGGCTTCCGGCCGCCTCGGTCGACCTCGTCTTCGCCGACCCGCCCTATAATCTCCAGCTTCAGGGCGAATTGAAGCGTCCCGACGACAGCCGGGTCGACGCGGTGGACGACGCTTGGGACAAGTTCGACAGTTTCGAGGCCTATGACGCCTTCACCCGCGCCTGGTTGCTGGCGGTGCGGCGTGTGCTCAAGCCCACCGGCACGCTGTGGGTGATCGGCTCCTATCACAACATCTTCCGCGTCGGCGCCCTGCTGCAGGACCTCGATTTCTGGATCCTGAATGACATCGTCTGGCGCAAGACCAACCCGATGCCGAATTTCCGCGGCCGGCGCTTCACCAATGCCCATGAAACGCTGATCTGGGCGGCGCGCGAGCCGGAGGCGAAGGGCTACACCTTCAATTATGAGGCGCTGAAGGCAGCCAACGAGGACGTGCAGATGCGCTCCGACTGGCTGTTCCCGATCTGCTCGGGCCATGAGCGGCTGAAGGACGAGGACGGCCACAAGGTGCACCCGACACAGAAGCCGGAAGCGCTGCTGGCCCGCGTCATCCTCTCCGCCTCGAAGCCCGGCGACGTGGTGCTCGACCCCTTCCTCGGCTCGGGTACGACGGCGGCGGTGGCCAAGCGCCTCGGCCGGCATTTCATCGGCATCGAGCGCGACGCCACTTATGCCGATGCGGCGCAGGCCCGCATTGATGCGGTCGAGCCGCTGCCCGATCTTGCCCTCATCCCCGCGCCCACGGCGCGTGAGGCACCGCGCATCGCCTTCAATTCGCTAGTCGAGCGTGGCCTGCTGACACCCGGCACCCAGCTCACCGATGCCAAGGCGAAGGTGCGAGCCATGGTGCGGGCGGACGGGACGCTGTCTCTGGAGACCGCGCCGGGCCTCGGCCAGATCGGCTCCATCCACCGCGCCGGAGCCCTCGCCCAAGGCCTGGAGGCCTGCAATGGCTGGACCTACTGGCACATTGTCACCCGCGACGGGCTGAAGCCGATCGACACGCTGCGTTCCGTCGTTCGTTCCGAAATGGCAATGGCGGCGGAGTAAGCCGATATCCTTTGCTAGTGGCGCCCGGGAATGAAAAAGGCCGCCCGGGAGGGCGGCCTTGTCCTAGGCGATCGCTGGTGGTCAGAGGTTGCCGGCCTTCTTGACCTGCTCCTTGACTTCACCCTTGGCCTGCTGGGCCTCACCCTTGAGCTCCTGCACCTTGCCTTCGGCCTGAAGACGCTCGGAATCGGTCATCTTGCCGACACCCTGTTTCACATTGCCCATGGCCTCGTTGCCCATACCCTTGGCCTTGTCCATCGTGCTACCCATGGTCGTCATCTCCTGTTTGATCCGCTCGTTCGCGGCTTGCAGGAATAACGAGCAAGGCGTCTGAAGGTTCATTCTGGGCCCGCCAAAACCGCTAGGCGTAGGCAAGCACCTTGCGCATGACGCTTGGAAACGCCTCGTCATCGAAGCCGCTCGGCAATACCCAGCGATGTCCATCCGGGGCGAGGGCGTCGGCCGACACCTCGGCTCGCCACAACTGCAGCTCCAGCGCAAAATGGCTGAACACATGGGTGACGGTGGCGTTGAGCGCGGTCCACGACACCTTGAAGGGGGCGTGAGCGGAGGGGTGCGCGCTGCCGCCGCTCTCCCAAGGAGTGGAAGGCACCTCGGTCATCCCTCCAAGCAGCCCCTTGGGCGAACGCGAGCGCACCAGCACGGCGCCATCCGCCCGCACAGCGAGGAAGGCGACACCCTGGCGGGTCGGGCGCGCCGCCTTCGCTGCCTTGACCGGGTAGCGCTCGGGCGCGCCCTCGGCACGTGCGGCACAGGGGTTCTGCCAGGGGCACAGGGCGCAGGCGGGCTTGCGCGGCGTGCAGATGGTGGCGCCAAGGTCCATCATCGCCTGGGCGAAATCGCCATGACGCGCCGGTGGCAACAAGGTGAGTGCCAGCGCCTGAAGCTTCTGCCGTGCTTTAGGGAGAGGGTCAGCCACCGCGAACAGCCGCGCCACCACCCGCTCCCAATTGCCGTCAACCGGCGCGGCGCTGCGCTCGAAGGCGATGGCGGCGATCGCGGCGGCCGTATAGGGGCCGATGCCCGGCAGCGCGAGAAGCGCCGCCTCATCGGCCGGAAACTGCCCGCCGTGGCGCTCAGCCACCGCCTTGGCACAGGCATGGAGATTGCGCGCGCGGGCGTAGTAACCGAGGCCAGCCCAGGCGGAGAGCACCTCTTCCAGCGGCGCGCCAGCCAGCGCATGCACATCCGGCCAGCGGCGCAGGAAGGCGGCGTAATAGGGCGCGACCGTCACCACCGTGGTCTGCTGCAGCATGATTTCCGACAGGAACACCCGGTAGGGGTCCTGCCGTTCGCCGGGCGGGGCCCGCCAGGGCAGGCGGCGCCGGTGGCGATCATACCAGGCGAGCAGCGCGGCAGGATTGGGGCGCGAAAGCGCGTCGGCGGTGGCTGGATTGGCGGCGGCAGGCATGCGATCCTCAGGAACAATGCCCGTACCGTGGCCGTATCGGCGACGCCGGGCAAGACGAGATTATGATGGCCCCCCGCTCCCGTCCCCGCCCGCTCGCCGACCTGATCGACGCCACCATCGCCGAGAGTTGCCGCAAGCGCGGCCTCGCCTCAGTGGAGATCGTCACCCGCTGGGCCGACATTGTCGGCGAGGCGCTGGCGGCGCGCGCGATGCCGATCAAGCTCGCCTGGCCCCCGCGGCCGGACAGCGTCGAGCCGGGCGTGCTGCATGTGCGGGTCGAAGGCGGCTTTGCCATCGAACTGCAGCACGACGCGCCAATCGTGATCGACCGGGTGAACCGCTATTTCGGCTGGCGCTGCATCGGCCGACTGGCGCTCAAGCAGGGGCCGGTGCCGCGCCCGCGCCCGCGCTTCCGCTTTCGGGAGCCCAATGCGACGGAGTGCGGTGCCGCCCAGCAGCGAATCGCGGCCGTCGCCGGCGCGTTCGAGGATGAGGCACTGGCCACCGCCCTGGCCCGGCTCGGCGCGCTGGTGGCGCGCGAGACACGCGACAAAGGTGACTGCAACAGTGGTGATAGCAGCCGTGGCAATCGACCCGGTTTCACGCAGCGGTGAGGCACGCGGCGGCAGCGCCCCGTTGCCAGGACGTCGCGTGGGCTGTAGGCGCTAGAGACAGACACAAGACACAGGCATTCAAGGCCGGCGGGAACGCCCGGCTGCTTCTGGAGACCGACAATGATCGACCGCCGTCGCTTCCTCGAAGGTATAGGCGCCCTCGCCCTCACCCTTGCCGCCTTCAAGACGCTTGGCGGCAGCCTGATCGGCCGCGCCGAGGCGCAGACGGTTGATACCGAGAAGCTGATGGCGCCGGGCGCCCTGCCCGACCAGGTACTCGGCAAGGCCGACGCGCCCGTCACGATCGTCGAATATGCCTCGATGACCTGCGGCCACTGCGCGCATTTCCATGAGACCACCTATCCGGTGCTCAAGGAGAAATACATCGACACCGGCAAGGTGCGCTTCATCCTGCGCGAGTTCCCGCTCGACATCGTCGCCAAGGCCGCCTTCATGCTCGCGCGCTGCGGCGGCGAGGGCAAATATTACCCGATGACCGACACGCTGTTCGAGACCCAGAAGAACTGGGCGTTCTCGAACAACCCGGCGCAGGCGCTCCTCGCCATCGCCAAGCAGAGCGGTATGACCGAGGAACAGTTCAACGCCTGCCTCAACGACACCAAGCTGGCCGGCCAGATCGACGAGGTCGCCAAGCGCGGTGCCGAACTCGGCATCGATTCCACCCCCACTTTCTTCATCAACGGCAAGAAGGTGTCCGGCGCACTGAGCCCCGAGCAGCTCGACAAGGAACTGGCGCCGCTGCTCGGCGCTAACTGAAGCCCGACCATCGCAGTTCGCTGCCCGTTCGGCCCCGGCGCATGAGCCGCGCCGGGGTGACCACGTATGATCCCACAGGCCAAGCGGCCGGAAGGCGCAGCCGCGCCGGCGGCACGCAGTTGTGCTGGACGCCTCCGGCCCCCGAGCCACGCCGGCTGCGCACAGCCGACGCTCTTCCGCCTCCCCCGCAGCGAACCGCTCCAGTAGCTCGCGCGCCCGACGCGCACGCCCTGCCGGTGAGGCCTCACCGTCACTCCGGCAGCACGATGCGGCCGGCGGCGTCGAAGGGAAAGCCGGGATTGTGGGCGATCTCCCAAGGGTGGCCGTCGGGATCGGCGACATAGCCTGAATAGCCGCCCCAGAAGGTCGGCTGCGCCGGGCGCAGCGCCCGCCCTCCCGCCGCCACGGCGCGGATCAGCGTGGTGTCCACCTCCGACCGGCTCGCCCGGTTGCAGGCCAGCGCGATGCCGCCGAACGCCCCCGGGCGGCCCGCCAGCACGCCGGCATCGGCGGCAAGTTCCGTACGCGGATAGAGCGAGAGAACCACGCCGCCGGCATCGAAGAAGGCAGCACCCGTGGCCTCCTTCACCCGCCGCTCCAGCCCGAGCGCCTCATAGAACGCCACCGCCCGCTTCAGGTCGGCAACGCCGAGCGTCACCAGCGAGAGGCGCAGCGGTGGCAGTGTGCGCGTCGCCGCCTTCGGCTCGGACCCTGGAACATATGCCGCCGCGCAGGCTTCCGTCTCGCCCCGTTCCATACCGTCCTGCCCGCTCATATGCCCTCTCCGAACAACGACAATTGCTCGCCCTTCTGCGGCGGGCGGGTGAAATGGCGGGTGGTCAGGCGGGTATGGCGGCGGTTGAGCCCGAGCCGCTCCGCCGCGATCTCGAAGCGCCGCGCCAGAGTCCAGGCATAGGGGCCGGTGCCGGTCATGCGCTGGCCGAAGGTGGAATCATATTCGCGCCCGCCATGCAGTTCCTTCAGCAGCGAGAGCACATGGCGGTAGCGGTCGGGGAAATGAGTAAGCAGCCATTCACGAAAAAGGTCGCGGATTTCCAGCGGCACCCGCAGCATGACATAGCCGGCTTCCGTCGCGCCGGCCGCCACCGCCGCATCTAGGATGCGCTCCAATTCCGCATCGGTGACGGCAGGAATCACCGGCGCGACCAGAACGGCGGTCGGCACGCCGGCTTCGGACAGCCGGCGCAGCGTGTCCAGCCGCCGCGACGGTGTCGCCGCGCGCGGTTCCATGATCCGCGCCAGCTTGGCGTCGAGCGTGGTGATGGACAGCGCCACCTTCACCAGGCCCTTCTCCGCCATGGGGCCGAGAATATCGAAATCGCGCACCACCAGCGCCGATTTTGTGACGATGCCGACCGGATGGCCGAAATCGCGCAGCACTTCGAGGATGCGCCGGGTCAACCGCCACTCGCGCTCGATCGGCTGGTAGCCGTCGGTATTGATGCCGAGCGCGATGGTACGCGGCTCATAGCCAGGCTTGGCGAGTTCCTTGGCCAGAAGCTCCGGCGCGTCCGGCTTGGCGAACAGCTTGGTCTCGAAATCCAGCCCGGCGGAAAGGCCCTGATAGGCGTGGGTCGGCCGGGCAAAACAGTAGACGCAGCCGTGCTCGCAGCCGCGATACGGATTGATCGAGCGGTCGAAGCCGACATCGGGCGATTCATTGCGGTTGATGATGGTGCGCGGCTTCTCCACCGTCACACTGGTGCGGAACGGGGGCAGATCGTCCAGCCCCTGCCAGCCATCGTCGAAGCGCTCACGGCTGTGCGGCTCGAAGCGGCCCGCCGGATTGGAAAGAGCGCCGCGCCCGCGCCGCCGCTCGGCCTCCACCATCCAGTCTGGCATGGGCGCGGGCGCCACCGCGTCCATGTCCGACAGGCCGGCAAGGTCGCGGGCGGCCTCCGCACGCTCCAGCGCGCGGGCGTCGCGGCGCTGCTGCGCCAGCCGTCCCAGATGCCGGGGGGCAGAAGGGGGTGGTGGCGGGCCGGAGGGCCGATCGGGAGCGGGGCGTTGCATAATGGAATCTCTAGCGCAGCCAATAGAACATATCAAGAACATTGACCGAATTGCGACAGCCGGGCTGTACGGGCGCAAGACGGTGCGATAGGCAGGAAAAGCTCTCTCCATCAGGCTCGGGGCAGCTCCCCGGCCTTCTCCAGACCCAGATCATCAAGGGTGTCCGCGGCGTGATCTCGGTCGTCATTCCTACAGGTTCGGGCGCCAAGCGGCTGATTCCCACCCTCGCCTCGCTCGTGCCGGGCGCCGCCGCAGGGCTGGTGCGTGAAGTGCTGCTCGTCGATTCTGCCCCGTCCGGCGACGTCGCGGAGATCGCCGACGCCGCGGGATGCGAGTATCTGGCTGGCCCGGCCGATCATGGTGCAAGGCTGCGCCAGGGCGCGGCAGCGGCGCGGGCCTCCTGGTTGCTGTTTCTGGAACCGACGGGCCTCTTGCAGGAAGGTTGGGCACGCGAGGTGCGCAACTTCACCGATCAGGTCGAACGGACCGGGACCAGTGAGCGGCGGGCCGCCACCTTCCGGCTGGCTCTGGATGGCTTCGGCGTTTCGCCGCGGGTGAGGGAGGCGGCGGCGATGATGCGCCATGCCATTACCGGCCGTCCGCGCCCCGAACAGGGGTTACTGCTGCACCGCCGGCTTTATGAGGCGCTCGGCGGCCACACCCCCGGGCCCAACGCCAATCGGCGCCTGCTGGCGCGGGTCGGGCGCAAGCGGCTTATCCTGCTGCGCTCGCAGATCCTGCTGCCGGAGGAAGGGTGAAGGTCAGCCGCTCCGCCGGCGCCAGGCTCAGCTAGGCGCGCGCAGCTTGCCGCGCTTGAGGTGCTCATCGAGCCGGGGAAGAATTTCGACGAAATTGCAGGGCTTGTGGCGGATGTCGAGCTGGTGGACGAGAATCTCGTCCCAGCCGTCGCGGCAGGCGCCGGGGGAGCCAGGCAGGCAGAAGATATAGGTTGAATTGGCGACGCCGGCAGTGGCGCGGCTCTGCAGGGTGGAGGTGCCGATCTTGCCGAAGGACACCATGTGGAACACGGTGGAGAAACCCTCCATGCGCTTCTCGAACAGCGGTTCCACCGCCTCCGGGGTCACGTCGCGGCCGGTGAAGCCGGTGCCGCCGGTGGTGATGACGACATCCACGTTCACATCGGCAACCCAGCCCGACACATGCGCGCGGATCGCCTCGACATCATCAGGCACGATGGCGCGGGCGGCGAGGTGGTGGCCGGCCTGCGCGATGCGCTCGACCAACGTATTTCCCGAGCGGTCATCCTCGGGTGTGCGGGTGTCAGAAATGGTCAGCACCGCGATGGAAAGCGGCACGAAGGCAATACCGGAACTCATGTCAGCCTCTCGGTAGGGCGGCCCTCAGATGGCCCCCTTGAAGGTGTTGCACTGCGCCAGCGAGCCTTTGTCGAGCCCCTGCTTAAACCACCTCACCCGCTGGGCAGAGGTGCCGTGGGTGAAACTATCGGGCACCACGTAACCCTGCTGCCGCTTCTGCAGGCGGTCGTCGCCGATGGCGGCGGCCGCATTCATCGCCTCCTCGATATCGCCGTCTTCGAGAATGCGCCACTGCGCATCGGCATGGTGCGCCCACACGCCGGCGAGGCAATCGGCCATCAGCTCGACACGCACCGAGAGGGCGTTGGCCTCGGTGCGCGAGGCCTGGCGCTGGCGCGCCTGCACCTGTTCCAGCAGGCCGATCTGGTTCTCCACATGGTGGCCGACCTCATGGGCGATGACATAGGCGGCGGCAAAATCGCCCGGCGCTTTGAAGCGCTTGTTCAGCTCGGTGAAGAAGGCCGTGTCGAGATAGATTTTCTGGTCGCGGGGGCAATAGAACGGGCCGGTCGCGGAATCGGCCGAGCCGCAGGCCGAGCGGGTGCCGCCGGAAAACAGCACAAGGCCCGGCTGGCGGTAGGCCGAGCCCTCGCCCTTGAACAGCGGCGTCCACACATCCTCGGTCTGCGCCAGCACCACGGCGGCGAAATCGCCGAGCTTCTGATCCTCGGCGCTGAGTGTGCGCGCCGGTGCGTTTTGCCGCTGCGGTGATGCCTGCTGGCTGGTGCCGCTGCCATCGCCGAGCAGGATTTCGGCGCCGCCGATCAGCACCGCGGGGTTGATACCGGTGGCCCAGGCGATGAGGCCGACAATGATGAGCCCGCCTATGCCAAGCCCGCCGCGTCCCATCCCGCCACCGAGCCGACCGCCTCCGTGGCCGCGCCGATCCTCGACATTGCCGCTCCGGCGGAAATCTTCCCAACGCATCCCAACCTCCGCCGACCGCCTGCTGCCACGGCGCGAGTGTGAAACACCTCCGCCGTGGCAGCAATGCACCGGGAGGCATCCGGTTCCGCCGCGCCTAGGCCACAGCGTGCGCCGGACCCTCGATCCACTGACGGGCGAGAGTCAGGTCGGCCTGCGAAAGGCCGTGCCCGACCGGAAGGGTGCGGTGGTCGAGCGCCGCCCCCGCCGCGCGCAATTGCCCGGCGAGGCGGGCAGCGTTGTCTTCCGGCACGATAGGGTCCATCGCACCGGAGAGCAGCAGGATGCGACGCCCGGCGAGATCGGCGGCGGGAGGAACGGCCAGCGGCACCATGGCGCGCAGGAGCACCGCGCCGGCGAGTACGTCCGGCTGCGTCAGCAGCAGCGCGGCAGCGATATTGGCGCCGTTGGAGAAGCCAACCGCAACTGGCGCGGCAAGGCCATAGACTGTGCGGGCCTCGGCGATGAACGCGGCGAGTTCGGCGGCCCGGGCGCGCACATCGTCCTCGTCGAACACGCCTTCGCGTAGGCGGCGGAAGAAGCGCGGCATCCCGCCCTCCAAAACCTTGCCGCGCGGCGACAGCAGGGCCGCACCCGGCGCGATCATGCCGCCGAGCGGGATCAGGTCGTTCTCGTCGCCGCCAGTGCCATGCAGAAGCAGGAGCGGGGAAGCGCCCGCTTTTGTGGCGGGCTCGAAGCGATGCACGAAGGAAAGCGCGGCGTCGGTCATGACGACCTCCTCTTGCGATGTGGATGAAAGCGCCCGGCGAGTAAGCGAACGGCACGCATTCGCCGGGTGAACGTCATCCTGAGGTGCCCGGCCATCGGCCGGGCGGTGAAGGATGTGATCTGCGGGCACTATCGCGACCATCCTTCGAGGCTCGCTGCGCGAGCACCTCAGCATGAAGGTATTACTGGTTGGACGGGTTGGTGGCGCCGCCCTGTCACGGGCGGCGCCTTAGGTTCAGGCAATCTCGGGCAACACGGCCTCGATCTGGCTGCGGCGGCCCTCCAGGAAGTCCGGCAGCTTCAGCGCCTCGCCAAGACTCGCCACCGGCTCGTCGGCGGCAAAGCCGGGAATGTCGGTGGCGATCTCGAACAGCACATGTCCGGGCTCGCGGAAGTAGATGGACCGGAAGTAGTTGCGGTCCTTCTGCTCGGTGGTGGCGATGCCGTGGTTCTCGCGCAGCTTCTTCACCATGGCGAACTCGGCGGCGTCGTCGGCCGCGCGGAAGGCGATGTGATGCACCGAGCCGCCGCCCATGCGCGCCGGCAGGAAACCGCCAGCCGCATGGATATCGACGATCCCGCCGATCTCCGTCCCCTCGGCCTTGAAGCGCACGAGCGAACCCTCGCGGCCGATTTCGGTGAAGCCGAACACGTCAGTGAGGATCGCCCCCGTTGGCGCCGCCTCGGCCAGCAGCAGGTTCACACTGTGAAAGCCGCGAATGGCGTTCTCGGCGGGGACGTCGGTGCCGAGCCAGGCCGGCTCGTTCTCGGCGCCGACCACACCGACCAGCGCCAGGCGCATGCCGTGCGGGTCCTTGAAGGCCAGCACACTCTCGCCGAAGCGCTTCACCGACGCGCTGTGCGCCACGCCTTTCTCAACAAAGCGCTGCGTCCAGTAGCCAATCGCGCCCGCCGGCACGCGGAACGCGGTCTCCTGCGTCTCACCAATTCCGAGCCGGCCGGGAGCGACGTGGTCCCAGGGGAAGAAGGTGAGAATGGTGCCGGGCGAACCCACCTCGTCGCCATAATAGAAGTGATAGGTGCCGGGATCGTCGAAATTGACGGTCTTCTTCACCAGCCGGAGACCGAGCGTCCGAGTGTAGAATTCGACATTGCGGCGCGCATTGCCGGCGATCGCCGTCACATGATGGATGCCATTGCGGTTCATGATCTTGCCCTCTCGCGAGCGCGACCCGCGCTCTCCTTGCGACAAGAGATAACCCGGCAACGACGCAATGCCATGGCCTATCAATTGCGTTGACGCAATCTCATCTGTGCTGCTATCGTCAGCTTCGCCGGCAGGCTGACGGGCATGGGAAAAAATCCTCTGTCAGCGCAGCGATTTGAGCTTTCGCAAGCATCGGGGACCCGCATGGCCGAGCCGTTCAAGAACCTGAGCTGGGACGATTTCCGGCTGATCAAGGCGGTGGCCGATGCCCGTGGCCTGCCAGCGGCGGCCATGGCGATGAACGTCAACCATTCCACGGTGTTCCGCCGGCTCAAGCAGATTGAGGACCAGCTCGGCACACTGCTGTTCGAACGCCACCGCACCGGCTACGCGCTCACCCCCGCCGGAGAGGAGATGGTCGCGCTGGCAAACCGGCTTGACGAGGAGATCACCGCCGTCGGCCGCAAGCTGGCCGGCCGCGAGCCGGCGCCCTCGGGCGAATTGCGGGTGACGACGCCGGATTCGCTGCTCATCCATTTGCTCATGCCGATGCTCGCCACCTTCCGCGCGCGCTACCCGGAGGTGCGGCTCGACATCGTGCTCAGCAACCAGCCGCTAAACCTGTCGAAGCGCGACGCCGACGTCGCCATCCGCGCCACCGACAATCCCCCGGAGAACCTGGTCGGGCGGCGTGTCGCCCGCATCGCCTGGGCGCTTTATGGGCGCGCCGTGGATTTCCCCGAGCCGCGCGCCCTCACGCAGGAGCAGCTCGACGCTTGCAACTGGGTGTCGCTCGGCGACAGCCTCGGGGCGCTGAAAACGGTGAAGTTCGTGCAGGAGAACGTGCCGCCGGACCGGGTCGCCTACAAGATAAACAGCGTTCTCGGCATTGCCGAGGCGGTGGAGGCGGGCATTGGTATCGGCCACATACCCTGCCTGATCGGTGATGCCCGGCCTTCTCTGGTGCGGCTCGGGCCACCGAACAATGATTACGCCGCCGATTTGTGGCTGCTGACCCATCCGGACCTGCGCCATTCGCCGCGCGTGCGCGCCTTCCTCGACTTCCTCGCCGGCGAAATCGCCCGGCACAGGCGCTTCATCGAGGGGCAGATCGAGCTCCCCGACGAGAACGGATCGGAGAAGGGTGTGGCGGAAAGGGTGGCACCGGAACCGCTTGCCACCAGCTCCGAAGCTACGGCTTGAGGCGGGCCAGCAGCCGGTCGCGCAGCCGGCTGAGATCGTCGGTCAGCTCTCGCAATTCCTGCGAATCATGATCGAGGCATACGCCCATCTCGGCGGGAACCTGCTCGGCCTCATGGCGCAGCGCCCGGCCCTTTTCGGTGAGATACACCCGCACTTGCCGCTCATCGGCCGCGTCGCGCACCCGGCGCACCAGCCCTGCGCTCTCCAACCGCTTTAACAGAGGAGTCAGCGTGTTGGTTTCCAGCAGCACCCGGTCGCCGATCTGGCCGACGGTCAACCCTTCCTCGGACCACAGCGTGACCATGGCGATATATTGCGGATAGGTCAGGCCCAGCCGGTCCAGCATTGGCTTGTAGACGCGGTTGAAGGCGTGATTGGCCGAATAGACCGCGAAGCAGAGAAAGTTCTTGAGCTTGAGCGTATCGTCAGTGCTGGACATGTCGGAACCATGCGTGCCTTTAGCCGGCACCGTGCGCCCGGCCGGCGCCCCCGACAAGCGGGTTTCTGCGTAACGCCGGCCCGTTTCCCAGGCTGGCCGGGCCAGCCGGTTTGAAGATGGCGCCGGGGTCCTCTATAGCAGGCGCAGACGTCATGCGGGCGATGAGGTGCTTATGTCGGGTGGAGCTGCGACGACCAGGCCGGGCGGCCTGAGCGAGGCGCCCTCGCTCGCCGATCTGAGCCCGACCGGACGGCGCTCGGCGCGGCTGCGACTGCGCGCGGCCTGGATGTACTATGTCGAGGGCATGACGCAGAGCGCCATCGCCGAGGCGCTGGACATCGGCCGGGTCACCGTCGTCCGTCTGCTCGCCGATGCCCGCCAGCTCAACGAAGTGAAGATCTCGCTCAGCCGCGAGATCGCCGAGCTACCGCGGCTTGAAATGGGCCTGCAGAAGGCGTTCGGGCTGCGCGAGGCAGTGGTGGCCCCGGTCTCCGGTCCCTTCGCCGACGCCACCAGCGCCATCGGCGCGGCCACGGGGCTGTTCATCTCCGACTTCATCCGCTCCGATATGAAGATCGGCTTCGGCTGGGGCCGCACGCTGATGCGGGCGCTCGGCTTCATCGACGAGAAGACGGTGACGAACCTCTCCGTCATCTCGCTGCTGGGCGGCATCACCAAGGCCAAGCAGTACAACCCGTCCGAATTCGCCTGGCAGCTCTCCCGGCTGTTCCAGGCCGATTGTCATCTGATCGCCGCCCCAGCCATTGTCGACAGCATCGAGACCAAACAGGCGCTGATCGAGCGCTGCGGCCTCGGCACAGTCTACGCCCTCGCCCGCGAGATGGACGCGGTGGTGCTGAGCGTCGGCGAGATGGAATCGGAGAGCACCTCGCTGCGCTTCGGATTCTTCTCCGATGCCGACTGGGCCTCGCTGATCGCCGCCGGCGCGGTGGGCGACGTCGTCTACAACTTCATCGACATCGAAGGCCGCCCGGTCGACCACCCGATCAATACCCGAGTCATGTCGATCCCGATCGAGACGCTGCAGGCCACCCCCGAGCGCATCCTCACCTCCGGCGGGCCGGGCAAGGCGAAGGCGGCGCTCGCGGCGCTGCGTATGCTGCGTCCCACCGTCTTCATCACCGACGAGATCACCGCCGCTGCGGTACTGGAAGAGGCCGGCGCGACTTACTGAACGCGGAAGCGCGGGATGCGAGCGCGCGCGCTCTTTGCCTCGGAACAAATGTCGAGTACCGAAGAACAATGACGCATGCGCCGAAAGGCGTAGGCGCGCCTCAGGGAAGGGTTGGGCGTATGCTCGGTGCAACTAGGCTCGGTGCAAGCGGGATCGTGCGGACGGGGATGGCCGCCGAACTGGAACAGTGGACCGCCACGCACGGGCCGGTAACGATCGGTCTTGCCGGCGCCGGCCAGATGGGCACCGACCTCATCGTGCAGGCCGCCCTCATGCCGGGCGTCCGTATCGGCGCGGTGACGGAGTTGAACGCCCAGGTAGCGATCGACGCCGCGCTGATGGCCGGCCACCGGCGCGAGGAGATCGTCAGCGCCTCGTCGCCGTCCGCCATCGACCGCGCCATCGAGGCCGGGCATTTCGCCATCACCGACGATTACCGCGCCATGTGCGCCTCCGGCCATATCGACGTGGTGATCGACGCCACCGGTAGCCCCAATATCGGTACGCTGGTGTCGCTGGAAGCGATCCGCAACGGCAAGCATGTGGTGCTGCTGAGCGTGGAGGCCGACATCACCATCGGCCGCTACCTCAAGCAGGAGGCCCGGGCGGCGGGCGTCGTGCTCACGGGGGCAGCGGGGGACGAACCAGCGGCGACCATCGAGCTGATCGGCTTCGCCCAGGCGCTGGGTTTCGAGATCGTCTGCGCCGGTAAGGCCAAGAACAACGCCTTCAAACCCGACGCCATTCCCGACGAGTTCGAGGCGGAGGCGAAGGCGCGCAACATGAATCCGCGCATGCTGGTCGAGTTCGTCGACGGCTCGAAGACCATGGTGGAGATGACGGCGCTCGCCAACGCCACCGGCCTGGTGCCCGACGTGCCGGGCATGCACGGGCCGCATGCCGACCGCGACGTGCTGGCGCAGGTGCTGTGCACCAAGGAGGATGGCGGCATCCTCTCGCGTTCCGGCGTGGTGGACTTCACCCTCGGCAAGGGCGTGGCACCCGGCGTGTTCTGCATCGTCAAGCCGCGCCATGACCGGGTGATCGAGCGCATGGCCGACCTCAAGGTGGGCCCCGGCCCCTGCTTCGCGCTGATCCGCCCGTTCCACCTCACGAGCCTCGAAGTGCCGCTCTCGGCCGTGCGGGCGGTGATGCACGGCACGCGCGATATGGAGGTGCTGGACCATCCCGTCGCCGAGTGCACGGCGGTGGCCAAGCGCGACCTTCAGCCCGGCGCGCTGCTCGGCCGAATCGGCGAATATGATTATCGCGGCTACACAATGAGCTGGCGCGACGCCCGCGACAGTTTCGCTTTGCCGCTTGGTCTTGCCGAGCGCGCGCGGGTGCTGAAGCCGGTGAAGGCCGGCGAGCGGCTGACCTACGACAATTGCATGCCGGACGAGCAGCTTATCGTCACCCAGATCCGCCGCCGCCTCGACCAGGCCGACGCGCAGTTCCTGGCAGCTTAGCGCGACGTTTCGCGAGAGCGCATGTCATCCCGGACGGTCCGCAGCACCGAGCCGGGAGTGACCTCCTGAAAGGCCGGAAAAAGGGCGGTTGGGCCGCCGCGTTCGGCAAGACCGGCCGGCGGCCGGCAGCTCAGCATGACGGGCCCGTGCATGCGCGTCCCCTTGGACGAGGACGTCGTCATCGCGAGGTGTGAGGGCCGCGCGCCTGGAAGGATGCCTGTCACGCACTCCCGGGAGAGGAGTTCGCAAGGCTGGTGAAGCGGGCGTCGAGCAGGCGTGCCTCGGCCTCGGCCAGCGCCTCGGCGAGCTGGCGCACCTGGGCGGGATCGAGCACCAGCTGCAGCGCGGGCACCGGCTCGCCGGGCTTGGGCTGCTGGGAGCCGATCTCCAGACGCAGGCCCACCTTGTCGCTGCCGAACAGGGCGGTGGTGAAGGCCAGCATCGGCCACACCTTCAAATGCCCCTTGTCGTCCTTCTCCCAATCGTCGAAGCGCTGCGCCATGGGTGTCTCCTTCGTGCGTGTCGCCCCCGTCTAGCATTGATCGCCCCCGGCGCGACAGGCCGGGAGCCTCGATGCCGCCGCCTCAATGGAAGTCGCGCGACTTCGGCAATACCCGCACCTGCCGGGGATGGCCATGGCCGGAGCGGCGGCCGGCGAGCAGATGCTCCGCGGCGGGACGCGGTCCGCCCCGCACCCGCTCGTCCTGGCCGGGGTCAGCTTGCGGCGAGGGCATCGCGCGCACATCCTCGAACAGGCGGGCGAGCTCGGCCGTGCGGTCGAACACCCGCTCGCCCATCACATGCACCACGCCCTCCTTGCTCTTCTGCACCCGCCCCTCGACCACGACGAGCCGCGCGCCCATCACTTCCGCCCGGTAGCGCTCGAACTGGCGGGTCCACAGCAGCACATTGACGATGCCGGCCTCGTCCTCCAGCGTCATGAAGATGGCGTTGCCCTTGCCCGGCCGCTGGCGCACCAGCACGATGCCGGCCACGCGCACCCTTGCCCCGTCCCGCGCCGCCGCTACCTCGGCGCTGGAGACTACCCCTTCAGTGGCGAACACCGCACGCAGCATGCCCATCGGATGGCCCTTCAGCGACAGCCGGGTGGTCTGGTAATCGACGGCGATCTGCTCGGGCAGCGGCATGAGGGGCAGATGCGCCTCCGCGTCGCTGCCGAGCTCGCGCGCCTCAGCTGCGACGAACAGCGGCAGCGGCGCGTCATCCGGCAGCCGGCGCATGGCCCAGGCGGCCTCGCGCCGGTCGAGCCCCATGGAGCGGCAGGCGTCGGCATCCGCCAGTTTCGCCAGCGCCGCCGCCGGCAGGCGGGAGCGGTGGGCCAGCGTCTCAATGTCGTGCAGGAAGCCCCGCTCCCGCGCGTCGACCAGCTGCCGGCTCCACTCCTGCTTGAATTCGTCGAGCTGGCGCAGGCCGAGCCGCAGGGCCAGCGGCACGCCCGGCGCGTCGCGTTCCAGCGTATTGTCGTGGAAGCTGTAATTCACGTCCGGGCCACGGATCTCGACCCCGTGCTCGCGCGCATCGCGCACGATCTGCGCCGGGGCGTAGAAGCCCATAGGCTGAGAGTTGAGCAGCGCCGCCGCAAAGATCGCGGGATAGCGGCATTTGAGGAAGGCGGAGATGTAGACCAGCTTGGCGAAGGAGGCGGCGTGGCTTTCCGGAAAGCCATATTCGCCAAAACCCTTGATCTGCTCGAAGCAGCGGGCGGCGAAGGCGGGGTCATAGCCGCGCGCGCTCATGCGCTCGACCAGCAGCTTCTGGAAGGTGCCGATCGTGCCGTGGTGGCGGAAGGTCGCCATGGCCCGGCGCAGATGGTTCGCCTCCACATCGGTGAATTCCGCCGCCACCATGGCAAGCTGCATCGCCTGCTCCTGGAACAGCGGCACGCCGAGCGTGCGCGAGAGCACCTCGCGCAGTTCGTTTGGCGGGTGCGGCGGAGCCGGCGAGGGATAGTCCACCTTCTCCAACCCGTCCCGCCGGCGCAGATAGGGGTGCACCATGTCGCCCTGGATCGGGCCGGGACGGACGATGGCGACCTGAATGACGAGATCGTAGAGCCGGCGCGGCTTCAGGCGCGGCAGCATGTTGATCTGCGCCCGGCTTTCCACCTGGAACACGCCGATCGAATCGCCCGTGCACAGCATGTCGTAGACATCGGCCTGCTCACGGGGCACCTCGGCGAGGCCCCAGTCGATTTCCTCATGCGCGCGCAGAAGGTCCAGCGCCTTGCGGATGCAGGTGAGCATGCCGAGCGCCAGCACATCGACCTTCAGAAGGCCGAGCGTGTCGATGTCGTCCTTGTCCCATTCGATGAAGGTGCGGTCCTTCATCGCGGCGTTGCCGATCGGCACCGTCTCGTCGAGCCGGTGCTGGGTCAGCACGAAGCCGCCGACATGCTGGGAGAGGTGGCGGGGAAAGCCGAGCAGGCGCGTGGCCAGGCCGATCGCCCGCGCCACCTGCGGGTTTGCCGGGTCGAGCCCGGCCTCGCGCGCCTGGCCCTCCTCGATTTCCTTGCCCCAGCTGCCCCACACAGTGCCGGCAAGGCGGGCGGTGATGTCCTCGGTAAGGCCGAGCGCCTTGCCGACATCGCGGATGGCGCTCTTCGGGCGATAGGAGATGACCGTGGCGACAATGCCCGCCCGCTCGCGGCCATAGCGCTCATAAATGTACTGGATCACCTCCTCGCGCCGTTCATGCTCGAAGTCGACGTCGATATCCGGCGGCTCGTTGCGCTCGCGGGCGATGAAGCGGGAGAACAGCAGGTTGCTGGTCGCCGGATCGACGGCGGTGATGCCGAGGACATAGCAGACGGCGGAATTCGCCGCCGAGCCGCGCCCCTGGCACAGAATGCCCCGCCTCTCGGCGAAGTCGACAATGTCGCGGATGGTGAGGAAATAGGGAGCGTAGCCGAGCTCGCCGATCAGCCCCAGTTCCACCTTGAGCTGACGCTCGACCTTGTCCGGCATGCCCTCGGGATAGCGGATGGCGGCGCGCTGGAAGGTCAGCTCCTCCAGCCGCTGTTGTGGGGTGTAGCCGGGCGGCACCGGCTCCTGCGGGTATTCATAGGTCAGCTCGGCGAGCGAGAAGTCGAGGCGGGCGAGATAGGCGGCGATTTCCTCCACCGCGTGCGGCGCCTCGCGGAACAGCCGCGCCATCTCCGCCGGGCTTTTCAGATGGCGCTCGGCATTGGCCTCCAGCAGCCGCCCTGCGCTCTCGAGGGTGACGCCCTCGCGGATGCAGGTCAGCACATCCTGCAGGTCGCGCTCGGCGGGGTGGTGGTAGAGCACGTCATTGGTGGCGAGAAGCGGTACCCTTGCTTTTGCCGCCAGCGCTGTCAGCCCCGCCAGCCGGCGCCGGTCGTCGCCGCGCCGGCGCATGGTGGCGCCGAGCCACAGCGCGCCGGGGGCCGCCTCGTTCAGCTGCGCCAGAAGGGGAGCAAGGGCCGGCAGGCTCCTGGCCGGCCTCTCATCGGGCGGCATGAGGATGAGCGAGAGCCCGCCGGCATCGGCCAGAAGATCCTCCAGGGTGAGGTGGCAGGAGCCCTTGGCTGCCTTGAGATTGCCGGCGGTAAGCAGCCGGCACAGCCGTGCCCAGCCCGCACGCGTCTGCGCATGGGCGACGATGTCGGGCGTGCCATCGGCAAAGGCCAGGCGCGCGCCCACGGCGAGGGTGAAGGGAAGCTCCGCCCCCTGCCCGGTATCGGCCGCCACCTCCGCCCGGTGGCGCAGGAGACGGGCGAGTATGTCCTCGTCATCCCCCTCCTTCTGCGTCGTCCCGCCCGGAGGGGAGGCGGGTCCACCCCGGGTCAGGCCTTGCGGCAGGGTGGGCAAAGGTGCCTCGTCTTCCTGGAAGGCCATCGCCTGTTTCCGCGCCTCCCAGAACCCCTTGTAGCGCGCCGCGGCCTCCTTCACCGCCGCATGGACGCGCACCACGCCGGCCACGGTGTTGCGATCGGCGATGCCGAGCCCGGCATGGCCAAGGAGCAGCGCCTGAGCCACCAGATCGCCGGCCGCGGAGGCGCCGCGCAGGAAGGAGAAGTTCGAGGCGGCGACGAGTTCCGCATAGACGTGCGCGTTCGCATCTGTGTGCATCATCGCCTCACGGGAACAGGCCGTGCAGGAACCAGCGCGGCGGGCCGGCCTCGCCTTGCGCCTCCCGCTCGTACAGGCCGGCACGGAACAGCCAGAAGCGCCGGCCCTCGCGATTTTCCACCCGGTAATAGTCGCGCGTCGGTGCCGCCTCCGGCTGCCGCCACCATTCCGGGGCGAGACGCTCGGGCCCCTCGGCGCGAGCGACCTCATGCACCACCCGCCGCCAGCGGAAACGCAAGGGCGGGCCGTCCGGCACTTCGGCCAGCGCCTCCACCGGCTGGGGCGGATCGAACAAGGTCAGCGGGCGCGCCGGTACCTCGGGCGGGGTCAGCGCAGGCGATAGCGTGGACACGCCGTCCGCGGGCACCAGCGCGCTGGCCCGGTCGGGGTCGTGAGTGTCGCGCTGGAGGAAGCGCAGCACCCGCTCGCGTCCCAGCCGCACGGCGAGCCGGTCGATCAGCGCGGCGACCTCCTCTTCCTCCACCGCGCGGCCATCGAGGCTCACCTGTGCCGGGGTGAGCTTCTCGGCCCGCATCACGCCGAGCCGCACGAGGTCGAAGCCGAAGCCAGGGTCGAGCGGGTCGGCCAGCGCCTCGATCCGCTCGTGCCAGAGCCGGGCCAGCGCCACCCCATCGCGCAGCGGCCGCGCGGTCTCGATCTTCAGCCGCCGCACCGCCCCATCGGTACGGAAGAAGCAGGCCTCAAAGGCCCGCCCACCCTCGCCGCGCGCCTCCAGCATCAAAGCGAGGTCGTCGACCAGAAGGGCCAGCGTCGCCTCGATATCGGCGGTGCGGGCGATGGGCTCGGCGAAGCGCCGCTCGGCGATACATTCCGGCAGCGGCCGGCGCGGCACCAGGCGCACATCCTCGCGCCCCAGCGTGCGCGCCAGCCGGGTCAGAAGCTCCCGGCCGAAGCGGGCGGCGAGCGGCGTGCCGGGGCGGGCGGCAAGATCGCCAATCGTCTTGAGCCCGGCCCGGGAGAGCCCGGTGACGATCTCCGTGCTCACGCCCAGCCGGGCGACCGGCAGGCCGGCAACCGCCTGCGCCTCGCCGCCCGGCAGCACCACGCCGCCCTTGCCTGAACGGGCAAGCGCCCGCGCGGCGTCCGGTGTGCCGGCAATCACCGCGAGCGCCCCGAGGCCATGACGCTGGAGATGGGAGAGAAGGCGCGCGCGCAGCACCACCTCGCCGCCGAACAGATGCGCGCAGCCAGTGATGTCGAGGACCAGCCCGTCCGGTACACCCTCCGGCGTATCGAGCGCCACCAGCGGCGTCCAGCGGTCGCAATCATCCGCCACCTCTTCCAGAAAGGCGGCGTCGGCGGCGGGGTCGTGGTCGAGCACGGCGAGGCCGGGCACGCGGGCGCGCGCATCCGCCAGCGTCAGGCCGGGGACAAGGCCGGCCCGGCGCGCGGCGCGGTCCAGCGCGGCGAGGCGTAGCGCGTTCTGCACCTTCTCGACAAAGACCAGCGGCGCCGGGGCAAAGGGATCGTCGGTCTGCGGCCCGCTCCCCTCGCCTCCCCGCACGCCCTCAGCCGACACGGCGCAGCGCGAGGTTCTCGCCCCGCCGCGCTTCCGGCGCAGCCGCTCGATCCGGTCGGCCGGCAGGAACGGAAACCACAGTGCGAGATAGCGGGTCGAGGTCGCGAAAGGTAAAGGCCTCATGGTCCCACTCCAATGTCCAGTCGCCGCCCTCCACCGGCCGGGCCCCGCCCTCGCCGCCGCGATGGCGCAGCAGGGTGGCGTGGAAGGAAGGCGCACCCGGCGCGTCGCCCTCCAGCGGGGCGGACGCCGCCGGCATCACCCGCCAGCGCGTCGCCACCGCCGTGGCGGCCGGCTGCGCCGCCCGGTGCAGAAGGAAGCTCGTCACCCCGGAGGAGGTCGCCCGCAGGGCGAGGCGGCGGGTGGCGGTGAGGTCGAGCACCTTCGGCGTGCCCCAGATCTCGATGAGCAGCGCGCCAAGGCCGGCACAGCGCACCGCGTCCCCGGCCGCCCGCAGCACCTCCTCCCCGTCGCGCGCCCGCACCAGGATGAGACGAGCCGGGTCAAGGCCGAGGGCGGAAAGGCCCGGCCCGTCGAGCCGGCCGAACTCGGCCTCCGCCATATCCTGGCGCACCCACAGCAATGGCCGCCCCTCTTCCGCCACGGCGCGGCGCATGGCCCGCAGCGCCAGTGCCAGCGCGAAGCCGGTGGCGGCCGGCATGTCGGCACTCGACGCCGCCTGCACCTCATGCAGGGCACCACGGGCGAGACGCACGCCGCCCGCCTCCGGCCCGGCGGCACCGAGGGAGAAGAACTGTTCGACGCCGGGCAGACGCTCCGCCTCCAGCCCGGCGAGCATCTGCCTCAGCGCCGCCACATCGCGGATCGGGTCCATGGGGGGCGCTCTGTGTGTTCATGATTTGTTCCTTCTAAAACGACTCCATCCGTGCCGAGAGTCAAGCCGTCTTGAAGCGACTCACCCCTGCTTGGGGGGCTGCGTCGGCCCCGCCGACCGGAACGTCCACAGCGCATTGCCGGCATAGTGCCAGAGCACCAGCAGCCCGGTGACGAGGATCTGCGCCGGCAGATAGGGCGCGGCAAGCGGCCCGGTGAGCAGCGCCATCAGAGTCGCGTTCAGCCCCAGCCCGATGCCGGCGATGGTGAAGAATTTCGCCATGGCCTCGCGGTGCGGCTTGGCCGAGCGGAAGACCAGCCGCCGGCCCAGCTGGTAGTTCACCAGCCCGCCGACCGCGAAGCCGGCGCAGGATCCCGCCACCGGCCTGGCGAGGCCGCCCTGCACGAGGGAGATGAGTACCGCGTATTGCGCCAGCGTGCCGACGCCGCCGAGGGCGGCAAAGAGCAGGATGTGACGCAACCGTGCGGCAAGCGCCGCCGCCCGTCTCATGGCCGGCTCGTTCATGCGCGGCTCCTCGCGGCCTGACGGCTCAAGACTTGGCTCTCACGACTTGGCCTCTCATGCTTGGCCTCTCATGGCTTGGCCTTGGCGACCTGCGGCCCCGTAGGCGGCGATCCGCCCCCGTTCTGCGAGACCGAAGGGGCGTCGAGGTCCGGCCCGTCCCCGTCCCCGTCCGGCACCGGCACCTCCACCGGCATGTGCCGCAGGCGCTGGTCCCGCACCGAGGCGAAGGCGAGGCCCATCCGGCTCACCGTCGCATAGGGCAGGCCCGGCGCCGCGTCGCAGCCGACATCACGCGCGGAGAGGATGAAATCGGCATCCTCCCATTCCTCCACCGCCTCGAAACGGGGCCCGAGATAGGCCAGCGCCTGCACGTCCTCGGCACAGACCGAGACCTTGTAGGGATGAGCCGGCGGCGTCTCGCGCTCCACCCCATGGCGCAGCGCCAGCGCCGCCTCGCGCAGGCTCGCCGACCAGTAATCGCCCTCGAAGCGTCCCCACGCGCCCGCCGTGCCACCGACGAGCTGGTTGTAGGCGACATATTCGTAAGGGTGCAGACGCCACAGCACCGAGGCGTTGAACAGGAACAGCCCCAGCGCCGCCAGCGCGAAGCTCGCCCCCGCAAGGCGCGCGCGCCGGTGCAGCGCCCGCCAGGCGCCCACCAGCCCGAGCGCCGCCAGCACCGTCACCGGCGGCAGCACGAACAGGAAATGGCGGATGCCGTTGTAAAGCGGGGGATCGGTCAGCACAGCGACGCCGATCGGCACCAGGATCGCCAGCCCCAGCGGCAGATAGGTGAGCATCGACGCGGCAAGCCGCCCGCGCGAGAAAGGGCCGGCCTTCGCGCCCGGCGCGCGCAGGTGCGTCACCAGCGCCAGAACAGCAACCGCCAGCCCGGCCAGCAGGCCAAGCAGCGTCACCTCCGGCAGCTTGATGAGCAGATATTCCGGCATGTAGGTCGGCGGCAGCTGGTCGATCGGCAGCAGTTGGCCATTGAACAGCGTCTTGAGATCGAAGCTGAAATGGCTGAAGGCGCCCATCGCCTTGAACAGGTTGGTCGGCGGCAGCACCGACCACGGCCAGGTCGCCGCCATGATCGTGAGCGCGACCAGCCCGGCGACGCGGAGGCGCGGCATAAGACGCCACGCAAGGCGCCCGTCGCGCAGCAGCGCCGTCGCCGCCCCGATCGTCAGCGCGAGGTACAGGACCGCGAACACCCCGCCGACCCGCAGCCCGAACGCACAGCCCACCGCCACGCCAAGCCCGAGTACGATGCGCCAGCGTGGGCGGGCGGGCAGTTCGCCGGCCAAAGCAGTGATGAAATACAGGCTCCACACCATGGCGGCGGCAAAGGGCACGTCCTTGGTATGGGTGAACATCGCCCCGCCATACATGCCGGTGAAGGCCAGTAGCAGGACGGCGACAAGACCCGCGCCCTCCCCGCCAAGGCGCGTCGCCAGCCGCCAGGTGCCGATAAGGCCGACAAAGCCGAAGCCGGCGGAGAGCAGATGGCGCCATTCATAGAGCGGCAGCGGGACATAGGGCGCGAAGCCGGCCGCGATCAGGTCGAACAGGCCGCCATAGAGATAGAGATTGATGTAGTGAAAGGCCCGGTCGTCGGTGAAGCCGCTCGCATACCAGGCCAGCAGCAATTGGCCATAGGTGTGCTGCACCGGCTCGTCATTGCTGATGCCGTAGTCGCGGAAGGTGAGCAGAATGAAAGCCGCCACCGCCGCGAACACGGCGAGGCTGGCGAGGCGCGCCAGAGGCAGGGAGCGCCTAACCAGCCGTGAGGACGGGGTGGCGCCAAGGTCGAACGAGACGAGGCTCACGGGGCGAAACCCTCGGGCACCAGCGCCGGCGCCTGCCGCATCTCGGCCTGCAGCGTCGCCGTCGGCAAGGCGGCGGGCGGGGCAAAGCCGATCTCGTCGGCAATGAGGTAGAGCGGCCGGCGCTTCACCTCGGTGAAGATGCGCCCGACATATTCACCGATGACGCCGAGGCTGATGAGCTGCACGCCGGAAACGAACAGCATGCTGACCATGATGGTGGGGAAGCCGGGCGTCTGAACGCCGAACACCATCGCCTCGCCCAGCAGATACAGGCCATAAAGGCCCGACAACCCGGCCAGCAGGACGCCGGCCAGCGACCACACGCGCAGCGGCACCATGGAGAAGGAGGAGAGCCCGTCAATGGCGTAGCGCAGCAGGCGCAGCGTGTTGAACGAGCTCTCGCCGCCGGCGCGCGCGGCGACCTCGAAGACGACCTCTTCCTGGCGGAAGCCGACCCAGCTGGTGATGCCCTTCATGAAGCGGTTGCGCTCGGGCAGGGCATTGATGGCGTCGACCACGCGGCGGTCGAACAGGCGGAAATCGCCCGCCCCTTCGGGAATGTCGACGTCGCACAGCGCGTGGAAGAAATGGTAGAAGCCACGCGAGAACAGCCGCCGCGCCAGCGGATCGGTGCGGCGCGACCGGCGCACCGCCGTCACCATCTGCGCGCCACCCCGCCAGCGCTCGATCATCTCGGGGATGATCTCCGGCGGGTGCTGCAGATCGGCATCCATCAGCACCACGATATCACCCACCGCCGCGCGCAGCCCGGCCGCCATCGCCGATTCCTTGCCGAAATTGCGGGCGAAGCGCACAGCCTTGATCGCAGGATCCTGCGCGCCGAGCGCCGCCAGTAGCTCGAAACTGCCATCGCGGCTGCCATCATCGACAAAGACAAACTCCCGTCGCAGGCCGGGATAGGCATCAAGCGCGGCGCACAGGCGCGCGTGCAGCGCCGCGAGGCATCGCGCCTCATTGTACACGGGCACCACGATCGAGATCAGGCCCGGCCACTTTGGAGAAGCTGTCGTCATGATTTCAAGCTGATTTTACTTGATAAAAGCCGCACTGGCAGCGATGTTTACGTGAGGTAAGACGCTATTCCCTATAGTAAACACACGGCCAACTTTCGCGAAGCTTGCATGGACGTAGGAGCCGATTGTGCTCTTTGTTTGTCGGGCACGCACAGAGGGAAACACTCTGAAACCCATTGTCATCTGCGCCGACGACTACGGTTTGAGCGACGGCGTCAGCGCCGCCATCGAAGAGCTGATCGCGTGCGGCCGGCTCTCGGCCACCGGCGCAATGACCGGATTGCCGGGCTGGAAGCGGAGGGCCGCCGGGCTCAAGGCGCTTGTTGCCGAGCATCCCACCGATATCGGCCTGCATCTCACCCTCACCGGCCAGCGACCCCTGACCCGCGCGTGCGGACTGGCGCGGGACGGGCGACTGCCGGAGATCGGGCCGCTGGTCCTGCGCGCGCTTGCCGGGGCCCTGCCGCGCGCGGCGCTGGCGGAAGAGTTGCGCGCCCAGCTTGACGCCTTCGAGGATGAATGGGGAGCGCCGCCCGATTTCGTCGACGGCCACCAGCACGCCCATGCGCTGCCAGGCATCCGCGAGATCGTCATCGCCGAGATGGCGGCCCGCTATCGCGGGCGCCTGCCTTGGCTGCGCAACTGCACCGAGCCCGCCTCATGGGCCCGCCAGCGCCGGCTCGGCCTGCGCAAGGCACTGGTCGTCGGCACCCTCGCCGCCGGCAGCGCAGGGCGGGCGGCCCGGGCCGGCATCGCGAGCAATGACAGTTTTCGCGGCCTCTACGGCTTCACCGATGACCCGCCTTATCGCGAGGTTTTTCAGGCGAGCCTCGAAGGGCTGGGGCAGCGCGTGCTGGTGCACTGCCATCCCGGCCATGTCGACGCGGAACTGCGCCGGCTCGACCCGCTGCTGGAGCCGCGCACAAGGGAATACACCTATCTCAGCTCCGGCGAATGCGGGGAAGACCTTGAACGTGCCGGCGTCCGGCCCGCCCGCTTCCGCGAGACCGGGCCGAGGCCAGGATCACTCGCGGGCCACTGAGGCGGCAGGCGGGGTCTCGTCGGCCATGACGAGGCGACCTTCCTCGGCCTTGTAGTAGAATTGGCTGGCCACCATCCAGCCCTTGAGCGGGCGCAGCGGCGGGATGCAGGTCAGCAGCAGCACCGGCAGGGTGGTGACGAGGTGAACCCAATAGGGCGCCTGGAACGCCACCTCCAGCCACAGGCCGAAGATCACCGCCGGCACGCAGACGAAGCAGATGACGAAGAAGGCCGGCCCGTCCGCAGGATCGGCAAAGGAATAATCGAGGCCGCAGACCTCGCAGCGGGGCGCCAACTTCAGGAACCCGTCGAACAGCTTGCCCTCGCCGCAGCGCGGGCAGCAGGCCCGCATCCCGCACTCAAAGGGCGACAGCCTGGGATAATGGCGGTCCGCCACCGGCACGGAGGGCAGACGGACGGACGGAAGCGGCACGGTCGAGGAACGGACGGACATGGCGGCACTCCTGCACGCCCGCACACCGACTGCGCGCGACGTTGCAGTCAAAAAATAGTCAGTCAGCATTCAATGTCAATACAATCCAGTATTGAATGGATATTGACTGCATTCACCAGTCGATTTGCAGAGAGTGCTCACCGCTGGAACCGGTAATAGGAGCGGGTCATTAACCAATTGCGGGCATGTTTCCGGGGATAAACGCCACGGCGATTCGCCGAACATGAGTCCCGAAGTCGCATGAGTAACGTTGTTCCGTTCCCCGTCCGCGTCCCCGCTCCCGAGAATGAGGGCGAGTTCGACATCGACCTCCTCACCGCCGTCGATGTCGCCATACGCGATCTGCGCGACATCGCTTTCCGGCTGCGGGGCGATGCAAGCGGGCAGGAACAGGCGCATGAATGCCTCGACATGCTGACCCGCGCGCTGGAAAACGCCCGCGCCCAGGGATGAGCCGTTCCAAGCGGGGGTGGCCTGGTCGCTCAGCCGATCAACTGGTGCAGCAGGAACAGCCCGGCCTTGATGAAGGCCCAGATCACGCCCGAGACGACGCCTATCGAGGCGATGGCCACGGCCATGCCCGCGAGGATCCACACCCCGTCGCGCTCCAGGATGCCGAGCGCGAGGATGCAGATGGCCAACGCCGGTAGCATGTTGCCGAGCGGAATTGGCAGCACCAGAATCAGCGCCAGCACGCAGCACATCACCCCGATGATGTTCTCCGCCGGCGGGTGCGCCAACACGCCGAGGCGGGGGCGCAGCAGTTTTTCCGCCCGCGCTAGCCAAGGCGCCGCCTTGGCGACGAAGGCGGCGAAATCCTTGCGGGCAATAGATCGTCGGGCGATGATCGGCGGCAGCCAGGGCGACCAGCCGAGCGCGAGCTGGGCGGTAAGGAACACCAGCGGCGCGCCGAGCACGGAGGAGGTGCCCGGCGGGGTGGGAAGCACGTTGGGCAGCGCGAAGATCAGCATCAGCGGCCCGAAGGCGCGCTCCTGCATCACCTTCAGCAAATCGCCCACCGCGATGCGCTCGCGCGTTTCATCCGCCGCAATGGCGCTCAGCACCTCGGACAGGCGCAGGGTCTCGTCTGACCCATCGGTCTGTCGGGCCTCGGCACAGTCGTCGGTCGGCGGTGGGGAAAGCACGGCGGGCGACACTCCTCCCGGGGAAACTGGGGACCGGAAGCGCGCCCTGCCCGCCGCAGGACGGGAAAAGCGACGGACGCACCCAGATCAGCCCCATACGGGACCTTGGCTTCACATAGGGACGGAAGATGACAATGACCAGACGCGGCGGCCCCGAAGCCGCCTCCGGATCGGGCCCGCTCAGGTCCAGCTGAACAGGAACGCCCCGACGGCCACAAGCGTGATGACCACCACGGCGATCGAGTGCTTCATCGTCCAATTGTGCAGCGTCACGGCGTCGTCCCTCATGAATGTCATCCAGCTGTGGCGCCTCCGGCGGGCAACGTCAACATCATGTCAGTTGAAGATGCCGGGCGAAGCCTCTAGGAAGGCGCCCCTTCCGGCGGGAGCCATCCGATGACATTTTGCGGCCTCGACTTCGGCACGTCCAATACCACGCTGGCCTTCTGGCGCAGCGGCGGCCCGGTGCTGGCCGCGCTGGAAGACGGCAGGGACACGGTGCCGAGCGCCGTGTTCTACGACCGGCAGGGCCACCTCAGTATCGGCCGGGCGGCCATGGCGCGCTATGTCGAGGGCGAGGACGGGCGGCTCATGCGCTCGCTCAAGGCGGTGCTGGGCAGCGCACTGATCGAGGAAAAGACCCAGATCGGCCGCCGTGCCATCGGTTTCCGCGAGGTGATTGCCGATTATCTCCGCGCGGTGAAGGCGCGGGCGGAGGCGGATGCCGGCACGGGCTTGACCAGCGTCGTTCTCGGACGGCCGGTGTTCTTCGTCGATGACGACGCGCCCGCCAACCGCAAGGCCGAGGAGACGCTGCGCGCCATTGCCGCCGATATCGGTTTTCACGAGGTCTCCACCCAGTTCGAGCCCATCGCCGCCGCGCTCGACTATGAGCAGCAGGTGGCGGGCGAGGAAATCGCGCTGATCGCCGATATCGGCGGTGGCACCTCGGACTTTTCCATCGTCCGCCTCGGCGCGCTGCGCCGGGAGCGCGAGGACCGCGCCAGCGACATCCTCGCCAATGACGGTGTGCGCATCGGAGGCACCGATTTCGACCGCACGCTGAGCCTTGGCGCGCTCATGCCGCTGCTCGGCTATCGCAGCCCGATGAAGCGCCCTGGCCGTGACGTGCCGAGCGGCTATTTCCACGAACTCGCGACCTGGTCGAGCATCAACCGGCTCTACACGCCCAAGACCGTACGCGAGCTCAACGAGGTTCGCCGCGAGGCGGCCGAGCCGCACCGGGTCGAGCGGCTGATCCGGGTGATCGAGGAGCAGCGCGGCCACACGCTGGCGATGGAGGCCGAAGCAGCCAAAATCGCCCTCGCCGAAGCGGAGGAGGCGCGCGTCGACCTCGGCTGGCTGGAGGCGGGCCTCTCTGTCGGCCTGACGCCGGCAGAACTCGTCGCTCACACGCAAGGACTGGCCGAGCGCATCGCCCGGCGGGTCAGCCTCTGCCTCGATCAGGCTGGACTGACGGCGGGCGACATCGACGCGCTGTTTCTCACCGGCGGCTCGACCAGGCTCGCGCATGTGCGTGCGGCCATCCGCGCCACCGTGCCGCAGGCGCGGGCCATCGACGGCGACACCTTCGGCTCGGTCGGCACCGGCCTCGCTATCGAGGCCGCCCGCCGCTATGGCAGCCGCGACGCTGGCAATCTCAGCCGTGGCGCAGGTGGAAGGATTTCGGCCGCGTGAGCATCTCGAAGCCGATGCGCGAGAGCGAAGCGCCGCGCCCGGTCTCCTTCACCCCGGTCCAGGCGAGGCCCGGGTCGAGATAGTCGCAGCGGTTCATGAATACCGTCCCGGTCTCGATCTCCCCGCCGAGCCGCTCGGCGGCCTCAAGGTCGGTGGTCCAGACCGAGGCGGTGAGGCCGTAGACGCTGTCATTCATCAGCGCCAGCGCTTCCTCGTCGCCCTTCACCTTCATGATGCCGACCACCGGGCCGAAACTCTCCTCCCGCATCACCGACATGGTGTGATCGACCCCGGTCAGCACCTGCGGGGCGAGATAGGGCGTGCCCTCGCGATCGGCCGGGAAGGCGACGGGGTCGATATGGGCCGTCGCGCCCCGGTCGACCGCCTCGCGGATCTGGCCGCGGATGAGATCGGCGAAGCGCTTCTGCGCCATCGGTCCGAGCGTCGTCGCCTCATCGAGCGGATTGCCAAGCACATATTGAGACGTCAGGTCGACGAAACCGGCGACGAAGCGGTCATAGAGGCTCTCATGCACATAGATGCGCTCGATGCCGCAGCAGCACTGGCCGGAATTGTAGAAGGCGCCATCCACCAGATTGGCGACGGCGAAATCGAGATCGGCATCGGCGCGCACATAGGCCGGATCCTTGCCGCCGAGTTCCAGCCCCAACGGGGTGAAGGTTCCCGCCGCCGCCCGTTCGATGGCGAGCCCGCCTTCCACCGAGCCGGTGAAATTGACGAAGTCCACCGCGCCCGAGCCGATCAGCCGCGAGGTCTGCTCATGCGTAAGGACGAGATTGGCGAACAGCGCCGGCAGCAGCCCGGCGCGGTCCATCGCCATCTGGAACCGCTCGCCGACGAGGATGGTCTGCGCGGCATGCTTGAGCAGCACGGCATTGCCGGCGATCAGCGCCGGGGCGATGGTGTTCACCGCCGTGAGATAGGGGTAGTTCCACGGCGCTACCACCAGCACCAGACCGAGCGGGTCGCGCCTGATGTAGCGGGTGAAGCCGGGGCGGGCGTCGTGCGGGATGAGCGGGGCCAGCGCTTCCTCCGCCATCTCCGCGACGTAGCGTACCCGCTCCTCGAAGCCGCCGAATTCGCCGCCATAACGCACCGGGCGACCCATCTGCTGGGCGAGTTCGGGCACGATCTCCTGGTTCATCGCCAGCATGGCGTCGAGAAAGCGCAGTACATGAGCGGTTCGCTCGGCGATCGGCACCCGCCGCCAGTCGCGCTGCGCCGCACGGGCACTCGCCACCGCCCGCGCAATTGCCGCCTCGGTGGCGGCCGGACGGCGGGCCAGCTCCGACCCGTCGATCGGCGAAATACACACAATGTCGCTCATGTTGCACCCAGGCCCAGTCACGCAGATGGTGTTCCGAAAGGCAGGAAGATATAAGATACCGTCACTTCGTACAGCCTGCGGGATTCAACCAGATTTGGTAATCTTGGGGTGACGAACGATCGGACGTCGCTTAATTCGCCCAGATTCGGACCAAACGGTCTTATTATACCCCCAGCCTGTGCCCAAGATGCGTCACGATCCCGGTGCCCCACCCTCCGATCCCCCTTCTGACCATGGTCGGTATGCCGCGATGAAGCCGAACAAGTCGAGCGTGTCGCCGCTGGGGCCGCGAATTGTCGCCCGCACCGCGCGGGGCGAACATGAGGATATGTTCGACCTTGCGCCGATCTCGCTGTGGCTGGAGGATTTCAGCGCGGTGCGCGAGCTCTTCGATCGCTGGCGCGCCGAGGGCGTCACCTCGCTGCGCGACCATCTGCGCGGCCATCCGGACCGTGTGGCCGAGTGCTCGGCGCGTATCAAAGTGCTGCAGGTCAACCAGCGCACGCTCACCCTGTTCGAGGCGAGTAGCCTGTCCCACCTCGTCGCCAATCTCGACAAGGTCTTTCGCGACGACATGCTCGTGACCCATATCGAGGAATTGTCGCAGCTCTGGGACGGGCATACGAGCTTTTCCAGCCAGGCCGTCAACTACACGCTGAGCGGCGAGCGCCTCGACATCCAGCTCAAGGGCATCGTCCTGCCGGGCTATGAGGAGAGCCTCGGCCGCGTCCTGCTCTCCGCCGAAGATGTCACCGCCCGCGAGACGGCGCGCCGCCAGGCGGCCCATGCGGAGCGCTACGCCCGAGGGCTGTTCCAGCACTCGCCGGTGTCTCTCTGGGTGGAGGACTTCTCCACCATCAAGCAGCTGATGGATGATCTGCGCTTTCGCGGCATCGATGATTTCCGCGTCTTCACCGATGTGCACCCGGAATTCGTGCAGCGCTGCGTCAGCGAGATCCGGGTCATCGAGGTCAACCAGCACACGCTGGAGATGTTCGGTGCCGGCAGCACCGCCGAACTCACCGACAATATGGCCGAGATTTTTCGCGACGACATGCAGCGCCATTTCCGCGAGCAGCTCATCGAGCTGTGGAACGGCCGGCTCTTTCATACGCGCGAGGTGGTCAACTACACGCTGGGCGGCGAGCTGCTGCATGTCCATCTGCAGTTCTCGGTCCTGCCCGGCCATGAGGACGACTGGTCGCTGGTGCAGGTTGCGCTTACCGACATCACCGCTCGCAAGAAGGCCGAAGCCTATCTCGAATATCTCGGCAAGCACGATGTGCTGACCAAGCTGTGCAACCGCACCTTCTATGTCGACGAACTGAACCGGCTGGAGCGGCGCGGGCCGTTCCCGGTCACGGTGATCATGATCCACCTCAACGATCTGAAGAAGGTGAACGACCATCTCGGCCAGGCCGCCGGCGACATGCTGCTGCGCCGGGCCGGCGAGATCATCGCCAAGGCGGTGGACCCGCAGCACTGCGCCGCCCGCATCGCCGGCAACGAATTCGCCGTGCTGCTGCCGGGGGTCGATGCGGAAGCGGGGCATGCGGTGATGGAGAACATCCGCGAGCTGGCGGTGCTTAACAACCAGTTCTATTCGGCCAGCACGCTCAGCCTGTCGCTCGGCCTCGCCACCAGTACGCCGGGCGAGCGGCTGGAAACGGTGGTCCGCCGGGCCGAGGCGGGAATGGCCGAGGACCGGCGCCCGTCCGACCCCGGCCTTTGACCCTGGCGCCTGATCGCCGGCAGGCGCCTGTCAGGCGCCACCCCGCACGGTCAGGTCTTCCAGCTCGGCCAGATGCACGAAGCATAGCTTGTTGCCCTCGGGGTCGCGGCCATAGGCGCCGTAATAATCGGGGGCATAGTCCGGCCGCAGGCCCGGCGCGCCTTCATCGAAGCCGCCATTCTCGACCAGCGCCCGCCAGGCTGCGTCCACCGCCGCCGGCGAGGGCGCGGCGAAGCTCACCTGCGTGCCATTGCCCCAGCTGGCCGGCAGGCCGTTGAACGGCAGCTGCACGAAGAACTGCGGCCAGCGCCGCCCCGGCATCAGCCACATCGAGCCGGGCGGCCCGCCATCGGAAGGCTCATCGACCCGCTCCAGCCCAAGCGGCGCCAGCACCGCGTCGTAGAAGGCGGTCAGCCGGTCGAGATCGCGGGCGCCGAGGATGATGTGGCTGAACATGGGGGCCTCCTTGATCCTGCTCATGGCCGGGCCGTGCCGGCGGCGCATGTTTCCCCAGCCGAGGGGCAACGCGCAAGCCGGGCCAGATTGGTCGGCAAAGGCACGACAAAGGGTCGACACCGGCCCGAATGCGCAGTAAACGGGGCGCCGAGAACTACATCCGCTTCCGGTTTGTTTGGAAGTTTTCACTTGTATGGATTGTAAATGAGCAATCTCCACACCGAGCGTGTCCTGTCGGTGCATCACTGGACCGACAACCTGTTCACCTTCACCACCACGCGCGACCCGGCGCTGCGGTTCAAGAACGGCCAGTTCGTGATGATCGGCCTTCAGGTGGACGGCAAGCCGCTGCTGCGCGCCTATTCCATCGCCAGCGCCAATTACGAGGAGACGCTGGAGTTCTTCTCGATCAAGGTGGCCAACGGCCCGCTGACCTCGCGCCTCCAGCATCTCAAGGTCGGCGACGAGGTGATTGTCGGGCGCAAGCCCACCGGCACGCTGCTGGTGGATTATCTCGTTCCCGGCCGCCGGCTCTATCTGCTGTCTACTGGCACCGGGCTGGCGCCCTTCATGAGCCTGATCAAGGACCCGGAGACCTACGAGGCGTACGAGAAGGTCATCCTCGTGCACGGCGTGCGCACGGTGGGCGAGCTCGCCTATCAGGACTTCATCGAGAACGAGCTGCCGGACAATGAGTTCTTCGGCGAGCTGGTGCGCGAGAAGCTGGTCTATTACCCCACGGTGACGCGCGAACCCTATCGCAACCAGGGCCGCATCACCGACCTCATCACCTCGGGCAAGCTGTTCACCGATCTCGGCCTGCCTCCGCTCGACAAGGAGGACGACCGCGTCATGCTGTGCGGCAGCCCGCAGCTGCTCGACGACATGCGCGTCATTCTTAAGGAGAAGGGTTTCGAGGAAGGCTCGACCACGGAGCCGGGCGACTTCGTGATCGAAAAGGCGTTTGTGGAGAAGTGAATGGCTCTCGCGGTGCGCGAGCCTGGAAGGAAGCTGCGACCTGCTTCACGACACCTGGCTCGGCAAAGGGCCACACGCGTCACATGGACGAAAAACGGGGGAAGGTACTCTGCGGCTCTGACGCCTCTGGTGGCGCCACCTTGCGAGGACCTCATGCTTGCTCCTTCCGACACCGTCGCCGTCCTTTCGATCGCCCGGCAGGACTTTCTCAGTTTCGATTCCTCCGCGACCTGTGGGGACGTGGTGGCGAGGTTTTCGGATGCCGCCCATAAGGACGACGTGAATTTCGCCTGCCTGAAACAGTCGGACGGCCGCTTTCTCGGTCTCGTCAACCTGCGCGACTGCCTTGCCGAAGCCGCGACGCGGCCGGCACGCGAGATGATGATCGACGACGTGACGCCGTTGACCGAGGATACCACTGCGGAAGATGCCGCTCGCAAGGTTCTGCGCACCCGCGTGCATTGCCTGCCCGTCCTGGACAAGGCCGGCCGGATTCGCGGCCTTCTCCCAGATCAGGCGGCTTATCAGTTTATGTTCGACATGGCCGACGAAGACGCAGCCAAGATGGCGGGCATCGTGGGGGTGGCCCACGACCACGACAACTACATGAATCTCACCATTTGGCAGGACTACAGGCGCCGTATACCTTGGATCTTCGGCCTTGCGGTTGCGGGGCTTGCGGCCGGCCTCGTGGTCCATGCCTATGAGAGCGCACTCGACGTGCTGGTGATCCTCGCGCTCTACATGCCCATGATCGCGGACACTGGAGGCAATGTGGGCACCCAGTCAGCGAGCCTGATTACCCGCGCCATCTCCTTCGGCAGCATCACAACGCTCGATGCGGGGCGGGTTCTGTGGCGGGAGCTACGGGTAGCGCTGCTCGTGGCGGCGACCTTGTTCGTCTTCACCTATCTGAAGGTATATTTCCTCTCCAACGGCGCCGAAATCCCCATGGGGTTGGGCCTCAACGACATTGGCATCGCCATCGGCGTCGCCATCACCGTCCAGGTGGTGAGCGCCACCCTGATCGGTGCGGTACTGCCCGTTGTCTCGGTTGCGCTGCGCCAGGACCCCGCCGTGGTTTCCGGTCCGGCCTTGACCACCATCGTCGACCTGACCGGGCTGCTGATCTATTTCTCCGTCACTACCCGGCTGCTGGGCATCGAACTGGCACCGGCGTGAGGCTGCAGCAGCAGCGCTGACGGGAAACCGGCGATGGTCGCCTCAGCGCGGTGTGTTCCCTGAATCCCAGCGGTCCCGGTCGGCGCGCGCCGCCTCCTCCGGCGATAGCACGCGGTATTCGGCCTCGATGATCTCGGGACCGCCGCTGCGGCCGGCACGCCGGCGCCCGCCGAACAGGCGGTAGGCCAGTCCGGCAATCACGATGATGGGAAAAACCACAAGGAACACGCTGGCCGCCACCAGTGCCAGCGCTGTGCCGAGCGCCAGAGCGACGGCGACGACGAGCGCCACCTGCCACCAGCTCACTTTTCGGACGGTGAAACGCATGCGATCGAACGGGTCGGTCGAACTCATTCCTTAGGTCTTTCCTCCTGACGCGGTCTCCCCGCGAAAATGCGATATGGGGAGGCGGCACGCAGCATTCCAGCGTCCCGCGTGCAATTTCAACGACACGAACCCGGAGCCTTCCCGTCGGAGGGGCTTGGACGGGTCCAGCCGTAACGGGAGATCCTGATGCTGCGCGACGCGGTGGAAGCCGACATTTCCGGCATTCTCGCCATCTATAACCATGCCGTGCTGAACTCAACCGCAATCTGGAACGACACCCCGGCCGATCTCGCCAACCGCCTCGCCTGGTTGCGCGACCGGCAGGGGCGCGGCTACCCGGTCATCGTCGCCGCCGCACAGGGCGAGGTGCTGGGCTATGCAAGCTTCGGCGATTTCCGCCCCTTTGAGGGCTTCCGTATCAGCGTCGAGCATTCGGTCTATGTGTCAAAGGACGCACGCGGGCGGGGGCTGGGGCGGGCACTGGTGGAAGCGCTGTTCGCCCCGGCGCGCGCGCTCGGCAAGCAGGTCATGATCGGCGGCATCACCGGCGGCAACGAGGCGTCGCTCGCCCTGCACGCCCGCCTCGGATTCCGGGAGACCGGCCGCATGCCCGGGATCGGCACCAAGTTCGGCCGGCGGCTCGACCTCATCCTTGTACAAAAAGAGCTGTAATTTACAATTGAACAACCTTTGCTTGTGTGGTGTCTTGAAACCGCTGTCAGGAAAGGACACGCCATGGGTTGGGGCTATGCGTCACTGCTTCCGCTGGTCATCGCCTTCGGCATTCCCGCAATCCTGATCTTCATACGCAGCAGCGTGCGGCAGAAGCGGGCCGGCGTTGCCGACGAGATCAAGAAGGGCTTCGGCTTCAACGGCGACGCCACCCCGTCCTTCGAATTCGTCGAGGCGAAATACGCCCCAGACCCCAAGGACCGCGCCTGGCCACGCCTGTTCGTGAGTTCCATTCCTTTCTGCCTGGTGGCGATGCTCGGGCTGGAGATCATCTTCGCGTTGGCCGGCAAGGATGGGTCGAGCTTGGGAAACTGGATCGCGGCCAGCGCGTTGCTCGGCACCAATGGCGGCAAGGTGGAGGAGGTTACGGCGCTACTCGGCTTCGTCTTCGCCGGCGGCATCTTGTTCTCACTCGGCTATCTCATGCGCGCAGTGACGAATTTCGAGCTTGGGCCGCTGAGCTTCCTACGGGCGACCACCCATATGCTGATGGCCGCCGTCACCGTCGTCGTGCTGTGGCGGGCGACGCCAGCAGGGCCAGACTGGATTCCCTCCGGCACGCTGTGGTTCCTCGCCGCCTTCCTGTTCGGCTTCTTTCCCGATCTCGGCCTGCGCTACGCGATCAGCCGCGCGACCTGGCTACCGCTGAAGGGTGAGCGCACCGAGCTGCTCGATCGCGCGCGCGGCACGCCGCTGGAAGTAATCGATGGCATCGATGCGTGGACACGGTTCCGGCTCGACGAGATGATGATCATGGACGTGCAGAACCTGGCGACCGCCAATCCGATCATGCTCTATGTCGAGACACCCTTCGGCCTCTATGAATGCATCGACTGGATCGCTCAGGCGCAACTGTGCACCATTGTCGGTCCCACCGCCTTCCTGGCGCTGCGCCGACACAATATCCGCACCATCTTCGACCTGGAGCGCGCCACGGTGTGCGAGGGGGCGACCGCCAATCTGCGGGCAATGATCGCCGATATCCTCGAGCAATGCGCCCGCGAAGACGTCATAGCGGCAGCGGCTAAAAAGCCGGCGCCGCAGCCGGCCAGCGAAGTGCCCGAGCCGTCCGCGGCCGCCAAGCCGTCGGTTGCGCTGGTCGACGACGACCGCAAGCACCTGTTCGAGATGATGCTGGACGACCTGCACGTCCACCGGCTCCGACAGGTATGGGAGCTGGTAGCGGCGAAGCTGGGTACGCCCTATCGCCGCCTGTCGCCGCTCGCCTGAGCAAAGCATACTGGCCCGGCACGTAGCGCCGGGCCAGCGGGACATGCGGCCCCTCGGCTCAATACCTGTATTGGTCCGACTTGAAGGGGCCTTCCACCGTCACGCCGATGTAATCCGCCTGCTCGGGGCGCAGCTTGGTCAGCTTCACGCCGATCTTGGCGAGGTGCAGCATGGCAACCTTCTCGTCCAGCGACTTCGGCAGCACGTACACTTCCTTCTTGTACTTGCCGTCCTTGTTGTTGGCATAGAGCTCGATCTGCGCCAGCGTCTGGTTGGTGAACGAGGCCGACATCACGAAGGACGGGTGACCCATGGCGTTGCCCAGATTCACCAGACGGCCTTCCGACAGCAGGATCATCCGCTTGCCATCGGGGAAGGTGATCTCGTCGACCTGCGGCTTGATGTTGTCCCACTTCAGGTTCTTCAGCGACGCGATCTGGATCTCGTTGTCGAAGTGGCCGATGTTGCAGACGATCGCCCGGTCCTTCATCGCGCGCATGTGCTCGATGGTGATGATGTCCTTGTTGCCGGTGGCGGTGACGAAGATGTCGGCAATCGGCGCCGCCTCTTCCATGGTCACGACCTGGTAGCCTTCCATCGCCGCCTGCAGCGCGCAGATCGGGTCGACTTCGGAGACCATCACGCGGCAACCGGCCTGGCGCAGCGAGGCGGCCGAACCCTTGCCGACATCGCCGAAGCCGGCGACCATGGCGACCTTGCCCGACATCATGACGTCGGTGCCGCGGCGGATGCCGTCGACCAGCGATTCACGGCAGCCATAGAGATTGTCGAACTTCGACTTGGTGACACTGTCGTTGACGTTGATGGCGGGCCACAGCAGCGTGCCGGCCTTCTGCATGTCGTACAGGCGATGCACACCCGTGGTGGTCTCTTCCGAGACGCCCTTGATGCTGTCGGCGATCGCCTTGAAGTAGCCCTTGGGCTTCTCCTTGAGCTGCTTCTTCAGCAGGGCGAAGAACACTTCCTCTTCTTCCGAACCGGGAGCGTCGAGGAAGGCAGTGTCGCCATTCTCGGCGCGCAGGCCGAGATGGACATACATGGTGGCGTCGCCACCATCATCGAGGATCATGTTGGGATAGCCGCCACCATGCCAGTCGAACAGCTTGGCGGTGTAGTCCCAATATTCGGTCAGCTTCTCGCCCTTGATGGCGAACACCGGCACGCCGGCGGCGGCGATGGCAGCGGCGGCGTGGTCCTGCGTCGAGTAGATGTTGCACGAGACCCAGCGCACATCGGCGCCGAGCGCCACCAGCGTCTCGATCAGCACGCCGGTCTGGATGGTCATGTGCAGCGAGCCGGCGATGCGCGCGCCCTTGAGCGGCTGCGACGGGCCGTATTCCTCGCGGGTGGCCATCAGGCCCGGCATTTCGGTCTCGGCGATCGAGAGCTCCTTGCGGCCGAACGGGGCGAGATTGATGTCCTTGACGATGTAGTCGGTGGCGGCGGCCATGAGGGTGTTCCTGTGCTGATCGTTTGGCCGGGTGATAGCAGCCTCGGCCTGAAAATACAATAACGATATAAAGATATCTTTATGTGACGGTCCGAAGCGTCGCCTTCAGCGCGGCGGCCGGCTTGCGTGAGTAAGGCGCAGGAGGCCCCGAACGATACCCCCGGAGCCTTTCGCGAGCCTGCCTGAACCACGCGCGGCGTCGCCGCCACCGGCACGTTCAGCGACGGCGTTATCGGCGCGCCTCCAAGCGAGCCCGACGATCAGCTTGCACGTGCGGGGGAATTGCCGAACTCGCGCGGCGGGCTCACTCGCCTTCGCCGAAGCGGTTCGACACCAGCGCCTCCAGCGCGTCGATCGCAGCCTGCGCTTCAGCGCCGCTGGCCTCCACTAGAATGGTGGTGCCTGGGGCAGCGGCGAGCATCATCAGCCCCATGATGGAACTGCCGCCGACCGTCTCGCCGGCGCGGGTGACGCGCACATCGGCGTCGAAGCGTTCCACCGTCTGCACGAATTTGGCCGAAGCCCGGGCATGCAGGCCGCGCTTGTTGACGATGGCCAGCTCCCGCCGGAAGGCGTCCGCGGTGGCGCTCATTTTCCGGCCAGAACCCGGCTGGCGATGTTGATATATTTGCGCCCGGCCTCCTGGGCCTGCGCCACCGCCTCGCCCATCGGCACCTCGCCGCGCACGGTGGCGAGCTTGACCAGCATCGGCAGGTTGATGCCCGCGACCACCTCGATATCCGGCGAGGTCATCACCGAGATGGCGAGATTGGAGGGGGTGCCACCGAACATGTCGGTAAGGATCACCACGCCGCCGCCGCTGTTCACCGCCGCGACCGCATCGACAATGTCCTGCCGGCGCCGTTCGATGTCGTCGTCCGGGCCAATGGTGATCGTCTCGATGTGGGATTGCGGTCCCATGACATGTTCGAGCGCGGCGCGGAATTCGCTGGCAAGGCGTCCGTGCGTTACGAGTACGAGACCTATCATCTTGCTCCGCCGCACGCCGGTCCGGCGCGACTGCAATGCTATTGCCGGAGGCATTGACCAGGGATCGCCCGCCGCCCCCTTTGCGGGGCGCACATCATCGTTGCGCTGCACATGAATGGCAAGTACCGCTGGGGAAAATCCGCGCGAGGTCGCGCACGGCTCCCTGCAACGCCGTCCGGCCCTAGTCGGGCTCCGGCACTGTGAGCAGCAGAGCCAGCACCTGCTGCACCCCATCGCCGCCGGCAAATACAGGCAGGCGCTCGATTTCCAGCCCCTCGATCACCGTTCGGCGCGCCGATGGCTCCGGCAGGCGGGCGGCGTCGGCGGCGCCGAGATCGACCACGAGATCGATCGCGGCCTCCGCCACGAAGGGCAGGCGGCGCAACCCGACGCCGCGCACCTCGATAAGCCCGGCGAGATTGTGCGGCGCGGCAGCGAACAGCCGGGCGCCGCGCCGCGACAGAAGCACCCGGTCATCGGCCACCAGTTCGGCCGGCGGCGCCAGCCCGCCGCGCCCGGCCAGGATGAGCGAGAAGGCCAGATGCGACTTGCCGGCCCCCGAGGCGCCGCGGATCAGCACCCCCCGGTCGCCGATGCGGACGCAGGAGGCATGCACCGAGGGGGAAAGGGGGGCCGCGCTGTCCTTCGCCTGCGCCATGGTTCCGCGCCTCAGCTCGCCGGCAGGCGGACGATGAAGCGGGCGCCGCCGGGCTTCGCCACCGGGATTGACGGCTCGCTATCCAGGCTCGCCACGGCGGCTGCCGTTACGGCAGCGGCCGCCATCTCGTCGGCGGACGCGACAGCAGCGGCGCTCTTGGCCTTGGCGCGCGAGGCCCTCGGCTTCTTCGCCGACGGCGCCGACGGTTGGGTTTCCGGCGGGCGGGCCTCAGCCGGGCGGTTCTCGGCCCAGATGCGCCCACCGTGAGCCTCGACGATCTGGCGCGAAATCGACAGGCCAAGCCCGGAATTCTGGCCGAAGCCCTGCTCCTCCGGCCGGTCGGTGTAGAAGCGCTCGAAGATGCGGCTCACCGCGTGCGGCGGAATGCCCGGCCCGTCATCGTCGACGATGATATCCACCGTGTCGCGGTGGCGCCGGCAGGTGACGCGCACCTCGCCGCCCTTGGCCGAGAAAGAGCGGGCATTGTCGATGAGGTTGTTGATCACCTGGCCGAGCCGCGAATCATGGCCGGGGATGACATAGGTGGAGCCCGCCCCCGGCGCCGGCTCGAAGGAGAGGCTCACCCGCACCCCATCGCCGCGCAGCACGTCATTATGCACGCCGGTGACGGTATTGAGCAGCCGGACGAGGTCCACCGGCTCGGATTCCTGGCGCTGCAGCTCGGCATCGAGCCGCGAGGCGTCGGAAATATCGGTAATCAGGCGATCGAGCCGCTTCACATCGTGCTGGATCACCTCCAGCAGACGGCCGCGCGAGACGTCGGATTTCGCCAGCGGCAGCGTCTCCACGGCGGAGCGCAGAGAGGTGAGCGGGTTCTTCAATTCGTGCGAGACGTCAGCGGCAAAGCTCTCAATCGCCTCGATGCGCGAATAGAGCGCGTCGGTCATGTCGCGCAGCGCTCCCGAGAGATGGCCGATTTCATCGGAGCGGCTGGTGAAATCCGGGATTTCGACCCGCGAGCGGGTCCGCCGGCGCACTCGCTCTGCCGCATCCGCCAGCTTGCGCACCGGGCCGGCAATGGTGCTGGCGAGCAGCAGCGACAGGACCACCATGACAGCCATGGCCACAAGGAATACCCGCACGATGACCAGCCGCTCGGCCGCCACGGCCTCGTCGATCTCGCCGCCCTGGGTGGAGAGCAGCAGCGCGCCGAGAATGGCGCGGAAACGCTGCACCGGCACAGCGACCGAGACGATGACCTGCCCGCGCTCATTGACCTGCACGGCGCTGGCCTTCTGCCCCTGCAGCGCCTCCATCACCGCCGGGTAGCCCTTGCCATTGTTGGGGCCGAGCTCCTTGTACAGCGGCAGGTCGCCGCGCTCGAACCAGAACTTCATGCTGTTCCAGCCGCGCTCCATCCAGTTCGGCTTGGGCGTGGTCGGCGCGGCCATGTCGAAGCGCAGGATTTCGCCGCGCGCATAGAGCGAGCGCGAATCGAGCAGCAGCGCGCCATCGCGGTCATAGATGCGGGCCCGGGTGCCGGTGGGCTCGACCAGGCGCTTGAGCACCGGGGCGACGCGCTCGGGATTGATCGGGAATTCGAGCGGGGCGAAGCCATCCTCGCCGGGGCCATAGCTCTCGCCCGCCCTCAGTTCCAGCAGCCGCTCGGGATCGATGGTGATGGCGTTGGTCTCGACCTGCGCCGAAGCGGCGATGGCGCCGGCGATGATCTCGCCCTGCACGATCAGGCTCTGCACCCGAGCATCGATCAGCCCGGCGCGGAATTCGGAGAGGTAGAGGATGCCCGACACCAGCACGCACATGCCGGCGAGGTTGAGCAGCACGATCCGGCGGGTGAGGCTTGAGAAGCTCTTGAAGGCGACGAAGTTGCGCGCCCGGCGCAAGGCGCCGAGAAGCCCCGCCCGCTCGGGCGAGCGGGACGACCTGTCCGTCGGGTGCCCGTCCTCGGCGACCGTCTGGCCGGCGCCGTTACGGGTCAGTTCCGGATCGAGCAAGGATCCGCTACTCCTTGAAGCGGTAGCCGACGCCGTACAGCGTCTCGATCATCTCGAAATTGTCGTCCGTCACCTTGAACTTCTTGCGCAGCCGCTTGATGTGGCTGTCGATGGTGCGGTCGTCGACATAGACTTGGTCGTCATAGGCCGCATCCATCAGCGCGTTACGGCTCTTCACCACGCCCGGGCGGGTGGCCAGCGCCTGCAGAATGAGGAACTCGGTCACCGTGAGAGTGACGTTCTCGCCCTTCCAGGTGCAGGTATGGCGCTCGGGGTCCATGCGCAGCAGGCCGCGCTCCAGCACCTTGGCGCTGTCGGTCTCGCGCGGCAGGCTGCCATCCTTGGGGGCGAAACGACGCAGCACCGCCTTTACCCGCTCCACCAGCAGGCGCTGGGAGAACGGCTTCTTGATGAAGTCGTCGGCGCCCATCTTGAGGCCGAACAGTTCGTCGATCTCGTCATCCTTGGAGGTGAGGAAGATGACCGGCATGTCGCTCTTCTGGCGCAGCCGGCGCAGCAGCTCCATGCCGTCCATGCGCGGCATCTTGATGTCGAAGATGGCGAGGTCGGGCGGGTTGGTCTTGAAGCCGTCCAGGGCGGTGGCACCGTCGGTGTACGTCTGGATGCGATAGCCCTCCGACTCCAGGGCGATGGAAACGGAGGTGAGAATGTTGCGATCGTCGTCGACGAGAGCGATGGTCGGCATCTGCGCACTTTCCTGTTCGGCGGCGGTACACGAAGGGGTGAACCCCGCCGGCGTGGCCACAATGTGACACGCAAACTGATTCAACGGAAATTAGCGCGTTTCGCGCCCGCCCGCCAATTGTGGCGAAGCGCTTGACGTCGGGCGCCGCGACGCACACCTCTTGGGCATATAGGGCGGAGCCGTTCCACATGTCAGAGACCTCATCCACATCCGACACGTTCGACCCGGCGCGGGCGGTCAAGCGCCTCATCCGCGAAAGCCAGACCGCCGCGCTGGCGACCCTTGATGCCGATGGCGGCCCTTATGCCTCGCTGGTGCAGCTCGCCAGTCTGCCCGATGGCGCGCCGCTGCTGCTGCTCTCTCAGCTCGCCCGCCACACCGCCAACCTCCAGCGCGACGCCCGCGTCTCGCTGCTGGTCGACGAGCACCGGCAGGGCGACGAATTGCAGGGTGCCCGCGCCGGGTTGAAGGGCCACATCGAGGTGATCCGTGCTCCCGACCTGCTGGCCACGGCACGCCGCCGCTTCCTGGCGCGGCACCCGGATGCGGCGGGTTTCGCCGGCTTCAGCGATTTCGCCTTCTACCGGGTGGACGTGGAGAGCGCCCATCTGGTCGCCGGATTCGGGCGGATCAAGGATGTGGAGGGCGCGGCGCTCTCCACCCGCATCGACGACGCCGAAGGGGTGCTGGCCGCCGAGGAAGGCGCCGTGGCCCACATGAATGCCGACCATGCCGACGCCATCCAGCTTTATGCGCTCCACCTCATCGGCACCGGCCCAGGCCACTGGAAGCTGGTCGGCCTCGACCCCGAGGGCTGCGACCTGATGGCTGGGACGCAGGTGCGCCGGCTCGATTTCGGCCACCGCGTCACCAATGCGCAGGAGATGCGCGCAGCGTTGGTCGAGCGCGCCAACACCGCCCGCGCGGCGGCGGTCTGAGCGTTAACCCAAGCGCGACAATCCCCGCTTTGGCCACATAATCGTCTCGGAAACTCGCGCAAAACGCCCCTTTGGACTCCCATGGTCCCGCCTCCTGTCATGCGTAGGAGAAGCCGACCGTGAAGCAAACCGGCACGCAGAGCGACCATTCCCGCCTTGAGGGCCTCGATCCCGCCGGCACCGGCCGCGTGTTCTGGAATCTTGGCACGGCGGCCCTGTGCGAGCGCGCCGTGGCGCGCGGCGAGGCGCGGCTTTCCGACAGCGGCGCGCTGGTCGTCACCACCGCCCAGAGCGGCCACGAGATCCGCCTCGCCCTCGTCGACGACGAGCCGGGCGAAAGCGGTGAAACCTCAGCGCAAACCAGCCCTGATGCCGCTGCGCCCAACCGCGCCGGCGCTCTCACGCGCCCGCACTTCGAGGCGCTGAAGGCCGACCTGCTCGCCTATGTCGGCCGCCGCACCTTGTTCGGGCAGGATCTGTGCGTCGAGGCCGGGGCGGGCCGACGCCTCTCGCTGCGCATTCTCTCCGATCAGGCCTGGCACGCGCTCTTCATCCGCCACCTCCTGCGCCCCTGCGCGGTGGCGGAAGGCGGCGAGACCGCGCCGAGGTTCACCGTGCTGTGCGCGCCGGGCTTCCGCCCCACGCCAGAGACGCATGGCGTGGCGGCGGAGGGCACCCTCGCGCTGGACCTCGCCAATGGGCTGGCGCTGATTGCCGGCACGGCGCGCACCGAGGCGATCCGCGCGGCGCTGGCGCAACTGCTCGATGGCCCGCTCACGGACGCAGGCGTGCTGCGGCTGGAAGGTGCCGCCGCCACCGCGCCGACCGGCAATGTCGTCCTTTTCCTCGGCGCCGCCGGTGCCGGCAAAAGCGCCTTGGCCGCCGCGCTGGCGAAGGGGCAGACCGGGGACAGCGCCCCGTCACATCTTGCCGATGGCGCGCTCGGCTGGGGTGAGGACGGGCTGATCGCGCTGGAGAACGCCGCCTATGCCCGGCCCGCCGATCTCGCCCAACCGGAGCACGCGGCACCGGGCTTTGGTGCCGTGCTGGAGAATATCGCCCTCGATCCCGCCAGCCGCACGCCCGACCTGGCCGAGGCGGCAAACACGGACGTGTCCCGGGTCATTCTCGCCCAGCCTTCCACCAAAAGCGCCCAGGAGGCCATCTTCGCCCCGCCCGCGCACCTGTTCCTGCTGGTGCAGGACGCAAGCGGCACGCTTCCCGCCATCGCCCGGCTGACCCCGGCACAGGCGCTCGGTTCTTGCCTCGCCGGCATGGACACCGTCCCGGTGCTGGCGGAGCGTCACGCGGCACGGCTGCACCATCTCCTCACGCAGCACGCGCCCCAGGGCTGGCTGGTCAATACCGGCTGGATCGGCGGAGCCGCCGGCGTGGGGCAGCGGGTGGCGCTGGAGGCCAGCCGCCGCCTCGTCGATGCGGCGCAGGCGGGCGAACTGGCCTCCGGCGTATGGCGCACCGATCCGCATTTCGGTTTCGACGTGCCGGCGGCGCTGGAGGGCGTCGATCCCCGCCTGCTCGATCCGGCCAAGGCATGGCCGAACCGCGTCGACCACACCGTGGCCGCGCGCCGGCTGGCGGGACAGTTCGCCGGCCGCCTCGCCCGCATCGAAGCGGCATTGAGCCAGGAGGCGCAGGGCGCGCAAACGGGGATGGTTCTGGCGGCGGAATAGCGCCGCCGCCCTTGCCTGCCGCCTACAGGAAATACAGCCAGGTCAGCAGCGCGAAGCAGGGCAGCAGGAACAGGCCCGACCACGCCATGTAGCCGAAGAAGCTCGGCATGGCGACGCCGCGGCTCTTGGCGATGGCCAGCACCATGAAATTGGGTGCGTTGCCGATATAGGTCAGCGCGCCCATGAACACGGCGCCGGCCGAGATCGCCTCCAGCGTCACCGCGTGGCGCGTCATCAGTTCCTGCGCGTCGCCGCCAGCGAGATTGAAGAAGACGAGATAGGTCGGCGCATTGTCCAGAAATCCCGAGAGCAGGCCGGTCATCCAGAAATAGCCGGCATTCACCGGCCCGCCCGCCTCGTCCGTCACCAGCGCCACCAGCGGCGCCAGCGCCCCGTCCGCGCCCGCCCGCAGGATGGCGATAACAGGGATGATGGTGAGGAAGATCGCCGCGAACAGCTTGGCCACTTCGCGGATCGGCTCCCAGTCGAAGCCGTTGCGCTCGCGGATGAACGCCGGGGTGATCCAGATCGAAATACCGGCCAGCGCCAGCAGGCTGAGATCGCGGGCGATCGAGGGCAGCGGCACATGGGTGCCGAAAAGAGTGAACTCGATGCCCGGCTTCCACAGCGCACTCATCAAGATGGCGGCGATAACGCCGCCCAGCAGCGGCAGGTTGCACAGGCCGCGCAGGCCGAGGCGCTCGGTGTCGGGGGTCGGGTCGGGCTTGCGCGGCAGCTTCTCCTCGCGCGCATAGAAATGGCGGTCGAGCAGGTAGAAAGCCCCGAGCAGCAGCACCGCCACCACCGCCGTGTCGTGGAACAGGTGCTGCGTGGTCCAGAAGAAGTCCACGCCCTTGAGGAAGCCAAGGAACAGCGGCGGATCGCCCAGCGGGGTGAGCGAGCCGCCAATGTTCGACACCAGAAAGATGAAGAACACCACGGTGTGGACGTTGAAGCGTCGCTCGTCATTGGCGCGCAGCAGCGGGCGGATCAGCACCATGGAGGCGCCGGTGGTGCCGATCAGGCTCGCCAGCACCGTGCCGATGGCGAGCAGCGCCGTGTTCACCCCCGGGCTGCCATGCAGATTGCCGGTGAGCAGGATGCCCCCCGAAATGGTGAACAGCGCGAACAGCAGGATGATGAAGGGGATGTATTCCAGCAGCGCCGCATGGGCCACTTCATAGGTGGCGAGCCCGGCGCCATAGGTCGCGACGAACGGCACGAGAAACGCCAGCGCCCAGAACAGCGCCACCTTGCCGTAATGGTGGTGCCAGAAATTCCCGGCCAGCAGCGGGATGATGGCGATCGACAGCAGCATGCCGACAAAGGGCAGGCCCCAGAGGAGCGGCAGGTGCGCCCCATCTATGCCCATGCCCTCGGCGGCATGGGCCGGCAGGGTCGCCCCGGCCAGCAGCGCGGTGACAAGGGCGAGGCTGCGGAAAGACAGCCGCGGGAGTGAAAAGCGAGGCACAACAAGGCACAGGACAGCACGCGCGGCGGCTTTCGTGGTCGTCATCAGTCTTCCCCGGATCAGCGCTCCCCGCGCATGAATCCGGTTAGCAACCCACCATCGGGGTGTCGAGCAAAACCACAGCGTGGCGGGCAAGAGAGTACCGAGCCGAACGGGCGCGGCCGGCGCCCTTTGCGGCTCGCCCCCGGCTGCGCTAGACGAGACGGCGACCGGCCGCACCGATGCCGGCCTTGAGAGATGCCATGCCCCGCGCTGTCGCCGGCCCCGAGATCGAACGCCTGATCCAGCTGCTCGCCCGGGTTCCCGGCCTCGGGCCTCGCTCGGCCCGCCGGGCGACGCTGCACCTGATCAAGAAGCGCGAGCAGCTGATGAGCCCGCTCGCCAGCGCCTTCGAGGACGTGCTGGGCAAGATCTGCACCTGCCGGGTCTGCGGCAATGTCGATGTGCGCGATCCCTGCTCGATCTGCTGCGACGACACACGCGACCCCTCCCTGCTGATCGTCGTCGCCGATGTGGCGGACCTCTGGGCGCTGGAGCGGGCCGGCGCGCTGAATGCCCGCTACCATGTGCTCGGCGGCACGCTCTCGCCGCTCGACGGCATCGGCCCGGACGAACTCAACCTGCCCTCGCTGGTCCAGCGGGTGCAGAGCGGCGCGGTGACGGAAGTCCTTCTGGCACTTGGCGCGACGGTCGATGGGCAGACCACGGCCCACTACATCACCGAGCTTCTGCGCGAGGCGAACGTCAAGGTCACCCGCCTCGCCCATGGCGTGCCGGTGGGCGGCGAGTTGGACTATCTCGACGAAGGCACGCTCTCCGCCGCCATCCGAGCCCGTTCCAGTTTCTGAGCCGGCAGCGACCCGTGCCGGCTGCAGAATACAGGCTGCAGCGCTGCCGCTTCACCTTCCGCTGGCGGCTAGCTCGCGGAAATGGCCGCGCGCCTGCAGATAGGCCAGCAGCGCCAGCCCCGGCAGGGCGGCGACGGAGGTGATGGCGAAGAACACGATCCACCCCGTCTCCACCGCAACGAAACCGGCGGAGGAGGCGAGGAAGGTCCGCCCCACCGCCGCCAGCGCGGTCAGCAGCGCGTATTGGGTGGCGGTGTGGGCCCGGTTGCCGCACAGCGCCGAGATATAGGCGACGAAGATCACCGTGCCGATCGCGCCGGCGAAGTTCTCGACCACGATGGTCGTCATCAGCGCCGGCACGTTCACGCCCATCCAGGCCTGCCAGGAAAAGGCGAGGTTGGAGAGCATCTGCAGGATTCCCCCCACCCAGAGCGCGGTGGAAAGCGGCAGCGCGCGGGCGATCACCCCGCCGGCAAAGCCGCCAAGCAGCGCCGCCGCGAAGCCCACCCCCTTGACCACGCCGGCATAGGTCGCCTTGTCGAAGCCGATGCCGATGACGAAGGCGCCGGTCAACGTGCCGGCAAAGGCATCGCAGAACTTGAACAGCACCACGAAGAGCAGGATGGCAACGGCGCTGTTGCGGGTGAGGAACTCGGAAAAGGCGCCCAACGCCGTCTGCACCACCCGCTTGGCCACCTTGGCCTCGCGTGGCGGCGCGTCGGCCGGCACCGGCGGCTCTTTGGCCATCAGCGCGGCGAACAGCCCGACGCCGACCATGGCGGCGGCGGCGAGATAGCCCCACGCCCACACCTCGGCGCGCGGCACGCCCAGCACCTCGAACCACGCCACCAGCAGCACCACGCCGGCGCCGGAGGCCAGCATGCCGACCCGGTAGGCGGCGACATAGCCGGCCATGCCGGCGGCCTGCTCGCGCACCTCCAGGCTCTCGACGCGGAAGGCATCGACCACGATGTCCTGCGTCGCCGAGGCGGTGGCGACCAGCAGGGCGCCGAAGGCGACGTGCCAGGGCGAGAGCACCGGGTCCTGAAAGCCGAGCCAGGCGACGGCCAGCACGAGTAGAAGCTGGGTGAACACCAGCCAGCCGCGCCGCCGTCCGAGCCAGCGCCCCAGCAGCGGCACGTCGAGCGCATCCACCAGCGGCGCCCAGATGAACTTGAAATTATACGGGACCCCGACCAGCGCGAAGAGGCCGATCGTGGTGAGGTTCACCTGCGCCTCGGCCATCCAGATGGTCAGCGTGGCGCCCGACAATGCCAGCGGCAGGCCGGAAGAAAAGCCCAGCAGCACGACGATAAGCACGCGCCGGCGCAGATAGACCGCGAGGCTGGCGAGAAAGCCGTCCTCGTCGCGGGCGGACGGGGCGGGGCGGGCGGTGTCGGTCATGGCGGCGTGCTCGGCGGCGGCGCGTTTCGGCGCGCGATTCGGGGGCGTCCCACCTATCTCTAAAGCGCTTTGGCCCGCGATTGAATCGACAACACCGCCCCGCCGCATCTGCGGCGACCGATGAGGGGCTCGTGGCCGCCCCGACCTCCCTCATGGCCGGGCGTGATCCGGGCCCCCAGACGTTCGGGATCGTTTGGCACAGGCTGCCATCCCGGCGCGGGCCAGGAAAGGAGAGTTGGCGGGGCGGCGGAGGCCCACCCTACCCTTTCGGCGCGGCGGCCGTATCGTCCAGCATCGGAATGACGTCGACCTCGACCTTCAGCTTCTGCTTGCCGGAGCCGAAGATCACGCCGCCGATCGGCGCGACATCGGTGTAGTCGCGGCCCACCGCCAGTACGACATGATCGGTGGCGACGATGAGGGCATTGGTCGGGTCGAGCCCCTGCCAGCCGATCTCCGCCCCGCACCAGACCGAAACCCAGGCATGGGTGGCGTCGGCGCCCTGCAGCCGCTCCTTGCCCGGCGGCGGCTCGGTGCGCAGGAAGCCGGAGACATAGGCCGCCGGCAGGCCGAGCCCGCGCAGGCCGGCGATCATGATATGGGCGAAATCCTGGCACACCCCGGCCCGCAGCTCGAATGCCGCCAGCGCCGGGGTCGAGACGTCGGTGGCGCGGGGATCATAGGTGAAGTCGGCAAAGAGCCGGTTCATCAGGTCCACCGCCCCGGCGAGCATCGGCCGGCCGGGAGGGAAACTCTCCGCCGCCCAGGCGGTGATCGGCGCGCTCAGCGCCACAGCGGGACTGGGAAACAGGAAATGCGCCGGCGAGAGGCCGGAAAGGTCGGTGCTGCCATTGGCAGCCTCGCGCGTCTCCTCCCAGGAGGGCCCAGAGTCGGGCGCAACCGCCGGCGGGGCCTCCACCTCTACCCGCGCCCGCGTCTTCACCGTGAAGCTGCGGTGCGGGGTCTCGATGCGGATATGCACCACCTTGTTGCCGAAGAAATCCCGGGTCTCGGTCCATTCCACCGGCTCGGGCTCGACCGCGAAATGGCTGGCGACCACGCGCTGGTTCGACCGCTCCACCGGCACCATCCGCACCACATGGCGCGCCACCGGCACCGCCGAGGCATAGGAATAGGCCGTGCTCTGGTGAATATCGTATTTCATGCCAGCAGGTCCCACGGCGTCTCCACCGGCTGGCGGTGGATGAAATAGCGCTCCGCCACGTCATTGGAGAGTTCCATCAGCCGGGCCTCTATCTGGCTGAGGCGGGCATCATCGAACTCCACCGCGTCGAAGGCCTTCATCGTCGCCGAAAGCCGGGCGACAAGACGCTCCTCCGGCGGCGGCAGCGCATCGCCGGCATGGCCGGGCAGCACGTCGAGATGGTCGCTGATGGCAGCGATCTGGAAGGCGAGCGAGCGCGGGTTGACCGGGTCGAGCAGCACCAGATCGAGCACCGGCGCCCGGCTCTCCACCATCACATAGCGCGAGCGATAGGTGATCTGGCTGTCGCACAGTTCCAGCAGCACATCGAGCGTGCTTGCGCTCGGCGTCTCGCCCACCAGCGCGCGGGCGAAGCGGCACACCGCGATGGCGCGCTCGATACGGCGGCCGAGATCGAGGAAGCGCCAGCCGGCCAGCCGGTTCATGTTTTCCGAGGCGAGGCCGGAAAAGGCGGCCAGCGCCCGCAGTGCCCGGTCGGCACGCTCATAGGCGTCAGGCTCGGCGCTGCCCGCAGGAGCCGGCTCCGCCATCATCAGGCCGAGATCGGCCAGCGTGCGCCAGGCATCGGGGGAGAGCCGGTCACGGATGACCGAGGCGGTGTGGCGGGCATTGTCGATGAGGTTCGGAATGGCGCCGGGCCGGTCGCGCCGGGTCAGCGCCGCCAGCACATGGCGGATCGGGCGGGCACGGGTCAGTTCGTCCGGCACCGCCCCCCAGGACTGCAGCAGGTCGAGCAGCGCCGGCACCGAGCCGCCGCCGCCATCGGCGGTGGAAGAGAGCCGGCCGGCCAGCGTGCGCAGCAGGCGCAGCGTGCATTCCGCCCGCTCGACATAGCGCCCGAGCCAGAAGAAATTATCGGCCGCGCGGCTGGGCAGCGGGCCGGTCTGGCGCTTCACCTCCACCGCATCGGGGGCCGGCAGCAGCGTGGTCTGCTCCACCGGCGCGGCGTCCAGCACCCAGACATCGGCCGAGCGGCCGCCGCCCTGCATCGACACGGCGCGGGCGTCGAGACTGTCGGAGACGCGGCAAAAGCCGCCGGGCATGACGGTCCACCCCGATTCGGTGGCGGCGACGAAGATGCGCAGGATGAAGGGGCGCGGCTCCAGCCGCCCATTGCTCCACACCGGCATGGTGGACAAGCGCACCGCCTCCTGGCCGACAATGTCGACACCGCGGGTGCGGATGGCGTGTTGCACCGCCGCGCGGCGAACGGGATCGAGATCGGCACCGATCACCGGCCCGTCCTCCAGCGCCCCCGGCACCGCCCGGCGGAAGGCGGGAGAGAGCACGAGGTCGTCGAGATTGTCGAGCACGCGCTCGCGCTCCGCCTTCTGGCCGCACCACCAGGTCGCGACATTGGGCAGGATCGGCGCCTCGCCCAGCACCTGCCGCCCGAGCCGGGGCAGGAAGCCCATCATGGCGGGGGCTTCCACCACGCCGGCACCGAGCGCGTTCACCACCGCCACCCCGCCGGCGCGGATCGCCTGCATCAGCCCGGGCACGCCGAGCCGCGAGGAGGGATTGAGCTCCAGCGGGTCGGCATAATCGGCATCGAGGCGGCGCAGCAGCACGTCGACCCGCTTCAGCCCGGCAACGGTGCGGACATAGACGATGTTGTCGCGCACCGTGAGGTCGTCACCCTCCAGCAGCACGAAGCCGAGATAGCGGGCGAGATAGGCGTGCTCGAAATAGGTCTCGTTCAGCGGGCCAGGGGTGAGCAGCCCCACCCGCCCCTCGCCGGAACGGTCGAGCCGGGTCAGCCCCGCCCGCAGCCCCTGGAAATAACCGGCAAGGCGCATGACGTTGAGCGAGCGGGCGAGGTCCGGCAGCGCTCTGGCAATGGCGATGCGGTTTTCCAGCGCGTAGCCGGCGCCCGAGGGCGACTGGGTGCGGTCGGAGAGCACCCACCAATTGCCGTCCGGCCCGCGCCCGATATCGGCGGCGTAGATCTTGAGAAAGCTGCCGCCATGCGGGTCGACGCCGACCATGGGGCGCAGGAAATCCGGGTTCCCCGCCACCACCGCCGCCGGCAGCGCGCCCGAGCCGACCAGCTTGCCCTCGCCATAAAGGTCGGAGAGCAGCCCTTCCATCATCTGCGCGCGCTGGATCAGCCCGCGCTCCAGCGCCCGCCATTCGGTGGCGTCGATGACGAGCGGCAGATGCGAGATCGGCCAGGGCCGCTCGCCGCCATTGGGGTCGTCATAGACACGGTAGAACACGCCCGAGCGATAGAGATGGCGGTCGGCGGCGCGGAATCGCCGGTTGACCTCCTCCACGCCCATCTCGGCCAGCGCCGCCAAGAGCGAGGTCCAGTGCGCGCGCGGACGCCCGTCGCCATCCACGAGTTCATCGTGAACGCCGGGAAGCGGCTTGTACTGCGCCAGCAGCGCCTCAACGGCCGCTTCTTCGAAGCGGCGCGTGCGCGCCTGCGGTTCGGTGCGAACGGGCATGGCTCCCTCTCAGCGCCGCAAAGGATGGGCATACCATCCCCATGCCCCCACCGCACGCCCCCTGCGCGCCAAAGGTCGGACCTGTGGCGTTAATGAACCAGCAAGGCGCGTCAAATCCGGGCCGGGCGGCGCAGGTCCAGCGTCGCGGGGAATTCGGTGGAAGGCTCCTCGGGCGGGATGAACAGATAGCCCGGCGTATGGCCGAGATCCTGGAAGCGCGCCAGCCGCCTTGCCTGCGCCTCATAGGAATTCACCGGGAAGGTCTCGTAGTTGCGCCCACCGGGATGGGCGACATGGTAGACGCAGCCTCCCAGCGAGCGGTTCGACCACAGGTCGACGATGTCGAAGGTCAGCGGCGCCTGCACCGGGATGGTCGGGTGCAGGCCGGAGGCCGGCTGCCACGCCTTGAAGCGCACGCCGGCGACATATTCGCCGAAGCGCCCGGTCGGCATCAGCGGCAGGCGGCGGCCATTGCAGGCGACGACGTGGCGGATCGGGTTCAGGCTCTCCACCCGCACCTGAAGCCGCTCCACCGAGGAATCGACGAAGCGCACCGTGCCGCCGGCCGCCCCCTCCTCGCCCAGCACGTTCCACGGCTCCAGCGCCTGGCGCAGTTCCAGCGTCACCCCGCCGCGCTCGACCTGGCCGAAATAGGGGAAGCGGAACTCGCGCTGCGCCTCGAACCACATCGGGTCGACCCGGTAGCCGGCGCGGCCCAGGTCGTGCAGCACGTCCATGAAGTCGGCCCAGACGAAATGCGGCAGCATGAAGCGGTCGGCCAGCGCCGTGCCCCAGCGGGCGAGCTTGCCTTCCTGCGGCTCGCGCCAGAACCAGGCGATGAGCGCGCGCAGCAGCAATTGCTGGGCGAGCGACATGCGCCAGTCCGGCGGCATCTCGAAGGAGCGGAACTCGACCAGGCCGAGGCGGCCGGTCGGCCCGTCCGGCGAGAACAGCTTGTCGATGCAGATCTCGGAACGATGGGTGTTGCCGGTGACGTCGGTGAGCAGGTTGCGGAACAGCCGGTCGACCAGCCAGGGCGGCGGCGCCATCCCCTTGCCGGGCGTCGGCACGTTCGCCATGGCGATTTCCAGCTCGTACAGGGCGTCATGGCGCGCCTCGTCGACGCGCGGCGCCTGGCTGGTCGGGCCGATGAACAGGCCGGAGAACAAGTAGGACAGCGCCGGGTGGCGCTGCCAATAGGTGATGAGGCTCTTCAACAGGTCCGGCCGGCGCAGGAACGGGCTGTCCGCCGGCATGGCGCCGCCCACCACCACATGGTTGCCGCCGCCCGTGCCGGTGTGGCGGCCGTCGACCATGAACTTCTCGGTGCCGAGGCGCGACAGCCGGGCCTCCTCATAGAGGTCGCGGGTGATCTCGACGCAGGTCTTCCAATTGGCGGCGGGATGGACATTGACCTCGATGACGCCCGGATCAGGCGCCACGCGGATGACATTGAGGCGCGGATCGATCGGCGGGGTGTAGCCCTCGATATGTACAGGCAGTTTCAGCTCGGCCGCCGTCACCTCGATGGCGGCGAGCAGTTCCAGATAATCCTCCAGCCGCTCGGTCGGCGGCATGAACACGCAGAGCCGCCCGTCGCGCGGCTCGACGGTCAGGGCGGTGCGGACCGAGCCAGTGCCGGTGAGCACCTGGTCGACCTGCCCCTGCGAGGGCTCCTCGCTCGCCGAGCGGCGATAGCGCTGGTGCAGCACCTCGGCATCCGGCAGTTCGCCGGTGATGGTCATCGGGTCGGCGGGGTTCACATAGGGGTAGGCGGCGGGCGGCACCCAGGGCAGGCTAGCCAGCGGCAGGCGGAAGCCGGCCGGCGAATCGCCCGGCACCAGAAACATGCGCCCGCGCCGGAAGCGCCACTTCTCGCTGATCCAACCGCGCGAGGCGCGGGCCTGCCAGCGCTGGATCGGCAGCACATAACCGCTCGGCGTGCCCAGCCCGCGCGCGAAGACGCGGGCAAAGCGGGCGCGTGTCTCGGCATCCTCCAGCTTGGTGTCGAACGGATCGACATTGTCCGGCAGGTCGCCTTCCTTGAGAATCCAGTGCGCGGGGTCCTCATAGGCCGGCTCGGCATAACCGGCGCCGACGCCGAGGCTGTCGGCCAGCGTCTCGATGAAGTTCTGCGCCTCGGCGATGGTGGCGCCCGCCTGCGTCTCGGCGGCGACCAGCGTCGGATCGCGCCAGATCGGCTTGCCGTCCTTGCGCCAGTAGAGCGAGAAGGTCCAGCGCGGCAGGCTTTCGCCGGGATACCATTTGCCCTGGCCGTAATGCAGCATGCCGCCGGGCGCGAAGCGCGTGCGCAGGCGGCGGATCAGCTCGTCCGCCCGCGCCCGCTTGGTCGGGCCCACCGCCGAGGTGTTCCACTCGGCGCCCTGATAATCGTCGATGGAAATGAAGGTCGGCTCGCCGCCCATGGTGAGGCGCACATCCTGCGCCGCCAGATCGGCATCCACCCGGTCGCCGAGCGCGTCGAGCGCCTCCCAGGCCTCGTCCGAAAAGGGCAGCGTGACGCGCGGCTTTTCCGCCACCCGCGTCACCCGCATGTTGAACTCGAACTCGGTCTTCGTCCCCTCCTCCGCGGTGAAGCCTCCGGTGATCGGCGCCGCCGAGGACGGGTTGGGCGTGGCGCAGAGTGGCAGATGGCTCTCGCCGCACAGGAGGCCGGAGGTGGGGTCGAGGCCGATCCAGCCGGCGCCGGGCAGATAGACCTCGCACCAGGCATGAAGATCAGTGAAATCGACCTCGGTGCCGGTCGGGCCTTCCAGCGCCTTCACGTCGGGCTTGAGCTGGATGAGATAGCCGGAGACAAAGCGGGCGGCGAGGCCGAGCCAGCGCAGCACCTGCACCAGCAGCCAGCCGGAATCGCGGCAGGAGCCGGACGCCCGCGACAACGTCTCTTCCGGCGTCTGCACGCCCGGCTCCAGCCGGATGAGATAGCCGACATGCTGCTGCACCTTCTGGTTCAGCTCAACCAGATAGTCCACCGTCATGGCGCCGGCGGGGGGCTGGATGCTGTCGACGAAGGCGTCGAGAAGCGGCCCACCCTCCTCGCGCTCCAGATAAGGGATCAGCTCCTTGGCGAGGCCGGGCGGATAGGCGAAGGGCAGCCGCTCGGCATATTCCTCGATGAAGAAGTCGAACGGGTTGTAGACCGTCATGTCGGCGATGAGGTCGACCTCGACCCGGAACTCGGTCGCCTTCTCCGGGAAGACGAAGCGGGCCATCCAGTTGCCGAACGGGTCCTGCTGCCAGTTCACGAAATGATTGGAAGGCGTGACCTTGAGCGAATAGCTCTGCACCGGGGTTCGGCAATGGGGCGCCGGGCGCAGCCGGATGATCTGGGGCCCGAGCAGGACCGGGCGGTCATAGGTGTAGGCCGTGACGTGATGCAGGCTCGCGAAGATTGTCATAGGCACCAACCGACAGACGAAGACGACGCCGCACGCGCCCGGAAGCGGCCAGCGGGGCGGAACCCTGTGATGAACGCAGGAATCGTGCCGCAGGGCAATGGGGCGACCGCCCAAGGCCGCCGCCGCCGGCTGCCCCGGCGCCGCCTAGCCCGGCGCCAGCACAGTGGCGCGAATTGAGGCGAGAGGCACGCGAAAAGGGACGCGAAGTTGGGATGCCGACGCTCGGCACGAGAGCGAAGGCTCGCGCGGGCGCCCCACACCCGCACAGGCCTGCCTGCCGCTTCCGCGCCGGCTCACGCCGAATGCGCGGTTCCCTCGCCCGAGGCGGGCGGCACGGTGCCGGCCGGCGCCTTGCCGCGCACACGCCATTCCTCGAAGCGCTGCAGCACCGTGTAGAAGGAGGGCACGAACAGCACGGCGAGGCAGGTGGAGGCGAGCATGCCGGAGAACACCGCGATGCCGATCGACTTGCGCGAGGCGGCGCCCGCGCCGGTGGCCAGCACCAGCGGCAGCACGCCGAGGATGAAGGCGAAGGAGGTCATCAGGATCGGCCGGAATCGCAGCCGCGCGGCCTCGGTCGCCGCCTCCACGATCTCCATCCCCTCGGCCCGTTTCTCGCGTGCGAACTCCACGATCAGAATGGCGTTCTTGGCCGAGAGCGCGATCAGAAGGATCAATCCGATCTGGGTGTAGAGGTTGTTGGAGATCCCCACGCCGGTGAGCGCCACGACGGTGCCGAGCAGGGCGAGCGGCACGGCCAGCAGCACCGAGAACGGCAGCACCCAGCTCTCATACTGGCCGGCGAGCACGAAATAGACCAGCAGGATGGCGAGGCCGAAGACGAAGTAGACCTCGTTGCCAACCACCTCCTCCTGATAGGACATGGCGGTCCAGCTGGAGCCCATGCCAGCCGGCATCGTCGCGTCGGCGACCTGATCCATGATGTCGAGTGCCTGGCCGGACGAGAAGCCGGGCGCCGGGCCACCCTGGATCGTGGTGGCGGGGTAGAGATTATACAGCGTGATCAGCGGCGGGCCGAAGGCGGGCTCCACCTCGGCCAGCGTGCCGAGCGGCACCATGACGCCTTCCGGGGTGCGGATCTTCAGGTTGAGGATTTCCTCCGGCGTGCGGCGGAAATCGGGCTCGGACTGGATATAGGCTTGGAAGGTCTGCCCGAACTCGTTGAACTGGGTGACGTAGCTGGAGCCGACATAGCCCTGCACAGTCGAGAACACCTGCCCCACTGTCACGCCCAGCGTCTCGGCCTTGATGCGGTTGATCTTGAGCAGCAGCTGCGGAACGTTGGCGCGGAACGAGGTGGACAGGCGCTGCAGTGCCGACTGGGTCGAGGCATTGGCGAGGATCTGCTGCGTCACCGCCTGAAGCTCGGAAAAATCGAAGCTGCCGTCCCTCTGCTGGAGCATCATGGTGAAGCCGGAGGCATTGCCCACGCCCTGGATCGCCGGCGGCACCAGCACGAAGGTGAAGGCCTCGTCGACCTGCTGCAGCTCCTTGTTCAGCGTGTCATAGATGTCGCGCAGCCCCTGTCCGGCCTTGTCGCGCTCGTCCCACGGATTGAGCATGACATAGGCGACGCCGCCATTGGCGAGGGTGGCGTTGTTGTCGAGCACCGAAACGCCGGAAATGGCGATGACGTCCTTCACCCCCGGCGTCTTCCCGGCGATTTCGGAAATCTGGCTCATCACCGCGGTGGTGCGCTGCAGCGAGGCCGCATCGGGAAGCTGCGCGCCGATAAGCACATAGCCTTGGTCCTCGGTCGGCAGGAAGCCGGTGGGCACCCGGGTGAGGCCCCATATCGCGAGGCCAATCAGCACCAAGCCGATGGTGACCACTACCGCGCTCGCCTTGACCATGTGGTGGATCAGGCCGGCATACCAGTGCTCGGCCTTGTTGTAGACAGCGTTGAAGCCCCGGTAGAAGAAATTGCGCTGGCCTTCCGGCACCGGCTTGCGCAGCCACAGCGCGCACTGGGTGGGCTTCAGCGTCAGCGCGTTGATCGCCGAGATGAAGGCGGTGGCGGCGATGACCAGCGCGAACTGCTTGTACATCTGGCCGGTGAGGCCGGGCATGAACGCCGCCGGCAGGAACACCGCCATCAGCACCAGGGTGATGCCGATGATCGGCCCGAGCAGTTCGTCCATCGCCTTTTCGGCGGCCTCGCGGCCAGGCAGGCCCTTCTCGATATGGCGCGCCACCCCTTCGACGATGACGATGGCGTCGTCGACCACGATGCCGATGGCCAGCACGATCGCGAACAGGGTGGACAGGTTGACCGTGAAGCCCATCGCCGCCATGGCGGCGAAGGTGCCAATGATCGTCACCGGCACCGTAGTCGCTGGCACCAGCATCGCCCGCCAGTCCTGCAGGAACACCAGGATGACGATGAGCACGAGGATGCCGGCCTCGAACAGTGTGACGTAGACCTCGGAAATCGAGGCATTCACGAACACGGTGGTGTCGAACGGCACGGCATAGGAAAGGCCGGGTGGGAAGCTCTTGGAGAGCTCCTCCATCTTGGCCCGCACCTCAGTCGCCACCTGCAGCGAGTTCGCCTCCGGAAGCTGGTAGATACCGAGCGCCGCCGCTGGCTTGTCGTTGAAGGTGAAGATCTGGCTGTAGGTCTGCGCGCCAATCTCGACCCGCGCTACGTCGCGCAGCCGCGTGATGCGCCCGCCATCGGCGTTCGACACCTTGACGATGATGTTCTCATAGTCGGCGACGTCGTTGAGCCGGCCATCCATCGACAGGGTGAACTGGAAGTTCTGGCCCTTCGGCACCGGCGGCATGCCGACCACGCCGGACGCCACTTCCTGGCTCTGCTGCTGGATCGCGTCGATCACGTCCTGCGGGGTGAGCTGGCGTGCCTGCAATTCGTCCGGATTGAGCCAGACGCGCATCGCATAATTGCCCGCGCCGAAGACGCTTACATTGCCGACACCATCGAGGCGGGCAATCTCGTTCTCAAGATTGATGACGCCGTAATTGGCCAGGAACAGGCTGTCGAACTGCCCTTCCGGCGAATAGAGCGTGACGAACTGAAGGATCGCAGTCGACTTGATCTGCGTGGTCACGCCCTGCACCTGCACCGCCTGCGGCAGCGAGGCGAGGGCGATGGCGACGCGGTTCTGCACCAGCACCTGCGCCATGTTCGGGTCGGTGCCGATGGCGAAGGTCACGGTCAGCGAGTAGGTGCCGTCGCTGGCGCTGGTGGACTGCATGTAAAGCATGTCCTCGACGCCGTTCACCTGCTGCTCGATCGGCAGCGCGACGGTGTCGACCAGCGTGCGGGCGCTGGCGCCGGGATAGAGCGTCGTCACCTGGATGGTCGGGGGCACGACGTTGGGATATTGCGCCACCGGCAGCGAGTAGAGCGCGACGGCGCCGATCAGCACGAAGACCAGCGCGAGAACGTTGGCGAGGACCGGCCGTTCGATAAAGAAGCGGGAGATCATGTGACGGGCCTTCGGTTCATGCGGGCCGGAGCGAAAGTCGCGGGGTATCGGGTCGCGGGGTCTTGGCAGGCGTTCGGAGCGTCGTCGTGCGGCGGCCGTGCCACTGGCAATCAGCCGGCGGTCAGTTCGCCGGCTTGGCCGGGGTCGCGCTCCCGTTCTTGGCAGCGTCGGTCTTTGTCGGCTCGGTCTTGGCCGCGTCGGTAGTGGCCGCGTCGGGTGTCCCCGCCGCGCTGCCATCCGCCTTGCCCTCGACCGGCGCGACCTTCGAGCCCGGCGTCGCCCGCTGGATGCCGCCCACCACCACGCGATCGCCGGCCGCAAGGCCGGATTCGATCACCCGGTACTCGCCGATCTGCTGGCCGACGGTGACGATCTTCTGCTCGACCACGTCGTCCTTGTTCACCACCAGCACATATTTGCCCTGCTGCGCGGTGCCGATCGCCGTATCGGCGACGAGGAAGGCATTGGGAATCTGCTTGGCGGGGATACGCACGCGCACGAACAGGCCGGGCAGCAGCTCCAGCGTCGGGTTGTCGAACACGCCGCGCACCAGCAGCGTGCCGGTGGCGGGGTCGACTTCCGGCGACACATAGTCGAGCCGGCCCTTGTGCGGGTAAGCGTCGCCCTCGTCCTGCAGGCCGAGATCGATCTCGATCTCTTTCACATCCTCGATCGTGCGGCCCTGCGCCGCCAGCGCCTGCTTGATCCGCAGGACCTGGTTCTCGCCGATGTTGAAATAGGCGTAGATCGGGTTCATCTGCACGATGGTGGCGAGCTTGGTCGGCTCGGTGTGGCCAACCAGTTGGCCGACATCGGCGAGGTGGCGGGTGACGATGCCGTCAAACGGCGCCAGCACCGTGGTGTAGCCGAGATTGATGGTGGCGATCTCGATATTGGCCTTGGCCGCGTCCACCGAGGCGACAGCCTGGTCCCGCGCCGCGCGCGCCTTGTCGACCGTCGCCTGCGAGGAGAAGTCCTGCTGGCCGAGCGTCGACTGACGCTGATATTCGGCTTCGTTATTGGTGAGCTGAGCCTCAGCCGAGGCCAGCTGGGCCTTGGCCTGGTCGAGATTGGCCTGATAGGTGTCCTGCTGGATGAGGAAGAGGCGGTCGCCCTTCTTCATCACCGCGCCGTCCTTATAGTCGATCGACATCAGGAAGCCTTCGACACGGGCGACCAGATCGACCGTGTTGATGGAAGCGGTGTTGCCGGTGAATTCCAGATACTGCGTCACCGCCTGCTGCACGGGCGCGGCAACCGTCACCTGCGGCGGCGGGGGCGGGACATATTTGTTCTCTTCCGAGCACGCCGCCAGCAGCACGGACACCATCCCGACGCCGAGCAAACCGGCTCCCGCACGCCACCAACCGGCCTTACTCACGCTCGGACCCATTCCACTCTCCCGTGGCGCCATTTCCGCCACCGGACTATACCGCCGACCGCCCCCTTGTCTAGTTGCGCCTACTTTCACGTATTCAATAAAAAGAAACATTCCAGAAATAGAAAATAGAGAAATGTACAAACGTGATCTTGCACATTCGGCCGCCCCAGGGAGCGCCGAATCCCGCTTCGGCCGGCTCTTTCTCCGCCGGAAACCGTCGCTATAGTTCACCTCATTCGGATTGCACGCGGCATTTAGGCACCATTTTGGCGGCGATCGAGCCTGCCGACCGCGAGCCGCCCCTCAAAATCTTGCGCGGCCGGCCCCTCTCCCGGTTTGGCTGCCGCGACGGGGAGCGGCCGCCTGCGTTCGAGGCGCCCGGACGGCTCGACTTTTACCGCGCATCGACTAGGCTGCACCGGCGCGGCGAGCTTGCAGCCCGAGTTCCGGTCCGGACGCCGCGCCGGACCGCGAGGCCCTTCATGTCGCACACGCATTTTCGCCGCCGCGCCCTTCTCGCCGCCCTGTCGCTGGCGGTCCTGCCGGTTGCGGCGCTCGTCCTGCCCGGGGCCGCGCCAGTCGCCCTTGCGCAGGCGGGCGATGCCCGCTTCGCCGGCCTGTCGCTCACCCATGGCGACCTGTTCACCAATGATGTGGGCACGGTGATGGGAGTGACGGTGGCCAACAACACCGCCGCCACGGTCGGCTCGGTCACGGTCGCGTGCAGCTTCACCGCCAAGGGCAAGCCGGCGGGTTCGGCGGATACCACAATCTATAACATCGTCGCCGGCGCGACCGGCCAGGACCGGGTGAACCTGATGGGTCCTAAGGCCGACGCCGCCAGCTGCGCCATCACCGCCATCGGCCCTCCGCTGGACTGACTCGGGTGCGCCAGCACCGCCTGGCGCGCGGCAGCCCCTTGGCGCCCGGGCCGGGCCGCCGGACGCGCGCAGGATGCCGGCAAATCGGGCCGCGGGAGCGCCCGAGACGGCGCTTTTCAACAGCCCGACACGATTGCCGGCACGTCCGCGTGCGCGGCGCTTGCCAGAGTGGCGCGCTTCGCTATATTCCGCGCCTCTTCGATGGTTCGCGGGCCGGTCCCGCCGCGATCGAAGCACCCGGCCCCAGGCCGGTGACGGAGGGGTGGCCGAGTGGTTGAAGGCGCACGCCTGGAAAGTGTGTATACGGGAAACCGTATCGCGGGTTCGAATCCCGCTCCCTCCGCCAGTTTTTAGACTAAAGCCCTGATTTACAAGGCGTTTTAGGACTGGCTGAGCCCAAGCACCCTCATTTCGTCCCACATATTTGAATTGCTGCGCGCCCCGACCGACCATTGAGCGCCCTCTCGCTTGGGCCGCGATCTGCCGGCTCTCGGGGTGCTCGGTCATCATGCGCTGCGGCCCAACCCTTTGCCGCGAAGCGGAGGCGATCGCCTTTAAAAAGTCGATGAAGGCGCTTGTCCGGACGCCCTTAGGATTTTGGCTCAGATCAACGGTTTGCACGACCACCAGCCGTTTGGCCGGCACAACGGCGATGATCTGGCCGCCATAGCCCGACGCGTAGAAGGCGTTCTTTCCCCAAATGTCCTCGGGAAGGGTCCACCACAAATAGCCATAGCCCTGCCGAATCCGCTTCGCCGAGGAATAGGTCGTGGTCGACTCCCTGACCCATG
>NZ_FMTP01000004.1 GCF_900100155.1 Ancylobacter rudongensis
AGAACGGCTTCATCGAAAGCTTCAACGGCCGATTGCGGGACGAGCTGTTGAACGAGACGCTGTTCTCCAGCCTGCCCCAGGCCAGAGCCGCTCTCGCCAAGTGGCAGCTCGACTACAACACGGCCCGGCCGCACTCCAAGCTCGGATGGCAGACGCCAACGGCCTTCGCCTCAACGTTCCACCCGCGGCGGGATCAGACGATCCTCACCATCAACGGCTCCGCGTCTGCCCCCGCCGCTCCGCACGCCCGACAGGGCAAATCCAACCGTCAGAACGAACTGAAAGCTGGATAGAAGTTGGGGGCAACGTCACCGCGCTGCTCTACACCTCGGGCACGACAGGCCGCTCCAAGGGGGCGATGCTGACCCACGCCAACCTCGCCTCCAACGCGCAGGCGCTGGTGGAGACCTGGCGCTTCACGGGCGATGACGTGCTGATCCACGCGCTGCCGATCTTCCACACGCACGGCCTGTTCGTCGCTATCAACGTCACGCTGGCGGCGGGCGCGTCGATGATCTTCCTGCCGAAGTTCGACCCGGAGCGAATCCTCTCCCTCATGGGCCGGGCGAGCGTGCTGATGGGCGTGCCGACCTTCTATGTCCGGCTGCTGAAATCCTCCGAACTCACGCCCGAGGCGGCGGCGGGCATGCGCCTGTTCATCTCCGGCTCGGCGCCGCTGCTGGCCGAGACGCACCGCGAATGGCGCGCCCGCACCGGCCACGCCATTCTCGAGCGCTACGGCATGACCGAGACCGGCATGAACACCTCCAACCCCTATGAGGGCGAGCGCCTCGCCGGCACGGTCGGCTTCCCGCTGCCCGGCGTGGAACTGCGCGTGGTCGCCCCGGAAAGCGGGGAGGTGCTGGGCACAGGCGAGATCGGCATGATCGAGGTGCGCGGACCGAACGTGTTCAAGGGCTATTGGCGCCTGCCGGAAAAGACGGCGGCCGAATTCCATGATGGCTGGTTCGTCACCGGCGATCTCGGCCTCATCGGGCCGGACGGCTATGTGCAGATCGTCGGGCGCGGCAAGGACCTCGTCATATCGGGCGGCTACAATGTCTACCCGAAGGAGGTCGAGACCGAGATCGACGCGCTGCCCGGCATCATCGAGAGCGCGGTGATCGGCCTGCCGCATCCCGATTTCGGCGAGGGCGTGACCGCCATCGTGGTCGCCCGCCCCGACGCCGCGCTGGACGAGCAGGCGGTGCTGGAAGCGCTGGAAGGGCGGCTCGCCCGCTACAAATCCCCCAAGCGCGTCATCTTCCTCGACGACCTCCCGCGCAACACCATGGGCAAGGTGCAGAAGAACCTGCTGCGCGAGCAGTACAGGGGGCTGTACGGGGGGTAGGGGAGCGGTTCGGGCTGTTTCCAGGACGCCTGCATCCGCATCCCGGCCAAACGGAGGCGCAGCTGAAGCGCCGAGCCGGACCCAGCCCCAAAGCCTCCGGCGAAGTTCTTTTCGCTCTCTTTGTTGAAAGCGTGCACCCGGTCCCCCGGCCCCCGGATCGGCGCCGCAGCGCGGCGCTTGTCCGGGGATGGCGGGGCCGGACGCGGCCCGCTCCTCACCGGAGCTTGCCGAGCACCTCGATGAGTTCCGACACCTTGGCGCGCTGGTCGTCGGCGTCGCCGGAGGCCATCGCGTGGGCGACGCAATGGCCGAGATGGTCGCGCAGCACTTCCTCCTCCACCCTCTTCAGCGCCGCCCGCACCGCCGCCACCTGGGTGACGATGTCGATGCAGTAGCGGTCCTCCTCGACCATGCGGGAGAGGCCGCGCACCTGTCCCTCGATGCGGCTCAGGCGTTTCAGACAGGCGGTGCGGGTGTCGTGCTGCATCCTTGCCATATACCCATGCGGGGTATATATCGCAAGTATCGAATACCTCATGGGGGTATAAGGAGGGCGTCATGGCCGACAGGAACCACGATCACCCGGCGCAGGAGCATGCCGCGCACACGCAGGGCGCGCCCGGCAAAGGCGCCTCCTGCTGCGGCGGTCATCATCATGACGCCGCCCCCGCGCCCGCCCATCCGCACGATCCCGGACATCCGCACGCGCATGCCCACGCCGCGCCCGCCTCCCACATGGCCAAGGACCCCGTCTGCGGCATGGATGTGGACCCGCACACGGCGACGCTGAAGGCGGACTATCGCGGCATCACCTATTATTTCTGCGCCCCGGGCTGCCGCACCAAGTTCATCGCCAACCCGGAAAAATACCTCGGCGACAAGGGCCCGGCCGAGCCGGTGCCGGAGGGCACGGAATATACCTGCCCGATGCACCCGGAGATCGTGCAGGTCGGCCCCGGCAGCTGCCCGATCTGCGGCATGGCGCTGGAGCCGATGCTGGTGAGCCTCGATGACGGCCCGAACCACGAACTGATCGACATGACCCGCCGGTTCTGGATCGGCCTCGCCCTCACCGTGCCGGTGTTCGCGCTTGAAATGGGCGCGCATCTGGTGCCGGCGCTGCATCACCTGGTGCCGCCCGCCACCTCGGCCTGGATCCAGCTCGCGCTGGCGACGCCGGTCGTGCTCTGGGCGGGGTGGCCGTTCTTCGTGCGCGGCTGGCAGTCGCTCGTGACGCGCAACCTCAACATGTTCACGCTGATCGCGCTCGGCACCGGCGTCGCCTATCTCTACAGCCTCGTCGCGGTGCTCGCGCCCAGCCTGTTCCCGCCCGCCTTCCGTGGCGCGGACGGGGCGGTGGCGGTCTATTTCGAATCGGCCGCCGTCATCACCGTGCTGGTGCTGCTCGGCCAGGTGCTGGAGCTGCGCGCCCGCGAACAGACCTCCGGCGCCATCAAGGCTTTGCTCGATCTCGCTCCGAAGACCGCTCGCCGCCTCAATGAAGATGGCAGCGAGGAGGAGGTGCCGCTGGCCGATGTCGTCGTCGGCGACCGGCTGCGGGTGCGGCCGGGCGAGAAGGTGCCGGTCGACGGCACCGTGGTCGAGGGCCGCTCGGCGCTCGATGAATCGCTGGTCACGGGCGAATCCATGCCGGTCAGCAAAGGGGAGGGCGATGCTGTCATCGGCGGCACGCTCAACCGCTCGGGCGGGCTCGTCATCACCGCGGCCAAGGTTGGGCGCGACACGCTGCTCGCCCGCATCGTGCAGATGGTGGCGCAGGCGCAACGCTCGCGCGCGCCGATCCAGCGCCTGGCCGACCACATCGCCGGCTGGTTCGTGCCGCTGGTGGTGGCCTGCGCACTGTTGGCTTTCGCCGCCTGGGCGCTGTTCGGGCCGGAACCGCGCCTCGCCCATGCACTGATCGCCGCCGTCGCGGTGCTCATCATCGCCTGCCCCTGCGCGCTGGGCCTCGCCACGCCGATGTCGATCATGGTCGGGGTCGGGCGCGGGGCGCAGATGGGCCTCTTGGTGAAGAACGCCGAGGTGCTGGAGCGGATGGAGAAGGTCGACACGCTGGTGGTCGACAAGACAGGCACGCTCACCGAAGGCAAGCCGGCCGTTACCGCCATTGTCACCCTGGAAGGGTTCACCGAGGACGAGGCGCTGCGCCTTGCCGCCGCCGTCGAGCGCCCGTCCGAGCACCCGCTCGCCCACGCGATTCTCACGGCGGCAGAGGCGCGCGGCCTCGACATCCCGAAGGTGCGCGGCTTCGATTCACCCGTGGGCAAGGGCGCCTATGGCCTTGTCGAGGGCAAGCGCGTCGCCATCGGCAGCGCGGCGTTCCTGAAGGAGCTCGGCATCGACCCGGCGCCGCTGCACGCCCGCGCCGACGAACTGCGCCGCGAAGGCGCCAGTGCCGTGCTGCTGGCCGTCAACGGCAAGCTTGCGGCGGCGCTCGCGATTGCCGATCCGGTGAAGGCGACGACGCCGGCGGCGCTGGCCGCGCTCGCCAAGGAGGGCATCCGCGTCGTCATGCTCACCGGCGACAACCGGGTGACGGCGGAGGCGGTGGCCCGCCGGCTCGGCATCACCGAGGTCGAGGCCGAGGTGGCCCCCGAGGACAAGGCGGCGGTGGTGGAGAAGCTGAAGGCGCAGGGCCGCGTCGTCGCTATGGCCGGCGACGGGGTCAACGACGCGCCCGCGCTGGCAGTGGCCGATGTCGGCATCGCCATGGGCTCGGGCACCGATGTCGCCATCGAGAGCGCCGGGGTGACGCTGCTGCATGGCGATCTCGCCGGCATCCTTACCGCCCGCCATCTGTCGCAGGCGACGATGCGCAACATCCGGCAGAACCTGTTCTTCGCCTTCCTCTACAATGGCGCCGGCGTGCCGATCGCGGCCGGCGTGCTCTACCCTGTCTTCGGTCTGCTGCTCTCGCCGATGGTGGCGGCGCTCGCCATGGCGCTGTCCTCGGTCAGCGTCATCAGCAACGCGCTGCGGCTGCGGTCGGTGAAGCTGTAGGGCGGGGCGGCGCGGCGGCGGGGCCTGTCCACCCCGCGCAGCCTCATCCCCGGGCCTGACCCGGGGATCCAGTCACTTCCCCGCCGCGCCCCTCGTTCCCCGGACAAGCCGCGCTTGCGCGGCGCCGATCCGGGGCCAAGGTGGGACGGGCACGCACCCAACGCCCCCCGCTGGCGCGTTGCCGAAGAGTCTTCCGCTGGGTCCCGGCGCGCCTTCCGCTGGCGCTGCAGGCGATCGGGACACGCGGGCGGGGCCCGTCCACCCCGCGCGCCCTCATCCCCGGGCTTGACCCGGGGACCCAGCGTTTCCGCCCGGCCCCGGCCTGAGGGCTGGGTGGCCGGGTCACGCCCGGCCATGAGGGGGCGGGAGCGGGGAAGGGGGCGCGGTCCCAGCCCCCGCGCGCCTTTCCTGATCGGCCGCCGCGCGCCACCGCTCTTGCAGCCGCGCCTAAATCGTAATAAACGAAGTTACATGAAGCGCGACAGCCGTCTCTCCTCGGTTCTCCACGCCCTGCTGCACATGGCGGAGCGGGAGGGGCCGATGACCTCGGAAGAACTCGCCGCCTGCATGCACACCCATCCGGTGGTGGTCCGCCGCACCATGGGGCTGCTGCGCGAGGCGGGGCTGGTGCGCTCGGCCCGGGGGCCGCAGGGCGGGTGGCGGATCAGTGCCGATCTCGCCGCCGTCACCCTGCGCCAGCTGCACGAGACGCTGGGCGAGCCGGCCATCTTCGCCATCGGCAACCGGCAGGAGATGCCGGGCTGCCTGGTCGAGCAGGCGGTCAACGCCGCGCTGGACGACGCCTTTGCCGAGGCCGAGGCGCTGCTGCTGGCGCGTCTCGGCCAGATCACCCTGGCGGATCTCGCCGCCGATTTCAGCCGCCGCCATGCCGGGCGGCGTCAAGGGAACACCTGATATGCACGATGTCATCGTCGTCGGCGGCGCCTATGCCGGCATGGCCGCCGCCCTCCAGCTGCTGCGCGCCCGGCGCCGGGTGCTGGTCATCGATGCCGGCCTTCGCCGCAACCGCTTCTCCCGCGCCTCGCACGGCCTGCTCGGGCAGGACGGGGTCGACCCGGCCGAGCTCGCCCGCACCGCCCGCCGCCAGCTGGAGGCCTATCCGACGCTGCAGTGGATCGAGGGCGAGGCGCAAAGCGCGGCCGGTGCGAGGGATGATTTCACCGTCAGCACGGCGGCCGGCGCGCTTCATCGCGGCCGGCGCCTGCTGTTGGCGCTCGGCGTCAGCGACGAGCTCCCGGCGATCGAGGGGCTGGCCGAGCGCTGGGGGCGCAGCGTGTTCCACTGCCCCTATTGCGACGGCTACGAGCTTGATCGCGGCCGCATCGGCGTCATCGCCACCGGGCCGATGTCAGTGCATCAGGCGTTGATGGCGACGGAGTGGGGCGCGGTGACGCTGTTCACCCATGCCAGCTTCGTCCCGGACACGGCGACGCGGGCCGAACTCGCGGCCCACGCCATCGCGCTGGAGGAAACGCCGCTGGCGCGGCTGGAGGGGCATGCGGACGTCGTGCTGGCCGATGGCCGCCGGCTCGCCTTCGCCGGCCTGTTCACCGCCCCGCGCAACAGGCCGGCATCAAAGCTGGCCGAGTGCCTTGGCTGCGCGCTGGAAGAGACGCCGTTCGGCACGCAGATCGGCACGAATGAAGCGAAGGAAACCAGCATCCCCGGCGCCTTCGCCTGTGGCGATGCCGCCCGCGTCCCGCACTCGCTCACCCTCGCCATCGCCGATGGCGCCTGGGCCGGCATGCAGCTGCACCGCTCGCTGGTGTTCTGAGCCGCCGACCCGCCCGCCGCTTCCCAGCCCCGCCGCGCGCCCCTCGTTCCCCGGACAAGCCGCGCTGGCGCGGCGCTGATCGGGGGCCCAGGGGGAGTGGGAGCGCCGCCTTGCACCTCCCGTCGCGCAAGGCGTTGCCGAAGAGTCTTCCGCTGGCTCCCGGCGCGCCTTCCGCTGGCGCTGCAGGCGTCCGGGACACGGGTGTCTTCACGACACATCTCACCGCCCTCATCCCCGGGCTTGACCCGGGGACCCAGCATTTCCGCTTGGGGCCCGGCTTGAGGGCTGGGTGGCCGGTGGAGATGCACCCGCCGCACGCGGCGGGCGGCTTACTCGGCCGCGAGGCGCAGCAGCGGGGCGGGCGCTTCCACCGGCATCGCGTCGGCCACCTTGGCGGCGATGATCTCGGCGGTGGCGCAGGAGAGCGTCCAGCCCAGATGCCCGTGGCCGGTGTTGTAGAACACGCCCGGCTTCTTGCCGGCGGCGACGCGCGGCATCATGTCGGGCATCATCGGCCGCAGCCCGGCCCACGGCACCACGCGCGCGGTGTTGACGCCGGGGAACAGCTTGCGGGTCCAGTCGACCAGCGGGCGGATGCGGTCGGCGCGGATGTCGCGGTTCTCGCCGTTGAACTCGGCGGTGCCGGCGACGCGGAAACGGTCCTTGCCGAGGCGCGAGGTGACGATCTTGGTCTTGTCGTCGAGCAGGCTCACCCAGGGGGCGGAGGCCTGGCTCTCCTCGTCGTCCAGCATCACCGTGATCGAGTAGCCCTTGACCGGATAGATGTTCACCCGGTCGCCGAGCCCGGCGGCGATGGCGCGCGAGCCGATGCCGGCGCACACCACCGCGCCGTCGAAGGACAGCGTCTCGCGGCGCGGCAGCGCGTCTTCCGCGTCGGGGGCGACGGAGAAGGTGACGTCAACGCCGGTGCCGTCCTTGCCGGTGCCGGTGTGGGTCACGCGCTCGACGCTGGCCTCGCTGATGAAGCGCACGCCGTGGCGCCGGCACACTTCCGCCAGCCCATAGGTGAATTTGTGGATGTCGCCGGTGGAATCGGATTCGGTGAAGAAACCGCCATAAAAATGGCCCTTCAGCGTCGGCTCCAGCGCGCGGATTTCCTCGCCCGTCACCTCGCGCCGCTCCAGCCCGCCCTTGGCATAGAGCGCCGACACCTTGCGGGCGTAGTCCTGGGCTTCCTTGTCGCGGTAAATGTGCAGGATGCCGCGCGTCTCGTGGTTGAAGTCGATGCCCTCGCGCTTGGCGATGTCGAACATGTAGTTGCGGGCCTGGATGGCGAGACGGGTGGTCTCGACCGTGTTGGCCTCGTAGTTCGGGATATTGGCGAGGAACTCGGCCATCCAGGAATATTTGTGCCAGGAGGGCATGGGGTTCATCAGCAGCGGCGCGTCCGGCGTGAACATCCACTTGATGCCCTTGAGCACGGTGGCCCAGGAGTTCCACACTTCGGCATTGGAGGCGGAGAGCTGGCCGCCATTGGCGAAGGAGGTTTCCATCGCCGAGTAGCGCTGGCGGTCGATGACGGTGACGTCATAGCCCTTCTGGTTGAGGGCATAGGCGGTGGTAACGCCGGTGATACCGGCACCGATAACGGCGATGTGGCGCATGGGAGGCTCCCGCGCTTGAGGACGACATGGCCCGACGCGCGGTGCCCCGCTTGGCGTCGGCCGGCTGTCCCCATCTGTCGCGGTACCTGAGAGCTCGCCCCGAGACAGACGGCGGCGCCGTCAAACCATCCCGGGCTTCCCCTTCGGTGGGCGTCCTACCCCGGGAAAACCCGGCGCGACGCCTCTCTCCAGATTGTCCTGACCATGCGGTCCGTGGTGCCTGAGAGTTTCCTGGGGGGTTGCTCCGTCGGCGCCGACAATTGTCCGGGAGGACTGTCGATCTCTCCCGCATGATCACTAGCAGACGGTCATATGCATCGCACGAATGCATGCCTCATTCAAGGGCAGGCACCCCCGCTCGCGCCGAGTTGAGCCTGCGACCTTGGGAGGGGGCCAGGGGGAAAAGCCGCCGAAGAGTTTCCCCTCGTGTCCCGGCTCATCGCGCCGGCTTCGCCAGCGCTCGTCCGGGACACGATGGGGCTGCCACTGATGTCGCCCCTCATCCCCGTCCCCGGACTTGACCCGGGGACCCAGCGTTTCCGCTCGGGCCTCCGCCGAAGGCTGGGTGGCCGGGTCAAGCCCGGCCATGAGGGGAGGGGATGACGGCGTTAAGCGGGAGGCGAGCGCACGGCTGCTTCGCCACCGCCCCGCGCCGCGCCGGGTGGGAAAGAGATTCTGCCGAAGAGTCTTCGCTGGGTCCCGGATCATCGCGCCGGCTTCGCCTGCGCTCGTCCGGGACACGAGGGGGCTGCCGGTTGCGCCGTCGCTCGTCCGCGCGCCGAGAGCCTCGTGTCCCGGACGCCTGCAGCGTCAGCGGAAGGCGAGCCGGGACCCAGCGGAAGACACTCCAGTGGAAGACTCTTCGGCCAAAAAGCCTCAACCGCCCCCCGCCAACCCGCCCCTCACACCTCCGCCGCGTCCAGGCCGAGGTCGAGGATCGGGGCGGAATGGGTGATCCAGCCGACCGAGATCAGGTCCACCCCGCTGGCGGCGATGGCGCCGACCGTTTCGCGCGAGACCCGGCCCGAGGCCTCGGTGAGCGCCCGCCCCGCCACCAGCGCCACCGCGTCGGCCAGCATGGCGGGGGTCATGTTGTCGAGCAGCACCGCGTCGACCCCCTCGGCCATCGCAGCGTCGAGCTGGGCCAGCGTGTCGACCTCGACCTCGATCTTCACCATATGCCCGGCATGGGCCTTCGCCGCCCGGATCGCCGGCACCACGCCGCCGGCCACGGCGATGTGGTTGTCCTTGATCAGCACCGCGTCATCGAGGCCGAAGCGGTGGTTGGAGCCACCGCCCGCCCGCACCGCGTGCTTTTCCAGCGCCCGCAGGCCCGGCGTGGTCTTGCGGGTGCAGACGATCTGCGCCTTGCCATGCTGGCGGGCGATGGCCACCAGCCCTGAGGTGGCGGTGGCAATGCCGGACATGCGGCAGGCGATGTTCAGCGCCACCCGCTCGGCGGTGAGGATCGACCGGGCGGAACCGTCGAGCCGCAGCACCACGTCGCCCGGCGCCACCTCACTGCCATCGCCGCGCTCGACGCTCACCTTGAGTGCGGGGTCGATCAGGTCGAAGGCGATCACCGCCGCGTCGATGCCGGCGATCACCCCCGGTTGCCGCGAGGCGATCACCGCCTGAAACCGCGCCTGCGGCGGGATGCAGGCATCGGTCGTCACGTCGCCGGCGCGGCCGAGATCTTCCAGCAGCGCGGCGCGCACCACCGGCTCGACCAGCAGGCGGGGGAGGGGGGGAAGGGAAGATGACATCACTCGACTCGCTTCACATTCAAGGCCCCTCAGGACCGAGCTTGACCCGGCCACCCAGTCATCTGGATCCCCGGGTCGGGACCGGGGATGAGGGTGGTTCAATGGCAGCCCGTCGCGGGCGCCGAAGTGGAAGACCTGGACATGCCCGGGCATGGCGTCGTCGTCCGGGCGGTTCTCACGCCACCTGCCGCGCCTCGATCGAGGGCGCGACGCCCGGCGTCTCGTCGAATCGCGTCTGCGAATGCCGCGCCACCATCGCCGGGTCGGGGTGGTCGGCGCGGAAATGGCCGCCCCGGCTCTCGCAGCGCCGCAGCGCCGCCTCGGTGATCGCCAGCGCCACCAGCGAGAGGTCGCAGCCGTCGCGGTCGGCGATCGCGCCGAGCCGGGCGGCGGCGGCTTCCAGCCCTTGCGCCTCGCGCACCACCCCGACCTGCCGGTCCATCAGCGCGCGGATCTCGGCACGGGCCGGGGAGCGCGGGCGGGCGGGAGAGGGCGCGCGCGGCGTGCCGGGGGCGGCCTCTTCGCCGGCGATGTCAGCCGCGATCCAGTACGCATAGGCCAGCGCCTCCAGCAGCGAATTGCTGGCGAGCCGGTTGGCGCCGTGCAGCCCGGTCGAGGCGACCTCGCCGCAGGCCCACAGGCCCGGCACGCTGGCGCGCCCGGCGCCATCCACGCTTATGCCGCCCATATGGTAATGCGCCGCCGGCCGCACCGGGATCGGCGCGCGCGCCGGGTCGAGCCCATGCGCGCGGCACAGCGCCACGACGCCGGGAAAGCGGGTCTCGATGTCCTTGATGCGGGCGTCCAGCACCACGGTCTCCCCGGCGGCGATCTGCGCGAAGATCGCGCGCGCCACCACGTCGCGCGGCGCCAGTTCCTGTCCCGGTACCTCGGCCATGAAGCGCTCGCCGCGGCTGTTGAACAGCCGGGCGCCTTCCCCGCGCAGGGCCTCGGTGGCGAGCGGCATTGGCGCAGGGCCGCCAGAGGCGGCGCGTTCGGGGTCTCCGCCCACCGCCATCGCGGTGGGGTGGAACTGCACGAACTCAAGATCGCGCAGCACCGCGCCCGCGCGGGCGGCGAGTGCCAGCCCGGAGCCGACCGCGCCGAGCGGGTTGGTGGTGGCGCCATAGAGCCCACCGAGCCCGCCGGTGGCGAGCACCACGGCGCGGGCGGCGAGGGTGAGCGTGCGGCCGGCGCGGTCGCGGGCGGCGATGCCGGCGATGCGGCCCTGGGCGTCGGCCAGAAGCTCGCCCGCCCGCCAGCCTTCCATCACCGTGATGGACGGGCAGGCCCGCGCGGCGCGGGTCAGCGTTTCCAGCACCACCCGGCCGGTGCCGTCGCCCTGCGCATGGACGATGCGCCGGCGCGCATGCGCGGCTTCCAGCCCGAGGGCGAGGCTGCCATTGGGGTTGCGGTCGAACGGCGTGCCGAGCCCGACCAGCCAGTCGATCGCGCCCGGTGCCGCCGCCGCCACGCGCCGCGCCACCAGCGGCTCGGACAGGCCCGCCCCGGCGGCCAGCGTGTCGATGGCGTGCAGATCCGGCCGGTCGTCGGCGCCGAGCGCGGCGGCGATGCCGCCCTGCGCCCAGCCGGTGGCGGCCTCCGCCCCCAGCGGCGCGGCCACGACCAGCGTGACCGGGAGCGGGGCGAGCCGCAGCGCGGTGGCAAGGCCGGCCACCCCGCCGCCGACCACGACGATGTTCTCACGCGAATGGCTCACAAGCGGACCCTTCCGAGATGCGTTCAGCGAGGGAGAGGCGTTCAGCTGATCGCCAGCATGCGCTCGACGGCGAGGCGGGCCCGGCCGGCGATGGCTGGGTCGATCTCGACCTGCGTCGTCATCGTCTCTAGCGCCCGGCGGATGTTCGGCAGGGTGATGCGGCGCATATGCGGGCACAGGTTGCACGGGCGCACGAACTCGATGTCGGGATGGTTCACCGCCACATTGTCGGCCATCGAGCATTCGGTGATCAGCACCACCCGCGCCGGCTTCTCGTCGCGCACATAATCCGCCATCCCGGCGGTGGAGCCGGCATAATCGGCCTCCGCCACCACCTCCGGCGGGCATTCGGGGTGCGCCAGCACCACCACGCCGGGATGGTTCTCGCGCAGATCGCGAATGTCCTGCGGGGTGAAGCGCTCATGCACCTCGCAATGGCCCTTCCAGGCGATCAGCTCCAGCTCGGGCACCAGCTTCTGCACATTCTGGGCGAGGAACTCGTCCGGCAGCATGAGGATGCGGTTGACGCCCCACTCCTTCGCCACCGCGCGCACCACCTTCACCGCGTTGCCCGAGGTGCAGCAGTAATCGCTCTCGGCCTTCACCTCGGCCGAGGTGTTGACATAGGTGACAACAGGCACGCCGGGATAGCGTTCTTTCAGCAGGCGGATATCGGCGGCGGTGATGCTGTCGGCCAGCGAGCAGCCCGCGCCCATGTCGGGCATCAGCACGGTCTTGGACGGGTTCAGCAGCTTGGCGGTCTCGGCCATGAAGTGCACGCCGGCCATGACGATGACATCGGCATCCACCGTCACCGCCTCGCGGGCGAGCGCGAGGCTGTCGCCGACGATATCGGCCACCGTGTTGAAGATTTCAGGCGCCTGGTAATTATGGCCGAGCACGACGGCGTTGCGCTCCCGCTTCAGCCGCTCGATCGCCTCGACCTCGCGGGCGATCAGCGGCCATTCCGCCGGGGTGATGTGCTTGGCGACGCGGGCATAGAGGTGCCCCAGCGCCGGCGCGGCAGGCCGCTCGTCGGGCAGGCCCTGGACAAACGCCTCGGGGCGGTCGGCATGGGCACGGTCGGCATGGGCAGCGACGTCGAAGTCCAGCATCGCCTTCTCCATTATGCTCGTTATGAGTATAACTAGGGCCAAAGAAGACCGGGCACCAAGGCCCGGCGGATCGCCATTATGCTAGGACTGAGTATAAGTCGCTGTCAACACTTCGTCACAAATCGGGCGATATGGGATTTGCATCGGTGAGGTAACGCATGACGCTCGATATCGACTCCGCCCGCATGGACGACGAGAGCGCGGTGGTCGCTCTCTGGCAGGCCTGCGGGCTAACGGTCCCCTATAATGACCCGGCGGCGGATTTCCGCTTCGCGCGCGGTGGGGCGAATTCGGACGTGCTGGTGGCGCGCCGTGACGGCGGCCGCGTCTTCGCCTCCGCCATGGTCGGCCATGACGGGCATCGGGGCTGGATCTACTATGTCGCCGTCGATCCCACGCTCCAGCGCCAGGGCGTCGGCGCGGAGATCGTGAGCGCGGCGGAGGCGTGGCTGAAGGCGCGGGACGTGCCGAAGGTGCAGCTTCTGGTGCGCGAGACCAACACGGCGGTCGTCGCCTTCTACGAGAAGCTGGGCTTCGAGGTCGCCCCGCGCGTGGTCCTGTCGAAATGGATCGACGGGCGGGACTAACCCTCACCGCCGCCCGAACCCTCCCGGCAACCTCACCCCCGGCGCCGGGCGCTCCAGCAGCACTTCGCGGCGGAAGCGCACCAGACGGGCGGGGCGCCCGCCGGTCTCGGCCGTGCTCTCGCCGGTCTCTTCCACAAGGCGCTGCTGCTCCACCAGCCGGCGGAAATTCTGCTTGTGCAGCCGCGAGCCGGACAGCGCCTCCACCGCCTGCTGCAGCTGGCCGAGCGAAAAGCTCGGCGGCATCAGCTCGAACACCACCGGGCGGTATTTGATCTTGCCGCGCAGCCGGGCGATGGCGAGGGCCAGCATGCGGCGGTGGTCCTCGCGCATCTCGGTGCCCGAGGGGACGGCGGCGATGCGGCCGGAGCCGCGCTCGCGCAGCGCCTCGCCCACGAGGCCGGCCTCATAGAGCAGTTCGTAGCGCTCCAGCACCCGCTCCTCGTTCCAGCCCGCCTCATGGCCGCCGCCGGCGCCGCCGAAGCCCAGCGCGATGCGCTCGGCGCGCCGCTCGCTCAGCCGTCCCTGCGCCGCCCCCGCCGCCCAGGCGCGCAGGCCATGTTGGAGCGTGTCGAGCACGGCGGGGCGCCCGCCGCGCCAGTCCTCCCAGGGGAAATAGCGGTACCAGCTCTGCCAGGCGGCGTCGGTGTCGCCGGCCGGGCGGGCCTCGCGCACGAGGGCGAGATAGGCCAGCGAGAGCGCGCGGGTGCCGTCCTCGCCCCGGTCGCGGTCGCCGAAGGTGTAGAGCTGCTCGACATAGCCGAGTTCCTGCAGCGTCTGCCGCTCCACCCAGCTGCGCAGGCCCACCTCCAGCGTGCGGTGGCCGCGCTCCAGCGGGCCGGAGGGCAGCGAATCGCGGCCGTCGCCATGGCGCAGGGTGAGCACCTTGGGGTCGTCGCCCGTCACCGCCACGATCACCGCCGACAGGCCGATCGCCAGCGCCGGCTCCGGCGCGTGGGAAGGGGCGGCGCTCGCGCGCTCGTCTGGGCTCGGCGTGGTCGGCATCGGGTTCCGGGCGGTGGCTCTGTTGTCGTCCACCTTAGCACGGAAGCGGCGGCGGCGCTGCGCCGGCAACTCTTGCGCCGGCGGCGCGGGAGTGGCACTCCGGCGGAGGTTGCAACGGAGGCGGATGATGAGCGGCAAGGCGGTTTTACCCGGCGGTCACAAGGTTTCGGCGCTTGGCATCGGCACCTGGATGATGGGCGAGCGCCCTGAGGCGCGGGCGGAGGAGACCGAATCGGTCCGCCTCGGCGTCGAACTCGGCCTCTCCCTGGTCGACACGGCGGAAATGTATGGCGAGGGCGCCTGCGAGCGCTTTCTCGGCGAGGCGCTGGCCGGGCTGCGCGACAAGGTGTTCCTGGTCTCCAAGGTCTACCCGCACAATGCCAGCCGCGCCGGCGTGGTCTCGGCCTGCGAGCGCAGCCTCAAGCGGCTGAAGACCGATCATCTCGATCTCTACCTGCTGCACTGGCGCGGCAGCGTGCCGCTGGCGGAAACCATCATCGGCTTCGAGCAGCTGAAGACCCAGGGCAAGATCCGTGACTGGGGCGTGTCGAATTTCGACACTGACGACATGAACGAGCTGTACGAGACCCCCGGCGGCGAGGCCTGCGCCACCAACCAGGTGCTCTACAACCTCACGCGGCGCGGGCCGGAATGGGATTTGCTGCCCTGGCTGCAGGAGCATGAGATCCCGCTCATGGCCTACAGCCCGATCGAGCGCGGCCGGCTGAAGAGCACCGGCGTGCTGGCCGATCTCGCTGCCAAGCACAATGCCCGGCCCTATCAGATCGCGCTCGCCTGGGCGCTGCGCATGCCGGGCAACATTGTCATCCCCAAGGCCTCGCGCGCTGCCCATATGCGCGAGAATGCCGGTGCCCGCGACATCGCGCTCGACGCGGAAGACCTCGCCGCGCTGGACGCGGCCTTCCCGCCGCCCTCGCGCCGGCGGGCGCTGGAAATGCTGTGAACAGACTGCCCGGCGCTCATGGTGCCGGGCAGCGCACCGCCCGGCGGGGCATCATGTCGGCGAAGAGATAGCCGGCGACGGCAATGACCACCAGCGCGCCCCCGAACAACGTGGCTGGGTCGACCCGTTCGTCAAAGGCCAGCCACACCCAGAGCGGCGACAGCACCACGTCGAGCAGCAGCAGCAGGCCGGTCTCGCCCGAGCGGATGTGGCGCCCGCCCATCAGGGTGAGCACATTGGCGAGGCCGGAGGTCAGCACCCCCAGCAGGGCGCAGACCCAGAGCATGTGGAGCGAGGGCAGGCCCGCGGGCAGCAGCGGCAGGGCGACGAGCGCCGCGCCGAGCGCCGACAAGACGCTGATCAGCGTCAGGTCGAGCGCGGGGTGTTTCTTCGCCTGCACCAGCAGCCCGGCCCAGCTCAGCGTCATCACCAGCGAGACCGCGATGCCGGCGGCATCGCTCATCGCCATCGCGGCGCCAGAGGTGATGACGATGCCGAGCGTCGCCAGCGCGGCCGCCGCGCCGAAGCGCCGGTTCAGCGGCTCGGCCAGCAGCAGGAAGCCCAAAGCGGCGGTGATGAAGGGCAGCGTTGCATAGACGGTCATCACGGTGGCGACCGATGTCAACTGCACGGCGGCGATATAGGCAATGTTGCCGGACACGGCGAGCCCGATCGTGATCATGCCGGGCTTCGAGAAGGTCGCGCGCAGCGCCTCCGCCTTGTTGCCGGTGGCGAGCAGCCAGAACGGGCCGAGCGCCAGTGCGGCAAAAACTGAGCGCCAGACAATGATCGACCACAGATCGGCATCGGCCATGCGGACAAAAAGGCCGACAAGGCTCCATAGCAAGGTGGAGACGAGAACCACGGCCAAGCCGGTTGAGCGCGGTGTCACAATGGAGTTGGGCACGATGGACATGACGGCCTCTCTGTGTTCCGATCCGACACAGGATGGATTAAAGTAGACCGGTCGTCTAGTCATGACAGGAAAGATATCCACGCGCGACAGGATCGTCGCGGCTGGCAGGAGGGCGATGCTGGAGCATGGCTATGCCGGCACCGGCATTGGCCCGCTGCTGGCGTCGGTGGCGGTCCCCAAGGGCTCTTTCTACCACTTCTTCGCCAGCAAGGAAGATTTCGCCGCGGCGGTCCTCGATTCCTATGTCGCCCAGTATCGCCAGCAGCGGCAGGAACTATTTGCCGATGAGGGCCTAAGCCCGCTGGCGCGGATCGAGCGTCACCTCGTGCAGGTCGAGCACGACGCGGCGGCGGATACGAGCGTGACGGCGTGTCTCTACGGCGCCCTCGCCCAGGCCTCGCCCGCGCTGGGCACCGAACTGCGCGACCGGGTGAACGGCGCCTTCGCGGCCTGGGAACAGGATCTCGCCGCCCTGATCGCCGAGGCACAGCGTGCGGGCGAGGTCGACCCCGCGCTCGATCCCGTGGACACCGCCGCCCATGTGATTGACGCCTTCGAGGGGGCGGTGATCCGCGCCCGTGCCGGGGCTGGACCGGCGGCCTTCGCCCGCTTCCGCACGTTCACGCTGGCCACCCTCCGGCGCGGGGTGGGTACGTCCGGTGCCTGAGCCGCGCGCGCCGACGAAACGCCCCCTCGACAGCATGGCCGTCCCGGTCCGATAAGCGGCGAGGCGGCGACATGTCGTCCCTTCGATTTCCTCCGCCCCGGAACGCCGCCCGTGCCGCATGCCCCGCTGATCCGCCTTGAGAATGTCACCCTCACGCGCGGCGGCCGGGTGGTGCTGGACGCTGTCTCGCTCGACATCACCGAGCGCCGGGTCGGGCTGATCGGCACCAACGGTTCGGGCAAGAGCTCGCTGGTGCGTCTGCTCAACGGCCTGCTCGCCGCCGACAAAGGCCGCGTCAGCGTGCACGGCCTCGACGCGTCGACGCAGGCGAGCGAGCTGCCGCGCAAAGTCGGCTTCATCTTCCAGAACCCCGACCATCAGATCATCTTCCCCACCGTGGCGGAGGAGATCGCCTTCAGCCTGGAACAGGCGGGAATGCCGCGCCGGCAGGCCGCGAAGGAGGCCGTGCCGGCGCTCGCCCGCTTCCAGCGCGCCCACTGGGCCGAACGGCCGGTGCATGCGCTCTCGGAAGGCGAGAAGCAGTTCTTGTGCATCATCGCCGTGCTGGTGATGAAGCCGGCGCTGCTCATCCTCGACGAGCCGTTCTCCAGCCTCGATTTGCCCACCCGCCGGCGGCTGGAGACATTGGTCGCAGGGCTGGAGCAACAGGTGATCCTCGTCGCCCATGAGCTCGACGCCTTCGCCGGTTACGACCGGGTAGTCTGGCTGCATGAGGGGCAGGTGCGCGGTGACGGCCCCCCCGGCGAGATCATCCCCGCCTACCGCGCCTTCGCCGAGGCGCTGGCATGAGCGCGCCGCGCTTATCCCGCCGTGTCCCACCCCCGCGCCGCGCTCCGCGCAGCTTGTCCGGGACACGAGGGGGCGGGATGCGTGAGGTTCTGACGTGATCTCGCTCTATCTCACCCAGCGCACCTGGCTGCACGCCATCCCCGCCGGCTGGAAGCTGCTGGCGCTGGCGCTGGTCAGCCTCATCGCCGCGCCGCTCGACAGCCTGCCCGTGATGGCCGGGCTGCTGCTCGCGGTGCTGGCGCTCTACGCCTCGCTCGGCAAAGCGGCGCTGGCGCAGATCGCCCTGCTGCGCCCGCTTTGGCCGCTGTTCCTCATCCTGCTCGCCTTCCACTGGTGGAATGGCGACATCATCGCCGGCCTCGTCGTGCTGGCCCGCATCCTGGCCATGGTGCTGCTGGCCAATGCGGTGACGATGACCACCCGCATGGACGCGATGATGGACGCGGTCGAGCCGCTGCTCGCCCCGCTCGGCTGGTTCGGCGGGTCGCCGCGCGCGGTGGCGCTGGCCGTGGCGCTGATGATCCGGCTGATCCCGCTGCTGTTCGCGCTGTGGGAGGCGCTGAACGAATCCTGGCGCGCCCGCACCGGCACGCGCGGCGGCTGGCGCCTGCTCGCGCCTTTCTGTATCCAGACGCTGAGACTGTCCCATCACACCGCCGAGGCGCTGGCCGCGCGCGGCGGCGTGCCGCGAGGAACCCGCCGATGAAAGACCGCACGCTCGTCCAGGTCGCGCTCTACGCCGCCATCTTCGCCGTGCTCGGCCTGCTGCCGCGCTTCGATTTGCCCTTCGCCGCCGGCGTGCCGATCACCGCCCAGAGCATGGGGGCGATGCTGGCCGGCGTGATGCTCGGTGCCTGGCGCGGGGCGCTGGCCATGGTGCTGCTGCTGTTCGTTGTCGCGCTCGGCGCGCCGCTGCTGGCCGGCGGGCGCGGGGGCTTGGGCGTGTTCTTCACCCCGTCGGTCGGCTTCATCTTCGGCTGGATCGCGGTGGCGTTCGTCTCCGGCTGGCTGATGCAGGCGCTGCGCAAGGCGCCGGTCTTCCCCGCCGCGCTCATCGCCGCCGTGCTGGGCGGCATCGTGGTGATGTATGCCTTCGGCATTGCCGGCATGGCGCTGGTCGGCGGGCTCACGGTGATGGATGCCACCAAGGCCTGCCTCATCTTCATTCCCGGCGACGCCATCAAGGCGGTGCTGGTGGCGCTGATCGCCCAGACCGTGGCGCGCGGCATGCCGGAAGCGCTGCTCTCGCGCAACGCCTGAGGCGATGACCCGCACCCTCGGCGCCGACCTGCCCGCCTTGGCGGAGGCGGCACCCGCCCGCGCCGCGCTGGTCTGCGACGACGAGGAGGTGAGCCGCGCCGCCCTCGCGGCCCGCATCGGTGGGGTGGCGGCGCATCTGGCGGCGCACACCGCGCCGGGGCAGGGCGTGGCGCTGGCCATGGGCAACGGGCCGGAACTGGTGGAAGCCTTTTTCGCCTGCGCCGTCAGCGGCCGGCAGGCCTTCGTCTATGATCCCGCCTGGCCGGCGCCCTACCGCGCCGCCATCGACGCGGCGCTGGCCCCGGCGCTCACGCTGGAAACCCTGCCCAGCCTCGCCCCCGCCGCGTTCCCGCCGGCGCCATCGCCGGACGCGCCGTTCTATGTCGGCTTCACCTCCGGCTCCACCGGCCTGCCCAAGGGCTACCGGCGTTCCCACCGCTCCTGGATCGACAGCTTCGCCGCCAGCGCGGTGGAATTCGGCCTCAGTGAACAAGATGTGGTGCTGGCGCCCGGCGGGCTGGCGGCCTCGCTGCATCTCTATGGCGTCGTCCACGCGCTGCATATCGGCGCGCTTGCGGTGATGATGCGCCAGTTCCACCCGCGCCGCGCCCTGCGCCTCATCGCCCGGCATGGTGTTACCGCGCTTTATGCCACCCCGACCCAGCTGCAAATGCTGGTCGAGGCCGGGGCGGGCGAGAGCTTCCCGACGCTGCGCCGGCTCATGATTTCAGGCGCGAAATGGCGGGCGGAGACCCGCGCGGCCACCCTGGCGCTGTTCCCCAAGGCCGGCATTGCCGAGTTCTACGGCGCCTCGGAAACCAGCTTCATCACCATCGCCCATCCGCGCGAGGCCGTGCCCGCCGGCTCGGTCGGCCGGCCCGCTTATGGCGTCACCCTGCGCATCCGCGACGCTTCGGGCCGGGACCTCACGGCCGGCGAAGCCGGGGCGATCTGGGTGGCAAGCTCCCAGCTTTTCGACGGCTATGCCTGCGGCGACGCCCCGGAAACCCGCCGCGAAGGCGGCTTCCTCACCATTGGCGACCATGGGCGGCTGGACGAGGCCGGCTTTCTCTACCTGCATGGGCGCGAGAAGCGCATGCTCGTCACCTCGGGGCTCAACGTCTATCCCGAGGAGGTGGAGACGGTGCTGATGAGCCTGCCCGGCATCGAGGAAGCCGCCGTGTTCGGCCTGCCGGACGATTTGCGCGGCGTCGAGCTTGTGGCGGTGCTGCGCGGCGCGGTTGACGAGAAGTCGCTGCGCGCCGCCTGCCGGAAGCTGCTGCCGGCGGCGAAGATTCCCCGCCGCTTCCTCAGCTTTGAGGACTGGCCGCGCACATCAGGCGGCAAGGCGGATTTGCGGGCGCTGGAGGCGATCGCGCGGGAGACATTCACGCGATGAACCCGGCCTTTATCCTCGCCGCCCGCCGCACGGCGGTGGCCCCGCGCGGGGGCGCCTTTCGCGCGGTGGAAGCGCACGATCTCGCCGCCCCGGTGCTGCGCGCCTGCCTCAACGATGCGGGCGTGGCGCCGCATGAGGTCGATCACGTCATCCTCGGCAATGCGCTCTCCGGCGGAGGCAATATCGCCCGCCTCGCCGCGCTGGCGGCCGGCCTGCCCCCCACCGCGCCGGCGCTGACGGTCGACACCCAATGCTGTTCCGGCCTCGACGCCATCCAGCTGGCGACACGGCTGGTGGAATCGGGCGCGGCGCAGCTTGTGCTGGCGGGCGGGGTGGAGAGCTTCAGCCGGTCGCCCCTGCGCGCCGTCCGGCCGAAGGCGAAGGGCGAGGCGCCGGTGTTTTATGACCGCCCGCCCTTCACCCCCTGGCCGGCGCGCGACCCTGACATGATCGAGGTTCTGGCCCGCGCGGCGCGCGGCCTCAGCCGGGCGGAACAGGCGGCCTTCGCCATTGCCAGCCATGCCAGGGCGCTGGCGGCGCGGGCACGGCTGGCGGCGGAAATCGTGCCGGTGGCGGGCCTCGCCTTCGACAGCTTCACCCGCACCCTCACCCCGGCTCTGTGCGCCCGCGCGCCGGTGCTCCACCGCGACGGCGAGAGCGAGCTGGATGCGGCCGGCGTCGCGGTAGAGGCGGACGCCGCCGCTGTCGTGCTGGTGGCCTCGCGGCAATGGGCGCAGCGCCTGCAGGCCGGCGGCGCGGTGTGCGAGGTGTCCTTGGCCCGCTCCTTCGCCGCCACGCCGGAGGACCCGCCGGGGGCGATCGACCAGGCATTGCGGGGCGGCCCTGCCGGGCTGGAATGGGCGCGCATTCCCGTGGTCGAACTGATGGAAGCCTCCGCCGGGCAGGCGATTCAGAACTGCCGGCGCGCGGGCCTCGATCCGGCCGCGATCAATCGCGGCGGCGGGGCGCTGGCGCGCGGCCATCCCATCGGCGCCTCCGGCGCCATCCTCGCGGTGCGCCAGTTCCACGAACTGGCCCGCGAGGCCACCGGCGCGCTCGGCCTTTCCGCCATCGCCGCCGCCGGCGGGCTCGCCAGCGTGCTCATGTTGCAGCGCCTCTAAACAGGCGTTTGCCGCGCCCGGCCTCCTTGTGCAGGATGCAGCACGAATCGTCCGCAGAAGACGGTCGTTCATTTCGGGAGAAAGACCGTTGGCCGCATGAACGCGATCTCCTCACGCCAGCAGGACATTCTGGGGCTCGCGCGCGCCCAGGGACGGGTGAGCGTCGAGGACCTCGCCGGCCGTTTCGACGTCTCGCCCCAGACCATCCGCAAGGATCTCAACGATCTGTGCGTGCGCCGGCTGATGTCGCGCGTGCATGGCGGCGCCGTCGTCGCCTCCGGCGTCGAGAACCTCGCCTATGAGGCCCGCCGCGCCATGGCGCAGGGCGCCAAGCGCGCCATCGCCGAGGCCGCCGCCAGCATGGTGCCGAACCGCGCCTCGCTGTTCATCAATATCGGCACGACCACGGAAGAGGTCGCCCGCGCGCTGTCCGACCATGAGGACCTTCTGGTCATCACCAACAACCTCAATGTCGCGACGCTGCTCTACCGCCACCCCCGAATCGAGCTGATCATGGCCGGCGGCCCGGTGCGCCATGCCGACGGGGCGGTGATCGGCTCGGCGGCGGTGGACTTCGTCCGCCAGTTCCGCGTCGACTACGCCGTCATCGGCGCCTCCGCCATCGAGGAGGACGGCACGCTGCTGGACTTCGACTACCGCGAGGTGCAGGTCGCCCGCGCCATCATCGACAATGCCCGCCAGATCATCCTGGTCGCCGACCGTTCCAAGCTGGAGCGCACGGCGCCGGTGCGCATCGGCTCAATGTCGGAGGTCGACACCTTCGTCACCGACACCGTATCCTCTCCCGAGCTGCGCCATGTGTGCCAGCGCGAACAGGTGGAACTGATCGAGGTCGGTTCGCTTGACGAGGACGGGTTCTAGAGCACGCGCCGATCAGCTTGCATCGCAAGCTGATCGGATAACGCGTTCTCTATCTTAGAGTTAGAGTGCGATCCCGCATTGCAACATTGGGGCGACGCGCGCCAGGGCCTGACAGCCTGCGGCGTCTGCCGCGTCCCGCTTCATCGACCGCCGGAGGAGAGACGAATGGAACTGCGCCGCCTCGGACGCTCGGATATTCTGGTGCCGCCACTGTGCATCGGCGGCAATGTCTTCGGCTGGACCGCCGACGAGCCCACCTCGTTCCGCTTGCTCGACGCGCTGTTCGAGGCCGGCTTCTGCTTCATCGACACCGCCGACATGTATTCGCGCTGGGTGGAAGGCCATGTGGGCGGCGAATCCGAGGCCATCATCGGCCGATGGATGAAGGCGCGCGGCAATCGTGACCGGCTGGTCATCGCCACCAAGGTCGGTGCCGATATGGGACAGGGCAAGGTCAGCCTCGCCCCGGACCATATCAAGAGCGCCGCCGAGGCCTCTCTCGCCCGGCTGCAGACCGACTATATCGACCTCTACCAGTCGCATTGGGACGACCCGGACACGCCGTTCGAGGAGGTGCTGGGCGCCTATGACGAGCTGATCCGCGCCGGCAAGGTGCGGATCATCGGCGGCTCGAACCTCACCGCGCCCCGGCTGTTCGAAGCGCTGGCAGTGTCGACCCGCGAAAAACTGCCGCGCTACGAGACGTTGCAGCCGGAATACAACCTCTACGCCCGCGCCGGCTATGAGGCCGATATCGAGGCGGTCTGCGCCGCCAGCGGCCTTGGCGTCATCCCCTATTTCTCGCTCGCCGCCGGCTTCCTCACCGGCAAGTACCGCAGCGCCGCCGATGCCGGCAAAAGCGTGCGCGGGGCCTCGCTGGTGGAGAAATATCTCAACCCCAGGGGCGAGCGCATCCTCGCCGCGCTGGACGAGGTTTCCGCCGCCCATGGCGCCACCCCGACCCAGGTGGCGCTGGCCTGGGTGATGGCCCGCCCCAGCATCACCGCCCCCATCGCCAGCGCCTCGCGTGTCGAGCAGCTCGGCGACCTCATCGCCAGCGCCGATCTCGCCCTCACCGGCGCCGAGATGGCCCTGCTCGACACCGCCAGCGCCTGGAAGGACTGACCATGGCGACAAAGAGCCCGGCCGAGATCGCACGCCTCATCGAGGCCGGTCGCGGCACCGCGCCGGCCGACCTCGTCATCAAGGGCGTCCAGCTGCTGGATGTCATCACGGGCGCGATCACCCGCACCGACATCGCCATGGTGGGCGAGCGCATCGTCGGCACCTATGGCGCGTATGACGGCGCGCAGGAGATCGACGGCGCCGGCCTGTTCGCTGTGCCCGGCTTCATCGACACCCATCTGCATGTCGAATCCTCGCTGGTCACGCCGCTGGAATTCGACCGCTGCGTGCTGCCGCACGGCGTCACCACCGCGATCTGCGACCCGCACGAGATCGCCAATGTGCTCGGTGCAGAGGGCATCGCCTATTTCCAGCGCTGCGCCGAGCACACGATCATGGACCTGCGGGTGCAGCTCTCCTCCTGCGTGCCGGCCACGACCTTCGAGACCGCCGGCGCTGAGCTCGCCGCGCCCGATCTCGCGCTGCTGCGCGGCCATGGCTCCGGCATTGGCCTCGCCGAATTCATGAACTTCCCCGGCGTGCTGTTCGCCGATGAAGGGTGCCTCGCCAAGCTCTCTCTATTCTCCGACGGCCATATTGACGGCCACGCGCCGCTGCTGCGGGGCCAGGACCTCAATGGCTACATCGCCGCCGGCATCCGCACCGAGCACGAGGCGACCTCGCTGGAGGAGGCGCGGGAGAAGCTGATGAAGGGCATGTCCGTCCTCATCCGCGAGGGCTCGGTCTCGAAGGACCTGCACGCGCTGATCCCGCTCATTTCCGCCGACACCTCGGCGTTCCTGGCCTTCTGCACCGATGACCGCAACCCGCTCGACATCGCCGAGGAAGGCCATCTCGACTACATGATCGCCGAGGCGATCCGCCACGGCGCACCGCTGCACCATGTCTACCGGGTGGCGAGCTGGTCGGCGGCCAATGCCTTCGGCCTCACCGATCGCGGCCTCATCGCGCCGGGACGGCGGGCGGACATCGTGCTGGTGGACAGTCTGGAAGCCTGCTCGGTCCGCCAGGTCATCTCGGCCGGGCGGCTGGTGACGCCGGAACTGTTCGCCGGGCGCGGCAGCGTCGCCCCGGTCGGCATGGATTCGGTGAAGGCGCGGCCCGTGACGGCGGAGGATTTCCGTATCCCGGCCACTGAGAGTGCCACCCGGGTCATCGGCGTGGTGCCCGGCCGGATCATCACCGAGGATGTGCGGCTCGACCTGGAGCTGATCGACGGCGAGAAGCGGGTGGACCTTGAGAAGGACGCGGTGAAGGTCTGCGTCGTCGAGCGGCACGGGCGCAACGGCAATATCGGCCGCGGCTTCGTCCATGGCTTCGGCATGAAGCGCGGCGCCATCGCCTCCTCGGTCGGCCATGACAGCCACAACATCACCGTGGTCGGGGTCGATGAGGCCGACATGGTGCTGGCGGTGAACCGGCTGATCGAATTGCGCGGCGGCTTCGCGGTGGCGCAGGACGGCGCGGTGACGGCCGAGCTCGCTTTGCCCGTCGCCGGGCTGATGGCGGACACCTCGTTCGAGGACGTACACGATGCGCTGATCCCGCTGCGCGCGGCGGCCAAGGCGCTCGGCGTGGTGCTGGCCGAGCCGTTTTTGCAGGTGGCGTTCCTGCCGCTGCCGGTGATTCCGCATCTGAAGATCACCGATTTCGGCATGTTCGACGTCAACGCCTTCGCCCTGCTGGAGCCGCCCCCGCCCCCCGCCGGCAACGGCTGACGCGCGCGGGGAACGGCCCCTCATCACCCTCGCTCCCTCATGGCCGGGCGTGACCCGGCCACCCAGGCTGGAGACCGGGCGCGGGCGGCAGGGCTGGGTCCCCGGGTCAAGCCCGGGGATGAGGGGGCTTGCGCTGCGCAGCCTCCCGGTCGCCCTGGGCCCCGGATCAGCGCCACGCGGGGCGTGGCGTGTCTGGGGAACAGCCCCCTCATCACCCTCGCGCCCTCATGGCCGGGCGTGACCCGGCCACCCAGACTGGAACCGGGCGCGGGCGGCAGGGCTGGGTCCCCGGGTCAGGCCCGGGGATGAGGGGCCTGCGGCGCACACCCTGCCGGCACCCCTCCCGCCGGCCGGCTCGATCTGCTAGACGTTCCAGCCCCGTTCGAGACCCCCGCCCATGGCCCGCCTGCGCTCCTCGTTCTTCCTCGTCCTGCTGGTGGTGTGGACAGCGCTGCTCGCCGTGACCATTCCCTATTTCGCGCTGCGCGACCGGCCGCCGCTGACCCGCCGCTTCTCGCGCTTCTGGGCCGGCGGGGTGATGGTGATCCTGCGCCTGGTCGGGCTTTCCTACCGCACCATCGGCGAGGACAACCGCCCGCCCGAGCCGGCGCTCTATGTCGGCAACCACCAGTCCGCCTTCGAGACCATCGCCGCCGCCTTGCTGATTCCCGATGTCGCCATCGTGCTGAAGGAAGAGCTGTACCGCATCCCGGTGTTCGGCTGGTTCCTCAAGCGCTCGCCGATGATCGCCATCGACCGCGCCGGCGGCGCTTCCTCGGTGAAGAAGATGTTCCGCGAGGGGCGCGAGGCCAGCGAGGCAGGGCGCAATCTGCTGATCTTCCCGGAAGGCACCCGCCGGGCGGTGGATGAACGCGCCGAATTCCATCGCGGCGTGCTGCTGCTCTACAAGGCGCTGGACCTGCCGGTCGTGCCGGTCGTCAACAATGCCGGCCTGTTCTGGCCGGCGCGCAGCTTTGCCATCCGGCCGGGCACCATCACCGTCTCCTACCTGCCGTCCATCCCGCCCGGCCTGCCGGACAAGGAGTTCATGGCCCGGCTCACCGAGGCGATCTATGCGGAACGCGACCGGCTGGTCGCGCAGGAAGGGAGGGCTTCATGAGCGAGGTGGGCACACGCGAGGCGGGCATCGTCATTGTCGGCGCCGGGCAGGGCGGCTTCCAGGCCGCCGCCTCGCTGCGCGATGCCGGCTATGCCGGCCGGCTGGTGCTGGTCGGCGACGAGCCGGGCCTGCCTTATCAGCGCCCGCCGCTGTCCAAGGCCTATATGAAAGGCGAGGCCGGCATCGAGCAGATCGAACTGCGCGCCGGCGCCTTCTATGCCGATCACCGCATCGAGCTGGTCAACGCCCGCGCCACCGCCATCGACCGGCCCGGCCAGCGCCTCGTGCTGGAGGACGGCACCGCGCTCCCTTACGCCCATCTCATCCTCGCCACCGGCGCCCGCAACCGGCCGCTCCCGGTGCCCGGCCATGACCTTGCCGGCGTGTTCTATCTGCGCACCCTGGCCGATGCCGACGCGCTGAAGGGCAAGCTCGCCGTCGCCCGCCGCGTGGTGGTGATCGGCGCCGGCTTCATCGGGCTGGAATTCGCCGCCGTCGCCCGCGCGCTCGGCCATGAGGTGACGGTGCTGGAAGGCGCCGGCCGCGTGCTCTCCCGCGCCGTCTCGCCCGAAATGTCGGCGTTTTTCGCTGACGCCCACGCCGCCATGGGCACCACGCTCGTGCTCGGCGCCGGCGTCATCGGGCTGCGCGGCGAGGGCGGCCATGTCACCGGCGTCGAGACCGGCGACGGCACGGTGCACCCGGCCGATTTCGTGCTGGTCGGCATCGGCGTGGTGCCGAATGTGGAACTGGCGGCTGAGGCCGGGCTGGACGTGGCGAACGGCATCGTCGTCGACGCGCATCTGGCCACCAGCGACCCCGCCATATCGGCACTGGGCGACGCGGTGGCCTATCCCAGCCGCTTCGCGGCAAAAGACGGCACCGCCCATGTGCGGCTGGAATCGGTGCAGAATGCCGCCGACCAGGCCCGCAGCCTCGCCCATCGGCTCACCGGCAAGGTGTCCCCGACGGGGGAGCCCGCCCCCTTCGACGCCGTGCCGTGGTTCTGGAGCGATCAGGCCGACCTCAAGCTGCAAATGGTCGGCCTCGCGGCCGCCACCGACAGCGCGGTGCTGCGCGGCGACCCCGCCTCGCGTCGCTTCTCGGTGTTCCGCTTCCGCGACGGGGTGCTCACCGCCATTGAGAGCGTCAACCGCCCCGCCGACCACATGCTCGGCCGCCGCCTGCTCGCCGGCACGCCGACGCTCACCCCTGAACAGGCGGGGGATGAGGGGTTCGAGCTGAAGAGCCTGCTGGCGAAATAGCGCGCGGGGGGCGAGGGGGCTGGGCGATGTCGGCCTGTTCGCTCTCATCGGCCTGATCGTCCACCTCATCGGCCCGGCTAGGCGGCGGTAAAACGGGGGTCTACACTCGCCGGGGACCTCTCCCCCCGGAACTTCCGATGGCTTTTTCGCTGCGCCAGCTTCAATATCTCGTCGCGGTGGCGGAGAACGGTTCCGTCTCCTCAGCAGCGCACACGCTGTCGATCTCGCAATCGACCGTGACCGAAGCCCTGCGCGAGCTGGAGCTGGACCTCGGCGTCACGCTGCTGGAGCGCCATGCGCGCGGCGTCGACCTCACCCTCAAGGGCCATCATTTCCTGCGTCACGCGCGAAAGATTCTCGGCGATGTCGCCGATGCGCGCCGGGCGCTGGCGGGGCCGGAAATGGCGGCGCTCACCGGCCGCCTGGCGGTAGGGGTGACGCCGCTGGTGGCCGGCTACATCTATTCCGACCTCATCGCCCGCTTCCACCGTGCCTTCCCCGGCGTGGCGGTGGAGGCGGTGGAGGACGCGGCCGATTATCTCGAACATCTGCTGGTCGGCGGCGAGCTGGATGTCGCGGTCATGGTGCTGCCGCCCGGCCGGCAATCGGCGGCGCTGCAGACGCAGGCCGTTGAGATTTCGCCCTATCGTGTGTGGCTGCCGCTCGGCCATCCAGCGCTGGTGGAGGAGCGGGTGAGCCTGCGCGATCTCGCTGAGGAGCCGCATGTGCTTCTCACCATTGATGAAATCGCCGAGGCGTCGGAAATCGTCTGGCGCCGGCTGGGTATCCGCCCGCCGGTGGCGTTCCGCACCCGCTCGGTGGAGGCGGTGCGCTCGCTGGTGGCCACTGGGGCGGGGGTGGCGGTGCTGCCGGACCTCACCTATCGGCCCTGGTCGCTGGAAGGCGACAAGATCGAGGCCCGCACGCTGATCGACAATGTGCCGGCGGTGGAAGTCGCGACCGCCTGGCGGCGCGGCTCCCCACTCTCGCCCGCCGCCACCGGCTTCGTCTCCATCGCCGCCACGCGGCATGGCGGGCGCGGGCGGTAGCGGGGCCTTGTTTGCCGCGCCCGTCCAGCGTTCCCCGGGCAAGCCTGCGGCCCCATTCGCAGATGCGTTCCCCGGACAAGCCGCGCGGACGCGGCGCCGATCCGGGGCCCAGGGGGGGCGGGCGCGGGCTCGGGCCGGGCGTGGGCGGTCGGCTTCTCGCTGCCGCCGCTCAGCATCGCTGAAGAGTCTTCCGCTGGGTCCCGGCTCCGCGCTCCGGCTGCGCCTCCGCTTGGCCGGGACGCGCGGGGAGGGTGCGCGCATCAGAGCCCCTTATCCTCCGCGCCGCCCTCATCCCCGGGCTTGACCCGGGGACCCAGCCTTGCGCGATGCCCGCGCTCCCCCCGGGTGGCACTTCAAGCCCGGCCATGAGGGCAGTAGAGGGGAATATCTGCCCATTTCCTGCTCATCGGTTTTTCCGATGGCTGCCTTCTGATCTTTGGTGTGGCGCCCCGCCCGACGCAGCGTCACACTCACCCCAAAGGGCCGCCTGCGCCCGCAGAACAGAGGGAAACAGACCATGCCGCGCCTCTCGCCTTATCTGCATCTGCCGGCGCTCGCCGCCAGCGCTTCTCTCGCCTTAAGCCCTGTTTTTGCTGCGGAAATGACATCGGTCGGCAAGGGCGAAGGCCAGGTCGATATCGTCGCCTGGGCCGGCTATATCGAGCGCGGCGACACCGACAAGGCGTTTGACTGGGTCACGGAATTCGAGACCAAGACCGGCTGCAAGGTCAATGTGAAGACCGCCGGCACTTCCGATGAGATGGTCGCGCTGATGAATGAGGGCGGCTTCGACCTCGTCACCGCCTCCGGCGACGCCTCGCTCCGCCTCATCGCCGGCAAGAAGGTCGCCCCCATCAACACCAAGCTGATTCCGAGCTGGGGCACGGTGGACCCGCGCCTGCAGGACGCGCCCTGGCACACGGTGAACGGCGTGCATTACGGCACGCCCTATCAGTGGGGCTCCAACGTGTTGATGTACAACACGGAAGCGTTCAAGGGCGAAGCGCCCAAGAGCTGGAACGTGGTGTTCGAGGAGCAGACCCTGCCGGACGGCAAGTCCAATAAGGGCCGTATCCAGGCCTTTGACGGCCCGATCTACATCGCCGATGCCGCGCTCTATTTGATGACCCATAAGCCGGAACTGGGCATCAAGGACCCCTATGAGCTGACCGAGGCGCAGTACAAGGCGGCGCTCGACCTGCTGCGCCAGCAGCGCAAGATCGTGCAGCGCTACTGGCACGACGCGATGATCCAGATCGACGATTTCACCAATGAGGGCGTCGTCGCGTCCTCCTCCTGGCCGTTCCAGGTCAACCTGCTGAAAAGCCAGAACAAGCCGATCGCCTCCACCATCCCGAGCGAGGGGGCGACCGGCTGGGCCGATACCACCATGATGCACGCCGACGCGGCTCATCCCAACTGCGCCTATATGTGGATGGAGCACTCGCTGAGCCCCAAGGTGCAGGGCGACCTCGCCGCCTGGTTCGGCTCGGTGCCCGCCGTCCCCGCCGCCTGCAAGGGCAATGAGCTGCTGGGCGCGGAAGGCTGCACGACCAATGGCATGGAGGAATTCGAGCGCATCCATTTCTGGCGCACGCCGGTCGCCAAATGCGCCACCCAGGCCGAAGGCTGCGTGCCCTATTACCGCTGGGTGTCGGACTACATTGCCGTCCTCGGCGGGCGGTGACGCGCCGCGTCACACAACGCAATCCTGAGGTGCCCGGGCGAAAGCCCGGGCGTTGAGGGATGCTGAAGCGGAAGGGGATTTGAGCCGCCTGCGGCGGCACTCTCCGCTGGGTCCCGGATCGGCGCTCCGCCTGCGGCGCCGCTTGTCCGGGACACGAAATCTGGCTTCCCGGACAAGCCGCGCGACGCGCGGCGCCGATCCGGGGCCCAGCGCACGAGTCGCGCAGCGTCCTCTCGCTCTGATTTCTGACCGCCTTCCCGGAATTTCTTCATGCACGCTCACGCCGCCCCGCTCGTCCTGCCAGCTGTCCGTTTTGCCGGTGTCGTCAGGCATTTCGGCGCGGTGCGGGCGGTGGATGGCGTCGACCTTGCCATCGCGCCGGGCGAGTTCTTCGCCATGCTGGGCCCGTCCGGCTCGGGCAAGACCACCTGCCTGCGCCTGATCGCCGGCTTCGAGCAGCCCGATGACGGCCATATCGAGATCTTCGGCGAGACGGTGGAAGGCCTGCCGCCCTATCGGCGGGCGGTGAACACCGTGTTCCAGGACTATGCGCTGTTTCCGCATCTCTCGGTCGGCGAGAATGTCGCCTATGGGCTGCGGGTGCGCGGTATCGGCCGGGCCGATCGCGACCGGATGGCCCGCGAGGCGCTGGCCATGGTCAAGCTGTCGGGCATGGAAACCCGCCGCCCGGCGCAGCTCTCCGGCGGCCAGCGCCAGCGCGTGGCGCTCGCCCGCGCCCTGGTGGTGCGGCCGAAAGTGCTGCTGCTCGACGAGCCGCTGGGCGCGCTCGACCTCAAGCTACGCGAGGAAATGCAGAGCGAACTGAAGGGCTTGCAGCGGGCGCTCGGCCTCACCTTCGTCTTCGTCACCCATGACCAGAGCGAGGCGCTGTCCATGGCCGACCGCGTCGCCGTGTTCAATGAGGGGCGGATCGTGCAGGTCGGGCCGCCGGAAGAAGTCTATGAGCGGCCGGCCACGCGCTTCGTCGCCCGCTTTGTCGGCTCGGCCAATGTGCTGGAGGCGCGTGAGGCGCTGGCGCTGGGCGCGCCGGCCCGGCCTTCCAGCCTGCGGCCGGAGAAGATTGTGCTCCTCGCCCCCGGCGCGCCGGTGCCGGAAGGCGCGGCGCTGGTGGAGGCGCGCGTCACCGACGTGTCCTATCAGGGCCCGGTGCGCCGCGTCAGCGCGGTCACGGGCGAGGGGCTGGCGCTCACGGCCGCCGTTCCCGCAACGGCTTCAGGCGTGATGGCGGGTGCCACCGTCCGGCTCGCCGTGCCCGCAGGGGCGGTGCGGCCGATGGGGGGCGAGCAATGAGCCTCGCGACCCTCGATCTGCCCGCCCCGCGCGAGGGCCTGCTGCGCCGGCTTTCCGACGTGCTGGTGCGCCGCGCCCGGCTGCTGACGCTGCTTCTGCTGCTGCCGCCGCTGCTGTGGCTGGGGCTTGTCTATCTCGGCAGCCTGTTCGTCTTCCTCGGGCAATCGGTTTTTTCGATAGACGAGTTTTCCGGCACCATCGTCCGCGAGCCGACCACCGCCACGCTGCTCGAACTCTTCCGCCCCGCCAATCTGGACATTCTGCTGCGAACCATCGGAATTGCCGGGGGCGTCACCCTGCTGTGCGCGATCATCGCGTTCCCCATCGCCTATTATGCCGCCCGCTATGCCGGGCCGAAGGTGAAGGCGGCGTTCTATCTCGCCGTCATGATGCCGCTGTGGTCGAGCTATCTGGTCAAGGTCTATGGCTGGAAGCTGCTGCTGGCCAAGGAAGGGGCCATCGGCTGGTTCGCCGGCAAGCTGGGCCTCGGCGGCGCGCTGGAGGCGTGGCTGGCGCTGCCGCTGGTCGGCGGGCCCTCGCTTTCGGTCAGCTATACCGGCATGGTGCTGACCTTCACCTATCTCTGGCTGCCCTTCATGATCCTCCCCGTCCAGGCGGCGCTGGAACGGGTGCCGCCGCATCTCATTGAGGCGGCGGGCGATCTCGGCGCCGCGCCGGGCCTCGTCTTCCGCACCGTGATCCTGCCGCTCGCCATGCCGGGCGTGGTGGCGGGGTCGATCTTCACCTTCTCGCTGACGCTGGGCGACTACATCGTGCCGCAGATCATCGGCACCTCGGCGCTGGTGCTGGGGCAGGCAGTGTACACGCTGCAGGGCACGGCCGGGAACATCCCGCTGGCGGCGGCTTTCTCGCTGGTGCCGATCCTGGTCATGGCCGTGTTCCTCACCCTCGCCAAGCGCACGGGAGCGTTCGATGCGCTGTGAGGTCGGGCGTATCGGTAATCTCGATGGGAGCGCCACACCATGACTCGCGCCCCGCTCTCGCTCAAGATCGCCGCCCTTGCCGGGCTGGCCTTCCTGCACATCCCGCTGCTGTTCATCCTGCTCTATTGCTTCACCACGGAAGAGAAGAGCTACGCCTTCCCTCCGCCCGGCTTCACGCTGAAATGGTTCGGCGTGGTGTGGGGGCGGGCCGATATCTGGGCGGCTGTCGGGCTGTCGCTGAAGGTGGCGAGCATCGCCACGCTGCTGGCGCTGGTGCTCGGCACGCTGGCGGCCGGAGCGTTGGCGCGGGCGCGGTTCTTCGGCCGCGAGCCGATCTCGCTGCTGTTCGTGCTGCCCATCGCACTGCCGGGCATCGTCACCGGCATCGCGCTGCGCCAGGCCTTCGGGCTGATGGAGATCCCGTTCTCCGTCTGGACCATCGTGCTCGGCCACGCCACCTTCTGCATCGTCGTCGTCTACAACAATGCCGTGGCGCGCCTGCGCCGGCTCTCGCCCTCGCTGATCGAGGCGTCGATGGATCTGGGCGCCGATGCCTTCCAGACCTTCCGCCTCGTGGTGCTGCCGAACATCGGCACCGCGCTGCTGGCCGGCGGCATGCTCGCCTTCGCGCTCAGCTTCGACGAGGTGATCGTCACCACCTTCACCGCCGGCCAGCAATCGACTTTGCCGATATGGATGCTGTCCGAACTCATCCGCCCGCGGCAGCGCCCCGTCACCAATGTGGTCGCCGTGCTCGTGATCCTCGTGACTTTCCTGCCCATCCTCGCCGCCTACTACCTCACCCGCCATGGCGAGGCGGTGGCCGGCTCGGGAAAATAGGAGACGCCCCATGACTGCCTTGTCCGATACCGAAATGCTGATCGGCTCCGCCTTCGTCGCCGGCACGGAGACGACGGAGACGGTGCTGAACCCGAAGACCGAGGAGACGCTGATCGAACTGCCCGAGGCGTCCCCGGACCAGATCGACGCGGCGGTGAACGCCGCCGACAAGGCATTTCGCACCTGGTCGCGCACCACGCCGGCCGAGCGCTCCTACATGTTGCTCAAGCTGGCGGACCGCATCGAGGCCGAGGCGGAAGCCTTCGCAACCCTTGAGGCGCTGAACTGCGGCAAGCCCCGCCATGCGGTGCTGAACGACGAGATTCCCGGCGTGGTCGACTGCTTCCGCTTCTTCGCCGGCGCCGCGCGGACCCAGCACGGCATGGTGGCGGGCGAGTATCTGGCCGGCCACACCTCGATGATCCGGCGCGACCCGATCGGCGTCGTCGCCTCCATCGCGCCGTGGAACTACCCGCTGATGATGGCGGCGTGGAAGCTGGCCCCGGCGCTGGCCGGTGGCAATACGGTGGTCATCAAGCCTTCCGAGCAGACGCCGCTTTCCCTGCTGAAGCTCGCCCGGATCATCGCCGATATTTTCCCGGAGGGCGTGGTCAACGTCGTCGTCGGGCGCGGCGAGAGCGTCGGCAATGCGCTGATCAATCATCCCAAGGTCGCGATGGTCTCGCTCACCGGCGACATCGCGACCGGCAAGAAGGTGCTGACCGCCGCCGCCAAGACGGTGAAGCGCACCCATCTGGAACTGGGCGGCAAGGCGCCGGTCATCGTGTTCGACGATGCCGATATCGACGCCGTGGTCGAAGGGGTAAAGGTGTTTGGTTACTACAATGCCGGGCAGGACTGCACCGCTGCCTGCCGCATCTATGCCGGCTCCAAGATCTATGAAAAACTGGTGGCGGATCTCGCCTCGGCGGTGTCGGGGCTGAAATTCGGCCAGGTCGATGACAGCGAGAACGACATCGGCCCGCTGATTTCCGCCCGCCAGCGCGCCCGCGTCGCGTCCTTCGTCGAGCGGGCTTCCGAGCTCAATCACATCGAGATCGCGACCGGCGGCAAGGTTGCCGGTGGCGCCGGTTCCGGCAAGGGGTTCTTCTACGAGCCGACCGTGGTGGCCGGGGCCCTGCAATCCGACGAGATCGTTCGCCGGGAGGTGTTCGGTCCCGTGGTGTCCGTCACGCGCTTCAGCGATATCGACGAGGCCGTGGGCTGGGCCAATGACAGCGACTACGGCCTCGCTTCCTCGGTATGGACGCAGGATATCGGGCGCGGCATGGCCACCGCTTCGCGCCTGCAATATGGCTGCACCTGGGTGAACTGCCATTTCATGCTGGTGAGCGAGATGCCCCATGGCGGGTTGAAGCAGTCCGGCTATGGCAAGGATCTCAGTGCCTATGCGCTGGAGGACTATACCGTCGTGCGCCATGTCATGGTGAAGAACGCCTGATCTGACCGAGTTTCGCTCGAAATGGCGCGGCGGGCAGCCGGGTAGTCGGCACCTTCCGCAAGTTGGAGTATGATGTTCCGGCAGGCGCGTGAAAGTGATCGTCGCGGCGTCGTGTGACACATAAGTGAGTTGGAACTCTTCCTCTAATCTGTTGTGTCGCAGCATGAAATTGCGTGCTTACCGACACAGTCCGATGGGGGCATGATGCGACGTGGAACCGGCTTGCTGCTGACGATCGCCGTGCTTGCGGGAGCTGGCTGGCTTGCCCATGACCAGGGCTGGGTCGAGACGCAAGCGCTGTTCGGCGGGCGCAGCCAGGCGAACGCGGCGGCCCAACCCGCCACACCCCGCGCGGTTCCTGTCGAGGTGGCGCCGGCGCGTGCCGCGTCGGTGACCACCGACATCTCGTCCATCGGCTCGCTGCAGTCCGACGAATCGGTGAAGGTGGCACCGGAGGTTTCCGGGCGCATCCAGGAAATCCGTTTTCAGGAAGGCCAGCACGTGAAGGCCGGCGACGTGCTGGTGCAGCTCGATGCGGCGCTGGTGAAGGCCTCGCTCGACGAGACAGAGGCCCGCCTCGCGCTGGCCGAAGCCAATTACGACCGCGCCCAGCGGCTGCAGAAGACCGGGTCGGGCACGGCCCGCGCCCTGGACGAGGCGCAGGCGGAACTGAACACGGCGCGCGCTTTGCTGAATTCCCAGCGGGTTCAGATCGCCAAGCACACCATCACCGCCCCGTTTGACGGGGTGGTCGGCCTGCGCACGGTCTCGAACGGCGCCTACATCGCGGTGGGCACCGAACTGGTCAATCTCGAGAAGATCGACACGCTGAAGTTGGACTTCAAAGTGCCGGAAACCCAGCTCTCCAGCATTGCCGAGAACCAGAGCGTGACGATCACGCTCGACGCGCTGCCGGGCCGGAGCTTCTCCGGCACGATCTACGCCATCGATCCCATGGTCGACATCAATGGCCGTTCGCTGAGCGTTCGCGCGCGGCTCGACAACAAGAACCTTGAACTGCGCCCAGGCCTGTTCGCGCGCGTGGTGGTGCAGGGCAGCCAGCCGCGCGATGCCGTGTTCGTGCCGGAAAGCGCCATCGTGCCTCGCGGTCAGGAGCGTCTGGTCTGGCAGATCGTCGACGGAAAGGCGCAGCAGCTGAAAGTCGAACTCGGCCAGCGCGCCAATGGCGAGGTCGAGGTCAAGGGCGTTTCGGCCGGGGCTTCCATCGTCGTCGCCGGCCAGGGGCGCCTGCAGGCCGGTTCCGTGGTGGAGGTGGTGCCGCCGCCGCCCGCGCCGCAGGGCTGAGGCCGCGCCATGGGCATTTCCGAACTCTGCGTCCGCCGCCCCGTCTTCGCGACCGTGCTGAGCCTGCTGCTGATCCTTATCGGCATTGTCTCCTACGACCGGCTTTCGGTGCGTGAATACCCGAATATTGACGAGCCGACCGTATCCGTCGTCACCAGCTATCCCGGCGCCTCGGCGAGCATCGTCGAGAGCCAGGTGACTCAGGTGCTGGAAGGCTCCATTGCCGGCATCGAAGGCATCGACGTGCTGGAATCCACCAGCCGTTCGGAATCGAGCCGCATCACGGTGCGTTTCCGCCTGGAGATCGACCCCGACGTCGCCGCCAGCGATGTGCGCGACCGGGTGAGCCGGGTGCGCCAGCGCCTGCCGGACGAGATCGACGAGCCGGTGATCTCCAAGGTCGAGGCCGACGCCCAGCCGGTGCTGTTCGTCGTCTTCCGTTCCGACCGCATGTCGGGGCTCGAACTGTCCGACTATATCGACCGCTATGTCGTCGACCGCTTCAAGAACATCAGCGGCGTCTCCGATGTGCAGATCTATGGCGAGCGGCGCTATGCCATGCGCGTCTGGGTCGACCGCGAGCGGCTCGCCGCCTACGCCCTCACGGTCCAGGACGTGGAGGACGCGCTCAGCGCCCAGAATGTCGAGATTCCCTCCGGTCGCATCGAAAGCGTCGACCGCGAATTCACCGTGCTCTCGCGCACCGGGCTGACGACGGTCGACCAGTTCAACCAGATCGTGGTCAAGCGGGCCGAGGGCGCGCAGGTGCACCTCAGCGACGTCGCGCGCGTCGAGCTCGGCGCGGCGGACGAGCGCCGGGCCAGCCGCTTCAACGGCGGCGCGGCGATCTTCATCGGTGTGATCAAGCAGGCGGTGGCCAACCCGCTCGATGTCTCCGCCGGCGCGCGCGCCGTCCTGCCGCAGGTCAATGAGAGCCTGCCCGAGGGCATGACCGCCACCATCGGCAACGACAACGCGGTGTTCATCGACCGCTCGATCGAAGCGGTGTTCCACACCATCTTCGAGGCGGTGATCCTGGTCGTGCTGGTGATCGTGGTGTTCCTGCGCTCGTTCCGGGCATCGATTATTCCGATAGTCACGATCCCGATCTCACTGGTCACCACCTTCGCCATCATGTACGCGCTGGGTTTCAGCGTTAACACGTTGACACTTCTGGCGTTTGTGCTCGCGATCGGCCTCGTGGTCGACGATGCCATCGTCGTTCTGGAGAACATCTTCCGCCATATCGAGCACGGCATGAAGCCGATCCCTGCCGCCATCAAGGGTGCGCGCGAGATCGGCTTCGCCGTCATCGCCATGACGATGACGCTGGCTGCCGTCTATGCGCCTGTCGCCTTCGCGCCCGGGCGCACCGGCCGGCTTTTCCTCGAATTCGCGCTGACGCTCGCCGGCGCCGTCATCATCTCGGGATTTGTCGCGCTGACGCTGACGCCGATGATGTGCTCGCGCCTGCTCAAGCACGAGGCAAAGCCGGGCCGGGTCTCGGCCTTCATCGAGGGACGGCTGCGGTCCATGGAGAGCGGCTATCGCCGCCTGCTCGGAACGGCCCTGAAGATACGGCCCCTCATCCTGCTGCTGGCGCTGATGGTCGCGGGCGCCAGCGCCTTCTTCCTCACGGCGCTGCCATCCGAACTGGCCCCGGTGGAAGACCGTGGGGTGATCCGCGTCTCCGGCAGTGCGCCGGAGGGTTCCACCCTTGCCTACACGTCGCGCTACACCAACCAGATCGACCAGATCGTCTCGAAGGAGCCGGAGGTCGGCAGCGTCCTCATCATCAACGGCTTTCCCGAAGTGCACCGCTTCCTGGTGATCGGCCGGCTGAAGGACTGGGACGAGCGCGACGTGCGCCAGCAGGAACTCGTGGCCAAGCTGACGCCGGAACTCAGGCGCATCGCCGGCATCAATGCCTACGCCAACAACCCGCCCTCGCTCGGCGCGTCCAATAATTCGCGCCCCATCGAGTTCGTCATCCAGACATCGAGCACCTATGAGCAGCTCGACGAGTATGTGAACCGCTTCCTGGAACGCATCCGCGACTATCCCGGCCTTGTCAGCATCGACAGCGACCTCAAGCTCAACAAGCCGGAGATTTCCATTGCGGTGGATCGCGCCAAGGCGGCGGATCTCGGCATCGACATTGCGGTTCTGGGGCGCACGCTGGAAAGCCTGCTCGGCGGGCGGCAGGTGACGCGCTTTGAGGTGGGGGGCGAGCAATACGATGTCTACGTCCAGCTCGACGCCAGCGACCGTTCCTCGCCAGCGACGCTGGACACCATCTATCTGCGCTCGGCGGGCGGGGAAATGGTTCAGCTCTCCAACCTCGTCACCGTGCGCGAGAGCGTGGCACCGCAGGAATTGAAGCGCTTCAACCAGCTGCGCGCCGCCACCATATCAGGCAATCTGGCGCCGGGCTTCTCTCAGGGCGAGGCGCTTGATTTTCTCGACCAGACCGCCCGCGAGGTGCTGCCGCAAACTGTGCAGACCGATGTCGCCGGCCAGAGCCGTGAATTCCGCGCCGCCGGCCAGAGCCTGGTGGTGGTGTTCCTGCTCGCCCTGGGGTTCATCTATCTCGTGCTCGCGGCGCAGTTCGAGAGCTTCCGCGATCCGGTCATCATCATGCTGACCGTTCCCCTGTCGATGACCGGGGCCCTGGCGGCGCTCTATTTCACCGGCGGATCGCTCAACGTTTATTCGCAGATCGGACTGGTGACGCTGGTCGGCCTGATCACCAAGCACGGAATCCTGATCGTCGAGTTCGCCAATCAGCAGCAGGACGCGGGTCTTGATCGCCGGGCCTCGGTGATCGAGGCTGCCGTGCTGCGCCTGCGGCCCATTCTGATGACCACGGGCGCCATGGTGCTGGGAGCCGTCCCGCTGGCGCTGGCGAGCGGTGCCGGTGCCGAGAGTCGGGCGCAGATCGGCTGGGTCATTGTCGGCGGAATGACCCTGGGGACGCTGCTCACCCTGTTCGTGGTCCCGGTGGTCTATTCACTCATCGGGCGCGTTCACCACACGCCCCATGCCGAGGTCGCTCCTGGCGTCGTCCACACCCCGGCCGAATAAATGGCGAACGGGGCGAAGGCGGGACGGGGCTAGCCCGATAGTCCTTCGTGGCTGATGGGCGGTGCGCGGGAGGCCTATTTGATGGCCCAGAAGTGCAAGCATTCCTCACACAACTCACCCGCGTCACAATAGGGGCATTCGATCTCGTAAGCATCGAACAGCCAGTGCCAAAGGCTCATGACGAATTTTAGCATTGATGCTTTTCACCGCGATGACGAATTGTTGAGTGTACATTCGCGGTGCAATGGGTTCGGAGTGTGGTCGAATTATTTCACGACTATACGATATTGTTTCTGAAAATTACTGTCGAGAATTGGTCAATGCTGTGACCGGATCAAGGCGAGCCGCGCTGCGTGCTGGTAGATAGCCGAACGCCACGCCGATGAAGCTGGAACAGGCGAGGGCGAGCAGGATCGACCCACTGGAATAGACGAGGGTAAAGGTCGAGCCGGCGAGGGCGAAAGCGGCTCCGAAGGCCAGAGCCAGCCCCACCCCGGTTGCCCCGCCCAGCAGGCAGACCATCACCGCCTCGGTCAGGAACTGCTGGAGAATGTCGGACGGTCGGGCGCCGACCGCCATCCGCACGCCGATTTCGCCCACGCGCTCGGACACCGACACCAGCATGATGTTCATCACCCCAATGCCCCCGACCACCAATGAGATGACGGCGATCGCGGCGATCAGTAGCGTCATGGTCTGGGTGGTGCTGGTAATCGTACGGCGGATGTCGTCGGTGTTGAGGATGAAGAAGTCCTTGGCGCCATGGCGCTGGGTGAGAAACTGCGTCACCGCCTGCGCCGCATAGGCGCTATCAACGTCATCCTTGATCTTGAGGGTGATGGAGCGTAGCGCGGTCGTGCCGAGAATGCGGGTCTGCACGGTGGTATAGGGCAGGTAGAGCGAGAGGTTCTGGCTGGATCCGAACCCACCCTGCTGGGGCTGTATGACGCCGACCACGCGCGCCGGCACCGTGCCGATCAGGACCACGGCTCCGATAGGTTCGACGCCCGCCGCATCGAACAGCGCCTTGCGGGTATTCTCGTCGATGACGACGTCCAGCGCCCGGGAGGCGACACTGGTCGCGTCGAAGAAGCGGCCGCGCGCCAGCTTGGTGCCCTTGGCGGCGAAATAGCTTTCGCTCACCCCGTTCACCAGCGCGTTCGCCTCCTTGGCGCCGAGGCGCACCGTGCTCTGGGTGGAAACGGTAGGGGTTGCGGCGGCGACATAGGGTTGGCGGGCGAGCTGGTCGGCGTCGGCGGCCACCAGCGTGGTGATCCGCCCCGAGCGCGTGTCGCCAAAGTCCTTGCCGGCGAAAATCTCGATCGTGTTGGTGCCAAGAGCGCTGATATTGGCGAGTACCCGCTGCCGCGAGCCTTCCCCCAGCGCCACCACGCACACCACTGAGGCGACGCCGATTACGATCCCGAGCATGGTGAGGCCGGTGCGCAGCCGATGTGCGTTCATCGACATCAGCGCCATGCGGAACGCCTCGCGGAACGGGTCGAGCCTTTGACGCCAGCGGGGCGGGACCATTGCCGGCGTCTCGGATGACACCGGCGGTGGCACCCGCGCCGGCCCGGTGAGGCGGTCATCGACGATCCGCCCGTCGTCGATTTCGATGATGCGCCGGGCGCGCGCCGCCACATTCATGTCATGGGTGACGATGACTACGGTGCGGCCTTCGGCGTTGAGCTCGTCGAGGATCTTCAGCACCTCTTCTCCGCTCTGGCGGTCGAGCGCGCCGGTCGGTTCGTCGGCCAGGATCACCTCGGCGTCGTTCATCAGCGCGCGGGCGATGGAGACGCGCTGCTGTTGCCCGCCGGAAAGCTGGCCGGGGCGGTGCGCCAGTCGCGAGGCCATGCCGAGCCGGCCGAGCAGCGCGGCCGCGCGGGTCCGGCGCACGCTTGGCGCCAGGCCGGCATAGATGGCGGGCATTTCGACATTGCCGAGCGCGCTCAGTTCCGGAAGCAAATTGTAGCGCTGGAACACAAAGCCGAAATGCGCCCGCCGAAGGCCTGCCAGTTCATCCGCCGAGAGCTGCGCGACATCGCGGCCGGCGACTCGGTAGCGTCCGCTGCTCGGTCGGTCGAGGCAGCCGAGTATGTTCATCAGCGTCGATTTGCCGGACCCCGAGGCGCCGACGATGGCCACCATTTCGCCGGCCATGATCGAGAGGTCGAGGCCCCGAAGCACGGTGACCGTTTCTTCGCCGGAGATGTAGGTGCGCGTCACCCCCTCCAGCGCGATGAGCGGCGCCGCGCCGGTGTCTGCCTCGTGCATGTTCAGAACCCCATGGGCGGCGGGCCGGGCATGCCGGACGTGGAGGGCGTGACATTCGCCGTGTCGCCCGTCACCACCCGCTCGCCCTCCGACAGGCCGGCGCGAATTTCGGCAACCGTCTTGTCGTTGAGACCGATCTCGACCCAGCGCGTCTCGACCTTGCCGTCGCCACCTAGGACCCGCACCTCGTAGCGCCCGTCGGCGCCGCGCGCGCCGAGCGCCATGGCGGGCATGGTGAGAGCGTCGGCGACATGGCCGACGACGATGTGCACCTCGGCCGTCATATAGGTTCGCAGCCGCCCCTCCGGGTTCGGCACGTTGAGGATGCCGTTATAGTAGATCGCCGAACTGCTGCTGCTCGACGCGCTCGACGCGGAAGAGGTGGCCGTGCTGGAGGAGAAGCTGTCGTCGCTCTTGATCGATTCCGGCGCCGGTTCGATGAAGGCCAGCTGCGTCTCGTAGCGATGGGTAGTGTCGCCGACGATGGTGAAATAGGCACGCTGGCCGGGGGCGGTGCGCACCACATCGGCCTCGGAGATTTCGGCCCGCACCGTCATCGTGTCGAGCTGGCCGAGCACCATGATGGTGGGCGCGGACTGGGCCGCATTCACCGTCTGGCCCTGCTGGCTGACGATGGCGAGCACGGTGCCGTCGATGGGCGCGGTGATGCGGGTATAGCCAAGATTGGACTGGGCATTCTCGACCGCGACTTCGGCCTCGATGATCTGCGCCTTCAGCTGATCGATCTGCGCACGGGTGGCCTTCACATCGGCTTCGGCCGCCTCGAAATCGGCCTGCGACACGATCTTGCTCGTCACCATGGAGGTGCGGCGCTCCAGGATCAGCACGTCGCGCTGCAACAGCGCCTCCTTCTCGGCGCGTTGGGCGCGGACATTGTCGAGCGCCGCGCGGGCTGTGCGAAGGGCGTTCTCCTGCAGAACGGAATCGATCTCGGCGAGAAGATCGCCTGCCTTCACCTGCTCTCCCAGCGCGACCGCGACGCGGGTGATGCGACCGGAGGCCTGCGCACCGACGGCCACCAGCGTGATAGGCTTCAGCGTGCCGGTGGCCAGCACGGCTTCTTCCACCTCGCCGCGCGCCAAACTTGCTGTCACCAGCGTCGAAGTGGGATCGGTGGCCCATTGGCTGCGTGTGGCATAGACGCCTGCCAGCAGGATGAGAAACGCCACCAGCAGGAGCGGCGCGAGAAGCCTGCCCTTCACTTTTCCTCACTCGGTTCAACCTGTCGCCGGCCCGGCGAGCCGGGTCGACCTAGCGCGCGCCGATTGCCCCACTGTTTCCCGCGCGGTTTCGAAGAGAGGCGTTTTGTGTCCCGCAATGGCCAGCGGCGGGCGCAGCAACATTCGTTCATCCAGGCCGCTGCCGCGCGCGACCAGGCGCCGGTTCGCGCTGTGTCGCCTCCGCCACAGTCGGGTCTGATGCGAAGCCCCGAGACAAAGTTAACGCCGCGTTAACCATGCTACCCCGATCCTGCCGCCGGTGCGCTGCGGGTGCGCCGGACGGCGGATTCGAGAACGTTTGATGCGACGGCGCCTTTTCACGACATGCGGATCGGCAATTTTCGCCCTGTGGGCGGGCCATGTCTCCTGGCCGGCTGCTGCAGAAGACATCAGCTGCCAGCTCACGGCCACGGCTTTGCAATGCGGCGGCGCGGCGAGCGGTGCCGCTTCCACCGCCATCGGCGATGACGCGCAAGCGACCCAGGCCGGCACCACCGCGGTTGGTCAGGGCTCACGCGCCTTCTCTGACAATGCCAGCGCTTTCGGTCAGCTCGCCGTGGCCAATGGCGTTTCCTCCACCGCCATCGGCTGGAGCGCCACGGCCAATGGCGAGCAAGCCACCGCGACCGGACAGAGCGCCGTCGCCAATGCCGCCTACTCGTCGGCCTATGGCAGCGGCGCGAGTGCCAACGGCACCGCCTCGTCCGCCCTCGGCCAGGATGCGCTCGCCAATGGTACCAACGCCACAGCGGTGGGGCAGGGCGCGCGGGCCAACGCTTCTGCGACCACTGCCGTCGGCCAGGGGGCCGTCGCCAATGCGGCAAATGCCACCGCCCTCGGCACCGGCGCCACCGCCAATGGCGCCGGCTCGACCGCGCTCGGGCAAGGCGCCGTCGCCAATGCGGACAACGCTACCGCGCTCGGCTACGGCGCGACAGCCAATGGCTCGGGAGCCACCGCCCTCGGCCAGAACGCCGTCGCGGCAGGGACGGGCGCCGCTGCGCTCGGCCAGAATGCCAATGCGTCCGCGGCTCAGTCCAGCGCCATCGGCTACGGCGCCATCGCCGCCTATGAGGGATCGACCGCAATCGGCGCCGGGGCGACCACCAGCCGGGCGAACCAGATCGCGCTGGGAACCGCGAGTTCGACCTACACCATGTCCGGCTTGACCTCCGGCGCCAGCCGCGCCGCGCAGAGCGGGGCGGTGCAGATCGTCACCACCGACGCCGCCGGCAACCTCGCCAGCGCCAGCACGGCGGAGCTGTTCGATCTGCGCCCGGTCATGGCCGAGATCGACCGCGTCAGCGAGGGCGTCGCCATGGCGATGGCGATGGACACGCCGCCCCTGCCCAGCGGCAAGAACATGGCGCTGAGCGCCCAATGGGGAACGTTCGGCGGGCAGAACGCGCTCGCCCTTTCCAGCATCGCGCGGATTCACGAGGATTCCTTCTTCGTCACCGGCAGCATCGGCGTCGGGCTCAACGAAGGCACGGTCGGCGGCAAGGCCGGCGTGCTGTTTGCCTGGTGAGGCCGATGCGTCGCCGCCTCCACCTCACGGTTCTCATGGTCGCTCTGGCGGTGCTCGTGCCGGGACTCGCCCGGGCGCAGGAGAAGCCCGCCGATGCGGTCCCCCAGCCGGCGGTGCTGCTGGCTCTTCTGCGCGGCACGCTGATGGCGCTCAATCAGGCCAATATCACCGGTAATTACTCGGTCTTGCGCGACCTGGCGGCCCCCTCTTTCCGGGATGCCAATTCGAGTGCCGCCCTCGCCGATCGTTTTCGCGCCTGGCGCGAGGGCCGGCTCGATTTTGCCGCCGTGGTCCTGCTCGACGCCAAGCTCTCGGCCGCGCCGGCCATCGGACCGGATGGCGCGCTGCGCCTGCGCGGCCATTTCCCGACCGCGCCGCTGAGGATCGGTTTCGATGTCGCTTTTCTGCCGGTGGAGGGGCACTGGCGTCTCGGCGCCATCACCGCCGAACCGCTTGAGCCGGAAGCGACGGGGTCCGTTGCCCGCGCGGTGGAGGTGCCGGCCAAGCCGGTGGCGCCTGCACCTATCGCGACAGCCGCGACGGAGGCGCCCGCGACATTTACTCTGCCTGAGCTGCCCCCCGCCGCCAGCCTCGGCATCCCGCTTCCTCCCGGCGACCGCCCGCGTGGCTAGAGCATGCGCCGACCAGCTTGAACCGCAAGCGGATCGGATAACGCTATGTCCTAGCGTTTGAGAATGATCTACCGATCAGGCTGATCCACTCTGATCGGATAGCGACCGACCGTCGGCGCGGACAAAAGTCCGATCCTCACTGCGGTGCGGGCACGGTCGGGTAGCCTTCCAGCGGTGCGCTGGGCACGCTGGGCGCAGCTTCGGGAGCGGCCGACATGGTGCGTGGTGCACTCTCCGGAGCCCGTGCGGGTGCCGGCGGTGGTGCGCTTGCGCCGCCCGAGCCGAAGGCTTCGGCGGGATAGATTATCGGCCCGCCGATCCGGCCAAGCTCGGGCGAGGCTGGGAGTGGGCGACCATAAGGCTGCCAGCTGCGCGGCAGGAAATAGCCATTGATGGTGTAGCGGTACATGATCCGCAGGAGAGAGGCCTCGCTCGCCCCGCTCTGGCAGAAGCGCAGACGTACCGAGAGCACGCCGCGATCGCCGGTCATGACATTTACCCGGTCCTGCCCCTGGATACGCTGCCAAGCATAGAGGCACAGATCGCGCCCCTGTCCATGGCCCAGCGCGTAGCCGAATGGCCCATAGCGGTTCTGGACGAAATAGGTTGAGGGGCGCATGTCGACGCCCGTCAGCGCCCGCTCCATCTCCTCCGCCAGCGCGTCGTCGGCTAGAAATGTGTCGCTCTTGATGTTCTCGGGGCCGGTGCGGCCCTCCACCGGACCGAAGAAAGTGACGTGAAAAGCGTTCTGGCCGGGCGTCGCGGCGTCGGTGCCGAGCATCACCTCCTGCTGCAGCGCATTGGCAAAGCGCGTCTCTATGACGCCGATGACGCGCGGGCCGCCCGGCTCGGGCAGGATTAGCGCTTCAACGGCAGGCACCTCGATCGTCATGGTGGCGACCACAGGCGGTCCGCCGCGCGCCGTCACGCAACCTCCCGCCAGCAGCAGGCAGCCCATGGCGAGGACATGCCGGGGCAAGCTTTGCGCGCTTTTCTGCCCGGCAGGACCGCTCTGGCGGTGCACGGTGGTGCCGCCCGCGCCTGGGGTCGAGCGGGTCATGGCGGGCCTTTCAATCTCGCAAAACGAATCACGCATTTCGACAATCTAGCTCCCCGGAGCCGCGGCAGAAACGGTCAAAGATCGAGGAAGATGATCAGCGAAGTGATGATCTCGTGAAGTCTCACCTCGTCCGGCGACTTGCGACTAATCTCAGCGTCACGTAAGAGCCGCCGGCAAGGCGACTGCGGAGACCGGCCAAAATCATGAATAGGAAGTGGCTTACTGGTATTTGGGTAATGTTAATCGCTATGGTGGCGTTTATCATCACCTTGCCGGTTAACTTGCAGGCGCAGCTGGTTACCGGCTGCATTGTGATTCTACTAATTGTCTTTTTGAAAATGTTTGCGCCCGAAGGGGTTCCGCGCATGGTCGCGCTGGCTCTCGGTGTCGCAATGGTATCAAGGTATGTCTACTGGCGAACGACGTCAACCTTGCCGCCGATGGAGGAACTGGCCAATTTCATTCCCGCGATGCTGCTCTATTGCGCGGAGATGTACAGCGTCGCCTTGATGGCGCTCAGCCTTTTCGTCGTCTCGTCGCCGCAGCCGCCGCGCACCGCGCCGGTCATCGCGCCCGGACGCGAGCCGACGGTTGATATTTTCGTTCCCAGCTATAACGAGGATGCGGGTCTGCTCGCCACGACGCTGGCCGCCGCCTCGGCGATCGATTATCCCCGTGATCGGTTCACGGTATGGCTGCTCGACGATGGTGGCACCGACCAGAAATGCGAACAGCACGATCTCGCGGCGGCCCGCGAGGCGCAGATGCGGCGGGAGACCCTGACCGAGCTCTGTCGCGAATTGGGCGTGAACTACCTCACTCGTCCGCGTAACGAGCACGCCAAGGCCGGCAATCTCAACCACGGCCTCGCCCATTCGAGTGGCGAACTCATCGTCGTCTTCGATGCGGACCATGCGCCGGCGCGCCCGTTCCTGCGCGAGACCATCGGCTATTTCAACGAGGACCCGCGCCTGTTCCTCGTCCAGACGCCGCATTTCTTCATCAATCCCGATCCGGTGGAGCGCAGCCTCGACACCTGGCGGCGCATGCCGTCGGAGAACGAGATGTTCTATGGCGTCATCCAGCGCGGCCTCGACCGCTGGGGTGGCGCGTTCTTCTGCGGCTCGGCGGCGGTGCTGCGTCGCGAAGCGCTGAAGGAAACCGACGGCTTCGCCCATTCCTCCATCACCGAGGATTGCGAGACGGCGCTCACTTTGCATGCGCGCGGCTGGCACAGCGTCTATGTGGACACGCCGCTCATCGCCGGGCTGCAGCCGGAGACCTTCGCCAGTTTCATCGGCCAGCGCTCGCGCTGGGCGCAGGGCATGTACCAGATCCTGCGCTTTCACTTCCCGCTGTTCCGGTCGGGGCTGACCGTCGCGCAGCGCATCTGCTACATGTCCAGCATCCTGTTCTGGTTCTTTCCGATTTCGCGCGCCATCTTTCTCGTTTCCCCTTTCTTCTACCTGTTTTTCTCGTTGGAAATATTCAACGGTTCCGGTGCTGAATTCGTCGCCTATACCGCCGTCTACCTCCTGATAAATCTATTTATACAGAGCTATCTTTACGGGAAATATCGCTGGCCGTGGTTCTCTGAGCTCTACGAGTACATTCAGACGGTCTATCTCCTGCCAGCTCTTCTGTCCGTCATGATCAATCCGAAGAAGCCGACCTTCAAGGTGACATCGAAGGGTGAGACCATTGACGAGAACCGCATTTCGGAGATCGGTATTCCGTTCTTCGTCATCTTCGTGATTCAGATCGCCGCTGTGTTCGTGACCTTCTGGCGGATCGCGACGGAGCCCTATGCGGCCGACATCACCATCGTCGTCGGTATGTGGAACCTGCTCAACCTGATCATCTCGGGCTGCGCCTTGGGCGTCGTGTCGGAGAAGGCAGCCAAGCGACACAGCCAGCGCATGGCCATTACCCGGCGTTGCAGCTTGCTGATCGATGGCGTCGAGGTGCCGGCCATCATCGACGACGTCTCCATGGGCGGCGTGCGCGTGCGCACCGAGCTTCCCTCCGAGGCGACGGCGCGAGTGGGCATGCATGCCGTGGTTCGGATAACGCCTCCGGACGACTGCATCAGCGACACGCTGCCGGTGCTCGTGCGCAACGTCGCCCGCGACGATGGCGTGGTGGTGCTGGGGACCCAGTTCAACGCCAAGACCGCCGCTCACTATCAGCTGATCGCCGATCTCATTTTCGCCAATGCGGATGAGTGGAAGAAATTCCAGGCGGGGAGGCGGAAAAATCCGGGCGTGTTGCGCGGCACTGTGATGTTCGTGATGATGGCAGGCTTCCAGACCCTGCGCGGCCTTGCCTATGTCACGCAGCTCGAAAGACTGACCCGCCGCTTTGCACCCGGCCTTTTTGCAGGGGCGCATGGCCGATGAGCGCCCTTGCACGCTGCTTGCCTTGCGGCACTCTCCTCGCTGCGCTGCTTCTCTCGACGTTTGGCGCAACGGCACAGCCGGCTTTCAACATGGACGAAGGAAACGCGGCGCCTGGCGATGCTGTGATGTCACCTGCCTTGGATATGGGAAACGACGGCACGGGCGCGGGCGATCCCCGTTCCCCCGTTTTCGACATTCAGGGCCGAATGAAAAACGGGCCGGGAGATGCGACGGGCGCGCCCTTCACCATGACGGCCCCCGGTCCGGCCGGCGGGTCCGACGCGACATCGGCGCCGGGGGCGGCCGCTCCGGGTTATGTGGCGCCGTTCCAGATGCTGCCGGGCCAGCCTGTCACCACGGCTCCGGCCAAAGCGGAAGTGGCCGGGCCAATGGTGCCCGACCGATTCATCGTTCCTGGTCCCCGTCTCCGCCTTGAAGGGGAGTCGGTGTCGCGCAGCTGGATGACGTACTTTACCCAGCAGGAGGTGGAGCGCCCCGTCACTCTGCTGATCGGCTACGTCAACGCGATTTACGTCATGCCGGAACTGTCCCGGCTTCGCGTCACGATCAATGGCCAGTTCGTGACCGAAATAGCGATCACCTCGCCCCAGGGGCCGACACAGGTGAAGGCGGCGATCCCCGCCGGCGTCCTGCGTGCCGGGGGCAATCTCATCCGCCTCGACATGCAGGCGGTGCATCGCACCGATTGCTCGATCGAGTCGACCTATGATCTCTGGTTGGAACTCGACAATGCGCTGACCGGCGTGGCTTTCGCGGGCGGCCCCGCCGCGCCTCCCGCCATGGTCGACGATCTTCCCGCTGTCGGCGTCGATGTGCGTGGATCCACCCATATCCGCTTCATCCATGCGGGGGCTATCGAGCCCAATTACAGCGCCCAGGTTCTGCTGGCCGCCCAGGCGCTGGCGTTGCGCGGGCGCTTTTCCCACCCCGTCGTGTCGATCGTCGGGCCAGACCCCGGGCCCACACCCCCCGGGACACTGAACGTGGTTCTCGGCTCACCCGAGGATCTACGCAACGCGATGGCGTTCCCTCCTCCGATGGCGACCAATCAACCGCTGGTGCGTTTCGTCAACGATAGCCGGGCGGGCGGGACTGCCCTGGTGATAGGCGGGGAAACGGCGCGCACCGTCGATGCGGCTATCGACCGCCTGGCTTCCGGCAGCGGGCTTGCCAATGACGACAAGGTGATGATCTCCAGCCGCTTCGCGCCGGACGCCCATTTCTTCACTGGCGCAGGCAGCGTCCGCTTTTCGGAACTTGGCGTGACCACCCAGGAGTTTTCCGGCCGCCGGCTCCGGTTAGGCTTTCCCATCGCCCTGCCGGCCGATTTCTATGGCGCGGCGAATGGTCAGGCGCGCATCCTGCTCGACGCGGCCTACGCTCCCAGCGTGCGCCCGGGCAGCCAGCTTTCTGTTTACGTGAACGGTTCGCTCGCTTCCGCCTACATGCTTACCGAGCGCCATGGTGGGCTGATGGAGCGGAAGGTCATCAAGGTTCCGCTGACCCATTTCCGCGCCGGCATCAACAGGGTCTGGATCGAGGTGATGCTGGAGGTCGACGCCGACAAGATTTGCGGTCCCGGCGCCACGCTGGTGCGCCAGCAGCGCTTTGTGGTGTTCGATTCCAGCGAGTTCGTGATGGATGACTTCGCGCGTATCGGCACGAGCCCCAATCTCGCAGCGTTTGTCGGCCGGGGCTTCCCTTATTTCCACTCGGCCCAGCCTGTCGCCGTGGTCATGCGCCATGACGTCCCGACGGTTGCGGCGGCGGCGACGGTCATGGCTCGGCTTGCTCTCGCCCACGAGGGCACGACGTTGGTCGACACCGCCCCGTCGCCCGCGTCTCTGTCAAGTCGGCCCGTTCTCTTCATCGGAGACATCAATCACATCCCGCCCGACGTGCTGCGCCAGGTCGGAGTGGTCGATGCGAGCAAGATTCGCTGGCTCGCCGACCCCGCGAACGACCGAACGGGGCAGGGGACGACGCCCACCTGGGACAGCGCGATAGCCTCCACGCCAAATCCTGCTGCCATGTTGGATCAGGCCGTGCGCGTGCGCTCAGGTTCCGGCAATGAGGCCATCTACGACCGTTGGCGCGATGAAGTCGTCAGCGAAAGCTATGTCAGCGCCGAACTCCTGCATTTTCAGGAGTGGGTCAGCAGGACCTTCGGCATTTCGCTCGGTCTGCCTGGGGCCGGCGGCGGCGAGGAGCCGTTCACCCCGCCGCAGAACACGTCGGTACTGATGGCTCAGGGCTTCGCGCTCAACAGCAATGCGGTCTGGACGCTTATCGCCGGCCATACGGCTGAAAGTCTCGATGCCGCCGTCAACGAGTTCACGCTGCCGGAGTACTGGGTGAAGGTCTATGGTCAGGCTGCCGCGTTCGACGACGCGACCGGGCAGATGGAGATTCGAATGGCCACGGACCGGCGATTTGTCGTGACCCAGCCTCTCACCCCGTCCAATCTCAGGCTCATCGCGGCAAACTGGCTGTCGCTGAACATTGTCACCTACGCGCTGGTTCTCATCCTATGCTGCATTGCTTTTGCCATCGTCACCAGCCTTCTGCTCCGGCGCCGGGCGGGAGGTCGAGGCTAGGTAACCTCGCGAGTCTGGCAGCCCTTCTTCCGGCGATGCTGCTTCTGGCCGCGCTCGTCGCCTCTGCTGCCTCCGCACGGGCCCAGCCTGGCATGATCTCCCCTGCCGACTGGTCTGACTATGCGGCGCGTTTCGTCGACCCTAGCGGCCGTGTCATCGACGATGCCAATGGCCGCATCAGCCATTCCGAGGGCCAAGGCTACGGCATGTTGCTGGCCTATCTCGCCGGCGACAAAGCGGGTTTCGAACGGATATGGACGTTCACCCGCACCGAACTGCTGATCCGTGACGACGGGTTGGCCGCCTGGCGCTGGGACCCGAACGCGGACCCGCATGTCACGGATATCAACGTCGCCAGCGACGGCGACCTTCTCATCGCCTATGCGCTCGCCCTGGCCGCCCAGGCGTGGAACGTGCCGGACTATGAGCGGAGCGCGGCCCGCATCGCCCAGGCGCTCGGCCAGCAGGTGATCCGTCGCGAAGGCGGGCGGCTTGTGCTGCTGCCGGGCGCGACCGGCTTTTCGGTCGGCGAGCGCCCGGATGGGCCGGTGCTCAACCTGTCCTACTGGATATTCGAGGCCTTTCCGGTGCTTGCCCGCCTGGCGCCCGAGGTGGACTGGGACGGTCTTGCCGCTTCCGGCCGCGAGTTGCTGTCCCTTGCCCGCCTCGGCCCGGCGCGGTTGCCGCCGGACTGGATCTCCGCCCCCGCCGACGGTCCGCTGGAGCCGGCGGAGGGCTTCGAGCCGGTCTTTGGTTACAATTCGTTAAGGATAGTTCTTTACCTTCTGCGGGCTGGCATCGCCGACACCGACGTTCAAAAAGCCATTCTCAACAATTGGATGGTCCAGAATGGCGGGATGCCGGCGATCGTGAATATTCCGACCGGCAAGGCCTTGGCCCGGCTGTCGGAGCCCGGCTACCGGATGCTTGCGGCGACGCTTGCGTGTGCGATCGACGGCTCGGCCATTCCGGCCGACCTGCGGCGCCTGCAACCGAGCCAATATTATCCGTCGACGCTGTATCTCCTGAGCCTTTCGCTGGTGGGTGAGAAATATCCGACATGTCTTCGCTGAGGGTAATCTTGCTGGTCCTGATCGGGGCGGCTGCCGTCCCGGCCATCGGCCAGCAATTCACCTCTCCCTCCTCGTCCGAAGACACCGCCGCCCCCTCCGGCACGACCCCGGCGCCCAAGGTCGATGAATCGGCGCTGCGCTTCTTCGCGGCCCAGGGCGACAGCCAGCGGCTGGAAGCCGAAATGGCGCGCCTGCGGGCGCTTTATCCCAATTGGCAGCCGCCCAAGGACCTGTTCAGTCCGACCCCCGACCAGGATCCGGACCTGGTCCGGCTGTGGCAATTGTTCGCCGAGGGCAAGTTCTCCGACATACGCGCCGCCATCGCCCAGCGTCAGGCGGCGGAGTCCGGCTGGCAGCCGCCAGCCGACCTGCTGACCCGGCTTGATGAGGGCGAGGCTGCCCGCCGGCTGGTCAATGCCGCCGAGGCCAAGCAATGGGCCTCAGTTCTGCGCATCGCCACCGATACGCCCGGCATGCTGGTCTGCGCCAACATGGATGTTCTGTGGCGGGTGGCGGAGGCCTTTGTGCGGACCGACGCGACCGAGCGGGCCAAGGACGTCTACGCCTATATTCTCAGCACCTGCCCCGACCCCAAGGAGCGTCTCGCCACCGCGCAGAAGGCGATGCAGGTGCTCGACGGGCCCGAGCTGGATTCGCTGCTTGCTCTTCAGCGTGCCAAGCCCGACGGTACGCCTGAGTTTGCCAGCCTGCGCGACGATCTTCTGCGCACGCGCGTCGGCCGCGCCGCGCAGGATGCGACCCTCAACGTTTCCGCCGAAGACATCGACGCTTTGGAGCAGGTGGCCCGCAATGGTTCAGCGGCCGACGACGCGCTGGTTCTCGGCTGGTATGTCTTCCGGCGCGGGGATGCCGCCCAGGCGCTCGACTGGTTCAAACTGGCGCTGGATCGTAAGGGTGGGGCTTCGGCCGCCGAGGGCTATGTGCTGGCGCTGGAGGCGACAGGGCGGGCGCTCGAGGCGGAGCCGATCGCCTATCAGTGGCGCGACGCGGGTGCCGACAACCGGACCGCCTATATCGACCTGATGGCCGGCCTGCTTGCCCAATCGCCGCCGCCCCGTCTCGACCAGTCGATCGTCGCCCGGTTCGCCCCTGTTGTATCGCAGGACAAATCCGCAACCGGGGCGCAGGCGCTCGGCTGGTATGCCTACAATACCGGGCAGCTCCGCACCGCTGCCTCCTGGTTCCGCACCGCCGTACAATGGGCGCCGGAGGACGAGACGTCGGCCTTTGGGCTCGCCCTTGCCAGCGCGCGCCTGAAAGACAATGCGACGCTCGACGCCATCGCCGCCACCTGGGCCGGCAAGTCCGAGCGCATCCTGGCGCTGGTGTCGCCGGCGACACGCCGCCAGCTGGCAAGCCGCGCGCCCGCCACCGCCCCGCTTCCGCTGCCGGCGGCATCCGCACCGACGCCCATAGCGCGGCCGGCCGCGGCGGCACCGTCCAGTCCCCCAGCCGCTCCCATGCCGCTCAATGTCGCGGTGAATGACCGGCGTGGCACCAACGAGACGAGCGGCGCGCCGGCATCGTCGGCCGGCCGTGGGCACACGTCTTGCGCGAGCACCGGCGACGCGGCTTTCCGCGCCGGCCGCCTTTCGGCCGAGGATGCCGTGGGGCGCGGCTGGTGCCTGCTCGATCTCGACCGCCCGAGGGAGGCCATCGATGCGTTCGACATCGGCCTCCGCAACGGCGCGGGCCGGACGGCGGAAGATGCGGCCTACGGCAAGTCCTTGGCCTATCTGCGGCTGGGCCTGACCAATCAGGCGCAGGTGGCGGCGGTTGAGACCGCCCAGCCGCCTGCCCGTGCGGTCGAACTGAGCGTCGATCTTCTCACCCAGCGGGCGATCGCCGCCTATCGCGATGCCCGCTATGTCGAGGCGATCCTGGCGCTGGACGAGCGCAACCGCCTCGCGCCCGAGCAGCAGGACCTGATGATGATCCGCGCCTGGTGCTATTTCAAGCTCAGGGACTTTGCGTCCGCCGGCCGGATCTTCAAGGCTCTGCGCGCGGCCGGCTATGCGGAGGCCGGTGCCGGCATCAACGCCATCATGGCCGTCACGCGCCAATGGCGCAGCTGAACCGCTACCGCCTGCCTCGCTAAGCCAGTGCTCAGCGGCGAGCGGCCGGTGCCACGCCCGACCACACCGGGAAAAGGTGTTCCAGCATCATCTTGGGCACGATGAGGCCGAAGGCCATCGCCAGCAGGATCATCGCCGCCGTGGTGGCATCGATCACCAGCGGCACCAGCAGCGCCGGATTTGCCGCCTCGCCGGCGCTCATCAGCGTCACCAGGCCCGCCGCCAGTCGGAACAGGAAGGCGCCCGGAAGCAGCGAGACGACCGAGGCGAAGGCGACGGCGGCGAAGGGCAGATGGAGGCGGTTGGCGACCGGGGTCACGATCACGCCGACCAGTAGACAGGCGATGAAGGCGCCGCCCGCCACGCTCGCTCCATCCGCCAGCGCCAGCCAGCGGCTGGCATGCGCCAGCATGCCGATGGCGATCGGGATCGCCAGCGTGCGCCAGGGCATCGAGAAGAATGTGCCATAGGCCGCCACGGCGACGCCCGCCGCCAGCATGTCGATCAGCAGCGGCACCGCCACAACAGCGCTGGGCCGGGGCAGGCTTTCCCGGCCGAGCGCCAGCCCGGCGATAAGGCCGGTGCAGATGACCAGGATGATGAGCCCGGCAAAGCTGAATCGGGCCACGCCGAGAGCAATGCGCAGCCGTGCCAGATCGAGCGCGCCATTGAGCAGATGCGGGCCCGGCACCAGGATCATGCAGGGGCACAGCGCAATGAGATAGGGATCGGCGTCCGGCAGCAGCCGCGAGGCCAGCGCGGCGATGACGCCGGCCAGCAGGGCGGCGCAAAGCGGCTGGGTGAGAAAATTGGCCGAGATATGGGCGAGGCTGCGACGCGCGGCGCCGCCGGCGCAGGCGCTGAAGAAGGTGATCAGAAGCGTGGCGGTGTCGCTGGCACCGAAGATGATCCCAAGGGCGGCAGCTCCCGCGCCGTTCATGGCGATCGTGCGCAGCACCGAAACCGGCGCCACCTTGTCGACCTTCGCCAGCGCCTGCAGCGCCTGCCGGGCATCCATGCGCCCGGCGGCCACCGCATCGACGATGTTGAGGGTCAGCGTCACCTTGTTCATTTCGACGCCCGCCGGTGCCGCCGCCACCGTCTCCACAACCGGGCTGCCGGGAAGCGCATCGCCCTCGATCCGCAGCACGATCTCGCCCCAGGCGGGCAGCACCGAAATTGTCAGGCCGAAGGCCCGGCCGAGCCGCTCCACGGTTTCGATCAGGCGTTCGGTGGTCAGCCCGTTGGCGTAGAGCAGCCGGGCGACGGCGGAGGCGACGGCGACGGGTTCACCCGCCGCCCTCCTTGGCGCTGCCATGTCAGATGGCGGGGTAGCGGGGGATATAGGCGAGCTCATTGATATGCGCTTCGATGTCGGCGGGGCGGGGCACCCGGGCGAGGCCCTTGTCGAAGATGAGCTCGGCGATGCGCGCCGCCACATGCAGCGACGCTTTGCGGATATCGCGCTGCGGCGGATAGATGAGACCCAGCGCGAGGTCGTCCGGCGTCACCTGCTCGGCCACCGCCTTGGCGGCGACGATGAACATGTCCTCGGTGACGCGGGTCGACTGGGTGGCGAGCACGGCCATGCCCATGGCGGGGAAGATGTAGACATTGTTGCCCTGGCCCGGCACGAACCGCTTGCCGCCGAACTCTACCGGCGGAAACGGGCTGCCGCTGGCGAAGATCGCCTGGCCATTGGACCATTTATAGGCTTCCTCTGCCGTGCATTCCGAACGCGAGGTGGGGTTCGAGTAGGGGAAGATGATCGGCCGGGCGTTTATCTTCGCCATCGCCTCGATCACCGCCTGGTTGAACAGCTTCGGCACGGTGCTGACGCCGACGATCCCCGTCGGCCGGATCGCCTCGATCGCCTCGACGAAAGAGGAGACCGGCGCGTGGTCGTGGGCGAAGGGCTTCTGGAACCCGGCAATGTCGGTGCGCGAATTGACCATCAGCCCGTTGACGTCGAACAGCCAGTTGCGGGCCCGGGCTTCCTCGACGGTCGCGCCTTCGAGCACCATGGCCTGGCTGATCAGCTCGGCAATGCCGGTCGCCGCCGAGCCGCCGCCGAGGAAGAGGAAGGTCTGGTCGGTGAGCTTCTCGCCGGAGAGCTTCAGTGCCCCGTAGATGCCGGCCACGGCGACCGCCGCGGTGCCCTGGATATCGTCATTATAGGTGCAGATCTGGTCGCGGTAGCGCTCCAGGATCGGCACGGCATTGATATTGGCGAAGTCCTCCCACTGCAGGCAGCACAGGGGGAACAGCTCGGTCACCGCCTCCACGAACTCGGCGATGAAGGCGTCGTACTCCGCGCCCCGCACGCGGTTCTGGCGCAGGCCGAGATAGAGCGGATCGTCGAGCAGCGTGCCGTTATTGGTGCCGACATCAAGGGTGATCGGCAGCGTCATTTCCGGTGGCACGCCGGCGCAGACGGAGTAGAGCGCGAGCTTGCCGACCGGAATGCCCATGCCGTTGACCCCGAGGTCGCCGAGCCCGAGAATTCGCTCGCCATCGGTCACGACGATGAAGCGCACATCCGGATGCGGCCAGTGCGACAGCACCTCCTTCAGGCGTCCCTTCATGGTGATCGGCAGGTACATGCCACGCGTCGCGCGCAGCACATGGTCGTATTTCTGGCAGGCCTCGCCGACGGTCGGGGTATAGACCAGCGGCATGAACACCGCAGGGTCGGACATCAGCACCGCATAGTACAGCGTCTCGTTGCGGGCCTGCAGGTCGCTGAGCAGCAGGTATTTCTGCAGGTCGTTGTCGAGGATCGACAGCTGCAGGTGAATGCGGGCGACCTGCGTCTCCAGCGTATCGGCCATCGGCGGCAGGAAGCCTTCGAGGCCGAGCCGCGCCCGATCCTCGCTGGAGAACGCGCTGCCGCGGTTGAAGACGGGATCGTGCAGCAGGGACGGACCGCTCGTGGCGGGCTGGGTGCCGGACTGCGACATGGCTTGGTTCTCCAGGAGGACGCTTGGAAAGGCTTGAAGCTGCAGGGGCCCGGCAACGCCGCGCGGGCGCCGCCGGGCGATATCCGGAAAGGCCTCAGCCGTCCTGTTCCTTGGCGACGTAGGGCTTCACCATCTTCGCGGGATCGACCACCCGCATGAACTCCTCCTCGGTCACGAAGCCGAGTTCGAGCGCGGCTTCTTTAAGCGAGAGGTCGTTGTCCATCGCGTGATGGGCGATCTTCGACGCACGATCATAGCCGATCACCGGCGCCAACGCTGTGACAAGCATCAGCGAGCGGTCGACATAGGACTGGATGCGCTTGAGGTTCGGCTTGGTCCCTTCGACCAGGAACCTGCGGAAATTGGTGCATCCGTCGGTGGCGATGGCGATGGAGTGCATGATGTTGAAGATCATCAGCGGCTTGTAGACGTTCATCTCCAGATAGCCGCTGGCGCCGCCGACGCCGACGCTGACATCATTGCCCATCATCTGCACGGCGATCATGGTCAGCGCCTCGGCCTGGGTCGGGTTGACCTTGCCGGGCATGATCGAGGAACCGGGCTCGTTCTCCGGGATGATCAGCTCGGCGAAGCCGGCGCGCGGGCCGCAGGACATCAGCCGGATATCGTTGGCGATCTTGTAGAGCGAGACCGCCACCGTGCGCAGCGTGCCGGAAAACTGCACCAGCGCGTCATGCGCGCCCTGCACGGTGAACTTGTTCGGCGCCGTCACATAGGGCAGGCCGGTGAGGGTGGCGATTTCCGCCGCCACCGCCTCGGCGAAGCCCGGCGCCGCATTGATGCCGGTGCCGACCGCCGTGCCGCCGAGCGCGAGGCGATAGACGTCGCCGAGCGCGGCCTCAAGGCGCGCCACGTCGTCGGCTAGCATGCCGGCATAGCCCGACCATTCCTGGCCCAGCGTGATCGGCGTCGCGTCCTGCATGTGGGTGCGGCCGATCTTGACGATATCCGCCCATTCTTCCGCCTTGGCGGTGATGGCGCCCTCAAGCGCCTTGAGAGCCGGGATCAGGCGCTGGGTCGCGTTCACCCCGACGGCGATGTGCATCGCCGAGGGGAACGAGTCGTTGGACGACTGCGACATGTTCACATGGTCGTTCGGGTGAACCGGCGCCTTGCTGCCGAGCGGGGTGCCGGCGAGCTGGCAGCAGCGGTTGGAGATCACCTCGTTGACGTTCATGTTGAACTGGGTGCCGCTGCCGGTCATCCACACATGCAGCGGAAACATGTCGTGATGCTGGCCGGCGAGAATTTCGTCGCACACCGTCACGATGAGCTTGAACGCCTCGTCGGGCAGGCGGCCGCCGGCGTGATTGGCCCGCGCCGCTCCCTTTTTCAGGAGCGCATAGGCGGTGATCATTTCGCGCGGCATCAGGTCCTTGCCGATGCTGAAATGCTCGAGCGAGCGCTGCGTCTGGGCGCCCCAGAGCTTGTCGGCCGGGACCTGGACTTCGCCCAGGCTGTCGGTTTCTTGGCGGAAATCAGACATGTGGAACCTTCTGGTGGCCGAAGCCTCGGCCCAAGATCAGCGACGAGGTGAGGTGGGATATCCTACCTCCCACGCGGGCCTTGCCCAAAGCTCTCTGACTTCGCCACAGCCTGTCAAGGAAACCGATCCGGGTCCGGCGGGGAGGGCGGAAAGGCCCTTGCCGGCTGCCCCGGTCCGTTGCGTCAGCCTGCCCTTCAGGAGCATATCTTGATAAGGCAATTCTATTCAATAGATTTGATAATACTAATGTTGGCTATGGGGCGTAGCGTATTTGTAATTCTGAGTAAAAGAAGTATCGTCTAAAGAATGATTTATCTCCTTTGCACTGAATGATGGACGGGCAGCGCCGCGATGACGAGACTTTCTGGAGCCGAAGCGAGCCCCACTTTCGCCTATGACGGCTACGCTACACTCGGGCGCATCGGTCTTATCTATATCGCCTCCAGCGTGGTGATGGATGCGGAGATGGCCGCGATGGCGGCGCCCGGTCTTGCCGTGCACACCACGCGCCTGCGCCTGCCCAAGGTCACGCTCGAAGGGATCGACGCGATGATGACCGCGCCGGAGCTTGAGCAGTCCGCCCGCCTGGTCGGCTCGGCGCCCATTGACGCGCTGTGCTTCGGCGGCACCAGCGCCTCCTTCGTCTATGGCACCGCCTATGACAAGGCGCTGATCGCGCGCATGGAAGGCTGGGCGCCCGGCCCGCGGGTGACGACCGCGTCCACCGCCTCGCTGGCGGCGCTGGCGGCGGTGAAGGCCGGCCCGGTGGCGCTGGCGACGCCCTATGTCGATGCCATCCACCAGCGCGCGATCAACTTCCTCGGCTCCAATGGCCATCCGGTGCTGCGGCACGGCAATCTTGGTATCGACGAGGACCACGCCCTGGCGGAGGTGCCGCTGGAGAAGGTCTATGACCTCGTCTGCTCGGTCGACCATCCCGATGCTACCGCGATCTTCATCAGCTGCACCAATTTCCGCTCGGTCGGCGTGATCGCGGCCCTGGAGACGGCGCTCGGCAAGCCGGTGATTTCGGCGGTTCAGGCGTCCTTCTGGCATTGCCTCGAGATCACCGGCATCCAGGGAGCGCGCCCCGGCTACGGCCAGTTGCTGGACAACCGGCTCGCTCGATGAGCGGAGCGCGTAGGATAGATCCATCCAATGCAATGCAGCGAATAAATATATTTTATTGATAGCCTGCAAGACGGCACGCTGCCCACCTCATGTCTCGGTGCGGCGGATCGGCCCGCCGGATGCCGGGCGTGTATTTCAAGTAATAAGTCCACAAGATCAAATTATTCTCATCTTCAATGTGTCAGGCTCTGAACGTTATGGCGTTCGGAGTTTTCATTGTTGCTTTATAAGAACTAGTGGTCTAATTGCCAAGATATGAAACAAGTCTATGTCCATAAAATAGACAACTGCACAAATTTAATGTGATGGGTCAGGGTATCAGTATTTATACTTGACGAAGCGGCATCGTTCTCCAAAATCAGCGACACAAGAGAGGTGTCGCCATGCTTGAGATGTCCGCTCGGCAGATCGGAACGCTCATCGGCCGCGAGCAAGTGTCGCCGCTGGACCTAGAACGCGCGGGTTTTGTGCGGTTCGAGGCGGTGCTCCCTTAGGTCAATGCCTTTCGCCGTCAGCGCCGGGTAGGTGACGCAAGCGCTTCGTCTTGCGCCCGGCAGCCCGGGCCGTGGCCGCGCTGAAGCTCATGAGTCACTGGAGAGCAGGTTTTGCAGATCAAGGACGTGCGCGTCAGCGTGCATCGGTTCAAGAATTCGGTGCCGCTGATCAACAAGCCGATCGAGGATGATTTCCGCATCATCTGCGAGATCGAGACCGACGAAGGGCATGTCGGCGTCGGCATGGCGTCGCGCTTCCTCTGGCACGGGGTGGCGGCGATCGTTGAGAAGCATCTCGGCCCGGCGATCATCGGCATGGACCCGCGCGATCTTGAGAAGATCCACGCCCGGCTGCAGCCGCTGATCTCCGAGCGCGGCGCGATGACCGGCATCAACCTGGCCGGCCTGTCCTGCGTCGACCTCGCGCTCTGGGACGTGATCGGCAAGGCCAGCAACCAGACCGTTGCCCAGATGCTCGGCGGCGCCAAGGATTATGCCGACGCCTATGTCACCTATGGCTTCGGTGCCTTCGAGACCGAGCACCTGATCGAGATGGCGCGGATACTGATCGGCAAGGGGCATACGCGCCTGAAGATGCTGGTCGGCACCGGCCGGGGCCTGGTCGCAGATGCCCGCCGCGTCGCCGCCGTCCGCGAGGCGGTGGGCGAGGACATCCTGCTTGCGGTCGACGCCAATGAGAGCCTGCGGGCGGAAGAAGCGCTGCGCATCGCCAAGATGATTGAGCCCTATAACATCGCCTGGTTCGAGGACCCCCTGCAGCGTGTCGATGCCCGCGATCTCGGCAATATGCGTAAGCGCACCAGCATCCCGCTCTCCGCCGGGCAGATGGATGGGCATTCGCTGCGCTTCCGCGAATGGATCGAGCATGACGCGATCGACATCTTCATGCCGAACAGCATGTATAATGGCGGGATGACCGAGACCCGCCGGGTCGCTCATCTCTCCCAGATCTACAACAAGCCCTTGTCCGACGCCGGTGGCGGCGGCGTGTGGTGCGTTCATCACGTCGCCGGGTTTCGAAACGGCACGCTGGCGGAAATCCACCTCGGCACCGAGCAGGTGGAGGAGCAGATGTTCGTCGACCCGCCTCGGGCGGTGAACGGACGGATCGCCATACCGGCCGCGCCAGGCTTCGGCGTCACGCTCGACAGGGATGTCCTCAAGGAAACGCTCGTCAGCGCCTGACGGGCCAACGCAGGAGACTGAGTAATGACACGCCGCCTCACGTCCAGTGCCGTGCTCGCAGCCCTCGCTCTCGGCGCGGCCCTCTTCACCGCCCCCGCGAGTGCCCAGCCGCTGCATCTTAAGATCGCCAGCCCGTCGCCGGCCGGCGGCTTCGATACCGTCATGGCGCAGAAGATCGCCGACAAGATGAAGGCCAAGCTTGGCGACCAGTTCACCTATGAGCTGTTCGACAATGCCACCATCGGCGACGAAGTCGTCCACATGCAGCAGGTGCGCACCGGCCAGATCGACATGACGCCGCTCGGCTCGGACGCCGTGACCCTCGACCCGGTATGGGCGGTGTTCGACATGCCGTTCATCTTCGCCGACCGCGCGGCGGTGGCCAAGGCGCTCGACGGCCCGTTCGGGCAGGAGCTTGCCGCTTCCATGCGCGAGAAGGCCGGCCTCGAAGTGCTGGCTTTCGGTGAAATCGGCTTCCGCCAGATCACCAACAGCGTCCGGCCGATCAAGACCCCGGCCGATTTCAAGGGGATGAAGATCCGCGTGCCGGGCAGCGAAACCCGCATGCTGACCTTCAAGACCCTCGGCGCGACCCCGGTCAACATGAACTTCGGCGAGGTGTTCCTCGCCCTGCAGAACAAGACCATCGACGGGCAGGAGAACCCGCTGAACGACATCGTCGAGCGCTCGCTCAACGAGGTCCAGCCCTACATCTCGATCTCCAACCACGTCTACACGCCCGTCACCTTCGTGATGAACGCCCGCAAGTTCGCCGCTCTCCCCGACGAACAGAAGGCGATGCTGAAGGAAGCCGCGCTGGAATCCGCCAAGGAGATCCGCGAACTCGGCGCGGTGAAGGATGTCGAGCTCCTGGCCAAGCTGAAGGCGGCCGGCAAGAACGAGATCATCGAGATCGATCGCGCCTCGTTCGTCGCCGCCTCGCAGCCGCTCTACGAACAGATCGGCGCCATCGCCGGTGGCACCTACGCCGCCGACCTGCTGAAGGCCGTCAAGTAGCGGCACCCGGCCCCGCGCATCAGTGGCGTCCGGCCGCATGTCGCGCCGCCGGGCGTCTTCTCTCAGGAACGGATGCGATGTCCTTGCCCGCCCAGCCCACCCCCATCGACGAAGACCTCCGCCGCCAGTTGGAGGAGGCCGAATTCGAGGTCGAGCTCGGACAGAACGAACGGGGCCTCGACGCCTGGATCAACGGCATTGCCGGCGCGCTCGGGGCGGCGACGCTGGCGGTCATCACCCTTCTCGTCTTCACCAATGGCTCGCTGCGCTACCTCTTCAATTCCGGCATCATCTGGGCGGATGAGATCGTGATCGCGCTTGTTCCCTGGCTCACCATGATCGGCATGTTCCTGTCGGTGCGCCGGCGGGAGATCATCCGCATCACCCATTTCGCCAATCGCCTGCCGGAGCGGGTCCGCCGCCTCATCAATGCCTTCGCCGATCTGCTCTCGGCGGCCTCCTTCGCCTATCTCGCCTTCTTCTCGTTGGATTATTTCGCGCTGTTCGGCGGCGACAAGACGATCTACCTCAAGATCCCGAAGGGCTGGTTCGTCTCGGCGATGGTCATCGGCTCGGTGTTGCTCGCCCTTGCCTTCCTGGTGGATTTCCTGCGCAGCCTGCGCGCCCCGCGCGCCGCGCCGGTCTCCGAGGAGGGGGCGGCACGATGACCGGCGCCCTGATTGCCATCGGCATTCTGCTCTGCCTCCTCGTGCTCGGCGTGCCGATGATCGCGGCGCTGCTGACGGCGGTTGCGCTGCTGCTTTATCTCAGCGGCCAGTGGGGCCTGTCGCTGCCGCAGACCATGGTGGCGGGAATGTCCAGCTACACGCTGCTGGCGCTGCCGCTGTTCGTCTATGCCGGCAGCCTGATGAACTCCGGCGGCATCGCCGTGCGCCTGTTCGACTTCGCCCGCTCGCTGATCGGCTGGACCAAGGGCGGGTTGGCGCAGGTGGACGTGCTGACCAGCATCTTCTTCGGCGGCATGGTGGGCTCGTCGGCGGCCGATCTTGCCGGCACCGGATCGGTGATGATCCCGGCGATGAAGCGGCATGGCTATTCCGGCGCTTTGGCCTCCGCCGTCACCGCATCGTCCTCCGGCGTCGGGCCGCTGATCCCACCGTCTTCGCCGGCCATTCTCTACAGCGCGGTCACCGGCACCTCGCTCAGCGCGCTGTTTCTGGCCGGCCTCATTCCCGGCCTGCTGCTGGGCCTCGTCTTCATGCTCACCATTGCGTGGCTGGCGCGGCGGCACGGCTATCCCACCTATGGCCGCTTCTCCCTGCGGGAGGTGTGGAAGACCGGCCTTGCCGCCGCCTTCGCGCTCGGCATGCCGGGGCTGATCATTGGCGGGCTGGTGGTCGGCGCCTTCACCCCGTCGGAGGCCGGCGCGTTCGGGGCGTTCTATGCCGCCTTCGTCTCCTGCGCGATCTATCGCACGCTCAACCTCAAGGGCCTCTACCGCGCCACCGTGGCCGCGGTGCAGATGACCGGCGAACTGCTGGGCATTGTCGCCTTGTCGGTGGCGCTCGGCAGCGCCCTGTCGGCCGCCCATGTGCCGCAGGCCTTCACCGGCCTCATCGACCTTCTCACCATCGGCGACAGCGTGTTCATGCGCCTGCTGGCGATGATGATTATAGCCGTTATCGCCGGCATGTTCATCGACCCGCTGATCCCCGTGCTGGTGCCGGTGCTGATGCCGGCGCTGCTGGCCTACGGGATCGACCTCACCCATTTCGGCGTGCTGATGATCATGGCGGTGGTGATCGGCCAGATCACGCCGCCGGTGGCGATGTCGCTCATCATCACCGCCCGCATCGCCAAGGTCGACCAATGGCAGGTGTTCCGGGCCAACATGCCGTTCTTCATCATCACGCTGGCGTTCACGCTTGTGCTGATCGCGGTGCCGGGGCTCTCGACATGGCTGCCCGCCTATATGCAGGACTGAGCGGGACAGCGTCGCAATGGAAGGAGTGTCGGGCTTGAAAGACGAATGGGCGATCATGAACTGGGTCAAGCGCGGCAATGTCCGCTCGAAGATCTGGGCGATTCTCCCGGTGGAGACCGCCGCCGTCCTGCCGCGCATCGACGACACCGGCTATTGGGAGGATTTCCGCCGCCTTCCGGCGCAGCGCTTCGCCGGCCATGCCGCCGCTGCCGAGGCGATCGAGTCGGACGGATTCTGCTTCATCACCGAAGCCCTGGCCATCGGCCCGCTGGTCAACTGAGGCGGCGTCGGGCATCCCGGCACGCGGACTGGCGGGGAAGCAGCTTAGCCACGCCCTCCATCGAATGATCTGAGCGTGGTCCGGCTCTCCGCCTCGATCGCGCTGCCAAGCGCCCGCAAGGCCTCTCGCGCACCGGGACCGGCCTTGGCGCCCAGCTCCGCCGTCGCGGCCACGAGCTGGCGCACCACGTCCGGATCGTTCATCCCATAGCGCGCGATCGCCGCGAGAGCAGGGCAGGCGAACTCCTGCAGCGAGCTCACCGGCGTGATCACGCGCAGGTGCCCGTCCTCGTCCGCCCGCACCGGCGAGGGCAATTCCCGTTCGGCCAGCGCGCACAGCGCCTGCGCCAGCCTGTCAATGCAGTAGAGCGCGGTCGTCGGGTCGTTGATGCCGGGCGAGAGCGCGCGCTGGGCAATCTCGACGAACCGGCGCAGCGAGAAATGCAGGTCCTGCGTCGGCGTGCGGTCCACTCCCACCACGAACGCCTCGCGCAATAGGTCGAGGACCTCGTCGGGCGCGCGGGCGCGGGGAGCGGCCCGCAGAAGCGCGTCCCGTTCGGTGACAAACCGACCCGGCGGAGCGTCGACGCTCACTATGAGATCGTGTTCGATGGCGATGCGCATCAGCGCCGCTTCGTCGAGGCGCTGCACATAGCCGCTTCCGGGGATAAAAACGGCGTTCGAATCCGCCGCCAGCTCCCGTAGCAGCCCGGCCGGGGCATGGGCGTCACGCGGGTTCGGCTCCTGCCCCAGCTGGGTGGGATAAAGCCGGTCGATCGCGGCCTGCGTCTCCCGTGCCAGCTCGGCCAGCACCGTCTCGATGCGGATCGAGTTGGCGATGTGGTGGATGAAATAGATGAGCACGGCAAGGCTAAGCGTTGCCAGCACCACGCCGAAGGTGACGGAGATATGCGGGACGAAGCTCGATTCCTCGGTGCCCCGCACGGTACGCAGGACCAGCAGGCAGTACAGGAACGTGCTGGTGAAGGTGCCGAGCACCAGCTGGTTGCCCCGATCGCTCATGAAGCTGCGCAGCAGCCGGGGACCGAACTGCGACGAGGCAAGCTGAAGCGTCAGCATGGTCATTGAGAAGGTGAGGCCGGCCACCGTGATCATCGAGCCCGCGACCGCCGAGAGCACGGCGCGCGCGCCTTCCGGCCCGAAGCCGTAGAGCCAGCCCAGGCGCTCGATCACTCCGTCGTCCAGCGAGGTGTCGACCCACACCAGGGCGAAAGAGAGCGCGGCAGCGCCCGCCGCCATCGTCGAGGGCAGGAACCAGAAGCTGGAGCGCAGGCGATCCCACACGCCCAGCAGCCAAGTCGGCAATGACAGATGTTCCATGCTCACCCCCACCCATCAATCACCAGGGCACCATTTGGTTCCGGCGCGACAGCGTGCTTGGCCGCCCCGGGAGCCGGGCTTGGCGAAAGGGGCAAAGTCCTTCTTCATCCTTGAAAATAATCGGGCACCGGAGCGCCGGGCAGGAGTTCACCGCTATCTCGCTACCGGCTAGAACGTCGTTGCTGCGGATGGAGCACGATAGGCCGGATACCCCTACAATCCTCCTGCTCGGGCATAAGGCGACCCTTCACGAATCCCTCTCGCCGATCCGGATCCGAGCCCTTCTCGGCGAGGCGGCGCTGCGGGGTGTCAGGGTGGTCCTGGCCCGTAGTGCCGATTGCGACGTTTCCACCGGGCGGATAAGGGCCAATGAGTTCGTGGCAGGGGCCTGGACGGGCGTGGAGATAGGTGTGCCGCCGCTTGTCGTCGCGGCGGCGCCGGTGACCCGGCCCGAGCATCGCGTCGTCGAGAACTGGCTGCAGGCGAGAACCCGGCTTCTCGGCTTTGACGGCTTCGACAAGCACGAAATGACCGCGCTACTGGCCGCCTATCCCCACCTTGTGCCGCACCTGATTCCCGAAGCGGTGCTCGTCGCCGAGCGGGTCGAGGCACAACTCGCCCAGGGACTGGCCCGTGGCCCGATCGTGGTGAAGCGCTCCGATGGCGCTCTGGGAACCGGAATCTTCTTCATCATTCCGCAGGGCGACGAGGTTGTCGTTCACAAGGACTCGCAGTCCTGGCGGGGCACGGCCGGCGAGGCAATCGCACGCGTCGCCGGCGCGATCCGCGCGCGCATGGCGTACCGGACCTATCTGGTCCAGCGCTTCATCGACACCCGCGATGCGGCTGGCCAGCCGGCGACGGTGAGGGCCGACATAGTCCGCCGGCCGTTTCTCGAAGCCAACAAGCGCCCGCTCGCCCATGGTGCCGAAGTGGAACGGATGGGACCGGCGATGACCTACTGGCTGTCGCTGATCGACGCCTGATCCCGTCCTCCCCAGGCCCCTGAGCCGGACGACTGGACCAACCCGTCGATCAGTGTGCCGAATGTGTTGCTGCTCACGGTTTCCTGTATCGTTCCATGGTTGCTGACGCCTTGGAGCGGCCGCTCGACGACACGCGGCAAGCCGGAGAGATGCCGCGCCGACGCCACGTCCGCGACGTTCTCAGTGCCGTAGACGATCTCGATATGAGGTGCCCGCTCGGCGCTGGCGATCTGGTGCCGGAGATTGGTCTCGTCCTCGGTCAAGGGACGTCCGATCCTGGTGCCGATGCGGTCCCGCGTCCGTCCCGCCACCACCGGAAGGATTTTGGGGCTGAAGGTCACAATGCCGTCGGCGCCGAGCTTCAGGCCGTAATGGAGCGCGCCGAAGCCGCCGGCGGACTGGCCAAGGCAGAGCACCCGACGCGACTGGAGGTCCGCGCAGATACCGTGAAGTCGCCGCCCCGTCGTCTCCACGTCGCCGCCGAGCCCAGACACCCCTCCGAAATAATAGCTGTGCGACCAGTCGAAGAGATAGATGATGTTGGCGTTCAGCCGTCCAAGCAGGCTGTGCATGAAGTAGATGGACAAGCCAGCGGGAGAGGTTTGTTTAGTCCAATTGAGGTATCATATGCACGCTCTCGAAACCTGAGCAAGGGCCGGGCGCACTCCAGCCATCCGCTTCCCGCGAACGCTCCATTTTCCGCGAACCGGCATTGCCGCCCTGTTTCCCGTAGCCGGGAAAATGCGCCAGAATTGTTTCCAGGCGTTGCGCGTACCGGGACAGCAATGCTGGTTTGCAAAATTCTTCGGCAGCGTCGAGGTTGGGCGCGTATAGCGGCGGCATGAATGATATGCGCGGTTCGGAAGCGGGCGGTGGCCCCCACATACTCGTGGTCGATGACGACCAGCAAATCCGCAAGCTGCTCGGGCGCTATCTCGTCGAGCAGAATTTTCGCGTGTCGCTGGCGGCCGACGGCAAGGAGGCGGAACGCCGCCTCACCGAGGGCCGGATCGACCTGGTGGTGCTCGACCTGATGCTGCCTGACGTGTCCGGCCTCGACCTGTGCCGGACGATCCGAACGCGCTCCACCGTCCCGATCATCCTCCTCACCGCACTGAAGGAAGACGTGGATCGCATCATCGGTCTGGAGATCGGCGCCGACGATTATCTCGGCAAGCCGTTCAATCCGCGTGAGCTGGTGGCCCGCATCCGCGCCGTGCTGCGGCGCCTGTCGCCGCGTGACGCGACCCCCGCCGCACCGGCTATACGCCTGCGTTTCAACGGTTTTGTCGCCGATCCGACCAGTCGCCAGCTTTGGGATCCGGAGGGCGAGGAAATCGTGCTTACCGGCGCCGAGTTCGACCTTCTGCTCGCCCTTCTGGAGCGGCCCGGGCGCATGCTGTCGCGCGAGCAGCTTCTGGACATCACCCATGGCCGCGCCTCGGCCGGCTTCGACCGTTCGGTGGACGTGCTCATCAGCCGGCTGCGTCGTAAGCTGGGCGATGCCGGAAACTTCCAGATTATCAAGACCTTGCGCAATGGTGGCTACCAGCTTGCCGCGCGGGTCGAGCCCGCAGCTGGCGCGGACACCGCCTCCTCGTGAACACCATTCGCACCAAGCTCACCGCACTTCTGGTCGGTTCCGTCCTGGGCGTGCTCATCGTGGCGACCGGGCTGTCCTTCCTCATGCTCACCCCTCCCGATTTCGGCCGGGTGGACGATGCGGCGGCGGTTCAGATCGGCCTGCTGGTCGATCTTGCCGAGCGCACGCAGGATGCTGTGCAGGAAGGCCCCTATGGCCGCATCGCCGGCGCTCCGGCCGGCGGGCACCGGATCGAGCCCGTCACCGACGCGATCAACGGGGCCCTCGCGCGTCGCGGGCGGGCGTTGCACGTTCTCATCAGCGAGCCGCCGGATCTGGATTGGCCGGTTATCTCGGCTCCGCTCTCCGACGGGCGCTGGCTCATTGTGCCGATGGCCCTTCCGTTGCCGGGGCCGGACAATGCGTGGGCGCTGGTTGGCTGGATACTTCTGGTCGCGCTGGGGGTGACGTTGGTGATGGTGATCGCCGTGCGGCGGATGACGGAGCCGCTGGCGCTGCTGCAACGGACCGCCGATGCCATCACGCCCTGCAGCGATGTTGATCCGGTTGCCGAGAAAGGACCCGCCGAGGTGCGCGCTGCGGCGCGCGCTATCAACCAACTGGCGACACGGCTGCGACAGGTGATGGAAAGCCGCATGCGGCTGGTGGCGGCGGCTGGGCACGATCTGCGCACGCCGATGACGCGCATGCGCCTGCGCGCCGAGTTCCTCGGCGAAGAGGAGCGGGCGGCATTCATCGAGGATCTCGACGAACTCGACCGGATCGCCGACAGCGCCATCCGGCTGGTGCGCGAGGAGGTGGAGGAAGGCAGCGGCGAGCCGCTGCGGCTTGAGGCGATGGTGGCCGACACGGCGGAGGAACTGCGGGAGATCGGCTATGCCGTGGCGGTGGCGCGGACCTGCCCGGCCTTGATCCGTGCGCGACCGGAGGCGCTCCGCCGTGCCATGCGCAACCTGTTCATCAATGCTGCCACCCATGGCCGTGCGGCGACAGTCAGCATGACCAGCCGGGACGGCAGGGTGCAGATGCTGATCGAGGATGCCGGTCCCGGCATTCCTGAGGAACTGCTTCCCCGCGTGTTCGAGCCCTTCTTTCGTGTCGATCCCGCGCGCGGCGCTCCCACCCCAGGGGCGGGGCTGGGCCTCGCTATCGCCGAGCAGATCGTCACACGCAGTGGCGGTACCCTGAAACTGGAGAACATGCCGGTCGGGTTGCGACAGGTGCTCGAGTTTCCAATGGTGACGCAGGGAGAGGGGGTGCCCGAAGGAGGATAACCCAAGGAAGGTATTGCGCTGGCGCGTCTTTCCGGGCTGAGATGGCGCATCCCCCCTGTGCCGGAGCCAGTCATGGCCAATTACGTAAAGATCAGCGGCTTTCTGGGTGCCTGCATCACGGGCGTCGTGCATTTCCTCACCGATCTGCGCAAGGCTCCCGCCCTTGCCGAGGAAGCCGGCTATGGCGACCTGCCCAAGCTTCCCAAGCCCAAGCCGACACTCATTCCCATCATGAAGATCGCCCCGGCCATCGGCTGGGGACCGGGCCAGAAGCCGACGCCCGCGCCGGGCTTCAAGGTCAGCTTCTTCGCCGAGAATCTCGATCATCCGCGCTGGGTCTATGAATTGCCCAATGGCGACATTCTCGTCGCCGAGACCGCCGGCCCGCGCTGGCCGGCGGGCATTTTCAGCCTGCGCTGGTGGGCGATGGGCTTCGTCATGGTGCGCGCCGGCGCCGGCGTGAAGAGCGCCAACCGCATCACCCTGCTGCGCGACGCCGATGGTGACGGGGTGGCCGAGATCAAGGTGCCGTTCCTGGAGAATCTGTACTCGCCCTTCGGCATGGCGCTGGTAGGTGACCAGCTCTATGTGGCGAACGCGGATTCGCTGGTGCGCTTTCCCTATGTTCCCGGCGCCACCCGCATCGACGCGCCCCCGGTGAAGATCTGCGACCTGCCTTCCGGCCGCAATCACCACTGGACCAAGAGCCTTGTCGCCAACAAGGAAGGCACCAAGCTCTATGTCGGCGTCGGTTCCAACTCCAACGTTGCCGAGTTCGGCATGGAGGAGGAGGTCGACCGCGCGGCCATCCTGGAGGTCGACATCGCCACCGGGACGCGGCGCGTCTTCGCCGGCGGCCTGCGCAATCCGGTCGGCATGGACTGGAACCCCGTCACCGGCGAGTTGTGGACCAGCGTCAACGAGCGCGACGAGATCGGCGACGATCTGGTGCCGGACTATATGACCTCGGTGAAGGACGGCGCCTTCTATGGCTGGCCCTATTGCTACTACGACAAGATCGTCGACGAGCGGGTGAAGCCCCAGCGGCCGGACCTTGTCGCGGCCTCGCTCAAGCCGGATTACGCGCTGGGCTCGCACACCGCCTCGCTCGGCCTCACCTTCGTCGATGACGACCGCTTCGGCGCGCGCTTCACCCATGGCGCCTTCATCGGCCAGCACGGCTCTTGGAATCGCAACCCGCCCTCCGGCTACCGGGTCATCTTCGTGCCGTTCAAGGACGGCAAGCCGGCCGGGCCGCCGGAGGAAATCCTCGGCGGCTTCCGCGTCGACGGCAAGGCGCTGGGACGCCCGGTGGGGGTGATCGTCGACAAGCGCGGCGGGCTTCTGTGCGTCGATGATGTCGGCGACTGCATCTGGCGCGTGTCGGCGGTCTGATCGCCGCAGCGCGGTATGACGAAGGCGCCGGCCCTTCCTCCGGAGCCGGGAATGGCTTAAACGCGCGGGAGCTTCTCTTCAGGACCTCCCGCGCGCATGATCCGGCTCGATTCCATCGGCAAGCAGAACGGCAAGCAACTCGTCTTCATCGAAGCGTCGGCGACGCTGCTGAAGGGCGAGAAGGTGGGCCTCGTCGGTCCCAATGGCGCTGGCAAGACCACGCTTTTTCGCCTGATCACCGGCGAAGAGGCGCCTGACGAGGGGCAGGTATCCACCGATCGCGGCATCACCATCGGCTATTTCAGCCAGGACGTCGGTGACATGGCCGGCAAGTCGGTGCTCGCCGAGGTAATGGACGGCGCTGGGCCGATCAGCGTCATTTCCGCCGAATTGCGGGCGCTCGAGGCCGCCATGGTCGACCCCGACCGCGCCGACGAGATGGATGCCATCATCGAACGCTATGGCGAGGTCCAGGCCCGCTTCGAGGAACTCGACGGCTATTCGCTGGAGGGCCGGGCGAGCGAGGTCCTGGCCGGGCTCGGCTTCACCCAGGAAATGATGGAGGGCGATGTCGGCCGTCTCTCCGGCGGATGGAAGATGCGCGTCGCGCTCGGCCGCATCCTGCTCATGCGCCCCGACGTGATGCTGCTCGACGAGCCCTCGAACCATCTCGACATTGAGAGCCTGATCTGGCTGGAAGCGTTCCTGAAGAATTTCGACGGCGCGCTGATGATGACCTCCCATGATCGCGCCTTCATGAACCGGATCGTCAACAAGGTCGTGGAGATCGACGCCGGTTCGCTCACCTCCTATTCCGGCGATTACGAGTTCTATGCTCAGCAGCGCGCTTTGGCTGAGAAGCAGCAGCAGGCGCAGTTCGAACGCCAGCAGGCCATGCTGGCCAAGGAGGTCGCCTTCATCGAGCGCTTCAAGGCGCGCGCCTCCCATGCCGCGCAGGTGCAGAGCCGGGTGAAGAAGCTCGACAAGATCGAGCGTGTCGAGCCGCCTCGCCGGCGCCAGACGGTGGCCTTCGAGTTCCAGCCGCCGCCGCGCTCGGGCGAGGACGTGGCCAGCTTGAAGAACGTCCACAAGAGCTATGGCACCCGGCGCATCTATGACGGGCTGGACTTCCATGTGCGCCGGCGCGAGCGCTGGTGCGTGATGGGCGTGAACGGCGCCGGCAAGTCGACCCTGCTCAAGCTGGTGGCGGGCGAGACCGCGCCGGACGATGGCAGCGTGTCAGTCGGTGGCAGCGTGAAGATGGCCTATTTCGCGCAGCACGCCATGGAGGTGCTGGACGGCGAGCGCACCGTGTTCGAGACGCTGGAAGACGCCTTTCCGCAGGCGGGGCAGGGCTCCCTGCGCTCGCTGCTCGGCTGCTTCGGCTTCTCCGGCGACGATGTGGAGAAGAAGTGCCGTGTGCTCTCAGGTGGCGAGAAGGCGCGCCTCGCCATGGCCCGCATGCTCTATGACCCGCCGAACTTCCTGGTGCTCGACGAGCCGACCAACCATCTCGACATTGCCACCAAGGAAATGCTGATCGCCGCCCTCGCCGACTATGAGGGCACGATGCTCTTCGTCAGCCATGACCGACACTTCCTCGCCGCTCTGTCGAACCGCGTGTTGGAACTGACGCCGGACGGCATCCATCAATATGGCGGCGGCTATATCGAATATGTCGCGCGCACCGGGCAGGAAGCGCCGGGGCTGCGGAACTGACGGGCGCCTTCAGACCGGCGCGCTGATCGCGCGCAAGCCCTCTTCTTCGAGGGTGAGCGTGTCGTCATGCGCTTCCGGCACGAAGCCGAGCCGCGCATAGAAGGCCTGTGCGCCGGCATTGGCTTTGTCGACATGCAGCTTGATGAAGCTGCAGCCCTTCGGCGCCTCGCGGGCGATGACGGCGGCAAGGAGCGCGCGCCCCAGCCCGCTGCCGCGCTCGGCCGGCGCCACATAAAGGTCCTCGACGAACACCCCCGGCCGGCCGCGCCAACCGGAAAAGGCATAGGTGTAGAGGCACAGCCCGACCGGGCCCCTCGGCCGGGTGGCGATAACAGCCTCGAACAGGCCGAGCCCAGTCGGCCCATAGCGCTCCAGGCTCGCCGCATCGGCGCCCGGTGTGAAGCCTGGCCGGACATGGTCAGCCAGCTGCGCGATCATGTCGGCCACGGCGGCGAGGTCGTCCCGCTCGATCGGCCGGATCGTCGGGGCCTCCACATCTTCCATCGCCCTCACTAGCCTGCCCCCGATGCCACGCGATGGGTCGCGCCAAAGCCGTCGAGAAAGGCGATCAGGTTGCCTCCGAGCCCGTCGCAGACATAGCCGCCTTCCTGCACCAGAACGGTCGGCAGGCCGAGCTGGCCGATCTGCTCGCCGATGCGCCGGAAGCCGGGCGTCGAGACGCTGAGCCCGGCGAACGGGTCGCCCTCATAGGCGTCGAGCCCGAGCGCGATGACGAGCGCGCCCGGACAGAAGGCGGCGATGCGCGACAAAGCGCGGTCGAGCGCGGCAAGAAAGCCTTCGTCGCCGGTCTTTCGGGCCAGCGGCAGGTTGAAATTATAGCCGAGGCCCGGCCCTTCGCCGCGCTCATCGTCATGGCCCCAGAAGAAGGGGTAGAAGCGGGCCGGGTCTGCATGAAGCGAAACGGTGAGCACATCCGCCCGGTCGTAGAACACGCCCTGCGTGCCGTTGCCGTGATGCACATCGATATCGAGGATGGCGACGCGGGGCGTGTTGGCGCGCAGCACCTGCGCGGCGATGGCGGAATTGTTGAGGTAGCAGAAGCCGCCGGCCAGATCCTTGAAGGCATGGTGGCCGGGTGGGCGGCAGAGTGCATAGGCGGCGCTCTCGCCCTCCATCACGCGATGCGCCGCATGGGCGGCGGCATGGGCGCTGCGCAGCGCGGCGGCGTAGGTCTCCGTCCCGATCGGGCAGGACGTGTCCGCCATGTGATAGCCGGCCTGCCCGACGGCGGAGAGCGGATAGGCGCTGCCGCGCCGGTCGGGGTGGATGTTCGGGATCACCTCTTCCGAGGCCCCTTCGATCCGCTGCCAGCGCGCGAAGATGCCTTTCAGGAAGGAAAGATATTCCGGTGTGTGGATGGCTGCCGCCGGCGCGAGGCCGAGATCAGGCGGCACTTCCGGCGTCAGGCCGGCGGCGCGTGCGGCGTCGTGCAGGATGTCGGCGCGGGCGGGCGTCTCCGGGTTGGGCGCGCGGGCGCCGCTGGTCAGGAAGAAGCCGGGATAGTGCCGCTTCTGCGCGGCATCGAACATCACCTTCATGGCGTGGCATCCTTGCTGGCGAGGGGCGGCGGACCCTTCAGCGCCAGCCGGGCGCGCACCTCGTCGGGGGTGGCGAGGCGGTAGCCGAGTTCCTCGATGATCCGCGCCATCTTGCGCACCTGCTCGGCATTCGAGGTGGCGAGTTCGCCGCGGGCGATGGCGAGGTTGTCCTCAAGTCCGACGCGGACATTGCCGCCGAGGATGACGCCCATGGTGCCGAGCGGCATTTGCTGGCGGCCGGCGGCGAGCACGGAGAAGTGGTAGTCGGCGCCGAGCAGCCGGTCGGCGGTCGCCTTCATGTGCATGAGCTGCTCCGGCGCGGCATCGATACCGCCCAGCACGCCGAGCACGAACTGCAGGAACACCGGCGGCTTCAGCAGGCCCTGCCTGAGATAGAAGGCAACGGTCTGCAGGTGGCCGACATCGTAGCATTCCAGCTCGAAGCGGGCGCCGCGCGCCGCGCCGATGTCGGCCAGAATGGTCTCGATATCCTCGAAGCTGTTGCGGAAGATGACCGAGCGCGTGGCCTCGAGAAAGCCGCGCTCCCAGTCATGGCTCCACTCATAGCGGTCGGCGAGCGGGAACAGGCCGAAATTCATCGAACCCATGTTCAGCGAGCACATTTCCGGCTCGATCAGCCGGGCGGCGGCCAGCCGGTGGTCGAGCGTCATGCGCGAGGAGCCGCCGGTCGACAGGTTCAGCACCGCATCGCTGCGGGCGCGGATACGGGCGACGATCTCCTCGAACAGGGCGGGGTCAGCCGAGGGCATGCCGGTGGCGGGATCGCGGGCGTGCAGGTGCAGGATCGCCGCGCCGGCCTCCGCCGCCTCGATCGCCTGGTCGGCGATCTGTTCGGGCGTGATCGGCAGATAGGGGCTCATCGACGGCGTGTGGATCGAACCGGTTACCGCGCAGGTAAGAATGACCGGACGGCTCATCAGCCGGCTCCCATAGGCAGTTTCGCCTCGGTCGCGAAGTTTTCCAGTGACGCACCGAGCTTGTCCATGATCTCGTCGATCTGTTCATCGGTGACGATCAATGGTGGGCACACCATGAAATGATCGCCGATTCGCCCCCCTCGCGTGCGACGGGAGTAGATGATCAGCCCCGCCTCATAGGCGAGGTCGACGAGGCGCAGATGGGCATTAAGCTGCGGCGGCAGCGGGGCCATCGATTCGCGGTCCGCTACCAGCTCGAAGGCCAGCAGCAGCCCCTTGCCGCGTACGTCGCCGATGAAGGGGAAGCGCGCCATCAGCTCTTCCAGCCGGGTCTTCAGCGCGGTCCCCTGTCGCTCGGCGGCCTCGATGAGGCCCAGCCGGTCGATTTCCTCCAGCACGGCGAGGCCGGCGGCGCATGCCAGCGGGTTGCCGGCATAGGTGTGGCCATGAATGAAGCCGCCATGGTCGATAACTGTCTCGGCGAGGATGCGGTCCGCGACCATGGCGCCGAGCGGGGCATAGCCGGCGCCGAAGCCCTTTGAGAGCGCCACGATGTCGGGACGAAGGTTCCAGTGCTCGCTGGCGAGATAGCGCCCGGTGCGGCCGGCTCCGCTCATCACCTCGTCGCAGATCAGCAGCAGGCCGAACTCGTCGCAGATGGCGCGGATGGCGGCGTAATAGCCATCCGGCGCCACCAGCGCGCCGGTGGACGCGCCACCGACCGGCTCCATGATGAAGGCGAGGACGGTTTCCGGCCCCTGACGCAGGATTTCCTCGCGCAGCATGTGGGCATAGCGCAGGCCACGCTCTTGGAGGCTGAGCCCGTCGCGGTCGAGATAGCAGGTCGGGGCCGGTATTTTCGGCATCTCCCGCAGCATTGGCGCGAAGGGCGCGCTCATCAGCGACATGCCGGTGACGGCCAGCGCCCCCAGCGTCGAGCCGTGATAGGAGGGAAAGCGCGAGATCACCTTCCAGCGCTCGGCCTGGCCGCGCGCCACCGCATATTGCCGGGCGAGCTTGAGTGCGCTCTCCACCGCCTCTGAACCACCGGACACGAAGAACACCCGGTCGAGCCCTTCCGGCATGCGGCCGGCAATGCGGGTTGCGAGGCGTTCGGCCGGTTCGTTCTCGAAATGCAGCCGGTAGCCGAAGGTGGAAAGCTCCATCTGACGGCGCATGGCGTCGAGCACGGCCGGGTTGGAATGGCCGATATTGGAAACCATCGCCCCGCTGGAACCATCGAGATAGCGCTTTCCCTCGCTGTCCCAGAGATAGACGCCCTTGCCACGCGCGAGCGTCGGCCGGCGCAGGCGGGTCTGGTAGAAGAGATTGGAGGCGGGACGCTCAAGGCTCATCGGCGACTCATGCGCGGCGGCGAGGAAAGCGGGCGCCATCACCCGGCCCGCCGGCGGTGAGGGCGTCGAGAGGCAGCCTTTGCTCATCACGCATCACGATGGAGCGGTGTGATCGGCACCGGATCCTGCCGATTCGCATGGAGAGGGGCGCCCACTATCGCGCCAATCACGGCATCGCGCTACCGAAGGCAGCTGCCGCTAACCGAGGCAGGCATCCTCGGTCGCACTATAGCCCTCCGGCCGTGGCGCGCTTTTTGCCGGTTGCCCCCGCCCGAGCGCGCCATCCGAGCGCGCCCTGAGATAGACGAAGATGGCGTCGACGAAGCACATCACATTCGGGTTTTTGCCGAAGGCCGGCATCACCAGATCCTGGCTGGTGCTGACATTCTGCTTGCCGTTGGTGATGGTGTCGAGGAACTGGCTGTAGTTGAGGTTCTGCAAGGCATCGGTCAGCGCGGGCGCGAAGCTGGAGCCGAGCCCGTCCGGGCCATGGCACTGCATGCAGTTCGCGGTATAGCGGATGTAGCCGATCGCCGTGTACCAATCGACCGTGCCGTCCTTGTCGATCTTGTAGGTCGGGTTGCCCTGCTTGTCGCTGTATTCCCCGGCGTCGGAGCTGACCGCGGCCGGGTCGCCGGAGGGGTCGGCCAAGGCTGAGGGCATCAGGAAAAGCAGGCAGGCGGCGATGGCCGCGCCGGGGCGTGCAGGCATGCGATCCTCCCGCTCCGCCGTCTTGTTCTGGAATGGCGTGCGGTCGGAGCGGTCCGATGCTCCATCGCCGGGCGCGCGCGGTCAAGCGGCGAAGAGCCGGGGCGCGGGTGGCGCCGGATGGCTGCGGCGGAGAAATCGTGGTGGGAGCGAACGGAAAGGCTCCTTGCTGGACAAACGAGCGGGCGGCCATGGGCCGCCCGCGATGGAAGGGTAAACGCGGACACGATCTGCGCCGGAGGAGAGTGACACGGGGGCGAAAACCTCGCCGTTCCTCATCCTGTCCGCAAACGCTAGCCGGTCAAATCACGGTCTGACCGGGAAAATGATGGTCTTGATCTTATTGTTTTGGGTGGTTGCAACAACACCCGCCATGGCGGCGCCCGCCCCGATGCCGGCGGCAATCGCTAGTGAAGGGTTTGCAAACCCCCAAAACGACCAGCAGCAGGAACTCCAGCTACAGAACTCCTACCAGCAAAAGTTGCACTGGCGCAGCTCGTCGGGGGGCGCCTAAGCCTGCGTCGGACACATAAGCCAGTGCGCCCGTCTCACCAGTGCCACCCGAAGCCGGCTTGACGCCGCTCGAATCCAGCGTCTGCTGGCCGCAGTCGGGCACCCGGACCGTCTCGATCGTCGAACTCGCAACCGTCATCTTCCGGTCATAGCCGAAGTCGAGGACGGCATGTCCCTCGCCATCACCGACGATCTCGTCGCCGGTCTAGCCTCATGGCGGCCCTAGGGCTACAAATCGACCCCGGTCCAGATTGGTACAATGATGTTCACGAAGGACCAACGACACGCAGCGACCCGCGCAAGACGACGGCTGCTGGATCCGCAGCGGCCACCCAGTGTAGCCACAAAATAGAAAACCCACCCATCTGTATGGGTGGGCTTTCATTTGAATCAATCAGAGTTCGGCACCACACGTCCGTGTACCCTCCGCAGCCAGCGAGAGGGGAGCCCTTGAGATCAGGGGCTGACCGGGAAGATGATGGTTCGGTTGTTACTCTGTGTAGTCGAAATCGCCGCGCCAATGCCAGCACCAACACCGAGCATGCCGAAGGTGATAAGGGGAGCATTGTCTTGCGGAACAAAACCAGGCAGCGGGTTCACCCCAGGGACGGAGCCCACCGGCTCGACATACGCCAGCGCGCCCGTCGCCGATTCGGTGGCGCATACCGTCGCGGTGGACGAACGGGCGACCGCCAATTGCTTGCCGGTGATGTAGGCGAACTCCGCGTTGCCATCGCCGATCACGGTGATCTTGTCGCCGGCCTTGAGCTCGGTGCCGGTCACGGCGCGCTCATAACCATCGCCCCGCTGGATGAGCACCGACCCTTCGGTCGCCGTCAGCTTGCCCACCGGCTGCTTCCCCGGCGCATGGCAGATATCATTGGTCAACGCCGAAGCGCCGCTAACGGCTCCGAGCGACACGGCGCCCGCCACCAGTATCGAAGAAAAAATACGCATCATAGCCCCTCGACCTCCAGGACACTGAGTGCCACAGAACGACCCTACCACTGCATAGCACATCTGGCCCCGTAGATAGTTACCGCAACGACAATCGAAATGCCCTGAAAGGAACCTGACGTGACGCAGTCCGGCGGATGCAACCCTGGGATGAGGGGCTTCGCAGAAAAGCGTTGCGTGGATAAGGGCTTGGAAGGCACGGTTCGCACTGTTGCGCGTGGGCCACAATGGGCGAGCTTTTTGGCGATCTTCCCCGCTCGCGGGACGATGACGTCAAATTGGGGGCCGATTCGCAGTCCTGTACCCGCGCGGAAGTGGGCTGGGCGGGCGGTGAAGAGCCGTTCCGCCGCGCGGCCCGCCGTTCTGGCCGGATGGGCGATTCCCGGCCGTGTCGCGGCCGTGAAGCACAGGGTTGAATCTGCCCCGCGCCTCATCCTATAGCGAGGCTTCGCATGGCTGAGGGGCGGAGAGCGTGATGGAAGGCGAGGAATTGCGGATGATTCTGTGTCGACTGGAAACCGGAATGGTGCTCACCGTCCCGGACGCCTGGATCGACAAGAAAATTCCCGGCTCGCATGTGACCCGTGCCCGTCTGGTGGCCGAGATCGCCCGGCAGTATTTCTGCAACCACCATCAGGACTTTGGCTCGCAGCGCTTTGAAAAGCAGGAAGTGGCCTTCACTGGGTGAGATTCTCGCGCGCGGCGCTGGAGCTCACGGAACCGGTCGCGCTTCCAGTTCACCCAGGCGAGACGGCGTGGTCTGCGGCTTTGCGAGCGCCCGCTCTAATACCGCGTTGAAGGCCTCCGGGGTTTCGATCATCGGGCAATGGCCGGCATCGGCGATGGAGTGCAGATGCAGGAAGGGGTTGGCGGCTGCCATCTTCCGCCAGGGATCGATCGGCGTCACCCGGTCATGCGCCCCCCATATCAGGTGGGTGTCGACCGCCACGCTGTCGATGAACTCGCGCACATCTATCTTTTGCAGCGAGCGCAGGATCGAAAGGCCCATCATGAAGCACTGGCGATTGGCTATTTCGCGAAAGGTCGTTTCGATCATGGCGGTGTCGAGCCGCGACGGGTCGTGGAAAAGCTCGCGCGATATTTTGTGGGCATAGTCCATCGAGAGGATGCGGGTCACGCCGAGGCCGAGGGTCACATTTTCCCCCGCGCCCGGGCACCCGCTGACAAAGGCCTGTTTTACGTTGAAATTCGGATCACTTGCCAGGGCGAGGCCGATATAGCCACCCATAGAGTTTCCAAATACCATCATCTCCCGCGACTTATGCGGAAGCAAAGCCTCCTTCACAAAATCGATCAGCCTGGGAACCGTACCGTAATTCTTGCCAAATTTGACAAATGGATCGTCGAATACGATTGGCTCAAAGCCATTGTTTCGCATTATTTCGATCTGGGCCGACCAGATCCAGGATCCGGCAAAAAGTCCCGGCAAGAAAATAGCTAGATTTGGCATCTTTTGCCCCCCGGCGATGCATGGAACGTTCATAAAAGCATTTTCCGGGCCAAGAAGCCGGAACAGAACATCGCATACACCGGAAGAATGGGCGACGGTCAGTGACTATTTTTGATCGGAGTTAGCGTATTGAAGCATCCGACCGATGCGTGCGCTGGAAAAGCGGAAAAAAATCTGATCGTATGGAAAAGCTCCCACCCTCGGCGCGTCGGTGCAAGACATGCCTGCACGCAATACTGCTTTAGAGGCGTGGTTGGGCGAGGGGCGTCGGCCTGACAGCGAGGGAGGTTCTCGCGGGCTTTGTTGTTGGGGGTATGATGACGCCGCGCTTTCGCTTGCCGACCAATATCGTCGTCGTCATTCTGACCCTGGTTCTGTTTTCTCTTGCCGCTCTTTTCGTCGTTTCCGCGCCGGGCGGGTATCAGGGCTATGCGGAGGCCGATTTCATCTTTGTCGGGCCGGATGAGGCCGGGCGCATCGTCGATCTCAAGGTCGAAGATGGTGCGCGGGTGACGAAGGGCATGCCGCTCTTCACCATCGACGAGGATTTGCAGCTGGCCGACCTGAAGTCGGCCGAAGCCGCCCTTGGCCAGGCGCTCTCTGAGCTTGCCAACGTCAAGGCGGCGGCCAAGCGCCCAGCGGAAGTGGCGATTCTGGAGGCGAGCGAGAGGCGGGCCGCTGCGGCGCTGGAGCTTTCCCGACTCGAGCTCGACCGTCAGAAGGACCTGCAGTCCAAGCAGGTGGCATCGCAGGCGGCCCTGGATTCGGCGCAGCAGACCTACAACCAGAACGAAGCCACGCTGGAGCAGGCGCGCCATGAGATCGAAGCCGCCAAGCTCGCGGGCCGCGATGATCAGATCGCTGCGGCGGAAAAATCGGTTGATGCCGCCCGAGCCAGCCTGGCAGCTGCGCAGGTGCGGCTGGACCGGCGGCGCATGTTCTCGCCCGTCAGCGGCACGGTGGAGACGCTGTATTTCCGCACGGGTGAACTCGTGCCGGCCGGGAGGCCGGTGGCGTCGATCCTGCCGCCGGAATTGATCAAGGTGCGCTTCTTCGTGCCGGAGCCGGCCCTGCCGCAATTCCAGCTCGGCACCGCCGTGACGGTGAGCTGCGATGGCTGTGCCGAAGAGATCGAGGCTACCGTCAGCTACATCGCCGCCAGCGCCGAGTACACGCCGCCGGTCATCTACAGCCTGGATGAGCGCTCCAAGCTGGTATTCATGATGGAAGCCAAGCCGCGCGATCCCTCGAAGCTGCGCCCCGGACAGCCGGTCACGGTCGAGATTGCGCCATGAGCGCCCGACTGGAGCGTGTGGAGGGGAGGGCGCCGGAGCCCGGGCCCGCTCGCGGCGTCGACTACGCCATCGATGTTCAGGGGTTGAGCAAGAGCTTTGGCGCCAACCGCGTGGTCCGCGATCTCTCCATGCGCGTGAAGCGTGGGCAGATCTATGGCTTTCTCGGCCCCAACGGCTCGGGCAAGACCACCACCATCCGCATGCTGTGCGGCTTGCTGACGCCGGACCAGGGGCAGGGCACCTGCCTTGGCATGGACATCCTGACCCAGGGCCGCGCCATTCGCCGACATGTCGGCTATATGACGCAGAAATTCAGCCTCTATGCCGACCTCTCGGTGCGGGAGAACCTCGAATTCATCGCCCGCATCTATGGCGTGCCCGATGCCGAGGCGGCGGCGGCCGATGCGATCGTCTCTCTCGGGCTGGATGGGCGCGAGCTGCAGCTGGCCGGCGAACTTTCCGGCGGCTGGAAGCAGCGGCTCGCCCTCGGCGCCTGCATCCTGCCCAGTCCCCAGCTGCTGCTGCTTGACGAGCCGACCGCCGGCGTCGATCCCAAGGCACGGCGCGAGTTCTGGACGCAGATCCATGACCTTGCGGCTGGCGGCGTCACCGTTCTCGTTTCCACCCACTACATGGACGAGGCCGAGCGCTGCCACGAGATCGCCTATATCGCCTATGGCGAATTGCTGGCGCAGGGCACGGTCGAGGAGGTTGTCGCCCGCTCGGCGCTGCACATGTGGCGCGTGACCGGTCCGGACCCGGCGGCGCTGGCGCGTGAGCTGATGCAGCAGCCCGGCATCGAGCTTGTCGCCCCCTTCGGCACCAGCGTGCATGTCGGCGGACGCGACCGGGCGGCGCTGGAGCTCGCTATCGCCCGCTTTTCGACGCGGGAGGAGCTTGTCTGGCGCCCGGACAGCCCCAGCCTGGAAGATGTGTTCATCGACCTCATCAACCGCTCAAGGGATGGCCTGCGGTGAACGGCGTGGCGGGTTCCCTGCGCCGTATCGGCGCGATGATACGCAAGGAATTCATCCAGCTGATGCGGGACCGGGTCTCCTTCGCGGCGATGGTGTCGATTCCGCTGCTGCAGCTGATCCTCTTCGGCTACGCCATCAACACAACGCCGCGGCACCTGCCGACCGCCGTGCTCGCCTATGACCAGTCGTCGCTGACCCGCTCGATCCTCGCCGCTATCGAGAACACCAAGTACTTTTCAATCACCCATCACCCCGTGAACGAGGCCGAGGCCGAGCATCTGCTCCGCTCGGGCCAGGTGCTGTTCGTGGTGGAAATCCCAGCTGGCTTCGAGCGCGCGGTACGGCGCGGGGAGAGCCCATCCCTGCTTGTCTCGGCGGACGCCACCGATCCCGTCGCCTCGACCAGCGCGCTGGCGGCCCTGGGGCAATTGGTGGAAACCTCGGTCCGGCGCGAGCGCTTCAACCTCGATGACGCACCCGAAGGCAGCGGGCTGGAGAAAACCCCGTCGCCCTTCGAGTTCCGCACCCATCCGCGCTACAACCCGGCCGCCGTCACCCAGCTCAACATCGTGCCGGGCCTGCTCGGCACCATCCTCACCATGACCATGCTGATCTTCACGGCCCTGTCGGTGACGCGGGAGATCGAGCGCGGAACGATGGAGACGCTGCTCGCCATGCCGATCCGACCGGTGGAGATCATGGTGGGCAAGATCGCACCCTATGTGATGGTCGGGGCGCTGCAGGCGGCGATGATCCTTGGTGCGGCGGTGCTGCTGTTCGACGTTCCCGTCGTCGGCAATCTGGCGCTCCTCACCGTCCTGACCGGCCTGTTCATCCTCACCAACCTCTCCATCGGCTACACGTTCTCCACGCTGGCGCAGAACCAGCTGCAGGCGGTGCAGATGACCTTTATGTACTTTCTGCCCAATATCCTGCTGTCGGGCTTCATGTTTCCCTTCGCCGGCATGCCGACCTGGGCGCAATGGGTCGCCGAGACGCTGCCGCTGACCCATTATCTGCGAATGGTGCGGGGCATCCTGCTGAAGGGCGCGACGTCTGCCGATCTAGCGCAGAACATTCTCGGCCTCAGTGTGATCATGCTCGTCGCCATGGTCATCGCGGTGAAGCGCTTCCGGCAGACATTGGACTGATCAACCGCGCGTCGCGCGGTTCAGCGGGCTCCGCCCGAGCCCAAGGCGGGCGACCCCGGTCCGACCGGAGGAAAGGTGGCGAGCAGGGTGAACCGTGCGAGATCCTCGGTGCCGATCACGTCGATCGCGTCCGAGCGCACCCACAGATGGGCCATTAGCTGGCCTTGCTCGTCCTTCATCACGCCGTAGTAAAGCGTAGTCGGCACGCCGCGCCGGTGCAGGATCACCCGAGCCGACAGTCCCTGTTCGAGGCACATGGCGCGAAACGGCATGCGGCGCGCCACCGCACGGATCGCCCACCGCGCCCGGATGATCTGTTCCCGGGCATCCGCCGGCGGCGGGCGCGTCGGCCAGGTCGCGGAGATGCGGGCGACATGGCGAAACGGCAGCAGCACGATCGCCAGCCGGGCGAGGGTCACGGTCAGCAAGGCCTCGCCCAGCAGCGCGCGGTCGCGCCAGTTCAGGCGGCGCCAGCGGGCGGCGAGCGAGCGCGGGGCGGCGCTCATGGCGCGATCACCCATAAGGCCACAAGACCCGCCGGGACGGTCGACGTTGGCCAGGACATCAAGGTGTTACGATCCTCCAAGGTCGCCGCCGGGGAGGCGAATCCCCGCGCGACGCTCCGGCGGCCATCCAAGACCGAAGCCGACCGTTTCTCAAGCCCGCCCATCGGCGGGGAGGTTGGGCGTCACTGACGGTCGAGGAGCTTGCGCTCCACTGTCTGCAGGTGGGCGCGCATGCCGGCAGCGGCGGCGGCGATGTCGCGATGCTCGATGGCGTCGACGATCGCTTCGTGCTCGGCGAAACTGTGATGGTCGGGCAGCGGTTTCACCGGCTCGGTTCGCAGCCGGCCCCAGGTCACGGCCCGGCGCACCGCGTTCAGCGTGTCGAACAGGCCGAGAAGCAAGGTGTTCTGCGAAGCTTCGGCAATGGTGCGGTGCAGGCGCGTGTCCCAGGCTTCATATTGCCGCCAAGTGTCGGCCTGCCGGGAGCGGGTGAGGCACAGACGCATCTCGGCGATGTCCTCCGGCGTGGCGGTGAAGGCGGCGGCACGGCAGATTTCTGGCTCCATCACGATGCGCGCCCGCATCACCTCGGCCGGATTGCTGCGCCGGGCAAGCGCCGCGATGTCGGCGAAGGTGTCCAGCGGCCGGCTACCCATGAAGGTGCCTTTGCCGACATGACGCCAGAGCTGACCCTCCGCCTCCAGCACGTCGAGGGCTTTGCGCAGCTCGGTGCGCGACACGCCAAGCGCCGCCGACAATTCCCGCTCGGGCGGCAGGCGGCCATCATCTGCAAGATCGATCTGGGCCAGATAGCCACGCAGCTGCGTGACGATGCCTTTTTCCAGATGGGGGTCGGCGGAAGGATTAAGCATGGGTGTCCGGATCAACCAAAGTGCGAATTGGTTCATTCTATGGCGGCATCAAAACGTGCAGTCAAGCCAATCCGACCTTGACCCATTGCGACGGCCAATATAAACCAAATCCAAATTGGTATCCAACCTCGCGGGTTGGGTGAGTGGCGGATTAAAACCGCTCGGCGCTCATGGGAGACTGGAAATGCTCAAGGAATTCACGAGAAAACGGTGCGGTCTGTCCGCAATGGCGGTCGCTATCGGCGTCGGCCTTGCCGTGGCGTCAGTGCCGCAGGCCGAAGCTAAGGTGCGCGTTGCCTATGGCGACATTGCCTCGGTCGAGAACCTCCATCTGCTGGCGGCCTTCGAACTGGCCAAGCAGCGGGGTGTCGACATCGAGATGACCTATCTCAAGTCCGAGGACATCGCTGCGCAGGCGGTGGTGAGCGGTCAGGCGGATATCGGCGTCGGCGGGCCCTACGCGCTGATGCAGAAGGTTAAGGTGCCGGTGCGCATCTTCCTGCAACTCTCGACCTTGCGCTTCTACCCGGCGGTCAATGCCGAATTCTACAAGACCTGGAAGGACCTGAACGGCCAGGAAATCGCGGTCCATTCGCGCGGCTCGGGCACCGAAGCCATCATGAAGCTGATGGAAGAGAAGCAGGGCATCAAGTTCTCGAAGATCAGCTACATCCCCGGCTCGGAAGTACGCACCGGCGCTCTGCTGCAGGGCAACGTCAAGGCGACGATCGTGGATTCGGCAGGCCGCCGGCTGCTGCAGGAAAAGGCTCCAGGCAAGTTCATCATCCTGCCGCTCGAGGGCATCAACGCCACGGACGAGGCGCTCTTCGCCCGCCAGGATTTCCTCGACAAGAATGCCGGCGAAGTCGACGTCATCGTCGAGTCGGTCCTCACCACCTGGCGCGAAGTGACCAAGAACCCGGCGATCGTCGCGGAGTGGCGCACCAAGTACAAGCTGCTGCCCGACCTGCCGGCCGATCAGGTGGCGGAGATCACCCCCTACTTCACCGAGCTCGCGGAGGGCAAGGCGTTCCCGCTCAATGGCGGCGGCGAGGCGGCGGCCAAGGATGACTTCGCCTTCTATACGCTCTCCGGCCAGCTCCAGGGCGACGCTGCGAGCCTGAAGGTCGAGGATTTCTGGGCCCTCGAGCCGCTGAACCGCGCGCTCGGCAAGGTCGGCACGAACTGAGGCCGGTTGGATGAGTTTTCCGGTACAGGCGAACGGCTCCTCGCGAGCCGTTCCCACCTCCGAGGCTTCCTTCTTTTGGAGGAAGCTCTCGGAGCACCGCACGGCCCTTTGGCGCCTGGCGTCAATCGGCCTCTTCTTTCTCGTCTGGGAGATCGCCGGCCGGATTCCGATCAGCTACGCTTTCCCGACCTTCCTGGAGACGCTGCGCGCCTTTGTGACGATGACGCTCGATGGGTCCTTCGTCGCGGCCTATGCCGAGACGCTGCAGCCGCTGGTGATCGGCATCGCCATCTCCGCCTTCATCGGCATTGGTCTCGGCATCGTCATGGGCCTGTCGCGCTTCGCCGAATGGCTGGTGGCGCCGGTGTTCATCGTGCTTCAGGCGGCGCCGATGGCGGCGCTGATTCCGCTCATCACCTTCGTCTATGGCATCGGCCTGGTGTCGAAGACGCTGGCGGTGATCATGCTGGCACTGCCGGTGATCGTGCTCAACGGCTACAAGGCGGTGCGCAACGCCAATCCCTCGCTGGTGGCCATGTGCTACTCGTTCCAGGGCAATCTGTGGCAGCGCATTACCAAGATCATCATCCCGGATGCGAGTCCGGTGATCTTCGCTGGCCTTCGTCTCGGCCTCGCCGCCGGCTTCATCGGCGTGATCCTGGCGGAACTGCTGATCACCCCGACCGGCATTGGCGACCTCATCACCTATCATCGCTCGGTCGCCAACTATGCCGAGATGTATGCGGCCGTCGTCTCCATCATCCTCGTGTCCACCCTGACGCTCGCCGCGCTTGAGGCTTTCGAGCTTCGCGTGCTGCGTCCCGAGAAGAGAAAGTCCTGATCATGCGGAACATTACCGCTCAGGCGGCCACCGCCGCCGCCGTTGCCGCCGGCTCGGATGTCGCGGTCGAAGTGCGCGGCGTGTGCAAGATGTACAATGAGGTCGAAGCCCTGCGCGGCATCGACCTCGACTTCCCCGCCGGCAAGCTGACCACGCTGCTTGGCCCGTCCGGCTGCGGCAAGACCACCCTTCTCAAGATCATCGCCGGTCTGATCCCGGCCACCTCGGGCGAGATCAGGGTCAATGGCCAGACCGTCACCGGCCCCGGCCCCGAGCGCGCCTTCGTGTTCCAGGACTTCGCGTTGATGCCGTGGGCGACGGTCATGCGCAATGTCGCCTTCGGCCTGGAACTCAAGGGCATGGGCAAGGACGAGCGCCAGTCGATCGCCCGGAAGTACATCGCCGAGGTCGGCCTGTCCGGCTTCGAGAACAAGTACCCGCACGAGCTTTCCGGTGGCATGCGCCAGCGCGTCGGCCTCGCCCGCGCCTTCGCGGTAAATGCCGATGTGCTCCTGCTCGACGAGCCGTTCTCGGCGGTGGACGAGCAGAACCGCCGCAAGTTCCAGGAGGACCTGCTCGAACTGGTCGAGAAGGAGAAGAAGACCTTTATCTTCGTCACCCACTCGATCGAGGAAGCGGTCTACTGCTCCGACCGCATCGTCATCCTCTCGCGCCGGCCCGGTCGGATCGCGCAGATCATTGAGCCTGAAATCGACCGTACGGCCTCGCCGGACGCCATTCGCCGTGACCAGGGCTACCTCGATACGGTCGAGGAAATCTGGCAGGGCCTCAAGCGCTACGTCGATTAGGGGAGGCCGCGATGACTTTGTTTGGCTATCGCGTGCCCATGATGGCGTCGCTGCTTGTGTGGTGCGTCATCTGGGAAATCGTCGGGCGTTCCGGCGCCATGTTCCTCATTCCGCCACTCTCCGACGTGATCGTCGCGGCGATGGCGCTGGTACAGACCGCCACCTGGCAGTCGGCAGCGATTACCACGCTGAACAGCTTCTTGCTTGGCATGTTCTTCGCCATCGTCGTCGGGATCGCCATCGGCGTGCTGATGGGGCGTTCGACCACGGCCGACAGCCTGCTCGGCATCTGGGTGAACATCTTCGTCTCGGCGCCGCTTTCGGCGCTGGTGCCGGTGCTGATGATTCTGTTCGGCATGGGCGAGACGACGGTGGTGGTCACGGTCTTCCTGTTCGCCGTCTGGATCATTGTGCTCGACACCCGGGCCGGCATTCAGGGCGTCCCGCCCTCGCTCGTCGAGATGGGGCGCAGCTATGGCGCGTCGCCCTGGACGCTTTACAGCAAGATCATCTTCTTCGCCGCGCTCCCCGAAATTCTCGCCGGCATCCGGCTGGGCGTCGTGCGCGGCGTCAAGGGCGTGGTGATCGGCCAGCTTCTGGTGGCGATCATCGGCTATGGCGAATTGTTCGAGCTCTATTCGCGCAATTTCGACATGGAGAATTTCTGGGCCCTGACCATCATCCTTTTCGCCGCCGCGATGGGGCTGTCGGCCCTGATCGAGAGCATTGAGAAACGCGTCGACTATTACGCAGGAGTACGCTGATGAACGCGCCTATCGACACTTCCGTCTATGTGATCACGCCTCCTGGCATTCCGACGCTGCCCGTCGAAGGCTCGGACCAGCTGTTCCCGATCCATCGCATCTACTGCGTCGGCCGCAACTATGCCGAGCACGCGATCGAGATGGGGCATGATCCCGACAAGGAGCCGCCCTTTTTCTTCCAGAAGAACCCCGACAACGTCATCACCGACGGCACCTTCCCCTATCCCGACAAGTCCAGCGACGTGCATTACGAGCTGGAAATGCTGGTCGCGATCGGCAAGGGCGGGGTGAACATCCCGGTCGAGTCCGCGCTCGATCACGTGTGGGGCTATGGCGTAGGTCTCGACATGACCCGCCGCGACCTGCAGGGCGAGGCCAAGAAGCTGGGCCGTCCTTGGGAAATCGGCAAGGCCTTCGAGGACTCCGCCCCCTGCTCGGCACTGGTACCGGCCTCGGTCATCGGCCATCCCGCCGCTGGCAAGGTGTGGCTGAACGTCAACGGCACGCAGCGCCAGGTCGGCGACCTCAACCAGATGATCTGGAAGGTGCCGGAGATGATCTCCTACCTCTCCGGCCTGTTCGAGCTTCAGCCCGGCGACGTCATCATGTCAGGTACCCCGGCCGGCGTCGGTGCCATTGTGCGCGGCGATGTCATGGAGGGCGGTGTCGACGGCGTCGGCTCGCTCACCGTCAAGGTCGTCTGAGCGGCTGTTGCCGGCACCCGGGGCAATCGCCCGGTGCCGGCATCGCACTAACCAAACGGGACGCGGCGCCATGGCCCGCGTCCCGTTTTCGTCTGGAGGCCATGCGTGCCGCTGTTCTAGCGCGCATCAGGGGCGTCGCGGCGGCTTGCTCTTGGCATTGGACTTGCCGCCCGGCTTCTTGCCGGCGAAAGGCTTGGCCTCGAACGTCTTTGCCTCGAACCGCTTAGCCGTGGGCTTCTTAGCCGGAGCCGATTTGCCATCAGGCTTCCTGCCTTCAAATCTCCCCGGCGGCTTTCCTTCGAACGCTGTGGGGCGCACGGGCTTGGCCGGCCGCTCGCCGTCGCTGTTGGCCAGCGGGTTCCATTCGCGCGGCTTCTCGAAACCGCCCTTGCGATGCGCCGTCTTGCTGCGCTCATAGGTGCCGCCCTCCGGCGCGCCGCGCTCCGGCCGGCTGTCGGCGGGCTTGCCCTTGGCCGGCTCATGGCGCGGGGCTGGCTCGCGCTTCTCGTAAGCAGGTTTCTCATGGGCAGGCCTGGCGTAGGCGGGCCCGTCCTGCGCCGGCCTCTCGCGCTCCGGCCTATCGCGTTGCGACCGTTCAGGCGACGGCCGGCTGCGCGGCGGGCGTGATGAGCGCTCCTCCGACGGCCCGCCAGGCAGCGGCTCGATGACGACGTCGCCACCTTCGATCTTGCGCACCGACTTGCCGAAGCGATCGGCGGCGGCACGGCTGACCTCGAAGGCGGTTTCCTCGTCGAGGATGCGGATGATGCCGATTTCCTTGCGGGTCACGTTGCCACGGCGGCAGATCAGCGGCAGCAGCCATTTGGGGTCGGCATTGCTGCGACGCCCGACATTGAGCCGGAACCACACGCTCCCGCCGCCCGATGGCCCGCCAAACTCCCGGTCGGCGGCGCGATCGCGCACAGCGCCCCCGCGTGGCTCGCCGGGGTCGGCGACCTCCTCCGGTGCCGGCAGGCCGGCCCGATAGAGCCGCACCAGAGCGGCGGCGAGATGCTCGGGGGCATGCGCCGCCAGCAAAGTGCGACCGGCGGCAAGGTCTTCTTCATTCGCTTCGTCGGTGAGCAGCGCGTCCCGCAGCATGCGCTCATGGTCGAGCTTGCGGATCTCCTCTGAGGTCGGCGGGCCTGACCACGCCGGCACGATGCCGAGCCCGCGCATCAGGTCCTCGGTCCGCCGACGCCGGAACGGCGGCACCAGAAGCACGCTCACGCCCTTGCGCCCCGCCCGCCCGGTGCGGCCGCTGCGATGCTGCAGGCTCTCGGCGTCGTTCGGCAGGTCGGCATGGATGACGAGGCCGAGATTGGGCAAATCAATGCCGCGCGCGGCGACATCGGTGGCCACGCACACCCGTGCGCGTCCGTCCCGAAGCGCCTGCAGGGCGTGGTTGCGCTCGTTCTGGCTGAGTTCGCCGGACAGTGCCACGGCGGAGAACTGCCGTTCCTGCAGCATGGCGTGCAGCCGCCGCACCGCCTCGCGCGTATTGCAGAACACGATGGCGCTCGGCGTGTCGTAGAAGCGGAGCACATTGACCACCGCGTGATCGATCTCGGTCGGGGCGATGCGGATGGTGCGGTATTCGATATCGGCGTGCCCGCCCTCGGCGCTCGCCACCTCGATGCGCAGCGCGTCGCGCTGATAGCGCTTGGCCAGCGCGGTGATGCCGCGCGGCATGGTGGCGGAAAACAGAAGGCTGCGCCGCTCCGGCGGGGTGGCATCGAGGATGAATTCGAGATCCTCGCGGAAGCCGAGGTCGAGCATCTCGTCGGCCTCGTCCAGCACCGCGACTTTCAGCGCGGAAAGGTCAAGCCGGCCGCGCTCCAGATGGTCGCGCAGCCGCCCCGGCGTGCCCACCACGATATGCGCGCCCTGATTCAGCAGGCGCTGCTCCTGGCGCGGGTCCATGCCGCCGACGCAGGAAACGATGCGCGCGCCGGTCGCGGCATAGAGCCAGGCGAATTCCCGCTGCACCTGCAGCGCCAATTCGCGGGTCGGAGCCACCACAAGGGCGAGGGGAGCCGTCGCGTGCGGCAGACGCTCCTCCCCGCCCAGCAGCGTCTCGGCCATGGCGAGGCCATAGGCCACGGTCTTGCCGGAACCTGTCTGCGCCGAGACTAGCAGGTCGCGCCCCGCCGCCTCTGGCGCGAGCACGGACAGCTGCACCGGAGTCGGGTTGTTATAGTCCCGTTCGGCCAGCGCTTGGGCAAGCGCCAGGTTCGTCGTCATGAAGGTCACGGCTGGTCCGCCTATGTCGCAGTCTCGTCAGGCGTCGAAGGGGAGCCATCGGAAAAATGTCTGGAAGCCCCTTCCTTAATCGCGCCGGAGCCGCGACGCCACTGTCGTCCACGCATCCCCGCGCCGTGCCCGGCGCAGGGCCCGCCCCGTTGGCTTCCCGCACGAGGAGAGTCTGCCGCCAAACGCTGGGGCGGCGGGCTTTGCTTGAAACGGCGTGATCCTCGCCGGAGGGGCCCGTCACGCGGCTTTCACGCGAGGTGATCACGTTGCACGCTACCATCGCCGGACGACGCAGGAACCTTGATGCAAGAGCACCTCCCCCACGCGAGTCACGAGCCCGCCATCGGCAGGACGGTTCAATACTACATCGACGAGCGGCCGAACTGGCCGGACGGCACGCCGGTGCCCGTGACGCCGATGACCGCGATGCAGTGGCGCATCTGGGGGCTCGCGGCAGCCGGAAAGTTCTTCGAGGGTCTCGTCGTCTTCATGACCGGCGTGGCTATGCCGCTGATCGCCAATGAATTCGGCCTCGGCGCGGTGGAGCACGGGGTTGTGGGTGCCGCCTCGCTCGCCGGCATTCTGGTGGGCGCCTTGCTGCTCGGCGGCCTTGCCGATCAGTTCGGCCGCAAACTTATGTTCATCGTCGAGATGGTGCTGTTCATCATCTTCCTCATGCTGCTGTCCGTGGCACCGAGCTACGTCTGGCTCGTCGTCTTCCTTTTCGGCATCGGACTCGCGCTCGGCTGCGACTACCCGACGGCGCACCTCATCATTTCCGAGAGCATCCCGACGAGTGCCCGCGGCCGCCTCGTCCTGGGTGCGTTCGCCTTCCAGGCGGTTGGTGCGCTGGTCGGTACCGGCGTCGGCTATGTCGTCCTCACCATCGATTCCGACGTCACGGCGTGGCGGTGGATGTATGCCGCAGCCATCATTCCGGCCATGCTTGTGCTAGCCGGCCGCTTTTTTGTCACCGAAAGCGCGCCCTGGCTGTTTGCCCGGGGCCGGAAACATGAGGCTGAGCACGAAACCGCCCGCCTGCTGCAGCGCAAGCCCGCCTATCCGAAGAAGGTGGTTCTCTCCGCGCCCCACAAGGTGGAGGCGGGCGCCACTGGCTGGATGGCGCTGTTCAATCGCCGCAACCGCCGCGCCACCATCCTCGCCTCTGTGCCGTGGTTCCTGCAGGATCTGTCGACTTACGGTATCGGCATCTTCACTCCCACCATCCTCGCCGCGACGCTCGGCCATGACAGCGGCAACGCCCGCAATATCGCCGAGATCATTCAGAACGACATCGCCGCCGCCGAAGGCGCGGCCATGATCGACGTGCTGCTCATCGTCGGCATTATCTTCGCCGTCGCGTTGGCGGACCGGGTTGGCCGGGTCCCGCTGCAGATCCTCGGCTTCATCGGCTGCGCTGCCGGGCTGCTGATCGCGTCCTTCTCCGCCTATTACGACGGTGCGATGGGGACGGCGCTCATCTTCATCGGCTTCATGATGTTCAACTTCATGACCAATCTCGGCCCGAACGCGCAAACTTACCTGCTTGCCGGCGAGGTGTTCCCGACCGCCATTCGTGGCAAGGGCGCCGGCTTCGCCGCTGCTTTCGCCAAGATGGGCGCCGTGCTCACCGCCTTCGGCTTCCCAATTCTGCTCGCCTCCCTTGGCCAGCAGATGCTTCTCTTCGGCCTCGTGGCGATGTCGCTGCTGGGTGCCGCCGTCACTTGGTGGTTCCGCATCGAGACGACGGGCGTCAGCCTCGACGAGGTGGGCGCTCATGGCCACCATGCCGGCAAGGTTCCAATTCCGGACAGCGCCCTTGCCGAACTGTGAAGCGGGTGAACCTTGTCGGACCCAACGAGGATAGATTGCAACGTCCCGCGGTAAGCCGGCACGCCGGGAAGGCCATATTCAGGGAGTGCCCCCTTGCGCTCTCTCCTGTGAAGCATGCGCCGGGGGACTTGAAGCCACCGGCCGGCACCCTTATGGTGCGGCCACCTGAGCGGGCGTAGTTCAATGGTAGAACGGCAGCTTCCCAAGCTGCATACGAGGGTTCGATTCCCTTCGCCCGCTCCACAAGCTTCTCGACCGCTTGCCCAATGTTGCCTGACGCGCCCTCGTCGGCGGACGGATGCCAGGGTGGCGACGGCCGGGTGGCTTCCGGCGGAGCGTGGCTCAGCTGGCTTTCTGTCGGCCGTCCCGAGCCGTTAGGATGGTTGCGCCCGGCGAGTCGGCGGGCGGGAAAACGGGAGAAGGTGCGTGAGCGGGGAGGCCCTGGTCTTTTACAGCGCGGTGGACAATGCGCAGGAATGGCGCGCGGCGCTTACCGCCGAACTCCCTGATCTCGATGTACGCATTGCCCCTGACATCGGCGACCCCGCCGACATTCGCTACGCACTAACCTGGGTCCCGCCGGCCGGTTTCTTCGCGCTCTTCCCCAATTTGCAGCTGGTGGTCAATCTCGGTGCCGGCGTGGATGCGTTGATGAAGCGCGACGACCTGGTGCCGGTGAAGTTCGCCCGCCTCAACGATCCTGGCATGGAGGCGATGATGGCGAGCTACGTCATCTTCGCCGTTACCCGCTATGCCCGTGACATTCCCGTCTTCGAGCGCGCCAAGCGGCGCGGGGAGTGGGAGTATGTTCATCCCCGTCCGCTGTACGAGATCAAGGTCGGCGTACTCGGGCTCGGCGAGCTCGGCGCCGCGTCGGCAAAGGCGTTGGCGGCGATGGGCTTTTCCGTCACCGGCTGGTCGCGCAGCCCGAAGGACATTCCCGGCGTCACTGCACTGACCGGCCGCGAGGGGCTGGAGCGCGTGCTGAGCGAAAGCGAAATTGTCGTGTGTCTGGTGCCGCTAACGCCGGACACTCATCATCTGCTCGGCGCCACCGAACTGGCCCTCATGCAGAAAGGCGCCAAACTGGTGAATGTGTCGCGCGGCGCGCTGGTGGATGAGGCGGCGCTGGTCGAGGCGCTGCGTTCCGGCCATCTCGCCGAAGCGACGCTCGATGTATTCGAGACCGAGCCGCTGCGAGAGGGCCATGCGCTCTGGGCGCTCGACAATGTGCTGATCACTCCCCATGTGGCGAGCATCACCGTGCCGGCCCTGGCCGCGCGCGATGTGGCGGAGAGCATCCGCCGCGTGCGTCAAGGTCTGCCGCCGCTGCATGAGGTGGACCCGCGCCGCGGCTACTGAGGTGGCGGCCGTCTCGGCTTTGACGGCCGCCACCTCGTTGGTGCTGTTCGTGCTAAGCTGCAGTTGAGGGAGAAAGCGATGGCGGAACTCGCACGTTCACGCGGAAGCGTCTGGAACTGGGGGGCGGGCATCGTCGCGCTCCTGGTCGTTGCTGCGGCGATCGGCCTGTGGGCGCGCCACGGTGCGGCCGTTTTCTTCGACATGCTGACGGCCGGGCTGGCTTATTGCTTCTGAGCCTGTGAATTGACCCCTGGCGCCGGCCTGTGCGGCCTCGCCAAGCCTTGCTGTGGTGCCATGTCTAACCGTCGTGTTCTGCTGCTCCTCGCCGCCTTCGTCGTCGGTGCCGTCGTCATCGTCGCCAGCGCGCTCACCTTGCTCCCGCCGGGCCCCGGCACGGTGACGAGCCAGGTTACGATCGGCGGCCCTTACGAACTGATCGCCCAGGATGGGCAGGCGGTCACGCAGGAGACCTATGCCGGCAGTCCCACGCTGGTGTTTTTCGGGTTCACCCATTGTCCCGACATCTGCCCCACCGCACTCTATGAGATGTCGCAGCTCTTCGAGGAGCTGGGTCCCGATGCCCGCAAGGCGACGGGACTGTTCATCACCGTCGATCCCGAGCGGGACACGCCGGAGGTGTTGAAGGCCTATCTTGGGAGCTTCCACCCGAGCATTCAGGGCCTGAGCGGCACACCGGAGCAGATCGCCGCCGTCACGCGGGCCTATCGCGCCTATGCCAAGAAGGTGCCCACCCAGGGTGACGACTACACCATGGACCACACGGCCATTGTGTATCTCATGGACAAGGATGGCCGGTTCGTCGCCCCCTTCAACTTGAAGCGGCCCCCAGAGGAGGCCGCGGCCGAACTGCGCCGCTACTTCTGAACCTTACGACCGGCCGCAGCCGCTGCCGCCGGCGCGAGGTGCGCGCCAGCCCGTGCTCGGTCTTCGCCCAGCGGGAGGGAGCAATTGCCAGCTCGACAAGGGCGCGCCAGGCGGCGGCGGACATCATCAGCCAGTAAACCGGCATCAGCGCCGCGACGCGGGCGATGCCGGGGACGCCTCGTCGGTGCATGCCCATGAAGGTGGACAGCACCACACCTAGAAGCCCCGCAAGCAGCACGCCGAACCAGATGGCGTCGAGCAGGCTCGCCATGAAGGACGGGTATTGCCTTGGCGCGGCCACCAGATCGAGCAGCAGCGAGACGACCAGCACCGGATGCAGCAGTGCCGCCGCCGTGCCGCTGCCGAGCAGGAAGAGCAGCGTCAGCGTGCCTGGCCATCCGGCCGTGCGGCCCATAAGCAGCGGCTGGCGCGCATGCACCAGAAGGGTCTGCATCCATCCCTTGTACCAGCGCGTGCGCTGGCGCATCCACGCACCGAGCCGGCGCGGCGCTTCCTCGTCCGTCGCCGAGGCGATGACCTCGGTGCCCCAGCCGGCTCGTGCGAGCCGGACGCCGAGATCGGCATCCTCTGTGACATTGAACGGGTCCCATCCGCTGACGGCATCCAAAGCCTCACGGCGGAAATGGTTGGACGTCCCGCCAAGCGGCAGCGGTAGCCGGCAGCGGCCGAGCATGGGGAGCACGACGTCGAAATAGCCGGCATATTCGGCGGCGAACTGCTGGGGGATCCAGCCATCGGCGAGATTGTCGATGACGAGCCGCGCCTGAACGCAGCCTATGCGCTGGTTCCTCCGCGCTTTGAGAGCGGTACAGACCTGCCGCAGTTGCAGCGGATCGGGCACATCCTCCGCATCATAGATGCCGACCACCGCGCCACGGGCAAAGGGCAGGGCGGCATTCAAGGCCTTCGGCTTAGTCCGTGGCCCGACATCGGGTGCGACGATCACCTCGAAGCCGGGGCGACGGGCGTGCAAGGCCAGTGCAGTCGCTGTCGGTTCGTCATCGGCCTCGATGACCAGCAGCACCTGGAGTTTCTCTCTGGGATAATCGAGTGCGTACAGGGCATCGACAAGCTGCGGCACCACCCGTGCCTCGCGATAGAGCGGAACGATCAGGCTGTAATCGGGCAGTGCTCCGTCGTCACGCATGGGGCGTGGCGGGGCCTGCGGCGGCGTCGTGCACGCGGCGAGTTTCAACGTCGCGCTGCCGACGAGCATCAGCGCCACGAGCCCGGGCAGTACCCATGCGCCGAAGAACGAGGTTGCCGTTGCGGTAAGGAAGAGGGCCGCCAGGGCGAGGGCGGCAAGGCCGAAGAGATAGCGCGACGTCGTCAGCGTTCCGGCCGACAGGCGGGGCTGGCAATCCCGCAGCTCGAAGGCGGCGCTCCAGCCGAGTTGTCGTGCGAAGCGCCATCGCACGAAGCTGGCCAGCCGTTCAGGCGTCGTCAGGCTCACCCGGCGCCGCAACTCCGGCCGCTCGTCCAGCGTCGCCGCCAAATGGCGCAGTCGCCGCCCACGGGCGGCGATGACGAGCCGCCCATCCGCCGCGCGCATCACGCCGCTGCGCGGAACGGCGACCACATCCCTGGCACTGAGCCGCGCGGGTGCTGTGAAGATGGACGGGTCGAGCGGCTCAAAAGGCACGCCGAGCTGACGCGCCCCTGCTTCGGCAAGGTCGTCTGGCGAGACATGACCTGCCGCGAGCAGTGTCTCATCGATGCCGACGCCGATCCGGTCTGCCCGACGCCGCGCGTTATGCAGCACGGATGGATCGAGCCGGTGCGCTATGCCGGCCGCTTCGACCGGGATGTCACCCAGGTCCAGCGCCTCAAGCGGGGCGCAAGCGCGCCCCCGTACCACCTGTGTCATGCGGCGGCCCCTCGCCTAGTGGACACCAAGACGGTAGAACATCGCGGTGGCGCGGCAGCCGCCAAACCCAGCGCGAGGCCAGTGTGCGGTATTTTAGTCCGGTAGTTAAGCCCTGTTCGGTGAGGGCGTTTATCTTTGCCGTTGCCCTGGCGCTGGCGGCGCCACTGGACGCGGCATCGGCTCAATCGGCGCCGGCGCCGACACCGTCGGCCGACACCGCCGGGGCGGTGATGGTGCCCGGCTTCTGGGACCCGAAGCGGCGGCCGGAGCGGCCGGATGTCACCCGCCTGCCGGTCCAGATACGTTTTGTCACCACCGAGGACTATCCGCCCTTCAGCTTCCGCGGCGAGGACGGGCGCCCGACCGGCTTCAATGTCGACATCGCCCGCGCGATCTGCACCGAGCTTGCCATTCGTTGTACGCTTGAAATCCTGCCCTTCGAGCAACTCGTCGAGGCGCTGGACAGCGGCAAGGCGGATGCCGCCATCGCGGGTATCGCCATTTCCGCCGCCAGCCGCGAGCGCACGGATTTCTCCGATCGCTATTTCCGCTCGCCCGCCCGCTTCGTCGCCCGTCGCGGCGATCCGGCGCAGAAGGTGACGCCGGACGCGCTTGCCTCCAAATCGGTCGGCGTGGTCGCCGACACCGCGCACGAGGCCTATCTGCGCGACTTCTTCAACAAGATCGCCATCCGCCGCTTTCCCGATGCGGAAGCGGCGCGTGCCGCCTTGCAGAAGGGCGACATCGACCTGCTTTTTGGCGATGGCGTGCAACTCGCCCTGTGGCTCAACGGCACGGCCTCCGCCGGCTGCTGTGTCTTTGTCGGTGGCCCCTTCACCGAGAGCCTTTATTTCGGCGAGGGGATGGGGATTGCGGTCAAGCGTGGCAACGACGCTCTGCGCCAGTCGCTGAACTACGCGCTGGCCCAGCTGTGGGAGGAGGGGGTGTACACCGACCTCTACCTGCGCTGGTTCCCGATCAGCGTTTATTGACGCGGACCGCCGCACTACCTAGAGCATGGGCCGAGGCGGCGCAGCCGCCTTTGACGTTTCAGTGAAGCCAAGCCCAGGAGGGCCTATCATGACGGCGACCGCTCCGGTCGAAGATTTTGCAGTCGAACTGCGCACGCTGGCGGAGACCGCCGGCGCCTGGCCGTTCGAGGAAGCCCGCAAGATCGTCGAGCGTCTGAAGCGGAAACCCAAAGACGAGGTTCTGTTCGAAACCGGCTACGGCCCGTCCGGCCTGCCGCATATCGGCACTTTTGGCGAAGTGGCGCGTACCACCATGGTGCGTCACGCCTTCCACGTGCTGACCGAGGGCAAGATTCCGACGCGCCTGCTCTGCTTCTCCGATGATATGGATGGCATGCGCAAGATTCCGGAAAACGTTCCGGACCCGGCGGCGCTGAAGCCCTATCTGCAAATGCCGCTCACCAAGGTGCCGAACCCGTTCGGCGGCGGCTATGAGAGCTTCGGCCACCACAATAATGCGATGCTCCGCCGGTTCCTCGACACGTTCGGCTTCGACTACGAATTCGCCAGCGCCACGGACTACTACTTCTCCGGCAAGCTCGATGCCGTGCTGCTGAAGGCGGCGGAGAAGTACGAGGCCATCATGGAAGTGATGCTGCCGACGCTGGGCGAGGAGCGGCAGGCGACCTATTCGCCCTTCCTGCCGATTTCGCCGGTTTCCGGCCGCGTGCTCTATGTCCCGCTGAAGGCCGTTGACGCGAAGGCCGGCACCATCACCTTCACGGACGAGGACGGGGTGGACAAGACCCTTCCCGTAACCGGCGGCCATGTGAAGCTGCAATGGAAGCCGGATTTCGGTGCCCGCTGGGCGGCGCTCGATGTCGATTTCGAGATGTTCGGCAAGGACCACCAGACCAACGCACCGATCTATGACCGGATCAGCGAAATCCTCGGCGGCATCGCGCCCGAGCATTTCGTCTATGAGCTGTTCCTCGACGAGAACGGCCAGAAGATCTCGAAGTCGAAGGGCAACGGCCTGACCATCGACGAGTGGCTGACCTATGCCAGCCCGGAGAGCCTGGCGCTGTATATGTTCCAGTCGCCGCGTTCGGCCAAGAAGCTGCATTTCGACGTGATCCCCAAGGCGGTGGATGAGTATTTCAGCTTCCTCGCCCGCTATCCGACGCAGGACTGGAAGAACCGGCTCGGCAATCCTGTGTGGCACATCCATTCCGGCAACCCGCCGGTGGAGGAATTGCCGCTGAGCTTTGGCCTGATGCTCAAGCTCGCCTCGGCTTCCAATGCTGAGGACAAGGGCGTGCTCTGGCGCTTCATCGAGCGCTATGCGCCCGGCACGTCGCCGGAAACCCACCCGACCGTCGACCAGCTGGCCGGCTATGCCGTGCGCTATTTCATCGACCGGGTGAAGCCGCACCGGAGCTATCGCCTGCCCGATGAGGTCGAGGCGCAGGCTCTGGCGCGGCTCGACGCGGCGCTGGCGGAAGTGGATGGCGAGGATCGCGATGCGATCCAGAACGCCGTGCTCGATGTCGGCCGCGCCGAGCCGCGCTACCAGGACCATAAGCGCAAGAGCCCGACCGGCGGGCCGGGCGTGACGTTCGCCTGGTTCAGCGCGCTTTATGAGCTGCTGCTCGGCGAGAAAGAGGGTCCGCGCTTCGGCGGTTTCGTCGCTGCCTATGGCATCCCGGAGACCCGTGCTTTGATCGCCCGGGCGCTGGCCGGCGAACTGGCCAAGGGGGCGGCATAGCCCCGATGCGCAGGGGGCCGGCCGGGCACGTCCCGGCTGGCAAAGGGGGCGGGTGACATGTCCAGGCGGCGCAAAGGGCAGATCGATCTCCGGGTGGACGACCCGCAGCAACTGCTCGACATGCTGGATCCATTTCCATTCCGCGAGCGCGGACTGGATAGCGAGGTCGACGAGTATATTTGCGAGCATGCCGCCGAGGTGCCGCCGGAGCTTGCGCTCGCCATCACCATCCATCTGCCGCCGGCACAATGGCAGGGCATTCTGGCGCAGAGCCTGCCGGGCGTCGTCCGGCAGCACTTCCACCAGCAGGCGAAACGGCGCGGCAACGAACTGTCGCGCCTGTTCGCGCAAGGTCGCAAGGCGCTGCTGATCGGCCTCATCGTGCTCGGCCTGTGCCTTCTTGTCGGCCAGTCGCTGGTCAACCTGTTCCCCGAGTCACGCTTGGCTGGCGTTGTCATGGAAGGCCTCGTCATTCTCGGATGGGTGGCGAACTGGCGGCCGATGGAGATTTTCCTATTCGACTGGTGGCCGCTGGTGCAGGAGCGCCGGCTCTATCGCCGCCTCGCCCAGGCCAATGTTGCCGTGGTGGCGCGCGAAGACGCCTGATCCCCGGACAAATTCTTACGGATGGCTTGCGACAGTGCGGGCGCGTTCTCTATTTTGGCGCGAGAAGGCGGTCTATGCCGAGAGTAAGGGCTATGACGTTGCGGCAGCTTGGTTTTCTTGGCACGGCGCTGGGCGCCACTTTCGGTCTGATGGTGGGTAGCGCCAGCGCCCAGTCGGTCCCAGCCGGCAGCTATCTCGAAAGCTGCCGGGAGGTGCGCGACGTCGCCGGGTGGCTGAAGGCAAGCTGCCGCGACCGCGCCGGCCGCTGGGTGGACGCGACCATGGCGATTGCCTGGTGTGCCCCCGGCAATGACATCGTCAACGACAATGGCCGCCTGGTCTGCGGCGGTGCCGCTCGACTAGCTCCACCGCCTCCGCCCACCACCCCCTCGATGATCGAGCGCCCACCCTATGGCTCCTACATGGCGAGTTGCCGCGATGTGCGGATGGTCGCAGGCTGGCTGAAGGCGACCTGCCAGGATGCGCGCGGCCGCTGGGTCGATGCGACAACGGCGGCGAGTTGGTGCACCGGCGGACGCGATATCGCCAATATCGACGGCCGCCTCACCTGCCGCTAAAGGCGCCGCTGCGCATCCCCCGCCGGGGTGAGGGTCAGCTGGCTGCGGCCCTGAGCGCGTTCTCCCGCAGCGCGCTTAACGTCGTCGTGGGGGTGATCGCCTCGGGATCGAGCTTCACATGCACGATGGACGGCAGGCCGGAGGCGAAGGCGGCATCGAGCGCTGGCACGAAGGCATCGTCCGTTTCCACCGTGGCGCCGAAGCCGCCAAAGGCGCGGGCATAGGCGGCGAAATCCGGGTTTCTCAGCGTCGTCCCGAATACGCGGGAGGGGTATTCGCGTTCCTGATGCATGCGAATGGTGCCGTACATGCCGTTATCGACCACGACCGCAACGATCGGCGCGCCATACTGAACCGCTGTCGCAAACTCCTGCCCGGTCATTAGGAAATCACCGTCGCCGCACACCGCCACCACGGGCGTCTCGGGCTGCGAAATCTTGGCCGCTACCGCCGCCGGCAGGCCATAGCCCATCGACCCGGAGGTCGGGGCAAGCTGCGTTCCATAGGCGCGGAAGCGGTGGAAGCGGTGCACCCAGATGGCGAAATTGCCGGCGCCGTTGCAGATGATCGTCTCTTTCGGCAAGGCGCCGAGATAGTGCACGAGGCTCGCCATCTGCACCGCGCCGGGATTGGCGGGGGGCGCCTCGGTCCATTCGAGATAGTCCGTCCGCGCCTGCGCCCGCCAGTCGCCCCAGGGCAATTCGTTGGGCGGCTGCACGCCTTCAAGCGCCGCGGCGAAGGCGCCTGCAGAGGCGTTGATGGCGAGCGCGGGCTGGTAGACCCGGCCCAGTTCCTCCGCATCGGCATGGACATGCACGAGCGGCACGCCAGGATCGGGAATACCGAACAGGCTGTAGCCCTGTGAGGGCACCTCGCCGAACCGCCCGCCGGCGAGGATGACGAGGTCGGCTGCTTTCAGCCGGGCGAGCAGCTTGGGGTTGGCGGAGAAGCCGATATCGCCGGCGAAACAGGCGTGATCGGCCGGGAACAGCATCTGACGGCGGAAGCTCACCGCCACCGGCAGGTCGAAGCGCTCGGCAAAGCGCTCCACCGAGGCGATGGCGCGCTCATTCCAGCGGGTGCCACCGAGGATCATCACCGGCCTTTCGGCGGCCCAGAGCAGGCGTTGGAGGCGCATCATGTCGGAAAGGCCGGGCCAGGTTTCGGCAGGCTCCACCGCGACGGCATCCGGCACGGCGGCGATCTCGCTCAGCACGTCTTCCGGCAAGGCGATCACCACGGGGCCGGGCCGCCCCTGCATCGCGACCCGGAAGGCGCGCGAGACGATTTCCGGTATGCGCGCCGCCTCGTCGATCTCCACCGCCCATTTGGCGAGCGGACCGAACACGGCGCGGTAATCGACCTCCTGGAAGGCCTCGCGCCCGCGCATGGAACGCGAGATCTGGCCCACGAACAGGATCATCGGCGTGGAATCCTGCTGCGCGATATGGATCCCCGAGCTCGCATTTGTGGCGCCCGGCCCGCGGGTGACGAAGCAGATGCCGGGCCGCCCGGAGAGCTTGCCGCAGGCCTCCGCCATCATCGCAGCGCCGCTCTCCTGCCGGCAGATAACGAAGTCGACATTGCTGTCGGATAGCGCGTCCAGCACGTCGAGATAGCTCTCGCCGGGCACCCCGAAGGCCCGGGAGACGCCATTGGCGAGGAGGGCATCGACAAGCAGACGGGCGCCGGTGCGCGGGGCGGGGGAGGGCAGGGAGGTCATGATCGTGGACTCGGGCGCGACAAGAGGCCGGCACTCTAGAGCCGCCCGTGAACGAAGGCGAGTGGGCGCCGCCGGTCATCGTCGGTTCTCATGCGAAGCCGATCCAGCGCCCCGCGACGAGTATGGCCAGCCAGAGGAGGGCGGAAGCCGCCGCTGAGGCGCGCACCCCGACCGTCAGGGGGCCGCCGGCCAGAGCGCCGCGATAGGCCGGATTGACGTGCTGAATCGTCACATTCATCAGCGCCGCCCCCAGCAAGGCCAGCTTGATGAGGAACGCGCTGTTGTCGACATACTCGGCCGGTCTCACCGTGAACAGCCACAACCCTGTCACCACCGCAAGACCAACCCCGATTGCGGCGACGCGCGCATGTAGCGGGGCGATAACCACAAGCGGCACCTTCCTCAGGCCGCCAAGCAGCCGCAGGTCGAGCACGAGGATAGAGCCAAGCAGCAGCGACACGCCAAGTATGTGAGCGGCGTTCACCAGCAGATAGGCGATCCACGACGCCCGCAACCAGCGGGCGCCGGGCCAGCCGCCGAGCGCGGCGAGGAGGCTTCCGGTATCCTCCAAGACGGCCTCACCTGCTGCCGATCCGCTCCGGGTACATGTCGTAGTTCTTGCCGGCGATGGTGATGCGCACCGCCTTCATATGCGACTTGGCCTCGTCGCGGTTGCGATTGCCAAGCACGGTGATGGCTTCGCCCGGCTTGGCGGTGGCACCGGTGAAACCGGAATTGGCGGTCTGACGGGGATTGCCGAGATCGACTTGCCAGAGCGTACCATCCCGCGCGGTCACTTGCAGCGAGGGGTGCGGCGGCGCCATGGAGATGGTCGTGATCGTCCCTTCCAGCGTCATCTGCGCGCTCTCCGCCCAGCTCCATCCGTGATGGGCAAGGGCGGGGGCGGAAAGCGCCAGCAGTGTGGCAAGGCCGGTGCCGACAAGGGCGCGGCGCGTTCCGGGGCGGGTGATGGCAGACATGAAGCGGCTCCTGTCGTTAGGGAAGTCGCTTCAACTATGGTGCGCCATTGCGAGGGAGCGAGTCACCGATCGCTCACTTCTGCGCCAGCGCAGCTACCAGTCGGCCCTTCGGCCCCTGGAGCATCACACGTCGACGCTGGCGCGCAGGGCGTTGTCCTGGATGAACTCGCGACGCGGTTCGACCACGTCGCCCATCAGCCGGTTGAACAGGTCGTCCGCGTCGGCGACCTCTTTCACCTTCACCTGCAGCAGCGAGCGGGCGTCGACGTCGAGCGTCGTTTCCCACAGCTGTTCGGCGTTCATCTCGCCAAGGCCCTTATAGCGCTGGAGCGCGATGCCCTTGCGGCCGGCATCGGTCACGGCATCGAACAGGTCCATCGGGCCGAAAACCTGCGTTTCCACACCCTTGCGGCGGAGGGTGGAAAGCTCGGCATGAACCTCCTGGAGGTCGGCGGCGAGGCTGTCGAGCCGGCGCGCCTCGGCCGAACCCACGAAGGTGGCATCGAGAACCGCCACTTCCTTCACGCCGCGCACGGTGCGGGTGAAGCGGAAGCCGGCGCCATCCGCCTCGCCGACCCAGCCCCGCTCAGTGTCGTCGGCGATGAGATCGAGGCGTCGGGCGACAACCTTGGCAATGTCGGCGGCGCGCTCTTCCTCGATCAGGAGGCCGGGGGTGAGGGCGCCGGCGATTGCCGCCTGCTCGACCACCGCGCGGTTATAGCGGGGGTGAAGCCCGTTCATCACATGGCGGAACGAGCGGGCGCTTTCCAGCACATGGTGAAGATCGGCACCGCCCCGCACCTCGCCTGTCGTGAGCAGCAGCGACGCCTCGTCGAGCCCCTGTGTGATGAGGTAGTCTTCCAGCGAGCGTTCGTCCTTCAGATACTGCTCGGACTTGCCGCGCGTCACCTTATAGAGTGGCGGCTGGGCAATATAGATATGCCCGCGTTCCAGCAATTCAGGCATCTGGCGGAAGAAGAAGGTCAGGAGAAGCGTGCGGATATGGGAGCCGTCCACGTCCGCGTCCGTCATGATGATGATCTTGTGGTAGCGCAGCTTGCCGACATTAAAGTCGTCGCGGCCGATGCCCGTGCCGAGCGCGGTGATCAGCGTGCCGATCTGCTCGGAGGAGAGCATCTTGTCGAAGCGGGCGCGCTCGACGTTCAGGATCTTGCCGCGCAGCGGCAGAATGGCCTGGAAGGCGCGGTTGCGGCCCATCTTGGCCGAGCCGCCGGCCGAGTCACCCTCGACGATGAAGAGCTCGGACTTGGCGGGGTCGCGCTCCTGGCAGTCGGCGAGCTTGCCGGGCAGGGAGGCGACGTCGAGGGGGTTCTTACGCCGTGTGAGTTCGCGCGCCTTGCGCGCCGCTTCGCGCGCCGCAGCCGCCTCGACCACCTTGGTCACAAGCGATTTGCTTTCCCCCGGGTGTTCCTCCAGCCAGCTGCCCAGCGCATCATTGACCAGCGCCTCGACCACCGGCCGCACCTCGGAGGAGACCAGCTTGTCCTTGGTCTGCGAGGAGAATTTCGGATCGGGGACCTTTACCGAGAGAACGGCCGTCAGACCCTCGCGGCAATCCTCGCCGGTCGGATCGACTTTTTCCTTCTTGGCGATACCCGAGCGCTCGGAATAGCCGATGATCTGGCGTGTGAGGGCGGCGGCAAAGCCTGTGAAATGCGTGCCTCGGTCGCGCTGCGGGATGTTGTTGGTGAAGCACAGCACGTTTTCGTGATAGCTGTCGTTCCACGAGAGCGCGCATTCCACGATGATGCCGTCGCGTTCGGCGCGAATGACGATGGGCTTCGGCAGCAAGGCCTGCTTGGAGCGGTCGAGATACTGCACGAAGGCTTCTACGCCGCCCTCATACATCATCTCCTCGCGCTTGATCTCGGGATGACGCGCGTCCGTCAGCACGATCCGCACGCCCGAATTGAGGAAGGCGAGCTCTCGCAGCCGGTGCTCCAGCGTCGCATAGTCGAATTCGATATGCGTGAAGGTGTTCGGGCTCGGCACGAAGGTGACCATCGTCCCGCGCCGTCCGGCCGGTGCCGGCCCGGTCACGGCCAGCGGCTTTTCGGCGTCGCCATGGCGGAAGCGCATATGGTGCTCCAGCCCGTTGCGCCAGATCGTCAGGTCGAGCGTGGTCGACAGCGCGTTGACTACCGAGACACCCACGCCATGCAGGCCGCCTGAGACCTTGTAGGAGTTCTGGTTGAACTTACCGCCCGCGTGCAACTGGGTCATGATGACCTCGGCCGCCGACACGCCCTCTTCGTCGTGAATGTCGGTGGGAATGCCGCGCCCGTTGTCGGTCACGGTCACGGAGCCCTCGGCGTTAAGTGTCACCGTCACCTCGTCGGCATAGCCGGCGAGTGCCTCGTCGATGGCGTTGTCCACCACCTCATAGACCATGTGGTGCAGGCCGGAGCCATCGTCGGTGTCACCGATATACATGCCCGGGCGCTTGCGCACGGCATCAAGGCCGCGCAGCACCTGGATCGACTGCGCGCCATAGTCGTCCCCGTTCGCCGTGGGGGTCGGTGCGTTGTCGGGGTCGGACATGGATGAAGCTCTTCGATTCGTTTGACGTGACGGTGGTTTATACCGCAATCGCGCGGCTATTTCGTGGCTAGGGGCGCCATACTGGCGGCCGTCGCCCTGCCGGCGGGGGTCTCAAGGCGAGACGCCGTGTTGCGCGTGCCACGCAGGCGCGCGTGACCGCAGTACGATAGGAGATTTTCCCTTTATTTTCAAGGATACATGCCTAGTCCGGGTCACGGCGATGGACGTGGCCGGGTATCACCGCGAAGCGCTCGGCCTGTTCCGGAAGCGCGGCAAAGGCGGAGGGGTCCGCGCCCGTCATCCACACCTGGCCGCCAAGCGCGTCGAGCGCGGCGAACAGGGCGATGCGACGCGCGGGGTCGAGATAAGCAACGACATCGTCCAGCAGCATCACCGGCGCAATGCCGGTCATTTCAGTGACTAGCCGCGCATGGGCAAGGGCGAGGCCGATCAGAAGCGCCTTCTGCTCGCCGGTGGAGCCTTGTCCGGCGGGGATGGACTTCGGCCCGTGGCCGACGAGAAGGTCGGTCAGGTGCGGACCTTCGAGCGTGCGTCCCGCCGCCCGGTCACGCGGGCGTGCGGCGCGAAGAGCGAGCCGGTACTGGTCCTCGACGAGGGTGGCCGGCTCGCGCGCCAGCGCGCGCTCCACCTCGCCCTCAAGCGCCACCGTCGCCCAGGGAAAGGGCGCGGCATCATCACCGCCCTCGTCCCGTCCCTGCGCGATGCCGGCGGCAAGACGGCGCACGGTTTCCATCCGCGCGGCGGCAACGGCGATGGCGAGCGCGGCGAGTTCCTGCTCGACGGCATCGAGATAGCGCGGATCGGTGGAGCTGTCTTCCAGCAGACGGTTGCGCGCCCGCAAAGCCCGTTCCAGCGCGTTGACCCGCGCCCCGTGCTCGGCATCGACCGCCAAGACCAGCCGATCGAGAAAGCGTCGGCGCTCGGAAGGCGGGCCAAGGAACAATCCATCCATGTCAGGCGTCAGCCAGACGACGCGCACATGCGCGGCGAAGGCGGCGGCGGAGCCGACAGGTTCGCCATCGATGCGGCACCGCCGCGCGCGGGCCTCGCCGTCCGCCTCGACACCGGTGCCAAGCACGACCTCGCCATAGGCACCTTCGACCACGGCGGAAACCGCCCAGCCCGGCGCCTGAGTGCCGTCCGGCCCACGGGCCGCGAACTGGTCGAGGCTCGCTCGCCTGAGGCCGCGCCCGGGCGCCAGCAGGGAAATGGCTTCCAGCAGATTGGTCTTGCCGGCGCCGTTCGGCCCGAGCAGAACGATTGGGCCCTTGCCCGCACGGATTTCCGCCTGATGGTAGCTGCGGAAATCGGTCAGCCTCAGGCGAACAATGCGTGCCGTGACCGTCGCGCGCGAACTCACACGCGCATCGGCATCAGCACATAGAGCGCGCCGCGCTTTTCCGGGTCCTGGACGAGGGTGGGAGAGCCCGGATCGGCAAGCTTCAGCTCGGCGGTGCTGCCTTCGATCTGCGAGGTGATGTCGAGGAGATAGCGGCTGTTGAATCCGATATCGATCGGCTCGGCCGCGTATTCAACCTCGATCTCCTCGGTGGCGCTGCCTGAATCCGGATTTGTGACGGAAAGGGTCAGTTTGCCATCGGCGATGGAGAGCTTCACCGCGCGCCCGCGCTCGCTCGCCACGGTCGAGACGCGATCGACAGCTGAGGCGAAGTCGGCCTTGTCGACGATCAGGGTCTTGTCGTTACCAACCGGGATGACACGGCCATAATCGGGGAAGGTGCCGTCGATCAGCTTGGAGGTCAGCACCACGCGGTCGAGCGACACGCGGATCTTGGCGGCGGAGAGTTCCACCGTCACCTCGGCGTCGGCATTCTCGGCCAGCCGCTGGATCTCGGCGACCGCCTTGCGCGGCACGATGACGCCCGGCATCCCGATGGCGCCGGCGGGCGCCGTGGTCTGCGCCTGCGCGAGCCGATGGCCGTCGGTGGCGACGGCGCGAAGCACCGGCCCACCGGCATCGGCGACATGCAGGTAGATGCCGTTGAGATAATAGCGGGTCTCTTCGGTCGAGATGGCGAACTGGGTCTTGTCGACCAGCCGCTTCAGCTCGCCGGCCGCCAGCGTAAAGCTGTGTGTCATCTCGCCGGCAGCGAGGTCTGGAAACTCGTTCTCCGGCAGGGTCTGCAGCGCGAAGCGGGAGCGACCGGCCCGCACGGTGAGCGTGCCGCGATCGCCGGAGGTTTCGATCATCACCTGCGCGCCTTCGGGCAGCTTGCGCACAATGTCGTAGATCGTGTGCGCCGGCACCGTGGTGGCGCCTTCCTGCTGCACCTCGGCGGCGATCGTCTCGACGATCTCGATGTCGAGGTCGGTGGCGCGCAGGGCGAGGCCGCGCGGATCACTGCGCATCAGCACGTTGGCGAGGATCGGAATGGTGTTGCGCCGCTCGACGACACGATGAACGTGGGCCAGAGACTTGAGCAACTCGGCCCGCTCGACAGTGACCTTCATGGCCGCGACACCCGTGGCTTTACGAAAAAGGGAAGGCGCACGAGGCACGGGCGGCCGGACGATGCCCGGCCACGCACCCCGGGCAGCGGCGCAGCTGCGCCGCCGGGGGCGACGACATTGCCGCCACTGGCGTATCAAGGCAAGCGGCGCACCCCGTCGATGCGCCTAAATGATGGGGAAATCTACGGGGATAGTGGGGAGCAAGCTGCCAGGCGGCGCTTTCGGCTACTCTTCGTTGACCAGCCGCTTCAGCGTTTCCACCTCGTCGGCCAGCACGCGGTCGGTGCCGACAAGGCCGTCGATCTTGCGCACGGCGTGCAGCACGGTCGTGTGATCGCGACCGCCGAAACGTCGGCCGATCTCGGGCAGCGAGCGCAGGGTCAGCATCTTCGCAAGGTACATCGCGATCTGGCGCGGCTTCACCACATTGGCGGTGCGGCGCTGGGAGAGGATGTCGGCACGGCTGACATTATAGTGCTTGGCGACGACGCGCAGAATGTCGTCCACCCGCACGCGCTTGGGCTCGCTGGAGCGCACCAGGTCGCGCACAGCTGTCTCGGCCATCTCCAGGGTGATGGCGCGCGAGGTCAGCTGATTATGCGCGAGCAGGCGGTTCAGCGCGCCGTCGAGGTCGCGGCCGTTCTGACCGCAATTGCGGGCGATGAAGTTCAGCACGTCCGGCGGCACACCGAAGCCGGGATGCTGGTGCGCGAGGGTGGCGATGCGGGCGGCCAGGATTTCGAGTTTCAACTCGTCATCCAGCGGCGCGATTTCGACCACGAGGCCACCGGCGAGGCGCGAACGTACCCGCTCCTCCAGTGCGTCGAGTTCGGCCGGCGGACGGTCGGCGGCGATCACCACCTGGCGGCCGGAATCCATCAGGGCGTTGAGCGTGTGACAGAATTCCTGTTGGACGCTCTTGCCCTGCAAGAACTGCAGGTCGTCGATAACAAGCGTGTCGATGCCGCGCAGCTGCTCCTTGAAGGCCAGCGAGGACTGGCTCTTCAGTGCGGCGACGAAGCCGTACATGAAGCGTTCGGCGGTGAGGTAGACGACGCGGCGGCCATGGTCGGCGCCATCGGCGGCAATGGCCTGGAGCAGGTGCGTCTTGCCGAGGCCGACGGCCGCGTGGAGATAAAGCGGGTTGAAGACCGGCCCGCTGCCGGACGGAGCATGGGCCACCTTCAGCGCCGCAGCGTGGGCGAGGCGGTTGGAATCACCAAGACGATAGGTCGAGAAATTCAGACGGGGGTCCAGCGGCGATCCGTTGGCCACTTCCGCCGGATTTGCCATGGCGATCGATACGGGCGTCGCGACGTCGGCCTCGATGGGTGCGGCGGGCCGCGTCACAGCGGCGCGCACCGGCATCGGCGTGGCGCCCGGCGCCCGCATCACCGCTGTGCGGACGATCAGTTCGACGCGGTCGGCCGAGCCCTCTTCCTGCCAGAGCGCTACCAGGCGCTCTATATAGTGCTGCTGAATCCACGTCTTGAGGAAGCGTGTGGGGACGGACAGCCGCACGAATCCATCATGGATTCCATCCAGTTCGATGCGCGGGAACCAGCTCGAATACACCTCTTCGCCGACTTCGGCGCGCAGACGGCGGCGTACACGATCCCACGCTTCGCGTGCGTCCGTGTCCAGCCCTGCCCGCGCACCAGCGCGTGCCGCCACGCCGGGGAACTGGGCTTTGCTAGAGGGTTCGATGCCATCTTTGAACATATCGGCTCCGCGCTTTTTATGCGGTTGTTGGGACACACGAGAGCCATGCCGTCACGCAGGATCGCAGGCGCGACCGAGCGGGCGACAGGCTCATCAGTGTGAATGGAGTGGTCGACGTCGCCTTGCGGCCGTCCATCAATCGGCGGGGGATGTCATTAGACGACCCGCATCAGCGCCTCAATAGGCGAATGGACTAGCATATGAGGCTCACGCGGAACGCAGCTTGACTGAGGGTTTCGTCTTTCGTCGTCGCCGACGCCATCCACCATCGTAATGGTGGGGCGTTCGGGGCACGCACCCTCTTGTGCGCTCATTCGCGTGGTCATAGCAGCCCCTTCACGGCAAGATCATTGCCGCCCTTAAAAGTTCAGATTGTTATGATTCAACTAAAAATCGGCAACACTACGCACTATGCTGACAAGTTCTTCTCTTGGGGAAGATATGTCGTTTGACGCCAGGCGACAGCAAATCTGGTTGAGGTAGGGTCATGAATACAGCACACACCACCCTCCTCACGTTGCAATGAGCCGTTCCAAAACTCAACTTTTCGCTGAGGTGTCCGGCCGGACCGGATGAAGACAACATACACAGCACCCCCCTGCGGTGCAACGTCATCGGCGTCGCAGCAGTGGCATCTGAGTGCCGCACGCCGCTGATTCGGGCGCCCAAAAAAGAGCCATCAGTCGGCAAATCTCTGAGTCACTTGCAAGATTCATCGAGGCGGATTGGCGGGTCTTTCCGCAGCTAAATTTGCATGGGAGGGGGGAGGGGCGGGTCGGGAGAGGGTGATTCGAGAGGGTGTGGCGAGTGTGGGTCATAAAGTAATGAAAAATAAGGGAAAATTCTGCGCGGCGCGCTCGCAATTTGACAGCGATTTTGCGATTTTTGGCCTTGCTCGGGGTGGCGCTTGAGTCAAGGAGCATCGCTCCTCGGGATCAAGGAGTTTGAGCCGTGACCAACCTCTGTGACACTTTTGCAACGTCGTTCGCAGCGGCCGTGCGACCGCCCCAGCCATGCCCGGGGGAGCAGCAACCCCGCCACTTCGCAAATGCGAAAAGCCCGGCACAGGGCCGGGCTTCACGTCATATCGATCGTCTTGATCGGGTCTGCCTGCAAGTCATCCCTGCAAGCCGAGGCGTTCAGGCGCTAAGCTTGGCCAGACGCTGCGCCAGACGCGAAACCTTGCGCGAGGCGGTGTTCTTGGGCAGCACGCCCTTCTGGGCGGCGCGCATGATTTCCGGCTCGGCATTCTTGAAGGCCGCACCCGCCGCATCCTTGTCGCCGGAGGCCAGAGCCTCCTCGACCTTGCGCACAAAGGTGCGCATCCGCGAACGGCGGTTCTTGTTGACCTCGGTCCGGCGCTCAATCTTGCGAGCCGCCTTTTTGGCGGAGGGCGTATTGGCCATCGGCCATCCTCTTCATCTTCGCAAGGACGCCACGTACCGCGCCTTGCCGAAATGTCGGTTGCAAATGATTAAGCAGAGCTGACCCCGGAGGAGCTCCGCGTGAGTGGCGGGCTTATAGTCGGGGGGCGCCGCCGCGTCAATATGCAAGGCGCGAGCGGCCGCGATGGCAATGGTTAATTGTTGGTGAAAGAGGCTCCGCGCTTGTCCGCAAAGGCAGTCATTCCTTCTTTCTGGTCGGCCGTGGCGAACAAGCTCTGGAAGAGCCGGCGTTCGAATCGGATTCCTTCGGCCAGTGAGGATTCGAAGGCGCGGTTGACGCTCTCCTTGGCCATCATCACCGAGGGGAGCGACAGGCCGGCGATGGTGTCGGCGACCTTCATCGCCTCGGCCTTCAGCTCAGCTAGCGGGACCACGCGCGAGACCAGGCCGTAGCGGTCGGCTTCCTCGGCGGTGAGGGTGCGGCCGGTGAGGATCATCTCCATCGCCTTGGCCTTGCCGACCGCCCGGGTTAGGCGCTGCGAGCCGCCGGCGCCCGGTATGATGCCGAGCTGGATCTCCGGCTGGCCGAAGCGGGCATTGTCGGCGGCGAGGATGATGTCGCACATCATCGCCATCTCGCAGCCGCCGCCGAGCGCGTAGCCGGCGACCGCGGCGACCACCGGCTTGCGGCAGCGCGACAGCCGTTCCCAGGAGGTGATGAAGTCGTCGACATAGGTCGAGGGAAAGCCAAGCCCCTGCATTTCCTTGATATCTGCTCCCGCCGCGAAGGCGCGCTCGGAGCCGGTGAGGACGATGCAGCCAATGGCCGGGTTGCGCTCGAAGCCGTCCAGCGCCCGGCCGAGCTCGTCGATCAGCGCGGCGTTGAGGGCGTTCAGGGCCTTGGGGCGGTTGAGGGTGATGACGCCGACGCGCCGGTTGGTTTCGACGAGGATGGTGTCGTAGGACATGGCGGCTCCTAGCGCTGGCAGGCGGCACAATAGAAGGTCGAGCGCCCGCTTTGCACAAGCCGGGCGATGGTTCCCCGGCATTTGGGGCTCGTGCAGGCGCCGCCCTCGCGGTCATAGACGCGGAAGGTGTGCTGGAAATAGCCAAGCGTACCGTCCACTTGGGCGTGGTCGCGCAGGGTCGAGCCGCCGGCCTTGATGGCCTCCTCGAGTACCATCTGGATGGTCTCGACCAGCTGGACGGTCAGTGCGGTGGGGTGGCCGGTCGGTGCGGTGAGGGTGAAGGCCGCACGTTCCGGCGAGAGGCCGGCGCGGTGCAGCGCCTCGCACACATAAATATTACCCAGCCCGGCGACGACCTTCTGGTCGAGCAGCGCCGCCTTGATCGGGGTGCGGCGCCCGGCGAGGGCGCGGGCCAGCGCTTCGGGGGTGAAGTCGGCGCCCAGCGGCTCGGGCCCGATGTCGCGGAACAGCGGGTGCGCCGCCAGGCCCTCGCGCGGCAGCAGGAACATGGCGCCGAAGCGGCGCGGGTCGTTGTAGACGATCTCCACGCCGCCTGCCGCACCTGTCGGGCTCCCGTCGGCGCTGCCTTCCATGCGCAGCACGACATGGTCGTGGGCGGCGAGGCGCGAGCGCGGCAGGTGGAAGTCGCCCGGAGTTTCCGGCGGGCCGGTGTCGGGCTCGATGCGGAACGAGCCGGACATGCCCAGATGCATGACCAGCACCTCGTCGATGCCGCCGGCATCGGGTCCCACATCCGCCATGAGGTATTTCGCCCGCCGCTCCAGCCGGCGCAGCGTCCGTCCGGTCAGCCGCTCGGCGAAGCGCTCGGGCAGCGGCCAGCGCAGGTCCGGCCGCCGGGCCACGGCCGCCAGGATGCGGCGGCCCTCCATGACCGGGGCGAGGCCCCGCCGGACGGTTTCGACTTCGGGCAGCTCGGGCATGGATGAAAAGGGCTCGCGGCGAAAAGGCTTCAGGCGACCATATGGTGCGCGCGCAGGAACGTCGCGAGCTCGGCCGCCCGGGTGAAAAGGTGGGCGCGCAGCCCCGCCTCGCGGGCGCCGGCGATATTGGCGGGCTTGTCGTCGATCATCACCGCCTCGCCGGGGGCGACGCCATAGCGGGCGGCGACGCCTTTATACACGGAAGGGGACGGCTTCTTCGCCCCGAACTCGCAGGCGACATGCATGGCCGGGCCGAACAGCGCCCGCAGTTCCGGCACCAGCACGTCGAAATGCTCGCGCATGATGTGGCCGTTATTGGTGAGCAGGGCGATGGGCGCGCGCGCCCGCACCTCCTCCGCCAGCGCCAGCGCCTCCGGGTCCAGCGTCATGGCGAGGGCGCGCGTGCGCAGCCAGTCGGCGCGGCCGAACGGCACGCCGAGTGCCTGCGCGATGGCGGCGAGATAGGCGTCGGGGGTGAGGTGGCCGAGGTCGGAGGCGTTCTCGATGCCGCTGTGCCAGACGAGGCGCTCGACATCGGCGGCGGAGAGCCCCGCCGGAGCGCCCATGGCGGCGCGGCGGGCCTCGACATCGTAGTGCAGCAGCACGTCATCCATGTCGAAGATGACGAGGCGGGGAGGGGAGGCGTCCCCGGCGGCCGCAATCATCGGCGCCGCCTCACGGAAGCGCGTCGTAGCCCTGGCCGAACCCGTTGAGATTGAGCGGGATGCCGATGCCCTCATCCGGCTCGGGCGTCTCGCGGATGACGAAGATCGCCTTGGTGCCGTTGCGCAGGCGTTCCATCAGCGTGGCGTCCATCTCCACCTCGGCGACGCAGCCATTGGGCACGCAGCGCACGAAGCCGACGCTGCCGATGGGCGTGTCGTCGATGATGAGGCCGAGGCCGGAGGGCAGCAGCACGCCGAGCGGCGCGAGCACGCGCAGCAGCGACTTGCCGCTGTCGCGCATCTTCAGCACGATGGCGGTGAGCCCGACATTGGGGCGGTCATCCGCCTGCACGCTCTGCAGCAGCACGCATTGCTCGGACTGGGCGCCGGGCGGGGTGTCGCACCGGATCTGCCATTCGCCATGAACCGAGCGCACGACGCCCTGCGCCGCCGCCCCGTCGAAGGAGGCGAACAGCGCCGCGACGGCAAGCGCCGCGACAATGGCTGAACGGAGGGCCGCGAAGCCGGGCATGGCTGTCTCCCGAAAAGTGTCGTTCGCTATGTCTTCTAAAGAATCGGCGGCGGGGGACAAGGCGAATCGTGCGTGGGGCCCTTTTCCACCGCTCCCCAGGGCAGGAGGCGGTACAAGCCCGAGCGTGATGTCAAGAATGCGGCAATCCATCGCCCCACGGAGATAGAACGGTTCCAGGCACCCGACGTCATGTCGCAGGAGGGTACCCCCCCTGGCGCGTTGCTCAGGTGTCCTTTTTGTGTTTGATGAAGATCAAATCACGCTGGCCCGACACGCGATTGCCATCGCTTCATCCGGGCCACGGGGAAGCTGATGGGAGTGACGTTCGCGATGAATTCGTGGGTCCGCAACGCTGCACGCCGGACGGCCGGCCTTGCCGGTGGGGTGCTCGGCATGCTGGCGCTGGCTTTTACCGGGGCCGCGCTGGCGGAAACGGGACAGCCTTCGCCCTGGCAGATCAATCTTCAGGGGGCGGCCTCTCCGGTGATGGAGAGCATCCACTCCTTCCACTTCTTCCTGCTCGTCATCATCGTCGCGGTCGTGCTGCTGGTGCTGGCGCTGCTGATCGTGGTGATGGTGCGCTTCAACGAGAAGGCCAATCCGGTGCCTTCCCGCACGACGCATCACACCATGATCGAGGTGGTGTGGACGGTGGTTCCGGTGCTCATCCTGGTGGCGATCGCCATCCCCTCCTTCCGGCTGCTGTTCCTGCAGCTGGACCTGCCGAAGGCGGACCTCACCGTGAAGGTGACGGGCCACCAGTGGTACTGGTCCTATGAATATCCCGACAATGGCGCCTTCAGCTTCGACAGCCTGATGGTGCCGGAAGCGGACCTGAAGCCCGGCCAGCCGCGCCTGCTCGCGGTCGACAACGACGTGGTCGTGCCTGTCAACAAGGTGGTCCGCATCCAGGTGACGGCCGCCGACGTGATCCACTCCTTCGCTCTTCCGTCCTTCGGCGTGAAGATCGACGCCCTGCCGGGCCGGCTGAACGAGAGCTGGTTCCAGGCGACCAAGGAAGGGATCTATTATGGCCAGTGCTCCGAGCTGTGCGGCAAGGACCACGCCTTCATGCCCATCGCCATCCGGGTGGTGAGCGAGGAAGAGTTCGCGGCCTGGGTCGAGACGGCCAAGCAGGAATTCGCCGGGGCTCCGGCGCCGGCGCGTGTCGCGCAGGGCGACGTGGCGGGCATTGCTGCCCGCTGAGAGTGCCGGTTCGGCGCATTGAAGTTTCTAAGTGCCTGAAAGGGCGCGAATGAGGGACGGTTCCATGGCATACGCAGCCGGTCACGCGGGCGATCCGACGGGTTGGAAGCGCTGGGTCTATTCGACCAACAACAAGGACATCGGTGTGATGTACCTGATCTTCGCGATCATCGCGGGGATCGTGGGCGGCGCCCTGTCCATCGGCATCCGTATGGAGCTGCAGCAACCGGGGATGCAGATCTTCTCCGATCCGCAGACCTTCAACGTGTTCACCACCGGCCACGGCCTCATCATGATCTTCTTCATGGTGATGCCGGCGATGATCGGCGGCTTCGGCAACTACTTCATCCCGCTGATGATCGGCGCGCCGGACACCGCCTTCCCGCGCATCAATAACGTGGCGTTCTGGCTGCTGCCGCCCGCCTTCGGGCTGGCGATCCTGTCGCTGTTCGTCGAGGGCGCGGCCGGCTCCACCGGCTTCGGTGGCGGCTGGACCATCTACCCGCCGCTGTCGAGCAAGCTCGGCCATCCCGGCCCGGCGATGGACCTGCTGATCCTGTCGCTGCACATTGCCGGCGCCTCCTCGATCCTCGGCGCGATCAACCTGATCACGACGATCCTCAACATGCGCGCCCCGGGCATGACGCTGCACAAGATGCCGCTCTTCGCCTGGTCGCAGCTTGTGACCGCGTTCCTGCTGCTGCTGTCGCTGCCGGTTCTGGCCGGCGCCATCACCATGCTGCTGACGGACCGCAATTTCGGCACCACCTTCTTCGACCCGGCCGGCGGCGGCGACCCGATCCTGTTCCAGCACCTGTTCTGGTTCTTCGGCCACCCGGAAGTGTACATCCTGATCCTGCCCGGCTTCGGCATCGTCTCGCACATCGTCTCGACCTTCTCGCGCAAGCCGGTGTTCGGCTATCTCGGCATGGCCTATGCGATGGTAGCGATCGGCGTGGTCGGCTTCGTGGTGTGGGCGCACCACATGTACACGGTCGGCCTGTCCTCCTCGACCCAGGCCTATTTCGTCGCCGCGACCATGATCATCGCGGTGCCGACAGGGGTGAAGATCTTCTCCTGGATCGCCACCATGTGGGGCGGGTCGATCTCGATGCGCGTGCCGATGCTGTGGGCGATCGGCTTCATCTTCCTGTTCACGGTCGGCGGCGTCACCGGCGTCGTGCTCTCCAATGCCGGCATCGACCGCTCGCTGCACGACACCTATTACGTGGTGGCGCATTTCCACTACGTGCTGTCGCTCGGCGCCGTGTTCGCCATCTTCGCCGGCTGGTACTACTGGGTGCCGAAGATGTTCGGCTACATGTACAGCGAGGGCATCGCCAAGGTGCACTTCTGGCTGACCTTCATCGGCGTCAACCTGGTGTTCTTCCCGCAGCACTTCCTCGGCCTCGCCGGCATGCCGCGCCGCTATGCGGACTATCCGGACGCCTTCGCCGGCTGGAACTTCGTCTCCTCGATCGGTTCCTACATCTCCGGCTTCGCGGTGCTGGTGTTCCTGTTCGGCATCTACCGGATGTTCGCCGCCAAGGTCCCGGCCGGCGCCAATCCGTGGGGTGAAGGCGCGACCACGCTGGAATGGACGCTGAGCTCGCCGCCGCCCTACCACCATTTCGACGTGCTGCCCAAGATCAAGTGAGCCGGCGCACGCCGTGATCGACCACCCGGCGCGGGTCATCCGCGCCGGTCGCCTGCAGGGCGCCGGGCCGGCTCTGGCCCGCCCCCGGGTTTGCGGCGGCGGCTTCCAGCGGGAGCGCCGGTCCTGAGAGCCTAAAGCGCCAAGAGCGCATCGCCCCGGCGGTGCCGGCAATGAGAGCATCGCCTTGGGCGATGCCGGAGTTGAGTGAATGAGCGACATCGCCTCGCGCGAATTCGACCTGACCCCGACCGAGCCGCGCGCGCCCGGCACGCCGTCCTATGCCTCGGTGGCCGACTATGTCGCGCTGCTGAAGCCGCGGGTCATGTCGCTGGTGATCTTCACCGCGCTGGTCGGCATCGTCCGTGCGCCGGGCGAGGTGCACCCGGTGATCGCCTTCACCGCCCTGCTGTGCATCGCCATCGGCGCCGGCGCCTCGGGCGCGCTCAACATGTGGTGGGACGCCGATATCGACGCGGTGATGACCCGCACCCGCCGCCGCCCGATCCCCGCCGGCCGGGTGACGCCGGGCGAGGCGCTGGCCTTCGGCATCACGCTGGCGGTCGGCTCGGTGCTGGTGCTCGGCCTGCTGGTCAACGCGCTCTCCGCCGCGCTGCTCGCCTTCACCATTTTCTTCTATGCCGTCATCTACACGATGTGGCTGAAGCGCTGGACGCCGCAGAACATCGTCATCGGCGGCGCCGCCGGCGCCTTCCCGCCCATGGTCGGCTGGGCGGCGGCCTCGGGCGGCATCGGGCTGGAGAGCATCCTGCTCTTCCTCATCATCTTCTTCTGGACCCCGCCGCATTTCTGGGCGCTGGCGCTCTACAAGTCGGGCGACTATGCCCGTGCCGGCGTGCCGATGCTGCCCGTCGTCGCCGGCCCTTCCGAGACGCGCCGGCAGATCCTGCTCTACACGCTGCTGCTGGTGCCGCTGGCGATGTCGCCCTTCTTCCTCGGCATGGCCGGTCTCGGCTATGGCATCGTCTCGGGCGTCTCCGGCGCGCTGATGCTGCTCCTGGCGGTGCAGGTCTATCGCCGGCGCGAAGGCGCGGCGGCGGAGGTCGCGGCGCGGCGGCTGTTCGGCTTCTCGATCCTTTATCTTTTCCTGCTCTTCGCGGTTCTCCTCATCGAGGCGGTCGCGCCGGCCGGCTTCGGGCTGTGAGCGCATGGCGGCGAGGGCTGGTATGAGCGACAAAAGCAACCCCCCCGGTCAGGAACCCGACGGCGTGGTGCTGACCGAGGAGCAGAGGCGCAGCCGGCGCGCCCGTTCCATCGCCATAGCGGTGGTGCTGGCGGCGCTGTGCGTGCTGTTCTACGTCGTCACCATCGTCAAGCTCGGCCCCGCCGTGCTTGTCCGGCCGCTGTGAGGTTGCCATGGCAGCAGAACGCGAAGACCCGGTCGAGGCTCCCGCCGCGCAGGCGGCCCGGCGTCGCGCCCGCAACCACCGCACGGTGGCGCTGAGCTGCGCCGCCTTCGTCGCCGTGATGACGGGCGCGGCCTTTGCCGCCGTGCCGCTCTACCAGATGTTCTGCCAGGTCACCGGCTTCGGCGGCGCCACGCGGGTGGCGGCGGCGGCCCCGGGCGCGCCGCTGGAGCGCATGGTGGAGGTGCGTTTCGACGCCAACACCGCCCCCGGCCTCGACTGGAGCTTCACGCCCGAGCTTCGCTCGGTGGATGTGCGGGTGGGCGAGACCAAGCTCGCCTATTACCGCGTGCACAACCGCAGCTCCCAGCCGGTCACGGCGTCGGCGACCTACAACGTCACCCCCACCCAGTCGGGCTACCACTTCGCCAAGATGCAGTGCTTCTGCTTTACCGACCAGACGCTGCAGCCCGGCGAAACGCTCGACATGCCCGTCGTCTTCTTCGTCGATCCGGCCTTCGCCGAAGATCCGGAGATGCGGGGCGTCAAGACCATCACCCTTTCCTACACCTTCTTCCCCAAGGCGGCCCCGCTCGCCGCCGGCACGTTGAAGGACGGAAAGGCGCCCCTTTAACCGGGCGGAACGCCACATTGCGGCCGCGCCGACGGCCCGCTAGAGAAATAGACGGAACGGAGAGCGCGACCCATGGCCGAGGCCCACGCCAAACATCACGACTACCACCTCGTCGATCCGAGCCCGTGGCCGTTCGTCATTTCGGTTTTCGCCTTCATCCTGGCCGTTGGCGCGGTGTTCTGGATGCATGGCCAGATGACCTCGCTGGTGATGATCGTCGGCCTGCTCGGCGTCATCTACACCATGGCCGTGTGGTGGCGGGACGTCATCCGCGAGGGTGAACACGAGCACCACCACACGCCGGTGGTGCAGCTTCACCTGCGCTACGGCATGATCCTGTTCATCGCCTCCGAGGTGATGTTCTTCGTCGCCTGGTTCTGGGCCTTCTTCGACGCCTCGCTGTTCGTCGGCGAGGAGATCAACTTCGCCCGCGCCACCGCCACGGGCGGCGTGTGGCCGCCGACGGGCATCGAGACCTTCGATCCCTGGCACCTGCCGCTGCTCAACACGCTGATCCTGCTGACCTCGGGCACCACGCTGACCTGGGCGCACCACGCGCTGGTGCATGGCGACCGCCAGAGCGCCAAATGGGGCCTGTGGCTGACGGTCGGCCTCGGCTTCATCTTCTCGCTGCTGCAGGGCTTCGAGTACAGCCATGCCGAGTTCGCCTTCTCCGGCAACATCTATGGCGCCACCTTCTTCATGGCGACCGGCTTCCATGGCTTCCACGTCATCGTCGGCACCATCTTCCTGGCGGTGTGCCTGGGCCGTCTCTATGCCGGCCATTTCACCCCGACCCATCATTTCGGGTTTGAGGCGGCGGCCTGGTACTGGCACTTCGTCGACGTGGTGTGGCTGTTCCTGTTCACCTTCATCTATGTCTGGGGCAGTGCCGGCGCCCCGCACTGAACCGGCGACAGCTTTCGGCAAGGGGCGGCTTCGGGCCGCCCCTTTTTCGTTATGTGGCGAAATGCCCGTGCCGCCCCGGCCCGGAATGGGAGTAGAAACCGGCCATGGACCTGCAACCTTACGATAGCGGGGTCTCGCCCTATACGGCCGGCCTCACCTGCCGCTGCCCGCGCTGCGGCCGGGGCAAGCTGTTCAACGGCTTCCTCACCGTGGCGCCGTCCTGCACCGCCTGCGGGCTGGACTACAGCTTCGACGATTCCGGCGACGGGCCGGTCGTGTTCATCATCCTCGCCGCCGGCGCGCTAGTGGTGGGGCTGGCGCTGTGGGTGGAACTCACCTGGCAGCCGCCCTTCTGGGTACATGGGCTGCTCTGGACGCCGCTGGTGCTGATCGCCACGCTCGGCCTGCTGCGGCCGCTGAAGGCGACGCTGATCGCGCTGCAATATGCCAAGCGCGCGCAGGAAGGCCGTCTCGACAAGGGTGATGCGTGAGCGAGGAAGCTCCCTTCTGGCGCCGGCTGCTGCCGGCGGCCGTGGCGACGCTGGTCGCGTTCGGCATCCTGGTCGGGCTGGGCGTGTGGCAGCTGGAGCGCCTCGCCTGGAAGGAATCGCTGGTCGCGCAGGTCGAGGCCCGCATCCACCAGGCGCCGGTGGCGCTGCCGCCGGAGGCCGACTGGAGCCAGATCGACTTTGCCAATGATGAATATCGCCGCGTCACGACGCAGGGCCGGTTCCGCCATGACCTCGAAGTGCAGGTCTATGCGCTGGTGGACCAGGAGCCGGATGGCTCGGGCGGGCCGGGCTACTGGGTGGTGACGCCGCTCGGGCTGCCCGATGGCGCCTTCGTGCTGGTCAATCGCGGTTTCGTGCCGCTGGAGCGCAAGGCCCCCGCCAGCCGCCCCGAGGGACAGGTGGACGGGCTCGTCACCGTCACCGGGCTGCTGCGCCTGCCAGAAGAGGCGGCGTTGTTCACCCCGGCCAATGATGCCGCCGCCGATAGCTGGTATGTGCGCGACCCGGAAGCGATCGCCAGCGCCAAGGGGCTGGTGCGGGTGGCGCCGTTTCTGATCGATGCCGATGCGAGCGCCAATCCGGGCGGCCTGCCGCGCGGCGGGCTGACGCGGATCGCTTTTCCCAACCGGCATCTCGAATATGCGCTGACCTGGTTCGGGCTGGCCGCCTCGCTGCTCGGCGTGTTCGCCGCCTATGCCTGGGGCCGGCGCCGACGCTGAGGTCTTGAGCACGCGCTTGCTTGCGCATGCGCGCCCCCGCCACTAGTTTGCGGCCACTTTCTCCAGCGGAGGCGCGCGTGCGCTACATCTCGACCCGCGGCGAGGCCCCCGTGCTCGCCTTCTCCGATGCCCTGCTCGCCGGCCTCGCCCGCGATGGCGGCCTGTATGTGCCCGAGGCCTTTCCGGTGCTCGCCCCTACGGCGATTTCCGCGCTGGCGGGGCATACCTATGCCGAGGTGGCCGGACGGGTGATCGCGCCCTTCGTCGATCCGATCTTCACGCCCGACGTGCTCCGGCCGATGCTGGAGGCGGCCTATGCCAGCTTCCGCCACCCCGCCACCACGCCGCTGGTGCAGATCGCCCCGAACCGCTTCGTGCTGGAGCTGTTCCACGGCCCGACGCTCGCCTTCAAGGACGTGGCGATGCAGCTGCTGGGCCGGATGATGGACCATGTGCTGGCCGCCCGCGACCAGCACGCCACCATTGTCGGCGCCACCTCGGGCGATACCGGCAGCGCGGCGATCGAGGCGTTTCGCGGCTCGGCCCGCACCGATGTGTTCATCCTCTACCCCGCCGGGCGGGTCTCCGAGGTGCAGCGGCGGCAGATGACGGCGGTGCCGGACGCCAATGTCCACGCCATCGCCATCGACGGCACCTTCGATGACTGCCAGGCGCAGGTGAAGGCGATGTTCAACCATCACGCCTTCCGCGACCGGCAGCGCCTCGCCGGGGTGAACTCGATCAACTGGGCCCGCATCGTCTCGCAGGTGGTGTATTATTTCGTCGCCGGCGTGGCGCTGGGCGCGCCGCACCGCAAGGTGTCCTTCGTGGTGCCGACCGGCAATTTCGGCGACGTGCTCGCCGGCTATGTCGCCAAGCGCATGGGCCTGCCGGTCGACCGGCTGGTGGTGGCGACCAATGTGAACGACATCCTCGCCCGCACCCTGGAGACCGGGCGCTACGAGGTGAGCGGCGTGCGGCCCTCCTCCTCGCCCTCGATGGATATCGAGGTGTCGTCCAATTTCGAGCGCGTGCTGTTCGAGACGCTGGACCGTGATGCCGGCGCGCTGCGTGGGCTGATGGCCTCGCTGGCGCAGGCGGGGGCGTTCTCGCCGCCGAACGGGGCCATGGAAGCGCTGCGGGGCGATTTCGACGCCGGACGGGCGGACGAGGCGCAGACGGCGGAGACGATCGCCCGGGTGCGGGCGGAGACGGGCTATCTGCTCGACCCGCACACGGCGGTCGCCGTCTCGGTGGCCGAGCGCGTCGCCCATGACCCGCATGTGCCGCAGGTGGTGCTCGCCACCGCCCATCCGGCGAAGTTCCCCGACGCGGTCGAGCGGGCCTGCGGCGAGCGCCCGGCGCTGCCGCCGCATCTGTCCGACCTGATGGAGCGGCCGGAGCGGCTGCCGACGCTGCCCAACGACCTCTCGGCGATCGAAGCCTATATCACCCGGCACGCCCGGGCCTCGGAGACGCTCGCTTGACCAAGGACCTTCCCGCCGGCCCGCGCATCACCACGCTCGACAACGGCATCACCGTCATCACCGATTCCATGCCGCATCTGGCGACCACCTCGCTCGGCATCTGGGTGGGGGCGGGGGCGCGCGACGAGGCGGCCGACGAGCACGGCATCTCGCACCTGCTGGAGCATATGGCGTTCAAGGGCACTCGGCGCCGCTCGGCCCGCGGCATCGCCGAGGAGATCGAGGCGGTCGGCGGCGATATCAACGCCGCCACCAGCGTCGAGCACACCTCCTATAACGCACGGGTGCTGGGCGCCGACATGCCGCTCGCCCTGGAGGTGCTCGCCGACATTCTCGCCGAGCCGGCCTTCGATCCCGAAGAGCTGGCGCGCGAGCACAATGTGATCGAGCAGGAGATCGGCGCCGCGCTGGATACGCCCGACGACCTGGTGTTCGACCTGTTCCAGGAGCGGGCCTTCCCCGGCCAGCCGATCGGCCGCTCGATCCTCGGCACGGCGGAAAGCGTGCGCTCCTTCGGACCGGACAAGCTGCGCACCTATCTCGGGCGCAATTACCGGGCGCCGAAGATGATCGTGGCGGCGGCCGGTGCGGTCGAGCATGAGGCGCTGGTGGCGGAGGCGGAAAAGCGGGTGGCGAGCTTTGCCGCCGCCGACAAGCCCGAGGCGGTGCCCGCCCGCTATGAGGGCGGGGTAGAGATCGGCGGCGGGCGCGAGCTGGAGCAGGCGCATCTGCTGATCGGCCTGCCCGGGCTTTCCTATCGCGATCCCGGCATCCACGCGCTGCAGGTGTTCACCAATGTGCTCGGCGGGGGCATGTCGTCGCGGCTGTTCCAGGAGGTCCGCGAGGCGCGGGGCCTGTGTTATGCGGTGTATTCCTTTCATTGGGGCTATGCCGATACCGGCCTGTTCGGCGTCTATGCCGGCACCGATGGCGGCGATGTCGGCGAACTGGTCGATGTGGCGGTGGACCAGATTCTCATCACCATCGACAGCATGACCGAGGCGGAACTCTCGCGCTCCAAGGCGCAGGCCAAGGTCGGGCTGCTGGCGGCGCTGGAGAGTTCCGGCGCCCGGGCGGACCAGCTGGCGCGGCAGATGCTGGCGTTCGGGCGGCCCATCCCGCTGGAGGAAATCGTCGCCAAGGTGGAAGCGGTGACGCTGGACGATGCCCGCGCGGCGGGAAAAGCGCTGATCGGGCGCGGGCGGCCGACCTTCACCGCGCTGGGTCCGGGAAAATCGCTTGAATCGGCGGCGCGCATCGCGGAACGTCTCAGCGCAGCATAACCGCCGTCGGCAGCGCACATGGCCCTGTTTCGCACCGTTTCCTGGCATGAGCCGCCCATGCTCGTCGAGGGTGAGACGGTGCTGCTGCGCCTGCCGCAAATGGCGGACTTCGCCGCCTGGTCGGCCCTGCGCGAGCAGAGCCGGGATTTCCTTACCCCGTGGGAGCCGACCTGGCCGCCCTATGACCTCACGCGCGGCTCGTTCCGGCGGCGGATGCGCCGCTATGCCCGCGATGTGCGCGAGGACGCGGCCTATCCGTTCCTGGTGATCCGCCGCGCCGACCGGGCGCTGCTGGGCGGCGTGTCGCTGTCCAATATCCGCCGGGGCGTGACCCAGACCGCGAGCCTCGGCTACTGGATGGGCGCCCCCTACGCCGGCAAGGGCTATATGGGCGCGGCGGTCCGCACCCTGCTGCCCTTCGCCCATGGCGCGCTCGGCCTGCGCCGGATCGAGGCCGCGTGCCTGCCGGGCAACGCGCCCTCCATGCGGCTGCTGGAAGGCAGCGGCTTCCGGCGCGAGGGCTATGGCCGGCAGTATCTCTGCATCAACGGCACCTGGCAGGACCATGTGCTCTTTGCCCGGCTGGCCGGCGACCCCATCGCCCGGGCGGAGGGTTTCGAGACCGCCAGTTTGGTGCCGTTCAAAAGTGCAGATGAGTTGAGCGGTAACGTCTAATCTGGAATCTCTCAAATCTGAGCGAACGAAGACTAGTCGATCACCTCACATGATCGGCAGATTGACATTTGCCAATTGACGGCCCGCCGGAATAGCGCGAAAAGAGAAGACAAAGGCGATATTTAGAATAATTCTAAATGCCTTAAAGCTTCGGTTTCGCGTCGCGATGATCGTGTGTTCGTGCAATGTGCTTTCCGATCGTCAGATCCGCAGCGCGGTGACGGAGACGCCGGCGCCTGTCCGCACGGTGGGGCAGGTCTATCGTTGCCTTGGCTGCAGCGCCCAGTGCGGGCGTTGCGCGCGCACAATCCGCAAGCTGCTCGACGACGTGAATGCCAGCGCCTGCTCGATCTGCCCGCTGGACTGCCCGGTATCGGCGCAGGCGCCCGGCCAGCCGGCGCAGCCGCACGCCGAACACAGCCATGCCGGGCATAGTCATGCCGGGCACAATCACGTTGGGCATCGTCACGCCGAACATGGCCATTCGGCGCCTGCCCATACCGGACATGCTCATGCGGGACATACCCATGGCGAGCAGGGGCATGCCCCCAGCAACGGCCGGCACACCCGCACCCCGCGCCGGCTCGTGACCGTCGACCACGCCCGGTCCCCGCATCTGGCCGGCCATGCCGTGGCCGCCGAGTAGGTCGCCCTTCGCCTCTCTCCCCTATGCCTTATGCCGCTGACAGCCGCGCCTTGTGCCGCGTCGAACCCGGGTGAAAAACCCGTGCGCGCGCCCGGCGACGCGCGATAATGGGTTGCCTATTCCTTAGAAGTTTTCTAAACAGGAGCCACTATCTCGCAGCAGGAGAGGCGGCGCCATGAAGGGCGATTCAAAGGTCATCGACTATCTCAACCGCGGCGTCCGCTCGGAGCTCACCGCGATCAACCAGTACTGGCTGCATTACCGCATGCTGGACAACTGGGGCTACAAGAAGCTGGCCGCCAAGTGGCGCGCCGAGTCGATCGAGGAAATGCAGCACGCTGATCGCTTCATCGATCGCATCCTGTTCCTCGAAGGCCTGCCGAACCTGCAGGTGCTCGACCCGCTGCGCATCGGCCAGGACATCAAGGAAGTGATCGAGTGCGATCTCGCCGCCGAGATCGAGGCGCGCGCGCTCTACCAGGAAGCCGCGACCTATGCCGAGACGGTGCAGGACTATCCCAGCCGGGACCTGTTCAAAGAGCTGATGAAGGACGAGGAAGGCCATATCGACTTCCTTGAAACCCAGCTCGACCTGATCGCCAATCTGGGCATCCAGCTCTACGCCCAGCACCATATTGGCGGCCTCGACTGAGGTTTTCGGCGTCATCGCCAGGGTTTAGCGGGGGCCGGTCGCAAGACCGGCCTTCGGCATTCAGGGGCACTGCTTTTCGCGTCCCCACCGGGGCACGACGCAGTTTACCTCGCGGCGTCAAACCCTTCCGCCATAGTTTTTGATTAGACTTATTCCAAGCTATTGACTTCACTTAGCTTTTCGTTGACCCACCGGCCCCCGTCAGCTACCGCCTGCGACAGACGTAACGTCAACCATGCGATCGCCAGTTGACCGGCGATCCGCACGCAGGAGACGCCGATGACTGCCCGCACGCTCACCCCGTTCACCCGCCGCCTGGCTCTCGGAGGCTTCATCGCCGCCAGCCTGGCGCTGGCGCCGATCGCCGCGTCCGCCGAAGAGGTCGTCAACATCTACACGACCCGCGAGCCGGGCCTGGCCAAGCCGCTGTTCGACGCCTTTACCGAGAAGACCGGCGTCAAGGTGAACAGCGTGTTCGTGAAGGACGGCCTCGCCGAGCGCGTGAAGGCCGAGGGCGAGGCCTCCCCCGCCGACGTGCTGATGACGGTGGATGTCGGCGCGCTGCTCGACCTCGTCGACCAGGGCGTGACCCAGCCGGTGACATCCGACGTGCTGGACAAGGCCATCCCCGCCAATCTGCGCGGCGCCAATGGCGACTGGTTCGCGCTCTCCGCCCGCGCCCGCGTCGCCTACACCTCGAAGGACCGGGTGAAGGACACGGCGATCACCTATGAGAGCTTCGCCGACCCGAAGTGGAAGGGCGAGGTCTGCATCCGCTCGGGCAAGCACCCCTACAACACCGCGCTGATCGCCGCCTATATCGTCCATCACGGCGAGGCCAAGGCCGAGGAATGGCTGAAGGGCGTGAAGGCGAACCTTGCCCGCAAGGCCGCCGGCGGCGACCGTGAAGTGGCGCGCGACATTCTCGGCGACATCTGCGACATCGGCCTCGCCAATTCCTACTATGTCGGGCTGATGCGCTCCGGCAAGGGCGGCCCCGAGCAGGAAGAATGGGCCAAGGCGATCAATGTCGTGCTGCCGACCTTCGAGAATGGCGGCACCCATGTGAACATTTCCGGCGCCAGCGTCGCCAAGAACGCCCCGAACAAGGGCAATGCCGTCAAGCTGCTGGAATATCTCGTGTCTCCCGAGGCGCAGGCGCTCTACGCCAAGGGCAATTACGAGTACCCCGTGGTGCCCGGCGCGCCGGTCGACCCGATCATCGCGGCCTTCGGCCCGCTGAAGGTGGACAATGTCGACCTGGTCGCGGTCGCCAAGGCCCGCAAGGCGGCGGCGAACCTCGCCGACAAGGTCGGCTTCGACAACTGATCCCGCGCCGGCCGCGTCACCGAGACGATTGGCCGGCGCTGAGGGCAGCGCCGGCCAGCCTCCCTGAAGAACGCCTGGCTGACGCTGAGGACAGCGCCGGCCAAGCTTCACCGACATGATTGGGTCCCGGGGTGGTTGCCGCCCCGGGACATTTGGCAAGATGAGCCTGGTTCTTTCCCATCGCCCGCGCCGCGCCCCTGTTACCGGCTCCCGTCTCGTGCGGGCGGCGGCGGGGGCGGTCGTGCTTCTGGTGCTGCTGCCGCTGCTGGCGCTGTCCTGGACCGCGCTGCAGGGCTCGGGCGATTTGTGGCCGCACCTCATCGCCAATGTCATTCCTCACGCTCTGTTCGAGACCACGCTGCTGGTGCTCGGCGTCGGCGCGTTCGTCGCCGTCATCGGCACCGGCACCGCCTGGCTGGTGGCGGTGTGCCGCTTTCCCGGGCGGGGCGTGTTCGAGTGGGCGCTGCTGCTGCCGCTCGCCATCCCAACCTATATCCAGGCCTTCGTCTATGTCGACGCGGTGCATCCGCTGGGGCCGATCCCGACGCTGATCCGCACCAGCTTCGACCTGCGCCCGCGCGACCTCTGGCTGCCGGAGGTGCGCTCGCTGCCCGGCTGCATCGTGCTGCTTGGGCTGGTGCTCTACCCCTATGTCTACCTCTCCGCCCGCGCCGCCTTTCTGGTGCAGACCGCTTCCGTGCTCGACGCCGCCCGCACGCTGGGGGCGGGGGCGGGGGAGGCGTTCTTCCGCATCGCCTTGCCGCTCGCCCGCCCGGCGATCGCGGTGGGGGTGACGCTGGCGCTGATGGAGACGGTGAACGACATCGGCGCCTCCGAATTCCTCGGCGTGCAGACGCTGACCCTGTCGATCTATTCCACCTGGCTGAACCGCTCCAGCCTGCCGGGCGCGGCGCAGATCGCGCTGTGCATGCTGGCGCTGATGTTCGCGCTGGTCATGCTGGAGCGCTGGGGCCGGCGCCACCAGCGGACCGGCAATATCGGCGACCGCGCCCGCCCGCCGGCGCGGCGCCCGCTCTCAGCCGGGGCCGGCGCGCTTGCCTTCCTCGCCTGCCTGCTGCCGGTGCTGCTCGGCTTCGTGCTGCCGGCCGGCCATCTCGCCCATGCGGCATGGAAGCGGATCTCCTTCCATGGCGTTTCCGAGACCATTCTCGTGGAGACGGCGAACACCGCCTTCTTCGCCGCGCTCGGCACCGTGCTCGCCTTGCTGCTCGGCTTCGCCGTGGTGGTGGCGCTGCGCACCGGGGCGCTGCGCTCCGGGCTGGCGCTGCGACTTGCGAGCCTGGGCTATGCCGTGCCCGGCACCGTGCTGGCGGTCGGTCTGCTGGTGCCGCTGGCCGGCTTCGACAATCTCGTCTCCGGCCTCGCCGAGCGCTTTGCCGGCGTCTCCACCGGATTGCTGCTGTCCGGCTCCGGCGCGGCGCTCATCATCGCCTATGTCATCCGCTTCCTCGCCATCCCCATTGGCGGGCTGGAGGCCGGCTATGGCAAGGTCGGCACCACGCTCGACATGGCGGCGCGCAGCCTTGGCGAGACGCCGGGCGGGGTGGTGCGCCTCGTCCATCTGCCGATGCTGCGGCCGGCGCTGGGCGGCGCGGCACTGTTGGTGTTCGTCGACTGCATGAAGGAACTGCCGGCGACGCTGATGCTGCGGCCACTGAACTTCGAGACGCTGGCCAGCCATGTCTATGCCGAGGCCGCGCGCGGCACCTATGAGGACGGCGCGTTGGCGGCGCTGCTCATCGTGCTGGTGGGGCTGGTGCCGGTGATCCTGCTGGCGCGGCTCTCCCGGCCCCGGCAGGGGTGAGGCTTCACTCCGCCAGTTCGGGCCGGTTGCGGAACAGCTCCAGCGATTCCGGGTTGGCCAGCGCCTCGGTGTTCTTTACCGGGCGGCCATGCACCACGTCGCGCACGGCGAGTTCGGTGATCTTGCCCGAGCGGGTGCGCGGAATGTCCGTGACCGCAAGGATGCGGGCCGGCACATGGCGCGGGCTCGCCCCGGTGCGGATCTGGGTGCGGATGCGCTTGTCGAGCTCGGCGTCCAGCACCGCGCCCTCGCGCAGCCGCACGAACAGCACCACCCGCACATCATTGTCCCAGTCCTGGCCGATGGCGATGGCCTCGACGATCTCCGGGATCTGCTCGGCCTGGGCGTAGATCTCGGCGGTGCCGATGCGCACGCCTTGCGGGTTCAGCGTCGCGTCGGAGCGGCCATGGATGATGAGCCCGCCATGGGTGGTCCATTCGGCGAAGTCGCCATGGCACCAGACATTGGGGAAACGCTCGAAATAGGCGGCGTGGTACTTCGCGCCCTTCGGGTCGTTCCAGAACATGACCGGCATGCAGGGGAAGGGTTTTGTGCAGACAAGCTCGCCGCGCTCGCCGGTGACGGGCGTGCCCTCGTCCGACCATACCTCCATCGCCATGCCGAGGCCCGCCGCCTGGATCTCGCCCTTGTAGACCGGCGCGGTGGGGTCACCGAGCACGAAGCAGGAGACGATATCGGTGCCGCCGGAGATCGAGGCGAGGTGCAGGTCCGGCTTGATCGCCTCATAGACGAAAGCAAAGCTCTCCGGCGCCAGCGGCGAGCCGGTGGAGGTCATCGCCTTCAGTGCCGACAGATCATGCGTCTCGCCCGGGCGCACGCCCTCCTTGCGCAGCTGGTCGATATATTTGGCCGAGGTGCCGAACAGGGCGAAGCGCTCCTGCGCCGCATAGTCCCAGAGCACGGAGGCGTTGGGGGCGAAGGGCGAGCCGTCATAGAGGCAGAGGGTGAGCCCGCTGGCGAGGCCGCTCACCAGCCAGTTCCACATCATCCAGCCGCAGGTGGTGAAGTAGAATAGCCGGTCGCCGGGCACGAGATCGCAGTGCAGCCGGTGCTCCTTGATGTGCTGGAGCAGCGTGCCGCCGGCCCCGTGCACGATGCATTTCGGTGCGCCCGTGGTGCCGGACGAGAACAGGATGAACAGCGGGTGGTTGAAGGGCAGCCGCTCGAAGCTGAGCGGGGCGGGGGAATGGGGGGCTAGGAAGGCCTCCAGCGTCACGCCGTTCGGCAGGCTCTTCGCCACCTCTTCCGCCTGGCCGAGATAGGGCACGATCAGCGTCGTCGTCGCGCTTGGCATCTGCGGCACGGCGGCCCGAAGCTTCTCCGCGATCGAGACCGGCTTGCCATTGTACCAGTAGCCGTCGCAGGCGACATAGACCTTGGGCTCGATCTGGCCGAAGCGGTCGAGAATGCCGCGCTCGCCGAAATCCGGCGAGCAGGAGGAGAACACCGCGCCGAGCGAGGACGCGGCGAGCATCACGGCGATGGTCTCGGGCAGGTTCGGCATGGTGGCGGCCACCCGGTCGCCGACGCCGACGCCGGCGGCGCGGAGCGCCTGCTGCAGGCGCGAGACGAGATCGGTGAGTTCGCCGAAGCTCACCTGCCGCTCCACCTTGTCCTCGCCGCGAAACACCAGCGCCACGCTGGCGCGGTCACGGGGGCGGAGCAGATTCTCGGCATAGTTCAGCCGGGCCTCGGGGAAGAAGCGGGCGCCCGGCATGCGATCGCCGTCGACCAAAGAGGGGCCGCTGCGGGTGCCGATCACCTCGCCCAGCTCCCACACCGCCTCCCAGAAGGCAGCGGGGTGGGCGATGGACCAGGCATGCAGCGCGCGATAATCGGCCAGCGCGGTGCCGTGGCGGGCGTTCACCCGGGCGATGAAGGCGGTGATCTGGCTATGGGCCACACGTTCGGGGCTCGGCGTCCACAATGGCGCCTGACCCGTGGTTGCAAAGCCTGCCTCTGCCATGCCGTCCTCCCCTTCGGTTCACGCGCCGTTGCCGCGCGCTTCGCATTGCAGCATTCATAGCGCCGGGCGGAACGCCTGTCAGGCCATCAAACAGACACAGAGCGCCAACATGGTGCGGCAACCTTGGTACGGCACCCGCGCGCGACCCGTACCTGTATGAGCGCGGCCCTTGCTTGCGCGGCTTCGCTCCGATGCGGTAGCGAGGGCGGGGAGCATGACGACACAATGAAGAAGTTCATTCCATTCCTCCTCGTGCCGCTGGCACTGGCGCTGGTGGCCGGCGTGCTGGCGCCCAAGCTCGCCTCCGAGGAGACGCTGCGGGCCGAGGCGCGGGCGATGATCGCCGCCGCCACCGGGGCCGAGCCGACGCTCGACGGGCCGGTTTCCTTCGCCGTGCTGCCCTGGCCCTCGCTCTCGATCGGCGGGGTGAGCCTGGAAGACCCCCGCGCCCGGCTCGACGTGCCCACGGTGCGGGTGGTGCTCGATGTGCTGCCGCTGCTGGCCGGGCGCGTGCGCGCCGACCATATCGAACTCACCGATCCCAAGCTGGTTCTGGTCGATCCGGGCGACGGGCTGGCGGCGCTCAGTGGCTTCATCGCCGCTCTCGGCACGGCCGAATCGCGCGGCGATCTCATCGTCACCCATGGCAGCGTCGGCATCGCCCGCGGCGATACGGTCGACATTCTGGTGCCGCAGGCGGACCTGACCATTGGCTGGCGCGGCGGAGCCAGCGTCGAGGTGGCCGGCAGGGCGGTGTGGCGCGGCGAAGCGGTGGAGATCGACGGCCGTCTTGGCGGCCTGCGGGCGCTGGCGGTCGGCGAGGTGGGCGGTCTCACCTTGTCGCTGACCGCCCCGCTGGCGAACGCCTCCTTTACCGGCGGGGCGCGGCTGGCGGGCGGGCCGGTCGTCTCCGGCGAGCTGAAGGTCGAGGCCGGGCAACTGCGCGAGGCGCTGGCCTGGCTGGGGATGGACGCGCCGACCGCGGGCGGCTTCGGCCCCTTCGAGCTGCGGGCCATGGCGCTTGTCTCGGCGCAGGGCGCCCAGCTCAACCAGGCGCGGCTCGATCTCGACGGCAATTCCGGCATCGGCGCCTTCAATCTGCGCATCGATGGCGCGCGCCCGATGCTGCAGGGCTCGCTGGCGAGCGAGACCATCGACCTGTCGCCCTATGGCGAACTGAACCTCTCCAGCCCCCGGCAGGGCGGCTGGAGCCGCGAGGCCATCGATCTCGGCCCGACCCAGGCGCTGGATGTCGAACTGCGCCTCTCCGCCGGGCGAGTTCGTCTCGGCGGCGCCGATCTGCAGCGTATGGCCGCCAGCGCCACCGCCAAGGGCGGGCGGCTCTCGCTCACCATCGGCGAGGCCGAGGCCTGGGGCGGGCTGTTCCGCGCCTCGGTCCAGCTCTCGCCGCGGCCGGCCGAGCCGGGGGTGAATGTGCGGGTCGACCTTTCCGCCGACGATGTGGCGCTGGGCCCGGCGCTGGGCGAGCTGTTCCGCTTCCAGCGCCTTGAAGGCACCGGCTCGTTCCGGCTGTCGGCGATGGGCGGCGGCAGCAGCATCATGGACATTGCGGAGGGGCTCGGCGGGGCCTTCACCCTTACCGGCAGCCAGGGTGGGTTGGTCGGCATCGATGTCGGGCGTATCCTGGCGCGGCTGGAGAAGCGCCCGCTCTCCGGCGGCGATCTGCGCGGCGGGCGCACCCCCTTCGCCGATATCGTCGTCGATGCGCGCATTGACGGCGGCATCGTCAAGCTCGACCGGCTCGATCTCTCCAGCGACACGCTGCATGTGGCACTGGCCGGGGAAAGCCCGGTCGCCTCGCGCGCGCTCGATCTCTCCGGGGTTGCCCAGCTGGTGCGCGCGGTGCCGGCCTCGGCCACCAGGGCGGAGGTGAGCACTGCCGTGACCGGCGCGGAGACGATGGATTCCGCGCCTGACGCCGCCGCCCCGGCCGCGGCCGGCGTGGTGGCGAGCCTCGCCGCAGGCGCGCCCTCGACCGTAGCGCCGAATGGCGCCGCAGCCCAGGCCGCGCTTAAGCCGTCGCCTTCCGTGGCTTTCGCGCTGCCCTTCATCGTGCGCGGCGACTGGCAGCGCCCGATCCTGCTGCCCGACCCGCAGGCACTGATCCGTCGCTCCGGCGCCGGCCGGGCCCTGCTTGGCCCTTCAGAAAAGCTCGACGTCTCCGCCCCGGCGCCCTGAGGCCGCTACTCCGCCAGCACCCGTGTCGAGGGGAAGATGATCTCGACGATGGTGCCGACATCCACCGCGCTGCGGATGTTGAAGGCGGCGCGGTTGGCTTCGGCCAGCGCCTTGGTCAGCGGCAGGCCGAGGCCCGTGCCGCCGGAGCCGGCGCGGGCGGAGGTGGTGATCTGGCGGAACGGCTCCATGGCGACGATCACGTCGGATTCCGACATGCCGACCCCGGTGTCGCGCACCCGCAGCACCACCTCGCCCTCCTCGGTCAGCGTCGTCGACAGGATCACCTGCCCGCCGGGCTGGGTGAACTTGATCGAGTTGGAGACGAGGTTGAGCACGATCTGCCGGATCGAGCGCGTATCGGCCACCACGGGGGGCAGGTCGGTGGCGAGCGAGGAGCGGATGATGATGCGCTCGCGGTTCGCCTGCGGCTGCATGATGCCCATGCATTGCTGCACCACCTCGTTCAGCGAGACGCTGGTGAAGGCGAGGTCGAGCTTGCCGGCCTCGATCTTCGACAGGTCGAGCAGGTCGTTGATCAGCGAGATGAGGTGTTCGCCGGAGGCGTGGATGTCGCGCAGATAGTCGCGGTAGCGCTGGTTCTCCACCTGCCCGAAGCGCTCCTCCATCATCACTTCGGAGAAGCCGATAATGGCGTTGAGCGGGGTGCGGATCTCGTGGCTGATCTTGGCAAGGAAGTCGGACTTGGCGAGGTTGGCGCGCTCGGCGAGCCGCTTGGCCTCGATCAGCTCTTCCTCGGCGCGCTTCCACTGGGTGATGTCGCGCAGCACGGCGCAGAATTTGGTGGGGTCGTCGCCGACCCGGCCCACGGTCATGAACAGGGGGATCAGCCCGCCCTCGCGCACGCGCCCGATCACCTCGCGCCCGTCATTGAGCACGCTGGCGACGCCGTTGGAGGCGAGGCCGTCGAGATAGTCCACCGCCGCGCGGTGGCTTTCCGGCGCCAGCAGCAAAGTGAAGGATTCGCCCTTCACCTCGCCGGCATTGAAGCCGAACAGCGCCTCGGCCGGGTGGTTCATCGACAGCACGGTGCCGGCGGCGTCGATCAGCACCACGCCGTCGGTGGCGGTATCGAGAATGGCGCGCAATTCGCGGCTGGAACTTTCCGCCTCGCGCAGGGCCAGCTCGGCCTGGCGCAGGCGCTCGTCGGCCGCCCGCTCATCGGCCGCGCGGGCGTCGGCGAGCGCGGCGGCGTCACTGTCGGCGGCAGCGAGGGCGGTGGCGCGGTGCAGCACATAGAGCATCGCCGGGCCGCCCTCCCAGGGGGAGGACATCAGCCGCGCCTCGACGCGGATCGGCGCGCCATCGGCGCCGAGGATGGTCAGCGGCACATCCTCGCCCGTTGCCGCCGGGCCGGTATCGAACAGCGAGGGCAGGCCGCCCGCCGCTTCCAGCGCGGCGAGGTCGGCATGGCCGGTCCACTCCAGCAAAGCGCGGTTGGCGTAGAGCAGCCGGTCGCCGCGAAAGGCGATGAGGCCGAGCGGCAGGCGGTCCAGCACCGGGCGCTCGCCATCCGACAGCACGCGGCGCAGGCCGGTGGCCTCAGCGGTGGGAGCGTCCTCGTTCGCGGCGCCGTCGCCCGCATCGGTGGTCGGGTTCAGGTTCGCATTGTCCTGCGCCACCGGGGGCGTGGATGTCTCGGTCGCGGGGGCGCTTGGCGGCGAAGGCTCGGGCGTCGCCTCCTGCGCCGGCTCGACAAGGTCGTCGACCCCTTCCAGCCGCGCGCCGAGCGCGCGGGCGATCTCGCGGAAGGCATTGCGCTCGCCGGTCGACAGCCCTTCCCAGGACGAGCGGACATTGTCGCGCCCGGCCTCGGAACTGCCGGTGCGCAGCGGCACGACATTGGCGGGGGATGGCACGAGGCTCAGCGTCACCCGCACCGGCGGGGTGAGGTCGGGCGCCGGCGGCGCGGGCGCGGTGACGGGCGGCAGGGGCGCCTCGGCCGGCGGGTTTTCGGGAACCTGCATCGTCGCGCGCGGCGGCAGTGCCGGGGGCGAAGCGGGCGGCAGGGCGGGCGCGTCGGCGCAGACCTCCAGCGGCCGGCGGCCCTTGACCAGTCCGAAGCCGCGCATGCCGTCGCCGCGAATGGGCGCGCCGCCGAGCTCGATGTCGAGGCCATCGCCGCGCCCAGTGGGCAGGTGTACCGCCAGATGGGTGAAGCTGGCGCCTTCCATCACCGCCCGGTGGGCGTCGGGCGCGCCGAGCGCCCGCCAGTCGAGACCGGCGAGGTCCTCCGGTGCGCGCGCCAGCGCGGCGGCAAGGCGCGGGTCGATGCGGTTCAGCCGGGCATCGGGGCCGGTGCTCCAGGTGAAGCGGGCAGGGGCCGGGGCGGCGGGCGTCATCGAGGGGGTCGCAGGGGGCGCCGCCGGCTGGGCGGGCACCGCGTCGAGCCCCACCAGCAGCAGCGCCCGCGCGCCACCGGCTGTGAGCATAGAGCAGGCGAAAGTGGCGGGGGTCAGCGCGCCGGGCAGGCGCAGCCGCTCCAGCCGCGCCGGGCGGCTGGGGCGCAGCGTGACGGCAAGGCGCGGCGCGAGGGCTTTGAGCGTCGCCGCGTCGAGCACTGCGCGACCGGCTTCATTGGCGGCGATCGGCGTTCCGTCGGCCTGGACGAGCACGGCCGGCGCCGCCCCGGCGAGCGCGGTCGCCGCCTGAGCACGCAGGTTCTGCGTCGCCGAAGTGCCGAAATCGTCGGTGTTCATGGTCGCCTGAATGATCCCGCCGGTGCGAACCGGATGCCGGCGCCGGCCCGGAAAGACCTGCCGCCGCATTCCAACAATAGTGCGGGCCGACACCGCTTGCCATGCGCCGGGGCCTCTGTCGCGCCAGCTTCACCTTTTCCGGTTAATTGGTTGCCACCGATCCCGGTTAACCAAACGCAACCAGGCGCGCGGCGCGCGCCTGAATTCCATTGCGTTTTGCCGGATGCCCCCTACTTTAGACGTAGGCATCAGGCCGGATAGAAGTGCCTTACGTTGCGTCTAGACTCCCACATCGTCATCCGGAGGAGTTTTCGCCATGGCCGACAATCCGAAACTCGACGTTCCCCCCGAACTCCGCGCCATCGCCGAGCAGGGCGTGGGACAGGCACGCGCGGCCATCGACGGCTTCCTCACCGCCGCGCACAAGGCGCTCGACGACGCCAGCCGAAAGGTCGATGCGGCGCATGGCAATGCCCGCGACATCGGCCGCACCACGCTGGATTTCGCCGAAGCCAATATCGCCGCCGGGTTTGATTTCGCCTCGCGCCTCGCCAAGGCGACGACAGTGGACGAATGGACACGGCTGCACGCCGACTATGTGAAGGAGCAGGCCGCCCGGCTGACCGAGCAGGCCAAGGCGATTGGCCAGCACGCCAGCGCGGCCTCGCCCTTCGCCAAGGGCGATAAATAGCCGGCGCACGGGCGCGCGGAGGCGTTGCGATCCGGCGCGTCGGCAAAAAAAGTCGAAAAAATCGCGGTTCCGGGCTTGTTGTGCATTGCAATATTATGCTGCAATGCACAATTATAGCGTACCAGACGAGGCAGAGGGTCGGGTTTCACTCTGACAGCGCCTTTGCCGGTCAGGGCGGTGCCGCCAGCGCGGAGCGGTCGCCGCACGCCTGAATCCGCCGCGATTGCGAGGAGATACCCCATGGTTGACGCTACCCCGATCACCCCGTCCCCGAAAAAGGCCGCCAAGGCCGCCACCTCGGCTTTCGAGGCCGCGATGCCCAAGTTCGAGATGCCGAAATTCGACATGGCGGCCGGCGTGGAAGTGCCTGCCGTCGTGCGGGAACTGGCCGAGAAGAGCGTGCAGAACGCGCGCGACACCTATGAGAAGCTCAAGGCCAACGCCGAAGAAACCACCGACCTGCTCGAAGACACCTATTCCACCGCCTCGCGCGGCCTCACCGAGTACAACACGGTGGCGCTCGAGTCGCTGCGCACCAATGTGAACGCCGCCTTCGACTATATGGGCGCGCTGTTCGGCGCCAAGAGCGTCTCGGAAGCGGTGGAGCTTTCCACCGGCCATATGCGCAAGCAGTTCGACGTGCTCTCGGCCCAGGCCAAGGAACTGTCCAGCCTGGCCCAGAAGGTCGCCGCCGACACCGCCGAGCCGATCAAGGCCTCGGTCGAGAAGACCATCAAGAAGTCGGCCTGATCGCGGCTTCGCCTGCTATCAAACACCCGGTTCGCGCTCTGCGCGGGCCGGGTTTTTTGCGTCCGGCGATCCCGTCCGCCTTCGTGACACAATGTGACGGTTTCTTCCCGCCCGGCCCGCTTGACTCACCTCGGCACCGTTCCTATCTCGGCAGCGAGTTTGGCACTCACCCCCGAAGAGTGCTACTACGCTTCTCACCCAGCGCCAGTACGGCGCGCGATAGGAAGACCGAGGATCTACCGATGGCCAAGCTGAAGTTCCGCCCCCTGCACGACCGCATCGTGGTGAAGCGCCTCGACGCCGAAGAGAAGACGGCGGGCGGCATCATCATCCCCGACAGCGCCAAGGAAAAGCCCTCGCAGGGCGAAGTGCTCTCCGTCGGCCCGGGCGCCCGCGACGAGGCCGGCAAGCTGGTCCCGCTCGACGTGAAGGCCGGCGACAAGGTGCTGTTCGGCAAGTGGTCGGGCACCGAGGTCAAGATCGACGGTCAGGACCTCCTGATCATGAAGGAATCGGACGTCATGGGCATCGTCGGCTGAGCCGACCTTATCCTTCCCGACATACTGAATTTCAGGAGTAGGCCAGATGGCTGCCAAAGACGTTAAATTTGCCGGCGATGCCCGCGAGCGGATGCTGCGCGGCGTCGACATTCTCGCCAATGCGGTGAAGGTCACGCTCGGCCCCAAGGGCCGCAACGTCGTGATCGAGAAGAGCTTCGGCGCTCCGCGCATCACCAAGGACGGCGTCACCGTCGCCAAGGAAATCGAGCTTGAGGACAAGTTCGAAAATCTCGGCGCCCAGCTCGTGCGCGAAGTCGCCTCCAAGACCAACGACCTCGCCGGCGACGGCACCACCACCGCCACCGTGCTCGCCCAGTCGATCGTCCGCGAGGGCGCCAAGTTCGTCGCCGCCGGCATGAACCCGATGGACCTGAAGCGCGGCGTCGACCTCGCGGTCGCCGAGGCGATCAAGGATATCGAGAAGCGCGCCAAGAAGGTGAAGAACACCGACGAAGTCGCGCAGGTCGGCACCATCTCCGCCAATGGCGATGCCTCGATCGGCGAGATGATCGCCGGTGCGATGCAGCGCGTCGGCAATGAGGGTGTGATCACCGTCGAGGAAGCCAAGACCGCCGAGACCGAGCTCGACGTGGTCGAGGGCATGCAGTTCGACCGTGGCTATCTCTCGCCCTACTTCATCACCAATGCCGAGAAGATGACGGTGGATCTCGAAGATCCCTACATGCTCATCTTCGACAAGAAGCTCTCCGGTCTGCAGGCGATCCTGCCGGTGCTCGAAGCCGTGGTGCAGTCGGGCAAGCCGCTGCTGATCGTCGCCGAGGACGTCGAGGGCGAGGCCCTGGCCACGCTCGTCGTCAACAAGCTGCGCGGTGGCCTGAAGGTTGCGGCCGTCAAGGCTCCGGGCTTCGGCGATCGCCGCAAGGCCATGCTGGAAGACATCGCCATCCTCACCGGCGGCCAGGTCATCTCCGAAGAGCTCGGCATCAAGCTGGAGAGCGTCAATCTCACCATGCTCGGCCGCGCCAAGAAGGTGATCATCGAGAAGGAAAAGACCACCGTCATCGATGGCGCTGGCAAGAAGAAGGACATTGAGGGCCGCGTCGCGCAGATCAAGGCGCAGATCGAGGAAACCTCTTCCGACTATGACCGCGAGAAGCTGCAGGAGCGCCTGGCCAAGCTCGCCGGCGGCGTCGCGGTGATCCGCGTCGGCGGCGCGACCGAAGTCGAGGTCAAGGAAAAGAAGGACCGCGTCGACGACGCGCTCAACGCCACCCGCGCGGCTGTGCAGGAAGGCATCGTCCCCGGCGGCGGCATCGCCCTTCTGCGCGCCAAGAAGGCCGTGGAGAAGCTGACCTCCGACAACCCGGACATCCAGGCCGGCATCAAGATCGTGCTGCGCGCGCTTGAGGCTCCGATCCGCCAGATCGCCGAGAATTCTGGCGTCGAGGGCTCGATCGTGGTCGGCAAGGTGCTGGAATCGAAGGACCCGAACTTCGGCTTCAACGCCCAGACCGAGCAGTTCGTCGACATGATCGCCTCCGGCATCGTCGACCCGGCCAAGGTCGTGCGCACCGCCCTGCAGGACGCGGCCTCGGTCGCCGGCCTGCTGATCACCACCGAAGCGATGATCGCCGATGCGCCCAAGCGCGACGGCGGCGCCCCCTCCATGCCCGGCGGCGGCGGCATGGGCGGCATGGACTTCTGAGGAAGTCCATCTGGTTTCCAGGCACCGAAGTCGGCAATAGCCGACTTCGGGAGGCGGCATGGACTTCTTCAGTGGTCCATTCGCCCCTGTGGGCTTCAATGGAAAAAAGGGCGCGGCGCAAGCCGCGCCCTTTTTGTTGGCGCCATTCGATGGGATGCCTCTCTGCACCGTCAGCGTGCTTGGCGCGGCCTTCCATGCGCAAGCGGCACTGTCGCAAAGCAATAGACGGCCGGGCCCGGTCCGGGCCTGACGTTGTGAAGGGAATTGATAGCCCTCAGATCGGCGGCAGCTTGAGCCAGTCGGCGGCGGCGCTCAGGATGAGATCGACCGCCAGCGCGGCGAGGATCATGCCCATCACCCGGCTAATGATGGAGGCGCCGCCACGCCCGATCAGCTGCCCCAGGCGGCCGGCCGCCAGCATGATGAGGAGCGTCGCCAGCAGCACCAGGCTGAACGTGACGATAGTCATGATCCGCTCGGGAAAATCATGCCGCGCCGTGTCGGTCAGCACCACCGCCGCCAGCATGGCGCCCGGGCTGGCGATGGAGGGAATGGCCAGCGGATAGATGGCGATCTCGATCGGATTCAGCTCGGCCGGCGCGTGCGGGTCGCCGTGGCTCTTGCCGTGGATCATAGTGAGCGCGAACAGGAACAGCACGATGCCGCCAGCGATCTGGAACGACTCGATCGACACATCCATCGACCGCAGCAGCCAGTGCCCCGCCATGGCGAAGAACACCAGCACGCCGAAGGAGACGAGAGTCGAGATCAGCGCCGCCTTGGTGCGGTCCGCCGCGCTGAGCCCGGCCGTCACCGCCAGGAAGACCGGAAGCGTGCCCAGCGGGTCGATGACCACCCAGAGGGTGACGAATTCCTGAATGCGTTCCGACCAGTTCATGATCCGCTCGTTTGGTTGCCGGGCCTTCTAGGCGCATTCGCCCGCGGGCGGACGGTAATGTTGCATGCCTGCCGCCCGCTCGGCATGGTGCGGCGAGGGCTCCGACGCGAATCACGTCGGACTTGCGCCGATTTCTATGAGAGACCTTCCATCATGGCCGAGCCACGACAGAAGCCGGATTTTTCGCGGGAGTATGAGGCGCACCGCGCGGGCGAGGTGCCGGTGGCGGGTGTCGACGAGGTGGGTCGCGGCCCGTGGGCCGGGCCGGTGGTCGCCTGCGCCGTGGTGCTGGATCCTGCGCGCGTGCCTGTGGGGCTCGACGATTCCAAGCGCCTCTCTGCCGCCCAGCGCGAAAGGCTGTTCGAGGAAATCTGCGCCAGTGCCGATGTCTCGCTGGCCTTCGCGCCGCCGCTCCGCATCGATGGCCATAACATCCGCCAGGCGACGCTGTGGGCCCTGGCGCGGGCTGTGGCGGGCCTCGCCTGCACCCCGCGGCTGGTGTTGGTGGATGGCAATGACCTGCCGCCCGTGCCCTGCGCCGCGCGCACCATTATTGGCGGCGACGGGCTGGTGGCGTCCATTGCGGCAGCGTCCATCGTCGCCAAGGTGACGCGCGATCGGCTGATGGGCGCGCTCGGGGCCGCGCATCCCGGCTATGGCTTCGAGCGGCACATGGGCTATGGCACGCCGGAGCACCAGCAGGCGCTGGCGGCGCTCGGCGTGTGCCGCCACCACCGCACCTCCTTTGCCCCCATCCGAACCCGCCTCGCGGAGACGCCAACGGCCTGACCTGGACCGGCGCGGCGGCGGGCTCAGTGGTAGCCCTCACCCTCGCGCACCTTGCCGCGGAACAGCCAGTAGACGAAGGCGATGTAACCGAGGATCACCGGCAGCATGAAGATGGTGCCGATGAGCATGAACACCTGGCTTGCCGGGGCGGCGGCGGTTTCCCACACGGTGAGGGTCGGCGGCACCAGATAGGGGAAGATCGACACCCCGATGCCGAGATAGCCCAGCAGGAACAGCCCGATGACGCCGAAGAACGGCAGATTGTCGTGGCCCTTTTCCAGCCAGCGCCAGACATAATAGGACAGCGCCAGGGTGAGCAGCGGCACCGGCGCGAGATAGAACAGGTTCGGCGTGGTGAACCAGCGCTCGGCGATGCGGGGGAAGGCCAGCGGCGTCCACAGGCTGATAATGGCCATGAACACCAGCACCACTGGCAGCAGCATCTTGGCCCGCGCACGCGAGCGGATGGCGGCGGCGCCCTCGGTCTTCATGACCAGCCAGACGCTGCCGATCAGCGCATAGCCCGCCACCACGGCAACGCCGCAGACCAGGGCGAAGGGGGTGAGCCAGTCGAGCGGGCCGCCGGCGAAGGCGTTGTTCTCGACCTTGATCCCCTGCACGAAGCCGCCCAGCAGCACGCCCTGGAAGAAGGCCGCCAGGGTCGAGCCGCCGGCGAAGGCGATGTTCCACAGGAACCGGCTGGTGTCGGCGACATGGCGGAACTCGAAGGCGACGCCCCGGAACACCAGCGCCAGCAGCATGAAGATGACCGGCAGGTAGAGCGCCGGCATGACGATCGAATAGGCGAGCGGGAAGGCGACCAGCAGGCCGCCGCCGCCCAGCACCAGCCAGGTCTCGTTGCCGTCCCAGAACGGGGCGACCGAGCTCATCATCTGGTCCTTCTCCACATCGCTGGCGGCGAAGGGGAAAAGGATGCCCATGCCGAGGTCGAAGCCGTCCAGCACCACATACATGGCGATGGCGACGGCGAGCAGCAGCGACCAGATGACGGGCAGATACCATTCCATGCCGGAGCCGACGAACATGCTCATTCCCCCGGGTTGTTGATGGCCGCGCGCGTCGCCTTGTGCGCCGAGGCGAGCGGACGGGTCGGCACGCCCACCGGCGGCTCGACGGCTGCGCCTTCGGGGCCCTTCGCGATCAGCCGGTTGATGTAGTAGATGCCGCCGGAGAACACGATGCCGTAGACGAAGACGAACAGCGCCAGCGTGGTCGCCACCGCCCAGCCGTCGACCGGCGAGATCGCGTCCGCCGTGCGCAGGATGCCATAGGCGACCCAGGGCTGGCGGCCGACCTCGGTGACGAACCAGCCGGACAGGATGGTGACGAAGCCGATCGGCCAGATGTGCTGCAGCGGCGCGAGGTACCAGTCGGTCTCGAACAGCCGGCGACGCCAGAGCAGGAACACGCCGAGCCAGCCGACCAGAATCATCAGGATGCCGAGCCCGACCATGACGCGGAAGGCAAAGAACGGCACCGCGACCGGCGGACGGTCGGCGCGGGGGAATTCCTTCAGCCCCTTGATGGTGTCGGTCCAGCTATGGGTCAGGATGAGGCTGCCCAGATGCGGGATGGCGATCTGGTAGTCGTTGCGCTCCGTCTCGTCATTGGGAAGGGCGAACAGCACCAGCGGCACGCCGGTGGCGCCGGGCTCGTTCTCCCAATGCGCCTCGATGGCGGCGATCTTGGCCGGCTGGTGCTTCAGCGTGTTCAGCCCGTGCGCGTCGCCGATGAAGGCCTGGAGCGGGGCGAGGATGGCGATGAGGCCAAGCGCCATGCGCATCATCGTCCGCCCGTCTTCCGGGTAGCGGCCGGAATAGACATAGCGCGCGCCCACGGCCAGCACGACGAAGGCGGTGGTGAGGTAGCAGGCCGTGACCATATGGGCGAGGCGGTAAGGGAAGCTGGGGTTGAAGATGACCGCCAGCCAGTCCACCGGATGGGCGACGCCATCGATGATCTCGTGGCCGGCCGGGGTCTGCATCCAGCTATTGGCGGAGAGAATCCAGAACGCCGACAGCGTGGTGCCGAGCGCGACCATGACGCAGGAGAAGACGTGCAGGCCGCGCGGCACCCGGTTCCAGCCGAACAGCATGATGCCGAGGAAGGTGGCTTCCAGGAAGAAGGCGGTCAGCACCTCATAGCCGATGAGCGGGCCGATGACATTGCCGACGACGCGGGAGAAATGGCTCCAATTGGTGCCGAACTGGTAGGACAGCACGATGCCGGAGACCACGCCCATGGCGAAGGACACGGCGAAAATCTTGGTCAGGAAGCGGGCGATGCGGTGGTAGCGCTCATGCCCGGTGCCGATCCACAGCAGCTCCAGCGTCGCGATATAGGCGGCGAGCCCGATGGTGAAGCTGGGAAAGATGATGTGGAAGGAAACGGTGAAGGCGAACTGGATGCGCGCCAACATTGCGGGATCGAATTCCATCGCTCAACCTCTGCCGTCACCGCCTGCGAGGGTGACGGGCGGCAGGGTAGGCCCATGCGCGCGTCAATGGAATGACTCAAATCAGACACCGGGTGGTCGAATTGTCCCGGTGGTCCGGCCCTGTCGGCGCGAGCCTATGTGCTGCCTCGCTTTTCACCGAGCCTGGCCTCGATGGCGAGCATGTCGCGCCAGGCCATGCGCTTGCCGAGCGGGGTGCGCAAGAGATAGGCGGGATGGAAGGTGGCCAGCGCCGGGATGACCCGGCTGCCGGTGTCGTACTCCACCCAGCGCCCGCGTGCCTTGGTGATTCCCTCGCGCAGGCCGAGCAGGGTCTGCGCCGAGGGACCGCCAAGACAGACGAGGAAATCGGGATTGGCCAGTTCGACCTGCCGGCGGATGAAGGGCAGGCAGATCGCGGTTTCCTGCGGCGTCGGCGTGCGGTTTCCCGGCGGGCGCCAGGGCACGACATTGGCGATGTAGGCACTCGTGCGGTCGATGCCGATCGCCGCCAGCATCCGGTCGAGCAACTGGCCCGAGCGGCCGACAAAGGGCTTGCCCTCAATGTCCTCGTCGCGCCCCGGCGCCTCGCCCACCAGCATCAGCCGGGCTGAGGGGTTGCCGTCGGCGAAGACCAACCGGGTGGCGGTGTGCTTGAGCGGGCAGCCCTCGAAGCTCTCCAGCAATGCCCGCAGCGCGTCGAGGTCCGGGGCGGAGGCGGCGGCCTCGCGCGCCTCCAGCGCCGCCACGTCAGGCGGCGGCGGGGAGGCGGGTGCGAGAATGGCGGGGGCTGGCGCCGGAGCGCGGCGGGCTGGCGGCGCGGGGGCAGCGGCGGCGCCTGCCGTGCGCGGCGGTTCCTGAGCCGCGAGGGGAGGGGCCGCGGCGCGCGCGGCCTGGCTCTCGGCGAAACGGTCGACCGGCTCCTCACCCAGCGCGACATCGACCCCCGCCTCCAGATGGAAGGCGAGAATGTCGGCAAGGGCGTCGCGGTCGCCCGCCCAGTCGTCGCCGTTGCCGCTGTCGCTAAGTGTCGAACTCATAAGGCGCATTCTTCCTGTCGGATGGCTGATCCTATCCGTCGCGGGGAGAGTTGTCAGGTCGGGGCAAGCGTGGAAGAAGTCCAATCAGTACCCTGCGGCAGCGGAGAGATGGAATGGACGCGGCGGAACTGCCAGCAGAACTACCTGAGCGCGAGGCGATGGAGTTCGACGTGGTGATCGTCGGCGCCGGTCCGGCCGGGCTCGCCGCCGCGATCCGGCTGAAGCAGCTCGACGAAAACATCTCGGTGGTGGTGGTCGAGAAGGGCTCGGAGGTCGGGGCGCATATCCTCTCCGGCGCGGTGGTCGATCCTTCCGGGCTCGACCTTCTGTTCCCCGATTGGCGCGAAGAGGCCGACCCGCCGCTGAAGACCCCCGTCACCGACGATCGTTTCTATTTCCTCGGCCCCGCCGGGGCGCTTCGGCTGCCCAACGCGCTGATGCCGCCGCTGATGAGCAATCACGGCGCCTATGTCGGCTCGCTCGGCAATGTCTGTCGCTGGCTGGCGGGCAAGGCGGAGGCGCTGGGCGTCGAGATCTATCCCGGGTTCGCCGCCGCCGAAGTGCTTTATGAGGATGGCGCGGTGGTGGGTGTCGCCACCGGCGACATGGGGATCGGCCGCGACGGCGCGATCACCGACCGCTTCACTCGCGGCATGGAACTGCGGGCCAAATACACGCTGTTCGCGGAAGGGGCGCGCGGCCAGCTCTCCAAGCAGCTGATCGCCCAGTATGGCCTCGATGCCGGGCGCGAGCCGCAGAAATACGGCATCGGCCTCAAAGAACTGTGGACCGTGCCGGCGGAAAAGCACCGGCCGGGGCTGGTGCAGCATTCCTTCGGCTGGCCGCTCGACAACGCCACCGGCGGCGGCTCCTTCCTCTACCATATGGAGGACCGGCAGGTGATGGTGGGCTTCGTGGTCCACCTCAACTACGCCAATCCCTGGCTCGCCCCGTTCGAGGAATTCCAGCGCTTCAAGACCCACCCGCTGGTGCGCGAGACGCTGGAAGGCGGCAAGCGGATTTCCTATGGCGCCCGTGCCATCACCGAGGGCGGCTACCAGTCGGTGCCCAAGCTCGTCTTCCCCGGCGGGGCGCTGATCGGCTGCGCCGCCGGCTTCGTCAATGTGCCGCGCATCAAGGGCAGCCACAACGCCGTGCATTCCGGCCTGCTCGCGGCCGAGGAGGTGGCGAAGGCGCTGGCCGTCGGGCGCCAGCACGATCAACTTACCGGCTACGAGGCCGGCTGGCGCGGCTCGGCGATCGGGCGCGATTTGTGGAAGGTGCGCAACGCCAAGCCGCTGTGGTCTAAGCTCGGCACCGCCATCGGCATCGCGCTGGGCGGGGTCGATATGTGGCTGAACACGCTGCTCGGCGTCTCGCCCTTCGGCACACTGGGGCACGGCAAGCCGGATTCGGCGACGCTGAAGCCGGCCGCGCAGGCAAAGCGCATCGACTACCCCAAGCCGGATGGCGTGGTGTCCTTCGACCGTCTGTCCTCGGTGTTCCTGTCCAACACCAATCATGAGGAAGACCAGCCGATCCACCTCAAGGTCGCCGACATGGCGCTGCAGAAGGCGTCGGAACTCGAGGTCTATGGCGGGCCGTCGGCGCGCTACTGCCCGGCCGGCGTCTATGAATGGGTGGAGGAGGGCGGCGCGCCGCGCTTCGTCATCAACGCGCAGAACTGCGTCCACTGCAAGACCTGCGATATCAAGGACCCGAACCGCAACATCACCTGGGTGGCACCGGAAGGCGGGGGCGGGCCGAACTACCCTAACATGTGAGGAACGACCATGCGCAGCCGTGTTCTCGCCGCCCTGGCGATCGGGGCCAGCCTGTTTATGGGGGGCAGCCTGCCGGCGCGCGCGCAGGAGAAGCCCGATTACGCGCCCTACCGGGAAGGGCTGTTCCTGCGCTACCTCAATGCCGAGCCGGGCGAGATCGACGGCGTGCCGCGCATCGGCCTTTCCCTTGGTGGGCGGCCGCTGCGGGCGGTGATCGATTCCGGGTCCACCGGCATCGTGGTGGCGGCGGAATTCGTGCCGGGCTTCGAGACCATGCCCTCGCTGGGGCCGGCCAAGCTGACCTATTCCAGCTCCGGCCGGGTGATGCTGGGCCAGTGGGTGGTGATGCCGGTCACGCTTTCCGGCCGTGAGGGGGCGAGCGTCACCACCGATCCGCTTCCGGTGCTGGTCGTGACCGAAGTGCAGTGCCTCGACTATGCCCGCGTCTGCCAGCCCACCAACGCGCCGCGCAACATCGCCATGGTCGGCGTCGGCTTCGCGCGTGAGGGCGACAGCCAGAGTCAGAGCACGCCGGACAAGAACCCACTGCTGCATGTCACTGGCGGCGAGGGCGCGCGCCGGCAGGGCTACATCCTCTCGCCGGAAGGCGTGCATGTGGGCCTGACCGCCGCCAATACGCGCGGCGCCTTCCGCTATGTGAAGCTGGACCGCCGGCCCGACGGCACCGACTGGGCGCCGCTGCCGGGCTGCGTCGCGCTGGGCGGCTCGACCCTGCCTGCCTGCGGTACGGTGCTGGTCGATACCGGCGTGTCGGTGATGTACATGACGGTGCCGGAAGCGCAGGCGGCGGGGGCGCAGGGAACGCTGCCGCCGGGCACGCAGGTGGCGATCAGCATCGGTACGGAAGGCAGCGCCTTCCCGCTCTACAGCTTCAACGCCGGTGATGGCGGGCCGATGAGCCCGAGCGCCATCCATCTGCGGGTGGCGGACGACCGGACCTTCGTCAACACCAGCTACCACCTGCTGAACGGCTTCGACGTGCTGTTCGATGGCGAGGGCGGTTATGTCGGGTTTAGGCCGCGCTGACGTGCGCCCTCAGAACAGGCTGAACAGGAACACCGCGAGCAGGATGGCGGCGGCCCACAGGTCCGTCACCATCGCCACGGTCTCGCGCATGGTGCGGTGCGGGCGCATCAGGTGGTTGACGCCGGCCAGGCCGAGAAACAGGCCGCCGATGAACGCCACCGGCAGCGCCCAGATCGAGAACAGGATCGACAGAATGCCGGCGAGGCCGATGGAGGCATTGGCGAAGCCGAGTTCCTGCACCACCACATGCGCGCGAGTTTCATCGACGCCGAATATGCCCTTGAGCGTGAAGCCGGGCCGCAGGATCTGGGTGACGCCGGCCAGCAGCAACCGCACGCCCACCGCCCAGAAGGCGAACCATTTGGTGGCGATGACGATCAGGCTGCCGAGCCCGGTAATGCCGGGATACTCCGCCGCGATGCTCAGCAGCGGCGCCACCACCATCGTCAGCGCGACTATTGCATAATACATGCGGTTCCCGCTCCCGTTCAGCCTGCCCAAACCCGCGGCGAGTGTGCTGACTAAGCCGCGCCGAAGTCAATGAAGCCGATGGCGCGGCAGGGTTTTTCCCACCGGAACGGCGCCGGGCGGGGCGCGCGCCTGGGTGGCGCAGAGGGGGGCTCATTGCACCCCAATACCGCCTGAAAGCCGCGCGGCGACAGGGCGGGCGCCGTGTCATGGAACTGTAACCGAGGCTTCATCCACCCGTCACCGCGGGGGGCTACCCCAAGCCGGTCTTCAACAGGCCGGCGGAGCACCGATGGCGGCAGCCCTTCAACTCGACCGAGTGAGCAAGACCTACGGGCAGATGCGCGCGGTGGAAAACGTCTCGCTCACCATCCAGCCCGGCGAGCGCGTCGCTCTCATCGGCGCCTCCGGGTCGGGCAAGTCGACGCTGATCCGCCTCGCCTCCGGCCTCATCCTGGCCGATAGCAACGGGTCGGGTTCCGGCGCCGTGCATTCCTTCGGCATCAAGGTGCAGGAAGGCGGCAGGCTGGCGCGCGACGTGCGGGCCGCCCGCCGCCATATCGGCCTGGTGTTCCAGCAATTCGCCCTGTCGGGCCGGCTCACCGTGCTGACCAATGTGCTGGTCGGCGCGCTCGGCCGGATGAGCGCATTGCGCGGCACGCTCGGCCTGTTCAACGCCGATGAGCGCCGCACCGCCTATGCCGCGCTCGCCGAGGTCGGCATCGCCCAGCACGCGGCCAAGCGCGCCCGCGAGCTTTCCGGCGGCCAGCAGCAGCGCGTCGCCATCGCCCGGGCGCTGGTGCAGGGCGCCAAGCTGGTGCTCGCCGACGAGCCCATCGCCTCGCTCGACCCCAAGAGCGCCAAGCGGGTGATGGACACGCTGGTGACGATGAGCCGCGACTACGGCATCGCGCTGGTCGTCTCGCTGCACCAGGTGGACTACGCCACCGCCTATTTCGACCGCATCGTGGCGATGAATGCCGGCAAGGTCGTGTTTGACGGCCCGGCCTCGCAGATCAACGCCGCCTTCCTGACCGAGCTCTACGGCGCCAGCGCCGAGGAGCTGATCCTGCCCAGCCAGTTCGTGGTGCCGGCCCCGGCCGAAGCCGCAGCCCCCTCCCAGACCGTTTCCTGACAGGAGCAACCCCCATGAAGCGTCTCATTGCCGCCGGCCTCGCGCTGGCTGCCCTTGCCGTCCCGGCTCGCGCCGAAGAGATCAAGGAGCTGAACTTCGGCTTCATCTCGACCGAGTCCTCGGCCAACCTCGCCAAGAGCTTCGAGCCCCTGATCAAGGACATGGAGAAGGCCATCGGCGTGCCGGTGAAGCCGTTCTTCGTCGGCGACTATGCTGGTGTCATCGAGGGCATGCGCTTCAAGAAGGTCGATATTGCCTGGTACGGCAACAAGTCGGCCATGGAAGCGGTGGACCGCGCCGGCGGCGAAGTGTTCGTGAAGACCGCCAAGCCGGACGGTTCTTCGGGCTACTACTCGCTGATCGTCACCAATGTCGATCGCAACGACATCAACAATCTCAAAGACATCCTCGATTGCTCGAAGGGCTATAACTTCGGCAACGGCGATCCGAACTCGACCTCGGGCTTCCTGGTGCCGAGCTACTACGTGTTCGCGCTGAACAATGTCGACCCGAACAAGTGCTACAAGCGCGTCGTCGCCTCGAACCATGAAGGCAACCTGCTCGCGGTCGCCAACAAGCAGATCGACTTCGCCACCAACAACACCGAGAACGTGTCGCGCCTGCAGCAGACCCGCCCGGCGGAAGCCGCCAAGATCAAGGAAGTGTGGCGCTCGCCGCTGATCGCCGGCGACCCGATCGTGTGGCGCAAGGATCTGCCTGCCGACCTGAAGGCGAAGATCTACACCTTCTTCATGACCTATGGCCGCAACGGCACGCCGGAAGAGATCGCCCACGCCCGTGAGGTTCTCGCCAAGACCTCGGACGGCTGGGGTCCCTTCCTCGCCTCCTCCGACGCCCAGCTGATCCCGGTCCGCCAGCTCGAACTGTTCAAGGCCAAGGTCAAGGTCCAGAACGACGACAAGCTCTCGGCCGACGAGAAGGCCGCGAAGGTCAAGGAGATCGACGCCAAGCTCGCCGCTCTCGAAGACCAGCAGAAGAAGCTCCCCAGCATGTGAGGCGCGCGGGACCGCACGTTCGGTCCCGCATCCTGCCACCGAAAAACGTCATCCCGGACGGCCGAAAGGCCGATCCGGGATCGCTGCGACAGGGCCCGCCGATGACGCAGGCCGGACGACGATCACGGGGATAAGCCACATGTTTGCCGCTGCCGACGACGCCCACCGCTCCGCCACGCGCACCATGCCGGCGCCGCCGGTGACGCCGCTCACGACACGGTTGTTCCGCCTGGCCGTCGCGGCGCTCACCATCGTGGTGCTGGTGGCCGCCTGGTACGAGGCGGAGATGAACCCGGCGCAGCTCTGGCGCGATTCCGGAAATATGGCGACCCTTGGAGCCGATTTCCTGCGCCCCGATTTCACTGACTGGGACGTCTACGTCAACGCCATGCTGGAGACGCTGGCGATCGCCATCTGGGGCACGCTGCTGGCGGTCATCGCCGGCATCCCGCTCGGCATCCTCTCGGCCGAGAATGTCGCCCCGCACTGGATGGTGTTCACCGTGCGCCGGCTGATGGACGCCTGCCGCGCCATCAACGAGCTGGTCTTCGCGCTGATCTTCATCGCCGCCGTCGGCCTCGGCCCCTTTGCCGGCGTTCTGGCGCTGTTCATCCACACCACGGGCGTGGTCGCCAAGCTGTTCTCCGAGGCGGTCGAGGCGATCGATCCCGCCCCGGTCGAGGGCATTCGCGGCACCGGCGGCACCTGGCTGCAGGAGGTCATCTATGGCGTGCTGCCGCAGGTGATGCCGCTGTGGATTTCCTATGCCCTCTATCGCTTCGAATCCAATGTCCGCTCGGCCACCGTGCTCGGCATTGTCGGCGGCGGCGGCATCGGCATGACCTTCAACGAAACCATGCGCGGCTTCCTCTATTCGCAGGCCTCGGCGATCCTGATCATGGTGGTGATCACCGTCTCGCTGCTCGACATGGTGAGCCAGCGCATCCGCAAGCGGTTCATCTAAGGCGCGGAGAAGGCCGTTGCAACCGACGGTATGCGCGGTATAGTTGCGTGCCGGCCCCTTTACCGTCCGGTCAGCGTGTTGATTTCCATGAACTCCTGGCATGGGTAGGGAAATGTCCGCTCAGACCGAGATTATCGTGACCAACGGCACGACAGCGGCGGTGACCGCATGGCTGACGTTGGGGCCGACGCCCGGATGTGTTTCCAGCGTCAGCGACGTGCCGTTCGTGACGACGCAGGTAACGCCCCTGCAGGGTTCCTTCGTGCTGGCGGGCGGTGCGTCCGTTTCCTACACCTCGCCCGATTCCCTGGGCTTCAACGGCAACATCACCTTCGGCACCCCGCCTTTGAACTGTCCCACCCCGGACTGCCCGGACGGGATCAACCTGGCGGAGTTCATCGTCAACAATGCGTTCCAGGGTCCCTACGCCCAGGAGACCATCGACATCAGCGCGGTTGGCGGGGTAAATGCCCTCATCGAATTCCAGATGAGCGGGGGCGGAGCCTGGTCGGCGAGCACCGCTTATCCGGACGTCACCTCTTTTCAGAACAAGGCGATCGGTGCCAATCTCGGCCAGGTCGGCGTATTTCCGTATGGCTGCGACGATTGCACCGCCAGCGTCAGCCCGCCCCCTTGCGCGACCCCTCCGGTGAACGCGCCGAATCCCCTGACCCCGCAGAAGACGGCGATCTGCAATGTTCAGCGATCCGCCAGCGGCAGCGGGGGCACGGTGACCATCACCTTCCTCGGCTTTGCGGACGGCGTGACCTGCTGACCCGGTGATGCGCGTGGCCCACGCGCCGTCATCGACGCGAAGGCGCGGGCGCACGGCGTCCGCGCTTTCATTTTGCCGGTCGGCGCGGACGGTAGCGGAGAATAGCACCCAGGCTCTCCAAACGGTAATGTTGCGGCCACCCTCCCGCCAGCTTCGCCCGGCGTAGATGAGGTAATCGCGACCTCTGCCGGAGTAGCCCCCTTGCGCGCCATCCTCTCCCTGCTCGCCGATGTCTGGCGGCTGTCGATCCCCTATTTCCGTGGCGACGACAAATGGCGCGGCGGGGGCCTGCTCGCGGCGATCATCGCGCTGGAAGTCGGCTGGGTCTATGTGATCGTGCTGATCAACCAGTGGAACGCGGTGTTCTACAATGCGATCCAGGAGAAGGACTATCCCGGCTTCGTCCACCAGCTCTGGATCTTCGCGCTCTATGCGGCGGTGGCCATCGCGGTGGCGGTGTATCAGGTCTATCTGCGCCAGTGGCTGGAGATCCGCTGGCGCACCTGGATGACGGAGAAATACCTCACCGCCTGGCTGGCGGACGAGACCCATTACCGCATGCGGCTGAAGGGCGACGAGGCCGACAACCCCGACCAGCGCATCGCCGAAGACATCAGCTCCTATGTCAATCGGACGCTCGGCCTGTTCCTCGGCGTGCTCAACGCGGTGATGACGCTAGCCTCCTTCGCGGTGATCCTGTGGGGGCTGTCGGGCGATTTCAGCTTCAACCTGTTCGGCGCCGACTGGGACATTCCCGGCTATCTCGTCTGGGCCGCCTTCGCCTATGCGGCGCTGGGCACCTATCTCACCCACCTCATCGGCCGGGTGCTGATAAAGCTGAACTTTGACCAGCAGCGCTACGAGGCGAACTACCGCGTCGACCTGGTGCGGGTGCGCGAGAATGGCGAGCAGATCGCGCTCATGCAGGGCGGGCCGGTGGAGCGCGAACGCCTGCTCTCCCGCTTCGGCCATGTCGTGCACAATTACTGGGGCATCATGATCGCCCAGAAGCGGCTGACCTGGTTCACTGCCGGCTATGGCCAGCTGTCGACGATCTTCCCGCTGGTCGTCGTCGCCCCGGCCTATTTCGCCGGCGCGATCCAACTCGGCCAGCTGATGCAGACCGCCTCCGCCTTCGGCCAGGTGCAGGGCTCGTTCTCCTTCTTCATCAACGCCTATACGACGCTGGCGGAGTGGAAGTCGGTGGTCGATCGTCTCATCGGCTTCGAGAAATCGGTGCAGGCGACGCAGGCCGAGGCGCTGCGCAGCGAGTTCCACCGCGTGCCGGCAAGGGGCCCGGCGCCGCTTGTGGTGAGCGCCATGGAGGTGCGGCTGCCGGACGGGAGGGCGCTGCTGGAAGTGGGCGCGCTCGATCTGGCGCGCGGCGAGCGTGTGCTGCTCTCCGGCCCCTCGGGCAGCGGCAAGAGCACGCTTCTGCGCGCCATTGCCGGCATCTGGCCGCATGGCCATGGCGAGGTGGGGATAGCGCCCGGCGCGCGGGTGCTGACCTTGCCGCAGCGGCCCTATCTCCCGGTCGGCACGCTGCGCGGCGCGCTGGCCTATCCCGACCCGCTGGAGAACTATGACGACGAACGGCTGCGCGAAGCGCTGGAGGCGGTTGGCCTGCCGGCGCTGGCCGGGCGGCTGGACGAGAGCGGGCCGTGGGCGTCCATCCTCTCGGGCGGCGAGCAGCAGCGGCTCGCGGTGGCGCGCGCCCTGCTGGTCGAGCCGGACGTGCTGCTGCTCGACGAGGCGACATCGGCGCTTGATGAGGCGAGCGAGGGCGCGCTCTACCTGCTGCTCCGCGCGCGGCTGCCGCAGACCGCGCTGCTCTCCATCGGCCACCGCTCGACCCTGATCGAGCTGCATGAGCGGCAGGTGACGCTGACCCGTGACGGCGAGGGTCCGGCGCGGCTGATCGATCTCGCGCCCGCGCCAGTGGCGGCGTAGGCGTTCAGCGCGAGGCGGCGGCGCGGGCCTCCGCCTCGAGGGCCAGCGTGCGCTCCAGCAGAATCTCGTAGATCGGCCGTCCGCCGAGCGCGAGGAAAACCATGTGCGCGAAGATGGCTGAGATCATCACCGGCACCAGCACCGCATAGGCGCTGGTGAGTTCCAGCACCAGCACCATGCCGACCAGTGGCGCGCCGATGGTGGCGGCGAACAGCCCGCCCATGGCGGCGATCGCGAAGGTGGTGTGCGCCTGGTCCGGCAGGGTGAAGAACAGATCCAGCGTGGTGCCGTAGCAGAGCCCGATCGTGGTCGCGAGCGCCAGGATCGGCGCGAAGATGCCGCCGGCCACCCCGGTGGAATAGCTCGCCATCGTCATGACGAAGCGCAGCAGCACGACGAAGACCAGCATGGCCAGCGGCAGGTTCTCGCGGGTGAGCTGAACCGCCAGCAATTCGCCGCCCTGCGTCGCCTCCGGCCGCACGAACATCAGCACGCCCACGGTGAGGCCGACAAAGGTGGGGAAGATGTAGAACGAGGTGCGCATGCCGAGCCGGCGCACATGGTCGAGCGACCAGACCAGCGTGCGGTTGAACACGAAGCCGGCCAGGCCGAGGATGGCGCCGAGCACCACGAAGGCCGGCAGCCAGACATAGGGGATGGTAGCCGCTTCCAGCAGCATATAGGGCCGGCTGCCGGTGAGATATTCGGTGACAATGGCGCTGGCGATGGAGGCCAGCACCACCGCGATATAGGTGCGCGAGGAATAGGGGAACTGCCGGCGCGTCTCCTCGATGACGAACAGCACGGCGGCGAGCGGCGCGTTGAAGGCGGCGGCAAGGCCGGCGGCGCCGCCGGCGGCGAGCAGGCCGCGCATGTCCTCGCCCGACCATTTCATCAGGTCGGAAGCGGCCTTGGCGACCGAGGCGCCGATATGGATGGTCGGCCCCTCGCGCCCAAGCACCATGCCGGAGGACAGCGAGAGCAGGCCGGCGACGAACTTCACCGGCAGCACGCGATGCCAGCGCACCTCGCGCAGCCCTTCCATCGCGCCCTCGATCTCCGGCACACCGGAACCGCTCGCTTCCGGCGCAAAGGTGCGCACCAGCCAGAGCGACACCAGCGTCATAGCGGCGGCGACCAGCGCAGCGGCGGCATAGAGGGGGAAGCCGTCCAGCCCGAGGCCGGTGTCGAGATAGGCCGGCCAGGCGGCGGTGAGCTTTTCGACACCGACATGAAAGGCGGAACCGAGAACGCCGACGACGGCGCCGACCCCGATCGCCACCGCGTGATACGGCACATTGCTCATGCCTGCCCCTCTGCGTCCCAGATGCCCCCGCATCGGTTAGCATCGCTGGGCGGCGATCGGAAGACCGGGCGGCGCTGCATATGTGGGTGCCGCCCGGCGGAGAGGTCCGGCGGTGCGCCTAGGGCAGGGGCGGCGCGTAGACCGACACCGGCTCGACCGTCTCGATCAGCCCATGGCCCTTCATGAACTCGCCGAAGCGGGCATAGCGGCCGGCATCCAGCCCCGCCGGGGCATGGGCGAAGCGGCGCAGCGTATCGGTCCAGGCGGTGCGGTTCAGCTCGTCGTCGAGCTTCGGGTTGGCCTTGACGAACAGCCCCCAGGCTTCCTCGGGGTGGTTGAGGATGTAGATGGTCGCGTCCTCCACCGCAGCGAGGAATCGCTTCAGCCGGGGATCGGCGAGCTTGTCCTGGTGGGCGACATAGATCAGCTCGTCGAACACAGGCACGCCGTGCTCCTCGGGGAAGAAGGCGCGACCCTCCTTGCCCTCCAGCCGGATCTGGGTGAGCTCGAAATTGCGATAGGCGCCGATCACCGCGTCGACCTTGCCCGCGACCAGCGCGGGGGAGAGGGCGAAATTGACGTTGATCATGGTCACGTCTGAGGGCTTCAGCCCCACGCTCGCCAGCATGGTGCCGAGCAGCGCATCTTCCAGCCCGGCGACGGAATAGCCCACCGTTTTGCCCTTCAAGTCAGCGATGGTCTTGATCGGCCCGTCCTTTAGCACCACCAGCGCGGTGAGCGGGGTGGAGATGAGCGTGCCGAAGCGCACCAGCGGCAGGCCTTCCTTCACCTGGAGATAAAGGCTCGGCTGGTAGCTGACCGCGATATCGGCCTGGCCGGCGGCGACAAGGCGTGGCGGGGCGGAGGGGTCGGCCGGGGCGACCAGCTCGACATCGAGGTCGTGGGCTTTGAAGAAGCCCTGTTCCTGCGCGATGATCAGCGGGGCATGGTCGGGGTTGACGTACCAGTCCAGCAGCACGGTGAGCTTGTCGGCCGCCGCTGCGGGCGCCAGCGAGAGCGCGAGAGCGAGGATGAGGCCGCCGGTGCGGGCGGCAAGGTTCTTGAACATGGATCTCCTCCCAGTTGGAGATCCGGCGCGAGCTTTCGGGGGAAATCCGGCGCGGGAGTCACGCGCCGCGTGCGGCCCCGCCGTCGCTCCGTCCCTTCGCCGGCATGACCCGGATCAGGTTCAAAGGGTCTGGCGGCTGCCATCTCAGCCCCTTCAGCCTTGCGGCCGGCGGGACACCCCTCGGACGCGGGAAGGCTAGCAGAGCCGCCGGGCAGGGGCAAATGGGGGCGACATCACGGGGCGCGGTGAAAGGTCTGGGTCCCCGCGTCAAGCCCGGGGATGAGGAAGAGCGGGGAGGGAATGAGGGGTGGGCGATGGGCGACCATCTCACTCGCCCCGCCAGCCCTCGGCATAGACGATACGTTCCACCCCGGCAAAGCGGGCGTGGCGGGTTAGTTCGGCATCGAGCGCGTCGAGCCGTCGGGCGGAGGCGCGCACGCCCGGTTCCAGCCAGAGCCTGCGCACATCAAGGGTGCCAGCCTTGCGGTCAGCCTTCATGTCGATGCGCCCGACCATCCGGTCACCTTCCAGGAGCGGGAAGACGTAATAGCCATAGACGCGCTTTTCCGCCGGCACGAACACCTCGATGCGGTAGGAGAAGCCGAACAGCCGTTCCGCCCGGGCGCGGTCGCGCAGCAGCGGGTCGAACGGGCTCAGCACCCGCAGCCGCGCCGGCGGGCTCGGCAGCGAGGCGAACAGGGCGGCGCTGCCGGCGAAGGCGTGCGAGGCGCGGGGCTTGCCGTCCACCCCCTCGATCAGCACCGGCTCCAGCCGGTCGCGGTTGGTCTCCACCCAGGCTTTCGCCTCGGCCGGCGTGACGAGGTCCCAGAAGGCGGCGATCTCGCCTGACGTTGCGAAGCCCAGCCGCTCCAGCGCCGAGGTGCAGGCCCAGTCGATGAAGGCCTCGCCCGTTACCTCGGGCACGCGGTGGGGCGCAGGGATGACGCGCTCCGTGAGGTCGTAGCGCTTCTGGAAGCCCTCGCGCCCGGCAATGGCCAGCGCGCCGGTGCGCCAGTGATATTCCAACGCGGTCTTTTCCGGGTGCCAGTTCCACCAGCCGCCGGGCGGACGTTTTTCGGCTTCGAAATCCCGCGCCATCAGCGGGCCCTCATGGCGCACCCGTTCCAGCACATGGTCGACATAGGTCTCGAAGCCGTTCTCGTGCCAGCTGCGCCAGCGCGTCGCCAATGTCTCCCGCGCCCGGGCGAAGCGGTGCTTCCAATAGGGGAAGAAGGCGGTGGGGATGATGGCCGCGTCATGCGTCCAATGCTCGAACAGCGCGCCGTCGCTCTCCAGCAGGGCGGTGAGGTGCTCGCGCCTGTAGCTCGGGTTGCGGGCGAACAGGATGTGGTGGTGGGCCCGCTCCACGGTGGCGATGCTGTCCACCTGCACGAAGCCGATGGCCTCGATCAGTTCCAGCAGCCCGGCCTTGCTCAGCGCCCCGCGCGGGCGGCTGAGGCCCTGGGTGGCGAGGAAGACGCAGCGGGCATCCGCATTGGCGAGATAAAGGGTCATGTCCGCAGCGTTTCCGGCGCCCAGGGCACGAGACGGGTGAGTCCGCGATCGACCAGGGTGAACAGGATCAGCGCCATCGCCAGCAGAACGGCCAGCGCGGCGAACACCATGTCGGTCTGCATCCGGGCGTTGGAATAGATCATGAGATAGCCGAGCCCCGCCGAGGCGCCGACCCATTCGCCGACCACCGCGCCGATGGGGGCGACGGCGGTGGCGACCTTCAGCCCGGAGGCGAGCGCCGGCAGGGCCGCAGGAATGCGGATGAAGCGCAGCGTCTTGATGATGCCGGCGCCATTGAGCCGGGCAAGGTCGACCAGCCCCTGCTCGGTGCGCGCCAGCCCGTCATGAAAGGCCGAGGCGACGGGAAAGAAGATGATGAGGCTCGCCATCACGATCTTGGAGGCAAGGCCGAAGCCGAACCAGATGACCAGCAGCGGGGCGATGGCGAAGACCGGCAGCGCCTGCGCCACCAAGAGCACCGGCCGCATGGCGCGGCGCGCCAGCGGCGAAGCCGCCATGGCCAGCGCGCAAAGGATGCCCAGCAGCGAGCCGCACAGTAGCCCCAGCAGCATTTCCCCCAGCGTGATGCCGGCATTGTGGACCAGCACGCCGGCATTGTTCCACGCCGTCATACCAATGCGCAGCGGACCGGGCAGGATATAGGCGGGGACGGCCAGCAGGCGCACCGCGGCTTCCCACAGGCCCAGCAGAACGAGAGTGACGGCAAGCGCGCGCCCGATGGCGGCCATGAGGGGGGTCCTACTGGGAAATCCTGCATTCGTTGCAGCCCTTATAGCCGCCGCCCGGCAAATGCGCGACGTTTGCGCCGGCCAGGGTATGGCTGACGTAGGGACGGCCGGCGCGGACAGACTTGACGGCCGTCAATGCGGCGACACTTCTTGGGATGCAAAAGAGTCTTCATCAGAACCGTGGAGGAAGCCAGATGATCAAGGACATTCTCGTCAGCCTGCGCGTGGCGGACGTTGGGGAAGACGTCGCCGGCGATTATGCGGTTTCCGCCGCCGCCGCGCTCGATGCCCATCTGACCGGTGTCGCCGTGAGCTACGAGATCGACGTGCCGCCGGTCTACACGGAAGCCTTCTCCACCGATTTCATCGAGGCGCAGCGGGCGGAAGGCCAGCGGCTGGCCCGCTCCTCGGTCGAGCGCTTCGGCGAGGCGGCGCGCTCGCTCGGCCTCACCGGCGAGGTGCGCCTGATCGATGGCACGCCGGGCGGGGCGGCCGAGCAGATCGGCGTCATGGCCCGGCTCTACGACCTGACCATCGTCAACCAGGCCGACCCGGACAGGCTCGGCCCGGAGGATGTGGTGACCGAGGCGGTGCTGTTCGATTCCGGCCGGCCGGTGCTGGTGGTGCCGCGCAAGCAGCAGAAGCCGTTCTCGATGAAGCGCATCATGGTCGCCTGGGACGGAAGCCGCACGTCGGCCCGCGCGGTGGCGGAGGCGAGGGCGCTTCTTGGCCACGCCCATCTGGTCGAGGCGGTGGTGGTCGAAACCGGCAAGCCGCTGCGCAAGAAGGGTGTCGACCTGCCGGGCGCCGACCTTGCCCGCCATCTGGCGCGTCACGAGAAGACAGTGGAACTGCGCACGCTGGTGCCGACCGGCGGTGAGAGCATCGCCGATGTGCTGCTGAAGGAAGTGGCGGCGCGCGACATCGATATCGTCGTGATGGGCGGCTACGGCCATTCGCGGCTGCGCGAATTCGTGCTCGGCGGTGTCACCCGCGACATGCTGGAGCGCATGACGGTGCCGCTGTTCCTCGCCCATTGAGGCGCAGCGACCGGCGCGACACGTCAGGCCCGGCGTCCGCGCCGGGCTTTCGCGTTTCTGGGCCGGCTTTCGTGTTTCCAACCGGTTGCTCACGGCCGCCGGCGGCTGGAGCGCAAGCCATTCTTAAGATGTGAAGGGACAGGTCTGCCGGATGGTCTTACCTTTCGGGGTGGACTGACGGTACGGAAACCGAAAGGAAGACGATGAAAAAGCTCCTCGCTACCACGCTGGCGCTTCTCGCCACCGTCAATATGTCGCTGGCCTGCACCGCCGTCGATCTCGTCGCCAAGGATGGCAGCGTCATCGCCGGCCGTACCATGGAGTGGGCGTTCGACATGAAGTGGCAGCTGGTCAGCCAGCCCAAGGGCACCGAGCTGACGCTGATCGCTCCCGCCGCGCTCAATCTGCCCGCCCACAAGGTGGCGACCAAATATTCCGTGGTCGGGGTGAATGCCGGCATCATCCCCGGCGGGGCGCTGCTCGACGGGCAGAACTCCGAAGGCCTCTCGATGAGCGGCAACTTCCTGCCGGGCTTCACCCAGTATCAGACGGTGACGAAGGACGACAAACAATACCAGACGGTGCTGACCTTCGGCTCCTGGGCGCTGGGCAGCTTTGCCAATGTCGCCGAACTGCGCGCCGCGCTGCCGCAGATGAAGGTGTGGGCGGATGACACGTTGCAGACCGGCCCGACGCCCCCGACCATTCATTTCGTGTTCGTCGACCGCAGCGGCGCGGGCATGGTTGTGGAATATGTCGGCGGCGAATTGCAGATCCACGACAATGTCGCCCATGTGCTCACCAACGCGCCGACCTATGACTGGCACCTCAACAATGTGCGGAACTATCTGAACCTGACCACGGTGGGCGTGCCTGCCCGTGAGATCGGCACGACGAACGTGACCGAACTTGGTCAGGGCGGCGGGCTGATCGGCCTTCCCGGCGACTACACGCCGCCTTCGCGTTTTGTCCGCGCCACTCTGCTGCGCCACGGCGTGACCGAGCCGGCAGATGCGGGCGCGGCAGCGCAGGCGGTTGCCCATATCCTGAACAATGTCGATATCCCGCTCGGCATCGCCCAGTCCCGCCTGAAGGACGGCTCGCTGGTCTCGGATTATACCCAGTGGGTGGTGGTGAAGGATCTTACCAACAATCGGCTGATGATCGCCGATTACGCTAACCGGCTGAACTATCTCACCATCGACCTCGCCCCGCTGTTCGCGCAGGAAAAGCCGGCGACGCGGCTGGTCACCGAGCTGCCCTATCCCAAGACAAGCGCCGGCGCCGAGGTTCTGGCGCCCTGATCTCCCGTCCGGCCGGCCGGACGCTTTCTTGTCGGCTGCCAGTTCGCCTTGCGGGCTGGCAGCCGACTTGCATGGCACGTTGCCCCCAGCGAGGAGGCCGTGCCGATGACGTTGATCTCCCCCCCGACGCTGATGCGCCCGATTCCCGCATCCCCACCCCTTACGCAGGAGCGGGTGCGCGCTGCCGAGGCGTTCGCCCTCGCCTATGCCCGTAAAAGGGGCGGGCGGGTGCGGGTGCGCCCGGATGTCTGGCTGGAACTGCGGGCGGCGGGCGCCGACATGTCGCTCTATATCTGCGACACGCGCTGAATTAGCTCGCGCGGCCTATTGGCCGAGTACGGCCTTGAACTCGTCCGGCAGGCTCACATTGGCCGAGGCGTCCTTGAACATCGGGGCGATGTCGGCCGGGGTGTAGCCGGCATGGCCGCAGCCGATCGGCGTGAGCTGGAAGGAAAGGTCCGGCCGGGCGGCGGCGAATTTCAGGAAGCGGCGGACATATTTCTGGATGTCCGGCAGGGGCATCGTCTCGATGTCCCAGTCCTTGGTGGGAATGGCGAAGGCGGTGCCGGTGAGACCGAAGCCGACGCCCCATTCGGCGCCCCGGTTGTCATGCGCCCAGCGTGCCGCCCCGCCGGCATGGATGCCGGCGAGATTCGAGCCGAAGACGAAGACCGGGTTGCGCTCCATGCCGCCATACCTCATGTGCCCTGCGGCCACCGGGCGACGCTATTGGGCGACGCATCTGGACGTCTGAAAACGGCGCCCGTGCGGCACGCCGGAGGCGTGCCGGCACTGTCCGACCAAAAAGATGGGGGCGACGGGGATTCTGGTACAGCTGGGTGGGCTCGAACCACCGACCTCCGGTTCCACAGACCGGCGCTCTAACCAACTGAGCTACAGCTGCGTGCCAGAACGGCGCGGAACCTACTTTGGCGGCCGGCGCTTTGCAAGGCCACCGCGCACGCTTCCTGACGCCGGCGTGGACAACCCGCCTGACGCCCCCCTTGGCGCCCCCCGCAGATCGATCTCGCGGGTGGCACGCTTCCTGTATGATCGTGGCGCGCAGCGCGCAAAGATGGGAGGCGGGGCATGCGGTCAGCAGCGACGGGTGAGGGCGAATCGGCGTGCGGGGCGCTGCTCGATGCAGGGCTGACGGTTGCGGGCCTGCCACTGGAGCCGGAACTGCGCCCGCGCGTGCTGATGCATCTTGAGACAGCCGCAGCGATGGCCGCGCTGGTGACGGCGTTCGCGCTGCCGGACGAGGCCGAGCCGGCCCCGGTCTACCGGCCATGAGCGCGCCCATGCCGGCCGATGCCGACGCCGCCACCCTACGCGCCGCGACCCTGCTCGCCGGCCCCGCCTGCGACCTGGCGGCGGCGGTGCGCGAGGGGCGGATAAGCGCCCGCGCGGTCACGCAGGCGGCGCTGGCACGGATCGACGCCGTCGATCCGGTCTTGAACGCCTTCACCGATGTGACGCGCGAGCGGGCGCTGGCCGAGGCCGACGCGCTCGATGCCGCCCACGCGGCCGGCGCGCCCCTGGGGCCGCTGGCCGGCGTTCCGTTCGCGGCGAAGAACCTGTTCGATCTCAAGGGGCTGCCGACGCGCGCAGGCTCGAAGATCAACCGTGACCGGGAGCCGGCGCCGCGCGACGCGACGCTGGTCGAGCGGATGAATGCGGCGGGGGCGGTGTGCCTTGGCGGGCTGAACATGGGCGAATATGCCTATGACTTCACCGGCGAGAACCTGCATGACGGCCGTTCGGCCAATCCGCACGATCCCCAGCATATGTCGGGGGGCTCCTCCGGCGGCTCGGGTTCGGCGGTGGGCGGCAGGCTGGTGCCGCTGGCGCTCGGCTCCGATACCAACGGCTCGATCCGCGTGCCGTCGTCCTTCTGCGGCATTTTCGGGCTGAAGCCGACCTATGGGCGGCTGTCGCGGGCCCGCAGCTTTCCCTTTGTCGCCAGCCTCGACCATCTCGGCCCCTTCGCCCGCCATGTCGGCGATCTCGCCGCGACCTATGACGCGCTGCAGGGACCCGATGCCGACGACCCGGCGCTCGCCGACCAGCCAGTTGCGCCTGTTTTGGCGCGCCTCGATTCGCCCGGCGACCTCAAGGTCGCGGTGCTGGGCGGCTGGTTCGCCCGGCAGGGCACGGCGCAGGCCTATGAGGCGGTGGCGCGCGCGGCGAAGGCGCTGGGCGCGACGACGACGGTGGAACTGCCCGAGGTCGAGCGGGCGCGGGCGGCGGCCTATCTCATCTCCATGGCCGAAGGGGCGGCGCTGCATGAGGGGCGGCTGCGCGACCGTCCGATGGATTTCGACCCGGCGGTGCGCGAGCGCCTGCTCGCCGGCGCCGTGCTCCCGGCGACCTGGATCGCCCGGGCGCAGATCTTCCGTCGCTGGTTCCGCGCCCGGGCGCTGGAACTGTTCGCCGACTGGGACGTGCTGATCGCGCCCTCGACCCCGGTGCCGGCGCCGCGCGGCGGGCAGACGACCTTCGTGCTGGACGGGCGCGAGATGCTGGTGCGGCCGAATATCGGCATCTACACCCAGCCCATCTCCTTCATCGGCCTGCCGGTGGTCGCCGCGCCTATCCCGACCGACGACCCGCTTCCCATCGGCGTGCAGCTCATCGCTGCCCCGTGGCGGGAAGACAAGGCGCTGCAGGCGGCGCGCGTGCTGGAACGGGCGGGGGTGGCCTTCGCGCCCGCGCCTGTCCTGTGAGGCTCAGTCGCGCCGGAAGGCGAGATTGGCGATGAAGCCGACACCGAGCGCCATCAGCGCGGTGGCCAGCCCGTAGAGCCAGGGATGGTCCTGCGCTGTCGTGGCCACCGTCTGCTCGAAATCGATCTTCGCCACTTCCAGGCTCAGCGCCCCCCGGCTCACCAGCGCGCCATCGGCAAAGGTCTTCACCACCACCTCATAGGGGCCGATGGGGGCGGTGCCGGGAATGGGGATAGTCGCCCGGAAGATATTGGATGCGATGAACTCGACCCCGGCTGGCCGCTCGAAATAGAGCCCCTGCGCCTGCTTGACCCGCAGGAAGGCCTGCCGGAACGGGTCCTGCGGCACCACATCGGCATAGTCGGAACCGATGCGCTGTAGCAGGCGGGTATTGTCCAGCCCCACCTGCTCGTGCCGCAACGTCTCCGGGCTGGCGATCAGCGCCGGGTCGCGGCTGGCGAGGACGGCGAGATAGGACGGCGCGGCGAGGAAGCTACGGCTGTCGACGTTCACCCAGATGCCGAGATAGCGCTCCTTGCGCCAGGTGGTGAAGCTCTCGCTCGGCCCGCGCACGGTGACGACGACATCCTGCGGCCGGGCCGGCGCCGTGGCGTCGCCGGGAGCGATGACGCCGAACAGGACGATCGTGTCGCCGGTGAAGTTCGAGGTGATGGTGACGCGGGCCTTCGACAGCGAGAGCACCAGCTCCGCGCCACGCGCGTCGCCACCGGCCAAGGCCAGAATGAGGAGCAGCAGCGGCGCAGCGAGCCTTTTCATCGCGCCGCCTCGTCGATCGAGACGGCGTAGAAATCGGCCGGGGTGACGATCTGGTCAATGGCGACGCGCAGGCCGACGGCGAGCACCAGCAGGCCGAGCAGTAGCCGCAGCTTTTCTGCCGGCATCGCCTGCCCGGCACGGGCGCCGAACTGCGCCCCGATGGTGCCGCCCACCATCAGCACGAGGCCCAGAACCGCGTCCACCGTCTGGTTGAGCACGGCGTGCATGAGGATGGCGGCGGTCATCGTCACCAGCGTCAGCATCAGCGAGGTGGCGATGGAGGTGAGGGTGGGCACGCGCAGCAGGTAGATCAGCGCCGGCACCAGGATGAAGCCGCCGCCAATGCCCATCAGCGCGCCCAGAAACCCGATGGCGAAGCCGATCGCCACCACGGGGATGACCGAGACATAGATGCGCGACTGGCGGAACCGCATCTTGAACGGCATCCGCAGGAACCAGGGATGCGCCCCCGGGCGCTTCACCTGCGCCTTCTCGCCGCGCCATTCGCGCAGAAGCGCCCGCAGGCTCTCCGCCACCATCAGCGAGCCGATAGTGCCGAGCATCACGATATAGGTGACGGCGATGACCAGATCGAGCTGGCCATACCGGCGCAGCAGCATGAAGGCCACGACGCCGGCCAGCGTGCCGGTGAGGCCGCCCGTTAGCAGCACCAGGCCTAATCGGACATCCACCAGCCGGCGCCGGAGATAGGTGAGCGTGCCGGAAAAGGAGGACGCGGCCATGTGGGTCGACACGCTCGCCACCGCCACCGCCGGCGGCACGCCGAGGAAGATGAGCAGCGGCGTCATCAGGAACCCGCCGCCGACGCCGAACATGCCGGAGATGAAGCCGACCGCGATCCCCAGCGCCAGCAGCGTGAAGATGTTAACCGGTAGTTCCGCTATCGGCAGATAGATCGTCACGGGCAGGTCCGGCGGCGTCGGGGCGTCAATAGCCCATAGCAGGATTCGCCCGACAAGGATGTAACGCCGCCAGCGCCGACCACGCCAGCCGTATGGCAGGCCGGTGCTATAATACATTATCAAAGATAATGTCGGGCAGTGTTGTTTTTGTGGATGTAGTAGTCCGCTGCTACGCGCAGCGTCATGGTAATATTTTTTGTCCGCCAAGATGAATTAGTGGCAGAAACGCCAGTGTTGCTGACTTAACGTTTGCGTAAGGCATGCTAGCGTGCCGCGTCAACGGACCCGAACGAGGTCCGGGATGTCCAGGAGGAAACCCCATGTCTCTTTTCCGGCGCGGTTCGCGCAACGCTGCGCTTCTCGCATCCACCATGTTCGCGGGCGCGATGATGCTGTCGGCTTCGGCTCATGCCCAGTCGACCGACAACATGCAGAAACTCTCGAACTTCCAGCAGACCGGCGCCTCCATGGAAATGGAAACGGTGCCGCAGACCGGCCCGCGCGTCGATGCGTTCAACAAGACGCTGGCCGGGATCAAGCTGCCGGACGGCTTCAAGATCGCGCTCTACGCCATCGTGCCCGATGCGCGCGAGATGGCGGTGGGACCGACCACCGGCGTGGTCTTCGTCGGCACCCGCAAGGCGAAGGTGTGGGCTGTCACCGATCGCGACAAGGACCGCGTCGCCGATGAGGTGAAGGTGTTCGCGCCCTCGATCCAGTTCAAGCTGCCCAACGGCGTGTGCTTCTCCAAGGACGGCTTCCTGTTCGTCGCCGAGCAGAACCGCGTGCTGCTCTTCCCGGCCGCCGAGTTCTTCTATGAGGGGCCTGATGTCGCCGCCTTCGAGGTGGTCAAGCAGGGCGAACTGATCCCGCCCGCCGAGGAATCCTACAACCATACCGCCCGGGTCTGCCGCATCGGGCCGGACGACAAGCTCTACATCACGCTCGGTCAGCCCTTTAACGTGTTCGCGCCGGAGAAATACGACCTCTACAAGAAGAACGGCATTGGCGGCATCGTGCGGATGGATCGCGACGGCAAGAACCGCGAGGTCTATGCGTGGGGTATCCGCAATTCGGTGGGCATGGACTTCAACCCGAAGGACAAGACCTTGTGGTTCACCGATAATCAGGTCGACGGCATGGGTGACAACATCCCGCCCGGCGAACTGAACCGCGCCACCGAGGCCGGCCAGACTTTCGGCTTCCCCTATTTCGGCGGCGGCACTGTCCGCACCGTCGAATACAAGGACCAGACGCCGCCGGCCGATTCGGTGAAGCCGCAGGTGGAGATGGACGCCCATGCCGCCGATCTCGGCATGACCTTCTACACCGGCAAACAGTTCCCGGCGCAGTATCGCGGCGGCATCTTCTCGGTGCAGCACGGCTCGTGGAACCGCACCGATCCGGTGGGGGCGCGGGTGATGTTCACCTCGCTGAACGAGGACGGCACCGCCGCCAAGAGCGAGCCCTTCGCCGAGGGATGGTTGGTCGACGGCGAATATCTTGGCCGTCCGGCCGCGGTGGCGCAGCTCAATGATGGCTCGTTGCTGGTGGCGGACGACACGTCGGGAGCGATCTACCGCATCTCTTACGAAAAGTAAGCGGGCCGCAGCCTCGCCCCCGCGCCGTCGGGCGCGGGGGCGCATTTTTTCTTTGCCGGGAACAATCAATGAAACGGATGATCTGCGCGGCCCTGCTGGCGGCCGTGGCGTTTGGCTGTGCCCCCGCCATGGCGCAGGATGCCAAGGCCGGGCGCGCCAAGGCCTCGGCCCAATGCGCCGTGTGCCACGGCACGGACGGCATCGCCCAACTGCCGACGGCGGCCAACCTCGCCGGCCAGCAGGAGGTCTATCTGGCCAAGGCGCTGGAGGATTTCCGCGCCGGGCGCCGCATCAACGAGATGATGACGGTGGTCTCCAAGGACCTGACCGATGCCGACATCGCCAATCTCGCGGCGTGGTACGCCTCGATGAAGATCACGGTGCAGGTGCCTGAGCGCCAGCCCTGAGAGCCAACTCGCAGTGCCTTGCCACCGAAGGGGGCGGATGTCGTGCGCGTCGCGGCGTCCGCCTTCTTCATTTGGCGGCGGGCTCACATTCGCGGGCGGCTCTGGTGGAACTGGGCCAGCAGGGCGGCGAGCAGCGCGTCGAGCCCCCGGGCGAGGCGCGCCAGCGCGAGTCGGCCGGGGCGCGGCAGTGGCACATGGACAAAGACGGCCAGGCGCGGGCCTCCATCCGCCCGTCGCCCCGCCCGCGCCCAGCCATAGGCGCCCCAGGCCAGCGCGTTGCAGACATAGCGGCCGGCTTGGCGCGAGAGATGAGCGGGCACCCCGGCCGCGCGCAGCGCCGCCAGCAGCGGGGCTGGCCGGGCGCTCAGCGTCCGCTCGGCCGGCGCGCCGGGTTGCAGCGGGCGAGAGGCCGGGCGACGGCGGGCGGCATCGGGGAAATCGCCGGTGGCGTTGCGCGCGACGAGTTCGATCGAGACCTGCCGGCGCCGGGCGGCAACGCCCAGCATCAGCACGATATCGGGCGCGGTGTGCTCCAGCAGGGCCGGGAAGGCGGCGGCCACGTCCCAGCGTGTCGGCAGGAGATGCAGCGCGACCTGCCCTCCCGCACGGCGGCGCCCGCGCGCCAGAAGCCGGGCGAGGCTGGCGGAAGGGTTCGCCGGCATCCCGGGAAAATGGCCGAAGCCTGTGATGAGCAGGGTCGGCGCGGGCAGGTTAAGGTTGGGCCGGGCCAGGGCGGGCAAGTTGGAGCCGTCCCGAGGCGCGACGTGCCCGGCGGGCATCAGGCGGCGCGCTTGTCCAGCGCCCGCGAGAGCGCGCCCTGCAGATCGGCGAGCTGGAACGGCTTGTTCAGCACCGGGCAGTTGCGCCAGGCGGCATCGATGGCACTGTCGGAATAGCCGGTGGAGAACACGATCGGAATGCCGTGACTGGCGATCGCCTCGGCGACGTCATAGCTGTGGCGGGTGCCAAGATTGAGGTCGAGCATGGCGACATCAATCTCGCCATGACGCGCGGCGACGAAATTCAGCGCATCGTCAATGCGCGACTCGTTGCCGACAACGGTGGCGCCCAGTTCCTCAAGCATGCCCTCGATCATCATCGCGACCAAGGTCTCGTCCTCGACAACGAAGACGCGCTGGCCGGACAGCGTGGGCAGATCCTGCATGATGATATCCGTCACTCCTTCTGGTCGAGCTTGCCATTTCGGTGCCGACCAGGAACCGTCGCCTCTGCCGTCAATATTCTTCCATCATTTCGGCTTTTTTGCGAGTCGAAGGCTCAAAGATCCTTCCAGCCGAAGAGGTCCGCGATCTTCGCAGCGCCGAGCGTGGGCGAGAGCGATCCCGCCGCGACGGCGTGCTCGATGGACGGCAACCGGGCCCGCAGGGCCGGCTCGGCGCGCATCCTTTCGCGCACTCGCTCGTCGAACAGGGTCCACATCCATTTGACCTGCTGGGCGCTGCGCCGGGCGCTGAGCGCTCCGGCCGCCTCGCTGCGGTTGCGGTGTTCGAGAACCTTGGCCCACAACGCCTCGACCCCCTCGCCGGTGAGGCCGGAATAGGTGAGCACCGGCGTCGACCAGAATGACTCGCGCCCGCCCAGCACATGCAGCGCCCCGCGGTACTCCCCCGCCGCCGCACGGGCACGGGCGAGGTTGGCACCGTCGGCCTTGTTCACGGCGACAATGTCGGCCAGCTCGATGATGCCCTTCTTGATGCCCTGCAGTTCATCGCCGGCGCCGGGGAGCATGAGAACGAGGAAGGTGTCGGTCATGTCGGCCACCGCCGTCTCCGACTGGCCGACGCCGACCGTCTCGACGAGGACCACGTCATAACCCGCGGCCTCGCACAGCAGCATCGTCTCGCGGGTGCGGGCGGCGACGCCGCCCAGCGTGCCGGCGGCCGGGGAGGGGCGGATGAAGGCGCGCTCCTCCAGCGCCAACCGCCCCATGCGCGTCTTGTCGCCGAGGATCGAACCGCCTGTGCGCGAGGAGGAGGGATCGACCGCCAGCACCGCCACCTTGTGGCCCTGCGCGATCAGATGGCTGCCGAGCGAATCGATGGTGGTCGACTTGCCGACCCCCGGCACGCCGGTGATGCCGACGCGGATGGCATGCCCGGTCTGCGGCAGCAGCGCTTGCAGCAGCTCCGCCGCCAGCAGGCGGTGCGCCGGCTTACGCGATTCCACCAGCGTGATCGCGCGGGCGAGCGTCGCCCGGTGGCCGGAGCGGACCCCCTCGACGAGGGCGGGAAGCGGGGCAGCGGGCGACACGTCAGGAATGGGCGAACTCCCAATAGAGCTCGCGGGCCCGGCGATAGACCGGGCCAGGCTGGAGGTCCCGGTCCTCGATCCGCGTTACCGGCGTCACTTTGGAATAATTGCCTGTCGAGAAGATCTCGTCCGCTTCCAGGAAGTCGCGCCAGGTCAGCGCGCCCTCCACCACCTCGATCCCCGCCGCGCGCAGCAGATTTGCCGTGCGGGTGCGGGTGATCCCCGCCAGGAACGTGCCGTTCGGGGCCGGGGTGAAGGCCACGCCGTCTTTGGCGAGGAAGACATTGGCGGTGGCAAGTTCGGCGACATTGCCGATCATGTCGCACAGCACCGCATTGTCGAAGCCGCGCGCGTGCGCCTCTACCAGCGCCCGGCTGTTATTGGGGTAGAGGCAGCCGGCCTTGGCGTCGGTTACGGCGCACTCAAGGGTGGGGCGGCGGTAGCGCGACAGGGTGATCGCGGTGCCGTGGTCGGGGCTCGGCATGCCGGCCTCGTAGAGGCTGAGGCACCAGCGGGTCGATTCCGGGTCGGCGTCCACCGTGCGCGCGCCGGGATATTCCGCCCAGTACATCGGGCGGATGTAGAGCGCGGCGCCGGGCGCGAAACGCTTGATGCCCTCATGGGTCAGTTCGACCCATTTCTCCACCGAGACGAGAGGCTTCAGCCCCATCGCCAGCGCCGAGCGGTTCACCCGCGCGCAGTGCTGGGCGAGGTCGGGCGTCACCCCCTCAAAGGCGCGGGCGCCGTCGAACACCGAGGTGCCGAGCCAGGCGGCATGGGTGCGCACGCCCATGATCGGGATATTGCCCTCCTGCCACTCGCCGTTGAAGAAGCTCCAGGTCTGCGTCCAGTGATGCGACATATCAGCTACTCCGCCAGCGCCGCCAGGATGCGGACCCAGCTGCGAATACCCTTGTGGAAGGAGGTGAGGTCGTATTTCTCGTTCGGTGAGTGGATGCGGTCATCGTCCAGCGCGAAGCCGACCAGCAGCGTATCCTGCCCCAGTACCTTCTTGAACTGGCCGACCACCGGGATTGAGCCGCCTTCGCCATAGGTGACGGCCGGTGTGCCCCATTCCTCGCCCAGCGCCGCAGCGGCCTTTGCCAGCAGCGGGTTGTCATGGGCGACGGCGACCGCCGGATTGCCCTCGCCGCTGAGGAATTCGACCGTGCAGTCCGCCGGCAGCTTCGAGCGGATATAGGCACGCACGCAATCGCGCACATGGGCGGGGTCCTGGTCCGCCACGAGGCGGCAGGTGATCTTGGCGGTGGCGATGGAGGGGATGACGGTCTTGGCGCCCTCGCCGGTATAGCCGCCCCACATACCGTTGACCTCGAAGGTCGGGCGGGTCGACACCATCTCGATCAGCAGCCGATCCTTCTCGCCGATCGGCTCGGAAAGGCCGATGGGGCCGAGGAAGTTCTCCGCCGTCAGGTCGAGCTCGGACCAGGACCGCTTCACATGCTCCGGCGGCTCGACGACGCCGTCATAGAAGCCGGGAATGGTGATCCGCCCATCCGGCCCGTGCACGCCGCCTATGATCTTCGAGATCACATGCAGCGGGTTGGCGGCGGCCCCGCCATAATAGCCGGAATGCAGGTCGCGATCGGCGGCGCGCACGACGAACTCGTCATGCATCAGCCCGCGCAGCGAGAGGATGATGGCGGGGGTGTTCGCATCCCACATGCCGGTGTCGCAGACCAGCGCCAGATCGGCCTTCAGCGCTTCCTTATGCGCCTCAAGGAAGGGCCCGATATGGGCCGAGCCGCTTTCCTCCTCGCCCTCGACGACGATCGCCACCTCGACCGGCAGGCGGCCTACGGTGCGCAGATAGGCGCGGCAGGCCTCGACGAAGGTCATCACCTGGCCCTTGTCGTCCGAGGAACCGCGGGCGACGATCCGCTTCACCCCGTCCGCGTTCTCGACGATGCGCGGCTCGAAGGGCGGGCTGTCCCACAGCTCCAGCGGATCGACCGGCTGCACGTCGTAATGGCCATAGAACATCACCCGCCGCGCCGCCGCCCCGGCCGAGGTGCCGGTGACGATCGGGTGGCCTGGCGTGTCGTTCAGCTTCGCGGTAAGGCCGAGCGAGGCCAGATCGTCCGCCAGCCACTGCCCGGCACGTCGGCACTCGGCGGCATAGGCGCGATCGGTTGAGATGGAAGGGATGTGCAGAAAGGCGAACAGGCGCTCGATCGAGGCGTCGAGATCGGTATCGACGGTGGCGAGTACGCGGTCGAGGTCTGCCTTGGAGAGAGCGGCCATGGCCGGGAGTCCTTGTCGTTTCAAAGAAGCCTTTTCCGCCTTATCCCCGGGCTTGACCCGGGGACCCAGACACCTTGCGCCTCCGTCAAGGACTGGGTGGCCGGGTCAAGCCCGGCCATGAGGATCTGATGGGTGTCTACCGCCGGCGCGCACCGCCCAGCACGTTGCGCAGAATGGCCTTCGTCAGCTCATTGGTGACCTGCCGCGTCACCTGATTGACCATCCGCTCGCCCATGCTCATGCCGCCGCGCGGGCCGCGCCGGAACAGGCCGCCCAGCGCATCGGACAGCCAGCCGCCGCTTTGCGCCTCGGCTTCGGCCGGCGTGGGCGTCGCGTCCGGCGCGGTGGCCTGTTCGGCACGCTTGGCCAGGATTTCGTAGGCGGATTCGCGGTCCAGCGTCTCGTCATAGGCGTGGCGCACCGGGCTTTGGGCGAGGGCGACCTTGCGCAGTTCCGGCGTGATCGGCCCGACGCGGGCGGCGGGCGGGGCGATCAGCGTGCGCTCGACCATGGAGGGCGTGCCATTGCCCTCCTGCATGGAGACCAGCGCCTCGCCCTTGCCAAGCTCAGTTATGACCTGCGCCGTGTTGAGTTTCGGGTTGGGGCGGAAGGTGTCGGCCGCCGCCTTCACCGCCTTCTGGTCGCGCGGGGTGAAGGCGCGCAGCGCGTGCTGCACCCGGTTGCCGAGCTGGGAAAGCACGCTGTCGGGCACATCAAGCGGGTTCTGGGTGACGAAATAGACGCCCACCCCCTTTGAGCGGATCAGCCGCACCACCTGCTGGATCTTCTGCAGCAGCGCCTTGGGCGCCTCGTCGAACAGAAGATGCGCCTCGTCGAAGAAGAACACGATCTTTGGCTTATCGGGGTCGCCGACCTCGGGAAGCTCCTCGAACAGCTCGGACAGCAGCCACAGCAGGAAGGAAGCGTAGAGCCGGGGCGAGCCCATCAACTTGTCCGCCGCCAGCAGCGAGATGGTGCCGTAGCCCGAGCGCGGCTCGACCCGCATGAGGTCCGTGATCTTCAGCGCCGGCTCACCGAAGAATTTGTCGGCGCCCTGATTCTCCAGCACCAGCAGCGCCCGCTGGATGGCGCCGACGGTCGCGGGCGAGACATTGCCATAGGTGGTGGTGAGCTTGCCCGCATTCTCCGCCACGAAGGCGAGCATGGCGCGCAGATCCTTCAGATCGAGCAGCAGCAGGCCCTGCTCGTCGGCGATGCGGAAGACGACGTTAAGCACGCCCTCCTGCACGTCGTTGAGGTCCATCAGCCGCGCCAGCAGCAGCGGGCCCATCTCCGAGACGGTGGCGCGGACCGGGTGGCCCTGTTCGCCGAACAGGTCCCAGAAGATCACCGGGAACTCGTCCGGCACATAGTCGATGCCGATCTCGGCGCAGCGCTTGACGATCCAGTCCTGCCCCTCGCCGGGCATGGCGACGCCGGAGAGATCGCCCTTGATATCGGCGGCGAAGACCGGGACGCCGGCGCGGGAAAAACCCTCCGCCAGCGTTTGCAGCGTCACCGTCTTGCCGGTGCCGGTGGCGCCGGTGGCAAGGCCGTGGCGGTTGGCGAGCTTGAGCGCGAGATATTCCGCCTTGCCGCTCGTCGGGTCACTCGCCTTGCCGCCGTCGCTCGATGGGCTGAGCCCGACGAAAATCCTGCCGTCGGTGTCACCGGACATGGCCGTCTCCTGCGCACGCTCGCACTGCCTCCTTTAGAGCGCAGGCGGGGGCGGTTCGGCAAGCCGGGCGAAGGCCTGAGAGCGTAAGGACGGTTCTTGTGCGTGTCGGCGCTTGCCTTCGCCGCCGGCTCGCGCGATTTGAAGGCAACTGCCAAACCGGAACCGCCATGGCCGCTCTTACCCCGCCCACCCAACGCCTGCTCGACGCGCGCGGCCGCCGGCTGGACTATGCCGGCCGCACGCTGGTGATGGGCATTCTCAATGTCACGCCGGATTCCTTCTCCGATGGCGGGCGCAGCGCGGCGCTCGACGATGCGCTCGCTAACGCCCACCGGCTGGTGGCGGAGGGAGCGGATATTCTCGACATTGGCGGGGAATCGACCCGTCCCGGCCACACACCCGTGCCGGCGGAGGAAGAGCTGCGCCGCGTGCTGCCGGCGGTCGAGGCTTTGGCCGGCCTGCCGGTGCCGCTCTCCATCGATACGCAGAAAGCCGTCGTGGCCGACGCCGCGCTGAAGGCCGGGGCCAGCCTTGTCAACGACATATGGGGCCTGATGGGCGACCCCGAGATGGCGCGGGTGGCGGCGGCGTATGACGCCGGCGTGGTGGCGATGCACAACCGGGCGCGGGTCGATCCGGAGGTCGACATCGTCGCCGACATCCTCGCCTTTTTCGAGCAGTCGCTGGAGCGGGCGGCGCGCGCCGGCATCCGCTCTGACCGCATCAGCCTGGATCCCGGCATCGGCTTTGGAAAAACCTTCGAGCAGAATCTCAAGGCGCTGGCCTCGCTGGCGGAGCTCGGCAGTCTCGGCTTCCCGATCCTGCTCGGCACCTCGCGCAAGTCGCTGATCGGCAAGGTGATCGAAGCGACGCCGGCCGAGCGTCTGCCGGGCACCATCGCCTCGAATGTGCTGGGCATCCGCGCCGGCTGCGCCATCATCCGCGTGCATGATGTGGCCGCCCATGTGCAGGCGGCGCGGGTGACGGAGGCGATCCTCCATGCCTCCTAAGCTGCCGCCCGATTTCTTCATCCGCCGGCCGCGAAAGGTGGAGAAGGCCGTGGCCTATCTCTGTCTCGGCTCCAATCTTGGCGACCGTGCCGGCACCATGGCCAAGGCGGTGGGGCTGATCGCCCGAACCGGGCTGAAGATCATCGCCCGCTCCTCGCTCTATGAGACGCCGCCTTGGGGGCCGGTGCCGCAGGGGCCCTATCTCAACATGGTGGTGGCGGTGGAAACCGAACTCTCGGCGCGGGAGCTGCTGCACATGCTGCTCGGGGTCGAGCACGCCTTTGGCCGCGACCGCACCCGCGAGGTGCGCTTCGGGCCGCGCACCATCGACATCGACATTCTGCTCTATGGCGAGGAGGTGGTCGCCGAGCCGGACCTCGAAATCCCGCATCCGCGCATGATGGAGCGGGCCTTCGCGCTGATTCCGCTGAGCGAGCTGGCCCCGGAGCTGAAGGTCGGCGGCGTGGCGGTGGCGGCGGCGTTGGCTGGGCTCGACCGCAGCGGCATCGTCAAGGTCGAGCCGCAACCGGCGAGCGACTGACCGCACCCATATCAGACGCGAAGGGCGGCGGATCGCTCCGCCGCCCGCTCGTCCGTCGCGCCTTGGGTAGGGGAGGGCGCCGCTTAGCGGCACACCTCGACATCGCGGTAATAGGGCTGGCCCCAGCTGTTGTAGAGCGTGCGCGTCTCCATCCAGCAGCTCGGGCGGTAGTAATTGTTGGCGGCGCCGGCCGCGATCGCGCCTACGGCGAGGCCGCCAATGATGCCGGCGGCGACGGCGGCGCCGTTATTGTTGCGGCGCGGGCCGTAATAATAGCCCGGTCCACCCCAGCCGGGACCACGCCAGCCCGGGCCGTAGCCGGGACGCCCCCAACCGGGGCCACCGCCCCCATGGCCGCGCCAGCCCGGTCCACGCCAGCCATCGGCGGCGGCGGGAACGGCGGCGAGGAGAGTAGCGCCCGCGAGAGCGAGCGCGACGAGCTTGCTGGTCTTGGTGAGGCCGATCATGGCGAAATCCTCGGATGGACGCTGCGGGTCGCTCGCGGGCCGGTCTGGCCTTTGATGAACGCCACCCTAGCCGCCTCCTGCCGAACCCAATCTGAACCCCCTGTTGCAAAAGGTTCATCAAACTGAACGCATTCCAATCGGTGCGTTCATCTGCCATTCATTCGCGAAACGCAGGAGCCAGGCTTTGCCCGACTATGACAAGGAAGGTCTCGTCTCCGCCTGGACCTTTGACGGCAATGGCGGGGCGCGGCGGATCGGCTGGCAGGAGATCGGGCAGGGCGTGCCGTCGGGCGAGCGCTTCCAGTGGATCAACCTGCAGCAGATGGAACATCGCCACGGCCGCAACACCTGGCTGGACAACCACAGCGGTATCGATCCCTCCATTCTCGAATCGCTGGTGGCGGCGGAAACGCGCCCGCGCTGTGCCTTGTTCGACAATGGAGCCTTCCTCAATCTGCGCGGCATCAATTTGATGCCCTATTCGCTGCCCGACGAGATGCACTCCATCCGCTTCTGGGTGGAGCCGCACCGCATCGTCTCGGTACGGCGGAAGGCGCTGTCGGCAGTGGGCGATTTTGAGGATGCGATCCAGCGCGGGCGGGCGCCACGCACCCCGGGCGAGTTCGTCGCCGACCTGTCCATGCGCCTGGTCGACCGCATGGATACGGTGATCACCGCGCTGGCCGAGCAGGCGGATGAGCTGGAGGAACAGGTGCTGAGCGCCACGCTCTCCAATCTCAGCCCGAAGGTCTCCGAGGTCCGGCGCGTCGCCATCATCCTGCGCCGCTACATTGCCCCGCAGCGCGAGGCGCTGAATCACTTCTCGCTGGAAGACGCCGAATGGCTCTCGCCCCGCGATCGCAACCGGCTGCGCGAGGCGGCCGACCGGGTGACGCGCTTCGCCGAAGAGCTGGATTCGGTGCGCGACCGCGCCGCCGTCATCTACGACCAGATGGTGGAACGGCGCGCCGAGCAGATGAACCGCTCCATGCTGGTGCTGGCGGCGGTGACGGTGATCTTCGCGCCGCTGACGCTGATCACCGGGCTGATGGGCATGAATGTGGAGGGCATTCCGGGCTCGCAGGACCCGAACGGCTTCTGGGCCGTGACGATCCTCGCCGCCGGGCTCGGCGTCGGGCTGGTGGCATGGCTGCGGATGATCCGCTGGCTGTAGGGGCCCCTTTCCCTCGCCCCGCCGGCGCATACATTGACAGGGTGCTGGCCGCGACTTTTCGCCGGCCGTGGAGGGAAGTGCGATGCGCGGGAAAGCGATTGCGTCGGCGGCGGTCGTCGCCGGTCTCATGCTGGGATGGGCTAGCGGCGCGGCCGAGGCCTATGAATTCACCGGGACCTTTCCCGGCGGCGATTGCCGCAAGATGGCGGCCTCGATCCCGCCCGGGCAGCTCTGGTACGGGCATTTCACCGGCAGGCGCCAGTCGCCGTGGAACATCGACTTCATCGAAGGCCGCACCGCCGACGGGTGCTTCCGTACCAAGGCCGAGTGCGACAACTGGCTCTACCAGTGGCGATCGGCCTGGCAGCTCAATTTCTGGAACGACTATTGCGTGAAGGGCTGGCCGCCCAAGGCCCGCCCGGCCGGGCCGCGCACCGAGGTGCCGTTCGGGCAATAGGGGCGCGAATGCCCATGAAAAAGGGCGCCGTCGACCCGCGACGGCGCCCGGTTTTGCACGAAGGCCGTTCAGATGGCCTTGGAATACAGCTCGGCGACGTAGTCCCAGTTCACCAGGTTCTCGACGAACGCCTTGAGGTAATCGGGGCGGCGGTTGCGATAATCGATATAGTAGGAGTGCTCCCACACATCGCAGCCGAGGATCGGCGTGGCGCCGTGCACCAGCGGGCTCTCGCCATTGGCGGTCTTCATCACGACGATCTTGCCGTCCTTGACCGCCAGCCAGTTCCAGCCCGAGCCGAACTGGGTCACGCCGGCCTGGATGAAGTCTTCCTTCATCTTCTCGACCGAGCCGAGGTCCTCGATGATCTTCTTCTCAAGCTCGCCGGGGATGGCGCCGCCGCCATTCGGCTTCATCCAGTTCCAGAAGTGGAGATGGTTGAAGTGCTGGCCGGCATTGTTGAACAGGCCGGCATTCTTGCCGAAGGAGCCCTTGACGATCTCTTCCAGCGACTGGCCTTCCCACTCGGTGCCCTTCAGCAGATTGTTGCCGTTGTTCACATAGGCGAGGTGGTGCTTGTCGTGGTGATATTCGAGCGTCTCGCGCGACATATAGGGGGCGAGGGCGTCGTGGGAGTAGGGAAGCTCGGGAAGCGTGAAGGACATGGAATCTGTCTCCGCAGAAATGAAATCCGGCCGCGCCGCGTCGGCGCCCCTCGCGGGTGCGCGGACACCGTGAAAGATCGGCACCGATTAGATAGGGCGCGACGGCGCGGGCGACAACCAAAAGCGTCGCGCGCGGCCGAATTCTTCCCCGCCGGCGCGCGCGGCCCGATGACACGGCAATCGTCCTGCCCGCTTTCGCTAAAGCTGTACTGGACGTAAAGTCTCGTACAAGAAGGACCGACGGCGAATCGGTCCGGCGGAGTTTCTTCATGGGTGCAGTAGTCATCGGAATCGGCGCGGCTCTGGCAGCGCTCGGCGTCGTCTTCGGCGTAATAGGGTTCGGTTCCGCGGAGACGACTTCCGGCGCGGGCCTGATGATGGTCGGCAGTACCGCTTTTGTCGGCGGTCTTCTGATGGTCGCCCTCGGCTTCATTCTGCGGGTCTTGGGCGACATCGCCGAGAAGCTGGAAGGGGCGGTGCATTTCGAGCCGTTCGAGGACGAGCACCATGCCGCGCGGATGGAGGCGCCCACCACTGCCGTGGCGGGTGGCGCCCTCGCTCCTGTGGCCTCGGCCTTTGAGGATGCACCACCGGCGCGCGCGCCACAGGATGAACCGCCGCTCGACGAGGAGCGTGCGCCGCCGGCCTGGTTCGGCCGCAAGCGCGCCGCCGAACCGCCGAGCGTGAGCGATGCGGCGTTCGAGCCGGAGCCGGAATTCGAGCCCGACGTCGAGCCCTTGCCGCCCTTCCGGTCTCCCCTTGCTGAGGCGGCGCGCCTGGAGAGTATGCGGGCGGAGCCTTTGCGCACCGAACCCTTGCGTGCAGAGCCGGCGCGGGCGGACACGGTTCGGCCCGAACCTGTGCGCCATGAGCCTGTGCGCCATGAGCCTATGCGCGCCGAGCCCCCGCGTGTCGAGGCCGCCCGGCCCGAGCCTTTCCGGCCTGAACCCCCACGCGCCGACCCCCCGCGGACCGAGCCACCGCGCCGCGAGCCGCCGGGCTTCCTGCGCCCACCTGCGGCCGCGAGCCTGCCGGTTGAGCGGCCCGCGCCCGCGTCCGTTGCGCCCGCCGCTGAGGAAACCAGAGTGCCGCCTCCGCGCGAGGAGCCCATGCCCGAGCCTGACAGCGAGCCGCCTGCCTTCCTGCGTGAGACGGACCTGCTGGTCGAGGAGCCCGCTCCGGCGCCGGAGGAACCTTCCGTCACCGTGCTCAAGTCCGGCACCATCGGCGGCATGAGCTACACGCTCTATTCCGATGGCTCGATCGAGGCCGACCTACCCGACGGCGTGCTGCGCTTCGCTTCGCTGCAGGAACTGCGCGACCACGTCGCTGGTGCCGCCGCGCGCGACTGAGGTGCCGACGGGCGGCAGACATGCAAAGGGCGCCCCCGGGGCGCCCTTTTTCATGTTTCATCGGTTTCGGACCGAACAGCGTCAGCGTCCCGCCGTGGCGAGGGCGAAGGCGTAGATCATCGCGGTTTCCTCCAGCCGGTCGAACCGACCCGAGGCGCCGCCATGGCCGGCCTCCATATTGGTGCGCAGCAGAATCGGGCGGTCATCCGTCTTGGCGGCGCGTAGCTTCGCCACCCATTTCGCCGGCTCCCAATAGGTGACGCGCGGATCGGTGAGGCCGGCCAGGGCGAAGATGGCGGGATAGTCCTGCGCCGTCACATTGTCATAGGGCGAGTACGCCCGGATGGTGGCGAAAGCCTGCGCGTCGGTGATCGGGTTGCCCCATTCCGGCCATTCCGGCGGGGTGAGGGGGAGCGTGTCGTCGAGCATGGTGTTGAGCACGTCGACAAAGGGAACTTCCGCCACGATGCCGGCGAACAGGCCCGGGCGCATATTAGCCACCGCGCCCATCAGCATGCCGCCGGCCGATCCGCCATGGGCGATGATCCGGTCGGGCGCCACGATCTTCTCGGCGACAAGGTGCTCGCCAGCGGCGATGAAATCGCTGAACGTGTTGGTCTTGCGGGCGAGCTTGCCTTCGCGGTACCAGCGCCAGCCCTTCTCCGTGCCGCCGCGTATATGAGCGATGGCGAAGACGAAGCCGCGATCGACCAGCGACAGGCGCGCGGTGGAGAAGCCCGAGGGCATGGACATGCCATAGGCGCCATAGCCATAGAGCAGGCACGGGGCGCTGCCGTCGAGCGGGGTGTCGGCGGCAAAGAGCAGCGACACCGGCACAAGCTCGCCACCCGCCGCCGGGGCCATCAGGCGGCGGGTGACATAGCGCTTCGGGTCGTGGCCGGATGGCACTTCCTGGCGCTTGCGCAGCGTCCTGGCGCGGCTCGCGACGTCATAGTCCCACACTTCGGCAGGGGTGGTCATGGAGGAATAGGTGAAGCGGATTTCGGTCTTTTCGAAGCCGTGGCCGGGATCGAAGCCGAGTGAATAGGCCTCCTCGGCGAAGGCGACCTCATGCTCGGTGCCGTCCGCCAGCGTCCGCACCACGAGGCGCGGCAGCCCGTCCTCGCGCTCCAGCCGCACCAGATGGTCCCGCAGCACGGTTGCCGACAAGAGCAGGCGGCCGGGCTTGTGCGGCACCAGATCACGCCAATGGGCGCGGCCGGGTGAGCTGAGCGGCGCGGTGACGATCTTGAAGTCCTCGGCCCCGTCGGCATTGGTCTCGATGACCAGGCTCTCCACGCCGCTGAGTGCGGGGTGATGTTCGACGCCGTAGCGCAGGCCGGGCTCGCGCGGCTCTACCCGGAGCGGGGCGTCGAGCGGGGATTCGAGGTCGAGGAGCCAGACCTCGCTGGTGTCGTGGTCGCCGCAGGAGATAAGGCCGAAGCGGCGCGACTGGGTGCGGCCGAGCGAGACAAAGAAGCCCTTGTCCGGCTCCTCATAGACCAGCACGTCCTGCGCCGGGTCGGTGCCCAGCCGGTGGCGATAGACGAAGCTCGGGCGGTGCTCGGCGTCGCGGCGGATGTAGAACAGGTGGGCGCCGTCGGCGCTCCACAGCACATCGCCCGTGGTTTCGGCGACGAGATCGGGAAGGTCGGTGCCAGCCTCAATGTCGCGGATACGCAGCGTGTAATATTCCGAGCCGGCCTCGTCCGTCGTCCAGGCGAAGAGGCGATGGTCGGGAGATTGCTGCGCGTCGCCGAACTGGAAATAGGCCTTGCCTTCCGCTAGCGCGTCGCCGTCGAGCAGCACGGTTTCGCCGGCAATGGCGCCGGCCGGGCGCCGGCAGATCAGCGGATGCTGCCCGCCTTCGCGGAAGCGGGTGAAATAGGCAAAGGGGCCATCCGTGGACGGCACGGACGAGTCGTCCTCTTTGATGCGCCCGCGCATCTCCTTGACCAGTTGGGCGCGCAAGGCGGCGTGAAGCGCGAGCCACGCCTCGGCGGAGGCATTCTCGGCCTCCAGCCAGGTGCGGATGTCGGGCGCCAGCAGGCCGGGATCGCGCATCACGTCGCGCCAGTTGTCGGCGCGCAGCCAGGCATGGGGATCCACCAGCGTCTGGCCGTGAAAGCTGCGAATCAACGGCGGATGGGCGGGTTCGAGAGGCGCGTCGGTCGGGCGGGCAGCAGTGTCGGTGTTCACGCGGGCTTTTCCTCGACGCTAGGGGCATCGGCCTGGAAGGCGAGGGCGACGCCGTTGATGCAGAAGCGCAGACGGGTGGGGGGCGGCCCGTCGGGAAAGACATGCCCGAGATGGGCGTCGCAGGTGGCACAGCGCACCTCGACCCGACGCATGCCATAGGAATGGTCGTGATATTCACTGACCGCCTCGGCATCCACCGGCTGGAAGAAGCTCGGCCAGCCCGTGCCCGATTCGAACTTGGCGTTGGAACGGAAAAGCGGCGCCTCGCAGCACACGCAGCGGTAGAGGCCTGGCTCCTTCTGGGAGAGGTGCGGGCCGCTAAAGGCGCATTCGGTGCCGTGACCGCGGGTCACTTCGTACTGCTCGGGTGTGAGCTGGGCGCGCCACTCCGCGTCCGACTTCACCACGCGGGGGCGGCGGGAGATCTGATCCATGGGAAAATCCTTGAGGTTTTCCGCTGAGATAATGGCCCCTGGGGGCAGCGGCAAGTGTTGTCGTCCTTCACGAAGTTTTGCCCGACGGAACGGCGTCGCCCCATCGCGGCGCTACAGGCTTTCGATCGGCCTTAGCTTGCGACAGCAGGACGACAGTCTCACGGCTGCCCGGCGTTGCACACATCATTGCGACCAATGGCGCTCGAAAAACCTTGTTATCTCTCCTGTTCAAGTCTATCTGTGGCTTTGCCGTTTCCGACGAACCGAATACGTTTGGAAAAGACGTATTTGGACGTACAGTGGCGGCGCGCAGGGCGCGCCTGGGCCTTGCACGAGACTTTTGCAAAATGAATTGAAGAATGAGCCATGAGCGATATCAACGACGCCGACAGCTATATCGAACTCGCCGCCGATATTGTCTCGGCGTATGTGAGCAATAATTCGGTCTCGGCCAATGAACTAGTCACCCTCCTTGCAGATGTGCACGGCGCCTTGCAGCGTGTGGACAAGGGCGAGGTCGAGGTGGTGGTGGAGCCGCTGAAGCCGGCCGTTCCGCCGAAGAAGTCGGTGATGCCCGATTACATCGTGTGTCTCGAAGATGGCAAGAAGTTCAAGTCGCTGAAGCGGCACCTGCGCACGCAGTACAACCTCTCTCCTGAGGCGTATCGCGAGAAGTGGGGCCTGCCGGCCGACTATCCCATGGTGGCGCCCAACTATGCCGCCGCGCGCTCGGCGCTGGCAAAGGAAATGGGTCTGGGCCAGCAGCGCCGGCGCACCCCCGCCGGCGGCTGAGCCGCAGCGCCAGTACGGAACCGATTGGAAAGGCCGTCACCCCGGGTGGCGGCCTTTTTCATTGCGCAACGGACTTGCCAGCGGGGCCGCGGCTTCCGCTTCGGCCAGAAGCCGACGCAGCGCGCCATGCCGCGCTGCGTCATAACCCATGCCGGAGCCGGCGGCCCGCCGCTCGGCCCGCAGCAGGCGCCGCAAGATCGCGCCCTGCCCCTCCTGCGGGCGCCCAAGAAAGGGTCGCAGCGCCGCCACGCGGCCGTTGATGATGTCGTCCCGTTCCTCGCTGCGGGTGGCGCGGATGCGATGGCCGGGGCGGTGGCGGGCAGGTGATGGGCATCTCATGGCGAACCTCGCTGAACCGGGGCCAGTATCGGCTCGGCGGAGCGGGTGCGGATAAAATTCCTAGATCGCCGACTCGATGCACCGTGGCGACTTCTCCGTCATTTGTGCGCGCGAAAAGCCAGTGTTCTATTTTTGTTCTTGTCGGGTTGCGATTCTCTCAATAGGCTTAAATTCCTTTAGTGGAGATGCCTCATGCCTGACCCTCTCGCCCTGTCCACCCAAGCGCGACCGGCGGCCGAAACGTGCTTGATCGCTGCCCGGCTGGCCGCCGACGCCACCGCGATTCCCTTGCCGCTGGTGCTGCATCCGAGGCGGCTCGACCGGCGCTGCGCCTCGGCCCGCGCGTTGGCCATGTATCTCGCCCATGTCGGCCTCGGCCTGCCGATGAGCCGGGTGGCCGCCGGTTTTGGCCGTCACCGCTCCACCGTCGCCCATGCCTGCCGCCGGATCGAGGAGCGCCGCGAGAGTGCCGGCTGGGACCGCTGGGTCGCGGCGCTCGAGGACGATGCTCGCCGCCTGTCACCCCCCGTCGGCGCGGTCGGTATCGGCGCGGGAGGGATTCATGGTTGAGCGCCGCATCGACCATGTCGAGGTGGAGATCGACGGCGTGCGCCGCGCCGTCGCCATCGATCTGGAGGAGAGCCCGCTCGGTTGGCTGGCGCGGCGGCGCGGGCGCGACGGCAGAAGCTTCATCGCGCCGGTTCAGCTGATCGCGGGCGAGCGGCTGCGGGCCGATTTCACTCGCGCCGGCATGGCCCCGCGCCTGACGGCCAACTGGGACGCGGTGACGCGGGCGGACCGCGCCGGAGGGGCGGCCGGGCTCAATGCGTCCGAGGCGATGCTTGCCGCTCGCCAGCGCGTGGGGCGGGCGCTGGAGGCGGCGGGGCCGGAATTCTCCGGCCTGCTGATGGATGTGTGCTGCTTCCTCAAAGGACTGGAGCAGGTGGAGCAGGAGCGTTGCTGGCCGAACCGCACCGCCAAGGTGGTGCTGGCGCTGGGGCTGGACCGGCTCGCGCGCCACTATGGGCTGAGCGCGGCGGCGCGCGGCCCGGCCCGCGCCCGCACCCGCGCCTGGAAGGCGGCGGAGGGCGCCGGTGGCGAAGGAGCTTAGGACGCCTGTGCCAGCGCCGCCCGGGCGTCGGCGCGGATGCGCTCGACCATGGAGCGAAGCCCGTTCGACCGTTGCGGTGTCAGGTGGTCCTTGAGTCCGATGCGGGTAAACACAGCGCCGGGATCGGCCGCCATGATGTCGCGGGCCGGGCGGTCCGAATAGAGCGCCAGCAGGATGGCCACCAGGCCGCGCACGATATGGGCATCGGAATCGCCGCGAAAGGTAAGGCGGGGCCCCTCCGGATCGCCGCTGGCGTCGCTCACCAGCCAGACCTGACTGGCGCAGCCCTGAACCTTGGATTGCTCGGTGCGACGCTCTTCCGGGAAGGGCGGCAGGGCGCGGCCCAGCTCGATCAGGTAGCGGTAGCGGTCGTCCCAATTGTCGAGGAGTTCAAAGTCCTCGATGATGCTGTCGATCTTTGATGTCATCGGCGCCTCTCGGCCCGCATATAGGGGCGCCGGGGCGCCGAGCGCAATGGCGTGCGGTACACCCGCCTTGCTCAGGCGGGCCGTTTGGGCGGCAGCGGCACGCCGGCGGGTGCCTCCGGCTGGGGCACGACGGCGCCGGGCGGGGCCGGCGCCGCGCCGGCCGAGCCAGTTATGTCGGACGGCGCCCCGCCCGCCGGCGGGCGCGGGCCCTGCCAGGCGGGGCTGAGATCGTGGGTGGTCAGCGTGTCGCCGGCGCGCGAACCGCCGGTACGGGCCGCCGCCTTGCGCTTTTCCTCGACAATCTGCTCCGAGAGGTAGCTGAGCGCGAAGCGCGCCCCGGCTTCGGCCCGCTCGCCGATCAATTGGATCAGGCTGCCACCGATCGCACAGGCCTGCGGCTGGCGTGCGCAGAAGCCGCCGGCATCGGCCGCCGCCGCCGTTGCCGCCGAGAGCGCGTCCATGGCGCTGACCTGCGGCTCGCCCGCTGTCGGCTTGCCGTCCCCAGGGGCATGCGTCGACGGCCCGCCGACCACCGCCGGCAGCAGCAGGAAAACGAGGGTGAGCCAGAAACCGATGCGCAGCAGAAAGAACATGAGCCGTCCCGCAGAAGCCTAGAGGCCGAGGATAAAGGCCGCAGGTTGCCCAAGCTGTGTCGAAAACCGGCAAAATCAGCCGATCGCGGAAAGGCAATGTTAAGCACGAAGGCGGCTTTTAGGGTTCGCTTAAACCCCGCATGGCATGGTCTTCCGGCCTTGCCTCCTGCGCCCTCCGATTCGGTTTCCAGATCACGGTTCCATGCCCCGTTCCTATGCCAGCGACCTTCTGGTGGACGATATCGATCTCCATGGCGAGCGCGTCGCGGGGCGCCCCTATCGCCACGGACGGCGGCGCTCGGACCTGTTCATGCTCGTTCTCGCCGCCGGCGCCAGCGCCGCCGTTCTGTTCAACGCGCTGGCGCTGCAGCAGGGGCGTCCCGGTTCCGCCGGGCGCGGCGCGGTGCCGGTTTCGGCGCCGCCCGAACTGCGCCAGGTCAACACGCCCCGCGCCCCGAGCATTTCGCCGCCGGTGAGCCCTGCCGAACCGCCGGCGGCCTCGGCCCCTGCGGCGGCTCTGCCTCTGGAAGCTCCCGCAGTGCCGACGCCATTGCCGCCTGCCAAGCCCGTGGCGCTACGCCCAGCCGCCGCAGCGCCCGCGGCCGCGGTGCCCGCGCCGACGGCCGAGAAGGCGGTTGCCTCGCCCGCCGGACTGCTGCCGCCCGGTGACGTGCCGGTGTCGCCGCGCGTCATGGAAATCCAGAAGGCGCTGGCGCGCCTCGGCTATGGTCCGATCCGCATCGACGGCGTCTTCGGCGCGGCCACCGAGGAGGCGATCCAGCGCTTCGAGCGCGACCGCCGCCTGCCGGTCACGGGGCAGATGTCCGACCGGGTGATCCGCGAACTCACCGCCGTTTCCGGCTTCAGCATACGGTAGGTCTTCATGCGGCTGAAAAGCGGGATCTTCGTTTCCGCCCTGCTGCGCCGGGCCAATGGCGCGGGCGCCTTTGCTGCCGTGCGCCGGCGTGGCGCGGAGGAGGCGGGCGCGGTCTTCGTGATTGTGGCGACGCAAGACGGCAAGGCGGCGCTCTATGGTCCGGCTCTGCCCTCGCTAGATGGGGCGCCGGAAGACGAGGGCGTGCGGCTGTTCACGCCGCTGGTGCCGCCGGGCAGCCCCGAGAGCGAGGCGGAGGCGCGGATGGCGCGCGAGGCGCGCTATGATTCCGACCTCTGGCTGGTCGAGATCGAGGACCGTGCCGGGCGGTGCTTCCTCGATCTGGCGCGCGACTGATCGTCTCGCCGCTCAACTCTTGCGCTGGCGGCTTTCGGCGACCGCCGGAACCTGCTGCGGCGCGTGGGGCGCATTGAAGCTGCGCATCGAGGGGGCGTCCTCCGCCCGCTCGCGGCCCGGGCGCCGTCCACCGCGCCAGGAGGCGACCAGATGCTGGGCGCTGGCGAGGGGGAGGTCGTCGAACATTTCCGCCAGCCGCGCCATGTCGCCGGCGGAGCGGCCGGCCACCGGATGCAGCCGGAACAGCACGCGCGAGAGGATGGCGAAGGACAGGCCCAGCGCGCGGGCGACCACCGCCAGCGACTGGCCGGTGTCGTCGGCGATGATGCGGGCGGCGTTATCGGGCGTAACGCCCAGTGCGCGCTCCATCAGCGCGGCAAGGTCGCCCGTGCCCTTCGCTTTGGCGGCGTCCAGCAGGGCGTCGATGAAGCTCGACGGCGGCGCTGCCGGGCGCTCGGACAGCGGCAGCGGCGGCAGGGTGACGAGGCGGGCGATGAGGCTGGCGCGCTCCTCCGGCCCGGCGAGGAAAAAGTCGGGTCCGGCGGGCGGCGCCGACTCGGCCGGTACGGCGCGAAAATCGGCCGGGCCTTCGGCGACGAGGGGGGCGGCCGTGGGGGGCTCTACGAAGGATTCCGCCGCAGGTGCCTCCGGGGCGGCTTCGCTGCTGCGCCGATGGGTCAGCTCGGCGAGGCGCTTGGCGAGGGCCGGCGTCACCTCGCGGCGGGCGGCCATGGCAGCGAGATGGGCGGGGCCCGCCTGTTCCGCCAGCCCCGCCAGGTCCTTCTCGTCGAGCACCGGCGAGAGGCGCAGGATCGGACCGGCCAGCGCCAGCGGCCCGGCGGCGAGATGGCGGGCCAGCGCGCGCGGCAGCGCCGGGTGCGCCGCGATTTCGCGCACATGGCGGGCCGCCACCGTCGGGTCGACACCCTCGATCAGCCGGACGGCGAGAGTGATGAAGCGGGCTTCTGCCGCTTCGCCGAGCACCGGCTGCCGCAGGAATTCGCGCACCAGCAGCCGCAGCATGGCCGGGCGGGTGTCCTGATAGGGACGTCGCGCCGTGTCGTGCGGGTCGATGGGGCCGGTACCGGACAGGGAAGGCATGGAGGCGGAGAGCTCGCGATTGTCACGTCGCGCCCACCGGGCGGGGGCGCGAAACCAAGCTAGCGTTCGAACGTTAGAAAGCCGTTAACCATGGTTGTCCCGTACTGGGCCACTGCCGATTGGCGGGATATGGGAGGGCGCGATGGGTGCCTTAGTGCCGTTTCCGACCGTGCGGGCGCAAGGCGAGGCTGCGGGTGTGCGTGTGCCACCCGAAGGCTCGGCCAAGGTGCTCATTCTTCCCGTTGTGCAGTATGTGCGGCCGGCGACGGCGGCATTGGCACCCGCGGCCGCCGGGGTCCACGATCCGCGCTAGGCGCTGCGTCGACCGCCGCCATCAGGCGGCCGGGGCGCAGTTCGCCAGCTGCATCCGCGCGCGCACCTCGTCGCGGGCGCTGCGCTCGCGGACCAGGGCCCGGATGAGCACGATGCCTTCATCGCTGGGTGATTCGACGATCAGCCGGTCGGCGGCGGTCACTTCGTCGTCTTCCGGCAGCGCCGCGCGCTGCTTGGCGTTCATCAGGTCCAGCTCGATGATGGAGCGCCCCGCTGAGCGGTCGTTGATGGCGTAGAAGGGCAGGCCATGGCGGGTGTAGAACGACACCGAGGTGTAGTCCTCCGTGGTGGGAACCCGCACCTTGAGCGGGCCGGCGGTCAGATCATACAGGCACACTGCGGAGATGAAGGCCGGGTCGGTGGCGGGCAGGACCGCGCCGAGGTCGGAAGGGTCGTCGATCGGCACCACCTCATTGGGTGCCGCTACCGCTGCCAGCCGGGCATAGGCGTCCCGCTCGGCCAGATAGGGCAGCACCAGTACGGCGGCCAGATGGACGATGAGGCCGAGCACGATGCCGGCGAGGGCGGTCAGGATGAAACGGCTCATCAATGCGCGCTCATGAGCTGCGTTCCCATGGGCAATGCTCGGTCAGGATGCGGGGCATTTCCGGGGCGTCGCTGGTGCGGTTGGCGAGGCCGACCGCCGTGTCGTAGAGGCGGAGGGTGAGAACGATGCGGTCGCGGGCGCCGGTGGGCAGCCAGTTGCCGGCCCGTGCGCGCGGACCCAAGGCCACATCGAGCGTGCTGTCGCGGTTCCACACCACCTCGGTGCTGGTGAATCCGGTGCGGGCGGCGGCATTGTCGATCAGCCGGCCCTCGGCATCGCTCAGGGTTAGGGTCCAGAACCGTGCCTGCGGCAGGCTGCCGGAAACCCTTATCTCGCAGCGCCCGTCGAGCGGGCGGCCCGCAGAATCGGTGGCGGCGACAAAGGCGATGCCGTCAGCCAGCTCTAGCGGCAGTTCGCCGGCGCGGGCGAGGGCGGCGCGCGCATAGGGATCGGCTGTCTCGGTGCCGGCGCGCGGCCAAGTCTCCCACGGCCCGGAACGCACCAGCCCCGGCCCGTACCCGTTCACCGTGGTGATCCAGGTAAGGCCGAGCCCGAGGGCGGCGCCGATGGCCAGGGTCAGGAGGAACAAAAGCGAGCGCACGGGCAGAGGCTATCCGATGGAGCGGGCGCCTCATGGATGGGCGCTCGCGGGAGGAAGGTCAATCGCGGCGGGTCAGTTGCTTCCCACAAGGCTGGTGCCGGGAGATGGAGCAGGAGCGATGCCGGCGGTGGGACGGCGGGCAGGCAGGGCCGCCGCCTCCTTGAGGCGCGCCGACAGGTCCATCAACCGTTGCGCCGAGGCCGGCGAGAGCGTGACCGGGCGCTGGACACCGTCGATCTGGAGCGCCGAGGCCTGCGCTGCCGCGCCGTCGAGCACCGGTGCAGGCTGGTTGCCGAGGCCCGGCGTGGGCTTCAGTTCGATGCCCTGATGGGCAAAGGCCATCACCTTCTGCCAGGTCATCGCCGGCAGGGAGCCGCCGGTCATCTTGCGTGTCGACTGGTAGTCGTCATTGCCGAACCAGATCGCCCCCACATAATTGCCAGTAAATCCGACGAACCAGGCATCGCGATAGGCGTTGGTGGTCCCTGTCTTGCCGGAGACCTTCGTGCCCGGGATCATGGCGCGTCGTCCGGTGCCATTTTCCACCACGCTGTTCAGCATCGGATTGATCATGGCGATGATATCAGGCGGGATCAGCTCCTTCGGCTTCGGTCCGTTCTGGGCGAAGCTCCACACCGGCTCGCCATTGGGCGTGCGCATGTCGACCACGGCGTGCGGGTCGACTGAATAGCCGCCGCTGGCGAACACCGAATAGGCAGTGGCCATGTCCACCACCGTGACCTCGGCCGCGCCGAGGGGGAGGGCGCGGGTGATCTTGAGTTCGGTCTTCAGGCCCATCGCATGTGCGAGATCGACGATGCGCCCGCGGCCGATACTCTCCGCCAGTTTGACCGCCACCGTGTTGAGCGAGCGGGTGAGGGCGTTGATGAGTGGGATCGAGCCGGCATAAGAGCGGCCGTAATTCTGCGGGCACCAGTTGCCGATACAGATCGGCCCGTCGACGACGATGGTGTTCGGCTTGTATTTCCCGGTCATCAACGCCGCCGTATAGACGAAGGGCTTGAACGAGGAGCCGGGCTGGCGCAGGGCGTCGGTGGCGCGGTTGAACTGGCTCTCGCCATAGTCGCGCCCGCCGACCATGGCGCGCACCGAGCCGTTCGGCTCCATCACCACCATGGCGGACTGCCGCGCGCCATAGTCCTTGCCGAACTGGCGAAGGCTGTCGCGGATGGCGGTGTCGGCCGCTTTCTGGATGTTAGGGTCAAGAGCGGTACGCACGATGAAGGAGCGTTCGGCGTATGTCCTGGGTAGGCCGTCGACGATCTGCTTCACCTGGTCGAAGGCGTAGTCGAGATAGTATTCCGGCAGGTCGTCCTGCTTGCGGTCCACGGGGGTCGCAGGGTTGCGGCGGGCGCCGAAAACCTGACCCTCGGTGAGGAAGCCGGCATCGACGAGATTGTCGAGCACCACGCTGGCACGTCCGCGCGCCGCCGGCAGATTGATATGCGGGGCGAATTTCGACGGTGCCTTGAAGAGGCCCGCCAGCATCGCCGCTTCGGCCAGGTTCACGTCGCGGGCGGACTTGCCGAAATAATACTGCGCCGCCGCGTCCACGCCGAAGGCGCCGCCGCCCATATAGGCGCGGTCGAGATAGAGCTTGAGGATCTGGTTCTTGGTGAGGTGGAACTCCAGCCAAAGCGCCAGGAAGGCTTCCTTGATCTTGCGCTCCAGTGTTCGCTCGTTGGACAGGAACAGGTTCTTGGCCAGCTGCTGGGTGAGCGAGGAGCCGCCCTGCACCACGCCGCCGGCCCGCGCGTTGGAGAGCACGGCGCGGAAGGTGCCGGGAATGTCGATGCCGAAATGCTCGTAGAAACGGCGGTCCTCGGTAGCGAGCACGGCCTTGATGAGGTGATCGGGAAACTCCTCCAGCGGCACGGTGTCGTTGTGGCGGATGCCGCGCTCGCCGATGGTGTTGCCGTAGCGGTCAAGGAACGTGACCGAGAGCTCGGCGCGCTTCAGCCAGTCGTCCGAGGTCTCCTGGAACGCCGGGACGGCAAGTGCCAGCATGAGCACGGCGCCCACCGCCCCCCAGGTCATCGCCTCCGAGCCGAGGGAGATGGCGTGGCGGGCGGGGCCCTGCACGTTGAAGCGCTCGGTGAAGGCGACGAAGCCGCCCCAGGCCGCGCGCAGCCCTACGCCGCCGGAATAGATCGAGGAGTCGATCCAGGAATCGATGGCCAGCAGCACATGGCGCAGGCGCCGGCGGAACGGCGAGGGCGGGCGCCCGCCCGCAGATGATTCCCGGGGCGTGTGCGGCGGCGGATCGTTGGTCGGCGTATCGTTCAAGCCCGTGCTCCAGCGGCGCGCGGAAGTCCCTTCCGGGTCATCCCCGCCCTTATAGCTGAGCCCTTGCCGCGCGACGAGGGCGGCATCAAGGCTCGCCAGGGCGAGGATGCAACGCTATCTAAGGAGTGATTGCCAAGACGTGAGTGCCGGGTCGTCCACATGGGCCGGGCGATGAGCGCGAGCCGGATACAGCAGAGCGATGCACGACGATCACACCACCCTCGCGGCGGCGCCGTTCTGGCGGACCAAGACGCTGGAACAGATGGATTCTGCTGAGTGGGAGAGCCTGTGCGACGGCTGCGGCCGCTGCTGTCTCGTCAAGCTGCAGGACGAGGATACCGAGGCGATCGCCTATACCGACATAGGCTGCCAGTTGCTGGATGACTTCAACTGCCGCTGCCGCAACTATCCCGACCGCCAGAAGCAGGTGCCCGATTGCGTGCGGCTGACGCCGGAGACGGTGCGCGCGCTCGGCTGGCTGCCGCCCTCCTGCGGCTATCGCTTGGTGGAGGAGGGTCGCGATCTCTACTGGTGGCACCATCTCGTCTCCGGTGACCGCGAGACCGTTCATGCGGCCGGCGTTTCCGTGCGTGGCAAGGTGGCGGCGCTGGAGGACGAACTGCCGCTGGAAGACTATGTCGACCACATGGTGCGCTGGCCCCTGCGCCTGCCGCGCGGCGCGGTGCGCAAAACGGCGAAGGGGTAGGGCGCGACGGAGAGCGCCCCGCCCCCCTTCCTCACAGCGCCAGCACGCTCCTATCGACCTGCTCGATGTCGCGCGTACCGGTGAGGGCCATGGAGACGTCGAGTTCCCGGCGGATGATCTCGATCGCCTGTGCGACGCCGGCCTGGCCGCCGGCGGCGAGAGACCACAGGAAGGCCTTGCCCATCAGGCAGCCCTGAGCGCCCAGCGCGCGCGCCTTGAGGATGTCCTGGCCCGACTGGACGCCGCCGTCGAACCAGATTTCGCTTTTGCCCCCGCCAATGGCGTCGACGATCTTCGGCAGGGCCGAGATGGACGAGACCGCCCCGTCGAGCTGGCGCCCGCCATGGTTCGACACCACGATGGCGTCGGCGCCGGTGGCGGCGGCGATCTTCGCGTCCTCGACATCGAGAATGCCCTTGAGGATGAGCTTGCCCGGCCAGAGCGAGCGCACCCATTCCACATCCTTCCACGACAGGGACGGGTCGAACTGGCCGGCGATCCACTGCGAGAGGGTGGAGAGGCTGTCACTTTCCTGCCGTACGGCGAGATTGCCGAAGGAATGGCGCTTGCCCATCAGCACGCTGGCGATCCAGCGCGGCTTGGTGGCGATATCGAGCGCATTGGCCAGCGTGAGCTTTGGCGGAACGGCAAGGCCGTTCTTGATATCGTTGTGGCGCTGGCCCTGGATCTGCAGGTCGAGCGTCAGCACCAGCGCCGAGCATTTCGCCGCCTTGGCGCGCTCGATCAGCGATTCCGAAAATTTGCGGTCGCGCATCACATAGAGCTGGAACCAGAACGGCTTGTCCACCGCGCCGGCCACGTCCTCGATCGAGCAGATCGACATGGTGGAGAGGGTGAAGGGAATGCCCGCCGCCTGGGCGGCACGGCAGCCATGGATTTCGCCATTGCCATGGAAGAGACCCGTCAGCCCCGTGGGGGCGATGGCCAGGGGGAGGGCGACCTTCTCGCCGATCATAGTGGTGGCGGTCGAACGGTCCGACACGTCGATCATCACCCGCTGGCGCAGCTGGATGGCGGCGAGGTCCGCCTTGTTGGCGGCGAGCGTGGTCTCGTCATAGGAGCCGCGATCGGCATAGTGGAAGATGGCGCGGGGCACCTTGCGCATCGCGATGGCGCGCAGGTCCTGGATATTGGTCACGGTGGCCATTGGCGTTCCTCCCGGCTTCGCTTCCGGGCAGGCTGATACGCCTCCTCCGGCCGACGTCAATGATAGGCACGGCGGCAGCGACGGAAACGGCCTCGCCGCCTTCTGGTCGCTTCTGGTAAAATTTAATTACCATGGAAGTCAATGGCCGGCCGGGATGCGCGCGCGGGGGCGGCGATGTAGTCTCTCGCCGTGAACACAACAGAAGAAGAAAACGGGGAGTGGCCGACGTGGAACGCTTGCGCACACCGAAGCTGGCGGAGGCGATCGCCGAGCACATCGAGCGGCTGATCCTGGAGGGGGTGTTGCGGCCGGGCGAGAAGCTGGCCAGCGAGCGCGATCTCGCCGAACGGCTCGACGTCTCGCGCCCCTCGCTGCGCGACGCGCTTGCGCTGCTGGAACAGCGCGGCCTGCTGGCGACCAGCCGCGAGGGCACCCGCGTCACCGAGTTTCTCGCCGGCCTTACCGACCCGCTCGCCGGGCTGCTGCAATCCAACGAGCAGGTGACAGCGGACTATTTCGAGTACCGCACGGCGGTAGAGCGCATGGCCGCCGGGCTGGCAGCGGTGCGGGCGACGGCGCCCGAGCGGCAGGCGATCCGCGACTGCCTCACCGAGATGGTGGCCGCCCATGCCGCGCAGGACCCGACCCGCGAGGCCGAGGCCGACATCGTGCTGCACCGGCTGATCTACGCCGCCTCGCACAATCTGGTCATTCTCCACGTCATGCGGGCCTTTTCCGAAATGCTGCGGCGGGACATCTTCTTCAACCGTACCAGCCTGTTCGCGCAGGCCGAGTTCCGCGACGCGCTGCTGAGCCAGCACCGGGCGATCGGCGAGGCGGTGGTGGCGGCCGACCCGGAGGCGGCGGAGAAGGCGATCTACGAGCATCTGAAATTCACCGGCGAGACGGTGGCGCGCACCCATCGTGACGCTGCCCGGGTCGACCTCGCCGTGCGCCGGCTGAACCGCTCGACGCTGCTCTCGGGGTAAGGCGGAGGGCGGAATGCGCAGAAAAATGGGAACAGCGCCCATGCCGCAACGTTAGCGTTGGGAACGAGGCGCTGGACCGGCATGCCGAGGTGAGTGCATGCGCGGGTTCGCCAAGCCGCCAGTAGGTGCGGTGCGGGCCCGGTCGGGCGCTTTCTCGCGGCAACCCAAACACAGGAGATGGACATGCGCCGTCTTTCCATCGCCACGGCCATGCTCTGCGCCGTCGCCGCGCCGGTTCTGGCGCAATCGCCCGGCCCGGGTGTTCTTCCGGAAAAGACGGCCGCCGCCGCCTTCATGAGCCCGGATGGCGAGCAGATCGGCAATGCCACGCTGAAGCAAACGCCGCATGGCGTGCTGATTTCCGTCGAAGTCGCCGGCATCGCGCCGGGGCAGCATGGGTTCCACATCCACGAAACCGGCCGGTGTGACCCGCAGGACGGCTTCAAGTCGGCCGGCGGTCACTATGCGCCGCGCGGCAATCGCCACGGCCTGCTCGACCCGGACGGGCCGCATGCCGGCGACATGCCGAACCAGTTCGTGGGACCGAGCGGCACGATCAGCGTGCAGGTGCTGAACACAAATGTGACGCTCGAGTCCGGCACTGGGACGTTGTTCGATGAGGATGGTTCGGCATTGGTGATCCACTCCGGCCCCGATGATTACAAGAGCCAGCCCGCCGGAAATGCCGGCGACCGGATCGCCTGCGGCGTGATCGAACGCCCCTAGGACGTGATCGAACTCCCCTAGGAAAGGTCCCCGTCGCGCGGCTTCGGGCACGGCCGCCGGGTTCGATTAATTCCAGTCGGTCAAGTGATTTTGTAGACAATCGGCTTCAAATAAAGCCGCTTCGTATGCCTGTAATATTCTGAATTTGATAAACAATTCAGTTAATTTCAATGGCGTTCTTGATTAAGCTTGGAGACATACAGCACTTAAAATCTTGAATGCCTCCTCTGGCGGCGACGTGTCGCCCAAACCTAAGGAGATGACTATGATGATGACCCGAAATGCCATGTGCGCTGTTGTCGCCACTTCCGTGTTGGCGCTTGGCGCGGGAGGCGCCCTTGCGCAGCAGGCGCCTGCGACGGCCCGGCAGGCCCCTTCAGCCGCGCAGCAGAACACCGGGGCGCAGGCACAGGGGCAGGCCGGCCAGCCGACCGCCCAGAGCGGCCAGATGGGCGTACAGGGCCAGCGCCAGGTGGCGCGCCAAGTGGCGCGCCAGTGCCTCGACAATCTGCGGGCGTTCAATGACCAGATGAACGAGGATGGTTTCTGGCTGTCCGGCTGGGGCGGAGCGGGGATGCAGGCCGATCTGCGCGGCGCCCGCGCCGGCGCGGGAGCGGATGGATATGCGGCCTCGGCCCAACGCGCGCCCGCCTCGGGTAGCGTGCCGGCCAACCAGTCGCCGGCGGCACGGGCGCCAAACACACAGGACAACGCCGTGACGCAGCCGCGTCCGCCCTGGGGCGGAAGCAGCTGGGGCATCGCCTCGCCGCCCTACCAGATCCGCACGCTCTATGCCGCGGCGAATGTGCTGGGCCAGCGCGGCGACCAGCAGACCTGTAACGATGTGCTCGCCGAAATGAAGGGCGTCTATGGCGACTACACGGAGCGCCTGCGCCGGGCGGGTGTTGAGCCGGGCGAGGTCACGTCCTGGCGCCAGCAGCGTCTGGTGGGCGCGCGCCCCGTCACCGAGATCGACGCCGGGCTCATCAACCTGGCCGACGTGACCGGGACCGAGGTCCGCAATCCGCAGGACCAGCAACTCGGCACGGTCGAGGATGTGGTGCTCGATTCCGAGAAGGGTGGCATCCGCTATGTCGTCATCTCGAGCGGGGGCGTGCTTGGTATCGGTGAGGACATGGTGGCGCTGCCGTGGCAGGCGCTGCGGACCACGCCGGGCATGAACACCTTCGTGCTCAATGTGTCGGAGGAGGTGATCGAGGATGCGCCGTCGATCGACCCCCCGCAGCTTGCCGATCCCAACCGCTCTAAGGAGATTCGCCGCGAGGTCGACCAGTTCTGGCACGACCAGATGAGCGGCTGACGCTCCCAGCCCTTGCAAGGGTAACATTGTGAAGACCGTACCGGCTACGGCCGGCACGTTCCTGCGGACGGGGCGGCAGCGATGCCGTCCCGCTTCGACTCCGCTGCCGGGCGGCGGCGCGGGGAACGCGTCAGGCGCCGGGATGCTCGACCACGGCCTCGGCCCGGCCGATGCGGATGACGCCAAGCACCAGCGCGCAGCCCATGCCGATGACCACGCCTCCGGCGATCTGCGGCAGCGTCAGCGGCTCGTTCAGCAGCAGCGTGCCGATGGTGACGGCGACGCCGGTGACGCCGAACTCGACGCTGATGGCGCGGGTGGGGCCGATGGAGGCGATCAGCCGGTAGAAGATCACATAGGTGATGGCGCTCATGATCACGCCGGCGATCAGCAGCGTGCCGATGTCCAGCGGCCCCGGCAGGCCGGGCACCGGCACAAAGCCGATGAGCGGCAGGCTGAGAAGCCCGCCGAATAGGAAGGCGCCGATGGTAATCTCCCACGAGCCCGCCTTGGACAATCGCCTTCCGGCATAGACGCTGCCAAAGGCGGCGGAGAGGGTCGAGCCCAGCGTGGCGGCGCAGCCGATCAGGAATTCGGGCGTCACCGGCTGGGCCGGAAAGCCGACCAACAGAACGATTCCGGCGGCGCCGAGCACGATGCCGACGAGGCCGCCGAGCCGGATTGGCTCGACCCCCCAGAGTGCCGCGATCAGCATGGTGAACAGCGGGATGGTGGCGACGAGGATCGCCGACATGGCGGTGCCGATCTGCGGCAGCCCATAGGACAGCAGCCCCAGCTGCAGCGCTACCGTGGTGGCGCCGAGCACGAAGAGCGGAAATATCCCGAAGGAGAAATCCAGCCGCCGGCCGATGGCGCGGGCGACCAGCAGCAGAGTGGCCGCAGCGATGAAGGAACGGAAGGAGACCGAGCCCGCCCAGCCAAAGGCGTGGATGTTGTGGTCCATCACCACGAAGGACGCCCCCCAGACGAGCGCCAGGAAGACATAGGAGACCAGATCCCGGGATTTCATGAACCGCACCGCAGCCGACAGACGCGGCTCATGCGGCCGGTACGTGAGCGGAAACTAGTTGCTCGCGGGCGGCTGTCAATCCGTCCGGAAATGGGATAAGGGAAACGCCATGAAAGTAACCGACACATTTCAAGACCGACAGAAGACCGCTGCCGAAGCCAAGGCCCGCCTGCTCGCCAAGCTCGCCGCCCGTCCCGGCCCGGACGACCCGGCGATGATCGCCAAGGCAGCCGAGCGCAAGGCCGCCGCCGAGGCGCGCCAGATTGCCAACGAAGCCAAGCAGGCGGCCAAGATCGCCCGCAAGGAGGCGGAGGCTGCTGCGGCGATCGCTGCTGCCGAGGCCGCCATCGCCGAAGCTGCCGCCCGCGCCGAGGCGGAGGCCGCCGCTGCCGCCCTCGCCATCGAGCAGGCCGCCGCCGCCGAGGCCGAGGCCAAGGCCCGCCGCGATGAGCGCTACGCCGCCCGCAAGCAGCGCAACGGCCGCTGAGACCGCGCGCGTCGGGTCTCGGCGCGCGTTTCTCCTTCTATCTCAGATGCTTATCCCGCCGCCCGCGCCGAGGTGGAAGCGGCCGCCGCCGCCCTCGCCATCGAGCAGGCCGCCGCCGCCGAGGCCAGGCCCCGCCGCGACGAGCGCTACGCCGCCCGCAAGCAGCGCAACGGCCGCTGAGACCGCGCGCGCCGGGCCCCGGCGCGCGTTTCTCCTTCTATCTCAGAGACTTACCCCGCCGCGCGCTGGCCGGCGAACTGGCCGCCATAGCCGCGCCGGGGCACGCCCAGCGTCTGCTCCAGAATCAGCTGGCACACCTTCATCCCAGCCCGCAGCCGGATCGGACGCGGCCCGAGATTGATGATCTCCAGCTGGATCTGCCCGGTCGAGCCGGCGTGAATGGTCGGTGCGGTGAGGTGGACGATCAGGCCGATGCGAGCGAGCGAGCTCTTGCCTTCCACCCGCGCCGCCAGCCGCGCCCCCGGGCGCAGATCCACCCGCTCCAGCGTCCAGCCCAGCACCAGACGGCCGGGATCGAGCACGAAGCCCTCCGCGCCGATGTCGATCTCGCCGGCCATGCGGGCGATCGCCTCGCGAAAACTGTAGCCCGGCCCGGCCGGGTCGATCACCGGGTCCTCGCCCGGCTCGGGTTCGCGGTAGAGGCTAAGCCGGCGGTCGAGCCGCAGATCGACGCCGTTGGGGGCGTAGAACTCCTCCGGCGGGGCGGGCTCGATCAGCACCGAGCCCTCGTTCATGGCATCGAGAATGTCGCGGTCGGTCAGGATCACGGGCGTTGGCTCTCGCGGGTCAGCGCTGCGGGAGCGCTAACATGGGCGCAGTACGCCGCAAAATCCATGCCGGCGGGGCGATTGGTGCCGCCTTCGGTTGACATTCCGGTGCGGTGCAAGAGCTTTCTTGCGGCATTGCAGGAAAAGGGGGTTGAGCCGCGCGCCGCGGCGCCACACTCTGCCCCGAAGCCATTTGGCCCCCCACGCCTTTTAGCCCACCACGCCTTTCGCCTCATTGTGGAGTAATCGAGACATGACCGACCGCCCGAAGCTTCTCGGCATTTCCGGCAGCCTGCGCTCCGGTTCCAATTCGACCGCGCTGCTGCAGGCGCTGAAGGCCGCCCTTCCCCCGTCGATCGAGCTCACCGTGCTGACGCTCAACGACGTTCCACTTTACAATGAGGACGAGGACGGGGCCACCCAGCCGGAAGGCGCCGCCTCGCTGCGCGCCAAGATCGCGGCGGCGGACGGGGTGCTGTTCGTCTCGCCGGAATATAATTACGGCCCCTCGGGCGCGATGAAGAACGCGGTGGACTGGGGCTCGCGGCCTTATGGCAAGGGCTCGCTGCTCGGCAAGCCGGTGCTGGTCGTCACCTCCTCGCCCGGCTCCACCGGCGGCATCCGCGCCCAGGCGCCGCTGCGCGAATCGCTGAGCGCGGCCGGCGCCCGCGTGGTCGACTATCCCCACCTCGCCGTGCCCGGCGTCGCCGACAAGGTGAAGGACGGCGCCTTCACCGACGAGAAGACCGTGAAGTTCCTCACCGGCGGCGTCAACGCGCTGGTGAAGGAGATCCAGCTGCTCGCCGCCCACGCCAAGGCGGGGTGAGGGTCCCCACCGGCGTCAGACACTCGCCGGGCCGGGTTCGGCCGACGAGCCTGTGCTGGGTCCCGGATCGGCGCGGCGCGATGCGCCGCTGGTCCGTGACACGGAAGGGGGCGGCGCTGCCACTCGAACGCCCTCATGGCCGGGCTTGACCCGGCCACCCAGGCTTTCGCTGCCGTGCCGTTGCAAAGGCTGGGTCCCCGGGTCAAGCCCGGGGATGAGGGTGTGTTGGCGGGGCGGTCGGACTGGGGTTCGGCCGCTCCGTTTCCCGGACAAGCCGCACGGCGCGCGGCGCCGATCCGGGACCCAGGGGCCCCTCCGAGGACGGGAATCCGTGGGTGTCCGGTCCGAGGCATGGCATGATGGTGTGCTGACGGGGCGGTGGAACCGGGCTCGCGATGTGGCAGTGGAGCGGGAGTGCGAGCGGTGAGAGAAAGTCGAGAGCGGCTGCTTTTCGCACCGTATCCAAGACCAAAGCAAGGAAATGAGAATGCCGACCCCATTTATTTGGCGATAGGGAGGGCATTATCTTCTTGGGAGGCCACAGAAGACAATCTTGCGCGCCTTTTTTCTCATATAGTGAACCCTAATAAACTTCAGATGCCTGTTATGAAGGCATATTTATTAATTAAATCTGCTAGAAATAGAAAAGAATTAATAACGGAAACTGGACGAACGTTTCTGGAGTTTTTTCCAAGTGAGGAGGCTGCGCATGGTCTTAAAATTGTAAGTGAAACCTATCAAAGGGGATCTGACCGGCGAAACGAGATCGCGCATGGTATTGTCGCCGGGCATATTGATTTTTCTGGTAGTGATTCAGGTTATTATTTGGGGCCAAGTATGACATCATTCAAAAAGAGGGATGATAAATTTAGGTCAAAATACTTATATTCGAGCAATGAAATCGGCGCATTCTGCGACGAGAATTCGAGATTCCAGTCCAATATTTCCGAATTGGCTGAGGCGATAACTGCCGCATACCGATCGGGCTCGGACGTGGCTTTCTCCCGCTATTGAGATCGTTTCCTGTCAATTCGTTGTGGCCGGGCATGACTCACTCCTCCACGTTGAGGCCCGCGCGGCGCGAAAACAGTGAATGCCCGGGGTCGAGCCCGGGGATGAGGGGGCGTTGGTTGGGGAAGCGTCGATCCGGTCGGCGACGGAATGGCTTCTTGGCCAAAAATCCTAGACTAGGAAAATAGTCCTTGACAGCGTGACGCTGACCGGGTAGCTTTCACCCATACTCCACAACTGCGTCGGGCGGCGGCGGGTTCTGAACCCCAGCCCCGGAGCGCAACGTTTTCAGCCGGCCTGCGGGCCGGCTTTTTCATGTCGGCCAGGCGGAGGTGGCATGTCGGTTCCTGTGCGACCCGTTTCGCCGGAAGCGCTTGAAGAGGCGCGCCGGCTCTATGAACTCACGCGCGTGCCGGTGCAGCAGGTGGCGGATATGCTCGGCATTGCCAAATCGACGCTGAATGTCCGCCGGCGCCTCTGGGGCTGGACGCCGCGCAAGGGGCGCATTCCGCGCGCCGCCGATGAAGGCGCGGCGCCGGCCGACAGCCCCGCCGACCGCCGCGCGCTGATCGCCCGGCTGGTGCGGCGGATCGAGACCGAGATCGCCGCCATCGAGCGGCTGGTCGGGCGCTCCGGGCTGAAAGCCGCCCTGAAGCCGGAGGCGAGCCACGCCGACAGCGAGCGCGCCGCCCGCACGCTGGCCATTCTCGTGCGCTCGCTGCGCGAGCTGGCCGCGCTGGACAAGCTGGAGCCGGACGGGAATGACGATGACGCCAGCCGCGACGCCGACACCTTCCGACGCGAGCTTGGCCGGACACTTGAACGCGTGCTGGCGGGCGGGGAAACTGCCTGAGGCGCTGGCCGCGCTCGACGCGCCGACCCTCGACTGGCTGCGCCATCACTGGCCGCTGATCGGCCGCCTCGGCCAGCAGCCGCCTCTCGCGGCGCAGGGCGGCGGCGACTGGCTCACCTGGCTGATGCTGGGCGGGCGCGGCGCCGGCAAGACACGGGCGGGCGCGGAATGGGTGCGCGCGCTCATTCATGGCCGCGCCGGGCCGAAGGCGGGGCGGCTCGCTTTGGTGGCGGAGAGCCTTGGCGATGTGCGCGAGGTGATGGTGGAGGGAGTCTCCGGCCTGCTCGCCATCCACCCCAGCCATGAGCGCCCGAGCTGGGAGCCGACGCGCCGTCGCCTCGTCTGGCCCAATGGCGCCGTGGCGCAGGGTTTTTCCGCCGACGACCCCGAGAGTTTGCGCGGGCCGCAATTCGACGCCGCCTGGTGCGATGAACTCGCCAAATGGCGCTACGCCCAGGCCGCGTTCGACATGCTGCAATTCGGCCTGCGGCTCGGCACGCGGCCGCGCCAGATGGTGACGACCACGCCCCGCCCGACCGCGCTGCTGCGCGCCCTGCTCAACGATCCCCGCACGGCGGTGACGCGGATGGGCACAGCGGAGAACGCGGCGCATCTGGCGCCGAGCTTTCTCGACACCGTGGTCGGCCGCTATGCCGGCACGCGGCTCGGCCGGCAGGAGCTGGAGGGCGAGCTGATCGAGGACCGCGCCGACGCGCTGTGGAACCGCGCCGGGCTGGAGGCGGCGCGGCTGGCGCCGGCGCCGGAGCTGCTTCGGCAGATGGAGCGCATCGTGGTGGCGGTCGACCCGCCGGCCTCGTCGGGCAAAAGGGCCGATGCCTGCGGGCTCGTCGCGGCGGGGATCGATGCGGACGGCATTGTCCATGTGCTGGCAGATGAGAGCGCGCAGGGCCTCTCGCCGAACAGCTGGGGAGGGCGCGCCATCGGCCTGTTCCAGAGACTGGAGGCCGACCGGGTGGTGGTGGAGGTGAACCAGGGCGGGGAGATGGTGAAGACCATTCTCGCCGGCCTCGACCCCACCGTGCCGGTGAGCGAGGTGCGCGCCACGCGCGGAAAATGGCTGCGCGCCGAGCCGGTGGCCGCGCTCTACGAGCAGGGACGGGTGCGCCATGTCGGCCCGTTCCCGGCGCTGGAGGACGAGATGTGTGATTTCGGCCCGGACGGCCTCTCCAATGGCCGCTCGCCCGACCGGCTCGACGCGCTGGTCTGGGCCGTCACCGCGCTGGCGCTCGGGCCCCGCGCCACGGCGCCGCGGGTGCGGCGGGTGTGAGGGGCGGCGTGCCTCGCGGCCGGGATGACGGCCTTTCTTTCAACCGGAGCCCGTTTGATGACGCTCTTTCCCTTCTCCCTCGGCCGCCGCGCGGCGCCGCCCGAGGCCAAGGCCTCGCGCACCCAGGCGCTGGTGGCGCTGCTGGCCGGCCACCGGCCGCAATGGACGCCGCGCGACTATGCCGCGCTCGCCCGCGAGGGCTATCAGCGCAACGCCATCGCCTATCGCTGCGTGCGGATGATCGCGCAGGGGGTGGGCGAGCTCGCCCCGCTGCTGACGCTGGACGGGCGCGAGAGCACGAGCCATCCGCTGCTCGACCTGCTGGCGCAGCCCAATCCGCGCCTGGCCGGCCCGGGATTGATGGAGGCGCTGGCGGCGCATCTGCTGCTGTCAGGCAATGCCTATGTCGAGGCGGTGAGCCTCGGCGCGAGCCCGCGCGAGCTGCATGTGCTGCGCCCGGACCGCATGCGCGTGGTCTCCGGCCCGGATGGCTGGGCGCAGGCCTATGACTACACGGCGGGCGGGCGCTCGGTGCGCTTCGTGCAGGAAGGGGTGCCGCCGCCGATCCTGCATGTGGCGCTGTTTAACCCGCTCGACGACCATTACGGCGCCCCGCCGCTGGAGGCGGCGCAGATGGCGCTCGACCTGCACAACGCCGCCAGCGCCTGGAACAAGGCGCTGCTCGACAATGCCGCCCGCCCGTCCGGCGCGCTGGTCTATGGTGGGGCGGGGAACCTCTCCGATGAGCAGTTCGAGCGGCTGAAGGAGGAGCTGGAGGCCAATTTCTCCGGCAGCGCCAATGCCGGGCGGCCGCTGCTGCTGGAGGGCGGGCTCGACTGGCGCCCGCTCTCGCTCACCCCGCACGACATGGATTTCCTGGAGGCGAAGAACGCCGCCGCGCGCGAGATCGCGCTCGCCTTCGGCGTGCCGCCGATGCTGCTCGGCATTCCCGGCGACGCCACCTACGCCAATTACGCCGAGGCCAGCCGGGTGCTGTGGCGCCAGACCATTTTGCCGCTCGGCCGCCGGCTGCTGCACGAGATCAGCCTCTGGCTCGGCCCCGCCTATGGGCCGGGTCGGCTGGTGCTGGAGCCCGACCTCGACGCCATCGAGGTGCTGCATGGCGAGCGCGAGGCGCTGTGGCGCCGGGTGAACGAGGCCACCTTCCTCACCGAGGACGAGAAGCGCCAGGCGGTGGGCTACGGGGTGCGGGAGTGAGGGAGCACCCGTGTCCCGGGCAGGTGACGCCGCAGGCGGAACGTCGATCCGGGACCCGGCGCAAAGGGGTTCGGCTGAAGAGTCTTCCCTGGGGCCCGGATCGGCGCCGCGCTTTGCGCGGCTTGTCCGGGGAACGGGCTCCAACGAGCATTTTTTGATGCGTCGTCATCCTGAGGTGCGAGCGAAGCGAGCCTCGAAGGATGGTTTGCGCGCACGATGCCTCCCCTCAGGACCGGGCTTGAGCCGGCCACCCAGACTTTCGGCCTCGCCGCTACGGAAACGCTGGGTCCCCGGGTCAAGCCCGGGGATGAGGGGCGCACCCGCCTGGCTTCGGCCGGGAGGACGACCTTGCGGGTCGCGGCGACCGCCAGCGCGGCAAACGGGCCGAGGAGGGAATCCATGCAGCCGCTCATGACAGCCTTCGCTGACAAAGCCGACATCGCCCATCTCGCGTTGCTGATGTGGGCGCTCGGCGCCTCGGCGCTGGCCGGGCTCGCGCTGCGCGAACTCGGGCACGCGGTGCGCCGCTTCGACGATTTCGTGCGCGAGATCGCCCGCTTCAACGCCCTGTTCGGAGACGACACATGACCGCTACCCCGCGCATCCGGGCCTTTTTGCCCGGCCGCTTCACCGCGCTTGCCGCCCGCCTGCCGGCGCCCGACCGGGCCGGGCCGGCGCCGCAGGTGTTCCGCCAGTTCGGCCGCACGCTGTCCAAGCTGGAGCGCGCCGCCGCCACGCGCCGGGCCGGGGCGGCCGGCACCGGGCAGGGGGAGGGCGCATGAGCGGTTTCCTGGTTCACTCCCCGGCTCCGCGCGGCGCGCCGCCGCTGCAGACCAAGGCGCAACTGGGCGCGCTGGCGAACATCGCGCCCGATGGCAGTTTCGAGGGCTATGCGGCGCTGTTCGGCCGGGTCGATCTCGGACGCGACCTGATCCTGCCCGGCGCGTTTGCCCGCTCGCTGGCCGAGCGCGGGGCGGGCGGGGTGCGGATGCTGTTCCAGCACGACCCGGCCGAGCCGATCGGCTTCTGGACGAGCCTCACAGAGGATTCGCTCGGGCTGCAGGTGAAGGGCCAGCTCACCCTCGATGTCGCCCGCGCCCGCGAGGTGCTCGCGCTGATGCGCGCCGGGGCGATCGACGGGCTGTCGATCGGCTTCCGCACGGTGGAGGGCCGCACCGACCCGCGCACACGGGTGCGCCGGCTCTCCCATATCGACCTGTGGGAAGTCTCGATCGTCACCTTCCCGATGCAGCCGGAGGCCCGCATCGCCTCGGTCAAGCGGGCCGGCGACACGCTCGCGGGCACCATCCGCCGCGGCGCCCGGCGGCTGAGGGGGCTGCCGGGCCTGCGGCCGGTGTTGGTGTAGCGGCCTGGCCCTTAGGGCCTGCGTGCCTCAAAGCCGGCGCGTGGCGCCGGCCTCGAAGCACGACGGGCGTCGCTCATAGACCCTCATGGCCGGGCTTGACCCGGCCACCCAGACTTTGGCGGTGAGTTGTCGGAAAGGCTGGGTCCCCGGGTCAAGCCCGGGGGATGAGGGGGCGTGCGAGCGTCCGTATCCCGGCCAAGCGACGCCGCAGGCGGAGCGCTGAGCCGGGACCCAGGAGAAGGATTTCGGCCGAAGAGTTTTCCCTGGGCCCCGGATCGGCGCCGCGCGGCGCGCGGCCTGTCCGGGGAACGGGCTCGATTGTTTGATGCGCCGTCATCCTGAGGTGCGCGCGCAAGCGAGCCTCGAAGGGTGGTTTGCGCGCGCGATGCCTCCCCCTCATGGCCGGGCTTGACCCGGCCACCCAGACTACTGGCCGGGCGCTGTCGGAAAGGCCGGGTCCCCGGGTCAGGCCCGGGGATGAGGGGGCTGCGTGCCTCAAAGCCGGCGCGTGGCGCCGGCACCTCAGCATGACGGGCCTCTCACATCGGCCCTCAGGACCGGGCTTGACCCGGCCACCCAGACTACTGGCCGGGCGCTGACGGAAAGGCTGGGTCCCCGGGTCAAGCCCGGGGATGAGGGGGCGTGCGAGCGGCCGTGTTCCGGCCAAACGCCGCCGCAGGCGCCTCGGCATCGCCAGCCCGTTTCACCCTCCCGGCTCTCCGGCGGCGCCGGTGGCCGGGAGGACGACGCTCTTCTTGAACAGGACATCAACCACATGGAACCGAGCATGACCGCACCGGAAAGCAAGTCCGCCGGCCCGGAAGTCTCCGCCGCCTTCGAGGAGTTCATGAGCGCCTTCGAGGCGTTCAAGGACGCCAATGACCAGCGGCTCGGCGCGCTGGAGCGGCGCGGCGGCGATGTCGTCGCCGACGACAAGGTGGCGCGGATCAGTGCCGCGCTCGACACCCAGAAGGCGCTGATCGACGAATTGGTGCTCAAAGCCCGCCGGCCGGCGCTGGGCGGGGGCGACCTCGTGTCCGACCTCGCCGCGCGCGAGCACAAGGCGGCGTTCGATTCCTATGTCCGCACCGGCGAAGCGGCGGGGCTGAAACGGCTGGAGGCCAAGGCGCTCTCCGCCGGGGTGGGGGCGGATGGCGGCTACACCGTGCCGAGCGAGACCGAGCGCGAGATCGGCAAGCGGCTCGCCGCGCTGTCGCCGATCCGCGCCATCGCCGATGTGCGGGTGATTTCGGCCGGCACCTACAAGAAGCCGTTCATGACCTCGGGCCCGGCGGTCGGCTGGGTGGCCGAGACCGGCGCCCGCACCCAGACCGCCAGCCCGGTGCTTGATGAGATCGCCTTCCCGGCGATGGAGCTCTACGCCATGCCGGCGGCGACGCAGACGCTGCTGGACGATTCGGCGGTGAATATCGACGAGTGGCTCGCCATCGAGGTCGAAGCCGCCTTCGCGGCGCAGGAGGGCACGGCTTTTGTCACCGGCGACGGGGTGGGCAAGCCGAAGGGGCTGCTCGCCTATGACACGGTGGCGGAAAGCGCCTGGGCCTGGGGCAAGCTCGGCTTTCTCGCCACCGGCGCCGCCGGCGACTTTCCCGCCGCCAGCCCTTCCGACCCGCTGGTCGACCTCGTCTATGCGGTGAAGGCCGGCTACCGGCAGAACGGCTCCTTCCTGATGAGCCGGCGCACGCAGGGCGCGGTGCGCAAGCTGAAGGACGAGAACGGCCAGTATCTGTGGGCACCGCCCACCGGCCCGGGCGCGCCGCCCAGCCTGATGGGTTTTCCCGTGCACGAGGCGGAGGAGATGCCGGGCATCGGCGCGAACAGCCTCTCGATCGCCTTCGGCGATTTCCGCCGCGGCTATCTGGTGGTCGACCGGGCGGGCGTGCGGGTGCTGCGCGACCCCTATTCCGCCAAGCCCTATGTGCTGTTCTACACCACCAAGCGGGTCGGCGGCGGGGTGCAGGATTTCGACGCCATCAAGCTGCTGAAATTCGCCGCCTGAGGCGCGCCGCCTGACGCGCGACGCAAAAAAGGGGCGCCCCGGTGAGGGGCGCCCCAGATGAGACGGTCAGTCTCGGGAAGTCGGTCCGGCACGCTCAGTGGGTCGAGCGGGCGTTCGCCTCGACGGCCTGGTTGATATAGGCGTCGGAGACGGTCGGCAGCGTGACAGTGGCGTTGCGGCCTTCGACGACGTTGCGCTGGGCCTGCGGCTGCGCGGGCTGGGCCTGCGGGGCGGTGACGCGGGTGTAGAGCGTGCCGTCACGGCCGGCGGCCTGGGCGCCGGCGGCACCGAGGGTGGCGAGGGCGACAGCGGCGATGAGGATCTTGTTCATGGTGAAACTCCTTGGAAAGCGGCCGGCGCGCGCTCAAAGGGGGCGCCGGCCTTGAGGGAAAGAGAGGGGATCAGCGGGTCGAACGGGCGTTCGCCTCGACCGACTGGTTGATGTAGGCGTCGGAGACGGCCGGCAGCGCCACAGCGGCGTTGCGGCCTTCGACGACGGGAGCCTGGGCGGCCTCGGCCTGGGCCGGGACGGCGCGCTCATAGAGGCTGGCGTCGCGGCCATCGGCGGCGCTGGCGGCGACCGAACCGAAGGAGGCGAGGGCGACGGCGGCGAGGAGGATCTTGTTCATTTTGGCTTCTCCGAAGTGTGGGTGGGCGGCCCGTGTCGGCCGCGCCGTTCATGGAGAGAAGCTAGTCTCGGCGTTGACGCATCGCCACTTGTGTTTGGGCGCTCAGAACTTTGCGCTGACGCAATAACATCTGCGTGTTCGCCCTCTGGCGAAAGTCATTTCGAGCGCCTAGGAGAGAAGCGAAAGCGATTAGATCGCGTCCGCTTTAAAATCCCGCCGAGCATCCGGAACCGGCCGCGTGCGCGTGACGATTGCACGCGCCGCCCCGGGCCGCCACACTGCGAAACCAACTGCGGAGCCGCCTTTGACGCGCCTATTGTTCGTGTGCAGCCGCAACAAGCTGCGCAGCCCGACCGCCGAGCAGGTCTTCGCCGGGCGGGAGGGCCTCGACGTCGCGTCGGCCGGCACCAACCGCGATGCCGACACGCCAGTGACGGCCGAGCTCGTGGCGTGGGCCGACATCATCTTCGTGATGGAGAAGGCGCAGCGGGAAAAGCTGCAGGCGCGCTACCGCGCCGCGCTCAAGGACAAGCGTCTGGTGTGCCTCGACATACCGGACCGCTTTGCCTTCATGGACCCGGCGCTGGTGCAGTTGCTGGAGCGCAAGGTGAGGCCGTTCCTGCGCTGAGGCCTCGCTCTAACGCCCGATTCCCCGCAGCGTGGCCTCGATCCAGGCGCGCTGCGGGCCGATCAGCGTGGCGCCGGTGACGCCGCCGCAGCCGCGCGCCCCGCCTGCCGCCGTCGACCAGCCGATGATGCCGGCGACCACGCCCTCGATCAGCACCGGGCCGCCGCTGTCGCCGGTGCAGGCGCCTTTCGCCGCGCCGTCCGACAGCCGGACCATGATGCCGCCCGTGGTGCCGATGCTCGGCAGGGACGCCGTGCGCAGCGTGCCGGCGCTCTTGCCGTCGCCGTCCTTGGTCACGCCATAGCCGGCGATGGTGAAGGCGGTGCGCTTCGGCGGCAGCGCCACCTCGCTGGTGAGCGCGGCGGGGCGGAAGGTGGCGGGCAGCGCCTCGCTGAGCCGCACCAAGGCCAGGTCCGGCGTCGGGCGCCGCGTGGCGAAGGAGTTCGGATCGAAGGAGGGGTGGAGCGCGATGCGGTTGATGGGGATCAGCCGGGGCGCGCCGCCCTCGAACACCACCACCGCATAATCCGCCGCCGGCTGCACGCAATGGGCGGCGGTGAGCAGCACATTCGGCCCCAGCACCACGCCGGTGCAGGTGGCGCCGCGCGTCGACACGATCATCGCCGTCTCCGCCGTCAATGCCGGGTCCGCCGGCCCGCCGCCGACAATGGCGCGGGCGGGGGTGGCGAGGGCGAGGGCAGCGAGCAGGGCAGGCAGCAACAGGCGCATCGGCGGGTTCCAGAAGGGGACGGGCCGTTGTGGCGGCGCCCGGCCGCAACGTCAATCGGCGCGGCGGTGCGGGGGGATTGGGCGGAGGGGTCTTCGCTGGGTCCCGGATCGTCGCTCCGCCTGCGGCGTCACTTGTCCGGGACACGCTTCTTCTCGTTTCCCGGACACGCGTCCTTCGTCCGGAACCCAGGCGCCGCGCTCGCCCGCATCTTCACACAGGGAGGCACCATGCCCGCGATCCTTCTCGCCGGGCCGACGGTCGAGCCGCTGACGCTCGCCGAGGCCAAGACCTATCTGCGCGTCGACCACGCCGCCGAGGACGCGCTGATTTCCTCGCTCATCACCGCCGCGCGGGCGACCGTCGAGGCGCTGACGCGGCGGGTGCTGATCGACCAGAGCTGGCGGATCGTGCGCGACGCCTGGCCGGCTTCCGGGCTGATCGCGCTGCCGGTGAACCCTCTGAAGGCGCTGACCGCCGCCCGGGTGCTGGACGGCGCAGGCACGGCGACCGCCCTGCCGCTCGATGCCTTCAGCCTCGACACCGCGCGGCTGCCGGGGCTGATCAAGGTCGCGCGCGGCGCGGTGCCGGCACCCGGCCGCCCGCTGGCCGGCATCGCGCTCGACATCACCGCCGGCCACGGGCCGAATGCCGACCACGTGCCCTCGCCGCTGATCGAGGCGGTGCGGGTGGTTCTTGCCCATTTCTACGAGCACCGCGATGTGGCGGGGCCGGGCGCGGCCTTTCCCGCCCGGCTCGACGCGCTGGTGGCGCCGTTCCGGGTGACGCGGCTATGAGCGCGATCGGCGCCCTGCGGCACCGGCTGGTGCAGGAAACCCCGGTCGAGACCCCGGACGGGCTCGGCGGGGTGACGCGCGGCTTCATCGCCGTCGATGCCCTGTGGGGCGCGCTGGCGACGCGCGGCGCGGCGGCGGAGATCGCCGACCGCCCCGGCGCGGTGCTGGTCCACGCCATCACCGTGCGCGCGCCGGCCACGGTGCAGCCGGGCGACCGGCTGCGGCTGGGGGCGCGGCGCTTCCTGGTCGAGGCGGTGAGCGACCCGGATGGGCGCGGCCGCTTTCTCATCTGCGACTGCCGGGAGGAGACGCCATGAAATTCGCCACGCGGCTGAAGGGCCTGGAGGCCCTGCGCCGGCGCTTCGCGCAGCGCGCCGAGGCGCCGCGACCGGGGAGGCGGCGATGAGCGCGGCGGCAGCGGTGGCGCTGCGCCGGGCGATCCATGCGGCCCTTACCACCGACACGGTTCTGACCACCGCGCTGGGCGGCCCGCGCATCCACGACGTGCCGCCCGCCGCGCCGGAATTTCCCTATGTGACGCTGGGCGAGGCGCAGGTGCTGGACTGGTCCACCGCCACCGAGGCCGGGGCCGAGCACCGCCTGACACTGGCCTGCTGGTCGCGCCAGGGCGGGCACGGAGAAGCGCACCAGCTCGCCCATCTGGTGCAGCAGGCGCTGCACGACGCGCCGCTGGCGCTGGAGGGGCACCGCCTGGTGAATCTGCGCCTGAGTTCGGCCGAGATCCGGCGCGAGCCGGGCGGGCGGACCTATCGCGCGCTGCTGCGCTTCCGGGCGGTGACGGAGCCCGAGGGAAGTTAGCCGGCAGCTGCAGCATTGGCGCGCAAATGATTCTGCCGACTCGTGAATCGGCGCTGGCTTGAATCGGCACATCAGAACCGGGACGGAATCGGCGCGGTTTTCCCGCCGGCGACGCGCGGAAACAGGTTGAAGATTTCCGAACCTGTCAGGAAAGCCGCGCAAGCGATTCCGCGGACTCATGAATCCGCGTGAAGTTGATTCAGAAGATGAAGTCACTTGGCGGCGTTTGCGGAATCAAACGGTGAAGGCGGCAAGCTGTCTCGCCGGGGCCGACCGGGATGCAGTGTAGTTCCCAAGGGTTAACCGTCTCTGAATACCGTCCTGCGACGGCAGGGGCAAGCAAAGGAGCGGCCGATGGCGGCGCAAAAGGGCAAGGACCTCCTGCTGAAGATCCATGACGGCACCGCCTATGCCACCGTGGCCGGGCTGCGCTCGCGGCAGATCGCCTTCAATGCCGAGCCGGTGGACGTGACCCATGCCGAGAGCGCCGGCCGCTGGCGCGAGCTGCTCGCCGGGGCGGGGGTGAAGCGGGCTTCGGTGGCGGGCTCGGGCGTGTTCAAGGACGGCGCGTCGGACGCGCTGATCCGCCAGAGCTTCTTCGACGGCACGATCCGCAACGCCCAGATCGTGGTGCCGGACTTCGGCACAATCGCCGGGCCGTTCCAGATCACCGCCCTCGAATTCGCCGGCGAGCACGACCGCGAGGTGACGTTCGACATCGCGCTGGAGAGCGCCGGCGAGATCACCTTCGCCGCGCTCTGAGGGGGGCTGCGAGGTGACGGCGCGGCGAGGAACATACCCGCCCTCATGGCCGGGCTTGACCCGGCCACCCAGCACGTCGCCGGGCCGTCGGCGGGAAGGTTGGGTCCCCGGGTCAAGCCCGGGGATGAGGGGTGTTGAGGTGCATTCAGGAACAGGCGGCGAGGAGCGGGCGGAGCTGTGAGCGGCGTCCCCCGTCTCCCTCATGGCCGGGCTTGACCCGGCCACCCAGCACGTCGCCGGGCCATCGGCGGGGAGGCTGGGTCCCCGGGGTCAAGCCCGGGGATGAGGGCAGGATTTTCGCGTCAACTTCAGACCCGCAGGAAGGAAGCAGACCATGGCCAACCGGCATCGCGGCGAGATTTCCGCCGAGCTCGACGGGCGCCGGCGCACGCTGGTGCTCACGCTGGGCGCGCTGGCCGAGCTGGAAGACGCCTTTGGCGCCGACGACCTGGTGGCGCTGACCGGGCGTTTTTCCACCGGCCGGCTTGCCGCGCGCGACGCCATCCGCCTGCTCGCCGCCGGGCTGCGCGGGGCGGGCGAGGCCGTCACCGAGGATGAGGTGGCGCGCATGACCACGCCGGGCGGCGCGGCGGGCTTCGCCCGGCTCGTCGGCGAGCTGATCGCGGCGACGTTCGGCGGCGGGGAGGGCGGGGAGCGGGCCGACCGCCCTTTGCCCGATCCTCCGGAGACGAGGGGATAGGGCGCGCGCCGGCCTTTCCGGGGGAGGGCGGTCCATCGCCCTTCCCCTGGCAGGCGGCGATGGCGCTCGGCTTCGGCCGGCTGCGGCTCTCCTCGCAGGCATTCTGGGCGCTGACGCCGCGCGAACTCGCCGCCGCGCTGCGTCCCTTCACCGGGGAGGCACGGGCGCCGCTTGGGCGGGCCGGCCTCGCCGCGCTGATGGCGCGGTTTCCGGACTGAGGGGGTGCCGTCTCGCCGCGCGGGCCCTCTTCCCCGGGCTTGACCCGGGGACCCAGCGCCGCCGCCCGCACCCGGTCTCAAGTCTGGGTGGCCGGGTCAAGCCCGGCCATGAGGGCGCGAGGGAGCGCGCGCGGCGCTCCAGCTGCGCCTCCGCTGATCCGGGACACGGAACCATTTCACACAGGAGGGCAGGATGGCTGCGGAGGATAGCGAGGCGTTCGACGACGGGCTGACGGTGGAAATCACAGCCGATACCAGCGCCTTCCGGCGCGAGATCGCGGAAGCGGAGCGGCTGGCGCGGGGCTTCGGCCGGGCGGTGGGCGATGCGCTGACCGGCGCGACCCTGAAGGGCCGCGAGGCCGACGACGTGCTGCGCTCGCTGGCGAGCCGTCTGTCCTCGCTGGCGCTCGACATCGCCTTCAAGCCGCTGGAACAGGGGCTTTCCGGTCTTCTTCAGGGCGCGCTCGGTGGGGTTTCCGGCTTCGCCAGCGGCGGGGCGTTCGCGCACGGGCGCGTCACCCCCTTCGCCCAGGGCGGGGTGGTGGCGGCGCCGACCTATTTCCCGATGGCCGGCGGCCAGCTCGGGCTGATGGGCGAGCGCGGGGCGGAGGCGATCCTGCCGCTGGCGCGCGGCGCCGATGGCCGGCTCGGCGTCGCCGCGCAGGGCGGGGGACGCGCGAGCCAGGTGACGGTGAATGTCGCCACCCCCGACCCGGGCGCCTTCCGCCGCTCCGACGCCTATCTCGCCGGCCTGATCGCCCGCGCCGTGGCGCGCGGGGAAAGGAGCCTGTGAATGCCGGCCTTTCATGAAACGCTGTTCCCGCTCGACATCGCGCTCGGCGCGGCGGGCGGGCCGGAGCGGGCGACCGAGATCGTCACCACGCTGACCGGACGGGAGGAGCGCAACACGCGGCTCGCCCATTCCCGCCGGCGCTGGGATGCCGGCTATGGCGTCACCTCGCTGGCGCAGCTCTCAACCGTGGTCGCCTTCTTCGAGGAGCGGCGCGGGCGGCTGCACGGCTTTCGCTGGCGCGACCGGCTCGACCATGCCTCCTGCCCGCCGGGGGCGGCGGTGACGCCGCTCGACCAGGTGCTGGGCACCGGCACCGGCGCCCGGACGCAGTTCGCCCTCGCCAAGACCTATGGCGGCGCGCACGCGCCCTATCAGCGCCCCATCGCCAAGCCGGTTGCCGGCTCGGTGCGGGTGGCGGTGAATGGGGTGGAACGGGTGGCGGGCACGCATTTCAGCCTCGATGCCGCGACCGGGCTCGTCAGCTTCCTGCCCGGCCATGTGCCCGCAAGCGGGGCGAGCGTGACGGCGGGGTTCCTGTTCGACGTGCCGGTGCGCTTCGACACCGATTTTCTCGAGGTGAACCTCACCGCCTTCGAGGCGGGGGCGATCCCGCGCATCCCGATCCTGGAGATACGGCCGTGAAAGACATCCCCCCCGCCCTGGCCGCGTCGCTCGCGGGCGGGGTGACGACGCTGGCGCGCTGCTGGCGGCTCACCCGCCGCGACGGCGTGGTGATCGGCCTCACCGAGCATGATGACGACCTCACGGTGGACGGCACGCTGTTCCGCGCCGCCTCCGGCGCCTCCGGCAGCGAGGATGCGTCCGCGCTCGGCTTCGCGGTGGGCGGGGGCGAGATGTCCGCCGCCCTTACCTCGGAACTGATCGACGCCGCCGATCTCGACGCCGGGCGCTATGACGGGGCGGGGATCGAACTGATCCTCGCCGACTGGTCGGCGCCGGAACATTTCCTGCGGCTGCGCCGGGCGACTCTGGGCGAGGTGCGGCGCAGCGAGGGCAGCTTCACCGCCGAATTGCGCGGGCTCTCCAGCGCGCTCAACATGGTGCGCGGGCGGCTGTTCACCGCCGGCTGCGACGCCGATCTCGGCGATGGCCGCTGCCGGATCGCGCTGGCCGCGCCGGCGTTCACCGGCCACGGCACGGTGAGCGCGGCCGAAGGACCGGGGTTGATCGTGGCGGCGGGGCTCGGCGCCTATGCCGCCGGCGGGTTCACGCAGGGGCGGCTCATTGTGACCAGCGGCGCCAATGACGGCTTCGCTACCGAGGTGAAGGCCCACACTGTGAGTACCGGCACGGTGCGGCTGGAACTGTGGCAGCGCCCGCCGGCCCCGTTGGCCCCTGGCGATGCGTTCACCGTCACCGCTGGCTGCGACAAGAGCTTCGCGACCTGCCGCGACCGCTTTGCCAACACGCTGAATTTTCGCGGCTTTCCCCACATGCCGGGCAATGACGCGGTGCTGCGCGTCGCCACGCCGGGGAGGCCGTGATGGGCGAGGGGGATGTGCGCAGGCAGGCGATCGCCGAGGCGCGGGACTGGATCGGCACGCCCTATCTGCACCGCGCCTCGCTGAAGGGGCAGGGGGCCGACTGCCTCGGCCTCATTCGCGGGGTGTGGCGGGCGGTGGTGGGGCCGGAGCCACAGGGCCTGCCGGCCTATGCGCCGGACTGGGCGGAAGCGACCAAGGCCGAGCAGATGGCGCAGGCAGCCGGGCGGCATATGCGCACCGTGGATCTGGAGGCGATCGCCCCGGGCGATGTGCTGCTGTTCCGCTGGCGGGCGGGTTTTCCGGCCAAGCACGCGGCGCTGCTCGTCACGCCCGATCGCATGGTGCACGCCCATGACGGTGCGGCGGTGGCGGAAGTCTATCTCGCCCCCTGGTGGCGCCGCCGGCTCGCCTTCGCCTTCGCCTTTCCCGGCGCGTGAGGGCCGGGGCGCGCATCCTTTCACCTTGGGGGTCTCTTATGGCCACACTCATTCTCGGCGCGCTGGGCGGGACGATCGGCGGGGCGCTGTTCGGGCCGGTGGGGGCGCTGGCCGGGCGGGCGCTGGGGGCGCTCGGCGGTTCGGCGATCGATTCGCTGGTGCTGAACCCCGGCCAGCGGGTGGAGGGCCCGCGCCTCGCCGAGTTCGGCACCATGACCTCCACGGAAGGGGCGGCGCTGCCCCGGCTCTATGGACGGGCGCGGCTGTCCGGGCAGGTGATCTGGGCGGCGCCGGTGCAGGAGGTGGTGTCGACCCAGACGCAGGCCTCCGGCGGCAAAGGCGGGATGGCGGGCGGCACCAGCACGACCACCTACAGCTATTTCGGCAGCTTCGCCGTCGGCCTGTGCGAGGGGCCGGTGACGCGGCTCGGGCGCATCTGGGCCGATGGGCGGCTGCTCGACACCCGCGCGCTGAACGTGCGGCTGCACAAGGGCGGCGAGGACCAGCTGCCCGATCCGATGATCGAGGCGCGCGAGCCGGGGGCGCCGGCCTATCGCGGGCTGGCCTATCTCGTCTTCGAGCGCCTGCCGCTGGCGCGCTTCGGCAACCGGCTGCCGCAGATTTCGGTCGAGGTCGAGCGGGCGGTGGGGGCGCTGGAGAACGCGGTGCGGGCGGTGACGCTGATCCCCGGTGCCACCGAGTTCGGCTATGAGCCGCGCGAGGTGCTGCGGGTCGACCGGCCGGGCGTCTACCAGCTGGAAAACCGCCATGTGACCACCCATGCGAGCGATTTTTCCGCCGCGCTCGACCAGCTGCTCGCCACCTGCCCGAATCTGGAACGGGTGGCGCTCGTCGTGGCCTGGTTCGGCAGCGACCTGCGCGCCGGCCAGTGCCTGGTCCGCCCGGCGGTGGAGCGGCGGAACAAGCCGACGCAGATCGGGATTTTCCCCCTGGCGTGGGAGGTGGCCGGCCAGAGCCGCGCCAGCGCCGCGCTGGTGAGCCAGTTTGAGGGCAAGCCGGCCTATGGCGGCACGCCGTCCGACCCCAGCGTGATCGCGGCCATACAGGCGCTTAAGGCGCGCGGGCTGAAGGTGACGCTCAACCCGTTCGTGATGATGGACATTCCCGCCGCCAACGCCTTGCCCGACCCGTGGAACCCCGGGGCGCTGCAGCCGGCCCATCCCTGGCGCGGGCGCGTCACCTGCCATCCCGCCCCCGGTGTGGCCGGCTCGCCCGACGGCACGGCAGCGGCGGGGGCGCAGGTGGCGGCGCTGTTCGGCACTGCGGGCGCGGCGCATTTCGGCGTCGCCTCGGGGCACGTCACCTATGCCGGCCCGGCCGAGTGGACGCTGCGGCGGATGGTGCTGCACTACGCCAAGCTGGCTGAGATCGCCGGCGGGGTGGAGGCGATCCTGATCGGTTCGGAAATGGCGGCGCTGACCCGGGTGCGTTCCGCGCCGGGCGTCTACCCCGCCGCCAGCGCCTTCGCCGCGCTGGCCGGCGAGGTGCGGGCGATGCTGGGGCCGGGCACCCAGATCGGCTATGGCGCCGACTGGACCGAATATGGCGCCCATGTGCGCGAGGGTGGGGCGGAGGTGCGTTTTCCCCTTGATCCGCTCTGGGCCGCGCCGGCGCTCGATTTCATCGGCATCGACTGGTACCCGCCGCTGGCCGACTGGCGCGACGGCGACGCCCATCTCGACGCCGGGAGCTTCGAGAGCGGGCATGACCGGGCCTATCTCGCCGGCAATCTCACTGGTGGCGAGGCGTTCGACTGGTATTACCCCGATGACGCCGCCCGCGCCGCGCAGGCGCGCGCCCCGATTACCGACGGCGCCTATGCCGAGCCGTGGATCTTCCGCCAGAAGGACCTCGCCGGCTGGTGGAGCCACGCCCATCACGAGCGCGTCGCCGGCGTACGGCAGGCGAGCCCGACGGCGTGGGTGCCGGGTTCGAAGCCCGTGCGCCTGACCGAGATCGGCTGCCCGGCGGTGGACAAGGGCGTCAACCGGCCGAGCGCCTTCCCCGACCCGAAATCGACCGAGGGCGGCCTGCCGCCCTTTTCCAGCGGCGCTCGCGACGACCTGATCCAGCGCCGGCATCTGGAGGTGAGTCTGGCCGGCTTCTCCGCCTCCACGGCGCTGAACCCGGTGGCGCCGGGCCTGCCGGGCGGGCGGATGATCGACCCGGCGGCGCTCACGCTCTGGACCTGGGACGCGCGGCCCTTTCCGGTGTTTCCGCGCGCCGTCGACGTATGGGCGGACGGCGCCAACTGGCAGACCGGGCACTGGCTCAATGGCCGGCTCGGCGCCGCGCCGCTGGCCGAGCTGACGCAGGCGCTGGCGGCGGATTTCGGCGTGCCTGACATGGTGACGAGCGAATTGCGCGGCATTGTCGATGGCTATGTCGTCGACCGGCCGATGACGGCGCGGGCGGCGTTGGAGCCGCTGGCGCGGGCCTTCGCCTTCGATCTGGTCGAGCGCGGCGGTCGGCTGGCGCTGACCCCGCGCGGCGGGCGGGTGCGGGCGGTGATTACCGATGAGGACATCGCCACCGGCGAGGGGATCGCCGCGCCCTCGCTGGTGCGGGCGGCGGAGGGCGAGTTGCCGCTGTCCGCCACGCTCGGCTTTACCGATGGCGCGCAGGATTACCGCCGCGCCACCGCCGTTTCGCGCCGGCTCGCCGGGGCGGCGCGGGCGGAGACCGGGATGGAGGTCGCCATGGTGGCCGATCCCGGCCTCGCCGCCGGCCTCGCGGATATGTGGCTGCAGGATGCGTGGGCGGGGCGCGACACGCTGAGCCTGACGCTGCCGCCCTCGCACATCGCGCTGGAGCCGGGCGACCTGGTGCGGCTGGAGCGCGACGGGGCCGCGCGGCTGCTGGAGATCGTCTCGATCGAGGACCGGGGCGCGCGCAGTGTGAACGCGCGCAGCATCGACCCGGCGGTCTTCGCCCTTGCCGTGCGCGAGGGGCGGGCCGGCGCGGTCGAATTGCCGGGGGGCGAGGGGCCGGCGCTGGTGCATCTGCTGCAGGCGCCGCTAGCGCGCGGCGAGGGGGCGCCCACGCTGGCCTGGCTCGGCGCCTTCGTCACGCCGTGGCCGGGGAGCCTGAACGTCTGGCGGGCGGTGGACGGGGGCAGCTTTCAGCCGATCGCCACGCTGGCGGCGGCGGCGGTGACGGGCGAGACGCTGGGCGTGCTGCCGGCCGGCCCGCTCTGGCGCTGGCAGCGCGCCAGCCTCGACGTCGCGCTCGATGGTGGCCTGCTGGCGGCGGCGAGCGAGGAGGCGGTGCTGGGTGGGGCCAATGCGCTGGCGCTGATCGACCCCTCAGGCGCGGTGGAGGTGATCCAGTTCGCGCAGGCGGAACTGATCGGTGCCACGACCTGGCGGCTGTCCGGCCTGCTGCGCGGCCAGCTCGGCAGCGAGGCGCGCGCCACCACCGAATGGCCGGCCGGCACGCGGCTGATGACGATCGACGCCAATCTGGTGCCGGTCGCGAGCGGGCTCGACATGATCGGCCGCGCCGTCACCTACCGCATCGGCCGCGCCGACCGCGACCATGGCGACGACGCCGTGACCGAAATCGCCGCCACGCTGGGGCCGGCGGCGCTGCGCCCCTTCGCGCCGGTGCATGCCCGCGCCCGGCGCAGCGCCGCCGGGGTGGCGCTGAGCTGGACCCGGCGCACCAGGAGCGACGGCGATTCCTGGGATCTGGCCGAGGTGCCGCTCGGCGAGACCAGCGAGGCCTATGCGGTGGAGATCCTGAGCGGGGGGATCGTGAAGCGGCGCTTCACTGTTTCCGCGCCGGCCGTTCTCTACGCGGCGGCCGACGAGATCGCCGATTTCGGCGCGGCGCAGACCTTTCTCGATGTCCGCATCGCCCAGCTTTCCGCCGAGATCGGTCCCGGCGCGGCGCTGACCGCCCGGCTGCGGGTTTGACCGCCGCTTTCACAGGAGCCCCCCATGAGCGAGACGACACCCCTGCTGGCGCTGCCGCTGCTGGCGGCGGCGCAGGCGCAGAAACATGTGACCCATAATGAAGCGCTGGTGCGGCTCGACGCGGCGGTGCAGCTCGCCGTGCTCGACCGCACCCGCACGGCGCCACCGGCCAGCCCGTTGCCCGGCGACCGGCATCTGGTGGCGCCCGGTGCCAGTGGCGCTTTCGCCGGCCATGAGGGTGAGATCGCGCTCTACGATTCCGGCTGGCGCTTCCTCGCCCCACGTGCGGGCTGGCGCGCCTATGTGGCGGGCGAGGCGCGCAGCGTGCTGTTCGACGGCACCGCCTGGCGCGAGGCGCTCGCGCTCACCCCCTCCGGCGCCAGCGCCACTCTACGCACGGTGGAGGAGGAACTGACCCTCACCGGCGCCTTCGTCGCCTCGACCCTGCTCATTCCCAGCCGGGCGATCTGCCTCGCCGTCGCCAGCCGCACCGTGACGGCGGTGACGGGGGCCACCGCCTATGAGGTCGGCATTTCAGGCGAGACCGCGAAATTCGGCGGGCTTCTGAGCATCGCCGCCGGCGCGAGCAATATCGGCGTGATCGGCCCGCAGGCCTTCTATGCCGACACGCCGCTGCGCATCACCGCGCTGGGCGGCAGCTTCACCGGCGGGCGGGTGCGCCTCGTCCTGTCCTATCTCGCCTTCACCCTCTGATCTCCGGGAGCGAACCATGCCCTATGATTCCGCCAAGGACCCCTGGCACCAGCGCGCCCTCTCGCCCGGCGGGCTCGGCCGCGCCGGCGCGCTGGTGACGCCGAACGACGCCGCCGACCTGCCGCGCTATGCACGGCTGCGGGTGTTCGTGCCGGCCACGCTGGCCAGCGCGGAGATCCGAATCCTCCCCGTCGATGCCGCCGACGACGCGCCGCTGACCCTGCCGCTGCCGCCCGGCCAGGTGAGCGTGCTGGAATTCCTGGTGAGGCGCGTGCTGGCCACGGGCAGCACGGCCGGCCTCGTCATTCATCGGGTCGATTGAGATGGCGACCTTCGGCTTCGCCCTCGATCTCGCGCGCCGCGCCAGCAGCCCGCCGGCGCGGCCCTCGCTCGACGCTTTCGCCGGCACGCTCTATGCCGCCTACGGGCTCTCCCGGCTGGTGTCCTCCTATGCTGGCCCCGGCGTGCGGGTGCGCCGCTCCAGCGACGGCACGGAGGCGGAGCTCGGCTTCACCTTCCTCGGCGCGCTCGATGTCGCCGGGCTGCTTGCCTTCGCCGGCACCGCCAGCGCCTTCGTCGTCGCCTGGTACGACCAGAGCGGGAGTGGCCGCCACGCGACGCAGAGCGTGACCGCCTCGCAGCCGAGATTAGTCAATGCCGGGGCGCTCGACACCGGCCCGAATGGCCGGCCGGCCCTGGCCTTATCCGGCAGCCAGAACTTCGGCATCGCTGGCGCGGCGGACTTTGTCCGCGGTGCGGACAGCGTGACGGTCGGCGTCGTCGGGCAGTCCTCGATCGTGGCGGGCTCCGCCGCCTTCTTCACCGCCTCGAAGGGGGTGAACCTGTCCTGGTATCGCATCGGGCTTGTCCACACGCCGACGCTGAACGCCGCCCGCTTCGCCGCATCGGCGAACGACATCGACAACCCGCCGCTCGCGTTCCGGGCCTACACGACCGGGGCCTGGGGCCGGTTTATCGGCCGGGCGAGGTTCCTCGAGGGCGGGCTCGACTTCGCCCTCGACGGGGCGACGACAACAGCGGCCCTTGGCACTGCGACGGCGTCGGTCGACAGCGACAGCCTGGTGCGGATCGGCATCTCCCCCAACTCCGGCGCTCCGCTTACCGGCCAGATGTCGACACTCGTGCTCTCGCGCGCGCCGCTCGCTATCGCGGCGCTCGACGCCGCCCTGCAGGGAACATTGCCATGAGCTATCTGATCTTCGCCTCGGCCGCCGAGGCGGCGGCCCGCAGCGCGCAGGCGTGGCAGGCGCTCGGCACGCCCGCCGGCGCGACGCGTTATCTCTGGGCCTGGCAGGAGCATCCGGTCGATGGAAGGGCGGCGCTGCGCATCCCGCCGACGGCGGGCGAGGCGCAGATCGACCTGCCGCAGGCGGGCTATGAAGGCCTGCTCACGCCCGAGGAGCGCGAGGCGCGGGTGGAAACCTTGCCCGGCGAGGGCTGGAGCGTCGCCAATGTCTGAGGCGGCGCGCCTATTCGGCCGCTACCGGAACGCTGCCACCTTGCGGTCGGGGCCCGACGGCCGGGGCTGCCACAGCAGGCGCGGGGGCGGCACTCGCGGCTGAACCGGAGGCAGCCGCGCCCGAGGCGGCGGCCTTGACCGCTGCCGTCGCGGTGGGCTTTGCCACCATCATCGGCCGGGCGACGATGCGGCGCTTGGCGGTTTCGACCACGGTGGCGATTTTTTCGAATCGCTTCAGCCGGTCGATCTCGTTGTTCAGCCGGTCCAGCTCGTCGCCAATGGCGCGGCAGATGGCCCGATAGCTCTCGGGCGCCAGGCGGTCGCGCATATAGGCGACGCCGCGCTCACGTTCCGATTCCGTGCTCTTCAGCACCACCGGGGCGACAGCCAGAAGCGCTTCCGCCTGCACCTGTCCGGAGCTGCGGCGGGCTTCATCGAAAATGCTGCGCAGATCTTCGACAAGTCGATCTTCTCTTGCCATGACGAGCGGAGCCCCTTGTCCGTAGCCAGCTATCTCAAAAAGACTCTTGGAATCCCGGTATTTTTGCAACCGTGCCAGGGTAGTGGAACGGTTAACATAGCGTTAATCCCCAGAAAACACCCCCAAAATCTTGCAGCGGAGCCATGCAATGACCGCGTCGAGCTTCGACGAGGCGCTGAGGCGCGTGCTCGTCCATGAGGGCGGCTATGCCGACGACCCCGCCGATCCCGGCGGCGCGACCATGCAGGGGATCACCCAGCGTGTCTATGATGGCTGGCGCCGGCGCCATGGCCAGCCGGTGCGCAGCGTGCGGCGCATCGCGCCGGACGAGGTGGCGGCGATCTATCGCCGCCAGTACTGGGACGCGGTGCGCGCCGACGACCTGCCGGCCGGGCTCGACTATGCGCTGTTCGACGCGGCGGTGAATTCCGGCCCGGCCCAGGCGGCCAAATGGCTGCAGCGCACGCTCAATGCCGTCGCCGACGGGCAGGTGGGCGAGGCGACGCTGGCGGCGCTGGCCGATCACGAGACCGGCGCGCTGGTCGATGGCGTGTGCGACCGGCGGCTGGCCATGCTGCGGAGCCTGCGGACCTTTTCCACCTTCGGCGCCGGCTGGACCCGGCGCGTCACGGACGTGCGGGCCACGGCCCGGCGGATGGCCGGCGCGGCCGCACCGATGGCGGAGAACGCGCCGGACAGCGCCGGCGCCGCCCGCGCGCGGCCGGCCGACACACGGCTCTCGCGCACCCCGGAAGGGGCGGGAGGCCTCCTCAGCGGCGCCGGCGTGCTCGGCGCTGTCGTGGCCGAGCAGGCGGACCGGCTGGCGCCGCTCGCCTCCCTGGCCGAACCGCTGAAATGGCTGTTCGCGGCGCTGATGCTCGCGGGCGTGGCGCTGACCCTGCGCGGGGCGCTGGCGCGGATCGGCGCCGGCGAGGCGACACCGTGACGGCGCTGCTGGGCCTGCTGGCGAGCCCCCTCGGGCGGGGCGCGGCGCTGCTGCTCGCCGCCCTCGCGCTGGCCGGCGGGATCTATCTCAAGGGCCGCTCGGAAGGCCGGGCCGCCTGCATCGCGCAAGGAGAACGGGATGTGCTGGACACGATCGAGCGCGCGAACGGCGCGCGGGCTGATGCTGATCGCCGTAACGCTGATGAGCGCCGGCTGCGCGACGACGACACCTTCCGCCGCGACGAGGGGCGCCTGCGGCGCCTTCCGGCCGATCCGCTGGGCGAGTGAGGACACCGACCCGACCATCCGGCAGGTGAAGGCGCATAATGCGGTGGGGCGCGAGCTGTGCGGGTGGCGGGGGAGATGAGGGAGGGGTGGCACGCTATATCCGCGGGGCGCTGTACTTCCGGCCCCCGGTGGCGCGGGCGGCGACTTCACCTTCGCCGTGCTGTCGCCAATGCACACTTCAAGCAAATCCAAATCCACTGTCGCCGCCAATTGCCATCGATAATATAAGGCGACATGGCATTCGAAATGACATTGCGGGAACGCCTCGCCGCAGGTCGGCCTGATGTGATCGCCGACCTTTATCTTTATCCTCCGCGTTCGGGCGGAAGGTGCCTGAAAATCGGTTTCGGATGGGGCTGTCCTTGCAGCTTGAGCAAGATCTCGGTGGAGGCATGGAGTGGGTATCCTTTGCTGGCGTGCGAGATGATGCCCGGCGAGCGGCGGCGGGTCGGATTCGTGTTCCTGACCAGTCAGGCTGCGGTGACGGCGCTTTCGACTGGGGGACGTTTTTACCTGTGGGAGACGGGCGTGATCGGCGAAGCGACCATCGTCGGGTAGCCGCTTTGGAAAAGGTCATTGGTTCGTCCGATGTCAGCGTGACCGCTTGCTTTGCTGGCCGCGCGCCCGTGATCCTGCGGCCCGACCAGGGGGCCATGCTGCGCGCGACGGTACGTCATTTGCCAACCATGGATGGTGGGCTAGCCTGCCATCGCAATGAAGTATCTGGCAGAAAGAGCCGCCCGCTCGTCTTCTACTCCCACACCCCGCACCTGACATCCGCCGCCTACGGTGGCATGCTCAGGCCGCCGCGTGCCCCCCGCGCGGTGTGCGTGAGGAATTGCCGTGCGCCTGCTTGTCGTCGAGGATGATCCCGATCTGAACCGCCAGATGGTGGAGGCGCTGGTCGAGGCCGGCTATGCCGTCGACCGCGCCCATGACGGCGAGGAGGGCCATTTCCTCGGCGAGACCGAGCCTTATGACGCGGTCGTGCTCGATATCGGCCTGCCGAAGATGGACGGGCTCTCGGTGCTGGAGGCCTGGCGGCGCGAAGGGCGCAAGATGCCGGTGCTGATTCTCACCGCGCGCGACCGCTGGAGCGACAAGGTGCAGGGCTTCGATGCCGGCGCCGACGACTATGTGGCCAAGCCCTTCCACATGGAGGAGGTGCTGGCGCGCATCCGCGCGCTGCTGCGCCGCGCCGCCGGCCATGCGGCGAGCGAGCTCACCTGCGGGCCGGTCATGCTCGACACGCGCTCCGGCCGGGTGACGGTGAGCGGGCGGCAGGTGAAGCTGACCTCGCATGAGCACCGGCTGCTGGCCTATCTCATGCACCATGTCGGGCGGGTGGTCTCGCGCACCGAGCTGGTCGAGCATCTTTACGACCAGGATTTCGACCGCGATTCCAACACGATCGAGGTGTTCGTCGGCCGCCTGCGCAAGAAGCTGGATGTCGATGTGATCCAGACCGTGCGCGGGCTCGGCTATCTCCTGGTGGCGCCCGAAGGGCCGCGCGAGACCCCGCGCTGATGCGCGCCGGCTCGCTGGCGCTACGCCTGTTCGTCTCGGCGACGGTGGTCAGCGTCGCCGTGCTGGCGATCACCGGCTTCGCGCTGCATGAGGTCTACCGCGCGGCGGTGGAGCGAGCCTTCGACCAGCGGCTCGACGTCTATCTCAAGACCATCGTCGCCGATGTCGCCAATTCGCCCTCCGGCACCATGCCGGAGCCGACGACGCTGGGCGACCCTTTGTTCAACTTCCCCATTTCCGGCTGGTACTGGCAAATCACCCGCACCGACGGGCCGGCCGCGCAGGTGAAGACCTCGCGCTCGCTGCCCGAGGGCAAGCTGCCGCTGCTGTTCGAGCGCCAGGGCGATGCCGATGTCTCGGGCCTGCGCGAGGCCTATGCCGACGGCCCGTCCGGCCAGCGGCTGCGCATCGTCGAGCGGGTGGTCGATCTCGGCGAGGACGGGCGCTACGCGGTGGCGGTGGCGGCCGATGCGGGCGAGATCGCCGAGGAGGTCGCCGGCTTCGACCAGGCGCTGCTGGTGACGCTGGCCGTGCTGGGATGCGCCTTCCTGCTCACGCTGGTGTTCCAGGTGCTGTTTGGCCTGCGCCCGCTCAAGCGCATGCTCGCCGCGCTGCACGAGGTGCGCACCGGCCGCGCCGACCGCATCGAGGGCGCCTATCCGGTCGAACTCGCCCCGCTCGCCGCCGAGGTCAATGCGCTGATCGACACCAATCGCGAGATCGTCGAGCGCGCCCGCACCCATGTCGGCAATCTCGCCCATGCCCTCAAGACGCCGATTTCCGTGCTGCAGAATGAGGCGGCGCGGGCCGGCGAGGCCGATGCCGCGCTGGGCGCCAAGGTGACGGCGCAGGCGCAGATCATGAAGGACCAGGTGGCGCATCATCTGGAGCGGGCCCGCATGGCGGCGCGCGCCTCCGTCGTCACCACGGTGGAGGAGGTCGAGCCGATCGTCGCCCGCATCGCCGCGACGCTCGCCAAGGTGCACCGCGCCAAGGGGGTGGCGGTGGAGGTCGAGGTCGCGGGTGGCCTGCGCTTTCGCGGCGAACGGCAGGATCTGGAGGAGATCCTCGGCAATCTGGTCGACAATGGCTGCAAATGGGCGCGCTCGCTGGTGGAGATCGCGGTGGCGCCGGTGCCCGGCGGGGCGGGCGAGCGGGATTATTTCGAGATCACCATCGACGATGACGGGCCGGGCCTGACGCCGGAACAGCAGACCGAGGCGCTCAAGCGCGGCAAGCGGTTGGACGAGACCCAGCCGGGTTCCGGGCTGGGCCTGTCCATCGTTTCCGAACTGGTCGGGCTCTATAGCGGCCGGCTGGCGTTCGACCGCTCGCCCTTTGGCGGGCTGCGCTGCGTGGTGCGGCTGCCGGCGGCGTGAGGTGCAGGGGTAGAGGTGACGGGGCCGCGCTTTCGCCCTATTCCTCTTCCTTAGGTGGACATGTTCCGTGCGGAACGTGCCGTGTCCAGGCTGGAGGAAGCAATTTCATGCGCGCATACCAATTCGTGGCCGTGGGCCTTGTCGCCGGCGCCCTCGCGGGCTGCAGCACCGCGCAGGAGAACCCGAACACCGTCGGCGGCGCCGCCATCGGCGCGGTGGCGGGCGGGCTCATCGGACAGGCCGTCGGGCATAACACCGCCAGTACGCTGGTCGGCGCGGCGGTGGGCGGCCTGATCGGCGGCTCGATCGGCAATGCGCTCGACCAGGCCGACCGGCAGCGGGCGCAGCAGGCGCAGATTCAGGCACTGGAATATGGCAATCCCGGCGCGCCGGTGAGCTGGCGTGGCGACAGCGGCGCCTATGGCACCATCGTTCCCGGCCCGACCTATGCGCGCGGCGGCTCCCCCAAGTGCCGCGAATTCACCCACACCATCTACATCAACGGCCAGCCGCAGACCGCGCGCGGCACCGCCTGCCGCAACCCGGACGGTACCTGGTCGCCGGTGGCGGGCTGATCACGCACCCGGCCGAACCCGGTTCCGGCGCCCCGTGACGGGGTGACGCAGGCGCCCGCCGGCCGGCACCGGGCCTTGGTTCAGGCGGGCACACGCTCGCGCGACTGTGAGCCTGCGGCGATCGGACTGAGGGTGTTACGGATTGGCGACAGGGGCCGGGTCGGCTACCCCTCAGCGCATTAGAGGAAAACTAATGTTGCTGTGGATCGCCTTCTCGCTGATGACCGGCGCCGCCATTCTGGCGGTGCTCTGGCCGTTGCGCACCGGCGCGGCCATGCCTGCCGCCAGTACCGCCGAGGCCGATCTCGCCGTCTATCGCGACCAGCTGGCGGAAATCGAGCGCGACCGTGCCTCCGGCCTGATCGCGCCGGCCGAGGGCGAGGCGGCGCGCACCGAGGTGGCCCGGCGCATCCTGCGTGCCTCCGCCGAGAGCGGCCGGGAGGGCGCCTCCTTCGGCGACGACCGGCGCCGGCGCATCGTCGCGGTGGTGGGCCTGCTCGGCGTGCCGCTGCTGGCCGGCGGGCTCTACCTTTCCCTCGGCTCGCCGCTCTACCCGCCGCAGCCGCTGGCGCAGCGGCTGGAAGGCCAGCCCAACCCCTCCGACATCGCCATCCTGATCCGCAAGGTCGAAACCCATCTCGAAGCCAACCCGAATGACGGGCGCGGCTATGAGGTGGTGGCGCCGATCTATGCCCGCATCGGCCGGCTCGACGATGCGGCCCGGGCCTGGAGCAATGCCATCCGCCTGCTCGGCCCCAACGCCCAGCGTGAAACCGGCCTCGGCGAGGCGCTGACCGCACAGGCCGGCGGCGTGGTGACGGTCGAGGCCAAGGCGGCGTTCCAGGCGGCGCTCGCCGCCGATCCGAACGACCCCAAGGCACAGTATTTCCTCGGCCTCGCCGCCGAGCAGGACGGCCAGACCGCCGAGGCGGCGCAGCGCTGGAGCGCGCTGGTGGCCGCCTCGCCGCCCGACGCGCCCTGGCTCGGCCTGCTGCGCGAGGCGCTGGCCCGCATCGGCGCGCCGATTCCCGACGCCGCGTCCGGCCCCGGCGCGGCCGATGTGGCGGCGGCGCAAAGCCTCACCCCCGAGCAGCGCGACGCGATGGTGCGCGGCATGGTCGAGCGGCTGGAGGCGCGGCTGGCGCAGGAGGGCGGCGACATCGAGGGCTGGCTGCGGCTGATGCGGGCCTGGACCGTGCTCGGCCAGCAGGACAAGGCCAAGACCGCCGCCGGACAGGCGCGCACCCATTTCGCCAGCGACAGCGGCGCGCTCGGGCGCATCGACGCGCTGGCGCGCGAACTCGGGCTCGGGAGCTGACGCCATGACCCGCAAGGGACGTCGCCTACTGGTCATTTCCTGCGCCGCCGGCGTGCTGTTCGTCGCCGCCGGGCTGGTGCTGTTCGCGCTGAACGACACCATCGTGTTCTTCCGCTCGCCCAGCGAGATCGCCGCCGAGGGCACACGGCCGGGCACACGACTGCGGCTGGGCGGGCTGGTGAAGGACGGCAGCGTGCAGCACACCGACGGCACCCATGTGCGCTTCGTCGTCACCGATGGCGGCGCCGATATGGGCGTGACCTATGTCGGCCTGCTGCCGGACCTGTTTCGCGAAGGCCAGGGCGTGATCGCCGAGGGCGTGCTGGCACCGGACGGCAGCTTCACCGCCGACAGCGTGCTGGCCAAGCACGACGAAACCTATATGCCGAAGGAAGTCGCCGACGCGCTGAAGAAGCAGGGCGTGTGGAAGGAAGGGGAGGGGACGCCGTGAGGGATGGTGCCCACCGCTTCGCGACGACCATCCTTCGAGGCTCGGGCCTTGCCCGAGCACCTCAGGATGACGCTGTTCCCTCTCGTTTTCTTTCTCGGTGCGCCGTCATCCTGAGGTGCCGCGAAGCGGCCTCGAAGGATGCTTGTTGTTGGGATAACCGCCCATGAACCCGGAAATCGGCCATTACGCGCTGGTGCTCTCGCTGGCCGTCGCCCTCCTGATGACGGTGATCCCGGCCTGGGGCGCGCGCACCGGCGACGCGGCGCTGATGCGGGTGGGCTCGACCCTGGCGCTGGTGCTGGCCGGCTTTGTCGGCCTGTCCTTCGCCACGCTGGTCGTGGCCTATGTCCAGTCCGATTTCTCGGTGCTGAACGTGGTCGAGAATTCGCACTCGGCCAAGCCGCTGCTCTACCGCATCACCGGGACCTGGGGGAACCATGAGGGTTCCATGCTGCTCTGGGTGCTGGTGCTGGCGATCTTCGCCGCGCTGGTGGCGCTGTTCGGCGCCAATCTGCCGGCGCGGCTGAAGGCCAATGTGCTCGCCGTACAGGGCTCGGTGGCCACCGCCTTCCTGCTGTTCATCCTGTTCACCTCGAACCCGTTCACCCGGGTGATTCCGCCTCCGGCGGAGGGGCAGGACCTCAACCCGATCCTGCAGGATATCGGCCTCGCCATTCATCCGCCGCTGCTCTATCTCGGCTATGTCGGCTTCTCCATCACCTTCGCCTTCGCCGTCGCGGCGCTGATCGAGGGGCGGATCGACGCCGCCTGGGCGCGCTGGGTGCGGCCCTGGGCGCTGACCGCCTGGGCCTTTCTCACCCTCGGCATCGCCATGGGGTCCTACTGGGCCTATTACGAGCTCGGCTGGGGCGGCTGGTGGTTCTGGGACCCGGTGGAGAACGCCTCGCTGATGCCGTGGTTCGCCGGCACGGCGCTGATCCATTCCGCCGTGGTGATGGAAAAGCGCGACGCGCTGAAGGTGTGGACGGTGCTGCTCGCCATCCTCGCCTTCTCGCTGTCGCTGCTCGGCACCTTCCTCGTGCGCTCCGGCGTGCTCACCTCGGTCCACACCTTCGCCACCGATCCCACCCGCGGCGTGTTCATCCTCGCCATCCTGGTGTTCTTCATCGGCGGATCGCTGGCGCTCTATGCGCTGCGCGCGCCGATGCTGCGGCAGGGCGGGATCTTCGCGCCGGTGTCGCGCGAGGGCGCGCTGGTGCTGAACAATTTGCTGCTGACGGCGGCCTCCGCCGCCGTGCTGGTCGGCACGCTCTACCCGCTGGCGCTGGAGGCCTATAACGGCGCCAAGATCACCGTCGGGCCGCCCTATTTCAATCTGACGGTCGGCGCGCTGATGCTGCCGGTGGCCTTCGCCATGCCGTTCGGGCCGCTGCTGGCCTGGAAGCGCGGCGATCTCGCCGGGGCGGCGCAGCGGTTGATGGCCGCCTTCGGGGCCGCCATCGTCATTGCCGCTCTGGCCGCCTATGCGCAGGGCGGCGGGCCGGTGCTGGCGCCGTTCGGCATGGGGCTGGCCGCCTTCGTAGTGATCGGCGCGATGGCCGAGGTGATCGAGCGTGCCGGCTTCGGCCGGGTGCCGCGCGCGACCGCCTTCGCGCGGCTGCGCGGCCTGCCGCGCTCGGTGTTCGGCGGCGCGCTCGCCCATGCCGGCGTCGGCGTCTGCCTGTTCGGCATCATCGCCGAGACCAGCTGGAACGCCGAGCGCATCGCCGGAGTGAAGGTTGGCGGCAGCTTCGAGGTCGGCGGCTATGAGCTGACCCTCGACCGGCTGGAACCGCGCAACGGGCCGAATTACCGCGATCTCGTCGGGGTGTTCACGGTCCGCCAGGGCGGGGTCGAGATGGGGACCATTGAATCCGCCAAGCGCCTGTTCACCGCACGCAACATGCCGACCACCGAATCGGGCATCCGCACCATGTGGTTCAGCCAGCTCTATGTGAGCCTGGGCGACGAGCTGCCGGGCGGCGGCGTGGGCGTGCGGGCCTATTGGAAGCCGTTCGTGACGCTGATCTGGATCGGCTCGCTCATCATGGCGCTCGGCGGCGCGCTCTCGCTCAGTGACCGTCGCCTGCGCGTCGGGGCGCCGAAGCCGGCGAAGAAGCCGAAGGCGAAGGCGGACGGCGCTTCGCCCGTGCCGGCGGAGTGAGGGGGATGCGTGCACGCCTTTTCCGCCCCTCATCCCCGGGCGTGACCCGGGGATCCAGCCGCGTGGCGGCCGGCCTTCTGGGTTCCCGGGTCACGCGCGGGCATGAGGGAAGCGGGCGCTGGCGGGTGATGCTCGCCGCCGCGCTGCTTTGCCTCGCTTTCATCACCCCCGCCGCCGCCGTGCGGCCGGACGAGGTGCTGCCCGATCCGGCGCAGGAAGCGCGGGCGCGCGAGCTCTCGAAAGAACTGCGCTGCATGGTCTGCCAGAACCAGTCCATCGACGATTCGGATGCGCCGCTGGCGCGCGACCTGCGGCTGCTCGTGCGCGAGCGGATCCAGCAGGGCGAGTCCGACCGGGAGGTGATGGATTATCTGGTGGCGCGCTATGGCGAGTTCGTGCTGCTGCGCCCGACCTGGCACGGGGCGAACGCGATCCTGTGGCTGGCGCCCTTTGCCGTGCTTGTCGTCGGCGGCATCGGCCTGTTCGTCGCCTATCGCCGCCGCGCCGCGTCGGACAGCCTGCGCCCGACGGCGGCGGCGGAGCCGTTGACGCCCGAGGAGGAGACGCGCCTGCGCGCCGCGCTGGGCGAGCCGTCCTCGTCGGAGCAACCGGGCGACGTTACGAAAGTTTAACGCCGCCGCCAGACTGCGTTAAGGCGACGGCCTCTAGTTTCTCGTTCAACGCTCCCGGTGGGGAGAGTGATTTCGAACGAGGAACGATACATGTCGCGCACCGCGCCCAATCCGACCCGCACCCCTTCGTCCACGCTGCGCAAGAGCCGTTCCCGGCTGCTCGCCGGCGTGTTCACCCTGGCCCTGGCCGGTGGCACCGTCGGCGCTTTCGTGCTGCCCGAGATCATCACCCCTGCTCAGGCGCAGCTGACCACCAACCAGCCCGCCGGCACCTTCTCCTTCGCCGACATCGTCGAGAAGGTCTCCCCCGCCGTCGTCAGCGTGAAGGTGAAGAAGGACGAGGACAAGGTCGCCTCGAATGACGAGGAAGGCATGGGCGGCCAGAACGTGCCCCCGCAGATCGAGCGCTTCATGCGCCGCTTCGGCTTCGGCCCGGGCGGCCCCGGTGGCCCGGACATGGGCCCGCGTCGCGGCCCCGGTCCCGGTCATCGCGGCGTCGTCGGCCAGGGCTCCGGCTTCTTCATCTCCAATGACGGCTATGTCGTCACCAACAACCACGTCGTCGACGGCGCTTCCGAGGTCGATGTCACCACCACCGACGGCAAGAGCTACACCGCCAAGGTTATCGGCACCGACCCGCGCACCGACGTGGCGCTGCTCAAGGTCGACGGCAAGTCGGACTTCCCCTGGGTGAAGCTGGCCGCCAAGGCGCCGCGCGTCGGCGACTGGGTGGTCGCGGTCGGCAACCCGTTCGGCCTCGGCGGCACGGTCACTGCCGGCATCGTCTCGGCGCGCGGCCGTGACATCGGCTCGGGCCCCTATGACGACTTCATCCAGATCGACGCCCCGATCAACCGCGGCAATTCCGGTGGCCCGACCTTCGGCCTCGACGGCGACGTGATCGGCATGAACACCGCCATCGTCTCCCCCTCGGGCGGCAATGTCGGCATCGCCTTCGCCATTCCCTCCGAGACCGTCTCCGAGGTGGTTGAGGCGCTGAAGGATGGCGGCGAGGTGGCGCGCGGCTATGTCGGCGTGCAGATCCAGCCGGTCAGCGACGAGGTCGCCGAGGCGCTGGAACTCAAGTCGGCTGAGGGCGCCCTCATCGCCCAGGTGCAGCCCGGCACCCCCGGCGAGAAGGCGGGCCTCAAGCCCGGCGATGTCGTCACGCAGATCGACGGCGAGACCGTGAAGGACTCCCGCGAGATGTCGCGCGAGATCGCCCGCAAGAAGCCCGGCACCACGGTGAAGCTGAGTGTGGTGCGCGACGGCAAGTCGATGACCATCCCGGTCACGCTGGAGCAGTTGCCGACCGACGTCGCGTCGGCCGACAAGGCCAAGGCGGATCAAGGCGAGGAGGACGGCAAGGGCATTCCGCGCCTCGGCCTGTCGCTTGCTCCCGCCAAGGGCGTCGCCGGCGCCGGTGATATCGGCGTCGTCGTCACCGAGGTCGATCCGAGCGGCCCCGGTGCCGAGCGCGGCATCAAGGAAGGCGATGTCATCCTCGACGTGGGTGGCAAGCCGGTGATGACCCCCGCCGATGTGCGCGAGGGCCTCTCCACCGCCAAGAAGGACAACCGCAAGGCCGTGCTGATGCGGATCAAGTCCGAGCAGGGCACCCGTTTTGTCGCCATCTCGCTGGGTGACCAGAAGGGCTGAGCTGGAGCGCGCGCCGATCCGCTTGCACCGCAAGCGGATCGGATCACGCGGCCTCCAGTGTAACGCAGAGGGCGATTTGCCGATCAGATGTGCCATCTGATCGGATCGCACTCTAAGAGTTCCGGTTGCGGCTCGTTCCGTCGCCCCTTGGGCTGCGGCCGGTTCGGTGGCGCGGGGAGTCCGAGAGGATTCCCCGCGTCATCTATTTCAGGGGCCTTCCGGCGTTGGCGTCGGGGGATGGCAATATAGGCGCGAGGCTCGAAATGACGTACATGGAGACGAATTCGAATCTTACCGCCGCCTCCGATTCCGCGCGGGGCCGAGATGACCCGTTCATCGAGCTCGCGGACATCCGGAGGGCAGCCCGAAAGAGCGCCGAAGAGTCGCCCATGCGCCTGCTCATCGTCGAGGACGACCGCGACGCCGCCGATTATCTGCGCAAGGCGTTCCGCGAGGCGGGCCATGTGGTGGACGTGGCCTCGGACGGCGAGGAGGGGCTCGTGCTCGCCCGCGAGGGTGGCTATGACGTCCTTATCGTCGACCGCATGCTGCCGCGCCGCGACGGCCTCTCCGTCATCGCCGATCTGCGCGGGCGCGGCGACAAGACCCCGGCGCTGATCCTTTCCGCCCTCGGCCAGGTGGACGACCGCGTGACCGGCCTGCGCGCCGGCGGCGACGATTATCTGCCCAAGCCCTACGCCTTCACCGAACTGCTCGCCCGCGTCGAGGCGCTGGCCCGGCGCGGTGGGCCGCAGGCGGCCGATACGGTCTACCGCGTCGCCGATCTCGAACTCGACCGGCTGGCGCATAGCTGCACCCGTGGCGGCCAGGAGATCGTGCTGCAGCCGCGCGAGTTCCGGCTGCTGGAGTATCTCATGCGCCATGCCGGGCAGGTGGTGACCCGCACCATGCTGCTGGAGAATGTGTGGGACTATCATTTCGACCCGCAGACCAACGTGATCGACGTTCACGTCTCGCGGCTGCGCGCGAAGATCGACAAGGGCTTCGATCCGCCGCTGCTCCACACGGTTCGCGGCGCAGGATACATCATTCGTGACGGCGCTCGGTAAGCTCCTCCGCACCACCGCGTTCAAGCTTCTCGCGGCCTATCTGTTCATCTTCGCCCTCTTCGCCGGCTCGGTCATCGCCTATCTCGGCTGGCACACCCAGCGGCTGGTGACGCGACAGGCCGTGGAGGCGATCGAGAACGACACCCGCTTCATGCAGGCGCAGTTCGAGCGCGGCGGCATCACCCGCCTCGTGCAACTGGTGAACCGCCGCGCCCGCGCCCCCGATGCCGGCCTGCTGCTCATCGCCAGCTTCAATGGCGACCCGCTGGCCGGCAACATGCTTAACCTGCCGTTGAACATTCTTGACCGGCAGGGTTGGCGGGAAATCGACTATCTGCGCTCGGAGGAGTCCTCCGGCCCGCCGAGCCGCGCCCTGGTGCAGGTGATCTTCCTGCCCGGCGAATACCGGCTGCTGATCGGCCGCGACATCGTCGAGCGGGAGGAACTGCGCCAGATCATCATCGGCCCCGCCGTCTGGGGGCTGGCGCTTCTCGTGGTGCTCGGCATGGCGGGCGGCCTCTTCATCACCCGCCGCGTGCTCAAGCGCATCGACCAGATGACGGCGATCTCCGACGGCATCATGGCCGGCGACCTTTCCGGCCGTCTGGCCGTCTCCGGCACCGGCGATGAGTTCGACCGGCTGGCGCTGAGCCTCAACGCCATGCTCGACCGCATCGAGGCGCTGATGGCCGGGCTGAAGCAGGTGTCGGACAACATCGCCCATGACCTGAAGACGCCGCTGACCCGGCTGCGCAACCGGGCCGAGGATGCGCTGCGCACGGCGCAGTCGGAGCCGGAATGGCGTCTCGCCACCGAGCGCACCATCGAAGAATCCGACGGCCTCATCCGCACCTTCGACGCGCTGCTGATGATCGCCCGCGCCGAGGCCGGGCAGGCGAGTGCGACGATGCTGCGCTTCGACCTCGCCGAGACGGTGGCGGGGGTAGCGGAGCTCTACGAGCCGGTGGCCGACGAGAGCGGGCTGGACCTGCATGTCGAGGTCGCCGGACCGCTGCCGATGCGCGGCGTGCGCGAGCTGTTCGGGCAGGCGCTGGCCAATCTTCTCGACAACGCGATCAAGTACAGCGCACCTGACATGCCCGGCGGGACACCCGGCCCGCGCCGTGATGTCACCCTGACCGCCCGGCGAGACGGCGAGCGGCTGCGCCTCGTGGTCGCCGACCGCGGGCCCGGCATTCCCGAGGCGGACCGCCCGCGGGTGCTGGAGCGTTTCGTACGGCTGGAGGCCAGCCGAACCCGCCCCGGTTTCGGCCTGGGCTTGTCTCTGGTGGCAGCGGTGGTACGGCTGCACGGCGGCACACTGTCGCTGGAAGGCAACGATCCGGGACTGCGGATCGTTATCGACCTGCCGCTCGACCTCAACGACGAGGCGGCAACGGACTGACACGCGCAAGGGGGGCGAAGACGGCATGGCGGCAAGCACGAGCGGGACGGTGGTGGCGCCGGCGGAGAGCCTCGTTGCGAGGTTGCGGCGGGCGCCAGGCTTTCCCGTGCCGGTGGGGCTTCCCGAGGCGGTGGCGGATGCGCTCGCCGGCGCCGCGAGGCCGGTTCGTGTGCGCCTCGAAACCCTTCTTGCCGCCCATGACGAGGCCCGCGCCGTGCTGGCGGCGGTGGCGGACCATTCGCCGTTCCTGACCGATCTCATCCGCGTCGACCCGGCCCGGCTGCTGGCGCTGCTGGAGACCGACCCCGCTCAGGCCCTCGCCGAGGCGCGCGCCGCCACCGTCGCGGCGGTGGAGGCCTCTTCCGACGAGGCGGACGTGATGGCGGCGCTGCGGCGGCTGCGGGCGCTGACCGCGCTCACCGTCGCGCTGGCCGATATTGGCGGGGTGTTCGACCTCGCCACCGTGACCGCCGAACTGACCGCGACGGCGGATGCCGCCATCGCGGCGGCGGTGGCGTTTCTGGTGCGCGAGGGAATGAGCGCGCGCAAGCTGCGCAAGACCGGCGTGGAGGGCCTCGGCTACTCCGTTTTGGCCATGGGCAAGCATGGCGCGCGCGAACTCAACTATTCCAGCGATGTCGACCTGATCGTGCTCTACGATCCCGCCCTCGCGCCGCTGGCCAAGGATGTGGAGGCCGCGCCCTTCTTCGTGCGGATGACACAGCGGCTGGTGAAGCTGATCCAGGAGCGCACCGGCGAGGGCTATGTAGCCCGCGTCGACCTGCGCCTGCGGCCCGACCCGGCCTCGACGCCGGCCGCGCTGTCGGTGGAGGCGGCGCTGGACTATTACGAGCGCGAGGGCGCCACCTGGGAGCGCGCCGCCTATATCAAGGCGCGGCCGATCGCCGGGGATATCGCGCTCGGCCACGAGTTCCTCAAGCAGCTCACCCCCTTCGTCTGGCGCCGCGCCCTCGATTATGCGGCGGTGTCCGATGTCCACGCGATGAAGCAGGACATCCACGCCTTTCGCGGCCATGAGGCGATCGCGGTGGAGGGGCACAACGTCAAGCTCGGGCGCGGGGGCATTCGCGAGATCGAGTTCTTCGCCCAGACCCAGCAGCTGATCGCCGGCGGCCGTGACCCGCGCCTGCGCACCCCGCGTACGCTGGAAGCGCTCGCCGTGCTGGCGCAGACCGGCTGGATCGGCGAGGGCGCACGCACGGAGCTCGACGAGGCCTACCACTTTCTGCGGCGGGTGGAACACCGGCTGCAGATGGTGGCCGACGCCCAGACTCACAGCCTGCCGGAGGACGAGGACGCACTGGCCGGCTTCGCCCGCTTCATGGGCTATGCCGACCGCGAGAGCTTCGCCCAGGCGCTCACCCAGCGCCTCACGCGGGTGCAGGACCACTATTCGAAGCTGTTCGAGGACGCGCCGCCGCGGGCGGCGGTGGAGGGGCGGCTCGAATTTCCGGAAGAGGCCGACGACCGCGAGACGCTGGCGACGCTGCACCGGCTCGGCTATGCCGACCCCAAGGCGGCCAGCGCCACCGTGCGCGGCTGGCTGGCGGGCGAGCCCCGCGCGCTGCGCGCCGAGGGCGTGCGCGAGGAACTGGAAGCCATCGTGCCGCTGCTGGTCGACGCGCTGGCGCGCGGCGGCGGCCCCGATGCCGGGCTGAACGCGGCCGACCGCTTCTTCCGCGAAATGCCGACCGCGCAGCGGCTGCTGGCGGCGCTGCGGCACAATCCGGACCTCGTGCGGCTGCTCGCGACCATTCTCGGCACCGCGCCGCGCCTTGGCGAGATGCTGGCGCACCGCCCCTCGCTGCTCGACGCGCTGCTCGACCCCGCCTTTTTCGGCGCGCTGCCCGACGAGCCGGAGCTGGCGGCGCGGCTTGCCGCCGATCTCGCCCAGGCGGAGAACGAGGAAGACCGGCTCGACCGCGCCCGCCGCTTCCGGCAGGAGCACCATGTGCTGATCAGCGTGCGGATTCTCTCCGGCACGCTGCCCGCCGCCCGCGCCGGCGAGGCCTTCGCCCGGCTGGCCGATGTGCTGATCCGCTCGCTGGAGGAGGGGGTGATCGCCCGCTTCCGCGCCGCGCATGGCACGCTGGCCGGGGCCGAGGTGGCGGTGCTCGCCATGGGCAAGCTTGGTGGGCGGGAGATGACGGCGGGCTCCGACCTCGACCTTATCGTGCTCTATGATTTCGACGAGGAGCACCCCGACAGCGACGGGCCGCGCCCGCTCTATGGCGGCCAGTATTTCGCCCGGCTCACCCAACGCATCGTCAGCGCCCTGACCACCCCGACCAATGCCGGCCAGCTCTATGAGGTGGACCTGCGGCTGCGGCCTTCAGGCCGTTCCGGCCCGGTGGCGACAAGTCTGCCGCGCTTCGAGGTCTACCAGGCCGAGGAGGCCTGGACCTGGGAGCATATGGCGCTGACCCGTGCCCGGGTGGTGGCGGCCTCGCCCGCCTTCCGCGCCCGGGTGGAAGGCGCCATCCACCATGTGCTGGCGGGCGAGCGCGACCCGCACCGTCTCGCCGCCGACATTGTCGACATGCGCGGCGCCATTGCCGACGAGAAGGGCGAGGACGATCCCTGGGATCTCAAATATGCGCGCGGCGGGCTGGTCGATATCGAGTTCATCGCCCAATACCTGGTGCTCGCCCATGCCGCGCATGAGCCGCGCATCATCGACACCTCGACGCTGCGGGTGATCGAGGCGGCGCAGCGCGTCGGCCTGCTCGACGTGCAGGACGGGCAGCTTCTGGCTGACGCCTGTCGGCTGCTGCACGACCTGACGCAGGTGCTGCGCCTCGCCATCACCGAGCCCTTCAAGCCGGCGGAGGCGAGCCCGGCGCTGCGCCGGCTGCTGGCGCGTGCGGGAGCGATGCCGGATTTCTCGACGCTGGAAGCCCACCTGTTCGAGACCCAGCGCCTGGTGCGCGCCACCTTCGAGCGCCTGCTCGCCGCCGAGCCCAAGCGCCGGCGCAAGAGAGCCTAGCCCAGCAGAGAGCCTAGCCCAGCTTTTCCGCCACAAGGTCGCCGATGGCGAGGCTGGCGGTGAGGCCGGGGGATTCGATGCCGAACAGCTGCACCAGGCCCGCCACGCCGTGCTCGGCCGGGCCGTCGATGCGGAAATCCGCCGCCGGGGCGCCGGCGGGCACGATCTTCGGCCGGATGCCGGCATAGGCGGGGTTCAGCGCCCCGTCCGGCAGCGCCGGCCAGTAGCGGCGGATGGCGGCATAGAACACGTCGCCGCGCCGGGGGTCGACGGCATAGTCCGGTGCGTCGATCCATTCGGTGTCCGGCCCGAAGCGGGCCTGGCCGCCGAGATCGAGCGTCAGGTGCACGCCCAGCCCCGCCTGTTCCGGCACCGGGTAGATCAGCCGGGAGAACGGTGCCCGGCCCGACAGGGTGAAATAGGAGCCCTTGCAGAAATAGGCCGGCGGGATCGCTCTTTCCGGGAGGCCGGCGATCGAACGCGCGAGCGGCACGGCGCCGTGGCCGGCGGCGTTGATGAAGCTGGCGCAGGACAGCCGCATCGGCTCCGGGCCGCCAATGTCGAGGACGATCCCCCGCGCCGTCGCCTCGCCGGAGAGGATGGGCGCGTTGAAGGCGATCATGCCGCCGCAATCTTCCAGATCGCCGCGCAAGGCGAGCATCAGCGCATGGCTGTCGATGATGCCGGTGGAGGGCGAGAGCAGCGCGGCTTCGGCGTTCAATGCCGGCTCCAGCGCCCGCGCCTCGGCGCCGCTCAGCGGCTGGAGGTCGGTGACGCCGCAGGCGTGGGCGTGGGCATTGATGGCGGCGAGCTTGTCGGTCTCCGCCGGGCTTGTGGCGACAATGAGCTTGCCGGTGCGCCGGTGCGGAATGCCGCGCGCCTCGCAATAGGCATAGAGCGCTTCACGGCCCTCAACGCAGAGCCGGGCCTTCAGCGTGCCGGGTGCGTAATAGAGGCCGGCATGGATGACCTCGCTGTTGCGGGCCGAGGTATCCGAGCCGACAAGGCCGGTGGCTTCCAGCACCAGTACGTCGCGACCCTTTTGGGCCAGCGCACGGGCAATGGCGAGGCCGACCACGCCGGCGCCGGCGACGACGCAGTCGACGGCATGTTCTTCAGGGCTGTGCATGCAAGGCTACTCGGCGACGGAAGAGCGGCCGGTACGGTATTGCAACGCCGGGCGGCCATTCAAGGGCAGGCGGATCACCACCGTGGTACCGACACCCTCGGAGGAGCGGATGCGCATCGAGCCGCCATGCAGTTCCACCAGCGACTTGGCGATGGCGAGGCCGAGGCCGGACCCCTTGTGGGTCTTGGTGAACTGGCTCTCCACCTGCTCGAACGGGCGGCCGATCTTGGCCAGCGCGCTCTTGGCGATGCCGATGCCGCTGTCCTCGATGACGAGCAGCGCCGCGTGCTTGGAGCGGCGCGTGCGCAGGCTGACGCGGCCCTGCTCGGGGGTGAACTTGATGGCGTTGGACAGCAGGTTGAGGGTGATCTGCTTGAGCGCCCGCTTGTCGGCCTCGACGGCCACGGCGGCATCGGATTCGTCGACGATGGTGAGCTGCTTCTCGCCGGCCCGCACCGACATGACGCGGATGGCATCGGCGACCACCTCGTCGAGCCGGACCGGCTGCAGGTTGAGCTGTACGCGGCCGGCCTCGATGCGGGACATGTCGAGAATGTCGTTGATGACGTCGAGCAGGTAGCGGCCGGAATCGCGGATGTCGCGACAGTACTCGTTGTACTTGTCATTGCCGAGCGGGCCGAACAGGCCGCTTTCCATCAGCTCGGAGAAGCCGATGATGGCGTTGAGCGGCGTGCGCAGCTCATGGCTCATATTGGCGAGGAACTCGGATTTGGCGCGGTTGGCGTCCTCGGCCTTGGTCTTCTCGTCGGCATAGTTCTGCGCCAGCTCGGCGAGCTGCAGCGCCTGCAGCTCCAGCGTCTGCTGCGATTTGCGCAGGTCGGCGACCAGCGCCATCAGCCGCTTCTCGCTCTCCATCAGGCGCTCTTCGTGGCGCTTGAGGGCGGTGATGTCGGTGCCGACCGAGACGTAGCCGCCATCCTTGGTGCGGCGCTCGGCGACCTTCAGCCAGCGCCCGCCTTCCAGCTGCGCCTCGAAGGCGCGAGCGCCCTCTTCCGGCCGGTCTTCCGGGCGGAGCGGGATGCGGACCACCGGCTGGCGGGCGAGCGAGGCGATGGTCTCGAACTCCGTCCCCTGCGCCACATGGGCGTCGCCAATGCCGTAGAGCGACTGGAACCGCGAGTTGCAGAGCACCAGCCGGTTGGAGGCGTCCCACAGCACGAAGGATTCGGAAATGCTTTCGATGGCGTCGCGCAGGCGCATGTCGGCGGTGGCGGTGCGCTCGGCCAGGCGGCGCTCCTCGGTGACGTCCACCGCAATGCCGACGAGATGGGGTGGCTCGCCATTGGGCTGGGGCACGACTTCGGCGCGGGCGCGCAGCCACACCCAGTGGCCGTCGGCGTGCTTCATGCGGAAGACGCGATCAATGGTGCGGCCGGGCTTGTCGGCGATCTCGCGGGCGATGTCGTAGAGATTGGTGTCGTCGGGATGAACGAGGCTCGCCACCTCGCCGAAGGAAATCAGGTCCTCGCGCGGGGCGTGGCCAAGCATCTCGAACATCGAGTCCGACCAGAACATGCGGCCGCGGCCCATGTCCCAGTCCCACAGGCCGCAGCGGCCGCGCGAGAGGGCGGTGTCGATGCGCGCGCGCACCGTCTCGTAAATGCCGTCGGCCTCGCGGGCGCGGGTCGCCTGCCAGTGGAAGGCGAAACCGAGGATCAGCAGCACTGCCCCTGTCGTGGAGAGCAGTGTGACGGTGAGCACGGTGTCGGAGCGCCAGGTCGCCAGCGCGCCGGAGAGAGGCTGCACGACGACCAGCTGCAGCGCGCCATTGGGCAGGTTGCGCACGGTGGCGAGGGCCGCGGCGCCATCGGGCATGATGACGTCGAGCACGCCGGCATTCTCGGCGAAGATGGTGAGTGCCTGCGTATTGGCGAGAAGCTGGCCGATCTGCTCGGCGGCGGTCGCGGTCTCGTCATGGGTGGCGAGGATCTTGCCGCTGGAATCGATCAGGCCATAGCGGCGCCCGTCCTCGGCGGCGCGGGGCGGCAGGCTGTTCTGCAGCAGTGCGTCCGGCGTCGTCGACCCAGCCGGCAGGCGGCCGGCTTCGCTGGCGATGGCGGCGGCAAACAGCGCCAGCTCATCCTTGGCATTGGCGATAGCGTCGGCGCGATAGGCGTGGATCTGCACGATCGCGGCGATGGCGACCGAGGCGATGAACGCAATGATCAGCGCCGGAACGGCCTTGCGCATGAAGGGTTCGGCGTCGACCAATCGCTGATACGCAGGTCGCGCCACGGTGCGTGCAAGCCCTCTCATGGCCTGTACGCGCACGGATGCGCCTGCAGCGTTGGCGCGCGCCATCGCCGGTCTCCCCCGAAGTCCCAAAACCCGTTCCCAGTCCGATAGGAGCGATGTGCCGCATCTCTCCGAATCACTCCGATTTGAATCGATATGGCCCCCCACTGTCCAGAGTCCCGGGGAGTCAAGTTAACGATTCAGCAACCTGCGGAGGTGGCGAGGGTGCCTGGGTGGGTGGCGCGGCCGGACAAGCGGGGTGTCGCCTGCCGACAACCACGCCGCATGGACGTCGCGCAGGCGCCGGTGCTATGCGCTTTTGCCCGGTTTGCGGGTGGCTGCTGAAATAAAGAGGTTCACATGAGCGACATCTGGTTCCGTACCGGCGAAGCGACGGTTCTCGCTGCCGACGGGCAGTTCACCGACGCGATGCCGGAGGTTCTGATCGGCTCGGTGCGCGGCCCCGCCGGGCATGCCTTCGCCTCGATGATGGGGCAGGTGCAGGGGCACACCCGCATGTTCGTGGTGCGCGACCTGAACCAGCAGGTGCGCCCGGCGACGATGATGACCACCAAGGCCACCATCCACACGCTGGAATATGTCGACCTGCTCGGCGGCGTGGTGCAGGGCGCTATTGGCGACGCCATCGTCGACGCGCTCAGCGAGGGCATCCTGCCGAAGGACCAGGCGGACGAGCTGTGCATGATCGTAATGGTGTGGCTCGACCCGCGCTGCGCCGAGGATGCCAATCTCGACAAGGCCGATCTCTACCGCACCAATTACGAGGCGATGAAGCTGGCGCTGGAGCGGGCGATGACCGGCAAGCCGACGGTGGACGAGCTGATCGCCAACCGCAAGACGATCAAGCACTACGCGCTCGACGGCGTGGTCGAGTACTGAGCGCGGCTTGCCGCGTCACCCGGCGGCGCTGCCGGCCGGGATGACGCGGTGGTCCGCGAGGGTCAGCCGAGCGAGCGGCCGACGATGTCGGTCACATCAGGCGACAGGCCGGGCTTGTCGGCGACGCGCCGCAGCGCTGCCTCGGCCGAAGCGCGCCGCACCGGCTCCAGCGAGCGCCAGCTCTTGAAAGCGGCGAGCAGCCGGGCGGCGAGCTGCGGGTTGCGCCCGTCAATGTCGATCACCGCGTCGGCCACCAGTTCATGGCCGGCGCCGTCGATCCGGTGGAACTGCGTCGGGTTGAGCCCGGCGAAGCTGCCGATCAGCGCCCGCACCCGGTTCGGGTTGCTCCAGGCGAAGGCCGCATGGTGGGTAAGCCCGCGCACCCGCTCCAGCGCCTGCGGTTCGGCGATCTGCGCCTGCAGCGCCATCCATTTGTCGACCACCAGCGGGTCGTCGCGGAACCGCTCATGGAAGGCGGCCAGCGCCGCCTCGCGCGCCTGCGGCGCCGCGTGAGCCAGCAGCGAGAGGGCGAAGAAGCGGTCGGTCATGTTGTCGGCCGTCTCGAAATGCGCCTGTGCCCGGGCGAGGCTTTCCGCCGTGCCGCCGGCGGCAAGAAGATCGAGGCAGGTGTTGCGCAGCGCGCGCTGCCCGGCCGAGGCGGCCTCCGGCGAATAGGCGCCCGAAGGGGCGTGCCTGATATAGGCGGCCTCCAGCGCCGGCGCCAGCGCCGCGCTGACCGCCTGGCGCAGCGTTGTGCGGGCGAAATGGATCGCATCCGGGTCGACATCCTCGCCGATCTCGCGGGCGACGTCGGTTTCCGAGGGGATGGAGAGTGCCTGCGCCACGAAGGCCGGGTCCAGCGTGCCATCGTCCAGCGTCGCGCCAAGCGCTGCGACCAGCGCGTCCGGCGCCGGCAGATCGGCGCCGGCGCGGGCGGCGGCGGTCGCCTCCACCAGATGGCCGAGCGCGATGGTCTGGGCGGCGTCGAAGCGGTTGAACGGGTCGCTGTCATGACGGGCGAGAAACAGCAGGTCCGCCGTCGACATGTCGCTGGAGAGCTTCACCGGCGCCGAGAAGCCGCGATTGAGCGAGGGCACCGGGCGCTGGGCGATGTCGCGGAAGACGAAGCTCTGGCGCGGCTGCGTGACCAGCAGCACGCCGCGTTCGGCATTGCTGCCATCATCGAGGGTGAGCGGCAAATCCTGCCCGTCGGGGCCGACAAGGCCGACCGCGAGGGGGATGAGCATGGGCTGCTTCTCGCTCTGCCCCGGCGTCGGCGGCAGCGTCTGCACCACATCGAGCCGGTAGCTGCGCGCGGCCGCGTCCCAGCTGCCGCTCACCGTGACCTGCGGGGTGCCGGACTGCGCGTACCACAGGGCGAACTGTGTCAGGTCGACGCCATTGGCGTCGGCGAAGCAGGTGAGGAAGTCCTCCACCGTCGCGGCATCGCCGTCATGACGGTCGAGATAGAGGTCCATGCCGGCCCGGAAGCCCTCCTCGCCCAGCAGCGTCTTCAGCATCCGCACCACTTCCGCGCCTTTCTCGTAGACGGTGGCGGTGTAGAAATTGTTGATCTCGCGGTAGCTGTCGGGACGCACCGGATGTGCCAGCGGGCCGGCATCCTCGGGGAACTGGTGGCCCTTCAGCAGCCGGACATCGCTGATGCGCTTGACCGGGCGCGAGCGCGCATCCGCGGAGAATTCCTGGTCGCGGAAGACGGTTAGGCCTTCCTTGAGGCACAGCTGGAACCAGTCGCGGCAGGTGATGCGGTTGCCGGTCCAGTTGTGAAAATACTCATGGGCGATGATCGCTTCGATATTGGCGTAGTCGGCGTCCGTCGCGGTCTGCGGGCTGGCGAGGACATATTTGTCGTTGAAGATGTTCAGCCCCTTGTTCTCCATCGCCCCCATGTTGAAATCGGCCACGGCGACGATGTTGAACACGTCCAGGTCGTATTCGCAGCCGAACACCTCCTCGTCCCAGCGCATGGAGCGCTTGAGCGCGTCCATGGCGTAGCCCGCCCGCTCGGTCTTGCCGGGCTCGACATAGATTCCGAGCGCGACCTTCTTGCCGGTGGCGGTGACGAAATCCTCGGTAATGCGGTCAAGCCGTCCGCCGACGAGGGCGAACAGGTAGCAGGGCTTCGGCCAGGGATCGTGCCACACCGCGTAATGGCGGCTGGTGCCCTCTACTGCGCCGCTCTCCACCGGATTGCCGTTGCCCAGCAGAACGGGCGCTTCCTCCCGCTCGGCCTCGATGCGGGTGGTGTAGACGGCGAGCACGTCCGGCCGGTCAGGGAAATAGGTGATGCGGCGGAAGCCTTCCGCTTCGCACTGGGTGCAATAGGTGCCGCTGGAGCGGTAGAGGCCCATCAGCTTGGTGTTGGCGGACGGGTTTACTACCGTCTCGATCTCCAGCGTCAGCGGCCGCTGCGGCGGGGCGAGCAGGGTCAGTGCCGTCGGGGTGACGACATAAGCGGTGCCGGCCAGCGGCACGCCGTCCAGCGTGATCGCTTTCAGGCTGAGTTCATCGCCATCGAGCACGATGGGCGAGCCTGCGCGCCCCGCCGGGTTCGGCCGCATCGTCAGCCGGGCGACGATGCGGGCGGCGCTGGGGTGGAGGCGCACATCCAGATGCACGGTGTCGACAAGCCAGTCCGGCGGCCGGTAGTCGCCAAGGCGGACAGGCGGGGGCACGGCATCGCGCGACATGGTCGACTCCAGGCAGAAGGCGGGCAGAGGCCCTAGAGGTAAGCGCTTCGGCTCCGTACCGGAAGCCTTGAAGCCCGATCTTGGCGAGGGTCAACGCGTACGGGTGATCTCGACCCCGGCATCGCGAAAGATGCCGGCGATCGGCGCGGAGGGCTTGTGCAGTTCGACCCGGACCTTTTCCACACGCGGGAAGCGGGCAAGCACCGCCTCGGCGATCGCCTGGGCGAAGGCTTCCAGAATGTGGAAGCGGTGGCCGGTCGAGACCTCGTGGATGACCTCGAACACCTTCTCGTAGCCGACGGTCTCGCTGTAATCGTCATGGGCTGCGGCGTCGCCGGCGTCCAGCCACCAGTCGATGTCGACGATGAAGCGCTGGCCAAGCCGCGCCTCCTCCTCAAGTAGGCCATGGGTGGCGTGCAGCTCGACGCCGCGAAGGAAGACGCGGTCGGATTGGATGCGCTCGGCCATGGGGCGCTCGGACATGGGCAGGGTTCCGGTACGTGCGAGGGTGGGTCAGGCGGCGTCGAGGGCGGCGGCGAGCAGGCCGACGGCTACGGCGGGCGCGCAATCCGCCGCCTGGCGGGACAGGGCAGGATCGTCGGTCAGCACGTCGGCGAGGTCGAGATAGGCGAGGTCGCGCCGCTCGGCGAGCCGTGCCGCCATGAACCGACCAACGCCGGCGCCGACCAAAAGTTCGGGGCCGTTCTCCTGGGCGGAGGCGACGCAGTCGAAGGCGCGTCCGATGCGGGCAAGCTGCGCCTCGGCGAGGTGGCGGGCCAGAGCCCGCGCCTTGGGCAGCAGAGCGGGCGAAAAATCCTGGCCGATCATCCGCAGCAGCCGCCGGGCGCTGGCCTCGATCGTCTTCGGCCCGCCATCGGCGCTGGGGTGGAGGTCGGCATCCTCGGCAAGCGCCCCGGTGAGGCGGTGGATATCCGCCGTGGTGGCAAAATGCTCGGCCATCAGCGCCAGCCACCGCCCCTCGAACGGCGCCTCATGGGCCAGAGCCATGACCGGGGTGCGGGCGGTGCCGGTATAGACAAGCTCGTTGCTGGCGAGGCGCTCGGCGTCGGTGAAGCCGCGCGCCGTTACCCGTCCGCTGTCGAAGGGGATGAGGTCGGTGGTGGTCGAGCCGATGTCGACCAGAATGCCGCCGGGTAGCAGATGCGAGAGCACGGCGGCGGCGGCGTACCAGTTGGCGGAGGCGATGTGGTCGGCGTGCTCGGCGGCACGCTCGGGCGGGACGAAGCCCTCCGGCCCGGCGAACAGGGCCAGCGGGGCACCGGCAAGCTCGCGCATCAAGATCGCCGCCGTACCGACCACGCCGGCGCGGCGATCCGGCCACAAATCGGCACCCTCGGCGGTCATGGTGACGGCGGAGGGCACGCCGGGCTCGAACTCGGCGCGCAATTCGCGCAGGGCACCGGCGAGCGTCTCCTCGCCCTTCCACACCGGGCAGGGGGCGATCCGCACGGCTTTCAGCCGTCCATCCTGCCCGAAGGCGGCAAGCTTCACATGGGCGCCGCCGACATCCCATCCCAGGCGGGCAATTCTCTTCACGGCAATTCCTCAGGCACAATGTCGACAGGACGCGCGGGCGGCAGGTGCGGCAGATCCGGCACCACGCCATCGCGAATGAACTCGGCCATGAAGGCCAGAGGATTGACCGCCAGCGCCCGGCGCAGGCCGGCATAGGAGGTGGTGAGGCGCGGATTGACCTCCACCGCCACCGGCCCTTCAGCGGTAGCGATATAATCCACGCCGACCAGCCCGTGCAGCCCCGGCAGCGCCGCGCCCACGCTCTCCCCGAAGGCGCGCAGCGTGTCGTCGACCGGGAAGGCGCCGACGGTGACGCCGGTGAAGCGCAGCGTGCCGTTCGCCCGCACGATATGCTGGCGATTGGCGGTGAGCACATGGGTGCGGCCGCTTTGGCAGAGCAAAGTGAGGCTCGCCGCCTCGCCTTCGATATAGGGCTGGACGACGTGGTCGGCCGCCAGGGGCGGCGTCGGGCGGTGATCGAGAACGCGCAGGCCGAGCCCGCCGGCGCCGTCATCCGGCTTCAGCACGAAGGGCCCGCCCATGCCCTCGGGCAGCGCCTCGAGCGGCCAGGTGGGAACGACCTTCACGCCCGCCGCCACCAGCGCCTGCGCGGTGCGGCTCTTGCTAGCGCACAGGGCGATGGTTTCCGCCTCCGGCGCCACCACGCGCCGGCACTGGGCGCGGAAGTCGCGCACCAGCCCTTCGAGAACGCCGCCGCTCTCCGGCGCGATGGGCCAGCAGCAATCGGCCTCCTGCGCCATCAGCCGCCAGATCGAGCGCGGATCGTCGCCGAGGCGCAGCGCCGTGCTGGTGCCGCGCGGCGGCGCGGGAAAGCGCGCATCATGGGTGGTGATCACCCGCACGCCCGGCAGGTCCTCCAGATCGCAGATCAACGTGTCGCGCATCAGCGTGCCTTCGGCTATCAGCGACGCCGGCAGCTCCGAACCGAGGGCGCCGCCCCCGGTGATCGTTTCAACGACAAAGACCAACATCTACCAAAGTGCCAGAGAGGAACGTCGAAAGTGGAACTTATACCCGTGATCGACCTGATGGGAGGTGCGGTGGTCCACGCACGGCGCGGCGCCCGTGAGGCCTATCGCCCGATCGAGACACCGCTCTCCGCCAGCGCCGCGCCGCAGGATGTGGCCGAGGGCCTGCTGGCGCTCGGCGCCTTCCGCACGCTCTATATCGCCGATCTCGACGCCATTGCCGGCGGCCGGGGCCATGACGCGGTGCTGGAGGCCCTCGCCGTGCGCCATCCCGGGCTCGCTCTGTGGGTCGATGCGGGAGAGGCGTCCGCCGCCGCGCTCGCCCGCCGTGTCGCGGGCGGACCGGGCCGGCCGGTGATCGGCAGCGAAAGCCTTGCCGATCTTGCCGTAGCCAAGGCGGCGCTGGCCAGCGGCGCGGGATTGCTCTCGCTCGACTACGGGCCGGAAGGCCCGCGTGGGCCGTCCGAACTGCACGCCGACGCCAATCTCTGGCCGGAGGCGGTGATCGTGATGACGCTGGCGCGGGTCGGCGCCGGGCAGGGGCCTGACATGGAGCGCCTGTCCGCCATTCTCGCGCGGGCGGACGGCCGGCGCGTCTATGCCGCAGGCGGGGTGCGGGATGCCGGCGACCTTCATCGTCTGGCCAACCTCGGCGTCGCCGGCGTCTTGCTGGCCAGCGCGCTGCATGACGGGCGGCTGTCGCGCGAGGATGTCGCGGCGTTCATGGGGTGAGCAGAGCGCCAGCGAACAGGGTCGCCACGGTGAGGTCGGCGCTGGTGCCGGGGTTGAGGCCGCGCGCCTTCAGGCGGACGTCGAAGGCGTGAAGCGGCGCGCGGCGTATCCCTGCGGGGGCGCGGAAATCCACAATGCCCGCGACCTCCGCCGCCTCCGCACGCACCTGTTCGGCGCTGGCGTCGCCGAATTTGCGGGCGATGTGGCTGTCCGGGAAGGCGGCCATGAAGGTGAGATGCACCGCCTCGGTGCGCGCGTCCGGCTCGGCATCGGCGAGCGCGGCGATGCGGGCGAGACCGATGTCAAACACGTCCGCGAAGCCGCTGACATATTGCCGGGCGATGCGGTCGCGGCCGGCTGCTTCCGCCATGGCCTCGACCAGTCCGATGCGGGCGGGCGCGGCGACATCATGCGCGCCATGCCGGCCGAGCCCGCCCGGATTGGCGGCGGCGATGGCGCGGAAGGCGGCCTGCGCGTCGGTGATGTCGAGGCTGGCGAGCACCGCCTGCAGGTTCACCCGCAGCGCGCCGGGCCGTTCCGCCGCCGCCGCCAACGGCGCGCAGAGGAGAATGATGCCGAGATTGGTGTTGAGGCCGGTCGCCGCCAGCGAGGCCGCCACCGCCGCCTCGATCCGCGTGCCCACACGTTCTCCCGGCGCGGCGAGAGGGGCCGCCGCTGCATGCGCCGCGCGTTCGAAATGCGCCACCTCCATGCCGTGGCCGGCGCTGAAGCGGTGGACATTGCCCGCCTTCAGCGCGTCGAGTTCGGCATGGCAGGCGGCGCGGAAGGCGGCGACGATGGCGTCGGCGTTCATGCCGGCACGGCCACGCGCCGGGGTGAGGCCAGCTGGGCCGCGAGGTGGTGGGCCAGCATTGCTGCGATGTCGACCTCGATCGCCTTCTGCAGGCCCTTCCAGGCCGGCATGGAATTGACCTCCAGCACCTGAAGCTGCCCTCTCGCATCCTCGATCAGGTCTACCCCGGCATAATCGGCGCCCACCGCCGCCGTGGCGCGGATGGCGAGATCATGGGCGTGGGCATCGAAGGGTGCCGGCACGCCGACCGCGCCCTGGTGGATATTGGTGATCCACACCGGCGAGCGGCGCAGCATGGCGCCGGTCACCTTGCCGCCGATGACGAAGACGCGCCAATCCTGATAGCTCTCCGCCTCGGGCGCGGCGACGAAATCCTGGAGATAATACAGGCCGCCGACCTTTTCCGGCTCGGGCAGCAGGGCGCGCGGCGAGAGGCGACGGATGCCGCGCCCCTGGGCGCCGAACAGGGGTTTGAGCACCATGTCGCCCGGCGCGGCGTCGAGCAGCGCCTGCATCGCCGCGCGGTCCTCGCTGACGAAGCTGCGCGGGGTGGGCAGGCCGGCCTGCGCGATCAGAAAGCTGGTCATCGACTTGTCGACACAGCGCTCGACCGCGCGGGCGTCGTTCATCACCTTCACCCCCAGTGCGGTGAGCGCGTGCAGCAGCCCGAGCCGGGCGGTGATCTGCTCGGTCGAGCCCTTGGCGATGAGGCGCACGAAGGCGGCGGCCGGCAGAGCGTCGCCGAGGCCCGGCAGCACCAGCCCGTGGGCGGTGCCGCCGATCGCGAAGCCGCAATCATTTAGAGACAGCACGAGGACGTCGAAGCCCTCGCGCTCGATCGCCGCCTTCAGCCGGCGGGTGTGCCAGTCGGCATCCTCGGTGAAGATGACGACCGTATCGGACCGTTCCAGCCTCATGCGAAGGAGCGCTCCAGAATGTCGTCGTGGAACGCGCCGAAGGTGAAGCTGCGGCCGGTTTCCAGCGCCGTCACGGTGACGCGGGCGGGGCTGAACAGCATCGGGTCCATGGCGTAGAAATCGCCCTTATAGGCGGTGAAGATTTCCGCGAAGGTGCGGCCATGGTCGCGCGAGGAGGAACTGGGCAGGCCTTCCGCCAGCGCGCGGGCCTCGTCCTCCGGCCCGGTGACGAAGAGCTGCACGTCGCCGCCATAGAGTGTGGCGTCATTCGTGCGACCCATGGCGGCGACGAAGTCCGGCGCCGGCGGCGGCAACGGTGAGGCACCGATGCCGTCGATCACCCGGTCGAGCGGGAAATGCAGCGCATGCGCCTTGTGCAGCGCCACTTCCAGCACCCGGGCGACGATCTGCACCGTGCCGGCGAGGCTTGAGGTAGGGGTGAGGATCAGCGTCAGCTTCTCCGGCGCGATGCCGCATTCCTCGGCGATGCGGGCGACCAGCACATCAGGCGGCAGCTTGTCGACTTCCAGCACCAGGCAGGCCTGGTCGGCGCTGTCGCGGTAGCCGAGCTCCTCGAACAGCGCTTCCTTGCCCCACAGCGCGCGGGCCGGGCCCGAGCCGAGGGCGAAGAAGTCGCCTTCCGCGAGGCTCCAGCCGGCATATTGGCTGCCGAGGCAGGCGATGACCGGATCGGCGGTCGTCACCGTCACCATCGTGCCCCAGCGCGGAAACCGCCCGCTGGTGCCGAGGCTGACCGAGCCGAGGCCGCCAAGGCAGATTTCGGCGATGCGCCGGCCGGCTTCCAGCCCGCCGCGCGCGGCGATGCCGGCATCGACGAGGCGGGCGCCGCAGGGGCTTTGGCTTACGCCGAGCCGCAGCGTGGTGGCGTTGGCGACGAGATGGTCGACGAGGGGCGCCGCCAGCGCCGCAACGCTCGGCTTCAGCCCGTCCAGAATAAGGTCCGCCATGGGAGAGTTACTCCGCAGCTGCGCGGCTGGCTGTGTTCAGCGCGCGCGAAAGATGATCCATGCGCCGCGCCAGATTGGCGCGGGCTTCGGCAATGTCGCGCCCGGCTGCCCGCACCGTGCAGACGGGTTCGCCCGCCGCGATGCGCGTGCCCGGGGCGGGACGGTCGGCAGCCCAGTCGGGCAGCGCGTCCCTCAGCACCGTGGCGGCGGGTGCGTAAAATAGGCCGGCGGCCCGGGCCTCCACGCCCGCGCCGGGGACAAGGAGCGGGAGGTCCGGCAGGTCGCCCGCGCAGGCGTCGAGATGAAGCCGCAGCAGGGGCGGCAGCGGGGGAGCATCGAAGATGTCCAGCGTTGCGCCGGGCCGTGGGTTGACCTCGATGAGGTGCCAGCCTTCGTCATGGAGGATGAGATCAGCGCTGGCGAGGCCTTTGAGTCCGACGGCGCCGGCGAGCCGGGAGAGCGCGTCGGCAAGCGGGTGGACGAGGGGGGCCTCCGCATGGATCGGCCCGGCGCAGCCGCCATAGCGGAACGGCGCGGTGTCGGAGGGGGCGCACCATTGCTGGGAGAAAGCGAGCAGGTGTGCCCTTCGGCCATCGGCGAGGAACAGGGCGGAGACGCTGCGCCCGTCCACGAACTCCTGCAGATACCAGCCCGCGCCGCGCGCCCGCCGCGCCCGCCGGATATGGCCGCCGCCCGCACCGCCGACACGCTTTTCCAGCGCGCGAACACCCTCCGGCGCCTCCCCGGGGAAGAACCGGGGATGGGGAATGCCGAGAGCGGCCAGATGCCCGGCGAAGATGCCGGGGTCCTTGAGCCGGGCGAGGGTGTCGGCACCGCTGCCCACGAGACGAAAGCGCGCCGCCAGCTTGGCGACAAGCTCCGGCGCGTCTTCGAAACCCGTGCCGAGCACGAGGGGAACCGCCGACCCGGCATGGCGGTCCAGCTGTTCGAGAAGATCGTCCGGGTCGAGGGCGAAGCTGTCACGGCGGCGCAGCTGGACAACCTGCGAGGCCAGCGCCCGCGTGTCCTCGTCCGCGAACAGGTCGAGGACGAGGGCGCGCAGGCCGGCGCGGCGGGCGCTTGCCGCCAGCCCGCGCGCGGCGATGCCGACAAGGACGACATCGAACGCGCCCTCAGGCCGTGAGGGATCGCGCGAGGACGAAGGCATCTTCAAACCCGATGGTCATCGCCGCCGGGGCGACGCGCATGCGCTGAAGCAGCTCATGCTGCACGCGATATTTGAGATGGCCGATGGTGAGAGCGCCGATACCGAGCGCGCCATGGGCCAGCGGCGTGCCATTGGCGTGGGCGTCGATGCCGGCGATGCCCGAGGGCGGCACGGCGTTGACGTCGGCGGCGACCTTGAGGTGCTTCGCCTCGGCCAGCACGTCGGCGGAGAGGATTTCCACCCCGGCGCGGCCACAGGCCAGCACCACCTCGACCTCCGCGACCAGCGCGCGCTTGTCGTCTTCGCTCTTGCCGCTGGCGCTGGCGAGGTCGACCCCGAAGCGCTGCTTGAAGTCGCGGGCCTTGGCCTCGACCGCCTCGATGTCGCGATGGCTGACCAGCGTCACCTCGGCACCCGCCTGGGCGGCGATGACGCCGGCAATGCCGCCGACCACGCCGGTGGCGCCATAGACCTGGACCTTCACACCCTTCAGCCCCTCCGGGCGGGCGGGGCGCAGCTTCAGCTCGACTTCGGCCACCATGGCGGCGGCGGTGGTGAAGGAGCCGGCCGGGTCGACGAAGACGGAAATCTCGAAGGGCGGGAACAGCACGCTCTTCGCCTTGTTCGCCATGTCGAGCGCCAGGCCCGCATCCTTGCCGCCGATGAACAGGCCGGTACGCGGGGCGGCGTCGGGATGGCGCGAGAACATCATGTCCTGCGTCAGGTCGCCGACCTCGTCGAGCGTCACCCCGGAATAGGGGAGGATGGTAGTGTAGCCGGCATCGACCGCCATGTTGACGTCGAACGGGCTGACGTGGCGAAGCGGCGAGATGATGTGGAGAATGGGGGCGATGTCCGCCATGGCGTGCGTTCCCTAGGTCAGAATCGGGCCTTGCGGCCTCTCGTGCGGAAGATGGGTGAGCGACGCGGGCGGGACGCCAAAACCGTCGCTAGCACTGCTCGACGCAGGCAAGCCATTCGATCCGCGCCCCGGCATTGCTGCCGCGCGCACAGTCGAAAGCCAGAGCGGGCCGGTCGCCGAAGCGGATCCGGGCCTCGCTGAGAAGCTGGTCGGCCTCCTCGGGGCTGCCGACAATGGCAAAACCCGTGGGGCCCCAGGAACTCTGGCCGAGGCCGCGCAGGCCGCGCGCCTCCAGCCAATCCATCACCTCGGCGACGAATGAGCTTGTATAGCGGCCACCCTGGGCACTCGCATAGTGCTCTCCGAGCAGTCGCTGCATTTCGCCCACCGCCGCGGCGAAGTAATCCACATCGCCCTCGGCCAGCGCAGGCAGCGCCACCATCACGGCGAGCCGGGACATGTGGCCGGCCAGCGTGTCGGCGAAAGGCGGCAGGCCCTCCATCGCCTTCACCTCGTCCGGCCCGCTAAGTCCCTGATGGCCGTGGTCATATACCAGCAGAAGGCGCCAGTGCTCGGGGAAGGGCAGGCGCGAGAGAATGGGGGGAGGGGCGTCCGAGCCGCGCTTCTTGCCGCCATCGAGGATCACCCCGCCCTCGGTAAAAGCGCCGATGCCGATGGCGGAGCGGGCGCCGCGACCCAAAGCCGCGCCGATCTCGCGCGGGGACAGGTCGAGCCCGTTGATCAGGCAGAGCCCTGTCGCCACGGCGAGGCCGAGCTGGGTGCCGGAGCCGAGGCCCGAATGAGGCGGTAGCGCCGCCTCGACCGTCACCTCCACCCGCGTGTCGAGGCCGAAGCGGGACGCGGCTTTTTCAACGGCCAGAAGGGCGCGGCCAGCGTCGGGGCCGCTGGCGGTGAGCGTTTCGGCGCGGCGCAGGCGGACCACGGTGGCGGGTCGGTCCAACGCGATGCCGAGGCTACCGAAATGGCGGCCCAGCGTGCCGGCGAGGTCGAGGAATCCGAGATGCAGCCGGCCCGGCGCGGTGATGCGGATCACCGACCTCTCCCGTTCATCCTTGGCCGTCCGTAATTGGCGTGTTGTGGTGTTCACCAGCGTTTCCTCGGCGGCCATGGTAAGGCCCGGAAGCCGTCCGGGACAAGCCGGGTGATGATTTACGGGTTTGCCGGATGCGGCGCGGGCGTGCTACCGAATCAGTCAATGACGCCCGCATCAGAACGGGCAGATGCCGCCAGGAGGACGCCAGGACATGGCGCTGGATCCCAAAAAGACCTTCACCGACAATGAGGTGGAGGAACGCCTCGCCGTCGACCTGCCGCAGTGGAAGCTGCAGGACGGGTGGATTCGGCGCACCTATCGCACCTCCTCGTGGAAGGGGACGCTGATGGTGATCAACGCTGTCGGCCATTTGGCGGAGGCAGCCTGGCACCATCCGGATCTCACCGCTTCCTATGCCTGGGTCGAGGTGCGGCTGATGTCGCACGACGCCAAGGGCATTACCGAGCGGGACTTTCAGCTGGCGAAGAAGATCGAGGATGTCGTCGGCTGGCAGCCGGGGACCGAGGCCGACAGCGCGCTGGAAGGCACGCCGCGCGGCGACCTGAGGTTCGCCTACATCAAATACGACTGATTTGTCAGGTAATTAGCAATGGCCGAGGTTCAGACGATCCATGATGTGGCCTGCGGCTTCTGCGGGCTCGGCTGCGATGATTTGACGGTCGAGGTCGAGGGCCGGCAGGTCCGCGCCAAGGCCCCGGTCTGCCCCGAAGCCGCCCGGCTCTTGCGGCGCCTGGATACCGCTGATCCGATGCCGCGCGTGGCCGGTGAGGTGATCGATCAGGCCGATGCGGCCAAAGCGGCGCATCAGATCCTCGCGGCCGCCCGCGCGCCTGTGATCGGCGGGCTCGGCGTCGACATGGCCGGTGCCGGCGCCGCCGTCGACCTCGCCATCCGCTTCGGCGGGGTGCTCGACCATTACGCCTCGGACGGGCTGTTTCGAAACTATGCCGCCGCCCAGCGCACCGGCTGGCTCTCCACCACGCTGGCGGAGGTGCGCAACCGCTGCGACGTGCTGCTGGTGGTCGGCGACGACCCGGCCGCGACCTGGGGCCGGCTGTTCGAGCGGCTGTTCCCGGAGAAGCCGCTCTTCGCCGGTTCGAACCGCCGCGTGATCTTCCTCGGCGGCGCGCCGGGGGAGAAGACGCGCGCGCAGCTGGCCGGCGCGAGCGTCGTTCACCACGCCACCACCGACGCGGTGGCGGCGCTGGAGGCGCTTGGCAGTTTCACCGCCGGCCGTCGCCCGCCGGGGAGCTGCTTCGGCGGCATCGAGGCCGACACGCTGGCGGGCCTCGCCGAGGAACTGCGCAATGCCCATTACGCGGTGGTGACCTGGAACGCGGCCGACCTTGACGATGGGGACCTCGTCGCCGAGCGGGCCACCGCGCTGGTCGACACGCTGAACGTCACCACGCGCGCCGGCGTGTTCCCGCTCGGCGGGCGCGACAACATCATCGGCGTCAACCAGCTGCTGCTGTGGCGGCTCGGCTATCCCCTGCGCACCGCCGTGCAGGGGCAGGCGAGCAGCCATGACGGCACGCTGTTCGCCACGCAGGCGGCGCTGGCCGATGCCGATGTGCTGGTGTGGATCTCGGCCTTCCGGCCGGAGCCGCCGCCGGCCTTCGGCGGCAAGATCATTGCTCTTGCCCATCCCGAGACAGTATTCGACAAGGAACCTGATGTTCTCATCCCTGTGGGCACCCCCGGCGTCGACCATGCCGGCACGGCGTTCCGCATGGATTCCATCGTAAGCCTGCCGCTCGGCGCCTTGCGCGTCGCGACGCTTCCTAGCGTCGCCGAGGCTGTGCGTTGCATAGCGGAGGGGTAAATGAGACTGCGGTTGAAGGGCGGGCGTGTGCTCGACCCTGCCAATGGCGAGAACGGGGTCGCCAGCGGCACCGTGCGCGACATCGAGATCGAGGACGGGCGCATCGTCGCCGCCACCGATCTGCGGGCTGACGCCGAATATGACCTTGGCGGCGATGTCGTCATGGCCGGCGGCATCGATCTGCACAGCCACATCGCCGGCGGCAAGATGAACCTGGCCCGCCTGCTGATGCAGGAAGACCGGCGGGCCTTCCCCGAAATGCCGGGCAATTTCTGCGGCTGCGGCGGCGGACGGGCGGTGCCGACCGCGCATGCCACCGGCTGCCGCTATGCCGAACTTGGCTACACCACGGTGTTCGAGCCGGCCATGGTCGGCGCCAATGCGCGCGCCGCGCATCTGGAAATGGCCGATATTCCCAATCTCGACACCGGCGCCTATCTGGTGCTCGGCAATGACGATTATTTCCAGCGCCTGCTGGCCGCCGGGGCCGGGCAGGAGCAGGTGAACGCCTATGTCGGCTGGATGATCGAGGCGACGCAGGCCTTCGCCATCAAGATCGTCAATCCCGGCGGCATCAACGCCTTCAAGTTCAACGCCCGCAAGATGGACCTCGACGAGGCCAACCCGCATTACGCGGTGACGCCGCGCAAGGTGCTGACCACGCTGATCCGGGCGGTGACGGAACTCGGCCTGCCGCACCCGATCCATCTGCATGGCTGCAATCTCGGCGTGCCGGGCAATGACGAGACCACGCTCGCCACCATGCTCGCCACCGAGGGGCGGCGGCTGCACCTGACCCATCTGCAGTTCCATTCCTACGGCACGGAAGGCGACAAGCGCTTTTCCTCCTCGGCGGCGCGCATCGCCGAGATGGTGAACGCGAACCCGAACATCTCGGTCGATGTCGGGCAGGTGATGTTCGGCCAGACCATCACCGCGTCCGCCGACTACATGTCGCAATACCGCAATCGCGGACTCGCCAGCCCGAAGAAGTCCATCGGCATGGATATCGAGCTGGACGCCGCCTGCGGCGTGGTGCCGTTCGAGTACAAGGACAAGTCCTTCGTCAATGCGCTGCAATGGGCGATCGGGCTGGAGCTGTTCCTGCTGGTGGAGGACCCCTGGCGGATCTTCCTCACCACCGACCATCCCAATGGCGGGCCGTTCACCACCTATCCGCACCTGATCCGCCTGCTGATGGACCGCGATTTCCGCAACGCCCAGCTGGCGACGCTGAACAAGGCGGCGCAGGCGCACACGCTGCTGGCGCAGATCAAGCGCGAATATTCGCTGGAGGAGGTCGCCATCCTCACCCGCGCGGCGCCCGCCCGCATTCTCGGCCTCACCGACAAGGGCCATCTGGGCCCCGGCGCGGTGGCCGACATCGCCGTGCACACGGAGGACGCCGACCGCGAGGCGATGTTCTCGACCACCCGCATGGTGTTCAAGAACGGCCGGCTGATCGTGAAGGACGGCGTGGTGGTGGAACTGGCGCAGGGCACCACCCATGTCGCCCGCCCCGAGTTCGACCGCTCGGTCGACAAGGATATGCAGCGCTGGTTCGATGAATCGGTGGGGCTGAAGTCGAAGCATTTCCGCATCGCCGATGGCGAATTGCGGGGCGGCGCCGGGCCGACCATCCTCAAATGCGAAGGGGTGGCGTCGTGAGGAGTGTCGTTCTCGTTCAACATCCTTCGAGGCTCGCGGAGCCTGTCCTCGGGCTTGCCGGAGGCAAGACCCGTGGGCTCGCACCTCAGGATGATGTGGTTTTCCTGGATGAACGTCATCCTGAGGTGCCGGCCGCAGGCTGGCCTCGAAGGATAGTCGTGGAGGGCGCCCGATGATCCTCAATGGCGTCGAGATCCGCGACACGTTCGCGGAAGCCTTTCCGATGGTGGGCACGCGGCTCATCATCACCGCCGACACGCCGGAATGGGCGCTGATCGCCGGCCGCACCACCACCGGCTTTGCCACCTCGGTGATCGGCTGCGGCTGCGAGGCGGGCATCGAGCGCACGCTCAATCCCGAGGAGACGCCGGACGGGCGTCCGGGCGTTTCCCTGCTGATCTTCGCGATGGATTTCGGCTCGCTGAAGAAGGTGGTGCCGCTGCGCCTCGGCCAGTGCGTGCTGACCTGCCCGACCACGGCCTGCTATGCCGGCATCGACACCGGCAAGCGGGTGCCACTGGCGAAAACCATCCGCTATTTCGCCGACGGGCACCAGATTTCCAAGAAGATCGGCGGGAGCAAAGGCGAGGGGATGCGCTTCTGGCGCCTGCCTGTCATGGAGGGCGAGTTCGTCTGCGACGAGGACACCGGCTCGGTCGAGGGCGTGGGCGGCGGCAATTTTCTCATCCTCGCCCGCTCGCGGGGGGAAGCCCTTAAGGCTGCCGAGACGGCGGTGGCGGCGATGGTTCAGGTGCCCGGCATCATCCTGCCCTTCCCCGGCGGGGTGGTGCGCTCGGGCTCCAAGGTCGGCTCGAAATACAAGGGCCTGTTCGCCTCCACCAACGACGCCTATTGCCCGACCCTGCGCGGCACGGTGCCGAGCCAGCTGCCCGACGAGGTCGGTTCGGTGCTGGAGATCGTCATTGACGGGATGAGCTTCGCGGCGGTGGCGGAAGCGACACGGGTCGGCATCACGGCGGTCTGCGCCATCGGTGCCGAGGGCGGCGTGGTGGCGATCGACGCCGGCAATTATGGCGGCAATCTCGGCCCCTTCCACTTCAAGCTGCGCGAGATCATGCAGAACGGCGCGGGAGAGACGGCATGACCGGGGTTTCCCTCAAGCCGCGGGCGCCGTTCGAGGCGCGGGTCGACCTCTCCGGCCTCACGCCCGAAGTCACCGGCCCGCTGTCGCTGCGCGAACTGGAGCATCGCGAGGTGCCGTGCGGCGGGCGCAGCGTGAAGCTGGCAGAGCTGTTCTTCGTCGAGGGCGCGCCGGACGGCGTGCTGCTGGTCGAGCTCGGGGATGTCAGGCTCGACGGCGTCGGCGCCGGCATGACCAAGGGCGAGCTGATCGTCGACGGCACGGTCGGCGCCCATGCCGGGCGCGGCATGAGCGGCGGCATGCTGCGGATTGGCGGCGATGCCGGCGATTTTCTAGGCAGTGAGATGTCCGGCGGGCGGATCGAACTCGCGGGGAATGCGGGCTCGCATGCCGGCGCGGCCGGCTCCGGGGCGCGGCGCGGCCTCTCCGGCGGGGTGCTGCAGATCGGCGGACATGCCGGCCCGCACGCGGCCGAGCGCCAGCGCGGCGGCCTCATCACCATTGCCGGCGATGCCGGCGAGGGCCTCGCCACCGGCATGATCGCCGGCACGGTGAGCGTCGGCGGCACCATTGGGCCGCTGGCCGGGCGCGGCATGAAGCGCGGGACGATCTTCGTCAACGCGGCGCCCGAGCTGCCGGCCGGCTTCATCGACACCGGCACGCATGAGCTGGTGGCGCTGCGCCTCATCGCCCGCCGGGTGCCGGAGCTTTCCGCCCTGCTGGGCGGCTGGACGCGCGCGCGCCGGATCGTCGGCGACACGCTGATCGGCGGGCAGGGCGAAGTGCTGGCGGGGGCGTAGGGGCTGCCCCGTCATCCCGGACCGGCCACAGGGCCGATCCGGGACGAGGTTGCCCCCGTCCTACAGCAGCGTGCCGTTCAGGATCACCATGGCGACGGTGAAATAGATCACCAGCCCGGTCACGTCGACGAAGGTGGCGACGAACGGCGCCGAGGCGCTGGCGGGGTCGAAGCCGGCGCGGCGCAGCACGAAGGGCAGCATCGAGCCGATCAGCGAGCCGAAGGTGACGATGGCGACCAGCGCCGCGCCCACCGTCGCCGCCACCAGCATCCAGTACTCGCCATAATCATGGAAGCCGGCGAGCTGCCAGACGGTGATGCGGGTCATGCCGAGCGTGGCGAGGATGGAGCCGAGCACGAGGCCCGAGGGCAGCTCGCGCAGCGCCACCCGCCACCAGTCCTTCAGCTTGATCTCGCCCAGCGCCAGCGCCCGGATGATCAGCGAGGTGGCCTGCGAGCCGGAATTGCCGCCCGAGCTCATGATCAGCGGGATGAACAGGGTGAGCACGATGGCGCGCTCCAGCTCATCCTCGAAATGCTGCATCGCGTTGGCGGTGAGCATCTCGCCGAGGAACAGGATGGAGAGCCAGCCGCCGCGCTTCTTCAGCATGTTGAAGAAGCCGATTTCCATATAGGGCTCGTCCAGCGCTTCCATGCCGCCGAATTTCTGCGCGTCCTCGGTGCCTTCCTCGATGATGGCGTCGATCATGTCGTCGACGGTGACGATGCCGAGCACCTGCTCGTTCGCGTCCACCACGGGCACGGCCAGCAGGTCGTATTTGGTGATGAGCCGGGCGACATCCTCGCGGTCCATCAGCGGGTCGGTGGTGATGGGATCATGCCGGGGCGCCACGTCGAGGATCGGCTGCTCGGGCTCGCCGGTGATTAGGCGGCGCAGTGTTACCGCCTTGAGCAGCTTGTGCGAGACCGGATCGAGCACATAGATCGCGTAGATCGTTTCGCGGGTGCGCTCGATTTCGCGGATATGGCGCAGCGTCTCGCCCACCGTCCAGGACGCGGGCACGGTGACGAATTCGGTCGTCATCAGGCTGCCGGCGCTGTGCTCGGGCCAGGCGAGCAGGCGATTCAGCTCGGTCTGGGTTTCCACCGGCAGGCGGGCGAACAGATGCGAGCGGGCGGGCTCGTCCATCCAGCGGAACAGGTCCGCCGCGCGGTCGGCCGACATGTCGGAGATAAGGCGCACCGCCTCCTCGACCGGCAGCGCTTCGATCAGTTCGCTGGTGAGGTCGACATCGGGGCCGTCAAGCACCTCCACCTGCTGCTCGCGCGGCAGGCTGGCGAGCAGGGCGGAGGCGGTCCTCGGCTCGTGCTCGTCAAGCGCTTCGGCAATGTCGGCGGGGTGCTCTTCGGCGAGCTCGGCCGCGAGGGCTGCGGTGTCCACGACGATGTCGTCGCGGCGGTCTTCCGTCCGGTCGTCCATTTCGGCTCTCTTTCCGCTGTCCTGCCTTTAGCAGGCGGGCGCGGGGAGCCGAGACCGGGTCACGCCCGGGGCCGGTTCACAGCGCCAGCCGCCAGGGGCCGGGCAATCGACTGGTACTGTCGCTGGGCATGTCTACGGTATTCCGGTGGCGGCGCGGTGACACGCGGCGGGCGGGGAATGAACCTGCGGGGTGGTAAAGTCAAGGCGGACCATCGCCGCCGCGGTGCCCCGCGTGTCCCGGACGCCTGCAGCGCCAGCGGAAGGCGATCCCGGACCCAGCGGGCGAGTCTTCGGCGATGTCTGCCGGCGTGTTTCCCCCGACGGTCGCCTGTGGCGGAGTCTTCGCTGGGCCCCGGATCGGCGCGCCGCTTCGCGGCGCTTGTCCGGGGAACGGGGGGGTGGGAGACGGCGCGGTGGCAGCCCTAATGGTCGCTTGGTTCGCGCAGGCGGGCGTGGACCTGGCCGAGACGCACTGGGTCGAGCGTGCCGGTGCGGCCGCCCTCGCAGAGCGCGCCGCGAAAGCCGAGATAGTCTGCCCCGACGCCGACCAGCGCCGGGATGTCCTCCAGCCGCAGCGAGCCGGCCAGCCCGGTCATCAGCCCGTGGCGGCGCGCCTCGGCGACGAACTGGCCGAGCGTGAGTGGGTCGAAATGCTCGGTCAGCGAACCGGCCTTCTTGTCGGCGGTGTCGATCATCACCCCGGCGAAGCCGGCGCGGCCAAGTGCGGCGAGCACGGCGAAATCGGGCGCCTCGTCGGCGAACAGCACGCCGATCAGCCGGGTCCGGCTGGCGAGTGGGGCCAGCGCCTCGATGCACTCATTGGTGTGCTGGGAGGCGGAAAGACCGATCTTGACCAGCGGCACGCCGGTGCGGGCGACGCGCTCGGCGGCGGTGCGGACCAGCGCCGGCACCATCGGCTGGTCGCCGATCGTCGCGCTCAGCGCCGGCCGGCCGGCTTCGCCCAGTTGCTCGCCCCAGGCGGTCCACAGCATGACCGCGGCGGCCAGTGCATCGGTGCTCCAGGCGCCGAGAGTGCCGAAGGCCGGCTGCTTGAGATCAACGATATCGGCACCGCCGGCCCGCGCCAGCTCCATCTCGTGGAGATCGGTGACGCTGGCGAGCAGGCCGGGCGCGGCGGTGCTCATGATGCCCGCCGGCTGCGGTGTTCGGCCACGGCGTCGAGCACCCAGCCCCACGCTTCCAGCTCCTCCGGCCCGGCGGTCTTTTCCACCGCGATGGCGAGATAGGCCATTTCCTGAGCCACCTTCTCGTCGGGCAGAAGGCCGAGCCGGCTGACCAGCACGGCGGCTTCCAGCACCGCCGCCTTGGCGCGGTTCATGCCCTCGAAGCGGGTATGGCCTTCGGAATGATAGGTCTTGCAGAAGAATTTCGGCCGCTGCGGGTCGTCCTCCGCCCGTTCCACCGTCACCTCGTCATGCGAGAGCGCGTCGGCAAGGCGCGGGCAGTCGATATAGGTCGCCTTCTTCACATCGACATTGTAGCGGCGCCCGACCACGCAGCTGGCGAAGATGCGGACATCGTCGGTGAAATTGACCACGGCGATGCGGGTGGCGGCGAGATTTTCCAGCGTGCGCGAGGGCCGGAAGGGCTGCAGCACATAGCCGCCCTCGATCACCGTCGCGCCCATGGGGGCGATGTGCGGCTCGCCTTCGAGCGAGCGGGTGGTGACGATGGCTTCACGGATCACGGCGTCTCTCCGGCTTTCGCCTTGGCGGCTTTGGCCTGCAAGGTTGTGCCGGCCTCCTTGAATGTCAAACGGTGGGCCTCTTCGGGGCTGCCGGCGATCTCGCCCGCCGCGCCCCATTTCAGCCCCTCGTCCTGCGCGTAGCGCTTGCCGAGCTTGTAGGCGATTTCGGCGCGGGCGGCTTCCACCCCGAGATAGAAGGCATGGGCGCCATCGGCTTCGACGCCGAGATTGGGAAACAGCGCGAAGGGCTCGGAAGCCACATGGTGGCCGTCGCGATTGTAGATGTGGATGCCCGCCTCGCTGACATCGATGCGGAAATTGCGGTCGCGCACCTCGGCCGCCAGACGGGCGATCTCGTCCGGCGTGGCGGCATAGGGCTTGCGGTCGCGCAGCGCCATCAGCCCGCCGCCAAAGCCCTGCGGCAGCGCGCCGGCCTGCCGGGCGGCGAAATATTCGCGCCGCGCCCGGTCGAATTCGCGCACCGCCGTGCGGCAATGCGGGCTCACCTGCACCGCCAGCACCGCCTGGATGTGCAGCTCCGAGATCATGCCCATGAGCAGGGCGTTGATCCCTGTCGTGTCGGCGTCGGTCAGCTCGGTGACATTGCCGATGCCCATGAGGATCGGAATGTCCGGGTAGCGCCGGCGCAGCTCGGCATAGCGCACCACGGAAGCGGTGTAGCCGTAATGGATCGGGTCGAGGATCGGGTCGGCATAGAAGGGCTGGCCCGAGGCGAGGCAGGCGTCCACCGCGCGGCAGAGCGAGGCGAGGTCGCCCTGCGTCGCCGGCACCAGGACGGGCACCGCCGGGCCTTCCTTCGCCACGTCGAGCGTGTTCCCGTTGAGGCTGAGCAGATAATCCGCACCGGCGCGGGTGGCGCGGGTCAGCTCCTCCAGGCTGAACGAATCGACGCTGACCTTCAGCCCCGCGCCGTGCAGCGCGGCGATGGCCTCTTCCAGATGCGGGAAGGGCGTGTCCGGCAGGCAGCCGAGGTCGATCACATCCGCGCCCTCGCCCTTGAGGAACAAGGCGCGCTCTACGAGGGCGTCGATGTCAAGCACGGTGGCGTCGACGATCTCGGCGAAGATGGTGACGTCGTGCTGCGTGAGGTCCGCCGCCCGGCGCTTCTGGCCGAAATAATCCGGCAGGTCCGCCACCTCGTCCGGGCCGCGGGCGAAGGGCACGCCGAAGAAGCGCTCCAGCCGGTCGAGATCGCCGCGGAAGCGGCCGGGCATCAGCACCCGGTCGGTGCCCTCGGGCAGCTTCAGCCGGCGCTCGACGATCTCGGCCGTCATCAGCGCGGCCACCTTCACCCCGACATTGACCACGACCGGATCGAGGCTCGCATCGGTGATCTCGCCGGCGATCTTGGTCAGGCGCGGCTCGGCCAGCGAGCCGGTGATGAGGGCGACCCGCTCCGGTTTGGTCGAGGCAGGGGGCTCGTCCGCCATTTCAGGAGGCGGCCCTGTCCGCGAGGTGGAGCCGCCGCGCGGCAATGGCCGCTTCCAGATCGCCGATCGATTCCACCACGACAGTGTCGTCGAATTCCTTCAGCTTGGCGGTGTTCTCCAGGTCGATCCGGCGCGGATAGACCGAGACCGGCCCCTTGGGCGCCATGGTGATCATCTCAGGCGCGGTGTCGCAGGCGAAGACGATTGTCTGGACGCGGCATTTGCCGGCCTGGGCGAAGCAGTTGGTCACCAGCGTGTCGGAAATGCCGAACACCGCCTTCGCCACCGTGTTGGAGGAGGCGGGGGAGACCACCAGCGTGTGGTACAGCCCCTCATAGAACCGCCCGACCGGGGCGGAACTGGCCGTGGTTTCCTTGAAGATGCGGGTGTCCTTCGGCAGGTCCTGCTTGTACATGCGCAGCACCTCGTCCGCCGCTTTCGAGACGAACAGGTCCACCGCGTCGAGTGCCTTGATGAGCGCGATCGACTCGGTGAAGAAATGGCCCGAGCCGGTGAGCGCCCAGGCCCAGCGCGGATAGGTTCCCTTGCTCGCGCTCATGCGGCGATGTCCCCTTGGGTGGATGCGGCCAGCAGCGCCGGCACGGTGGTCAGCCCGACCGGGCCGGCGAGGCGGGCGGCGAAGCTGGGAAAGAGCGGGTCGACAAGGCCGGCGGTCGCCCAGTCGGCGGGGCCGCTGCCGGGAGCGGCGGCGGCGGATTTGACCAGCGTCAGCCGGACGGCGCCGAGCTGTGCCGCCAGCCAGGCGGACAGGCTGTCGGAGGTGAGGTCCCAGCTTTCCGGCAGCTCGCTTGCCGCCAGCGCCATGCGGGCGGGCAGCCACAGCGCGGCGCGGCCTTCCGCATGGGCGGCAGCGATCTCCTCCGGCGTGGCGGCGAGGGCGAGCGCGTGATCGCGGCAGAGGTCGACGAAGGCGTGGGCGGTCTGCTCCATGGCGAGGATCGCCATGCGGTGGCAGGCGGCATCGGAAAGCGCGAGGCGCGGCTGCAGCGCCCGCACCGCATCGGCCAGCGGGCCGCCGCCGGCCACGAGGAGCAGGGGCGCGCCCTGCCGCGCCAGCGCCTGCAGCAGAGCCGGCAGGCCGGGATCGCCCATGAGGCTGCCGCCGAGCTTGACGATGGCGACAGGGGGCGGGTGGGACAGGTCCGGCATCGTTCAGCTTCCGTTCGGGCCGGGGCAGGAGCCCGCATCGATCAGGCGAGCCTAATCGCTTCCGTCTCCAGGCCCTAGATCGTGCCGCGCGGTCGTCGCAATACCAGCAAAAGGCCGGCGCGTCCAAAGCGGCCGCCGACAGAAAAAAGGCCCGAGGGGGTACCTCGGGCCTTGATGAGTTGACGATCAATCAGACGGCTTCCCGCCTGTAGAAGTGCACCTGAAGATGCGCTTCGGGGCGGCGATTGTCGAGACATGATTCGAATCTCACGCGTGCTTTACCGGCCACAGGCCAGAGAATGCAGCGCGATACCGCTGGTTGTCGCGACATTCAGCGAATCGAAGCCGCCGTGCATCGGGATGCGCACCGTGCGGGTGCGGGCGAGAATGGAATCGGGCAGGCCCGGGCCTTCGGCGCCCAATAGAAGGGCGGTGCGGCGGGCGGGCTTCACCTCGCCCAGTACGGTCGCGCCGGCCGGGCTGAGCGCCAGCAACTCGAAGCCGACGGCGGCGAGAAGGTCGAGCAGCGCCTCGGCGGAGCCTTCGCGGGCGAAGGGCACGATGAGGCTGCCGCCGACCGAGACCCGGATCGCCTTACGGTAGAGCGGATCGCAGGAGGCGAAGTCGAACAGCGCCGCATCGGCGCCGAAGGCGGCGGCGTTGCGCATGATGCCGCCGACATTGTCGTGATTGGCGATGCCGAGCGGCACCACCACCAGCGCCTCCTCCGGCAGCCCGGCCACCAGTTCCGCCATCGAGGGCAGGGCGCCGCGCAGGCCGACGCCGAGCAGGCCGCGATGGATGTGGAAGCCGGTGATGCCGTCCAGAATCGTCTGGCTGGCGGTGTAGATCGGCAGGTCCTCCGGCGCCTGCGCCAGCAGCGGGCCGAGCGCCTCGATCCGGCTTTCCGCCAGAAGCAGCGATTCCAGCGCGAAGCGGTTGCGGGGCGAGAGCGCCACATCCAGCACCGTGCGGCCCTCGACGATGAAGCGCCCGCCGCGCCCGACCAGATCGCGCTCCTTGATGACGCGATAGGCGTCGATGCGCGGGTCGTCGGAGGAGGTGAGGGGGATGAGCATCATGACGGCACTCTGATCTCTCCCTCATCCCCGGGCCTGACCCGGGGATCCAGGTTTCCGTTGGCTCACGGCGGCAAGGCTGGGTCCCCGGGTCAGGCCCGGGGATGAGGGCGGTTCAGATCGGATGATGGACCTGAGCCGCGTCTCGAAGCACGCAGGCCGCGCCTTCGCGCGGTCCCGCGCGGCTCACCCGCCGGCTTCCTCGCGCATCATTTCCAGCTTCAGCCACTCTTCCTCGGCCTTGGCCAGTTCCGCCTGCGCCTTGGTCAGCTCGGCGGTGGCCTTCTGGAAGCCGGCGGGGTCGCGGGTGTAGAAATTGGGCGTGTGCAGCGTGTTGTTGATACGCTTGATGTCCGATTCCAGCTGCGCGATCCGCTTGGGCAGCTGTTCCAGCGCGTGCTTCTCCTTGAAGGAGAGTTTGCGCTTGGACGAGGCAGGTGCGGGCGCGGAGCTGCCGGCGCTGGTGTTGGCGCCCTTGGCATTGCCGGCCTTGGTGCTCGCCCCCTTGGGCGCCGCTGCCGCCGCCGCGCGCATCTTCACGCCATGGCCGCGCTGGGCGACCATGTCGGAATAGCCGCCGGCATAGACTTCCCAATTGCCGTCGCCCTCATAGGCGATGGTGGCGGTGACGGTGCGGTCGAGGAAGTCGCGATCATGGCTCACCAGCAGCACGGTGCCGGCATAGTCGTCGATCATCTCTTCCAAGAGGTCGAGCGTCTCAAGGTCGAGATCGTTGGTCGGCTCGTCCAGCACCATGAGGTTGGAGGCCTGCGCCAGCGCGCAGGCCAGCAGGAGCCGCCCGCGCTCGCCGCCGGACAGGCGCGAGACGGCGGTGCCGGCCTGTTCCGGGGTGAACAGGAAGTCCTTCATATAGCCGATGACATGGCGGGGATTGCCGCCGACGAACACCTGGTCGCCGCGCCCGTCGGTCAGCGTCTCGCGCACCGAGCGGTTGGGGTCGAGCGCGGCGCGGCGCTGGTCCAGCGTCGCCATCTCGATATTGGTGCCCATCTTGGCCTTGCCGGTGTCGGGGGCCAGTTCGCCGGTCAGCATCTTCAGCAGCGTGGTCTTGCCGGCGCCGTTGGGCCCGACAATGCCGATGCGGTCGCCGCGCTGGATGCGGATGGTGAGGTCGCGCACGATGACGCGATCGCCATACGTCTTCGAGATGTGTTCGGCTTCCATCACCAGCTTGCCGGAGATCTCCGCCTCGGTGGCGGCCATGGTGACGGTGCCGACCGCGCCGCGATGGTCGCGGAACTGCGCGCGCAGCGACGCCAGCTCGCCGACGCGGCGCACATTGCGCTTGCGCCGGGCGGTGACGCCGTAGCGCATCCAGTGCTCTTCCGCGACGATCTTGCGGGCGAGCTTCTGCTGGTCGCGCTCTTCTTCCTCCAGCACCTGGTCGCGCCATTCCTCGAAGAAGGCGAAGCCGCGCTCCATCCGCTTGGTGCGGCCCCGGTCGAGCCAGACGGTGGCGCGGGTGAGGTCCTGCAGGAAGCGACGGTCATGGCTGATCAGCACGAGGGCCGAGCGCAGCGAGGCGATCTCCGCCTCCAGCCATTCGATGGCGGGCAGGTCGAGATGGTTGGTCGGCTCGTCGAGCAGCAGGATGTCCGGCTCGGGCGCCAACACGCGGGCCAGCGCCGCGCGCCGTGCCTCGCCGCCGGACAGGTTGGCCGGGTTTTCCATGCCGGTGAGGCCGAGCTCGCTCAGCAGATATTGCGCGCGGTATTCCTGGTCGCCCGGCCCCATGCCGGCCTCGACATAGGCCAGCGTGGTGGCGAAGCCCGTGAGGTCGGGCTCCTGCGGCAGATAGCGCACCGTCGCGCCGGGCTGCACGAAGCGCGCCCCGCTATCGGCGGCGACGAGGCCGGCGGCGATTTTCAGCAGGGTGGACTTGCCCGAGCCGTTGCGGCCGACAAGGCCGACGCGCTCGCCGGCGGAGACGGAAAGCTCCGCCCCCTCCAGCAGCGGCGTGCCGCCGAAGGTGAGCTTGGTGTCTTGAAGCAGAAGAAGAGGAGGGGCCATGGCGCGGGGATAGGGGGAAAGACGCGCCGGGGCAAGGGGGCGCGGCGCGGCGACAATGGAGCCATGTCCGCGATGAACGTCGCGCCGGGTGGGCGCGCGCCCGCCTTGCCATTGCCGGGCAATGATGTACATAAATCATGTACAGGTTTCAGGAGACAGGTGCATGAGCGCAAGGATCGTCCCGGCCGCGCAGTTCAAGGCCGAATGCCTGCGCCTGATCGACGAGATGAACCAGACCGGCGAGCCGGTGACGATTACCCGCCGGGGCAAGCCGGTGGCGGTGCTGAGCCCGGTCCCGGCCTCGCCGGCGCGGTCCCTGATCGGCGCTTCCCGCGGGGTCGTCACCCGCTATGACGACCCGTTCGCGCCGGTGGCGGAAGCGGGCGACTGGGCCGCCATTTCGTGATCCTTCTCGACACGCATGTACTGATCTGGGCGCTGGACGACGACGCGCGCCTCGGCGGGCAGGCGCGTGCCGTCCTCGATCAGGCGGGTGCGGCCGGCGGCGTGTTCGTCTCCGCCATCACGCCGTGGGAAATCGCCATGCTGGTGCACAAGGGCAGGCTGGCGCTGGCCGACGATGTCGGCGCCTGGCTGGAGACCGTTCTGGCCCTGCCGGCGCTGCGGCTGGCGGCGCTGGAGCCGGCCATCGCCGTCGGCAGCGTGCGCCTGCCCGGCACGCTGCATGCCGACCCGGCGGACCGGATCATCATCGCGACGGCGCGGCATCTGGGTTCGTCCCTGCTTACCGCCGACCGCGCCATTCTCGACTATGGTGACGCCGGCCACGTCCGTGTCATCGACGCCTCCCGCTAGTTTCAGGATCGCTCATGTCCGCCCTCTCCCCCTTGCTCGCCACCCTCGCCCAGCGCATCGGCGCGGCGCATGTGCTCACCGACCCGGCCGACATGGCGCCCTATCTGCATGAGGAGCGCGGGCTCTACCGGGGCGAGGCGCCCGCCGTGCTGCGGCCCGGCTCGACCGAGGAGGTGGCGTTCATCGTCGAGGCCTGCGCCCGGGCGGGCGTCGCGCTGGTGCCGCAGGGCGGCAATACCGGGCTGGTGGGCGGGCAGATGCCGTTCGGGCAGATGCTGCTCTCGCTTGCCCGGCTCGACCGCATCCGTGCCGTCGATCCCGTCGACATGACGATGACGGTGGAAGCCGGCTGCATTCTCGACAAGGTGCATGCGGCGGCGGAGGAGGCGGGCTGCCTGTTCCCGCTGCACATCGCCTCGCAGGGGTCCTGCCGCATCGGCGGCAACCTTTCTTCCAATGCCGGCGGCACCGCCGTGCTGCGCTATGGCAATGCGCGCGAGCTGGCGCTGGGGCTGGAAGTGGTGCTGGCCGACGGGCGGGTGTGGAACGGGCTGAAGCGGCTGCGCAAGAACAATGCGGGCTACGACCTCAAGCAGCTTTTCCTCGGCAGCGAGGGCACCCTCGGCATCATCACCGCCGCCGTGCTGAAGCTGTTCCCGCAGCCGGCGCAGCGCGCCACCGCCTTTCTCGCCGTCCCCGACCCCACGGCGGCGCTGGCCCTGCTCAAGCGGCTGCGCGGCGAGGCGGGCGACGCGCTGACCACCTTCGAGCTGATGGCCGCCTTCGGGGTCGAGACGGTGCTCAAGCACATGCCGGGCACGGTGCGCCCGCTGGCCGGCGCCTATGAGTGGTATGTGCTGGCCGAACTCTCCTCGCCCACCCGCGCCTTCGACCTCGGCGCGCTGCTGGAGGAGGGGCTTGGCGCCGCGATGGAGGCGGGCGAGGTGCTCGACGCCGTCATCGCCACCAGCGAGGCGCAGGCGGCCAATCTGTGGCGGCTGCGCGAGGACATGTCGGAGGCGCAGAAGCACGAGGGCGGCTCGATCAAGCATGACGTCTCGGTGCCGGTCTCGCGCGTGCCGGAGTTTCTCGACCGGGCGCTGCCCGCCTGCCTCGCCGCGCTGCCGGGGCTGCGGCCGTGCCCGTTCGGCCATGTCGGTGACGGCAATATCCATTTCAACCTCAGCCAGCCCGAGGGCATGGACAAGGCCGCCTTCCTGGCCCTGTGGGAGATGTTCAACAGGATCGTGCATGACATCGTGACCGAGATGGACGGCTCCATCGCCGCCGAGCACGGCATCGGCCTGTTGAAGCGCGAGGAACTGGCGCATTACGCCGATCCCGTCGCCCTCGACCTGATGCACCGGGTCAAGGCTGCACTTGATCCCGTACAGACCCTCAATCCCGGCAAGGTTATTGGTGTTCAGGTGGGATGAATTCTTAGTTTGGAATAATGTAAAATTGTACAATCCTGCTCTAATCCTTCTTTCGAAGAGTTCTACATTTGAGCATCTGGTCGTTTTAGTGTTGTCGATCCCGTCACTGCGGGTTTATGCAAGCCGGGACTGAGGACGCCCCGGCCGACATCTCCGCCTTCGGGCCGGGGCGCCGGGGAAGACCGGAGCTTCGGGAAGCCGCCATGCTGACGACACCCACCACCCTCACTGCGCGCCCGGCGCTGAACCTCCTGCTGGCGCTGGCCATGCTGGCTGCCGGCCCCGTGGCGGCGTGGGCGCAGGTTCAGCAACCGGCGCCGGCCGTCTCCACCCCCGCGCCGGCGGCTCCCGCTCCTGCGGCCCCCGCGCTCTCGGCGCCGGCGACGCAAGCGCCGGCCACTTCCGCGCCCGCCGCGCCGGCGGTCGATCCGCTGGTGCCGCCGGCTCCCGGCATGGCTGCCCCGGCGATCGGTGCCCAGATGTCGCCACCGGCAGGCGATGCCGCGCCCACCGCGGGGGAAGCCCCGGCCGCTCCCGCTGGCGACCCCGCCGCTGTCGATCCCTCGGCGGATCCGGCCGCATCCGGCATGCCGCTCGACCAGAGCGAGGATCCCTCCGTCGCGGCGCAGCTTCCCCATGACCTGTCCCCCTGGGGCATGTTCATGGCGGCGGACTGGGTGGTGAAGACCGTCATGATCGGCCTCGCCTTCGCCTCCGTGGTGACGTGGACGGTGTGGCTGGCGAAGACGATGGAACTGGCCGTCGCGAAGCGCCGGCTGCGGCGGGCGCTGAAGGGCTATCTCGCCAGCGCCACGCTGGACGAGGCCCGGCGCGTAGACCCGCGCGGCCCGGCCGGCGCCATGCTGGCGACGACCGATCTGGAACTGAAGCGCTCCGGCCCGCTGCCGGCCGACGGCATCAAGGAGCGTGTGTCGATCTCACTCTCGCGCATCGAGGTGGCGGCGGGGCGGGCGATCACGCGCGGCACCGGCCTGCTCGCCACCATCGGCGCCACGGCCCCGTTTGTCGGCCTGTTCGGCACGGTGTGGGGCATCATGAATTCGTTCATCGGCATCTCGAAGGCGCAGACCACCAATCTCGCCGTGGTGGCGCCGGGTATCGCCGAGGCGTTGCTGGCCACCGCCATCGGCCTGGTCGCCGCGATTCCGGCAGTCGTGATCTACAACCACTTCTCGCGCCAGGTGTCGGGCTATCGCGTGCTGATGGGCGATGCCTCGGCCGAGGTGCTGCGGCTGCTCTCGCGCGATCTCGACCGGCGCGATGCCGGCCGCGCCGCCCCGCAGCGTGTGCGCGCCGCGGCGGAGTGAGCCAGCATGGGCGCCAAGCTGCAGAGCACCGAGACCGACGATCTGGTCGAGAACCACGAGATCAACGTCACCCCGTTCATCGACGTGATCCTGGTGCTGCTCATCATCTTCATGGTGGCGGCGCCGCTGTCGACGGTGGATGTGGCGGTGGACCTGCCGGCTTCCAATGCGCAGGTGCAGCCGCGCCCGGACAAGCCGGTCTATCTCACGGTCAAGAGCGACCTGGTGCTGGCGATCGGCAATGATGACGTTCTGCGCCCGTCGCTCGGCGCCACGCTGGACCGCACGACCGAGAACAAGCGCGACACCCGCATCTTCCTGCGCGCCGACAAGACGGTGGACTATGGCGAACTGATGGAGGTGATGAATCTCCTGCGCGCCGCCGGCTATCTCAAGATCGCGCTGGTCGGCGTCGAGATGACCAGCCAGCCCGCGCCCGCCGCGCCGCCCGCGCCCGGAGCCGTGCCGGCGGCCGCCGGTGCTTCGCCGACCACGCCCGCTCCCGCATCTGCGGCGCCCGCTGCCGCCCCCGCTCCGGCGGTTGCCGCTCCTGTCGCCCCCGCATCCGGGGTGCCGGCTCCATGAGCCTGCTGCTGGTCAGGGGAAGCGCCGGGCACCGGCTGCGCGAGGCGAGCGTCTGGGTCGTCTGCGGCGCCGTGGTGCTGGCCGTGCATGGCGGGGCGCTCGGCTACATGCTGACCGAACCGCCGATCCTGGCGGCCGAGGAGCCGGCGGCGATCATGATCGAGCTGGCGGAAATGCCGGTGGCGCCCGCCGCCCAGCCGGTGGAGCTGCCGCCCGGCCCGGAAATGGTCGAGGCGCCGGAAGAGGTGCAGGAGGAGGTTCCCCCGGACCCGCTGGCCGAGGAGGTGGAGGACACCCCGCCACCCGAGCCGCCGCCGGTGGAAGAGCCGGTGCCTGAGGTGACCGAGAGCCCGGCCGAGACCATCGAGGTGCCGCTTCCGCCGCCCCCGCCGGAGGCGTCCGAGATTCCCCCGCCGGAGAAGAAGCCCGAGCCGCCGAAGGAGCGCCCGAAGCCCAAGCCCAAGCCGAAGGAGCGCGAGAAGAGCAACAAGCCGCCTTCGCCCCGAACCTCCGCCGCGCCCTCGCTCGACGCGCAGAATTCCGATCGCATCGCCGCCCCGACATCGGGCGCCGCGTCCTCGAACAGCCGGGTGCCGGCGAACTGGCGCTCGCGGCTGATGGCCCATCTCCACCGCCACAAGCGCTTCCCCGCCGGGGAGAGCGGTTCCGGCAAGGCGATGGTGACGTTCTCGATCAACCGGGCGGGGCAGGTGCTCTCGGCGCGGCTGGCGGGCTCGTCCGGCAATCCGCGCTTCGACGAGGAGGCGGTCGCCATGCTGCGCCGCGCCTCCCCCGTGCCGCCGCCGCCGCCGGAAGTCGGCGGAAGCACCATCTCCTTCACCGTGCCGGTTCTGTTCAGCCTCAGGTGAGGCCAGAGCCCGGCGCCGCGCCGGCCTCGGAAGCGCCCGCGAAACGGCCCGCAGACACCTTGCGACCCTGCCGCACAAGGCCGGATGCGCGTCCTCGCGTGACGTTGTAAGAGAGGCGGGCCGGCCCAGTGTGCCGGCCTGTCCGGGAGAATGTGCATGAGTGCCGCGCCGTCCGCCGCCCCCACCGTAGCCGCCAAGGCGGCCAAGGTCTCGTTCGACTGGGCCGATCCGGTCGATTTCGATGCGCAGCTCACCGAGGAGGAGCGCCTCGTCCGTGACACGGCGCGCGACTACGCGCAGGAGAAGCTGCAGCCGCGCGTGACCTCCGCCTATATGGAAGAGCGGTTCGACCGCGAGATCATGAGCGAGATGGGCGAGCTGGGCCTGCTCGGGCCGACGATTCCCGAGGAATATGGCGGGGCGGGCCTCGGCTATGTCTCCTACGGGCTGGTGGCGCGCGAGGTGGAGCGGGTCGATTCGGGCTATCGCTCGGCGATGAGCGTGCAGTCCTCGCTGGTGATGCACCCGATCAACGCCTATGGCAGCGAGGCGCAGAAGCGCAAATTCCTGCCAAAGCTCGCGACCGGCGAGATGGTCGGCTGCTTCGGCCTCACCGAGCCCGATGCCGGCTCCGACCCCGCCGGCATGCGCACCCGCGCCGAGAAGATCGACGGCGGCTACCGTCTCTCCGGCGCCAAGATGTGGATCACCAATTCGCCGATCGCCGATGTCGCGGTGGTGTGGGCGAAGTCGCCCGCGCATGGCGACGAGATCTGCGGCTTCCTGCTGGAGCGCGGCATGAAGGGCTTCACCACCCCGAAGATCGAGCACAAGCTCTCGCTGCGCGCCTCGGTCACGGGCGAAATCGTGATGGACGGCGTCGAGGTGCCGGAGGAGAATCTGCTGCCCGACGCCTCCGGGCTCAAGGGCCCGTTCGGCTGCCTCAACCGCGCCCGCTTCGGCATTGGCTGGGGCACGATGGGGGCGGCGGAAGCCTGCTACGCCGCCGCGCGCCAGTACACGCTCGACCGCAAGCAGTTCGGCAAGCCGCTGGCGGCGACGCAGCTGATCCAGAAGAAGCTCGCCGACATGGCGACCGAGATCACGCTCGGCCTGCAGCTCGCCTTGCGCGCCGGCCGGCTGTTCGACGAGGGGCAGCTGCCGGTGGAGACCATCTCCATGCTCAAGCGCAATAATTGCGGCAAGGCGCTCGACATCGCCCGCCTCGCCCGCGACATGCATGGCGGCAACGGCATTTCCGGCGAGTTCCCGGTGATGCGCCACATGGTGAACCTGGAGACGGTGAACACCTATGAGGGCACGCACGACATCCACGCGCTGATCCTCGGCCGGGCCATCACCGGGCACCAGGCGTTTTTCTGAGCCGGGCGCGCTGAGGGGCTTTGCCGAAGGGCTTATCCTGGGTCCCGGCGCGGCACTCCGGCTTCGCCTGTGCTGGGCCGGGACACGGGCGCCCTCTGCTGTTTCCCGGACAAGGCGCGCTTGCGCGCCGCCGATCCGGGACCCAGGGGAGACCCTTCGGCTTCTCCGCCCGTCGTCTCAGATGCTGTACATCAGGTCGGCATCCGGGGCGTGGGCGAAGACGACCATGTCGTGCAGCGACATGCCGTCGAGAATGTCCGACATGGCGTCGCGCACCTTGCTCATGGTGATGCGGACCGAGCAGGTCGCCAGATCCTCACAGTCCTCGCAGGGCACAAAGGCGCTCTTGCTGGCGCAGCTGAGCGGGGCGAGCGGGCCGTCGAGCACGCGGATGATGTGGCCGATGCGGATCTCGCGCGGGGTCTTGGCCAGCGCATAGCCGCCGCCCGGCCCCTTCTTGGAGCGCAGCATGCCGGCATTCCTCAATTCCAGCAGAATGGCGTCGAGGAACTTCTTCGGGATGTTGTTGGCGGTGGCGATCTCCTGCCCCATGGCGCTCGAACCCGGTTCGAGCCGGGCGAGAAAGAGCATCGCCTTCAGGCCGTATTTGCCCTTGTTGGTCAGCATGTCCGCTTCGTCATGTCGCCGCACCCCGGGCTTGAGGGAGGGACGGGCGGAGCCGGGCACCGCCATCCTTCCCGGCAAAATGAGCGACCGGCGCCGATTCGGCTAGTGCCGGACCGGCGATCAGCGCGCAGCGGCGCCCGTCTCGACATTGGCGGCGAGCTTGCCGGCGTCGCGCGTCTCCGGCACCGGATGCAGGAACAGCACGGCGGCGATCACGGCCCCGTAGGCCAAGGCGAAAAGCAGCTTGTCGCGGGTACGGCGGAGGCCGGTCTGGCTCATGATTACTCTCCAGTTGGATAGTAATCTATCGACCATATAGGAATATGTAAAGGGTCACGCGTCATCCAGCCCGCGCGCGGCGGTCATCAGGTTGCCATTGCCCTCGAAGGCGGCGGTGAAGGCGGCGACGCGGCGGTCGATGCGGATGTCGGAGGCGCGCAGCGGTCGGGCCAGCGACAGGCCTTCCAGCGAGCGGGCGCGCGAGAGCGCGACATAGGCCTGGCCGGCGGCGAAGGCGCCGGCGTCGAAGTCGATCCGCACGTCCTCCAGCGTCAGGCCCTGCGCCTTGTGCACCGTCACTGCCCAGGCCGGGACAAGGGGAAGCTGGGTGTAGGAGCCGACCACCTTGGCCGCGACCTTGCCCGTCGCCTCGTCCCAGTCGTAGCGGATGCGCTCCCAACTAGTGCGCTCGATTTCGACGATGCCGGCGCCGTCGAGCCGGACATAGGCGCGGTCCGGGGCGAGGCCGGTAATGGTGCCGACCGAGCCGTTGACCCATTGCCGCTCGGGGTGGTTGCGCACCGTCATCACCCGCGCCCCGACCTTGAGCGCCAGCGTCTCCGGCACCGGCAGCCGGTCATTGGCGAGGTCGAACTCGCCCTCGCTTTTGCCCTCGAACAGCCGGCCGTCATCATAGAGCGCTTCCATGCCGCGCCTGTTATAGGCGTCGACCCGCGCATTGGTCGGCGCCAGCACGACAGGGGTGCGCCCGGCCCGGTGGTCGCGGTGCGAGGCGGCGTTGATGGCGGCGATGGCGTCGCCGACGGAGCGGCCGGTGCGCAGCTCGGCGAGGTGGCCGACAAAGGCGTCGTCGGTCTGCCGGTAGACCTGGAGGAAGGGCAGCCGCGCCGGCTCCACCTCGCGCAGCACGCGGGCGTCGAAGGCGAACGGGCCCTCATAGCCGAGATGGCCGAGGATCTCGCGCTCGGCCATCGGCACGACCGGCGGCAATTGCAGGAAGTCGCCGACCAGCACCACCTGCACGCCGCCGAACGGCTCGGGATTGCCACGCGCGATGCGCAGGCTGCGGTCCACCGCGTCCAGCACATCGGCGCGCACCATGGAAATCTCGTCGATGACGAGACGCTCCAGCTTCTTCATCAGGGTGCGTTTTTGCGTGCGCGGGCGTACCTGGTCGGGGTCCATCAGCCGCGGCGGCAGGCCGAAGAAGGAGTGGATGGTCTGCCCGCCGAGCTGCAGCGCGGCAACGCCGGTGGGGGCGAGAAAGGCCTGCCGACCGCCGCCATGTTTGCGCAGCGCGTGCAGGAAGGTGGTCTTCCCCGTGCCGGCACCGCCCAGCACCATCACCACGGGCGCGCCGGAGCCGACCAGCGCGAGCGGCCCGGCGAAGGCGTCGGCGGGGATGGGAGGGCGAATCGGAGGGCTGGCCGTGTCGTTCATCGGCGCAATGGAGCACAGGAGGGTGCTTTCCACTAGAAAGGTCGCGGCAGCCCCCCTGCCTCCGGCCCGGCCGGCGCCTAATCGAAGGCCTCAGCCTGCATCTTCTCGAACGTGGTGATCGCCCGATTGACGCGCCTGGTGTAGCGCCAGTGCCGCAGGCCGTTCAGGCGCATCAGCCAGTCATGGTCCGGCGAGCCGAGGCCCGGACGGCCCAGCGCCTGGCGCGCCTTGTTCAACAAGGCGACTTCCAGCGTGTCGCTGCGGTGTCTTCTGCGCGGAAGAAACTTCTGCTGCCCGGCATAGTGCCGCACGGCCGCATTCCTCCACCTCTCGGTAAACATGGCGGCGGCCTGGCAATTGAAGGTCAGCGGAAGCCGCGTCCAATTATTCTCGAATATTATGTTCAGCACGCATTGGTCCTGCAGCGGACAATTGTCATGGTAGTCGCAGGATATCTTGTGTCGCTCGAATTCCTCATCGAACCGGCTCAGAAAGGTACTGCTCCAGTTCGGGTAATCGACGGCGATGAAACCTGAGTTGAAATAGTGAGGCGAACGGCCTCTTTCCGAGCATCGCTGATAAAAAGCGTGCCCGCGAATGCCCTCAAACCCCACGATGTCGTAGACGGCCGCAATCGGCCTGCTTTGAAAATCAATCTTGTCCAGATCGATATTCTCCATCAGCAGGACGTCGCCGTCGATATAAAGCGCTCTTTGATAATCGGCAGCGAGTTCGTTGAGCGCAAACAGCTTCATATTGGCCGTGCCGGTGGCATTGGTGCCGGCACGGGCCTCCGATGCTTTGACGCTGTCGCTGGAGAGAAATCTGTAATGGATGTTCTTGCCGAGGGGGGCGCCTAGACGAGTGAGGCTCTCCTGGTCCTCCGGTACAAAATCGCGGCAGAAAACGATGATGTCCGTCACCGTCTGCTGTGTAAGGGCGGCAACCGCCGCCGCGTGCTCGGTGAGGTGAAAGCCCTTTGCGTCAGTGAGTAAGCAGATCGCGGTGCGCATCAAGCCTCCAAGGCCGGCGGTGAACAGCGTAGTCTAGATACGCCCTGCGCCGCTGTATGCGCCAAAGTGAAGAACCTGCCGTGCGGATGGAAGGTGGCGCCGAAACGTCACCGTCGGGAGGTCGGCGGATGCCGGGCTGAAAACGGCAAGGCCCATGGCAGGGCCGCGAGGGGAGGGCACGCTGTCGTGCCTCCCTCACGGCCGCCAGGATGCCGGCGTCAGACGCCTAGCTGGGTGACGAACTTGGTGTTCACATAGGCCTCCATCGCCTCGGTGCCGCCCTCCGAGCCATAGCCGGAATCCTTGATGCCGCCGAACGGCACTTCGGGAAGGGCGAGGCCGTGATGGTTGATCGAGATCATGCCGCTCTCGACCCGGCGCGCGAACTCGTCGGCGCGGGCGGAGGAGGTGGTGTAGGCATAGGCGGCGAGGCCGTAGGGCAGCCGGTTGGCCTCGGCGATGACCGCCTCGGTGGAGGTGAAGGACTGGATCGGCACGATCGGGCCGAACGGCTCCTCATTGAGGATGCGCGCATCCGCCGAAAGGCCGGTGAGCACGGTCGGCTCGAAGAAATAGCCCTTATTGCCGATGCGCGCCCCACCCGTGTTCAGGGTGGCGCCCTTGGCGAGGGCGTCGGCGGTCAGCGCTTCCATCGCCTCGACCCGGCGCGGATTGGCCAGCGGGCCCATGCGCACGCCCTCGTCCAGGCCATTGCCGACCTTCACACCCTTCACCGCCTCGGTGAAGCCGTCGACGAAGCGGGCATAGAGGTCCTCATGTACAAGGAAGCGGGTCGGCGAGACGCAGACCTGCCCGGCATTGCGGAACTTGGCGCCGGACAGCAGCTTGATCGCCACTTCCACGTCGGCATCCTCGAACACCACGGCCGGGGCGTGGCCGCCCAGCTCCATGGTGACGCGCTTCATATGCGCGCCGGCCAGCGCCGCGAGCTGCTTGCCAACCACGGTGGAGCCGGTGAAGGAGATCTTCTTCACGATCGGGTGCGGGATCAGGTACTGCGAAATCTCCGCCGGCACGCCGAAGACGAGATTGACCACGCCCGCCGGCACGCCGGCATCGGCATAGGCGCGCACCAGCTCGGCGCAGCTGGCCGGGGTCTCTTCCGGTCCCTTGAGGATGACCGCGCAGCCGGCGGCGAGCGCGGCGGAGACCTTGCGCACCGCCTGGTTGATCGGGAAGTTCCACGGGGTGAAGGCGGCGACCACGCCCACCGGCTCGCGGTGCACGGCCTGCTGCACGCCAGCGGCGCGGGCGGGAATGAGCCGGCCATATTGCCGGCGGCCTTCCTCGGCGAACCAGTCGATGATGTCGGCGGAGGCGAGCGTTTCCATCCGCGCCTCGGGCAGCGGCTTGCCCTGCTCCATCGTCATCAGGGTCGAGATCGTCTCGTGGCGCTCGCGCAGGAGCTCCGCCGCCTTGCGCATGATCTTGTAGCGCTCATGCGGGGGCGTGTGGCGCCAGATCGCAAAGCCCTTCTCCGCGGCGGCGAGCGCGGCGTCGAGATCGGCGCGGCTGGCATGGGCGACGGTGCCGATGGCTTCTTCCGTCGCCGGGTTGATGACAGGCTCGCTGCCGCTGCCACCGCGCCAGGTGCCGTCGATGTAGAGCTGGACCTCGGGGTAGGACACGGAATGGGGCATGGCCGAACCTTTCGCGACAGGATGCTGGGGCATACCTAATCGCCCCGGCCCCGGACGGAAAGGGGCTAGACGGACTGCCGTAGCGGCATTGGATCCAATTTTCCGCCCCGCCGGCGGGCAAAGATGGCCCGCGCAGCCAGGCGCTGAGGCCGGCATGCGCCCGTTCCTGTACCGCCCGGCGCGGCGTGCCGGGGGCACCGTTCCTGTACCGCCCGGCGCGGCGTGCCGGGGGCGGTGGGTTGGTCAGGCCGTTGGCGGTCAGCCCTGCCGGGTGGTGAGGATGTCGCGCTTGCCGGCATGGTTCGCCGGGCCGACGATGCCCTCATTCTCCATCCGCTCCATCAGCGAGGCGGCGCGGTTGTAGCCGATCTGCAGCCGGCGCTGGATGTAGGAGGTCGACGCCTTCTTGTCGCGCAGCACCAGCGCCACCGCCTGGTCGTAGAGATCGCCGCAATCCTCGCCGCCAAGCGCGCCATTGGCGGACTTGTCGAACACGGCGCTGTCCTCAGCGGCGGCCTCCTCGTCCTCCTCGGCCGTGACCTCCTCCAGATATTCCGGCCGCGCCTGGCTTTTAAGATGCTCGACCACGCGCTCGACTTCCTGGTCGGAGACGAAGGGGCCGTGGACGCGGGAAATCCGCCCGCCGCCGGCCATGTAGAGCATGTCGCCCTGGCCCAGCAGCTGCTCGGCGCCCATTTCGCCGAGGATGGTGCGGCTGTCGATCTTGCTCGTCACCTGGAAGGAAATCCGGGTCGGGAAGTTCGCCTTGATGGTGCCGGTGATGACATCGACGCTCGGGCGCTGGGTGGCCATGATGAGGTGGATGCCGGCGGCGCGGGCCATCTGGGCGAGCCGCTGGATGGCGCCCTCGATCTCCTTGCCGGCGACCATCATCAGGTCCGCCATCTCGTCGACGACGATGACGATGAAGGGCAGGGGATCGAGATCCATGATCTCCTCTTCCTCGATCAGCTCGCCGGTCTCCTTGTCGAAGCCCTTCTGCACCGTGCGGGTGATGATCTCGCCCTTGGCGGTCGCCTCCGCCACGCGGGCGTTGAAACCGTCAATGTTGCGCACGCCGAGGCGGCTCATCTTCTTGTAGCGGTCTTCCATCTCCCGCACCGCCCATTTAAGGGCGACGATGGCCTTCTTCGGGTCGGTGACGACCGGCGTCAGCAGATGCGGGATGCCCTCATAGACCGAGAGTTCCAGCATCTTCGGGTCGATCATGATCAGCCGGCACTGGTCCGGGCGGTGCCGGTAGAGCAGGCTCAGGATCATGGTGTTGATGGCCACCGACTTGCCCGAGCCTGTCGTGCCGGCGACCAGCAGGTGCGGCATGCGGGCGAGATCGACGATCACAGGCTCGCCGCCGATGGTCTTGCCCAGCCCGATGCCGAGCTTGGCGCGGGCGGCCTCGAATTCGTGGCTCGCCAGCATCTCGCGCAGCCACACCGTCTCGCGGCGCTGGTTGGGCAGCTCGATGCCGATGACGTTGCGCCCTTCCACCACGGCGACGCGGGCGGAGATGGCGCTCATCGAGCGGGCGATGTCGGCGGACAGGCCGATGACGCGGCTCGACTTGATGCCGGGCGCCGGCTCCAGCTCATACAGCGTCACCACCGGGCCGGGATTGGCGTCGATGATCTCACCGCGCACGCCGAAATCATGCAGCACCTGCTGCAGCTTCACCGAATTGCGGTCGAGGAATTCTTCCGACAGTTCGTAGTCGGGCTCGTTCTGCGGCGGCTCGGTCAGCAGTTCCAGCGGCGGCAGCTCGTAGCCGTCATGTGCCTCGGTCGCCGGGCGTGGGGCGGGACGGGGCGCGCGGGCTGCCGGGGCGGGCGCGGCAACCGGGGCGGCAATGGGCGCTACAGTGGCGGGCGCCGGCGCGGGAGCGGCGATCGGCGCCGGGGCCGGGGCCGGTGGCGTGGCCGCGACTGCCACCATGCCGAACATCGGCCAGGAGAACGACAATTCGGCCGGCGTCACGCTGTAGCCGGAGAAGCCGCCCAGCACCGCGGCCGGCGCCTCGGCCGAGGGGGCGCTGTCCTCGATCAGGGGCTCGCCGTCGGCAGGCTCGGGCGCGAGGTCGCGCGCGGCGGCGTCTTCCGCCCAGAACTCTTCGACTCCGGTGTCGGCGTCGTCCTCGAACTCGTCGTCCTCGTCGTCGGCGAAATCCTGTTCGGCGAATTCGTCCTCGGCCACTTCGTGTCCGGCGAATTCCTGTTCGTCATCCGCCGCGAAGACGGATTGAGGGGCGACGGGTTCCGGGGCGCCTTCCTGCGCCTGGGCGGGCATTTCCCGACGCGCGGTCTCCCCGGCCGGGGCCGCGCTGTCGCGCACGGCGCCGTAGCGCGCGGCGAGCAGGCGCTCCTCCTCCGGGAACTCGTCCTCATAGGCGCCGTCTTCCAGCGGAATGAGGTCGTAGATATCGGCCACGTCGTTGGGCACTACGTCGGGGGCCATCACATCGTGCGCGGCGACATCATTGGCGGCGGTGAACTGCTCGTCCGGCACCCAGGTCGCGCCCGGCGCAAGCGTCCGCGCGACGGGGATCACCGGCGGCGTGTCGTAGCCGAACTGGATCATCGAGGCGACCGGCGGGGCGACCGGGCGGGCGGCGACGGCCGGCGCCGTGGCGGCGGGAGACGGTGCGGCTTCCACAAGCGGCGCGGCCGCAACGGGCGCGGCCACCGGGGGGACGACCGGCGCGGGCGAGATTTCGGGCTGGGCGCCCAGCGCGCGGCGGGCATGGGCGGCGATCAGCGCCTTCGGCACCGCGCCGAGCGGCGGCTTGCGCGGTGGCACCCGCAGCACGGGCGTCTGCGAGGGACGCGGCGGCGCCACGATGGCGGTGGCGGTCGTGGGCGCTTCCGGCACCGGCGCCGGCAGCGGCTGGCGCATCAGATAGTCCGGCGTGCGGGTGAAGCGCGTATTGGGCGGCATGGTGAAGGGCTGCAGCCAGCTCGGCACCATTTCGTGCTGCGGCGCCACGACGGGCGGCCGGGGCGCGGGGGCTGCCGTCTTCGGCACCTTGGGCGCCGGTGGCGCGTGCGTCACCTGCGGGTTGGCGCGGGAGAACACATGAGTCTGGGCGGTCGCCTTCGACTCGGAAGCCTTGTCCGCATTCGGATCGGAGGGACGCGCCGGATTACGCATGGGACGCTGGAACCTTTGCCACTACTGCCGTTGAGCCTGCCGGACGATGCGCGAAAGGCGCCGTCGCGGCCGTGCCATATGGTTAGGCGCACAGCGTTAACGAACGGTATGAAGCGGCGGGATTTCCCGCGTCGAAAGGCGTGGACCGGCGCGTCTCTCCGCTGGCCGAAGCGCAGGCGTCAGACCGGCAGGCCGAGCGTGGCGCGGATTTCCGCCGGCATCAGGTCATGCGTCTCGGGGTGCTTCATCATGTAGCGGCCGAACACTGAGCAGCGCGGCACCACGGCCAGCCCGCGCTGGCGGGCGCTGGCGAGGCCGGCCTCGACCAGCTTGGTGGCGAGCCCGCGCCCGCCGAGTTCCGGCGGCACTTCGGTGTGGGTGAAGATGATGTGGTCATGGGCGAGAATATACTGCGCGATGGCGGTCTGGCCGTCCTGCTCGATCTCGAAGCGGTCGGCAGCGCGGTTGTCCCGCACTGGGACTTCGCCGTTCATGCTCATGGTTTTTCTCCTTGGGGGCGCCCGGTTCGGTTTCGTGAGGTCGGTTTGGCGTAAGGCGGGCGCCTTGGGATATTGTCGACCAAAACGGGTGCAGCGTCGCCCCCGTTTGGCCGCGCGGGGTGAATTTATCGGCTGGGTCCGATATAGCGCAGCTCAACCTGCAGGGAAGAGAGCGCCGATGACCCCGCCCCCTCGCCGTCCGTCCACTCCCGAAGCGCTGGCGCTGCTGGAGACCCGCCGCTCGGTCGCCGCCGCCGGCCTGCATGCGCCGGGGCCGGATGCCGACCAGACCCGCCGCCTGCTCGCCATCGCCGCCCGGGTGCCCGATCACGCCATGCTGGTGCCGTGGCGCTTCATCGTCATCTCAGGCGCGGCGCGGGGCGAGATCGGCGCGCGGCTGTCGCAGGCCTATCGCGAGAACAACACCCATATGCCTGAGGAAAAGCGGGAGAAATTCGCCGCCATCATGGGGCGGCTGTTTCCCGCCCCGCTGGCGGTGGTGGTGGTCAGCCGCCCGGTGGAGAGCAGCGCCATCCCCGCCTTCGAGCAGGAGCTTTCCGCCGGCGCCGTCTGCATGAACCTGCTGACCGGCGCGGCGGCGATGGGGTTTGACGGCATCTGGGTGACGGGCTGGGCGGCGACGCACAAGGCGGCGCTGGCGATCCTCGGCGTGGGGGAGGGCGAGCGGGTGGCCGGAATTCTCCATATCGGCACCGCCAAGGAGGCCCCCGCCGACCGCCCGCGTCCGGATGTGGCGGCGCTCACCACGCACTGGTCGCCGCCCGAGGCATGAAAAAAGACCGCCCCGGCGAACCGGGACGGCCTCTTCTCTGGCGTTTTTTGGCGCTTCCTCGAAGGGTGGATCAGGCGGCGGCCTGGGCCTCAGCCTGCGCCTGCTTCGCCTCGCGGCGGCGGCGGGTGAGCACGAATTCGGTGTAGCCGTTGGGCTGGGCGCGGCCCTCGAAGACCAGGTCGCGGGCGGCGCGGAAGGCGAAGCCGTCATAGGCCGGCGCCATCGGCACATAGGCCGGGTCGCCCGCGTTCTGGCCGTCGACCACCTTGGCCATGCGGCGCAGCGTCTCCTCGACCTGCTCGGCCGTGACCACGCCGTGCATCAGCCAGTTGGCGACGTGCTGCGAGGAGATGCGCAGCGTCGCGCGGTCTTCCATCAGCCCGACATCGTGAATGTCCGGCACCTTGGAGCAGCCGACGCCCTGGTCGACCCAGCGCACGACATAGCCGAGAATGCCCTGGATGTTGTTGTCCAGCTCCTGCTGCACGTCGGCGGGGTCCCAATTGCCGCGGTCGACCACGGGGATGGTGAGCAGGTCGCGGCGCGCGGCGCGCTTGCGGTGGCGCAGTTCCGCCTGCCGCTTGAACACGTCCACCTTGTGGTAGTGCAGCGCGTGCAGCGTGGCGGCGGTAGGCGAGGGCACCCAGGCGGTGTTGGCGCCGGCCAGCGGATGGGCGACCTTCTGCGCGATCATGTCGGCCATGCGGTCGGGCATCGCCCACATGCCCTTGCCGATCTGGCCGTGGCCGTCGAGATGGGCGGCAAGGCCGGCATCGACATTGTTGTCCTCATAGGCCTTGATCCAGGCCTGCGCCTTCATCTCGTTCTTGCGCACCACCGGCCCCGCCTCCATCGAGGTGTGGATCTCGTCGCCGGTGCGGTCGAGGAAGCCGGTATTGATGAACACCACCCGCTCGCGGGCGGCGCGGATCGAGGCGGAGAGGTTGGCGCTGGTGCGACGCTCCTCGTCCATAATGCCGATCTTCAGCGTGTTGAGGTCCAGCCCCAGCGCCTGCTCGACGCGGGCGAACAGGTCGACGGCGAAGGCCACTTCCTCGGGGCCGTGCATCTTCGGCTTGACGATATAGACCGAGCCGGCGCGGCTGTTGCGCAGCGCGCCGGTGCCCTTGAGGTCGTGCAGCGCGATCAGGGTGGTGACGGCGGCATCGAGAATGGCCTCGGGAATCTCCCGGCCCTGCGCGTCCAGCACCGCATCGGTCAGCATATGCTGGCCGACATTGCGCACCAGCATCAGGCTGCGCCCATGCAGGGTGAGCTCGCCGCCGGTGGCGGAGGTGTAGCGGCGATCGGCGGCGAGGCTGCGCTCCACCGTCTCGCGGCCCTTGGCGAAGCTGGCGCTGAGCGTGCCGGACATCAGGCCGAGCCAGTTGCGATAGACCAGCACCTTGTCCTGGGCGTCCACCGCCGCGACGCTGTCCTCGCAGTCGACGATGGTGGTCACCGCCGCCTCGATGACGATATCGGCGATGCCGGCGGCGTCGGTCTTGCCGATGCGGTGGGCGCGGTCGATGACGATGTCGATATGCAGGCCGTGATGGACCAGCAGCACCGAGGCCGGCGCCTCGGGCGCGCCGCTGAAGCCGGCGAACTGGGCGGGGTCCTTGAGCGAGGTGCGCGTGCCGGAGGCGAGCTCGGCGACCAGCGCACCCTCCGCCACGCGATAGGCGACGACATCAGCATGGCTGCCGGCGGCCAGCGGCACGCTGTCGTCGAGGAAGGCGCGGGCGCTCTCGATCACGCGCTGGGCGCGCACGGCGTTGAAGCCGTTGGACCGGCTGGCGCCCTTGTCCTCGGGCAGGGCGTCGGTGCCATAGAGCGCGTCATAGAGGCTGCCCCAGCGGGCATTGGCGGCGTTCAGCGCATAGCGGGCATTGGTGACGGGCACCACCAGCTGCGGGCCGGGAATGCGGGCCAGCTCGTCATCCACCTTGTCGGTGACGACTTCGAAGGCTTCCGGCTCCGGCAGCAGATAGCCGATCTCGGCCAGGAAGACCTCATAGGCGACGGGATCGATCGGCTTGTTACGGTGGGCGCGGTGCCAGGCGTCGATCTGCGCCTGCAGTTCGTCGCGGCGGGCCAGCAGTTCCGCATTGCGCGGGGCGAAGTCGCGCACGATGCCGGCGAAGCTCTCCCAGAAGGCCTCTACCTCGACCCCGGTGCCGGGAATGGCCTCCTTGTTGATGAAGTCGACAAGGTCGGAATCCACCTTCAGGCCGGCGAGGTCGGTGTAGTTCATGACAGGTCCCTTCACGCGAGCGGAAAGCCGGTCGCCGCGAGCGTCCGGCACAGCTGTGCTTTCCAATAGACAAAAGTGCGGGTGCGGCGCAACATCGCACATAGTCGAAGTTTTGCCCGTGGCAAGGGGTGAACCCTTGCGGGTCAACGCTTCGTGAGGCGTTTGCGTTGCAGCGCAAAAATGAAAAGCCTCACCCCCGGGGATGACGAAAACGTCCCCCCGGGGCGCCCGGCCTTCGCCGGACCACGGCGGCGGCTCTCCCCGAACCGCCGCCGGGCGCGCCGTGCGCCGCCCCGGAGTGACAAGGGCTCAGAACTGCGCCGTTTCCGTCGAGTCCTGCATCGCCGTGGTGGCGCTCATGCCTTCGCTGAGCACGGTGGCGATGGCGTCGAAATAGCTGGTGCCCACTTCGCGCTGGTGGCGCGTGGCGGTGAAGCCCTGCGCTTCCGCCGCGAATTCGCGCTGCTGCAGTTCGGAATAGGCGGCCATGCCGTCCTCGCGGTAGCGCCGCGCCAGCTCGAAGGTGGTGAAGCACTGGTTGTGGAAGCCGGCGAGCGTGATGAACTGGTACTTGTAGCCCATGGCCCCCAGCTCGGCCTGGAAGGTCTTCATCTGCGCCTTGTCCATGTGCTTGGCCCAGTTGAAGGAAGGTGAGCAGTTATAGGCCAGCATCTTGCCCGGATGGACGCGGTGCACGCCCTCGGCGAAGCGGCGGGCATCGTCGAGGCTGGGGGTCGAGGTCTCGCACCAGAGCAGGTCGGCATAGGGCGCATAGGCGATGGCGCGGGCGATGCCGGCCTCGAAGCCGCCATTGTAGCGGTAGAAGCCTTCCTGCGTGCGCTCACCGGAGATGAAGGGCCGGTCCAGCTCGTCAATGTCGGAGGTGATGAGCCGGGCCGATTCCGCGTCGGTGCGGGCCATGATGATGGTGGGCACACCGAGCACGTCGGCGGCCAGGCGGGCGGCGTTCAGCGTGCGGACAAACTGCCGGGTGGGCACCAGCACCTTGCCGCCGAGATGGCCGCACTTCTTCTCCGAGGCCAGCTGGTCCTCGAAATGCACCGCCGCCGCGCCGGCCTCGATCAGCGCCTTGGTGAGCTCATAGGCGTTGAGCTGGCCACCGAAACCGGCCTCGGCATCGGCGATGATCGGCACGAAATAATCGTGCTCGGGACCCTTGGCGCCGTCGGCGCGCTCCATGGTCTGGATCTGGTCGGCGCGCATCAGCGCCTTGTTGATGCGCCGGACCACGGCCGGGACGCTGTCGACGGGATAGAGGCTCTGGTCGGGATACATGTCGCCGGACGAATTGCCGTCGGCGGCCACCTGCCAGCCGGAGAGATAGATCGCCTCCAGCCCGGCCTTCACCTGCTGCACCGCCTGGATGCCGGTATAGGTGCCCATGGTCGGCACGAAATCCTGCGTCTGCAGCAGTTCCCACAGCCGGCGGGCGCCATTGGTCGCGAGCGTGTGCTCGATGCGCAGCGAGCCGGCGAGGCGGGCGACCTCAGCGGGGGCGTAGCTGCGATGGATGTTCCGCCAGCGCTCCGGCGCCCAGTGCGGGGCGGGGAAGGTGTCGGGCGTGGTGCGAAGCTGGTCCAGCATGGTCGTTTCCTGCAGCGATGTCGGGGAAGGAGAGAGACGCGGGGGCCGAGGAGGGCGCGGCTCCCGCGCCGGCCGACCCGCTTCGCGCGTCCTCGAAACGGGACGGCCGGAAGTCGGGCAGCCTGAAGTCATGCGGTTTGAAGCGGGGTCTTGCGGCCATCAGCCTAGCGGGGCCGCCGCGCATAGGTGGCCGCCACCAGCCGCCCGCCGAGCAGCGCGCCGACGAGCGCGCTCATGTCGTCCTGGCCGGGCGCCATGGCGATGCGGTGGCGGCCGATGCGGTGAACGATGGTGAAGTCCTTGGCGGCCAGCCCCTGGTCGCGGAAGACCTGGCCGATCTCCTCGGCGTCGCCGCCGATGATGGTGACGAATTCGTCTTCGCCTGAGGTGGTTTGGCTATGGGTGGTCGGGCTCATGTCAATTCCTCCCTGCAATGTCTGGTGTAAAGATTTAACACTCGACACCGAAAGGCAAGAAAGATAATGATTTGAGCGTGTTAAGCTGATAAGGCTTGTAAAGTTTACAGGTCGATTTTGTAAAGCCAGCAAAGGGCCGGGCCATGCTCGCCACCACCGAACCGCGCATCGGCAGCCGGGTGCAGAGGCTGCGCCGCGCCAAGCGCATCTCGCAGGCGGACCTCGCGACCGCGCTCGGCATTTCCGCCAGCTATCTGAACCTGATCGAGCATAATCGCCGGCGGATCACCGTGCCGCTGCTGATGAAGCTGGCCGGCTATTTCGGCATCGAGCCGGGCGAGCTGGTGGAGAACGACGAAACCCGCCTCGTCGGCGACATGATGGAGCTGTTCAGCGACGAGCTGTTCGCCGAGAACGCGCTGACCAACCAGGACATTCGCGACCTCGCCACCTCCAACCCGGCGATCGGGCGGGCGGTGGTGCGGCTCTACGACCAGTTCAAGACGCTGCGCGAGGCGCACCGCACCGGCGGCACCGGGGCGCTGGACAGCGAGGCCGGCTATCACCCCTCGACCGATGCGGTGTCCGATTTCATCCAGGAGAACGCCAATTACTTTCCCACGCTGGAGGCCGAGGCCGAGCGCATCCGCCGCGACATCGATTTCGCCTCGGATTCGTTCGAATACGGGCTGAAGAGCTACCTCTCCAACGTGTTCGGGCTGAACTGGCGCTCCGCCTCGCTGCCGGCCGGCATCGCCCGGCGCTATGATGCGGGGGCGCATGAGCTCATCACCGCCGAGGTGCTGCCGCCGGAATCGGCGCTGTTCGTGGTCGCCCACCAGCTCGGCCTGCTCGCCGCCTCGCGCCAGATCGACGAGCTGATCGAGGCCGGCAACCTGCCGGCGGACGCGCCCATCGTCACCCGCAACGCGCTGGCGAGCTATTTCGCCTCGGCGCTGGTCATGCCCTATGAGCCGTTCTTCGCCGCCTGCCAGGAAACGCGCTACGACATTGAGCGCATCCAGCGCCGCTTCCGCACCAGCTTCGAGCAGGTGTGCCACCGCATGACCACGCTGCAGCGGCCGGGGCGCTCCGGTATCCCGCTGCATCTGGTGCGGACCGATATCGCCGGCAACATCTCCAAGCGCTTCTCGCTGTCGGGCATCCATATTTCCCGCCATTCCGGCGCCTGCCCGCGCTGGAACGTCTATGCCGCCTTCTTCCATCCCGAGCGGATCAATGTGCAGCTGAGCCAGATGCCGGAGGGCCAGCGCTATTTCTGTATCGCCAAGTCGATCACCAAAGGCGGCCACCGGCACAATGCGCCGCGCCGGCACCTCTCCATCGGGCTCGGCTGCCACATCAGCCACGCCCACCAGATGGTCTATTCCGACGGCATGAACCTCTCCGATCCCTCGCAGACCGTGCCGATCGGGGTCGGCTGCCGCATCTGCCCGCGGCTCGACTGCGAGCAGCGCGCCCAGCCGCCGACCGACCACCGCTTCACCCTGAACGAGATCGACATGTCGGAGAGCTTCTACGCCCCGGCGCGGCGGGGGCTTTAGTCGAACTTTTCCCCCGTCACCTCGGCGAGGCGCCGGCCCATCTCGTCGCTGTAGCGCTTGACCGCGTGCGCCTCGCTCAGCACGCCCACCACCGTGCCATCGGGAAGGGTGACGGCGAGCGCGTCAGCCTCGGTGCGCTCGAACAGGTCCAGCGCCTCGCGCAAGGTTGCGGTCGGGCGCAGCGCGGTATCGGCATGGAGCAGCAGCGAGCGCAGGCTCGCGGGCGCGTCGTCCCCCCCAGGCTCGAACAGCGCGGCGGGCGCGATCATGCCGGCATAGCGGCCGTTCTCGGTGGCGACGAGATAGGCGGTGGCGCCGGGCGGATAGTGCCGGCGGGCGTCCATCAGCGGCGTGTCGACATCGATAAGCGGCACTTCGCGGCGCATCAGCGCGGCGACGGTCATCTCGCGCAGCCAGCCGATATCGTGGGCGCCGCGAATATTCTCACCGCGCAGATGGAAGCGCCAGGTGGCGAAGGAGAAGCCGAACAGCCGCCGCGTCGCCAGCGAGGCGGTGCCGGCCGCCGCCAGCACGGCCAAGGTCAGCTGCAGATTGCCGGTCATCTCAAGCGCCAGCAGGGTCATCGTCATCGGCCCGCCGACGACGGCCACCGCCAGCGCGCTCATGCCGATGAGGGCGTAGAAGGCGTGGGCGGGCACCAGATCGGGCAGGACGAGGCCCATGCCGGCGGCATAGACGCGCCCGGCCATCACCCCCATCAGCAGCGAGGCGAAAAACAGGCCGCCGCGAAAGCCGGCGCCGATGGAGACGGAGGACGCCGTGACCTTCGCCACCAGCAGCAGCGCCGCCATCACCAGCCCGGTGTCGGCGGCGAGGAAGTGATAGACCGCGCCATGCCCGGCCGAGAGCACCGCCGGATTCCACAGCGCGAGCGCGCCGACGATCAGCCCGCCCACCGCCGGCCGCAGCCAGGCGGGCAGGGCGGAGCGGCGAAAGCCCGCCTCCACCAGCGTCGCCCCGCGCATGACGGCGATGCCGACCAGCGCGCAGAAAAAGCCGAGCAGCAGCACCGAGGGCAGGTCGGACAGCTGCGGGGCGCTGAGTTCAGGCAGTGGCGGATGGTGCGGCGGCGCCAGCACCTGCTGGGTGAGAGCGGCGGCGAAGGTGGCGGTCATCATCGGCACGAAGGCCGGGATGGCATAGGTGCCGAGCACCAGCTCGAAACCATAGAAGGCGCCCATCAGCGGCGCGTCGAAGGCCGCCCCGATCGCCGCGCCGGCGCCGCAGCCGACCAGCAGGCGCAGATCCGCCCGCCGCACATGGAACACCCGGCCGAACCAGGAGGCGAAGCCGGCCGCCGCCTGGGTATAGCCGGCCTCCAGCCCCACCGAGGCGCCGACCCCGCTGGAGAACAGCGTCTGCAAGGCGACGATGAGGCTGTCGCCCGGCGACATCCGCCCACCCTGGAGCGCATTGGCCTCGATCGGGTCGACGGGCGGGCTGGCGCGGGTGCGCAGGAAGGCCCGCACGCACAGCCCGAAGGCGAGGCCGCCGAGCGCCGGGGCGAGCAGCACGAGCCAGGGGTCGATGCCCTCGGTGATCGAGAGGTGGCCGGCGGCGGGGATGCGGAAAAGGAGTTCGTGCAACAGCTGCAGCGCCGCGTTCATGGCGATGACCACCAGCCCGGCAACCACGCCGACAAGCGCGGCCAGCGCGACGATGCCAAGCTCGCTGGTCCGCACCAGCCGGCGCAGCCTCTGCCTCAGATGTCGCTCACCGGTGGTGGAATCGGGGGTCACGTGACGCTCGCTCTCGCCCTGTCCTGCCTGCACTAGGCAAGGACAGGGCCGCGCGCAACCGCCCTGAAGCCGGCTGACGCAACGTCGCGTCGCTCCGATGTGATGCCGTCGGGGATGACCGGGCCGGTGGCGCGGCTAAAGTCGGTCCGACGCCACACGGATTCGGCGGCGCCCCAAGGGCCGGCCGCCCCACGCATGGAGAACTGCCTATGTCCGAAACCACCGACTACACGCCGCCCAAGGTATGGACCTGGAACAAGGCCAATGGCGGCGCCTTCGCCAACATCAACCGCCCCATCGCCGGGCCGACGCATGAGAAGGAACTGCCCGTCGGCACGCACCCGCTCCAGCTCTATTCGCTCGGCACGCCGAACGGGCAGAAGGTGACGATCCTGCTGGAGGAACTGCTCGCCGCCGGCCATATGGGCGCGGAATATGACGCCTGGCTGATCAAGATCGGCGAGGGCGACCAGTTCGGCTCCGGCTTCGTCGAGGTCAACCCGAACTCGAAGATCCCGGCGCTGATGGACCGCTCGGGCGCGACGCCGGTCCGGGTGTTCGAATCCGGCGCCATCCTGCTTTATCTCGCGGAAAAGTTTGGCGCCTTCCTCCCCGCCGACCCGGCCAAGCGCGCCGAGTGCCTGTCCTGGCTGTTCTGGCAGATGGGCAGCGCGCCCTATCTCGGCGGCGGCTTCGGCCATTTCTATGCCTATGCGCCTGTTAAGATCGAATACGCCATCGACCGTTTCGCCATGGAGGCCAAGCGCCAGCTTGATGTGCTGGACCGGCGGCTGGCGGAGAGCCGCTATCTCGCCGGCGACGACTACACCATCGCGGATATCGCGGTGCTGCCCTGGTATGGCGCGGTGGTGAAGGGCTGGACCTACGGCGATGCCGGCACGTTCCTCTCCGCCCATGAATACACCAACGTGCTGCGCTGGGCCGACGAGTTGTTCGCCCGGCCGGCGGTGAAGCGCGGGCGCATGGTCAACCGCATGACCGGCGAGCTTTCCGAACAGCTGCGCGAGCGGCACGACGCGCGCGATTTCGACACGCGCACGCAGGACAAACTTGAGGGCTGACAAGTTGGAAGCGGCCGGCTAGAGGCCCGCAAACGAAAAAGGGCGCCCCGCGCGGGGCGCCCTTGCTCTCCATGGGGCAGCGTCAGGCGCACAGGCGCGTGAGCTCGCGGATATCGCCCAGCTGCTCCAGCCGGCGCACCGTCTCGACGATGGATTCGGTCTTGGCCTTGTCCCAGCGGGCGAATTCGGCGCAGCCGCGGAACTTGTCGGCGGCCTCGTCATAGGTCATCGGGTTGGCTGGGCTGCCCTTGCCGAAGTCGGAGCGGCCGGAGATGGTGCGGCCGTCCTTCATGTGGATGTCGATGATGGTGGTCATCTTGTCGTAGCCGGCGGCTTCCGCCTCCGGGTGGACATGGAAATTCACCCGCTCGATCATCGCCTTCACGTCGTCCCGCTCCACCGTCTCGTCGGTGAATTCCGGCAGGCTGCCGCGCCCGTCGAGCAGCAGGATCGCCATGCAGAATTCCATCGAGAACTTGGCCTGAAGCTCGTTCTTCGGGCGGTGATGGATCAGCGCGTTCGGCATGTTCTGGTTGGTGCCGACATCGACCCGCTCCACATCGCCGGCCTTGATCCCGTGTTCACGGATCAGCTCCAGCATCTTGGTCATGCCGGGATGGGTGAGCGAGCCCGACGGATGCGGCTTGATCGAGACGCCGGGGAACGCAAAGGTCCAGGGCTGGCCGAGCTTGCCGACAATGGCGGTGGGATCGAAGCCGCCGCCCGCCGCCTGGAAGAATCCGCGCGGCGCTTCCAGGATCTTGTCGGTGGTGGTCCAGCCCAGCGCGGCGAAATCCGCCGCCACCACGCCGCTCTCCGACGAGCGGCCGGCGTGGAAGGGCTTCATCATGGTGCCGAAATTCTCCCGCAGCCCGGCCGACTGGCTGCCGGCGCAGCCGAAGGCGCGCACCATCTGCTCGACATTCAGCCCCTTGAGCTTGCCGGCGGCGGCGGCGGCGGCATAGGTGCCGCAGGTCGCGGTGGCATGGAAGCCGTGCTGATAGTGGCGCGGGTTGATGGCCTCGGCGATCTTGCACTCCACCTCGACGCCGAGGTGATAGGCCAGCATCATCTCCGGGCCGGACGTGCCGGCGGCCTCGGCGACGGCGAGCGCCGCCGGCAGGGCCGGAGCGGTGGGGTGGGTGAGCAGGCCGTAGACCCGGTCCTTGCCGACGGCGAGCTGGGTGTCGTCATAATCATCGGCATGGATGCCGACGCCATTGGCGAAGGCGGCAAAGCGCGGCGGCACCTTCAGCGACGTGCCGATGACGGTGGCCGGCCCTTCCTGGATGCCGAGGCCCTTGAGATAGGCCTGGATGTGCTCGCCGCTTTTCGCCACAGAGCCGGAGAGGGCGAGGCCGATGCCGTCGAGGATCGACTTCTTGCCGAGTTCGACCACCTCGGCCGGCAGGTCGGCATAGGAAGTGCCGACGACGAATTCCGCCACCTGCTGGGTGAGGCCCTCGACGATGGGCTGGGCCTGGGCGGGGTTGGTCTGGTGCAGCGTCATGGGGCGTTTCCTTAGGGCTCGTTGGGCGGTGGTCAGGCCGCCGAGGCGCCGGCCGAAGAGGGCAGGGCGCCGATGATGGCGTCGGTCAGTTCGTGGGTGCCGGCGGTGCCGCCGAGGTCGCGGGTGAGGCTGTCGCGGCGGGCGAGCACTTCCTCGATCGCCTGCTCGATGGCATGGGCGGTGGCTTCCTCGCCGAGATGGCGCAGCATCATCGCCCCCGACCAGATCTGGCCGATGGGGTTGGCGACGCCCTTGCCGGCAATGTCAGGCGCCGAGCCGTGCACCGGCTCGAACATGGAGGGGTAGTCCTTCTCGGGATTGATGTTGCCGCCCGGCGCGATGCCGATGGAGCCGACCACGGCCGGGCCGAGATCGGACAGGATGTCGCCGAACAGGTTCGAGGCGACCACCACGTCGAACCAGTCCGGGTTGCGGACGAAATGCGCGGTGAGAATGTCGATGTGGAACTGATCGGTGGTGAAGCCGGGATATTCCTTCGAGATCGCGGCGAAGCGCTCGTCCCAATACGGCATGGTGTGGCTGATGCCGTTCGACTTGGTGGCCGAGGTGACGTGCTGCTTGCGGCCGTTGGCCAGCTCGAAGGCATAGCGCATCACCCGGTCGCAGCCGCGGCGGGTGAAGATGGACTGCTGCATCACCAGCTCGTCCTCCAGCCCCTCATAGAGCCGGCCGCCAATGGAGGAATACTCGCCCTCATTGTTCTCGCGCACGACATAGAAGTCGATCGAGCCGGCCTCGCGGCCCTTGAGCGGGCTTTCGACGCCTTTGAGCAGCTTCACCGGGCGCAGATTCACATATTGGTGGAAGCTGCGGCGGATCGGGATCAGCAGGCCCCAGAGCGAGACATGGTCCGGCACGCCGGGAAAGCCGACGGCGCCGAGAAAGATCGCATCCTTGTGCCGGATCTGGGCGAGGCCGTCGGCCGGCATCATCGCGCCGGTCTTGGCAAAGCGCTCGCAGCTCCAGTCGTAATGGCTCCAATCGAAGGAGAAGCCGCCGATCCGGCTCGCCGCCTCCAGAACCCGCTGCGCCTCCGGCACCACCTCCTTGCCGATCCCGTCGCCGGGAATGACCGCTATGGAATAGGTCGTCATGCAAACTCCTGGATATCGGCGGCGGCACCGCGACGCTTTCCAGGGCAGACTGTTCAATGAACCGACAACTGTCAACAATTAATGCCGACGAAGGCCAGCGTCCAGACAGCCGCGTTCCGCCGCTCAGGTCCATCTCGTCAGTCCACAATGCCGATGAATAAAGGGTTCGTAGCTCTCTCTCTGGCGGTAATTGGGAGCTGGCGGGGCAGTGGCTGCCGGTGACGCATGAGGCGAATATCGTCTCTTTAGTCCATCATTGTTGACAATCTGCGATTATGTGGGCCAGATGACGCCATGCTCCGCCCCGCCGCAAACCCCGCCCGCACCCCGCGCACCGCCTCCTTCGTGCCGCTGATCCAGCGCGAGATCGAGCGGATGATCGGCACCGGCGAACTCACCGGCGGCACCCGCATCAATGAGAGCACGCTGGCGCTGCGGCTCGGCATCAGCCGGGGCCCGGTGCGCGAGGCCTGCCGGGCGCTGGAACAGATCGGCCTGCTGCGCAGCGAACTCAATCGCGGCTTCTTCGTGCGCGAGGTCTCCACCAAGGAGGCGCTCGACCTCTACGACATCCGCGCCGGCCTGTTCGGCACCGCCGGGCGGCTCGCGGCCGCCATCATCACCACGGTGCAGCTGCGGGGGCTGGGAGAGCTGATCGCGCAGATGGACGCGGCGATCGAGGCACCCGACATCGCCACCTTCTACACGCTGAACAACGAGTTCCACCGCCAGGTCGTCGTCGCCTCCGACAATGACAAGCTGATCGAGCTGTACCCGCTGCTGGAGGCGGAACTGCATCTGTTCCGCCGGCGGGGCCTGGTGCTGCCGGGCTCGATGCGCACCTCCAATGACGAGCACAAGGCGATCCTCGACGCGCTGCGCCAGAGCGACGGCACTGGCGCCGCCCGCCTGCTGGAGCGGCACATCCTCGCCGGCAAGGCGCGCTTCCTGCGCACGCTGGAGGATGACAGCGCCACCGAGGCGCGGCCCGGCCCGCTCGATCCCCGCCATTCACGTTCCAAGGACAGGTAGTTCGATGACCGCGCACCCGCTTCCCATCCTCGCCCTCACGCCCGGCGACTGCACCGGCATCGGCCCGGAACAGACCGCCCGCCTGCTCAGCCAGGGCGGGCTTGAGCATGTGGCGCGGCTGGTGGTGGTCGGCGATGCCCGCGTGCTTGATATGGGCGCCCGCCATGCCGGGGTGGCTCTGTCGTTCCAGCGTTACGACTCACCCGGCGCGGTGGACTGGAGCGCGCCCGGTATTCCGCTGGTGGATCTCGGCAACACCGACCCCGACCTGTTCCCGCTGGGCGTCGCCAACCCCGAGTCCGGCCGGCTGACCGGCGACACGCTGGCCCGCGCCATCGACTTCGCCAAGGCGGGGGAGGTGGACGGCGTGTGCTTCGCCCCGCTGAACAAGCAGGCGATGTTCAAAGGGGGCTGGCGCTTCCCGGACGAGCACAAGATGTTCGCCCATCTGCTCGACCACAAAGGCCCGTTCAGCGAGATGAACGTGCTGGAGGGCCAGTGGATGACGCGCGTCACCTCGCATGTCTCGCTGCGCACGGCGCTGGACCAGGTGACGTTCGAGAGCGTGTGCGGCGCGCTACGCCTCGCCGACGAGACCATGCGCAAGGCCGGCATCGACCGCCCCCGCATCGCGGTGGCGGCGCTCAACCCGCATGGCGGCGAGGGCGGGCTGTTCGGCACCGAGGAAATCGACATCATCCGGCCGGCGGTCGAGGCGATGGCACGCGAGGGCATCGCCTGCGAAGGGCCCTATCCGTCCGACACCGTTTATCTCAAAGCGTTCGCCGGCGCCTATGACAGCGTGCTGGCGATGTATCACGACCAGGGCCAGATCGCGACCAAGCTCAAGGGCTTCAACAAGGGCGTGACCATCACAGCCGGGTTGGAGGTGGTGTTCACCACCCCGGCGCATGGCACGGCGTTCGATATCGTCGGCAAGGGCGTGGCCGATATCGGCGCCTTCCAGTCCGCCATCCGCCTCGCCGCCCGCGTCGCTGCGCGAAAGATCGAGGCCCGCGCCGCCGCGTGAGGCGCGCGCTTACGGATTCCCTCTCCCCGACGGGGAGAGGGAGCGCGACCGCCGCGAGGCGCCGGCGCCGTCAGTCGTTGCGGGCGTGGCCGTCGACGGCGGCGATGAGCCGACGCTTGGCCAGCGCCACATGGCGCCAATGCGTCACCTGCGCCCGTTCGCCATCGCCGGAAGCCAGCGCCTCAAGCATCGCCCGGTGCTCGCGGTTCGATACGGCGAGGCCGCCGCCCTGCACCAGCGCGCGAGCGCGGAACAAATGCAGCTTGTTGACGAAGCGGTGGTATTCGGCGAGCAGCGTGCGGTTGCCGCAGGAGCTGACAATGAGGTTATGGAAGCCGAGATTGAGCGGGTAATAATCGTCGAAGCTGCCGCGCTCGGCCACCGCGTCCATCTCGTCGACCATGCGGGTCAGCTCGGCCAGCAGCCCGTCGGTCATGCGTTCGGCCAGCAGGCGACCCGCCTGGCCGAACAGCGCGGCGCGCACGTCATAGATCTCGATCGCGTCCTCGACTGACAGCCGCCGGACGAAGACGCCCCGGTTGCGCACTACCTCGACCAGCCCCTTCGCCTCAAGGCTGCGGGTGGCCTCGCGGATCGGGCCGCGGCTGGTGCCGAAGCGGTTCGAGAGGTGGATCTCGTTGATCCGAACCCCCGGCTCCAGCTCGCCTGTCAGAATGAGGCGCTCAAGTTCCTTTTCGAGCGCGCTCGTGAGGGAAACGCTCTTCACAACGGACAGGTCGCTCAAATGAGCGGAATCGCTGATGATGCTCATCCGTCAATTGTAAACAGTTTCGCGTTGGAAGGCTTCCAGTTTCTACGCGATGCGGCGGGTTGTGCCGGCTTCTGCGACACTTTGATGTTGAAGAGCGGCGATCACCGCCGCCGTCACGTCGCTGGTGCCGGCCGTGCCGCCGAGATCCGGGGTCAGGGCTGTGCCCTCGGCCGTCACCTGCTCGATGGCAGCCATCAGCCGCGCGGCGGCGTCCACCTCGCCCAGATGCTCCAGCATCATCACCGCGCTCCAGAACGCGCCGATCGGGTTGGCGATGCCCTTGCCGATCAGATCGAAGCCGGAGCCGTGGATCGGCTCGAACATGGAAGGCGTTGAGCGGTCCGGCGCCAGATTGGCGGTGGCGCCGATGCCGAGGCTCCCGCTCAGCGCCGAGGCAAGGTCGGAGAGCACATCGGCGTGCAGGTTGGTGGCGAGCACCGTGTCCACCGTGCCCGGCCGCAGCACGAGGCGCATGGTCATGGCGTCGACCAGCATCCAGTCGACATCCAACTCGGGGAAGTCCTTGATCACGCCCTTGCACACCTCGTCCCACAGCACCATGCCGTGGCGCTGGGCGTTCGACTTGGTGACGATGGTGAGTTTCTTGCGCGGGCGCGATAGGGCGAGTTCGCAGGCGAAGCGGCAGACGCGCTCGATGCCGGTGCGGGTGAACACCGAAACGTCGATGCCGACCTCGATCGGCAGGCCGCGATGCGCCCGCCCGCCGGCGCCGGCATATTCGCCCTCGCTGTTTTCACGCACGATCACCCAGTCGATCTCGCGGCCCAACTCGGGCCGCAGCGGGCCGGTGATGTTCGGCAGGAGGCGCGAGGGGCGGACATTGGCGTATTGGTCGAGCCCCTGGCAGATGGCGAGGCGCAGTTCCCACAGGGTGATGTGGTCGGGAATCTCAGGATCGCCGACGGCGCCGAAATAGATGGCGTCGAAGCCGCGCAGCGTGTCGACGCCATCCGCCGGCATCATCGTGCCCGTGCGTCGGTAGCGGTCGGAGCCCCAGTCGAAGCTCTCGAAATCGAAGCCGAAGCCGCCATCGCTGGCAGCCAGCGCGTCGAGCACCTCGCGGCCGGCATTGATGACGTCGGAGCCGATGCCGTCTCCGGGAATGAGCGCGATTTTATGCCGGCGCATGAGCGTTCTCCATAAAGGCGATAATGGCGGCGACCATGTCCGCCTGGGTGCCGCTGCCGCGAATGTCGGGGGTGCGGGTGGCGGGGTCGGCCAGCGCTGCGTCGATGCCGGCCTTCATCAGCGCAGCTGCCTCGCCCGCGGCGGCAATGCCGCGACGGCGGCCGAGCCATTCGATCAGCATCCTTGTCGATTCAATCATCGCATAGGGGTTGGCGAGGCCCTTGCCGGCAATGTCCGGGGCCGAGCCGTGGGTGGCCTGCGCCATGGCGATCTCGCCGCGGCCGATGCACAGGCCCGGCGCCATGCCGAGCCCGCCGACGAGGCCGGCCGCCTCGTCGGTGAGAATGTCGCCGAACATGTTGGTGGTGACGACGACATCGAAGCGCTGCGGCTCGCGCACCAGCTTCATGGCGAAGGTGTCGACGATGACTTCCTCGATGGCGACATCGGGGAATTCCTTGCCGGCCTCGTAGCACTCTTCCACGAACATGCCGCAGCCGAGCTTGAACACGGTGTTCTTGTGCACCACCGTGAGCCGCTTCTTGCGCGCCCGGGCGATCTCGAAGGCGGCGCGTGCGACCTTGCGGCTGCCCTCGCGGGTGATGACGCGGACCGAGATGGTGGTGTCGTGCGTCGGGCGGAACTCGCCGCAGCCGGCGACCACGTTGCGGTCCGGCTGGAAGCCCTCATTGTTCTCGCGCACGATCACGAGGTCGATGTCGTCATAGAGGCACCCCAACCCCGGATAGGAGCGGGTGGGGCGCACATTGGCGAACAGGTCGAAGCTCTTGCGCAGGATCGGGTGCGGGTTGATCGCCTCCGGCACCTTCGGATAGGCCTGATGGCCGATCGGGCCGAGGATGAAGCCGTCGAGCGTGCCGAGCGTCTCCAGCGTGCCGGGCGGCATGGTGTGGCCGAGTTCTTCCAGCGCCTTGCGGCCGAGCGGCATCGGGCGCCACTCGACGGCGAGGCCGCAGGCCTGCGCCGCCGCAGCGGCGATGGCATGGGCGGCGGGGACGATCTCATGGCCGATATCGTCGCCATTGAGAACACCGATGCGCAGAGGTGGGTGCGTGGTCACGGTGCTCACTCCGCCGCGTCGCGCAGGCCGGCCGGCACCGAAGCGCGGGCGATCTCGCCGACATCGCCCAGTTCCGGCAGGCGCCAGCACAGGGCCATCAGCCGCTCGGTCACCTCGTCGCCGACGACAAGGGCCGACTGGTGGGCGAATTTGCGCGCGAGGTGCTCGTTGCTCAGCGGCTTGTCATGGCTGCCGATGGCGCGGTCGATGATCTTCTCGATCACGCGCCCGTCCTCGAACTGCACCTCGATCTCCACCGAGGCCTCGTGGATCGCGGTATCGGAGGTGGCGTCGACCTTGTCGCGCAGGGCAATGATCTCCGGCGCGTTGGCGGCTTCGTCGGTAAAGGCGGTGGGCGAGCCGTCGCCGCGCAGCAGGGCGCAGGCGGCGGCGTGGAAGACGCTGAACTTGGTCTCAAGCCCGGTCTTCGGCGTGCGCTTGCCGGTGAGTTCCAGCACCAGCGGATGGGTGCGCAGGCGCACGGCGGCGATGGCGTTCACCGCGTCGCCCAGCTCCTCGCGCAGCTGCTGGCAGCCGTCGATGGTGGGGTGGATGACGATGCCGCAGGCGAAGGGCTTGTAGGAGTTGAGCCCGGCTTCCCAGGTCTCGCCGAGCCCGCCGAGGATCTCGTTATAATCCTGCTTGGTGGAGAGCACATTGGCGAAGCCGCGCGGCGCCTCGATCGCCTGCAGCGAGCTGTCGAAGCCGGCCTTGGCGAGGAAGGCGGCGAGCGCGCCGTTGCGGGCGGCGGCGCCGGGGTGCAGGCTCTTGCACATGGTGCCGAACATTTCGCGCAGGCCCGAGGCCTGCGTCGCCGCAATGCCGAGCGCCCAGGTCATCTGGGTCTCATCCAGCTTCAGCATGTGGCCGACGGCGGCGGCGGCGCCGAACACGCCTGTGGTGCCGGTGATGTGCCAGCCGCGGTCGTAATGTTCGGGATAGACGCTGTTGCCGATGCGGCATTCCACCTCGACGCCGACGATCAGCGCGGCGAGGAAATCGGCGCCGGTCATCGGCTGATACTCCGCCGCCGCCAGCAGGGCGGAGGCGACCGGCCCGGCGGGGTGGATGATGGTTTTCAGATGGGTGTCGTCATAGTCGAGCACATGCGAGGAGATGCCGTTGATCAGCGCCGCGTTCGGCACGTCCAGCCGCTCGCCGCGCCCGAGCACGGTTGCCTGCGGCTTGCCGGCGAAGGGCGAGATGCCGGCCAGCGCCCGGTCCACCGTCTCGTGGCGGGCGCCGCCGACGGCGCAGCCCATCCAGTTGAAGAAGGTGCGCACGCCCTCCGTCTGTACCGAGGCGGGAATGTCGCCGAGCTTGCAGCCGACGATCCAGGCGGCGAGCTGGCGGGTGACGTCTTTCGTGGACATTCTGTTCTCCTTTAAACGAGGCCGCGCGCGATGCCGCCGTCGACATTGATGGATTGGCCGGTGATGTAGCTGGCGAGCGGGCTGGCGAGCCACGCGACCATGACCGCGATCTCCGCCGGCTCGGCGAAGCGCTTCAGCGGGATTTCTTCCGCGAATTCGGCGTAGATCGCTTCCACCGGCACGCCGCGCTCGGCGGCCATCTTGGTTGCGCGGTTGATCCAGAGCGCGGTCTTGGTGCGGCCGGGGCCGACCGCGTTGATGCGGATGCCCTTTTCGCCGAGCTCCAGCGCCAGCGTCTTGACGAGGCCGAGCAGGCCGGCCTTGTGGACATTGGTCATGATCTGGTGCGCGTAGGGCATCTTCGCCGCCGCCGCGCCCAGCGTGACCACGGCCGGCGTGTCGCCCGCCGCCAGCAGGGGCAATGCGGCGCGCACGGAGCGGACGGTGGAGAGCACGTTGAACTCATAGCTCGCGAGCCAGTCTTCGTCGCTCAGCGTGTCGAAATCCGCCCGCACGCTCCCGCCCACCGCGCTGACGAGAATGTCGAGCGCCCCCCAGCGCGTGCGCGCCTCGTCCATCAGTGCGATCGCCGAGGCGGCATCCTTCACCACATCGGCGACGAAGAGTTCGGGCGCGCGCCCGGTCGCCACTTCGAGGCGGGCGCGGGCGGCCTCCAGATTGTCGCGGCTGCGCGAGGCGATCAGCACCTGCGCGCCCTCGCGCAGCAGAATGGCGGCGGTGGCCTCGCCAATGCCGTAGCTGCCGCCGACGATGACGGCGCGGCGGCCGTCAAACCCCAGAATCATATTGGCTCCTCAGCACGAAGCGGTAGACGCGGAACACGATCAGGATGGTCGACGAGATCACCGCGATGCGGACGATGTGAAACGCCGTCACCAGCTCGGCATCGGCGTGCATCGCCTTGGCGGTGAGCACCATTTCGGTGATCGCCGCCGGGGCGAGGGCGAGGAAGCTGGTGGTGAGCGGCAGCCCGGTGGCGAGCGAGAGCGCTTCCGCCCCCAGCGCTGCGGCGAGGATGAGCAGCACCCCGATCAGCAGGCCGGAGGCGGCGACGCGCGGCAGCCGCACGAACAGGTCGCGGCGGAAGCGCAGGCTCAGCCAGACGCCGATCATCACCTGCGCCGCGATGATGAGGAGGCCCGGAACCGCGACATTGAGCAGGCCGGTCGCGCCCAATACGGCGCTCGGCAGCAGCGAGCCGAGCAGCCAGGGATTGGGAATGACCGTCGGGCGCAGCGCCTGTGCGCCGAGATAGGCGATGACGAGGCCGAGACCCAGCAGCAGCAAATCATGCGAGGCGGTGGGGTCGACCGTGTTGACGTTGCCGGTCTCGCCGAAGGCGAACACCATAAACGGCACGATGCTGACCACCGTCGTGACCCGCAGCGCGTGGACGATCGAGACCGCGTTCGTATCACCGCCCCGCGCGGCCGCCACCACCGCCATGTCGGCCATGCCGCCGGCGGCGGTGGCGAAGAAGGCGGTGGTGGGGTCGATACGCGCCAGTGGGCGCATGATGAGCGCGCCGATGAAGGTGGCAATGATGATGTAGAGCGTCGCCACCAGCATGGCCGGCAGCAGTTCCAGCGACACCAGCAGCAGATGCGGCGTGAAGCGCATGCCGATGGCGAGACCGACAATGACCTGCCCGATCTCGCGCAGATGCGGCCCGGCCTGCAAGGGCACGCCCGAAACATTCAGCAGGCCGCAGACGAAGAGCGGGCCGAGCATCCAGGGCAGGGGGACGTGCAGGCGCGAGGCGGCATAGCCGGCGGCGGCGGCGACGGCGTAGGTGCCGACAAGGCGCAGCCCGGCCATCCACCGCAACGCCCCCCGCTTGCCCGCCGGGTTGGGCGGTTCGGGACGCGCCGCCATCACCCGTTCGCCCGCCCGGCAGACGCCTGCCTCTGTGCCGTGACGGTCGCGATGAGGCGGGAGGTCGGCCTCCGGCGGTGGCGCGGGCGTTCGGACATGACGGCCTCCCCAAAGTGCCGCGACGGTTCGCATCGGCGCGGCGGTTTGTTGGCGCCTGTCTCGCAGCGGGCAGGTTGCCGCCGGCAGGGCATGCGGCGATAGAGACAGCTTGAATGAAAACTGTCAACAGATTGATGGGTCCTGCGCCGCCTCTCCACAGTCGACGGAAAAGGCGTGTGAAAGGGCTCACGCACGGTGTTTCGTTGATTCAAAGGTCAGAGCTGCCCCAAAGGAGCCGCCGGGCGACCGTCGCGTGGCGTCGCGAGCTATCCTTGCGGATACCGTATCTCGCGGCAAATGTGTTGACAGTTGACGGAGAGCGGGACAGTCTTCCCCAGCCTAATCCACACGGGCCGGCCGCTTCATGGCCGCCGGCCGAAGGACCCAGATGGAACGGCGGGAGGAAAACATGACAGATTTCACACGCAGAGATGCCTTCAAGATTTCGGCGGGCGGCCTCGCAGCGGTCTCCGGCATGGTCGCCATGCCATCCATCCTGCGCGCCGCGACCTATCCCTCGCGTCCGATCAATGTGATCGTGCCCTTCGCCACCGGCGGCTACAATGATCGCCTGTCCCGTGCCTTCATGCCGTATCTTGAGCAGGAGCTGGGCCAGCCCCTCGTCATCGTCAACAAGCCCGGCGCCGGCACCCAGCTCGGCAATTCCTATGCGCTGAACCAGCCGGCCGATGGCTACTCCATCCTGTGCACCTCGGCCGCGCCCTATATCCCGCTGACCGTGCTGCTGCAGAACGCGCCGTACAAGGTCGAGGACTTCTCGATGATCAACCTGCCGTCGCGTGACTACACGCTGGCGGCGACTTCGTCCGGCGGGCCGGTAAAGACCTTCGCCGAGGTGATCGAGAAGCTGAAGAAGGACCCGTCGAGCCTCAGCATCGGCGTGCAACCCGCTTCCGCCGACTATGCCAACATGGTGCTGGCCTTCCAGGCCGCCGGGGTCGATGCCAGCAAGCTGCGCATCGTCACCTATGATGGCGGCGGCCCGGCCCGCAACGCCACCGCCGGCGCCCAGGTCGATGTCGGCTTCGTCGGCGGCGAGGGCTTCCTGCCGCTGAAGTCGAAGGTCCGCCCGCTGGCCATTTTCGCCGCCGAGCAGGTGGACTGGTATCCCGACGCGCCGCTGATTGGCGCTACCCTCAAGACCGACTTCGTCGAAGGCTCGCAGCGCGGCTGGGCCGTTACCACCAAGCTGAAGAACGAGCAGCCGGAGATTTTCAAGATTCTCGTGGCGGCGGTCGAGAAGGCGAGCAAGAACCCGAAGGCGATCGAGACGCTGAAGCTGCAGGAACTGGCCACCACTTGGTACGGGCCGGATGCTTCCAACAAGGCCTATCTCGACAACGCCGCCAAGATGGCGAAATACGTCGATCTGCTGAAGTAGGCCGCATCAATGGAAGGCGGGCCGCCGGTGCGGCGCGCCCGCCTTCATTCTCCCTCCTCTGACGAATGGAGATGAAGATGCGTATCGGTCGGCACAGCTATGCCATCGACTATGGCCATCTCGCGCTCATCACGTTCATCGCGGCACTCGTCTTCTGGTATCTTCTCGATGCCCGCAGCGTGTCGCTGAGCGTGAACAATCTGCTTCTGGTGCAGCCGGTGGCGATCTTCGCGCTGGCGATGTACCTGTTCATCGTGCCGCAGTGCTTCCACAAGCTGGAGGCGCGCGAGGCGGCCAAGCCCACATCCGAGAACGACCCGTTCGCCGTGAGCCTGTCCACGGACCGTGCGGATGTGATCCGCATGGCGGCGCTCGGCGTGTCGCTCGGGCTGATGGTGTTCCTGCTCGATGTCATCGGCTTCGACATCGCCATCTTCCTGTTCGCCGCCGCGGCCATGGCCATTTGCGGCGAGCGGCGGCCGCTGCATCTGCTGTTCTTCTCGCTCGCCGTCACACTGGTCACGATCTACGGCTTCCGCGCCCTGATCTCCTATCCCATGCACACGACCCTGCTGTGAGGCGCGCCCGATGATCGACGTATCCGCCTTCAATGATGCCCTCGGCATCATGTTCACGTCGGTCGGGTCCTGGGGATGGATTGTCCCGGGCCTGATCGTCGGCCTCGTCTTCAGCGCCATTCCCGGCATTTCGATCACCATGGCGATGGCGATCGTGCTGCCAATGTCGCTCTACATGGATTTCTTCTCGGCCATCGTGTTCCTCACCTCGGTCTATACCGGGGCCGGGTTCGGCGGGTCGGTGCCGGCGATCCTGATGAACATACCGGGCTCGCCATCGTCTTTCGCGACCACCTTCGACGGCTATGCCATGTCGCAGAAGGGCGAGCACAACGAGGCGCTCGGCTATGCGCTGTTCGCTTCCACCCTGTGCGGCATCGCCGGCTATGTGCTGCTGCTCCTCGTCATCGAGCCGCTGGCCGACATCGTGCTACGGATCGGGCCGGTGGAAATGTTCGCGGTGGCGATCTGGGGCATGATGCTGCTGGGCTCGCTCGGCTCCACCTATATCAGCCGCGGTCTGCTGGCCGCTGCGCTGGGCATCCTGCTCGGCACGGTGGGCATGAACACCGCCGGCTTCACCCGCGGCACGCTGGGCCTGCCGGTGCTGCTCGACGGCATTGCGCCGATCCCGGCGATGATCGGCCTGCTGGCGGCGAGCCAGCTGCTCAGCCTCGCCAGCCGCGACTACATCATCGAGGCCGAGGGCTCGCGCGAGGTCAGCCTGCGCAAGATTCTCAAGGGCTGCTGGGGCACGCTGAAATATCCCGGTGTGCTGCTGCGCGGCTCGATCATCGGCATCATCATCGGTGCCGTGCCGGGCGTCGGCTCCTCCATCGGCAACCTCATCGCCTATGCCGAGACCAAGCGCACCGCCAAGGACAGCGCCACCTTCGGCAAGGGCAACCCGAAGGGCGTGATCGCGGCGGAATCGGCGGTGGCGAGCGGCGAGGGCGGCTCCATGGCCACCATGCTGGCGCTCGGCATTCCCGGCGGCGGCGCCACCGCGATCCTGATCGCGGCCTTCATGATGCACAACATCGTGCCCGGCCCGAGCTTCATCGAGACGCAGAAGCCGATGGTCTACGCCATCATCCTCAACAACATCGTCCAGGCGGTGGTGCTGCTGGCGGTGGGTATCGGCTTCATCTATGTCGCCTCCAACATCATGAAGGTGCGGACCCGCTACGTGCTGCCGGCGATCCTCGTCATCGCCACGCTGGGCACCTTCGCGGTGACCGGCGAGGCGGCCGGACCGATCACTTTGTTCGTGTTCGCTCTGCTCGGCTATGCCCTCAACCGCTACCAGTATCCGGTCTCGGCGGTGGTGGTCGGCATCCTGCTGGGCCGCATGCTGGAGACCGAGTTCCTGCGCTCCTACCAGCTCTCCGGCGGTAATCCGCTCTATATTCTGGAACGGCCCGGCGCGATGGCGATCTTCGCGGTCATGTTCGCCTCTCTCGCCATGACCGCCTGGGGCAAGCGCAAGCAGAACCGGGCGGAAGCGGCCGAGGCGCTCGCGATGCGGCAGATTCAGGAAGAAACCCGCGCCGCGCACACGACGCCCAGCAAGGGCTGAGCGTTCTTCTCCTATCGGCAGAACTCGGAGGGCGGGTGCGAACCCGCCCTTTTCGTTGTGCGATGCCCCGGCCTGCTGCCGGGCAAAGAAAACCCCTTCCGCCGCTCGCGAAAGGGGTTGAGGGCAGAACGAGCGCCCCGCGCGGCCGTCAGGCCGGGGAGATGGGGACCCAGCCAAAGGCGGCGCGCTCGGCCTCGTCCAGCTGGTGGATGAGGCCCATTTCCCAGGCGAGATATTGGCGGGACGCCTCGGCATTGCCGTCATGGCGGTCATGGACGAACCAGACCCGGTCGCGGGCGTCCTCCCGGCTCATGCGCCGGCGCACGCGATCGACCGGCCACCCCGCCTGCGCGCAGGCATCGGCGTCGGCCGGCAGCCAGCGGGCGGAAACGCCGGCCGCGCGCAGCTCGCAAGTGGCCGCCGCGACGGCCGTTGCATCACCGAGCAGAATCGCCTGCCGTGCGCCCTTCGCGAGCGCGCCGGGCAGCTCGCCGCGCAGCACCCAGCGCGCGCCATCGAGCCGCCACGACTCCCAGTCGCCGGAGGCGCGCAGATCCAGCACCGGCACGCCGCTCTGGGCGAGGCCCCACGCCGTCCGGGCGTCAATCGCGGCAGGCGGGGCGGGGGCCTTGAGCGCGAGCGCGGGAACCATGGGGACGTCGTTTTCCTCGACCTCATCAAGCGCCAGCACATGCGTCTCGAAGCCGAGCGCGCGCAGGAACAGCGCCGCCAGCGCGGCCCGCAGCCCGGTGTCGTCGATCAGGATCAGCCGGCCATGGCGGATGCCGACATATTGGTCGGTCGCCTGAATCAGCTGGCCGGCAAGGACGGGGACCGCACCTGGCACCGGCCGGGCCGCCCGTTCCGCCTCGCTGCGCAGATCGAACAGGAAGGGGGTGCGGCCGGCCTCATGCAGCAGCGTTTGCTCCGCGCGAGGCGTGAGCGTCGAGAGCTGCGCGGCGGCGATAAGGCGTTGGGCACGGGCCCGGCTGGCCTGCGCCTGGGCGGGGTCCAGCTCCGGCAGCGGATCGGCCTGCGCGCCCCGGTCGAGCGGCAGGCCGGCGAGCGCCCAGCCCTGCGTGCCGTTTTCCAGCGCATAGACCGGGTTGGCCACGCCGATGGCGCGCAGCGTCAGCGCCCCGACAATGCCGCGGGTCCGGCCGGCGCAGGTGATGACGATCGGCGTCGCAGGGTCCGGCACGGCGGCGCCGACCCGATGGGCGAGCTCGCCATTGGGCACGCAGCGCGCGCCCTCGATCCGCATCTTGGCGTATTCGATAGGGGGCCGGGCATCGAAGAAGGCGTGCGCGCGCCCCTCGCGGCGCCAGCGTGCCAGCGTGGCGGCGTCGATCATCGCGGGGCGATGGTCGTGCTCCAGCAATTCGCCCAGCGTCTTGCTCGGCACATTGACCCCGGCGAAGACACCGAACCCCGCCGCTTGCCATTCGGGAAGCCCACCCGCGAGGACGGCGATGTCGGTATAGCCGCAGGCCGCCAGCCGCTGCGCGGCCGTCTCGGCGATGCCGTCGCCATCATCGATGAGCAGCACCGGGCAGTCGGGGCGCGGCACCAACGCAATGGCGGAGGCTTCCAGCCGGCTGAACGGGCAGGGGACGGCGAAGAGCGGGTGCCCCTCGCCGAAGGCTGCCGCCTCGCGCACATCGAGAAAGGCGATTTCCTCCCCGCCATGCAGGCGGGCCTTTGCCGCCGCCGCCGTCACCGCTGCCGTGTTCATGTAACGCGCTCACCACGGAAGAAGCGGTAGAAGGCGGCGTAGATAAGATCGGGGCGGTGCTCGGCCGGGTAGTGCCCGGTCGGCACCGGCAGGCCGACGAGATCGTCCGCCCATTCCGACCAGGCTTCCACCGGCTTGAAGTGACGGCCGCAATGGCTGTTGGTGCCCCAGATCACCAGGGTCGGACAGGCGATCTTGCGCGTGCCGTAGTCGGCCGTGTCCATGTCGAGGTCGACGGTGATGGTGGCGCGGTAATCCTCGCACACGGCGTGGATCTGCTCGCGGGTGGCGCAGCGTATGTACTCGTCCATCGCCTCGGGGGTGAAGATCTCCAGCCCCACGCCCTTCTTGTTGAGCTTGTAGCGCATGTAATAGTCGAGATCGGCGCCGAGCAGGTTTTCGGGAAACGGTGCCTTCTGCGCCATGAAGAACCAGTGATAGCTCTCGCGCGCCCAGCCGAGCGTGATGTTGTTCAGCACATGGTGCGTCGGCACGATGTCGAGCGCGGCGTAGCGGGTGATGCGCTCGGGCCGGTCGAGGCACATGCGGAAGCCGACGCGGGCGCCACGGTCATGGCCGGCGACGGCGAAGGTCTCGTGGCCGAGTGCGTCCATCACCTCGAACGCATCCTCGCCGATGGCGCGGAAGGAATAGCCCGAATGGTCCTCGCCGCCATCGGGCTTGGAGCTGTCGCCATAGCCGCGCATGTCGATCGCGACCACCGAGAAATCGCGCGCCAGCGACGGGGCCACCTTGTGCCAGCTGACCAGAGTAAGCGGGTTGCCATGGATGAGGAGGAGGGGAGGTCCTTCGCCGGCAGTGGCGACATTGATCTCGGCGCCGCGCGTCCTGATGCGCCGGAAGGTGAAACCCTCCATCAGCCGCGTGGTCTGAACGAGTTCGGGAACGGCTTCTGCAACGTCCATCGGGCGCCTCCTCGCATGGGTCGGACTTTACTGTCCGCATTGTGCCAACTGTCAACAATATGGCCCTGAAAGGCAAGGGCATTGCGCAGGAAGTGCCCATTCGGCGACAAACTGACGGCAAGGTTCAGATTGTCGACCACGCGAGCGTCCACCCGACCTGATGTTGGGCTGAGTATGAGACCTCGCGCCTACGGGTGACGGCAGGCGGGACGGCCGGCCAGAGCATTTGCCAGCCGAAATGCCCCGCCCTCGACGACCGCCGCATCGACGCGCTGGTTGCGTTCCTGAAGACGCTGACCGACAAGCGGCTGGAGCCGCTGCTGGAGCCGCCCGCCGCCGCCCGCCGAGAGGAGAGGGGCGGCAGCGCCGGGGGGCTTACGCATTTATACTTGCGATATAACGATTGCAAATTTATGCAATCGTTATATGTAGAGAGTGGCAGGAACGGACCTGCCGCGCTCAGGAAACCCGCCATGACCCGCAACATCGGACCCGTCGACAAGGCCGTTCGCATCGTCCTCGGCCTCGTCCTGCTCTCGCTGATTTTCGTGCTGGAAGGCGATCTGCGCTGGATCGGCCTGATCGGCGTCGTGCCGCTGCTCACCGCGCTGATGGGCAATTGCCCGCTTTATTCCGTCTTCGGCCTTTCGACCTGCCCGGTGGCCGGGCGCAAGTGACGCCGGCCGATGCCGGCTGACGTCAAGGAGCCTGCCATGACGCCGCAGCCCGAAGTGACCGGGTTCTTCGATCCGCGCACCTGGTCGATCCAGTATGTTGTCGCCGATCCGGCGACGAAGATGTGCGCCATCGTCGACCCGGTCTATGATTTCGACGAGAAGTCGGGCCAGACCGCCTCGATCAATGCCGACCGCATCCTCGCCTTCGTGCGCGAGCGGGGCTACACGGTCGAGTGGATTCTCGACACCCACCCCCATGCCGACCACTTCTCCGCCGCGCCTTATCTCAAGGAGAAGACCGGCGCGCCGACGGCGATCGGCGAACGGGTGAAGGACGTGCAGGCGCTCTGGAAGGGATTCTACAACTGGCCGGACTTCCCCGCCGACGGCTCGCAATGGGACCGGCTGTTCACGGAGGGCGACCGCTTCAAGGTCGGCGACATCGAGGCCCGGGTGATGTTCTCGCCTGGGCACACGCTGGCCTCGATCACCTATGTCGTCGGCGACGCCGCCTTTGTCCATGACACGCTGTTCATGCCCGACAGCGGCACCGCCCGGGCCGATTTCCCCGGCGGCAGCGCCAGGGTGCTGTGGGACTCGATCCAGGCCATTCTGGCGCTTCCCGACGAGACCCGCCTTTTCACCGGCCATGACTACCAGCCGGATGGGCGGGAGCCGATGTGGGAATCCACCGTCGCTGAACAGAAGGCGGGCAACATCCACATGGTGCGCTGCACCACCCAGGAAGCCTTCGTCGCGGTGCGCGAGGCGCGCGACCGCAGCCTCGCCATGCCGAAGCTGATCCTGCAGTCGCTGCAGATCAACACCAATGGCGGGCGGCTGCCAGTGCCGGAATCGAACGGGGTACGCTATCTCAAGATTCCGCTCGACCTGCTCAAGGGTGCGGTCTGGGACTGACGTCATCCGGGAAAGACACGATGCTCGACACGCCTGCCAGCGAGATCGCCGACATGAAGGCCCGGGTGGGGGAAGCCTCGGCCTTTTTGAAGACCCTGTCCAATCCCGACCGGCTGATGGTGGCCTGCGCGCTGGTGCAAGGCGAACGCTCGGTGCGCGAGCTGGAGGATCTGCTCGGCATCCGCCAGCCCGGCCTGTCGCAGCAGATTGCCGGGCTGCGGGAAGCGGGGCTGATCGTCGGCCGCAAGGAGGGTAAGCAGGTGTTCTATCGCCTCGCCGATCCCCGGGTGGAGACCTTCATCGCCACCATGCACGCCCTGTTCTGCGCGCCGCACGCGGCCGAAACCACGCGATAGAATCATGACCGACTTCACCCCCGTTGCCTCCCTCGTCGGCGGCGCCCTGATCGGCCTCAGCGCCGTGCTGATGATGCTGGCGGAAGGCCGCATCGCCGGCATCAGCGGCATCGCCAGCCGGCTGTTTCCCCCCTATGCCGACAAGGCTTTCGCCGGCCGGCTGGCCTTCGTCGCCGGGCTGGTCGCCGCGCCCCTGCTTTACGCCGCCGTCACCGGCGCGGCGGTGGTGCAGACGGTGTCCACGAACCTCGCGCTGATGGTCGCTGCCGGCCTGCTGGTCGGCTTCGGCTCGGTGTGGGGCTCGGGCTGCACCTCGGGCCATGGCGTGTGCGGGCTTTCGCGCCTGTCGCGGCGCTCGTTCGTCGCCACCGGCGTGTTCATGGCGGTGGGCTTTGCCACCGTCTTTGTCGTGCGCCATGTGATTGGAGGCTGAGGCCATGTCGATCCTCGTCAATCTCGGCCTCGGCCTGCTGTTCGGCTTCGGGCTCATCGTCTCCGGCATGAGCAACCCGGCCAAGGTGCTGAACTTCCTCGATCTGTTCGGCACGTTCGATCCCTCCCTTGCCTTCGTCATGGGCGGTGCGGTGGTGGTCGCCTTCATCGGCTTCCGGCTGGTACTGACGCGCGAGAAGCCGCTGATGGCGCCGCGCTTCCAGCTGCCGACCCGGAGCGATATCGACGCAAGGCTGATCGTCGGGCCGGCGCTGTTCGGGATAGGGTGGGGGCTGGGCGGCTTCTGTCCCGGCCCGGCCTTCGCCGCGCTCGGCCTTGCCGCGCCGGGGACGCTGGCCTTCATTCCCGCCATGCTGGCGGGTATGTGGGCGGCGCGCGCCCTCGCCGAGCGCAGGGCCTAGGCGCAGGACGTCGGCCGGCAAGGTCGTGCCGCAAAGGGGGAGTGCCGCGTGCGGGAAAACAGCGGGTTGCCGATCGTGCCGGTCTCCTTCTTCGGCATGGTGCTGGGCCTTTGCGGGCTGGGGGGAAGCTGGCGCGCCGCCCATGCGCTCTGGGGCGTGCCGGCGATCCTCGGCGAGGCGTTCATGGCGGCGGGCGCGCTCGTCTGGGCGGTGGTCCTGCTGCTCTATGTCCTCAAATGGACGCTGGCCCGCCCAGCGGCGCTGGAGGAACTTCACCATCCGGTGCAGTCGGGATTCGTCGGGCTGGCCGGCGTGGCGACGCTGCTGGTCAGCATCGGCGCGGCGCCCTATTCCCGTGCCCTTGCCGAGGGGCTGCTGCTGTCCGGCGCGCTGTTCACGCTCGGCTTCGGCGTCTGGCGCACCGGTTGCCTGTGGCGCGGCGAGCGCGACCCGGAGGCCGCCACCCCGGTGATGTACCTGCCGCTGGTCGCCGGGAGCTTCGTGACCGGCACCGCCTGCGGGGTGCTCGGCTTCCAGAATTGGGGGCAGTTGGCGTTCGGCGCCGGCCTGTTCTCCTGGCTCGCCATGGAATCGGTGCTGCTGAACCGCTTCCAGCACGGCTCCGCCCTGCCGCCGGCGCAGCGCCCGACGCTCGGCATCCAGCTGGCGCCGCCGGTGGTCGGGGCTGTGACCTATCTCAGCCTGACCGACGGCGGGCCGGACATCTTCGCCCGGGCGCTGCTGGGCTATGGGCTGCTCCAGCTGCTGCTGATCGCCCGGCTGCTGCCGTGGATCCTGCGCCAGCCGCTCTCTCCGGCCTATTGGGCCTTCACCTTCGGTCTCACCGCACTGGCGACTGCGACCCTGCTTCTGGTCGCGCGGGGCGAGACGGGCGTGCTGGCGGTGCTGGCGCCGTTCCTGCTCGCCCTCGCCACCGGCGTCGTCGCCCTCGCTTCCGCCCACAGCCTCTGGCAGCTGGCGAGTGGACGCCTTCTGCCGCCGTCGCCAAAGCGCCGGTGACAAGAGGGGCGCGGCAGCCTCGCCGGCGCCGCTGGACGGCGGGCGGCTTGAGGGCTAGACCGCTCGCATGCGGCCCGGGCTCCTCATCTTCGACTGCGACGGCGTGCTGATCGACAGCGAGATGCTCGCTGCAAGCGCACTGATCAACGAGCTTGCCTGTCACGGCGTCGCCGTCGACATGGACTTCGTGGCGCGCCATTTCATCGGCCGTGCCCATACGGTGATCCGGACCGAGGTGAGGGCGCGTTTCGGCCGGGAGTTGCCGGCCTCCTTCGAGGATGACTACCGCAGCCGGCTGCTTGCCGGGTTCGAGGCGGGCCTCGCTCCCATGGAGGGAGCGCTGGAGGCGCTGGCGGCGCTCACCGTGCCGTTCTGCCTCGCCACCTCGTCCAGCCCGCCGCGCCTGGCCGCCTCGCTGCGGATCGCGGGCCTGGCGGAGCTGTTCGCCGGCCGCGCCTTCACCGCCTCGCAGGTAGCGCGCGGCAAGCCGGCGCCGGACCTGTTCCTGTACGCGGCGTCGCAGATGGGGGTCGACCCGGCCGCCTGCGTGGTGGTGGAGGACAGCGCGGCGGGGATCGCCGCCGGACTGGCCGCCGGCATGGAGGTTTGGCATTTCGTCGGCGGCGCCCATTTCGCGGGCATGGACATGCCGCTGCCTGCCGACGTAAGTCCGCACCGGCGCTTCGCCGGCTTCTCGGAGATCCGGGCGGCGATGCCCACTCTCTTTCACGCGCCGCCCGATATAGCAGACCCGACATGAGCCTGACGCCCGAGATGGACGCTTCGATCGACGACCAGGCCGCCCGCGCGGCCTGGCTCTATTATGTCGGGGGGCTGACGCAGGACCAGATCGCCAGCGAGATGGGGCTGTCGCGCCAGCGGGCGCAGCGCCTCGTCAGCCGGGCGGTGGCGGCCGGGCTTATCCATGTGCGGCTGAATCACCATCTCGCCCGCTGCGTCGAGCTGGAAGCGGCTCTGCGCGCGCGCTTCGGGCTGGTGCGCTGCCGGGTAATGCCGGGGCTCGGGCCGGCGCGCGACCCGGTGCGTTCCATCGCCCCCGCGGCCGCCGAGGAGATGGAGCGGGTGCTGGCGGAGAGCGGTTCGCGCGTCATCGCGCTCGGCACCGGGCGGGCGCTGCGCGGCATGGTGGATGCGCTGAGCCCGGTGGAGGCGCCGCAGCACCGTTTGGTTTCGCTGCTCGGCAATATCGCGCTCGACGGCTCGGCCTCCTATTTCGAGGTCATTATGCGCCTGGCCGAAAAGGTGCGGGCGCCGCATTACCCGATGCCGGTTCCGGTGCTGGTCGACACGGTCGAGGAAAACCGCACGCTCCAGTCGCTCACCGCCGTGCGCAAGGTGCGCGGGCTGGCGCAGGCGGCGGACGTCACCTTTGTCGGTGTCGGCCAGATGAGCGAGGATGCGCCGCTGCTGACTGACGGCTTCCTCACCCCGGACGAACTGCACGAGATCCAGCGTGTCGGTGCGGCTGGCGAGGTGGCCGGGTGGATCTATGATCGCCAGGGGCGCTATCTCGACCTCGCCCTCAACGCCCGCCTGACCGGCGTGCGGGTGGAGATCGCCACGCCCGAGCGCCCGGTCATCGGCATCGCTGCCGGGGAGGCCAAGATCATGGCACTCCGGGCGGCGCTGACCTCCGGTATCATCAACGGCCTCGTTACTGACGAGCCCACCGCCGCGGGCATTCTGGCCGGCTGAGGCTCCGCCCCAGACCCACGCACACGTGCATGTGAGGATCGTGACGCAACGGCAGCGTGCCGGTGCGGCGCGTCCGGTGCACACTTAAGCGGCTGATCTGCCTAATATAATACCACATTCTTACGTGCTTTCGACCAAAGGCGGGCCGACTGCTCGCGCCTGCAGCATCGAATTCACTTGACGCCCGCATGGGTGCGCGTGAGTATTTGCCCATACGGCGATTATTTGCTCAAAAACGCCGAAGGGAGGAGAGCTATGACCGTGACATTCCGCACCCTCGCGGGTGCCTCGCTGCTGGTTGCCCTGATGGGCTCGGCCTCGGCGCAGACCAGCATCACCGTCGCCACCGTGAACAATGGCGACATGATCCGCATGCAGCGGCTGATGCCCGAATTCAACGCGCTGCATCCCGACATCAAGGTCAACTGGGTGACGCTGGAAGAGAACGTGCTGCGCCAGCGCGTGACCACCGACATCGCCTCCAAGGGCGGCCAGTATGACGTGCTGACCATCGGCAATTACGAAGTGCCGATCTGGGCCAAGCAGGGCTGGCTGATGCCGCTGGAGAACCTTGGCGCCGATTACGACCAGGCCGACCTGCTGCCGCAGGTGGCGCAGGGCCTCACCGTCGACGGCAAACTCCACGCCGTGCCGTTCTACGCCGAAAGCTCGATGCTGATGTACCGCACCGACCTTCTGGAGAAGGCCGGGCTGAAGATGCCCGAAAATCCCGATTGGGATTTCATCACTGACGCGGCCCAGAAGATGACCGACAAGGGCGCCGGCATCTACGGCATCTGCCTGCGCGGCAAGGCCGGCTGGGGCGAGAACATGGCGTTCCTCACCTCGATGAACAATTCCATGGGCGGCGCCTGGTTCGACATGGAGTGGAAGCCGCAGTTCAACGGGCCCGAGTGGAAGCAGACCCTCGACACCTATCTGAAGCTGATGACGGAATACGGCCCGCCCGGCTCCTCCTCCAACGGCTTCAACGAGAACCTGGCGCTGTTCCAGACCGGCAAGTGCGGCATGTGGATCGACGCCACCGTCGCCGCCTCCTTCATCTCCGACCCGAAAGAGTCGCAGGTTGCCGACAAGGTGGGCTTCGCGCCCTCGCCGGTGCGCAAGGGTGGCTCCAACCACGGCAACTGGCTGTGGTCGTGGAACCTCGCCATCCCGGCGACCACGTCCAAGGCGGAAGCCGCCAAGACCTTCGTCGCCTGGGCGACCTCGCCCGCTTATACCAAGCTGGTGGCGGAGAAGGACGGCATCGCCAATGTGCCTCCGGGGACCCGTACCTCGCTGTACAAGAACCCGGACTATCTGAAGGTCGCGCCCTTCGCCGCGATGACCCTGACCGCCATCGAGTCGGCCAACACGCAGAAGCCGTCGGACAAGCCGGTGCCCTATACCGGCGGCCAGTTCGTCGCCATCCCCGAGTTCCAGGCGATCGGCACGGCGGTGGGCCAGCAGTTCTCGGCCGCGCTCGCCGGCAAGGCGACCGCCGACCAGGCGCTGGCGGCTGCGCAGGCGCTCACCACCCGTGAGATGACCCGCGCCGGCTACCCCAAGAAGTAGCCCCCTCTCCGGGCCTTCGCGCTGCGAAGGCCCTTAACGTCCGCCCGGCGCCCGCCCGCGCCGGGCTGTTTCCCGACACGGCGCGAGGGTCTCCCGCTCCCGTGCCGTGTCGGGACCTCCCCGCACAGGGGCAGAATTTCGCGGCCACGCCGGCGACGCCTGCGTGCCGCCGAGCGCTCGAACCCCATCCGTTCCTCCGAGCCTGCGGCGGCCTGCGCCGCCGCGCGCTCTGGCCAGGGAGGCCCTCCATGGCGACGCAAGCCTCACGCATTGCCGGCCGGCTGATGCTCTCCCCGGTGGTTGTGCTGCTGTTCCTGTGGATGATCGTGCCGCTGGGCATGACCATCTACTTCTCCTTCCTGCGCTTCAATCTCCTGATGCCGGGCACGGAAGAGTTCACCGGCTTCGAGAACTACAGCTACTTCTTCACCGATCCCGCCTTCTGGCCGGCGCTGGTCAACACGCTGGTCCTCGTGCTGGGCGTGCTTGTCATCACCGTTGTCGGCGGGGTTGCGCTGGCGGTGCTGCTCGACCAGCCGATGTGGGGGCAGGGGATCGTCCGCATCCTCGTCATCGCGCCGTTCTTTGTCATGCCGAGCGTGTCCGCGCTGGTGTGGAAGAACATGCTGATGAACCCGGTCAACGGGCTGTTCGCCGCGCTGGCGCGCGGGCTCGGACTGGAGCCGATCGACTTCTTCGCCGACGCACCGCTCGCTTCCATCATCGCCATTGTCGCCTGGCAGTGGCTGCCCTTCGCGACGCTGATCCTGTTCACCGCCATGCAGAGCCTCGATCGCGAGCAGATGGAAGCCGCCGAGATGGACGGCGCCGGCCCGATCTGGCGCTTCGTGCACCTCACCATTCCGCATCTGATGCGGGCGGCGACGGTGGTGGTGCTGATCCAGACCATCTTCCTCCTGTCGGTCTTCGCCGAAATCCTCGTCACCACCAATGGCGGTCCGGGCACGGCCTCCACCACGCTGACATTCCTCGTCTACATGCAGTCCATGCTGCAGTTCGACGTCGGTCTCGGCTCGGCGGGCGGCATCGTCGCGGTCATCCTCGCCAATATCGTCGCGATCTTCCTGATGCGGATGATCGGCAAGAATCTGGAGGCTTGAGATGGCACGCGAGGCTTCCAAGGGCCACAAGGCCGCCGTCACGGTGCTCGCCTGGGGCGTGGCGCTGCTGATCTTCTTCCCGATCCTGTGGACCTTCCTCATCTCGTTCAAGACCGAGGGCGAGGCGATCAATTCGCACCCGTCCTTCCTGTTCTTCGAGTGGACGCTGGAGAATTACGAGACGGTGAACCAGCGCTCCGACTATCTCGCGCATTTCTGGAACTCGGTGGTGATCTCGCTCGGCTCGACCGTGCTCGGCCTCATCATCGCGGTGCCGGCGGCGTGGTCGATGGCCTTCGTGCCCGGCAAGCGCACCAAGGACCTATTGATGTGGATGCTCTCCACCAAGATGCTGCCGGCGGTGGGCGTGCTGGTGCCGATCTATCTGCTGGCCCGCGACGCCGGCCTGCTCGACACCAAGACCGGCCTCGTCATCGTGCTGACCATGGTGAACCTGCCGATCATCGTGTGGATGCTCTACACCTACTTCAAGGAAATCCCCGGCGAGATCCTGGAAGCGGCGCGGATGGACGGGGCCACCCTGTCCTCGGAAATCCTCTATGTGCTGACGCCCATGGCGGTGCCGGGCATCGCCTCGACGCTGCTGCTCAACGTCATTCTCGCCTGGAACGAGAGCTTCTGGACGCTGAACCTGACGGCGGCCAGCGCCGCGCCACTCACCGCCTTCATCGCCAGCTATTCCAGTCCGGAAGGGCTGTTCTACGCCAAGCTTTCAGCCGCCAGCACCATGGCCATCGCGCCGATCATGATCCTGGGCTGGTTCAGCCAGAAGCAGCTCGTGCGCGGGCTGACCTTCGGCGCCGTGAAATAGGGAGAGACTTATGGGCGAGATCGTTCTTTCCGAAGTCCGCAAGTCCTTCGGCGGCGTGTCGATCATCCAGGGGATCGACCTCGTGATCCCCGATGGCGAGTTCGTGGTGTTCGTCGGCCCATCGGGCTGCGGCAAGTCCACCTTGCTGCGCCTGATCGCCGGGCTGGAGGACACCTCTTCCGGCACCATCTCCATCGATGGCAAGGACGCGACCAAGCTGCCGCCGGCAAAGCGCAGCCTCGCCATGGTGTTCCAGAGCTACGCGCTCTACCCGCATATGAGCGTGCGCAAGAACATCGCCTTCCCGCTGCGCATGGCCGGCCTGCCGGCCGAGGAGCAGCAGCGCAAGGTGGAGGCGGCGGCGAAGGTGCTGAACCTCACCCCCTATCTCGACCGCAAGCCGAGCCAGCTTTCCGGCGGCCAGCGCCAGCGAGTCGCCATCGGCCGCGCCATCGTGCGCGAGCCGGCGGCGTTCCTGTTCGACGAGCCGCTGTCCAATCTCGACGCGGCGCTGCGGGTCTCGATGCGGCAGGAAATCTCCGAGCTGCACCACACGCTCAAGACCACGATGATCTACGTCACCCACGACCAGGTGGAGGCCATGACTATGGCCGATCGTATCGTGGTGCTGAATGCCGGCCGCATCGAGCAGGTGGGCAGCCCGCTGGAGCTCTATCGTTCCCCCGCCAACCTGTTCGTCGCCGGCTTCATCGGCAGCCCGAAGATGAACCTGATCGAGGGCGCGGAAGCGGCCAAGTATGGCGCCCATACGCTCGGCGTGCGCCCCGAGCATATCGATATCGCTGAAGACGGTCCGTGGAAGGGCCTTGTCGGCCTGTGCGAGCACCTCGGCTCCGACACCTTCCTGAAAGTCGAGGTGGAGGGCATCGGCCAGATCAATGTCCGCGTCGGCGGCGACGTACCACTGCGCCATGGCGCGCGGGTGAACCTCGCCCCGCAGGCAGACAAGCTCCATCGCTTCGACGCTGGCGGCAAGGCGATGGTGTGAGCTGTCGCGCGCCCGCCCGCCTTGCCTGAGCTACCGCGCCCGCCCGCCGGGCCGCGCCTTCAACGTCGCCCCTGCGTGCATGGCGCGACAACCGGAAGACCTGAGAGATGACGACCCCCGCCCACGCGCTTCCCGCCTATGCGCCTCCCGCCTATGACCGCGCCCGCCTGACGCCGGGCATCGTTCATATCGGCCTCGGCAATTTTCATCGTGCCCATCAGGCGGTCTATCTCGACGACCTGTTCGCCCTCGGCGAGGGGCATGACTGGGCGATCATCGGCGCCGGCGTGCGCCCGGCCGATGCGGCGATGCGCGACGCGCTGAAGGCGCAGGACTGCCTGTCCACCGTGATCGAACTCGACCCCACCGGCCGGCGCGCCCGCCGCGTCGGGTCGATGATCGACTTTCTCCCCGTCGAGCCGGGCAATGGCGCGCTGGTCGCCGCGATGGCGCGGCCGGAGATCCGCATCGTCAGCCTCACCGTGACCGAGGGTGGCTATTTCATGGATTCGGCCGGGCGGCTCGACACCGGCGCCCCCGGCATCAAGGCTGATGCCGCCAGCCCCGACGCGCCGGAGACGGCTTTCGGCGCCATTCTCGCCGCCTTGAAGCTTCGCCGCGCTGCGGGGGTGCCGCCCTTTACGGTGATGTCCTGCGACAACCTTCCCGGCAATGGCCATGTGACGCAGCAGGTGGTGGTGGGTCTGGCCCGGCTGTCCGACCCGGACTTCGCCGCCTGGGTCGAGGCAAATGTCGCCTTCCCCAATGGCATGGTCGACCGCATCACCCCCGCCACCGGCGAGCGCGAACGCGCCATGGCGGCGGCATTCGGGCTTACCGACCCGGTGCCTGTCACCTGCGAACCCTTCCGCCAATGGGTGCTGGAGGATCATTTCCCTGCCGGCCGCCCGGCGCTGGAAAAAGTCGGCGTCGTGTTCACCGAGCATGTTCACGCCTATGAGGCGATGAAGATCCGCATCCTCAATGGCGGCCATGCCATCATCGCCTATCCCGGCGGGCTGATGGATGTCGACCTGGTGCATGAGGCGATGGAGGAGCCGCTCATCTCTGCCTTCCTCGACAAGGTGGAGCGGGAGGAGATCATCCCGATCGTGCCGCCGGTGCCGGACACCGATCTCGACGCTTATTACAGCGTCATCCGCGAGCGCTTCGCCAATCCTGAGGTGGCGGACACGGTGCGCCGGCTCTGCCTCGACGGCTCCAACCGGCAGCCCAAGTTCATCGTCCCTTCGATTCGCGACAACCGCGCTGCCGGCCGCTTGCCGACGGGTCTGATCCTCGAATCCGCTTTGTGGTGCCGCTACTGCGCCGGGGTCAGCGACAGCGGCGCGGTGATCGAGCCGAACGATCCCAATTGGGACGAACTGACCGTCCGCGCCCGCGCAGCCAAGGATGATCCTGCCGTCTGGCTGGCGATGAGCGAGGTCTATGGCGATCTCGGCAGCGATCCGGAGATGGTGGTGGCTTTCGCGCAGGCGCTGCGCGCGCTATGGGCGAAGGGTGCCCGCGCGGTTCTTGCTGACTATCTCGCGGGCTGAGGTCAAACGTTCCAGAGGTTGCCCATGTCCGCGCCCGCTTCGCCCGCCGCGCCGGTTCTGCTTTGCGCCGGGGAGGCGCTGATCGACATGGTGCCGCGTCCGACGCCGGAAGGGCAGGCCTTCCTGCCACTGCCGGGCGGGGCGGTGTTCAACACCGCCATCGCCGCCGCCCGGCTCGGCGTGTCGACGCGCTTCTGGTACGGCCTGTCCAGCGACATGTTCGGGGAGCAGCTGCGCGCCGCCCTCGCCGATGCCGGCGCCGATGCCAGCCTGTGCGCGCCGGTCGACCGGCATACGACGCTGGCCTTTGTCACGCTGGTGGAGGGGCAGGCGCGCTATCTCTTCCTCGATGAAAACACCGCCGGCCGCATGCTCACGCCGGTGGACCTTCCCGATCTTCCTGACGAGGTCGGGGTGCTGTTCTTCGGCGGCATCAGTCTCGTGAACGAGCCGGTGGGCTCAGCCATGGAGGCACTGGCGGCGCGCACGGCGGGCGACGGGCAAGTGCGGCTCATCATGCTCGACCCCAATATCCGCCCTGGCTTTATCCGTGACGAGGCGACCTATCGCGCCCGTCTCTTCCGGCTGATTGCCCTCAGCCATGTGGTGAAGCTGTCCGACGAGGACCTGTTCTGGCTGACGGGCCCCGGCGAGATCGCCACGCAGGCGGAGCGTATCCGCGCCATGGGGCCTCGGCTCGTTCTCATCACGCTGGGGGCCAGGGGTGCCCGCGCGTTCGGTGAAGGTCTGGACGTCGCTGTGCCGGGGCAGGCGGTGACGGTGGCTGATACGGTAGGGGCGGGCGACACCTTCAATGCCGCCTTCCTCTGCGCGCTGGTCGAACGGGGCCTGGCGACACCCGAGGCGCTGGGCGGCATGTCCTCCGACGTGCTCAACGCGGCGCTCGACTTCGCCAGCCGCGCGGCGGCGATCTCGGTCACGCGCGCCGGTGCCAACCCGCCCTGGCGGCACGAGGTGGCGGCGGCGGGCTGAAGGCGCGGCCACCTCTCCGGAACCCCCGCCTGCGGGCGGCGTTGAGCCAGACAGGCAAAACGGGAGGAGAGTTCGCCATGATCCCCATCCAGGCCGATCCTACGAATCCGGGCATGCCGCCGATGCCGGATGTGAACCCGGTGCCGGACGTGCCGCCGACTCCCGACCCGGCGCCGATCCACGATCCGGTGCAGCCGCCGGTGCATGATCCCGACGTGCCTGACATTCGCGATCCCGTTCCGCCCAATGTCAGTGATCCCTGGCCAGCCCCGCCGCCCCCGCAGCAAGGCGTTAGGGCGGCTGCGGTTGTTGCGACGCCGCCCCGCGAGCCGCCATCGGATCGGCCCCAGCCCGGTATCGACGAGCCGACAATGCCGCCCGACCAGGATCCCGACATCACCCCCGAGGTCGAGGAGCCGCTGGACGAGCCGACCGCGCCGCCGATCGACCTTCCCCCGCGCGACCCGGCGCCGGCGCCGATGTGACCGATCCGAAATCCTGCAAATGAGGGAACACGGCCCGGGTGGCGCGTGTTCTCTTGATGCGGCGGAGATTAATTCATGCCGCCGCAGTACAGATTATCGGATGACACCCTGAAGGCCATTCCGAAAGGAGTAATTTACCATGGGTCTGTTCTCCAAAGACATCAAGACCATGGACGATCTCTTCGTCCACACGCTTCGCGACATCTATTATGCGGAGAAGAAGATCGCCAAGTCGCTGCCGAACATGATCGAAAAGGCGAGCGATCCGCAGCTGAAGGCGGACTTCCAGAAGCATCTGTCCGAGACCGAGGGCCACATTCTTCGCGTCGAGGAAGTGTTCAAGATGCATGGCGTGGACGCCAAGGCGGTCACCTGCCCGGCGATTGACGGCATCATCGACGAGGCTGAGGAAGTCTCCGGCGAAGTCGCCGACAAGCAGGTGCTGGACGCTGCGCTCATCGCGGCGGCGCAGGCGGTCGAGCATTATGAGATGACGCGCTACGGCACGCTCATCGCCTGGGCCAAGCTGCTGGGACGTCCGGATTGCGCGAGCGTGCTGGCGAAGAACCTCGAAGAGGAAAAGGCCACGGACGCCAAGCTGACCAAGCTGGCGGAGGCGCGCGTCAACCTGCACGCCGCCGAATAAGACGGCGCACGCTGCCGGTACTCGCCTTTGCGAGGCCTGCGGCGGCGTGGTTCTGCCGCGATCCAGGAGGTTCGCATGCCCGCTAAGTCGAAAGCCCAGCAGATGGCCGCCGGCGCGGCGCTCTCCGCCAAGCGCGGCGACACCAGCAAGAGCGATCTCAAGGGCGCCTCGAAGTCGATGGAGAAATCCATGACGGAGAAGGAGCTGGAGGAACTCGCCAGCACCAAACGCAAGGGCGAGCCCGGCCACGCCGTCGCGTGAGGCGGCTTGACGGAAGAACCGGCGACGCGGCTGCACCCGTGCCGCCGGCTTGGCGTTTTCTGCGGCGTTGGCGCGAGGCGTCCGCGCGGTCCCTTACCGAGGTCGACCATGGCTCTCAGTAGCGGCGGCAAGCCGACACGCTCCTATTTCACCCGCTTCGCCCAGTGGATAGCGACACAGGCCGGCAAGCCGATAACCTTTGCCGCCGCCGCGAGCCTCATCGTGCTGTGGGCCCTCACCGGGCCCTTTGTTGGCTTTGGCGATACCTGGCAGCTCATCATCAACACCTCGACCACGATCATCACCTTTCTCATGGTCTTCGTGATCCAGAACAGCCAGAACCGCGATACCGCCGCCCTCCACATCAAGATCGACGAGCTGATCGCCCGCACCGAAGGCACGCGGCGGGTGCTTCTCGATCTTGAGGAGCTGGACGACGGCGCACTGGAAAAGATTCGCGGCGAATATGAAGAACTCGCCCGCCGGGAGCGCGAGGGCGGCGAGGATGAGGGCGATGCGCCGACCGCTCGCGGCGGCTAGGCCAGGACAGGGCGGGAAAGAAGCCGGCGACTGCCTCGGCCTAGAGCATTTTCGAGCGAAGCGTGTTCCGGTTCGCGTGACGAAAATGGGTAAGAACAGTAACCTAGAGCACCTCCGTTGAACCGGGTTTCACCGGACGTGCTCCAGGCGTTCCCTCAGTCCTTCGCGTCCGACGCCTTCCGGCCCGCGTTCCTGTCCTTGCCATTGGAGGAGCGCTTGCGGTTGGTGTAGCGGGCATTGCCGAGCCCGGTGCCGATGGTGAGCACCCCCCAATGCGCGACATCCTGCATGAAGGGCACCTCGCTCAGCCCCTGCACAACGGCGTCATTGTGCATCACCACGGTGGTCTCGTTGCCGCCGATGGAGGGGATCGCCTCCCAAAGCGCCGAGGGAAGGTTGAAACGTGAGCTCTGCCAGTTGCCGGGCAGGTTCTGGGCGCCGTTCTCGATGGTGCCATCGCCGGCGATCGAGCCGGGGCAGCCGACGCCAATGAAGGGCGCAAGCCGCAGATCGTCTTTCTCTGCCTGTGCGATGAGCTTTTCCAGCATTCGCACCAGCCGCTTGATGGCGTCCTCGCGGCTGGGCTCGTCATCCCCATGCCGCCAGAGGTCAAAGCTGCGCACGCGGGCCTTGGAGAGGTCGTCCGACTTGTCGAGATTGAGCCGGACGATGCCGCAGCGGATGTTGGTGCCGCCGATATCCACCGCCAGAATGTTGTCGAAGCTGGCGAACATCCAGCTCGGGGCGAGGTGGGCGGCGCCGATCAGCCCCGCTTCGTCAGGCTCGTGCCGGATCGGCCGCAGCTCGATGTCGATGCCCTCGGCGCGCGCCAGCAGTTCCGTCCGTGCCACCGCGATCTCGGCGAAGCGGCCGGCCTTCAGGCCGCCGCCAATCACGACGCGCTGGGTGTCTCGCCATTCCTTGCTGCGCAGAAGACGGCGGATCACGGCAAACAACTCGTTGGCGTATTCCTCGATGGCGCTGTGTATGATGGCCTGCTCATGCGGCTTGCCATCGGCGAGGGCCTCGTCGATCACCGACTTCGAAAGCTCGGCTGTCGGCGTTTCGCCGAGAACGGAGAGCTTGCGGTCGCCGAGATCGCGCCAGCGGTCGAAGATCTCGAAGAACGCGGCGCGCCGGGCCCGATCACCGATGAAGCCCTCCTCGTCGCGCAGCTGCGCGTTGAATGCATCGACGGTGACGCTCGTCAGCGTGGCGGCCCCATGGATCGCCACATTGGGCGGCGTGTCCTTGGTCTTATGCTCCACGCTTTTGGTCTGCGCTGCGCTCTTGCCCATTCCCATGCTTCCCATTCGCTCCCGCTTCTTCGTGGCGAGAACGAATGAGGACGACCGGGCGTTCCATCGCCCGGCAGGAAGATGGTAGGGCCGCGATCAGGTCCGCTTGCGGCGGCCGGGTGACACCGACGCGGGTGCCGGTGCCTCGGTGATGGTGGATTCCGCGCTGACCTTCTTCGGCCGGGCCGCCTTCGGCTTCGCGGCGGCTACCGGCGCCGGCTCCGGCTCGGATGCCGTTTCGGGCGCGGCTTCCGATTCTGTCGCGGGGGTGGTGTCGGCAGCGGCCTCAGCCTCTGGCAGGCCGTCCTCCTCCATCACGATCGCGACGGCGCGGAACCAGTGCTCTCCGTCGCGGCCATGGGGATATCCCTCTTCTTCCCACAGTCGGTAGGCCCATTCACGGATACGCGTCTCTCGCTCGTTCATGGCGGGTCCCCTGCAACAGATTGTCCAGCGTGAACCGTTCGGCACCGCGGCGCTACAGCCAAGGTGCCGCACTCCGATGAAAAGCAGAAGACGGAAGACGACGTATGGACTCTTCGTCGCGGTGACGTGAAGCGGACCTTAGTCGCGCAGGCTGCGATAGGCGACCTGCAGCGCCTCGAACGCCTTGAAGCGGCGGGCGTGCCAGTCGCGCGTGCGCTCCGCCGGCGAGTAGACCACCTCGATTTGCGACATGGAGGCCATGGCGTCGGTGAAGCTGGCGTAGCGACCGGCGGCGACGGCGCCGAGAATCGCCGAGCCAAGCAGCACCGGCTCGGGGGCGGCGGTGGCGGCGACAGTCACCTGCGCCGCATCGGCCAGTACCTGGCGAACCAGCGCGCTCTGGCCGGCGCCGCCGGAGATGACGACCATCTGCGTGCGCGCGCCCTTGGCGGCCTGCGCATCAAGGATCTGGCGCAGCCCGTAGCCGATGCCCGCCAGGCCGGCCATGTACAGCCCGACCAGGCTGTCCAGCCCCTCATCCATGCCGAGCCCGGCGATGATGCCGCGCGCGAGATGGTCGGCGAAGGGCGCGCGGTTGCCGAGGAACTCCGGCACCACATGCAGCGTGCCGGCGAGCTCGGCGATGGCGGCCGCGCCGCCACCCGCCTCGGCACGCTGGGCCAGCCAGACATTGACGCTCTGCCCGGCGGCCCGTGCCAGCTCGGCGGCCTGTGGGGCGGCCGGATGCAGCCGCACCAGCCGGTCGATGGCGGCACCGGCGGCGGATTGCCCGCCCTCGTTCAGCCAGACATCCGGCACCATGGCGGAGAAATACGGTCCCCAGACGCCGGGCACGAAGGCCGGTTCGGCCGTGGTGAGCAGGGTGCAGGCGGAGGTGCCGAACACATAGGCCATGCGGCTGAGCACATCGCCGCTGCCGCCGCGCGCGCCGACCGTGCCGATGCCGCCGGCATGGGCGTCGATCAGCCCCGCCGCCACGGCGGTGCCCGGCGCGAGGCCGAGCTCGTTCGCCGTCTCATCGGTCAGCCCGGCGCCGAGCGGCGTGCCGGCGGCGACGATCTCAGTGCCGATGCGCGCGAAGCCCTCATCGGCGAGGGTGCCGAGGCCGATCTTGCGGAAATAGTCCGCGTCCCAGCGCTGCTCATGCGCCAGATAGGTCCATTTGCAGGTGACGGTGCAGACCGACCGGGCAAGGCTGCCGGTCGCCTTCCAGGTGAGGAAATCGGCGAGGTCGAGGAACTGCCACGCGCCGGCGAAGGTGGCGGGAAGTTCCTCGCGCAGCCAGAGCAGCTTGGGCGTTTCCATCTCCGGCGAGATGGTGCCGCCGACATAGTCCAGCACCGGGCTGCCGAGCGCGTTGATGCGGTCGGCCTGGCCGGTGGCGCGGTGGTCCATCCACACGATGACGTTGCGGGCGGGGTCGCCATGCCGGCCGACGGGGAGGGGATGCCCGCCCTCGCCAAGCACGACCAGCGAGCAGGTGGCGTCGAAGCCGATGCCGGCAATCGCGCCTGGCGCGAGGCCGGCGGCCTCCCGCGCTTCCTTCACGCAGGCGCAGACGCAGGCCCAGATATCGTCGCTCGATTGCTCGACGATATCGCCCGCTTCCTTCCACATGCGGATGTCGCGCTTGGCGACGGCGAGCTGCCGTCCGTCCGCATCGAAGATGCCGGCGCGCACGCTGCCCGTGCCGACATCGATTCCCGCGAAGCATCCGCCCATGGCCTAGAGGTCCGTTCCGTTCGGCACGATCACCAGATCGCGTATGGTCACATTACGCGGCCGCGTCAGCATGAAGATGACGCAGTCCGCCACTTCCTTTGCTTCCATCAGGGCGCCGGAGGCAAGTGCCTCGTCGAGCTTGGCCTGTGGCCAGTCCTTGATCAGGGCGGTGACGACGGGCCCGGGAAGAACGGCGCCGACGCGGATGCCGTGCTTGGCCACCTGCCGGCGGGTGGTGTGGACGAAGGCCTGAACGGCGAATTTCGAGGCGGTGTAGATCGGCTCCCACACCACCGGCACCACGCCGGCGATGGAGGAGGTGAACAGCACGTCGCCGGTTCCGCGCTCGACCATGTGCGGCAGAACCGCCTGCACGGTGCGGAAGGCCGCGTTGATGTTGAGGTTCAGCACCCGATCCCACACATCGGGATCGCCCTCCACCACGTCGCCGCCGATATAGGCGCCGGCATTGGCGTGGAAGATGTCGAGCTGCCCGCATTTTTCGAGAATCTGCGGCAGCATGGTGGCGACACTCGTGGGGTCGAGCAGATCGACCACGACCGGCACGGCCTTGGGGCCGAGCTCAGTGCACAGCGCGGCCAGCGTGTCGGCGGCGCGGTCGACCAGGGCGACGGTGGCGCCCTCAGCGAGCATGGCGCGGGCGCATTCGAGCCCGATGCCCGACGCCGCGCCTGTTATGGCGGCTACCTTGCCTTCAAGCCGGTTTGCCATGGGGGAACTCCGATGGGGTTGGTACACGCCCGATCGAACGGGCGGAAGAAGCTTGTGTGTCCCTCTCCCCGCCGGGGAGAGGGAGAGGCGCCGCCTCAGCCCGGCATCACGATCTGCAGCTTCACATCGGTCGGCAGGCCCTTGGCGGCGCGGTCGAACGCCTCGATGCTGCGGGCGAAGTCGAAGGTCTCGGAGATCAGCGGCTTGAGGTCGACCTTGCCGGAGGCGATGAGGTTGACCGCGCGGTCGAAATTATTGGCGTAGCGGAACACGGTCTCGATCCGCGCTTCCTTGATGATCGCCGCCGCAACATCGAACTTCGTCGTCTCCACCGGCATGCCGATCAGCACCAGCGTGCCGCCGGGGCGGACGATATCGAACAGGCCCTCATAAGCGCGCGGCGAGCCGCTGGCCTCGAACACCACATCGGCGCCCCAGCCCTCGGTTTCCTCGGCGATCACCTCAGCCAGCGGGCGCTCGGTGATGTTGACCGGGTGGATGCCCGGATACTGGCCGGCAATGGCGAGCTTCGGCGCGGAGAGATCGGAGATGTAGACGCGCGAGCAGCCGCCAGCCAGCGCGGCGAGCGCGGTCATGATGCCGATCGGGCCGCAGCCGATCACGACAGCCACATCGCCGGGGGTGATGCGGGCGCGGGTGGCCGCCTGCAGGCCGACGGCGAAGGGCTCGACCATGGCGCCCTCGGCGAAGGAGACGTTGCCGGGCAGCTTGTAGGTGAAGGCGGCGGGGTGGACGACCTCGGGGGTGAGCACGCCATGGATCGGCGGCGTCGCCCAGAAGCGCACATCCGGATCGACATTGTAGATGCCGAGCTTGGTGGCGCGCGAATTCATGTTCGGCACGCCCGGCTCCATGCAGACCCGGTCGCCGACCTTGAGATTCTTCACATTGGCGCCGACCGCCGTGACCACGCCCGCCGCCTCGTGGCCGAGCACCATGGGCTCGCGCACGATGAAGGAGCCGATGGCGCCGTGGGTGTAGTAATGCACGTCGCTGCCGCAGACGCCGACCGTGTGGATGGCGATCTTGACGTCGTCCGGGCCGACCTCAAGCGGGAGATCGATGTCGCGAAGGGAAAGCTCGCCCTTCTTTTCGAGAACCAGTGCCTGCACCATGGGGCGTGTCCTGCTGGAGTGTGCCGTCGTCGGGGCGCTCAGAGAGCGAGGCCGGCGGCGTCGAAGAGATAGATGTGGGAGGGGGCGATGCCGAGGGTGAGCGCGTCGCCCGGCTTGAGGTTCGGCCGGCCGGCGGTGAGCGCGATGATCGGCTCGCCTTCCGAGCGGGCATAGAGCTGGGTCGACCCGCCGAGGCTCTCGGAGAAGTCGAGGGTGAGCGCCAGCACCGGGTTGCCGGTGTTCACGGTCAGGTGCTCGGGTCGCAGGCCCACGGTCACGGCCGCGCCAACCTTGGTGCGGGCGGCAGCGGGCGTGTCGAGGGTGAGCCTGCCGCCGGCGAAGGTGGTGTGCTCCAGCGCCAGGGTGCTGCCGGAGACGGAGGCGACCTTGGCATTGATGAAGTTCATCTTCGGCGAGCCGATGAAGCCGGCGACGAAAATGTTGGCCGGCGTGTCGTAGAGCTCGGTGGGCGAGCCGATCTGCTCGACGAGGCCGGCGCGCAGCACCACGATGCGGTCGGCCAGCGTCATCGCCTCCACCTGGTCATGGGTGACATAGACCATGGTGGCGCCCAGCGCCCGGTGCAGCTTGGCGATCTCCACCCGCATCTGCGAGCGCAACTCGGCGTCGAGATTGGACAGCGGCTCGTCGAACAGGAACAGCTTGGGGTGGCGCACGATGGAGCGGCCGATGGCAACGCGCTGGCGCTGGCCGCCGGAAAGGGCGCGCGGCTTGCGCTCCAGCAGCGCTTCCAGCTGTAGGATGCGCGCGGCCTCCAGCACCTGCGCCTTGATCTCGGATTCCGGCTTCTTGGCCATGCGCAGGCCGAACGCCATGTTCTCGAACACGCTCATATGCGGGTAGAGCGCGTAGGACTGGAACACCATGGAGACCTCGCGCTTGGCGGGCTCCTCATAGGTCACATCCTTGCCGTCGATGTAGAGCTCGCCCGAGCTGACATCCTCCAGCCCGGCGATCATGCGCAGCAGGGTGGACTTGCCGCAGCCCGAAGGACCGACGAACACCACGAACTCGCCCTTCTCGGCCTCGAAGCTGACGCCCTTGATGACGGCGGCGTCGCCATAGTTCTTCTTGATGTTGTCCAGTCGCAGGAAGGTCATCGTGCAGTCTCCAGATAGGCCGGCCGCGAGGGTCCGGCGGCCGTCCATCAGTTCGTGAGCAGCGCGGCGGCGCAGCGTTCGTCCGTCACCAGTCGGTTCACATAGCCCGCGCGCAGGATCGCCCGCACGATCGGCACCTTGTAGAGGCCGCCCGAGGCGAGGATCGAATGGCGCACCGGGTTCAGCTCGTGCGGCGCCAGGGAGAGCACCCGCTCGTTCAGCGGGTGATCCACCGGGCGCCCGTCGGCATCGAGGAACATGCCGAGCAGGTCGCCCACCGCGCCGGCGGCCCGCAGGCTATCGAGGTTTTCCGAAACGGTCTGCGTCTGCACCAGCAGCGAGCGGGTCGTCATGTCGCCGCAGGAGAGCAGCGCCACGTCCACGGTGCGCGCGCGGCGCATGGTCTCGCTGATCCCATGATGGGAGAGCAGCATGGTGCGGCTCTCCGGGGTCGGGAAATAGAGCGGGGCGGCGAGGTAGTAGCATTCGGCCGAGATGGCGCGGGCATAGCCGGTGGCGACCTCAAAGGTGCTCGACCCCGAACCGCGGGTGAGCCCACCCATCACCGATGTGACCCAGCTCTCCGTCATCGGCCGGGCGGTGACGCGCTTGAGCCCGGCGGCGAGTGTCTTGCCCCAGCCGACGCCAAGGCCCATGCCGTTCTCCAGCAGCGTGTCGAGCAGGCCGCCGGCGGCCTCCCCGATCACGCGCTGCTGCTCGGCCTCATCGGGCAGCGCGGGGACAACGCTGACATGCTCCAGACCGAACTTAGCCTTCAGCCGCTGCTCGGCCTCGATGCAGTCGGCCATGGGCATGCGGATGTCGATGAAGACCGATCCGTCCGAGCGCACCTGGCCGAGGATCTTGTTGGTGCGCAGCCGGGTAAGGCCGAGCTGGTCGGCAATCTCCTGCTGGGTCAGGCCGCCGATGAAATAGAGCCATGCGACCCGCGCACGGATCTGCGCGGCTTCCATCTCCACCGTCGCCACCGGCCTGTTTCGCTCGCGCCCGCTGCCGTTCATGTCGTCGCCCTTCAGGCCAGAGCCTGGCGCAGGCGCGCGCATGTCGTCTCAAGCGCGCCGAGGATCGACCGACTGTCCTGCTCAAAGGGATAGAACACTTCGAGGAAGACCGGGCATCCATCGACGCCGGTCCGCCGCAACAGGGCGGCCGCGTCCACAGGATCGACCTTGCCCGGCACGGTGAAGTCCCAGTGGCGATCGAAGGCGAAGTCGGTCTGCTGGATATGGACGGCGGTGATGACGTCGGCGAGACCGCTGAACCACGGCTCCATGCCGCCATGGTCCTCGCCATAGAGCGGCGCGAAGGTTCCGTGCCCCCAATCGACGCAGAGCCGCCACGGCACGGCGCTGCTGGCGGTGTCGTTCATCATCTGCCGCGCCTGGTCGATGCTCCATGGCCACTCCCGGCGCAGCGGCGTCGGCTCGACATAGAGTTCGGTGAGCCCCTCGGCGGCGGCGCGCTCGCCGAGCCGCTGCAGGCGAGTGATGAGTTCCGCGTAGTCGGCCGGATCAAGCGCGTCCGCCTCGCGTCCGTCGAGCGTGGCGGGAATGGCGCCGAGCGGCCCGCCGACGCGCGGAATGCCGGCCAGCGCGGCGAAGCGATAGGCGCGCCCGAGCCAGTATTCGGCATAGTTGCGCACGGCCGGGTCGGGATGCAGCAGCTGGTTGAAGCTGTAATGGGCAAGGCCGATGAAGGCGCTGTGGATGGTGATGCCCGCCGCCTCCGCCGCGCGCCTTATGTCGGCGGCGTGGCGGTCGACGATGGCGTCCGGCCACATCGGATCGACGAGATCGAAGGAGAACTGCACCAGATCGAGCCCGAGCCGCTCGCGCACGACCCCCGTCCACAGCTCCGGCGTCACCCAGCGCTTGGTGCAGAAGCCGAGATTGATACCGAAGTCGATCGGCGCCGGGAACCCGTTCACTTGGTCGCTCCCATGGTCAGGCCGCGCACCATGTGGCGGGAGACGATGAGGGCGAAGATGGTGACGGGCAGCACGATGACGGTGCCGGTCGCCATGATCTTGCCCCAGGGCAGCTCATAGCCGGACATGAAGCTGGTGGCGACGACCGGGGCGGTCTGCACGGCGCGGCGCGTCAGCACCAGCGCATAGAGCAGCTCGTTCCAGGAGAAGATGAAGGAGAAAATCGCCGACACGGCGATTCCTGGGGCACCGAGCGGCAGGTAGATCTTGCGGAAGATGGTGAACTGGTCGGCGCCGTCGAGCCGCGCTGCCTGTTCGAGATCGGCGGGGATCGACTTGAACTGGTCGGTGACGATCCACACCACGATGGGTAGCTGGAAGGTCAGATAGATCAGGATCAGCACCAGATGGGTATCGAGCAGACCGACCTGAATCGCCAGCAGATAGACCGGAAGCGCCAGCACGATAGGGCTGATCATGCGGTTGGAGATGAACCAGAACCACAGGTCGGACTTGCCGCGGAACTCGTAGCGGGCCAGCGCGAAGGCCGCGGGCGTGCCCAGGATCACGGCGAGCAGGGTCGAGCAGGTGGCGACGATCAGCGAGTTGATGATCGCCCCGCTGACCTTGGTGTCAGCGAAGATCTCGGCATAGTTCTGCAACGTCGGGGTGAAGAACCACACCGGCGGCGAGGACAGGATATCGGCCTGGGTCTTGAAGCTGGCCGATACCATCCAGAAGAACGGGAACAGCGTGAAGATGACGACGGCGGTCAGGCCGAGGGCGTGAAGGAGCTTGCCGGACGAGATACGCATCAGTGAACCTCGCGGTACAGCAGGCGGATATACAGCCGGCTGATGATTATGGTCAGGATCAGCAAGAGGATCGCCTGCGCCGAGGCGGTGCCGAGATCGAAGATGCGGAAGCCGACGCGCTGGATGTAGATCGAGATCAGATCAGTGGCCGAGCCCGGACCGCCGCGCGTCATCACGAACACCATGTCGAACAGCTTCAGCACGTCGGCCGAGCGCAGGATCATCACGGCGGTGAGGCCGGGCAGCAGATAGGGCAGCTGCACATGGCGCAGCAGAGCGAGCTTGGACGACGTTTCCAGCCGCGCCGCTTCCTCGATTTCGCCCGGCACCATCGACAGCCCGGCGAGAAAGATCAGCGCGCAGAAGGGCGTCCACTGCCACACATCCATGATGACGATGGCGGCGAAGGCGCCGTCCTGGGTGGACAGCCAGTCGATGGGGCCGAGGCCGAACACGCTGAGTGCCTGGTTAGCGACGCCGAAATCTCTGTTGAAAATCAGGCGGCCGACAAGGCCGACGACGGCATAGGTGGTGGCCAGTGGGACGACCAGTGTGACCCGTGCGAGCGATTTGAGCAGGCCCATCCCGGGCTTGTGCAGCAGCAGCGCGATGGCGAGGCCGAGCACCACCTGGATCGGCAGCACGGCGACGTAGAACTTCGCGGTGAGGAACAGCGAGGACCAGAAGGTGCTGTCGGTCAGCACATGCACGTAGTTCTCGAAGCCGACGAACGGAAAGCCCTCGCGCGGGCGGGTGATGTTGTAGCGGCGGAACGAGGTGACCAGCGCGAAGATGGTCGGGTAGATGCCGATCAGCAGCAGCGTCAGAACGGCCGGCGCCAGGAACAGCGCCGGCGTCCAGCGGCCATAGCCCCGGTTGGGCTTGCGTCGTGCGGCGGATGTCGCGGCCTGGCTCATGGCGTCTTCCCTGTCGCGTCTTGCTGGGGCGGTGTCCGGAAAAACCTCTCCGGTCACTCCAGATTCGTATGATTGGCGCGCATCTGCGCCGGCGTCACGCCCAGCCGCTCGCGCAGGCCGAGGATCATTATCTCGAACAGCACATAGAGTGCGCCCTCATAGAGTGAGCCCATCGGCAGCACGGAGGTCGCGGCGGCGCCCTGGTCGCGGGCCATGGTCTGCGCCGGCACGGTGAGCACGCGGTCGGCGCGGGCGGCGGCGCTGCCTTCCGGCTCGGCGGTGACGAGCAGCGTGCGGGCGCCGGCGGCACGCGCCTCGCCCATCAGCGCGGAAACGGTGGAGAAGTCGCCCGGTCCGGCGGAGACGACCAGCAGGTCGCCCGGCCCGACCGGCGGCGTGGTCATGTCGCCCACCACGGCCGCCTTGCAGCCGAGATGGTAGAGGCGCATCGCGAGGCCCTTGATCTGCAGACCCTCGCGGCCAACGCCATAGAGGGCGATACGGCCAGCGCCGGCCAGCTCGGCGATGGCGCCGTCCAGCTCGTCGTCGCGCACCTTGTCGAGGCAGGCGCGGATCTCGTCCAGCGCCCGGCTGTGCAGAGTGGTCATGTCATTGGGTCCCGGGACAGTTCGCAATGAAAATGGGCGGATGCCGCTTCGCGGGTTGCAGCATCCGCCCGGAGGCCGGCGGCGCGGGAGAGAGGCCCCGCCGCCGGCTTCAACTCACTGAAGGAGCTTCTTCTTGCCGTCGTAATAGCCTTCCTTGCCGAGGATGGCTTCCATGCGGGTGCCGATCTCCTTGGACCCGCCTTCGACGGTGACTTCACCCAGCATCATCTTGGAACCCCACTCGGCGACGATCTCGGAGATCGCCGGCCAGGCCGGGAAGCGCGGGCGATACTCGGGAACGCCAGCCTGCCAGGAAGCGACCATCGGCTCGACGAACTTGTACTTCGCCTTGATCTCCGGGTCGTTGTAGACGGCCATGCGGCCCGAGACGCCACCGGCCTCGACATAGGCCTTGGCGATGTCTTCCGACGTCGCCCACTGGATGAACAGCCAGGTGGCCTTCTGCTGCTCGGGGGTCGCCTGCGCGGCGACGGCGAGCGAGAAGCCGCCCAGCGCGGGCAGGCGGCCGGCGGGACCGGCGGGCTCCGGCGCCACGGCGAGGCAGTCGCCGAGCTTGGAGGTCGCGGGGTCGGCGAGGGTGGAATAGAAGGCCGACCATTCGGTGATCATCGCCACCTGGCCCTGGGCCAGCGCGTTGACCGATTCCGCGTGGTCGAAGGAGACGACGCCGGGCGGCTGGTACTTCATCAGGTCCTGACGGAACTGCAGACCGGCCTGGCTCTCCTTGCTGAGCAGGTTCGACTTGAACTCCTTGTTCAGCAGCGAGCCGCCGAAGGGCCAGAGGAAGCGCATGAAGCTGTCGGCCGACTGGGTCTCGCCGCGGCGCGACTGCAGGGCGTAGGCGAACTCGTTCTTGGAAGCGTCGGTGAGCTTGGGACCGTAGACGGTCATCACCTCTTCCCAGGTCGCCGGCGGCTTGTCGAAGCCCGCTTCCTTGAGCTTGCAGGAGTTGTAGAACAGCAGGCCGGAATAATTGTCGAAGGGCAGGCCGTAGACCGTGCCGCCCCAGGAGCCGAACGCTTCCAGCAGCAGCGGGAAGAAGCCGTCGAGCTTGAGGTTGGGATCGGTGATCGCCCTGTCCTTGGCGAGTTCGTCCACCGGCACCAGCCAGCCATTCTCGGCGAACTCGCCGATCCACACCAGATCGACCAGCGCCATGGTAAGGTCGCCCTGCGAGGTGAAGTTCAGCACTTCCTTCTCGCGCGCGTTCTCATAGGGAACGATCTCGTAATTGACCTTGATGCCGGTCTTCTTCTCGAATTCGGGCAGCAGCTTGATGATGGCGCGGTAGCCCGGACGGTCGAGGAAGATGCCGTTGACTTCAGTGCCCTTGAGGGGCTTGGCCGCCTCTTCGAGCCAGTCGGCCATTGCCGCCACCGGCATGGCCGCCGTTGCCGCCGCGAGGGCGACGACGCTGGCGCAGATTTTCAATGCACGCTTCATGGTTTCCTCCTGAAATGGCGCAGCGCCACGGTTCGGGCGAGGCCGACATGCGGACGGTTGAACCGTCTCTCATCCTTGGCGGGGGCGTGGAGCCGTCGCCGGCGCCGCTTCCTTCCGCAGTTCCGCCGGACGTGCCGGCCTCAACCCTGTGCCGGCGCTTTTCGAGAAGCCCGGCCGCGACAACAGTGCCGTTGTCGACGGGAAACCGATACATTTGTAATCTGAAATATGCAATAGCATCAGAGGCGGATATGGTGGCCGATGCGTGGCAGTCAACAAGCGTGGAGACGGGCAGGATGGCAGCGGAGCATGACGATGGAATGGAGCCGCTCCGCGCCCGGCAGGCTGTCGCCGAGACGTTGGCGCGCGGGGCGGGGGCGCGGGCGCGCAGGTTTTTTCTCCAGCGCGACACGCTGCGCCCAGAGCTGAAATCCGATTCGCAGGACCTCGTCAGCGAGGCCGACCGCAGCATCGAAGCCTGGCTGCGCCGCGCGATCCGCCGGCATTTCCCCGGTGATGGCATCGTCGGCGAGGAGGAAGCGGCAACGGAGGGCACGTCCGGTTTCGTCTGGGTGATCGACCCGATCGACGGCACCATGCCGTTCCTGGTCGGCCAGCCGAACTGGACGGTGTCGATTGGGCTCGCGCGCGGGACAGAGCCGGTCGCCGGCGTCATCTATGCCCCGATGCTGCGCGAACTTTATTCCGCCGTCGCCGGCGGTGGCGCCCGGCTGAACGGGCAGACGCTGGCGATGAACCCGGACTGGACCGTCGCCTCCACCACAATCGGCTTCGGTGCCACGCAGAAGGCATCGCCGGCGGAGGTCGGGGCCTTTGTCGAAGGGCTCTACCGGGAAGGCGGCGTGCTGTTTCGCGTCGGCTCGGGCGCGCTGATGCTGGCCTATTTGGCGGCCAACCGCCTTGCCGGCTACTACGACCCGACCCTGCACTGCTGGGATTGCTGGGCTGGCATGGTGCTGGTGCGCGAGGCGGGCGGGCTGGTGAGCTTCGAGGGCGATTTCACCCGCCCCGGCGCCATGTGGGCCGGCAACGCCACCGTCCACGCCGTGCTGCGGCGGCTGAGCGGGCGCGACTAGGCGAGGGCGGGGATGACGGCGTTGCGCATTCGGTCATCTGGACTTCGAGCAGGGTCAATCAACCCGCGCGTCTGTCGATAGGCTTTCCCCTGCGATGCCGGTTGCGCGGCATGATCGCCAACAGAGGGAACAGCAATGACTTCGCGCTTTCTCGTGACGTGCGCCGCCTTGTCCGCCGTGCTCCTGTCGTCCCCGGCCTTCGCCGTGGACCCGACCACCTGCGCCAAGCCCCGCTTCTCCGATGTCGGCTGGACCGACATCACCGCCACCACGGCGGTGGCCAGCGAACTGCTGAAACATCTCGGCTACAAGCCGGACGTTGCCGTGCTCTCCGTCGCCATCACCTTCAAGGCGCTGGAGAATGGCGACCGCGACATTTTCCTCGGCAACTGGATGCCGCTGCAGGAGCCGACGCAGGTGCCGCTGGTCAAGGACGGCAAGATCGACGTCGTGGCCACCAATCTCGACGGCGCGCGCATCGGCTTCGCCACCTCCAAGGCGGCCTATGATGCCGGGCTGAAGACCTATGCCGACATCGCCAAATTCAAGGACAAGCTGCAGGGCAAGATCTACGGCATCGAGGCCGGCAGCGGCGCCAACGCCACCATCTCCAAGATGATCGCCGAGGACACGTTCGGGCTGAAGGGCTTCGACCTCGTGGAATCCAGCGAGCAGGCCATGCTCACCCAGGTCGGCCATCGCATCAAGCAGGGCGAGCCGGTGGTGTTTTTCGGCTGGCGGCCGCACCCGATGAACGTCAACCTGCCGATCGCCTATCTCACCGACGGCAATGACGTGTTCGGACCCAAGGATGGCGGCGCCAGCGTGCTGACCCTCACCCGGCCGGGCTATACGAAGGACTGCCCGAATGTCGGCAAGCTGCTCACCAACCTCGTCTTCGACGTGGCGATGGAAGACCGGCTGATGAGCGACATTCTCGACAAGGGCATGCAGCCGGAAGCGGCGGTGACGGCGTGGATGAAGCAGAACCCGGCGGCGGTCGACGGCTGGCTCGCCGGCGTCACCACGCTCGATGGCAAGCCCGGCGCGGCGGCGGTGAAGGCCGGCCTCGGCCTGTGAGCCTTCTATAGACGCTGACGGCGCGCCGCGGACGGTGGCGCGCCGAACTGCCGCCGGAACGCCCGCGACAGCGAGGCGAAGGCGGAAAAGCCGGTGCGCTCGGCGATGTCGGCGATGGGGAGATTGGTGTCGAGCACCAGCCGACGCGCCGCCTTCAGCCGCAGCGTGACGTAGTAGGCGCCGGGCGGCACATCCACCGTTTTGACGAACAGCGTCTCCAGTCCCCGCGTCGACACCCCCACCCGCCGGGCGATGGCGGCGACGGTGAGCGGGCGGTCGATATGCGTCTCCATCAGCCGGATCGCCTCGGCCACGCGCGGCTCATGTTGGCGGATGCGGCCGAGCGAGACGATGGGCTGCACGTCCGAGCCCGCGCGGACTTCCTCATAGATGTAGAGGCTCGCCACATCGAGCGCGGCGGAATAGCCGTGCCGGGCGCGGATCAGCGCCAGCATGCAATCGAGCGCCGGGGTGGCGCCGCCACTGGTGAACACCGGCTCGTCGACCACGAAGCGGTCGGGCTGCACGTCGGTGTCCGGGAAGCGGGCGGCGAAATCTTCCAGATCCTCCCAATGGGTGGTGGCGCGCCGTCCCTCCAGTAGCCCGGCAAAGCCCATCAGCCATGAGCCGGATTCGATTCCCCCCGTGGCGACCGAGCGCTTGGCGCCGGCGCGGATCGCCTTGAGGATCGGCGGGGTGGCGAAGCGCGTCGCCTCGAAGGCGGCCACCACCATCAGCACGTCCTGCCGCGCGCCGGCATCGAAGGCGCCGTCCACCGGGATCGGCAGGCCGCAGCTCGCCGTCGGCATCTGCCCGTCCATCGACACCAGCTTCCAGCGGAAAACAGGCCGCCCCAGCACGCGGTTGGCGCCGCGCATCGGGTCCAGCGTCGCCGCCAGCGAGAGTAGCGACAGGCCGGGAAACAGCAGCAGCGTCACGTCGAGCGCGTCGTCGGTGGGGGCAAAGATCATGGCTTCGCAGAATGAGAAATGGATTGCGTAAATAGTTGCGTCACGACTTCGCTTTGCCGTCAAGCTCCACCCATGCGTTCAGGAGCCACGCCATGCCTTTGCAGATGAATCGCGATGTCTTCATCACCTGCGCCGTCACTGGCGCCGGTGACACGACCGGGCGCTCGGCCCATGTGCCGATCACCCCGCAGCAGATTGCTGACAGTGCGATCGACGCGGCGAAGGCCGGTGCGGCGGTGGTGCACTGCCATGTGCGTGAGCCCGAGACCGGCGCCGCCTCGCGCCGCCTCGAACTCTACCGCGAGGTCACCGATCGCATCCGCTCGGCGGAGGTCGACGTGGTGCTGAACCTCACCGCCGGCATGGGCGGCGACCTCGTCTTTGGCGGCGTCGAGGCGCCGTTTCCGCTGAACGAGAAAGCCACCGACATGGCCGGCGCCACCGAGCGCGTCGCCCATGTCGCGCAGTGCCTGCCGGAAATCTGCACGCTCGACTGCGGCACGATGAACTTCAATCTCGGCGACTATGTCATGACCAACACGCCGTCCATGCTGCGCGAGATGGCGCGGCAGATGACGGCGCTGGGCGTGCGCCCCGAAATCGAGGCGTTCGACACTGGGCATCTCTGGTTCGCCAAACAGCTCGCCGAGGAAGGGCTGATCGAGGACCCGGTGCTGATCCAGCTGTGCATGGGCATTCCCTGGGGGGCACCGGATGACCTCAACACGTATCTGGCGATGGTCAATAATGTGCCGGCGGGCTGGACCTTCTCTGCCTTCTCCATCGGCCGCAACGCCATGGCCTATCCGGCGGCGGCGGTGCTGGCGGGCGGCAATGTGCGCGTCGGGCTGGAGGACAACCTCTATGTCGGCAAGGGCCAGCTCGCCACCAACGCCCAGCTGGTTGAGAAGGCGGCCAACGTGGTGACGCATATGGGCGCGCGGATCATCGGCCCGGCCGAGGTGCGCGCGAAGCTGAAGCTGGTGAAGCGCTGAGGAGATGTCGATGTCCGCCCTTTCTCCCATCTCCCGCGCCGCCTGCATTGGCGGCGGCGTCATCGGCGGCGGCTGGATCGCCCGCTTCCTGCTCGCCGGCATCGACGTCAAGGTGTTCGACCCCCACCCCGACGCGCAGCGCATCGTCGCCGAGGTGCTGGCCAATGCCGAGCGCGCTTACGGCCTGCTCACCGGCGCGCCGCTGCCCAAGCGTGGCGCGCTGACATTCTGCGCCAGCGTGGCAGAGACGGTGGCGGACGCGCAATGGGTGCAGGAGAGCGTGCCCGAGCGGCTGGACCTCAAGCGCCGGGTGCTGGCGGAGATCGACGCCGCCGCCCCGGCCGACGCGCTCATCGGCTCCTCCACCTCCGGCCTCAAGCCGACCGACCTGCAGGCGGAGCTGACCCATCCCGGCCGGCTGTTCGTCGCCCATCCCTACAACCCGGTCTATCTGCTGCCGCTGGTCGAGATCGTCGGCGGCGCGGCGACGACACCGGAAACGGTGGCGCGGGCCAAGGCGGTGCTCGACGCCATCGGCATGAAGGGCGTCGTCATCGCCCGCGAGATCGAGGCCTTTGTCGGCGACCGGCTGCTGGAGGCGCTGTGGCGCGAGGCGCTGTGGCTGATCAAGGACGACATTTGCGACGTCGAGACGCTAGACGACGTGATCCGCTATTCCTTCGGCCTGCGCTGGGCGCAGATGGGCCTGTTCCAGACCTACCGCATCGCCGGGGGCGAGGCCGGCATGCGCCATTTCCTCGCCCAGTTCGGCCCGTGCCTGCAATGGCCCTGGACCAAGCTGACCGATGTGGTCGATCTCGACGAGGCGCTGGTGGAGAAGATCGGCGCGCAATCCGACGCGCAGGCGGGGGGGCTCTCCATTCGCGAGCTGGAGCGCATCCGCGACGAAAACCTCGTCGGCATCGTCCAGGCGCTGAAGGCGGGGCAGGGTGGCGAGGGTTGGGGCGCGGGCCGGCTCTTGAAGGCGTTCGAGCAGCGCCTGTGGGCGCAGGCGGGCGCCGCTCCGGCCGCCGATACCGCCGCGCCGCTCGAACTGGTGCAAACACGCGTCTCGCCGGCCTGGATCGACTATAACGGCCACATGACCGAGCACCGCTATCTCCAGGTGTTCGGCGACGCCACCGACGCGCTGCTGCGCCTCATCGGCGTCGATCTCGCCTATGTCGAGGCCGGGCACAGCTACTACACGGTGGAGACGCATCTGCGGCATCTCGACGAGGCGAAGCTGGGGGAAGTGCTGACCTGCACCACCCAGATCCTCGGCGCGGACGAGAAGCGGCTGCATGTCTTCCACCGGCTTTGTGCCGGCCCCGAGCGCCGCGAAATCGCCACCGGCGAGCATATGCTGCTGCATGTCGACAGCAAGGCCGGCCGGGCCTGCCCCGCGGCCGCGCCTGTGCGCGCCGCCCTCGACGTCCTCGCGCAAGCCCATGCGGCGCTTGACCGGCCGATCGTGGCCGGGCGCTCAGTCGGCCTCAAGGCGCCCGCGCCGGCGGCGTGAAGAGGCGTCGCCAAAAATACCGTCGCGGCGTACCCTGTTGCGGGAACAGCGCGCCCGCCCGTGCGTTTATCCCCGGCATCCAACTGGGGCTCTGGGAGACATTCGCATGGAAGACGCACAGATTGGCTGGATCGCCGCCATCATCATCGGCGGTCTGGCGGGCTGGATCGCCTCCTCGATCATGAAGACCGGCACCGGGATCTTCCTCAACATCGTGCTCGGCATCATCGGTGCCGCCGTGGCGAGCTTCCTCTTCGGCCTGATCGGCATCGGCTTCGGTGGCTGGATCGGCTATCTCGTCGCTGGCGTCCTCGGTGCCTGCATATTGATAGGGCTGGTCCGCGCGATACGAAACTGACGCAGCGGCCGGCGGCAGCGCCGCCACTGCACCGAAGAGGGCGCGCTCGCAAGGGCGCGCCTTTTTTAATTGTCGGAGTTTAAAGCAGCAAAGCTTGAATTGATTGGCGATGTTCGCTTTCCATGTGAATATTCTTACTTCGATGAAAATTGGAGGGGGGCATGTTCTATTATCCGACTGAAGAAGAGAAAGCTGCGTACGAAGCGATCGGTCGGTTCGCTCTGGAGTGGGGTAAGCTCGAGCATTGGCTCTACCTTAATCTATTCCACGCCAAAGTTAAATCGAGCCACTTCACTACACTTCGGATAAAAAATTGGACCAAATTAATATTGAAGAAATATGGTGAGGAATCAGGCATTGGTGCTTGTGCCGTAAAATGCGAATTGGATTTATTAAATATTATGGAAGTTCGCCACAGGCTAATTCATGGCGCTCTTGGTGCTATAAATGATAATTCACGAATAATAATGCTCTATGTGGGGAAAACTGGCGAAAACGAAACTACCATATATACAATCGAACAACTGCACGATTTTTGTCACCAGATTGGCCTTTTAAAGGGCGTTGTTAACATGATTAATTCGGGAAATATTCCGTTAGGTTATCCGGAATCTTAATCGAAGGCTAGCGCTACTTAAAGAATCCGCTGGGCGCGAGGGTGAGGGCCCAAAACGCTTTAGAACCCGCTCTTGACCCTGAGATGGGTGTGCGCGTGCGGGGAGCCGTGATTGTGGACGTGGCGGGACTCGTCCTGCGCCACCGGAATAAGGCTGAGCGCGCCGTGCATGACGCCGCGCTCGAGGAACAGTGCCTGAGCATAGGCGGCGATATCGCCGACCTGCCCGCGCATCACCGTCACATCGACCGAGGTCGTATGGTCGAGCGGCACGGAGAGGGCGGCGACCGTCTGGTCGTGCCGCTCCAACCGGCCCTGCGGCACCCGCGCGGCGAGATTGCGCACCGACTGGTCGATGGCGCAGCTGACGACACCGAAGCAGGACGCCCGCGCCGGCCCGTCCGGGCGGGCGGAAAGGCCGCGCCGCACCAGATCGCGTATCGCCTCGGAGCGGTTCGCGGCGCCGCTCTCCTGGATGAAGCCATCCAGCTGGGCGGCCAGATCGTCGTCGATGGCGATGGTGATCCGCTGCATGAAAGCCCCCGGCCGAATACCGTGAGGCTAGGTTATCACCTTGATCCCGGCAAGAATTTTCCCCAGCGACGGCTTTTGTCCTTGCCGGAGGCAGCGCATCATTTGTATGATTTTTAGTCAGTTATTTCATACGAGGGATGCCGTATGCCCCGTTGCTTGCAGGCCGGTTTCGTCGTCTTCGCCGCCCTCGTCCTGCCACTCGGTGTCGGGCCGGCGCTGGCGCATTTCCAGGAGATCATCCCCTCCGCCGACGTGCTGCCGGAGGGCGGGCCGGTGAGCGTCGACATGGTGTTCACCCATCCGGTCGAGGGCGGGCCGGTGATGGAGATGAAGAAGCCGGCCAGGATGGGCGTGCGGGTCGGCGGCGCCACCACCGACCTCCTCGGCCAGATCAGCGAAAAGCCGGTCGACGGCAAGAGTGCCTGGTTGCTCGCCTATGAGCTGAAGGAGCCGGGCGCGGCGATCTTCTTTGTCGAGCCGCAGCCTTATTGGGAGCCCGCGGAAGGCAAGTACATCGTCCATTATGCCAAGGTGATCGTCGACAGCTACGCCACGGGCGAAGGCTGGGACGACCTCGTCGGGCTGCCGGTGGAGATCCAGCCGCTCACCCGCCCGACCGGGATTTGGACCGGCAACGTCTTCTCCGGCGTCGTGCTGAAGGGCGGCAAGCCGGTGCCCTTCGCCGAGGTGGAGGTCGAGTTCATCAATGACGGCACGGTGACGCCGCCGAACGATGCCTTCGTGACGCAGGTGATCAAGGCAGACGCCAATGGCACCTTCACCTATGCCATGCCGCGCGCCGGCTGGTGGGGCTTCGCCGCGCTGCTGGAAGGCGACACGCCGATGACCTCGCCTGAGGGCAAAGAGGTGCCGGTGGAAGATGGCGCGCTGATCTGGGTGAAGGCGACCGATATGGGCGCCGGGAAGTAGGCGGATGGCGCACATTCCGGACGGCCTTCTTTCCGCCCCCGTCCTCGTTGGCGGCGGCCTCCTCGCCGCCGCCGGCGTGGCGCTGGGGCTGCACCGGCTCGATGAGCGGATGATCCCACGCACCGCGCTCCTCGCGGCGGCATTCTTCGCGGGTTCGCTGGTCGCGGTGCCGGTGGGGCCGTCGAGCGTGCATCTGCTGCTGGCGGGGTTGATGGGGGTGATGCTCGGCACTGCCACCTTTCTGGCCGTGCTGGTGGCCCTGTTGTTGCAGGCGCTGCTGTTCGGTTTCGGCGGGCTGACGACGCTCGGGGTGAACACGGTGAACATTGCGCTGCCGGGGGTGCTGTGCGGGCTCGCGTTGGGGCCGCTGATCCGCGCCACCGCGCGGCCTTCGGTGCGGCTGGCGGCCGGCGCGCTGGCCGGGGGGCTGGCGGTACTGGGGACCGGCGGGCTCGTCGCCCTTTCGCTGTGGCTGTCGTCCAGCGCCTACACACCGGCGGCCCGCGTGGTGATCGCCACCTATCTGCCGCTCGCGCTGGTGGAGGCCTTCATCACCGCCTCCATCATCGCCTTCCTCGCCCGCGTCCAGCCCGGGGCGCTGCGGCCGGCTGCGCCATGATCCGTCTCCTGACGGGGGTCCTGCTGGCACTGGCGTTCATCGGCCCGGCGCAGGCGCACAAGCTGAAGGTCTTCGCCACGGTGGAGGGCGGCGAGGTGAAGGGCTACGCCTTTTTCATCGGCGGCGGCCGCGCGGCGCAGACGGCGTGGGTGGCCAGAGATGCGGCCGGCGCGCCGTTCGCTTCCGGCACCACCGACGGGGAGGGGCGCTTCGCCTTCCCTGCGCCGCAGCCACCCACGGACGCCACGGTGACGGTCGACACGCGCGAGGGGCATGTGGCCTCGGTGACGCTGCCGTCGTCGCGCTTCGGTGGCAGGGCGGTTGCGGCCACCCCGACGCTGCCGACGGACGGCCCGAGCCCGATCGACCCAGATGCCCGCCTTGCCGCGCTGGTCGAGGCGGCGGTGCAGCGGCAGGTGGCGCCGCTGATGGAGCGGATTGAGCAGCTGGATACGCGCCTGCGCTATGCCGACATCCTCTCCGGCGTCTTCCTCATTCTCGGCCTTGCCGGCATCGGGTTATGGGCGAGGGGGCGGCGCGGATGACGGCGGGGAGCATCGCGCAGACGTCTCCCCAGCGCGACCTGCGCCTGAACCTCGTCGCCGCCTTCATCGTGCTCGCCTGCCTGTCGCAGCTGCACACGCTGCCTGTCGCGGCGGCGGCGCTGGCGGCGGTGGGGCTGGCGGCCGCCTGGCGGCGGCCCGGCCCCCAACTCTGGCGGCGGCTGCTGCATGTCGAGGGCTTCCTGCTGCTGCTGTTCGCCACGCTGCCCTTCACCCTGCCGGGACAGCCGCTGTTTTCCCTCGGCCCGCTGACCGCGAGCGTCGAGGGCGTGGAGCGGGCGGCGCTGATCGCCACCAAGGTCTCCGCCTGCGTGCTGGTGCTCTCGGCGCTGCTGGGCGCGGTCGAGCCGGCGCGGCTCGGCCCCGCGCTGCGCGGGCTCCATGTGCCGGAGGCGATCGTGCGCCTGTTTGTATTGACAGCGCGCTATCTCGGGTTGATCCGCGACGAGGCGCGGCGGCTGCAGGAGGCGATGCGGATGCGCAGCTTCCGCCCCGGCACGAACCGCCACAGCTGGCGCAGCTATGGTCACCTTGTCGGCATGCTGCTGGTGCGGGCGCTGGAGCGGGCGCAGCGTGTGGAGGAAGCCATGCGCTGCCGGGGCTATGAGGGCCGCTTTCCCCATCTGCCGCAGCCCTCTCCCACACGGCGCGACTGGGCGGGCCTCGTGCTCGCGCTGGTCTTCGGCCTCGCGGTGACGATCGCGGACCGGCTATGAGCGCGCTTGTCGCCCTTGAGGGTGTCACCGTTGCCCGCGAAGGGGTCGATGTGTTGCGTGAGGTCAATTTCGCCCTTGCCGCCGGTGAGCGGCTGGCCATTGTCGGGCCGAACGGGGCGGGCAAGACGACGCTGCTGCGCGCCCTTGTCGGGCTGGAGCGCCCAAGCGCCGGGCAGGTGAGGCTGTTCGGCACGGCATGCCGGAGCGAGCGCGAGTTCCGTCCCCTGCGCCCGCGCATCGGCTATCTGTTCCAGGATAGTGACGACCAGCTGTTCTGCCCGAGCGTGATCGAGGATGTCGCCTTCGGCCCGCTCAATCTCGGCTGCACCCAGGCGGAGGCGTTCCGCCGGGCCGAGGAGGTGCTGGCGACGCTCGGCATCGGCGCTCTCGCCGAGCGCATCAGCCATCGGCTTTCCGGCGGCGAGAAGCGTCTCGTCTGCCTCGCCGGGCTGCTGGCGATGCAGCCGGACGTGCTGCTGCTGGATGAACCCACCAACGGCGTCGACACCGAGAACGGCAAGCGCCTGCGGGCGGCGCTGCGTGCTTTTCCCGGCGCCATGCTGCTGGTCTCGCACGATGACGGCTTCATCGCCGAGCTGGCGACGCGGGCCCTGGCGATTGAGGGCGGGCGTCTGTTCCCGGCCGCGCTGCACGCCCACCCGCACAGCCATACCCATTCCCACCCGCATATCCATCCGGTGACGGCGAGCTAAGGCACCACGGCGCCGCGCGTCCTTCCCTCCGCCGCCTCTCGCGGGGTGAAAAGCGCCGGGAAGCGCGGCGCGCGGTATGGACAATCTCAAATTGTGGTCTGACCACGCTAGATACGGAACCGCTGGCCGGACATGCCGCGGCCGGACTAATCGGCTTACGCGCGACGGTCCGCGCGGGCGCCTATTCCTTGGGCGATCAGTCGCAGATGCAGCGTCACATAAGGGGATATATGGCCTCTTACGGTATCCGTCCACAGGGCGTCCCGCCGTCGATTCGTCCCTCTGCCTAATGGAAAGGCGGGCCGGCGTCCAAAATTTGGATTTGCCAGCGCGGTCAGACCGCGCAATCCTGACAACAGGTCAGACCGCATGAGCCATCTTAACCGACACCCTTGACCCTGGGACGCAACATGCTTGGCACAGTGAGTACCGGACTTCTCGACCTTGGACGGCGGGTCCTTGTCCCGTCCCGCAGCATGGCGCACGCCCCGCGCCTGACCTTCGCCGGCCTGCTGGCGGGCGGCATCGGTGCCGGCCTCGTCGCAGCGCTGCTGGCCGCGCCCCTGCCGGCGCGGGCACAGGATGCCAAGACCACGCTGGTGGTCGCCGCCCCGCGCACGCCGGAATCTCTCGACCAGGAATACCCGCCGACCGAGGCCGGCCATGAGGTGCGCCGCAACGTCAATGAGCGCCTGCTTGGCTACGCCCAGAAGAAGGGCGATGACGGCATCCTCTACGAGGATTTCACCACCATCGTCGGCGTGCTGGCGGAGAGCTACGAACTCTCACCGGACAAGAAGTCCATCACCTTCAAGCTGCGCAAGGGCGTGAAGTCCTACAACGGCAACGAGCTGAACGCCGACACGGTGATGTGGTCGTTCGAGCGCGGCTGGAACATGAAGTCGAACTTCCACTGGTACATGACGCAGATCTTCAAGATCGAGGATCCGAAGGTCGCCTTCACCAAGGTGGACGACTACACGGTCAAAGTGTCGATCCCGAATCCCTCGCCGCTGCTGGACCGCATCTGGATCAACAGTGACCTTGGCATTCTCGACGCCACCGAAGTGAAGAAGCACCTCACCCCCGAAGACCCCTGGGGCGCGCGCTGGCTTTCCACCAACACCGCCTCCTTCGGTCCCTACCAGATCACCAAATACACGCCCGGCCAGGAAGTGGTCTATGACGCCAACCCGAACTACTGGCGGGGCCCGGCCAGGCTGAAGCGGGTGATCCTGCGCGAGATGCCGACCTCGGCTAATCGGGTGGCCGCGCTTCAGGCCGGCTCGGTCGATGTCGCGGAATATCTGCTGCCGCGCGAGCTGGCGCTGCTCTCCAAGGTGCCCGGCGTCACCGTCTACAAGGTGTTCGGTAACTTCATCCACCGCGTGGAAATGAACAACGCCAAGCCGCCCTTCGATAATCTGAAGGTGCGCCAGGCAGTGAATTATCTTGTGCCGCGCGAGGAAATCCTCAAGAGCGTGTATTTCAACACGGCGCGCTTCACCAAGAGCCCGATTTCCGAGATCTACCCGGCCTTTACCGACGAGTACTTCTTCTTCAACAACGATCCCGCCAAGGCGAAGGAGCTGCTGAAGGAGGCCGGCTTCCCCGAAGGCTTCAAGACCCAGCTCGCCTACCGCACCGGCGACCAGATCGAGGAAGAGATCGCCGTCATCCTGAAATCGGCCTTCGCCAAGGGCGGCATCGATGTCGAGCTGCTGAAGCTGCCGGCCTCCACCCTGGTCGAGCGCTACACCAAGGGCGAGGTGCCGATGTACTTCTTCCGCGACATGGCGATCGTGCCGGACGCGGCCTATGTCGCCAATCTCTGGCTCAACAGCGCCTCGGCGATCAACTACTCGAAGTTCAAGAGCGATGAGGTCGACGCCCTCATCAATGCCGGCCTGACCAGCACCGACGAGGCCAAGCGCGTCGCCGACATGAAGCGGGTGCAGCAGATCACCATGGAGGGCGCGCCCTGGGTGTTCCTGATGAACCCCGGCTACCAGCTGGCCACGCGGGCCAATGTGAAGGGCTATTCCTGGTACACGCCGAACGGCAACGCCTTCTACGACATGTACAAGGAGTGAGCCGCCGCCGCTCGCTCAAGAGTGTCCCGGCTTCGGTCGGGACACTCGCCGCGCCTCCCCCCACCGGACGCACGAGCCCCGCATGACTGTCGCCGTCCGCCTCGCCGGATTCTGGGGCACCGTTCCCCGCCCGTTGAAGATCGTCGTCAGCCGCCTCTTCATGCTGGTGCCCCAGCTCTTCGGCGTGATGATGGTGACATTTCTGCTGGTGCGCCTGCTGCCGGGCGACCCGGCGCTGCTGCTGCTCGGCAACATGGCGACGCCCGACACCATCGCCGCCTTCCGCGAGCGGCTCGGCCTCGACCTGCCGATCTGGGACCAGTTCCTGCGCTATGTCTGGAACGCCCTGCACGGCGATCTCGGCACTTCGATCTTCACCTCACAGCCCGTCGTCTCCGACCTTCTGGAGCGCGCGCCGGCGACGCTGGAACTGATCACCTACGCCATGGCGCTCACCATCCTCATCGGGGTGACGCTGGCCATCGTCTCGGTGGTGCGGCCGGGCGGGGCGGTGGATATCGGCAGCCGCATCTACGGCCTTGCCGCCGGCGCGATCCCCGATTTCTGGATCGGGCTGCTGCTGATCTACTTCTTCTTCTACATGCTGGGCTGGGCGGCCGCGCCGTTCGGGCGCATCGACACCTTCGTCACGCCGCCTCCCGCCGTAACGGGCTTCTACACTCTGGACAGCCTCATCGCCGGCAACCCGCAGGCTTTCTTCTCCTCGGTCGGGCGACTGGTGCTGCCGGTGCTGACGCTCGCCATCGTCAATGCCGGGGCTCTGATGAAGATGACCAAGACCGTCTTCGCCGATGTCTACCGCAGTGATTTCATCCGCCACGCCCGCGCCTCGGGCCTGCCGGAGCGGACCATCCGACGCATTGCGCTGCGCAACTGCCTGCCGCCGATCATCACCCTTGTCGGTTTCATGGTCGGCTTTCTGCTCGGGGCGGCGGTGCTGGTGGAGACCATCTTCTCTTGGGGCGGGCTGGGGCAATATGCGGTGCAGGCGGTGGTGAACAGCGATTATCCCGCGCTGCAGGGCTTCGTGCTGGTGGCCGCCACCTTCATCCTGGTCGTCTATACCGTGGTCGACATCCTCTACGAACTCGCCGATCCGAGGATCCGGGTATGAGGGCGACCTTCACGCGCTATCTCAGCCGCCATCCCGGGGCGGTGATCGGGCTGGTGCTGCTGGGCCTGCAGGTCATCGCTATCCTGTTCGCGCCATGGCTCACCTCCTATTCGCCTGTCGAGGCCGACCCGCTGGCCTCGCTGGAGCCACCCTCGCTGGCGCACTGGTTCGGCACCGATGTGTCGGGCATGGATATCTACGCCCGCGTCATCTACGCCACCCGGATCAACCTGCTGATCTCGCTGACCGCTGTGGCGGTGGCCTTCGTCATCGGCGTGCCGGTCGGGCTGCTGATCGGCTTCTACCGCGGCGGGCTGTCCTCGCTTGTCATGCGGGTGTTCGACTTCATCCAGTCCTTCCCGATCTTCGTGCTCGGCATGGCGCTTGTCTCGGTCATGGGACAGGAAATCTGGAACGTGTCGATCGTGCTCGCCGTGCTGTTCATCCCGATGTTCGCCCGCGTGATCCGGGCGGAGGTGCTCTCCCTGCGCGAGCGGCCCTTCGTGGCGGCGGCGCGGTGCAGCGGGGCGACCGACTTCTCCATCATGTTCCGCCACATCCTGCCCAATGCGCTGACCCCGGCAATCGTACAGATCTCGATCAGCGTCGGCCTTGCCATCCTGCTCACCGCCGGCCTGTCCTTTGTCGGCGCAGGCGTTCGCATGCCGACGCCGGAATGGGGGCTGATGGTGTCTTCCGGGGCGCAGCAGATGATCCTTGGCGTGTGGTGGGTGTCGCTGTTCCCGGGGCTGGCCATCGTCATCGCCGTGCTCAGCTTCGCGCTGATCGGCGACATGGCGAAGGACCTCTCCGATCCCACCACGAGGGACCGCCGATGAGAGCGCCAAACGCCGCGCCGCTGCTAGCGGTGGACAATCTCAGCGTCGATTTTGGCGAGGGTTCGCCCAAGGCGCTGTCGGGGGTCTCCTTCGAGCTGCGCCGCGACGAGGTGCTGGGCATTGTCGGCGAGACGGGCGCCGGCAAATCGGTGCTGGCGCGCAGCCTGCTCGACCTGCTGCCCGAGGGCGGGCGCATCGTCGAGGGCGACATAAGGCTCGACGGCGCCTCGGTGCTCGGACTGAGCGAGACGGAGCAGGGCAAGCTGCGCGGGGCCCGCATCGCCCTTATCGGCACCAATGCCAAGGCGCTGCTCGACCCGGTGGCGACGGTGGGGGCGCAGATCGCCCGCGTGCTGCGGGCGCATCGCGCCTGCGGCCGACGGGAGGCTTGGGCGGCGGCGGTGGATCTTCTGGCCCAGGTCGGCATCGTCAATCCGGAGCGGCGGGCAAAGGCCTATCCGCATGAGCTGTCCGGCGGCATGGCCCAGCGCGTGGTCATCGCCATGGCGATGGTCGCCAATCCCGATATCGTGCTGGCTGATGACGCCACGCTCGGCCTTGATGCCACCATACAGGTGCAGGTGCTGGATCTGTTGGTGAAGCGCTGCCGCGAACTCGGCGCCGGCGTCGTGCTCATCACCCATGACCTCGGCATCATCGCCCATTATTGCGACCGGGTGGCGATCATGAAGGGCGGGCGGATCTTCGAGCTGGGCGAGGTCGGCCGCTTCCTGGAGGGGCCGCGCGACGACTACAGCCGTACGCTGCTCGATGCCGCGCGGGTGCGCCCGACGCCGATGGCGGGGCAGGGCGAGGGGGGCGGCGTCACGGACGAGGCGCACGCAAAGCCGCTGCTCGATGTGCGGCGGCTGGAAAAGTTCTTCCCCATTGCCGGCAGCACGGAGGTGGTGCGGGCGATCGACGACGTGTCCTTCTCGGTCGGGCGCGGCGAAACGCTGGCGCTGGTGGGGGAGAGCGGTTCCGGCAAGACGACGGTGGGGCAATGTCTCGTGCGGCTGCTGGAGTGCGATGGCGGCGGCATCACCTTTGACGGCGTTGACATCACCGACATGCCGGCCAAGGAATTCCGCCCCCTGCGACGGCGCCTGCAGATGGTGTTCCAGGAACCCTATGTGGCGCTCAACCCGCGCTGGCCGGTGCGGGCGCTGATTGCCGAACCGCTGCGGCTCGACCCCGGCCTCGACGCCAAGGGGCGCGAGCACCGGGTCCGGCAATTGCTCGATCTGGTCCACCTGCCGCTGAGCCTTGCGGAGGCCTATCCGCACGAACTGACCGCCGGCGAGCAGAAGCGCATCGGCATTGCCCGCGCTCTGGCCACCGGGCCGGACTTCGTGGTGTTCGACGAGCCGACTACCGCGCTCGACATCAGGGTGCGGGCGCAGATCATCGATCTGGTGCGCGACTTGCAGGCCGAGATCGGCATGTCGGCGCTGTTCATCACCCACGATCTCAACTCGGTGCGCTCGCTCGCCCACAATGTCGCGGTTATGCGCCACGGCAAGATCGTCGAGTACGGTGAAACCGAAGCCATCTTCGCCCACCCGACGCAGGACTACACCCGCATGCTGCTTTCCGCCGAACTGCCCATCGAGCAGGGCCTGCTCCAGCGCGACCGGGCCGAGGCCCGCCGTCTTGCGGGAACGGCCTGATGGAGCGCCATATCCTCGTAACCGGCGGTGCCGGGCTGATCGGCAACGCGGTGCGGTGCGCGCTGGAAGCGCAGGGTCGCAAGGTCGTCGCGATCGATCTGGTCGAGCGCACCCGCGAGGGCCTGCCTCTTGTCGCCTGCGACCTCACCGACATTCACCGCCTGCACGCTGTCGCGGCGGAGTATCCGCTCGACGCTGTCATCCATTGCGGCGCCCATTCCGGGCCGATGGTGGCGCGCGACAACCCGTATTCGATGGTGCAGGTCAATGTGGTGGGCACCGCCAACATGCTGGAGCTGGCGCGCATTCATCAGCTGCGCCGCTTGGTGTTCTGCTCCTCCACCAGCGCCTATGGCGACACGCCTGAAGGGCCGGTGCCGGAAGACGTGGTGCTGCGCCCGACCTCGGTCTATGGCGGCAGCAAGGCGGCGAGCGAGGCGCTGCTATGGACCTATTGGCGCCAGTTCGGCGTCGATGCGCTCGCCATCCGCCTGTCCTGGGTCTACGGGCCGGGGCGAACCACCGATTGCGTCATCCGCACCATGATCGAGGACGCGCTGGCCGGTCGGCCGACGCGGCTGCCCTTCGGCCAGGATTTCCACCGCCAGTTCCTCCATGTCGAGGATGCCGTCGCCGCGCTGCTGCTGGCGCTCGACGCGACGCCGCCGCCGCGGCGCATCTACACCGCCACCGGCGGCACCTATGTGACGCTGGGCGAGATCGGCGAGGTGGTGAAGCGGGTGCTGCCGCAGGCCGACATCGCCCTCGCGCCGGGCCCCGATCCGGTGGACGAGGTGCACCGGCGCTTCGACATCTCGGCCATAAGCCGCGATCTCGGTTACACCCCGCGTTTCGATCTGGAGACGGGCATCCGGTCCTATGCGGACTGGATCGCGGCCCGTGCAGGCTGAGGAAACAGCACCGATGCAGGAATTCTCGCTTCACGGCCGCAAGGCGCTCGTCACCGGCGGCAGCCGGGGGATTGGCGGCGAGGTGGTGGAACTGTTCGCCCGCTATGGCGCCGAGGTCGCCTTCTGCCATGTGGGCGATGGCTCTAACGCGGCGGCGCTGGAAGCCCGGCTGACGCAAGCGGGCCACCGGGTTTTCGGCACCGAATGCGACGTGGCCGATGCGGCTGCGGTGGAGGCCATGGCCGTCTGGGCGAAGGAAATACTCGGCCAGGTGGACATTCTGGTCAACATGGCTGGCATTGGCGGTGACAAGGCCTTTGTCGACCTCTCCATTGAGGAGTGGGACCGGATGATCGGGGTGCATCTGCGCGGGCATTTCCTCGTCACCCGGCAGTTCTTCCCCGACATGCTGGCGCGCGGCTATGGGCGGGTGATCAACTGCGCCTCGCAGCTCGCCTATCGCGGCGCCCCGGCGCTGGCGCATTATTGCGCCGCCAAGGCCGGCATTGTCGGCTTTACCCGGGCGCTGGCCTATGAGGGAGCGCCCCATGGCGTGACGGTCAACGCCATCGCCCCCGGCGCCACCGAAACGGTGCTTCTGGGCGGCTTGAGCGACGAATGGCGTGCCCGCAAGCTCACCGAAATCCCGCTCGGCCGCTTCGGCCAGGTGTCGGAGATCGCCCCCACCATCCTGATGCTCGCCTCGGCGGCCGGCGCCTTCTATGTCGGCCAGACGCTCTCGCCCAATGGCGGCGACATCATGCTTTGATCCCATTCTTCTCCGAACGCATCCAGCGAGGCGCCCATGAGCGAATTCGATACGGTCATACGCGGTGGCACTGTGGTCACCGCCTCGGACACGGTGCGGGCCGATGTCGGCATTCGCGACGGGCGGATCGTGGCTGTGGCCGAGAGCCTGACCGGCGGCGCGAAGGTGATCGACGCCACCGGGCTGCTGGTCATGCCCGGCGGCATCGACAGTCATGTGCATCTTGCCCAGCCGGCCTTTGGCGGCCCGGCCATGGCGGATGATTTCGAGAGCGGCACCCGCTCCGCCATTGCCGGCGGCAACACCACGGTGCTGCCCTTCGCGCTGCAGCCGCGCGGCGCCAGCCTGCGCCAGAGCGTGATGGACTATCACAAGGAAGCCGACGGCAAGTGCTATTGCGACTACGGCTTCCACCTCATCATTTCCGACCCTTCCGCCAGCGTGCTGGGGCAGGAACTGCCGGCACTGGTGGGCGACGGCTACACCTCGTTCAAGGTGTTCATGACCTATGACGACCTGGTGCTGAACGACCGCCAGCTGCTGGAAGTGTTCGACTGCGCGCGCGGCTGCGGTGCCCTCGTCATGGTGCATTGCGAGGGCTATGACGCCATTCGCTTCATGACCCAGAAGCTGGAGGCGGCTGGCAAGACGGCGCCCTACTACCACGGCGTCTCCCGCCCGCAATCGGTGGAACGCGAGGCCACCCACCGCGCCATCAGCCATGCCGAGCTGACCGACGTGCCGATCATGGTGGTGCATGTCTCGGGCCGCGAGCCGATGGAGCAGATCCGCTGGGCGCAGCAGAAGGGGCTGAAGGTCTATGGCGAGACCTGCCCGCAATATGTCGCGCTCACCGCCGAGGACATGAAGGGCCTCAACATGGACGAGAGCGGCGGCAAATATGTCTGCTCGCCGCCGCCGCGCGACCACGCCAGCTGGGACGCCATCTGGGAGGGCATCCGCACCGGCGTGTTCCAGACCTTCTCGTCCGACCATTGCGCCTTCTTCTATGAGGGCGAGATGGGCAAGCTGAACCCGAAGGCCCGCACTTCCTTCCGCTGGGTGCCGAACGGCATTCCCGGCGTCGAGACGCGGCTGCAGATCCTGTTCTCAAAGGGGGTGGTGGAAGGGCGCATCACGCTCAACGAGTTCGTTGCACTCACCTCGACCAACCACGCCAAGATCTACGGTCTCTACCCGAAGAAGGGCTCGATCGCCCCCGGCTTCGACGCCGACATCGTGCTGTGGGACCCGAACCGCAAGGAAACCATCCGCCAGGAGCTGATGCATCACGGCGCCGACTACACGCCCTATGAAGGCATGGAAGTCACCGGCTGGCCGGTCATGACGCTGCTGCGCGGCAAGGTGATGGCGGAAGACGGTCGCATCGTCGGCGAACCCGGCGATGGCGGCTTTCTCAAGCGCGAGCTCTCGCCCTATGCCGTGCCGGCGGGAGGCGCAGCGTGAGCGGCGCGCCGGTCGCCCTCGTCACCGGGGCGGGCATCGGCATCGGGCGGGCGACCTCCTTCGCCTTCGCCCTCGCCGGCTACCATGTCGTCGTCACCGATGTGCTGGAGGCGGAGGGCGGTGACGTTGCCCGCGCCATTGTCGATGCGGGCGGACGCGCCGAATTCCTCCCGCTCGACGTCACCTCGACGCCGGCGACCGATGCGCTGGTGGCCGATATCGAGGCGCGGCATGGGCGCATCGACGCGATCATTGCCAATGCCGGCATCGCCAAAAAGGTCCCGCTCGGGGTGATGAGCGACGAGGCGTGGGACCGGACGTTTGACGTCGACCTGAAAGGCATCATGCGGATCGTGCGCGCCGCTGCCCCCGGCATGCGAGCCCGCAAGGCCGGCTCAGTGGTGGCACTCTCCTCCATCATGGGCGTCGCTTATGGCTGGGACGAGCATGTGCATTATTCCGCCGCCAAGGCCGGCGTGGTCGGGCTGGTGCGCGGGCTGGCGGTGGAACTTGCGCGCGACGGCATCACCGTCAACGGTGTGGCCCCGGGCTATATCCGCACCGCGCAGGCGCTCTCGCGCGAGCATTCGCTGGGGCCGGAAGGGCTGGAGAAGGCCGCCGACTTCATCCCGCTCGGCCGCGTCGGCGAGCCGGAAGACATTGCCGACGTCATCCTCTTCCTCGCCTCGCCGGCGGCGCGCTACATGACCGGGCAGGTGATCGCGGTGGATGGCGGGCTGCTGGTCGGGCGCTATTGAGCCTTGCCGGAGCCAACAAAAGCGTCGAAGGAGCGCTGTACCAGCGCCGGGTCGAGCCTGCGCGCGATCATGACAATCTGCGTGCCGTGGACACCCTCGGGCCACGCCTTCAAGTGCTCGGGGGCGTGGACGAGGTGCTGGACACCCTGGATGACCACGGGTTCGGCGATGCTCTCGATCGACAGCAGTCCCTTGAGGCGCAGGATTTCGCCGCCATGGCGGTTCAGCAGCATCGACAGCCAGAGCGCGAAGCGCGGCCAGGCCAACGGCGCCTCGGCGCGGATGACGAAGGCCCGGATGTCGCCGTGCCGGCCGGCTTCGTGCGCGGCATGGCCGTGAAAGCGCCAGCCGCCTTCGCGCACCGCCGCCGCCTCGATCCAGCGCCGCACCTCGGCGGCCCGGTGCGCCTCGTCGGCGGGGTCCGCGAGCAACAGCGCGATATCGGGCGCCTCGTCCGGGAGAAGCGTGACTAGCGCGGCGCTCGGGTTGAGGGCTGAGAGGCGCGCGGCCAGCATGGCGGCTTCCCCGGGGGAGGCAAGGTCGCTCTTGCTGATCGCCAGCCTGTCTGCCGCCGCCACCTGCCGCAGCGATTCCGGGAAGGAAGCGAGATTGCCCACGCCGTTCGGTACGTCGACGACGGTGACGATGCCGCCGAGACGGAACTGGTGGCGCAGCATCGGGTCGGCGATCAGCGTGGTGACGATCGGCCCGGGATCGGCGATGCCAGTGGTCTCCAGCACCACGCGGGCGAAGGGGGGCAGCGTGCCGTGCCGGCGGCGCTCCATGAGGTTGACTAGTCCATCCTTCAGGTCGGTCCGTACCGTGCAGCAGACACAGCCGCTTTTCAGCAGCACGATGTCCTCATCCACGGCCTCGACCAGAAGATGGTCGAGGCCCACCTCGCCGAACTCGTTGATCAGCACGGCGGTGTCGGCCAGTGCCGGCGAGGCAAGCAGCCGACGCAGCAGCGAGGTCTTTCCCGCGCCGAGAAAGCCGGTGAGCACATGCACCGGCAGCTTTCCGGCAGGGGCGGGCGGACCGTTCATCGGCTTTGTTCGACCCGCGCGATCACCGCCGGGTCGAGCGGATCGCAGGGCTGGCCGGCGAGCTTTTCCGCCTCCGGCCAGAGCGCGCCGAAATGCTCCACCACTGCCATGCGCCCGGTGCGCGAGCGTAGGGTGAAGCGGCCCGCCCATTCGTCGAGCCTGAGCCCGTAGAGTCCTAGCACCTCGTTGGCGCAAGCCGCGCGGGCCCGGCGCTCCGCCGTCGGCGTGACGCTGCCGCCGGTTCCTTTGCCGGCGGTCCAGTGGTCGCTGGCGGCGAAAGCGCCGCAAAGCCCGCACATGGCCCGGCCTCAGGGCGTGGGCCGGGCGGTGCCGCTGCGCGGAAAGCGCCGGGCGAAGTCGTCGGCGATCTCCTCCATGGTGACGAATTTCACGCCCTCATGGCCCTTGATGTAGTCGAACAGCCGCTCGTGCATCTTCAACACATGCGGGCGGCCGGAGACATCAGGGTGGATGGTGATGGGGAAGACGGCGTAGTCGTAATTCTCGTAGACCCAGTCGAATTGGTCGCGCCAGGTGTCCTCGATATCGCGCGGCGAGACGAAGCCATGGCTGTTCGGTGCAGCCTTGATGAACATCATCGGCGGCAGGTCGTCGAGGTGCCAGGAAGCGGGAATCTCGATGAGATCGGTCTCCTCGCCCTGCACATAGGGCTTCATCCAGGTCGACGGGTGCTGGGAGTAGTCGATCTTGGTCCAGCTGTCGCCGACCGTCACATAATAGGGGTGGTGGTCATTGTGCATCAGCGAATGGTCGTACTTGATGCCCTTCTGCTTCAGCAGTTCATTTGTCTTCGAGCCGAACTCCCACCACGGCGCCACATACCCGCGCGGCGGCTTGCCGGCGAGCTGGGTGATGAGCTCGACGCATTTGTCGAAGATCGCCTCCTCCTGCTCAGGCGTCATGGCGATGGGGTTCTCGTGGCTGTAGCCGTGCATGCCGATCTCGTGGCCGGCATCGGCCACCGCCTGCATCTCCGCCCGGAAGCTCTCGATGGAATGGCCTGGAATGAACCAGGTGGTCCTGATGTCCCATTTTTCGAACAGCCGCAGCAGGCGCAGGCTGCCGACCTTGCCGGCGAAGGCGCCGCGGGAAATGTCGCAGGGGCTGTCCTCGCCGCCATAGGAGCCGAGCCAGCCCGCTACCGCGTCAACGTCAATGCCGTAGGAGACGAAGATTTCCTTGGCCATTCGCGTTCCTTTCGCTGTTCCTGCCACGGTGGGGGCCGCGGCGCCCAAAGCTCAGACGAATTCGGTCATGGTGATCCCCGCGCGGTCCGCCGTGCGGCTGAGATGGCGGCGCATATAGTAGCCGGCGCCCTCCGGGTCCCCCATGGTGAGCGCCTCGACGACGCGCTCATGTTCCATCACCGGGTCCCACAGCTTGTCGCGCCGCACCGGCAGCCGCGAGCTTTCCAGCAGCACGCGGGCGAAATTGTCGTGCATGTCGGCGAGCAGGCGGTTGCGCGAGAAGCGCATGATCAGCTTGTGGAACTCGAAGTCGATCTGCGCGAAGGCGGCGAAGTCCTGCGCGTGGGCGGCGGCGCGGAAGGCCTGCACATTCTCCTTCAGCTCCTCGATCTCCGCCTCGGTGCGGGTCATCGCCGCCAACTGCGCGGCATGGCTCTCGGCGATGTAGCGGAACTGATAGACCTCGGCCGGGGAATAGCGGGCCGCGAAGCGCCAGGACGGGGCCGGCGCGGCCTCTCCGCCCTCGGCGGTCGCCCGCACGAAGGTGCCGCGCCCGGGCTCGATGGAGATGAGGCCGATGGTGGCCAGGATCGACAGCGCCTCGCGCAGCGTGGCGCGGCTGATGTTGAACTCCCGGGCAAGGTCGCGCTGCGGCGGCAGGGGCGCGCTCGGCCCGAGCTTCCTGTCCTCGATCAGCTTCTGCAGCGCGCTCACCGCGAGCTGGGCCGCCGTTGGGGCGGGCTGGCGCCGCCGCTTGCCTGCTGAATCGGTCTGACCAATGTGTCCGCCGCCACCTTGCACCGCTTTACGCATCTGGCTAAATTCCGTCACTCGCTGCGAGGATGGCATCGTTGGAGCCGGTCTGACCAGTTCAAATTTTGGTCACTTCGCTGCCCCCGAATGTTCGATTGACGCACTTGCCGGGCGAGCGCAAGTGTCCGAGGTAATGAGGCGTGCTTGAGCGAGAACACTGATATTGAGGGGCGGCTGGACCTGCGGCTCCTCCCGGCCACCGCGGCCCTTTTCCGCCCCTATGGCCATCTCGTGAGCGCCGGCGCCGCCGACCCGGTTCACGTCAATGCCGGCACCGCGCTGCGCTACGACATTGCGCGGATCGATGCCGATACACGGCCGGGAAGCCGGCTGGTCGCCTCGGTGTTCGAAACGGCACCTCAGGCGCTGCCGCTGGTGGTGCGGTTGATGGAGCGCCATGCCTTCTCGCAGCAGGCCATCGTCGCCATGCATTCGGAGGACTTCATCCTCGCCGTCGCGCTCGATGACGGGCACGGGCGCCCGGACCTCGCCTCGCTGCGGGCGTTTCACTTTTCCGGCGGGGGCGGCGTCGTCTACCGGCGCGGCGTCTGGCACACGCCGATCATCGGGCTGGGCGGGGCAGGGCGGTTCTTCGTGCAGTCCTGGCAGGCGGGCACGACGGAGGATTGCGAGGAGCAAATCGTCGGTCCCTTCGTCATCCGGGCCGGCGGATAGCAACGCGAGCGGGGAACGCTAACCGGTGGCGGGCGTTGTTCTGGCAGTCAATGTCAGGAGCAACCCGATGGCCGACGCCAACAAGATCAACGAGAATCTGCCCTCCAGCGCCGATGCGCTGATGCGCGAGACGGGCCGCAACGTTTCCGCCGCCTCCGATGCGGTCAGCGAGGGTGTCAGCGACGCCGCCGAGCGCGCCTCGGGCCTGTATGCTGCCGGCAATGCCGCAGTCGCCAACCGCATCGATGTGCTTCCCGGCATGGTCACGGCGGCACTGGCAGGGGTCGTGGTCGGCTATTTCATCGGCCGCGATCGTCCCCACCGCTGGTGAACCGGGCGGCTCAGGCCGCTCCCGGTGGACCCCAACGGGCGAGGGGGACAGGGGCATTGCTCCTGTCCCTTTTTTCGTTGCCGGAGGTCAGGGGCAATGCCCGGCACGGGGCCGCACGCGCATACGGGCGACTTGATCACAGTTCAGAAATGTCCGTGCCGGCGGGGGCTTCCGGCTGCGACCCCGCGAGGGCGTCCACGCGCGAGCGGCCTCCTGACAGGCTCAGATGACGCGAACGACAACATAAATGTTCGTTTGACGACATTTTAGACTCTGGCGGTGGACTCCCACGTCTGGGACGCTAACCGAGGCTCCAGGAAAATGCTGGGAAGTGGGTTCCGAGGCCGCTATTTTGCTGGCCTGTGGGTAAGCGGCGATCAAGGGAAAAGCGAGGCGCATGCCTGCCCGCTGCTTACTCAAGGGGCGAGCCGTGCCTACGGTTTGGCAACCTGACCATAAATAAAGTCAATTTATATCAGAGGGATAAGGTTGGCCTTTCGCCTGACGCGGTTTGGGGCTCGCCCGACATCGCCCCGTCGACCGTGTCGCCATGTGCCTGAATCGGTGTCGCCGGGGCGTTATCTGCCCATGCGGAGGCGTCTCCGTCACCCGCGTCAGATCAAAATGTTATATAAGTGACATGCTGATCTGCCAAACGAACAGTCCTCAATCAACGCCGACCGAAATCCGGAGCCATCAGCGCTCCCGGGCCAGGCCGCGGCAATTCCGGGCGCATGGGGACTGCACGATGACTATCAGGAAGACCCGCCATCGACGTGACTTCAGCCTTGCCATCATGACCTCGCGGCTCCTGTGCGGTGCCGCGATGACGGTGCTCGGTGCCGCCGCCGCTCAGGCGGAGGACGGGACACTTCGCATTCTGACGCTCAACACCTGGGGCGACCAGTACGCCAACAATCTCGGCGTCACCTCCGATTTCTTCATCAACGGCAATTACGACATCATCGCTCTGCAGGAATCGCGCACCAACACCAAGTACATTCCGGGCCTCACCCAGATGCTGGGCGATGCCGGTCTCGGCACATATGCCGGCACCCAGATCAGCGATGTCAGTGTGGTCAGCCGGCTGTCCGGCACGTTTGGCTCCAGCACGCTCGGCGACGCGGTCGCCTACCAGAAGATCGACGCCCAGAACGGCGTCCCGCAGACCATCATCGGCTCCGTTCATCTTAATTATTATGACGAGCCCAATGCCCGCCTCAATGAGGTCAAGGGTTTCAACAGCTGGGCGGCCAGCTCGGATACGCCGATCATTCTCGTCGGCGACTTCAATGCCGGCGACGTCTCCGAGCGCGGGCTCCATAACGCCGACCAGCAGTCCTATCTCTATGCCCGCACTATCATCGACAGCGGCTCCTCGGCGCTGTGGAAGCAGCTGGCGAAGGAATACACGCCGGAGGGGAAGGCGAGCGAATATGAGGCCTATGCCGCGTCGATGAAGGTGGTCGACGACAACGGCACGGTCCATTACCGCAACGTGATCCAGGATTATTTCAACGCCCACCGCGACGAGTTTCCCGGAAAGACCAGCTATTCGCAGCTGAGCTGGCGGCAGTGGGAAGCGATCATCGCCAAGGACATGGCGCAGAACGGCATCACCTTCGAGGACGAGACCTATCCGGTGGAATCCAACACGCCGGTGACGATGAACGTGCTCAAGAAGCAGTACATGCTGCTCACCACTGAAGCGGAGCGCGAGCCCTTCGCCCCGCACGAACTGGGTGACGGCACGACGACCTGGCCGTCTGCCGGCGAGGACGCCACCAATACATGGACCAGCTGGGACCGGGTGACGATCGACCATTTCATGGTCTCCCGCCCCTTCGGCAAGTGGTACACCATCGTCGACGATCCCAATGACGCCTACACCGGCGTTCTCGACGATGTCGGCTTCATCAATGATGGCAGCGCCCCGCTTGCCGACCACGAGCCGGTCGCCCACACGCTGAAATGGATCGGCCCGGCGCTGGAGACCTATACCGAGACGGTCGACAATGCGGAGGTCGAGAAGACCCGCCTCGTCTGGGGTTCCGACGCCACGGTGTTCGAGGAGAAGAACAAGGAGTTCTACCTCACCCGCAACAACATGCGGACCGATGTCTATCTCGGGCAGATCTCCGACGAGAACGGCAATCCCATCCTCACCGACCTGACGCTGGAGGAAAAGAAGACCCTGCTCGACTGCACGAGCACCGATCCGCGCTTCCAGCAGGCCATTGTCGACTATTGCATCGACGACCACAGCTTCATCGGCGAGACGCTGATCACCGATGGCGGCACGGTCATCGTCGACGAGGACGCCGCGCTCGGCACCTCGGCGGCGAGCCTGCATCTCGACAACGGCACGCTGCGCATCGCCGGCACCGACATGGCGCTGCTCGACCGCGCGGTCGTGCTGGAAGCCGGGGGCGGCGGCATCGACATTGCCGAGGCGGATAATGCGGTGGCCATCGCCCGCGCCATTTCCGGCACCGGCGCCCTGACCAAGCTGGGCGAGGGCGCGCTGGGGCTGCTCGGCCAGAACACCTATACCGGCGAGACCCGGGTCGAAGAGGGCCTGCTGGTCGTCAATGGCTCGATCGCCACCTCAGCGCTGACCACCGTGTTCGACGGCGCCGCGCTGGCCGGCACCGGCACGGTCGGCAATCTGCGCATCGCCTCGGGCGGCGCGATCGCGCCCGGCCAGTCGATCGGCACCCTCAATGTCGCGGGCAATCTGAGCTTCGCGGCGGGCTCGTTCTATGAAGTCGAGGTGAATGCCGAGGGGCAGAGCGATCTCATCGCCGTCACTGGCGCCACCACCATCGAGGGCGGCAGCGTCATCGGCATCGCCGCCGGCGGCGACTACCTCCCGGAAACCGCCTACACCATCCTCACCTCGGCCGGCGGTATCGAGGGTGCGTTCGACGACGTTACCTCCAGCCTCGCCTTCCTCGACCCGACGCTGAGCTATGGCGCCACCGAAATCCAGCTGACGCTGGCGCGCAATGACACCGCCTTCGACAAGGTCGGCTATACGAGCAACCAGCAGTCGGCGGCGCGCGGCGCCGAGAGCCTCGGCTATGGCAATGCGCTCTACAATGCCATCGTCATGCAGGATGCGGCGACGGCGCGGTCCATCTTCACCCAGATCGGGGGCGAGCTTCATGCGTCCACGGCGGGCGTTCTGGTGGGCAACAGCCGGTTCGTTCGCGACGCGATGAATGACCGCCTGCTCGCCTCGGGCGGCGAGACGCTGCTGTCCGACATGGCGGTGGTCGGCCTCGACACCAAGGCGCCCCGCCCGGTGGCGGCGGACACCAAGGAAGTCGCCATGTGGATGCGCGGCTTCGGCGCGTGGAACGAGGTCGACGGCAACGGCAACGCCTCGGGCCTGTCCAGCAACACGGGCGGCGTCCTTGGCGGCCTCGATGCCGGCCTGCCCGGCAACTGGCGCGTGGGCATGCTGGCTGGCTACAGCCAAACCTCCGTCAGCCTGGACGATCTCGCCGCCAGTGCCAACAGCGACAATGTCCATCTCGGCGTCTATGCCGGCACGCAGGCCGGTCCGGTCGGCGTCCGCCTCGGCGCCGCCTACACCTGGCACAGCATCGACAGCACCCGCCAGGTCAACATCCCGACCATCAGCGAGCGGCTGACGGCCGATTACGACGCCACCACCACCCAGGCCTTCGGCGAGCTGGGCTATCGGTTCGAACACGAGAAGGGCATGCTCGAACCCTTCGTCAACCTCGCCTATGTTCACTTCAGCAACGACTCTTTCGCCGAACAGGGCGGCGTTGCCGCGCTTGGCGGGGGGAGTGACGGCCTCGACACTTTCTTCACCACGCTCGGCCTTCGCGCCTCCCACCGCTTCGACCTCGGCGGCACGCAGACCACGCTGCACGGCACGGTGGGCTGGCAATATGCCTCCGGCGATATCACTCCCGAAGCTTCGCTCGCCTTTGCCGGCGGCGACGTGTTCTCGGTCGCGGGTGCGCCGATCGCTGAAAATGTTGCCGTGCTCGGCGCACGTATCGAGTTTGCCGCCACGGAACATGCCACCATTAGCGTTGGCTATGATGGGCAGTTCGGCTCGGGACAGAGCGACAACAGCCTGACGGGGACGCTGAGCGTCAGGTTCTGACGCGCCCTCGTTTCCTCCAACCTGCCGGCCGGGCACGACTGTCCCGGCCGGCGTCGAACCGTCTCGACCCATGGGGCGCCCGATGGACGCCGCATGGGTCGAAGGCTATTTTGACGCTGAGCTTTCGAGAATCGACATGCCGATGCGCGACGAAGAGCGGGATGACGAGGGCAAGAAGGCGCGCCGGCGCGCGTTTCTCGTGCAGCATCTCGAACAGCATCGCTACATTTCCATCGAAGAGATCGCGAGCCGTTTCTCGGTGACGACCCAGACCGCGCGGCGGGACGTTGTTGCGCTCGAACTGGAGGGTAAGGTGCGCCGGCTGCATGGCGGCGCGGTGGCCTCGACCCCGATCGACCCAACCATCTATCGCCAGCGCCGCATCGCCAATGCGGAGGCCAAGGACGCCATCGGCGCCGCCATCGCCCGTCTTGTGCCCGACAACGCCTCGATCTTCCTCGACACCGGCACAACCTGCGAGGCCGTCGCCCGCGCGCTCATCGACCACAAGGCGCTGCGCGTCGTCACCTACAGCCTGCGCGTCGCCTCGACGCTGAGCGACTGCACGGACTTCACCATCGCCGTGCCGGGCGGCTTCGTGCGGCAGGTGGATGGCGGCGTGTTCAGCCAGACCTCGGCCGAGTTCATCCAGGCGTTCAAGTTCGATTTCGTCGTGATCTCGGTGAGTGGCATCGACGAGGATGGCGACATCGGCGACGACGACTATGCCGAGGTCGCCGCCGTGCGGGCCGCCATGATGCAGGCCGGGCGGGTTATCCTGGCCATCGACAGCAGTAAGTTCGGCCGTCGCGGGCTGGTACGCCTGGGATCGCTCCGTGACATCGACCTGCTCGTCACCGAGGCGGCGCCGGTCGGCGATCTCGCCGGTGTGGCCGAAAAGAGCGGGGTGAAGCTCCACCTCGCCCGGCTTGAGGCGTCCTGAACCTCCTGGCGGCAAGCGCCCGCATCGGCTGGGCCGCAAGAAGGCCCAGCCGAGTGTTTTTCCGTCACGAACCGGCCCGCGACCGCTTCAGCGCGCCGAGGATCGGCAAGGCGAGAGAGAGCAGAACCACCATGAGCAGCACGGCGGAGATCGGGCGTTCGACGAAGATCGACAGGCTGCCGAAGGACAGCAGCAGCGACTGGCGCAGCGACATTTCCAGCATCGGTGCCAGCACCAGCGCAAGCACCAGCGGCGGGCGGGGAATGTCGAACTTGATCATCAGCCAGCCCAGCACGCCGAACACAATGCACATCCACACCGTGCCCAGATCCAGCGTCGCGGCATAGGCGCCGACCAGCGAGAGCGCCAGGATGCCCGGAGCCAGATAGACATAGGGCACGCGCAGCAGCGCTGCGAACAGCGGGGCCAGCGGCAGGTTGATGATCAGCAGGAACAGGTTGCCGACGAACATCGAGGCGATCAGGCCCCAGACCAGCGTCGATTCCTGCTGCATCAGCATCGGGCCGGGCCGGACGCCGTGCAGGATGAGGGCCGCGAGCAGCACCGCTGTCGAGGCCGAGCCGGGAATGCCGAGGGCCAGCATCGGGATCATCGCGCCATGTGAGGCCGCGTTGTTCGCCGCTTCGGCGGCGGCCACGCCGTCCAGCGCGCCCCTGCCGAAACGCTCGGGATGGCGGCTGAACTTGCGCTCGGTCAGATAGGCCAGCAGCGAGGCCACCGAGGCGCCGGCGCCGGGCATGATGCCCACGAACAGGCCGATGATGCCGCCGCGCAGGATGGCGGCGCGGGTGGCGACCCAGTCGCTCATCTTCGGCAGCATGTCGCGAAAGCGGGTGCGGATCGGCGCGATCGCCTGCGCCCGTTCCAGCGAGGCCAGCACTTCGCCGATGCCGAAGATGCCGATAGCGACGGGGATGAAGTCGATCCCCTCGAATAGAGCGGGCTGGTCGAAGGTCAGGCGCGGGGCGCCCGACAGCGGATCGGCGCCGACCAGCGCGATCATCAGCCCGAGCACGCCGGCCATCAGCGCGCGAACCGGCGAGGCGCCGAGGCTGGCCGTGGCGGTGACGCCGAGCAGGGCGAGCAGGAAATATTCCGGCGCGTTGAAGCGAAGGGCGAAGTCGCTGAGTGTCGGGGTGATGAAGGCGACGGCGATGACGGCGCCGATGCCGGCGATGAAGGAGCCGATGGCAGCGATCGACAGCGCGGTTCCGGCCCGTCCCGCGCGCGCCAGCTTGTGGCCGTCCACCGCCGTCATCACGCCCGAGGCCTCGCCCGGGACGTTGATGAGGACGGAGGTCAGCGTGCCGCCATACTGGCCGCCATACATGATGCCGGCCAGCATCATGATGGCGATCGCCGGATCGAGGCCGAAGGTGAGCGGCAGCAGCAGCGCCATGCCCGCCGCCGGGCCGATGCCCGGCAGCGCGCCGACGATCTGGCCGATCAGCACGCCGAGAAAGACGAAGCCAAGGCCCGCCGGTGTGAGGACCGTTGCGAAACCCTGGCCGAGCAATTCGAGGATGGTCATGGTTCGCGAACTCAAAAGCTGAAGGCGAAAGGTGGCAGGGAGACCCCCAGCCAACGGACGAAGACGAGCTCGACGCCGACGGCCACGCCGACGGCGGTGAGCAGGCTGGGCACCAGTTTCTGCCGGAGCACGAGCGTCAGCATGAAGCCGATGAACAGGGCGACGGCGGGCACCATGCCCAGGATCGGCGAGATCAGGCCCATGCCGACCATCGCCGCCAGGGTTGCGCCGACCCGCAGGAAGCCGGCTGTGTCGGGGAAGTCGAGATCGCCGAGGGAGTGGCCGCGAAACTGCTGAATGAGCAGAATCACGGCCAGAAATGCCCCCGCAGCGGCAAGCCAGACGGGAAAGAACGCAGGTCCCGGCGTCACGCCGTCCCAATAGCGCAGGCCCATCGTTCCAAGGCCGACGAGCAGGGACAGCCCGATCATGAACAGAGCGGGAAGTGCCGCAAGAAATCTCATCGTCTGGCTCCGCCGGTCAGTTCTTCGCGAGGCCGACGCTCGTCAGGAGACGTCGGAACGTGTCCTGCTCACGCTTGAAATAGGCCCCGGCGTCATCCAGCCCGTAGAAGGTGGACTGCTGGAGGTTCTTGGCGATGATGTCCTTCCAGGCCTGGGTCTCGGTGGCCTTCTGGAACTTGTCCGCCCACCAGGCGGCGACCGCAGGATCGAGGCCGGGAGGACCCGCTACGCCCCAGAACTGCAGGTAGACGACGTCGACGCCCTGTTCCTTCGCCGTCGGCACGTCCTTGTAGCCGGGCTCGGTGCGGCGCTTCTCCGAGAGGATGGCCAGCGGCTTGGCCTTGCCGGATTCGATCAGGGCCAGGCCCTCGGCCAGCGTGGCGAAATGGCCTTCGACATTGCCGCCGAGGAAGGTGGCCTGCGCCGCCGAGCCGCTTTCATGCGGGATATAGGTCAGCTTGATGTCGGCGGCCTGCTCGACCAGAGCGGTGGCCAGATGGTCGTTGCCGCCCGAGGCGCCGCCGGCGATGCGGACGCGGCCCGGCTGCGCCTCGGCGGCGGCCACGAACTCTTCAAGCGTGTTGAACTTGCCGTCCGGATTGGTCAGCAGCACCAGCTCCGACTGGACGAAGCCGGCAATCGGCGTGACCTGGTCGATCACCGAGGGCGTGCCCTGGACGATCGGGGTGGTGAAGACCGGCGAGGCCAAGGTGAGGAGGACGTTCTCGTCGCCCTTCTTGCCCAGAACATAGTTATAGGCGTTGGAGTGACCGCCACCGGTCCGGTTCTGGACCACGATGGGGTTTTCCACCAGCCCGTCATTCATGATCTTGGCGATGGTCCGCATGATGACGTCGGGCGATCCGCCGGCGCCGGAACCGACGGTGATCTCGACCGGCCCCTTGGGCGCGCGCATCTCGGTCTGCGCCGATGCCGGAACGGTCGCGGCCAGGGTCCAGGAAAGCGCGCAGGTGAAGGCCAGCGCGCCGGCACTCCTTATCCTTGTCGTCATGAAAGTCCTCCCGGTTGATCTGTTGGTTTTTCGACCAGTTCCACCGTCCCTGGCTTCGTTCAGGTCCAGAGTGTCGACGGATGGAAAAGCTCTTCTGGCGAGACGTGCCGCACTGCGAGGTGCTGCTCGCTGGAATAGCGGCAGGCGGCGGCAAGCTCGGTGCGCGCGGCGGTGAAGCCATAGGGCCAGTAATCTTGGCCCATGGCCTTGAGCGTCGATTCCATGCTGGCGTTCAGCCAGGGAAGCGTCAGCCGGTTGGCCGAGCCGAGCCAGGTTTCCCGCAGCTTCTGCATCGCGAGGTCGCGGGCGCTGCGGAAGGTGTCGAACAGCAGCATCGGCAGATCGGGATGGCGCCGGACCAGCGAGTCGCGCACCGCCAGCACATGCATGACCGGAAAGAACCCGGTCCGCGCGAAATAGGCGCGTTCGGCCGCCTCGAAATCGGGGAAGACGCGCTCGATGCGTGGGTCGCCGTCGAGGAACGCCTTGGGCGGATTGGGCGCCAGCAGGCCGTCGATCTCGCCGGCGAGGAGCAGCGCCTGCAGCGTCTCGCCCTCGTTGATCGGCTGGATCGACAGGTCCGGTGGCGGCGTGAGAGCCAGGCGTTCGCGGCGCACGCCCTGGTCGAGCGCCCCGGTGCGCCAGGAAATGGCTTCGGCGCGCACGCCATAGTCATCATTGAGGATGCCGCGCATCCAGAGCGCGGCGGTCATCTGATATTCGGGGACGCCGATGGCGCGGCCGGCAAAGTCCGCCGGGGTGGCAATGCCGGAATCCGCCCGCTTGAAGAAGCCGTTATGGCGGAAGGAACGCGAGAGAAACACCGGCACCGCCGTGTAGTCGGGAGTGCCGCGCGAGACCTGCAGGATGTGGCTGGACAGGGAAAGTTCGGTGACGTCGAAGCGGGCTTCCTGCACGGCGATCGGAAACAGTGCGCTGGTCGGCAGGACATGGATGTCGGTGGTGTAGCCGGGCAGGGCCAGGGTGTCATCGATCAGCGCCTGGACGCGATCATGATTCCAGAAGGCCATCGAGATATTGGTCGGCGTACCCACGTCCACGCTCCTCCCGCAAGGATGCCTTTTCGGCGTAGCATTCTTTCAAACAGGCTCTGGCGGCCCTTGCAGTAGCTGGCGACGACGCGGCCCGTCGCGGCGGCCTGATCAATCAATGCCAACCGATTTAGATTTGGTTTTATATTGGCTCTGCCGCAACGTCAACAAAGGCCGGCCGGATCGGCGAGGATTCACGGCAGGCTGGGGTGCAGTTCGACCGCTCCTGCACCGTAAGGGCGCGGTTTCATAACGGCGGCTGCGATTAGACATTCAACCAATATTGAGATTGGTGGATCGTTTTGCAGAATGCCGGGCCGACGGCAGGCCCGATGGCTTCGACGTCCGTCCCGCTTCCCGTCCGTGTTGACTGCTAGAGGTCGTCCGGTGAAGGCCGGTTCACCTGATGTGCTCCAGGTTTTTGTCTTTTCGCATTTCCTTCACGCGCACCGGAACGCTCTTCGCTCGAGAATGCTCTAGCTGCGCCCGCGCGTGAGCACCGCGTCTAGCCCGAGCTCCGGATAGAGCTGGGCGACCTGCCGGGCGTCCTCGCTGAGCCGCGCAGTTATCCAGTCGCGCAGATCGGCCACGATGGGCCGCAGCGGCTTGTCGCGCGAGCGCACGAACTGGCAGTGCCGACCCGTGACCTTGACGCCGGGGCCTGCCGGAACAAGCGCCCCGGTGCGCAGCCAGTGGCAGGTGACATTCAGCCAGCCGAGCGCGACGCCCTGGCCCAGCATCGCCGCCTGCACGACGATGGCATAGTCGGAGAAAATCATCGAATTGGTTGCCGCGCCGGGGTCGCCGGGGAAGAACACCTGCGACCAGTCGGGCTGCGCGTCGCCGAACGTGAGCAGGGAATCCGTCGCCGCATCGGCAGGCAAGGTGCGCTGCCGGTCGCGGTAGCCCGGGCTGCAGATCGGCACCAGTATTTCCGGCATGATGTAGCTCGCCTCGTGCCGCTCGTCCGGCCCGTCGACAAAGCGCATGCCGAGGTCGACATCGGTGACTGGCCCGGACAGCGCCGACATGATGAGCTGGAAGCGCAGTTCGAGCGAAGGGAAGGCGCGCTTGATCTCCGCCATGTGCGGCATGATCCAGTGCGTTGTGAAGCCGGTGGAGACCGAGAGGGTGACGGTCTCGACGCCGGTCTTGCGGTCCTCGATCTCCCGCAGGGCGTGCTCGAAGCCCGAAAAGCCACGCGAGACCGCCTCATAGAGGATTCGCCCCGCCTCCGTCAGCGTCACGCCGCCGGGCGTGCGGTCGAACAGAATGATTCCGAGATGGTCCTCCAGCCGGCCCATCATCCGGCTCACGGCGGCCGGCGTCACATTGAGTTCGTCGGCGGCACGGGCGAAGTTGCCGCAGCGCGCCGCCGCCTCAAAGGTGAAGAAACCATTCATTGACGGCAGGGCGAGGCGAAGCTTTCGCATTACATAATGTAATGCCGCGCGAATTTTTTTTCAATTGAACGCGACGTCGATCATTGATTTCCTGCCGGCATGGATGGCCCGTTCCGGGCCTGAGAAGACAGAATTCGGTACGGAAAGGCCGCGCTGCGGTCTGGTTGCGGCAGACTCTGGCTGCGGTCGCAGCGGCAACACCCGCGTATGCGATGTAATGTTCCGCCGTAGCTTTCCTAAGGAGGCCCCATGGCGAAGGAATCTGTCGCGACATCGGCCCCGGGGGCGAGCCGGAGGAAACTATGTCGACACTAGTTTCGCGCCAGACGGTAGGCGTCTCGATCCGGGGCGCTTCCAAGTCCTATGGGAGCTTCCGAGCGCTCGACGCGATCAATCTCGACGTGGCGCCGGGTGAGTTCGTCTCGATTTTGGGGCCGTCCGGCTCGGGCAAGACCACCTTGCTCGGCATTCTTGGCGGTTTCGTCCAGCCGACCTCAGGCTCGGTCTTCCTCGGCGAGCGCGACATCACCTTCGAGCCGCCGCACAAGCGCGACATCGGCATCGTGTTCCAGAACTACGCGCTGTTCCCGCACATGAATGTCGCGGAAAATGTGACGTTTCCGCTGCGCGCCCGGCGCATGCCGAAGTCCGAATGGCCGGGCAGGCTCGCAGCGGCGCTCGACATGGTGGAACTGGCCGGTTTCGGCGAGCGCAAGATCCACGAACTGTCCGGCGGCCAGCGCCAGCGCGTCGCGCTCGCCCGCGCCATGATCTTCGAGCCGCGCCTGATCCTGATGGACGAGCCGCTCTCCGCGCTGGACAAGCAGTTGCGCGAGACCATGCAGATCGAGCTTAAGCACCTGCACCGCAAGCTCGCGGCGACGATGATCTATGTGACGCACGACCAGCGCGAGGCGCTCACCATGAGCGATCGCGTCGCCGTCATGAACAAGGGGCAGCTGATCCAGGTCGATACGCCGGAGCGCCTGCACGACCATCCGGCGGATGCCTTTGTCGCCGGCTTCATCGGCGAGGCGACGCTGCTTCCGGTGCGGCGGCTGGATGACCGCTCGGTCGATCTCGACGGCACGCGCCTCATCTCCGCGCGCCCGGTGCCGAGCGCCGCTGAACTGTTCCTCGCTGTCCATTCCGAGAAGCTCACCGTCATCGCGGATGCGGGGTCAGGAATGGAAAACGTGTTGAGCGGCGTCGTGACCGAGACCCTCTACCAGGGCGAGAGCATCCGCATCTTTCTGGAGCTGGACCGGGGGGCCCGGCTCAGCCTGCGCGTGCCGAGCAATCATCAGGGCCGTTCGCTGCTCAAGACGCCGGGCGAACGCATCGCCGTCGCCGTCCACCCGGACGACACCATCGTCGTGCCGCAGGTCCGCTGACCCGACTTACCGCTGCTGCCAAAAGGAACGCAGAAGATGAAGTTCACCGATTTCAAGGTCATGACGTTCGACGTGGTCGGCACGCTGATCGATTTCGAGGCGGGTGTCCTGGGCGCGGTGCGCGCGCTTGGCGGCCCCAAGGCCGCCGCCGCCAGCGACGACGAGATCTTCGAGCCCTACAAGCGCGGCCGCGACAAGAACTATGGCCGCTCCTCCTTCGCCATGAAGGACGTCTACCTGTCGCTCGCCAATGAGTGCGGCTTCAAGAACGACGAGGCCACCGCCGAGGCGTTCCAGCTCTCGGTTCTGCGCTGGCCGGCCTTCGCCGATTCCGTCGAAGCGCTGCGCCGGCTCCGGAAGAACTACCGCCTCGTCGCCATGACCAATGCCGACCGCACGGCCTTCTCCGCCTATTCGGCGACGCTCGGCAATCCGTTCCATGACAGCGTCACCTGCGACGAGGCAGGATGCGCCAAGCCTGACCCCCGGTTCTTCGCCTTCAACAGGGGCCGGCAGTCCGCGTTCGGCTTCCAGCAGGCTGAGATCCTGCATGTCGCGCAGAGCCAGTACCACGACATCGGCGTCTCCAAGGCCGAGGGTTGCACCACCTGCTGGATCGAGCGCCGCCAGGGCCAGAAGGGTTTTGGCGGCACGCCCGATCCCAAGGTGATGACGAAGCCGGACTTCCACTTCTCCTCGCTCAAGCAACTCGCCGACGCCGTCGATGCGGAACACGCCGCCGCGCGCGCGGCCGCTTGATGCCCGGTCCGACGGCTTTGCCCGCCCCCCGCTCTCCGGTCGACAGTCCCTCGCTCTGGCGGGCGACCTCGGTCGCCCGGCCGGAGTTTGGGAGCCTGGCGGGCGAGCAGTCCTTCGACGTCGCCATCATCGGCGGCGGCTATACAGGACTTTCCACGGCGCGCTATCTCGCGAAAGCCGGGCTCTCGCCGGTGGTCATCGAGGCCAACCACATCGGCTGGGGCGCCAGCGGGCGCAATGGCGGCGTGGTGTCTGGCAAGTTCCGCATCGGCTTCAAGGATATCGCCGCGCGGTACGGCCTCGACACCGCGCGCCGCATGCACGATCTCGGCCTTGAGGCGGTCGAGCATGTCGGGCGCCTGGTCGATGAGCTTGGCATAGAGGGCGCGGACTACCGGCCCTCGGGGTCGCTGCGCTGCGCCCATAATGCCCACACGCTCGACGTGCTGAAGAGCGAGGCGGCCTGGCTGCGCGAGGCGCTGGGAGATCGCGGCATATCGATCCTGAGCGCCGGAGAGGTGACGGCCGAGACCGGCTCGCGCGGCTTCACCGGCGGCATGCTCAGCACCCATGGCGGTGTCATCCATCCGCTGAACTTCGTCCTCGGGCTGGCGGCGGGGCTGAAGGCCGAGGGCATCGCCATCCATGAGGCCACGCCCGTCACCCGTTTCGGCCGCGACGGCACGGGCGTGATCGTCGAGACACTGGCCGGGCGCATCACCGCGCGCCAGCTCGTGATCGCCACCAACTCCTATTCCGACCTGACGCCGGCGACGGCGCCGGTGCGCAAGGCGATCATCCCGTTCCGCTCGGCAATGGTCGCGACCGAACCCCTGGTGGGCACCCCCGGGGTCGGGCTGCTGGCGAGCGGGCGCAGCTACACCGAGACGCGCCGCATGATGCGCTGGTTCCGCAAATCGGGTGACCGCCTGCTCTATGGCGGGCGCGGCGCCTTCGGCAAGACCGATACGCAATCCGCCTTCGCCGCGCTGGAAAAGGCCATGGTGCGCCAGTTCCCCGAGCTGGCCTCGGTGAAGGTGACGCATCGCTGGTCCGGCCTGGTGGCGATGACGCTGGACAGCCTGCCACATCTCGGGCGGCTCGACGACCGCGTCGTCTATTCGGTCGGCTACAACGGTACCGGCGTGGCGCTCGCCTCCGGGATCGGCCGCCATGTTGCCGCGCTGGTTACGGGTGGCACGCCTGATCTCGGCCTGCTGACGCGGCAGCCGCTTCCTCCCATCCCCTTCTACGGACTGCGCGAACCCGCCGTCCGTCTGGTCGCGGGCTGGTACCAGTTCCTTGATGCCATAGGGCGATGACGCGCCGCGACCATCGCTTCAGCAACGCAAGCGGCCGACAAGAATGACCCAGAGGAGAACCGTAATGCGCGTGACACTCTCGATCCCTGCGATAATGGCGGCGCTGCTGCTGTCGGCTGCGGCCGGCTCGGCCGAACAGATCACCTTCGTCTCTCAGGGCGGCGCCTATCAGGAGGCCCAGACCAAGGCCATCCTCGATCCGGTCGCCAAGCTGCTCGGCATCACCATCAACCAGGACTCCTCGCCGGACGCCTGGCCGGTGCTGAAGACCCAGACGGCGACCGGCAAGCCGATCTGGGACGTCATCGACACGCCGACCAAGGACTGCATTCGCGGTGGCGAGCAGGGCATGATCGAGAAGCTCGACTTCTCCCGGCTGCCCAACGCCGCCGAGATCCCCGCCGACTACAAGACGGCTTATTCGGTTCCCTATGAGTTCTATTCGTCGGTTCTGGCCTTCAACAAGGAGAAGTATGGCGAGAACGGGCCGAAGAGCTGGGCCGATTTCTGGGACGTGGAGAAATTCCCCGGTACGCGGGCGCTGCGCAGCCACCCGATGGCGACGCTGGAGGCGGCGCTGCTGGCGGATGGCGTGCCGGCTGACAAGCTCTACCCGCTCGATGTCGACCGGGCCTTCAAGAAGCTGGAGGAGCTGAAGCCCCATGTCACCGTGTGGTGGACCTCCGGTGCCCAGTCGGCGCAGCTCCTCGCCGATGGCGAGATCGACATGGAGATGGCGTGGAACGGCCGCGTCACCGCAGTGATCAAGGAAGGCGCGCCGATCGAGTACACCTTCAACCAGGGTTTCCTGCAGGAAACCTCGCTCTGCATCCTCAAGGGCGCGCCCAATCTGGACACCGCCTACAAATTCCTGAACGCGGCGATCTCGCCCGACATCCAGGCGAACTTCCCGGCCTATATCGATTACGGCCCGGGCAACCCCGCTGCCTACAAGACCGGCAAGATATCGCCCGAGCGCGCCGCGCAGATGCCGAGCTCGCCGGAAAACGCCGCCAAGCAGGTGTTGATCTCGGTGGCGTGGTGGAGCTCGCCGGCGGGCGAGGAGGCGCAGAAGCGCTGGGCGTCCTTCATCCAGAAGTGAGCGGCTGCCGCTGGAGCATCATTGCCGCCCCGGTCCGGTGACGATGCTCCAGCCTATTTTTGACGCGTTTTCTTCACGCGAACTGGTTTCCCCTTCGCTCGAAAAATGCTCTCGCGAGGAAGCTTTCATGGCGATGTCGTCGGTCAACCCGTCACTGGCGCATCAGCGGCGCGAGGCACGCTTGGTCCTGCTGCTGCTGGCGCCGGCGCTTGCCGTGGTCGGCGGCCTGCTGATCGTGCCGCTCGGCTGGCTGGCCTGGCAGTCGGTGCGGCAGGATGGCGGGTTCACCCTGGCGCACTATGCCCGGTTCCTCACCGACGACGTCTATTGGATGACTTTCCTGCAGACTTTTCGCATGGCCTTCATCGTGACGGCGGCGGCCCTCCTCCTCGGCTACCCCGTCGCCTATGTGGCGGCGGGGGCCTCCCGGCGCTGGAGCCTCTTCATCCTGGCGATGGTGGTACTGCCGTTCTGGACCAGCGTGCTCGTGCGCGCCTATGCCTGGCTGATCCTGCTGCAGCGGCGCGGCCTGGTGAACACGGCCCTGACCGAACTCGGGCTGGTCGATGCCCCGCTGACGCTGGTCAACAATGAATTCGGCACGATCGTCGCCACCGTGCACATCCTGCTGCCCTTCATGGTGCTGCCGCTCTACGCCACGATGCAGAAGATCCCGCCCGAGCTGACCATGGCGGGCTCAAGCCTCGGCGGCACGCCGCTGCATGTGTTCCTGCGCGTCTTCCTGCCGCTCTCCATGCCCGGTGTGGTCGCCGGCATGGTGCTGGTCTTCGTGCTGACGCTCGGCTTCTACATCACGCCGGAACTGCTCGGCGGCGGACGGACCTACATGGTCTCCATGCTGGTCTCCAGGAATATCGAGGTCTACAACGAATGGGGCGCGGCCTCCTCGATCAGCGTGGTGCTGCTGGCCTGCGTGTTCTTCATCTTCCGCCTTGCCAGCTTCGTGATCCCGTTCGAGCGCATCATGGGAGCGCGCTGACCATGGCGGTATCGAAACTCCTGCTGCGCGCCTTTGTCGGCCTCGTCCTGCTGTGGCTGATCATTCCCATCGTCATCATCGTGCCGATGTCGTTCTCCGGCGCCCGCTTCCTTGCCTTTCCGCCTCCGTCCTGGTCGCTACGCTGGTACGAGGCCTATCTCGCCAGCCCCGCCTGGATGCAGGCGACGCGGGTCAGCCTGACCGTTGCGGTGGCGAGCGCCATCATCGCCACGGTGATGGGGACCGCTGCAGCCTATGCGCTCAGTCTCGCCAATTCGCGCCTGGTGCGCAGCCTGCAGGTGGTGCTGATGCTGCCGCTGGTGGTGCCGATCGTGATCACCGCCGTGGGCGTGTTCCTCGTCTATGCCAATGTCGGCCTGCTCGCGACCATGACCGGGCTGATCCTCGCCAATGTCATGCTCGGCCTGCCCTATGTCATCACCTCGGTGCTGGTGGGGTTGAGGAAGTTCGACCCGGCGCAGGAGATGGTCTCGCGCAGCCTCGGCATGAACCGGCTGCGCACCTTCTTCATCGTCACCCTGCCGCAGATCCGCCCGAGCGTGATCACGGGCCTGCTGTTCGCCTTCATCTCGGCGCTCGACGAGACCGTGGTGGCGCTGTTCATCTCCGGCGGCCAGTACCAGACGCTGACCAAGCGCATGTTCACCGCGCTGCGCGACGAGATCGATCCCACCATTGCCGCGATCAGCACGCTGCTCACGGCCGTCTCCTTCCTCGTGGTGATGCTGGTGGCGCTCAATGCGCGCGGCGAGCGCGGGCGGGCCTAGCGCCATGAACACCGACATACTGATCCTCGGCGGCGGATCGGCCGGGTGCGTGCTGGCCGCGCGCCTCTCCGAAGACCCGCAGCGCGGCGTCATCCTGGTGGAGGCCGGCCGCAATGTCTCGGTCGGCGACATTCCGCCCGAGGTGCGTGCGCGCTATCCCGGTCGCGCCTATCTCGACAGTTCCAACATCTGGAGCCGCCTGACCGCGCTGATGGGCGATGCGGCGCGGAATGCCGGCCGCCGGCCGCGGCGCTACGAGCAGGCCCGGATCCTCGGCGGCGGCTCGGCGATCAATGCCCTGATGGCCAATCGCGGCGCCCCCGGCGATTATGACGAATGGGAGGAGCTCGGCGCGCAGGGGTGGAACTGGGAGTCCTGCCTGCCGGTGTTCCGTACCATGGAGGCCGACCGCGATGTCGACGGCCCGCTGCATGGCGACAGCGGCCCGCTGGTGCTGCGCCGTATCAGTGATGCGCAGATCTCGCCCTTCGTCCGCCGGGTGATGACGACGCTGGACAGGCGCGGCCACCCGATCCGGCCCGACCAGAACGGGATTTGGGAAGACGGCACCTTTCGCGGCGTGGTGGCGGTGGATGACCACGGCGAGCGCCAGCCAACCTCGCTCGCCTATTTGACGCCGGAGGTCCGGCGCCGTCCGAACCTGACGATTCTCACCGACCATGCCGCGACCCGTCTGCTCTTCGAGGGCACCCGTGCAGTCGGTGCCGAGGTCGAGGCCGCCGGAGGCCGGCGCTTTTCCATCGCGGCGCGGCAAGTGGTGCTCGCGGCCGGGGCGATCCACTCGCCTGCGCTGCTGCTGCGCTCCGGGATCGGGCCGGCAGAGGATCTGCGCGCGCTCGGCATTCCGGTCGTGTGCGACCGGCGGGGCGTCGGCCGCAATTTGATGGAGCACCCCTCGATCGCGGTCGCGACCTGGCTGCCGCCACGCTCGCGCGAGCGCAATCTTGACGAGCACCACGAGCAGGCGATCTGGCGCTACTCCTCAGGCCTGCCCGGAACGCCGGCCGGCGACATGCACGCGGCGATCCTTTCGCGCGCGGGCTGGCACGCGGTGGGGCAGCGCACCGGCAGCCTGTTCTTCTGGGTGAACAAGTCCTATTCGCGCGGCTTCCTGTGGCTCGCCTCGGCCGATCCCCGCTGCGAGCCCGAGGTCGATTTCCGCATGCTGAGCGACGAGCGCGACCTCGTCCGCCTGAAATCGGCGTTGCGTATGGGCGCGCAGGTGCTGCTCGATCCAGGTATGGACGGTTTTCGCGACGTGGTATTTCCTGCGAGCTATACACCCCGTGTCGCCAGGATCGCGGTGCCGGGTGCCTGGAATGCGCTGCAGCGCGGCGTACTCGCCGGGATGCTGGACAGGGCCGGCCCGCTCCGCGCGGCGCTCATCCATGCCGTGGTGACGCAAGGCATCACCCTGAGCGGGCTCTTGGCCGACGACGACGCCCTCACCGATTTCGTGCGGACGAATGTCGGCGGCACCTGGCATCCCTCCGGCACCTGCCGTATGGGGCAGGCCGACGATCCGCTGGCCGTTACCTCGCCGACCGGCGCCGTGCTGGGCGTCGAGGGCCTGCGCGTCGCGGACGCCTCGCTGATGCCGTCCATCCCGCGCGCCAACACCAACATGCCGACCGTCATGATCGCCGAGCGCATCGCCGCCTTCATCCGCGAAGGGCGCTGAACCCGTCTGTCGTCTCCCCGTCGGCCTCGGCGCCTTGCACATGAGCGTTGGCCCGCGCCCGCTAGCGCGGCAGGAGGCCAGCACCCTGCGCGGCCTTGTCGGCGCTGGCCCGCAGCGTCGCAGCCGCCTCGGCCTGATGCAGCTCGTCCTGCACGCCCGCGCGGCGAAGGTGATAGGGCGCCCAGTCCGGCGCCGCCTCGATCGCCTTGGCGAGCGCGGCATCGGCCCCCTGAAAGTCCCGCGTGCGCAGCAGGAGTTCGGCGAGCGCGGCATGAGCGACAGCATTCTCGGGCTGGAGCGCAAGGGCCTGATCGATCAGGCTGGCCGCCTGCTTTTCCTCGCCCTTCCGCTGCAGGGCAATCTCTGCCAGTAGCGCCAGCGCCGTTGCACGCAGCGGCGGCGCGCCGGTCTCGGCCGACCCTGCGAGCAGTTCGGCCGCACGGGCCCGATCGCGCCGCGCCCTGTCGCGGCCGAAGACAAGGAGTTCGGCGAGATGGAGAGCCGCCCACTCATCGCCTGCCGTTATCGCCGCCTCGAAATGAGCGCGCGCGGCAAGCGGGTCGGCTGGCAGGCCGAACCGACCATCCCGGTAGAACTGCCCCAGCTCGGAATCGGCAAAGCCGATGCCCTGCGCGGCTGCCGCGAGGTAGGCGTCGATCACGGGGCGTGTATCATCGCCCTGCATGTGGGTATCGGCGAGCAGATTGGCGATCTTGCCATAGGCGGGCGCATAGCCGGCCCCCGCCGCCTTCTGGAAGAGCGCAAGGGCCTTGGCATCGTCCTGCTCCACGCCGAGACCCTCGGCATAAAAATCGGCGACATTGCTGAGGCCGACGCCGATTCCCGCCTCGGCCGCGCGGTTGTAGTGTTCCAGCGCCCGGCCGTAATCCTGGGGAACGCCAAGGCCGTGGTCGTAGAGAATGCCGATGGCGACATCGGCGAGCCGGTAGTCGCCGCTGCGGGCTTCCTCGAACAGCGCGAGCGCCTCGGTGTAGTTGCCAAGCTTCTGTTGGGCGCGCCCTAGCTGGAAGGCGAGGCGCGCATTGCCGGGATCGACGCCGCGCGCCTTACGGCAGGCCTCCTGTGCCCGTTCGCCGTCCAGGTTCTCGAAGGCGACGCCGGCACGTCCGGCAACAGCGTCATTGGGGCTCGCCGCCAGCCTGTCGCAGTCGGCGATGGCCGGATCGGGCGTCGACCAGACGGAAGCCGAGCCGGCAATGAGCGCAAAGCCGACCAGCACGACCAGGGGGGCGACGCGCGTGTGGGCAAGAGTGCCGAGATGCATGAGTGAGGACACCTTGACCTTGGGTGATCTGAGCAGGCCTCAGCACGCTATCGAAAGAACAGTCGCAAGTGATATCGTCAGCGTCGCAGAGTGATCGCCCGGATTTGCGCAGGCGTCTCAAAACCGGATCGCCGCGCGCCGATCCGCTTGTTGGCAAGAACGAGATACCGCCGCGACGATGCAGAAGACCGTTCGCTTTCATCACTTCTCGACGCAGGCTATTTCCGCAGAGGAACAGTTCGATGCCTTCCGTCTGCGGATCGACACCATGTTCGACATGGCGACGCTCCCGCCCGAGGAGAGGTCAGGCTTCGAGGGCGCCATCAGCAGCGCCAATCTGGGCACGATGCTGCTCAGTTCCATGCAGACGCGCTGTTTCAGCTTCGAGCGTCCACGCCAGCGCATCCTGCGCGACTTCCTCGATCACTTCATGCTGCGGATCGATCTCGACCGGGCGCCCGACCGGGGCGGGCAGGCGCGGGCATTGACGGTGATCGACCTCGGCCAGCCGATTGATCGCCGGTCGACCCCCGAGCACAATATCTCGTTGATCCTGCCGCGCCATGCCTTGGCTGGCCCGGCCCGCCAGGCGGTGGCGTCATTCCATGGCGAGAGCCTGCTCACCCCGCAGGCGCTGTTTCTCGCCGAACATGTGGTCTCGCTCATGCGCCTTGCCCAGCGCGCTGAGGGAGGGGCGACCAGTGATCTGCTGGCTCTGACGCCGCAGTTGGTCGCAGCCTGCCTTCAGCCCGGACGGGGCAGCGTCCGGCACGCGCGCGCCGAACTCGATCTCGCCTTCATGCGCAAGGCGCGCGATGTGCTGTTTGAAAACCTGCGCAATCCGCGCCTGGACCCGGACATGCTGGCGCGGGAGATCGGCATGTCGCGGGCGAGCCTGTACCGGTTGTTCGAGCCGATCGGCGGCGTCGCGCGCGCCATTCGCGAGGCGCGCCTGCACCAGGCGATACGCGATCTACGCTCCGGAAATGCCGCCGTGGGCGCCATCGGCCACGCCTTGTGTTTTTCCAGCGAATCCCAATTCAGCCATGCTTTCAAGGCCTATTACGGCTGTTCGCCCCGGGAGGCCCGCGCCGCCCTGGCGGAAGGGGCGCCGATCGTTGCTAGGCAACGGGCCGGCGACGACGCCGATCCGGCGCAGCGCGTGTTCCCCGCCTGGCTGGTCTCGCTCTGAGGTGGATGAACTGCGTGCCGCTTGCCCCCGCAGGGGCGGCGAGGACATGGTCCGCTGCTGGAAGCTGAGCCATTTCTGCCATTTGCCGGTTCCGTCGACACGGACGGCGCCCGCGGACGGATCTGGGCTCTCCATGAGCTGGATTTTAGTTTAGTGAAGGTGACCAATCCGTGTGCGCTCCGTGTGCACTCACGCGTCGAAAAATCGGAAATTGGGGCGTATCGTGGCGAAAAATCGAGTGCACACGCCGCGGCTCAACTCCTCGAAGTTACAAAATAATGCCGATAAATCAATCATTTAGATTTGCCGTGGCCCCTATGATGGACTGGACCGACCGGCATTGCCGGGCGTTCCACCGCGTCCTGTCCGTGCGCGCGCGGCTCTATACCGAGATGGTGACGGCGAATGCGGTGATCTTTGGCGACCGCGAGCGGCTGCTCGGCTACTCCCCGCAGGAGCACCCGATCGCGGTGCAGCTCGGCGGCTCGGATCCCGAGGCGCTGGCGAAGGCGGCGGCGATCAGCGCGGAGTGGGGGTATGACGAGATCAACCTCAATGTGGGGTGCCCCTCGGACCGCGTTCAGGGTGGCAATTTCGGCGCCTGCCTGATGCGCGACCCGGCGCTGGTGGCGCGGTGCGTTGCGACGATGAAGGCGGCGGTGGCGATCCCCGTCACCGTCAAATGCCGCCTCGGCGTCGATGAGCAGGATCCCGAGGTCGCGCTCGACGCGCTGGCCGATGCGGTGCTGGCGGCGGGGGCGGATGGTCTCATCGTCCATGCCCGCAAAGCATGGCTGGAAGGGCTGTCGCCGAAGGAGAATCGCGACATTCCCCCTCTCGACTATGACCGGGTGCATCGGCTGAAAGCCCGGCTGCCGGATGTGCCGGTCTGCCTCAATGGCGGCATCGCCACGCTGGAGGCGGGGGAGACGCAGTTGGCGCATGTCGATGGCGTCATGCTCGGCCGCGCCGCCTATCAGCAGCCCGAGCTGTTGCTGCGCGTCGACAGCGTGTTCTTCGGCGAGGTCGACCCGCATCCCGACGCCTTCGCCGCCGTCGCCGCTTTCGAGCCCTATGTCGCCGCCCATCTCGCGGCGGGCGGGCGGCTCCACGACATCACCCGCCACATGCTCGGCCTGTTCACGGGCCGTCCCGGTGCTCGCGCCTTTCGGCGCCATCTCGCGACCGAGGGCGTAAAGCCGGACGCCGGCCTTGATGTGCTGCGCGCCGCCGTCGACGAGGTGCGCCGGGCCGAAGAACGCCGGTCGCTTGTGGCCTGAAACCATGCCATCACGGGATGGTCGATGTGGCGGCGTGGCGTGGTGGCGTGATGATGCAGGCAATTCCTCTCGAACATCTGGTGTGGCTGTCCGGTGTGCTTCTGGTGGCCGGCCTCGCCACCGGAATCCTCGCCGGACTGTTCGGCATTGGCGGCGGTGCCATCGTGGTTCCGGTGCTCTATGAGGTGTTCGGCGCGGTGGGGGTCGACGATTCCGAGCGCATGCACCTTTCCGTGGGCACGGCGCTCGCCATCATCGTGCCGACCGCGCTGCGCTCCTATTTCGCTCATCGACGCCGTACCAAGATCGACAACTCCATCATGCGGCAATGGGCCGTGCCGCTGATCGCCGGTGTCGTGGCGGGCACCTTGCTGGCGGCGGTGTCACCGGATGTGGTGCTGAAGATCGCCTTCGTGCTGTTCGCTGCGCTGATGTCGTCGAAGCTGCTGTTCGGCCGGGATCACTGGGTTCTGGCCGATAAGCTGCCGGGGCGGCTGCCCATGGCGCTCTATGGCTTCGGCATCGGCGCCTCGGCGCCGCTGATCGGCATATCAGGCGGCGGCATCGCCACGGTGGTGCTGACCCTCTACCGGGTGCCGATCCACACCGCCATCGCCACCTCAGCCGGGCTGGGGGCGCTGATCGCGGTGCCGGGTACGATCGGCTATATCATCAGCGGCATCCCGCATCTGGAGGATCTGCCGCCCTTCTCGCTCGGCTACGTCTCGCTGCCGGGACTTGTGCTGGTGGGCGGCATCGCGACCCTGGCCGCACCGCTCGGCGCCCGGCTGGCGCACGGGTTCACCAAGCGCCAGCTCGAAGTCGGGTTCGGCCTCTATCTGCTCATCGTCGGCCTGCGCTTCGTGGTAGCGCTGATCGTCGAGTGAGGCGGGAAAGCCCCTCTAGTCCAACGCCTTGGCTCGCATCACCAGCTTCTCGCCGCGAATTTCGAAGCTGGCGAGGCGGGAGAGGAAGGTCATGCCCAGCAGGCTGTGCTTGAGCGTGCCGGGGCTGGCGACGAGGGCGGGGACGTCGCGTTCGTCGATCGAACCGGCGATGCCGATGCGGTCCAAAACCACTGCTGCGGCGCGGCCGCGGCCATTGGCGGTGTCGATTGGGATGTCGTAGCGCAGGAATTCCAGCGGTAGGCCCACCGCCACCGCATCTTCCGGCGTCAGAACGACGCTGGAGGCACCGGTATCGACCAGCATAGGTATTCTGTTGCCGTTCACCTCGACCCGCACGTTGAAGTCGCCGTCGCGGGCGCGGGCCACTTCGACTGCGGGGCCGTTATCGGCCAGTGGGACCGCATAGCCTGGCGCCAGTTCGGCGAGGACGCGGTAGGCGACCGCGTGCAGCTCGACCCGGTAGGTATAACCCACGGCGAGAACGGCGAAAATCACCAGCCAGAGCGCGGCGGCGCGCAGCGCTTCGCCCAGCCTGCCGGTGAAGGTGGCGAACACGCTGGCACCGACAACCATCAGCAGCGAGCCGTAAAACACAATCTGCGCCAAGTCGTTAGCGCCGAGGCCACCGACATCGCCATAGCGCGAGGCGAAGAACACCAGGCCGATGCCGCCGGCGAGGCCGATGACGACGATCCACATCAGGCGGTCGGCGTTCATCGCACGGCTCCCGCGCGGCGCTGGCTCAGGCGGGCCATGATGGCGCGCCGCTCGTTTTCGCCGAGCGTGGACCACGCGCCGATCTCCTCCAGGGTGCGGCCGCAGCCGAGGCAATGGCGCCCGGCTGCATCCAGTGTGCAGACGGAAACGCAAGGTGTGGAAAGGGTTTGGGGCATGGATCCGGTACGCTCAGGGACGCCTGACTCTGGCGCAATTTCCTGTCGATCCGGTTAAGCGCCGGGCCGGCAGGGCGTCAGTGCGCGAAGATAAGCAGGCCGATCAGGAAGGCAATCTCGACCAGAATCGTCGCGGCTCCGGCGACATCGCCGGTCTGCCCGCCGAATTGGGCGCGCGCAAGGCGAACCACCAGAAGGAACGCGACGACCCCGAACAGCGCCCCGCCGACCAGGCCGGTTGGGCCGATGAGGGGGACGATGAGAACGATGAGGACGATGAGGCCGACGCCGAGCGCGCGCCATCGGCTCGCCCGCCCCGGCACCCCGGCGCTGCGGGCGAGGCCGTCCGCCCGGGCGAAGGGGAGGGCGGCGAGCATCCACAGCCCGGCGAGGCGGGAGACGCTGACGGCGGCGATCAGCCCGGCGGCGGCGGGCAGCGGGCCGGTTGCCAGCAGCCCCGCCAGCGCCCCGACGCGCAGGGCGAAGGCGAGGATGAGCGCGCACACGCCGAAGGCGCCGACCCGGCTGTCCTTCATGATCGCCAGCCGCTGCTCGACGCTCCAGCCGCCGAGCGCATCGGCGACATCGGCCAGCCCGTCCTCGTGCAGCGCGCCCGTCATCGCCACCAGCACGGCGACCGCCAGCGTGGCGGCGAGGAAGTCCCCCAGCCCGATCCCGGCGGCGACGATCAGCACCGACGCGCCGATCAGCCCCAGCACCGCGCCGGCCAGCGGCAGCGCCGGGCCGAGGCGGTCGAGGTCGGGCGGGCCGTCCTGCGCCGGCTCGGATGGCAGCCGCACCGGCAGCCGCGAGAGGAAGCGCAGCGCGGCCGGCACGTCGGAAATCACGGGGAGGGGCATCGGCGTTCCGTTCAGCGCTCAACCAGCAGCTCGGCCAGCGGCCGCCGCTGCTCCCAGCCGGCGCGCTCCAGCTCCGGCACGGCTGAGGCTTCGGCGGGGTAGCCGATGCAGAGATAGCCGACCAGCTGCCAGTGCGCCGGCACCTCCAGCGCGCGGGCCACCGCCTGCGGGTCGAGGATCGACACCCAGCCGACGCCGATGCCCTGTGCCGCCGCCGCCAGCCACAGCGTGTGGATGGCGAGCACGGCGGAATAGGCGACGGTTTCCGGCATGGTGGTGCGGCCGAGGCCGTGGCCGGTGGCGGGATCGGGCTCGACGAAGACGGCAAGATGTTCGGGCGCGTCATCCAGCCCGGCGAGCTTCAGCCTTGCATAGAGGCCGGCGCGTTCGGCCGGCTGCAGCGCCAGCGCGGCGGCGTTGCTGGCCTCGAAAAGGGCGCGGATGGCGGTGCGGCGGGCACCCTCGCGCACCCGTACCAGCCGCCAGGGCTGGCTGAAGCCGACGCTCGGCGCCCGGCAGGCGGCCGCCAGCAACGCGTCATACGCCGCGGCGTCGAGCGGGGTGGTGCGGAAGCAGCGGACATCGCGCCGCCAGGCGAACAGCGCGTCAAGCCCGTCGCGAAAGGCGGCGTCGAACGCCGGCGGGGTTGCCGGAAGGGCTTTGAGAGGAACGGCCATGCGGGCTTCCATCCGTGATCCCAGGTGCGCCCCCCTGCGTAATCCCGAGGGCGCGGCTGCGTGCGGGAGGGTTGCGCGACCCTCGGTGAGGGTCTACCCCGCCTTTGCGCCCGAGGCGACACTTCTTCACCCCGCTTCACCCGGCATCTTCCGCTTTGCCGTCGTCCGTTTTGCTCCGTCCGTTTGCTGCTGAGGCTCCCATGCTGCGCTCCGCCACCGGCCTGCCCTTTGACGATATCCGCAACCTCGTCGCCCAGATGCCGGGGCCGGACATGGCCGCCCGCGCCGCCGCGAGCGCCCGGCAGGGGCAATTGGTGAAGCCGCCCGGCGCGTTGGGCCGGCTGGAGGAGATCGCCATCCACATCGCGGGGTGGCAGGGGCGGGAGATTCCGCAAGTGAACCGGCCGACCGTGGCGGTGTTCGCCGCCACCCATGGCGTGGCCGGGCGGGGCGTCTCGCCTTACCCGTCCGAGGTGACCAAGCAGATGGTCGCCACCTTCACCGCCGGCAAGGCGGCGGTGAACCAGATCTGCGGCGTGTTCGGCGCCGGGCTGCGGGTGTTCGACCTCGCGCTCGATTTGCCGACGCCCGATATCGTCGAGCAGGACGCGCTGACCGAGGCCGAATGCGCCGCCACCATGGCCTTCGGCATGGAGGCGCTGGCCGGCGAGCCGGACCTGCTGTGCCTCGGCGAAATGGGCATCGGCAACACCACGGTGGCGGCCGCCATCTTCCACGGCCTGTATGGCGGGCAGGCGAGCGACTGGGTCGGCCCCGGCACCGGCGCCACCGGCGAGGTTCTGGCCCGCAAGGTGGAGGCGGTGCGCGCGGCGGTGGCGCGCGCCAAGGGCCATCTCGACGACCCGCTGGAAGTGCTGCGCAAGCTCGGCGGTCGCGAAGTGGCGGCGATGGCCGGCGCCATCCTCGCGGCGCGGCTGCAGCGCGTGCCTGTCGTGCTCGACGGCTACGTGGTGACGGCCGCTGCCGCCGTGCTCAAGGCGCTCGACCCTTCGGCGCTCGACCACTGCCTCGCCGGCCATGTCTCGGCCGAGCCGGCGCATCGAACGGTGCTGGAACGGCTCGGCCTGCGGCCGCTGCTCGACCTCGACATGCGGCTCGGCGAGGGCTCCGGCGCGGCGCTGTCGATCGGGGTCATCAAATCCGCGCTGGCCTGCCATGGCGGCATGGCGACCTTCGCGGAAGCCGGCGTGGCGGGGGCGTGAGGGGACGGCCTTGTGGCGCAAGTTGGGGCGGGTGATCCACCGTCCCTCATCCCCGGGCTTGACCCGGGGACCCAGCCTTTGCCGGGTGGTGCGCGCGGTGGGGCTGGGTGGCCGGGTCAAGCCCGGCCATGAGGGCTGGTGATGAGTTTCAACCTTTCACGCGCGCGCCCTCGGCGCGCCCGCCCGCCACAGGGTTGGCGGCCACAGACCTGGCGCGGGATTGCCCTCGCCGGCGCCCTCATCGTGATCGCGCTGGTGGTCGAGCATGTCATTCCCCCGCTCACCGGCGCGGTGCGGGTGTCGGATGGCGACAGCGTGGAGATATCAGGCGAGCGGGTGCGGCTGGAGGGCATTGACGCGCCGGAGCTGCATCAGGACTGCGGGGAGGGGGCGAAGGCCTGGCCCTGCGGAATCCAGGCGCGCGGGGCGCTGGCGGCGCTGGTCGCCCAAGGCGAGGTGAGCTGCCGGCCGGTGGATGAGGACCGCTATGGCCGCGCCGTCGCCCGCTGCACGGTCGGCGGTGCCGATATCGGCGCGGCGCTGGTGCGGCAGGGCTGGGCGGTGACGCTGGGGCTGGCCTACCGGGCCGAGGAGCGCGCGGCGCGGGCGGCCGGCGCCGGCATCTGGGCCGGCCCGTTCGACATGCCGGCCGACTGGCGGGCGCGCCATCCAAGGCCGGCGGAGTGATGACGCGCAGCTGTACGCTCCCTATCTAACCGCCATGCCACCGGACGACCTCGACTCTCTCCTCACTGAGATCCGCGCCTGCCGCTTCTGCGTCGAGAGCCCGCGCGGAAGGCCGCTGCCGCATGCGCCGCGCCCGGTGCTGCATGTCGGGCCGAGGGCGCGCATCCTCATTGCCGGGCAGGCGCCGGGCACCAAGGTGCATGCCTCCGGCCGCTCCTTCACCGATGCCTCTGGCGAGCGGCTGCGCGACTGGCTCGGGGTCGGCGCCGAGACCTTCTATGACCCCGACCGCATCGCCGTTGCGGCGATGGGCTTCTGCTTTCCCGGGCAGGACGCCAAGGGCGGCGACCTGCCGCCGCGCCGGGAATGCGCCAGCCTCTGGCACGACCGGCTGTTCGCGGCGCGGGCGCCGTTCGATCTCGTGGTGGCGGTGGGGGCGGCGGCGCAGGCCTATCATCTGCGCCGGCTCGGGCTGGAGCGCTTCGCCGGCGGCGGGCTGACCGAACGGGTGGAACGCTGGCGGGAGATCTGGGACGCGCGGGCGGCGCCGCGCCTCCTGCCGCTGCCGCACCCTTCCTGGCGCAACACCGGCTGGCTGAAGCGCCATCCCTGGTTCGAGGCGGAGCTGGTGCCGGTGCTGCGCGCCGAGGTGGCACGGCTGGTGAATTGAGCCTCACTCATGAGTGGCATCCTCATGAGTGGCATCCTCATGGGTGGCACCCTCATGCCCGGGCTTGACCCGGGCACCCAGGGACCGGGCGGGCCGGCGTGGCCTGGGTCCGCGGGTCAAGCCCACGGATGAGGGGCCTGATGAGGTTGGAGCGATCCCGGATCGGCCTGCGGCCGTCCGGGCTGACGTCAGCTCATTCAGCGCGACACCAGCAGATGCCGGTTCAGCCGGCGCTCCAGCACGTTCCACACCCGCCGGACGATCTCGACCATCACCAGATACAGCACCGCCGCCCAGAGATAGACCTCCATGTCATAGGAGCGGGAGAAGGCGAGGCGGGTGACGCCCATCAAATCGTAGACGGTGATGACCGAGGCGATGGCGCTGGCCTTGATCATCAGCACCAGCTCATTGCCGAGCGGGCGCAGCCCCACCGCGATCGCCTGCGGCAGGATGATCTTGCGATAGGCCAGCACGCGCGACAGGCCGAGCGCCTGCGCCGCCTCCATCTGCCCGGCCGGCAGGGTCTGGATGCCGCCGCGCAGGATCTCCGACTGGTAGGCGGCGGTGTTGAGGGTGAAGGTGAACACCGCGCAGTTGAAGGCGTCGCGGAAGAACCACCACAGGCCGATATCGGTGAGCTGTTCGCGGAACTGGCCGGCGCCGTAATAGATCAGGAAGGTCTGCGCCAGCAGCGGCGTGCCGCGGAAGAAATAGGAATAGGTGAAGGCCGCGCGGGAGAGGACCTTGCCGCCCTCCACCCGGGCGATGGCGAGCGGCAGCGCCAGCACGGCGCCGAAGACGATGGACAGCCCGACCAGCTGCAGCGTCACCCAGACGCCTTCTAGAAAGCGCAGCCCGTAGCGGCTCATCAAATCGGCGTTGAGGCCGATCAGGCCCATCGCCCAGAGGAAGCCCTCGCCGATCATGCCGAGAAACGGTTCCATCAATGGCCTCCCACCCGCTTGAAGCCACGCGAGGCCCGGTTCTCCAGCGCGGTGAAGACGAAGCTGGAGAGGCCGGAGAAGACGAGATAGATCAGGCAGGCGACGAGGTAGAAGAAGAAGGGCTGCTTGGTCACGCCGACCGCGATCGAGGTCTGGCGCATCAGATCGCTGATGGCGATCACCGAGACCAGCGACGTGTCCTTCAACAGCACCATCCAGTTGTTGGACAGGCCCGGCAGGGCGACACGCCAGAGCTGCGGGAACGTGACCAGCCGGAAGGTGTTCCAGCCCGACAGGCCGAGCGCGGACGCCGCCTCCTTCTGGCCCTTCGGCACGGCGCGAATGGCGGCGAGCAGCACCTCGCTGGAGAAGGCGCCGAGCACCAGACCGAGCGCCACCACGCCGGCGACGAACTGGTTCACCTCGATATGGGCGCCCTCGACCACATAGCCGGCCAGGCGGGTGAGCAGCATCTGCCCGCCATAATAGACGATGAACAGGGTGAGCAGTTCCGGCAGGCCGCGAAACACCGTGGTGTAGAGGTCGCCCACCGCCCGCAGCGCCCGCGAGCGCGAATCCTTGGCCACCGCCACGGCGAGGCCGATGGCGATGCCGACCGGCAGGGTGACGAGGGCGAGCTCGATGGTGAGCAGCGCGCCCTGCAAAATCTCGTCGCCCCAGCCATTCGGGCCGAAGGACAGCAGCTCAAGGAGATCCAGCATGATGGACGGCGCGCCCCACGGTCATCGACGAGAAGGCGCCGTCCCGGCCGGGCCGGAACGGCGCTGCGGCGCGGGCGTCAGTAGACGCTGAAGGGGAAATACTTGTCGTTGATGGTCTTGTAGGTGCCATCGGCGACGATCGCGTCGATCGCCTTGTTGAACATCGCCACCAGTTCGGGGTCGTCCTTGCGGATGCCGATGCCGATGCCCTCGCCGAAATATTTCGCGTCGGTATGGTCGGCGCCGACGAACTGGCAGCAGCCGCCATCCTTGGAATTCAGCCATTCCAGCAGCACGATCTTGTCGGCCAGAACCGCGTCGAGCCGGCCATTGGCGAGGTCGAGATTGGCCTCGTCCTGCTTGCCGTACAGCTTCACCTCGGCGCCGGCCTTGGCGTAGACGTCCTCAAGGTAGTTCGAGTGGATGGTCGAGGCCTGCGCGCCCAGCACCTTGCCCTTCAGCGCGGCCGGCGAGGTGTCGGTGATCTTGCTGTCCTTCGGGGCGGCGAAGATTGCGGCGGTCTTGTAGTATTTGTTGGTGAAGGCGATCTGCTGCTTGCGCTCCTCGGTGATCGACATCGAGGCGACGATGGCGTCGTACTTGCCGGCCAGCAGCGCGGGAATGATGCCGTCCCAGTCCTGCGCGGTGAAGGTGCATTCCACCTTCATCTTGGCGCACAGCGCCTTGGCGATATCGACGTCGAAGCCCTTCAGCTCGCCATGCTCCATATAGTTGAAGGGCGGGTAGGCGCCTTCGGTGCCGATGCGGACGGTCTTCCATTCCTTGGCGGAGGCGCCGCCGGCCATGGCCACTGCAAGCATGGCCACGGCCGCGAACCGGGTGACGAGCCTCATGATGTTCCCCTCTGAAAGACGATGCTTCGCCGGTGTGTTGTGTCGTTCCCGGCAATCCATGCTGGCACTATTTCCGAATGTAGCGCAACGGGGATGCCGCTTAGCTAGTCAGAAAGTCGAACTGATCCATTTGTGTGCAGTGCAGCGCCATCAGGCCGGCCAATCGGGCAATCCGGCGGCACGGGTTGACGCTGGCAGCGCGCTGGTGTGTCTCAGCTTGAAACAGATCCATTGAGGAGAAGCGCGCGATGGCGACGGCAGACGATGTGAAGGCGCGGCTGGCGCAGGTTTCCGCTCCCGACGGCCGTCCCGTGACCGAGGCCGGCGTGCTCTCGGAGGTGCTGGTCTCGGACGGCAAGGTCTACCTCTCCCTCACTGTCGACGCCGCTGAAGCGCGCGCCTGGGAGCCCGTGCGCGCCGCCGTGGAGCGCACGGTGCGCGGCACGCCGGGCGTGACCTCGGCGCTGGTGGCGCTCACCGCCGAACGCAAGGCCGGCCTGCCGCCGGTCGCGTCGCACACGCCCGCAGCGGCGCGCGCGCCAGCGGCGGGCGGCCATTCCCATGCCGGGCACTCCCCTGCCGGCCACAGCCACGCGCAGCCGCCGGCCGATCCGCAGAAGGAGACGCCGGGCCTGCCAGGTGTCGGCGCCATCATCGCGGTGGCGTCCGGCAAGGGCGGGGTGGGCAAGTCGACGCTGGCAGCCAATCTGGCGCTGGGCCTCGCCGCCTCCGGGCTCAAGGTCGGCCTGCTGGACGCCGATATTTACGGCCCCTCGGTGCCGCGCCTGATGGGGCTGAAGGGCCGCCCCGAGGTCAACGGCCGGATGATCACCCCGATGCAGGCCTTCGGCATCAAGGTGATGTCGATCGGCTTCATGGTCGAGGAAGAGACGCCGATGATCTGGCGCGGGCCGATGGTGATGTCGGCGATCAGCCAGATGCTGAAGGAAGTGAACTGGGCGCCGCTCGACATTCTGGTTGTCGACATGCCGCCCGGCACCGGCGACGCGCAGCTGACCATGGCGCAGCAGGTGCCGCTGGCCGGCGCGGTCATCGTCTCCACCCCGCAGGATCTCGCGCTGATCGATGCGCGGCGCGGCGTCGCCATGTTCCAGAAAGTGAACGTGCCGGTCCTCGGCGTGGTCGAGAATATGAGCTACTTCATGTGCCCGCATTGCGGCACCCGCTCCGACCTGTTCGGCCATGGCGGGGCGCGGCACGAGGCGCAGCGGCTCGGCGTGCCCTTCCTCGGCGAGGTGCCGCTGCAGATGTCGATCCGCGAGACCTCCGATGCCGGCCTGCCCGTGGTGGCGACCCGGCCGGACAGTCCGGAGGCGGGCATTTATCGCGGCATCGCCCAGGCGGTGCGCGAGGCGCTCGCCGGCCGCCACAGCACCGCCCGCGCCGCGCCGCGCATCGTCATGGAAGGGTGAGGGGCGCGCGCCACTTGCCGGTGGCGCCGCCTATCGCTCCTGCGCCGCGAAGGCGGTGAAGACGGCCTCGATCTCGGCGAAGCCCATCGCCTCGTCGAGGAAATCGAACCGCTCCTCGCGCTGCATAGCCTGCGCCGCGCGGATCACCGCGCCATAGGCGAGCCGGGCGAGGCTGGAGCCGACGCTGATGCGGCGCACCCCGGCGTCGCTCAGTTCCTTGCGGGTGAAGCGCGTCTTGCCGATGCCGATGACGACGTTCACCGGCCGGGAGACCGACGCGCAGACCGTGCGCACCGCCTCGATATCCGGCAGGCCGGGGGCGTAGAGCACATCGGCCCCCGCCGCCTCGAACGCCTGCAGCCGGCGGATGGTGTCGTCGAGATCGGGCCGGCCCCAGAGGAAATTCTCCGCCCGTGCGGTGAGCACGAAATCGCCCGGCAGGCCATTGCGGGCCTCCGCCGCCGCCGCGATGCGCTCGACGGCGAGGGTGAAATCGTAGATCGGCGCGTCGCGCTGGCCGGTATGGTCCTCCAGCGATCCCCCGGCCAGCCCGAGGGCGGCGGCGGCGCGGATGGTCTCGGCCGCGCTCTCCGGGCTGTCGCCGAGGCCCATTTCGAGATCGGCCGACACCGGCAGCGGCGTCGCGGCGACGATACCGGCGCAATGGGCGAACAGATCCGCGCGCGAGGTGGTGCCCTCGGCGACACCGCGCGAAAAATCCATGCCGGCGCTGGTGGTGGCGAGCGCGGGATAGCCCAGCGCGGCGAAGATGCGCGCCGTGCCGGCATCCCACGGATTGGGCAGGATGAAGGCGCCGGGCCCCTCATGCAGGGCGCGGAAGCGGGCGGCCTTGTCGTCCATATGCAGCGTCTCCCCGATGATGGCGGAAAGCTAGCCAAGCGACGCGAACAGAGCAAGAACATTTGCGTGCGCTCAGCTGCGAAGGCCAAGCCGGTTGCCCTGCGCCGCCGGCTGTTGCAAACATCCCCCGCCCATTTGCGAGGGAGGCCCGCCCATGAAGCGCCGCGATTTTCTCCGCACCGCCGCACTCGCCGCTCCCGCGGCGGGCCTGGCCGCGCCCGCCATCGCGCAGGACGCGCCGCAGGTGCGCTGGCGGCTCACCTCGTCCGTGCCGAAGGTGCTGGACGCGATTTTCGGCGCCAATGAGCTGGTGTCGAAATATGTGAGCGAGGTGACACAGGGCCGCTTCGTCATCCAGAACTTTGCCGCCGGCGAGATCGTGCCCGGCCTGCAGGCGCTCGACGCGGTGCAGAACGGCACGGTCGAGATCGCCCAGACGCCGCTCTATTACTACACCGGCAAGGACCCGTCCTTCGCCTGCTTCACCACCATGCCGTTCGGGCTCAATGCGCGCATGCAGAACGCCTGGTTCTACCATGGCGGCGGGCGCGAATTGCAGGACGAGTTCCTGGCGAAGTACAACCTCGTCGGCTTTCTCGGCGGCAATACCGGCACCCAGATGGGCGGCTGGTTCCGCAAGGAGGTGAAGGACCTCGCCGACTTCCGTGGCCTGAAGTTCCGCATCGGCGGCATTGCCGGGCAGGTGGTGGCCAAGCTCGGCGTGGTGCCGCAGCAGATCGCGCCCGGCGATATCTATGCCGCGCTGGAAAAGGGCACGATCGACGCCTGCGAATGGGTCGGGCCCTATGACGACGAGAAGCTCGGGCTTAATCGGGTGGCGCCCTATTACTATTATCCCGGCTGGTGGGATGGCGGGCCGACGATGAATGTCGTGGTCAACCGCGACAAGTGGAACAGCCTGCCCAAGAGCTACCAGGCCGCGTTCGAGGCGGCGGTGGCCTATGCCAATGCCGACATGCTGGCGAAATACGACGCCTTCAACCCGGCGGCGCTGCGCCGGCTGGTGGCGGCCGGGGCGCAGCTGCGCACTTTCCCGCAGAGCTTCCTCGACGCCTCCTGGCAGGCCTCGAACGAGCTGAACGCCGAGATCGGGGCGAAGAACCTCGGCTTCAAGAAGATCATGGACGCGCAGATCGCCTTCCGCAACGAGGAGTATCTGTGGTGGCAGGTTGGCGAATATCCGTATGACGGCTACATGATCCGCGCCCGCACGCGGGGGTGAGGTTTCTCCCTCTTCCCGTTGGGGAGAGGGAATAAAAAAACACAGAGGAAACGCCGATGCCGCATTCGCCTTCCCGCCGGGGCCTGATCAAGGGTGCCGGCCTCGCCACGGCCGCTGCCGCCTCGACCCTGGCCGCGCCCGCCATCGCCCAGACCCTGCCGACGCTGCGCTGGCGGCTGACGTCGAGCTACCCGAAGTCGCTCGACACCATCTATGGCGCCGCCACCCTGCTGTCGAAATATGTCGGCGAGGCCACGGACGGGCGCTTCACCATCGACGTCTTCGCCCCCGGCGAGATCGTCCCCGGCCTGCAGGCGCTGGACGCGGTGCAGAACCGCACGGTCGAGGTCTGCCAGACCGCGCTGTATTACTATATCGGCAAGAACCCGGCCTTCGCGCCCTTCACCACGCTGCCCTTCGGGCTGAACGCGCGGATGCAGACGGCGTGGCTCTACCATGGCGGCGGCAACGAGCTGCAGAACGCCTTCCTCGCCAAGAGCAACGTCATCGGCTTCGCCGGCGGCAATACCGGGGCGCAGATGGGCGGCTGGTTCCGCAAGGAGATCAAGTCGGTCGGCGATCTCAAGGGGCTGAAGATGCGCATTCCCGGCATTGCCGGGCAGGTGCTGGCGCGGCTCGGCCTGGTGCCGCAGAACCTCGCCGGCGGCGACATCTACCCGGCGCTGGAGAAGGGCACGATCGACGCCGCCGAATTCGTCGGGCCGGTGGATGACGAGAAGCTCGGCTTCAACCGGGTGGCGCCGTTCTACTACTATCCTGGCTGGTGGGAGGGCGGGCCGACCATCCATTTCGTCGCCAATCTGCCGGCCTGGAACGAACTGCCGCGCCCCTACCAGGCGGCGTTCGAGGCGGCCTCCGCCTATGCCAATTCCGACATGCTGGCGAAGTACGATGCCCGCAACCCGGCGGCGCTGCGCCGGCTGGTGGCCGGTGGCGCCCAGCTGCGGCCGTTCCCGCAGGAGGTGATGGACGCCGCCTATAAGGAGAACATCGCGCTGATGGCAGAGATTTCCGCCAAGAACCCGGAGTTCAAGACCATCTACGACTCGATGCTGGCCTTCCGCAACGAGGAGTATCTGTGGTGGCAGGTCGGCGAATACCCTTACGACGGCTACATGATCCGCGCCCGCCAGAAGGGCTGAACGCCCGGCGCGGTCATCCCCGCATCCGCAACGCCGTTATCCCGGAAGCGGCCTAACGGCCGTTCTGGGATAACGGATGTGTGGGGCGGCATCCGGCCCGCTTACGCGACCTTGCGCGGCGCCACCACGACGGCGCGGGCGCTCATATGGTGGTGCATGGTGTAGAGCCCCGCCGCCATGATCAGCGCCATGCCGCCAATGGAGACGAGATCGGGCATGTCGTGGAACACCAGCGCCGAGAGGCCGACGGCGCAGACCACGGCGGCATAGCGGAACGGCGCCACCACCGAGATGTCGCCCGTCCGCATCGCCGCGATGGTCAGCATCTGGCCGATCACCAGCGAGACGCTGCCGCCGACGAGATAAGCCAGCGTCGCCCTGTCCAGCGCGTGCCACTGCTCGACCGAGCTGCCGGCAAAGCCGAAGCCCATGCCCACCACCGCCGTGCTGAAGGTGACGATGAGGGTCGGCACATGCGTGCCGATTCGCCCGGTGACGAAGTCGCGAAAGGCCATGAGCAGGGCGGCGCCCAGCGGCAGCAGTGCCATCGCGTCGAAGGCGGAGGTGCCGGGCTTGACGATCAGCGTCACCCCGAGAAAGCCGATGGCGACCGCCAGCCACTGGCGCCAGCTGATCTGCGCGCCGAAGAACAGCACCGCCGCCGCCATGGTGGCGAGCGGGGTGATCTGCAGGATGGCGGTGGAATCGGCGATCGACATCACCGAGATCGAGGTGATGAACAGCAGCGCCACGCAGGCCTCGGTGACGGAGCGCAGCAGCACCCGCCGGTCCATCATGTAGCGCAGCGAGGGAAGCTGGCCCATCCAGCCCAGCACGGCGAGCAGCAGCAGCGCCGCCAGGGCGCCGCGCACCGCCAGGATCTGCGAGGGCGGGATATGCGCCAGCGCCAGCTTGGAGAAGGCGTCATTGGTCGAGAAGATCGACGAACCGGCGATCATCAAAAGAATGCCGCGCTTGGCGCTGGGGGCGTGCATGAAACGGGTCCGGAGGCGAGAGCGCCCTTAAGCCATTCAAAGGCGGCGCAAACGCGGCGAGCGCGCCGGCGCCGGGGAAAAGGTCCGGCCTCAGACGAGGGCGCGGTTTGGCCGTTGGTTCAGCATTCCTTGCAGGCGACCTCGCCGGTGGCGGGGTCGGACAGGTCATCGGCCGCGACCAGCCCGCCGCTGCGCCGCTCCAGCGCCTGCGAGGCGACGCACAGGCCGAGCGCGCCGACCGCGAGCGCGGCCCCGACCCAGGGCAGGTCGGCATAGCCGATGCCGACCGTGATCGCTGCCCCGCCGATCCAGGCGCCAGCGGCATTGCCGAGATTGAACGCGCCCTGGTTCAGCGTCGAGGCGAGGTTGGGCGCCCCTTCCGCCGCGTCGACCACCCGCATCTGGATCGGCGGCACCACGGCGAAGACGAGGATGCCCCAGACGAAGACGGTGGCCACGGTGGCGGCGGCAAAGCCGCTGAGGAAGACGAAGGCGACGAGAATGGCGGCCAGCCCGATGAAGCTCGCCATCAGCGAGGGCATCAGCCGCCAGTCGGCCAGCTTGCCGCCGAGCAGATTGCCGATGGTGATGCCGACCCCGAACAGCAGCAGCACATAGGTGACGGCGTGCGGGGTGAAGCCGGTCACGTCGCGCAGCAGCGGCGCGATATAGGTGAACACCGAGAACAGGCTGGCCGAGGCGAGCACGCTCATCAGCATGGTGAGGATCACCTGCGGGCGCTTCAGCACCGCGAATTCGCGCAGGATGTTGCCCGAGGCATGGGGAATGTTCCGCGGCACCCACAAAGCGATGGAGCTGACCGCGAGAATGCCGATGAGCACCACCGCCCAGAAGGTGGAACGCCAGCCCGCCGCCTGGCCAAGCGCGGTGCCGAGCGGCACGCCGAGCACATTGGCCAGCGTCAGCCCGGCGAACATCAGCGCGATGGCGCTGGCCCGCTGGTTCGGCGGCACCAGATTGGCCGCCACGACCGCGCCAATGCCGAAAAAGGCGCCGTGGCAGAAGGCGGTGACGACGCGGGCCGCCATGAGGAACCAATAGTCCGGCGCGATGGCGCAGAGGAAATTGCCCAGCACGAACATGCTGGCAAGGCCGATCAGCGTGCCCTTGCGCGGCAGCGAATTGGTGATGACGGCGACAATCGGCGCGCCGACCACCACGCCGAGCGCATAGCCGGTGACGAGAAGCCCGGCGGCGGGGATCGTCACCTGGAGGTCGGCGGCGACTTCCGGCAGCAGGCCCATGATGACGAATTCGGTCGTGCCAATGCCGAAGGAGGCCATGGCCAGGGCCAACAGCGGAAGCTGCATCGCGGAACGCTCTATGATCGAAAAAAGGTGTGGTGGCTGCTGTTTAGCAGCGCGATTCCGCCCATTCTATGCACGTTGCATTGCAGCGCAGCAACAGGACGGAGCGCGCGGCAGCCATGCAGTGCGTTCGCAGGAGGCGCCGGCTCAGCCGCCGGTGACGCTCATATGGCGGCGCACGGAGGGGGCGCGGCCGGGGCGGTCGATGACGAAATCGTGCCCCTTCGGCTTGCGGAAGATGGCGTCGTCCAGCACCGCGTGCAGCTTCTCGTCGCTCTCGGAGGCGCGAAGGGGCGCGCGCAGATCCGCCGCGTCCTCCTGGCCAAGGCACATATACAGCGTGCCGGTGCAGGTGACGCGCACCCGGTTGCAGCCCTCGCAGAAATTATGCGTCAGCGGGGTGATGAAGCCGAGCCGGCCGCCGGTCTCCTTGATGCTGACATAGCGCGCCGGGCCGCCGGTGCGGAACGGGATGTCCTCCAGCGTCCACTGGCGGGCGAGGCGCTCGCGCACGGTGGAGAGCGGCAGATACTGGTCGGCGCGCTCCGCGCCGGTTTCGCCGAGCGGCATCACCTCGATCAGCGACACGTCCATGGCGCGGCCATGCGCCCACTGGATCAGGTCGGGGATCTCGTGCTCGTTCTCGCCGGCCAGCGCGACGGCGTTGAGCTTGACATGGATGCCGGCTTCCTGCGCCGCGTCGATGCCGGCGAGAACCTTGCCCAGGTCGCCCCAGCGGGTCAGGGCGCGGAAACGGTCGGGGTCGAGCGTGTCGAGCGAGACATTGATGCGCTTGACGCCGCACGCGGCCAGTTCGCGCGCGAAGCGGGCGAGCTGCGAGCCATTTGTGGTCAGCGTCAGCTCTTCCAGCGCCCCCGAATCGAGATGCCGGCCGAGCGAGCGGAACAGGGTCATCACGTCGCGGCGCACCAGCGGCTCGCCGCCGGTGAGGCGCAGCTTCTTCACGCCGCGGGCGACGAAAGCCGAGCAGAGGCGGTCGAGTTCTTCCAGCGTCAGCAATTCGGGCTTGGGCAGGAACGTCATGTGTTCCGCCATGCAGTAGACGCAGCGGAAGTCGCAGCGGTCCGTCACCGAGACTCTGAGATAGGTGACGGCGCGGCCGAAAGTGTCGACCAGCGGCGCGCGCGGCGCGCCGAGCTGGATACGGTCGATGACGGCTTCGCTGGTGCTCACGCAGTCGCTCCCGCGCCGAAGGGCGCTGTTCTTCTTCCATTTCTAAGGCTCGGCGCCCGGTCTGCCAAGGCGCAGCGGCCTATCGGGCGATAGCCTAACCCATTCGTGACAGTGGCTTTGCGCGAACGCAGCCGCTTGGCGAACGCGCCACGCCTGTCTATGTGGGAAGGAACGAGAAGAGAGGAAGACGCCCGTGACCGACGCCGCAGGCACATTCTGGCCGACCGAAATCAAGGTGCACAAGGATCGCCGTGCGCTGACCATCGCCTTCGAGGGCGGGGCGAGCTTCATCATCCCGGCGGAACTGCTGCGGGTGGAGAGCCCGTCCGCCGAGGTGCAGGGCCATTCGCCGGCCGACCGGCAGCTGGTGGCGGGCAAGCGCGAGGTGCGGATCGAGGAAGCGATTCCGGTCGGCAATTACGCGGTGCGGCTGATCTTCGACGACGGCCATTCCACCGGCATCTTCACCTGGGATTTGCTGCACACGCTGGGCCGCGAGCAGGACACGCGCTTCAAGCGCTACCTGCAGGAGCTGGCGGCGAAGAATCTCTCGCGCGACGCGCCCGGCGCGGTGCGCCGGCACTGAAAGCGATCCCGGAGCGGCCTTTCGGCCGTCCGGGAGGACGCGCTGGCGTCAGTTCAGCACCACCACCTGGGTGCCGACGCGGACGCGGTCATAGAGGTCGGTCACGTCGTCATTGGTCATGCGGAAGCAGCCTGATGACACCGCCTGGCCGATCGTCTCCGGCTCGTTGGAGCCGTGGATGCGGTAGAGTGACGAGCCGAGATACAGGGCGCGGGCGCCGAGCGGGTTGTCGATGCCGCCGGGCATGTAGCGCGGCAAATCGGGGCGGCGCTGCAGCATCTGCGGCGGCGGGGTCCAGCCCGGCCACTCGGCCTTGCGGGTAATCGTCTTCATCCCGCCCCAGCGGAAGCCGTCGCGGCCGACGCCGATGCCGTATTTCAGCGCGGTGCCATTGTCCTGCACCAGATAGAGCCGGCGCTCGGCGGTGTTCACCACGATGGTGCCGGGCTTGTACTTGCCCGTATAGGGCACGACCTGCCGGCGGATCGAGGAATAGCCCTTGACTGGCCCGTTGCCGAAATTGGACGGCCGCGGGAAAAAGCTGAAAAAGGACGGCGTGCTCGCGCTCTGCGCCATGGCCGGCGCACTGCCGGCGAGAATCGCGGCGCCCAGCGCCAGGGCGGCCAGTGTCTTCAGTCGCATCGTAAGCCCCATGAAATGCCCCGTTCCGTCCGCCCGCCATCAAGCGCGGGCGCCGGCCGACCGACACCGAAGCAGGGCGGCCGCCGGAGAGTATGCGGCTAAAATCCGGAGTGCTGCCTAACGCGGGCCGGAGAGGGGCATTTTTGCCCAACGCTATGGCACGAAAGCCACAGGCCGGCGTCTCACTGCGCCGGGCGGCCGAAGATGAGCGCGCTGACCGGCCGGCCGAAGAAGCGCGCCCCGGCCAGGGTGAAGTGCGAGCTGTCGTGCTGCAGCGGCACGCCGTCCACCATCAGCGGGCAGTTGGTGCCGCCGCAGGCGGCGTCGAACACCGAGATGTAGGTCACGTCAGGCATGCTGGCGAAATGCGCGCGCAGCTTCTCATCGTGCCGCTGGGCGCTGGGGAGGAGGTCGTCGCCCGCCCCGGTGTCGCCGTTGCCGGCGATCTGGCGGCGGGCGAGCAGCTTGGGCACCTTGTCGCGGTACATGGGAACCGGGCCGACCACCACCACGCGGATGCCCTCGCGGGCGAAGCCCTCGATCGCCTGGTCCAGCTCCGGCGTGGGCGCGCCGACCCCGCCGAGCACCAGTATGTCCGGCTTGTTCGCCCGCACCCAGTCCCGCGCGAAGGCGTTCATCGCCGCGCAATAGGGCAGGCGCGAGCCTTCGGCTTCCAGCACCGGCGGGCAGGCGGCGCCGGTGATCTGGCCCACCGCATAGCCGCGCGCCTCGCCCGCCTCGATGATAGCGGTGATGAAATGGGCGATATGGCTGTTGCCCCACACCAGCACCGACGGATGGGTGGTGGGCAGGCATTCCGGCCTGATGGCGAGTTCGGCCTGGAAGAAGGGGGTGAAGCACACGCCCTGCCGGAACACCGGATCGCCATTGTAGAAGGAATAGCCGGCGAGGCGCCGCACCTCGGGGTCGAGCCACTGAGGCAGGCCGCGCGTGGTGATGGTTGTCTGCGCGAAGGCCGCCAGCGCCAGCGTGCCCGCCACCGTGGCGCCGACCACCACTTTCGGCGTGAAGACGCGGCGGTTGAACCGCACCGGCTGCTCGACAAAGCGCCAGGAGAGAAAGCCCAGCGCCACCGAGAGCGCCACCCCGCCGACGAGGAAGGGCAGCGGCGCCACCGGGCCCAGCCACTCCTTGCCGAGCGAGACGAGGGGCCAGTGGACGAGATAGAGCGAATAGGAAATGGCGCCGAAGAACACCATCGGGCGGCAGCCCAGCAGCCGGGTCGGCAGGCTCGCCTCGCCCTCGCCGCCCCAGATCACCAGCGCCGCGCCCAGGCAGGGAATGAGCGCCAGCAGCCCGGGAAAGGGCGAGGCGGAGCTGAGGCCGACCATGCCGCCAAGGATCAGGGCGCAGCCGCCCGCCACGGCGGTAAACCGCACGCCGGGGCTTTGCGGAAAGCGGATGCCGGGCAGCGCCAGCCAGGAGCCGATCAGCATCTCGAAGGCGCGGAACGGCAGCAGGAAATAGGCGGCGGCGGGATCGCGCATCACCATGAACTGGCTGGCGGCCAGCGAGGCGAGCAGCAGAACCGGCACGCTCCAGGCGATCGCCCGCCGGCCGAAGCGGGCCCCGGCGAGGACCAGCGCCGGGAACAGGAAATAGAACTGTTCCTCCACCCCCAGCGACCAGTAATGCAGCAGCGGCATTTCCTGCGCCGCCGGGCCGAAATAGTCGGTGCGCTGGAAGAAGAAGATGTTGCCGGCGGCGAACACCGACCACAGCACCGAGCGGCCGAAGATCATCATCTCATAGGGCAGCAGGATCAGCGCGGCGAAGGCGGCGGTGAGGGCGGTGACGACCAGGAAGGCCGGCGCGATGCGGCGGATCCGCCGCTCATAGAAGCCCAGCAGCGAGAAGCGACCGGCCGCGACATCGCCATAGATCGACTTGGAAATCAGGAAGCCGGAAATGACGAAGAACACGTCGACGCCGACAAACCCGCCCGGCAGCCAGCTCGCACCGAAATGATAGAGCACGACGCCAAGGACGGCGACGGCGCGCAGGCCGTCAATATGGGCACGATAGCGCAGGGAATGATGCACGGTGGACCGAAGGATGGTTGAGGCAGGCAAGGAGCGAACGCGCCATTATGGACGCTGCGCCGGCGCGGGGGCATGCCCCGCGCGCCCTGTCTCCTGCCGCACGCCCACTTAGGCCGCAAGTGTGGCTGTGCGGCCATAGGGGCGCCGCCGGCCTCACGGTGCGGCAGGGGCCGCAGGGGCAGGGGTAGTGACCGGCGCCGGCGCCGGGCCGAAGATCAGCGCCCCGAGCTGCCCGCCATAATAGGCGACGCCCTCGCGGGTGAAATGGGTGGGGTCGAACTGCAGCGGCGCGCCGTCGACCATCATCGGGCAGTTCATGTCCGGGCACATGGCGAGGATCGAGACGAACTCGACATTGGGATTGCCGGCGAAATGCTCGCGCATCAGCGCGTCGGCGCGGTGCGTGGCCTCGGTGAGGTCGTCATCGGCGAGGCGGCTCGGCGCGTTGCGGTACATGCGCTCGGCAAGGATTTCCGGCACCGCCCGACGATATTGAGGCACGGGCCCAAGCAGGATCACCCGGATGCCAGCGGCGTGCAGCTTGGCGAGGTCGGCGTCGAGCTGGCGGAAATGTTCCTGCGAGACCAGCGTGTCGCCGCCGATGACCAGGATGGACGGCCGGTGCGCCAGCAGCCAGTCGAAGGCGAAGCGGTTCAGCCGGTCACACATCGGGGCGAAGCTCGACTGCACCAGCGGCGGGCAGGCGGCGGCGGTCATCTGGCCGACCGCATAGCCATGGGCCTTGGCGATCGGCGCCAGTGCGCCGATGAACTGTGCGACATGGCTGCTGCCCCACAGGACGAGGCTGGGATGGGTGTCCGGCAGGCATTCCGGCGCCGGCTGGTCCTTGGGGCGGTTGCCGTTGATGAAGCAGGTGCCGTCGCGCACCACCTCGCGGAAGGGATAGCGGGTATAGGCGAGCACGCGCTGGATGTCCGGGGCCAGCCGGCCGGGAAAGCCGCGCGTGTCCGAGGCGGCCGTGCCGAAGGCGATGAGCAGCGCCCCGCCCACCACCGTGCCGCCATAGACGAATCGGCGGGAGAACAGCTCCCGCTTCTGCCGCACCGGCTGTTCGACGAAGCGCCAGGACAGCCAGCCGAGCAGGGTCGAGGCGGCGACGCCGCCGATGAGGAAGGCCGGCGCCGGCAGGTCCGGCAGCAGATGGCGGGCGAACACCACGATCGGCCAGTGGACGAGATAGAGCGAATAGGAAATGGCGCCGAAGAACACCAGCGGCCGCAGGCCGAGCAGCCGCGCCGGCAGGCTCTCCGTCCGCTCGCCGCCCCAGATGGCGAGGGCCGCGCCAAGGCAGGGCACCAGGGCGAGCACGCCGGGAAAGGGCGCGTGCTCGGTGATGAACACCATGCCGGCGAGGATGAGGCCGGTCCCCGCCGCCATCGCGCCCGCGCCGAGCCTGCGGCCCTGCGGAAACCACAGGCCGGGCAAAGCGAGGCCGGCGCCGATCAGCAGCTCGAAGGCACGGAAGGGCAGCAGATAGAACGCCGCCGCCGGGTTGAACGGCCGGATGATCTCGCAGGCGAGGAGCGAGACCACGAGCAGGCCGAGCACCAGCTTCGTCCGCGCCCGGGGCGCGAAGCGGGCGATCAGCAGGAGCAGGCCCGGAAACAGGAAATAGAACTGCTCCTCCACCCCCAGCGACCAGTAGTGCAGCAGCGGCGTCTCGTCCGCCGAGGGGCCGAAATAGTCGGTGCGCAGGTAGAAATAGACATTGCCGAAGGCCAGCACCGCCCAGATCAGCGAGCGGCCATAGGTCATCAACTGGTTGGGAAAGAACACCAGGAAGGCGGCGAGGCTGGTCGCCGCCGTCACCACGAAGAAGGCCGGCGCGATGCGCCGCATCCGCCGCTCATAGAAGCCGAGGATGGAGAAGCTGCCCGAATCCACATCGGCGTAAAGCGACTTGGCGATGAGGAAGCCGGAAATGACGAAGAACACGTCGACGCCGATGAAGCCGCCCGGCAGCCAGGTGGCGCCGAAATGGAACAGCACCACGCCGAGCACGGCGATGGCGCGCAGGCCGTCAATATGGGCGCGATAACGCAGGGGATTATGCACGGGCCGCGGGCTCTTTCAGGCAGGAGATAAAACGGGCGCGGGCCGCGCGCGGGGCATCAGAACAGGCTGCCCTGGCGTGGCGGGGCGGCCGAGGCGGAGCCGGGGGGCGAATCGGAGGAGGGCTCGCGCAGGGCGGCGGGCGGCGGGTCCTCCTTCGCCGGCCCGCGCGCGACGATGACGAGGCGATCGTCGGGGAGCGGGCGCTGCAGGGCGCGCGCCTCGCTCCACGGGGCGTTCAGCCACGTCTCGCGCTCCTCACGGGTGGTGAGAATCACCGGCATCGCCTTGGGGTGGATCGGCTCGACCACGCCATTGGGCGCGCAGGTGAGAAAGCCGAACAATTCGTGCTGGCCCTCCACCGGTGCCGCCTTGGTGCCGCGCGTGCCGGTCCAGTGGGTCCACAGCCCGGCGAAGAAGGCGAGGGGGCGCGCCTCATCAAGCGCGAACCACACCACGTCCTTGCGGCCGGTGGCGGGGTTGGGCAGCGGGGCATATTCGGAAAAACTGGTGAACGGCACCAGGCAGCGATGCGCAGGCCCGCTCCAGGCGCGCCAGTGCGGCGAGGCCAGGTTGCGGATGTTCGTCACCGGCGGCCCGGCGACCGTGGGCGGCGAGGGCATGCCCCAGCGGGCCAGCGCCAGTTCGCGCAGGCCATCTTCCCCTGTGCGCACGATCGGGGCGGGGAAGTCCGGGAAGATGCCGGTCTGCGGCGGCAGATTGCCGGCGAGATTGCGCAGCGTGCCGACGAGATCGGTGATGGCGTGCAGATTGGAATGATGGCTGTAGAGGTTGCACATGGGCGGCCCCGCTGGCCGGCTCCCGGCCTGTCGCGTCCCTGAAGCGCGAGCGACGATGGTGGGCGATGCAGGGATTGAACCTGCGACCCCTCCCGTGTGAAGGGAGTGCTCTCCCGCTGAGCTAATCGCCCGTCGGCCCCGTCGGATAGATCAGGGGCCAGCGCCATCGCGGCGGGGTTTAGTGTGTCCACGCCCCGGGTGTCAAGCGCCGCGCGCGGCTACCCACGGGAGAGAAGCTGCTCCACCGTCTCCACCAGCAGCTCGTAATGGCCGATGAACACGTCGCCGCCCAGTTCCTGCGCCGGAATCTCGGTGTAGCCGAACGGCACCACGATCGAGGGAACGCGGGCGTTTCGGGCGGTGAGCACGTCCGTCATGCTGTCGCCGACCATGATCGCCCGGGTGTGCACGCCGCCGGCGCGCTCGATGGTGCCGAGCAGATGGCCGGCATCGGGCTTGTAGACCGGAAACGTGTCCGAGCCGGCGATGACGGCAAAGCGATCGGTGAGGTCGAGCCGGTCGAGCAGCAGGCGCGAGAGATATTCCAGCTTGTTGGTGCACACGGCCAGCACATGGCCGCGGGCGGAAAGTTCGTCCAGCGCGTCGAGCAGGCCGGGATAGGGCCGGGAGAGATCGGCGATATGGGCGGCGTAGTGCTCCAGGAAGCGGGCATAGAGCGCGTCGAATTCCGCCGGCTCGACGCTGATGCCGGCGGCGGTGAGGCCGCGATTGACCAGCGCCTTGGCGCCGGCGCCGATCATCTTGCGGGTTTCGTCGCGCGGCAGGCGGGCGGCGCCGGCCTCGTCGAGCACGATGTCGAGCGTGTCGAGCAGGTCGGGGGCGGTGTCGACGAGCGTGCCGTCGAGGTCGAAGGCGATCACGGCGGGAGGCGAGGAGGGCATGACAATTTCCGTGGATGGTGACGGGAAAAGCGGGCGGCCCGCCGCCGCGAGACGGGCTTCCCGATCTAGGCCTACAATCCTGCCGCTTTTGCTGTCCAGCCTTCCGCGTCCATCGGGCGCATGCGGGCAGCGGCCGCGCGGCGCGGAAGATGGGCAAGGCACAGGCAGGATGTCCCGGCGATGAGGATCATGATGCAGAACTGGCATGTGGCGATGGTGGCGGCCGCCCTCGGGCTCGGCGCGCTGGCGGGCGGCGCCGTGGCGCAGGAGGCGAAGCCGGGCGAGGCGCCCGCCGCTCCCCCCGCCCAGGCCGAGGCGGCCCCCGGCGACGGGCCCTACGTGTTCGCCTCGCCCCCGGCCGCCCAGGCCAACCGGCTCTATTCGGTGAATGTGCGCACGGGCCAGGTGAATGCCTGCCAGTTCGAGCGCCCCGAGGGCAGTCTTGTCGGCGTCACCCGCTGCTTCCGCCGCGATGCCAGCGCCGAGGGCGGGACACCGGGCCGCTACGACATCCTGTCGACCCGCTATTCCGGCGAGACCGGCATTTTCCGCGTCGATGCCGGCACCGGCCAGATGAGCGTCTGCTATGTCCGCGACATGCCCAAGGAGGGCGGCGGCGTCGAGCCGGCGGTGGTCTGCACCCCGCCTTCCAGCCAATGATCGCCGGGGAGGCGGCTGCCGGCGGGCTTGTCGGCGCGCGCCAACGGCGCTACGCACGAGATGAACATTAAAGAAGTGCTAAAAACGAGGGCCCCGCGACGCTCATGACCGACGCTGACAACCTCAAGAGACAGGCCGCCGCGCAGGCGCTCGAATATGTCCGCTCGGGCATGAAGCTGGGCCTCGGCACCGGCTCGACCGCCAAGCATCTGGTCGATCTGCTCGCCGTGCGGGTGAATGAGGGGCTGGAAGTGGTCGGCGTGCCGACCTCCGAGGCCACCCGGGCCCAGGCCGAGAGCCTCGGCGTGCCGCTCGGCACGCTGGACGAGTACCCGGTGCTTGATCTGTGCATCGACGGCGCCGACGAGGTCGGGCCGGACCTGACCCTGATCAAGGGTGGCGGCGGCGCGCTGCTGCGCGAGAAGATCGTCGCCTCGGCGGCCAAGCAGATGATCGTCATCGCCGACGCCTCGAAGAAGGTGGAGGTGCTCGGCACCTTTCCGCTGCCGATCGAGGTGGTGGATTTCGGCGTCGCCGCCATCCGCCGCGGCATTGACCGCGCCGCCCGCGCAGCGGGGTGCCACGGCCTGCTGACGCTGCGCCGCCGGCCGGACGGTCATGTTTTCGTCACCGATCAGGGACACCTGATCCTCGATGCCGCCTATGGCAGCATCACCAACCCGACCGCGCTTGCCGCCGAGCTCTCCAATGTGCCGGGCGTGGTCGAGCACGGCCTCTTCATCAATCTGGCGAGCCGCGTCATTCTCGCGGGCGCCGGCGGCGTGACGGTCATCGACCGCGCGTGAGCAGTTCGTCAGGAGACTTTCATGCAGCTTGATATTGCAGCGCGGTTTGCAGGCGCCGTCGTGGCCGCGAGCCTCCTCGCCGCGGCTCCCGCGCTGGCGCAGGACACCGCCCCCTTCCAGCTCGCCCAGGCCGCCGCGCCCAAGGCGCCGGAGCCGAGCGCCGAACAGATGAAGCTGGCCAATGAGCTGCTCGTCGCCAATGGCGAGGCCAGCAGCTTCGATGCGGTGATCCCCAATGTCGTGGATCAGACGGCAGCCAGCTTCGTGCAGTCCAACCCGGACCTGATTCGCGACCTGCGCGAAGTCGCCAAGCAGCTGTCCACCCAGTATGAGAGCCGCCGCAACGAGATCGTCCAGATTCTCGCCAAGATCTACGCCACCGAGTTCACCACCCAGGAACTGCGCGACCTTCTGGCCTTCTACCGCTCGGAAGCCGGCAAGAAGCTGGTGCTCAAGCGCGAGGACCTGCTCAAGGCCGGGTTCAGCAGCATCCAGGCCTGGAGCGCGGGTTTCGCGCGCGAGATGGAAGTGCGGGTGCGCGAGGAGATGAAGAAGCGCGGCTTCACCATCTGACCTGCCAGATCGCCCGCCCCCACGAAGGGGCGCGGGGACGGCTTGCTTCTGAACCGTATCGATACCCCGGCGTTGCAGTCCGGGGCGAGCGGCACAAGGAGCGACCGTCATGGACTGGAGCGACATATTCTTCCAGAGCTGGCAGGGCATCACGCGGACGCTGGTCGTCGGCGTTCTCGCCTACGCGGTTCTCGTCGCCTTCCTGCGCATCGCGGGCAAGCGTACCCTCGCCAAGCTCAACGCCTTCGACTTTGTGGTGACGATCGCCATCGGCTCCACGCTCGCGGCCATCCTGCTTCAGAAATCGGTCGCCCTTGCGGAGGGTGCAGCAGCGCTCGGGTTGCTCATCCTGCTGCAGTATGGTGTGACCTTCGCCTCGGTTCGCTCCTCCCGCTTCGCCGGGCTCGTGCGCTCTGAACCCACCCTGCTGGTGCGGGACGGCGTGCTGTGTGAAGCGGCGATGAAGCACCAGCGCGTCACGCCGGACGAGGCGCTGAGCGCGATACGGGAAGCGGGCGGACGTGACATCGCCTCGGTCGACTACCTGATCCTTGAAAGCGACGGCACGCTGAGCGTCGGTCTCAGGGGCTGACGGCCCGCGCGCCTGACGCGCGGACCGTGCGGTGCCTTCTGCGGCCCGCGCGCGACTGGCGCGGGGCGGGGGGCTCAATCCTCGTCGGCGCCGACTGGCGCCTTGCGGCCGGTGAAGACGTAGAACAGCAGCGGCCCGAATAGGGCGAGCGCGGAGAGGGCGAACAGCGTCAGCGCCACCGGGCTCTGGAACAGCACCAGCGGATCGCCGACACTGATCGCCAGCGCCCGCCGCAGCTGCTGCTCGGCCAGCGGGCCGAGGATGAGGCCGACCACGACCGGGGCGATCGGGTAGTCGTAGCGCCGCAGCACATAGCCGAGCAGGCCGAAGATCAGCAGCATGCCGAGTTCGACCAGCGAGGGATTGGCCCCCAGCGTGCCGAGCGTGGCGAAAACCAGGATGCCGCCATAGAGCCAGGGGCGCGGAATGGCCAGAAGCCGCACCCACAGCCCGACGAGGGGCAGGTTCAGCACCAGCAGCATGCCATTGGCGATGAACAGGCTGGCGATCAGGCCCCAGACCAGGTCCGGATTGGTGGCGAACAGCAGCGGTCCGGGATTCATGCCGTATTGCTGGAAGCCGGCGAGCATGATGGCGGCGGTGGCCGAGGTCGGCAGGCCGAGGGTCAGCAGCGGCACCAGCACGCCGGCCGCTGCGGCGTTGTTCGCCGCCTCCGGCCCGGCGACGCCCTCGATGGCGCCATTGCCGAACTCGCCCGGCTTGCGGCACAGGCGCTTTTCCAGCGCGTAGGACAGGAAGGTGGGGATCTCCGCCCCGCCCGCCGGCATGGCGCCGATGGGGAAGCCGAGAAACGTGCCGCGCAGCCACGGCTTCCACGAGCGCTTCCAGTCCTCCCGGTTCATGAACACCGAGCCCTTGACCGGCTCGATGATCTCGTCGGCCCGCGCGCCCGCCGCCACCACGGAGAGCGTCTCGCCAATGGCGAACAGGGCGACGGCGAGCGTCGTCACCTCCACGCCGTCGAGCAGGTCCGGCACGCCGAAGGACAGCCGCGCCTGCCCGCTCTGCAGGTCGATGCCGATCAGGCCGAGCGACAGGCCGACGAACAGGCTGGTGAGGCCGCGCGTCACCGAGGAGCCGAAGGCCGCCGAGACGGTGGTGAAGGCCAGCACCATCAGCGCGAAATAATCCTCCGGGCCGAAGGAGATGGCGATGTCGACAATGGTCGGGGCGATCAGCGCCAGGCCGATGGTGGCGATGGTGCCGGCGACGAAGGAGCCGATGGCGGCGGTGGCGAGCGCCGGCCCGCCGCGCCCGGCGCGGGCCATCTTGTTGCCCTCCAGCGCCGTGACGATGGAGGCGCTTTCCCCCGGCGTGTTCAGCAGGATCGAGGCGGTGGAGCCGCCATACATGCCGCCATAATAGATGCCGGCGAACATGATGAGCGAGCCGGCCGGGTCGAGCTTGAAGGTGATCGGCAGCAGGAGCGCGACGGTCAGCGCCGGGCCGATGCCGGGCAGCACGCCCACCGCCGTGCCGAGCATGACGCCGACAAAGGCGAAGAGCAGGTTGATGGGCTGGAGGGCGACCATTACGCCCTGGCTGAGGGCGGCAAACGTGTCCATGGGTGCGTCCTCAGATCAGCCGTTCGAGCGGGCCGGCCGGCAGCGCCAGCTGCAGCCCCTTGGCGAACACCGCATAAATGACGAAGCACATCAACGCCCCGGCGAGGAAATGCCCCCAAAGCGGGCCGCGCCCAAAACCCTTGGCGGTGGCGGCGAACAGCCAGCCGGTGGCGATGGCGAAGCCGGCACCGAAGGCCAGCAGCACGATCTGGCCGATCAGCCCGCCCAGCACCCAGGCCATCGGGCCGATCTCGTCGCGCGGGCGATCCTGCGCCCCCTCGCGGACCGCCTCGACCGCGTTGGCCAGCGCCAGCAGGGCCAGGCCGGCGGAAATGACCGCGGGAAAAGCCTCCGGGCCGACGGCCGAATAGGTGTTGATCCCGGACAGCCGCCACGCATCCCAGCCGACCACGAGCGACAGGATGGCGAGGGCGAAGGCGATGACGAAGCGGCCCTTGTCGGGGCCGGTGGTGGAGGCGGGGGTGGAATCGCTCATCGGCGGGGCTCCGGGGTGTCGGAACGAAAGACACCCCCGCGGCGGGCCGCGAGGGAGTCCCGGTTCGGTCGGATAGGGCGGCCCCCCTTACTGGGCGAGGCCGATATCCTTCAGGATGGTCTGGGTGGCGGCGATGTCCTTGGCCAGCTGGGCGTCGAACGCGTCGCCGGAAAGGTAGGTGTTGGCCCAGCCCTTCTGCGCCAGCATGTCGGTCCATGCCTTGGACTTCACCATCTTCTCGATGGTCTGGCTGAGTTCCTGCTTCTGCTCCGGGGTGATGCCCGGGGCGGCGGCGATCATGCGCCAGTTCTGGATTTCCACATCGACGCCGGCTTCCTTGAAGGTCGGCACATCGGGGGCTTCCGGCAGGCGGGTGGGGCTGGACACGCCGAGGATCCGCAGCTTGCCGGCCTTGGCCTGCGCGTCATATTCCGACAGGCTGGAAATGCCGACCGTGACCTTTCCGCCGAGCAGCGAGGCGAGCGATTCGCCGCCGCCGGAGAAGGCGATGTAGTTCACCTTGCGCGGATCGACGCCGATCGCCTTGGTGAACAGTCCGGCGGTGATGTGATCGGTGCCACCGGCCGAGCCGCCGGCCCAGGACACTTTCTGCGGGTCCGCCTTCAGCGCCACGACCAGATCGGCCAGCGACTTCAGCGGCGAGGCGGCCGGCACGGCGATGGCCTCATACTCGCCGGTGAGGCGGGCAATCGGCGTCACCATGGACAGGTTGACCGGCGACTTGTTGGTGATGATGGCGCCGACCATGACATAGCCGCCGACGATCATCACATTGGGATCGCCCTTGCTGGAATTGACGAACTGGGCGAGGCCGATGGTGCCGCCGGCGCCGGGCACGTTCAGCACCTGCACATTGCCGACCAGCTTGTCGGACTGCAGCACATGCTGGATCGAGCGGGCCGTCTGGTCCCAGCCGCCGCCGGGCGCGGCCGGGGCGATGATCTTCAGTTCGTTGATGTCGGCATAGGCCGCCCCGAGCGGTGCGACGGCGACGGCGGCGGCGAGCAGCGCCCCGCTGACGAGATGCTTCATGGTTTCCTCCAAGGAACGGGGCGACGGCACGTTGACGCTGGCCGCCGCTTGCACGCGGTAAGCGAAGCTAAAGCCGCAGGCCCCCCGCTGTCGAGTTCGCCGGAAGGATGAGCGCTGATTGCGCCGGTATTGGCCGGCCGGATTCGCAGGCCAGCCATGCGGGCGCTTGACGGGCGCGCCTCGGGGGGCGACATGCCACGCACAAGCGCAGCGCGGAGAGCCCTATATGGACCAGTTCGACGTCGACCTGTTCGTCATCGGTGGCGGCTCGGGAGGCGTGCGCGCCGCCCGCATCGCGGCGGGCCATGGGGCCAAGGTGATGCTGGCGGAGGAGTACCGGCTCGGCGGCACCTGCGTGATCCGCGGCTGCGTGCCCAAGAAGCTGTTCGTCTATGCCGCCCGCTTCGCCCATGAGTTCGAGGACGCCGCCGGCTTCGGCTGGAGCGTGGAGAATGTCCGGTTCGACTGGGCAACGCTGGTCGCCAACAAGGACAAGGAAATCGCCCGGCTGGAAGGCGCCTACCGCGCCAATCTCAACCGTGCCGGCGTCGAGATCGTCGCCCAGCGGGCCTCCCTTGAGGGGCCGCACGCGGTGCGCCTGGCCGATGGCACGAAGGTGACGGCGCGCACCATCCTCATCGCCACCGGCGGGCGCCCCAATCGCGGGCTCGACTTTCCCGGCTGCGAGCTCGGCATCTCCTCGAACGAGATCTTCCATCTCGAACGCTTCCCCGCGCGCATCCTCATTCAGGGCGCGGGCTATATCGCGCTGGAATTCGCCAGCCTGCTGGCCGGGCTCGGGGCGAAGGTCACGGTCATTCATCGCGGCGACAAGCTGCTGCGCGGCTTCGACGAGGATATCCGCGCCCGCATCGTCGACGAGATGGCGCAGAACGGGGTGGAGTTCGCCTTCAACGTCACCATCGAGGGCATCTATCAGGAGGGCAGCGAGAAGCGCGTGCGGCTGAATGACGGGCGCGACCTCTATGCCGACGAGGTGATGCTGGCCATCGGCCGGGTGCCGAACACGATCGGGCTCGGCCTCGACACGGTGGAGGTGCATCTCGACGAGGCCGGCGCCATCGCGGTGGATGGGCTCTCGCGCACCAACATCCCCTCCATCTATGCGGTGGGCGACGTGACCAACCGGGTGAACCTGACCCCGGTCGCCATCCGCGAGGGCCACGCCTTCGCCGACACGGTGTTCGGCAAGCGGCCCTGGCATGTGAGCTATGACAACATCCCGACCGCCGTGTTCACCGAGCCGGAGATCGGCACGGTGGGGCTGACCGAGCAGGAGGCGCGGGCGCAGGGCCGGCGGCTCGACATCTACCAGACCGATTTCCGCCCGCTGAAGGCGACGCTCTCGGGCCGCACCTCGCGGGTGTTCATGAAGATCGTCGTCGACCAGGCCGACGACCGGGTGCTCGGTGTCCACCTCATCGGCGAGGGCTCGGGCGAAATGGTGCAGATGGCGGCGATCGCGATGAATGTCGGCGCCACCAAGGCCGATTTCGACCGCACCATGGCGCTGCACCCCTCCAGCGCCGAGGAACTGGTGACGCTGCGTTCCAAGCACACCACCAGCGACCCGCTGCCCGAAGCCTCCACCGAGGCGACGCCGGCGCTTTAGGGCGGGGCTCCTGTACCTCACCGCCCCTCATCCCCGGGCTTGACCCGGGGACCCAGCCACGATGCCGGGTGGCGCGACGTCCGGGTGGCCGGGTCAAGCCCGGCCATGAGGGAAGGGAGTTTATGTCGCCGCGAAGCCGGGGACTAAGCAGGGTGCTGGCCCGCCTCCTTCGAGGTCCGGCCGCTGGCCGGGCCCCTCGGGAGGACGGTGTACGGGGAGGGGCGGCGCAAGGGCGCGCACGGCATCCCTGACCTTGCGGCGGTGCACTGGCGCGGCGGGGATGCTTGGGTGTATAAGGCCCGCCTTTCCGCCGGGGAGGAGCCCCGGCGACGTGTTGAGCTTGTTGGAGGCCGTCATGTCTGATCGCTGGACGCCGGATAGCTGGAGGGCCTTGCCCGTTCAGCAGGTGCCGGATTATCCGGACGCCGCAGCTCTGGCTGCGGTGGAGCGTCAGCTGGCCTCGTTTCCGCCGCTGGTTTTCGCCGGTGAAGCGCGCCGCCTGAAGCGCGAGCTGGCCAAGGTGGCGAAGGGCGAGGCCTTCCTGCTGCAGGGCGGCGACTGCGCCGAGAGCTTCGCCGAGCATTCGGCCGACAACATCCGCGATTTCTTCCGCGTCTTCCTGCAGATGGCGGTGGTGCTGACCTATGCCGGCGCCTCGCCGGTGGTGAAGGTCGGGCGCATTGCCGGCCAGTTCGCCAAGCCGCGCTCGGCGCCGATGGAGACCGTCGACGGGGTGGAGCTGCCCTCCTATCGCGGCGACATCGTCAACGACATCGAGTTCACGCCCGAAGCGCGCATTCCCGATCCGCGCCGCCAGATCGAGGCCTACCGCCAGTCGGCGGCCACGCTGAACCTGCTGCGGGCCTTCGCCAATGGCGGCTATGCCAGCCTCGGCAACGCGCATCAGTGGATGCTCGGCTTCATCAAGGACAGCCCGCAGTCCGGCCGCTACCAGGCGCTGGCCGACCGCATCACCGAGGCGCTCGACTTCATGCGCGCCATCGGCCTCGACGCGGAAAGCCACCCGGAGATGCGCTCGACCGAGTTCTTCACCTCGCATGAGGCGCTGCTGCTCGGCTATGAGCAGGCGCTGACGCGGGTGGATTCGACCACGGGCGACTGGTACGCCACCTCCGGCCACATGATCTGGATCGGCGATCGCACCCGCCAGGCCGACCACGCGCATATGGAATATTGCCGTGGGGTGAAGAACCCGCTCGGCCTGAAGTGCGGCCCGTCGCTGAAGCCGGATGACCTGATCCGCCTGATCGACACGCTGAACCCCCAGAACGAGGCCGGCCGCCTCACCCTGATCGCCCGCTTCGGCGCCGACAAGGTGGGCGACCACCTGCCCGCACTGGTCCGCGCGGTGAAGCGCGAGGGCCGCACCGTGGTGTGGTCGTGCGACCCGATGCACGGCAACACCATCAAGGCGGCGTCCGGCTACAAGACCCGGCCTTTCGACCAGATCCTCAAGGAGGTGAAGGACTTCTTCGCCGTCCACGCGGCCGAGGGCACCTTCGCCGGCGGCGTGCATCTGGAGATGACCGGCAAGAACGTCACTGAATGCACCGGCGGCGCCCGTGCCATCACCGATGCCGACCTCAAGGACCGCTACCACACCTATTGCGACCCGCGCCTCAACGCCGAGCAGGCCATCGAGATGGCCTTCCTCGTCGCCGAACTGCTGAAGCAGGAGCGCTCGGGCCGGGTGCGCCCGGTGATCGAAGCCGCCGAGTGAGGCCGGTTGCCGGCGCGGCCCTGAGGGGTCGGGCCGCGCTGGACGGAATGAGACACCGCGGCTCCCAGGGTCGCGGTGTTTTCATGTGGGTGGTTCCACCTCGGGTGTTTTCATAAGGGGGACGGCGTGCCGCAGCTTGAGACCGGACGTCATGTCCTGCTTGAGACGGAGAATGTGCGCGTGGTCCGGACCGAGGGCACCCGCACCGATGTGGTCTTCGTCACCTTCGAGCCGCATGTGCTCAACAAGGATCCGCAGCGGCAGGCCTTCGCCGAGAAATTCCTGCGCGACAACGGCTTTCCCGCCTACCATTTCTTCGCCAACGACAATTTCTGGTTCCAGTACCCCGAAATGGAGGAGGTGCTGGCCAAGGTGCGGGCCGACATCGCCCCCGGGGTGGAGGTGGTCGCCTATGCCGTCAGCATGGGGGCCTATGCCGCCATCCGCTTCGCCGGCCGGCTCGGCGTGGCGCGCATCCTCGCCTTCTCGCCGCAATACAGCATCGACCCGAAGGTGGTGCCGTGGGACCGGCGGTGGGACGGGCTGTTCGACCGCCCGCGCCAGATCCTGTGGGAGCACCTGATGGTGCCGCGTGGCGTGCCGGTCTACCTGTTCTACGACCCGCACAACCGCGACCGCCGGCATGTGCGGGTCTATGCCCGCGAGGCCGATGTGGTGCGGGTGCGCGTGCCCTATGCCGGCCATGGCTCGATCACCGTGCTGATGCAGACGGGGCTGCTGGGACAGGCGGTGCTGGACGTGGGCGAGAACCGCTTCGACGCCGCCGGCTTCCAGCGGCAACTGGCCACCCGCCTCGACGGCTCGGCGCTCTACCGCGACAAGCGCGCCCGCAAGCGCAGTCGCCTGTTCCGCCGGATCATTGCCGATATCGTCGACCGCTTCGGGATCTGACGCCCGCCTGACGCGGCATCCGGGGGTATCCGGGCGATGGGCCGCATTTGAGCCGCACGCATTTCAGCCGCCCGCATTTCAGCAGCACTTGCGCAATCTTCGGAAATTGTGATTGTCCGGTGACGACCGCTCTGGCTAGTTTGCCCTTCGCAGGGAAGGTCGCCCACCGGCGGCCAGCGGGGCAGTGTCGTGCGTCAGGTCATCTTTGAGAGCGAGAACCTAACGGTCGTCAAGGTTCCGGGCGAGTGCGACGACACGGTTTTCGTGACCTTCGAATCGATGCGGGCGGACTGGCCGGTGGGCCGGAAGGGCTTCGGCGAGGACTTTTTCGCCAAGCGCGGGCGCACCGCCTATCATTTCATGCCCTCGGGAAATTGCTGGTATCAATACCCGGAAATGCCCGAGGCGCTGGCCCGCGTGCGCGCCGATATCGCTGAGGGCGCGCGCGTCATCACCTATGGCATGAGCATGGGCGGCTATGCCGCCTACCGTTTTTCCGCGCCGCTCGGCGCCGACCTGGTGATCGCCTTCTCGCCGCAATACAGCATCGACCGCTGGCGCGTGTGGTGGGAGCGGCGCTGGGGCTCGCAGAGCCGCTCGGTGCTGTGGGACCGCCAGATGCCGAGCGAGGGCGCGGTCAAGTACATCTTCTACGATCCGCTGAACCTGGACCGCCGCCATATCCGCGCGCTGCGGCGGGAGGCGCCGCTCGAGCTGGTGCGGATCTATTTCAGCGGCCACGCCTCCATCGCCTATGTCCAGGAATGCGGCCTGCTCGACAGCGCCGTGCTCGACATCGCCGAGGGCCGCTTTGACGCGGCGCGGTTCGAGCGGCGCATCTGGCAGCGCCGGCTGGTTTCGGCCACCTATGCCAAGATTCGGCAGCGCAAGCGCACCGGCCTGTTTCGCCGCCTGCGCTACCGGGTCATCGAGCACCTGCTCGAACGCCGGCTCGGTACGGGCGGCGCGCCCGACGCGGCGGGGCTGACGCCCGACCGCGCCGTCTGACCGCGACGCGCCCGGGCGCCCCCCCGGGGCGCGTGGTCCTGGCGCGTCAGTCCCAGCCTTCCAGCACGATCTTGCCGATGGTGGCGCCGCTCTCGAGCGCGGCGTGGGCGCGCCTGAGGTTGGCGGCGCTGATGGTGCCGAGGGGAGTGCCCGCCGTGGGGAGCAGCGTGCCCGCGTCGACGAGGCGCGAGACCTCCTCCAGGATCTCATGCTGGCGGATCATGTCGGGGGTCTGGAACAGCGATCGGGTGAACATCAGTTCCCAGTGCAGCGACAGGCTTTTGCCCTTCAGCGGCAGGGCGTCGAGGCTGGCCGGGTCGTCGATGATGGCGATGCGGCCCTGCGGCTTCGCGGCCTTGACGATTTCGGCCCAGTGCCGGTCGGTGTGGGTGAGCGCATAGGTGTAGTCGACCAGCCCGAGCCCGGCGGCGTCCAGCTCGGCGGCGAGCGGGCGGGAATGGTCGATGACGGCATGGGCGCCCAGGCGCTCCACCCAGGCGCGGCTCTCCGGCCGGGAGGCGGTGCCGATGACGGTGAGGCCGGTCAACTGGCGGGCCAGCTGCACCACCATGGAGCCGACACCGCCGGCCGCGCCGACCACCAGCAGGCTGGCGCCGTCGCCGCCCTCCCTCGGCACCCCGAGCCGGTCGAACAGGCCTTCCCAGGCGGTGAGCGAGGTGAGCGGCAGGGCGGCGGCCTGCGCAAAGCCGAGCGAGGCCGGCTTGTGGCCGACGAGGCGCTCGTCGACGAGGTGCAGCTCGGCATTGGTGCCGGGGCGGTTGAGATCGCCGGCATAGAATACCGCGTCGCCCGGCTGGAACAGCGAGGCCTCGGCGCCCACCGCCTCGACCACGCCGGCGGCGTCCCAGCCGAGGATGACAGGCGCGCCCTCGGCTCCCGCGCGGCGCATCCGCACCTTGGTATCGACCGGATTGACCGAGACGGCCTTCACCCGCACCAGCAGGTCGCGCGGGCCGGGCGTCGGCGCGGCGGTCTCGAAATCGAACAGTGCCCGCTCCTCGCCGATGGGAAGCGACGTGATATAGCCGATGGCCTTCATGACAAATCTCCCGCGCCGCGCCCGAGGGCGCGCGCCGTGGTGGTGTTGATGTTTCTCTCCCAGATGTCGCGATGCGTGCGCCGAGCGCAAGAACGCACGAGATTGTCGGCTGCTATCGAAAATGTAACGCCCTTTCCCCCGCGCCCCGGACACCCTAGATTCCGCGCGCCCGAAGCGGAGACAGGCGATGGCGAGGCGGCATCAGGATTATGCGTGCGGCGAGGGCTGCCCGGTCGAGGCGGCGCTGGAGATCATCGGCGCCAAATGGAAGGGCGGCATCGTCTATCACCTGCTCGCCGGCGAAACACGATTCAGCGAGCTGGGCCGGCGCATGCCGAACGTGACTGCCCGCATTCTCGCCAAGGCGCTGCGCGAGCTGGAGGCGGATGGGGTGATCGCCCGCACCGTCTACCCCACCATTCCCCCTCAGGTCGGCTACCGGCTGACCGAGGAGGGCGAGCGCCTGCGCCCCGCCATCCTCGAACTGCACCGCTGGGGAAGCCGGCCGCGCGGGGTGTTCGACATCGCGGCGGAGTGACTTTGCGCGGCGGGGCTCTGGCCTTCGCCGGCCGGCCTCATTAGAACGCCGGGAGCGCTGCGCCTCGGCGAAGCGCGCTGCACGATCTTCCGCATCGGTCCGCCGGAGTGTCATGACCCGTCCCGAGTCGTCCCTGCCGGAGCAGGCATCGCCGGCAACCGAATGCCCGGCCACGGAGCACCCGGCCACGAACGGCCCGGGCAAGCGCGCGCGCTATTACCTGCCTCGGCAGCGCAGCCGGCTGCGCCGCTGGATCACGGCGCAGAGCCAGAAGACCGGGCGCCGTCTCGGCCGGCTGCTGTTCGACAGCGAGGGGCGCCCGCGCGTGTTCCTGCGCTCGCTGCTGTTCGATGCCTATCAGCGCCCGCGCCCCGGGCTGGAGGGCGTGATCTTCAAGGAGCCCGGCCGCCCCCGGCGCCCCTTCGCCAACTGGCTGACGGGTTCGGACGCGACGCTGCCGCCGCTGGTCGCCGACCTGCCGTTTCCGTCGCCATCGGCGGGGCGCCGCTCGGTGTTCGTGGTGATCGAGAACAGCGCCGCTCCGGCCGCGCCGCTGCTGCGCCTGCTCGCCCGCGACCACGCAGTGGTGGTGCTGGTGCTCGATGGCGAGCGGGGGGACGACGCGGCGCTGGTCGCTGACGGGGTTGCGGTTGTGCCGGTCGAGGTCGCCCGCGCCCGCGCGCCGCGCGCGGTGCTGCTCGACGCGCTGGCCTTCCGCGCCCACGCCGACCGGCCGCTCTTCGCCGTCACGGTGGGGCTGGCCACGATCGACGCCGCCGACGCGCTGGAGCAGCGCAACATTCCCGTCGTCGCCGTCATCGGCGAGGGCGATGCCGACCCGGCGCGGCGCGAGACGCTCGGCCCGGCGCTGGAACTGGCGCTGGAGCGGGCCAGCGCCCTGGTCTTTCCCACGCCGGCGGCGCGCGAGGCGGCGCTGGCGGCCAATCCGCGCTTTGCCGCCCGCCGCCGGCTGGTGGCGGTGGAGGCGCCGCTGGCGGCGGGCGCGGCGGGTGTGCGCGCCATCGGCCGCGAGATCGGCGAGGAACTGGACGGCGAGCTTGCCCTCGTGCTGGCCACCGAGCCGGAACGGCTGGAAATACTCGACATCCCGCGCGAGAACGACCCGCCCGGCGACTTCACCGTGGCGCAGAAGCTGGAGCGGCTGATCGCCGACTGGCGGCGCAAGGCGCTGCTGAAGCGCCACCCCAACCGGCCGCCGTTGCGCCGGCCCTATTCCGGTTTTCACCCGCTGATCTATGCCGAGCACCATCCGGTGGCCTGCTTCGACCAGCGGCGCTACCCGCTGTCGCACTGGATCGAGCGGGGGCGCCCGCCGGGGCCGTGGGCGATGCCGGTGTTCGGGCCGCTGCCGGGGCCGCGCGCGAGCCGGCTGACGAGCGCGCTGCACGGGCACTTCTTCTATCCCGACCTGCTGCCGGAACTCCTTGACCGCCTGATGGTCAATGCCTCGCGCCCGGACCTCTTCCTGACAACGGACACGCCAGCCAAGGCGGACGAGCTGCGGGCGGTGACGGCGGGCTATGCCAGCGCGGTGCAGATCGACGTCGTGCCCAATCTCGGCCGTGACATCGGCCCGTTCCTGACCGGGCTGCACGAGGCGCTGACCGGGGGGCGCTATGAGGTGTTTTTCCATGTCCACGGCAAGAAGACCAAGGGGCGGCGCCGCGCCATCGGCGATCCCTGGCGCCAGTTTCTGTGGGAGAACCTGATCGGCGGCGCGCATCCCATGCTCGACACCGTGCTTGCCCGTCTGGAGGCCAGCCCGGAGGTCGGCCTAATCCATCCGGAGGACTCGCACCTGGTCAACTGGGCGCGCAATGTCCGCATCGTCCAGGAACTGCGCGAGGACCTGAAGCTGACCGAGCCGCTCGGCGGCTATGTCGATTTTCCCGTCGGCAATATGTTCGCCATCCGTCCGGCGGCGATGCGGTCCTATCTGGCGCTCGGACTGGCGTGGGAGGATTACCCGGCCGAGCCGATACCGGACGACGGAACGCTCATGCACGGGCTGGAGCGGCTGCTGCCGATGGCCGTACGGCAGGCCGGCTTCAGCACGGTCGCCGTGCGGGTGCCCGGCACCGACTGGGACTGAATGCGGACCGGCCCGGCCACGATTGCCGGTGCCGGCGGGGAAAAGGCAACGTCGCGTCCATGTCCACCACGCCCATGTCCACCACGCCCATATCGAGTACGCCCGCCGACCAGCTCCTGATCGCCTTCGCCCAGCTCAACCCGGTGGCGGGCGACATTGCCGGCAATGTCCGGCGTGTGCGCGAGGCGCGGGCGCTGGCGGGCGGGCAGGGGGCGGAGCTTGTCGTCTTCACCGAGCTCTTTCTCACCGGCTATCCCTCCGAAGAGCTGGTGCTGACACCAGCTTTTCAGGGGGCGTGCCGGCGGGCGGTGGAAGACCTGGCCGCCGAGACCGCCGATGGCGGCCCGGCGCTGCTTCTCGGCGCGCCCTGGGTCGAGGGCGGCGCCCTCTACAATGCCGCGCTGCTGCTCGATGGCGGCGCGGTGGCGGGCGTGCGGTTCAAGGTCGAGCTGCCCAGTCATGGCGTGTTCGCCCCCGGCCCGATGCCGGGCCCGATGGCCTTTCGCGGCGTGCGGCTTGGCGTGCCGGTGTGCGAGGATATCGCGTCGCCTGACGTGATCGAGTGCCTGATGGAGACCGGGGCGGAAATCCTGCTGGTCCCCAACGGCTCGCCCTATCGCCGCGACGTCCATGACGAGCGGCTGAACCTTGCCGTGGCGCGGGTGGTCGAGAGCGGGCTGCCGCTCGCCTATGTCAACGCGGTCGGCGGGCAGGGCGAGCGGGTGTTCGACGGCGGCTCGTTCGTGCTCAACGCCGACCGCTCGCTGGCGGTGCAACTGCCCAACTTCCAGGAGCGTGTGCGCCTGACCCGCTGGGAGCGCTGGGCCGTTGGCTGGCGCTGCGAGGAGGGCGCCCGCGCGCCGCTGCTGGCCGGCGACGAGGCGGATTATGCCGCCTGCGTGCTCCGCCTGCGCGACGATGTCGAGACGAACGGCTTTCCCGGCGTGGTGCTCGGCCTGTCCGGCGGCCTCGATTCGGCGCTGGCGGCGGTGCTGGCGGTGGATGCGCTGGGCCCGGCGCGGGTGCACCTGGTGGCGCTGCCCACGGACGAGCGCGCGCCGGAGGGGTGTGCCGAGGCGGCGACCCTCGCCGGGGCGCTGGGCGTGCGGTGCGATTGCGTCTCTATCGACCCGGCGGTGCAGGCGATGGAGACGCTGCTGTCGCCGCTCGCCGGCCCTGCCGATTCTGCCGAGGACACGCTGGCGTCGGACATGCGCGGCGCGCTGCTGACGGCGCTGTCCGTTCGGCTCGGCGCGCGGCTGGTGACGCCCGGCGACGCTCTGGCGAACCTCGACGCCGCGCAGCGGCGCGCTCTTGCCGCGCTGCGCAACCGCTGGAAGCCGGCCGGGGCGCTCGGCCCCGACGGCGCGGTGATCCCCGCGCGCTTGCTCGCGGAGGGGGATGCCCCCGAGCGGGCCGGGGCGGACGGCCTGCCGACCGCCTGATCGTGAGGCGATCTCGGCGGGGAGGACCGCTCCCGCTCATCCCGCCAGATGACGGGGCAGCGCGGTCCAGAGTGGCGCCCCCCGCGAAGGCGACCACGCTGACAATCAGCGTCGAGGAGGCGAGGTCGACATAGGTCTGTTCGCCCCCGGCGATGACGATGCCGGAGAACCCCGGCGGCAGCGCGGCGAGCAGAACCACCTCTTCGAGATGGGTGGGGCGGGCCCCCGTCAACAGCGCCGGAATGACGTTCACCACCAGCGCGACGATGACGACGCCGAGCGGGGCCGTGCCGCCTAGAGCTGTGGGCGCATGTGTGGCGCCGGCGCTTGCTCCGATGGGGCGTCCTCGGCGATAAGACGGCATGTCCGACATTGCCCCCGACGCCCCGCCCGTCCTGCGTTTCGCGCCTTCGCCCACCGGCCTGCTGCATGTCGGCAATGCCCGGACGGCGCTCTACAACGCGCTGTTCGCGCGGCAATGGGGCGGCACGTTCATCCTGCGCTATGACGACACCGACACCGCGCGCTCGACCGCTGAATTCGCCGACGCCATCGCGCAGGATGTCGCCTGGCTTGGCCTCGCGCCGGACCGGGTGGAGCACCAGTCACGACGGCTCGTCCGCTATGACGAGGCGGTGGCGCGGCTCAAGGCGCTCGGCCGGCTCTACCCCGCCTTCGAGAGCGAGGACGAGCTGGAGGCCAAGCGCCAGTCCCGCCGCCGGCGCGGCCTGCCGCCGGTCTATGACCGCGCGGCGCTGAAGCTCACCGACGCGGCCCGCGCGGCGCTGGAGGCCGAGGGCCGCCGGCCGCACTGGCGCTTCCGCCTCGACGGGCGGCAGGTGGTGTGGGACGACCTGGTGCGCGGCCGGCAGGGCGTCGACACCGCCACGCTGTCCGATCCCGTGCTGGTGCGCGAGGACGGCTCCTATCTCTACACGCTGACCTCGGTGGTCGACGATATCGATATGGGCGTGACCCATGTCGTGCGCGGCGAGGACCACGTCACCAATACCGGCGTGCAGATCGAGATCATCGAGGCGCTGGGCGGCTTCGTGCCCCGCTTCGGGCACCATAATCTCCTCGTGCTGCCGAGCGGGGAGGGGCTGTCCAAGCGGCTCGGCCATCTCTCGCTGCGGGCGCTGCGCGAGGAGGGCGAGGAGGCGCTGGCCGTGGCGTCGCTGGCCGTGCTGACCGGCACCTCGCTGGCGGTGGAGCCGTCAGCCTCGCTGGAAGCGCTGGCGGCGAAGATCGACTTCGCGAAGATTTCCCGCGCCCCGGCGCGCTTCGACCCGGCCGAGCTTTCCGCCCTGACCGCCGCGACGCTGCACCATCTGCCGTTCGAGGCCGTGGCCGATCGGCTGGCGGCGCTCGGTGTCGGCGGCTCTGAGGGCTTCTGGCTCGCGGTGCGCGGCAATCTCGCCCGGCTTGGCGAGGCCGCCGACTGGTGGCGCGTGGTCGAGGGACCGCTTGAGCCAGTGACGGCGGCGGAAGATGCGGCGTTCCTCGCGCAGGCGGCGGCGCTGCTGCCGGAGGGCGAGTGGGACCAAGAGGTCTATCCGCGCTGGATCTCGGCGCTGAAGCCGGCGAGCGGGCGCGCGGGCCGGGCGCTGTTCCATCCCCTGCGCCTCGCGCTCACGGGCTGCGAGAGCGGACCGGAAATGAAGGCGCTGCTGCCGCTGATCGGCCGCGACAGGGCGGCCGCGCGGCTACGGGGCGAGCGGGCGTAGGCACATAGGGCCGTTCAGGTTCCGGCTGTCATCCCGGCCGCCGCTTCGCGGAGAGCCGGGATCGCGTGCCGATCGGGGCGACGATCCCGAATCGGCCTTTGGCCGTGCGGGATGACGGGCGCGCAGATCAGGGCTTCTTGGTCGCCGCCGGAGTGGCCGGGCGCGGCTGCGCCATTTCGCGCGAGGCGTCCTCGGTGACGACGATGTCGCCCTTGCGCAAGGTGGGGTCTTCCTGGCCGGAAAGCGCCTGTGCCCAGCTCATGCCGCTGGGGCGGCAGGTGCAGGCGGCGACAAATTCCTTCTTGAACAGCAGCGCGGTGGGCAGCGACATATAGGGCTGGCCGTTGATGCCGACCGCCTGGTTGATGTCCTCGCCCGGGTTACGATAGGCGAACAGCCGCGCCTCGGTGCCCGGGCACTGGCGCTGGCACTGCGCCTCGTCCGAGCCGAACTTGGCCGGGGTGGCGGCGAAGGAGACGGGGAAGAAGAAGCCGTCGCAGGTGCGCACGCACACGGTGCGATAGGTCGACACCTTCGGCATTTCCAGCGGCTGCACGTCCAGCGGGCCGGTTTCGTCCGCCGGCACGCCGAACAGCTGCTCGATGAAATTGCGCGGGCGGCGGTTCTGGTTGCCATAACCCCCGCCGCCGCCCTGGCCGAGCGCGGCCTGATATTGGGGGCCGCAATTGTTCTGGGCGAGGGCGTAGATCAGCTGCCGGCGCTGCTCATTATTGCCGCTCTGCTGGCCGCGCGCCTGCATCATGGTGCGGTCGAGATTCGAGCGGGCCTGGGTGAGGCGGCGGTTGAGCGATTCGCACTGCGGCGGCAGCTGCGGCTGGAAGATGAGGAAGCCGCGCTTGTCGCAGCCGAGCTGGCGCACCTGGGCGGAAAGGTTGGCGATGTCCTGCTGCTGCCGGGCGATGGCGGCGCCGAGATCGGGCTGTCCGCCCTGGCCCCTGTCGAGCCCGGCAAGCTGGCCCTCGAGCCGGATGCAGGTGGAGCGGTCGCCGCCTTCATAGCCGCCGCCATCATACCCCCCGCCGACGCTGCCGGGCGGATAGGCCTGCGCGTGCGCAAGGCCCGCCGGAGCGAGGAGCGCCGCGGCGATGAGGAGGCGGGCGGCGAAGCGGTGGCGGCGGAATGTCATCAAGGGAGACTGCAATCGCGATGGCGGACGGAAGCGGGTGTGCCGGAATCGGGTGAAGGCCGCAATGAGCACGGCAAGCTTGTCGAAAGTTTGAACCCGCTTTCCCCGCCCGATGCAAGCGGGCCGATGCCGGCGAGCCGCGCAGTGTGGGACATGCCGGGCGTTGCGCCCGGGGCCGGCCGCCCCATATGCGGGACGTTCCGATCGGAGTTCACATCCGCATGATCCGCGCCCCCCGCGTCCCCGCCTTTCGCTCTCTCGCCCTTGCCGCCCTCGCGCTGGCCGCCGGCCTCGCCGTCGGCCCGGTCCACGCGCAGGAGCCGGACCTCATCTTCCGCAAGTCGACGGTGTGGAAATTCCTCACCCCCGACGACAAGCTCGCGACCTATGGCATCGACGATCCCGTCGTCGACGGCGTCGCCTGCCATTACACCGTGCCCGAGCGGGGCGGGGTGAAGGGCATGCTGGGGGTGGCCGAGGAGGTCTCGGACATTTCCATCGCCTGCCGGCAGATCGGCCCGATCAGCTTCAAGAGCAAGTTCGAGCAGGGCGATGTGGTCTATCGCGAGAGCCGCTCGCTGATCTTCAAGAAGATGCAGATCGTGCGCGGCTGCGACGCCAAGCGCAACGTGCTGGTCTATCTGGTCTATTCCGACAAGCTCATCGAGGGCAGCCCGAAGAACTCGACCTCGACCGTGCCGGTCATGCCCTGGGGCGCGACCAATGAGGCGCCGAAATGCGGCGACTATCTCAAGTGAGGTCGGCCCTGCGCGCCGGCTGAGCGCGCAAGCCTTCTGTGCGCGCAGGCGTTCGGCGCGCAGGCGTTCAGCGCGCGCAGGTGATGGCGACGGAGTTCTGGCAGGCGCTGCCCTCGCAGGCGGCGGTGCGGACCGGGGCGGTGCCCGCGAGGCCCGCCGGCGCATCCGAGCGTGCCGGGCCGAAGCTGGTGGCGCGGGTGAAGTCATGCACCCGGCACCACGCATCCGCCATCGCCTGGCCGCAGGGCGCGCCGGAAGCGATGCAGGTGTCGATGCCATAGCCGTCGGAGAGGTCGACGCTGAAGATGGCGGTGTTCTCGTCGGCCATGGCGAGACCGGGCGCGAGCGCCAGGGCGACAGCGAGAAGAGTCAGGCGCAGGCGCGGCATCGCGTTCATGGTTGGTGCGTTCTTTGGTGGCGACAAGGTGGCGGCAGGACAACGTGAATGTGGCGAAAAGGTTTGAACCGACCCTTAAAATTTTCGTCCCGCCGTCATCGTGGCGGCGAGATAGCCGCACCTCCCGCACCCGTCAACTGTCCCTGATACACGGGCGGTGCGGACGCCCGTTGTTGCCGCGCCTTCGGTGTTGTCTGCGGGCTTATCCCGGCCTCGGCTTGACGCGGCCGGCCAAACGGACGACAGACGCGGCGCCGCGTTTCACCTGACGCGGCAGGATCCGGAAGGCACAGATATGTCGGGCACCAACGCGCAGGCGCTTCCCGAGCTCAAGCTCTACAACACGCTCACCCGGTCGAAGGAGGTTTTCACCCCCCTCGATGCCGCGAAGGTGCGGATGTATGTGTGCGGCCCGACGGTCTACGACTTCGCCCATATCGGCAATGCGCGCCCGGTGATCGTGTTCGATCTGCTGTACCGGCTGCTGCGCCATCTCTATGGCGCCGACCACGTCAAATATGTGCGCAACATCACCGACGTGGACGACAAGATCAACGCGCGCGCCGCAGCGGAGCATCCCGGCCTCGACCTCAACGAGGCGATCGCCAAGGTGACGTTCACCACCGAGGCGCAGTTCCACGACGATCTCGAAGCGCTGGGCGTGCTGCACCCCGATGTCGAGCCGCGCGCCACCGAGCACATCGCCGAGATGCGCCAGTTGATCGAAAAGCTGGTCGCCTCCGGCCATGCCTATGTCGCCGAGGACCATGTGCTGTTCTCGGTGCCCTCAATGCCCGATTACGGCAAGCTCTCCAACCGGCCGCTGGACGACATGCTGGCCGGCGCCCGGGTCGATGTTGCGCCCTACAAGAAGGACGCGATGGACTTCGTGCTGTGGAAGCCCTCCAAGCCCGGCGAGCCGGGCTGGCCCTCGCCGGCGGGCATCGCGGCCCCCGGGCGGCCGGGCTGGCACATCGAGTGCTCCGCCATGAGCTGGAAGCACCTGGGCGAGACCTTTGACATTCATGGCGGCGGCATCGACCTCGTTTTTCCCCACCATGAGAACGAGGTGGCGCAGTCACGCTGCGCCTTCCACTCCGGGCTGATGGCCAAGGTGTGGATGCATAACGGCTTCCTGCAGGTGGAAGGCGAGAAGATGTCGAAATCGCTCGGCAACTTCATCACCATCCGCCAGCTGCTGGCCGACTGGCCCGGCCCGGTGCTGCGGCTCAACATGCTGAAGACCCATTACCGCCAGCCCATCGACTGGACGGTGAAGGGGCTGGAGGAGAGCGCCAAGACGCTGGAGCAGTGGTTCGACGCCGCCGCCCCCGACGCCTATCCGCGCCCGGCGCCGGCGGTGCTGGAGGCGCTGGCCGACGACCTCAACACGCCCAAGGCGATCGCTGAGATGCACGCGCTGCGCGACCATGCCGGCAAGAAGGCGCTGGCGGGCACGCTCGCCTTCTTCGGCTTCGAGCCCGGCCCGCTGGAAGCCTGGGCCGCCGCGCGGGCGCCGGTGCTGACGATCCCGGCCGAGGAGGTCGAGGCCCGCATATCGGAGCGCATCGAGGCCCGCCGCAACCGCGACTGGGCCGCGTCCGACCGCATCCGCGACGAGCTGCTGGCGCTCGGCGTGGCGCTGAAGGACAACAAGGACGGCACCACCTCCTGGGAGCCGAAGCGGTGAGCGGCGCCAACCGGCCCCCCACGGCCGCGCTGCGCCCGGCATTGCCGGGCGACGTGCCGATGCTCGCCGCCATTGCCGAGGCGGCGATCCTTGAGCTGACCGAGGAGGATTATGATTCCGACCAGCGGGACGCCTGGGCGGCGGCGGCTTCCGACGAGGAGGCGCTGGCGGCCCGCCTGACCGACCAGCTGACCCTTGTCGCCACCCGCGACGGCGAGGTGGTGGGCTTCATCGCGCTGGCCGACAACCGCCTGATCGACATGCTGTATGTGCGGCCGGAAGCGGTCGGCGAGGGTGTGGCGTCTCTGCTCTATGACGCCATCGAGCGGCTGGCCGGCGCGCGCGGCGCCACGAGCCTGACGGTCGATGCCAGCGACACCGCGCTCGATTTCTTCAGCAAGCGCGGCTTTGCCCCCAAGCAGCGCAACACGCTCTCGCTGGGCGGGGTGTGGCTGGCCAACACGACGATGGAAAAGCCGCTGGCCGCGCCTGAGACGACGCATTAGCGACGGCAGGGGCGTCCATCGTCGCCATCCCTCGCGCCCCCGATTCGCCGGGCGCCTCGGGATGGCGTCGATTCATGGGACATTGCATCATGCTGTGACGCCGGTCGGAGGCCATCCCCACAGCAGGCAGGAAATTCTCCGCCTGACGCATGCGCGTGGATGGCTGCGTCCCGCTCACATCCGGTCGAGCACGCGCTCCTCGGCCTCGCCATGCAGGTCGGCCTCGCCGAGATGGGCGACTGCGGTGTGCAGCTTCGGCAGCACGGCGCGCACATTGTGCGCCACCAGCAGCTTCACCGGGCGGGCGATGTTGACGAAGCCGGTCGACTGCATGTGATCCAGCAGCGTCAGCAGCGGGTCCCAGAAATTGGCGACGTTGAGCACCATGACCGGCTTGGAATGCCGGTTGAGCTGGACCCAGGTGAGCTGCTCGATCAGTTCTTCCAGCGTGCCGATGCCGCCGGGCAGGGCGATGAAGGCGTCTGCCCGCTCGAACATCAGCCGCTTGCGCTCATGCATGTCGCGGGTGACGATCAGCTCATGGGCATGGTCGAAGGCCTGTTCCTTGCCGAGCAGGAAGTCGGGGATGATTCCCGTCACCTTGCCGCCCGCTTCCGCGCAGGCGCGTGCGGTGGCGCCCATCAGCCCCACGCCGCCGCCGCCATAGACGAGGCGTATGCCCTCGGCGGCGAGCAGACGCCCGAGCGCGATGGCGGTTTCGAGATAGACAGCATCGGCTCCGGTAGCCGCGCCGCAATAGACGCATATGCTCTTGATCTTTGTCATGGCTACCATGTTGCACCGCAGCACGGGTGGGTTCAAGCGCTCTGATCACCCTCACATGGCATTGCCCGCGCTCGGGTGCAAATGGCCCGGCGGGCCATCCGGTTCCACGGCCGCGCCCGACACGCGTCTCAGCAGGGGGCTGTCTTGAAATCATCGTCTATCGACGATAAACGATGGCGATGATTTCTGCCGATGCTGTTTCCGATGCCGCCAGCGACGCCGACGACCTGCTGGCCCTGCGCCTGCGGGCGCTGGCGCATCCGGCGCGGCTCGCCATTTTGCGGGCGCTGGCGCAGACGGAGCGCTGCCAGTGCGGGCAGATCGTGCGCGGGCTCACCCTCGCGCAGTCCACCGTCTCGCAGCACCTCAAGGTGCTGAAGGAGGCGGGGCTGATCACCGGCACCATCGAGGGCCCGCGCTCCTGCTACTGCCTCGACCGCGCGACGGTGGCCGCGCTGGCCGGCGATGTGCTGCCGCTGCTGGCGCTGCTGACGGCGGCGCCGGCGCAGGAGGGCGGCGCCGGCAACCCTGCTCCGCGTTCCGACGCACTGGTCTGAGCGCGCCCCGTCACCATCTGCGTGACGACGCCTTACGTATGAACGACGACATTATCCGGGCGCCCGCCGCCCGCGACTGAGAAGAACGGAAATTCGCATGTCCGCACCGCAAGGCCCCGCTAGCGCGCGCGCCTCTTCCGCCACCGAGATCAATCCGCGCGGCAGCCTTCTGGTCGCGCTCAAGGGGCTGTGGCCCTATCTCTGGCCGGCCGACCGGGCGGACCTGCGCACCCGCGTCGTCTGGGGGCTGCTGCTGCTGGTGCTGGCGAAGATCGCCACCATGTCCACGCCCTTCTTCTTCAAATGGGCGACGGACGCGGTGGCGGAAGGTGAGGGCGCGCGCATCTCCACCGACGCCATTGCCTGGCTTGTCGCCGGCCCGCTGATGCTGACGCTGGCCTATGGCGGCTCGCGCATCGTCATGGCCGGGCTGACGCAGTGGCGCGACGGCCTGTTCGCCAAGGTGGCGATCCATGCGGTGCGGCGCCTCGCGCTGGAAACCTTCCAGCACATGCACGCGCTCTCGCTGCGCTTTCACCTGGAGCGCAAGACCGGCGGCCTGACGCGGGTGCTGGAGCGCTCGCGCGAGGGCATCGAGACCATCGTGCGGATGCTGGTGCTGCATCTGGGGCCGACCATCCTCGAATTCGCCATGGTGATCGGCGTGCTGTTCTGGCAGTTCGACTGGCGCTATGTCGCGGCGACCATCGGCATGATCCTCGCCTACACGCTCTTCACCTTCGTGATGACCGAGTACCGCATGGGTATCCGCGCGGCGATGAACGAGAGCGACACCGACGCCAACGCCAAGGCGGTGGACAGCCTGCTCAACTATGAGACGGTGAAGTATTTCGGCGCCGAGAAGTGGGAATCCGAGCGCTATGACCGCTCGATGGCCCGCTATGAGCGCGCCACCGTCACCACCCACACCTCGCTGGCCTGGCTGAACGCCGGGCAGGCGGCAATCTTCACCCTCGGCCTCACCGCCGTCATGGCGCTGTGCGTGCTGGATATCCGCGCCGGGCGGCAGTCGGTCGGCTCCTTCGTCATGGTCAACGCCATGATGATCCAGCTCTATCAGCCGCTGAACTTCCTCGGCATGATCTATCGTGAGATCAAGCAGTCGCTGATCGACATCGAGGCGATGTTCACCATCCTCGCCCGCTCGCCGGAAATCCGCGACCGGCCCGGCGCGCCAGCGCTGGAGATGAAGGGCGGCACGGTGCGCTTCGAGGATGTGCGCTTTTCCTATGATCCCGAGCGGGAAATCCTCAAGGGCGTCAGCTTCGAGGTGCCGGCCGGGCGCACGGTGGCGATCGTCGGGCCGTCCGGGGCGGGCAAGTCGACCATTTCGCGGCTGCTCTACCGCTTCTACGACATCAGCGGCGGTCGCATCCTGGTCGACGGGCAGGATGTGCGGGACGTCTCGCAGGCGAGCCTGCGCGCCGCCATCGGCATGGTGCCGCAGGACACGGTGCTGTTCAACGACACGCTGGGCTACAACATCCGCTACGGCCGGGCCGGCGCCTCCGACGAGGAGGTGGCGCGTGCCGCCGAGCTGGCGCAGATCGACGGCTTCGTGCGCCGCACGGCCAAGGGCTATGCCACCGAGGTCGGCGAGCGCGGGCTGAAGCTCTCCGGCGGCGAGAAGCAGCGCGTCGCCATCGCCCGCACCATCCTCAAGGACCCGCCGATCCTCATCCTCGACGAGGCGACCTCGGCGCTGGACAGCCACACCGAGCGCGAGATCCAGGACGCGCTGGAGCGTGTCTCGCGCGGGCGCACGACGCTGGTCATCGCCCATCGCCTCTCCACCGTGGTCGGGGCGGACGAGATCATCGTGCTGCAGCACGGCCGCATCGCCGAGCGTGGCACCCATGGCGAGCTGATGGAGCGCGGTGGCCTCTACCATTCCATGTGGGAGCGCCAGCGCGAGGCCGAACGCGCCATCGAGACGCTGAAGGCCGCAGGCGAGGAGGAGGACGTGACGCCCTCCCTCGGCGCAGCGGATGCGGTCCCGGCCTGAGGCGATTGAGGGCGCGCGGGCGACCTCTGCGGAACCATGTCGCGCATCCGGCATTTGACGGGCGGGCCGGCGCGCCCTACCTCTCGGCGCAAGGACCCGGCGCGTGACCCATGGGCACCGGGCAGAAAGGCCAGTTGATGTCCGTCCTCGATTCCGTCCGCAGTGGCCTCGCCCCCATTCACCGCGAGGGCTACCCGTTCGTCCTGATCGGCGCTGGCGTGTCGGCGCTGTTTTTGTGGCTGTTTGCGCCGCTGGGCTGGATCTGCGTGCTGATCACGCTGTGGATCTGCTATTTCTTCCGCGATCCCGAGCGGGTGACGCCGGTGCGCGAGGGGCTCGTCGTCTCCCCCGCCGATGGCCGCGTCTGCCTGGTCGGGCCGGCAGTGCCGCCGGCCGAGCTTGGCCTCGGCGACATGCCGCTGCCGCGCGTGTGCATCTTCATGAATGTGTTCGACGTGCATGTGAACCGGGCGCCGCTGGCGGGCCGGATCACCCGCATCGCCTATCGCCCCGGCAAGTTCCTCAACGCCGATCTCGACAAGGCGAGCGAGGACAATGAGCGCAGCGGCATGGTGCTCGACACCGCCATCGGCGCGGTCGGCGTGGTGCAGATCGCCGGGCTGGTGGCGCGGCGCATCGTCAGCTTCGTGCGCGAGGGCGACCTGCTGGCGCCGGGCGAGCGCTTCGGGCTGATCCGCTTCGGCTCGCGGGTCGATGTCTACCTGCCGCTCGGCACCCGCCCGGCGGTGGCCGAGGGCCAGCGCGCCATTGCCGGCGAAACCGTTCTGGCGGATCGCGCCGCCATCGGCACCGAGCCGACCTTCCGCATCGATTGAGTTTTCCAACCCGCGAGCGTGCGATGGCCGACCTGTTTCCTCCCTTCGAGCCCGATGCGCCGGAGCCGCCGCGCCGGCGCTTCCAGGCGGTGCCGTTCCGGCTGCTGCTGCCGAACCTGGTGACGCTGCTGGCGCTGTGCGCCGGCCTCACCGGCATCCGCATGGCGATCGAGGGGCGGCTGGAACTGGCGCTTGGCGCCATCGTGCTGGCGGCGGTGCTGGACGGTCTCGACGGCCGGCTGGCGCGCATGCTGCACGGCACTTCGCGCTTCGGCGCCGAGCTGGACAGCCTGTCCGACTTCGTCTGCTTCGGCGTCGCGCCGGGGCTGGTGCTCTATATGTGGGGCCTGGAGACGCTCGGCTCGGTCGGCTGGATCGCGGCGCTGGCCTTCGCCATCTGTGCCGCGCTGCGCCTCGCCCGCTTCAACGTGATGCTGGAAGACCCCAACAAGCCGCCCTTCGCCGGGGATTTCTTCACCGGCGTTCCCGCCCCGGCCGGGGCGATCTGCGTGCTGCTGCCGGTCTATCTCGAATTGGTCGGCCTGCCGCGCCTTGTCGCCTCGCCGGCGGTGGCGGCGTTCTATTGCCTGGCCATCGCGCTGCTCATGGTCTCGAAGCTGCCGGCCTTCTCGGGCAAGCGGCTGGGCGCCCGCATCCCGCGCGACAAGGTGATGCCGCTCTTCATCTGCGTGGTGCTGTTCGTGGCGGTGCTGGTGACATGGCCGTGGGCGGTGCTCTCCGTCATCTGCGTCGCCTATCTCGCGGCGCTGCCCTTCTCGGTGATGCGCTACAACCAGCTGTCGCGGGCCTATGAGGTGCGGCACGCCCATGCCCACGCCGCCGCGCATCACCCCGCGCCGGTAGAGGGCGGCGCGCAGGACGAACGGGCCGGTCCGCTGAATTAAGGGCCGGCGCCGCGACGGTAGCTCGAAAAATGGAGACGCCCGCTCAGCGGGCGCGGGCCTTCATCGCCTCGACCCGCGCGGCCAGCGGCGCGGCGGGAAAGGCCTGCCGCAAAAGCCGCAGCGCCTCGGCGTCCGAGCCGGGGCGGGCAAGATCAAGGTGCTGGGACATCAGCTGCGCCACTGTGGCGGGCTCGCGCCTGATATAGGCGATGCGAGTGTCAGCCTCGCGCAGCGGGCCTGGCGCCGGAATCGTCACTGTCACGCTCGCAGACTGCAGCATCACAACATCTCCCGATCGCCATCTCGAATCAATCGGCTTTCCTCATGGATAAAATGAGGGCCCTGAGCGCCAAACGCACGAAATAAATTTCTGTTCCCGTTCTTGTGAACGCGCCTGTGGCCAAGTTCTCACAGTGTTACCGTGGTCGCCATACGAGACACTACGAAGACGAGACGACGATAGTCGCGCGTCGCCGCGAGATTTCTCACATCGAACGGTATTCGTCGGAGGGCAAAGCGAAGGGGCTGGCGGGCGTCAACATTCCCGCCGCGCCGGAATGACCGGATGGGTCCGGTCAATTCCGCAGGCGGATCAGCTGCGAGTGAGCGTCACCTTGGCGCCGTCGCCGGTGGCGACCCCGTCATATTGGCCAGCGCCGGCGGGTTGCAGCCGGGCCGTGACCTTGCCGACATGGTTCTGAAGGACGATTTCGTTGCCCCACACGTCCCAGCCCTTGGTCATGAAGATATCGTTCGGGCAGTCGACGTCGGCGGTGGCGGCGAAGCCGGACATGCCGCGATCGGTCGACAGCGTGACCTTGCAGCTCTTCTGGCCCTCGTCCCAGGCATAGTTCCAGGTGCCGGCGAGCTGGGTGCGGGCGGCGCCCGGTTCGGCATAGGCGACGCCGCCCGGCGCGGTGGCCGGCGGCGGGGCGAGCGCGACCTGCGAGGCGGCGCTCGGCGAGGTCGGCGTGACCGCGGCGGCGGCGGTGGCAGCCGAAGCGCCATAAGTGGTCGGGGTTGGCGCCGCAACGGGCGAGCTTTCCACCGAGCCCGAGGGGGCCGGGGTGATCTGGCTGGTTTCAACCGGGCTCGCTGCCTTGTCGCCGAACCCGTCGAGCACGGTGCTGCAGCCGCCCAGAAGCAGGGCGGTTGCGGACGTGATGACGACGGCGGTGCACTTCATCGGCGCTGTACTCCTCGCCCGGCAAAACCCGCCGGACGTCTCCTGCAATCCTAAACGGTGCGGCGCCGCTTTCGGCATTCGCACTATCCCTGCTACCCGCCCTGTTTCCCCGGGGAAGATGGCATCAGCGTGACCCCCAACGCCCAATGGCGTCGCCACGCCTTCCCCACGGCCACATTTGGCGTGCTTATGCTCAATGAAAGCTTAACGCCGGCCGTCGGTCGCGCAACAGGGGCGTGTCGCGGGCCATCCCGCATCCCCCGTTCAGTTTTGCCGCAAACTGTTCTATGTGCGTTGCAGCGAAAAGGAGCTGCGCCATGTACCAGATGCTGGATCCCGCCACCCTGCGTGTCCTTGTCACCGGAGCCACCTCCGGTATCGGCGCCGCCACCGCCCGGCGCTTCGCGCTGGCGGGCGCTCATGTCGTCGGCACCGGCCGCCGCGCCGACCGCCTGATCGCGCTTCGCGACGAGCTCGGCAGCCATTTCCATCCGCTCGAAGTGGATGTGCGCGACAATGACGCGCTGGTGGCGGCGCTGGCCGGCGTGCCGGAGGCCTTCGCCCCGTTCAACGTGGTGTTCGCCAATGCCGGCCTGGCGCTCGGCCTGGAGCCGGCCCAGGCGGCCAGCCTCAAGGATTGGGATGACATGGTCGAGACCAATATCAAGGGGCTGCTCTACACTATCCGCGCGACGCTGCCGGCCATGGTGGAGGCCAAGGAAGGACATGTGCTTTTCACCGGCTCGGTGGCCGGCGACTACCCCTATCCCGGCGGCAACACCTATGGCGCCACCAAGGCCTTCGTGAAGCAGTTCGCACTGAACCTGATTGCCGATGTCGCCGGCACCGGCGTGCGCGTGACCAATATCGAGCCGGGCATGGTGGAGACCGAGTTCTCGCTCGTGCGTTTCCATGGCGATGCCGCCAAGTCGGAGAACGTTTATGCCGGCACCGAGGCGATGACGGCCGAGGATATCGCCGAGCAGGTGTTCTTCGCCTCCACCCTGCCGCGGCGCGTCAACATCAACCGCATCCAGGCCTTCGCCACCTGCCAGAGCTTCTCGCCGTTCAAGGTCTCGCGCGGCTGAGGGATACGGGCGGGGCACGTCTTTAGAGAAGAATGGCGCCGCCGAGGGCGGCGCAAGTCCTAGAGAACAATAGCGCCGCCGAGGGCGGCGCCCCCGACCACCGCCCAGGCCGGCACCCGCCACAGCGCCAGCGCAAGGTAGGCGAGCAGGGCCAGCGCGAAGGCGCGGTGTGAGGTGAGGCTCGACGTGATCACCGGGTCCCACAGCGCCGCGCCGAGCAGGCCGACCACGGCGGCATTCACCCCGGCGAGGCCGTCGCGCACCCGCCGGTTCGCCGCCAGCCGGGTCCAGAAGCGCAGCGCCGCATAGACCAGCAGCGCCGAGGGCAGGAACGCCGCCACCAGCGCCAGCAGACCGCCTGCCACGCCATTGGGCGGCAGCGGCATCATGGCGCCGACATAGGCGGCGAAGCTGAACAGCGGCCCCGGCACCGCCTGCGCCGCGCCATAGCCGGCGAGGAAGACCTCGCGGGTCAGCCCGCCGGGCTTGACCAGTTCCGCCTCGATCAGCGGCAGCACCACATGGCCACCGCCGAACACCAGCGCCCCAGCGCGGTAGAGCGTGTCGAACAAGGCGACGCCGGCATTGCCGCTGGCCTGCGCCAGCAGCGGCAGGCCGGCGAGCAGCAGCACGAACAGCGAGAAGGCGATCAGCGACGCTGTCCGCCCCGGCAGGTAATGGCCAGAAGGCTCGCGCACCGCCGTGCCGTCGAGCCGGATGAAGGCAAGGCCGACGAGCGCGCCGCCGGCAATGACGCCGATCTGGCCGAGGGCCCCCGGCAGCAGGGCCGCCGCCGCTGCCGCGACAAGGGCGAGGCTGCGGCGCGGGCGGTCCGGGCACAGCGTCTTGGCCATGCCGAGCACCGCATCGGCAACGATGGCGGCGGCGGCCACTTTCAGGCCGTTGAGCCAGCCCCCGCCCATGCCGGCGGCGTCGGCATGCCTCACCCCATAGGCGAAGGCGAGCATGAGCAGCGCCGAGGGCAGGGTGAAGCCCAGCCACGCCGCTGCCATGCCCAGCGGCCCGGCGCGCATGAGCCCCACCGCCATGCCGACCTGGCTGGAGGCCGGGCCGGGCAGGAACTGGCAGAGCGCGACGAGGCTGGCATAGCTCTCCTCGCTCAGCCATCGACGCCGCTTCACCAGATCCTCGCGGAAGAAGCCGAGATGCGCCACCGGACCGCCGAACGAGGTGAGGCCGAGACGCAGAAAGGCGAGGAACACCTCGACCGGGGTTCCTTTGTCCGTGCGGGCAGGGGCGGGTGCGTCTTTCATGGCGCAGCGTTACCGCAGGGCGGCATGCGCTGCATGTGAAATTTAGATGACGCGCGGGGTGCCCGGAGCGTCAGGCGGCTTCCACGACTGGCATGGCGAGCGCCGCGCGCAGCATGTCGGCAAGGCGGCGGGCGGCGGAGGAGGCGGCGGGGGCGAGGAACAACGCGACCTCGATATCCGGCAGCGGCGGCAGCCCTTCGGCCGGGCCGAGGCGGCGCCAGTCCGGCGGTGCGGCGCATTCGGGCAAAGCGGTGATGCACAGCCCGGTCTCGATCGCCGCATGGATGCCGCCCTGCGAGGAGGAGGTGCAGGCGACGCGCCAGCTCAGCCCCGCCTTGTCGAGGCTGGAGGCGATGTGCGGGCGGGCGCGGCAGCCGGTGGGAAACAGCGCCAGCGGCAGCGGCGAATTGCGCTCCGGCCGATAGCCGCGCGCCGCCAGCCAGAGCAGTTTTTCGCGCTTGATGAGTTCGCCGGTCGGCCGGGCGCTGTCGCGGGTCAGCAGTGCGACGTCGATATGGCCGCGATCGACCTCCGGCTCGATATGCTTGGAGAGGTCGGCGCGGATGGAAATCTCGACGCGCGGATAGGCGGCGGCGAAGCGGGCGATGGTGGGGGTGAAATAGGCGTCGACATAGTCGTCGGGCATGCCCACGCGCACGCTGCCCTCCGGCGTGCCGCCCTTAAGGTCGGCCAGCGCCTCGCTCTCATAGGCCAGCAGCCGGCGGGCATGGGCGACGAGCCGCTCCCCGGTCTCGGTGAGCGAAATGCCGCGCCGCGAGCGCTCCAGCAACCGCACGCCGAGATTGTCTTCAAGCTGGGCAATACGGGCCGAAACCGCCGACTGGGTGCGCCCGACGCGCTCGGCCGCCGCCGTGAACCCGCCCGTGTCGACGATGGCGATCAGCATGCCAAGCGATTCGGTGTCGAGATGTCGCATCGCGCCCTCCGGTCCGCCGGATGAGGATTTGTCGCGCCCTGGCGAGCGCGCCGACTTTCATATCAGAAACGATGATGGAATGACAAAATAAACTCGCTTTCGCGATTTCAAATGGCGCGGTAGACAGGCTGGCCTAGGTAAGGCTGCCGATCTCAGCCCGCGCTGGCGCCGGTCTCTGCGCTGGCCGCAGCCTAGCCTCCTTCGTTTTCAGACTTTCCAGCACCTGTCGAGTTCGGCAATGTCTCCGCCCCCTGCCGCCGTGATCGAACCTTCGCTCGGGGTTCTCCCCGACGCCGCCCCGTCTGTGATCCGCGACACGCAGCTGCGGCGCCAGGCCTTCCTGGCGGTGATCATGGCGGCGATGTGCATCGGCTTCTCGGCGCCGCTGGTGCGCCTTGCCGATGCCGGCCCGGCCGCTATCGGCTTCTGGCGCCTGTTCTTTGCCCTCGGCCCCGCCATGGTCTGGGCCTATGCCGAGCATCGCGCCCTGGTCCGCCACGCTCGCCGCGCCGGCGTTACCGCTTTGCGCCCTTCGCTGCGGCAGGTGCTGCTGGCGATGCTGGCCGGCCTGTTCTTCGGTGCCGACCTGATCGTGTTCCACAAGGGACTGGCGCTGACCAGCACCGCGAATGCGCTGCTGCTCGGCAATCTCGCCGTGGTGTTCGTGTTCGTGTTCGGCTGGCTGATCCTGCGCGAGCGGCCGACGCGGGGGCTGCTGATCGCGCTCGTGCTGGCACTGACCGGCACGCTCATCATCATCGGGTCGAGTGCCCTGGGTGGGGGGCAGGCGGGCAGCCGACCGGTAAGCGTCACGGGCGATGTGCTGTGCGTCGGCGCCGCGCTGGCCTATGCCTCGTACATGCTCGCGACGCGCGCGGTGCGCCGGGCCGGGCGCGGCGATGCGGTGCCGCTGGGTGGCGGCATGGTTTCGCTGGTCGCCAGCGCCACCGGGGCCTTGGTCTGCCTCGGCTGGGCGGTGGCGAGCGGGGAAACGCTGATCCCGCAATCGCTGCAGGGGCTGCTGGCGGTGATCGGGCTCGGCCTGATCGCCCACGCCACTGGCCAGGGGCTGGCGACCTTCGCGCTCGGCCGGCTGCCGGCGGGGGTCATCTCGGTCGTGCTGCTGCTGCAGATCGTCGTCGGCACAACGCTCGCGGCCCTTCTTTTCGGCGAGTTCCCCTCGCTGGTCGTTCTGCTCGGTGGGCTTCTGGTGGTCGCGGGCGTCACCACCGCACGACCGAACTGAGCGGAAACGGGCTCTGCGGACCTGACGCGGCGGGGCTCGCGAGGCATACTTGCGCGACAGGGCCGGCGGGACTACCTCGTTCAGGCACTCAAGGAGCCTCACAATGCAGCCCAATCCGTTCGGTGGCGTGATCGAGAATCTGACGGTCGAGGAGGTCAGGGCCGGCCTCGAAGACGGCACCATCCTTCTTGTCGATGTGCGCGAGCCGAACGAACTGGCCGCCGAGCGCATTCCCGGCGCGGTCGACTTTCCGCTCTCCACCTTCGATGCCGCCGCCCTGCCGGATCCCGGCGACAAGAAGCTGGTGTTTTCCTGCCGCTCGGGCCAGCGCTCGCAGAAGGCGGCCGCCGCCGCGCAGGCCGCCGGCTTCGACCTTCACCGCCACATGGCGGGTGGCATTCTGGCCTGGAAGGACGCCGGCTTCGACACGAAGCAGGGCTGATGGCAAGGGCGCGCGGTTCTCGTCTTTTCCGTAACTTCCGCGACAGGCTGGCCCGCAGGCGCGGCCAGACGCTGGCCGGGCGCGAGCCGGTGCCGCGCGCGCGGCGCCTTGTGCTCCATGTCGGGGGCCCGAAATGCGGAAGCTCGGCGATACAGGCGGCGCTCGCCGCCAATAATGAGCGGCTGGCCGCCCGCGGCGTTCTGGTCGCCTCCGACGCGATGGATGCGGCTCAGATCATCACCTATGGTCAGGTCGGCTATTTCCGGGAGATGGGCGACCGGCCGACCCGCGTCGAGGAGCTGACGCACCGCTTCAAGGCGCTGGCCGTGGCGATGGACGATCGCGCCGCCGATATGCTGATTCTCAGCGCCGAGAACCTGCTCCTGCAGCCCGGCGCGGCCGCCATGGTGATCCCGGCAGCCCGCGCGGCGGGGTTCCTCCCCGAAGTGTTCGCCTATGTCCGCCGCCGGGACGACTTCCTGATCGCGGCGTGGCAGCAATGGGGCGTCAAGACTCATGCCTCTCCCGAGGAGTTCTGGAAGGACTTCGACTTTTCCGGATGGCTGCCGGCCTTGACGTCGTGGGAGGAGCAGGTGGGACTGCAGAGCCTCAAGGTCTTTCCCTATCGTCGGGATTTTTTCCCCGACGGCGACGTGACAGTCCACTTCATGCAGGTCATCGGGCTGCATTCTCCCGAGATGGCGCGCCCGGCCCCGGCCAATCCCAGCTGCAACGAGCATCTGACCGATCTGCTCAACCGCGTGCGCGACCTGTTTTCGGGGGGGCACGACAATGACGTGCTCGACAAGCTGGCGCAGATCATCGGGCCGGCTGCCTTCAAAGCCGGTTCGGGCTCCTATTTCCTGCCCCTTGAGCAGCGCCGTGCCGTGCTGGAGCAGGCCCGCGCGGATGATGAGGCGGTGAAGGCGCGCTACGTGCCGCAGCTTGGAGCCGCGCCGCTGTTTCCGCCATTGCGGCCGGAACAGGTGGTGGAATGCTCCGACATCGAGAAGCTCCGGGCCGAGAATGCGCTGCTGCTGCGCGCGATCTATTCGCTCAACCTGCGCGTTTCCCAGATCGAGACCGCGACGCCTGCCGCGCCGTCCTGGCGACGCCTCCTGCCGAAACGCCGGAGCGGGGTCCGAGCGGTTCAGCCTGATCGGTGAGGCCGCCCTCCGGCCCCGCTCTAGCCGACCAGCCGCTCGACCACGTTGCGCGTGGCGGCAACAAGATTGTCGACCTGCGCCTGCGACGTCGCCGGGGAGGCGAGCATCATGTCGTGGAAGGGCGAGATCAGCACCCCCCGCACCAGCAAGGCGAGATGCGTCGTGGCCTCCAGCGCCGGATAGTGCGCGGCCTTGGCCTGCCGCCCGTCGGTGAGCGGGAAGGGCGCCCGCACCACTTCCACCCGCGCGCCGCAGCGGGCGACGTGCCAGGGCAGGCGGGCCTCGCTCAGCACCTGCGCCAGCCCCGCCTCCATCCGGTCGGCGAGGCGGTTCATCTGCGCATAGGCGGCCTCGGTGGCGACCTCTTCGAGATTGGCGCGCAGGGCGGCCAGCTGCAGCGGGCTGCCTGAGAGCGTCGTGCCCATGCCGGAATGGCCGTCGGGCCGGTTGATGCGGGCGGTGCGGAAGCGCTCGGCCACGTCCTCGGTCATGCCCCAGACAGCGGCGGGAATGCCGCCGGCGACCGCCTTGCCGGCGACAAACATGTCCGGCTCCAGCCCATGGGTGCGGGTATAGCCGCCCGGGCCGGTGGAGAGGGTGTGGGTCTCGTCGATCAGCAGCAGCGTGCCGTGGCGCCGGGTGATCTCGCGCAACCCCTCATGGAAGCCGGGCTGGGGCAGCACCATGGCGCAGTTGGTCATCACAGGTTCGGCGATGACGCAGGCCACGGTGCGGTCCGCCAGCGCCGCCTCCAGCGCATCGAGATCGTTGAACGGCACGACGCGGGTGAGCGTGGCGAGGTCGCGCGGCTCGCCCATCAAGGCGGGACGGTTGCCGACGCGCCCGTCCGGCCCGATCTCGACGAAGGTCTCGTCCACCGCGCCGTGATAGGCACCATCGAAGACGAGGATGCGCGGGCGCCCGGTGGCGGCGCGGGCGGCGCGCAGGGCGAAGCGGTTGGCGTCGGTGGCGGTGGTGGCGATCTGCCAATAGGGCAGGCCGAAGCGGGCGGCGAGCAGATCGCCGACAAGGGCGGCGTCCGGGCTCGGCAGCATGGTGGCGAGGCCGGCCGTTGCCTGCCGCGCCAGCGCCTGCGCCACCGGGGCCGGCCCATGGCCGAACAGCGAGGCGGTGTCGCCAAGGCAGAAATCGTCATAGGCATGGCCGTCCACATCGACCAGCCGGGCGCCGCTGGCCTGCGCGATGACGAGCGGCACCGGGGTCGACCAGTCGACCATCCAGTGCATCGGCACGCCGTCGAGCAGATGGGCGGCGGCCTCGGCGGCGGCGCGCGTCTTCGGCCGGGTGCCGAGATAGAGCGCTTCCGCCTCCGCCCGCAGCGCGGCGGTGCGGGCCGGGCTGACGCCCGGTCCATCCGGAATGGAGGTCACGGCATTCATATCCGGGCTCGCGCGTGTTGTGCCTGCGCGCTCATATAAGCACGTTTCCGCGACGGGTGGGGGTGCTGCTAGCGCACCCAGCCCCAGCGCTTGAGCTCGGCGAAGGTCTCGTCCAACGTCTTGCGCACGCGGGCAACCAGCTCGTCGCATTCCTCATGCGAGATGATGAGCGGCGGGGCGATGATCAGCCGGTCGCGCACGGCGCGCATGACGAGGTTGTTCTTGAACGAGAAGTCCCGCGCCAGCGTGCCGGCCTTGCCGACATCGGGGAATTTGGTGCGGCCGGCCTTGTCAGGCGTCAGCTCCAGCGCGCCGAGGAGGCCCGTCATCGGCGCCTCGCCCACCAGCGGGTGCTCGGCCAGCGCGCTCCAGCGGGCCTTGAGATAGGGGCCGACATCATTGGCGACGCGGCCCACCAGATCCTCGCGCTGCATGATGGCGAGATTGGCCAGCGCGGCGGCGCAGGCGGCGGGATGGCCGGAATAGGTGTAGCCATGGTTGAAGTCGCCGCCTTCATGCAGCACTTCGGCCACGCGGTCGGCCACCATCACCCCGCCGAGCGGCATGTAGCCTGAGGTGATGCCCTTGGCCATGACAAGAATGTCCGGCTCTGTGCCGAAGGTCTCGCAGCCGAACCAGTTGCCGGTGCGCCCGAAGCCGCAGATCACTTCGTCGGAAACGAACAGAATGTCGCGCTCGCGGCAGATGCGGGCGACTTCAGGCCAGTAGCTGGCGGGCGGGATGATGACGCCGCCGGCGCCCTGGATCGGCTCGGCGATGAAGGCGGCGATGCGGTCCTCGCCCATGGCGTCGATGGTGGCTTCCAGCGCCCGGGCGGTACGCAGGCCGAATTCCTCCGGTGTCTCGCCCTGGCGCGCCTCGCCCCAGAAATAGGGCTGGGCGATGTGCAGGATGTCGGGAATGACCGCGCTCTGGCCGTGCATCGGCGCCATGCCGCCCAGGCTGCCGGCGGCGACGGTGGAGCCGTGATAGGCGTTGCGGCGCGAGATGATGATCTTCTTCTCCGGCTTCTCCTTGATCTGGAAGAAGCGGCGGACCAGCTTGATCACCGTGTCGTTGGATTCTGAGCCGGAGCCGGTGAAGAACACCTTGTTGAACTGCGGCGGGGTCAGCTCGGCGAGCTTGGCCGACAGCTCGATGGCCGGGCGGTGCGTGGTCTTGAAGAAGGTGTTGTAATAGGGCAGTTCGCGCAGCTGCGCCGCCACCGCCTCGACGATCTCCTCGCGGCCATAGCCGACATTCACGCACCACAGGCCGGACATGCCGTCGAGAATGCGGTTGCCGTCCGAATCGGTCAGCCAGACGCCTTCCGCCTTGACCACGATGCGTGAGCCCTCTTCGTTCAGCGTCTTCATGTCGCTGAACGGGTGGAGGTGATGGGCCGCATCGAGTGCACGCAGCTCGGCCGTGGATCTGGGCAGGGTCATCTGTCGCTTCCTATCCCGTTACGTCCTCCCGGCGGGGCGCAGCACGACGCGCCGGCCGGAGGGCGGAAAACCTGCCGGCACAATGTGATCACATTTTGCGTGCGTCAAGTCGTCCGGCGTGGCAGAACTGCCGCCGCACGGCATCGGGACGCCGGCAGCTTCCGGCCCCACCACGGGCGGGCGGCTTGACCGATACCCCCGCACCGTGCGCAGATTTGATGTATCGACGTTTACCAGGTGGATCATGCCATTGCCCGAAGCCGTGGAAGACGCCACGGCCGCTGCGCGCGAAACCGTTCCGCAGATCGACGAATTCGGCGCCTATGTCGCCGCCAACGGCGCGCCCGAGATCGTCGAGGTTCTGCTGCCCGACACGCATGGCGTGCTGCGCGGCAAATGGATTCCCGGCGGGGCGGGGGGCAAGATCTGGGGCGATGGCGTCGCCATCCCGCTCTCCATCTTCGGCCTCGACATCTGGGGCCGCGAGGTCGAGGAAACCGGCATCCATATCGAGACCGGCGACCGCGACGGCATCTGCCGCCCGGTGGCGGGTACGCTGAAGCCGGTGCCGTGGTCGCCACGCCCGGCGGCGCAGGTGATGCTCTCCATGTATGAGCCGGACGGGCGGGGCTTTGAGCGGCCGTGGGATCTCGACCCGCGCCACAAGCTGGAGGCGCAGGTAAAGCGCCTCGCCGCGCTAGGGCTCACCCCGTGCGTCGCCTTCGAGCTGGAATTCTACCTGATGAAGCCGGCGCCGGGGCCCAACGGCGTGCCCGAGCCGGTGTTTCCCGCCTCGGTCGGCGGGCCGGCGCGGCAGAACATGTATTCCATGTCCGACCTCGACGCCTATGCCGGCCTGCTGCACGATGTGCGCGAGGCCGCCCGCATCCAGGGCCTGCCGGCCGATACGGTGATCTCGGAAGCCGCGCCCGGCCAGTATGAGGTGAACCTCTATCACCGCCGCGACCCGATGGCGGCGGCGGACGACGCCATCCTGCTGCGCCGGCTGATCGACGGAGTGGCCCGCAAGCATGGCGTGCGCGCCAGCTTCATGGCCAAGCCCTTTCTCGACTTCGCCGGCTCGGGGATGCATGTGCATGTGAGCCTGACGGATGGCGAGGGCCACAACGCCTTCGGCGCCGGCGAGGCGGGCGAGCGCCTGCTGCGCCAGTGCGCGGCGGGGCTGCTCGACACCATGGCGGACACCGCCGTGCTCTATGTGCCGAGCTATAACGGCTTCCGCCGCCTGGTTCCCGGCAGCTATGCCCCCACCAGTATCTCCTGGGGCTATGACAACCGCGCGGTAGCGGTGCGGGTGCCGAACGGGCCGCCCAAAGCGCGCCGGCTGGAGCACCGCATCGCCGGCGCCGACGCCCATCCCCATCTCGTGCTGGCCGCGATCCTCGCCGGCATGCTGGAGGGCATCGAGCGGGCGCTGGAGCCGCCGCCGCCGCTGACCGGCAATGCCTATGAGCAGGAGGCGCCGCACCTGTCCTACGACATGGGCGAGGCGATCCGTGCCTTCGGCCGCTCCGACTTCGTGGCGCGGGCCTTCGGCGCGGAATATCAGCGCGTCTTCGCCATCATGAAGGAGGCGGAGCTCACGGCCTTCGAACGGCGGATCAACCCGCTGGAGTACGAGACCTATTTGTGAGCCCCGCCGGATTTGTGAGCACGGTGATGGCTTGAGCAGAGGCGGCCGACGCTCTAGCCTTCACCTGACGTGGTTTGCGTTCGACCCAAGAAACCCATTTCCCGAGGAGAATAGGATGTCTCGCCTCCTGACGACCATCGCGGCAGGCCTTTTGACCGCGCTGGCGATTGCGCCGGCCTCGGCACAGGACAAGGTCGTGAACGTCTACAACTGGTCCGACTATATCGACGAGTCGGTACTGGAGGCGTTCACCAAGGAAACCGGCATCAAGGTCCGGTATGACGTCTTCGATTCCAACGAGGTGCTGGAGACCAAGCTCCTCGGCGGCAAGACCGGCTATGACGTGGTGGTGCCGACGGGTTCGTTCCTGCAGCGCCAGATCCAGGCCGGGGTGTTCCTGAAGCTCGACAAGGCCAAGCTGCCGAACCTGCAGTATCAGTGGCCGCTGATCTCCGAGCGTCTCGCCGTCTATGATCCCGGCAACGAATACGCCGTTAACTACATGTGGGGCACCACCGGCATCGGCATGAATGTCGACAAGGTGAAAGAGCGTCTCGGCGACATCCCGCTCAACAGCTGGGACATCATGTTCAAGCCGGAAATCCTCGGCAAGCTGAAGGATTGCGGCGTCTATATGCTGGACGGCCCGGAAGAGGTGATCCCGACCGCGCTGCGCTATCTCGGCAAGGATCCGAACTCCAAGGACCCGAAGGACATCGAAGCCGCCGGCAAGCTGCTGGCGCCGATCCGCCCCTTCATCCGCAAGTTCGACAGCTCGGGCTATATCAACGCGCTGGCCGGCGGCGACATTTGCATCGCGCTTGGCTGGTCGGGCGACGTGTTCCAGGCCAAGGCCCGCGCCGAGGAAGCCGCCGAGAAGACCGGCAAGCCGCCGATCAACATCGAGTACGTCATTCCGAAGGAAGGCGCGCTGATGTGGTTCGACAACTTCGCCATCCCGAAGGATGCCCCGCATCCCGACGAGGCGCTGGCCTTCATCAACTACATGATGAAGCCCGAAGTGGCGGCGAAGAATTCCGACTACATCTCCTACGCCAACGGCAACCTGGAATCGCAGAAGTTCATCGACAAGGCGATCCTCGACAACCCGGCGATCTACCCGGACAAGGAGACGCAGGACAAGCTGTTCACCGTCACCACCTATCCGCAGAAGGTGCAGCGCGTCGTCACCCGCACCTGGAGCGACTTCAAGCGCGGCAAGTGAGCCTCACGTGAACAACGTTTTCACTTGATGCGAAAGGCCGGGCCCAGCGCCCGGCCTTTTTGTTTGAGGCGAGGACACACGACCCGCCGTTTTCTCATTCGTCCGCGATGACCGTCATCCTGAGGTGCGCGAAGCGCCTCGAAGGATGCTCATCGGGCACACAGTTCCTGCGTGCTTCGAGGCCGGGCAAGAGTCCGGCACCTCAGCACGACGGAGGAAGGCGCGGGGAAGTCGTCATCCCGGCCGTGCGCAGCGAGAGCCGGGATCGTGGCCCCGGCTCCCTCGGTTGGCAAGGCGCAGGCGATCCCGGATCGACCTTCGGTCGTCCGGGATGACATCGCAGGAGTATGGTCTCCCGGCGTCTGCGCCCGCCTACATCCGCCAGCGCTTGTAGAACCAGGTCCACTGCTCGGGATATTCGCGCACCCAGCCTTCCACCACCGAGGTGATCATCTGCATGGCGCCGTCGACGTCGATCTTGCCCTTGGCATCGCGCGGCAGGTCGAGGGCGGGGGTGCACTGGATGCGGAAGCGGCCTTCCGGCAGGCGGATGACGCGGACGCCATGCACCGGGCATTCATAGAGCCGGGCAAGGCGGGCGATGGTGGGGTTGGCCGAGCAGGGCTGGCCGAAGAACTGGACGGTGGGGCCGCCGCGACGGGCCTGATCGACCAGAATGCCGAGATGCTTGCCCTGGTCGAGCACGGCGGCAAGCTCGAACACCGCGACATGCGAGGCGGCGACGAGATTGCCCATCACCCGGCTGCGGGCCTCGAACAGCAGGTCGGCGAAGAAGGAATTGTCGGGCGCGCGGAACAGCACCGCGCTGTCCAGCCCCTGCGCGGCGGCGGCGATGGCCGGCAGCTCCCAGTTCGCCAGATGCGCAGTGAAGACGAGGGCCGGCTTGCCGTCGATCCGCATGGCGACGAAATTGGAGACGCCCGTGGTCTCGATCCGGCTCTTGGCCGGCTCCCACATATTGTACTGCCAGATGCGGTCGAGATGGACGAACTCGCCGCCCATGCGGCCGAGATTGTCCCACATGCCGATGGCGATCGCCTCGCGCTCGGCCTCGGTCTTCTCGGGGTAGGCGAGGCGCAGATTCTTCAGCGCGGTGCGGTGGATCGAGGTGTGCGGGCCGATCTTGCGCGCCCAGAAGCCGCCGGCCCAGGAGGCGAAGCGCGGCGGCTGCAGGCGCATCGCCCCCGCCAGCGCCCACACGCCCGCCGAGAGGGCGGCGTCGCGCAGACGGGTGGTCCAGGGACGGGGGGAGGCCATCGTCGCTAAGCTCGAACCTCGCGCCGTCAGAAGGTGATGACGACCTTGCCGAACACGCGGCGCGTTTCCAGCCGCTCCAGACCGGCGCCGAACTGCTCCAGCGGGAATTCGGAATCGATCACCGGCCGCACGCCGCGCTCCATGCGCTTGAGACCATCGGCGATGGCGCGGATCGGCGCGCCGAACGAGCCGATGATGCGGTACTGGCGCTGGAACAGCTGCATCAGGTTCATGTTGACCGACACGCCCGAGGTCGAGCCGCAGGTGACGAGGCGGGCGCCCGGCTTCATCGACAGCAGCGAGCCGTTCCAGGTCTCGGCGCCGACATGTTCGAACACCACGTCGACCCCCTTCTTCTTGGTGATCTTGCGCACCTCGTGCTCGAAGCGGTCGGTCTTGTAGTTGATGACGTGATCGGCGCCGAGGGCCTTGGCCTTGGCGCATTTCTCGTCGTCGCCCGCCGTGGTGATGACGGTGCAGCCGATTTCCTTGGCCATGCGGATCGCCACCGTGCCGATGCCGGAACCAGCGGCGTGGACCAGAATCGTCTCGCCGGGCTCAAGCTTGGCATTGTCGAACAGCATGTGCTCGACAGTGGAGAAGGTGACGGGCGCGGTGGCGGCGTCGGTCCAGGAGATGCCGTCCGGGATCGGCACGCACAGGCGTTCCTTGATGTTGAGCTGGTCGCGGGCGAAGCCGTCGACATGGAAGCCCATGACGCCAGCGACCTCCTCGCAGAGATTGTCGCGGCCCTGCCGGCACGTCTTGCACTGGCCGCAGGTGAGCGCGCCATACATGGCGACCTTCGAGCCCGGCTTGAAGCGGGTGACGCCCTCGCCGATGGCGGTGACCTCGCCCACCGCCTCGGCGCCCACCACCAGCGGCATCTTGCGCTTCGCGAAGGCCATGCCGCGCCAGCCCCAGACGTCGATGTGGTTGAGCGCCAGCGCCTTGACGCTGACCTGCACCTCGCCCGGTTCCGGCGCGCCGGGGGTGGGCAGGTCGGTAAGGATCAGTTCGCGGTCGGAGACCAGCTGAAGCGCGCGCATGAACAACTCCGGGCAGGCGGCGGCGGCACATCTCGTCCCGTCGCCCGGGTGTCTACGGGCAAGGGGCGGGCAGGGATGCCGTCCGCGCAAGGACGAGGGTGGATAGCGAAATCAGCGCTGTATGGCTAGTGCGGCAGTAAGCCCGCCATCCACCGGCAGGGTGGCGCCGGTGACATAGGCGGCACCGGGCGACAGCAGGAAGGCGACCACCGCCGCCACATCCTCCGGCGCGGCGAAGCGGCCGGCGGGGATCTGCTTCTCCACATTGGCGCGGTAGGCGGCATAGGGCGCCAGCATCGCGGTATCGACAAAGCCGGGGGCGACGACGTTGACCGTCACCCCGCGCCGGGCGCTCTCAATGGCCAGCGTGCGGCAATAGCCCGCCAGCGCCGCCTTGGAGCCGGCATAGATGGCATTGCCGGCATTGGCGACATCGGCCGCGATCGAACCGATGGCGACGATCCGTCCGGCCCGCGCCCGCGTCATCGGCCGCACCAGCGCGCCGACCAGCCTCACGAAGGACCAGTAATTCACCTGCATCAGCTGCTCGGCGCGGTGCTGGTCGACCAGCGCGGCCAGCGTGTCGTAGCTCATGCCGGCATTGTGGATGAAGCCGAAATAGGTCGGCTCCTCGGCGAGGACGGCGGCGAACGCCTCCACCGCGCCCTTGTCGGCGAGATCGAGGGCGCGCGCCTCGACGCGGGCGTCCGGCTTCTCCGCCTCGATCGCGGCGATCAGCGCCTGCGCCTCGGCCTCCGCCGTGCGGACGGTGAAGACGACCTCGAAATCCGCCAGAGCCAAGGCGCGCACGATGGCGGCGCCGACGCCGCGCCCGCCGCCAGTGACGAGGACGCGCCGGCTCACGCCGGCTCGTCCGTCAGGATCAGGCACACATTCTGCCCGCCAAAGCCGAAGGAGTTCGACATCACCCGCGTCACCGTCGCATCGCGCGCCACATTCGGCACCACGTCGAGCGGGATGGCCGGGTCGGGCATCTCGTAGTTGATTGTCGGCGGAATGCGGCCATTGGCGATGGTCATCAGCGAGATCACCGCCTCGATGGCGCCGGCGGCGGTGAGCGTGTGGCCGATCATCGACTTGTTGGACGAGATCGGAATGCCGGTCAGCCGCTCGCCGAAGACGGCGCTCATCCCGGTGAACTCCATCCGGTCGTTCTCGGGCGTGGAGGTGCCGTGGGCGTTGATGTAGTCGATGGCATCCGGCTCGACGCCGGCATCGGCCAGCGCCCGGCGCATGCAGCCGATGACCGGCTTGGCGTCCGGCGAGGAGCGGGTGCGATGGAAGCTGTCGGCCATCTCACCGACGCCCTCGACCACGCCGAGGATCTTCGCGCCGCGCGCCAGCGCGTGCTCCAGGCTCTCCAGCACCAGCGCGCCGGCGCCTTCGGCGATGATGAAGCCGTCGCGATTCTTGGCGAAGGGGCGCGAGGCGGCTTCCGGAACGTCGTTATTGGTCGACAGCGCCGAGAGCAGCGAGAAGCGGATCAGCGCCTCCGCCGTCACCGAGCCGTCGGTGGCAATGGACAGAGCCGCCTCGCAATCGCCGCGCCGGATCGCCTCGACGCCGAGCTGGATCGAGGTGTTGCCGGACGCGCAGGCGGTGGACAGCGAGATCGGCTGGCCGCGCGTGCCGAAGCGGTCCGCCAGATGGTCGGCGATCGAGCCGTAGAGGAAACGCTCGTGCCAGGCGTCGTGGCCATTGGCCTCGGCGGCGCGCAGCAGGTCGTCATAGGTGACGGCGGCGTTGGGCGCGGCTTCCTGGGCCAGGATGCGGCGCTGCGGCCATTCCAGCTCGATCGGCGGCACGGCGCAGAACAGCGGGCCCGGGAAGGCGCCCTTGGTGCCGATGCCGGATTCGGCGATCGCCTCGTCCGCCGCCAGCGTCGCCAGCTCCTCGGAGAGATCGGGCGCGGTGCTCTTGCTCTTGGGCAGATAATCGACCGTGCCGGCAATGGTGGTCCGCATCCCGTCGATGGGGAAGCGGGTGATGCGATGGATCCCGGACATGCCGGAAGTCAGCTTCGCCCAATTGTCCTGTTTGCCCTGCCCCAGCGAGGTGACGAGCCCCATGCCGGTAACGACGACGATCGGCCGGCCGGCCTTGTCGGTATAGGAAGCCATGATCTGCTCCTCGGAAGCGGCGTGCTTCCGCGTGGTGGGGTCAGTCGGCGCGCTCGACCAGCGCGACGCCTTCCCCACGCCAATGCCCCACTGCGGTAACGATGGCACGGGAAAGCGGGCCATCGAAAGGCTTTTCCAGCGTCTCGCCGGTGAGCGGCGCGAACAACTTGCCTTCGGCGACGCTGAGCGCGGCCAGCGCCAGCGCCACCGGCATCTGCGCTTCCAGCCCATGGCCGACACGGTCGGTCACGGAGCGCACCGGCAGGCCGGAGCGGGCGAGGACGGCGGCTTCCGCCTGCGTCGGCTCGGGCGCGCCGGAAGCGGCGGAGAACACGGCGGTCTGGTCGCCCTTGTCGGCGCCGGCGGTCGTCAGAAGCTGTTCCAGCACCGCCTCGACGGCGCCGGGCTCGTTGCGCCGGGCGCGCTCGGACCAGACGCCGGAGAGTTTGGCGATCGGCTTGGCGCCGCGCGCCGTGGCGTGCTCCGGCGATTCGAGCACGAGGAAGGCGCCGGCCGAGCCGGTCGGCACGCCCTTCGGCTCCGCCAGAACAGGCGCCCAGGGGGCGTGCATGGCGAGGCGCTTGAGGGCGAAGAGCAGCAGCATGTCGCGCCGCTCGGCATTGTAGGCGCCGCCCACCAGGGCGATCTCGCTGGTGCCGGCGGCAATGCGCGACCAGCCGATGCGGACCGCGTCGGTGCCCGAGCTTTCCTCGCCCATGAAGGTGCGGGAGGAGCCGGTGACGCCGTGGACGATGGAGATGTTGCCGGCGAGTAGATTGGACAGCTGGGCCAGGAACAGCGTCGGGCGCAGGTTCGACTGAAGCTGCTCGTTGAGGAATACTTCGGGGTTCGGCTGGTTCTCGATCTCGGTCAGGATGGCGCCATCGACCGACTGGTCGCGCTCGCCGCCGCCGGCCGCCACCACCATGTCGGTGGTGCCGAGAATGTCCTTGTCGCCCTTGATGCCGGCCGAATCCAGTGCGAGCCCGGCGGCATAGGTGCCGATGCGCTGCCAGGGCTCCATCTGCCGCTGGTCGCCCTTCTTGGGGATCTGCGCGTCGAAGCTGATCGGGGCCAGCGGGTGGACGACATAGGGGGCGAAGCCCGTCTCGTCGACCACCGGGGCGGTGCCCGAGGAAAGCGCCAGCCGATGGGCTTCCGGGCCTTCACCGAGCGAGGAAACGAGCCCGATGCCGGTGATCCAGACGTCGCGACGATTAGACATGCGTGAGATTTCCTGCGCGTTCCGCCGTGCCGATCACGGCGTCACCCATCGGCATGCCGATGCGTTCGGCGGTGGAGAGCAGATAGCCGCGCAGCTCCGGGGCCGGGAAGGGCATGGTCTTGAGCGTCACGTCGGCATTGCAGACGAGCTTGCCCTCGACCCGGCCCTCGGCCTTCAGCCGGGCATAGCCCGAGCCGTCATGTTCCAGGCGCGCGAAGACGTCGATCACCTGGCCCGGGACCACGAAGGTCCGCAGCTTTCCCTTGTCGACCGAGGCGAGAAACGCCATGCGGTCGTAATTGTGCAGCCGCAGCAGCAGCATGCCGCAGCTCTGCGCCATGATCTCGAACAGCAGCACGCCCGGCAGCAGCGGATGACCCGGGAAGTGGCCTTCAAAGATCGGGCTCTCGCACGGGACGGTGTTGGCGGTCCGCAAGGTGCGAGCTTCAAGGTCGAGCTCGACCACCTTGTCGATCATCTGGAAATATTCGAGGCGCATCACCTGTCCCGCTTGTACGACGTCCTTCCGCCGGATCAGGCGGACTTGGCAGCAATCAGCTCGTCGATGCGCGCGCAGAGATTCTTGAGGACGAAGTACTGCTCGGTCGTCGCCTTGCCTTCATTGACTTCCTGCGTCCAGCTCTCAAGCGGCAGCTTGATGCCGAACGCCTTGTCGATGGCGAAGGCGATGTCGAGGAAGTCCAGGCTGTCGATGCCGAGATCGTCGATGGCGTGGCTTTCCGGCGTGATGTTCTCGCGCGGAATGTCGCACGTCTCGGCAATGATGTTGGCAACGGTCTCGAACGTGGTCGACATGAAAGGCCTCTGGTCTCGGCAGCCGCGTCCGGCCACGGTTGAATGGGTTCGCCCGGCGCTCCCGCGTCGCAGGCCCCCGAATGGATGTCGGCCCGTATACCTAAGCGCGGACGGCGATTCAATGGCGGCGGCGCGGCAATCCTCGGCAGTGTGACATCCGTGCCGTCGCCACGGCCCGGCGGGTATGTCGCCGCCGCCTGGGCAACGTCATGGCACCGTGGCCTATTTCGTCCTATCGTCCGGTCCCAAAGCAGGCGGTCAGTCTCGGAGCAGGTGCCATGATCCCGTTTACCTCGGCCTTTTCCTGGCTCGGACACGGGGTCGCCGTGTCGGTACTGGCTCTGTCGCTGGTCGGCTCGGCGGCGGCGCAGGCGCCCAAGCCTGCCGCGACCAAGCCCGCGGCGGCCGCGCCTGCCAAGCCCGCAGCGACGCCGACGGCCAAGCCGGCCCCGGACGCCCTGCCGAAGACCTACGCGCCGCAGGAGCTGGTGGAAGCCGCCCGCCGACTGCAGGCGCTGCTGCAACGCGAGCGCGGGCCGCTGCCCAAGCCGGCCGCCCAGTTGCGCAAGGACGCCGATGCCGCGCTTGCCGCCGGTGACGCCCGCACCGCCGCCGGCCTCTATGGACAATTGGCGCAGGCGAGCCCCGGCGATGCCGGCCTCTGGCAGCGCTTCTCGCGGGCGCTCTCGCGGATCAAGCCGAACGACAATGAGAGCGCCGACACCTTCCTGGAGCGGGCGCAGGCGGCAGCCTTCCTCGCCTATCGCGCGGCGACGACGCGGGCGGCGCAGGCCGAGGCGCTGTTCGCCATCGGCCATCTCTACGACCAGCGTTCGCTGTGGCGCCCGGCGCTCGACACGTTCACCACCGCGCTCACCTATGCCGACGTGCCCGAGCAGCGCGCCTTCTACGACAAGCTGCGCGAGGAGCGCGGTTTCCGCATTCTCGACTACAGCGTCGATTCGGACGCCTCCAATCCCCGCATCTGCGTGCAGTTCTCCGAACCGCTGGTGAAGGGTGGCAAGGATTATTCCGCCTATGTGACGCTGAGGGGCCCCAGCGGGCTCGTCGACAAGCCGGCGGTTACGGCGGAAGGGAGCCAGCTCTGCGTCGAGGGGCTGAAGCACGGCGACACGTATGACGTGACGCTGCGGGCCGGCCTGCCGTCTTCCATCGCCGCCGAGCCGCTCGCCGCAACCTCCGAACTCACCATCTATGTGCGTGATCGCAAGCCGAGCGTGCGCTTCACGGGGCGGAACTACGTGCTGCCGCGCACCGGCCCGCGCGGCATTCCGGTGGTCTCGGTCAACACTGCGCGCGTGGCGGTCGACCTCTACCGCATCGGCGACCGCAGCCTGATTCCCACCGCCCTCGACGGCGAGTTCCGCCGCGACCTCGGCGGCTATGACCTGCAGCAGCTGAAGGACGGCAAGGCCGAACTCATCTTCACCGGCGAGCTGGAAACGGCGTCGCCGCTGAACGAGGACGTGACCACCTCCTTCCCCGTCGACGAGGCGGTGAAGACGCTGGCGCCGGGCGTCTATGTGCTGGCGGCCCGGCCGGGCGGCGATGCCGCCGACCCGAATGACGAATGGAGCTCGCGCGCCACCCAGTGGTTCGTCGTCTCCGATCTCGGCCTCACCGCGCTGTCGGGCAGCAAGGGCCTGACGGTCATGGTGCGTGCGCTTGGCAGCGCGCAGCCGATGGAAGGGGTGGAACTGCGCCTGCTCGCCAAGTCCAACGACGTGCTCGCCACCATGCGGACGGATGCCAGCGGCAGCGCCGCCTTCGATGCCGGGCTGATGCGCGGCACGGAAGGCTTCGCGCCAGCTGTCATCGTCGCGCAGGCGAAGGAGGGCGACTATGCCTTCCTCTCGCTGGACGATCAGGCCTTCGACCTCACCGATCGCGGCGTCGGCGGACGCGCGGCGCCCGAGCGCTACGACGCCTTCGTCACCACCGAGCGCGGCGTCTATCGCTCCGGCGAGGAAGTGCACGTCACCGCCCTGCTTCGCAGCCCGCAGGTGAGCGCGGCGGCGGGCGTGCCGCTGACGGTGATGTTCAAGCGGCCGGACGGCGTCGAGGAGCGCCGCGTTCTGGTCGACGATCAGGGGGCGGGTGGGCGCACGCTCACCTATCCGCTGATGGGCGACGCGATGACCGGCACCTGGCGCGTCGAGGCCTATGTCGACCCGCGCGGCGCGCCTGTTGGGTCCACCACCTTCCTGCTGGAAGACTATGTGCCCGAGCGCCTGGCGCTCGACCTCTCCACCACCGCCACCTTCCTCGCCGCCAACACGCCGGTGACGGTGGCGGCGGATGGGCGCTGGCTGTTCGGCCCGCCGGCGGCGGGGCTCGACATTGAGGGCGAGATCGAGGTGCGGGTGGCCGATGCCCGTCCGGGCCTGCCGGGCTGGCGCTTCGGCCGCGCCGATGACGGCTTCACCCCGGTGCGCCAGCCGCTGGCCGACGCGCCGGTGACGGACGCGCAGGGCAAGGCAAGCCTGCCGGTGGCGCTGCCGGTGCTGCCCGCGACCGCCCGCCCGCTGGAAGCGGAGATCTTTGTCGCGCTGAATGAAGGCGGCGGGCGGGCGGTGCGCCGCTCGCTGGTGCTGCCGGTGCGCGCCGCCGGCGACGGCATCGGCGTCAAGCCGCTGTTCGACAAGGCGGGGCCCGGCGAGAACGCCAATGCCGGCTTCGAGGTGCAGGGCTTCGATGCCGCTGGCCAGCCGGTGGCGCTGAAGGGCGCGCAATGGGCGCTTTACCGCATCGAGACCCGCTATCAATGGTACCGCCTCGGCGGCAGCTGGGATTTCGAGCCGGTCGAATCGGTCGCCAAGGTGGCCGACGGCAGGCTCGACCTGACCGCCGGTGCGCCGTCGCGGCTCAGCGTTCCCGTCGCCTGGGGCCGCTACCGGCTGGAAGTCACCGACGGCACGCGCGCGACCGCCGTCGCCTTCGATGCCGGCTGGGGTGGCGGGGCCACCGCCGACGCGCCGGACCGGCTGGAGGTCGGGCTCGACAAGGCGCAATACTCCGCCGGCGACACGCTGAAGGTGAACCTCACCAGCCGCATGGCCGGTTCCGCCACCGTGCTGATCGTCGGCGACGGCGTGCTGGCAGCGAAGACGCTCGACGTGAAGGCCGGCGACACCTCGGTCGCCTTCACCGTCGCCCCGGAATGGGGACCGGGCGCCTATGCGCTGGCCTTCGTCCACCGGCCGCTTGATGTGGCGGCGAGCCGCAATCCCGGTCGTGCCATCGGCCTCGCCTGGTTCGGCGTCGACCGCGCCCAGCGCGTGCTGGCGGTAACGCTGGAGGCGCCCGATCTCGCCCGGCCGGAAACGACGCTTTCGGTGCCGGTGCAGGTGACGGGGGGCGGGCAGAACGAGGCCTATGTGACGCTCGCTCTGGTCGATGTCGGCATTCTCAACCTCACCGGCTTCAAGGCGCCCGACCCCGATGGCTTCTATCTCAGCCAGCGGGCGCTGGGGACTGAGGTGCGCGATTTCTACGGCCAGCTGATCGACGGCATGCTCGGCAGCCGGGGTCGCCTTCGCTCCGGTGGCGATGCGATGGATATGGGCCTGCAGGCGGAGCCGCCGACGCAGCCGCCGCTCGCTCTGTTCTCCGGGCTGGTGAAGCTCGACGCGCAGGGCAGGGGCACCATCGACTTTGTCTTGCCGCCCTTCGACGGCACCGGCCGGCTGATGGCGGTGGCGTGGTCCGGCGCGGCGGTGGGCCATGCGCAGGCCGATGTAGTCATCCGCGATCCCGTGGTGATCACCGCCACCCTGCCGCGCTTCCTCGCATCCGGCGACCGCTCGACGCTCAACCTGTCGCTCGACAATGTCGATGGCGAGGCGGGTGACTACGCGCTGGAGATCGTCACCGACGGTCCGGTGAAGGTGGCCAGCGCGCCGAAGACGGTGCCGCTGGCCAAGGGCGCGCGCCAGTCCTTCGCCGCACAGGTGGACGGCACCGGCATTGGCGAGGCCAAGGTCTCGGTGCGGCTGTCGGGGCCGGGCGGGCTCGCTATCGTGCGCGACTATGCGTTGAATGTGCGCCCGGCCTATCCCGCCATCTCCCGCCGCAGCATCGACACGCTGGCGCCGGGGGCGGCGCTGACTCTGAGCGCGGATCTCGTCGCCGATCTCGTGCCGGGGCGCGGCGGGGTGAGCGTTTCCGCCGGGCTGGACCCGGCCTTCGACGTGCCGGCCCTGTTCGGCGCGCTCGACCGCTACCCCTTCGCCTGCTCCGAACAGCTGACCAGCCGGGCGCTGCCGCTGCTCTATCTCAGCGATTTCGGCCCGCCCCAGCGCTTCCGCCTGACCAAGGACCCGGCCGAGACCATCCGCACCGCCATCGCCCGGCTGATCGCCCGGCAGGGCTCGGATGGCTCCTTCGGCCTGTGGGAGGCGGGGGGCAATGATCTGTGGCTCGACGCCTATGTCTCCGACTTCCTCACCCGCGCCCGCGAGCGCGGCCACGCCGTGCCGGAACAGCCCTTCTCCATGGCGCTCGACCGGCTGCGCAATTCGCTCGCCTATGCCGGGGATGGCGCCACCAATGACGGCGCCGCCTACGCCATCTACGTTCTGGCCCGCAACGGGCGGGCGCCGCTGGGCGATCTGCGCTATGTCGCCGACGCCAAGCTCGACGAGGTGACGAGTGCGATGGCGCGCGGCCAGCTCGCCGCCTCGCTCGCCATGCTCGGCGACAAGGGGCGGGCGGAGAAGGTGTTCGGCGCGGCGCTGGAACTGCTGCCCGGCGCGGCCGAGATGGTGACGTCTGGCCGGCCGGACTTCGGCTCGCTGCTGCGTGACGCGGCCGGGGTGGCGACGCTCGCCTCCGAGGCCGGGTTCACCGGCACGGCCCGCACGGCCCGCCAGAGGGTGGCCACCGCCTTTGTCGATGCCGGCCCGACCTCGACCCAGGAGGACGCGTGGCTTCTTCTGGCCGCCCGGGCGCTGCGCGAGGGCAGGGGCATCGCTCTCGATATCGACGGCACCGCCCATACCGGCCTCTATGAGCGCACGCTGACGCCGCAGGAACTGGCCAAGCCGATCGTGCTGACCAATCGCGGCATCGCCCCGCTGGACGTTGTCGTTTCCATCGACGGTCCCCCGGTGGCGCCGGAGCCGGCTGCGGCGAACGGGTTCAGCCTGAGCCGCAGCTACTACACGCTGGCCGGCGTGCCGGCCGATCCCGCCAAGGTGACGCAGAACCAGCGCCTCGTCGTGGTGCTGGAGGCGCAGGAGGACGAGGCCGGGCCGAGCCATGTGCTGCTGGTCGATCATCTCCCCGCCGGCTTCGAGATCGACAATCCGAGCCTTGCCGTGGGCGCGGATGTCGGGGCGCTGGCCTGGCTGGGCGACACGACGCAGCCGGCGCATGCGGAATTCCGCGACGCCTTCTTCGCCGCCGCCTTCGACCGAACCCAGGGCTCGGAGGAGCCTGAACTGCTGCGCGTCGCCTATATCGTGCGCGCCGTCTCCCCCGGCCGCTACGCCCATCCTCCGGCGATCGTCGAGGACATGTACCGCCCCGGCCGCTTTGCCCGCACCAGCGCGGGACGGACCGAAGTGACGGGCCCGGCGCGATGAGGGAACTCGCGTGAGGCGGGGCCTGCAGCGCGGGTGCGGCATCGCTGTTCTCGGCGCGATGGTGCTGGCGGGGGGCTCCACTGCCTGGCTCGCTGGCGTGCGCGCCAGTGCCCCGCCGCCGCCCGCACTCGCGTTCTCGGTGGAAGTGCGCGACCGCGAGGGGCGGCTGCTGCGCCCCTTCGCCCTCGCCGACGGGCGCTGGCGCCTGAAGGCGGAGACCCGCGACATCGACCGGCGCTTCCGCGACATGCTGGTCGCCTATGAAGACAAGCGCTTCTGGGAACATGGCGGGGTCGATCCGCTCGCTTTGCTGCGCGCGGCGGGGCAGATGCTGCGGCACGGGCGTGTCGTTTCCGGCGGCTCCACCCTGACCATGCAGGTGGCGCGGCTGCTGGAGCCGCGCGAGGGCAGCGGGCTCAAAGCCAAGTCCAGTGCCAAGTTCGCCGAGATGCGCCGGGCGATCCAGCTGGAGGCGCGACTGAGCAAGAGCGAGATTCTGGCGCTCTACCTCACTTTGGCGCCCTATGGCGGCAATATCGAGGGCGTGCGGGCAGCAAGCCTCGCCTGGTTCGGCAAGGAGCCGCGCCGGCTCACTCTGGCCGAGGCGGCGCTGCTTGTCGCGCTGCCGCAGGCACCGGAATCACGCCGGCCGGACCGCCACCCGGCCCGGGCCCAGCGGGCGCGGGACAAGGTGCTCGTCCGGCTGGGCGAGGCTGGGCTGTTCGGCGCGGCGGAGGTCGCGTTCGCCGGCCGGGCGCCTGTTCCCACGGGCCGGGTCGCCTTGCCGATGCTCGCCGCCCACGCGGCAGAGAACGCCCGCCGCCAGCAGCCGGCGGCGCAGGTGCACGCGCTTGCCATCGACGCCTCGGCGCAGGCGCGGCTGGAGGCGCTGGCGGCGGAGCGGGTGCGCGAGCTGGGCACCGGCGTCTCCATGGCGCTTGTTATGGTCGACAATTCCAGCGGCGAGGTGCTGGCGCGGGTCAGCGGCGCCGATCCGCTCGATACCGAGCGCGCCGGCGCGGTGGACCTGACGCGGGCCATCCGCTCGCCCGGCTCGACCTTGAAGCCGTTCATCTACGGCCTCGCCTTCGAGGACGGCATCGCCCATCCCGAAACGCTGATCGAGGACCGGCCAGCGCGCTTCGGCGCCTACCGGCCGCGCAATTTCGACCGCGACTATCAGGGCACGGTGTCGGTGCGGCAGGCGCTGCAATTGTCGCTGAACGTGCCGGCCGTGGTTCTGCTGCAGGCGGTGGGGCCGCAGCGGCTCGCCAGCCGGCTCGGCCAGTCCGGGTTTGCCCTGAAGCTGCCGCCGGGCGAAGTGCCGGGGCTGGCGGTGGGGCTGGGCGGGGTCGGCATGAGCCTCGACGCCCTGGCCGGCCTCTATGCCGGCATCGCCAATGGCGGCCTGGCGCATGGTCTGCGCGAGCGGCTGGACAGTGCCGCCTCTGGGCCGGAGGAGGCCCGGCAACTGATGAGCCCGGTGGCTGCCGCCTATCTCGCGCAGTCGCTGGCCGGCACGCCGGCGCCGCGCAATGAGCGGGCGGGGCGCATCGCCTTCAAGACGGGCACGTCCTTCGGCTATCGCGATGCGTGGGCGGTGGGGTTCGACGGGCGACGCACGGTCGCCGTCTGGGTAGGGCGGCCCGATGGCCAGCCCGTGCCCGGCATGATCGGGCGCGAGGCGGCGGCGCCGGTCCTGTTCGAGGCGTTCGCCCGGCTGGTGAGCCGGCCAGCCCCGTTCGCGCCGGCGCCACGCGAGGCGCTTGACGTGAAGAACGCGCAATTGCCGCCGCCGCTCCGGCATTTCGGGCGGGCGTCGGGACAGGGCTTTACGGAGGAGCGGCCGAGAATCGCTTTCCCGCCTGATGGGGCCAGCCTGGAGCGCGAGGGCGACGAACCGCTGGTGCTCAAGGTGAGCGGCGGGACGGGCAAGCTGACCGTCTTCGTCGATGGCGTGCCGAGCGGCCAGCCCGCCGGGGCCGCCACATTGTTCTGGCGGCCGGCGGGCGCGGGCTTCGTGCGTCTGACCGTCATGGACGCTGCAGGATCAACCGACAGCGTCACCTTACGTATTCGTGGAGCGACCGATCCGGACGGGGCCGCTCAGCCGGGACGTCTCAGCGGCCGTTAACGGCAGCCTGGGCGATGTCCTGGCGGGTCAGGCCACGCTTGGCGAGGGCGGCGTCCGAAAGACGGGCGAGAGCCTCGTAGCGCTGGGCGATGCGACGGCCTTCACCAATGGCTTCAAAGAAGCTGGTGACGCCTTCGACGATGCGGGAGAAGAAGTCGGAAGAGGTGTGGGTAAGGGTCGTGGTGTTCATCTGAGCCTCCAGTATTCTGTATGCCACGGAATATAGAGGCTTTACCGCAGCGCAAAAGGCGGAATGCTGCATGGCAGCACTGAGGTTCGTGCATGCCTTTCTTTGCCTGTTAATCCACCATTAACGCCCAGAAAACGCAGGTTCCAACCAAAATGGTTGAGACTTGCTCGACCCAGTCGATTTGGTTGCCCTTTCATGCGCCTTTCGTCCTAGGAGCCATGTTCAAAACGACGGTCGGGTGTCTTGGGTGGGGAGCGGCCGCTATAACGGCGTTGAGCGCGCCTTGGGATGGTGGCGCCGCCGCGACGGCGCCCGCCCGACTGTGGCCATCAGCGGGGCCGCGTTCTGATGCGGAAGGAGCGCTGCCGGAATGCATCCGACATATCCGCCATGAGCCGGCGATCGTTGTCGGCGCCGAAAGGCGGAATCCACAGGAAAGCGCAGGGGGCGATCTCGCGCCATGACACGGATACCGGACGGGGTGCTTCCCGGCGTCCCGGGCTGGGCCCGCCGCAGCCACCGGCCCGCATGCGGGGCCGCTGCGAAGAAGGGGCCGCGTGGCAGGTACGGGACACTCTGGCCCTTGGGCGCGGCCCTGCCGTGGCGACCGCTTTCCGGCGGGGTGACGCGGTCTCCGTGGAAACTACGCGGTGGGGGGTAGACCGAGCCGGCGGGAGCGTCTATAGAGCGCGCCACTGCCGCTGCCCCCGCGATCCGACACACAGTGTCGCCGCGGAAGGCCCCGGAAGCGCCGTTCGCGGCGCGACGGTGGGGGATAGTTTAACGGTAGAACTGCGGACTCTGACTCCGTTAGTCCTGGTTCGAATCCAGGTCCCCCAGCCACCCATCTCTCTCCGAATTGGTTACGAAGGTGCGGCGCCGGCTTTGCCGCGCCGGCCATGAGTGCCGGTGAAACCGCCGGCACGTGCTGGGCGCCGGCCGGAACCCACCAGGCGCCCCCGTCCCGGCCTCTCTCCCTGCCTCCGACATCCGGATCGCCCGCCGTAACGGGCGATCCTCGCCATTGATCCGCCAGGCTCAGTTTGTCGTGTCGTCGGGATGATCGGCTTTCGACGTGCGGCGCGGGAAGATCCGGTACACCGTGGCCGGGGAGACCCCGAGCGCCCGAGCCACTTCCGGGACGGCGTTGCCGCTGGCCAGCAGCCGGTGGGCCTTGGCGATATCCTTGTTGGAGAGCGATTGTGGTCGGCCGCGCCGGCGTGGTCCGCTGGACGTGGTCACCGGCGCCGGGCCCGGTTCGGTCAATTGCGCCAGGGCGCGGCAGGCAAAGGCGAGAGCCTCGCCCGACGGAATCATCATGTCCATCGGCATGCCGCCCAGCCGGATCGTCACGCCCTTCTGGCTGAGCGAGGCTACGATGCGGACCACCGATTCGACATCTGCGCCGAGATGGCCGAGCGCCGGTACCGTCAGCACATCGCCCAAGCGCGAAAAATCGATGGCCGCCCGCAGTCCTGGCCGATCGATCCGCCGATCGTCGTCCAGGTCGGTAAAGACGTGCTCGCAGCCGAGCGCCCGCAGCGCGGCGGCCTCGGGCGACTCCGGTTCGGCCCGCGCCGGCTTGCCGGCATGGGTAGGAAGCAAATCGCCAACTGGGTGAAAGGTGGGGCCGGAGACGGCGCTGCCGTTCGTCCGACCATCGGATTCGACGAGACAATAACCAATGAGCATTTTTCCCCGTAGGCCGAGCATCCTCCGCAAAAAGAATGTTCGGTCGGACCCGCTCCGACCGTGCCTCTGGCCTCCCCTGATGCGTAGCAAAAATAGCACGGCGGGCGAAAACTGCCACGCACACGTCAAAAGTTTAAACGCGGTACTATTTTAGCGACAATTCTGAGAATTCCTGCATGTTCTTTCGATGGTTTAGAAACTGTTGAAATTCAAACATTTTTTCGTAATTGCGGGTTCCTGATACCGCAAAAGGCAGTTTATTACCGATGCTTACGCAACCTTTCTGACAATGTGACGGCCTTGCAACCCAGAGCGCGGTTGCATTAGCTTCGCCTCGAATCGTGGCGTTCCGGGCTAGCGGGTACCGTCGGCGTTGCGCAATGGGTGGCTTGACCGCCTGCGACTATTGGGGAATCGGGGGATTAGATGGCGAGGAAGATTGCCGAGGTGCGCCGCAATGCGCGCGCCACGAAGGCGTTTGTGCGTCGGAACAGGGCCCAGACGGCGGCTCCAGTGATTGTCGATCATCGCAAGTCGGCTCTTTTCGGATCGGCCTCGGCCGTCGCCGTGGCGGCCATGCTGACGGCCGCCGTGATGCTGGCACCGGCGTCGGCGCGCGCTGAGCCATTGCCGGGTCCTGCCGGGTGCACGGAATCCTCGTCGGGCTCGGGCAACTGGTTCTGCGACAACAATCCTCCGCTCAGCGAAGGCAATATCGACGGCAATGCCGACGACAACACGATCACGATCGTCGGCGGCAATTATTCCTGGCAGGACGGCGTCCTCGTCTCCACTAATGTGAATGGTAACGCTGGCAGCGACGTCATCAACATCGCGCCCGACGCTGCTTCCGACCCGAATGGTTCGATCGACATCAAGGGTTCGATCAACGGCGGGGAAGGCAACGACACCATCAATTTCGGCGGTGGCTCCTCGAACAACTGGTCCGATGGCTGGGTCTCTCTTCATGAGGGCAACATTGATGGCGGCGACGGGGATGATGTCATCAACATCACCGCATCCGACCAAGTCGCGACCTATATTTCCAAGGACAGCGTCAACGACAGCGCCAATGTTCTCGGCGGCTCCGGCAATGACGAGATCAACATCTTCAACGCCTCGACGAAAGTGATTTCGATCGAAGGTTCAGTCGATGGCGGCACCGGGGACGACGAGATCTCTGTGGTTGCCACCGATGGCGCCGATATCACCATCGGCGGGGACGTCGACGGTGATGCCGGCGATGACCGGCTGCTGCTGGGGGCCTTCGGCCCCGATAGCAATGTGACGGTCGATGACGTCGAGGGCGGCTCGGGCGATGACTTCATCGCCGTGGTCAGCGGCTTCGGCGGCGAGATCCGTGTCGACGATATCGAAGGCGGCCGCGGTGACGACGTCATTCTGGTCGGCAATCTCTTCGGCGGCAACACCCGCGCCGACGACATTGACGGCCGTTCGGGCAATGACATCATCGGCGTGATCAGCCTTGTCGGCGGTGAGACCCGTGTCGACGACATCGATGGCGGCGATGGCAACGACGTCATTGTGCTGGCGGCGATCGGTCCCGGCGCCGATGTGCGCGCGGACGACATTGATGGCGGCGACGACAACGATTTCATCCTGGTCGGCAATGCGCTGGGCGGCGAAACCCGCGTCGACAATATCGACGGCGGTTCCGGCAATGACTTCATCGGCGTGGTCAGCATCCTCGGCGGCGAGACCCGCGTCGATGACATCGACGGTGGCTCCGGCAACGACGCCATCGTCCTGGCGGCGATCGGCCCCGGCGCGGATGTGCGCGCGAACGACATCGACGGCGGCCGTGGCAATGACCTCATCCTTGTCGGCAATGCGCTGGGCGGCGAGACCCGCGTCGACGACATTGACGGCGGCTCCGGCAATGACTTCATCGGTGTGTTCAGCGTCCTCGGCGGCGAGACCGAAGTTGACGACATCGATGGCGGCAGCGGTGACGATCTCATTGTTCTCGGTGCGGCGCTCGGTGGCGACGTGCGCGCAGACGACGTCAGCGGCAATGATGGCAATGACCTGATCGTTCTCGGGGCGGCGTTCGCCGGCGACGTGCGGGCGGAGAACATTTCGGGCGGCTCGGGCGACGACGCGATCGTCCTCGCAGCGGCCGGTCGCTGGAGCGACGTCAGCGTAGACGATATCTCCGGAGGCGATGGCGACGACGTCATCGGTCTGATCGCGACCGAAGGCGGCGAGATCCGCTTTGATGACATTTCCGGCGACGGCGGCTGGTTCTCGAGCGGCGACGACATCATCGTGCTCGCGGCCACCGAAGGCGGCGAAATTAGCGGCAACGACATCGATGGCAACAGCGGCGATGACGTGATCGCGCTGGTGGCCTCTGAGGGCGGCGACATCCGTGTCGACGACATCGACGGCGGTTGGGGTGACGACACCATCATCCTGGCGGCGACCGACCGGCGCAGCGACATCCGCGCCGATGACATTTCGGGCGGCTTTGGTGACGATTTCATCGGCCTGCTGGCCTCGGAAGGCGCGGAAGTGCGCTTCGACAGCATCTCTGGCGGCTTCGGCGACGACGTCATCGGCCTGCTGGCGACCAAGGGCGGCGAGATTTCCGGCGGCGACATCGAGGGCAGCTTCGGTGACGACACGATCGGCCTGATCGCCACCAAGGGCGGCGAGATCGACGTGGAGGACATCTCCGGCGGCGATGGCGACGACACGATCGCTCTGCTGGCCTCGAAGGGCGGCGAGATCCGCTTTGACGACAT